>NZ_CP114256.1:0-3338753 GCF_027105035.1 Acinetobacter sp. TR11
ATGCTCTGGACAGACTGCTTAACTCGCTTGCGACAAGAGCTCTCTGACAACGTCTTTGCGATGTGGATTCGTCCTTTGGTTGCTGAAGAAGTTGACGGTGTGATGCGTTTATATGCACCTAATCCATATTGGACACGTTATATTCAAGACAACCATTTAGAGTTAATTTCAATTCTTGCTGAGCAATTATCGGAAGGTCGAGTACGTCAGGTTGAAATCTTGGTTGATTCGCGTCCAGGTACTATTTTGTCTTCTCATGAGCAACCTGCAACCACGACTGCGGCTTTAAGTAACACCTCAACCACTCCAATTGTTCCTATTAAAGCTAAGAAAGAAACTGATTTGGTGCAACCAAGTCAAAATGTCACGAAAATACCAAAGAAAAGACAACTCAACCCATTATTTACATTCTCTTTATTTGTTGAAGGCCGTTCTAACCAAATGGCTGCTGAGACTTGCCGTAAGGTATTAACCCAATTAGGCGCATCTCAGCACAATCCTTTATTTTTATATGGTCCAACAGGTTTGGGTAAAACACACTTGATGCAAGCCGTAGGGAACGCACTTTTACAAGCCAAACCGAATGCACGTGTCATGTATATGACCTCGGAAAGTTTTGTACAAGACTTTGTCAGTTCATTGCAGAAAGGTAAGGTTGAAGAGTTTAAGAAAAATTGTCGTTCTTTAGATTTATTGTTGGTTGATGATATTCATTTGCTTGCTGGTAAAGAAGCAAGTCTTGTTGAATTCTTTTATACATTCAACGCCTTATTAGACGAATCTAAACAAATTATTTTAACTTCAGACCGTTATCCAAAAGAACTCACGGAACTGGATCCGCGTTTGGTTTCCCGATTCTCTTGGGGATTATCTGTTGGTGTTGAGCCACCAGATATTGAAACCCGTATCGAAATTTTGCTAAAAAAAGCTGAAAATAGTGGGGTAGATTTGCCACGAAATTGTGCTTTATTCATTGCACAACAAGTGGTCGCAAACGTTCGTGAACTTGAAGGTGCCCTCAATAAGGTGGTGGCTATTTCACGTTTTAAAGGCACTGCGATTGATTTGGATGTGGTGCGTGAGTCATTAAAAGATGTTTTAGCAATTCGTGCACGCACCATTAGTGTGGAAAATATTCAGCGTGTCGTCAGTGAATATTTCCGCATCCCATTAAAAGAATTAATCGGACCTAAGCGTACCCGTATTTATGCACGTCCGCGCCAATTAGCGATGGGGCTAGCTCGAGAGCTGACAGGGGATAGTTTTCCTGAGATTGGAATGGCATTTGGTGGTCGTGATCATAGTACCGTGATGCATGCCTGCGAAAAAGTGGTCAGCTTGCGAGAACAAGATCCAATTTTTAATGAAGATTATAAAAACTTACTTCGACTGTTACAAAGTTAATCTATTTTTCAGAGTTGCAAACTACTTTTAAGTGCAGCATAGTACACTGCTAACATTCATATCAGCTTCTGTTGTAAGAGGAATAAAATCGTGCGTTTGAAAATCGCTAAAGAAAGTTTAGTCAATGTTTTATCACATGTGGTGGGGGCTGTTGAGCGTCGCCATACCTTGAATATTCTTTCAAATGTCAAAATTCAAACCACTCAACAGGCCTTAACGATTACGGGTTCTGATTTAGAAGTTGAATTAGTCGCAAGCACAACTTTATCTGAAGGTGCTTGTTTAGAGGTAGGAGAAACAACAGTTCCTGCACGTAAACTCGTTGAAATCTGTAAATCCCTTCCGACAGCAGCCTTGATTGATTTGCAAATAACAGAAGACCAACGCTGTATTTTAAAATCAGGCAATAGCCGTTTCGTATTGGGTACCCTTCCAGCAGAAGATTATCCATTACTCACGACTGACAATAGTCAAGGTACTCAGGTTCAAGTCACTCAGCGTGAATTAAAACGTTTATTTGAAAAAACAGCCTTTGCGATGGCAGTTCAAGATGTACGTTTTTACTTAACCGGTACTTTGTTGGAAATTGATCAAAATCAATTGCGTACAGTAACAACAGATGGTCATCGTTTAGCTTTGTGTGAAGTTGCTGCTTCATCAACTGCATCTGCACCGATTCAAGCGATCGTACCTCGTAAAGCGGTTGGTGAGTTACAACGTTTACTGAGTATTGAAGATGAACAGTTGACCCTGTTGATTGGACGTGAATTGTTGAATGTCACCATCAATACGCCAAGCCGTGATAAAGAGCAGGGCGATATTACCGTGCGTTTCACCACGAAGTTAATCGATGGAAAGTTCCCTGATTATCGCCGTGTGATTCCTAAAAATGGTGATAAGCATGTCTCTATCGCTCATGATGTCTTTAAGCAATCTTTACAACGTGTTGCCATTTTAAGTAATGAAAAACTTCGTGGTGTTTTCTTGAATTTTAATCAAGATTCATTGCAGTTGCGTGCCAATAACCCAGAACAAGATGAGGCGGTCGAAGATATTGCAATTCAATATCAAGATGCACCTTTAGAAATGTCATTTAATGCGCAATATATCCTTGAAGTACTTGGTGTGCTGGATGGTGATGACGTGAAAATGAGCATGAGTGAAGCCAATCAGTCGGTGCTTGTTCAAGATCCAGCGCATCCTGATCAAACCTATGTCGTGATGCCAATGCGAGTTTAATGAAGATTGATGTTTGAGTTCTAAAGCATGCAAATCACGCGTTTAAATATCGAACGTGTACGTAATTTAAAGACGGTTGCACTCCATGAGTTGCAACCGTTTAATATTTTTTACGGCGCAAATGGTTCTGGAAAAACTTCAGTTCTAGAGGCTATTCATTTACTAGCAACAGGGCGTTCATTTCGCACCCATATTCCAAAACATTACATTCAATATGAAGCAGGGGATGCGATTGTTTTTGCGCAATCTGTCACTGAACGTATTGGTATGCAGAAGTTGGCTTCGGGCGAACAGGTGATTAAGGTCAATGGCGATACCATTGCGACTCAAGGTCAACTGGCAAAATTATTACCTTTACAGCATATCGATCCACAAAGTACCGATATTATTGATCATGGCGCAAAGCCAAGACGACAATTATTAGACTGGTTAATGTTCCACGTGGAACCTGAATTCTATTTTGCATGGCAGTATTATTCTCGCGCACTTAAACAACGGAATAGTTTACTCAAAACACGGCGTAATCTGACTTTGGCTGATTTAGAGCCTTGGAATAAAATGCTCAGTGATTATGGTGAAATGTTGCATTCACAGCGGGTCAGTATCGTTGAGCAATGGAACCAATTTTTCCATGAAGATTTAAAAATCCTGCTACCTAATCTTGAGATAGAACTGGAATACAATCCTGGTTTTCATACTGAGCAAGGTCTATTGCAAGACTTGGTTCAGCAGCATCAAAAAGATCTGGATCGGCGTTATACTGAGTATGGTCCGCATCGTGCTGATTTACGTTTAAAAACACCTTTTGGCAATGCTGATGATGTACTCTCTCGTGGGCAAAAAAAGTTGTTAATCATGGCATTAAAACTGTCACAAATTGCAATGCTACATGCGAGTAATAAGGAAACTGTGGTATTATTAGATGATCTGACAGCAGAGTTAGATGAGACCGCACAACAACGGTTAATTGAGCGATTGAGTCAGTTAGGAAGTCAAGTTTTTATGACCACCTTAGACCATGCGTCGGTATTAAAACACTTACAGGATTTGTCGATTTCTTTTCAATTATTCCACGTTGTTCACGGTCAAGTCAGTCTTGCTGCACTATAATTTTATTTCCTCATTTTTGGATAGATTAATATTTACTAGGGAGTAACCATGAGTTCAGAGTCTCAATCAGTCTCTCAAACAGAACAATCAAATGAAAAAGCTTATGATTCCTCTAGTATCAAAGTTTTACGTGGATTAGACGCGGTTCGTAAACGTCCTGGTATGTATATCGGTGACACTGATGATGGTACAGGTTTACACCATATGGTGTTTGAGGTGGTGGATAATGCCATCGATGAAGCATTAGCTGGTCATTGTGATGAAATTTTAGTCACGATTCATGAAGATGAATCTGTCAGTGTGTCGGATAATGGTCGTGGTATTCCAACAGATATTCACCCAGAAGAGGGGATATCTGCGGCAGAAGTGATTTTGACCATTCTGCATGCAGGTGGTAAGTTTGATGATAATAGCTATAAGGTGTCAGGCGGTTTACACGGTGTAGGTGTTTCAGTTGTAAATGCTTTATCAAAAAAATTACAACTTACGATTTATCGCGCTGGACAAATTCACGAGCAAGAATATCAGCATGGTGATTCACAATATCCATTACGTGTGATTGGTGAAACAGATAAATCGGGTACAACAGTTCGTTTTTGGCCAAGTGAGCTAACGTTTAGCCAAACTATTTTTAGTGTCGATATTTTGGCACGTCGTTTAAGAGAGCTATCTTTCTTGAATGCAGGTGTTCGAATCGTTTTGCGTGATGAGCGTGTCAATCTTGAGCATGTTTATGACTATGAAGGCGGTTTATCTGAATTTGTTAAATATATTAACGAAGGCAAACACCATTTAAACGATATTTTCCATTTTACCGTTGATGCTGATAATGGCATCGGGGTAGAAGTCGCGTTACAGTGGAACGATAGTTACCAAGAAAATGTACGTTGCTTTACCAATAATATTCCGCAAAAAGATGGTGGTACACACCTTGCAGGTTTCCGTGCTGCATTGACTCGTGGCTTAAACAGCTACATGGAAAATGAAAGTTTATTGAAAAAAGAAAAAGTTGCTGTGACTGGTGATGATGCACGTGAAGGTTTAACTGCAATTATTTCAGTGAAAGTACCTGATCCTAAATTCTCTTCACAAACCAAAGAAAAATTGGTTTCGAGCGAAGTAAAACCTGCGGTAGAGCAGGCCATGAACAAAGAGTTTTCTGCTTATTTACTAGAAAATCCGCAAGCAGCGAAATCGATTGCAGGTAAGATCATTGATGCGGCGCGTGCGCGTGATGCAGCGCGTAAAGCACGAGAAATGACCCGTCGTAAGAGTGCATTAGATATTGCTGGTTTACCGGGTAAATTGGCAGACTGTCAGGAAAAAGATCCAGCATTGTCTGAATTGTATCTAGTCGAGGGTGACTCTGCGGGCGGAAGTGCGAAGCAAGGTCGTAACCGTAAGATGCAAGCGATTTTGCCGCTGAAAGGTAAAATTCTAAATGTCGAACGTGCACGTTTTGACAAGATGATTTCCAGTCAGGAAGTAGGTACTTTGATTACCGCTTTGGGTTGTGGGATTGGACGTGAAGAATACAATCCAGACAAATTACGTTATCACAAAATCATTATCATGACCGATGCGGACGTGGATGGTTCACATATTCGGACCTTGTTATTGACCTTCTTCTTCCGTCAAATGCCAGAATTGGTTGAGCGTGGATATATTTATATTGCACAGCCACCATTGTATAAGTTGAAGAAAGGTAAGCAAGAACAGTACATCAAAGATAATGATGCACTTGAAACTTATCTGATTTCCAATGCGATTGATGAACTTGCATTACATGTCAGCGCTGAAGCACCAGCGATTAATGGTGCGGCATTAGCGAGCGTTATTGCTGACTACCAAGTGTCGCAAAAGAGCTTACAACGCCTCACTCAACGTTATCCTGCAAGTTTGTTGGATGGTTTACTTGAGATTGATGCATTTAAAACAGATCACAATCATGAACGTGACTATGTTGAATCATGGGCTGAGCAATTACGTGTTGCAATTGAAAAGTTACAACCAAGCTTACGCCCTGAGATTACATTAGAAGCGTTTGAACGTGAAAATGCACAAGGTGAGAAATCAGCACATTATTGGCCACGTGTCACTGTTTATGTACATAACTTACCGCATTCGTATTTACTCGATGCTGGTCTGTTAAATTCTGCTGAATATGCGCGTTTACTGAAGAACTCGAAGAGCTGGTTCAAGTTGCTTGAAGAAGGCGCTTATCTGCAAAAAGGCGAGCGTCGTATTCAGGTAAGTAATTTCCATCAAGTATGGCAACACATTTTACAAGACTCGCGCCGTGGCATGATGATCCAACGCTATAAAGGTTTGGGTGAGATGAATGCTGAGCAGCTTTGGGAAACCACAATGGATCCTGAAAATCGTAATATGTTGCAAGTGACTATTGATGATGCGATTGAAGCAGACCGCATGTTCTCATGCTTAATGGGTGATGATGTCGAGCCACGTCGTGCCTTCATTGAAGAAAATGCATTGAATGCAGATATTGATGCTTAATTAAATTGATGGGAGATTTAGTTTGTATTATTTCTCTCGTATATAAGAAAAAGGCGATGCTTGATGCATCGCCTTTTTCTTATATGAATGTTTCACGTGAAACATTCCGTTGATTAGGTTTCAACTAAATCACTGACTTGAATGAGTGCATGCCCAAATAAATAACCAGCAGTAACAAGCACACTAATCCATAATAGCGCACCTAAGATATTATAAATTACGAAATGCGTATAATTCATAGCACTAGAACCAGCTGCTAAAGGTGCAAAAGAACGCGCAAATGGGATAAAACGAGCCAATAGAATAGTTTTCCCACCATGTTTTAAGAAAAATGTATTGGTTTTCTTTAGATATTCTTGTTTGATAAATCGAGATTCCATCTTAAAAATTCGGTCACCAAAATGACGACCAATGTGATAATTCACCATGTAGCCTAAAGCCGCAGCTATAAAAAGTAAGCTAATCATATAACCGAGATGCATAAACTCAATGACTGAACATAAAGCGCCTACGGTGAGTAAAAGACTATCGCCTGGTAAAAAGAACATAAACACAAAGGCGGTTTCTGAAAAGATAATCAAAAAGAGGATCGCATAAATCCATAAGCCATATTCTTGAATTAAAATGGGAAGAATATGTTCAAAGTTAAAAATAAAATCTAAAGAATTCATTCAGTTTGTATGATCCAAAATAGAGTACTCACCAAATTGAAGTACAAAAATATAAAATGAACTTAGTTCTCAATGCGCATTTAAAAGTAATAACTTTAAAATGATAGGGTTGAGTATATCTAGCCTGAACCTAAAGCTCAATTTTATGAGAAAATTCCAATTTAGACCTTATCTGAAATGATTGGCTGAATCATGACATTTTTAGCAGGATTCTTAGTATTTTTAGTATCTTAGAAAACTGTAAGGTGGTCTTTTCCTCTGTGATGAGATAATGCCTAATTCATCATTGAGATAGAATTAGGCATTTATTTTTAAACTTCAAAAGAACTTTCTAACTCTTCAAGTTCCATCATCAACTCTAACAGTTGTTCTTCGTACTGTTCTAGCTTAGATTTTAGCTCAGTTTGTTCATTCATCAGCTTAATCAAATCATCTTTTCGATTGGCTTCGTATAAAGCACTGTCTGCCAAAGCATGTTCAATAGTGGCTAAGCGAGGCTGAACTTTCTCAATTTGCGCTTCAACTTTCTCAATATTTTTTCGAATAGGACGAGTTATTTCACGACGACGAGCCGCTTCTTTACGTTGCGCTTCTTTGTCTACTTTTGTTGCTGAGGTTTGAGGACTTGCTGTTTGCTGCTGTTGTGTATTTTGTGCATTGATTTGTTGTTGGCGTGCTTCACGTAACCATTTCGCATAGTCTTGTAAATCACCCTCAAACTCCGTGCATTGACCTGCATGAACCAAAAGTAAGTCATCACATACACTGGCAATTAATTGGCGTTCGTGTGAAACCAATACCACAGCACCATCGAAATCTTGTAGAGCCATACTTAAAGCATGGCGCATATCTAAGTCTAAATGGTTGGTGGGTTCATCTAGAATTAAAACATTTGGGCGCTGCCATACGATGAGGGCTAAAGCTAAGCGGGCACGTTCACCGCCTGAGAAACTTTCACACGGCGTATCCATACGTTCGCCACTAAAACCAAAACCACCTAAAAATGACCGTAAAGTAGCTTCACTGATTTTTCGATCAGCTATGCGAGCCAATTGCAGCATTGGACTGGCATTGGCATCTAAAGCATCCATCTGGTGCTGAGCAAAATATCCAATATTGAGTAATTCTGAGGCTTTACGTTCGCCAGCAAGTAATGGCAAATCACCCACTAAAGTTTTGATCAGCGTTGATTTACCCGCGCCGTTCATCCCTAGTAAACCAATACGAGAACTTGGAGTAATTTGCAGACGAATTTTTTCAGCAATCATTTTATCGCCATAACCAATCGTAGCTGCATCTAGACTAAGGAGTGGTGAACTCATTTTAGTAGGTTCACGAAAACTAAAGGTAAAGGGGGTGTCGACATGGGCAGGTGCAAGTTGTTGCATGCGTTCCAACTGTTTGATACGGCTTTGCGCTTGGCGAGCCTTAGTTGCTTGGGCTTTAAAGCGGTCAATATATTTTTGAATATGTGCGCGTGTTTCGAGTTGCTTTTCATAAGCTTGTTGTTGTTGTGCCAAACGTTCTGCACGAGTGGTTTCAAAGGTCGAGTAGTTCCCTGTATATAAGGTTAACTCTTGATTTTCGATATGCAGAATATGGTCGGTAATTGCATCTAAAAAGTCACGATCATGCGAAATGAGGACTAACGTTCCTTCATAAGCTTTAAGCCAATCTTCTAACCATAAAATCGCATCTAAATCCAAATGGTTCGTTGGTTCATCCAGTAACAGGAGATCTGAACGGCTCATCAAGGTACGTGCTAAGTTTAAACGCATCCGCCAACCACCAGAGAAGCTTGCGACATTTAAACGGATTTGATGGTCAAGAAATCCTAAACCTGCCATTAATTGGGCTGCTTTAGCCGGTGCTGCATAACCATGAATTTCATCAAATCGACCATGTAATTTGGCTAAATCATCATTACTTAGCTGGTCTGGATGAGCTAATTTTTCTTGAATATCCCAATATTCTTCGTCACCAGACAAAACAAAATCAATTGCTGGCATTTCTAAGGCTTTAATTTCCTGAGCCATGTGCGCCACAGTCCATACCGCAGGACGGGTTAGATTACCTTCGTCAGCAACCACGCCACCTAAGAAAGCGGAAAAGAGTGTTGATTTACCTGCACCATTCACGCCAGTAAGACCAATTTTCCAGCCAGGGTGAAGCTGCATCGATGCTTTTTGAAATAGGACTCGCCCACCACGGCGTAAAGAAACTTGGTCAAATTGAATCATGAGTCTGCAAGGTCGCAAAGAGATAGCTGCATTTTAAGGTGATCGCCCATGAATGCAAATTTTTATATTACAGATCAAACTGATCGAATTAAATCATTCAATCAATAAAAAAATAGAGCAAAAGCTCTACTTTTGTCATGCAAATCAGATTATTATTTAGTTTATATGAAAAAATAAGTAACAAGACTAGAAAGATAGAAACAGGATTATGAATGAAGAATGGAATTCTTGCATTAGGGGCGATGCTACTTTTGGGTTTAAACACTCAGGTAAATGCCTCAACCACAATTTGTGTTTTCGATTTATTGGGTAAGTCTGGTGAAGCCTACAAAGCCATGGAGGAATGGGCACTGGCTGCAAAAACATGGCGCGCTGACATTCATTTAATTAGCTATCAAAGTGAAGCACAAGCTGACAACGATTTTGAGCAAGGCAAATGCGATGGCGTATACATGACCTCTATGCGTGCACGTCGTTATAATAAATTTGCAGGTTCTGTCGATGCCATTGGTGCTGTACCGAGCTATGCGATTGCGCAAAAAGCAATTAGTTTTGCCTTGGATCAACGTAATCAACGTCGTCTGACCAGTAGTATAGGTAATCAGGTCTACGAAGTTGTCGGTATATCACAAATTGGTCTGGCTTATATTTTCGTTAAAGATAAAAAAATGGATACCATTGAGCAAATCAAGGGTAAAAAATTTGCTGTTCTAGCCTATGACGAAGCACAGAAAATCGTTGTGAAAAGCCTTGGTGGGCAAGCGGTCCTTTCAGACATTTCCGATATCGCTAAAAAATTTAACAATCGCCAAGCCGATATTATGGCCGCACCAGCTTATGCCTATAAACCATTAGAACTCTTTAAAGGTTTGGGAAATGATGGGGCAATTATTACTTTTCCAGCTGTCAACATGACCATGGATTTGATTATCCGTCCTGAAAAATTCTCAAGCAACTTTGGTCAAAATTCGAGAAATTGGTTCTTGAATCGTTTGAATAATAATTTTGCATTAATCCAAAGAATCGAGGCTGAACTACCAGCGAAATATAAAATTAATCTGAGCAATGAAGACAAAATGCGTTATCAGCAAATTTTGCGTGAAGCTCGAATTGGTTTAATTAAAAAGGGGATTTACGACGCCAGTATGATGAACGTTTTAAAGCGTGCCCGTTGTACTGTAGAACGTACCAATTTTGAATGTACCCTCGGTGGAGAATAATTTTTTAGTTTTTTGTGTGTTTGATAATTTGATTTTTTGCAGGGAAACGAAATGAAAAAGGGGTTGTTTGTTTTGGCTGGCTTAGCACTTATGGGTATGAGTGCAACTGGTCAAGTTCAGGCTAAACAAAATGTATGTGTATTTGATTTACTTGGTAAAGCAGGTGAAACATTTAAAATTACTGAAGAATGGGCAATTGCAGCTAAAGGATGGCAAGCAGATATTCGTTTGCTCTCTTATCAAGATGAAGCAAAAGCGCAAAATGATTTTGAGGCGGGTAAATGTGATGCTGTTTATATGACCTCGATGCGTGCTCGTAAGTACAATCGTTTTGCAGGGTCGATTGATGCAATTGGTGGGGTTACAAATAATCATGTCGCGCAAAAAGCGATTAGTTTTGCTTTGGACAAGAGAAATAAGCGTCGTTTATTGGCAAATGTCGATAATCAGAATTATGAAGTTGCGGGTATTTTACAATTTGGTTTGGCATATGTATTTGTACACGACCGCAATTTAAATACGATCGAAAAGGCAAAGGGTAAAAAGTTTGCCTACTTGCAATACGATATTGCACAAAAAGAGATTGTTGATAGTTTGGAAATGGTTTCCGTGCCTTCTGAAATCTCAGATTTTGTTAAAAAATTTAATAGCTATCAGGTAGATGTGATTGCTTCGCCAGCTTATGCATATAAACCCTTAGAAATTGAGCGAGGAATTTCAAAAGGTGGTGCAATGTTTTCGTTTCCTGTAGTCAACATTACGGGTGATTTGATTATTCGTCCAGAGAAATTCCCAGCGAATTTTGCTGCACAATCAAGAGAATGGTATGTTGATCAATTACCAAGAAGTTTTGCATTAGTGAAACGTCTCGAAAATGGGATTCCAAATAAATATAAGTTGAATCTTCCGAAGGAAGACGAAGTGCGTTACCAGAAAATTTTACGAGAAGGCCGTATTCGTTTAACCAAACAAGGAGTCTACGATCCAATTATGATGAGTGTATTAAAACGTGCTCGTTGTACAGTAGAAAGAACAAGTTTTGAGTGTTCTTTAGGAGGCGAATAATTCGCTTTTGTAATCTAAGTTAAATAGAGTGATTATTTTTGATAAATGATCACTCCATAAAACATTTGTGAAAATGTGATTTGGGTTGTAAAAAAACATAAAAAACCGGCTTATGTCGATAAATACACTAGGTTTTTAGGCAGAATTTGACTATATTTGTCTCAATTTGGCGTAAAAATATGCAAAAACAGCAAATAAGGGAAAACAAGATGAAAAAAGGAATTTGGGCATTGAGTGCTGCGACTCTATTTGTTATGACCACTCCTGTACAGGCAAAACAAGAAATTTGTGTATTTGATCTATTGGGAAAAGCTGGCGAATCTTACAAACTTGTTGAAGAGTGGAAGCTTGCCTCAAAAACATGGCAAGCTGATGTTGAGCTGATCCCTTATCAAGATGAAGAAAAAGCAGAGAAAGATTTTGATGCGGGTAAATGTGACGGGGTTTATATGACTTCGATGCGTGCTCGTAAATATAATAAATTTGCAGGATCGGTTGATGCTGTAGGCGCGGTGACTAGCAATGCGATTGCACAGAAAGCAATTACTTATGTGCTTGATAAGCGTAACCAACACCGTTTAACTGCAACAACCAATGGTGAAAAATACGAAGTTGTTGGTATTATTCAAGTTGGCTTAGCCTATATTTTCGTACGTGATAAAAATATAGATACGATTGAAAAGGCCAAAGGCAAAAAATTTGCGTATTTACATTATGATCAAGCGCAAAAAACGATTGTTGAAAGCATAAATCTTGTTGCTGTGCCCTCTGATATTTCAGATTTTGTGAAGAAGTTTAACAGTGGTCAGGTTGATGTAATTGCTGCACCAGCATATGCATATAAACCTTTAGAGATTAATAAAGGTTTAGCAAATGGTGCATTATTTAATTTTCCAGTTGTGAACATCACGGGAGATTTAATTATTCGCCCTGAGCAATTCCCGAGTGGTTTTGGTACCCAATCTCGACAATGGTTCGTGAACAAATTGCCAAGTAACTTCGCAATGGTACAGCGCTTAGAAGCGGGTATGAATGCGAAAAGAATTACATTGTCTAGTGAAGATAAAATTCGCTATCAAAAAATGTTGCGTGATGGGCGAATGAATTTGACCAGACAAGGGGTCTACGATGCCAGCATGATGAACGTCCTCAAACGAGCACGTTGTACGGTTGAACGCACTAACTTTGAATGTTCTTTGAGTGCCGAATAGTTATAGTTTTGTTCCTGAATTTATAAATTGATTAACAAAAGTCATCACTTATCACAAATATGTTTATGAAAATAAGTGAATGAGATAAAACAGGACAAAAAGCAAACATTATTGACATAAAAATAGAGCACAAGCTCTATTTTTTTTTGAAAAACATGATTAATATTTGCTTCGAACAAGGAGACAAACATAAAGTTTGTGGAAGGATGAAAAATATGAAAAAAATTGCGTTAGCTATTGCAGCAACTTCAATCTTAGGTGTATCTGCTTCTACTCAAGCAGCAATTGATGTGTGTGTATTCGACTTATTAGGAAAGTCAGGTGAATCATACAAAATGATGCAGGACTGGGCACTTGCAGCAAAAGGCTGGGGCGCTGATGTAAACCTTCTTGCGATTACAGATGAACAAGTCGCTGATAATAACTTTAAAGCGGGTAAATGTGCTGCTGTAGCAATGACAGCGATGCGTGCTCGTCCATATAACAAGTTTGCGGGTTCTATTGACTCTTTAGGCGGTGCGCCAAGTAATGAGATCGCTCAACGTGCGATTACTTATGTTCTAGATGAACGTAATGCTGCAAAAATGGTAACTAACCTTGGTGGTAATAAATACGAAGTTGCTGGTATTGCTCCATTAGGCGCGGCTTACATTTTCGTGCGTGATAAGAGTATTAACTCAATCGAAAAAGCAGCGGGTAAAAAATTCGCAGTATTGGGTTATGACGATGCGCAAAAAATTATGGTACAACGCGTAGGAGCACAAGCGGTACTTTCTGATATTTCTAACTTTGCTGCTAAATTTAACAATGGCCAAGTAGATATGGTAGGCGCTCCTGCTTATGCATATAAGCCATTAGAGTTGAGCAAAGGCTTAGGCGCTAACGGTGCAATGTTTAACTTCCCTGTATTACAAGTGACTGCGGATCTTGTGTTACGCCCAGAAAAATTCCCAGCTGGTTTTGGCCAAAAATCTCGTGATTATTTTGTGAAGCAACTTCCAAAAGCTTTCGCAATGATCAAGCGTTATGAAGCTGAAATCCCAGCAAAATACAAAATGAACTTAACTGCTGAAGACAAGTTAAAATATCAAAAATTAATGCGTGATGGTCGTTTAGAAATGACTAAACGTGGTATTTATGATGCTGGTATGATGTCAGTATTGAAGAAAGCACGTTGTTCAGTAGACAAAGCTAACTTTGAATGTGCATTACCAGGTGAATAATCATCAAATGCTATAAAAGTAACTTAAGGCCTAGATTTTTCTAGGCTTTTTGTTTTTAAGTGCTTGTCATTTAAGTCATTGTCTTTATGTGAAAATATCGCAATCATAACCATATAAAAACAAATGAAATCGATAAGATTTAAAAATATGTTTTAATCAGGAAGATTAAAAACGACTGTATTTAAACATATATTCATTTGAAGACCCTATCAGGATAGAACGTTGCTCTTCATATACGTAAATGTTTCGCAACAAAACAATATAGATGCAAAGGAAAAATAATATGCAATGGTTTAAAACACTCCTACTCGTAACGGGTATAGCAGCAGTATCTGCTGGAGCTCAAGCAAAACAAACAATGTGTGTATTTGACATTGTAGGCAAAAGCGGTGATGTGTATGCATTAATGAAAGATTATCAGCTTGCAGCTAAAACTTGGGGTGCAGATATTGAACTCAAAGTGGCAACGAATGAAGCTGTAATTGCTGAAGATTTTAAAGCAGGGAAATGTGATGGCGTCAGTATCACAGGCATGCGAGGCCGCCAATTCAATCCATTTACAGGCTCATTAGATGCAATTGGTGCTATCACCGACCTTAAGCTTGCTGTAAAAGTGATGCAAGGTTTAGCGAGTCCAACTTTTGCCAAAGCGATGGTCAATGGTAAATATGAAGTGGCTGGTGTAATTCCGATTGGTGATGCATATTTATTAGTAAACGACCGTAATATCAATACTGTTGCAAAAGCTGCAGGTAAAAAAATTGCGGTTTTAGACTATGATGAAGCACAAAAAATTATGGCTTCACAAGTGGGTGCTCAAGCTGTAAGTTCAGATATTAC
Source organism: Acinetobacter sp. TR11 (assembly GCF_027105035.1). Classification (NCBI taxonomy): domain Bacteria; kingdom Pseudomonadati; phylum Pseudomonadota; class Gammaproteobacteria; order Moraxellales; family Moraxellaceae; genus Acinetobacter; species Acinetobacter sp. TR11. The sequence goes on from NZ_CP114256.1 coordinate 14,741, forward strand.
TAATTTTGGTGCTAAATTTAATAATGGTCAGGTTGATATTATTGGTGCACCTGCTGCCGCGTTTAAACCATTAGAACTTTACAAAGGTTTAGGTACTAAAGGGGCAATTGTCAATTATCCAATTTTACAGGTAACAGGTAACTTAATTATTCATCCTGATAAATTCCCAGAAGGTTTTGGTCAAAAATCAAGAGAATGGGTGAAGGCACAATTGCCACGTGCTTTTGGTATCTTGGGTAAAATGAAAGCGGATATTCCACAAAAATACTGGATGGAAGTACCTCCTGCTGATAAACCTGGCTATCAAAAATTAATGCGTGAGGCACGTATTAACCTTACAGCAAAAGGAATTTACGATAAGCGTATGATGAAGTTGTTATGGCAATTCCGTTGCCGTGAAGATGCCAAAAATTTTGAATGTGCTTTGCAGGAAGAGAATTATAAATAATCTGTTAAAAAGTCCTTAATCGTACTTTAAACTTCAAATACAGACCCGATATTGAGTATGCTATACTGAATATCGGGTCTTTTATTTATGAAAGACGTATTGAAGTCTGAGGAATATCTACCATGAATGCCCAAGCTCTTGAATTGTCAGATAATGCTGCCAACAAAGTTCGCCAATTACGCGAAAGTGAAGGGAATAACGACTTGATGTTACGTGTTTATGTAACGGGTGGTGGATGTTCAGGCTTTTCTTATGGTTTTAATTTCGCTGAAAGTGTTAATGAAGATGATGCTGAATTTACCAATGGCGACGTTAAAATGTTAGTTGATTCACTTAGCTATCAATACTTAGTTGGTTCAGTGGTTGATTATCTTGAAGGACTAGAAGGTTCTCGCTTTGTAGTGCAAAACCCGAATGCAACGACAACTTGCGGTTGTGGATCATCTTTCTCGATTTAATAGATTCTAAAGATAAAAAAGCTTCTCAATTTGAGAAGCTTTTTTATTGTTTACACCATCGTAATCGTACCTAAAATACGATCACCCGATGCACCTGTTACAGCGGGTAAATTACCGCTAAGTTGTTCAACGAAACGCATGGCTAACCATGCAAACGCCGTCGCTTCGACCCATGTCGGTGCCAAACCAAGGGCATCCGTGGTTTGTACTGACCAATTGTGTTTGCGTAAGCGCCAACGTAATTGTTCCAATAAATAAGAATTATAAGCACCGCCACCACAAACGTAGAGTTCGCCTGTTTCCATGCTAGAACGATAGACTGCTTTTTGAATTGCTCTTACGGTAAGTTTCAGTAAGGTCGCTTGAATATTTTCAGGCGTATCTTCTAGTTCGTCATAGGTTAAATCATTGCGCCAATCGATCAGTTGATCATCTAACCAATCAATATTAAAGTCTTCGCGACCTGTACTTTTTGGAGGTTCTTTCGAAAAGTATTCGTGTGAGTGCAGTCGATCTAATAGGGAACGTATTGGATGGCCATAAGCAGCCCAGTCGCCATTTTCATCGTATGGATGCCCTGTATGACGATGACACCATGCATCCATTAACATATTTGCAGGGCCTGTATCAAAGCCATAAACACCGTCAAGGTCATTTGCAGGCAACATACTGACATTGGCAATACCGCCTAAATTTAAAATGACACGATGGATACTGTCATGCTGAAACAATGCTTGATGAAAAGCTGGTACTAAAGGAGCACCTTGCCCTCCTGCGGCCATATCACGACGACGAAAATCTGAAATAACAGGAAGTTGAGTGATTTCAGTGATGATATTTGGATCACCAATTTGTAAGGTAAAGCCATGCTCAGGGCGATGACGAATAGTTTGCCCATGAGAACCAACCGCCTTGATTTGATTACGATCTAAATTGTTCTTTTCAATCAGCGTATTGATGCCATGTCCAATCATTTGTGCCAAAGCGACATCGGCTTTACCCATACGATCAATTTCATTGTCATCTGGAAGCGTGAGAGCCATTAACTCATCACGTAGCTCAGGCTCAAAAGGCACGGTCAGCGTAGCGTGCAGTGTTAAAGGATCAAATGAAGTTGCAACAATATCAACACCATCCATGCTCGTGCCTGTCATTACACCAATATAGATTGCGCTCATATACAACTTATCCTGCAAGATGCTGAAAAAATGTTAGTATATCGCACAAATTGAATAACTGATGTGTTTAGGTTTTGTGATGTCAAATTTCTTGCCAGCCGAAGAACAGCTTGCTCTCATTCAACGAGGCACGCACGAGATTATCTCTGACGAAGATTTACTTAAAAAACTGAAAGAGAATCGTCCACTCCGTGTAAAAGCAGGCTTTGACCCAACGGCTCCTGATTTACACTTAGGACATACGGTTCTAATTAATAAATTAAAAACCTTCCAAGATTTGGGACATGAGGTTACTTTCTTGATTGGTGATTATACCGCCATGATCGGTGATCCAACGGGCAAAAGCGCAACACGTCCGCCGTTGTCGCAAGAGCAAGTACTTGCCAATGCCAAAACTTATCAAGAACAAGTTTTTAAAATTTTAGATCCAAATAAAACCAAAGTTCGTTTTAACTCAGAATGGTTTAGCCAAAAAACTGCGGCTGATTTAATTCAATTGGCAAGTCAGCAAACAGTATCACGTATGTTAGAGCGTGATGACTTTACTAAGCGATATAATAACCATCAACCGATTGCGATTCATGAATTTCTCTATCCATTGGTACAAGGTTATGACTCGATTGCTCTTGAAGCGGATGTGGAGTTAGGCGGAACAGACCAAACCTTTAACTTGCTCATGGGACGTACTTTACAAGGTCGTTATGGTCAAGAATCACAAGTCTGCATTACTGTACCAATCCTTGAAGGTTTAGATGGTGTCAATAAGATGTCTAAATCTTTAGGCAACTATATTGGTGTATTTGACACCCCAGGTGCAATGTATCAAAAAATCCTGTCTATGCCAGATAGCTTGATTGAACGTTACTTTGATCTACTGAGCTTTAAGTCACTTGATGAAATCAAAGTCTTACTTGATGAAATGGCTGCGGGGCGTAACCCACAAGAAATCAAACGTATTTTGGCGCTTGAGTTGGTTGAACGTTTCCATGATGCAGAAGCAGCGGAAAATGCACATAAGAGCGCAGGTAACCGTGTAACTGAAGGTGAAGTGCCAGAAGATACCCCAGAAGTGACGATTTCTCGTGCTGAGTTTGGTGGTGAGTTATTTATTGCAACGATTCTTCGTGTTGCAGGTTTAAACCCAAATGCAGCTGCAGCGAAAGACGCCGTGGGTCGTGGTGCAGTAAAAGTTGATTGGAATGTGGTCGATATGAGCTACTCTGTAAAAGAGAATGTCACTTTAATCATCCAATCGGGTAAAAAAGCCATTGCACGAGTGACTTTCACTGACTAAATCGAAATGAAAATAATAAAAAGCAGGCCATGAGCCTGCTTTTTATACGTAAATAGCTGATAAAAACAACGAAAACACTGGTTTTGTAGAAAAAAGAAACATGCGAAAGAAAATAATAAAAAAGGGGGTTGCACCTGATGTGAAATACTGTAGAATGCACATCCATCGGCGGTGATGCAGATAAAAACTTGTTGAGAAACAAGGATTTGGCTAGAAGGGTTAGATTCTTGGATTGATTAGTGGGTTTAAAAATATCGAAATTACCTGTTGACTTTAGTTTAGATTAGAGTAACATAGCCGACCTAGCTTGATGATGACGAATCATCGAGAAGATCATTAAGAGAATAGAAGAACAACTTGTGTGGATTTTTACTGGTTGATCGATCGAAAATATTTCATTGATTGAAAGGTAGAAATTTCTCGAAGTTTATTTGAGCGAATTTTTAGTCAGAAAATTGATGAGCCAAGATTTGTAGCCATAAGCTACTAATGATTTTAAACTGAAGAGTTTGATCATGGCTCAGATTGAACGCTGGCGGCAGGCTTAACACATGCAAGTCGAGCGGGGTGAGGTGCTTCGGTACTGATCCTAGCGGCGGACGGGTGAGTAATGCTTAGGAATCTGCCATTTAGTGGGGGACAACATTCCGAAAGGAATGCTAATACCGCATACGTCCTACGGGAGAAAGCAGGGGATCTTCGGACCTTGCGCTAAATGATGAGCCTAAGTCGGATTAGCTAGTTGGTGGGGTAAAGGCCTACCAAGGCGACGATCTGTAGCGGGTCTGAGAGGATGATCCGCCACACTGGGACTGAGACACGGCCCAGACTCCTACGGGAGGCAGCAGTGGGGAATATTGGACAATGGGCGGAAGCCTGATCCAGCCATGCCGCGTGTGTGAAGAAGGCCTTTTGGTTGTAAAGCACTTTAAGCGAGGAGGAGGCTACCTAGATTAATACTCTGGGATAGTGGACGTTACTCGCAGAATAAGCACCGGCTAACTCTGTGCCAGCAGCCGCGGTAATACAGAGGGTGCGAGCGTTAATCGGATTTACTGGGCGTAAAGCGTGCGTAGGCGGCTGATTAAGTCGGATGTGAAATCCCTGAGCTTAACTTAGGAATTGCATTCGATACTGGTCAGCTAGAGTATGGGAGAGGATGGTAGAATTCCAGGTGTAGCGGTGAAATGCGTAGAGATCTGGAGGAATACCGATGGCGAAGGCAGCCATCTGGCCTAATACTGACGCTGAGGTACGAAAGCATGGGGAGCAAACAGGATTAGATACCCTGGTAGTCCATGCCGTAAACGATGTCTACTAGCCGTTGGGGCCTTTGAGGCTTTAGTGGCGCAGCTAACGCGATAAGTAGACCGCCTGGGGAGTACGGTCGCAAGACTAAAACTCAAATGAATTGACGGGGGCCCGCACAAGCGGTGGAGCATGTGGTTTAATTCGATGCAACGCGAAGAACCTTACCTGGCCTTGACATACTAGAAACTTTCCAGAGATGGATTGGTGCCTTCGGGAATCTAGATACAGGTGCTGCATGGCTGTCGTCAGCTCGTGTCGTGAGATGTTGGGTTAAGTCCCGCAACGAGCGCAACCCTTTTCCTTATTTGCCAGCGAGTAATGTCGGGAACTTTAAGGATACTGCCAGTGACAAACTGGAGGAAGGCGGGGACGACGTCAAGTCATCATGGCCCTTACGGCCAGGGCTACACACGTGCTACAATGGTCGGTACAAAGGGTTGCTACCTAGCGATAGGATGCTAATCTCAAAAAGCCGATCGTAGTCCGGATTGGAGTCTGCAACTCGACTCCATGAAGTCGGAATCGCTAGTAATCGCGGATCAGAATGCCGCGGTGAATACGTTCCCGGGCCTTGTACACACCGCCCGTCACACCATGGGAGTTTGTTGCACCAGAAGTAGGTAGTCTAACCGCAAGGAGGACGCTTACCACGGTGTGGCCGATGACTGGGGTGAAGTCGTAACAAGGTAGCCGTAGGGGAACCTGCGGCTGGATCACCTCCTTAACGAAAGATTGACGATCGGTAAGAATCCACAACAAGTTGTTCTTCGAAGATGTATCTGAGGGTCTGTAGCTCAGTTGGTTAGAGCACACGCTTGATAAGCGTGGGGTCACAAGTTCAAGTCTTGTCAGACCCACCAAATCTGAAAGATATATCGTTCATTAAGTGATAAGCTGGGGACTTAGCTTAGTTGGTAGAGCGCCTGCTTTGCACGCAGGAGGTCAGGAGTTCGACTCTCCTAGTCTCCACCATGAATTAAAAGAGTTTTTAAAACAAAATTAATTCAAAGCTAAGAAGATTATAGAGTTTAGTGAATACAGTCTAATTTGACTGGTTTATTAATCTCTGTGATTTATCACAGTTTACTGCAAGCTGACGAGGCTGTAGTTAATCATTAACAGATTAGAATTTGAGTCTGAAATAAATTGTTCAAACTCGATTAAATAGGAAGATAACAAGTAATTGTTAAATTAATATTTAATCTGAGAACTAGCAAAAACACTGAATCAAGCGTTTTGGTATATGAATTTAGATTGAAGCTGTATGGTGATTAAGTTCACAGACAACGAATAGTAGCAATTAAGTTTGCAACGCTAACACTGACTTGTATGTGTTAACGACTGTTTGGGGTTGTATAGTCAAGTAATTAAGTGCATGTGGTGGATGCCTTGGCAGTCAGAGGCGATGAAAGACGTAATAGCCTGCGATAAGCTCCGGGGAGGCGGCAAATATCCTTTGATCCGGAGATTTCTGAATGGGGGAACCCACCCGCTATAAGGCGGGTATCATAAGCTGAATACATAGGCTTATGAAGCGAACGAGGGGAAGTGAAACATCTCAGTACCCTTAGGAAAAGAAATCAATTGAGATTCCCTTAGTAGCGGCGAGCGAACGGGGAGTAGCCCATTAAGTTGTGTGTGTTCTAGTGGAACGCTCTGGGAAGTGCGAACGTAGAGGGTGATATTCCCGTACACGAAAGGGCACACACAATGATGACGAGTAGGGCGAGGCACGTGAAACCTTGTCTGAATATGGGGGGACCATCCTCCAAGGCTAAATACTCCTGACTGACCGATAGTGAACCAGTACCGTGAGGGAAAGGCGAAAAGAACCCCTGTGAGGGGAGTGAAATAGATCCTGAAACCGCATGCATACAAGCAGTGGGAGCCGACTTGTTCGGTGACTGCGTACCTTTTGTATAATGGGTCAGCGACTTATATTCAGTAGCGAGGTTAACCGTATAGGGGAGCCGTAGAGAAATCGAGTCTTAATAGGGCGTTTAGTTGCTGGGTATAGACCCGAAACCAGGCGATCTATCCATGAGCAGGTTGAAGGTTGGGTAACACTAACTGGAGGACCGAACCCACTGTCGTTGAAAAGCCAGGGGATGACTTGTGGATAGGGGTGAAAGGCTAATCAAGCCTGGTGATAGCTGGTTCTCCCCGAAAGCTATTTAGGTAGCGCCTCGGACGAATACCATTGGGGGTAGAGCACTGTTTCGGCTAGGGGGTCATCCCGACTTACCAAACCGATGCAAACTCCGAATACCAATGAGTACTATCCGGGAGACAGACTGCGGGTGCTAACGTCCGTAGTCAAGAGGAAAACAATCCAGACCGCCAGCTAAGGCCCCAAAATCATAGTTAAGTGGGAAACGATGTGGGAAGGCATAGACAGCTAGGAGGTTGGCTTAGAAGCAGCCACCCTTTAAAGAAAGCGTAATAGCTCACTAGTCGAGTCGGCCTGCGCGGAAGATGTAACGGGGCTAAAACTATGTGCCGAAGCTGCGGATTTGACAATAGTCAAGTGGTAGGGGAGCGTTCTGTAAGCCGATGAAGGTGTATTGAGAAGTATGCTGGAGGTATCAGAAGTGCGAATGCTGACGTGAGTAACGACAAAACGGGTGAAAAACCCGTTCGCTGAAAGACCAAGGGTTCCAGTCCAACGTTAATCGGGGCTGGGTGAGTCGACCCCTAAGGCGAGGCCGAGAGGCGTAGTCGATGGGAAATTGGTTAATATTCCAATACTTCTGTGTAATGCGATGAGAGGACGGAGAAGGTTAAGTCAGCCTGGCGTTGGTTGTCCAGGTGGAAGGTTGTAGGCATGTATCTTAGGCAAATCCGGGGTACTCTATGCTGAGAACTGATAGCAAGCTGTACTTGTACAGTGAAGTGGCTGATACCATGCTTCCAGGAAAAGTCTCTAAGCTTCAGTTACACAGGAATCGTACCCGAAACCGACACAGGTGGTCAGGTCGAGTAGACCAAAGCGCTTGAGAGAACTCTGCTGAAGGAACTAGGCAAAATGGTACCGTAACTTCGGGAGAAGGTACGCTGCTGACGGTGATGGGACTTGCTCCCTGAGCTATTGGCAGCCACAGAAACCAGGCCGCTGCAACTGTTTATTAAAAACATAGCACTCTGCAAACACGAAAGTGGACGTATAGGGTGTGATGCCTGCCCGGTGCTGGAAGGTTAATTGATGGGGTTAGCGTAAGCGAAGCTCTTGATCGAAGCCCCAGTAAACGGCGGCCGTAACTATAACGGTCCTAAGGTAGCGAAATTCCTTGTCGGGTAAGTTCCGACCTGCACGAATGGCATAATGATGGCGGCGCTGTCTCCAGCAGAGGCTCAGTGAAATCGAAATCGCTGTGAAGATGCAGTGTACCCGCGGCTAGACGGAAAGACCCCGTGAACCTTTACTGCAGCTTGACATTGAACTTTGACCTTACTTGTGTAGGATAGGTGGGAGGCTTTGAAGTTGGAACGCTAGTTCCAATGGAGCCGTCCTTGAAATACCACCCTGGTAATGTTGAGGTTCTAACTCTGCCCCGTAATCCGGGGCGAGGACCATGTCTGGTGGGTAGTTTGACTGGGGCGGTCTCCTCCTAAAGAGTAACGGAGGAGTACGAAGGTGCGCTCAGCGTGGTCGGAAATCACGCGTAGAGTATAAAGGCAAAAGCGCGCTTAACTGCGAGACCCACAAGTCGAGCAGGTACGAAAGTAGGTCTTAGTGATCCGGTGGTTCTGTATGGAAGGGCCATCGCTCAACGGATAAAAGGTACTCTGGGGATAACAGGCTGATACCGCCCAAGAGTTCATATCGACGGCGGTGTTTGGCACCTCGATGTCGGCTCATCTCATCCTGGGGCTGAAGCAGGTCCCAAGGGTATGGCTGTTCGCCATTTAAAGAGGTACGCGAGCTGGGTTTAGAACGTCGTGAGACAGTTCGGTCCCTATCTACCGTGGGCGCTGGAAATTTGAGAGGATCTGCTCCTAGTACGAGAGGACCAGAGTGGACGAACCTCTGGTGTACCGGTTGTGACGCCAGTCGCATCGCCGGGTAGCTATGTTCGGAAGGGATAACCGCTGAAAGCATCTAAGCGGGAAGCCTACCTCAAGATAAGATTTCCCTAGGAATTTATTCCTCTAAAGAGCCGTTCGAGACTAGGACGTTGATAGGTTGGGTGTGGAAGCACGGTGACGTGTGAAGCTGACCAATACTAATTGCTCGTGAGGCTTGACTATACAACACCCAAACAGTTGTTGTATTCAAGATAAATTCAATACATAACTTGATTTAGTGTGAAAACTAGTTAAAATGCTGAACACAAAGTTAGACTCAATATCTAATCCGTTAATAACTCATTTGGAAAAAGCCTTGGCATAGATAAGACCAAAGCAAGTATCCATAAACAGTTTGCTGGCGACAATAGCAAGAGTGAACCACCTGATCCCTTCCCGAACTCAGAAGTGAAACCTCTTAGCGCTGATGGTAGTGTGGCGTTTGCCATGTGAGAGTAAGTCATCGCCAGCTTTTAAATTATAAACACCCCCTCCGCTAATGCAGAGGGGGTGTTTTTTATTCGGGGCAGAATAAATAAATTGGCTTGTGTTAATATCCCTCTATATTTGTCTAGGGAGATGGAGTAGACATGAAAAAAGGCTTGTTGGTATTGGTTGTTAGCTTATTAGTTTCAAGTATGGCTTTTGCAATCAATGACTTGGATACAGGTCTAAAAGCTTATTATCAAAAGAATTATAAAGTTGCTTTTGACAGTTTTGAAAAATCAGCAAAGACGGGAAACGTTCAGGCAATACACTATTTAGCAAGTTTGTATTTTCAAGGCTTAGGTGTCCCCAAGAATGTAGAGAAGGCTTTTAACTTATTTAATCAATCTGCTCAAAAAGGTTATGCTCCCTCCTTAGCAAATCTTTCGATTATGTATTATGAAGGTATTGGAGTACAAAAAAATCCGGAAAAGGGTTTTGAATATACTGAAAAGGCTGCGAATGCAGGAGATTTGCAATCTCAATTTAATTTAGGTAATGCTTTTCGCAAAGGGAACTTTGTTAAACAAGATTATACTAAAGCTGCTTTTTGGTATGAAAAATCAGCAAAAGCTGGCTATTCTTTTTCTCAAAATGAGTATGGTTTATTATTTGCTCAAGGTTTAGGCGTTGAACAAGACTATTATAAAGCTTACGCATGGATCAGTGTTTCAGCTGAAACCGAAAATGATCAGGCAATTAAAAATTTGAAGAATTTTACTCAAATTTTTAATATTCAAGAAATGAAGAAGGCTAAGGAGCTAGCTGATCAGTATAAAACACTTTATCTTAAATAAAAAAATTAGGTATTTCTGATGAAACTCAACTCTTTTTCTCCACTGCCTGAAGATGATGAAGAACTGCATCTTCCTGAGCTAGTGTATTGGGCATCACTGGGTGATGTGGAACAAGTCGAGCAGCTATTGGCGGGGGGAACAGATCCTAATCAGACTGATGATGAAGGTTATAGCGCGCTTCAAGCTGCTGCCGAGAATGATCATTTAGCTGTGGTGAAGCTACTGGTGAGCAAAGGAGCAAATGTCGCTTATAAAGGCGAATATACTGCGCTGCAGCTTGCAGAAATGGCAGAGCATGACGAAGTGATTGTCTATCTAAAAAGTCTTTAAATCGCGCATGAAATAATAAATAAAAAGAAGCCCCATCATCCTGACGGGGCTTCTTAGTATTCAGTTTCTTGTCGTTTATATTCCTTATGAACGACCGCTTCTTGCGTATCTTGTTATTTTCAATGAGACTTCCTGTCTCTCTATGATTTGTATGATATGTGAAAACTTTAGAATGGGATATTCGCCAATCGCTGCGATTGTTGTAGGTTTTGGCTTACATCAATTTTGAGTGATGTAATCATAAATAATAAAAAACGGAATCAAAAGATTCCGTTTCTCACCTTATTACGATTTAGAAATGAACATCTAAACCGATATAAGGACCTTTAAAATTAAATTTAAGATCGTTTTTTTCGTAGTCATCTAATTTAATGTCTAAGATACGGTAGCCAGCTTTCAAGCCAACATCGACCAACAGATTATCAATAAAGTTATATTGTAATTCGGCTTGTGCGTCAGTAATTTTGGTATCATTGATGTTGCTATATAACAATTCAGCTTTAGCACTCAAGCCTGTAAATGGTAATTTTACACCTGCTGATCCATAGATCACAGGAACAGTTTTATCGATGTCTGTTTTGCTTAAACCGAGTGTTTTAACATCACCATTTAAACTGGTTGCGCCTAAACCAACATCTGCATTTACGATAGTATCCAAGATTTCATAATATAAAATGAAATCGGTATGGTCTATGTTCAAGTCATAAACTGGCCGACCTGCAACTTCATTTTCAGTTTGTGATTTTAAATTCACATAGCGAATTTTTGCATTTGGAATCAGTGGAATCGGGTGCTCAAATGCAAGCGAAACCTGTGCAGATCCCTTACGATCAAGGTCTTGATCTGGTGCAGATGTTTGTGCAGCTACATTGGCTTCACCGTTGTAATTCCAGTAGCTGAGATCGCCTTTTACACCAATCATATCTGCTTGTGCTAGACCACACAGACTTGTCCCTAAAGCTAAGATTGATATTTTTAATATTTTCATTTGATTGTCCTAATTCATATCAAAAACCGTAATGAATTGTTGTGAATTCATCAGTGATTGGGCGAATCATATAGTGATAATTGAAAATATACAGTAGTCTAATTTTAAATTTTGATAATGGGATGAAGAATAATGACCGATGCACAAAATGTTGTGGATTATCCTTTGTATGTTGCAGGAAAAGCAGTAACGACAGGTCAATGGTTAGAAGTTCATGATAAATATACTAATACGGTCTATGCTAGAGTTGCGTTAGCAGATGAAAAAGTGTTGGAAAAAGCAATTTCTGCATCAGTTAAAGCTGAGGTAGATATGGCGACTCTTAAGCCATTTGAAAAACAAAAAGTTCTATTACATTGCGTTAAACGTTTTAATGAATTACGTGAAGAATTGACAGAAATATTGATTGTTGAAGGGGGTAAGCCGCGAGGTGCTGCAAATGCAGAAGTGGAACGTCTGATAAATACTTTCCAATTGGCTGCAGATGCGGTCACACAACTTGATGATGGTCGAATGTTGCCTTTGGCAGTAACGCCTGCGGCTGCTCGTTTTCGAGGTATGGTTAAGCATGTGCCAATTGGTGCAGTTTCGCTGATTAGCCCATTTAATTTCCCTTTAAATCTGGTGGCACACAAGATCGCACCTGCAATTGCAGCAGGTTGTCCATTTGTATTGAAGCCTGCGAGTTTGACACCGATCAGTGCATTAATGATTGCCAAAGTTTTGGCGGAAACTGATTTACCCAAAGGCTCATGGTCAGTGTTGCCTTGTGATCGCCAAGCAGCAGATATTTTGGTAACAGATGATCGTTTTAAATTACTCAGCTTTACGGGGTCAGATCAGGTTGGTTGGGACATGAAAGCACGTGCAGGGCGCAAGAAAGTTACTTTGGAACTGGGTGGGAACGCTGCGGTTCTGATCGATGCAGATACCGTGATTGATGAGGCGCTGATTGATCGTTTGATCAGTGCCGCTTATGCACATGCAGGGCAAGTCTGTATCAGTGTACAACGGATTTTAGTTCATGCTGATCTTTATGTGGAAGTGAAAAAGAAACTGATTGCTAAACTGAAAAAAATTAAAGTAGATGATCCAAAGCTCAATACCACATTAGTAGGTCCGATGATTAAGGAAGCTGAAGCTGTTCGTCTGAAAAAATGGGTTGATAAAGCTGAGAAAAAAGGGGCAAAGGTTCTGACGGGAGGACATTTACAAGGGGTATTATTTGAACCAACCTTACTGGAAAATGTTGATCCCAAGCTAGAAATTTATAAGGATGAAGCATTTGGCCCGATTGCTATTTTAGAAAAATTTAAAGAGTTTGAGCATGGTATTAATACAATTAATCAAAGTCGTTTTGGTTTACAGGCAGGGGTATATACGCAAAATCTGAATAAAATGCTGTATGCATGGGATCATTTGCATGTTGGTGGAGTCATCATTAATGATGTGCCTACATTCCGTGTCGATAACATGCCTTATGGTGGCGTGAAGGATTCTGGATTAGGTCGCGAAGGAATTCACTCAGCGATTCGTGATATGCAAGAAGAACGTTTGCTCGCAATTAAACAATAAAATAGAAGTTCAAGCGGAGTTCTGGCTTCGCTTGATTAGTTTATATACTTGATTTTATAAATTGACTGTAAGGTCAAAATTTCATTCAGTTAAAAAATAATCAGTTATTTAAAAAACATAATTTTTCAGACAGAAATTACAGTAAAAAGAAATAAAAACAGGTATTGTTCGGCTATTAAAAAGCAGAAAAACAAAATCCAATCTTTAAGGAAGATGGTTTGGTTTTTGCTTGTTTGTTCATGAAAGTGAGAGGCCCACAAGGTTGGAATTTCATGCAAGCAAAACGATATTTTTTATGGCACTTTTCATGTCTGTTGGATAATAAAACCTAACGCAGTATGAAAAATGCCAGCAGTAAATTTTTAGGTGTTATATGGCAGATTCTCGTGAAAACTGGACATCACGATCTGGTTTTATTATTGCAGCTGTTGGTTCGGCTGTAGGTTTAGGTAATATTTGGCGCTTTCCTTATGTTGCCTACGAAAATGGTGGTGGTGCGTTTCTTATTCCGTATTTACTCGCACTCATTACGGCTGGTTTACCTCTTTTATTTTTAGATTATGCGACAGGTCATCGTGCGCGTAATTCACCTCCAAAAGCTTATAGAGCGTTATTTAAAGGTGGTGAAACATTAGGTTGGTGGCAAGTCTGTGTGTGTATCATTATCGGTTTGTACTATGCCAGCGTACTGACATGGGCGGGAAGTTATGTGTATTTCTCGATTGGTCAGGCGTGGGGCAGTGACCCAGAAAGTTTCTTCTTTAATACGTACTTACAGACCTCTAAAGCAACTGGCTTTGATTTGCAGTTTGTCAGTCATTTATTTTGGCCGATCGTTGGTATTTGGGCATTAACATTAATTATTCTTTATGGTGGCGTTAAAAAAGGCGTTGAATTATCAAATAAGATTTGCATGCCTTTATTATTCGTTCTGTTCACAGTTTTGGTGATTCAATCATTACGTTTACCTGGTGCAGCTGAAGGCTTAAATGCATTTTTCACTCCGAACTGGTCTGCAATGATGGATTATAAAGTGTGGTTAGCTGCTTATGGGCACACTTTCTTCTCATTATCTGTTGGCTTCGGGATCATGGTGACATACTCCTCTTACTTAAAGCCGAAAACCAATTTAACAGGCTCGGGTTTGATCGTTGGTTTTGCCAATGCTTCAACTGAGATCTTGGCAGGTATTGGTATTTTTGCAGCATTGGGTTTTATGGCTCATGCGGCGGGGAAAGAAGTACATGATGTTGTCAGTGGTGGTATTGGTCTAGCATTTATTGCCTTTCCAAAAATCATTTCAAGCTTGGGTGCAGGTGCAGATTTATTTGGTCTATTGTTCTTCTCTTCGCTTTTTGTCGCTGGTATTTCTTCCATGGTCAGTATCTTGGAAGTACCAATTGCAGCGATGCAAGATAAGTTAAAATGGAGTCGTAAGAAAGCAGTAACCATCATTGGTGGTGGTAGCGCATTCGTTTCAGTTATCTTATTCTCAAGCGTAAATGCGATTAAACTGGTGGATATTGTGGATCACTTTATCAATAACATCGGGATTATTGGTGGTGCATTATTATCCATCATCAGTGTGGCTTGGTTTAAGCGTTCAGCTTTAATCGAACTTCGTGATCATGTGAACCGTATTTCGACGATTCAATTGGGTAAAGGTTGGGATTTCACTTTAACTGTGATCACGTCTTTGATCTTATTAACCACATTGAGCATGACAGTGTTTAACTTGGTCAAAAATGGTTACGATACGTATAGCATGAGCTTGCAAGGTATCTTTGGGTGGGGCAGTGTGATTTTCTGTGCTGTCGTTGCAGTTATACTCAGCAAAATGAAAGATCGCTAGGAGCGCAGTTATGAATACTTCAGCAATCGTGATGATGATCATTTCAATGGTGTTTTTATGGGGCGGACTTGCTTTGTCTATCCTACACTTGATGAAACATCCAGAAGAGCTTGATGACGTTCTGGAAGAAGTCAAAGACCAACATACGCTGTAAATTAATTTAAAAAAAAGCAGGCTTTCAGCCTGCTTTTTTTATTACGCCATTTTTTTAATATGGCAATAATAGAAACCATCGCCAGAGTGCGCAGACGGTAATAATTGACGACCATAAGTCTGTTCAATCCCCCAATCCGCATTGATTTTGATTTCTTCTGCATCCGCATGTTCTGCAAAGAATGCCGCCATTTGCTGCTCATTTTCAGCCTTTAGAAGCGAGCAGGTGATATACAACAACGTCCCACCAACTTTGAGCTGTTGCCACATCTGCTGCAAAATCTGTTGCTGTAAGGCCACTGTTTGCGCGATATCGGTTGATTGTCTTAACAGACGAATATCGGGGTGGCGACGAATCACACCTGTTGCAGAACAAGGCGCATCCAGCACGATACAATCAACCAGTTCCTGTGCCTGCCACGTGGTGGCATCAGCGGTAATAATTTCAACATTGTCCTGATCTAGGGCAAGACGTTCTAAATTTTCAGAAACACGCAATAAACGTTTGGCATCATGATCAAGTGCAATCAATTTTTTAGGATTAAAGCGCTCAAGGATATGTGCGGCTTTACCCCCTGGTGCAGCACAGGCATCGACAACAACTTTATTATCTAAGTTCGGTAAAAGCGTCGCGCACAATTGTGCATGTTCATCTTGAACAGAAAAACCACCTTCTTCGAAACCGGGTAAATGGGTAATATTGCCCGTTTGCTCCAAAACAATGCCAACATCTGAAAGCGTGCAAGGACGAGCATCAATCTGCTCTTCGTCCAAGATCTCTAAATATTCGTTGCGACTGACTTGGCGTTCATTGATGCGGAGAGTTAGTGGAGCGACTTGTTTTAAGGCTTGGCATAGAGTCTCTGCTTGCTCAGGCCAATCTTTTTTAAGTCGCTTGAATAACCAACTTGGTAAACCATGCGTATTATTCAACGCTGTTTCAAACTCAGCTGTTTCACGTGAAACACGACGCAGAATCGCATTGACCAAACCACTCATTGGTTCGAAACCGAGTTGCTTAGCCGCATTTACCGTTTCTGAAATCGCAGCATGTACAGGAATACGGGTACATAAAATTTGATATAAACCTAGATATAAACAACTTTCTAGTGCTTCATTGTCTAATGGTTTCGTAAGCAATGGTAGAGTAATTGCTTTTAAAGAAAACCATTGGCGTAAACACCCTAAAGTAAGCTCGTGATATAAACCACGGTCACGTTCAGAAACAATATTGATATGTTGATTTAAAACAGAAGCCAAAGATTGCCCATTTTGAACAGCCAAAAGTGTTTTAATCACTTGCGCACGCAGGTTCAAATTTTTTGTAGATGATTGATTCGATTGGCTCATGGGAGAATTTGTCCAAGATGTAATTTCTGGGTTTGGCTAATTTGAACTGGATTGAGGGCTTTAGCACCTGGCCATTGCAAACTGGTTAAGCACACTGCGCTATTGTCGCCACAGGCAACATGTACGCCTTGTTTATCAATTCCTATGATTTCCCCCAATTGAGCATCCGTTTTACTGTGTTCAGAAAGGATCGAATTCCAAACCCTTAAAGCATTGTTTTCATCCAGTTGGATAAAAGCCACTGGCCAAGGATTAAAAGCACGAATATTACGATCGATTTGAACTGCATCTACAGTCCAATCGATACGGGCTTCGGCTTTGACTAATTTATGTGCATAAACGGTCAGAGCTTCATCTTGAACTTCACGTTTTTCGATAAAATCTTGTAAACTTTGTTCAGATTCGAGTACGGTACAAATCGCTTCTGCACCTTGAGCAGCTAATTTGTCATGCAGGCTAGCAGACGTATCTTCGGCGGTGATTGGACAGTAGGTTTTATACATCATATCGCCTGTATCTAAACCTGCCGCCATTTGCATGATGGTGATGCCCGTTTCAGTATCACCTGTGGCAATGGCACGTTGAATTGGTGCAGCACCACGCCAGCGGGGTAATAGTGAACCATGGATATTTAAACAGCCATATTTAGGGGTATCTAAAACCGCTTGCGGTAAGATTAAACCATAGGCTGCAACCACCATCACATCAGCACCTAGAGCAGCAAGTTCTTGTCGAGCTGCCAAGCCTTCTTCGGTAGACGCTTTAAAATTCAAAGGTTGGTAAACGGGTAAATCGTGTTCAAGTGCCAATTGTTTAACAGGCGATGGCGTTAATTTTTGACCACGTCCTGATTTACGGTCAGGCTGGGTATAAACAGCAATAATTTGGTGTGATGTTTTTAATAATGCCGCTAATGCAGTTGCTGCAAATTCAGGTGTACCAGCAAAAATGATTTTCACAAATGGAATCCAAATAAAACTTATCGCAAATTATAAGCGAAAAAGCGATAAGCCCCTAATTCAGGGCATGAATTGCTTTTGAGCAAAAAAAGATAGGCCTGTTGGTCATCTGTTAAACGATAACTTGTAGTATGATGCAAAGAGCTCAGTATCATTTCGCCAGAGAGAATGTCCTATTCTTCTCGAGCACAAACTTGTTGGGAATCAAAAATGCCTGATTATCGTTCGAAAACATCAACACATGGAAGAAATATGGCTGGCGCACGCGGTTTATGGCGTGCGACAGGTATGAAAGATGAAGATTTTGGCAAACCAATTATTGCGGTGGTCAATTCATTTACCCAATTTGTTCCTGGACATGTGCATCTTAAAGATTTAGGGCAACTGGTTGCACGAGAAATTGAAGCTTCTGGTGGTGTCGCAAAAGAATTTAATACCATTGCCGTTGATGACGGGATTGCCATGGGCCATGACGGGATGCTGTATTCACTACCATCACGTGATTTAATTGCCGATTCTGTAGAATACATGGTCAATGCCCATTGTGCCGATGCAATGGTGTGTATCTCGAACTGTGACAAGATCACACCGGGAATGCTGATGGCAGCAATGCGCTTGAATATCCCAGTGGTGTTCGTGTCTGGCGGTCCTATGGAAGCGGGTAAAGTCAAATTCCGTGGTAATGAAAAAGCCATTGACCTTGTTGATGCCATGGTCGTTGCAGCAGATGAAAGCTATACCGATGAAGAAGTTGCAGCATTTGAGCGTTCGGCATGTCCAACTTGTGGTTCATGTTCGGGTATGTTTACTGCAAACTCAATGAACTGTTTAACTGAAGCTTTGGGTTTATCATTGCCGGGTAATGGTTCTATTGTTGCAACACATGCCAACCGTGAAAAATTGTTCTTAAAAGCGGGTCGTTTAGTAGTTGAACTGGCGAAACGTTATTATGAACAAAATGACGACAGCATTCTGCCACGTTCAATTGCAACCAAAGCAGCATTTGAAAATGCGATGACTTTGGATATTGCAATGGGTGGTTCTACCAATACCGTATTGCATTTGCTTGCTGCTGCACATGAAGCAGAAGTTGATTTCACTATGGATGATATCGACAATTTATCTCGTAAAGTACCTGTATTGTCTAAAGTTGCACCTGCAAAGTCAGATGTGCACATGGAAGATGTACACCGTGCTGGGGGTATCATGGCGATCTTGGGTGAACTCGATCGTGCTAACTTACTGAACACCTCTTGCCCAACGGTACATGAACCTACTCTGAAAGATGCCTTAGACAAGTGGGATATTATCCGCACTGAAGATGCTGATGTTTATGAGTTCTATCGCTCATCACCGGGTGGTGTTCCAACTCAAGTGGCATTCTCACAAAACCGTTATTATTCAACTTTGGATGGTGACCGTGAGAAAGGTGTGATTCGTAATGCTGAACATGCTTTCTCTAAAGACGGCGGCTTGGCAGTCCTTTACGGTAACATTGCTTTAGATGGCTGTATTGTGAAAACTGCGGGTGTGGATGAGTCGATTCTTAAATTCACCGGTACAGCGCGTGTTTTTGAAAGCCAAGATTCAGCGGTTGAAGCGATTTTAGATCATAAGATCGTGGCAGGTGACATCGTTGTCATTCGTTATGAAGGCCCACGTGGTGGTCCAGGCATGCAGGAAATGTTGTACCCAACCAGTTACTTGAAGTCGAAAGGTTTGGGTAAGGACTGTGCATTGATTACTGATGGTCGCTTCTCTGGTGGTTCTTCAGGTTTATCAATTGGTCACGTGTCTCCAGAAGCAGCGGAAGGTGGTGCAATTGGTCTGGTTGAAGATGGTGATACCATCCAAATCGATATTCCGAATCGTACCATTCACCTTGATGTAGATGATGCAACGATGGCACATCGCCGTACAGCTCAAGAAGCCAAAGGTTGGCATCCAGCGGAAGAGCGTAAGCGTAAAGTTTCAAAATCTTTGAAAATTTATGCTTTGCATTCAACCAGTGCTGCGAAAGGTGCTGTACGCGTTCTGTAAACTATTGCTAAGCGACAATGTTTATCATCCCTCTTTATTACGATAAAGAGGGACTTTTTTCTGATTTTATAAGATACTCATTATACTTATTTGCTCACTTGTTTGAATTCAAGTTAGAGAAAGCTTATCCATTCATCACTTTATAATCATTAGAGGCGATCGACATGTCTTTGTTACGTCGTTGGTTTGATCCCATCCGATCGAGTTGGTTCTATCAAAAACCTTCTCGTCAGGCGGTGTTGCCCACGGAACAGGGTTTAAGTATTTACCTGCGTTTAGACGATGTTTATAGTTATCTTGCAGTACAACAGCTTGATCAGCTCAATGAAATTTTGAGTGATGAACTAAAACCTTTAAAAGTGATTATTTCAAGACAGGGTGCTGAGCCTCCTAATGGTATGTCAGAACAAGATTGGCAGAGTTATTGTTTAAATGATGCTAAAACTCTCGCCAAACAACATCGGTTTGGTTTCGATGAAACCCCTGAAATACCTAGTCCAGAAGCATTACAACAAGCAGAAATAATTCTAAAAAATACTCCTCTTAGAGAACAAAGTTTTTTACATTTACTCGAAGATGTATTCCACATGTTATGGCAACAACAATATGGGAAATTACGTACTCTTTATGCGATGGCAAGTCAGCATCAAACACCTCAAGATTATCCTGAACGTATTTTTAAAGATGTGCCTGTTGCAGCCAGTTACTTCGAATTTGGTGAGCGTAAATATCAGGCCGTTGATGATTTATTACGCCTTACACGCCGTTTGAAACAACAAAAATTACTCACCGGAAATCCAATTTTTCTGATTAATCATATCGAATGGCGTGAGCATCTCATTAATGACGGTGAGTCACTGACAGAAGTCCAAAGCTTACATCCAGAATTAGATCTGTATATTGCGCTTGAAGACCCTATGAGTTGGCTATTATTGGCTTATATCAAAGAAGAATTGGCCAATTATTATAATATTCAATTGAGCGTTTATCCGCTGAGCTATCATGGGCGAGATTGGTTTGACTGGAGTTTGGCGACCCGTGTTTCCAAACGTACACAGGTCGCATTCACCCCATTCTGTCGGCCTACCAAAGAAGCGACTTATGAAATGGCAAAACTATTTTATAGCGTGCCTGAAGAAGAACAGATCGATTGTATTCATGAGATATTGCAAGGTGTTTGGACGCGTGGCAAAGATCTTTCTTTCAAAACCCACTTTCAACGTATGCAGAAGCGTTTAGAGATTGACAACATTACCGAACAAGATGTTGAAGCTTTATTGAAACAGAATGATGAACTCTGTCAGCAAAAGCATCAGCCAGATTTTCCTGTATTGGAATTACGTATAGATGGGCAAAGTTATGTGTTTAATAGCTTATATCGGGTTTGGATGATTGAAAGTATCATTAGTAATGTACTTGAAGAAAAATATAAGCAAGAGAGTGAAGAATAGTTGATTTTCCTCAATAAAAAGCTTTAATAGGAATTGCCTGAAAAAACTAATAAATAGGAAATAAAGATGGGAACTTGGTCACATGAACCATTTGGGAATGACACGGCAAATGATTGGGCTGACGAATTAGAAGATGCGACTGATTTTTCAGTCATTGAAGCTACTTTACAGACGGCATTGGATGAAGGACAAGAATATCTTGATGCAGATGTTGCGATGGAAGCTCTAGCTGCGATAGAAGTGCTTGCCAAGAGTCTGGGTCATGGTACTCAAACAGATGTTTATACTGAGAAAGTAGATGAGTGGCTTGAGTCAGTTTCACTGAAACCAAGCGCAGATTTATTACTACAAGCTCAGCAAGTACTTGTTTTGGTTTTGTCAGATCAGTCTGAATTAAAAGATTTATGGCAGGAAGCGGATGATTATGAGATTTGGTTAGCCAGTATCCAACAGCTCAAAGATGCGCTTCATTAAGTACATCGAAGAATAAAAAAGGCAGCCTTAGCTGCCTTCAATTTTTTAGTTTTTGTCTTTTAAACTGAATAACAAGTTTAAGAAAATTGCCGCAAAAGTTGCGGTTCCAATTCCCCCTAAATTAAAGCTACCAAACAGTAATTCAAAGTTACCTGCACCTAAAATAATGGTGACAGATGCAACAATAAGGTTTTTATTATTAGAAAAATCGACTTTATTTTCGATCCAAATTTTCGCACCTGCAATGGTAATTAAACCAAATACTACGATCGAAGCACCCGTGAGGACTGCTGTCGGGATAGTACTAATCACTGCGCCAAATTTAGGAGACAGCCCCAAGAAAATTGCAAATACGCCAGCGATTACAAACACAATCGTAGAATAAACACGGGTCACTGCCATCACACCAATATTTTCACCATAGGTGGTCATCCCTGGTGCGCCAACACTACCCGATAACGTTGTGGCCAAACCATCCGCAACAAAAGCTTTACCCAGTTGAGGTGTAAGATCTTCGCCTGTCATTGAACCGACTGCTTTGATATGACCTAAATTTTCAGCGACTAAAATCAAAGCAACGGGAGCAATAATTAAAATTGCATTTAAATCAAAAGTTGGGTGTGAAAAAGTTGGGATACCAAACCATGGTGCTGCTGCGATTTGGGAGAAATCAATCGGTTTACCAAATCCTAGAATATTTGTTGCAACCACATATAGGGCATAAGCAATCAATAAACCCACTAACAGTAATAAACGTTGTAATAAGCCCTTGGTAAATACAGCAATAATGCCCATGCTTAATACAGTGATGAGTGCCATCCACATTTCAAAAGGTTGTCCAGCAACGCCTTTAATAGTAACGGGTGCAAGGTTGAGACCAATAATCATCACCACAGCACCTGTGACGACAGGTGGCATGAGTTTCTCAATCCAGCGTGTTCCTGTCAGCATCACAGCAAAGCCGATCAAGGCATAAAAAATACCACAGGCAACAATGCCCCCAAGCGCAACGGCTAGGTTTGGGTTAGCACCTGATCCTGTAACGTGACCTGTCGCTGCTGCAACAACACCGATAAAGGCAAAGCTTGAGCCTAAATAACTTGGAACACGTCCACCCGTGATCAAGAAGAAAATAATGGTACAAATCCCTGACATTAAAATGGCAAGGTTCGGGCTAAAACCCATGAGGAGGGGTGCAAGTACAGTGGCACCAAACATTGCAAATGCGTGTTGTACCCCTAATACCGCACTTTGTAAGGGCGGTAAATATTCGTTTGTCGCAACAGGTCGATGATCAATCTTTCCCTGATACGGCTGCCATTTTGGAAACCAATTTGACATAGATGAGACTCATTATGTGATATCAGCGGGTATGATACCCTGTCTTAAAACGAGCTTTCATCTACTGATCTTTGAGAATGTCGTTAGATAATCCGTTGAAGTTTAATATTTTTACCTTTTGGTAAAATTAGTTTTAAAATAAACTATCGTATTTATTATTTATTTTTTTCTAAATTATTTGAAAAGTTAACTATCTTATTTAAAAAATATTTTCTAATTTTTTTCTAAAAATGGAGTGTTTTGCCAATCTTGCCATCAACACGTGTGATTTATGTTGATGGCAAGGCTCTTATTTAGCCGGTATTGCGCAAACCTGCGGCAATCCCTGCAATACTCACCATTAAGGCATGATCGACAGGGCTATGCTCGGTTTGATGCTCGGCTAAATACAGACGACGGCGTTTCATCAGCTCTGCTTGTAATAAATGCAGAGGCAATAAATATGGTTTACGCACCTGCATGGATTGATCCAATACTTCATTATTACTCAGAAGTTTGGATTCACCTTTGAGACGTAACAGCGTATCGACGGCATTTTGCAAGCGTTGGCGTAGCTCAATCCCTAGAACTTTTAAGTCCTGATCTTGGGTGAGATGAGACTCATAGTACAGCGCAATGTCTGCATCGGATTTGGATAACACCATTTCCAGCATATCAATTAAAGTTTGGAAATACGGCCACTGTTCAAGCATTTCATTTAAGGTGTTTTGGTGTTGTCCATGTACCTGATTGATCGCCGTGCCTGTACCCAACCAAGCGGGCAGCATTAAGCGGATTTGTGTCCATGCAAATACCCAAGGAATCGCTCGAAGAGATTCTATGCCACCACTGACTTTTCGTTTGGCTGGGCGTGAACCAAGCGGTAGCATTTGTAATTCTAACTCAGGCGTGACTGTGCGTAGATAACTGACAAAATTCGGATTTTCACGCACAGTTTGGCGATAGACCTGTACTGATAAATCAGTCATTTGATTCATCAAATCACGCCATTGTTTCTTTGGCTCTGGCGGTGGCAATAACGTTGCTTCTAAAGTCGCTGCTGTATAGATTTCCAAATTTTGTAATGCGATGCCTTCTAAGCCAAATTTAAAGCGAATCATTTCACCCTGTTCAGTGACACGGATTGCACCTGAAATCGAACCTGGTGGTTGAGAGAATAGTGCTTGTTGGGTTGGTGCACCGCCACGACTGATCGAACCGCCACGACCATGAAACAGAGTCAATTGCACCCCATGTTGTCGAGCGACAGCGGTGAGTTCTTCTTGCGCACGATATTGTGCCCAGTTTGCCGACATAAAGCCTGCATCTTTCGCAGAGTCCGAATAGCCAATCATCACCTCATGTTTGCCTTGAATATGCTGTTTGTACCAATGCATATTGAATAAGGTACTCATAGTTTTGGCTGCGCCGTCGAGATCCCTTAATGTTTCAAATAAGGGTACCACTCGAAGAGGATGCTGAATGCCTGCTTCTTTTTGCAAAAGCAGCACCGCTAAGACATCACTCGGATATTCTGCCATCGAAATAATATAAGCACCCAAGCTCTCGGTAGGTTGTTCAGCCAAAGTGCGCATGGTCGCAAAGACTTCGAGTACATCAGGATGTTGAATCAAACTGCCTTCAGGTTCATTGAAATATTTAGGGAGTAAAGGACGTTTGCTTTGTAGTTCCTGAATGAGGAAGTTCTGACGGGCTTGCTCCGTCCACGATTCAAAGTTACCCAAACCTAAATATTCAGTAATCGCTGAAATGGCTTGACGATGCCGCCCTGATTCTTGGCGAATGTCGAGTTTGAGTAATTCAATCCCGAAACAATTCACACGATAAATGAAATCGAGTAATTGCCCATTGGCGATTTCAGCTAAGTTACTGTCGATCAGTGAGCGATAGCAGAGTAATAAGGGCTGTAATAATTCATCTTTATTTCGAATGATCTGGCTATCATCGGCTTCTAAGCCTTGTAAGCGTTGACCCAAGCAATGACGTGTTGCTTTCAAGCGTTCACGGGTTTCGCGTAAATATTCACGATAGGGTTCAGGATGTTCATAACCGAGTGCTTGAGTGAGTTCATCTGAACAGCTTTGAATTGATAATTCCCAGCGTAGATTTTCAATATCACGTAGATATAAATCAGCTGCCTGCCAACGTGATAACCATAATACTTCTTGGGTTACTTGATGAGTTACATTGGGATTACCATCACGATCACCGCCCATCCATGAGGCAAAGCGAATGGGTGCAATATTGAGTGGCAAATACTGTTCACAATGCTGCTGGGTGAGTTCATTCAGCTCACGAATAAACTTGGGTACAGCATTCCATAAGGTTTGTTCAATGGTGGCAAAGCCCCATTTCGCTTCATCGACAGGGGTCGGGCGATGTTGGCGAATTTCGTCTGTCTGCCAAGCTGAACTGACCAATTGTTTCAGGGTGGCGATGGTTTGTTGACGCTCACGTGGAGTGAGTTTTTGCTGATCCAGTTGAGATAGACAATCGGTAATATCATCATATTTTTGAATCAAGGTACGACGACTGACTTCAGTTGGATGCGCTGTGAGTACCAATTCAATTTTTAAATCGCAGATTTGTTCGAAGAGTTGTTTTTGATTGATCTGTTCAGTTTTGAATTTTTCAAATAAATGTGACAAAGGATTTGGATTAGGGGCTTGTTCGTCAAACTCAGCCTGACGACGATTACGCACCACATGATATTGTTCCGCGATATTGGCAAAATTAAGAAAATGTGAAAATGCACGAGTCAGCGGTAAAATTTCTTCATCTTTCAAGCCGAGAAAAAGTTGTTCGAGCTGTTTTTCTGCTTCAACTTGACCGTCACGAGCACCTTTGGCTAATGTACGGATTTGCTCAATTTGATTAAACAAATCTTGCCCAGCGTGTTGCTTTAAGGTCTCTCCAAGTAGATTGCCCAGTAAACGGACATCTTCACGTAATGGAGCTGTGATTTGTTGAATCATTCTATTTCTCCTCATGGTCTCTTTCGACTATAGCGCGATTGAGAGACAATCCAAGTGGAGAACGTAAATAAATGTGAATTTTATCTAATTTTTAGGTTGATATTTAAGCAAAAAAAATTCCATTGCTTGTTCAATCATCTGCTCGATTTCCATAGTGGTTGGAACGGGATCTAAGCCAAGCAAGACTTTATGATGACGTATGCCTAACAGCAATGACATGATGAGGTCAGTCAGTTTAAGTGGCTCATCTGCCCGAATGAATTTAAACGCAATCGCCTGCTCAAAAAAATCACACCAAACATTACACATTCGCGTATGTGATGCATCAAAAAATTGTTGTGTAAGTGGACTTTGTTCAGCGGCAAGTTCAAACAAGAGACAATCTAATTTAAGCGCCTCAGGCAAATAAATAATGTTTAAGGCTCGATGACACATTAAATACAATGCTTGCCCAAAATCGGACTCAGCTGTCAGTTCAAATTGTTTCGCTCGAATCGATTCTTCACAGCTTTCTTCAATCGCGCAGATAAATAAATTGGCTTTGTCTTGAAAGTGGTTATACACCGTGAGTTTGGTGACACCTGCTTCTTTTGCAATCTGATTCATATTGGTCGCGTGGTAGCCCATTTTTAAAAAAATAGATTTCGCAGCCTGTAAAATTTTGGCTCTCTTTTCTAAATCTTTAGGACGACCACTGTGAATTTGCACGTTACCTTTCTCTTTAATTCAATTAAAAATCAGAATGCTAGATTTATTTTTTAATTAGTGTACTCATGAGTATATTAATTAAAAAATAAACAATCTATCATAATGTGCATATTGTGCCTTAAAAAATCAATTTGAATAAGAGCGAAACAGAGATGAATCTGCTAAATCATGTAATTGTGGGGTTGCTCGTACTCAGCAGTGTCACTTTAACGGCATGTCAAAAAGAGGTTCCCAAGACAGAGGAAATTCCTTATGTCATGGTGACGCAGCCGAATACGAATCATATCGATCAAAAAAGTTATGCAGGTGATGTTCAAGCCAAGCAACAAACGGCATTGGCATTTCGTGTCGGGGGACAAATTACCGAACGTTATGTTGATGTGGGTGATCGGGTCAAAGTCGGACAGGTTTTGGCTAAATTAGATGTGAAAGACGCACAATTGCAAATGAACGCTGCCAAAGCACAATTGCAAAGTGCTGAAGCCGCAGCAAAAATTGCTGCTGAAGAATATCAGCGTTATCAACAGTTATTACCTGTCAATGCAGTGAGTCGCTCACAATTTGATGCGGTGAAAAATCAGTATGAATCTGCGCAAGCAGCTTTACAGCAAGCACGTTCTAATTATGAAGTGTCTTCAAATCAAACGGGCTATAACCAACTTATTTCGAATAAGAATGGGGTGATTACACAACGTCAAATAGAGGTTGGACAGGTCATCGCAGCAGCACAACCTGCCTATCAACTCGCCATTGAAGGCGAGCGAGAAGTCGTGTTTGGCGTACCTGAGCAAGCCGTTAGCAGCATTAAAGTGGGTCAACCTGCTTGGGTTACGTTGTGGTCTCAGCCTGATGCTCGTTTTGCAGCGAAAGTTCGTGAAGTGTCACCTGCCGCAGATCAATCTCGAACCTTCACAGTTAAAGTTTCATTATTGGAAGGGCAATCGAGCATCCAGTTGGGGCAAAGTGCGCGAGTAATTTTTGTCGCAAATGAAAATAATGTGTTGAGTGTGCCTTTATCCAGTGTCACTGCCAATAATCAACAAGCGTATGTTTGGGTGGTCAATGCCAATCAAACCTTACGTAAAGTCCCTGTGACGTTGGGCACTTATGGGCGTGATAGCGTACCGATCCTTTCAGGTTTGAAAGCTTCAGATTGGGTCGTGGTGGGTGGTGTGCATCTATTACGTGACCAGCAAAAAATCCATCCTGTAGATCGTGATAATCGCGAAGTCACCGTTAAAACGGGAGGTTAAGCATGAAATTTAACCTTTCAGAATGGGCGCTGAAGAATAAGGGCATTGTTCTGTATTTTATGCTGTTACTCGGCATTGTCGGAATTATGTCTTATTCCAAGCTCTCACAGAGTGAAGATCCTCCCTTTACGTTCAAAGTGATGGTGGTACAGACCTATTGGCCAGGGGCAACTGCTAAAGAAGTGTCGACACTCGTTACCGATCGTATTGAAAAAGAATTGATGACCACGGGGCAGTATGATCGCATCATGGCGTATTCACGCCCTGGTGAATCGTTGGTGACCTTTGTTGCTAAAGACAGTTTGCCATCGAGCCAGATTCCTGATATTTGGTATAACGTCCGTAAAAAGGTCAATGATGTACGTTCACAGCTACCGAGTGGCGTGCAAGGGCCATTTTTTAATGATGAATTTGGCGATACCTTCGGGAATATTTATGTCCTGACGGGTAAAGATTTTGACTATGCGGTAATGAAAGAATATGCCGATCGTTTGCAACTACAACTGCAACGGGTCAAAGATGTCAGCAAAGTCAATCTCGTTGGTCTGCAAGATCAGAAAATCTGGATTGAATTATCCAATACCAAAGCTGTTCAGCTCGGTGTCCCCGTGACTGCAATTCAGGAAGCGATACAAAAGCAAAATGATATGGCAGGTGCAGGTTTCTTTGAAACAGGTACCGACCGTATTCAAATTCGTGTCAGTGGGCATTTACATAGTGTCGATGACCTGAAAAAAATGCCGTTGTTGGTCGGGAATAAAACCATTCAATTGGGTGATGTTGCTGAAGTCTATCGTGGTTTCAGTGAACCTGCTCAGCCTCGTATGCGTTTCATGGGCGAGAACGGTATTGGGATTGCGGTGTCGATGCGCAAAGGTGGAGACATCATTGCACTGGGCAAAAACCTAGAAACTGAATTTAATAGCTTACAAAAGAGCTTACCTTTGGGCATGAAACTGCAAAAAGTTTCAGATCAGCCTGTAGCGGTACAACGCAGTATTCAAGAATTTTTAAAAGTACTGGCTGAAGCGGTGATTATCGTTTTATTGGTGAGTTTCTTCTCGCTCGGTTTCCGTACAGGGTTGGTCGTTGCATTGTCGATACCGTTGGTACTGGCGATGACGTTTGCAGGGATGAGCTTATTTGATGTAGGGCTACACAAGATTTCTTTGGGTGCATTAATTCTTGCACTGGGTTTGTTGGTCGATGATGCGATTATCGCTGTTGAAATGATGGCGATTAAAATGGAGCAGGGTTACAGCCGACTGAAAGCCGCAGGCTTTGCATGGCAAACCACCGCGTTTCCAATGTTGACAGGAACGCTGATTACTGCAGCAGGTTTCCTTCCAATTGCTACAGCTCAATCAGGCACAGGTGAATACACACGTTCTATTTTCCAAGTCGTGACGATTGCATTGATCGTTTCATGGATTGCTGCGGTTTTATTCGTACCTTATTTGGGCGAAAAATTACTGCCTGATTTCACCAAGCAAAATCAACAAGCGGCGTGGTATTTACGCCTATGGGCAAGGTTACGTAAGCAACCAGCACCTGTCGTTGAGGCACATGCTGGGCATCATGATCCATATCAGTCAAAATTTTATCAATCTTTCCGTGGTGTCGTTGAAATCTGTATTACCTATCGTAAGACAGTGATTGCAGTGACCGTTGGCATATTTGTGTTGTCAGTGGCGATGTTTAAATTCGTTCCACAGCAGTTCTTCCCAGCATCAAACCGTGCGGAAATTTTGGTTGATTTAAAATTAGAAGAAGGCGCATCACTGGTTGCGACTGAACAGGCAGTGCATAAGGTTGAGCAATTCCTTGCGAAACAAAAAGGGATTGATAACTATGTAGCCTATGTCGGTACAGGGTCACCACGTTTCTATTTACCTTTGGATCAACAGCTTCCACAAGCCAGTTTTGCTCAATTTGTGGTATTGGCATCGTCTTTAGATGATCGTAATGAAATTCGCCGCTCTTTAGAGAAACAAATCAAGCAACTCTTGCCACAAGTACGTACCCGTGTGTCTTTACTTGAAAATGGCCCACCTGTGGGTTATCCATTGCAGTATCGTGTCTCAGGTGAAGATTTGGCAACGGTTCGGGCAGAGGCACAAAAAGTTGCTAAAGTTGTAGGTGAAGACCTGAATACCACCAATGTCCATTTGGATTGGGGTGAGCCAAGTAAAATTATTGCGATTGAAATTGACCAAGACCGTGCCCGTCAAATGGGTGTTTCTAGTGTTGATTTAGCCAATTTCTTGAATGCTTCGGTGACAGGCTCAGTGATGAATCAATATCGTGAAAAACGTGAGTTGATTGAGATTCGTCTACGTGGTGATAAAACTGAACGTGCAGAAGTAGCTTCTTTGGCAAGCTTAGCTGTGCCAACCACCAAAGGAACAACCGTACCTTTGGCACAGATTGCAAAAATTGAATCGCGCTTCGAAGAAGGCTTGATTTGGCATCGTAACCGCCTACCAACGATTACAGTTCGTGCCGATATTCGAACCAATTTACAGCCTGCAACCGTGGTTCAGCAGTTAGCAGATAAAATGCAAACTTTACGTGCGGATTTACCAAATGGCTATTTGCTTGAGGTGGGGGGGACGGTTGAAGAATCTGCGAAAGGTCAAAATTCAGTCAATGCAGGTATGCCATTGTTCTTGGCTGTGGTAATGACCTTGTTGATGATTCAATTGCGGAGTATGTCACGTGCAACGATTGTTCTGCTGACAGCACCACTTGGCTTAATCGGAGTGGTTGCATTCTTACTCTTGTTTAATAAACCGTTTGGTTTCGTGGCGATGCTTGGGACGATTGCATTGTCAGGGATGATTATGCGGAACTCGCTGATTTTGATTGATCAAATTGAACAAGATATTCAGGCAGGGTATGCGCCGTGGGATGCGGTGATTGGTGCAACCATGCGCCGTTTCCGCCCAATTGTATTGACGGCATTGGCTGCGGTACTGGCGATGATCCCGTTATCACGCAGTCTTTTCTTTGGTCCAATGGCAGTTGCGATTATGGGAGGCTTAATTGTTGCGACCTTATTGACCTTATTTTTCTTACCTGCATTGTATGCAGCATGGTTCAAAGTGAAGAAAGCAACACCGCTATCGTAATTATTTTGTGAATAAAGGTGCGAAATATTGAAAATTTCAATATAGTAGCACCTATATTTGAAGACCAAAAAATAATTGAATTTCATTGCATGATTGGTTTGGCAAAATGCGATGAATGAGGTGATCTAGAGCATGGGGCAAGACAATGTTGAGCAGCATCGCCGTTACGTGGCGATTTCTTATGTGTTCATGTTTCTTGCATTATTTACAATCGTGTTTGCAGTATTTGCATACCTATTAGCGCGAAAAGTTGCGATTGTGGATAATGCTGAAGTATGGATTCATGCACATGCCCTTTGGATCATGCGTAACGTGCTGTTATTTACCATGATCATTTGCTTTGCTGCGTTATGGTTTATTCCATTATTCTTTTTTGCATGGGATAGTGCATTGTGGGTAACAGGCATGACGGTCGCAGGTGTGATTTTCAGTGCAATCGCATGGTTGTTTTTGTTAAATGCATGGATCAAAGGTGTTGCTAAGTATTTTAAAAATAAAGCGGTATTCTAATTTTATCGCTTTTTTATTGTGCTAGGCCTTGTAAATTTAGAGTAGTGCCCTTATTAAGGCTCTGTTGACTTTGTTAATAAAATGTCAACAGAGCTTATTTATTTGTAGAGATTGAACCAATTCCGTGAGGAGCATCGCCAACCATGGCTAAACGTGATTATTATGAGGTTTTAGGCGTTTCGAAAACCGCAAGTGATGATGAGATTAAAAAAGCCTATCGTAAGTTGGCGATGAAGTATCATCCAGATCGTAACCCAGACAATACTGAAGCAGAAGATAAGTTCAAAGAAGCTGCAGAAGCCTATGAAATCCTGTCTGATGGCGAAAAGCGCAGTATGTACGATCGCGCTGGTCATAGTGCTTTTGAAGGCGGTTTTGGTGGCGGCGGTGGCTTCGGTGGTGGTTTTAGTGCAGAAGACATCTTTAGTCAGTTTGGCGATATTTTTGGTGGTGCTTTCGGTGGCGGTGGTCGTCAGCAGCAACGTCAACGCCGTGGCTCAGATCTTCGCTATGTGATGGAATTGACGCTTGAAGAAGCTGTCAAAGGCGTAAAAAAGACCATTACGTTTACTGCACCTGCACCTTGTGATAGCTGTGATGGTAAAGGTTCTAAGAATCCAAATGATGTTGAGACGTGTCGTACCTGTCATGGTGCGGGTCAAGTACGTATGCAGCAAGGTTTCTTCTCGGTTCAACAAACTTGTAGTACTTGCCGCGGTCAAGGCAAAATTATCAAAAACCCTTGTAATACTTGTCATGGTTCGGGTGTTGCCGATCGTCAACAAACGCTTGAAGTCACCATTCCTGCGGGTGTGGACAACGGCGATCGTGTTCGCTTAACAGGTAAAGGTGAAGCGATTCGTGATGGTCAAGCGGGTGATTTATACGTTGAAGTCGTAGTTCGTGAACATGAAGTCTTCCAACGTGACGGTGCAGATCTATATATGGATGTGCCAGTCAGTATTGCTGATGCTGCATTAGGCAAAGAAATTGAAATTCCGACGCTTGATGGTCGTGTCAGCTTAAAAATCCCAGAAGGTACTCAAACAGGTAAGTTATTCCGCTTACGGGGTAAAGGTGTTCGTCCTGTACGTAGCAGCATGGTCGGTGACTTATTGTGCCGTATCGTGGTAGAAACACCTGTGAATTTAAACAGTCGCCAACGTGAATTGTTGAAAGAATTACAAGCGTCGTTAGATGGTGATGGACATGCCTCATCACCAAAGAAAAAGTCATTCTTTGACTGGTTTAACTGATGTTGAAAAAACCTGCTTCGGCAGGTTTTTTTATGGGAATTTTTTAGCGTAGGCATAGAGTTTTGCTATAGTAGCCCAATTGTTTAAATAAAAGACTAGGAAAAATTATGTCGACTTCTCCACGCATTGGAATCTTGGGTGCAGGCGGACGCATGGGGCGTATTCTGATTCAAGCAGTACAACAAGCAGGCTACCAACTCGCAGCAGCTGTTGAACGTCCAGAAAGCAGTTTGGTGGGTGCAGATGCAGGGGAACTTGCAGGGATTGGCAACATCGGCGTCAAGATTGTGGGAAATTTAAGTGAAGTTTTAAAAGACTGTGATGTGGTGATTGATTTCACTGCGCCTGTTGCCACTGAACAACACTTAAAGTTATGCCGTGAGGCAGGTGTTGCAATGGTGATCGGCACTACAGGCATGTCGGATGAACAAAAGGCTTTCTTAGATGAAACTGCAACACAGACTCCAGTCGTTTATGCTGCTAACTATTCAGTTGGTGTGAATGTTTCAATCAAATTATTAGAGCTCGCAGCGAAAGTGTTTGGTGATACCGTTGACATCGAAATCATCGAATCACATCACCGTCATAAAGTGGATGCACCATCAGGTACCGCATTTATGATGGGTGAGGCGATTGCAGATACCTTAGGCCGTGACTTGAAAACGGATGCAGTGTATTGCCGTGAAGGTCATACAGGCGCTCGTGAACGTCAAAGTATTGGTTTTCAAACTATTCGTGGTGGCGACATCGTCGGTGAACATACCGTGATGTTTATTGGTGAAGGTGAGCGTGTTGAAATCACACACAAAGCGACCAATCGAATGAATTTTGCTTCTGGTGCTGTGCGCGCGGCTGCATGGGTTGTTGGTCGTGAAGCACGTAAATATGATATGAAAGATGTTCTTGGCTTTAATGATATTGAAGTTTAATCTTTCTTTTTTCGCCTAAAGAGCTTGTTGAGCATCTAAAAAATGTGCTGTTCAAACAAGCTCTCACAATGACTAAAACAATTGAGCATGACATGAATAAAAAGCATATTGTTCTTGCTGCACTGCTAAGTGCGACCAGCTTGGCTACTAGTGCCGCAGAAGCACCTAAACTGAGTTTACATCGTAATAATATTAAAGTTTGGACTTACCAAACAGAAAATAATCCTGTTTTCCAATATAGAGCAGAAACCACTTTTGATGTGCCATTAGAACGGGCTGTTGCTGTGGTACTGGATGTTGAACGTACGCCACAATGGGTACCTTATGTTGCGAAAGCACAACTCTTGTCTCGTGATGAAAAGAAAGGTGAATTTACCCTATATATGTTGTTAGATTTTCCGTTTCCTTTAAAAGACCGAGATGTGGTGATTAAAGGTAAAATGATTAAAAATGCAGATGGTAGTATTAGTATTAAAAATAGTACAGTGAAGAATAGTTATCCTGAACAGCCTGATGTGATTCGTCTAACTCAGTATACGGGGGATTGGACATTTCAACGGCTCGCCAATAATAAAGTCAAAGTCATGACCAGTGGTTATGCCGATCCAGCAGGTTCGATCCCTCTCAGTTTTGTAAATATGTTTGTGCAGCAGCAACCGTATCAAATGCTAATGAGGATGAAGAAAGAAATTTATAACCCATTATATGCTCAGCCTAAGTTACCCGATATGTTGAAATAAACAGAGTGATTGATCATAAGAAAGCGGCTTTTATGCACTAAAAGCCGCTTTGTATTGTGATTTGTTATTTATAAGGATAATTTGGAACGGAGCCTGTTGCAGGCAAGGTTAACCAAGTGCCTTCATTTAAATGGTTAGACCGATTTACAGGTTGTGCATAGAACGTGAGGGGGGCTGTTGGTAAGTTCAGCATTGCAATCGACGCTCGTGCGGTATCTGTGACAGATAAACCATAGAACTGAAAAATATCTTTTAAGTCATAACCCATAATCTTTGAGCTCAGCACGTAGATCAGATCAGGACGACTCAAGTTTTTGCTGCTAAATGCACCCAGACCTAACTGATTTTTCTCTGCGATAGAGGCTTTGCTCAAATCAATCTGATTGTATAAACGCTGTGAAATATTGAGTAAGCGAATAAACTCCAATACCCCTTGTGCGTCGGGTTGAGCCTTGCCCTGATGTAATTTGGTATAATTGTGTGCTAGTTGTAGATGAAATGCTTGTTTGGCATTATCATTACCTTGCCATAAGCGTTTTTCCATATCGATACGGAGTGCTTCACCAGCCAAACCTGTATCACGGTTGCTTTTGATGTAGCTGTACAATTCCGAATGATTAAAGTTATTGCCATTATTATCTAAAGCATAAATTTCATATTTACGCAGCATACTTAAGCCTGCCAAAATATTATTGTTACACTCCACACCGCAACCAATCGTATTGCCATTTTCGCTAGATGGGAAGGTCATGGTGAGCACAGCTTGAACGGTATTGTGCCCCAATTCGTGCGCCCAACCCCAACCAATATCGACTCCTGTAGAGCCATCGGATGGATTACCCGAACATAAGAAGCCGCAGGTTGCAATCCAGCCAACAAAATGCTGTACGTTTGGCGCACGATGCAGAGCACTGGTGCAATCCCAATTCAAAGCGCGACAAGCCTGTTGAGTACTGTTATCTAGCGGCATATTGTTATAACCATTGGCAATATGGTTACTGTCATAAATCACGGCTTTAATTCGACTAATATATTCGTCTGGACTTAAATTGCCAATTGCATTGAGGGCATAGGCATTGGTTTGCTGAATTTCACCACCAACAAATTTAAAGGTATTCCAACCAAAGGTTTTGCTTTGCAGCACTTGAGTTGCCGCATTTTTTTCGGCGCTGCTCATTTCTTGGGTAAAGTCGTAATGTGCGTATTTGGCACTGCCCTTGATTTTCAAGGTGATGATGCTGCCTGCTGTGGCATTGCGATAATTCAGCATCAAAGGGCCGCCGAATGGACTAATAAAGGCATTATCCTGTTGCGGCAATAATTTGACAGGATAGCTGTTTGGACGCAATGGGCGTTTATAACCTGCATCATCAAATGGGCTGCCCCAAGTGCGTAAATAACTAGTTTGTATTGAAAGATCGGCTGCTTGTGCATCGACAATTTGAATTTGTACAGCCTTGGCTGGGATACTGGCACGACCAATACTCGTCATACCACTACCTTGTGGAATCGTCACGGTAATGGTTTCCCAATCACTGCTGACGGGCATATTCTGTGCCGCTGTAGGCATATAATCCCCAGCGCCATAGTTCGATGCACGAGTATTGGTGCGGTTATAATCGACCCAAGCATCAGATGCATAGGTATGCATAAAGGTGGTTGCATCACTGGTTTTTTTCAAACCTGTATAATTTACGGTTGGTCGCCATAAATCGGCAATCAGCACGAGAGCCTTGAGGAGCTCATTTTTATTCTGTGTACTAAAAGCAGATAAACCCTGAGCATTAAGCAATTGTAAGAGATTAGACTGGTTTAAAATGCTCTTAATTAGCGGATTATTATTGTTCAATTCACCCAAAGTCGTGGTGCTTGGATCAATCAGATATTGTAGGACCTGAATGCTGTCTTCAATTTGGTTAATTCGTTGCCAACGCTCTTCTAGAGTTGCGGTTTTAGCGATGAGCAGCGTATTTTTGTTGCGGAAAAAATTATGATTAACTTGAAGTTTTAATGCATTGAGTACTTTTTGGCTATTGGTTTGAGTTTGCCAAGTTGAGGCTTGGAAATAAATTGGTTTGCCTGCTGCCATGTATTTTTCGATGAGAGATTGATCAAATTTTTCTGTTTCGATACCTTGCCCAAGAACAATCACATCCAACGCTTGCCAACAGCTATTAGCAGGGTCTAGTACATTACAGTTTGCGTCACGAACCGTTGCACCCAGTTGTTTTTCCAAATAATTTTTAGCCTGTACTGCCGATGTGCCTCTTACACTAATGGTTAAGGATTTTCCAGCCAAGGATTGATGCGCATCACCTGTAATGAGCCAACGCAAGCTGTTGTTCATCACTTCGCTAAACTGTATATAATCGCTATTATTTTCCAGTATTTTATTAAACATTTCCTGACCATAAGCCAATACCCGGCTTTGATCAATTCGACTAATAACGCCTAGACCACAGCCTTTACCTGCTTGCAGACTTAAGGCATCTTCACAGACGGCGTCCCCCATAGCGAATGGTATGCTTTGACTAAGATCGGTCGGATACAGATTTAAAGAAACGTTACTAGGTACTTGTAAAACAGGTTGTATGGCTTGATTGTTGGTATTGGAATAGAGAGCAGTGAGCAGATTTTTTTGCCAGTCACGTTGTGTCTCTGCCTTAGCCAATGCCCATTTTAACAGTGCAGGTGTATCTTGTGCTGTGAGGTTCGCTGTACTGCCTGTACGTAAAGCTTCATTGATACGAGTATTGACTGAATGATCAGGTTGAATGCTGTCAGGCGGTTGCGTTGCTTCAGGTTTTGTTGTGGTACTGTCATTGCTGCCACCACCACAAGCAGTTAGCCCTAGTGTCAAAGAAAGTGCCAAGAGTGTGTTGCGTAAGACCAAAGTGTGTTCTGTCACCATAATTCCCCAAGATTAAAATAACAACGAGCAAACTGGCATATTGTTATACATATGCTCTGAGAGAGATTATAAGAAAAAACGGTCATATTTTTTAACTAACTATCGGATTATATTGAATTTTTATACATATTGTTTTGCAGAAAAATAGTTTTATGTGATCTAAGTACAATTCGAACAAGCTGATATTTGCATGGTGTGCTGATATGAGAAGCGAAATAAATTGTGAAAAGCCGATGGGCGATGTTTGTATATCTACACGATTTCAAGCCCAACGGTATGCCACAACCCTAACGCATATTATTTGATCATTTGATTGATTTTACTGGGTTTGCCAATAGCTGTTTCGGCAAGTTTGAGTTCTAAAACTTGAACAAGTTGTCCAGTCGGTTGTTGTACTGCAACTTTGACCTGTTGCTGTTGTTGCGTGCATTCAATTTTGACCGTTGGCAGAAAGTTACTTGAGAGCATCAGGCCATTTTCATTGGGCTTCTTATAGGTCAGTTTGATGACACGGGTCTGCTCAGTGGCTTCACTTTTCTCCATTTTCCATAATTCATAAGTCGATTGGTTTTGAATTTGCAGATATCCCTGTGAGAGAGATTTACACACTTGTTGTTGCTGATAAGTGGACTGGTCAGTCAGATTGCAGCCTGTAAAAAAAATTGTAGAAAATACAAATAAGATGTTGTTTTTCATGCTCTTATCCTTTGTCAGTTGATTTTTATAGCTTAACGGTGTTGTATTGACCAATACAGATACAGAAATTTATAAAAAAGCAGTACAGATATGACTTTTCAATATCAACGCCTAGCAGATCAACTGGCTCATAAAATTTATCAACATGAATTACAGCCACAGCAAAAGTTGAGTTCTTTAAGGGAATTTGCTCGTCAGCAAAGTATTAGTTTGAGTACCGCACAACAATGCTACGAACTGTTAGAAGCGAAAGGGCTGATTTATGTCAAAGCCAAGTCAGGCTATTTTGTAAGTTCAAGACAATATCAAAGTGCTGCTCCTAAAAGTCCAAGCTTTGAGTCCAAAGCACGGCAAGTCTCGAATTTAGACTTACAAAATCAGATTCAAACAGCATCGATTCAAAATCATTTAACCCCTTTAGGGGCTATTCAGTTGTCGCCCCATTTAATTCCTGTAGATGGGCTACGTCGTTCCCTACAGCGTGCGCTTAAACACTGTCAGCCTGAAGATTTTTTATATTGTAATAAACAGGGGCATGAGCAGTTACGTAAGGCTTTATCAGATCATTGGCGTGAAGATGGAATTTATGTCGCTACGGAAGATATTTTTATTACCAATGGCTGTATGCCAGCTTTGTCCCTGTTAATTCAGCAGATCAGTCAGGAAGGGGACAGTATTTTAATTCCAACACCTACTTTTAACGGTCAGTTGCAAATGTTGGCAAGTCTTAAGCGTAAGATTATTGAGATTCCAGCAGATCATCGAGGTATTGATCTTGAACGTCTTGAGTTTTTTATGAAACAGGGCGATGCCAAGCTGTGTTTACTCACTGCTAATTTTCAAAATCCATTGGGCTACTGTTTAAGTCATTCACAGAAGCAAAAAATTGCTCAACTCGCACAGCAATACCAATGTTTTATTTTAGAAGATGATATTTATGGTGAATGCAGTTTCCAAAAAGAGAGGCCTTTGCCGATTCGTTATTGGGATCAACAAGGCTACGTAATTTGGTGTGGTTCAGTCTCGAAGTCACTGTCTACAGCCTATCGTGTGGGGTGGTTTTGCTTGGGACAACAATTGCAACACTTACGACCACAACTCTTATCAAATAACGTCGGTGTCAATACACCCTTACAGTTAGGCTTGGCTGATTTCATTTATAGTCGTGGTTATCGTGAGCATTTGGATGACTTAAGACCGAAGTTGATGCAACAAGTCGAACAGTATCGTGCTTATATTTTGGAAGTATTTGATGGGATTTCAATCGCCTTGAGTCAATCAGAAGGTGGTTATGCTTTGTGGTTGCAACTACCAGAAAATATTACAGGCTTAGAGTTATATTATTTAGCGCAGCGCCAAGGGATTAATATCGTACCAGGGGAAGTATTTGGTGAAGATCAGCGTTATCAGCACTTCATCCGCTTAAATGCAGGACATGCGTTGACCACCGAAATCCGCCAAGCAATTCAACAGTTGGCGGATTGGGTGAGAGAGCGTATGTCGTCGATTTTAAATTAATCAAAGTCTGCTTTAAGTACAATACGATAACGTGCTTGACCTGAATGAAGTCGTTCAATTGCTTCATTGAGTTGAGACATTGGAAATAGCTCAATTTGTGGTGCAATATTTTTACGTGCGGCAAATTGTAGTAGTTGGCGCAGTGCTAAAGGTGACCCAGTTGGTGAAGCTGTAACAGATTTGGCACCACTCATGATAGTACCTACAGAAACTGGAATAGGCTCTAAGGTAATACCCAAGAAATGCATACTACCATTCGGTGCCAATGTATTGAGATAGGATTGCCAATTCAGGGTTACATTGACGGTGCTAAGCAATAGATCAAACTTGCCACGTTGCGCTTTGATCGCTTGAGCATCACGACTATTTACCACATGGTCAGCGCCCATGGCTTTGAGCTCTTCAGTTTTGTCTGGATTTGAACTAAATGCGGTAATCTCGCAACCCCAAGCCTTAAGTAGCTTGATGGCCATATGCCCTAAACCACCAATCCCAATCACACCGACATGATGTGTTGCTT
This sequence comes from Acinetobacter sp. TR11, assembly GCF_027105035.1. Lineage (NCBI taxonomy): Bacteria > Pseudomonadati > Pseudomonadota > Gammaproteobacteria > Moraxellales > Moraxellaceae > Acinetobacter > Acinetobacter sp. TR11. Next base: position 54,438 of record NZ_CP114256.1, read on the forward strand.
GAATCTGATGTTTAAGCAAAGGATCAAACACGGTAATGCCGCCACAAAGCAATGGTCCTGCACTTTCAGGATCCAAAGCCTCCGGTAGAGGAATGACCCATTGCCAACCCGCGCGAACTTTTTCTGCAAAGCCACCCGCATGACCAACGATAGTCGCAACGCTGCCACCGGTACATAAAACTTGATGACCACCAATACAAGGATCACATGCTTGGCAACTTTCAGCTGTCCAACCAATGCCAACACGTTGACCAAGTTTCAGTCCTTTGGCTTCTGAACCGAGTGCGATAATTGTGCCAATAATTTCATGTCCAGCGACAGCAGGATAAACGGATGAATGCCATTCATTATTGATCACAGACAAATCTGAGTGACATAAACCGCAGTATTCAACTTTAACTTCAACCTGATGTGGCTTTAATTCACCTGCATCAAATTGATAAGGAACCAATTGCTCGCCTGCTTTCATTGCAGCATAAGCACGAATTTGGTTATTGCTCATTCGATAACTCCTTGGAAAGGAAAATGAATTGATATTATTTAAAATGGCAGTGATTTTCGTGATCGTTGACCATTCCTACCGCTTGCATAAACGCATAACAAGTTGTGGGGCCAACAAATTTAAAACCACGTTTTTTCAGTGTTTTTGAAAGTTTTTGACTGAGTTCGGTTTGTGCAGGTGCATCACGATAGTGAATGACATCGTTATTTGGAGTCTGATGGTCAACAAAGGCCCATAGCCAATGAGATACATCACCAACTTCATTTTTGAGTTGCTGCCATGCAATTGCATTGTCTCGAATCGCTTTAAGTTTACCTAGATGACGAATTAATCCTGCATCACTCAGTTTGTCTTCGAGTTGATCATCAGTAAACTCTGCAATCTTAGTAATTGGATAGTGAAAGAAGTGTGAACGGTAATTCTCGCGCTTTTTTAGTACTGTAATCCATGATAATCCAGCTTGTTGACCTTCAAGACAAAGCATCTCAAATAATCGTTTTTCATCTTGTTCTACTTTGCCCCATTCTTTATCGTGGTAGTTAATATAGAGTGGATCATTGGAGCACCAGCCACAGCGTTGAATCGTCATATTTGATGCTCCCTATTGTTATTCATATAAAATCATTAAAGTGTGAATGCCACCCATTCATTTGGGCGAGTATCCCAATAATACAGTTCAGCTGTATTTAAATCAGTAAATTTAAGCCAAAAGTCTTTACCAGATTTATCTGCAAATCCTGTGCTAATCAGCAGAGCATCTTCGGTAATTTCCATAATCCAGCCTTGATAGCTTGTACCATTGATGATGATTTTTTGCTGATTTCCAGACTCTGCAAATTTAACCAGTCGTTCAATCAATGCTTCTGACATTCTATGTTCCTAACGTAAATATGAGTATGGATTGACTGCTCCACGCCCTTTGCCATTTAAATAAATACCATAATGTAAATGTGGGGCAGTCGCACGAGCATTGCCTGTATTGCCCACATAACCAATGAGGTCGCCTTTATGAACATAGTCTCCCACATTAAGACCACGTTTATGACCATCTAAATGGGCATAGTAGTGCCAAGAACCAGATGGTCCAAGAATCCAAATGATTTTGCCACCTAAATTATTATTACGTAAATCAGCGACTAACCCTTCGGTAGCACTATACACTTTCGTCCCACGCTCCGCCATGATATCAATCCCTTCGTGGTTACGTCCTTGGCTACGTGCAGCTCCCCAAGTATCTCGTAATTCACTTCGATTGATACCTTTGACTGGAACGGGCAAACGGCTATCTAAACGCAGATTTTTAAGTTTATTGATTTGAGTGGCTGGTAGGGGCGTAGGCTTACTAGGCGTTGTCGTACATGCAGAAATTAGAATAGCCAATAGACTAATCACGATAAATGGAATCGAAAGACGCACACAAACTCCTTGTGATTTCGATTTACAACAATTAAGTAGAGCAAGTCTTTTGTTTTGCTGTAATCAATTTTTTCATGGCGGTTGGAATGCCTTTGGCAATCGCAGCTTCTGGACTTAGCCATACTCCATTTAATTCGATACTGAGCTGTTCTTTTTGATCATGTTCCACGTGGAACAGTTGTTCATGCAGTATCCATGTAAAGTGAGTAAAACTATGACTAATCTGTAGTGATGATACTTGAGCTTGGAGCTTAAATTGCTGTTCAATCTGTTGTAATTCGGTTGCCTGTTCGATGATAGGCAGACAATACAAACCTCCCCATAGACCGTGGGCTTCACGTTGTTGCCAAAGCCACTCACGATCTGCTTGAATTAGGAGCACATTCGCCGTTTTAACAGGGACAGGTTTTTTTGCTTTTTTAAATGGGAGTTCTTGTTCTAAACCTTGTTGATAGGCCTGACAGTGTTGTTGCATTGGGCAGTATAAACATAAAGGCTTTTTCGGTGTGCAGACTGTAGCACCCAAATCCATGATTGCTTGGGTGTAATCATGGTTACGTTCTTTCGGACACAGCTGTTCCGCAATTTGCCATAAAGCACGCTCATGTTGTGGCTTAGATAGATCATCTTCAATCGCAAAAAAACGTGCTAAAACTCGTTTCACATTGCCATCCATAATGACGCCATATTGTCGTAAGCCAAGAGACATTAATGCACCAGCAGTTGAACGACCAATGCCTGGTAATTCAATCCACTGTTCTAATGTTTCAGGAAACTTTCCTTTCTGCTTTACGATTGCAGCGGCTTTGTGCAGATTGCGTGCACGGGCATAGTAGCCTAAACCAGCCCAATAAGGGGCAACGTCATCCCAACTGGCCTGACCAAGATCGTCTACGGTTGGAAACCTTTCGATAAAGCGATCAAAATATTGCAGCACAGTTTTAACTTGAGTCTGTTGTAGCATGATTTCTGACACCCACACTTTGTAGGGATCATCAGCGACTTGCCATGGTAAATCGTGGCGGCCATGTTGGTCGAACCACGTGAGTAGTGCATCAGAAAATGAGAAATCAGACATGAATCAGAACAATCAAAAGCAGAGGCTTAGTATAATGAAAATATAATCGTGGACTCATTTAAATGATAAAAACATTTGTTCGTGTGTAGGAGACATAAATGCCACCTACACAGAATGAAGTCTTTGCGAAAGTTTATGCCAATATTTTGAATCAGGTTAAATGTTTATCTAGTAATTCATACATAGCTTCTAATCCTTGATGTTCAGCTTCGGCGTTATAGCCTAAGTCAACATTATTTGCTTTAGCTCGCTCATCTGCGAGGCGATTACTAAAACCATGTTTGGCATCTTCAAAAATAATCACGTCATGATCGACTTCTGCATCGTGCATTTCCTGACGGAAGCTTGCGACATCATCTAAAGAAACCATGGTGTCGATCTCACCATGTAATACAAGAATTTCAGCCTGAATCTTTCCTTTTTGTGCAGGTGCTTTAGGGCTTAAATTCGCGTGGAAGGTCACCACAGCTTTCAAATCGGCACCAGATCGCGCCAAATCCAGAACAACTTTACCACCATAACAAAAACCAATTGCTGCCAATTTTTCAGTATTGACCTCTGGTTGTGCTTTTAAAGCATCTAAGCCTGCTTGAGCACGCTCAACCACGGTGTCTACATGATCAAATGTTTGCATCATCCATGCAGATGCTTGAGGAACATCAGAGGTAACTTTTTTGTCTCCATACATATCAATTGCGAGAGCAGCAAAACCGTGTTCTGCAAGTTCACGCGCACGTTGCTCGGTGTATTCGGTACGTCCCCACCATTCTGGAGCAACAATAACTCCTGCAACTGGTACATCGCGGATAGGTGTCGCAAAATAGCCAATAAGGCGCTGACCATCTGGTGCAGTATATTCAATTTCACGTGTTGTAATTGGAAAGCTCATTTTTTAATCCTGATCTATATTTTCAATGCTTTGATTAAAGCATAAAAAAGCAAAAAATTGATGATGTTAGCGGAAAGACAAATTTTTATTCGGCTGAAATGATGACAATAAAAAAAGAAGAATACGGCGATTCTTCTTTTTTCTTTCTGAATTTTTATTTCTCTTTAAACTAAGCTTTACCGCGTGATAAAAAACCCACTACAGCAAGAATAGCCGCGATCACTAATAAAATGACGGCAAAGTCTTTGGATAAACCAGCAACACCACCAAAACCTAATAAACTCGCGATTAATGCAATCACTGCAAAGATAATAGCCCAACGGAACATATTACTTACTCCTAAATTTATCGTTATGAGATTACTATAGCGTGTATTTTTTGAACCAAATGTGGTGTTTCTGTGGTTGAAATGTTCAATAACTTAAGTATTGTTAATCGCTTAAGTCGCTTGGAAAACAGCTTGATTGGGAATAAATGCTATAATCAACACAAATTTTAAAAGCCTAAAACATTTGCCATGTCTACCGAATTGCGCGCTAACTTTTGGAAACTATATCCACTTGATCAGTTGAATAATACTGAGTGGGAGGCATTGTGTGATGGTTGCGGTTTATGTTGTTTGGTTAAGCTTGAAGATGAAGAAACGGCAGAAGTCGCATACACCAAAGTTGCATGTAAATTATTAGATTGTAAAACGGCACGTTGTTCTGATTATCCGAATCGTCAACAGCATGTTGCAGATTGTATTCAATTGACACCTGAAAGATTGCAAACAATTACATGGTTACCTCCTAGTTGTGCTTATCGCCGTTTGAATGAAGGTAAAAATTTACCGTCATGGCATTATTTAAATACGGGCTCACGTCAAAGTGTGATTAAAGCGAAAAAATCAGCAGCAGGACGCTGTATTTCAGAACAAGATATCAATGACGAAGATATCGAAGATTATGTCGTACGTTGGATACGATAAGATAGAGTTCTCTTTATTGATCAGCATTTCTCAGCAATAAAAACAATACTTTTACAGTAATTTTTCTATTCCCCCGATAGGATGAGCATCGAGAGGCAGGCATTGTTGCCGCAGGCTCTCTAGTTGTTTGAATGAAATGAGTTTGGGAAATAGACATGATCGCATCAAGAATGCTGTTCTTCACCGTAGGGCTTTTATCTTGTTATTCTTCGGTTTGGGCGCAACCGCTCAGTGAGCAGCAAGTCAAAGAGATTGTAGATCAGCAATTTAAACCACTATTAGATCAATATAAGATTCCTGGATTAGTGGTTGCGGTGACATTGAAAGGGCAGCATTACTTTGTAAATTATGGTGTTGCTTCCAAGCAAAGCAATCAACCGATGAGTAATAAGACCTTATTTGAACTTGGCTCAGTCAGTAAGACCTTTAATGCTACTTTGACAGGCTATGCACAGGCGCAAGGGCAATTATTGTTGTCTGATCATCCTGCCAAGTATTTTCCAGAATTAAAAAATACCGCACTGAATAAAGCTACGATTTTAAATTTAGGTACATATACCGCAGGTGGCTTTCCGCTGCAATTTCCAGATGAAGTTGTTAGTCAGCAGGATATGCTTCAATATTTTCAGACTTGGCAGCCAAAAACCAAAGTTGGTGCAGCTCGTCAATATTCCAATCCAAGTATTGGTTTGATGGGTTATGTCACGGCATTCGCCATGAAAAAGCCGTATGCAGAATTACTTGAGAAAACGTTGTTTCCGCAACTTGGTTTGACACAGAGTTTTATTCATGTGCCTGAGCAGCAGATGCCACAATACGCATGGGGGTATAAAAATGACCAACCCATTCGCGTTTCTGCGGGGATGTTTGATGCGGAAGCGTATGGCGTGAAGAGTAGCAGTTTCGATATGCTGAAATTTTTAGATGTTCAAATTTACCCACAAAAATTAAAACACCCTCTTCGCAAAGCGATTGAAAATACGCATGTTGGGTATTTTAAAGTCGGTGCGATGACCCAAGGTTTAGGTTGGGAGCAATATGCTTATCCTGTTAAGCTTGAAACACTTTTACAAGGCAATTCAAGCAAAATGGCTTTAGAAAGTCATATCGTTACACCGATCAAACAACCAAAGCGTGCTCGAGCAGCAACATTGTTTAATAAAACTGGTTCAAGTAATGGCTTTGGTGCCTATGCTGCATTTATTCCACAGCAGAAAATTGGGATTGTGATGCTCGCGAATACTAATTTTCCGAATGAAGCTCGAATTACTGCAAGCTACCATGTCATGCAGCAGTTACTTCAAAAGAATACTGCGCAATAGAATGTCGCGTGATTGCAGATTCAAATTGTAGATTTGGATCAGACGCAATAGACTAGGATAAAACAGTATAAAGTCCGTGATGATGTCAGATACGCATATTCCTTTACCTGAACGCTTACGCCCTCGTGATTTGTCAGAAATCATCGGGCAAGATCATTTGCTCGGTGAGCATGCACCGTTACGTCAAATGATTGATCAGGGGCATTTGCCTTCGATTATCTTTTGGGGACCACCAGGGGTAGGGAAAACCACGATTGCTTTATTATTGGCACAAGCAGTCGATCGCCCTTTTATTAGTTTATCTGCATTAAATACGGGCGTAAAAGAGCTGCGTGAAGTGATTGCTGAAAGTGGTGATCTACTGACACCAGTGGTGTTTATTGACGAGATTCATCGTTTTAATAAGTCACAACAAGATGCCTTACTGAATGCAGTTGAAAAAGGCAAAATCACTTTGATTGGTGCAACCACGGAGAATCCATCTTTTGAAGTGAATAGTGCACTGCTTTCTCGTTGTCAGGTTTATACCTTAAACAGTTTGGATGCTGATGCGATTCAAACCCTGATCAATAAAGCCATTCAAAGTGATAAGTTTTTGAAAGAGCGTTTTATTCAGATTGAAGAATATGATGCGCTTATTCAATTTGCTGCGGGTGATGCACGTAAAGCGCTTAATTTGATTGATTTAATTGCCAGCACTTTTGAGCCTGATATTGAAAATATCGTGACCAATGCGATTGTGGTCAAAGTCGCACAGCAGAATATTGCACGTTATGACAAATCAGGTGAGCAGCATTATGATTTGGTTTCGGCATTTATCAAATCAATTCGTGGTAGCGATGCGGATGCGACCCTATACTGGATGGCACGCATGCTCAAAGGTGGTGAAGACCCTATTTTTATTGCACGTCGAATGTTGATTGCAGCATCGGAAGATATTGGCAACTCGAATCCGAATGCCTTGTTGTTGGCGGGTGAGTGTTTCCGTTCAGTACAAGCGGTCGGTATGCCTGAAGCACGGATTATTTTAGGTCAATGTGCTGTATATCTCGCAACCAGCCCGAAAAGTAATAGTACCTATCTCGCGATTAACCGAGCTTTGGAGCTTGCCGAAAAAACTGCGAATTTGCCTGTGCCGTTGCATCTACGTAATGCACCAACCAAATTGATGAAGCAACAAGGTTATGGCGTGGATTATCTCTATCCACATCATTACCCTGAGCATTTTGTTTTACAGGATTATTTGCCACCTGAGTTGCGGGGTACGAAGCTGTATGAGCGAGCCTTAAATAAACGTGAAGTTGAAGCCGAACGTTTGCAGCAACGCCGTTGGCAGCAGGAACAGCAGCAACAATAAAGATCTGTTTAAACAGATGAGTTGTATTTTCACATTTCACCTAGTCAAGTTCCCAAAAGTGTAAATGGGAATCTGACTGCGGTTTTATATTCGATTTATTTTAACATGAACTCAAAAAAAGCCACACTCATTGGATTGCTTGCGATCTTCCTTTGGAGCTTGATCGTTGCTTTGATCAAGGATGTCAGCTCGCATTTTGGTGCAGTCGGTGGCGCAGCATTAATTTATACGCTTGCCTCTATTTTCCTGTTTTTTTCAGTAGGTTGGAGCAAGCTTAAAAATTTTCCAAAAGCCTATTTAATTTGGGGTAGTATTTTATTTGTTAGCTATGAAGTGTGTTTATCACTATCTATTGGCTTTAGCAGTAATAATCGAGAAGCGATTGAAGTTGGGATGGTGAACTATTTATGGCCAACATTCACGATGGTTGCTGCTATTGTATTTAATCAACAAAAAGCCAATTTTCTCATTATTCCTGGTTTTATGATCTCTCTCTTGGGCATTTGCTGGGTATTAGGCGGTGAGCAAGGTCTTGATTTACCTAGCATGTGGGCAAACATACAACATAACCCACTGAGTTATGCACTGGCTTTCATCGGAACGCTCCTTTGGTCGGCTTATTGTACTCTCACTGCGAAGATGGCTAAGGGTAGTAATGGGATTACCTTATTTTTTATGTTGGTTTCGATGGTGCTTTGGATTAAATATGCATTGATGGGCGGCGCCGCATTTGATTTTGATTGGTCATCTTCCACGTCCTTACTTTTTGCCGCTGCCGCTATGGGCTTTGGTTATGCTGCATGGAATGTCGGGATTTTGCATGGCAATGTCACGTTATTGGCAGGTGCTTCGTATTTCATTCCTGTATTCTCAGCTTTTTTCTCGGCAATTCTACTCAGTACGCCACTGACGATTTCTTTTTGGTATGGTGCCTTTATGGTGTGTATGGGGTCAATTTTATGTTGGTTCTCGACTCGAGTGAAGCAATAAGTAGGCGCATTTCAGATGGGTAGATGCTTTTATTCTGAGTTGTTATAGTCACTATATTTTTTAAGTGGCTACTAGACACTTCACATAAAAGATCGCATTATCGCGGCATATCACGGATGATAAAGCTCTGCCATGATCACAAACAAAATCAATGCTGCGGAAAGTATCCGAGGTTTAGCCTGCCTTGCGGTTGTGTTGTCACATCTATCGTTGACATTCTTTCCTCAAATGCATCATTTTGATTTAAGTGCTGTACCTCAATATCCCTTTTTTGATCAACTTTATCATTCTCCATTTGCATTCTTTTATTCAGGTACAGGCGCGGTTTTTGTCTTTTTTGTTTTAAGCGGTTATGTCCTAAGTTTATCGAGTTTAAAAAAGAAAAATTCAGCTGAAAAACTCAAAAAATCATTAATTAAACGTTATCCACGTTTGGCTATTCCTGCGTTTATTTCTTGTATTGTTGCCTACCTCGTTTGTTTTGTTCCTGTCGATGTTACGCATGTTTCTGAATGGGGGGCAGCTTTGGCAAATCCTCATCCAAAATTAAGTATAGCTTTGTATGAGGGCAGTATCGGAGCATTTTTATTTGGCGACTCAAGCTATAATTGGGTATTGTGGACGATGCAGATTGAGCTGCTCGGTTCATTGGTAATTTATCTCGCCAGTTATTTTTATAGCAAACGACCGATGCTTGCAGGTGTATTCTTGCTGTTGAGTACTGCGACAGCCTATACGATTTCACAAACAGTATTACTCGGTATGCTGAGCTTTATTTTAGGTATGGGTTTATTTCTATATGCATCAGAATTAGCAACAGGGTTATCTGTGTTGCTATTCACGCTGGGGCTATATTTCTGTGGTGCGCATAATGAAAGTTTGAGTTATCGGATTTTTGCTCAATTTTTAGGTGAGCAAACCTACGATTACCTGAATTTCATTGGCGGTTTTTGTATCGTGTATGCGGTATTAAAAGGCAAATGGTTAGCACAATTTTTTGATTCGCCATTTTTAGCTTTCTTAGGCAAGATCTCATTTTCTATTTATTTAATTCATCTTGCTGTGATTTATGCTTTAGCAATTCCTTGTTTTAATCTATTGCATATTCAATTGGGTTTTTCGTATTGGGTAGCGGGTCTGTGGGCGAGTTTGTTTACAGTGATGATAAGTATTGTTTTAGCGACTCCTTATAGTCGCTATGTGGATGATATTGCAATTAAAGTCTCTAATAGGCTTACAAAGATATTTTAATTTCACAGTATTCATTTCGTCTTTTGAATGTTGTATCGCACGATAAATATTATTTTCGTATTACAAAAAGAATCCTTTTAACCTTTTTCAACAGAAAAAGAATAAGGTTTAATAATAAAGACATAATAAAAACATGGAATTAGCTCTATGCATTTAAAATATTTTTATCCTGTTTCTCTCATCACTTTGTTTACCGTTGCTGTATCTGGTTGTATGAGCATCAAGTCAGCTCAACAGCAGTCAACGGAGAAATTATTTTATGGTGGCTCTATTCTGACGATGGAAGGAATGCAGCCTAAATATGCTGAGGCGCTATTAGTAAAGGACGGGAAAATCGTATTTGTTGGCTCGAAGCAGCAAGCAGAACGGTTGGCAAATGCCCAAGTTCAATATATTAATCTAAACAACAAAACCTTATTGCCGAGTTTTATTGATGCGCATAGCCATGTGAATATGGTGGGTTTTCATCAAATGGTGGCGAACTTGTATCCGATGCCTGATGGTTCAGTTTCTGATATCAACTCACTTGTAAAGGTAATGAATACGTGGAAGACACAAAATCCAGCAGTGATTAAAATGATGGGTGGTTGGATTTTGGGAAATGGTTATGATGATGCACAATTATCTGAACAACGTCATCCTACGGCAAGTGATTTAGATCGGGTGTCCAAAGATCAACCCGTGATGATTTTACATCAGTCTGGGCATTTAGCTTCTGTGAATCATAAAGCATTAGAATTACTGAATTTTAATCAAAATACACCAAATCCAGAAGGAGGAGTTATTCGTCGTGAAGCCAATTCAAATATTCCAAATGGAGTCTTAGAAGAATCGGCTTTATTTACGGCGATTGGTTCAATTTTTAAAGATGTGCCGCCGCAAGTGATGTTCCAAATCGCGCAAAAAGGTATCGATGCCTACGTCAAAAATGGTTTTACCACGGTACAGGAAGGGCGTGCAGATCAGGGCACAACGGAGATGTGGCATGCTTTAGCCAAACAAAATCAATTGCCAATTGATGTGGTTTCTTATCCAGATATTACCACCAGTCAGGAGTATATGCTGAAGCAAGGCAGTAGTCGTCAGTATAATCAGCATTTCCGTATTGGTGGCGTGAAAATCAGTTTAGATGGCTCACCACAAGGTAAAACAGCTTGGTTGACACAACCTTACTTAATTCCACCTGAAGGTAAAGATAAAAACTATAAGGGCTATCCTGCGATTAAAGATAACCAACAGGTCAATCAATATATTAATTTAGCGTTTAAACAGGGTTGGCAAGTACTTGCACATGCCAATGGTGATGCGGCAATTGATCAATTTATTGGAGCTGTAAAAGATGCCACATTAAAACAAGGCAAAGCAGATCGTAGAAGCGTATTGATTCACTCTCAAACGATTCGTGAAGATCAACTGGATCAACTGAAAGCCTTGGATATTATTCCATCCTTCTTCTCATTGCATACGTTCTATTGGGGGGATTGGCATCGTCAACAAACCTTAGGTGAGGCGAGAGCAGCACGTATTTCACCAACGGCAAGTGCTTTGAAGAAACAGCTTATTTTTACAGAGCATCATGATGCACCTGTTGTGCCGCCGAATAGTTTGATGATGTTAGATGCAACCGTCAATCGAGTGACACGCAGCAATTATGTATTGGGTGCAGATGAGCGCGTGAGTCCCTATATGGCTTTAAAATCCATGACTGATTGGGCAGCTTATCAATATTTTGAAGATCAGCATAAGGGCACGATAACTCAAGGGAAACTGGCTGATTTAGTGATCTTGGATCAAAATCCGTTGACTGTGCCAAATCGAGAGATCAAAAATATTCAGGTATTGGCAACCTATAAAGAAGGGAATCTGATTTATCAGAAATTAGGGAAGTAGATAAACCAATAAAAAACCAGCCTAATCAGGCTGGTTTTTACTCAGAAGTTAGAGTTTAGGCTTAGATATTATCTAAGTTAATGCCTAAACGTGTAGCAACTTCTTCATAAGCTTCAACCACACCACCTAAACCTTGGCGGAAACGGTCTTTGTCTAATTTTTTCTTGGTGTCTTTATCCCATAAACGGCAACCGTCTGGAGAGAATTCATCACCCAATACGATACGATCGTGGAATACACCGAATTCAAGTTTGAAATCAACAAGAATCATATTACCTGCATCGAATAATGCTTTCAGTACATCATTCACTTGGTAAGTCAGTTCTTTCATTTTTTCAAGTTGAGGTGCTGTTGCCCAACCTAAAGCAATTGCTTGAGATTCATTGACCATTGGGTCGCCAAGCGCATCATCTTTGAAGAACAATTCAAATGTTGGAGGCGTTAATTCTTTACCTTCTTCAACACCTAAACGACGACATAATGAACCTGCTGCGTAGTTACGAATAACGCATTCAACAGGGATCATTTGTAATTTCTTTACAAGTACTTCTGTTGGAGAAAGTAACTTTTCAAAATGAGTTTCGATACCCGCTTCAGCCAACTTTTCCATGATGAAGGCATTAAAACGGTTGTTCACCTTGCCTTTACGATCTAGTTGCTCAATTTTTTCGCCATTGAATGCTGATGCATCATCACGAAAGACTAAAATCAGGTGATCAGCATTATCTGTTTCATATACAGATTTTGCTTTACCAGTATAGAGCAAGGTTTGTTTTAACATGGGGGAACCTTTTGAAAAAGTATGCCTAGTAAACGACTAGGCTGGCCAATTTTGGTAAATCTGGGTTAACACTTCAGCTGCAACAGCAGGGTCTGCAAATGTTGTATCAAGTTTGAATAGCGCAACTGTATTGCTTGAGCCTACAGCCGATAATTTCAGTAGGTAATTTTGATCGCCTACTTTAATCGTTGCTTCATAGCCATTTTCTGCTTGAGAAATAACTTTGTAGTTGAGGCTACTCAATGTTGCAAAAGTATATTGCCACGCACCTGCTGTTGGGCCATCAACTTTGAGTAATGGGTTTTTATTCCCATCAGTGACGAGCTGTGGGCGACCCACTGTTGAAGCGGTTGCTGAAGTATTATCGGCTGAATTTTGCATCGCTTTTGGACGAGGCAATGCATAGCGGTTGCCACTTTCATTCTCAAGCTTTGGCGCATGCTCAATTGCAAGTGGGTCAACCGTAGGCGCTGGATACAATGGCGTAAATGGTCTTGCCGTTATGCCCTCAGGAAATTTGAGTGGTTCAAGGGCTTGAGCTTTTTTATAATCTAAAGAATGATTATTGAGGGCAAAACGACCACAACCAGTCAAACTCAAAGCTGAAATGACTAGGACAACACCAAGACGTAATTGCATCATAAATTGCTCGTATTAAATAATTCCCGCAGCTTTTAAATCTGTGCGGAGCGGTTCACGATATTGTTCTGCTAGAGCGGTTAATGGTAAGCGTACGCCAGTACCAATTGATCCCATCTCGTGCAATGCCCATTTCACAGGAATTGGGTTTGATTCGCAAAACAAAATATTGTGTAGATTTGCAATTTGTTGATTCAAGCTTTGTGCTTTTGCTTTATCTCCAACTAACGCAGCTTCACAAATTTCGCTCATTTGCTTTGGTGCAACATTGGCTGTTACAGAGATATTACCTTTTGCACCCAGTAAAATGAGTTCCCAAGCAGTTTCGTCATCACCTGAATAAACAGCGATTTTATTATTTAAACCTTCGATGAGGGCTTGACCACGTGGTACGTCGCCTGTTGCATCTTTAATACCAACAATGTTTTTAACATCAGCAAGACGAATAACGGTTTCGTTTTGCATATCGACACCAGTACGACCTGGTACATTATAAAGAATTTGTGGAATATCAACAGCTTCAGCAATAGCTTTGTAGTGTTGATATAGGCCTTCTTGTGTTGGTTTATTATAATATGGCGTAACGAGTAAGGCCGCATCAGCACCTAATTCTTTTGCAGCTTTAGTCAATTCAATCGCTTCACGCGTTGAATTTGCACCTGTACCTGCGATAATTGGAATACGTTTGTTGGCTACACGAATCACTTCTTTGATGACTTGTGTGTGTTCTTCCATGCTTAATGTAGACGCTTCGCCCGTCGTGCCGACCGCAACAATACTATGTGTACCTTGTTGGATATGCCACTCAACGAGCTTCTCAAGACTCTTCCAATCTACGCTGCCATCTTCAAACATAGGGGTGACGATTGCGACAATTGAGCCTTGAATATTCTGTGCTAGCTGAGTCATTTTAAAAAACTATCCTATTTTCCCATCCGAGATTGAATTAGTTGAAACGAAATATTGGATGGTTGCAGTATTTTGATTGGTCACCCAACAATTCGATCGGGTTGAATGACAATTACGCAAATTATGACTGATCGGAGGCATAAGAACAATATGCTTTAGTCAAACTGTGGAAAACTTTAATTCATCTTTATCTTGAATTGTTTTCATCTTTTGTAAAAGTGAAAACATGAGTAGCCAGAACATAATCAGCAGGGTATTGTAAAAATACAAGTTTTAAACTGGAGCATGGTATGCAGACACAATCTCATCATGTCGCATTAATTGTTGTTGATGTCCAAAATGGATTTACTCCTGGGGGGAATTTGGCCGTTGCAAAAGCAGATCAAATTATTCCGATTATTAATCAACTTGCAAAAAAGTTTGAGCATATCGTGCTAACACAGGACTGGCATCCTGAGCAACATATTTCTTTTGCAGATAATCACGACAATAAAGTGCCGTTTGAAACCATTGAATTGCCGTATGGAACCCAAGTGTTATGGCCGAAACATTGTGTTCAAGGCACTCACGATGCGGAATTTCATCCTAATCTGGATGTTCCAACTGCACAACTGGTTATTCGTAAAGGCTTTCATGCCGATATTGATAGTTATTCTGCTTTTATGGAAGCAGATCGTAAAACACCAACGGGTTTGAAGGGTTATTTAACAGAACATCAAATTGATACAGTATATATCGTAGGGATTGCCACAGACTTTTGCGTGGCGTGGACAGCCTTAGATGCTGCACAGATGGGCTTTAAAACTTATGTTATTGAAGATGCCTGTAAAGCGATTGATTTGGATGGTTCACTACAAAGCGCATGGCACAGTATGTTAGAGCAGGGGATTGAGCGTATTCAATCGACTACAATTTTGTCATAAGCTTGAGCCGCTTGATCCAAAGGCGTTAAACTTCTAAAACTGATAAATCAATATCAGTTAAACTCTAACTTCAGACAGAATTGAGCGTTTTATGTCAGTTGAACTTGATGATTTTGATCAGAAAATTATTCATTATTTACAAATGAATGGAAGATTAGCTAATCAAGAATTAGCAGAATTGGTGGGATTATCAACTTCTCAATGTTCACGTCGTCGTATTCAGCTTGAACAAAATAAAATTATTACGGGTTACTATGCGCAAATCGCATTAAGCGCAGATCCGACACCGATCATGGGTATTATTGAAGTGAAATTGCAAAACTACAATGATGCGACACATGATCGCTTTGTTGAGTTTCTTTTAAATGAACCTGCGGTGAAAGATATTCATAAACTCACAGGAAGTTATGATTTTGCACTGAAGGTTGCAGTCAAAAATTTAGATGAAATGGTCAAGTTGATTGGGATTTTGTCATCTAGTAACTTTGGCGTCAGTAATTTAAATACATCGATTGTGTTGGAAAAATTAAAAGAAAATGGGATTGTGATTAAGTAAAAAATCTTTCTCTTAGATCAATATCATTCAAACTGAAGCATTGGACTGTACTGCATAAAGATTATTCAAAAAAGAATATTTTGAGTATAAATTGCATTTATGGTGAAAATATAAGAATAAATTGCGAAATTTGAATAAAAATGATCAAATATGCCATATCTTTCTTTGAAAGATATTTCTCCCTGCTGTTGTTCTCCTATTGAGTTGTATCCTTATGAATACCGATCAGAATATATCTTTGGTCAGTCCAGTCATGCCCGTGATTGACCAACACTCTAAGATTGAAGATGGATTGGCAATGTTAATTGGAACATTCATTCTATCGTTTGCCATGACTTTATTGCAGCAAGCAGGGATTATGACAGGTGGTACAGCGGGCTTATCGTTGTTGATCCACTATATCACCGACCTGAAGTTTGGCATCTTATTTTTTCTGATCAATATTCCATTTTATTATTTTGCTTATAAAAAAATGGGCATGGCATTGGTCGTCAAGACATTTATTGCCGTTGGATTATTAGCTGGTTTTACCGAAATTATTCCTCATTTTTTTCATTTATCTAGTGTAAATCCAATTTATGCTGCGATTTTTGCGAATGTGTTGATGGGGGTAAGCTTTCTGATTTTATTTCGCCATCGCTCAAGCTTAGGAGGAATCAACCTCTTAGTTCTATATTTACAAGAACGCTTTAACATTCCAGCAGGTAAAGTGCAGATGGGAATTGATGTTACCATCTTATTAGTTTCGTTGTTTTTCGTAGATTGGAAATTGATTCTAATTTCAATTTTAGGGGCTGTTATTTTAAATTCAATTATTCTTTTGAATCATAAAAGCAGTCGGTATGTGGCTTAAGGAATCAGATTGTTATAATTTTTATATTAGTATTTAATGATGGAAGAACGGTTATATGGTCATAAAAAATAGTTTTTAATTAGATAACGAAAATCAGTAAGTTACAATGATTTCCTTCCATTATAAATGATAATATAGTTTAAATAAAAGGTGGTGTTCTAAAAAGTATGCTCATAAGAAAAGGAGGCAACGAGGAACAATTCAGCTATATTTAAATGTGTGAAAATCGAAATAGAACTTCATTGTCCTCGATGCCAGAGTACAAGTATAAAGAAGAATGGCATTAAACACGATGGTAAGCAAAACTATCGTTGTAAAGAATGTAATAGGCAGTTTGTGGGTGACCATAATTTGACGTATTTAGGCTGTCATTCAAAAGCGGTCAAATTGATTTTGCTTATGCTTGTGCGATGTTGTGGCATTCGGGATATTGCAAAGATTACGAGGTTTAGTATTGGCAAGATACTTAAAACGCTTACACAATCAAATCATGAAATAATTCCTCAAAGAACTCATTATAAATGCTTGGAAGTTGATGAATTTTGGACATTTGTAGGCAACAAGAAAGATAAGCATTGGCTACAGTACGTCTATGATAGAAGTAGCGGAGAAATAGTGGCTTTTGTATGGGGAGGAAGAGATGCTCATACAGCACAAAGGCTAAAAAACCGTTTAGAAGAACTGGGTATTACTTATGATTGTATATCGAGTGATCATTGGGAAAGTTTCATCAAAATTTTTAAGCCGGACCAAGAAGGGAAATATTATACAGTCGGGATAGAAGGAAACAACTGCCGATTAAGACACCGCATAAAGCGAGCAGTAAGAAGAACATGCTGTTTTTCGAAGAAGGTATTGAATCATGTAAAAGCTTTTAATCTTGGATTCTTTTACATTAACCACGGTTTTGTATAGTGATGTTAAAATGATCAGCATACATTTTGAAACACCACCAAATAAAAATGGCTCCAATTCTTATATGAAAGGAACCATTCTAACACTTAAAGATTGAAAGCCAATTTTTCTACAGCTTTAGGCATATAGTTCGTTAGTGCTGGTTGTTTAACAAGACCCAATAACTCGTAGACTTGACCACCAATTCCTGGGATTACTTCACCACTATTGCTGTCCTTTTGTGAATCTTTTGCAAAATACACAAAATTAAATTTTGATGAAATATCACATGGAAATTCTTTAATTAATGATATTTCTGAATTTTTATGAACTACAGGTGCTACAATAAAAATTTGTTTAGAATTTTTAATTTGACTTAGCATAGCAATCAAATTGGTGCGAACAACGCAACTACCTGACATTACAGATTTAACGATAATTATATTATCAGCTTGTTCAAATCCAGGTTCTATGAATTTATGAACAATTGGCGCTACGCTACCTTTAGTTGGTAATTGATAATGATTATTCCAAAAAACGGCAAGTTTTGTGGAAATCTGATTTTGCTTCAGTACGGATTCGACACCAGCTTGTAAGAAATCAGCATCTTCTGCCGTAGATATAATCAAGCAATTTTCTGATTTGTTTAAGTCCTGTACCAAAGATTCAGCTAATAACTTACCTAACTCTTTCATATGCTCACGATAAGCCCTTGGATTCGTTTTAGATTCCAATAAACCTTGCAAATGATCTTTTGCTAAATGATTAGCAATATTACTGTAGGTACGGTTTTTTATGCCCATTCTAAGCTCCTCCTAAAGGAGAAGAATCTAGGGATGTGTCTATGTTATTTAACTCGTCACTAGTTAAACTCATAAATAACATCGCTAAATCTTTAGTGTTAGTAATTTCCTGATATTTTGACTCAGGAACTTGTAGGATGAAATCTAAAGAAGCAGTGACTTCAAAGCCAGTTGCTATACATAAATATACCCTACCAGATTGTAATCTATAAGTTGTATTGTTGGAAGATGTCGTTACAATTTGTTCAACCCACTTAGGTATTTCACAATTGGTAGAAGTATTATTTCTAAATTTAATAAATGGATTTGGGTATGCACTTGAGCAAGCCTGTTCAAAAATGCTTTTAACGTCCTCTGAACTTCTGCCTTGTAAAACTCCTAAAATTAAATTTGCAGCGAAATCAATTTGAGATGGTTCATCAGTTTCAATTAAAGTTGTTACGTAATGCTTTAAATTAGTTTGATCTAAAAGTTCCACTAAGTTTTTACAATAAGGGAAAAAAATACATGTGTTAAGTTTATTCAATTTTATAGGTACTTTTTTTAGATTATCAATTCTTTTCTTTTCGCATGACACTAATAAATAATTTTTTGATTTAGTAATATTATGAAATTTTTTATCCAAGATAGTTTGGTGCTTACATCGAGTTGTGATGTCACTAGTCCAATTTGCTGCTGAACCAGAGGAGTTTTTAGCTTGAAAATTATGTTTGATAGATTTTTCCAAATCCCAGTGACATACGTCATCAATAAATGCTAATTCTTGACAACTCAATAAATGTTTTCTGTGATCTATATCTTGTGAGCCTAACTCGAATGCTTTAAATAATTGAAAGAAATTTTCATAATCTCTTCCCTTTTTATTATTAGTACCTCCAATATGTATTCTTTTTAGGTTCAAAAGAACAGCCTTTCCTAGCTCTTTTTCTACAAATAATTCAATTTCACTCAAGATAGATGATCCTATTTATCGATATAATTTATATACTAAAAATATCTTTAAAATGAATAATTATCAAGTGGACTAAAGAGCGGTTATGTATATTAAGTTCTTAAAAAAAATCACTATTTCTCACTGTTGTTAAATAATTTAAAAGTGCTATTTTTGTTTTGAGAAGTACAAGTAAATAATATTAGTAAGGTATCCTAACATTTAAGCATTAAAAAAACCCAACCCACTGTTTAATTAGTATGGTGGTTGGTGTAAGAGAGTAATAAAGTCTCATACTAAACTAGCCTTATCTCATTGAAATTTATAAATTGTAAATAATTGAAGAAAAAATAAAGTTTCATACTAAAAATTATTTTTTCTTCAATTTTCACTACCAGTTGAGTAATAAAGTTTCATACTGAAATGAAACTTTAGGCTCGTTTAATCCATTTTCATATTATATCAGTGATGTTAGAAAGTCAGTGTAAGCTTTCAGTTTTTCAATATCTTGAAGTAATTGGTTTTTTCTTCTCAAAATATCAGTTTTTAGTTCTGGAAAGTCTATCAGAGCCTGTTCAGAAGCTTTAATTTGGTTTTCAAATATCTTTTGCTTTTCTTTTAGTTCTTTAGCCTTGAAGCCAAGTTTTCCTGAGTCATTTTTAACGGTTTGGATTTCAAATTGCTTTCTAAATGTAGTCATACTTTTTGTTTCAATAAATGTTGAAAGTCTTGGATTGTCTAAATGAATGTTTTTGATCAAATGACCTTGATGTACAAGTTTTCTAAGGAGTCTATAAAGTTGTTGTTGGTTGATTCGTTGCTTTTCATTTTCTGAAAGATTTAATTTGTTCCAAATTTTGTTTGATGTCCATCCATCGATTTGGCTTTGAGATAGAAGTAAAAGAAAAGATTGAAAGATAGGGGAAGCAATTTGTTTCATAATGGAAAGCTAGAAAATATTAAAAGAGGATTATAATCCGTGGATATATAGTCCTCAAATAGTGATAGTTCTGTTTTTTAAGCATTTGAATGTTTATGTCAGAACTTACTATTCAATTTGGGCAATTAGTTCGCAAATACAGAAAAGAAAAAAGTATGTCACAAGAGCAATTGGCATTGCTATGTAATATGGATCGAAGCTATCTTGGACGGATTGAAAGAGGAGAGGTTAATCCCACTTTGGAAAAAATCTATGAACTGGCAAGTGCTTTAGAAATTTTACCTTCTAAATTAATTCCTTGAGTTAGAGAGATCTCTTTCTGATAATTAAGTAGTTCTAGTTTTAGTTCATTACAAATATTATTAAACTCATTTAATAAAAATAATCCGATACCCTCTGCCATTAATGGAGGAATGGCATTGCCGACTTGAGTGTATTTGGGGCAGCTTACTTTTCTTCGTTCTCCACCAGTTGTATAAGGGCCATGAAATTCGAACCAATCGGGAAATGATTGTAAACGAGCACATTCTCGTACAGTTAAGATACGAGGTTCGTCATAATGTAATAAATCATCTGGCAATGTTGTGATAGTTGGAGCACATTCCGATGGATCTAAAACTTTAGTAATTTGCTTTTTTGTATTGAAAGTATCTAATACATAATCTTTTGGCAGAGTTCGCATTCTTCGCAATTGATATTTTTCAGATAGTTTAGGGTTATTCAAATCGTTTAAAATTCTTTTAAATTTATTTTTTATAATAGTAGTATGGTTGGCCAAGCGTAGTCCTGTTGGTAAAAAATCTTCTGCAAGTCCATTTCTCATTAAATCAATATAACTTTTATTTAAATTTTCAGGACAATGTGTGCTGGAAATTTGTAGAAACTTATCACTTGAAATATCAGTGACATTTTTTAATTTATAAGCACGATTATGCTTGTTTAAAGTTTTTAGGTCCGCAATAGCCTCTTGTGCAGAAACTTTTTCTGGCAAATTTTTTATAGATTTAAATGCTTTAGCGAAGTTATTAAAACGCTCTTCAAAGAAAGGAGTAATTTTCTGACTAAATTCCAATATTTGTTTTTGAGATAAAGAGAAATTAATTCCAATTATCTCTTCAAGGCTAATACCAAATAATATAAATCGAATTCTATGTTGAGGAACCCCCCAGACAGAGCAATCTTCAATGAATGTTATTGGCAAATATCCTAATTCCGCTAATTTACTTTTGATACTATTAGCCGTGGCGGGTTGATCTTTGATTTTATATGTTATGCCTTTAACATTTTCCATCAAAATAATTTTGGGGCGTACTAAAGAAACTACTTTCAGATAGTCGTATACTAATTTACTTCTTGGGTCATTGGGATCTCTACGCCCAGCAGTTGAGAAACCTTGGCAAGGAGGACCTCCAACAATCAAATCAATAGATTTAGTACGGCCTAATTCCGCTAAAAGATGAGATTTTTCCAATATAAGCTTGTGTATGTCATAAGGCTGAATAGGTAGATCTTGTTGACTCCACTGATATTGATTAGAACTTGTTCCATCAATCAAGTTGAATTTTAAAGATTTAAATGCATCTGGATTTTTTTCTATAGCAAAAGTACCTGTAAGACCTGCCTGAAGAAGTCCTAAAGAAAGCCCGCCACAACCTGCAAATAAATCTATAAAGTGCATAACTCTATTTCATACCCAAACATAAGTAATGTAAAGGACAAGGTTGAAGAAGTCCAGGAATATTATGCACTATCACTACTCATGACGTCAGTTGATATTAGCGGTTGAGGTTGTTCTAATCCTTCCATAATACTATTGATGTGTTCAGCAGTTGTTTGTAATTTCTCCAAGTCATTAGTACATATTTGATTTAAATAATCATCAGTGTGATAACCAGCCTCTTTTAAAAGATCGATTTGTTCTTTAACGAATTGAGCATAATATTCAACGCCACCTTCAATCATTATGTCATCTAAATTTTTAATATTTGCTAGCTTGTTTAAAGGATTCTTGGCTTGTTCAACTTTGGTTGGAAGAGGTGGACTAGCATTCGGAAAGTTCATGACACGTGTAAAGACAAAACACATAGACATCATATCATTAGTGTTTTCTCCTGTAATGTCGTACCGAACCACGTTACTCAATTTTACTTTAAAATACCTATTATGCGCAGTTTTGATAAGCCAACTCATTAAACCAACAACGAGCATATTAATATGCTTTTGATTTTCTAAATCAGATCTAACAACCAAATTATTATTCAAGAGAATATTGGAAAAGGCTTTAATAAACTCTTGGAAATAAATTTCTTCACTTAAATTTTCATCAATACAGGCAACTAGTTCTTCATAGAGTGCCGAATTTGTAGTGTCCTTTGATGATCTTGTTGTGATAAATAGCACCCAACCTTCGGAAATCTTTTGAAATTGATACTCCATAAAGTTGTGCAAAGCTTTTAAACGGTTTTCAGTAGCATTCGGGATGACATTTTCACAAAAATCCAAATTTACTACATCAAAGCAGCCAAACTCATTCAATTTATCAAATGCAATAGATGAGGTGTTTTCAAGATAGTCAAAGTTAAGTTGCTCAACTTTAGAGCTTTTATCAACTCCATCTAAATCCATAATTTTACTAAGTTGGGTTTGTGCAGATGACCAACCTGTTTCAGTATTAATTAAACCAAATAAACAAATCTTTTTCTGAAGCGATGGTAATTTTTGCTGAAAGAAGCGAATATCCAATAAATCATTACCTGGTAACCCAAAATATTTAATAGTATCAATACCAGGCTTTAATTTTCTTACAATATGTTCTTCAATTTGATTCCACCATTGTTTGTGGCGAATCCACTGTTTTCTTGGTTTATGCCATGGCAAGAATTGTTTTTTTTCACTGACATTATTTGTAATTACTTCAGATGTTCCAAAATCATCAAATGTAGTATCAAAATCATCAAATTTCATTTTCATTACTCTCAATCTACATTCAAAACTTTAGAAATCATTTCAAATATGGTTTTTCTATCGTCAGCAGATAAACCATCGAGCAAATCAAAAGAATCAAGAACTTGAATAATAGCTGATACTTTTTCCTTTAATACTTCTTGGCGTGGGTTTGGTCTTTCATCACCAATCCATCTTGAAAATTCATTCTGATCTATTACATAACTATCAATTTTACTTTCATTATTTGAAATAAACTCAACAGGTCTAATTTCATCAATTTCTTTACCTTGTTTCTTAGCAGCATCAATGACCAAATCTGATAATGATTGACTACGAAAATTAGTAATAGTTTCAGAATTTTTATGACGTTCTTCTCTTTTAATTTCTTTATACTTACTAATAACTTGCCTTAAGGCATCGTGAAGCCAACGCATAATAAGTTGATAGTGTGGATGTGATATATTAAAGGACTCTCTATCAATATTTAATGCTGAATCTAAACCTTCATTTAGAAAAATTTCAGCTGTTAACTGCCCTCGAATAGTATATTCTGAAACTTGATATTTCATGAATGTAGTATCAAATAGAATACCAGAAGCATTATTTATTCTGAGAATAACGCCATTATGCTCTTTGGGAATTACTTTTGGACACCATAGAATGTAGGCATCAAAAGATAATTCTCCACCAGTAATATTTGGTTCATATCTGCTTAAATCTGGTTTTGCTGAGCCAATAAATAGAATAGGTTCTTTTACGATGGCTTGAGTAGAGGGTAGTTGGGTAAATTTAATAGGTCTAAACAACTCAACATCATCAATAAAAACTTGGAAACCAGTAGAGTTTGTTTCAGTTTTAAGGGTAAACAAATCTTTAATAGTTGTATTATTATTCAATAAAATTTTTTCTGATTTACCACCCTTTTTATTGCTTAATTGAAAAACATGAGGGTATTCATCATTAGTTAATAAAAATGGATGCTTTTCAATATAATCTACGGGAACAGATAAACCTAAGACCCATAACATATTTAAGTAGTTATCAAGGTCTTCTTCTAATTTTGGTGTAACTGTAGTATTCGTCCTTTCAATCATAGAATTATAAAATTTAGTAAATTTTTCCTTTGGAGTATCTTGTTTAGCCCAAGGTAACTTTGGTTCAATTTCTAACTTTTCATGATCATTGATATCTGTACATCCTATATGAAAGGTTCTTTGTATTACTTCGCTTTCATCATCTACAGATTCTTGAAGCCAGAGATCAACACTCTTAAGTTGGTCTTTAGCACTTTTTTTTATATTTTTTAAAATAATATCAGTACCGTGAGCCTTAGTATTAGATGTTTTCTCAGTCTTAATTTTTACTACACCCGTATCGAAACTTTCTCCTCTTTTTTCTTTTGAAGAAATAATTTGTTCTGAATAATTATTAAGTTCAATGTCTGCAATAAGATAGTAGTCAGTACCAGCTTGTTTTGTCACGATAGTAAATGTTCGGGTAAGTTGAGCAACACTAAATAAACCAATTCCAATTTTACCTATTAGTTTCCTTTTTTTCTGAGGACTTAAAGTCGGGTCATCTTCATTTGTTATACCAAGAGATGTATTTCTAGGATTGGCACTTCTTTTGGCACTTCCACCTATGTGATAAATTAAATTTGCTAAAACTTCTATAGACATACCATTCCCATCATCTCGGATAGTCATATGGTTAAATCTAGGGGCATCTGTTTCTATATAAACTGTTTCAGCATCAGCATCGTAGGCATTTGAAATTAACTCACGAATTGCCGAAGATGGTTGACGATAAATACCATCGGTAACTCTAGCTAATACTTTTTCATCAGTAGAAAGTTTTGCTTCAGAAACTTCTCCATTTTTTAATTTGGTTGTTATGTCTTCAACTAGAGTAGTTTGTTTTTTATTTATGTCATCTGATGGTGTTGTATTTTCAAGTTTATTTGTCACGATTAAATCCCAAATTTACAATAATTTATTTGTTGGTTTTTACATAATATATGAAAATTTACGTAAATTTAATTTTCTAGGCATTTATTTAGTCTATTAAGCCAGGTTTCTAATTCATTTTCTGAGATTTCTTGTTTATCGATATCCATCCGTGGATGATTCAAAGTACTACTCTTTAAGCTTATTCTTTTCAGAATGCCCTTAGGCCATCGTAAACATTGAGTGACTACAAGTTCTAGTACTTTTACTCTATCATTAGTATGCCAATGATTTGTATTTTTAAGCGATAAAATACGTGTTGAAAGTGGTTTCTTATTATCAGAAGTATCAACCTCTAAGATCACAATATTTTGATTATTAAGTTGAAAACTAACTTCGGCTACACACCTAGGATTACCATCAGTTTTTACATGTTTGGAATGACCTTGAATATTTGGTAGTTTGTGTAATTGAAAGCTAAAATTATTGATAGGGTTTTTTTTGCAAAATAAATCAATCATTTGTTGAAATGCAGAGAATCGATCAAGATACAGATGAAGATCTTCAGTCTCATCTTCTGCACCGTTAAATTCAGCAGAGGGGACAGAGCCTTCAGATACTGGTTCGTTAGTACTAACGTCAGATGATTCATTGGCAGATAGTAGGTCTTGATCTTTTGTGCCGTAATTTCTATGTCGAGTTTTTTTTGATGCTTTTCTTGTCTCAATTGCTTCAAGAAACTCAAAACTAGTAGGAACTACATCAATAATTTGCACATCATCATTGTTACCTTCTTCGTCATCTTTAATTGTTGGTTCTTTCCCATTATTTTTAGTGCCTGAAGAGCTTTCAGTTTTACCACCTGATTTTGACTCTATGAATTTATCGCTATAGAACTCAACCTCTTTTGATATATGGCTTGAGATTTTTTGAAAACCTGAAATTTCATTTACGAAAAACTCTGATGTTTCAGCTCTGTAATAACCATAGGTATCGAAGATTACGCCATCAAGTTGAGGTGGGTTAAAACAAAAATTCCAGATACGATATTGATCAAAATCATAGCCATACTGGGTGCAAAATTGGCTGATACTTTCAAAAGATTGTCGAATATCGCTATCAAGTAGAATCCAGGATAGGATTCTTCGTATACCTGCATCGTTGAAATGAGAGGTAGGATAGGAACAAGCAGGCAGAATGTTGATGAAGTAATGATCTGGGTTTGAAACAATATCAAAATCAATACTTAGACTATTTTCTAAAACTGCTGATCTTGCAAGATATGGAGTATAGAAAAAGAGCGATCTAGCAAGTTCAAATTGTGGAAGCCGAACTTTGATTGTTTCGGGCATTGGCTGTCCAAATTGATCGACTCGAAGAGCATCAAATAAGAAATGGTGTTCTAAAAATTTTCCTTTTGTTAAATCTGAATTGTAAGTAGAGGACACCCAATCTTGAGTTGAGGTGATTTTAAACCGTAAATGGTAACCTTTAGTGTATTCTTGCGTGGGATTGATATGACTGTTTTTCCTCAATAATTTTGCATTGGAAAAATTAGTATAGTCTGATGAGATCAGGCCATCTTCATTTTCTAGGCTTAAGTTAATTGCCCAAGTAGTAGAATTATGTTTTTTAAATAAAGCACCAATCTTTTTTATTTTCATATCTTTAGCTATGTGACTTATTTTAGCCATGATTAATCCTTTTAATCTGATTTAGAAATTTAAGAGTTTCATCGGTAAATCTTTCTTCGCTTAATCCCGACTTTCGTAATATTTTCCAACCAACTTGATGCTGATTAAGTATTTGAAATTGAATAATAGTTCGAGTAATTCTTCGGATTTGATAACTGCTAATATCTTCTGAATAAATATCCAGAAATTTATTCGTTAAAGGAAGTCGGTGTAGGTTTTTTTCTACAGTAGAGTGTTGTGGTAACTGTTTTAAATACCAATTTCTTGATTGTCTAGGCAAACTCAAATCATCTAATGATTTATAGAATACTTTGAACAGCAGTCTTACCAGTTGCCAGTCCCTCAGAGGCCAGTTAACTTTTTTAAAGCCTAATGTTGATAAAACATGAAATTTTTTATTTTCCGTTAGCAGCCAAGTTTTATCATTACGATAAAGCCATGCGTATAAAGCGGCATTTTTGAGTCTAGAGGGCTTTATTCCATATTTTTGGATCAAAGATACCCACTCATTACGTTTTTCTGTGAGTGTCGATATGTCTTTATATTCCGTTCCTTGAATTTGTGTATCAGTATTGGAAGGATTAGATGGAATCTGATGGATTTCGCTTACAATGGCTTTCCATGTCCAGCCTTTAGGATAGAAAGTTTCTAAGACAATAATATGTTCAAGATAACTGAATGACTTATGATGTTTTCTAAAAATAGCTCTGAGCCAGCTTGTTTCAGCATGAAGTCCATCCAGATGATGTTGTTGTAACCAATTTAAATCCCATTTTTTTATAATAGCAGTATAAATTTTTGTATGATCAATGTGTTTAGCACCTTTGCCGAATCCTAATCGCTTTGCAATACGCTGATAAAATTGACTCCATTGATGAAATGTTGGTGCTGATATTGGAGGAAGCTGTAAAAGCTCTTCAATACGTGTACTAATAATCAAATCTAACTTATGAGCAGGATTGGTAAGTTGCTTCCGATCTAGGATAAAACTTGCAGGAATAAATTGATGTCGTCCATTCAGATGGAGTGGTGGTAAAAATTCTGACAATTTAATTTTATGTTTGCTACAACAATTTGCGCCTTGGATGTACCAAACTCTTGACCAAAAGAATTCTCCATATTGGCGATATTGGTTTTTCAAGCAAAGGCTGCAATATCGATGCGTTGAAATTTGCTTAACTTTGGATGCAGCAACCCCTAATGCTAAATGGATAGAACCTTTTGATTGATTCCCCATCCATTGAAGGCATTTTAAACGTGTATTTTCTGGAGAAAATATAGCGTGGATTGGGAAAAGCGTATGTCCATAAACAATCTTTTCAAGCGTGTAGTTCGATGATAAATGCGTTAAAAGGCATATTAGATGGCTAGGTAAGTCAATCGTTGCAATGACCTTACGATTAGCAAATACTTCTTCGAGTAATTGCTTAGGACTTGTAATAGCATGGTGAATTCCAGCTCTTGCTATCGTGCTGTAAATTAGCTCATTAGGATATGGTGTAGGAAAGTTCAACATGCCAATTCCACTATTACATTGATTGCACCCAAATTTGAGTATCAAAAATCAAATCGCTTGATTGAAGAACGTCATGAAAATTTTGTGATTTTTGCTTTTGAGAAAATTTAAACCTTAAATCATCTGACGGTAAGCTCATCCATTCACTTTGTTTTATTTTTTTGAGATTCATTTTTTCAGATTTAATTTCTTTGTCCGCCTCAACTTCAGTTAGCCAATTCGAAACGATAGGCATGAGTTCTTGCATATTGAGATGAGGAAAGTCGGCAAAGGCTTTTTTGATTACAGCGATTACTTTAGATTCTGGATATCCAGTGGCAATAAGTAGGTTGTGCAATCTTTGTGCATGTACATTTCCATTGTATTGTTCAACATTATCTTGTTCTTCTTCTATTTTTTTCTGAAGTAAAAGTAATGTTTTGTCTACATATGGAATAGTTAAGTCGGAATAAAGTGCAATGCGATTAGGATCTCCTGACTTGAGTGCTTCTATCATTGGATGGACAAATTTGAGTTCATCCTCATAGACTTGTCTAAGAACCTATCCAGAATATTTTCTATGCAAAAGTAGCCTTAAAAAGGCTAAATTAATGAACTGAAGGCTCGTATTTAGGTGCTTTTCACAGTTTTTCCAAAGCCTTCTACATTTTTCTAACCAAGCAAATGATCTTTCCACAACCCAGCGTTGTGGTATGACTGCAAATTTATGTAATTCACTTCGTTTAGCAACTTCAACTCGCGCTCTGATTAAATCATTAACAGCCAAAGAAAAGGGTTCGCCTGTATAACCACCATCAACAAGTACAACCTCTACATTTTGTAAGGTGTCTCTATGTAAAGTTATGGCATCTAATGCACCTTGACGATCTGTTTTATCTGCTGTCGTAATAAATATTCCATGAGGCAGACCTTGAGTATCAACAATGATATGTCTTTTAATCCCTGAAACTCTTTTACCAGCGTCATAGCCTTTATTACGTGCGGTATCTGTGTTTTTTACACTTTGTGAATCAATGATGATAAAGCTCGTTTGTTCTTTCCGTCCATTGTTGATACGGGCCTCGCCAACCACATTTTTTTAAAGCCTGCTCAAGTATGCTAGGTTCAGTTTCTGATGGTTTTCTATTCCAAATCGAGAAGTAATAATGCACAGTGCTTTTAGGTGGAAAGTCTCGAGGAAGCATACTCCATTGACATCCACTTTTTAGAATATAGAGCAAGGCGCAAAACACTTCATAGACATCAACGACTCTTGGACGCGTTTGTTTTCTTCCGCTCAATAGTAACGGTTCAATTTCTTTAAAGGCTTCTCGACTAATGTCGCTGGGATATGGTTTTCTCATGGGGGAGAATTTAACAAATTATTTTTCCAATTGCCAAAAAAGAATGAAATTAATATTGGATAGGTTCTAAGCAAACGAGTTGTAATTTTTTCTAGTCCTGTCATGATCGCTCGGCATTGAGCCAAAACAAAAAGTTTGACGACTATATCCAATACTCCTTGAGAAAGTTCATACCAGCAGTCTCGAATTTCATCACTCAGTAGCTCTTTATTGGTTAGCCATTGGTACTTCCAAAGAGCATTGGTGAAAGCCATCCATTCTGTTTTAGTTGCGGTATTTGATAATGGGGGATTGTTCTGCATAGGTTCCCAAATAGCAGCCCCCAAACCAGCCCCACGACGTGCTGAACGCAGGTCACCATCAAATATAAATTTAGCTTTAGGTGTGCCGACCATAACCACTGGCAAACCTACAACATTGATTAAGGTGACAAAGAAGTTCAGCATTTTTTCAGCACCACCTGAATTTTTAACACTTAGATGTTGGATTTCGTCAATGACGAGTACACCAATAGCATAGGTATTAGTAATTTGACGCATATAATTTAAAAGGGCTTCGATTCCTAATCTCTTTAAAGCCACTTTTCTTTCAAAATCTGTTCCTAATGCAACATCAATCGCTTTAAAGAAATGCAAACAGAGGTTTTTCAGTGAACCATCATGAGGGCAGTCTATTTTGAGATAAACGAGCTGTGTAAAGTTGTATTTTTCATGATAAATCACTTGAGGATAAAGGTTCAGAATTCGCTGAAGCGTTGTGCTTTTACCACTGCCTGAACAACCGATAAGTGAATAGCTTAAAGCTGTAGATTTTGGGGCATCAAAACGAAAGGCATTAATGTCTCCTGACATGATACGTTCATAACCATTTTGCAAATGTTGATGCAATTTCCCATCAGCAATATTGCGCCCTACATAGCCTTGACGAATTAATATTGCTATTTTTTGCTCTAATGAAATATGGCGAGTAATTGGTTGAAAAAATTGATGAAGAAGTTGGGATGCAAGGTGAATTCTTTCGTTCTTAGATCTCAGAATATCTTGAGGATTAAAGTCTACTTTACCAATCAGATTTGCTTTAATATCTGAAATTTCTTGCATGATTGGTGGAAGAGCTTCAATAAATGGATTGTCTTTATATTCACCGAAACTAGGTGTGTAACGTGCTTGAATAAAATTTAAAGGCAAACTCATTTAGTCATCCTCATCAAATAATTCATCAGTTAAATCAGGATAGTGAACAGCTTCAGCCTCAAGAGAAGTGCTTGGTGTTTTGGCTTTAGGCATTGGAATAATATTTGTATCTACTATTTGTTGCTGTTTTACCTGAGCTTTGCGTTCCCTATTTTTTTCATTTGCTTTATTTGTAGATATTTCAGCGATACGTTGAGAGGGTTTAATTGGGCTTTTTACATTTTTGGTTTTAAGTTTCTCACTGATGAAAGCTTCAAGTTCTCTTCGTTTTTTTGATGCTTCTAATTCATGCTGTACAAGGTTCTCTTTCTGGGCTTTTTGTTTTTTTTTGATTTCCCAAAAAGTACAATCCAAGAATTCTCTAGATCGAGCGGAGAGAGTCCCTGTCCAATATTCAAGACTATTATCCTGTGGAAAAATATAAATTTTATTCATTAAATAAGGATCATATGCAGCCTCAAGATTTTGAGGACGAGCATTTCCTGTTTTTCGATGCAACCAACCAAGATCGAGTATTTCTTTCGCTAGATAGTAAAGACCGAATGCTTTGATACCTAAATCTGATATTGTGATTTTGGTGCGTGGTAATAAGGCGATTCTAAGAGCTTCTTCTGGAACACTTCGCAATTTTCCAGTTCTATTTTGAATGCCCCAATTCCATAAATGTATGGGAATGGTTGGTAAATCATTAGGCATATCAGCTTCACGATCATATGTCTTTAATACATGAAATTGATTATGTGAGATGATGCAGGCAAGAATGATTTCAGTAAATTGATGAATATTTAATGTTGCATCTTGACGGTAATCTCTCCCCCCAGCCTTTCTTACTGTAGTACCTTCAACAACACCTTTTCCTTTACCTTCTTTTTTGAAATAAGCTTGATATGTATTGAAAGCTTGCTCTACGATGCCTTTAGCATCACCACGTCTAGCTGGTGCATTTTCAAGTCTCAAAGCGAAGGTTTTTTCTAGTGCTTCAATTTGATAGCCTAATAGTTCTCCTCGGTCTGCGAGTAGGGCATCAGGTAGACCAATCGCTGGCCAATCTTCTGACTGAATTGATATCCCATATTTAGCACAATAGTTAACTTTATCAGTCATTGCTGTGTTCAGTGCTTGTATTGCCGCTAAATATGAAGGTGATTCAAAACCAATATAAAAGCCAGCGACTAATCTACTGAAGACATCAATTACAAAATAAATAGTAGGTCTGCCAACGATACTTTCTGGATTTGAGTTTGAAACTAGATAAATATCAGCAATCGTTGCATCAATTTCATAACGTGATCCAGGCCCCAATGCTTGAGAACTAGAAGTAGATTGTAAAGGTCGATAGTCCTTACGGTAGTTGGAAGTACTAATACGATATTTAATACTTTCAATTTTTTTAAATTCCTTTTCGTAGTAGTACTTAAACTGCCATATAGTCGGAATATCTGCTTCAGATGTATCTGGATAGAGATTTTTATAAGTGGTTTGAAATTTTCGATAGACAAATGGAAGCGAGTGTTTATTGTCTTTTAAAAAGAATAATTTAATAGTGCGATAGAAAAGCTTTTCAATTTCTTCATTAACATTGATGCCTTGTTCTTCACTATTATAGATACGAGGGCGTCCTAGTTTTTTGTCTTTAGCAATTCTTTTTTGACCTTTAGCTCCACTATTTCTGTAATCAGGAAGTAATGCATTAGGTGTTTGTCCTCTTTGCCAATATCTACGAGCTAAGCGATAAAGAGTTTGTTTGGTGACTTCATGCTGAGTCATGATTTCATGAATTATTTTTCCTCTTTGAGTGGGAATGAAAAATAATTCATGAGAGATTAGAGGGTAAATAAGAGTGTAATTTTGATCACGTTTTATTTCTTGTGTAGATCCTTTTTCGGGCTGAAAGAAGGCAAGTGACTCATGTGGGTCTACTGTTCTTTGGATACTGCTATCTTCTAGACCATTTAATATTTCTGTTTTAGTTATTTCGATGGGAAAAGCATTTTTAACGTCGAGATTAATCCAAACCACAGAGTGAGGCAGGATAGATAGAATCCTAAATAAAGAACTTTCAAAACTTAATACCTCATTGATTTTCAGCATGAAGTACCTCATTCCAAATATTAAGTTGACCCAATTGAATATGATCTGTTCTTAGATCTTTAAATGAAATATTGAGATCAAATATGAAATACCGCTGAGCAAGTAAGTCTCTGATTTCTCTTAAAGATTGTCCTATTTCAAAATGATATTTTTGATCAATGATTCTCGTTAATTCATTAATCTTTTTAGACTTATTTTTACTAAAAATTTCTGCATAAAAGTTTAGTTTATCTAACGTATCTTGTTCACTCAGTTTCATAGTATTTATTGAGCTGTACATCCATTGAATATTTTGGCTGACAATTCTAGGAACTTGGTGTTCAGTAAAAATATAAAAAGGAATGTTTTGCTGTTTCCAATATTGTCGTTCGATTTCTATTTTTTCTATTGTACGTGGGTCATTGAGAGCATTTGAATATTTAACTTGGATTGCAAATTTAGGAGATATTGAATTATTTGTATCCACTAAAAAATCGCTTGTCATGATTTGATAGTGTTTCCCAAATCTAGGGTGAGCGATTCCAATTGTCTCCGCAATTTTTAGAGTTTGTTCGAGATCTAAGGGATATTGTTCTCGAATATCGATAGTAGTGGAATGCCATTCCAGTAATAAAAAAGCAGAAAGTTCTAGATCAGACAGAAGATGATGGGTTCTTTGGCTTTTATGACCAAAAACTCGGTGAGATCGACCTTCTGAACTCACATCTCGAATTGTAATCCAAGGCTTATAGTTATTTCCAAAACCCTGTCCTCGTCCTTCTTTAATCCACTTTTGAATTTTGAGTTCATGATTTTGTGTGTTCTTAAAATTAGCCATAAAAAAATCCACACAACATGCTTTTTAGAGCATAGCTTGTGTGGATTTTTTGAGCAATCTAGTATTACACTTTATTACTCAGTATGAGACTTTATTACTCAGTATGAAACTTTATTACTCTAATACAGTTGGGTTTGATTTGTGTTTGAACAATAAAGTTGTAAACTTATGGTTTAATAAAATCAATGAGTTAAAAATTTAATACGTTCCAATTTTTACATTAAAGTCTTAAACTTGATTTAAGGCTTTAATTTTGAATTTAACAATATAGTTGTAAACTAAGAAATCAATATCTGATCTTTCGCTACACTTTTCTTAAAAGCTTAGTTTCTCTAACATGTAATATCTGATGTTATCGGTTAGTCTAAATCTAAGTATTAGGACTTTTATTATTTTTATGCGAAAGCAAAGAAGCTCTATCCCAATATTTTAGAAATAGGTTGGATAAGTTCACATTTCTTTAAGAGGGCATTCATCTAACGTACCACAACATGTCTTTCCTTTGAAATGGGCCCAAAAATTTGCTTCTTCCATTTTCCAATGGTAATAGTTGATCGCAAAATCGACAAAATATTTTTGGTGCAATTTTTTATTGCAGTTCCGTAGAGTGCTTTTATAATGTTTTTTACTTCGGCATCCGCACAGGCATTTTTGTCTTAATATGGCTATTCGCTTAAACTTTTCCCATACTACATACCATAGTAGACCATTTCTCAGTACCTTATAATAACTACCATTGCCTTTATTCGTCTTATGATAAGTGACCTGTATAGTGTCTGAAAAAACTAAATTTTTAAAATTTTCCCCAACTTTATCAAGTGCTGATAAAGCATCTCTTTGAAATTTGGCTGCTGAACCATGAGCCCAGGCATTTTGGTCAGGCCATTGTCTTTTGTTATGAACTCGTTCTTGTTTAAGTAAGAAGCCAATAAGTGTTTGCCACCAAAAAGCTGCTTTCTCAATGTCAGTAATACTTAAATCAATATCATTTTGCCAAGCTAAGCAGAAAGTACCATCAGAGTTGATATGTCGTTCTGGACAACATTTGGGTAATATCTGACTCGATTCAGACACCGCAACCCTATCATCTTTAACAGCATGAATCTCTAATTGGTAGGGAACAGTTTTACCATCGACTCTTTTCAAATTAATTAAAACATTTAAACATGATTTATCATGACTCTGAACTATAAGTTCAGAGTCATGAGTATTGTTCAGAGCAGTTACTAATAGTTCAATTGAGCTCATTTACAATAAGGTCTTACTACTTGTGTGCTTGCTTTCTGCATTAATGTAGAAGCACTATCATAGGCAGCTTCTTTTACGGACGTGGCTGAGGCATTTTTAGAATCAGCCAAAGACTCAATAACTTCATTGTAATCAAGGTGATTAGCTTTTCTATGATGGTTAAATAGTTTTTTGATGTCATCAGGAGCATGCCTGTAAGCTGCTTCACCCAAAGCAGTTTGATTCCCATCACATCGCATTTGAGTATTTTCTGATTCAATAACAGAACGACTTATACAACAACGTATTTTTTTACCCTGTTTTCCTAAACGACTGATAGCAATAGGTCCATATTCTAAACCGATCTGTAAACCCAAATCTCCTGTATCAATACCATTTTGAGCAAGTATTTCAAGTGCTAAGTCAAAACTACTTCTCATAGCACTAGCACAGATTACAGCAGTAGTGATAGTTTCAGGAATATTAGTAGATTGTGATGTTCCCTCACATATTACGCCATGAACACAATCTCCAATAAAGCGAATACGACGACCTCCAAAATCATTTGTTAATACACGTTCAAGTTCTGAACGGAGTACATGCAATACTTTTACCACCGCTTCAGGGTTGCTATTGATATGTTCAGTTACATAGTTGGTAAAGCCATCAATATCTGCATATATAGAAACAGCCTCTTGACGTTTTGAATTTCCTGGTGTCAGATTCAAAATGTCCATATCTTTAAGTGGAGGTGTTTGACGAGTAAATTTAAACTTACCAATAGGGTGAGAATTTAGATCATTACGCCAGCATTCAATAATTTGATCAACAGTTACAGGAATTTTTGTTTGTGAAACAATTTGATTAATATCAATATTATTTAGAGCTGTATTTTTTTCTGAACCAACCCGATTGAGACCAATCACTTCTCTGGCTCGATTAGTCATAAAAATACCTGATGAGTTACCACCACTTGCTATTTTAGCAGCGTGATTAGCTGGATCGCCTAGAAACAAGGGTTCGCGATGTCCATTACGCCCATTGTTTACAGTTAAAGCAATTCCGCTATCAATACCAACTCTCATTTTTGCTTGGGGAAGAGATGTATTGTCTTCATCTCGTTCATCATCAAGTTGGTTACTTACGTCTAAAATGGTTTTTGCAATAGCTACAGCTTTATAAATACGTTTTGATTCTGCATCACTTTCTGTATTATAAGGTTGCGTTATAACTGCATGAAGCCGTTGGTTATGATAGTCAACACGGATGGCCCCACAGCTTTCTAGTATCTTATCAATAGCTCGGTAGTGTAGGGATAAAAACTGTAATACACGCTTATGACATGTTTCTCCCTCAGAGATTGTAGTACCTAATAAGCCATCCATATTTAGTATATCAATATATAGATGAACCCCATCTAGGACACATGCTTCGGCAGTTTTGATATTGTTCAAATCTCTTCTTTTGACATACTCAGTAATTGTGATGTTGTTTACTTGAGCCAAACAATTGTTGATGCACTTTAGTGCAGCTTCTCGATTCCAAATCTTAGCCACGATGAATTTTTGCCTTTAGAATTTTCTAACTTATGGATGGGGGTTGATCATGAAAAATTCAAGCCCAACTGGGCTTTTATTTTGATTAAAATTCATTCGTGCTTGGTTCTTGAAAATTCATATATCTTACTTTTTATCTGATTGTAAAAAAGAATAATGAAATAAACTTTACTCAAAAATTTCTATTTATAAAAAAGTTTATTTGTCTATAATTGAATCAGAAAAACTCCATAGACTAAGTGTGGTTCTACATGACCAATTTTGATATAGATAAAAATATTGAGAAGAACCAGTGGCTGCTAGAAAAACAGCTAAATTGGATCAGTAATGGTGATGTAAAAATAGGTGCAATAGTAACTTTAAACTTAGCTTTATTAGCTGGTTTAGGAAGTTATTTTAATGCAAAAGAACCATTACTATTATTAGATATTTTATATGCCATTACTGTTATTATAATTATTGTGAGTATATATTTTTGTAAATTAGGATTTAGACCTAAGTTTGACCCTCCTAACCAGTCAAATATTTTCTTTGGAACAATAGCTAAAAATGATTTAACTACCTTTGTTCAAAGTATAGATAATATTACTAAAGAAACTTATTCGGAAGACTTATCAAATCAAATTTACAGAAATGCAAAAATCGCATCTATGAAATATGAATATTTATCTAAAGCCACTTCGGTTTTTTTAGTAGCTAGTGTTTTCTGGATCATTACATTGAGTATAACCTTGTTTACTAATAAATATTCCATAACTCAAAAAGAACCAGAAAAACCAACTAAAATTGAACTCATTAAATGAAAACTGATCCTAGACAGAATTGTGAACAGTCGATCCCTCTAAAGCTCTAAAATATTTCTGCTCAAAAACTTCTGGGCTTAACCAACCATTGGCAGAATGTCGCCTCATTCGATTGTAGTAAATCTCAATATATTCAAACAAAACAGCATTGGCTTCTTTTCTGGTAGTAAACACACTACCGTGTACCACATGACCTTTCAATGTATGAAAGAAGCTTTCGGTTACAGCATTATCCCAACATGAGCAGTGTACTGCGCAAGACTGCGTGACATGCTTTGAATACATCCATTCGTCAATAGTATCGCTCTAAAATCACGACTACAATACTGACTACCTTGATCCGAATGTACCATCACACCCTTTGGATAACCCTGACGTGCCATTGCATAATTAAATGCGTCACACACCAATTGACGGTCTATTCGATGGCTGGTTTGCCATCCCACAATACGACGGCTAAATAGATCCAACATCACGCACAAATACAACCAGCCTTCTTTGGTTCGAATGTAAGTAATATCTGTCGTCCATACCCGATTCGGCTTTGTGACTGTAAATTGGCGATCCAACAGATTGGGAGCTGTAGGCAAACGATGATTTGAATCTGTCGTATGCTTATATTTACGTGAAATCTTACTGCGTAACCCGAGATGCTTGAGCATTCTTCCTATCGTACGTTCACTCAGGCTATAGCCTAGATCATGCATATCATGAACGAGTGATGGTGCACCTAAGCGAGCATGATGGTGCCAATACACTGCTTTTAAATCCTTATATTTCTGAGCAGTATCAACTCGTCGCTTACGCCAAGCATAATAACCAGAAGGGCTGACGGCTAAGTATTTACAGGCGGAAAATATAGTGACTGCCTTTTTCATCGTTAAATCCGCAATTACCGTGTACTTTTCTTGGTTTGATCGACTGTCAGAAAGTACACATGCGCCTTTTTTAGAATGTCATTGGCTTCTCTAAGCTGTTTGACTTCTTTTTCTAAATCTAAAATACGTTGTTGTTCTGCTGTGAGTTGTCGTTTGCTGGTTCCTGCCAGATTCGTTTCTCGTACCCATTTATCTAGCGTTGAATAGCCCACACCTAACTTTTTGGCTATAGCAGCTAGTGATTCATGTGTGTTTGCTAGTGCGTACTCTATCGATTGTTGTTTAAATTCGGTGCTAAAGAGTTTCGCCATTTCTTGTATCTCCAAAGTTAATTTTACGTTAGCTTTAGAGGGACTATCTGTCCATTATTTTGGCTAGGATCAGTTGGGGGAAATGTGGATAAAGCTAGGGAAGAGATCATAAGCTCAATACAGGCTTATCCTGCACATTAATGAAAAGATAGGGAGTTTTAATCTCCCTATCCCTTTGAATTTAATTGATATTAAATTTTTTTAATAAGCTTAATAATATAAAGAATTAACTTTCTATTACAGACTAATTAATCGATTATAAATTCGATTTGCCCAACTATCTAAATCCTCAATGGCGACTTGCTGTCCCTCATCAATACGTGGATGATTAAATCTGACTTGTTGAGTTGCTATTTTTTGGATGAAGCTATGTGGCCAGTTAAGCGTTTTTTGAACTACAAACTTACGAAGTTTTTCATAATCTTCTTCCCAAC
This sequence comes from Acinetobacter sp. TR11, assembly GCF_027105035.1. NCBI lineage: Bacteria > Pseudomonadati > Pseudomonadota > Gammaproteobacteria > Moraxellales > Moraxellaceae > Acinetobacter > Acinetobacter sp. TR11. Next base: position 93,087 of record NZ_CP114256.1, read on the forward strand.
TATTCATATCTTTTATCGTTAATAATTGGGTTGAAAGACGTGTTGTATTATCGGATGTGTCAACTTCTAGTAAAATGAAATGCTGGCCTCGATAAAGAAAATGTACTTCAGCAATACAACGTGGTTTATCATCAGCCTTTAGATGTTTGGTAAACCCTGCTACTTGAGGTAGAACTTTTAAAGTCAGTGAATACTGTATTCCATACTTTTCCTCAAGTTTATAAAGCATCTTCATAAATGCGGAGAAACGGTCTAGATATAAATGGGCATCATCAGTTTGATCCTTTGCACCCTCAAAATCCCCTGCTTTAACTGAACCACCAATTCCTGGTTCATCTGCATTCACATCGCCAATCAATTCATCAATATACTCTTGGGCATCATCTACGATAACAGCATTTTTTGTACCAGTTTTATCTGCGACTTTCCCAGTTTCAAATGGATCATCAAAATCAAGTAAAGTGGTTGGACCATCTACAATAGTAGGCTTATTGCTAGGCGTTGCTTCTTCCTCATCATTGAGTTTGGGCTCTGCATGATTCGGCTTTGGTGGTATGGTGCTGGTATTACCCGATTTTTTTGAGGCTTTAGAAAATTTATCATGATGAAAATAAACAGGTTTATCAATATGGGTGGAGAGCCCAGAAAAGCTAATGATTTCATCAATCTTAAATGTATTGGTTAACCTGTCGTAATAACCGTGTGCCTCAATGTTTACGTCTGTTAAGTTGGGAGGGATGAAACTAAAGTTCCATGTTTTTAGTGTATTATTAATGCTTTCAAAAGCTTGACACTGTTGAGCGATGCTTTCGTATGAAGCTCTTATGTTTTTATTCAGGAGTAAATATGCAAAAAATCGACGAAACCCAGGTTTATTGAAATGAGAAAGTGCAAGTGAACCCTCACATGAGGGAAGAACACTAATCAGGTAATGATCAGTCTTGTTCTGAATATCAAAGTCTTCTGCCAGCACATTCAACTCAAGCGCAGATCGAGTTAGGTAAGCATTCTGAAAGAAGAAAGCTCTTGCTAACTCAAGCTGTGGCAATTCAATACGAACCTGTTTAACGGTTTGTGCTTCATTTGAAAATGTTGCCAAAGCATCAAATCCAAAAAAATGAAATTGTGATTTAGATTGGGCAAAAGACATCCACTCTGCTGGTAAGGGGCATCTAAATTTTAGGTGAAATCCAGATTTTCGATGCTCATTTTGGGTAGAGTTGATAATTCGACGTTTAGCCAGCAAATGCATGTGGGAAAAAGAGGTGTTATATTTTGCTTTAGAATCTTCGGATTCTCCCCACAGATTAATAAACCAGGGTCTATCATCATATTTAAATAGTCGTCCTATACCTGTAATCAATGTATCTAAAGGGAGGCGTTTAATGTGCATAAATCTTCTTCTCACAAATCATATTTAGGAAAATTTGGGCTTCTTGAGTAATTCTTTCTTTACTTAATCCTGCAAGTCGCAATATCCGCCATCTATCTTTAGTACTGGACTCTGTATACCCAAGCCTGATCATGGCATGGGTAATTCTCCGTATTTGATAAGCTATTGTATCTTCAGAATAAGTTGAAAGAAATTTGGAGCTTAAAGGCAGTTGGTGCAAATTTTTGGAAATGGAATTTCCTTTGGATAATTGATTGAGAAACCAACTTTTTGACATTCTTGGACAAGCTAAGTCATCATTTGAACGATATAAAATTTTGAATAATTCTTTGGTTATTGAAAAATCACGTATAGGCCAATTTACTTTATTTTTTCGGACTTGGGGTTTTGACAAATGTTTTGAATTAAAGGTTAGGAGCCAATTTTGATCATTTCTATATAGCCATATATAAGTTGCTTGGCCTGATTTAATTTTACGACCAGACGTTACACCATGAAGTAGCACGATATCTTGCCATTTCTGTCTCATCCCCTCTATTTTTACAGGGGGAATATTGTCCGTAGAAGTAGGTCGTTTTACAAAATATTGGTTTGCTGAAATAGAGCTGACATATTGCAGAATGTCTTTAGGTGTCATTTCAGGTATAAATGAAGACCAGACAATACAATGTTCTAAAAAACTAAAGGCTTTGCGATGTTTTCTAAAAATAGTTTTGAGCCATGAAGTATCTTGATCAGAAGCAATCCCTAAATTCTTAGATTTGAGATAGGCATCGTTAAACTTTTTAATCACCTGCTCATAGGTTTGATCATGACAAACATGATTCCCCCTGCGGAAATTCTTTGTATCAGCAATTTCCAGATAAAACCTAGTCCATTGTTCATAGCTTGGCGATGGTTGGGGATCAAGTTGTAATAACTCTACAGTCATTTGCCCTAATATGAAGTCTTCCTTGAAGTAGGGATTAGGCATGTCCTGAGTTTGATTTGGTAATAAGGGCAAGAAAAGATGTCGATGCTGTTGTTGAATATAATCCTGAGACAGAAGTGAACAATTATGTTTCAGGCATATTGGAAGGTTAGGTACAAACCAAGCCCTATTCCAGAAATACTCGCCATAGCTTTCTCGTTGCTGCTGTATGCAGATTGGACAGTAATGGAGTTTGATGTTGTTGGGGACTCTGGAAGCATTCAGACCAAGCATAAGATGGACAGAACCAGATGCCTGCTCAGCCATTAAAGTGATTGCTTTTTGTCGATGGGATTCCTGAACAAAAGGTGCATATAAGCCAAACATCGTATGTTTGTAAATCAGTTCTATTAAACTAAAACGGCCAGTTCGCTGTAATAAATGTACGATAGCATTTAAATGACTGGGTAAGTCAATGGTAGCAACGACTTTTCTATCTTGGAAGACCTCATCAAGTAGCTGTTTGGGACTTTGAATGCCATGGTGTAATCCAGCACGGGCGATGGTACTGTAGATTAGTTCATCGGTAAGCGGTGTTGGAAAATTCCACATGATTCTTACCCCATACTATGACAACAGATCTGACATTTGCAGAATTAAACCTTGATGGTCTAATTGGGTATAAATACTTTCTGGACTGGCTGGGTTCATCGAAAAAATATGACGAAGATCGGTATCTTCCAACTCATTCCATTGTTTTAGGCTAATCCGTTGGTTTTTCTTTTTGGTTGCTGGTGCCTGTGATGGTGTATTGTCTGTCTCCATTGCTTGAACAATAGCAGCCAAGAGCTGTTGTCTAGATATTTGAGGTTTTAACGCTACAATTTTTTGAATAGCAAAGATGATGGAGTCTGATGGAAACTCATCTTTTAGCATCAGATATACACGTCGTTGATCATCATTACTCAACTGTTTTAAGGCTCGGTCTTCTTCGGATTCAACGGTAGATGCGGAGATTTTCTGAATAAGATGGATGATTTTCTTATCCATATCGGGTACAGCAAGATCTGAGAATTGAGCGATTCGTTCAGGTATACCTGAACGTAATGCGCTGAGCATAGGATGTACAAGTTTCAGCTCATCCTCATAAACACGTTTCAGCAGCTCTACAGTAATCGTTTCTGCTCCCGTTGCGAGGGCACGTAACTGGGCCAAAATAAAAAGTTTTACTACAATATCGAGAATACCTTGGCTCAAATCAAACCAGGTATCTCGAATCTCATCACTTAAGATAGGGTCTCTTTTCTGTAAGTACTGCAACTTCCAAAGCGTATTAGTAAATGCTATCCACTCAGCGTTTTGACTCTTCTGATCAGGTAGGTATTGTGGGATTGGATTCCAAAAGATAGATCCCAGACCAGCAGCACGTCGACTGGAACGTAGATCAAGATCAAAGATGTCTCTAGCTTTAGGTGTACCCACGAACAGCACAGGAATACCAATGGTATTGGTCATGGTGACAAAGAAGTTCAGCATTTTCTCTGAACCGCCAGACTTTGCCCGACTTAAATGTTGGATTTCATCAATGACTAACAGGCCTAAGGCAAACATATTGGCTGTTTGTGCCATGAGGGCAAGCATGGTTTCTACGCCATGTCTTTTCATCCCATACTTTTTCTCATAATTTGAACCAATGATTTTATCAATTGCCCGAAAAAAATTGAGACAAAGTTCTTTGAGCGAGCCATCATGCGAGCAATCTATCTTTAAATAGACGATCTGATGACGATTTAATGCTGGGTGAAAAATAACTTGAGGATATGATCCTAGTATTCTTCGTAAAGAGGTCGTCTTGCCACTGCCTGAACAGCCAATGATGGCCATGCTATGAGCAGTTGATTCGGTTTCATCAAAGCGTTTGGCATTCAGATTACGTGTTTGCAATCTTTCATAACCATTTTGCAGGTGTTGTTGCAACTTTCCTGTATTTGGATTACGACCAACATATCCTCCACGAATCATGAGAGAAATACGTTCACTCAATAACATATGCATTGCCAAAGGCTGGAAAAATGAACCTGTGATCTGGTGAATATTATGGGCTCGAATAACTCTTTTTTGCTTTAGATCATCAAGAGTAGGCGTTACTTTTGAGATAAGATTTTTTGTATCTTCAAAAGGTTCTTGAATAGGTGGTAGAGCCTCAATGAATGGGTTATCTTTATAAGCATGAACACCAGTATCCTGATATTCTGCATTTCTGATTATATGATTTGTCATGACTGATCATCCTCATCATCAAAAAGACCTGGAACGAACTGCGGATAGCTTGATTCATCTTGTTTTGGCTTAAATGAAATAATCGTTCCTTGATCTTTAGGGTGTCTATCAGTTTTTAAGGAAGTATTTGATAATTTCTCATTTTCACGAACAGACTTTTTATTCGATTTAATTTCAGATAAACGCTGGCGATTGGATACACCAGAGTTGGTCGCCATTTTTTTTGATTCAGCAATGGTGTCACGAATAAATTGATCCAACTCTCTACGGGCAGTTTTACTATTATCTTTTTCAATTGCATGTAGATTCTTTTCTTGATCTTGTATCTCCCACACTTGCCAAAATGACATACTCGCAAATTGACGACTTTTGGTTGATAAAGAACATTCCCAATAGATCGTACTATCATGTTTTGGGAATAAATATATCTTATCTACACAGCTTGGATCGTAGGCTGCTTGGAGATCCTGTGGGCGAGTGACTTCTTTACTACGATGTAACCAGCCTTCTCTGAGTATCTCTGATCCAATGTAATACAGGCCCCATAAATTGACACCAGAAGTGGAAATGGAAACTTTTTTACGAGGTAGTATCATGATTCGTAAAGTATCTGGGTCTACAGTACGAAGATGGCCTGTACGGTTTTGGATTCCCCAGTTCCATATATGTAATGGAATTGAGGGTAAGTCTGGAGGGAAATCTGCATCTCTGTCATAAGTATCCAATACATGATACTGATTACGATAAAGTATGGTCTTTATGATTATCTTGGCAAAGGCTGAAATAGGTACAACCGCCTCAAGACGGTAATCTTTTTCACCATGTTTTTGAATACGATTTCCTTTGACTACCCCAGGGGCATAAGGTTTGAATTCTGCCTGTAATGTTCCGAAATAGCGTTCAACAATGCCCTTTGCATCTCCTCGATATGCAGGTGCATTTTCAATACGAACATTATAACCATGGACTAAGCGTTCGACCTGATGACTCATCATCTCACCACGGTCAGCAAGAATTGCATCAGGTAAACCTATGGTTGGCCATTGTTCTGGCCCGATATCAATTCCAAGTAATTTGCATAAACTGGCTTTATCACTGCAAGCATTTACAATCGCCTGCATGGCAACAACATAGGATGGATTATGAAATCCAATATAGAATCCCACGACCATTCTGCTAAAAACATCAACCACTACATATAGGATCGGACGACCTAGAATCTTACTTCGATCATCATCAGCAACTAGGTAGATATCGGCAATAGTTGCATCAATTTCATAACGACTACCAGGTCCAAGCGTATTTGCTGTAGCAGTTCCACTTAATGGTCGTACATCTTTTTGGAAACTCAAGACAGGAGTTCTGGCTTCTATTCTTTGTGGAAGTTCGTATTCACGTTTGTAGAAATGGTCAAACTGTCTACGTGTCGGAATATCTCCCTGTTTTATATGTGGGTAATGTTGGACAAAAAGTTCTTCAAATTGTCGATGAGCCGATGTGATATTGATTTTCTTGTCATTTAATAATTCAGATTCAACGATTAACCGAAATAGCCGTTCAATTTCTGGCGTAATTTTAATACCAGTTCCATTGCCAAATTTACGTTTTGCTCCCGATTTTCTAGAGCCTGCCAAGGTTCTTGGCTTTCCTGGTGCACCAGCATTTCTATAATCTGGCAATAAGGCATTTGGAATTTGGCCTCTTTGCCAATAGCGGCGTAGATATTTGTATATCGTCGCCTTAGTTGCGATATTTGTCTGTTCTACTAAACGAACCCGTTTAGCTCTAATCTCTTCATTAAAACAGCTTGTGTCATATACGATTGGTTCAATAATTCGGTAAGCCTGAGCACGTTTTTCAAAAGCGACTGAGTTTACGGGTGGCTCTATAGACTTAAGATATTCAAAAGGGTCTGAACTTCTAAATAAGCGTTTTTCATCAATCCATTGTGAAAGTTGTTCTTCAAGAACTAAAGATGGAACTCCTTTGGATTCCTCCATATGAATCCATATGATTTCGCCAGATTGAAAGAATAAAATCCGGTAGTGGCTTTCATCAAATTTAACGACCTCATTGATTTGCCACATAAGACACCTCTAAATCAAACACTAGGTCAGCCCCTTTTAATTTCTGAAATGGCTGTTGGATATCAAATTTAATTAAACGATTTGCTATAAGTGTTCTTAAATATTGTAGGGTTGTTCCAGAGGTAGTTTTTTCCTGTGCATCTACTTCTGTACAGAGTTTAATGATAGAAATCTCTGGTTTTTTTGAAAAATAATAAGAAATTATATGTAGGCTATTCCAGATATCAGGCTCTAAATGTTCAGTAATAAAAGGGCTCAACCATTCGAGATTTTTTCGGGCAGTTGTGGGAATATTTTGTTCCGTCACAATACTCCAAGGAATTTCTTTGAATGCCCAGTAACGACGTTCAATTTCGAGTTTTTCGATAGTTCTTTCTTTGATGAGCTCTTTTAAGGGCTTTACCTGAATCACAAACTGAGGCTGTTTTTTGTCATTTGTATCTATAAGGAAATCGGAAGTCATGACTTGTTCTGAGCCTTGTATGTTGGGATGTCTCAAACCATGCTCTAAACAGATTTCTTTTGTGTCATCTAGATTTAAAGGAAATTGTTCCCGAATATCCTGAACAGAACTAGACCAATCTAAAATCAAAAAAACATACAGTTCCAAATTAGAAAGTAAATGATGCACTCTTTGCGTTTTATGAGAATAAATACGATGAGAGACCCCACGAGAGGGTACATCCTGAATAGTCAGCCATGGTTGGTAATCTTTTCCCATACCTTGTCCACGACCATCTTTTATTCTTTTGCTAATTTGTTCTTGTGTGAAGAATCTCGGTGCTCTACTCATAGAAAAACCCAGCCTACTTTTTAATCAGTATAGCTGGGTTTATCTGGTTTACAACTTTAATGTCTAGTTTAGAACTATATTGTTACAGTTTAGAACTTTAATGTTTAGTTTAAAACTATATTGTCTAAACACATGATTTTGATAAAATTTACAATTTTTTACTCTACCGTTACACTCTTCGCAAGGTTACGTGGCTGATCGACATCTGTTCCACGTAATACCGCAACATGATACGAGAGCAATTGCACAGGAATACTGTACACAATTGGTGCTAACCATTGATTGACAGCTGGAACATGAACGACATGTTGGCGATCTTTGCTATGAATACCACTGTTTTCATCAGCAAAAACAAATAGTTCCCCACCACGAGCTTGAACTTCTTCCATATTCGATTTTAACTTATCGAGCATTTCGTCTTGTGGAGCCAAGATCACGACAGGCATCTCATTGTCTACTAAAGCCAATGGACCATGCTTGAGTTCACCAGCCGCATATCCTTCAGCATGAATGTATGAAATTTCTTTCAGTTTCAATGCGCCTTCTAGTGCGATAGGGAAGTGTGTGCCACGTCCTAAGAATAAGCAGTGGTTCTTTTCAACGAAGAGTGCTGATAGGCGCTGAATCTCAGTATTGCCTTGTAAAGTATCTAAAATCACTTTCGGACAATGCCATAGCGCTTCTGTAATTTCATTCACTTGAGCATCTGCAAGACGTTGTTTAACTTGACCAACTTTCAAGATTAACAACATCAATGCTGCAAGTTGAGTGGTAAAGGCTTTGGTGGATGCAACGCCGATTTCAGGACCAGCAAGCGTCAGTAAATGATGATCTGTTTCGCGAACCATTGATGAAGTGGCAACGTTACAAATGGTCATGGTACTAATGTCGATGTTCTGAGCTTGAGCACGTTTTTGTGTTTCGCGTAATGCAGCCAAGGTATCCGCAGTTTCTCCAGACTGAGAAATACAGATATACAGTGTATGAGCAACAATGACAGGCGTGCGATAACGGAATTCACTTGCAATCTCAACTTGGCAAGGTACACCAATCAATTGCTCGAACCAGTATTTTGCAATCATACCTGCGTGGTAGCTGGTACCGCAGGCAATGATTTGTACTTGCTGAATTTTGTCAAAATCCGCATTGGCATGTTGAAGAAAATCTTCACGCAAATTATTGCCATTCAATGCTTGTGAAATCGTTTGTTGAATCGCTTCTGGTTGCTCATAAATTTCTTTGAGCATGAAATGCTTGTATTCGCCTTTTGATGCATTGCTGACAGTTGCATCCAATTCTTTGATTGGACGTTCAACACGGGTTCCATTGACAAAAACTTCAATACTAGTACGTGTTAAGCGCGCAATGTCACCTTCTTCGAGATAGACGAAACGATTAGTAACAGGTAATAAAGCCAATTGGTCTGAACTAATAAAGTTCTCGCCAATACCTACACCGATTACCAATGGTGAACCTTCACGCACAGTGATCAGTTCATCAGGGTGTGCGGTATGCACAATACCCAGTGCAAAAGCGCCTTTTAGGCGAGGAATAACTTTTTGTACAGCTTCAAGTAAGCTATCAGTTTGCTTTAAAGCATCGTTGACAAGATGAGCAACAACTTCAGTATCTGTTTGTGAGGTAAAGACATAACCTAGCGCTTGTAATTCATCTTTAAGGTCTTGGTAGTTTTCAATAATACCATTATGTACAACAGCTACATCACCTGAAACATGTGGATGAGCATTATTTTCAGTTGGTTTACCATGGGTTGCCCAACGGGTATGTGCAATACCCACATGGCCCATCAAGTTTTGTTCTGATACAGCTTCAGCTAGATTTGCAACTTTACCTACGCGACGCTCACGCAAGATTTTTTGATCATTCAGTAATACCAAACCCGCAGAATCGTAACCACGATATTCGAGACGTTTTAATCCTTCAATGAGGATGTCGGTTACAGAACGTTCAGCAACACCACCAACAATACCACACATAATTGTATCCTCTTATTTTTTCAGCTTTTGGGGACGTTGATAATTTGCTTTTTCAAACTGTTTAGATCGTTCGACAGCTAAACTATGCTCAGCCACATTTCGAGTTAAGGTTGAGCCTGCGCCTGTTGTTGCACCTTGACCAATTTTGATCGGTGCAACCAATGAGTTATTGGTACCAATAAATACATTGTCTTCAATCACAGTACGATGTTTATTTGCGCCATCATAATTACAAGTGATTGTCCCTGCACCAATATTACAATTCGCACCAATATCTGCATCACCTAGATAAGTGAAGTGATTGGCTTTTGAACCTTGTCCCATATGGGTATTTTTAACTTCAACGAAGTTGCCAATATGCACGTCATCCGCCAAGTTCGCACCTGGACGTAAGCGTGCAAAAGGACCGATTTGGGTATTTTCACCCACAATTGCATTTTCAAATACGCTATAAGCTTGAACTTTAGTGCCTGCCGAAATACGAGTATTTTTTAAAATACAGCCTGCGCCAAGTTGAACGTTGTCACCTAATTCGCAATCACCTTCAATAATGACATTGACATCAATTTGTACATCTTGACCACATTTCACAGTTCCACGTAGGTCAAAACGATTTGGATCAATTAAATGTACGCCTTGTTGCATCAATTCTTTTGCTTGTTGTTGCTGAAATTGACGTTCCAAAGTTGCAAGTTGTAGGCGGTCATTCACACCTTCAACTTCAAATTCAAGCTCAGGTTGAATTGAAGCAATTTCTAAGCCATCGGCAACGGCCATTGCCACGATATCCGTAAGGTAATATTCACCTTGAACATTGTTATTAGACAGTTTTGGCAACCATTGATGTAATTTGGCATTACTTACACAATAAATACCAGTATTAATTTCTTGTATTAGACGCTGTTCGTCAGAGGCATCTTTATGCTCAACAATCGCTTGAATCTTATCTGCTTGACGAACGATACGACCATAGCCTGTTGGATTCTCAACATTAAGCGTAATCATACCAATACCAGATTGGCTAGAGGCTTCAAGTAGCTGTTCAAGGGTACTTTGACGAACGAGTGGAACATCCCCATATAAAATCAAAGAAATACCATCTTGAGGTAATACAGGGAGAGTCATTTGAACAGCATGACCTGTTCCTAACTGTTCTGCTTGTTCAACCCACTCTATTTGTTCAGCAGCAAAGCTTTGTTTAACTAGATCACCACCATGCCCATAGATCGTAATAATATTTTGAGCATGTAATTTTTTTGCAGTTTGAATCACATGTCCTAAAAGTGGACGACCTGCCAATGGTTGGAGAACTTTGGGTAGTTTCGAACGCATCCGCGTTCCTTTCCCAGCTGCAAGAATAATAACAGTTGTTGACATAACTAACCCTAATATCAATGGTTTAAGTCAAAAAATAAAAATGAATCATAAAAATACAAAGCGCAGCCCAAAGACCTGCAATGATGTCATCAAGCATAATCCCTAGACCACCAGTAACTTTTTGGTCTGCCCAACTAATCGGAAATGGTTTCCAGATGTCAAATATACGGAAAAAAATGAAACCGACAATGACCCATAACCAGTTTAATTGCTGTAGATAGAGCAAGGGCAATAGCGTAATAGATTGCCCTGCAAATTCATCCCATACAATTCGACCATCATCGTGTACATCAATCACTTTGGCGGTATGTCCACAGATGTATATGCCCACCAAAGACATGATAAAAATTGCTAAAACACTCAAATTAAAACCGAGATATAACCAGAGTGGCGTAAATAGCAATACAAATGCAGAACCAAATGTTCCCGGTGCTTTAGGACTGAGACCAGAACCAAATCCAACCCCGCAGAAAACGATGCAGCGATCGAACCAAGTCATCTGTTTGAAGTGAATGGGAGGCTTATGCAAAATGTTGGTATCCATGAATTTGTAGTGGGTAATTCTCACCCATATACTCAAATAACAATCCAGTTTGTTGGGTAATTTTGCCGATTATTGTAAGCGGAACATCTAATTGTTGTCGTGACAGTTTTTCAAAATTTTGCGGTGATATTGTAAAACATAATTCGTAATCATCACCACCTGCAAGCGCATAATGCAAAGCTTGTCGCAAATCTATATTTTTTAGTGACTGATCTATCGGAAGCTGTTCAAGCTGTAATGTTGCACCTACTTTTGAGGCATTCAGAATATGTCCTAAATCTTGTGCGAGTCCATCTGAAACATCAATCATACTTGAGGCTAAACCTTTTAGCTGTTGCCCCAAATTACAACGAGGTGTTGGATAATCTAAGCGTTGTTGTAGAGGATGTCCTAAGTGTTGTAATCCAAACGCGGCATCACCAATCTGTCCACTAATACAGACATAGTCGCCGACTTGTGCACCAGCACGCGTGATGGCTTGACCTTGTTCAATCCAGCCTAAAGCGGTGACACTTATAGTGAGTTGGGTGCTTTGAGTGGTATCGCCACCAATCAGACTCACACCAAATTGATCGCAACAATCAAAAAGACCCTGACTAAATCCAGCCAACCAGTCATGATCAACGGTAGGGAGACTCAGTGCGAGTAAAATACTATGGGGTTTTGCACCCATGGCGGCGAGATCAGATAAATTGACCGCGACACTTTTCCAGCCAATGGCATGGGCAGGGGTATCTAAGGGAAAATGTCGACCAGCAACCAATGTATCTGCACAGATCACGAGTTGTTGTGAAGAAGGAGGGGTGACGATGGCTGAGTCATCACCGATACCTAAACTGACATCAGATTTTGATGCACGTTTAAAGTACCGCTCAATAATTGAAAACTCAGCCATGCAACATCAAGCCTATTATTTTGCTTGCTGTTTTTCAGCTTCACGAAGCTTTGATGAAAGACGGTCTAATACACCATTGATGTATTTATGGCTGTCTGCACCACCAAAGTGTTTTGCTAGCTCAATTGCTTCATCAAGTACAACGCGGTATGGAACTTCGAGATGATCTCGTAATTCATAAGCACCAAGTCGTAAGGTTGCAAGTTCTACACCATCTAGTGCAGTTAACTCACGATCAAGTACAGGGATGAGTAACTCATCTAAAGCTTCATGTTGAGCAACCACTTGAGTGAGCAATTCATGGTAATAGTTAAGGTCAACTTTGTGCATAGCATTTTCTACACGTGTACGTGCTTCAATTTCATGGACAGGGTTATGACTCATTTGCCATTCATAAATCCCTTGTACAGCAAAACGACGTGCTTTGCGTTTCGCTGCATAAGCGGCCTGAAGTGTTTGCGACATGCTTTAAATTGCCTTTAATAAGTTAACCATTTCGATTGCAGTCAATGCAGCTTCGCTACCTTTGTTTCCTGCTTTCGTACCTGAACGTTCGATTGCTTGTTCAATGCTGTCTGTCGTTAAGACACCATTGATCACAGGCATTGTGCTTTCAAGTGCAACTACACCTAAACCTTTCGCACATTCACCTGCAACAAAATCAAAATGTGGTGTACTACCACGGATCACTGCACCGAGTGCAATGATGGCATCAAATTTGTTTGAAGCCGCTAATTTTTTTGCAACGATAGGAAGTTCCCACGCACCTGGTGCGTGAATAACAGTAATCGCATCTTCTGAAACACCATGACGTTTTAGAGTGTCGATCGCGCCTTCAAGTAAATGTTCAACCACGAAGCTGTTGAAACGTCCTACTAAGATCGCATAACGACCTTCGCTTGCGAGATGTAATAAACCTTCAATTCGGCGAATTGCCATAGCAACCTCGATTATTTTGCTGTGATTTGATCGGCAGTGATATATTCCACTACCTCTAAATGGAAACCAGATAAAGCATTGAAACGAAGCGGAGAACTCAGAAGCTTCATTTTTTCAACACCTAAATCTCGTAAAATCTGCGCGCCAACACCAATCGTCTGGTACTGATGCGAAAGTGCTGCATTAGACTTAAGCGGTTTTGGTTGATTTAACTGCTCTAAGGCATGTCCTAGATCTTCTAAATGATCTTGACCAATCCATACCAATACACCGCGCTCGCTTGCAGCAATTGTTTTCATTGCTAGATCTAAATTCCACGCTGCCGAACCATCGGCCTTATTTAATTTTAATAAGTCGCGAACAGGATTAAAACCATGCACACGAACAGTGGTGATGCCTTGTTTTGGCTCGCCTTTTACTAAAGCTAAATGAATATCTGGATTACCGATTTCACGGTATTTGTATAAATCAAATTCACCATATTCGGTTTGAATCGTCTCTTGAGACAAACGCTCAACAGTTTGTTCATTGGTCATGCGGTAATGGATCAGATCCGCAATTGTACCGATTTTTAAACCATGTTTCTCTGCAAAGACTTCTAAATCAGGGCGACGGGCCATGGTGCCGTCATCATTAATAATTTCACAGATAACAGAGGCAGGCTCTAGACCTGCTAAGCGGGTGAGGTCGCATCCTGCTTCCGTATGACCTGCACGGTGCAGTACCCCGCCCGGTTGAGCCATTAATGGAAAAATATGACCAGGTTGAACGATATCACTTGGTTTAGCATGTGCTGCAACTGCGGTACGAATCGTATGCGCGCGTTCAGCAGCGGAGATACCAGTACTGATCCCTTCTGCTGCTTCAATTGACAGCGTGAAGTTAGTGGCATGTTGTGCACCGTTTTGATCTACCATTAACGGTAAATTAAGCTGTTTACAGCGATCACGGCTCAAAGTTAGGCAAACTAGGCCGCGTGCATGCGTAATCATGAAGTTAATATCTTCAGGGCGAACATGCGTTGCAGCGATGACTAAGTCACCTTCATTTTCACGATCTTCATCATCCATTAGGATGACCATTTTGCCTGCACGAATATCTGCGACAAGCTCTTCAACACGACTCAGCGGCATTCGCTTTCACCTTTTATGCTGCCTTATAGGGCACTAGTATTCGATAAATCTGGTGTAGTTTACCGTATTTTAATAAATTTCGCCTGTGCTTCTTTATCAATTAAAAAAGTGAATCAAGCAAATAATAAAGCAACGCTTTATCCTAATGGGCATTTATAGCCTTGTAAGGGAGCGTTGCATTTTAAATTAGAGCCAATCTAGCCGATTAGCCTAGGATTCAGTCGAAACTTTTACTTTTTTACCCATCAAAATTTCAGTGCGCAGATTTTGTGCTACGGTGGCACATTGCTCATTCATCCCATTAATCATAAAGGCATGACGAGTCATAATACTACTCGGATTTGGCATCACAACTAATTCATAACTGTTTTGAACCGTTTTGAGTTGCTCGTGATTGAGGTGTAAAGCTGCTTCTTTGGCATGTAAGTGTTGAGTTAAGCGTTTGGCTGCCTCAATCGCATCTAATTGCATCGCTTCTACAGCACTAGCAACAGCACCGCGTGTTTGTAGTGCAAAACGTTTATCTTCACGATAGCGTTTATATAAAACATCTGCCAATAACTGGAAAACAGCACCAATCATCATCAGGCATTCTAATGCATGAGGATGTTCTGATGTCGTCGACAAGGTTGCGCCTTCGGCATTAAATTCTTGAACGACGTTAATTTGTGTAGCGTCGAGTTGGTAATGTTTCGCACAGAGATCAATGCTTTTATCCAAGAATAATTGACAGAGTTTAAAGTAAGGCACAGAAACCGATTGATTGACACTGCTCAACAGTTGTTTTGGATCATAAAACTGGATATTCAATGCGACAGTTTGATGATCTAAATTGACTTGTTGATCTGTTGAAGCTTTTTCAATACGTGATTTTGGTTGTGCTTTTGCCTGTTGCTGTGCTTGTGCAACTAACGTGACTGTATTTTGCTTCTCAAGTGCAAGTGCCTGAGTTAAACGTTGAATTTCATGCTTGAGATGATTTTCTTGGTTAATACGGGCTAAATATTCACTGCGTGTTGGTCGAGCAATGGCACGGTACGCCAACCAAATCAACCCATGAATAAATAAAGATGCCAAAATCGCCAGCCATTGCGTGCGTAAGATTTCACCAATACTCGGTTGGATGAGCGTGATTTCAACTGTTCCAACTTTTTTCTCATTTTGTAACGCATCACGGACAAAGACTTCACCTTGACGCGTCTTTGCCATACCACTGGTTGCAAGGACTTGTTTATTGGCATCTAAGATACGGATTGAAGCAATACTCGGATTGGTTGCATAGCGATTGGCAACCAATGCCAATGAGACAGTATTGGCAGGTTCCAACTCTGAAAGACTATCCGCCACTAACTGACTGGTCATCAGTTGTCCTTGGCTGGCGCGATTTTCATTGAGTTGATGTGTCGTTGCAATCACCAATAAAAAGGTATGCAATGCAAAACTTACAATTAGTAGGCTAGCAAATAGCCCTTGGCGAGGCGCATTCAAGTTAAACTTCCAAGGCAAATAGATTTAGGTTGGGTTATGTTATGATTCTTACATACAATAGTTGTCGCTCAAACACGAGTCAATTCATGCGTGAAATCATTCTTATATCCTTTTTAGGACCAGATCAACCGAATCAGTTTACTCGATTAATGCAGGTACTTTCCGTGCATTCTTTGCAAATACTCGATGTGGGTCAGGCTGTTATCCATAATCAACTCACTTTAGGAATTGTTGTTGCTTCGGATAATGAGACTGCAACAGCATTAGCAATGAAAGAGATTTTGATTTTAGCACATGATATTGGCTTAACTGTGCGATTTAAACCAATCTCCAACGCAGAATATGATCAATGGGTGAGTGAAGGTGGGCGTACACGTTATATCGTGACGGCACTTGCACCAGAGCTTACCGCTGCGCATTTGCAGGCAGTCACTAAAATTGTATCGAGTCAGGGCTTTAACATTGAAACAGTAACACGCTTATCTGGTCGTTTAGATCTCGATGCAGAAAGCCAATTCCCACGTCGTGCCTGTGTTCAGTTTGGTCTAAGTGGACAAATGTTGGATGCACAAGCGATGCGAGCTGCATGTTTGAGTTTGTCGGGTGAGCTGAATATTGATGTGGCGGTGCAAGAAGATAATGCTTACCGTCGTAATCGTCGTTTAGTTTGTTTTGATATGGACTCAACCTTGATTGAACAAGAAGTGATTGATGAATTGGCGCTAGAAGCAGGCGTCGGTGAACAGGTCGCTGAAATTACTGAACGTGCCATGCAAGGTGAACTCGATTTCCAACAAAGTTTTCGTGCACGTGTTGCATTGTTAAAAGGCTTGGATGCTTCTGTATTACCTAAAATTGCAGAACGTTTAACCGTGACGGAAGGGGCGGAACGTTTAATCTCGACTCTGAAAGCATTGGGATATAAAACGGCAATCTTATCGGGGGGGTTCCAGTATTTTGCTGAATATTTACAAGCAAAGCTCTGTATTGATGAAGTCCATGCCAATATTTTAGATGTACAAGACGGGTTGGTGACAGGTGAAGTCAAAGGTGCAATCGTGGATGGCGCACGTAAGGCTGAATTATTGCGTCAATTGGCAGATAAAATGGGAATCTCATTAGAGCAGGCGATGGCTGTAGGTGATGGTGCTAATGACCTACCGATGCTTGCAATCGCAGGTTTAGGCGTGGCGTTCCGCGCTAAACCGCTCGTTCGTGAAAATGCGAATCAAGCGATCTCAAGCGTTGGTTTAGATGGTGTTTTGTACTTATTGGGTATGCATGATAAAGATTTGAATCGTGCCTAAAACAGCATATTTAGCCTTAAATAAAGCCGCTGTCTAAGCGGCTTTATTGATTTTAGACTCGTCATTAATTCGTCATATTTATGTCTAAATGTATAGAAAAACAACAATAAAGAAATTCTGAAAAAAGTTTCTGAATGATTAAAAAGAGCTATATTTTTTTGTAATGACACGCTGCAATTGATGCTATATAGCACTTTGAGACTTTTGTAATTTAAGAAAATGTAATGACAAAAGCATATTGCGACATCTTGTGTCGTATGGTTAATTTCAAGCTCTTTTTTTCTATAAAAAACCCTCCATAATGCTTAAAGACGTTAATGCAACACCAAATACTGTTTAGAGATTACAGAACAAATATGAGGTTTGGGCATGATCGATCCAAACCACCTTTTAAAGACGGAGGTTTCTATGGAAGCAGCGAATTTCACCATGTGGGTTGGATTTGGCTTAATCGCTGTCGCAGTTATTGCTGTTTTCTTTTCTCCGTATCGTCGTTGGTTAGGTTTTATGCTGGCAGGTATGCTGAGTTGGGGGCTGTTAGAAGTGGTGCGCTTTGCTATGCAAACCATGTTCGAAATGTCAGTTGCCTATAGCTATTTGACAGCTCTAAGCCTTGCGATGGTCACGGTTACATTCATTCTTTTACGCGAAGATCAACAAACTAGGAAACAATTGGAGAAGCGTCAATATATTGAACACACACCAGTCTACAAGGATGATCAACAACAATGTTCTAGCCGATAATTTATAATAATTTGAACTACATCAAAGGCATGCTCAGCATGCCTTTTTTGTATTAATTTTCTGAAACAAAGCTTTTACAGAGTTTTCTACAATTGTGCTAGGATACGGTTGTCTTAAATTTCATCATAATACTGTAGGCATAAATGTCATGAAGCTTTCTTCTTTACCTGTGATTCAGTTACCGATCGTTGATGTAAGCACTGATCCATTAGATTTATTGGTGGCAGGTTTGGCGTTACGTATGAAGCAATTGGCACGTACGAGCCCGAAGTTTATTGAATTGGTTCATGACCGTGAATTTCGTATTCAAATTGGTACAGATTTAGGTTTGGCACGTCAGATTATTGTTAATCGTGGCAAAATTGATACGGTTGCGGGTAGTCCTGAAAAAGCTGATTTTATTTTGCAATTTGCTTCAAGTGAGCAAGGCGTAAAAACTTTGGTAAAGGGTGATCCAACTGCATTCATGACAGGTATGCAAGATGGCAGCATTAAAATGGAAGGTGACTTCAGCTTGTTAGTTTGGTTTAACCAAGCAGCTAAATTGATTCCACCAAAAGTGCCAAAGCCAGTAAAAGAAAAAATCCGTCAAGCACGTGCATTTATTAAAGAAAAAACAGGTAAATAAACCAACCTGAAAGAAAACTCCCTAAAAGGGAGTTTTTTTATGTCTTATTTATTCAATTTCTAAATTAAAAGTCACTGGTCCGTCATTGATTAAATGAACTTTCATATCAGCAGCAAAAATACCTGTTTGGACATGAGCAAATTGTTGACGCGCATACTCAACCAATTGCTCATACAAAGCTTTCGCTTCGGCTGGCGGCATGGCAGGTCCAAAGTCAGGACGTAAGCCTTTTTGTGTTTGTGCCATCAAAGTAAATTGCGAAACCAATAAAAGTCCACCTTTGGCTTGACTGACATTCCACCCCATTTTGCCTTGTTCATCATCAAAAATTCGATATTTTAAAATTTTATCAATCAGTTTTTGCCCTTTCTCTAGTGTATCTTCTTTGCCTAGACCTAAAAAGACCAGTAAGCCGTGTTGAATCTCCCCCGTGGTTTGACCCTCAACTACCACTTTTGCTTCGAGAACTCGTTGAATTAATGCACGCATAAGATTGAAAAAAACAGAAAAATGAAGTGGGTAAGTTTAGCAGAGACACGCTATAAAAATGAGTTGTGCAGCAAAAGTCTACTATTCAATATGAGTCAATTGATTGTATAACAATAGCCATTATGCAAAAGAATCGGTTATAACCATCCGCTATGTCTGCCATTATTCGATCTTTACTCGACACTGACTTATATAAATTCACCATGCTACAAGTGGTGCTGCATCAATTTCCACAGACGCATAGCGTGTATTTATTTCGCTGTCGAAACTTAGAAGATACGGTTTATCCTTTGGTTGAGATTCTAGAAGATCTAAATCATCAGCTTGATTTACTCTGTGAATTGCGTTTTGCTGAAGATGAATTGCAGTATCTTCGTTCTTTACGTTTCATTAAAAGTGATTTTGTTGATTATTTAGAATTATTTCAGCTTAAACGTCGATTTATTCAAGCCAACATTGATGAATCGGGTCGGTTGGATATTCGGATTGAAGGGCCGATGGTTCAGGCCATGATGTTTGAGATTTTTGTATTGGCGATCGTCAATGAATTGTATTTCCGCCGTATCCGTAGCGATGAAGTATTGGCGGAAGGTGAACGTCGCTTACAACAGAAATTACTTCAGTTAGAACAATATGCTAAAGAACAAAAAGAGAGTGATCCACCATTTTTAGTTTCGGATTTTGGTACACGCCGTCGTTATAGTTTTGAATGGCAAAAACATGTGGTACAAGCCTTTCATGCGGTTGCACCAAAAGTGTTTCGTGGAACCAGTAATGTTCTACTTGCTAAAGAGCTGGGTATTAGCCCAATCGGGACGATGGCACATGAGTTTTTACAAGCCTTTCAGGCTTTGGATGTGCGATTGCGTAATTTTCAAAAGGCAGCGCTAGAAGCTTGGGTACAAGAATATCGGGGGGATTTAGGCATTGCCTTGACTGATGTAGTGGGAATAGATGCCTTCTTACGTGATTTTGATTTGTATTTTGCCAAACTGTTTGATGGCTTACGCCATGACAGTGGTGATCCGTACGAATGGGGCGATAAAGCCTATGCGCACTACCGTAAATTAAAGATTGATACCAAAACCAAGATGCTGACTTTTAGTGATGGTTTGAATTTAGAAAAAGCATGGTTATTACATCAATATTTTAAGGATCGTTTCCAAGTGAGTTTTGGGATTGGGACGAATTTAACCAATGATATGGGACAGACGCCATTGAATATTGTGTTGAAATTGGTGGAGTGTAATGGTCAGTCGGTGGCAAAAATTTCTGATAGTTCGGGTAAAACCATGACGGATAATGAAACGTTCTTGGCGTATTTAAGACAGGTGTTTGAGATTGAAGAAGCCTAGCTATTCTTTCACACTCAAAATCTGGTACGGTCGTGGAATAGCTCAAACGTTATGAGAGATTTGTATAAACGCTCTTTACTTTTGAAAGATCAAAAGTAACAAAAATCTTGTGTTGAACTGACGGCACATCCTTGATGCCGCAGTTCAACGGGCGGCATCCATGCCGCCTCCGCACCAGTAAATTGTCTCGATAGATTTATATGGCTTAACTTTCGCAATGGTCAGCAAATTTTATACTTCTAATCCATAATCGTTGCGCTTTTTGCTATATCTCCTTTTCTGCTAATTGAATGCAAAAAATCAGACAAAGATAAAAAGTCGGCTATGCTAAAATCATCCCCAATGCGGATGACAAAACAGCATAAAAATGACTGATGTAGATTTTAAACTGGGTTTACTGATTGAGCCTGAAGAAGTTGTACCTTATATAGGACATGAGCTGATTCGTGTCGTTGATTTAAGCCGAGCATCGGTTTATGAACAATTGCATATTCCTCATGCCATTCATTTACAGCCTAAATTCTTGGTTGCACAGCATGAACAGGCCAATGGGGTATTACCTGATCTAGCAGGTTTGCAGGCTTTAATTGAGAAATTGAATATTACCCCTCAGCACCATGTCGTGGTCTATGACGATGAGGGTGGCGCATGGGCAGGGCGTTTAATCTGGAATTTGCATTGTCTTGGTTTTAACCGCACCAGTTTGATTAATGGTGGGATTCATGCTTGGTTAGGTGCAGCTTTGCCAACAACCGCAGATGTTGAAAAAGTCATACCAGTCGCTGATCTTCTAAACGTTGATTTAGAGACGGTGCAACAACATCGTATTGAGTACAACGAATTACTTCAGCAAGTGCAAGAACAGAATATTCAGCTCTGGGATTGTCGTACCAATGAAGAATATACTGGACTACGTTTAGCTGCGCGACGCGGTGGTCACATCCCAAATGCATTGCATTTTGAATGGAGTACTGCCCTAAACCGTGAAAATCATCTAAAATTACACTCGCTTGAACGCACACAACAACGTTTAGAACAATTAGGCTTTAATTTACAACAACCTGTCGTGGTGTATTGTCAGTCTCACCATCGTTCGGGCTTGGCGTATATATTGGCAAGATTGCTCAATTGGCAAGTTAGAGCCTATGACGGTGCGTGGAGTGAATGGGGCAATCGCCTCGATAGTCCTATTATTTCAGGGGAGTCACCGTCTTGAGTTTTTCAGCAGATTTAAAAAAACAACTTTTTATCAAAGCACAAAATTTAGTACCGCAACATCAACTGAGCCGAGTCATTGGTAAAGTTGCAGCAAGTGAAAATGTTTTGGTGAAAACTGCTGTGATTCAAGCATTCAAAGCAAAATATGGCATTGATATGAGCATTGCCGAACAAACGAATCCAAATCAATATAAATCATTTAATGAATTTTTCACTCGTGCATTAAAACAAGGTGTACGTGGTGTAGATGAACAAGCAGATAGTATTGTTTGCCCTGCGGATGGTGCGATTTCACAGTTGGGTAAAATTGAAGCAGGTGATATTTTTCAAGCCAAAGGTCAAAGCTTTTCTGTTGATAAATTAATTGGCGATCCGCAACTGGCAAAGCCGTTTATTGATGGTCAGTTTGCGACGGTTTATTTGTCACCGAAAGATTATCATCGTGTACATATGCCATTGGCTGGCACGTTGACCGAAACTCTATATATTCCAGGTGAGTTGTTCTCAGTCAACCAAACTACAGCTGAAAATGTACCAGGTTTGTTTGCACGTAACGAGCGTATGGTGTGTTTATTTGATACTGAACTTGGTCGTATGGCGGTGGTATTAGTCGGTGCAATGATTGTGGCAGGCATTGAAACTGTTGCAACGGGTAAAGTAAAACCAACAGGTCGTGTTGAATTACAACATCACCAAATGCAGTTAGATAAAGGGGCTGAGTTAGGTCGTTTCTATTTAGGTTCTACTGCTGTGGTTTTATTTGAAAAAGATAAAATGGTGTGGGAAGAGCAATTTAAAGCCAATTCAACTGTAGTAATGGGTGAGCGTTTAGGTCATTCGATTTAATTTAGATGTGATTTTTAAAAAGCTCCAAGTAGGAGCTTTTTTTATCACTGTGAATCGTGTAGTAAGTTCATTAGATCTTTATCTAAATTTCGTAGAAAAAGTATTCCATACTTATCTTCTTTTAGCATTTGAAAAAGGTGATTTGGTAAATCGTTCTTATATTCTGAAAAGCATGTTGCTAGACCTATAGCAATAGATGCAACGCTATCCGTATCTCCACCTAATTCAATGCATGCCTTCAAAAGTGAACTCATTGAGTTATATTTTACTAAACAGCTAAACGCTGCACTAACAGTATCATATGCATTCAAAGAAACTCTTTTTTGCCAATTAAAATCCCATTCACCAAAGCCTTCAGACTCTAAGAAATCCTTCAATTCAGCTAATGTGCCTTGTGTGTGTAAACCGAAATAAGCTGCTAAAGCTACTGCACAACTTGAAGATACCCCTAACTTTGTATTATGTGTTATTTGTGCCTGTAAGGTAGCGAAAAAAACGATATCACTTTTATTCTTTAAAAATCCGATAGGTACTGAGCGCATAGCAGCACCATTTCTTTCACTCGTAGAAATAAGAGTATTAATTAATTCTTTTCCAGATTTAACTTGAGTTAACAAATTATAAAAACCTTCAGAATATCCAAGTCTTATATCTCTTTGAAAGCATTCTAGAAATTTGGCTGCAATATTTTCTTTATCCCATTTTACTCCTGACAAGATAAACTCAGCTATGGCAATCGACATTTGGGTGTCATCTGTGTATTTAGCTGAGATATCATATAATTCATGTTTACAATATGATTCTAAATTATTATAAAGACGAATTTTTTCTACGGCACAAAATTCAAAACCTGCACCATATGCATCTGCAATAGCTATTTCAGTTAACATTAAAATTAGCCCTCTTCTCAGATATGTTTTATTAAATTCTCAAAAGCTATAATATATATAACTTGATTTGTAGTGTCTTCTTTAAGTTTAGAAATATCAAATAGTATTATTCTAATTTTTTATTTAGCTTAATTTTCCTGCTATTTGTATTTTTAGCTACATAGGATTTGGTTGATTAGCTAATTAAAACGTAAACAAAAATTGATTTGAAAAAGAGTCTCTTAAACGTTTTATAAAATGACTATTAATTGAACGCTTCTGTGATGAAATTTAAAAATACACACCTCTTATTAGCGTGCATTTTTAAATTTTTATTTAGATTTTTATGGTGAGGTTATGATTTATATTAATTAAAAATATAGGTTTGATTGAGGGATTTTAATATTAATCATTAACTAAGTGGTAATACCTTTCTTTTAACAGATTGATATCGGACTGCACTAAATAAGGAATTAATTGATTAAACTTTTCTGGTTCTAAATCATATAACTTTAAATTTAAAAGTTCTTGTATTACCTCATTACTAAACCTCATTTTCACTTTTTGAGCAGGGTTTCCTGCTACGATACTATACGGCTCAACATCTTTCGTTACGATACTACCAGAGGCTACAATAGCGCCTTCCCCAATATTAATTCCTGGCATAATCATAGCTCTCATACCAATCCATGCACCATCTCCAATGATTGTATCTCCCTTCATTTGATAAGCATCAACAATATGCTCCATAAATGGATACAAACTAAACCAATCTGTACGATGGGTATGATTACCTCCCATGAGAATTACGGCTTCTGCAGCAATACAAACATAACTACCAATATGCAACTGATCTATTTCCCAAAGAGGTTCCCAAGCTTTTAAACTGTATTCATCACCATACAGATATCTCACTACACTTTGTTCAAATGAATCACTCCATGCATGGCTGTAGTAACTGGTTGTACCTTTAATATGAATATTTGGATTCTTAACTGTTTGATGTAAATATTCAACTTGTGACCAATGTGGTTTGTTCATTCTCTTACTCTTAATCGTAGCTAATTTTGTAAAGATGAAATAACAAATTTATTTTTCTAATTCAATTATGATCAAGTAACAATTTAAATTTATTATTTATTTTTCAATCAGATAATTTGATAAAAAATGTAAATAATTTGTTTATTTGCCTTGAACTCATAAAAAATTATTTTAGCTAAATTAATGATTTAAATATATTAATAAATATCAAACATAAGAAATTCTAAGCATATGTAAAAATAGCCGTTTTAGCTCATGAACTGCTAAAAATTTTCTTCATTCAAGCCAAACAACTTTATAAACTTTTATTTAGAGCTTTTTTAATGCCAAGTCAAAAAAACAGAAGTAGGCTTTCTACTTCTGTCTCTTCTGAAAAAAATAGTCGAATAATTCGATTCAATCCCGTTTCATTTATTCCATTATTAGGAGCTATTTGTTATCCATTCTTGCTGATGCTCTTTCATGAAGTTGCTAGCACATCGGCAGAAAAAATGAACTTACTTCAGATTTTAATGGCATCTTTTATTCTTATCTGTGCTCTGTTAGTTCCAGTTGCTGGGATTGTTGTGTCATGTTATGCGAATATCCCGAAGAACGTTAGACGTTTAGCTTATGCCTGCGTGGTATCTCCCACGCTATATGTTTTACTAGGGGTAGTACAAGCTCTTGTTGGAAGTTCTATTCCTGATCCATGGGTTTGGTGCATCATATGGCTGCTTGTAGCAATATGGGCATTTCGCTCAACTGACTATAACTCTTCTGTAGAAATGCCTATTAATATGGCACGGTGGCGAGTTGCCCATGGAATATGTGCATTAATTGTTTGTGTTTACGTTATTTTCCACTTGGGAAATCATCTGGTAGGGCTGATTGGACCTACTCAATATGAAATCGTTATGAATATTGGGCGGATTATTTATCGTGCCGCTTTTATCGAACCATTATTGGTTGCTGCATTCTTGTTTCAGGTAGGAAGCGGACTTTATCTAGCATGGAAATGGAGCGGAAAAAAACACGATTTTTTTCGGACTTTTCAAATTGCATCAGGGTTGTATTTATCTATTTTCATTCTAGGACACATGAATTCCGTTTTTATTTACGCTAGAACTTATCTCGGAATTGAAACAGACTGGAATTTTGCCACTGGGTACCCTTCAGGACTAATCTATGATCCATGGAATATACGTTTAGTACCGCATTATTTTCTAGGTGTATTTTTTGTTTTAGCTCATCTTGCAACAGGACTAATGTTTTTATTTAAAGCTCATGGTGTTAGGCAACCTGTAATCAATTACTTTTGGGGAGTTGGTCTCATCGGAAGTTTGATTGTTGCATCTGCCATAATTCTTGGAATGATTGGTTTTAGAATTTGATTTTTACCAAGTAAGTAATGTGGAATTTTCCTAAAATTAACATAATGGCGCTTGTGCGAAACTATCTATAAAAATTATTTTAAATAAATTTAACTACCCTGAAAACACCAAAAAGCCGACTTGGAAAGATGTCGGCTTGTTTTTAAGCAAATTTAGTATGTTTTGCCAAGCTCTAACCTTAGCTGTACGCTTTTTCTTACACCAATTCCAGTCAATGACCCATATTCGTACCGATCCAAATCACCTAATATTAACTCATCAGGAACAGGAAGTTCCAAAACATAAAACAAGAATGATAAGTTTGAGCATCAGGACGTGAGGTAGGACAGGAGTTATACCTAAAGTGCGAAATACGAAAAAGCCCGACAGGATGTCGGGCTTTTTCATTTGATCTGAACTCAGTAAGTTTCTAAAAGTTCATCTGCTTAGCATTGTAATAAGTATGAATAGCATCTGCACAACTGTTAATGATTGGGTCTTCATCCTTTCTCCAGATTAATCTGACTTCACTCAAAGCATTGTCATCATGAATGGGAATGAGTCTGACATTATTTGGAAGAATCACTTTAAATTCCTCAGGTACGATACAAATGCCAAAACCATTCGCAACTAATTCCAGTTGAGACCTTTTTCTCGAATAGATTTTGGTTCTTTGGGGAGTAAAACCATTAACCAAACATAAATTAGCAGCCAGATAGCTTAGCCCACCACGCCCTTTATGAGGCACAGAAACAAAATTAAGTTGTGCTAACTCACGAATCGTCACACTTTCTTTTTCGTAGAAAAAGGAGTTTGAGCTATGAGCAGCCACATATAGGGGTGCAGTGTATAAACTGATCGAATTTACATCATTTAGATTGTGATAAATCGGTGGGCGAATAAAGCCCAAGTCAATGCTGCCATTTAATAAATATTCGAGCTGTAGTTCAGATGATAAAGTATTCATTTCAATATCAATCAAATGTGTATCACACAACTGCTCAAAGATTTCGAGCTTATTTTGATCAAGCACAATACTACTAGAATGTGCGATTTTAATAATTCTGCCTTCACCGCGACTAATACTTTGAGCGCTCACAATCGAGCTTTTTAAATGATCAAGATTGGTCTTTAAACTTTTATATAGTGCTTCACCTGCAGGGGTGAGGCTTATTTTTTTCTCTGAGCGATCAAAAATTTCAAAACCCAGTTCTTCTTCTAAATTTTTAATTTGCCTGCTGAGAGCTGATTGGGCAATAAAAAGCTTTTCTGACGCTGCGATAAAGCCACCAGTTTCAACAATCGTGATTAGATAATTGAATTGTTTTAATGTCCACATATCTCAAAATTAGATCATTGCTTGTTTTTTCTATATTAGATTAGATGGTAAAAATCTTATACCTTTTTCATAGATTCTTTATTTGAGTAACTGAAGATGACCATGACAAAGAAAATATTAATATTGATCGCTTTTGTTATCATTTGTCTGCTCGCTCAAAGCTATGATGCTTATATGGGAATGACGAATTCAATAGATCATATGAATTTATTAGGTGATTAACCGCATTCATTTAAGTTAAAGATTAGATTTAATCTATTTGATAAATGGATCTAAAATTTAATCATGTACGCTTTTTCTTACAGTGATTAAGGTGAATATCCCATTTGCAGCTTTAATTGAATTGTCTAATATGAACACATCAGGAACAGGAAGTTCCAAAACATAAAACAAGAATGATAAGTTTGTGCATCAGGATGTGAGGTATGACAGGAGTTGTACCTAGTGAAAGGAATATGAAAAAAGCTCGACAGGATGTCGGGCTTTTTTTATTCGATTTGAATTTGTTTTGCCCAAAACTCAATAAGAAATTGCAAAGATTGGCTGAGCGGTTTGTAGCTTGGCCAAATCGCCTGAATCGGCATATCTAACCCATTGGTCGTATCACTAAATGCTAAACGAGCTAAACTTTGCTGATAAAAATGCGCTTTCACAACAGAAAGGGGAAAATTTCCCCAACCTAATCCTTGCTCGACCATCTGAATTGCCATCGACAAATTATCAGTCGTCCAATAGGTTTCAGAAACTAGAATGCGTGGATCGGGTAAAGCATAATGTTTACTCGCGACAATAATTTGTCTAGGATCATGCAGATCAGTTTAATAAAAGCATTTTTGTTAGATTTAAGTCTGATGGTTCTGATACCTTGTTATACCTTTGTTTATAATTATCTTTTCGACCATATCTTTGGTTTACCCAGCCATTTGGTGGAGTCGAAAATTGTATCTGTTTAAGTCATTCCTTCATTTGAAATGTATTTTTATCTATGTGTTATTGATCTCAAAATCACAGAATTATTTGAAAAAAGAGCGTATTTATATACGCTCTTTTTGATGGATTTTTAATCTAAACTTGAAAGAGAGATTTCAAATTTAGAGACGAATCCACGTCATATTTCTAAACGTATTATTATTCGGGTTTTTTGCATTTATCGTGAGCATTTTACCTGTTTTGCTTAAACGCGCATTCAAACTATATTTATATCCATCATAAGGATTGATCCATACACCTTGTCCAAATTCTTCATTTAGATTCAGCATTTTAAGATTACTCAGTACTTCCATACCAATAATCGGCTGATTTTTTAAAGCACCAGTACAAGGGGTGCATAGTGTAGGAATCGCCTCTTTGCCTTGAGGATACATTTTCACAATGACAGCACTGTATTGTTCAGTTTTAGAATTACGTCTGATCACAATATCCGATAGATAAGAACCACTCCGTTCATCTACCACTTTCCAAGTACCGATCAATGGATCAGTAGGCATTGCGATCGCTGAAAATGAACTACTTAAGCCTAGGAGAAAGGCGAAACTACGAAAGAAATGAGAATTCATAAAATATATTACGTCTAAAGAAGAATGTGTAAGCGGTGAAATTAATCAGAATATTATTATATTATTATTGTAATTAAATTGTAATATTAAATATTTAGGGAGCAATTTTAGCTCCCTCTATTTTAACCTATACGATACAAACGTTCTTTGGGAAAGACAGCGGTAAAGGTTGAGCCTTCGTTTTCTTTGGAGCTAATTTCTAAATGGGCACCATGTTGCATTAAAACATGTTTGACAATTGCTAAGCCTAAACCTGTTCCCCCTGTCTGACGGCTACGTGCGCTGTCAACACGATAAAAACGCTCAGTTAAACGGGGTAGATGTTTTGGATTAATGCCAATTCCATTGTCTTGTACGGTAAAGTAAGCGTGATCGCCATCTTCATGCCAGCCAATCGTAATAATGCCGCCTTTCGGCGTGTATTTAATTGCATTAGTGATTAAATTACTAAACGCACTAGCAATTTCCATATCAGAGCCGATTAAATCACAATGACTGTCGATATCTAAATTTAAAGTATGACCATAATCGAGATTATAAGCACGCGCATCATCAAATAATTGATTCATCAAATTTGCCATGTCAATAATTTGATTTTTTGCGACTTTTTTATTGTTTTCTAAATTGGATAAAAGCAATAAATCATTCACCAATGCATTCATACGTTTGGTTTGTGATTGCATTTGAGTGAAAGCACGTTTCCAGCGAGGAGTAATGTCATCTTGATCGATAAATGTTTCGATATAACCACTCAGTACGGTGAGAGGTGTACGTAATTCATGAGAAATGTTGTCCACGAAGTCTTTACGCATTTGTTCAAGATTATGTACGCGAGTGGTGTCATACGCCACCAATAAGCGACTTTCGCCACCAAAGCGAGTTAATTTGACTTGCACATATCGGTCTTCGTCCATTTGAGCCTGTAGACGGATACCATCAGGTGCTTGATCGATATGATTAAAATATTCAATAAAACTGGGTTGACGCAAAATAGCCAGTAAATTACGTCCACGATCCAAAGGATTGATGCCCAATAACTTCTCGGCAGCAGGATTCCACCATTCAATCTGATGTTGGTCATCAATCAAAACAACAGCTTCCGCCAATGCAACCAGAGATGATTGAGCACGATCAATCAAACCTACCATTTCGGCTTGAACGATACGTTCTTGTCGCTGCGCTCGATAGACATTAAATAATAATGCACCCCAAATACCGCTTAGATTTGGGGGAACATCATAGGGACGATTTGAAATCCACTCATTGACTAAATACAGTGAGCGGAGTTGGAGTATAAAAAAAACGACGAACGCGACAAAAATAAAGCTCCAAAAGTATCCAACCCCGAATCCAATTAAGCTCGCAATCAATAAGAAAAAAAGTAGCAGTCTTAGATCTTGTTTTGCAAACGTCCATAAATTGCTGTCACGGAAACGTTGATGTTCACGTGCCAGTTCAGGGACGGGATAAGGTTCATACATAAAGGATTTTAACCTGCTGCTAAATCAGCTCGTGTAGAAAAACGATAGCCTGTGCCACGTACTGTTTGTACAAAACGATCTACGCCAAAAGGTTCTAAGACTTTGCGTAAACGTCGGATATGCACGTCAATGGTTCGGTCTTCGATATAGACATTACCACCCCAAACTTGATCCAGTAATTGTGCACGTGTATACGCACGTTCAGGGTGTGTCATAAAGAAAGCCAATAAACGATATTCGGTTGGACCCATATCGAGAATACTGTTACCAAAGCTCACACGCTGGCTGACTGGGTCGAGCATTAAGCCATTGGCATCAATGACTTTTTCGCCACTGAGAGCATTGGCACGACGTAATACAGCCTTGATACGAGAAACCAATTCACGTGTGGAGAATGGTTTGGTCATGTAATCATCTGCACCTGCATCAAGTCCTTGCACTTTATGGTCTTCTTCACCACGTGCAGTGAGCATGATCACAGGAATCTCTGCCAAGTTTTCATCACGTTTGAGGCGACGGCATAGATCTACACCACTGACACCCCCTGGTAGCATCCAATCCAGCAAAATAAGAGCAGGACGCTGATCGACGATAATCTGATGCGCTTGTTTGGCATCCTCAGCTTGTAAACATTGGAAGCCTGCCATATCCAAAGAGGTATGGATCATTTCGCGGATCGGTAGCTCATCATCGACAATTAAAATATAGTCATCTTTCACTGCGCAATACCCTTAAAATCTGTAACGGTGAACCGTTTTGTTGTTATGACAGGCTTATTACAAAGACTAATTATGACAATATCATTGCAAAAGAGTTAATAAAGTCGAATTTAGCAATAAATTGTGACAATTCTAGGGCAGAGTAGTGACCAAATGATGACAAGTTGTTTGTAAATAAAACAAATCAATTCATTTGGTTAATACCATTGAAACCTTTTTATTGTGTTCGTCACAAAACTGTAAAAGGATTTTAATTTTTTTGTGAGGTGGTTTCAATAAATGATAAAAAAACAGCACAACAAGCAGATAACACATCTTCTAAGGGCTGTTTAAAACCTTCGGAAACCCAACGAATAATAATATGCGTCACATAACCATTTAAACCTGTTGCCATTAATGAAACTTCTTCACCACTTTGAGGTGCATTCGGCATGGTAATCATCACGAAAGCTTGGATAATTCGGTCAAATTGAGTCAAGGTTTCTTGAATCGTCGCCTGATTATGTAAATCTTGTACCAACATGGCATCGATATAAATAATTCGTGCCATACGAGGGTCATCTTTAATTGCGCTTAATAATGCGGATAAACCTGCCGTGACCATATTCTTAGGTTCAGGCGCAGCCATCAGCACGGCTTGGGTTAAACAATTTTGCATTTTGCCAATCATTCTTAAGAATACCGTTTGGAAAAGTTCCTCACTTTTCTTAAATGATTCATAAAAATAACGCTCAGTCAGCTTCGCCTCATTACAGACATCTTTGACAGTGACCGAAAAAAAACCCTGTGTACCATAGGTTGCAATGCCTGCTTCAATCAACTTTTCGCGGCGAACTTCTTTGCGTTCAGTTAAAGAGAGACCTTTAAACTGACGCTCTTTCGCTTCGGTATTATTTTTCTTGCGTGTCGCTAGATCTTCAGTTGCCATGGAAAAACCGTTCCCTAAAAAGTCTTTAAATCGTATATCTAAGATTTATTTGCATTTTAAACAGGTCTTGCGAATTTAGAATAACTAAATTTCGTAAAACTTATTTCATCGTGTCTAAACATCTTACGTCATGAAATGTAAATAGACCTAATATGACAAGTAATATGTTGGTTATTGCCATTTGTCTTAAAGCTGTAGTGTACTATATTGACAACCCGTATTGTCAAAATTATATTGGTTATAGCTTAAACTGCACATGATCAAGACAAATGTGTGCATATCATTCGCAATACAAAGGATAGGCAATGAAAAATTTTAAAAATAAAGTCGCAGCGATCACAGGTGCAGGTTCTGGGATTGGACAACAATTGGCAATTTTATTGGCTAAACAAGGTTGCCATTTGTCATTGAGCGATATCAATGAGAAAGGATTAGCGCAAACTGTTGAGTTGGTAAAACAAAACCCAATCACAGTAACGACCAAAGTTCTTGATGTGTCTAACCGTGAAGCGGTGAAGCAATGGGCGCAAGAAACTGTTCAAGATCATGGCTCAGTGAATATGATTTTCAATAACGCAGGTGTGGCACTTGGCTCAACTGTTGAAGGCGCAAGCTATGAAGATTTAGAGTGGATCGTGGGAATTAACTTCTGGGGCGTGGTTTACGGCACCAAAGAATTCTTACCATTCATTAAGCAAACCAAAGATGGTCATATCATTAATATCTCAAGTATTTTTGGTTTAACTTCGCAACCAACACAATCTGCATACAATGCAACAAAATTTGCGGTACGTGGTTTTACTGAATCATTACGTCAAGAACTTGATATTGAAAAGAGTGGCGTAAGTTCTCTTTGCGTACACCCAGGTGGTATCCGTACCAATATCGCAAAAGCTGCTAAAATGAATGACAGCTTAAAGAGCTTGGGCATGGATCCAAATAAATCGATCAAGCAGTTTGATAAATTCTTGCGTACACCGCCAGAAGAAGCTGCTCGTCAGATTTTAAATGCAGTATTGAAAGATAAACGCCGTCTGTTAATTGGAACAGATGCTCGTATTGTGGATTCTTTCCAACGTCTATTCCCGACGGGTTATCAACGTATTGCTGCACTTGCAACGAAAATGATGTAAGTTTCAAGCATAAAAAAGCCATTCTTAGAGAATGGCTTTTTTATTTGAGGATCAAAGAAATTTTTAAATAAGGACTTTGATCTTGGTTTTCTTCCAAAAGAACTGATAATAAGAGGCTTGTAATACGCATAAGCACACAAAAGAAAGTGCATAAGCAGTCCAAATGCCCGTTAAGCCCCATAACGAACTAAACCAATAGGCACAAGGAACTTCAATTACAATAATGGTCAGAATATTAATCATCATCGGAACATTGACGGTTCCACTAGCCCGCATGATTGAAGCAAAAATAGCACTCGCACCAAAGAATAAAAGCGACCACAATACGATGAATAAGAGCTGCTGCCCAAGTTCAATGACGCTGTGATCAGTAATAAATAATGCCATTAAATATTTGGAAAATAAGTAGGCTAAAGTGATCAAACTGCCTGTGAATATGACATTCATTCCCAAAGCGGTTCGTGTGACTTTGGCTAATAATTCGGGTTTTCCTGCACCAATTGCTTGAGCGGCAAAAATAGAAGCCGCAATTGAAATAGAGAGGGCAGGAAACTGAATATAGTTGAGTACTTGGTTCACTGCACCATACGCTGCGGTCGCATGCGCACCATAATGATTAACCAAACCAATGATGACTAAGCCTGCCAATGAGGTCGTCACCATTTGGATGCCTGTTGGGATACCAAGCTTTAAGATTAGTTTGCTTAGGTTGCTATCGTGACGAATACTTTTCAATAGACGGGCATCTATTTTCAGAGGATGATTCTTGTAATTAAGGTAGAAGCTCAGAAAAATAAGGACTGCGGCATATCCCATAATGGTTGCCACCGCAGGCGCGACAATGCCCAGAGCAGGGAATCCAAAATAGCCTTTGAGCAAAACAGGTGTTACCGCCAAACCAATCAGGCTGGTTAGGCTCAATGCAATCAGTGGGGTAACACTATCACCGACACCGCGTAAAATCGAAGTATAAATAATATAGACAAACAATAAGGGACTACCCACCAGCATCCAGCGAACGTAGGGTAAAGAAAGATGCATGACTTTAGGATCTGTACCTAATAATTGCAAAATATGCTCGGCAAAGCTCCAACCTAAAACAGCAATAATGCTGCCACCAATCAAAGTCATAAATAGGGTAGAGCCAATCACACTTCTGACTTTTTCAAGATTTTGCGCACCCCATGCCTGTCCAATCAGTACAGTCGTTCCTGCGGAAATCCCGATGACAAATGCCAATAAAAAGAAAAGAATTGGGAAGAATACAGAAACCGCAGCAATCGCATCAACTCCCATCATTTGACCTACAAAGATGGTATTAATCGTTCCTGATAAGTTCTGTAAAATGTTGGTAGCAATCAACGGAACAAGAAAAACAAAAAATGTTTTCCAGAGATTGGGTTGCATCACCAAAGGTTGGCGTGGTGTCATTCTATTTCCTTCACGCTTCGCCCAGAAACGTTTCTATTTTTTCCACCATACCATCATCGGTCATATTTACGTCATGATTGTTCAGTTTATTTTTGTAGATCAACATTGTACGAGGATTTGACTCGCACGCTCTAAAGTCTGATCAGTTTTGGCAAAGCAGAATCGAATCAGGCGTAGTGACTCGGGCGCTTGTTGATAAAAAACGGAAATAGGAATCGCGACAATTTTGTGTTGCTCTGCGAGGAATTGGCACATTTCCACATCATTCAAGTCAGGGCGAATCGCACTGTAATCGAGATTTTGGAAATAAGTGCCTTGTGATGGAATAAATTGGAAACGTGAACTTTGAATTTGAGTATTAAAAAGATCTCGTTTTGCTTGATAAAAGTTCGGGAGTTCCTGAATGTGCTCAGGATGTTGCTGCATATAGTTCGCTAATGCTATTTGGCAAGGTGTGGTTCCGCAAAAATTGGCAAATTGATAAATTTGACGGAACAGATGCATCAAATGTGGTGCTGCAATGCAATAACCCGTTTTCCAACCTGTAACATGATAACTTTTGCCAAAAGAACCGATTACATAACTGCGTTCACGTAATTCTGGAAATTGTAGTGCGCTATAGTGCTTTTGCCCGTCAAAAACCAAATGTTCGTATACTTCATCTGACAGCACCACAATATTTTTATCTTGAATGAGTTCAATCAGTTGGTGCCAGTCTTGTTCTGACCAAATTGCCCCTGTTGGGTTATGTGGTGTATTGACGATAATCATGCGAGTTTTTGCATTGATACAATCTTTGACCTTTTGCCAATTCACCTGAAATGTTGGTGCTTCTAAATGAATATGAACTGATTTTCCCCCTGCCAGTTGTACCGCAGGGGCATAGCTGTCATAGCTCGGGTCAAAAATAATAACTTCATCATCTGCATGAATACAGGCTTGAATGGCACAAAAAATCGCAATGGTTGCGCCAGGGGTAATGGTAATTTCAGTGACAGGATCGAGTTGCAGTTGATCTCGCTGCAAAAACTGCTTTGCCAATTGCTCTCTTAATGCCAACACACCATCACCCGCAGGGTACTGGTTATAACCTGAAAGCGTGGCTTGGCTAAGGGCTTCGAGTAGTGCAGGCGGAGCAGGGAAATCGGGAAAGCCTTGAGATAGATTTAGTGCATTCAGTCGTTGTGCGAGTTCAGTCATCACGCTAAAAATAGTAACACCTTGGCTTGGGAGTTTTGACTGAAGCTGCAACATTGTGGTTAACCTAATTCCATTTTATTTTGAGGTGATTGTAGCGATAAAGAGGGGATTTTTCCAAATTCTCGCTTTCTAAATAAAAAGAGATACGTCTCTCTTGTTCGTTTAAAGAGTGTGTTTCCCATCAAGAGAAA
The DNA here is from genome assembly GCF_027105035.1 of Acinetobacter sp. TR11. Taxonomy (NCBI): domain Bacteria; kingdom Pseudomonadati; phylum Pseudomonadota; class Gammaproteobacteria; order Moraxellales; family Moraxellaceae; genus Acinetobacter; species Acinetobacter sp. TR11. Next base: position 128,750 of record NZ_CP114256.1, read on the forward strand.
TAATGGAATTGTGTCTTAATAAAAACAATACTGACAGAATTGGTCAATTTTGATTTAAAATTGTAAATTTAATTGTTAATTTTCAAACATATAGGGTGTTTAAATTTTATTTTTTAAGCGATATAATTTACAGGTGTTGATTAAAATAAATACTATTTTTTGTCAAATAGGGCATTCAGTAATGGACAGTTTCGATCTAAAAATACGCTACCCACATCATATTGATTTAAAAGATGTAGAGCAGCTTGAGGCACTGAATACTATTGGGGTATTAACTCGCTTTGATAAAATGGGTTGGAAAAAACAATTAAGCCGTTGGCTACAGCTTAATGGTGCTAGCCCAACGTTTACCATTACCGATGAAAACAAGGAACGAACGATAGAAATTGTCTTGAATCCTTATGGGTCTGCTCAAGAACTTAAATTTATCGTGAAGACTAATATTCCAGTGGTTATTGCTAAAAAGCAAATCTTTGGATTAATTACGCTTCAGGCAAAAGAAAAGATTCATTTTGATCAACTTTCATTGGTACAAGTGAAAACTTATCTAACCGCATTTTTAAAGCAAGATACAGATGCTTTGACTCGTTATTATCAAGAAAGTAAATACATGGTTTGATCTACGAAAAGGGCGTGAAATGATAGATTTCTAAATCAGATGATATTCGTATTGGGGCTTATTTTATTTCAATTCAGTGATAAAAAAGACGACAAAACATTACGGTTTTACCGTCCTTAATCATATCATTTACAAAACATTTTCAACAATCGCACGAATCACACCGAGGGCTAAACCAATAAACGCACCCACGATGACGCCATTGACACGGATCATATGCAAATCACCACCCACCTCACTTTCGATTTTGGCAATCATTTCACGCGAATCCCATTCATGAATGCGTTCACTGATATAGCGAATAATCTTATCGCTGTATTGCTCACTGAAATTGGTTGCTAAGCCGACCATTTTCTCATTCAAGACTTGGCGCACTTTTTCATTTTGAATCAAGCTTTCACCCAACTGTTGAATCGCGACTTGTAAGTTGGTGGCAATACCAGAATCTTCCTGCATTAAATCCGTTTTAATCGCATCGCATAAAATTGCTACAGCACCACTAATAAAGTTCAGAACTTGAGGGCTATCAAGAAGGGCATCTTTACCACTATTCAAACGTTGACTGGCTTCACTCTCCGTATCAGCGAGTTGTAACATGAGTGAATGTGTGGTTGTTTCAATGTCTTGTCGCCATGGATGTTCAGGATTAGCCAACATCGATTCAACTTTTTCAATTAGTGAGTCAATTGTCCGTTGTTGAACATCAATCCCAATCCAGCTTGCACCTTTGGCAAGTTTCCAAACACCTAATTCTTGGAACAGTTTACGTGATAGATCTCGTGCCTCTTCAGGGTGAGAGACCATCCACTCATGCGCCAAATCAAGACCACGTTGTAATACGTCTTGATGGAAATCATTTTCCAAAACAGCACGTAACATTTCACTAGCTAATTTATTGATTTTGGTACTGCGTACCCATTGCACACTATTGTTTTGCACAAAGTGGGCAATTTGATCTTGGCTCACAAATTCAAAAATTTTCGGTACAGTATGTTGAATCATCTGTACGACTTGCTGGTTATTTTGAGGGTTTGCTAGCCATTGACCGACGGCCAAGCTGAGGTCGGCATTTTTTAAACTACGTTCAACGATTTGAGGAGATAAAAAGTTTTCTTGTACAAAGCGGCCCATTGATTCTGCAATACGCGCTTTATTCCGTGGAATGATTTCGGTATGGTCACGCAATAGTTTGGGTAAAGGCATTTTTCCAAAAGGATTGCGGAAAAGTACAGTGACAGCGTACCAATCAGCCAGCCCACCAACTACACCTGCTTCCGCACCTAACATAAAAATATGAATGACCCATTTATATTCAGGTAAAAAATGCGCCGCGACCATTAAGCCAATCCATGCTACAACCGCAATGATCAATGCCATAGTGGCGAAGTACTTACTTCTTTGCAGGCTCGGTACGTGGATTTCTTCGACTGAATTCATTGAGTCATCCTTATCAATTTACTTTTTGTTTTGAGGTAGTACAGGGGGCTGTAACACGTCTCCTGTTGGACTCAATCCGTATTTTTGCCCTAATGATTGCAAAATGAGTTGCGCATCAAAAGCATCAGGTGATTGCTGCTGAGTCTGAAAACACTCGATAGTATACGACACTTGGATTGGATCAAGATTGACCACTTGAGGCATATCATAGAATGGGTCAGGCCAAAAGGCAGGATGTCGGCGATAATAACCATATGGGTAATAAGAGGGTGTCGGATAAATCACAGCTTGGCGTTGCGTTTTATGTCGTGCGTTACTCGGATCATCAACAACAGTAAAATAACGGAAACCGTTTTTGACTGTAGTTTGTGCGGCTTTGAGTAAAGTAATTTCCTCTGCCGTACCATAACTCAATTTATTATCTGCTTGGAAACCAATACGGTAAGTTTTGTTATTCAATGGATAAGCGGTGAATTGACCCAGTTGATCGAAGGTTTTGGGTTTTGATGGAACAGTTACACATCCTGCCAGTGTTAATGTAACAAGGAGAGGGGCACATATGAATAAAGATTTCATTTTGCAATTCCTATGTTCAATGTCTCAGGAGACGAAAGACTTAAAAGCTGCTATTTGGTTGTGTTAAAAAGGTCAGTTCTTCAGGTGTCGAGCTTCGACCTAAGATGGCATTACGATGTGGATAACGCCCAAAACGGTCAATAATCACTTTATGCTTTTTTTCAAAGCTCAAATTAATTTCGTTCCCTAAACGTTGGAACAGTTTTAAAGCAAACTCGTGCATTAATTTAGATTCACTATGCATAAATGGCATATATAAAAATGAGCGTTGTTCGGGATTCAGTTGAGCATCGAGTTGTAAACTAATTGCTTCTTGAGCAAGCATCAATGCCATGTTGTCATAGGCAAAAGCTTGCGCTTGATCACGATATAAGTTGCGAGAAAATTGATCCAACACAATGATTTCGGCTAAACGACCTTCTGGTGTGTGTCGCCAAGACCAAAGCTCTGCTTGGATTGCTTGATGGTGAATTATTTGAAATTGGTCGCGAATTTTTGCATCAAATTCATCACTTTTGGCAAACCAAAGTGAACGGTGTTCAGGATTAAACCAAAAATTAAGAATATCCTCTGCTTGCATAGTTCAGTGCTCATGGGAAGATTTATTTTTAATAAAATCACAATTTCAGCATGTCTTATATAACAAGATTGTGATAAAAATTGCCAAACTAAATCAGATGACTAGATCACAATTGTCGTTATAATTGGCAGAATAACCAAGTCGCGACCATTTATGTGGTTGGCTGATCTTAAATAAGCGAGCATATAAATTATGAATCAACCCAGCATACATTCTTCCTCTGTGATACCGACTTGTGTAGATGCTTCGCTATTAAAGGGGATGCTACGCGGTATTGAACGCGAAAGTTTACGTATGCAAAGCAATGGATTTTTATCACAAAAAAATCATCCAGAAGCTTTAGGTTCTGCACTTACACATCCGCATATTACGACAGATTATTCAGAAGCATTGATGGAGTTTATTACTACACCGAAAACAACCATCGCGGCTGCATTAGATGAATTAAGAGATATTCATAGCGTGGTACATCAGCAGCTAGAAGAAGGCGAAAGATTATGGCCACTGTCCATGCCGTGTATGTTGGATGATAATGAAGAAAATATTCGATTAGCACAGTACGGCACTTCTAATATTGGCCGCTTTAAAACCTTATACCGTCATGGTTTAGGTGTACGTTATGGCCGCCGTATGCAAACCATTTCTGGCGTGCATTACAACTTATCTTTCCCGGATCAATTGTTTGCAGTATTGCAACAACATGAAACCAAGCCAGAATTAAAACAACTCAGTTTGCAGGATTATCGTAGTCATCGTTATTTTGGCCTGATTCGAAACTTTATCCGACTTACCCCTTTAGTGATGTATCTGTTGGGTGCAAGCCCATCGGTCTGCCGCTGTTTCCTAACAGGCCGTGAACATCATCTACAGCCACTGGTCAAGGGCACTCTCTATTTACCTGAGGCAACTGCCTTACGCATGGGACGCTTGGGCTATCAAAACTCAGCACAAAAAGAATTGGGCATCCATTATAACGATCTACACGATTATCTTGATGGATTACAGAAAGCGGTACATACCCCTTATCCTGAATTTACCGATTTAGGTTTAAATGATGAACAGGGTGAGCCGATTCAAATCAATGATCACGTGCTCCAAATCGAAAATGAATACTACAGTCTAGTTCGTCCGAAACAAGTACCACAAGCAGGTGAAACCCCATCACAAGCATTGAAGAATCGTGGTGTTGGCTATGTAGAATTACGTGCCGTAGATGTGAACCCTTATAGTGCGATTGGAATTGATGAAATTTCAGCGGGTTTTCTTGAAAGTTTAGCATTGTATTGTTTATTAAATGACAGTCCTGATTTGTTTGCAGAAGAGCAAGAGCAAATTGATCATAATCAAACTGAAGTGGTCAATCGTGGACGTGCAGTAGATGCTAAAATTATAGAAGGTGAAACAATAGTTTCACTGCATGATTGGGCACAACGTCATTTAAATGCGATTCAAGACTGCGCTACTTTGTTAGATCAAATGGATGGTTCACAGTTATATTCTGAGGCAATCCAAGTGATGCAGCAGCGTTTAGATCATGTTGAAAATACGCTTTCCGCGCATGTGATTAAAGATACTTTGGATAATGGTGGGACATGGAGCTTCGGGAGTGTCATGGCTCAACAACATGTCAATCGTTATGAACAACATCAATTGAGTGCAGAAAGAGAACAATATTTTGCAGAATTAGCGCAAACATCGTTGCAAAAACAGGCGCAACTTGAACAAGATAACGACATCAGCTTTGAACAATATCTTGCGCAATACCGTTAAAATTTTAGAGGACTTCCCATGCGATGGACTTACCGCTTAGTTAGTGCATTATTGGTACTAACGAGTATTATTGGTATCTCGTTTGCGTTGTATTTAGAACATGTGCAAGGTTTAGAGCCTTGCCCACTGTGTATTTTCCAACGTATTGGCTTAATTGGAATGGGATTGATTGCATTAGTCGCATTTATTCATAATCCGATTTCAAATGGTTTTAAACGTTTTTATGCACTATTAGCAACCTTATCCATCGGTTGGTCAGTGGGCGTGGCATCTCGTCATGTTTGGCTACAGCATTTACCACCTGATAAGGTGCCAAGTTGTGGTCCAGGCTTGGACTATTTAGTTGATGCATTGCCAATGAAAGCGGTATTTCAGGAAGTGCTTTCAGGTTCAGGCGAATGTGCAGCAATAGATTGGACTTTCTTAGGACAATCTCTACCCGTGTGGTCGTTGCTGTATTTTAGTTTGATCTTATTGGTATGTTTGTGGCAGTTGTTTAGACATTATAGTGTTGCTAAATAATAAAAAAGCCAACGATACGTTGGCTTTTTTAGATCAAGAAGACTGACATCAGGTTTCTACGATGCCATCTAAATCATCAAAAGTATAATTATTCGGAACATTGATTAAATGTGTTTGGATACCTTCCTCAACGACTTCGTCAACATCGGGATATAACCAACGTGTAATCTGTTCAGCAACACTCGAATGGTACTGAATTTCAAAATGGTTTAAACCATAGAATACGGCTTTATGGGTTTCTGGTAATTTAAGTTGGAAGCGTGGATTTTGATGTTCACCTAGCGCACTTTCCACACTGACCAAATAATCGCCAATGACAGAGAGTGCTTTATTACGCAATTTCTCAAATTCTAAAGTACCTGCAATTAAGAAGGTATTGATATGTGAGGGTAATGGTGCAGGTTTACGATTGTCATCCGCAAAGCCAATACGTGCATCATTATGTTCCCAATCATCATCTCGAACACTCCCATGACGCAAATCTAAAATACCATTACTACGAATGTTGACCAGTTGACCAATTAAGCTAATAAAAGGGAATGCGCCCAATTTATCTTGCAAAATAAAACCAAAGCGTTCTAGCACTGCACCATGATGTGGCGAACCAATACAAACTAAATTCTCAACCATGTGCACCCATTGGTAGAGATTTTGTTTGCCATAAAATAGGGCACTACGAGAAACCAAGCCACCCATACTATGTCCGATTAAATCAATGCTGGTGATTCTTGGATTTCGTTGCACTAAATCTTCAAGTACATTTGCAAAGCTTCGACCATTTGCAGAAATACGACGCCCTGTATTATAGTTCAAATATAACATGGTGTTGTTGTCCCGTTGCGCAAGCAAACGTTCACCAATTCCACCATAACGACTATTTGACCAGCTGAGATGATTCATACACAGACCATGTGTAAGAATGACAATACGACCAGTTAATTCACCTTGTTGTAATGATCCATAATGATCATAAAGCACCATAGGTAAAGCCATTGGGTTGTGTTGTTTTAAGAAAAAGTCTCCAAAAATGCCATTTAATGCACCCACCACAAAATGAAGTGTTGGTGTCAGGGGCTTATCATGCAGCACCGGGAATTTTTCAATAATATGACGTAAACTTGGTGCAAGAAAACTGCTACCGTACTTCTGTAATGTGTCATAAGAAAATTGATAAAATTTTTGCAACTGTGGAAGTTTCTGTAATTTTTTAGCTTTTTGTGCGCTTAAACCAAGTGTTGTCCGTAACACTTCTGTTTGCACTAATTGCACCAATTCGTGAACACCACTTAAGCTTGTGCTCACAACTTGTGCAAAACCTTCCAAGACATCTGCCTGACTAGGGGGTGTACTGTCCCATTTGCAGTAGGTTTCATGCAGAGGCGTTAAACTTGGCATATTGATTTCCCCATCCTTGATATATACCGAAGGTTTGAAGTAATTGACTTAATATTCTTTAGATAAACTACAACAAACGCTTACATCTTATGTGTTTCATAAGTAATTTTTTTAGAATACTGATGAACGGAGTGCACTATCGTTTTTTGTGTCAGACAATATCAAGCTTAAATGTAATTTATATTGTTGTTTGTTTGTCTATTAATCTGAATAATGTGATTTATTTGGCAATAAGTCAAGCTGTTGTCTATTATGGTGCGTATGCAAATTATTTATTTACATGGCTTTCAAAGCAGCCCCATGTCAAAAAAGGGGCAACAATTAGAACAATATTGCACGAATGTTGAGCATACTGATGTGCATTTACCTGATTTGAATAAGCCGCCTGAACACGTTTTAAGAGATGTTTCTAAGCTGATTGAAAGTTTACCACTCGATCAAGTTGCATTGGTTGGAAGTAGCTTAGGGGGATTCTATGCGACATATTTTGTCGCAAAATATGGATGCCCTGCTGTACTGATTAATCCTGCTATGCAACCATGGCAGTTATTCGAAGATTTATTCGGGATTGAACAAATCCCGCTCAAAGTCACTGATTCATGGACACTCGATGCCGACCAATTGCAGCAATTACAATCAATTGCTGACACGAAGTTAAAGCATGCTGATAAAATTCTTGTACTGTTGCAACGAGGTGACGAAGTCTTGGATTATCGTCAAGCACAACGTTATTATAATGCAGCACAGCCATCGGCATTGATTTTAACCGACGCTGATGGTGATCATGCAATGGATGATTTTGAAGAAAAATTACCTTTCGTACTCCGATTTTTATCGACAGCCCTCTAATAAGGAAGTCAGACCCAGTGACACAATACACGGCACAATCCCTTGAAGTTCTTTCAGGTTTAGATCCTGTTCGTCGTCGTCCCGGTATGTATACCGATACCTCACGTCCAAACCATTTGGCGCAAGAGGTGATTGACAATGCGGTGGATGAAGCACTTGCAGGACATGCCAATCAAATTTGTGTCACCGTATATGAAGATGGTTCATTGTCAGTCGAAGATAATGGACGAGGTATGCCAGTCGATATTCATCCTGAATATGGACAAAGTGGTATTGAAATTATTTTGACCAAATTACATGCAGGCGGAAAATTTAGTACCGATAATTATCAATTTTCTGGTGGTTTACATGGTGTTGGTATTTCTGTCGTGAATGCCTTATCAACACGTGTTGAGGTTGCGGTACAACGCCAAGGTAACTTGTATCAAATGGCATTTGAACAAGGCGAACCTGTTGCACCATTATCGGTGTTAGAAGGTAAAGTTGCGAAACGTGCGACAGGAACAACCGTTCGTTTTTGGCCAGAAACAAAATACTTTGATAGTCCAAAATTTGCACTAAAAGCATTGAAGCATAATTTGAAAGCTAAAGCCGTTTTAGCGGCGGGCTTGAAAATTATTTATGACGATAAAATTAATAACGAAAAAATTGAATGGCAGTTTGAAAATGGTCTAGTCGACTATTTAATGGATGAACTCGAGGATCGAGGGATTCTACCTGATCCTGCTTTTGTCAGTAGTGGACAAGCAGAGCGAGCAGCTTGTGAATTTGCGATCTGTTGGAATGTTGAGGGTGGTGAACAAATACAAGAAAGTTACGTCAACTTGATTCCAACTGCGCAAGGTGGTACGCATGTCAATGGATTGCGTTCAGGGGTCACGGAGGCGTTACGAGAGTTCTGTGAGTTACGTAATTTATTACCACGTAATATGAAACTCTCTGCGGAAGATGTTTGGGATGGGGTCAATTTCATTCTATCGCTGAAATTCCAAGAACCTCAATTTTCTGGTCAAACCAAAGAGCGTTTATCGAGTCGTGAAGCCTCCAATATTGTGTTGAATATTGCCAAAGATGCCTTTGCTTTATGGTTAAACCAACATGCTGAGATTGCAACGCAGTTAGCTGAAATGGCAATTGCTAAAGCTGGGCGTCGCTTAAAAGCAGCGAAAAAAGTGGAGCGTAAAAAGATCGTCTCTGGTCCTGCGTTACCCGGAAAACTGGCTGATTGTGTGGGTTTAACGCGTGAAGACAGTGAATTATTTATTGTCGAAGGAGACTCTGCGGGTGGAAGTGCTAAACAAGCGCGTGACAAGAATTTCCAAGCGATTATGCCGATTCGAGGAAAGATTCTAAATACATGGGAAGTGTCTTCGGATGAGGTGCTCGCTTCTCAAGAGGTACATGATATTGCGATTGCCATAGGGGTTGATCCTGGTAGCGATGATCTATCTGAATTACGTTATGGCAAAATTTGTATCCTTGCCGACGCAGACTCGGATGGTCTACATATCGCGACATTACTCTGTGCGTTGTTTGTGAAACATTTCCCGACTTTAGTTGAAGACGGTCATTTGTTTGTCGCAATGCCACCACTGTATCGTATTGATATTGGTAAAGATGTTTATTATGCGTTGGATGATAGTGAACTCGAAAGCATTTTGAAAAAAGTGAAAGGTAATAAAAATCCGCAAATCACTCGATTTAAAGGATTGGGTGAGATGAATGCGAGTCAATTGCGCGAAACTACGATGGATCCCAATACGCGTCGTCTAGTCCAACTCGATTTGGATGATGCGCATTTTACAGCAGGGTTGTTAGATAAATTACTTGCCAAAAAACGTTCGAGTGATCGTAAGCATTGGTTAGAACAGAAAGGTAATTTGGCGGATATTGTGGTTTGATTTGAATCGATTTTTTGCATAGCCCAGTCCATCTGGGCTTTTTTATGTCTTGTTAAAAATATGAATTCATAAGCATAAGAATAAATATGGAACGCTATTTGCTTTTTATCTATCGGTAAAATTCTATCTAACATTTGAAGCACATTGATCAAAATGTCTTGTTTGTTTCTAAGATTTTAAAATTCAAATATATCAAATTTTCAATTGATAATAGTGGAAATATAATGAAGCGTTTTTTAAGTATTTTTTTTCCAATTTTGTTTAGTAATACGATTTTTATTCTGAGTGGTGTTATTGATACTGCTTTCTTATCCCACTATAGCCATGTGCATTTAACGGCTTTATCCGTTTCTCTTTCAGTTTATATGATTGTTTTTGTGGTGGGCTACGGATTACTACAAGGAATGTTTCAAATCCTCGCTGAAGAAAAAGGGCGGGAAATAAATCAACAAAAATTAACTAACCTCGTGAGTTTGGCTGTATTAATCGCAGCTGTGTTTAGTATTTTCGCGATCATTTTGATCAACAATACTGAGCATCTATTAACCTTTTTTCAAGCACCTGACACGGTTCTGATACTGGTTAAAAATTGCTTGATGATTTTTTCAGTCGATCTGGTGATTCGTCTATGTTGTCGTATCTTAACCATACAAATACAGGTTTTAGATCGTCCTATCATCGCGACATATATTGGTGTGGTTTTTTTGTTGATCAAACTGCCACTGTCCTATGCTTTGATCAATGGAGTGGCGTACTTTGATATTGCACCTTGGGGTGTCTATGGTGCCGTATTTTCGACATTGCTTGGGGACAGTGTGATGTTGATATTGCTGTGCGGTTATATACGTGGCAAAGCTGTTTTTAAACTTGATCTGAGTCGCTTTTCTTTCAATTATGAATTGTTGATTCGTTTTCTTCGAATTGGAATACCCACCGCTCTCATGATCGTGATTGATGTGATTGCTTTCATGGCGATTTCGATTTTAGCATTACCACTTGGCAGTATCGTGATTGCCTCGCATCAAGTGATCGCAAGCATATGTTCCATGCTATACATTTTACCTGCCGCATTTTCTGTTGCATTCAGTTTGATGTTATCTGAAAAAATTGGTGCTCAACAGAAGCAAGTTGCTTTACTTTGGTCAAAAAAAGCCTTTCTGCTTATATTTGTTTTAGCTGTGACTTTATGCAGTATTTTACTACTTCTTCGTGAGGAATTCATTTCCCTATTTACTCAAGATTCAGCGGTTATTCAGATCACGATCTACCTCTTTATACTCGGAATACTGTTTCATTTAGCCGATGCAATGTTATGTATTTTTGCAACGGTATTACGTTGCTGGGACATAACGATTGTACCGAGTATGATTTATAGCAGCTCGTTATTGATCTTTGGTCTAGGCTTTGGTCAGGTATTGGCATATTGGGGAATGGATTGGTGGATATTCAAGATCGCTCCATTGGGAATTTATGGATTTTGGTTTGCTTTAATTGTGTCTTATAGCCTAGCTGTAATCATGTGTGCTTTATGTTTTAAATATCGAAATATCACATGGATTCGTTAAATAAAAGGACTTTGAATTTATCAATCTTTTCCAAAGCAGAAATTTAAGTTTTCGCTATCAGGGTTAACTATCAATTTCACGTCTTGAATAAGTGATTCTGCATCATTTTGGTTCATTACGTATTTTTTGTATGCAATGTTGTATACAAGATTGGATTTCTAACGAGAAAGTTTAGATAAAATTAATATAAAACAATTGCTTAAATTATTGGCACAGAAATTGAATAACTCCACTTAGTAAAAATCACAATATCAACCTGTGGAGAACAAAGATGCAAAATAAATTGATGTCGATGTCTGTACTTATGGCAGCGATGATGGGGGTAGGACTGGTCGGTTGTTCAAAACCAACAGAAAAAACAGAACAAACAAAAACTGAAACGAAAGCGGCACCTGCGGCAAGTGGCGATACGATTAAGGTAGGGATTTTACATTCACTCTCAGGCACGATGGCAATTTCTGAGACATCTCTGAAAGATACTGCATTGATGACCATCAATGAAATCAATGCCAATGGTGGGGTGATGGGTAAAAAACTCGAACCCGTCATCGTTGACCCAGCATCGGATTGGCCGTTATTTGCTGAAAAAGCACGTCAGTTAATCACTCAGGACAAAGTTGCCGTTATTTTTGGTTGTTGGACATCAGTATCACGGAAGTCTGTTCTTCCTGTGGTTGAAGAGTTGAATGGTTTATTGTTCTATCCAGTGCAATATGAAGGTCAGGAACAGTCTAAGAATATTTTCTATACAGGTGCAGCGCCGAATCAACAAGCCATTCCTGCCGTTGAATATTTAATGGGAGATGAGGGTGGTAAAGCACAACGTTTTGTTTTACTCGGCACAGATTATGTCTACCCGCGAACAACCAATAAAATCTTACGTGCATTCTTGAAGTCTAAAGGCATTGCCGATGCAGACATCATGGAAGAGTACACGCCATTTGGTCATAGCAACTATCAAACCATTGTTGCCAATATCAAGAAATTCTCTGCGGGTAAAAAGACTGCGGTGATTTCAACTATCAATGGTGATTCCAACGTTCCTTTCTATCGTGAGTTAGGTAACCAAGGTATTAAAGCCTCTGATATTCCAGTGATGGCTTTCTCAGTTGGTGAAGAAGAGTTACGTGGTATTGATACCAAACCATTAGTGGGTCATTTAGCTTCATGGAACTATTTCATGTCAGTTAAAAATCCGAAAAATACCGAATTTGTCAATAAATTCAAACAGTATGCAGTGGAGTACAAGCTTCCAAATGCTGACAAAGTTGTGACCAACGATCCGATGGAAGCGACCTATGTTGGTATCAATATGTGGAAACAAGCGGTTGAAAAAGCAGGTACAACGGAGGTTGATAAAGTTCGTGATGCAATGGCAGGTCAAACTTTTGCAGCACCATCGGGCTATACCCTCAAAATGGATGAAACCAATCACCATTTACATAAACCTGTGATGATCGGGCAAATCCGTGCTGATGGTCAATTTGATGTGGTTTATAAAACACCGCAGACCATCAAAGCTGAGCCTTGGAGCCCATATATTCCTAAATAATTGTTCCATGCAACCTGCTGTTTTGGCAGCAGGTTTTTCTTAGTTTTATTTCTGATTGATTGATTTAAATAGAAAATATAAGGGGAGTCTTATGGCGAAACACTATGTTTTGGCACTGCTCTGCATCATGGCACAGATCATTTTTAATCCTGCATGGGCAGAAGTTACCTCACCAACAACAGTGACGTCTACAACTTCTCAGGATGCCATCCAGACTTTTGTTAAATCCGACTTTACCGCTCGTCGTGCAATGTTGAATCAATGGCCAGCCAGTATTGAGCAATTGGATCAATTGGTCGCGTATATTGATCAAAATGAATTATATACCGATAGTTCTGGCAACACATATATTTTAGAAAATGATGAAAAATTATTAAGTTATCCGCAACAACAAGTGATCGAAACTTGGCCATCTGACTTGTCTCAAGTGACACTGGTTAATACGCTGCGTAAGGCACTGAACTTTGGACAAGCCAAAGTTAAACTCAATTCAGACGATGCATCACAACGTTTAGCTGCGGTGGATATTTTAGAAAATAATTTAGATGAGCTCGATGTTGCCACAGTTAAGCAACTCTATCTCAATGAAAAAAGTGATGTTGTTAAAGCACGTTTAGCACAACTGAAAGCCCGTTTAGATTTTAATAGCTCAGATGAGTTTACTAAGATTGAAGCGGTAAAAGTTTTGGCAGATTCGAACCGTCCCGATGTATTCGCATTGATCAACCAAAGCTTAGAACAGCCACAAAGTAATCCTGCATTAAAAGCAGCTTTGGTTGAAGCACAAAATAAAATTAAAACGCGTTTGCAAATCAGTGAATGGTCAGGGCATGTATTTTCAGGTCTTAGTACCGCTAGTATTTTACTTTTAGCCGCGCTTGGTCTTGCGATCACCTATGGTTTGCTTGGTGTCATCAATATGGCACATGGTGAACTCATCATGATCGGTGCTTATACCACTTACGTTATGCAAAGTTTTTTTAAAACGCACTTTGCAGGCTTAGTCGATTGGTATTTATTGGCTGCGATTCCTGCTGCATTTCTGGTGAGTGCGCTGATTGGCATGTTGATTGAACGTACTGTGATTCGCCCGCTTTATGGTCGCCAATTGGAAACATTATTGGCAACCTTTGGTGTGAGTTTAATCTTGATGCAATCGGTTCGGATGATCTTTGGTGCACAGAATGTGGAAGTGTCGAATGTCGCATGGCTCAGTGGTGGTATTGCCCTCACACCAAGCCTGATGTTGCCGTATAACCGTATTGCGATTATTGGTTTTACTGTGGCGGTCTTACTACTTTTAGTTTTCTTATTAAACAAAACCCGTTTCGGATTATTTGTCCGTGCTGTGACACAAAACCGTCAAATGGCGCGTGCTGTGGGCATTCGATCTGCACGTATCGATATGCTGGCATTTGGCTTAGGTTCAGGCTTAGCTGGATTGGCAGGTTGTGCGTTGGCACAAGTGGGGAATGTCGGACCTGATCTTGGACAAAACTACATTATCGATGCCTTCCTTGTCGTTGTCGTCGGTGGTGTCGGTCAAGTATGGGGTGCGGTACTTGCAGCCTTAGGTTTAGGGATTAGCGGTACAGTTTTGGAGATTGGTTTAGGTGCGGTTTTAGCAAAAATTATTCTCTTGGTTCTTGTGATTTTGTTTATCCAAAAGCGTCCACAAGGTTTGTTTGCCATCAAAGGTCGTTTCGTGGAGTAAGCCAATGAAAATCACTTCTTTATTTGCAGATAAACCGTATAGCGCAATCGCGATTGCCATTTGTTTTGCCGTGTTATTGAGCTTACCGTGGTTGCATTTGTTATCACCTGATTCCGCATTTTATCTGTCAGCGTATTGGATTACGTTGATTGGCAAAATCATGTGCTTGGCTTTGGTCGCTTTGGCATTGGATTTGGTCTGGGGCTATGCAGGAATTTTAAGCTTGGGGCACGGTTTGTATTTCGCTCTCGGTGGTTATGCTTTTGGTATGTATCTGATGCGTGAATCCGCAGGTGATGGCTTACCTGATTTCATGCGTTTCCTCAGTTGGACAGAATTACCGTGGTATTGGGTCGGGACTGAACATTTTGCATGGGCAATCTGTTTGGTATTACTCATCCCTGCATTGGTTGCCTTTATTTTTGGCTTCTTTGCTTTTCGTTCCAAAATCAAGGGCGTGTATTTCTCAATTATTACTCAAGCCATGACCTTTGCAGCGGCACTCTTATTCTTCCGCAATGAGACGGGTTTTGGTGGTAACAATGGCTTCACGGGTTTTAAAACCTTATTGGGTTTTGATATCACTTCTGCACCGATGCGTGCCACTTTATGTTTTGTCACTGCTTTGACTTTGATGCTGTGTTTTATTGGTTTACGTCAATTGATGAATCGTCCTTATGGCCGTGTGTTGGGGGCGATTCGTGACAGTGAAAACCGTTTGCAATATTTGGGTTATCGCACACTGTGGTACAAGCTGTCAGCATGGGTATTATCGGCAGTGATTGCAGGTATCGCAGGTGCGTTGTATGTGCCACAAGTGGGCATCATTAATCCAAGTGAAATGAATCCTGTCAACTCAATTGAAATGGCAGTGTGGGTTGCCGCAGGTGGTCGTGGCACTTTGATTGGGGCGATTTTAGGCGCAGGTTTGATTAATGCACTGAAAACTTATTTCACTGTGGCTGCGCCCGAAGCGTGGTTACTGATCTTAGGTGCCTTATTTATCGTGGTGACGATTTTCTTACCTAAAGGCGTGATTGGTTTATTTGATCGTTTTAAAAAGGAGAGCAATTAAATGAGTGATTTATTCATAGACTCAGCTCAACATGGCGGTCAACTTGGTGAGGGTTATGGTCGTGCCAAAACCCAAGGTGCAGATTTTAGTCACGGGATTGCCTTGTATTTAGAAAAAGTCAGTGTGTGGTTTGATTCGTTTCGTGCCCTCAATGATTTATCGCTGTACATCGCCGAAGGTGAGTTACGCTGCATCATTGGACCAAACGGTGCAGGCAAAACCACGCTGATGGATGTGATTACAGGTAAAACGCGTCCAACCACAGGTACAGCATTTTTTGGACAAAATTATGATCTTGCCAAAATGGGCACCGAGGAAATTGCGGAAGCTGGGATTGGGCGAAAATTTCAAAAACCAACGGTATTTGAAAATTTCACAGTCATGGAAAATTTACTGCTCGCTGCACCACGCAATAAGCGAGTGAAAAAGAGCTTGTTTAGCCGACTTGATCCAGAAGCACAATTGGCATTGGAGGAAAGTTTAGAACAAATTCGCTTAAAGGAATTTGTGAAAAAACCCGCAGGATTATTATCGCATGGTCAAAAGCAGTGGTTAGAAATCGGCATGCTATTGATGCAACGTCCGAAGCTGATTTTATTGGATGAGCCTGTGGCAGGAATGACCGATGCGGAAACAGAACGCACGGCTGAACTGTGTTTGGAATTGAAAAAAAATCATACGCTTGTGGTCGTAGAACATGACATGAGCTTTATTGACACCATCAGCGAAAAAGTTACGGTATTAGCACAGGGCGCAATCTTGGCAGAAGGCACATTGGCAGAGGTACAAGCCAATGAAGATGTGATTGAAAAGTATTTAGGACGCTAGGAGACTGCTATGTTAGAAGTGAAAGAAATTAACCAGTTTTATGGTGGCAGTCATATTCTGCGTGACGTGTCTTTTCAAGCGCCTATAGGTGAATGCAGCGTCATTTTAGGGCGTAATGGCGTAGGTAAAACCACCTTGCTGAAATGCTTGATGGGGATTTTACCGATTAAATCAGGACAGATTTTGCTAGATGGCAAAGATATTGCCAAGATGTCGCCTGAGCAACGTGTGCGTGCTGGCTTGGCATATGTACCGCAAGGACGAGATATTTTTTCAACCTTGACGGTAGAGGAAAATATCTTAATTGGTATGGCGAAATTTTCAGGTGCAAAAACGCGGAAAGTACCGAGTTATCTCTACGAAATTTTTCCTATACTTGATGAAATGAAACATCGCCGTGGTGGAGATTTATCGGGTGGTCAGCAGCAGCAGCTTGCGATTGCTCGAGCGTTGGCTTCTGAGCCTAATGTCTTGATTTTGGATGAGCCAACTGAGGGTATTCAGCCCTCGATTATTAAAGATATTGGTCGGGTCATTCGTAAATTAGCAGATCAGGGTGAAATGGCGATCGTTTTAGTTGAGCAGTTTTATGATTTTGCTGAAGAATTGGCGGATAACTATACCGTGATGGCTCGTGGACAGGTGATCGCACAGGGGCAAGGTGCGGAAATGCCTGAAAAGGGAATAAGGGAGTTGGTGGCGATTTAGTATCAACCCTATATATCTCATTTTACTATTTAGAGACTAGATATTAAAAAAATGATTATCTTTCGGAGTCATACCTAGTAGTCTTCTAATTTTTAAATACGCTTTCCGCTGTAGTTACTTTGGTTTTGCCCGTAGAAGCGTTTGAAGCTTCGTAAGGGCAAAGGCATTTTCACCTATACGATGAATGATTAAAACTTCTCAATCTGTATTTTGATTGCACTTTTCTTGCGCTTCGCTAAAGCTTTAGTCGCTTTAGCTTGCTCAGGTTGTGAATGACGTTTCCGAGACTCATAAGTTTTCTTAAATTTTTTGTTGAGTTTGAGGGTAAAGATCATTTATTTGCCTTCAACCTTATAGAACGTGCCGCCCGCATAGACGTTATGCCCAAAACCACATCCAGACTCGCCGTTATTTTGTTTCACCTCAATTTTTTGACCATTATTTGTATCATTCGTAAATTGAAGTTTAATCTGGCAGTCTTCATAGCGATAGTTTGCCTGTTTTGCCGTGGTCGGCATGGTCGTTTCAAACTGCCCCATATTTGGACCATAAATCAGACCTCGAATCCCAAAGTAATAACCATCAAAAGCGATCTGATACTTGTTTTGCTTTTTGCTGACCTTGATGTAATCCCATTGTCCAAAACCATTGGCTCGAACATAAGTGCCTTGTAGGTCTTTAGATATTTGGGGCTTTGCTAGCTGTTTCAGGTTGTATTGGCTAGTTTTAGAGTCTTTATCTTTTAGAAACCACACTCTTGCCCATTGCGGCTTGCCTAATTTTGTATAACTCAATCCCACATTATTATTGGCAATTTCAATGTCTCGGTCAGTCACCTGAATACCACTTTCCTCAGCATTCATTTGGCAGAACTGAGCCCATGCAGCTTGATTTTCAAATTGTTTTACTGCTTGGGCATATTGCTTTTGATCATAAAACTTTTTACCTGCTTGGGCATATTGTTTTACTTTGCTACAGCCTTGTTGTAACTCTTGTTCAAATGAATCTCCAGCAAAACTTGAAGCTGAGCCAATTGCTGTTATAACCATTAGGCAAAGTTGCGTTGTTCTCATCATTTTAAATATTTCTAAAGCTGCTTGATACTCATTTTAAACAAGAAGTGAAAATATATGCTGTGAGCAAATTGTTAGCTTGAAAGTTGTAGCTGCATCCAAACCAAGTCACGCCATTGTCCAAATTTCTGTCCGACTTGTGGCATATAACCTGTTTGTACAAAACCAAGCTGTTTATGTAGCACAATTGAACCCGTATTTTCACTATCAATTGCAGCCACCATGATATGCATGTTTTGTTGTATCGCGAGATGGATCAGTTGTTGCATCAAGGCTTTGCCAAGACCTTGACGTGCGTAGCTTGGATCAACAAAGACAGAATGTTCGATACTCTGACGATAGCCGCTAATATTGCGGAATGTTGAATAATACGCATAACCTGCAATTTTATTATTTTGTTGATCTTCAACCACGATCATGGGGAAGTGCTGTTGTTGCATGTCCTGAAAACGTTGTTGATATTGCACTAAAGTAATGGCCTGATCATTCCAGTTGGCTGTACCTGTCAGGATTTCATAATTATAAATGGCGAGAATCTGTTCCAAATCATCCATCATCGCAAAACGAATTTGATAAGGGGAATTCAGAGAATGTGCTGCAAGCTTAAGATCAAATGACATGAGAAAATAAAAGAAAGTTCACATATCCTGAATATGCGTGATTGCAAAAAAAACAGCAAGACAGAGCTTGCTGTTTTTCAATAGATTGACTGCTTAGAAATGGTATTTCACTAAAGCGCTGACATTGTTTTCGTCGCTGCCTTTAATACCAAACTTGTTATTCCAAACAGAATGTTCAATACCGAGGTATAAACGTGTTTCAGGTGAAATATGTTTACCGACATTCCACTTATATTGTGTTGTCCAGTTGAGTTCGCTCGCATGATCTTTTTCTGCTGTAGACCAGTCAAGGAAACCATCAACCACAAAATCTTCTGTAGAGACTTTAAATGGCAACGCATAAGCGATAGTCATTTGATAGTCATCAGCGGTTTTTTCATTATTGGCACGGTAGAAATTCACGTTTGCATATTGGAAATATGGAATTGCTAAATCAAAGCCTACGCCGTACAAGAAGTTGTCAAAGTTATTGCCATTGGCACTATTGCCTTCCCATGTCGTTGAGATCAACACATCTTTGACTGGGCCGAAAGCAAGTTTTTGACCAGAAATTTCGCCTAAGCTCAAACGAGGAGAAAGTTCGAAATAGGTACTTTTGTTGTCGTCACCACCACGCATACGATCCATAAAGAAGAATACGTCGGCATATTGTACTTTAGCAGCATATTCAACCGTTAAAGTCGTTTGTTTTTCGTCGACAACTTCGTAGTTTTCACCGTATAAACCTGTGAGGCTAAAATCTTGCCAAATAGGCTTTGCCTGAACGAAAGCTGCTGTAGATACCAATAAACAAGTCGCTGCAAGTTGCTTCAATTGCATTTAAAAAAATCCCCCAAAAATGGCGTGTAAATCATACAAGGAATTAAGCAAAAATAAAGCCAAATTTGACCAAATGCTCAAAAGAATTGGACTGAGCCGATCAAAAGAAAAAAGTTCATGAATTTAAAAATCTTTTTGATCAAGTTTTAATAAAAATGTCAAAAATCAGCTTGCATATTTGTTATGAAAGTCAGATATTGGAGTTATAGAAGATCTTCTTAATGACTGAAAAGCAACAGATGTAAGGCAAGGAGACTACACGTATTTACATAATCAAAATATACAACTGCACTGAATGAATGCATGCTCAAAGCGTGCTAAATAAAAAAGTTTCGTAGAACCGTCTCACAGAAAAGAGAGGAAGATATTTATGAATATTGAAATCCGTACAGATAAAAACATTCAAGGTAGCGAACGCTTAATCAGTTATATCCGTGCAGAACTTACGCAAGAATTTCAACGCTATAGCGAGCGTATTACACATTTTTCGGTTCATATTAGTGATGAAAATGGGGAGAAAACGGGCGATCATGATAAACGTTGTATGATCGAAGCTCGTCCAGCAGGTTTGAAGCCACTTGCCGTGACTCATAAAGCTGCGAATATCGATGCATCTATTCATGGTGCGATTGATAAACTAAAACGTAGTCTGGAACATTTATATGAGAAAAAAGAACATCATCGTGGTGGTTTACCAGAGTATGTTGACGTCGATGACGATGTAAAAATTGATGATGAAGCGTAAAATTAGCGCATAAAGAAAGCCCAATTGTGGGCTTTTTTTATGCGTGTATCAAATTTATACATGATTTTTAGATCGTTTTATAAAAACCTGTCGGGATATTCGGCATAATAGAAACATTCAATACAATGTGAGAATTGGTCATGTTAAGCAATCAGCAGCAAGCCTTGGTGCAAGCCATACAACAACTCGATTTAGACCAAGTGCAATCTTTACTTGCTGCAGGACTCGACCCGAACTTTATTGATCCTGAACATGGTTTTCCTGTATCTATTGTATGTGATGGTTTATTTGTGTGGTGGGAAAATGTGTGTGAAGCCTATGAAGCAGGCAAGCCATTGACCGACGTTGAAAAACAACAACAACTGCAAGTTTACCTACACATTTTAGATGCATTGATTCAAGCAAAAGCCAATTTACATTTATGGGATGCAGAAGAATTCTACGGCCCACTTTGGGATGCCGCTAGTGCAGCATGTGTACCTGTTGTACAGCGTTTACTCGATGAAAAAGTAGATCCGAACACACGTGACGAAGAAGGTTTAACGATTTTATCTTCAATCAGCCAACTGTTTTTTGATTGTGATTTCGATGAAATTGACTGGTCAGAATCTTTACCAGAAGAACGTGAAACTCTCGAGTTATTACGCAGCCATGGTGCGAAAATGTCAAAAGAGCTAACGGTATAAGTTCAGCCAATAGAATAGAAAGGGGATAATCATGAAAAAAATTGGAACATTGAGCTTGATTGCTGCATCAATGATGGCAAGCACTGCTTTTGCAGCAGATTTCTCTTTTGACCGCCCAGGCTCAGGTATAGGTACGGGTATTACACCTGTAGGTCACTTGGCGTGGGAGCAAGGACTACCGAGCGTAAGCTATCAAGAAGGGACGGTCGATGGCGTAAAAGATAAAACGCTTACATTGAACGGTGACATGCTGTTACGCACAGGTTTAGCTGATGGTCTAGAACTGCAACTGGGTTGGCAAGGTCCTGTTTGGCAGCAATATAAACATGCTGGCATTAAGAAAGAAACCAATGGTTTAGGTGATGTCAGTATTGGTTTGAAAAAGGCGATTAATTTAAAAGATGATCGTTTAACAATGGCATTGTTAGCAGAAGCGATTATTGCGACTGGCAATGATGAATTCACGAATCACGATGATATTTATAGCCTCACTTCAGCAGTTGCGTATAAGTTCAGCGATTTGGTGGGTACATCAATTACTATGCGTTATGAAGCACAAAACAGTGATTGGGCCGTGACAGCAATTCCAACCATTGATTATAAAATTGCGGGTAAATTATCTGGTTTTTCAGAGTTTGTTTATCGTAAAGCAGAAAGCCAAGACTATGAATATGGTTTAGGAACAGGTTTAGTCTATAGCTTAAATGATCGAGCTCAACTTGATGCCAGTATAGGTGTCGATTTGAATGGCGATCAAAAAAGCTATAACGGTGGTTTAGGTTTATCTGTTTTATTCTAGTCAAAATCTCCGCTAACTTTTGAAATCATTCTACAAAATGAGTCTTAAGTTATCGGGAGAGTTACAGTGAGATGAACATGAGAATGTCTGTTCAGGGTGGGTACCTTAGCCAATTAATGCGCTACTTTTTGGCTACTTTATTGTTGTTATGTACGTCTTTGGTTTACGCTCAAGACAATCTATCAGCACCGTTACTGACTCCTGAACAGGCATTTGCATTTTCAGTTGAATCGACCAAAACCAATCAAGCGCGGTTACACTGGACTATTCAGCCCAATTATTATCTCTATCAACACAAATTTGAGGTTCAACAAGGCAATCAACCTGTTACGTTGAAATTACCCAAAGCAGTTGAACAGTACGATGAAAACTATGGTCATAGCCAAGTTTATTATCAGCAAGCAGAGTTTGAGATTAGCACTCAAGCATCTCAACATTATCGTGTTACATGGCAGGGTTGTGCCAAAGACCGTATTTGCTATCCACCTCAAAATATTGAATTTCAAACCGATGCTGATGGGTTGGTCAGTGTCGAAAATGTCAGTTCTAATTCTCAAAAACGTTTTTTAGATGTTGCTCGTTCTGCGAATAGCTTAAATGCTCAGACCGCAGAGACGGATGAACTTACAACTGAAAAATCTAATGATGTAAAGTTGAATGATTCAACCAATATGGCGCAAGACCAACAGTGGTCAAGCACATTGGCACAGCACTCTCTTGCTTATAGCTTGTTATTATTTCTAGGTTTAGGAATTTTATTGGCATTTACGCCGTGTTCTTTACCAATGTTGCCGATTTTGACCTCATTGATTGTTCGTGAACATAAAGGCGTTAAAGCGTGGACGATTGCACTTACTTTTGTATTTAGTATGGCAATGGTCTATGCCGTATTGGGTTTAATTGCCTCTGTGGCAGGGCTAAATTTCCAACGATGGTTACAGCAACCTGCGACATTAGTTGCATTTAGTCTATTGTTCGTTGTATTCGCTTTAAATCTGTTTGGTTTATTTGAATTGAAACTGCCACAGAAATGGGTGAATCGCCTCGACCAAATGCAGTCAGTACAACAAGGTGGGACTTTGCTTGGTGCAAGTATCATGGGCATGATCTCCGCATTGTTAGTCGGTCCGTGTATGACAGCACCTCTAGCGGGTACATTACTCTTTATTTCACAAACGCAAAATCAGTGGCAAGGTGCTTTACTATTATTCACCTTGGGATTTGGTATGGGTATTCCATTACTGCTTGCCAGTGTTCTAGGTGCAAAGGCACTACCGAAAGCAGGAGAATGGATGCATCAAATTAAGGTTATTTTTGCCTTTTTGATGTTGGCTTTAAGTATTTATTTTATCCGTCCGTTGTTGCCTGAATTAGCGATTCAAATACTTAGTCTTGTATTGGGCATGGCATTTATTGGTTTCGCGATATATCGTCTGTTTGTGAAGAAAGGGCAATTACAGTGGTTATATGCATTGTTGCTGATGATCTCAGTTCCGTTTTTAGCTTTTAACCAATATCAACATATTCAAAATTTAAGCACAGTTCAGGCAGATAAATTAGCCGAGTGGCATGTCGCAACAACCGCTGCTGATTTTCAGCGGATTCTAGCCAACGCACCAAAAGATCGGGCCGTTGTGATTGATGTGTATGCAGACTGGTGTGTGGCTTGTCAGCCGATTGAGCATCGTGTATTAAAAGATGCGGAAGTTCAACAGGCATTATCTCGTTATTATTTGATTAAACTTGATTTAAGTCATTATGATGCGTCGCATCAGGCCTTATTAAATCAATGGGATATTTTAGGACCGCCAACCTATTTATTTTTAGATCAAAAACAACAAGAAGTACGTTCACTGCGTTTAACTGGTGCTTTTCAAAAATCAGAATTATTACAACAACTCACCTTGCTTAAAGGGAAATTATAATCATGTATCAACTGTTTATTGGCAATAAAAATTATTCAACTTGGTCGATGCGACCGTGGATTTTATTAAAACAACTTGGCATTCCATTTCAGGAGCATTTAATTCAATTTGATAGTTTTGAAGCTGATAGCCAATTTAAAACTGAGATTTTAAAATTGAATTCAACGGGCAAAGTTCCAACACTCATTCATGATGATTTGATTATTTGGGATAGTCTGGCGATTTGTGAATATATTGCTGAACAAAATCCAGAGAAGAATGCGCTACCTCAAGATAGAAAGCAACGAGCGAGAGCACGATGCATTAGTGCAGAAATGCATAGTAGTTTTCAAAGCTTACGTAATTTGTGTCCAATGAATGTTGAGGCTGATTTGTCCCAGATTGGAAAAGAACTTTGGGCTGACCATGAGCAATTACGGAATGACGTCGCTCGAATTGATCAAATTTGGTCAGAGCGACCAAGTGAAGAGCAGTTTTTATGTGGTGAGTTTAGTCTAGCCGATGCATTTTATGCGCCTGTGGCGATGCGTTTTGAATGTTATAAATTACCCATCTCTGCTGCTAGCCAAAGTTATATACACAACATATTATCTTTGGCATCAGTTCAAGAGTGGATCGCAGGAGCCAAACAAGAACAGATGTTTGTACCCTTTGATGAGCCTTATCGTAATCATCGTGAAGAATATTTAAAAGACTAAACAACAGATCAAAAATAAAGGCATCTTTGGATGCCTTTATTGAATTAATTTAAGAAAAGTTCAGTAAAAATTTTGACTTGATTTCGACCAGATGCTTTTACCGCATACAATGCTTGATCTGCCTGACTAATAATTAAGTGAGGTTCATCGGCACTGAGTGTGCTACTGATTCCAAAACTGGCACTGATAGAAAACTCTTGATGATCTTCTGAGGTAAATTTTAACTCACTAATCGCTAAGCGACAGCGCTCAGCCACATTTTGTGCTTGTGCAGGCGTAGTATTGGGCAATAATAAAATAAATTCCTCGCCCCCAAAGCGCCCAATCATATCTCGATCACGTAAATTATTCGCCAAACATTTTGCAACATTGACCAACACTTGATCCCCCACGCTATGCCCAAAATGATCGTTAATATTTTTAAAATGATCTAAATCAAGTAATACAATCGAGTACAGTTGATTGGGTTGCTGATGTAAGCGCTCTAAGTGATTGCTAATACTACGACGATTCATCACATTCGTGAGCGGATCTAAACGACTAAGTACTTGAATAGCTGTTTCTCGAATTCGCCATTGTTTGAGTAGACTTTCAAATAGCAGTAAACAAGCAATTAAAATTGGCAATAAGAAGAAAAACATGCTGCCAACCCAAAAAGGATGCATTTGAGCTTGATTCAGGACTTCTAGCTTAAATATCGGTGCATATTGTAGGACACCATACATACTTAAAAAGTTGCAAAACAGCAGTGCGATTGTTGCTGGCACCAGCGCACAATAAATCATTTTACGATCAAACAGAACCAGACCTACTCCCACGACACTGACATAGGCAACCATGGTTGCAGGACTAAAACTGCCAATCAGATAGCCTGTATGACAGAGTAAAACAGTAAAGATCTGTACGCTTAAAATCGGAATGATTTCTTTTACCCAAGATTTATCTTTATAAATAAAGCAGGGCACAATCAAACTTAAAAAGACAAAAAGCATGATTACATTGGTCCAAAGTTTAGATCGAACCAACGGTAAATTTACCCATTGCCATGTAAATGGATTGAGCAAGACAAAACTGTCCCAAATAATTCCAAATAGACTCATAAGTGAGGCTAAGATTAGCAACAAAATACATTTCTTTAACATGTTCCAATTAATTAATGGTTCATGTTCCCAGAACTGCGAGAAATTCCATTTTTCTCTGTCAACTAATCTCTTACAATGAATCCTCATCATTGGCATGTTTCCTTAGAACCTATCCAGAATATTTTCTATGCAAAAGTAGCCTTAAAAAGGCTAAATTAATGAACTGAAGGCTCGTATTTAGGTGCTTTTCACAGTTTTTCCAAAGCCTTCTACATTTTTCTAACCAAGCAAATGATCTTTCCACAACCCAGCGTTGTGGTATGACTGCAAATTTATGTAATTCACTTCGTTTAGCAACTTCAACTCGCGCTCTGATTAAATCATTAACAGCCAAAGAAAAGGGTTCGCCTGTATAACCACCATCAACAAGTACAACCTCTACATTTTGTAAGGTGTCTCTATGTAAAGTTATGGCATCTAATGCACCTTGACGATCTGTTTTATCTGCTGTCGTAATAAATATTCCATGAGGCAGACCTTGAGTATCAACAATGATATGTCTTTTAATCCCTGAAACTCTTTTACCAGCGTCATAGCCTTTATTACGTGCGGTATCTGTGTTTTTTACACTTTGTGAATCAATGATGATAAAGCTCGTTTGTTCTTTCCGTCCATTGTTGATACGGGCCTCGCCAACCACATTTTTTTAAAGCCTGCTCAAGTATGCTAGGTTCAGTTTCTGATGGTTTTCTATTCCAAATCGAGAAGTAATAATGCACAGTGCTTTTAGGTGGAAAGTCTCGAGGAAGCATACTCCATTGACATCCACTTTTTAGAATATAGAGCAAGGCGCAAAACACTTCATAGACATCAACGACTCTTGGACGCGTTTGTTTTCTTCCGCTCAATAGTAACGGTTCAATTTCTTTAAAGGCTTCTCGACTAATGTCGCTGGGATATGGTTTTCTCATGGGGGAGAATTTAACAAATTATTTTTCCAATTGCCAAAAAAGAATGAAATTAATATTGGATAGGTTCTTATATGCAATCAGATTCCTAAGAAACGATATTAGTGTAAATTCGTTGTCAAAAATATTATTAAACGATTATTAAAATAACAATAGCACCTTTAGAATGAGAAGTAAGTCTAGCTATGTGCTTTTTAATGTAAATTAGGAGAGGAAAAATTCTTTGAAAAAGGAAGCTTAATCTAAATATTCGATCAGTTTGTTCTTATAATGACAAAAATGAATTAAGAATGACAATGGTCAGACATAGCTGACCATTTTCTGCAAAATCATCAAATTATGTTTTAATCACGATCAATTGCATGAGCAAAATCCGCAATGTCTGCTAAAGCTTGTTTGGCTTCAGGGAACCATGCATTAAACATTTGGAAGTTATGCCACATGCCTGTATACAGTTTAAAGTGTACTTTGACGCCCGCTTTTTCTGCTTTTTCTCTAAAGCGTTTTGAATCATCCAGTAAAATTTCTTTTGAGCCGACTTGCACCAGTGTTGGCGGTAAGCCTTTAAGATCATCAAATAGAGGAGAAACACGGGGATCATCCGCTTGTACACCATCTTTTAAGTAATGATTAATTCCTGCTTGTAAGGCTTCAATAGAGAGCAGGGCATCATGTTTTTGATTAAAGCGTAATGATTCACTGGTTAAGGTGAGATCTAAATAGGGTGACATGAGAATTAAACCACTTGGCATTAACTCAGGTTGTGCTTTTAGTCTTAGGCACAATGCCAATGCAAGGTTTGCCCCACAAGAGTCACCTGAAATAATAATATCTTTGGGCTTAATACCTTGCACTAACAATGCTTGATAAACATCAAAAATTGCATCAATGGCTTCGGGAAAAGCATGCTCAGGTGCTAAAGGATAATCGACATGAACCACTTGCATTTGGGTTCGTGCGGCAATATCGGTCATGAGAGCACGATGGGTATTTAAACTACCTAAGAAAAAAGCGCCGCCATGAATATGGAAAATTAGTTGAGTGGCCGATGCTTGTGCTTTGATCTCTTCGCCACGAACACCCGCTAAGCGCAATGGTCGAATTTGTACTGTTGGATTTTGAGGGAATAGACGACAAAGTTGGTCTAATAAAGGTCGCAAAGCATTCGGGGCTAAATTAAACTGACTCGGCGTACGAATGGTCGCTTTTAGTAATGATTCAGTAAAATAATATTTCCAAACAGTACCAAGTTTCATAATTTTTCCATATTGTTAGGTCAATATATAAATAAGAGTTTTGACTTGCGCTGCAATAAAAGCAGTGCTTTGTTTTTGCTCAAAGTATACCCAATAGTCATAATCAAGAATTGCAATATTGATAAAAATTCTCAATACTCTTAGTCTTGAAAAGACCCCTTAAGGATATTACAAAAATGAAGAAAATTGCTTTAGCATTTGGATTGCTCGGTTTAACAACTTTTGCCAATGCAGCAGATATATTAAATGGCTCAGTTTGGCAAACCATTGATGATGAAACAAAACAGCCAAAAGCGATCGTGAAATTTACGGAGCTGAAGGATGGCACGCTTACAGCATCTATTCAAAAATATTTAGTTCCAGGTCAAGAGAATGCATGTTCAAAATGCGAAGGAACATTTCATAACAAGACATTAAAGGGCGTAACGATTGTTCATAGCCTTAAAAATGTGGGTGGCGTAAATTATGATGGTGGTTCGATTATCGATCCTAAGAATGGCAAAACTTATAAATTGAAAGCTGAAATCATCGAAGGTGGTAAAAAGCTTAAATTACGCGGTTATATCGGTGTAGCGGCGCTTGGTCGTAACCAAACTTGGATTCGTGCAAACTAATCACACTTTAAGCTTAAAAAACCGAGTCTCATGACTCG
Source organism: Acinetobacter sp. TR11 (assembly GCF_027105035.1). Lineage (NCBI taxonomy): Bacteria > Pseudomonadati > Pseudomonadota > Gammaproteobacteria > Moraxellales > Moraxellaceae > Acinetobacter > Acinetobacter sp. TR11. Next base: position 157,164 of record NZ_CP114256.1, read on the forward strand.
GTTTTTTATTTCTATTAATGGGAATAAGTCATTTATGCTGATAAAGCTTGATAAGTCGCTTCATCAAAGCCAATGACAAAGCCTTCAGGTGTTTGTAAAACGGGACGTTTAATCAAACTCGGCTGAGCAATTAAAGTTTCAATCAAATTTTCCTGATTACTGGTTGCATGTGTCTGTTCTGCTTCGGTTAATTTACGCCAAGTCGTACCTTTTTTATTTAGGACCTTATCTGCGCCAATCTCTTTTAGCCAAATTGCTAAAGTGTCAGCATCAATCGCTTGTTTTTTATAATCATGAAATTCGTAAGCAATACCTTGTGCTTGTAAGGCATCGAAAGCCTTTTTCATTGAACTACAATTTTTAATACCATAAATTTTAAACATACTGAAAACCATAACAACACAATGAAAGATATGCGTTAAAGCCTAACTTAAAAGGCAGGGAATGTACCAGTTGAAAATAATTATAAAGTTTGTGGGTCTATTGTCTTTCGTAAAAGTGCATTGATGATTTATGCGCAAGATAAAATTGAGCAAAATATTGAATACATAAAAAGAGAAAACCCGCATCTAATCATCCTGATCATGCGGGTCTCATTTCAACGTCCAATGTCTCATCCTTGCAAATAAACTTAATCTAAGTTTATTTTGTCTTCCTACGGCGTCCTATCCCTTTTTGGTCATCCTGACCGCTTCCCTGTGCCGTGGTGCTATAATGCCGTTACAGCTGGTAAATAAAAATACACAAAAAACGACATGATATGTAAGCTAAAGAGACGGACAAAGTGAACAAGTGTTCACTTATTCGTGTATTTTGTAATCAATAATCACAGGTGCATGGTCACTAAACCATTGTTCTTTATAGACCCAAGCATTTGCAGTGCGTGCTTTCCAATCAGGAGAACAGGCTTGATAGTCGATACGCCAACCGACATTTTTCGCACGTGCTTGCCCACGATTTGACCACCATGAATACAATTCGGCTTCTTTTCGTACCTCACGGAAGGTATCTACATAGCCAAGTTCATCATAAATATGGTCGAGCCATGCACGTTCATGTGGCAAACAGCCAGATGATTTCTGATTGCCTGACCAGTTTTTAATATCAATACGCTTATGCACGATATTGTAATCACCACACACGATGATGGATTTATTTTCATTTCGCCATTGTTTGAGTATTTGGGCGTATTCTTGAAGAAATAAATCTTTACGTGCTTGCGCTTCATCACCGCTTGAACCTGACGGCAAGTATAACGAAGCAATATGAACAGGGTGTGACAGACCTAAATCGAATTTCGCCGTGATAAAACGTCCTTGCGAATCTGCCAATTCAAAGCCTAAGCCATTTTGCACAGAGACAAAAGGTAAGCGACTATAAATGGCTGTGCCTGCATAGCCTGCACGTTCAGCAGGGAATAGATGCGTGTACCAACCTTCAGGTTTAAATTTATCCGTCCATTGTTCATGAGTGATGCGGCTTTCTTGCATACACACCACATCGGCATCGGACTGTTCTAACCACTCAAGCAGACCTTTGGTCACAGATGAACGTAGACCATTTACGTTAATTGAAACCACTCGAAGAATTTTTACATCACTTGGATAGCGATCCTTTGGTATCATACGTCTGTTTAACCTCAATTAAAGAATTTGGAGCACCTTATATGACAACGCCTGTGTCATTTCATCCGCAAGCTTTTATCGAACTCGCATTATCACGTGGTGTGCTTAAATTTGGTGAGTTTACCTTAAAATCAGGTCGTGTCAGTCCTTATTTCTTTAACGCGGGTTTGCTTAATGATGGCGAAGCGTTATCTTTGTTAGCACAAGGTTATGCCGATAAATTGGTTCAGTGTGAAAACGTTGGTGTGATTTTTGGCCCTGCGTACAAAGGCATTCCTTTTGTTGCGGCGACTGCGGTGGCATTGTCTCAAGTACATGGCAAGAGTGTACCTTGGGGTTTTAACCGTAAAGAAGCTAAAGATCATGGTGAAGGTGGTGTGTTGGTTGGTGCATCGGTTGCAGGTCAAAAAGTGTGGATCATTGATGATGTGATCACTGCGGGGACTGCGATTCGCGAAGTTGTGACTATTTTAAAAAATGCAGGTGCGACGATTGCAGGGGTGTTGGTTGCGCTAGATCGTCAAGAACGTGGTCAGGGTGAGCTTTCTGCGATTCAGGAAGTGCAAAAAGAACTCGAAATTCCTGTGCATGCTTTAATCACGATGAAAGATTTAATGGATTATTTGGATGCAAAAGGCGAGAAAGACGCTTTGGCCAATATGCAAGCGTATCGTGAAAAATATGGCATCTAAGTTTTAGATGAATATGAAAAGGAAGCGAAGGCTTCCTTTTTTTGTTGAGTTAATAGATTATTGTAAATAATGTTTAAAAATAGGTGTGAAATGTGAATAATCACTAAAAAATCCGTTCCAGTGTGCTGAACCCTAGAAAGGCTTATAAGGTGTTGATGTGAAAAAGTTAAAATATTTCGCATGAGATGTATTATAATATATTGATTTTAGATAGGCTTAAAATTAGAAAGCTAAAAACATATTATTTATAGGTTTTGAAGAAAAATTCTAATGATTCCAGATATTTGTATGGGGAGTTATCTAGTATTTCAAGACCTGGGACATGAAAAATATATTCATTATTGTTGAGAGTATATGAATCTAATTTAAAATGTTCATTTTTTTTAGGTAACCATTCTAAGCTACATAAACTTTTATAAAGATGGTTGAAATCTTTTGTGTTTTTTAAAGCAATATTAAATATTTCTATTGGTACTAATGGAATTTCTAAATTATCAGTAAAAATACCTGAGTATCCATCAATTACAATTATACCATCTATACTATATTTATCTATTGAAGGGATTTTTAAATCTACAGAAAATTCAGGTAGATTTTCAAGTAAAAATTTTTTTTCTCTTTCACTTTTTGAACTTTTTCATAACAAGCCTTTCTTTTGTTAATAACTTCTCTTGGGTCTGCTGGCTGAATCATCCATCTAAGCTCTATAATTAATATTTTTTTATTGATCTCGTCAATAAATAGAAAATCAAATTCCTGATCTTTTTTATTTATTCTTTTTTTATAATTTTTTTTATATATTTGATTAATTAAATTTCCTTCTATTTGATTAATCATTTTTTTCTCAAAAATATTACTTTGTTTGTCAAAATTTTTAGAATCATTTCTTGCAAACAAAGTCATTAGATTTCTTTCAATGTTTGACTCTATGATATGGAAACATGGAATGAAATATTCTTTTTGATGTAAAAATAATGGCTGTAATGCAGCATCAGAACTTAATGATTTGTCTAAATTTTTTGGAAATTCTAAAAACTCTAAAAATTCTTTAATTTTTTCTATATCCTTAATATCTGATATTAAAGATATATCATTAATAAGTTTATTTTTTTCTGTAACTAAAACTAATGAATCCTCAAAACCTCCAATAAAATTATATTTTATATTTGCAACTCTTATGGATATTAAGTGATATAAACACCTATAAATTAAAGCATCTATTAATTTAGCTGTTAGATCAGAACTCCCCCAACTATAATGAAAAACTTCTAAGTGTAATCTTTCTCTTTCACGATGTCCTGCTACAGAAATTATTTCTTTAAACAATTTTTTATTAAAATTATATTTAATTTTTCTTTTTTTTAAGAAAACATTTTCATATAATATTTCAGAGATTCTATTTACAAAATAATTATCATCTTGTCTAAAGTAAAAATTAACTAACAATGAAATAAAATCATCAGTCTTTGGTTTGTTAATTCCTATTGATTCAAGCATGTTGTAACTTATATTGTAATCATTTTTATACTTTATATAGTAATTATTATTGGTTGTTGATTGAATGGAGAATGTGTTAGTGTGGAGCATGGACATTAAGTGTACTGCTTTTTTGTAATCAATAGTTTTTAGAATAAAATTAAAGTATTCTGGATACGACTTTTTGTCTGTAGATAATTTAAGATTTAAAGATGGAAAGCTTTTAAAGTCCTTATAAATTTTATTTATAGAAAATTTATAAATATACTTCATCTCATCTAATTTAATAGAAAATACAACTGGATCATTAATTCCAATACTCATATACATTATTCTAGTAAAGTCTTCTGCAACAGTTAGTAGTCTCCAAATAGCCAACTCTCTTGATGTTAAAGTAAGGTTTAAGCTTTCATAAGCTTCATCAAAATTCTTATCAAATTTATTTAAATCAAACATTTTTATAGCCAAATAAAAAATATAAAAGATTAAATTATTTCAACTCTCAGCATTTACTATAAGAGCCGATAAAAACTTGTTTACTCTTAAAGTATTGCCGAATAACAATTATGAGCTAACGTAGCTATGTATCGATCGTCCATGATAGTTCATAATTTTACTTTCCTACATAGGGTAGGCTGAGATTATGATTCACACACCACATCGACATGTTTCCATACTTATATTCAATATAAAATCTCTTATGTGAATCATTCTTCCTCACACTTTTTACATTCCAACATCACCCCTAACTTTTCTTTACGCCCTTGCTCCGTCAAAACCCAAGGGCGATTTTGCCACGGTGGATCATGGCGTACATGTTGCGTATGACCACAGGCTAGGTCAGCCACCCAATGATTTTCTTCATCGAGATGAAATCCAACAATGGCTTGTTGCATTTATTCACTCAAACTTTCGAGTTTATAATCCTCTAAACCCTTTAAAAAACGATGGCATAGATTATGAATTGCCACCAAATCATTTGGATCCACACCCAAAGAGCAGGCGAGTTTAAAAGGAATTAAGGTAATTTCATCTTTTGCAGCAAGTGCTTTTTCAAGCAAGATCACTTTTTTCATACGCTCATCTTCTTTCACCGCAACGCGCTTTAAAAACTGTTTTTCTTCGAGTTTTTTAATAATTGGCGTCAGGGTGCCCGAATCAAAAAAGGTTTTTTGACCAATTTCAGACAACGTTACATTGTCCTTTTCATACAAAGCCAGTAACACAATAAACTGCGGATAGGTCAGATCGTATTCCTGAAGCAAAGGACGATATTGGCGAATCATTGCATTGGTCGCGGAATACATCGCAAAACACACTTTGTTTTCTAAAAGAGAAAATTCGCTCATGATTCTGTCCTTAACATCGTAATTGCTCATAAGCAGTATAAGTTGAAAAGTCCCAAAAGTATATTGTGCATAATTAACTTGCACACAATATAATTGTGTGCAATATTAATTCGCATAGCTGAACAAATAGACAAAGCTATTAAGCAAATAAGATTGATTGAATCAGAGCGAGATGTTGTATGACCACAATTTATGATTTTCAGGCTGAACTTTTAGAAGGTGAGCAAAAGAACTTTGCAGATTATCAAGGCAAAGTTTTATTGGTGGTGAACACGGCAAGTCAATGTGGCTTAACCCCACAATTCGAAGGACTTGAGAAGCTATATCAGGACTATCAACAACAAGGTTTAGTGATTTTAGGCTTTCCATGTAACCAGTTTGCTAACCAAGACCCATCAAGCAATGAAGAAATTGGCAGCTTCTGTCAGCGCAACTATGGGGTGTCATTTCCAATGTTTGCCAAAGTTGATGTGAATGGCTCAAATGCACATCCGATTTATAAATATCTCACTTCAGAAGCCAAAGGTATTTTAGGTAGTGAAAGCATCAAATGGAATTTCACCAAGTTTTTGATTAACCAAAATGGTGAAGTCATCAAACGCTATTCACCAACCACCAAACCTGAAAAAATTAGCAAAGATATTCAGAAACTCTTGGCATAAGTTGAATATAAAATTGAATGCTTTAGAAATTACTGGTATCGAAATCATCTACCAGTAATTTTTTAATTTTTATCACTCAGAAAGTCATCTATTTAAATAAATCGAATCTAGTGATTTGAATAAATTAGAATTTTTTACATTTAATAATTACATAACTTGTTTAAACATCACCATTAAACTTCGCTATACTTTTTGCCAAGATTAAAAATATGAGCGTCAAACTATGCGTGTACTTGTGGTGATGGACCCAATTGAAACAGTGAATCTCAAGAAAGATTCCACGATGGCAATGTTATGGGCGGCAAGCCGTCGCGGTCATGAATTGGGTTATGCATTACAACACGATTTATATATCGATCAAGGCAAAGCTTTTGGCTTGATTTCACCGCTTAAAGTCTTCGAAGATTACGATCATTATTATGAGTTGGGCGAGAAGCGCAAAGAGTCATTGGCGGATTACGATGTGGTGCTGATGCGTAAAGACCCACCGTTTGATATGAATTTTGTCTATACCACTTATATTCTGGAACAAGCTGAACGTGAAGGGGCATGGATTATTAATAAACCACAATCGCTACGCGACTGTAATGAAAAGTTGTTCGCGACTCAATTTCCAGAACTTCAAGTGCCAACTTTAGTGACTTCACAACAAAGCTTGATTCGTGAATTTATTAAAGAACATGGCGATGTGATTGTGAAACCTTTGGATGGTATGGGTGGGATGGGTATTTTCCGTTTATACCAAGATGGGGTAAATATTGGTTCAACTTTGGAAATGCTCACCGAAATGGGTACATGTCCAATCATGGCACAACGCTATATTCCTGAAATTGTTGAAGGTGATAAGCGTATCTTGATGGTCAATGGTGAACCGATTCCATATTGTTTAGCGCGTATTCCGCAAAATGGTGAAGTACGAGGTAATTTGGCAGCAGGTGGTCTAGGTCAGGCACGTCCACTCACTGAAAATGACAAAATGATTGCGGCGAAAGTCGGGCCTTTCCTGCGTGAAAAAGGTTTGGTTTTTGTCGGTCTTGATGTGATTGGCAATTATGTCACTGAAATTAATGTCACCAGTCCGACCTGTATCCGTGAGATTGATGCACAATTTGGAACCTCGATTGCAGACGATTTATTTGATGTGCTAGAAGTGGGGCGAAACAGCTAAGATTACGCCATTTTTTGACCAAACTGCCCGTTTGTATTTCGATTAAATTTATGTGCAAATGGGCGTTTGGATATTGGCAGAACCTTGTTTTCAACAAAGAATTAAAAAAAGCTTAGCTTTCTGTTGTAAACAGGTGAAATTCGCTTTTCGTGAATGAAGCTTTAGGATTAGAATAACTCCCGAAAACAATAGACGATAACCTTCTTTTGAGTTGAAGAATTAGACCGTGACCAATTCACCACAGAACAAAGCTAAACATGTCATGATGATGGCCGCTGGTACAGGTGGGCATGTTTTCCCTGCGCTTGCTGTTGCCAAACAACTGCAACAAGAAGGCTGCCAAGTCTCTTGGTTAGCGACGCCTACAGGAATGGAAAATCGGTTACTTAAAGATCAAAATATTCCGATTTATCAAATTGATATTCAAGGCGTACGTGGGAATGGTATTTTACGTAAGCTGACTGCGCCATTTAAAATTCTAAAAGCAACATTAAGCGCGATGCGCTATATGAAGCAATTAAACATTGATGCTGTGGCGGGTTTCGGTGGTTATGTCGCTGGACCAGGTGGCTTGGCTGCACGTTTACTCGGTATTCCTGTGTTAATCCATGAACAGAATGCCATTGCAGGATTTACCAACACCCAATTGGCGCGTATTGCCAAGACCGTGTGTCAGGCTTTTCCAAATACATTTGCAAACAGTGATAAAGTCGTGACCACAGGCAATCCTGTGCGTGCTGAAATTACTGCGATTTTGAACCCATCATGGCGTTATCAAACCCGTGAGCAAGAACAATTACCACTGAATATTTTGATTGTTGGTGGTTCACTGGGTGCACAAGCACTGAATGAGCGTTTGCCTGAAGCTCTGAAAAAGGTCAATGTTCCATTGAATGTGTTTCATCAATGTGGCCAAAATCAGCAAGATACAACGCGTGAGCGTTATCAGGGTGCGCCTGCAAGTTTGAATATTCAAGTTGAGCCATTTATTCATGATATGGCAAAAGCCTACAGTGACGCTGATTTAATTATTTGCCGTGCTGGCGCATTAACGGTTACAGAAGTCGCAACTGCGGGTCTTGCTGCAGTGTTTGTTCCGCTGCCTATCGCAGTGGATGATCACCAGACCGCAAATGCGAAATTTTTAGCAAATGTCGGCGCTGCGAAGATTTGTCAACAAGCAGACATGACACCCGCTGTTTTAGATGAGTTGTTAGCCACATTATTAAATCGCCAACTACTGTCTGAAATGGCAATTAAAGCACGTCAACAAGCACAACCGAATGCAACTCAGCATGTGGTTGATCTGATTAAAAAATTGTAATTCGAGTTTATTTATGTCTCCAAAAAATCCAAACCAAGCCAAAAAGCTCATCAAAGTGCCGGAAATGCGCCGTATTAAACATATCCACTTTGTTGGGATTGGTGGTGCGGGGATGTGTGGTATCGCCGAGGTATTGGCCAATCAAGGTTATAAAATTTCTGGTTCAGACATTAAAGCCTCAAAGACCACAGCGCAACTCGAAAGCAATGGTATTAAAGTTTATATTGGGCATTCGGCTGAAAATATTAAAAATGCCAATGTGCTAGTAGTATCAACTGCGATTGATCCTGAAAATCCAGAAATTAAAGCCGCGATTGAACAACGCACACCGATTGTGCGCCGTGCAGAAATGCTAGGTGAGTTGATGCGTTATCGTCACGGTATTGCAGTTGCAGGGACACATGGTAAAACCACAACGACTAGTTTATTAACGACGATGTTGGCAGAAGAAAATCTAGATCCAACTTACGTGATTGGTGGTTTGCTGAATAGCACAGGTGTCAATGCTGCACTGGGTGAAAGCCGTTTTATCGTTGCAGAAGCCGATGAGTCAGATGCATCTTTCTTGTATTTGCAACCGATGGCTGCGATCGTGACCAATATTGATGCAGATCATATGGACACTTATGAAGGTAGCTTTGATAAGTTAAAAGATACCTTTATTCAGTTCTTACATAATTTACCATTCTATGGTTTGGCAGTCGTCTGTGGTGATGATGCCAATATTCGTGAAATTCTTCCTCGTATTGGTCGTCCAACTTTGACTTACGGTTTTGGTGAAGATAACGATATTCGTGCAGTCGATGTGGTACAAGAAGGTATGCAATCGCACTTTACTGTACTGCGTAAAGATCGTGAGCCATTACGTGTCACCATCAATCAACCAGGTCTGCATAATGTCTTGAATGCATTGGCTGCGATTGGTGTGGCAACTGATGAAGGTGTTTCTGATGGTGCGATTTGCCGTGCTTTAGAAGGCTTCAGTGGAGTGGGTCGTCGCTTCCAAGTTCAAGGTGAATTTGAAGTGGGCGAAGGCTTGGTGAAATTGGTCGATGACTATGGTCACCATCCGAAAGAGGTAGAAGCCACCATTAAAGCAGCGCGTGCCAGCCATCCCGACCGTCGTTTGGTAATGTTGTTCCAACCACATCGTTATAGTCGTACCCGTGATTGTTTTGATGATTTCGTCGATGTGTTATCGCAAGTGGATCAACTGTTATTACTGGAAGTCTATCCAGCAGGTGAAAAACCGATTGTGGGTGCGGATAGCCGTGCTTTGGCACGCAGTATTCGTTTACGTGGTGAAGTTGAACCGATTCTAGTTGATCCAGTTGATGGCAATTTGCCGAATGTTTTACAAAAAGTGTTACAAGCGAATGACTTGCTATTAACACAAGGCGCGGGTAACGTGGGCGCAATTTCGGTAGAATTGGCTCAGCATCGTTTGTATGCCAAATCCCCCTAACCCCCTTTGTTAAAGGGGGAACTCCTCCCTTTGAAAAGGGAGGTGGGGAGGAATTTAATAGAATATATGAAGTTTTTTTAAGGATATAAACGTGTCAAATGCTGCAAAATTCGGCAAAGTTGCTGTGTTGTTTGGTGGGAAGTCGGCTGAACGTGCTGTGTCATTGGATAGTGGTCAAGCCGTTTTAGAGGCTTTGTTGCGGTCAGGTGTGCAAGCAGAAGCATTTGATCCACAAGAGCGAAGCGTGACTGAGTTAGTCGGTTATGATCGTGCTTTTATCGTATTGCATGGTCGTGGTGGTGAAGATGGTCAGATCCAAGGTGTGTTGGAGTGGTTAAACCTTCCATACACAGGCACGGGTGTGCAGGGTTCTGCGATTGGGATGGACAAAGTCAAAACCAAACAAATTTGGCAAGGGAGCGATTTACCGACCGCACCATATCGCATTATTACCAAAGATTCTGACCTAGATGCTGTCGTGGCAGACTTAGGATTACCTGTCATTATCAAGCCAGTACATGAGGGCTCAAGTGTTGGCATGAGTAAGGTTGAAAAAGCAGAAGATTTTGCGGCTGCGATTGAGAAAGCGACACAGCATGACGCTATCGTGATGGCTGAAAAGTGGATTACGGGTCGTGAATTCACCATTTCATTCTTGAATGGACAACCGCTGCCTGTGATTCGTTTACAACCGCCAGCAGACGTTGCTTTCTATGACTATGAGGCAAAGTATCAACGCAATGACGTGGAATATGGCATTCCTTGTGGTTTAAGCGAAGATGAAGAGAAAAGCTTACAAGCATTGTGTCTACGTGCTTTTCAAGCAGTTGGTGCGGAAGGTTGGGGGCGTATTGATGCAATGCAGGATGAGCAAGGCAATTTCTGGTTGTTAGAAGTCAATACCGTACCGGGAATGACCAGTCATTCTTTAGTGCCTAAAGCAGCTCAAGCCGTAGGTTATAGTTTCGATCAGCTCTGTGTTGCAATTTTAGAGCAAACTTTAACCCAATCGGCTTAATGATATATGGCTCAACTCCCTGCTTCTATGCGCCGTAAAATACGGCCAGCCATTAGCTCGATTCATGAGAAACCGCCTTCACAGAAACAAAAAATGATGAATGCAGGTGGCTGGGCGTTGTTGATCATTGCTTTTATTGTATTGGCAATTGGTCTCTATGGCTTATATAAAGTGATGACTGATGCAAAAGTCGCACAATTACAGGTGGTTGGGACTAACTCGGATATTGAAAATCAGCAGTTAGTGCAATATCTAAGTCCAATTATCAAAGATAACTATTTCACTTCCGATTTAGAGCAAATTCGAGATCAGGCGCTAAAAGTGTCTTGGGTTGACCGTGTCGTGGTATCACGAGCTTGGCCGAATGGGATTCGTGTAAGAGTTATGCCGCGTCACGCAATTGCGCGTTGGGGAACAGGGCGTTTGCTCAGTGATAATGGTGATGTCTTTAGTGAAGCTATATTAAAAGTACATCCAAACTTGCCACTTTTACATGGGCCAGTCAGCCAATCCAAAATGATGATGCGTCGCTATAATGAAATTAATCAACTGTTTCATCCAGCGAATTTAAGATTAAAAGAATTGTATTTAACAGAGCGAATGACGTGGTTTATGCAGTTTGATTCGGGTCTACGGATTATTGTGGATCAAGATCAAACCATGAACAAGCTTCAACGCTTAAGCCATTTGGCACAAACGGATCTCAAACCTGTATGGTCGAAAATCTCAGCAATTGATTTGCGTTATCGGAATGGCTTGGCCATTCAATGGAAAAACGCAATCCCGCCAAAGATTGTCAACGGTCAGTTAGTTGTAACGATTGATGACACAAGCCTTGCAGGGGCAATTCAGGCAAAGCCATAATACGTGGCTTGAAAATAACAGGCAGTTTGCCCGTACTAAACAACAAAAGATATGGTAATGAAGTAATGAGTGAAGCTGTTTCCTCAGTTGTTGCGATTGATATTGGGACGCATAAAGTCTCAGTTTTGATTGGTAAGGTCCATGCACCGGATAAGATCCAAGTGATTGGCATGGCAACTGCTCGCAACCGAGGCATGGTTAAAGGCAAAATTGTGAGCTTGGATAAGGTGATTGCTGCGATTAAAAATGCAGTCTCTGAAGCCGAAGATATGGCTGAGTGTCGTATCCATAGCGCATGGGTGTCAATTCCAAGTACTGAATTGCAAAGTTTTTATGCATCAGGCCGTACACCAGTAGCTAATCATGATCATATTATTACGACAAATGAAGTGGTTAGAGCATTAGAGTTAGCCAAGGCGAGCCATGTATCGCCAGATTATTATCTTGCGAGTGCTGTTCCATTAGGCTTCGAGTTGGGTGATTCGGCTGAATGGGTGCAGAACCCAGTCAATATGTCGGCTCATAGCATGACCGGGCATTATCAATTGATGATGATGCCGATTAGTACCATGCAAAACCTTGATCGTGCCATGAAAGGTGCGAATATCGGGGTAGAGAAAATGGTGGTATCTAGTTTAGCTACGGCTGAAGCTAGTTTGCTCAAAGATGAAAAAGAATATGGCGTATGCTTAGTTGATATTGGTGCAGGGATTACCAATATCGCAGTATATTTAGATGGTCGTTTAGCTTTAGTACGTACCTTGCAACGTGGTGGTGAAAATGTGACCCGCGATATTGCAGCGGTTTTACAAACGACCACTGAAGAAGCTGAACGTATTAAAATTTTACATGGTTGTGTTGATCTCAGTGTAGTGAAACCTGACCATATGATCCAAGTGCAAGCGATTGATGGACAACAGACCATTAGTCGTATTGAGCTTGCAGAAATTATTATTGCGCGCTATGAAGAAATCTTTACATTAATTCGTGAAGAATTGGAGCATAGTGGGGCAATACATGGTTTATATCATGGGGTTGTACTCACAGGTGATGCTTGTCAAATTGAAGGTATGGTGAATTTGGCACGTCGTATGCTTGGTGTATCTGCACATTTGGGTAATCCACCTTTACAGGTTTATGCTGAAGACCAGCATCTTGCGGCCTTACGTCGTTCAATGTATGCGACAGCTTCAGGATTATTGATGTTTAGCCAAAGTGATTTGCAGGATGCAGTAGAAGAGCCGGAAGAAGCCAATGATCGTAGTTTCATGGATCGTGTTACGAATGGTTGGAATGCATTAAATAGCAAATTAAAAGCCATATTTTAAGTTGTACTTATTTTGGGGAAAATTGTTAGGAAGTTGTAATAGTGAGTCGTTGTACTTGACAAGCTATGTATTATTGAACAGCATCCTAAACATCGGTTGTTTTAAAAATCAGGGCAGTAACGGGCTGAAGTGACTGCCACTTAATATATTAGGAAATTTAAAGGTCATGGCCTCATTTGAATTTATAGAAGATGAACTAGACGATGGCAACGGTCAAGCCCGTTTCACAGTATTTGGTGTTGGTGGTGGTGGTGGTAATGCTGTCCAACATATGGTGCAATCCGATATTCAAGGTGTAAAGTTTGTTTGTGCCAATACTGACAAACAGGCACTTGATAGCATGAATGCCCCTTTTAAAATCCAATTAGGTGAGCAAAGTACGCGTGGATTAGGTGCAGGTGCAAACCCTGAAGTTGGACAAATCGCAGCTGAAGAAAGCCGCGAAGTGATTCGCCAACACCTTGAAGGTACGGATATGGTATTCGTAACCGCGGGGATGGGTGGTGGTACTGGAACAGGTGCTGCGCCAGTTGTGGCTGAAGTTGCTAAAGAAATGGGCATCTTGACCGTAGGTGTAGTAACGACCCCGTTTAATTTCGAAGGTCGTCGCCGTCAAAAATCAGCTGAAAAAGGGATAGATGCATTAGAGGCTCATGTTGACTCACTGATTATCATTCCAAACCAACGCTTACTCAGCGTTTATGGCGATATTTCAATGAAAGATGCCTATAAAAAGGCAGATGACGTATTATTAAATGCCGTTCGTAGTATCTTTGACTTGGTTGTAAATCGTGGTCATATTAACCTCGACTTTGCAGACTTGAAAACAGCCATGAGTACTCGTGGTTATGCTATGATGGGTGCGGGTTTGGGTCGTGGTGAAGACCGTGCGCGCCAAGCTGCTGAACAAGCGATTCGTAGCCCGTTATTGGATAATGTGAATATTATCAATGCGAAAGGTGTACTGATCAATATCACGGGTGGTGATGATATCACCTTGCGTGAAACTGAAATTATTACCGATGTGGTCAACCAAATCGTTGATTTGGATGAAGGTGAAATCTTCTACGGTACGGTATTTGATCCTGATGCACGTGATGAACTTCGTGTCACTGTGATTGCGACTGGTTTGACCCGTAATGCATCTGAAGTTGAACATAAGAAACGTACAGTGACTGCACATCATGCACCTGTTCAAGCAGTTGCTCAGCAGCCAGTTGATGAAGATGATGTTCCAGCGATCAGTAAACGTGCAAATGTAGACGTACCTGCTACAGCAGCGCCAAGTTCTACACCACGTTCATCGCCAATGAGTATTCAAGACTATCTGAAAAATCAGCAGCGTAAATAATAAAATCATATGTTTAGAGAGAGGGGGCAAGTAATTGCTCCCTTTTTTATTTTTTTAAAATGGCAAAATATGCTAACTTATATCGGTTTTTGCAAATGAAGTTGTCATGGTATGGTGAAACAACGTACTCTCAAGCGTGTGGTGAAAGCGAGCGGTATTGGTCTGCATAGTGGTCAAAAGGTGCTGATTAATTTTGTTCCTCACCATATTGATGGAGGTATTATCTTTCGCCGTATTGACCTCAATCCTCCTGTAGAAATTCCTGCGAATGCTTTACTCATTCAAGAAGCATTTATGTGTTCCAATCTTGTGCGAGAAGATATAAAAGTCGGTACGATTGAGCATGTGATGAGTGCTATAGCAGGATTAGGCATTGATAATTTAATCATCGAAGTCTCTGCTTCAGAAGTCCCGATTATGGATGGCAGCGCAGGGCCATTTATTTATTTACTCATGCAAGGTGAGTTAGCGGAACAAGATGCACCAAAGAAATTTATTAGAATTCTAAAACCTGTTGAAGCACTCATTGAAGATAAGCGTGCTATTTTCACCCCGCATTCAGGTTTTCAACTCAACTTTACGATTGATTTTGATCATCCCGCATTTGCTAAAGAATACCAATCCGTGTCGATTGATTTTTCAACGGAAACTTTTGTATACGAAGTCAGTGAAGCGCGAACTTTTGGCTTTATGAAAGATCTTGATTATTTAAAGGCGAATAATCTGGCTTTAGGGGCGAGCTTAGAGAACGCGATTGGTGTTGATGATACAGGTGTGGTTAATGAAGAGGGATTACGCTTTGCTGATGAGTTCGTGCGTCATAAGATTTTAGATGCTGTTGGTGATTTATATTTATTAGGTCATCAGGTAATTGCTAAGTTTGATGGCTATAAATCAGGGCATGCACTCAATAATCAGCTGTTACGCAATGTTCAAAATGATCCGAGCAGTTATGAAATTGTAACATTTAATAACGATAATGATTGTCCGATTTCTTATGTGAGTGTGACATAAGTCATTGTCTTTTATTGGATATGTTATATTATAACAATAAAAGTTGAGATTTAGTTCACATAAAATAAGTGTATATTTCAATACCTAAGATAAGTGGTTTACTTTTTATTGCTTGCCAAACGTAGTAAAGCTTGGCTAAGCTTAGGGTCGCTCACATATTCAGCGGCGCTGCGTAACTGCTCTTGGGTTTCTGAAGAAAGTGTTTTAGATGGGGGAGAAGGTTCACGAGGAACATTCATTTTGTTTCTTAGACGAACTTGGATTTTTCGTAAGTCTTTGAGTCCTTCTAATTGAGCTAACTGCGCAACATAGTTGCTTTGTAAATAGCTGAGTTGACTAATCATCGCTTGATTTTCACCAGTTATGATCAAAACACCATGTTGATAACAAACAACCTGCCATTGCTCTGGTTGGGGCAGTATAGGTTGAATAATTTTCGTAAGTTGTTTCCATTGAGTCACTTGCGTAGTCAGAAACGTTAAGTTTCCAGTTTTTATGTGTTGTCCTTTCTGTTGAAAAACGTTGCTAGGTTCAGACATGTTAACTTCCTTCGAGGTTATCTGCTCATCTTAAGCGTTCATTTTAACTGTTATCAAGGAAGAGATGATAAAGGAACTATTTAAGGACGGTTTCAAGAGGTTTTTTATGCATACGCGTCGTATTTTACTTGCATTCTCACTCGCTGCTTCAGCCGCTTCGGTTGCTTTTGCAGATTATCAAAATATTGGTCAAGCAACAGATGGTGACCGCCTAGAGCAATTATCTAAAACCTTAGCACAAGGTTCTTATAGCCATCCTGATGATATTGATTTGCCTGCCGTATCGAATGTATCAGTTAAATTGCGCGAAAAAACCATTGAATTGAATAATGCTACGATCGAAAGAAAATATGGTCGTTCAGCGATTTCATCGACTGCCGAAGATAATGCACCATCTTTTTCAGCAAATACAGGTTATTCGTGGCTAGTTAATCATCCACTTCAAGAAGGGCGAGTAAGTTCAACATGGGGCAATCGCACCTTATTAGGAACGACACGTCATCATTCGGGTGTTGATTTAGCAGCACCATCAGGTACACCTATTTATTCAACGGGTTCTGGTGTTGTAACCAAATCAGGTTGGGGGTCAGGTTATGGTCAATATGTTGAAATCGATCATGGCAACGGTTATATCACTCGTTATGCACATGCTTCACGCTTAATGGTGAATGCGGGTGATCGCGTTAGTGCAGGCGAACATATTGCCAATGTAGGCTGTACTGGACGTTGTACAGGACCACATTTGCATTTTGAAGTTGTCAAAGATGGTCAACGTAAAAATCCAACAACTTATCTTGCCATGTTGCCTTAAGCTAATTTGTTAACAGTTGTATATTAATTTTTAAAAGAAAGCGCCTTAATTGGCGTTTTTTTATATTTTTTGTTTCATTTAAGTCAATGACTATTTAGCAAGAAAATATTAAGGGATTTTGTATTCATTTGGGGCGATACCTCCATAGCGCCAAAACATGATAAATATATAAGGTCAAAATAACTTAAGGGAAAAGGTGAATTGTATGGCGTTTTATGGCGACTCAGACGCGCAGGAAACCCAAGAATGGCAAGAAGCATTTGATTCAGTATTACAACATATGGGCACGGAACGCGCCGCATTCTTATTAGAAAAACTTTATCAACAGGCTATTGCAAAACATGTTCCGATCCAACGCTTAAATACACCTTATCTCAATACGATTTCTGTTGAAGAACAACCCGCGATGCCAGGCGACCAAGATATGGAACGCCGTATCCGCGCATTGATCCGCTGGAATGCTTTGGCAATGGTATTACGTGCGAATAAAACGGGCGATGACCTCGGTGGTCACCTTGCAAGTTTCGCATCGTCTGCAACCTTATATGATGTTGGTTTTAACCATTTCTTCCGCGCAAACAGTAATAACTTTGGCGGCGACATGATTTATTACCAAGGTCACTGTGCCCCTGGTATCTATGCACGTTCATTCTTGGAAGGACGTTTAACTGAAGATCAATTGAATAATTTCCGCCGTGAAGTCGGTGGTAATGGTCTTCCGAGTTATCCACATCCCTATTTAATGCCGGACTATTGGCAGTTCCCAACCGTGTCCATGGGTTTGGGTCCAATTATGTCGATTTACCAAGCACACATTCAAAAGTACTTGATGAATCGTGGTTTGATTAAAGAAGAAAATCGTAAAGTCTGGGCATATCTGGGCGATGGTGAGATGGATGAGCCAGAAAGTACTGGTGCAATTTCACTTGCTGGTCGTGAAAAACTTGATAACTTGATCTGGGTTGTTAACTGTAACTTACAGCGTCTCGATGGTCCTGTACGTGGTAACGGTAAAATTATTCAAGAATTAGAATCTTTATTCCGTGGTGCGGGCTGGCGCGTGATTAAAGTAGTGTGGGGCCGTCATTGGGATCCATTGCTTGCTCAAGATGCTTCAGGCGCTTTAAAAGCGGTGATGGAAGAAACAGTGGATGGTGAATATCAACGCTATCAAGTGAAAGGTGGTGCATATACCCGTGAAAAATTCTTTGGCAAGTATCCAGAAGCTGCGGAACTGGTAAAAGATTTAAGCGATGAAGACATCGATAATCTTAACCGTGGTGGTCATGATCCGTACAAAGTTTTTGCTGCCTATGCAGAAGCAATGAAAGCCAAAGGTCAACCAACTGTTATCCTTGCAAAAACGGTTAAAGGCTATGGTTTGTCTGAAGAAATTGAAGCGGTGAACAAAACGCATCAAATCAAAAAAATGCAGATCGACTCTTTGAAATATGTACGTGACCGTTTTAATTTGCCATTTACAGATGACAAGTTAGAAGAGCTTCCATTCTATCGCCCAAGTGAAAACTCTCCAGAAATGAAGTACATGAAGGCGCGTCGTGAAGCATTAGGTGGCTACCTACCTGCACGTCGTCGTGAGAGCGAAACTTTAGCGATTCCTGAATTATCAGTATTTGATGCTGTATTAAATGGTTCTGGCGGTAAAGAGCAATCGACCACCATGCTGATGGTTCGTTTAATTGCTGCGTTACTGAAAGAAAAAGCAATTAAAGATCGCGTCGTGCCAATCGTTCCAGATGAAGCACGTACTTTTGGTTTAGAAGGGATGTTCCGTCAGCTTGGTATTTATGCGGCTCACGGTCAAAAATATACCCCAGAAGACCAAGAACAGTTAATGCATTACCGTGAAGCAAGTGATGGTCACATGCTGCAAGAAGGAATTAACGAAGCGGGTGCGATGAGCGCATGGGCTGCGTTGGCAACCAGTTATTCAACCAATAACTTACCAATGATTCCAATGTACATGTACTACTCAATGTTTGGTTTCCAACGTATTGGTGACATTGCATGGGCTGCGGGTGATGCACAAGCACAAGGTTTCTTGCTTGGTGCGACTGCTGGTCGTACCACATTGAACGGTGAAGGTTTACAGCATCAAGATGGTCATTCACATATCTTGGCGAACACGATTCCAAACTGTGTATCTTATGATCCATGTTTTGGCTATGAGTTAGCTGTAATCGTTCATGACGGTTTACAACGTATGTATGTGAACCAAGAGCGTGTGTTCTACTACCTCACTGTAATGAACGAAAACTACGAGCATCCTGCAATGCCAGAAGGCGCTGAGGAAGGCATTAAACGTGGTATGTACTTGTTCGAAAAAGATGAAAAAGCAACTGTTCAATTAATGGGTTCAGGTGTCATTCTTCGTGAGGTGATCAAAGCTGCGAAAATCTTACGTGATGAATATCAAATCCACTCAAATGTTTGGAGTGTAACGAGCTTCAATGAGTTGTCACGTGATGGGATGGCATGTGAAGAATATAACCGCCTACACCCGCTTGCGCTTGCTGAAGAAGTGAAAGAATCTTGGGTATCTAAACAGTTACGTGGTACTGAAGGTATTGTTGTTTCTGCCACAGACCATATGCGTGCGTACAGTGAACAAATCCGTGCATATCTTCCGGATGGTCGTCCATTTGTTGCATTAGGTACAGATGGTTACGGGCGTTCAGATACACGCGCGAACTTACGTAGTTTCTTTGGTGTTGATGCTGCACATATCGTGGTTGCGACTTTGAAAAAACTAGCGGACGAAGGCGAAGTAGATGCACGGTTAGTGAAAGATGCAATTTCTAACTTTGAGTTAGATACGGATCGTCCAGTTGCATGGGTGCCACAAGCGCATCCAGAAGTTCAGGCAGTTGCTGAATACAATGAAACACAAACAGGTGAGGGGAAATAATTATGCAAATCCAAGCACCTGATATTGGCGTAGATAAAGCACTGGTTGCAGAAATTTTGGTGAAAGTCGGCGACCATGTTGCTGTTGACGATAGCATTTTGGTTTTAGAGTCCGATAAAGCAACCGTTGAAGTGCCGAGCACTTCAGCAGGTATTGTGAAAAGTATTTTAGTTCAACAAGGTGATGAAGTGTCCGAAGGGGTTGCTTTGGTTGAACTAGAGCCTGAGTCTGCTACTGAAGCACCTGCGAAAGAAGCACCGAAGTCAGAAGCGCCAAAAGTAGAAACACAAGCTGAGAAAGCTGAAACTCAACCAGCACCGGTTGCAAAACCAGCTGCTACTACTTCGCAAGTTGTGGATGTCAAAGTACCAGATATTGGTGTTGAAAAAGCATTGGTTGCTGAAGTCCTTGTGAAAGTTGGGGATGAAATTGATGCAGAACAAAGTATTGTTGTGGTTGAATCGGACAAAGCGACTGTAGAAGTACCAAGCTCGGTTGCGGGGATTGTTGAATCAATCCAAATCAAAGAAGGTGATAGTGTTAAAGAAGGGGTGGTATTGATTCAGGTCAAGACTGCGAGCGCTGCAACGTCATCTGAACCGCAAGCAGCTCCAGCTCAACCAGAAGCGCCAGTCGCAACTACAGAAGTATCAGCCGCAAGCAATACATCAACAGGTAATGTTGAAATTGAAGTACCTGATCTAGGTGTAGAAAAAGCATTGGTTTCAGAAATTCTGGTCAATGTTGGTGATCGCGTTGAAGCTCAACAAAGCTTATGCGTGGTTGAGTCAGATAAGGCTTCGGTTGAAGTGCCAAGTTCAGTAGCAGGGATTGTGAAAGCGATCCATGTCTCTGCCAATCAAGAAGTGCGTCAAGGCGTGGCTTTGGCTACGATTGAGGTCAGTGGTCAGGCCGGTGCACCAGCATCTGCACCAAAAGCTCAACCAGCTGCTACTCAACCTGCACCAGCAAAACCACAGGCAGTAGCACCAAGTGAACCTGCACAAGCTGAGAAGTTGACTAAACAGCAAGAAGCTGACAATGCGAAAGTCTATGCGGGTCCAGCCGTGCGTAAACTGGCACGTGAGTTAGGTGTGGTTCTTGGACAGGTGAAAGCATCAGGTGAACATGGTCGTGTGATGAAAGACGATGTCTTTGCCTATGTGAAAACACGTCTGACCGCACCACAACCCACCGCTGTACCACAAGCGGCAGCAGTGGCTTCAGGCTTACCGAAGTTACCAGACTTTAGTGCATTTGGTGGCGGTGAAGTGAAAACAATGACGCGTTTACAGCAAGTGTCTGTACCGCAATTGTCATTGAACAATTTCATTCCGCAAGTGACGCAGTTTGACTTGGCGGATATTACCGAGCTTGAAGCATGGCGCGGTGAACTGAAAGATGGCTTTAAAAAGCAAGGTTTGAGCTTAACCATCTTGGCCTTTATTGCTAAGGCGGTTGCGCACTTGTTAAAAGAAGAGCCGTATTTTGCTGGGCATTTGGCGGATGATCAAAAATCGGTATTGTTACGTAACGAAATCCATATGGGAATCGCGGTGGCAACACCAGATGGTTTAACCGTTCCTGTATTGCGTAATCCTGATCAAAAGTCGATTAAGCAAATTGCAGCTGAATTGGCTGAGCTCAGCCAAAAAGCCCGTGATCGTAAATTGTCGCCGAAAGATTTACAAGGCGCTAACTTCACCATTACCAGCTTAGGTAGTATTGGTGGAACTGCATTTACGCCATTGGTGAATTGGCCGCAAGTCGCGATTTTGGGTATTTCACCAGCAACCATGCAACCTGTATGGAATGGTAAAGACTTTGAACCGCGCTTAATGTTGCCATTGTCATTGTCTTATGATCACCGTGTGATTAATGGTGCTGATGCTGCACGTTTTACCAATAAGTTGACCAAGCTTTTAAAAGATATTCGTAGCTTATTGCTTTAGTGCTTTTAAACGATGGAAACCTCGCATATGCGAGGTTTTCTATTTATAGCATTAAAAAATCGACTTTATTTACGCAAGCTTTTGTCTAAAATTAATATAGTTGAAAGAAGTATTTATTTGGAATAAGGAGCAAGGATGTTAATCATTTATCGAGTTGTATTACCGATATTACTTATTATTTTTGTATTAATGGGTTTGTGGGTCAATTTTCTACATTTTGCATCAGATTGGGTGATGTACATCGTCATGGGTTTGGAAGTGTTAGCTGCAACAATTGTGGTTAGCATGGAATATCAAGCCCAAAATGTTGGTGGTGCAAGTGGTTGGGGGATTTTTGGTTTTTTTGGTTTGAGTGTGAATTTAGCTTTGTTATTGGGGGTTGCTCGTTTACTGATTTGGGGTTACCAAAAATTTTGGGCATAGTGATTTAAAAAAATTAAAGAGTTTGATAAACTAATAACACTTCATTGGGGAGTAGCCGCTCTTTACGCAAAGTAAAGAGGTGATGGTCAACATAATTGTTCAACAGAACATGGTCATCATAGCAAAGAACCAAAAACAGCTGTTTAGCTGCGCTTTTGTTGGCAAGACCTTTGATTTACCACTCTGCATCAATCTATTTGATTTTGGCTAGCAGGAGGGGTAGATCATCGGTATATTTTGCTAGCCAGAGCATTCAACTATGTATGAATTCCTCATCTCCACATCAATTGTTGCCCTTGCTGAAATGGGCGATAAAACGCAATTGTTGGCATTATTACTCGCCGCACGTTTCCGTAAACCTGTTCCGATTTTAATTGCAATTTTACTGGCTACTACGATTAATCATGGTATCTCTGCAGTATTAGGTCAGTGGATTACGACCGTCCTGAGTCCTGAAATTCTATTATGGATTTTGGCACTTGGTTTTATCGGTATGGCGATTTGGATGCTCATTCCTGATGAATTAGGGGATGAAACTGAAAGTATTAATAAATGGCAAAAGTTTGGCGTGTTTGGTGCAACTTTTATTCTATTTTTCTTGGCTGAAATTGGTGATAAAACCCAAATTGCTACAGTTGCTTTAGCTGCACGTTTTGACAGTATTTTTTGGGTCATGTGTGGTACAACGCTTGGTATGATGTTAGCGAATGCACCAGCAGTATTTATCGGCGATAAGTTAGCTGATAAGTTACCAATTTCACTTATTCATAAAATTGGTGCTGCCATTTTCTTAGTCGTTGGTATTTCAACCTTGGTACAGCATTATTTCTTCTAATTAAATTTAAATCGCAAAAAAGATCCATCATTTATGCATGGATCTTTTTTTATAAATTATGATAAAAGTACAATATTTGATTGAAACAATAATAAAATCCCATTATTTTATTAAGGAATTAAAATATTTCATATTTAAAGAATTTTTATGGGGTTGATATGAGTTTTGAGCGGACTACATCGCAAATACTATTTGATAATGGTACGCATAAATGCATTAGTTTTACCAGTTTAGTCAAAGGTGAAGGCATTCAAGCCAATCAATTTTTAATTATTGATCACGATCGTGCAGCGGTTCTAGATCCAGGTGGTGATCTGACGTATGTTCCTTTAACAATGGAGCTGAATCGATATACCAAATTGAAAAATTTGGATTATGTGATGGCATCCCATCAAGACCCCGATATTATTACTTCGATGCCGCGTTGGTTAGTTTATACCGATGCGAAAGTAGTGGCGTCTAAATTATGGGCACGCTTTTTACCGCATTTAAACTCAGCATTTATGAGTGATCGAATGAAAGGGAATTGGGAAGACCGCTTAATTGAGCTTGCCGATACGGGACAAGTGATTCCTTTAGGTGAATCAGCAATCGTAGCGATTCCTGCTCACTTTTTGCATTCGGTGGGTAATTTCCAGTTCTACGATCCAACGGCCAAGATTCTATTTTCAGGCGATATGGGCGCATCTATAGTGGATGATGCAAGTCAGCCTATTACCGATTTTGAAGCGCATATTAAAAAGATGAAAGGCTTTCATCAACGTTATATGTGTTCCAACAAAGTCATTCGTTTGTGGGTCAATATGGTTCGTCAAATGGATATTGATATGATCGTGCCTCAGCACGGTACAGCATTTGTCGGTAAAGAGATGATCAAGCAATTTTTGGATTGGATTGAGCAACTAGAGTGCGGCGTAGATTTAATGAATGAATATGTTTTTAGTTGCCCTGCTTAAATTGAAGTTATAGGCAATCAACTTGGGTAAACCCTGATGAGTGAATCAGTGAAGGGACTTCACTTTGGAAAAGTGATGATATTGAGCGATATCAGCACAGCAAACCGAGTATATAAATCATCTGATAGCTTGTCATGGGATCTAATCAAAAGCAGTCATTATTTTGGTCGAGTTCGTTAGAGTAATTTTACCGACGTACATAGAACCTATGTTGTGTAAAACATACTCTAGCGACTTATAAAATTATTTTCATCATAGAAAATGAAAATCACATCGAAATTTGTTTATAATAGCTCACGGAAATTACCAGTGAGATTGTTATGCTGACCATCGTTCAAGAAGCGTTAACCTTCGATGATGTCTTATTACTTCCTGCCTACTCAACTGTTCTCCCAAAAGATGTCTCCTTAAAGACACGTTTAACTCGCGGAATTCAACTTAATATCCCTCTCGTTTCTGCTGCAATGGATACGGTGACTGAGTCTCGTATGGCGATTGCAATGGCGCAAAATGGTGGTATTGGTATTTTGCATAAAAACATGGATATCGCTGCACAAGCCGCGGAAGTACGCCGTGTAAAAAAATTCGAAGCTGGGATGGTGAAAGACCCAATCACAGTAACGCCTGAAACGACAGTACGTGAACTTATTGCAATTACCCAAGCTAATAATATTAGCGGTGTACCTGTTGTAAAAGATGGCAAAGTTGTGGGTATTGTCACAGGTCGTGATACTCGTTTTGAAACCAATCTTGAACAACCAGTAAGCAACATTATGACGGGTCAAGACCGTTTAGTGACTGTTCGTGAAGGTGAGTCGAAAGAAAATATTCAAGCATTGCTACAAAAGCATCGTATTGAAAAAGTTCTAGTTGTTGGTGAACACAATGAACTCAAAGGTTTAATTACAGTCACTGACTTCCGTAAAGCGGAAAGTTATCCAAGCAGCTGTAAAGATGACCTTGGTCGTTTACGTGTTGGTTCCGCAGTTGGTACAGGTGTAGAAACACCAAGCCGTGTGGAAGCATTGGTCGATGCGGGTGTAGATGTGATTGTCGTAGATACGGCACACGGTCACTCAGCGGGTGTGATTGAACGTGTACGTTGGGTAAAAACAAATTATCCTCAAGTTCAAGTGATTGGTGGAAACATTGCAACAGGTGATGCAGCTTTAGCATTGTTAGATGCAGGTGCAGATGCCGTTAAAGTGGGTATTGGACCTGGTTCGATCTGTACGACACGTATTGTGGCAGGTATCGGTATGCCGCAAATTTCGGCAATTGATAGCGTTGCCAATGCACTAAAAGATCAAATTCCATTGATCGCAGATGGTGGTATTCGTTTCTCTGGCGATATGGCGAAAGCGATTGGCGCAGGTGCGAGCACGATCATGGTCGGTTCACTCCTTGCTGGTACTGAAGAAGCGCCAGGTGAAGTTGAATTTTTCCAAGGTCGTTACTATAAAGCGTATCGTGGTATGGGTTCATTGGGCGCGATGGCAGGGGCAACAGGT
Source organism: Acinetobacter sp. TR11 (assembly GCF_027105035.1). Lineage (NCBI taxonomy): Bacteria > Pseudomonadati > Pseudomonadota > Gammaproteobacteria > Moraxellales > Moraxellaceae > Acinetobacter > Acinetobacter sp. TR11. The sequence goes on from NZ_CP114256.1 coordinate 182,456, forward strand.
TCTGCTGACCGTTATTTCCAAGACTCTAAAGCAGGTGCTGAAAAGTTGGTTCCAGAAGGTATCGAAGGTCGTGTTCCATACAAAGGTCCAATGGGCAATATCATCCATCAAATGATGGGTGGTTTGCGTTCTTCTATGGGCTATACAGGTTCATCTGTGATTGAAGATCTTCGTCAAAATGCGAAATTTGTGAAAATTACTTCAGCAGGCATGTCTGAATCACATGTTCATGATGTCACGATCACTAAAGAAGCACCAAACTATCGTGTAGGTTGATCTTTAGTAATTTTGGCAATAAAAAAACCGTCAGTCCACTGACGGTTTTTTTGTTTTGGTGTAAAGTAAAACAGATGAAAAATGGTATGACGATACGTCATATAAAGATAAGAAAGCGAGTAAAGAATGAGCTATTTTGGAACTGATGGAATTCGTGGCAAATTTGGACAAATGCCGATTACCCCTGAATTTGCATTAAAATTAGGATTTGCAGCAGGAAAAGTATTAAAAAGAAATAGTCCCAAAAACAAACCAATTGTGGTTATGGGTAAAGATACGCGTTTATCAGGTTATATTCTAGAAGCAGCTCTTCAAGCAGGTTTAAATGCAGCAGGTGTGTATGTACATTTGTTGGGACCATTACCAACGCCTGCTATAGCGCATTTAACACGTGCTTTACATGCACATGCAGGTATTGTGATTTCAGCATCACATAACCCTTACTTTGATAATGGGATTAAATTTTTCTCAGGTGAAGGTAAAAAACTCCCAGATGCCTTACAAAATGAGATCAATCAAGAATTAGAAAAAGATTTAGTGATTGATGATACGGCTAACCTAGGTAAAAGTGTTCGTGTCAAAGATGCCAATGGCCGATACATCGAATTCTGTAAATCAACATTTCCATACCACTTCGATCTTAGTAATCTCAAAATTGTAGTGGATTGTGCTAACGGCGCAGCATATAGCGTTGGTCCTTCAGTTTTTAGAGAGCTAGGTGCAAAAGTAATCCCGCTTTTTAATGAACCAGATGGTTTAAATATCAATGAAAATTGTGGATCAACCCATCCTGAATTTCTACAAAAGGCTGTGGTTGATCACCAAGCCGATTTAGGTATTGCGTTTGATGGTGATGCAGATCGTGTCGTTATGGTGGATAAAAATGGTCAATTGGTTGATGGTGACCATATCCTGTATATCCTTGCTACTCAGGTTAAAAATAAACCAGCGGGTATTGTTGGAACAGTCATGAGTAATATGGCGCTTGAGTTGGCATTAGCAAAAGCGAACGTTGGTTTTGTTCGTGCTAAAGTTGGCGATCGCTATGTATTACAATCACTTGAAGAAAATAATTGGTCAATTGGTGGTGAGCCTTCAGGTCATATTTTGACTTTGGATAAGAGTACAACAGGTGATGCGATTATTGCGGCATTACAAGTGCTCACGGTGATGGTTGAGCAAGCCAAAGCATTACATGAATTAGTTGCAGACTTTGAATTATTTCCACAGGTGTTAATCAATGTTCGTTTACAGCATATGATTGATCCATATGCTGTTCCTGCTCTTGTTGCTGAATTTGAAAAAGCTGAACAAGAATTGACTGGGCGTGGACGTATTTTGATTCGTAAATCAGGTACTGAACCTGTGATTCGAGTTATGGTAGAAGGAGATCAACAGCAGGAAGTGGATGCCATCGCAAATCATTTAGCCGATGCAGTCAGAGCTCACGCTCAAGCTGCTTAAAGGAGAGTAATAATGAATGATGTCATTAAAGACCTGAGTGAACTTCGTTTAAGTTATGAACAAGGTGAGTTACACGAATCCCAGATGAGTGTAAATCCCCATGAGCAATTCTTGAATTGGTTCAATCATGCACTCACTGCTCAATTACATGAACCGTATGCGATGTCTTTGGCGACAGCAAATACTCAAGGTCGCCCACACGTCCGAACCGTTTTGTTACGTGGTGCGACAGAAGCTGGTTATGATTTTTACACCAATTATGATAGTCAAAAAGGATTAGACCTTGCGGAAAATCCTTATGCTGAACTTTTATTTTACTGGCCGAGTATAGAGCGTCAGGTGCGTATTGGCGGTAAGGTTGTGAAGATTTCTGAACAAGAGTCGACCGATTATTATCACAAGCGCCCACGTGACAGTCAGATCGCAGCGCATATTAGTACGCCGCAAAGTGGCACGATTGAAAGCCGTGAGTTATTACAACAGCGCTTTCAAGATTTACAAGACCAAGTAGGTGAGCAAGCGCAACTTGCGAAACCAGAATTTTGGGGCGGCTATCGCCTAGAAGCGGATTATTACGAGTTCTGGCAAGGGCGACCAAATCGTTTACATGATCGTTTAAGCTATGAAAAACACAATGGACTTTGGATTCTCCAACGCTTGATGCCATAAATGACACAGATTCAAATTCAACAAAGACCATTTTTGACACGCCCTGAACAATTTCAGGGCGTGCCGTCTTTTATGGCAGAAATATTGGCAAGACGTGGTGTTCAGTCTGAGCAAGAACTTGAGCTGAAACTCAAACATATCATGCCACCGCATTTAAAAGGACTGGATGCGGCTGTTGAATTGATTGATCAGGCGATAGATCGACAGCAACAAATCGTTATCATTGGCGACTATGATGCGGATGGTGCGACCAGTACAGCACTCATGATCTTAGTTCTTAAAGAAATGGGGGCGAAAGTTGAATATTTAGTGCCTGATCGCTTTAAGTACGGTTATGGCTTAACCCCTAAAATTGCTGAGCTTGCAAAGCAAAGCTATCAACCTGATGTATTGATTACCGTTGATAATGGTATTTCTAGTCATGCAGGTGTAGAAACTGCACAGGCATTGGGAATGCAAGTGATCATTACGGATCATCACTTAACCACGAAACCCACACCTAATGCTGAAGCGGTGGTGAATCCGAATCAACTCGGTTGTGATTTTCCAAGTAAAGCTCTTGCAGGCGTTGGTGTCGCTTTCTATGTTTTGGCGAAATTGGCAAGTTACCGTACCCAACAAGGCAAAAGCAGCACTAAAGTGACCCAATATTTAGATCTGGTTGCTTTGGGAACCTATGCTGATGTTGCAAGTTTGGACTATAACAATCGTATTTTGATTGATGCGGGGCTCAAGCGAATCCAACAATATCAATGTCGTGCAGGAATCCTCGCATTATTGGATATTGCGAAACGTGATGCTGCGACTTTACGTGCTCAGGATCTAGGCTTTGTTGTTGGACCACGTATCAATGCGGCTGGTCGAATGGAAAGTATGCGGATTGGGATTGAGTGCTTACTCGCAGCGAATATGGCAGAGGCTTATCCAATTGCACAACAGCTCAATCAGTTGAATATTGAACGTCGTCAAGTTGAGACGGAAATGAAGCAGCAAGCCCTCAATGCCTTGCAGCATATTCAATTGGAAACAGAACATCTGCCCGTAGCCTTGGTCATGTTTGATGAACAATGGCATCAGGGGGTGATTGGGATTGTGGCGGGACGTTTAAAAGAACAGTTCCATCGTCCCAGTCTGGTATTTGCCCCTGATGAGGATGGCATTCATATCAAGGGTTCGGCGCGTTCCATTGAGGGTATTCATATTCGCGACACCATTGAACAGGTGGCGGAGCAGTATCCCCATTTGGTCAGCCATTTTGGTGGACATGCCGCTGCCGCTGGCCTTACCCTGAATAAAGCCCATTTTGAGGAATTTAGGCAGATCTTCACCCAATATATTGCTGAAATGGATCAGGAGTTGTTTCAGGCAACCTTGTGGACGGATGGGATATTACCTGATACGGCAGTGAGCCTTAGCACACTGGACCAGATCGAACAACTTGGTCCGTGGGGACAGAAGTTTCCGTTGCCACAGTTTGAGGGAAACTTTAAGGTCATCGACTATCGCTGGTTGAAAGACCAGCATTTAAAGCTAAAACTGGCGCTCGGACAGCAGGTTGTGGATGCCATTGCTTTCAATGCGGCAGACCGTTTTGAGTTCAATCCGATGCTGGGCTATGTCGACCTGGTGTATACGCTGGAACGCAATGTTTTTAATGGTATCACCAGCCTGCAACTTCAGGTTGTATATTTAAGCCAATAAAAAATCCACCCATAAAGGGTGGATTCCTTAGCGTCTGTGAAAGATCAGCAGACCCTATATTCTCTCTGGAGAGAATTAGAAGCGGAATGTACCATTCAGACCGAAAGAATCAGCACCGTCCGTTGTTGTGTAGCTTACGCCAGCAGCAATTTGAGGTGTAAAGAATTTTTTGGCATGAAGACTAAAGATAGTATCTGAGTCTTCAACAGTTGAATCAGCAAATGATACACCTACACCCAAAGTCGGATCGATATAAAGATCAGCACCTAATTTGTATGCAGTTTCATCACCGATTGCTGTTTGAGCTTCAAAGTTAGTATTGAAACCACCAATTTGGGTAACATATTTAGCACGCAAGGTCGCGGCAGTATCTTCACCAACGGTTGTTATATAACCTGCCGAGGTCGCAAAACCATGATTTGCAACAAAGGTAGGATCAAGACTTTCTTTGGATGCGCCAACTGCAAATAGAAGACCATCAATAGGTAAGAAACCTACTTCTACTGCATAGCCAGTATTCTTATCACCCGCGAATTTGACCTGATTTAATGCACCAGATACATAGAATTGAGTATCTGGAATGAAAAATTCACCTGATACACCGTAAACATCAATATCTTCAGGACCATCACCACTCGCATTTGCGTAACCTGCACCGATATTAGAAGCTTTGTTTGAGAATGCAGCTTCAGCTAAGGGCGCATTTTTAGTATTTACTGGATTTAAATAGTATTTACCTGAGACAGTGACTGTATCAAGATCAGCATCTAAACCATCAAAATCAGTATTTTCATAGCTCGCATTAGCTTCAAATTGGTAAGCTTGAGCATTCATGGCAAAAACAGAAGCAAGAAGTGCGGTAGCAAAACTTAATTTTTTCATGGCAAAAACTCCGTAAAGGATTTAAAATATTTTGTTACATAATTTCAGTCTAATGAAAAATAAAACAATGTCAATGGCTAGAACAAAATTAAACCATAAATAAATTATGTTTTTATAAAAATTATATTTATATATTTAATTTTTATAAATAATTTTTAAATGTTTTGATTTATTAAAACTTAGGATATATTGTGTATATTGGTATTTTTCGTGTAATTTTTACTCATTCCTATGAAAAAAACAGATAAATCTCAATTTTAGAACATAAGAAAAACTGTGTTAAAAAGTTATCATTATCAGAGAAACTTGTCGAAATCAGGTAGCTGTGTCGTATAGGGCAGTTATGTTAAAATAGTGAATTGTGTGAAAAATATTGAGAGAAAAGACGCGTGGAAATTAATCCGTATTTAAACCAATTGAAAGACTTAACTGATCGTAGCCAAACACTACGGGGGTATCTTTGACTACGATCTAAAGGCTGAGCGTTTAGAAGAAGTTTTAAGAGAACTAGAAGACCCAACGATTTGGAATGATCAGAGTCGTGCGCAAGCGATTGCGAAAGAAAAGGGCAGTTTAGAAAATACCATTGGCGTATTTGACCGTCTTGCTGAACAGTTAGATGATGCCAAAGCCATGCTTGATCTAGCGGTTGAAGCCGATGATGAAAGTTTGCTTGAAGATGTACAAGCGGAGTTAGATAGTGCTGAAAAGGCATTAGGCGATCTTGAATTCCGCCGTATGTTTAGCAACCCAATGGATCCAAATCCATGCTTCCTTGAAATCCAATCGGGTTCAGGTGGGACAGAAGCACAAGATTGGGCATCGATGTTATTGCGCATGTATTTACGCTGGATCGAGCGCCATGGTTTTAAAGGTGAGTTAATGGAAGTATCAGACGGTGATGTTGCGGGTATTAAATCTGCAACCATCCGTGTTGATGGTGAGTTTGCTTATGGCTGGTTACGTACCGAAAGTGGTGTGCATCGTTTAGTCCGTAAGTCACCATTTGACAGTAATAACAACCGTCATACTTCATTTTCTGCGGTGTTTATCTCACCTGAGATTGATGACAATATCGAAATTGATATTAATCCGTCGGATGTACGTACTGATACTTATCGTGCCTCGGGTGCGGGTGGTCAGCACATTAACAAAACTGATTCTGCAGTTCGTCTCACTCACGCACCAACGGGTATCGTGGTGGCATGTCAGAACCAACGTTCACAGCATGCGAACCGTGATCATGCGTGGAAGCAATTACGTGCCAAACTCTATGAGTTAGAGATGAGCAAACGTAATGAAGCAGCTCAAGCATTGGAAGACTCGAAGTCAGATATTGGTTGGGGAAGTCAGATTCGTTCTTATGTCTTAGATGATTCGCGTATTAAAGATTTGCGTACTGGTATTGAAAACTCAAATACTAAAGCAGTCTTAGATGGTGATTTAGATCGGTTTATTGAAGCAAGTTTGAAACAAGGTCTATAAGTTTCAATTAACTTAAAACGGCAATCTCGTTCAGCATTTGATAGTTAATCGAAAAAATATGATATTAATATCGTAAAATATAGATATTAATATTTATAAAAATCGATATACTGGTTTCAGATGCTGAACAAAGCTTTGCCTGTTGAGAAACGTGGTGAGTCTATGGATATTGATGTTATAAGCAAGGCCTTAGCCAATCCATTACGTCGACAGATTTTGCAATGGCTGAAAGAGCCTGAGCAATTTTTACCGGTGCAGGAATGTGGTGGCAGTTTTGAACGAGGCGTATGTGCAGGTCATATTGAACGTCTAGGCAAAGTTGCACAATCAACCATGTCAAACCATTTGTCTGTGTTACAGCAGGCAGGTTTGATTCAAGTTGAGAAATACGGGCAGTGGTCCTATTTCACCAGAAACGAAGCTTTGATTCAGCAATACATCGAACATTTAAAACAAACACTTTAAATTGATAAGTGTAAGTTGAGGCGATCATGGCTGAACTAAATTCTGCATTACAAGTAGGTGATTTTACGATTAAAAACCGTTTGGTTTTAGCACCTTTGACGAGATCTCGTAGTGGTGCTGAGCGTATTCCGAACGATTTAATGGTGGAATATTATCAACAACGTGCCAATGCAGGCTTAATTATTACCGAAGCGACGGTGATTAGCCCGAAAGCGGTTGGTTATGCCAATACGCCAGGCTTATGGTCGCAAGAGCAAGCTCAAGCATGGAACAAAATTGTTGAAGCTGTACATTCTCAGGGTTCAAAGATTGTTGTTCAGCTCTGGCACGTGGGTCGTATTTCACATCCTGACTTATTGGATGGTGATATTCCAGTTGCACCAAGTGCGATTCAACCTGCGGGTGAAGTGAGTTTACTGCGTCCAAAACGTCCTTTCGTTACCCCTCGTGCTTTATCGCATGAAGAAATCCAAGAAATCGTCGCACAATATAAACATGCGGCTGAATTGGCAAAAGTGGCGGGTTTTGATGGTGTTGAATTGCATGCAGCCAATGGTTATTTGATCGATCAATTTCTACAAAGTACCACCAACCATCGTGATGATGAATATGGTGGTTCGATTGAAAATCGCGCACGTTTATTATTACAAGTGGTCGATGCATTTATAGAAGTTTGGGGTGCTGGGCGTGTGGGTGTCCACCTTGCACCACGTGCAGATTCGCACGATATGGGCGATGCAGATCCATTAGCGACTTTTGGTTATGTGGTTGAACAATTAGATCAACGCAATATTGGTTTTATTTTCACGCGTGAATATGCAGCGGAAGATAGTTTACAGCCGCAACTCCGCCCTAAATTCAAAGGGGTGTGGATTGCTAACGAGAAATTAACACCAGCTTCAGCAAAACAAATTTTAGAAACTGAGCAAGCAGATGCTGTGGCTTTTGGATTAGCTTATATTGCCAATCCAGATCTATTAGAACGTTTGGAACATGATTTGCCTTTAAATCAGGTTCAATTTGACACCTTATATGGTGCAGGTGCAGCGGGTTATACCGATTATCCTGTATTGGAAAAGTTAGAAGCTTAAGTAAAGCAAAAAACCTCCTAGCAGGTTGAATCTGCTAGGAGGTTTTTGACAATTTAAGTTTGGGGTGTCTGGATGGCCTGTTCACTTCTATTTTTGTAGAAATCCAGAATCACATTGGAAAAATCATGCACCATCAATTGTGCAATCTGATTGGCATAAAAATTGACTTCGGTGCTAATTCGATAATCAATTTTTAGCGTGAGCTTAGTTTGCTGATCATTGATGGGTGTCAGTTCAAATGAGGTATATCGAAGATCAAAATATTTTCCTCCAATGCTGACATGATCATCTAGCGCACCTTGAGGAATAGACGTTGGAGAGAAACGATAGGTCCAACTGAGATATTGATTGGGTTTGGATTGTTGAATGATTTCTTCAAAATGAATATTTTTTTGCCATGTTGAATAACGGATCAATCCTTCACTCGTCGGTTGAGTCAGCCCAGAAACAGGATAAGGCACACCAATGCTGTATAACACGCTCGGTTTAAATTCATGTGGTTGAATATTGTCGGCATGATTGAGTTGTTGCCAAATGACCTTGGCAGGGGCATTGATGAGAATACTTTGATCAACATGATCATAATGTAGTTGGGTTTTCTCAGGGAGAGGCAGTAGAATAAATGGTAATAATACGAGGCTGTAAATGCCCTTATTGGGTTTCCATATTTTGTGACACAGCCCTTTCATGAATAACGCGCCCATCAGCATACCGATCAATAAAATCGGGGTCATAATTACAACGCAAATGGCACCTTCACGTAGCACAACAATGGAAAACAATAAGAGAAAAATGAGAAAAATAATAATCACTTTAAAACTATGTATAAATGAAATAGCTTTTCGGTAATTCTGGATATATACAATGAGCGCACCAATAATAAAGGGAACCACAAGTAAAAAACTGGCTTTCATTAATGCGCCTAAGTGACTGGCTAGAAGCGCCCATAAGCAGCACAGTAACGCTAGAATTAAAAAAGGAAGAATAATTTGAAATGGATGACGGGGTAGATATGCTGGTGTCGTTTCTTCAGGAGGTTGCTTTATTTGTTTGAACCAATCAGGTTGCATCGTTTTTCTCAAAATGGATTATTCTTTGTTCTAAGATATCATTTTTCTTTATAAAGAAATATTTAATCAAAGTGCAACATACAATAATCAATTGTCAATGCATAGGAAACTTCCGCATAATGAGCTGAAATCAAATTCTAAATTATGGTCTAGGATGGCGCAGCAAAACGCGGTACAGCAAACACCATTTTGGTATAACTTTTTACTGATATGTCTCAAGCCTTTATATCGCTGGAAAATCAAACAACGGGCTGAAAGCGATGCGCTATTTCAACAAGAATGTCTAGAGCGTTTTGGACCGTTTCAAGCGCCTAAAAATTTAAATACGATTTGGTTTCATGTGGTATCGGTTGGAGAAACCAATGCTGCTCAACCTTTGATTGAGCACTATCTAAAACTTGGACACACAGTTTTAGTGACTAACACCACCAAGACAGGACAAGCCAGAGCCAAGAGCTTATTTTCCCAAAAATATCCTGCACTTTTTCAGGCGGTCTATTTGCCTGTCGATCAAAAGCCATTACTGAAACAATTTTTTGAGCTGTATCAACCGAAACTTCTTGCTCTAGTTGAAACTGAAATTTGGCCAAATTTGATTGCACAAGCCAAGCAGCAACAAATCCCATGTATCTTATTGAATGCTCGTCTTTCAGCAAAATCAGCGAAAGGGTATGGCAAAGTTCGCCGTTTGACACAGCCGATGTTGCAGCAACTCACATGGTTATTGGCTCAAGACATTGCGACACAACAGCGTTATGTGGATTTAGGGTTAGATCAAGCCAAGAGTCAGGTTGTTGGTAATATTAAATTTGATATTGCTGCGCCAGAGCAGTACGAGCAACAAGCACAGCAGTTAAAACAAGATTGGCAATTGGCAGATCGGCAGGTTATCGTACTTGCAAGTACACATGCACCTGAAGAAGAAAGTTTGCTGAAACAATTACAACCACATTTAAATTCAAATCCCAATTTACTCTGCATTGTCGTACCACGTCATCCTGAGCGTTTTGATGAGGTGTATAAAGTCTGCCAAAGTTTAAACTTAAATACGCAACGCCGTAGTCTTAAACAGCCAATTCAAACTGATACACAGGTTTTTCTAGCGGATAGTATGGGCGAAATGTGGCTGTGGTATGCACTCAGCCAAGCTTGTTTTGTTGGTGGTTCATTGAATGAGCCGGGTGGCGGACACAATATTTTAGAACCGATGGTTTTAGATGTACCGACTGTGATTGGTCCACGCTATTTTAATTTCCAAAGTATCGTGGATGAGTTTGTGGCTGAACACGGAATTTTGATTGGAACAGATGCGGCACAAGTGGTACAGCAACTTTTGAGTTGTTTAGATGACCGAATACAGGCTCAGCAATTGATTGAACAGGCCGAATTGGTTCTGCAACGAAATAAAGGCTCTCTCCAAAAGCATATTCAATTGATTAATCATTATTTAGAATTCAAAGCTTTGTCATGAATATTGTTTTACTTGAAGCTAATCACATCACGACAGCGGATGATGTCTGGCAGATTGAAAATCCGCGTCAATTACAACATTTACGACAGCATATTCAGTTGAATTGTGGAGATACTTTAAAAGTCGGCGTGCGTAACGGTCAACGCTATCTTACGGAAGTAATATCTGTTTCTGAACAACAGATTTGCATAAGACCGATTCAACTGGAAGCCATTCCTGAAAAGCTGCCTGTGCATTTAATTCTAGCTTTACCACGTCCTAAAGTATTGCGCCGTATCATCATGGATGCGGTGACTTTAGGCGTGGAACGGATCAGTTTGATTCATAGTTATCGAGTGGATAAAAGCTATTGGCAAAGCCCATTTTTACAGCAGCTTGATGATTATGTGACTTTAGGTTTAGAGCAGGCAGGTGATACGATTGCACCTGAAATTCAATTGTATAAACGCTTTAAACCTTTTGTTGAAGATGTTTTGCCTACATTTATTTCAGATGAAAAACCTGCTTATGTGGCACACCCTTATACAGAACAGCAGATGCCATCTGCGATTCAGCATTCATGTAGTCTGATCGTTGGTCCAGAAGGTGGATTTATTCCGTATGAGGTGGATTTGCTCAAAAAAAATGGCTGCCAAGCAATGAGCTTAGGCAACCGAATTTTACGAACTGAAACGGCGGTATCGCATATTTTAGGGCGATTATTTATCTAGGTTGATCGGCTCTGATTGATCACCACGATAGACTTTAACTTCCTGTACTGGATAAGGAATCGAAATTCCTTTCTCATCGAAGGCGGTCACGACAAGTTCTTGAATTTCACTAATTGATGCAGATGTGGTGGTTTCTGTGGTATTCACCCACCAACGCACGGTTAAATTAATTGAGAAATCTGCAAGTGCGGTGACATTGACCGAGAAGCTGGGTTGACTCAGTACATTAAGATTACGATCAAGAATATCGAGAATAATTTTCTTGGCTTTTTGCATATCATCTTCATAACCAATACCAACGACAAACTCACAACGACGACGCTGATAGGCATTGTTGACTGTCACGGCACTGGTATACACCGTGGCATTTGGAATCACGATACGGCGACCATCAGGTGAGCGTAAAAAGGTTGCACGAATCTGGATATCCTCAACATTGCCTTCAAAACCATTCACAACAATATCATCGCCGATGCGGAAAGGTTCACTGAGTAAAATTAAGATACCTGATAGCAAGTTTTGGAAAATATCTTTGAAAGCGAAACCGATTGCAACAGAACCGATTCCCAATGCTCCTATTAACTGGCTTGGGGTGAAACCTGGAATAGCGATGACCAATGCAATTAAAAAACCAAAGAATAGAATAAAAGTGCTTCCGACACGGTTGAGCACCAATACCAAGTTTTGTCGGGTGTAGCTACGGTTTTCCAAAGTTTTGTGAATAAAGAATTTAAATAACTTAGTCAGTAGCCAAAAAATGACAAATACTGTGATCGCAATACAGATATAGGGTACACGCTCCCAAAAGCTGTCCATGATTTTATCGATGGTGGTATAGGCATCATGATATTTTTCAGTATGTGCCAATACCGTTTGCGTGGTTTTTGCACCTGCTTGATGAATCAATTCACCAGTATCTTTAGCGACCTCAGTTAATGTCGTTTGCTCATTTGCCACGGGAAAATCTCTATTTCGCAACGTAAGGAATTTATTAGGGGAGCTATCATAATGAATTTATGCTGATCATGCATGATAAATTCCGTAACGGTTTTATTTATTGAGTAGTTCAAATTTGGCTGTTCGATAAAGTATTAAAAATACTCAGTTGTATTTTGTAAGATCTGGGTTGGTGTACCCCAGAAGTCAGGGCTAGCAAAATAATAGCTAAAGATAAACATGCCAAATATCATCATTAAACTCAATATAATCATGATCCATGCAAATAGTTTTTCCCATGTGGTGGATGGGCGGACATCGCCATAATCATTGCGATGAGGTGTGCCTGCTGCAAATAAGACATAAAGTGTAAAAAAGAATTGAATGATTGGCACGAGTAATAATAGACATAGCCACCCTGTTTTATTTAGATCGTGTAAACGTCGGATTAAAAAAACGATCTGAAAATAAAAGCCAGCAAACCATAGTGCAATCAGAGCAATTCCTCCGATTCCTGAAAATGCAGATAAGATTGGTTCATGAATCTGTACATTATTTACACTTAGACTCGCCGAAATTGTGGCAATAAGAATGAAAAGAACCGTCCAACTGATACTCAGTAAACCATACCAACCTAGATAGCTTAAGCGATTAAAACGTCCTTTAGCAGATAAAGGGTGATCGTATTGAGGCTGAATTGAGGCAGATAACGTTTGATCGAACATGATGAATTCCTATTTTTTGATTATTAAATCTTTTAAGGTCTTAGCAATGATCAAAATAATCACTTATTTTAAAAGTAAAAAGCATAGACAAGCAGTTCAAATTTAAATTATTTTGAGTAAATTTTTGAAAACAATTTGGTCGTCAAAACATAACATTCTTACGACCAAAGCCGCATTGTTTGCTCTTGTAAATGGTGACCATACTGCAAGAGAAAACAAAACATACCCGAAAAATAGATGTGTATATCTAAGGTATGAAATAAAAAACAAAGGAAGTGAGCTATGAAAGAAATCTACCCAGTGCCTGATAAATTCAAAGAAATGGCAAGAACCTCGGAAGCAGACTATTTCAAACGTTATCAGGATTCAATCGAGCAGCCTGAAGCATTTTGGGCAGCAGAAGCACAAAACATTGACTGGATTAAGCCATTTACACAGGTTAAAAATACAAGTTTTAACGCAGATAATTTCAAAATTGAGTGGTTCGCCGATGGTGAACTGAATGTTTCAGCCAACTGTTTAGATCGTCATCTCAAAGATAATCCTTTAAAGCCCGCGATTATCTGGGAAGGTGATCATCCTTCACGTCATAAAATCATTTCATTTTCTGAACTACACGATGAAGTCTGTCGTTTTGCCAATGTGCTAAAGAACCAAGGTATTCGCAAGGGTGATCGTGTGGTGCTATATATGCCAATGGTGCCTGAAGCAGCAATTGCTATGTTGGCCTGCGCACGAATTGGTGCTGTGCATTGTGTGGTATTTGGTGGGTTTTCACCAGACTCATTGGCCAGTCGTATCGAAGATAGTCAAGCAAAATTAGTGATTACCGCTGACGCAGGCATGCGCGGCGGCAAGCTCATTCCACTGAAAGAAAATGTAGATGCCGCATTAGAAATTGATGGAACCAGTAGTGTCGAAAATGTGATTGTGGTGCATCGTACAGGGAATCCGATTCAGTTCAATGCTGAGCGTGATGTTTGGTATCACCTTGCCATTATGGAAGTAGACGAACACTGCCCACCAGAACCGATGAAAGCAGAAGACCCTTTATTCATTCTGTACACCTCAGGTTCAACAGGTAAACCGAAAGGCGTGTTACATACTACAGGTGGTTATCTGGTTTACGTCAACACCACGTTTAGAGAAGTCTTTGATCTCAAAGAAGATGATGTATATTGGTGTACCGCCGATGTGGGCTGGATTACGGGACATAGTTATTTACTTTATGGTCCGTTGAGTAATGCCACCACTACGGTCATGTTTGAGGGAATTCCACAATATCCAACTTGGGCACGTATTGGTCATGTGATTGATAAACATAACATCACGATTTTATATACTGCACCAACTGCAATTCGCGCCATGATGCGTGAAGGCGATGCCTACGTACGTGAAAGTGATCGCAGTAGCTTACGTTTACTGGGTTCAGTTGGTGAACCGATTAACCCTGAGGCATGGAATTGGTATCACGAGGTCGTAGGTGAAGGCCGTTGTCCAATTGTCGATACATGGTGGCAAACGGAAACAGGTGGCATTTTAATTTCGCCATTGCCGGGTGCAACTGCACTCAAACCGGGTTCAGCAACACGTCCATTCTTTGGAGTACAACCTGCGTTAGTCGATGGCGAAGGCAATGAATTGGATGGAGCAACCGAAGGTAATTTGGTCATTAAAGACTCATGGCCGGGTCAAATGAGAACGATTTGGGGCGATCCAGAGCGCTTTATTGAAGCTTATTTCTCAACTTTTAAAGGCTATTATTTTACTGGCGATGGCGCACGTCGAGATGCTGATGGTTACTATTGGATCACTGGGCGTGTCGATGATGTACTGAACGTTTCAGGGCATCGTTTAGGGACGGCCGAGATTGAAAGTGCCTTGGTCTCGCATGTCGCAGTTGCAGAGGCTGCGGTAGTGGGTATGCCGCATGATATTAAAGGACAGGGGATTTGTACTTTTGTCACTTTACAGGCCGATGTGGCTGAATCTGAGGAGCTACGTAAGGAGTTGGTGAATTGGGTACGTAAAGTACTTGGCCCTGTGGCTACACCTGATGCCTTGCATTGGGCACCTGCTTTGCCAAAAACACGTTCAGGTAAAATCATGCGTCGTATCTTGAGAAAGATTGCGGCTAATGAATTGGATAGCTTAGGCGATACTTCAACACTGGCTGAGCCGGCTGTGGTTGAACATCTGATTGCCACAGTTTATCCAAACCGATAAATCTAATTCAAATTTAAAAAGAGCGTTCGATTCAA
Organism: Acinetobacter sp. TR11; assembly: GCF_027105035.1. Classification (NCBI taxonomy): domain Bacteria; kingdom Pseudomonadati; phylum Pseudomonadota; class Gammaproteobacteria; order Moraxellales; family Moraxellaceae; genus Acinetobacter; species Acinetobacter sp. TR11. Next base: position 197,662 of record NZ_CP114256.1, read on the forward strand.
CGCTCTTTTTTCTGCATGATTTAATTCTGTGCTAAAAAATCAGCAGTGTTTTGTACCGTGGCAAAGAAACTGAGTGCAGATAAAAATGCTGTTTGTACATCGGCTGCTTTGGCGATCTTAGCATCATGTTCAAGATCACGGGTTGCAGTCGCGTCGGCGATCACAATAGGTTGGTAGCCAAGTTCTTTCGCTGCACGTGTACCTGAATCAATACAGACATGGGTCATCATGCCAGTTATCACTAACTGCTCAACTTGATGCTGCTGTAACAACGCCTGAAGATTGGTTTCCAGAAAGCTATTGGGAAAATGTTTTTCAACAATCAGTGAGCGATCTGTGACTTTAAGTTGTGGATGTAATGCAACACCCACAGTATTTTCTTGAAAGAAACTGGCAGAGGCAGGGTTTATGTGTTGAATATAAATAATGGGTAAATTGTTTTGAATAAAATGATCTTCTAATAGATTGGTTTGCGCTAGAGCAAGGTCTGGATTGACCAATTCCATTTTGCCATTTTTAAAATAATCGTTTTGGACATCAATAATCAGTAAGGCTTGTTTCATCATTTTTTCTTCCAGCGTTAAGATAAAACAAGAGTAGGGTGAAATTGAGAAATCAGCTATATTCAGATGAAAGCATTGTTGCTGGTTTTCTTTCGTAATGAAAAATGAATATTGAACTTGATCCGATTGATCTAAGAATTATTGAATTGCTGAAACAAGATTCGCGTTTAAGCCATAAAGAAATAGGACAGCGAGTGCACCGTACTGGGCAAGCTGTTGGAGCGCGGATTGCTCAATTGATGGATACAGGAATCATCAAAAATTACACCGTTGCGATCAACTACGAACATAAGCAGTTTATTCAATTGTTTATGAATGATCAGCAAGCGTTTGTCGAAGTTGAATTACTGGTTAAACAATACGAGCAGGTGGATGAGTGTTTTAAAATTCTCGGCAATGCCTGCTATATGATCGTTAGCCATTTTAATCCATCACAATTAAATGAGTTTATTGAGCAACTGTCGCAGTGGTGCCGATATTCGGTTGAAACGGTCATGCGGGAAATTGAGACTGCTTAAATTAAAAATCCCCAAGCCGAGTCTTGGGGAGAAATATTCAATCGCTTTTATTTTTCTTCTTATCTAATCCCAAGCTTATGCTGATTTTGCCTCCAATTGAATTTCCTGTTGTTGTTCAAGCTGACGAACCAGCGGTAGAACTTTTTCTCCAAAATATTCAACTTCCTCAATAAAGTGAAGAAAGCCTGATAAAACAAGATCAACGCCTACATTTTTTAAGTCCACAATCCGTTCTGCAATTTGCTGTGGTGTACCGATCAGATTGGTTTTAAAACCATCGTTATATTGAACCAGATCATCAAAGGTGGATGTTGCCCAATTACCCGCACGCTCAGGAGCGGCTGCACCTGCTTCACGGGTCGCATCACCGAAGGCATTCACGGCTTCGACATTGGCTTGTGCAATGATGTCATTCAATACGGTTTTGGCTTCTTCCTCAGTATCACGGGCGATAATAAAGGCATTCACGCCAATTTTGACCTGTCGATTGACCAGTCTGGCTTTACTGCGAACATCATCGACTTGTTTTTTAATTTCTTCGACACTATTACCATTGGTAAAATACCAATCTGATACACGTGCAGCCATATCACGTGCGGCACGAGAACTGCCGCCTTGAAACACTTCGATGTAAGGTTTTTGCAAAGGTTTTGGTTTAAGCGTGTAATTCTGGAATTGATAATATTTGCCGCCAAAGCTGTAATTGTCAGTGGTCCAGATGCCTTTGAGAGTACGAATAAATTCTTCTGAACGAACATAACGTTCATCGTGTTCAAGCCAAGGTTCGCCAATGGCATCAAATTCGCCACGGAACCAGCCACTGACCACATTAATCGCAATACGCCCTTGGGTGAGGTAGTCAATGGTTGCCAGCTGTTTGGCCGCAAGCACAGGTTTCCAAGGACCAGGTAGAATGGCTGCAATCACCTTTAGTTTTTCAGTTTTAGCCAAGAGGGCATGGCTAAAACTGACTGATTCATGTTGGTTTTCTGCACCATAGCCTGCGGTAAAACGGATTTGGGTGAGTGCATATTCGAAGCCGTTGCGTTCTGCGGTTTGTGCCAGTCGTACGTTATAGTCATAGCTCCAGTCGGTACGTTGTTCGATATCGCTGACAACGAGACCACCACTTACATTGGGAACCCAGTAGGCAAATTTAATTGCAGATGTTGTTATTGTCATCGTTGTATCCTCCATAACAGATATGGTTTATGCGACGTGGGTTAAATTTTTGGCTGACTTCGGGTGTAAGCGAGATTCAGCTGCATCTAAATCGGGCACAGCCGCCGATGGGAGCACTTCTGCCTGTTCAATCTGTTTGTTAATGCCGAGATTCTGATTCGCTTGTTCAGTTTTTGTTTTAATTGCCGCAGCACGCTGGCCTTTGGCAGGTGCCCATTCCAAAATCGGTAAAGCACGTGCCACAGCTAAGGTCACGCGATCAGACAATTGCTCACTTTTAACCGTATACTCAGGCGTAAAATCACGATCGGTGGCATAGACGCCAATAGGCAAGGTTTGTGCTTGGAAGAAGCTAAATAGTGGGCGTAATTGATGTTCTAGAACCAAAGCATGACGATCACTGCCACCTGAGGCTGCCAGTAAAACGGGTACATCAACCAAAGCTGTTTGCTCAACAAAGTCGAAGAAATGCTTAAATAAGCCTGTAAATGAAGCACGATAAACAGGTGTTCCAACAATTAATGCATCTGCCGCTTCAACCGCAGCCAAATCATCTTGTACCCGTTGTGGCAGCTGATTACGATAAATCGCACCACCCAGTAAAGGCCCAATTTCACTCAGCTTGACGAAATGTACTTTAATATTAATTGCTTCTGAAAGTTCATCAAGAATCGCCTGAACTAAGCTTTCTGTTTTTGATGGGCTGTTTAAACCACCAGATACTGCAACAATATTAAGAGGAGTAGAGAGAGTATTGTGATTGGACATAATAGCGGCCTAAAAGATCATTTCGAATTGCTATGTATTTATCTACACCGCATGCCAAGTTGTAAAATAAGGAAATGCTGCAAGCTTATCTGTTTTGTATATATACCTATAAAGGACTCAGTAGAAAAAATTAAATGAATTTAATACTCTGTTTATATTGGTTATTTCTGTATAGTAGTTATTGATTAGTCTATGTTTTGTGAGTTATATCAATATTTGTATTGTTTTGCATTTATGATGAAATAAACAAGTTTTGATGTCTAACCAACAGTTCATTTAAAAAATAGGCTAAGATAGATTAAATTTGAATAAACACCGTACAGTGACGTACTCGCAGACAGCTCAGCGCTTATGAATATTTTAATTGTAGACGACCACCCTTTATTTAGACATGCTTTAATTCAAGCGGTTCGATATAGTCTTCCTCAAGCACAGATTCAGGAAACTGCGGATGTCGATGAATTCTATGAGCGCTTAGAGCATGGTGCAGAACCTGATCTCGTATTACTTGATCTGAATTTACCCGGCGCATCTGGTTTTTCTGCCTTGGTATACGTACGAGCACAATACCCAGCGATTCCAATCATTGTTGTATCAGCACATGAAGAAGTGTCGATTATTCAACGTGCAATTGCACATGGTGCAATGGGTTATATCCCGAAATCATCACATCCAAGTCATATCGGCGAGGCAATTAAACATGTCTTAGAGGGTGAAATTTGGCTACCGCCGAATTTACCCATGCATCATGGTTTCGATCCAAGAGCTGCGGATGAAACGGCGTTGGCAGAACGCCTGCAATCGCTTACACCTCAACAGTTCCGTGTATTGATGATGGTGGCAGAAGGTCTGCTCAATAAACAAATTGCTTATGAGTTAGATGTATCAGAAGCCACGATCAAAGCGCATGTCACTGCTATTTTCCGTAAGCTAGGTGTACAAAATCGTACGCAGGCAGTTTTAGCAATTAGTGCATTAAATATTGAAGATAAAAAGATGTAAGATATTCAAATGAGACAGCCTAACTTTCATTTAATTCAATATAATAAAAAACCAGTTCTTATGAACTGGTTTTTTATTTTTAGATGTCTTATTAGAACATCGAATAAACGATTAGAAACGTAATTTAGCGTTTAAGCCAATAGTTTGCATATCTGCATCAGTACCTACAGCATTAGCATTTAAATAGCTTGCACCTACAGCAACAGCTGGGGTAATGAAGTAGTTTACATTAACGCCCCAAGCTGAATCAGGTGTATCTGCAAAACTTGATTTAGCGTATGAAACACCTGTGCTAAGTTTAGAGTTTAGGTACAAATCAGTTTTTAACTCGTATGCAGTGTCTTCACCGTAAACGATACCTGTTTCGAAACCAATCGACATAGGCGTGCCATCGATTGCACCAACGTATTTAGTACGTGCAGTAATTGCATCTTGCTTGTCAGCGATAGTTGCTGTTTCATTAAATGCTTTAGCAAAACCGCTGTTTAAGATTTTGAAAGTATCATAAGAGGTTTGTTCTACAACATTTGTATAACCTACCGCTACGAGGAAGTTTGGAGCGATTACAGAACCAAATTCAACAGCCCAACGTTGACCACGATCATCATTTTTGCCATATTTGCCGTCATTATCAGTAGCGCTATAGCTTAAGCTTGCATACGCAGGAACGTAAGGTGTAGGTACATAGGCTTCAGCTTTAACACCTACATTTTGAGATTTAGTATCATCAAGATTAGCAAAGTTATATCCAAGAGCTATATTTGATGCTTGGTTAACAAAAGCTGCTTCTGCTAAAGGACCTTTAGATGCATCTACATTTTTGAAGTAGTAAGTTGCTTGTCCACCAACAGTGTAATGATTAAAATCTCTGCCTTCATCATTAGAGTCTATAGCTTCAGACTGACCTTGGATTTCGAATTGGTAAGCTTGAGCACCGGTCATGGCTAATAATAAAGCAGTGGCTAAACCGAGTTTTTTCATAATAATTTCCAGCTTTTACAGTAAGGAGTAAAGTTGGATTTCATTCTATTGTAACAAAATATGAAGTCAATGTAATAAATTAGCCGTTCCGACAGGTGATCAGTCAATAAATAAGTTTCGGTTAAAAAATGCACAAATGTTTTTTAAAATGTCAAACTTTCATAAAATGAATATCAAACAAATAGATAAATCTGTTTTTCTGATTCAACAGCCACAATTTAGGGTGTTCGAATCACTGGTTTTTGATTGTTTAATCCAATCAATTTAATCGTTTTTTACTGTCAATGGTGTCGCAAAACTGTAATAATTCACCTACAAAAATGTGATTAAAGTCTCTTTTGTGTTGTGGTATGAGATATTATTGTAGTAATATTCTCTGAGAATAAATAACGAGATTAATATGTACTCAGGGATTATTATTTGATTTGAAAAAACGATTAAAATATTAAAAACAATCTATTTAATTTACTTTACATTTTGAGATGCAATTCACATAATATCAAACAAGAGCTATTTAATTTGCATTTAAGTATCTCGTAACATTTTCTCAATATATTGTGTTTTACTAGCTCGACTTTCCCCAAGGTTGAGCTTTTTTTTGCCCCTTTCTTTATCCATTTTTTTAAATATGACCTTTCAATAACATAGAAATTTGTGACAAAGATTTATTCTATTTACAACCATAAGGTGATTTAAATTCTAAACATTTAAAAATATTTTTTTAATCAATCATTAAAATTTATTATTTTATTTTTTGATTAAAATTCAAATCTATTTAGCTTAAAAAGAAGATCTTAATTATTTTTAAAATTATGAAACAAATTTTTCTCTTATATTTTTATCAAATAAGTAATAATTGAATTAAATGGATTTTAATATTAACTTTATTAAAACAATAGATTAGATTAAAAATCACAGCTTAATTGAAAAGTATTTTAAATTTATACTTTATTTAACTGAAAAAGTACCTTGAATTATGACAGTTAGATTTAAAATTCAGGTAAAATTAGCGTTATTTAAAAATCAATCAGGATGGCTTTTTGAGAATAGCAGGATATGTTCATGGAGCGTAGTCAAAAACATACGCAATTACGTTCAGGACATACAAGCCTTCGTCTATTTTTCTGTATGGTCATCATTATTTTCTCTTTTTTATATATTTCCATTCCTCTCATTGTTCATAGTTATGAAGAATACGTCAAAACAAAACAAGTTCTCATCGAAATTACGAGTCTACGGGCTTTGGTGCAAACGGCAAATCAAATTTCTAAAGAAAGAGCACCATCTAATCAGGCAATGTCGAGTCAATCGAATGAGTTATTTATAGATAAAGAAAAGTTGCAACGTCATCGACAGGCTGTAGATACTCAGATTAATCAAACCATTTCAGTATTAAAGCAGAATGGTTTTCAATCTATTGCAGGACATTTGCAGACTGATCTCAAAGTGAAATTAGCGCAGGCACGTCGAGTTGTTGATGTTTATATTGAAACACCGTATTCGCAAAGAAGTTCTCAACAACTGGATCATGCAATTTTAGCGCTTTTCTCTGTGTGGGATGAGAATAGGCTTTGTTTAAAGTTATTAATGACGCAATTAGAAAGTAAAGATAGCGACATGTCGAATTATTTTACTTCTATTCTCATCCTAACAGATATGCGAGATCAGGCTGGGCGTATTGCATCTAACATTATGGCTCCAATCACTTTTGCTGAACCGATTTCTGGTGCAAATAGAGCACGTTCTTTACAGACTCAGCATCAGGCAGAATATCTTTGGTCGTTGGTTGATACGATTCAACCTGAACAGACCAAAACACTAAAATATAAACTTTTGCATGAACGCGTAAAAACGGAGTTCTTAGAGCAAGGGTTACCTTTAATTTCTAAATTACTTGATCAAAGTGAAAATGCTGAACCGTATTTTTTAACAGGGACGCAACTGACCGAGCTGATGGTTGATAAATTTACCACGGTGATGGATTTACAGAACTATATTTTAGATTATAGCTATGAAATCGTTAAGCAGCAGAATCAAGAAGCTCAGCAACAGTTTATTTTTAACTTTGGTATTTCGATTGTTTCATTGCTTACAGCAATTTTCACTATGAGCTATGCCAAGAGACGTGTATTTCAGCCTTTAATTAGAGCAAGAAATATGATTCTGAGCTTATCAAATAGTCCAACAGAACCTTTTACTGGTAAGCAGTCTCGGCAGGAATTCTTTTCTTTATTTGAAGCGATAGAAAGATTAAAAAGTATTTTGAAACAACGTGACATGATGGAGTCGCAGCTTAAGAAAGTTGCGAACTCAGATATATTAACGGGTGTCGCAAATCGTTTGGCTTTGGAAGAATATATCAATGTTTTAGAGTCAAAGCCTGAAGGCCTATCAGAAACCTGTGTCATTGTGATTGATATTGATAATTTTAAATTTGTGAATGATCAATATGGGCATATTGCGGGTGATCAGGTGATTACCATGATTGCAGACCAACTCAAGCATAATGTGCGAGCTTCCGATTTAATCGTTCGTTATGGTGGTGATGAGTTTTTAGTCGTGATCGAAAGTATTGAAATGAAAGCAGCAAAAGCGATTGCTGAAAGTATTCGTTCAGGCATATTAAAACAGAATATTATTATTTCTAGTGTCGGTGAGTTGATTCAGGTTTCGGTCAGTATTGGTGTGGCGATTGGGGCGGAGAGCTGGTTAGAGCTGCTAGAAAAAGCAGATCAGTCAATGTTAAGGGCTAAAGCTAAAGGGAAGAATATTGTAGAGAGTTAGAAATAGGATGTTTAATCGACAAGCCCCTATTTTGTCTATGTTTAGATATATTTTTTAGGAAAGAAATAAGTTCCCTTAAAGCCTGATTCACATATTCTTCTTTAATTATATAAATCGTAGTGATTTGTGCCTTTGACGATGAGTAGGTTTTTCTTTAGATGCTGTTTTATTAAATAATTCATACTCCTTGCGATAAGAGCCAAAATACTTTCTGTTCACTTGTTACCCTCTGGAGGGCTAGATTGGTAAGTATTTTGCTCATTAAGATGAGAATCTAGTCATCAAATTTAAATTTGCGATTGTTAGCCTACGAAACATATTAAAATAGAGTCTTGTCTGTGTTGCCAAAAGACCAAAATAAGTTATTTGAGCTTATCTATTCACTAGATCATTATAAAGAATGGCAAAAGATCGCTAGGGCATCTAAACAATGTGAAGCAAGCGATGTTGCTCAAGAAGCTTTTCTATTTGTGATAGAGAAATGGGTAGGGGAATTTGATTTATCAAGTCTAGAGCATTGGAATGAACTAGAACATAAAATGTGGAATCACTTTGTTCATGGGGCTGATCGGATATTTAAATATGCTTCAAGTTTTGATCAAAGTTCTAGAAATGATCCAGATGAAGCAATTAATCCAATCCTTCTAGGAATATCATCGCCAGTATCCACTGAGCCATTGCAACGGATGCTTGATCAAGTCGATCGACAATTACAACAAAGGAAACAAGCACAGCAAATTAAAGAAAATAGTTTTTCCATGATTCTAGCTTATGTCCAATTATTTGAAAGCTTAAAACCCATATTGTTGAAGTATACTTATTTGAATATTGCCGCATATTTAAAAATGTCTTACTCGTGGCTGAGGAGGTGTTTAAAACGTGCAGAAAAGCTTCAAAAAATTCAACCTTCTTTATTTGATAGGCTTGAGTTACCAAGAGTTGAAGATTTAGGAAGCTGGCGTAAATTTAAGTTGGATAAAATAAAACCGCTTAAATTCACGCCAGTATTAGAAAATCAGCTTGACTTATTTCAACATCGGCTTTAAGAAACGCCCTGTATGTGAAATCTCAACTTCAGCAACTTGCTCAGGGGTTCCTTCGGCAATGATTTGACCACCACCAGAACCACCTTCAGGACCAAGGTCAATTACCCAATCGGCAGTTTTGATCACATCCAAATTATGCTCAATTACCACAATGGTATTACCCTTATTGCGTAGCTCATACAAAATATCGAGTAATTTGGCGATATCATGGAAATGTAAACCTGTGGTTGGCTCATCCAAAATATACAAGGTTTTGCCTGTATCTCGTTTTGCTAACTCACGTGCTAATTTAACCCGTTGCGCCTCACCACCTGATAGAGTCGTTGCGGCTTGACCTAAACGAATATAACCCAGACCCACTTGCATTAAGGTATCTAAACGGCGGTGAATCACAGGAATGGCACTAAAGAATTCAGCAGCATCTTCTACGGTCATTTCTAACACGTCTGAAATGTTCTTGCCTTTGTAACCAACCTCTAAAGTTTCACGGTTATAACGCTTGCCATGACAAGCATCACAAGGCACATACATATCAGGCAGGAAGTGCATTGCCACCTTGATCATGCCATCGCCTTCACAAGCTTCACAACGCCCACCTTTTACGTTAAACGAGAAACGACCTGCGCTGTAACCACGTGCTTTGGCTTCAGGCGTTTGCGCAAACAATTCACGAATTGGGGTAAATAAGCCTGTGTACGTAGCAGGATTTGAACGTGGTGTACGACCAATTGGACTTTGGTCAATATCAACCACTTTATCTAAGTGCTGTAAACCATCAATCGAATCAAACTTTTCTGCGGTCAGTGTGGTTGCACCATTGAGTTGAGTCGCAGCCAAAGGCAATAAGGTACGATTAATCAGCGTTGATTTGCCTGAACCTGAAACCCCAGTCACACAGGTCATAATGCCGAGAGGAATGGTTAAATCGACATTCTGTAAGTTGTGTCCGCTTGCGCCAGACAATTTAATGACTTCATCTGGACGAGGTGATTGAGTACGTTGTTTCGGTACTTCAATCTTCAATTTGCCTGAGAGGTATTGACCTGTAAGGGAATCAGCATGGCTTGCCAGCTCATCATAAGTGCCTTCAGCAATAATTGCACCACCGTGAATACCTGCACCAGGACCAATATCAATAATATGATCCGCAGCACGAATCGCATCTTCATCATGCTCAACCACAAGCACGGTATTGCCGAGATCGCGTAAGCGAATTAAGGTTTGTAATAAGCGATCATTATCACGTTGATGCAAACCAATCGAGGGTTCATCCAGTACATACATCACGCCCATCAAACCTGCACCGATTTGCGAAGCGAGACGAATACGCTGAGCTTCACCGCCTGACAAAGTTTCTGCCGAACGAGCGAGACTGAGATAATTTAAACCGACACTGACCAAGAAATGTAAACGCTCACGAATCTCTTTAAAGATTTTATCGGCAATTTCACCTTTGGCACCTTCAAGATTGAGGTCCTGATAGTAGTTTTCAGCATCACCAATCGACATCTTGGTAATTTGTGCGATGGTCTTGTCTTTCACCCGAACATGGCGTGAAATTTCATTCAGACGTGAACCGTCACAGGCATCACAGGCTGCATTAGACAAATATTGTGCGAGATCATCACGCACATAATTCGATTCTGTTTCGCGGTAGCGACGTTCTAAATGCGGCAAGATTCCTTCAAAGGCTTGTACACGACTGTGTTTACGACCACGTTCATCAATATAACTGAGGTCGATTTTCTCTTTGCCCGTGCCTTGTAAAAATTTCTTTTGGGTGTCTTTATCGAGTGTATTCCAAGGCTGATCGAGATCAATACTGAAATGATCCGCTACTTTTTGCAGCATGGTGTAGTAATACGGGCGTTGTCTGTCCCAACCACGAATCGCCCCTTGGCTGATCGAAACTTCTGGATTTGGAATCAGTTTTTCTGCGCTGAAATGGCTACGTGTGCCTAGACCGTCACAGACAGGGCAAGCACCGAATGGATTATTGAATGAGAACAGACGTGGTTCAAGTTCAGCTACGGCACGGTCACATTCAGGACATGAATGCTTTGCCGAGAACACACGTTCAGGATGTTCGCCATTCATCCATGATAAAACCGCAATATCACTACCTAGACGTAATGCAGTTTCAAACGATTCTGCAATACGATTGCCTAAATCATCACGCACTTTAAAGCGATCGACTACCACTTCGATGGTGTGTTTTTTCTTTTTGTCTAATTCAGGCGGGGTATCAATATCAATGATTTCACCATCGACACGCGCGCGGACAAAACCTTGTCCTTGTAATTGTTCAAACAGTTGGGTGTATTCACCCTTACGCTCGCGCACCACAGGTGCAAGTAGCATCAGGGCAGTGCCTTCTTCAAGTCCTTTTACCGCATCAACCATTTCTGAAATGGTTTGTGCCACCATCGGTAGATCATGTTCAGGACAGTAGGGTGTTCCTACACGTGCGTAAAGTAAACGCAAATAGTCATAGATTTCAGTAATAGTACCGACAGTTGAGCGCGGATTATGGCTGGTTGATTTTTGCTCAATCGCAATCGCAGGCGATAAACCTTCAATCGAATCAACTTCAGGCTTTTCCATTTGTGAAAGGAATTGACGTGCATAAGCTGAAAGTGATTCGACATAGCGACGCTGACCTTCGGCATATAAAGTGTCAAATGCAAGTGATGATTTTCCTGAACCTGAAAGCCCTGTGATCACCACAAATTTGTCACGTGGAATATCGAGTGACACATTCTTTAAATTATGGGTACGTGCGCCTCGAATACGGATATGACTTTGGCTCATGAAAACATCTCAGTAATATGCAAATAGAAGATCAAAATACATTGAACAGCAATCTCATAGATCATTCATTATTTAATTTGAATGTATTGAAAGAAAGCTCAGTACTAATCAATTTAAAATAATTTCTGAGCAGCATTTTGCTGTTGAATGGGTCTTATATGATAGCGCCTTAAAATTGTTCAAGTGGTATAAAAATATTTAAAACGACAAATTGTGACGGTCAGACCACTTTTTCAAACATGATCAGTCTTACCGAGTTGTATTTTTATCATTCCTTTTCTCATTTTACTACTGTAAAGCTGTAGGTAAATAAAAATACATAACTTAACTAGACGACTGGTCTATTATTGATTTATAGTGCGCTTATGAAACGATCAATCAAGAGTGAAGCAACTCGACAACACATTTTGGATACCAGTTTTGAATTGGTATTGCGTAAAGGTTTTGTGGGCGTTGGCTTACAGGAAATTTTAAAAGCTTGTGACGTGCCAAAAGGTTCGTTCTACCACTATTTTGCGTCTAAAGAGGCATTCGGTTGTGCCCTATTAGAACAGTATATGGCTGACTATAAAGTACGAGTCGAACAGCTTTGGCAGCACACTGAACAAAGTGCGTATGCACGTTTGATGGCTTTGTGGCAGGCATGGATTGACGATCCAATTTATGGCAGTTGGGCAGAAAACTGCTTAATTGTAAAACTCGCTGCTGAAGTCTCTGATTTATCAGAAGACATGCGTCAGATTCTCAACTTAGGTGTACATCGACTGACACAAAGTGTGGCTTTATTGCTCAAAGAAGGGCAACAGCAAGGTTCGATTCCAACCCATTTAGACCCTTTAAAAACAGCTCAAGTGATGTATCAGCTTTGGTTAGGTGCAGCTTTGATGACCAAATTGGCACAAGACAAAGCACCATTGCATCTCGCTTTAGAAACCACCAAACAGCTGTTACAACCAATACAGGAATAAATCATGCAAAGTATTATCCATCAACAATTTGGCGAACCTGTAGATGTTTTAGAATTCGGTGATATGCCGAAACCTGAGCCTAAAGCGGGTGAAGTCCGCATTAAAACGATTATGTCTCCTATGCATAATCACGATGTGTGGACGGTGCGTGGTAGTTATGGCTATAAGCCAACTTTACCTGCAATTGGTGGTAGTGAAGCGGTAGGTATCGTCGATGCTGTAGGTGAAGGTGTTGATCAAAGCAAATTAGGACAACGTATTGCTGTTGCTGGTGTACATGGTAGTTGGGCAGAATATTTTATTGCACCTGCGCAAAGCATTATTCCTTTAAATGATGCGATTGACGATGCAACAGCAGCGCAATTGATCGGGATGCCGATTAGTGCCTTGATGTTACTCGACTTTGTGAATGTTCAAACAGGTCAATGGCTAATTCAAAACACAGCCAATGGTGCGGTGGGTAAAACTGTAGCGATGATTGCTCAGGCGCGTGGTTTGCAAGTGATTAATCTCGTGCGTCGGACCGATGCAATTGCCGAAATGCAGGCTTTAGGCATTCAACATATAGTTGCCACGGATCAAGCGGATTGGAAGCAACAAGTCAAAGCGATTCATGCTGATCAACCATTGATTGCAGGCGTGGACTCAATTGGTGGAACGGCCAGTGGTGAAATGCTGAATCTACTGAGTGAAAATAGTGTATTGGTTTCATTTGGCAGTATGACGGGCGAAACCATGCAGATTTCATCGGGTGATTTGATTTTCAAACAGGCCACGGTGAAAGGGTTTTGGGCAAGTGTCGTGAATAAAGAAATGCCAGCAGAGCGTAAAAAGGCATTATTTGTTGAGTTATTAACGCTTGCGACACAAAAGAAACTAGTTTTACCTGTGGAAGGTGTTTTTAGTTTTGATGAGATTAAAACGGCTGCACTCAAAGCAACTCAGGGTGCGCGGCAGGGCAAAGTGTTGTTAAAGCCTTAATTTGGAAAACAGATGACCAGTCGTGAGGCTGGTCTACTTAAATTGAGTCATAAAATAAAAAGGAAAATTATATGATTGGACAACTGCTCATCGGCTTGATTGCTGTCTTACATGTTTATATTTTAGTACTGGAAATGTTTTTATGGGATAAACCAGCAGGATTAAAAGCATTTGCGAATACCCCTGAAAAAGCTCAGCTCACCAAAGTTTTGGCGCAGAACCAAGGTCTTTATAATGGTTTTCTTGCAGCAGGCTTATTTTGGTCGTTAATTGCCCCTGAAACCTATGCAATCGCATTGGCGAATTTCTTTTTAGGTTGTGTGTTAGTGGCTGGTATTTATGGTGGTTTGACGGCGAGCAAAAAAATTATTTATATCCAATCTGTACCTGCATTGCTTGCTTTAATCGCGGTTCACTTTTTTTAAGCAATAAAGGTATTCACTTCAGCTAGTTTATGTTTTAATGCAACCAGTTTGAGATGAGCCTCATACAGTATATCGGACAATACGATATACGACTAAGCCCCCATGAGGGGCTTTTTTATGTCTATGAAAAATGTAAATAAAGATTAGATAAGCGATTAAGCTTGGTCTAAACCTAACCATTGACGTTGCTGATAAGCGCTATCCCAAAATAACCATTCCAGTTTTGCACCCATAGTGTATGCAGCATGCATTTTAGCCAAAGTGTCTTGATCACAACGTGCTGCCACTTTATCTACAGTTGCAATCACATTGCGCACTGCCGTATTAAATTCTTCACCCGCATAGGTATCAATCCATGCTTGGTATGGATTATTTGGAGCGGATTGACTGACAATGTCTTTACCCACTTCTGCATAAATCCAAAAACAAGGCAGCAATGCTGCCAAAATCACAGGGTAGCTTTCTGACCAAGCCGTTGCGGTTAAAAAAGAAGTGTAATGATGGCAAGCTAGCGTCAAAGGTGTATTTTCAAACTCCTCCTTGCTGACGTCAAACTCCTGCATAAAATCACTATGCAGGCTACGTTCTACAATAATCGCAATTTTTGCTGCTTCGGAAAATTGAATTACATCATCTGCTTCATAGGCTTTTGCCGCAGCTACAGCAAGTGCACGACCATAAGCCAGTAAATAGTGTGCATCTTGAATCACATAATGACAAAAAGCTTTACGATCTAAAGTCCCGTTAGCCAGTTCTTGATTAAATGGCAGTGCTAATATTTTTTGATATAAATCTTGATTACGTTGCCAAACATCTTGGGAAAAAGTCATGTATTTGAACCTATGAACAGCTTATAAATTGAAGAATGATAAAACTATAGCAGAGTCTTTATCTCGATCGCTTTTTCTCAAAATAAGTCTAACAATCTTTTTTATTTTCTAGTGCAAACTCACCTACAATAGGCGCATTTTTATCACCCAACGATTTCACATAAAAGGCTGTTCATGAAGCATTTTCGTTTTTCTATATTCTTTACGGTAGTGTGCTTAGCACTATCTGCCTATTGGGGCTACACGCATGGTCCTGAAGCAGGCGTAGCTACGATGCTTAAAGCATTGACGATTACTGCGATCTTGGCAGTAATGGAAGTTTCGCTATCTTTTGATAATGCTGTGGTAAATGCTTCAGTATTACGTAATTGGGATCATTTCTGGAAAATGATTTTCTTAACGGTGGGTATCTTGATCGCTGTATTTGGTATGCGTTTGATTTTCCCTGTAGTCATCGTTGCAGTTACAGCAGATATGGGGATGGTCGAAGTCGCTAAAATGGCATTGAACGATCCAAAGAGCTATTCAGAACGCTTAATGGCACATCATGCTGAAATTTCAGCGTTTGGTGGCACATTCTTATTGCTCGTATTCTTAAATTTCTTCTTCGATGATGGTAAAGAAACACATTGGTTTAAGTGGTTAGAAGCAAAATTGGCAAATTTAGCCAGTGTACCGGCGATGTCAGTTTTCCTTGCCTTGATTGCCATGATTATTATGGCAGCCAATGTTGACGAATCTATTCGCTTAGCGGTGACAATGGCAGGTATTTGGGGCATTGTGGTCTATATTGGCGTGCAAGTTCTCAGTCACTTATTGGGTGGTGAGCCAGAGATTGATGAAAATGGTAATGCCGTTACGCATGATGCAAATGGTGCAGCTTCAGGTGTCGTGAAAGCTGGATTTGGTGGTTTTTTATATCTTGAAGTCTTAGATGCATCGTTCAGTTTTGATGGTGTGATCGGTGCATTCGCGATTACCAGTGATGTTGTCATTATCATGTTAGGTCTTGCGATTGGCGCAATGTTTGTCCGTTCAATGACAATTTATTTGGTGGAAAAAGGCACGTTGGATGCTTATATTTTCCTTGAGCATGGCGCGCACTATGCAATTGGTGCTTTGGCATTCATTATGATCGCAAGTGGTACAGGTTTACATGTACCTGAAGTTGTAACAGGCCTGATCGGGGTTGCCTTTATCGTTTGGGCTGTGATCGCATCTATTCAATATAGCAAGCGAGAACAGCAAGCTTCTTAAGCTTATTTTCAGCTAAGTGGTATATTTTAAATAAAGGAGCACGATTTGCTCCTTTATTTTTTCTCCTAAAGATTGTGTTTTTCATAATCTACTTACAACCTTGTTAAGCGAATCGCTTATAATTCGCTAAGCCAGTTATAGTGTCTTATCAATAATGAATGCTTTAGAACGCCGTTCAACTTTTGCCTTAAGCAGCATTTTTGCCTTACGCATGTTGGGTTTGTTCATGATTATTCCTGTCTTTTCAGTGGCAGGACAATCTTATCAATATGCCACGCCTGCCCTCATTGGTTTAGCTGTAGGGGTCTATGGTTTAACACAAGCAATTTTGCAGATTCCGTTTAGCTTGTTGGCTGATCGTTTTAGTCGTAAACCCTTGGTTGTGCTTGGTTTGCTCTTATTTGCGATTGGTGGTGCGATAGCAGGTTTATCTGACACAATTTATGGTGTGATTATTGGTCGTGCGATTGCAGGTGCTGGTGCAGTTTCAGCCGTAGTCATGGCTTTACTGGCCGATGTGACCCGTGAAGAGCAGCGGACCAAAGCCATGGCAGCGATGGGGATGAGTATTGGCTTGTCTTTCGTGGTGGCATTTAGTTTAGGACCTTGGCTCACTAGCTTAGTCGGTATTTCTGGGCTATTTTTCGTGACAACGATTATGGGATTGGCTGCGATTTTGATGTTATTGCTTGTGCCTAAAGTCACCCGACATCATCGTAATTTCCAACAAGGTTATTTATCGCAGTTGAAACAAGTCATTCAAATGGGCGATCTGAATCGCTTGCATGTCTCTGTTTTTTCTCTGCACTTATTGCTCACGGCAATGTTTATTTATATTCCTTCTCAGTTGATTGAATATGCACAAATTCCACTGGCAAAACATGGTTTGATTTATTTGCCATTATTGGTGCTGAGTCTGTTCTTTGCTTTTCCAAGTATTATTATTGCTGAAAAATATCGCAAAATGCGCGGTATTTTCTTGTCAGCAATTGCTGGAATTATTGTGGGTTTACTGATTCTTATTTTCGGTTATGAATCGAAATATGTATTGCTCACAGGGCTTGGTATTTTCTTTATCGCTTTCAATGTCATGGAAGCGTTATTGCCGTCTTGGTTATCGAAAGTTGCACCTATTCAATCTAAAGCAACTGCGATGGGAATAAATGCCAGTAGCCAATTCTTGGGTGCTTTTTTTGGTGGTACTTTGGGCGGACAGCTTTTGATGTTACAGAATACTGCACTTGGCTGGAGTGTCCTCTCTGGGATTGCTATACTTTGGTTGTTGGTCAGTTTTGGGCTGGCTCAACCTCGATATTTGTCTTCAATTGTGTTGCCTCTACCTCAAATGACACAAACGGATGAATGGACTTCAAAATTGTTGGCAATTCGTGGTATTGAAGAAGTCGTGGTGATGCCTGAACAACAAGTTGCTTATATTAAAGTCGATAAACAGTGTATAGATGATGCTGGGCGACAAGATTTAACGCACTTGATTGGCAAAGAGGTAGCCATTTAAACATAACTCTTATAAAGTAAAACATAGAAATACATAGGATGAAGACAGCTAATGCGTGGTGTAAATAAAGTTATTTTAGTAGGTACTTTGGGTAAAGATCCTGAAACAAAAACTTTTCCAAATGGTGGATCCCTGACTCAATTTTCGATTGCGACAAGTGAATCGTGGACAGATAAAAATACAGGTGAACGAAAAGAACAAACAGAATGGCATCGTATTGTATTACACAACCGTTTAGGTGAAATTGCTCAGCAATATTTGCGTAAAGGCTCAAAGGTGTATATCGAGGGTTCATTACGTACTCGTCAATGGACAGATCAAAATGGTCAAGAGCGTTACAGTACTGAAATTCGTGGCGATCAAATGCAGATGTTAGATACGCGTCAACAAAGTGAACAAGGCGGCGGTGACTTTAATCAACCACGTTTTAATAACAACAATAACCAAGGTGGTGGTTACCAAAATACGGGTTATAACAACAACCAAAATGGTTATGGTCAGGGTGGTGGTTTTGCTGGCGGTAATCAAGGTAATTATGCAGGTAGTCCACAAGCAGGTAATGGTTTTAATACACCAAAATCAGCACCTCAGCCTGCGACAGCCCCTGCGGATTTAGATGACGATTTACCGTTCTAGTTGGTTGGTTTAGGCTATAAAAAAGCCCTGTCTTAAAATTAAGATGGGGCTTTTTTAATGGTTTCTAGAAAAAAAATTGGGTCGCAGTCTGCAAGAACCTTTCAATGAATGAGTAAAAAATAAATCATAGTTTTTATTTAAGTGTTTGATTTGTATTTTATTCAACAAATAATAAATACAGAATTTTTAAATATGGAGTTTTCTTTTAAAAGTAAAGTTCTCCATTTTTGTGCATATTTTTTTCAATTGGCTCTCTCTTTTATTATAAAAATGGCTCTCGTTTCTTCAGAGCCAAAACGACAAATTAAAGCTATAGGAAGTATGCATACGGAAGCGTCGCTTGAGCTATATTTCTTTCATGATGAGAGATGGATTGAGTGACAAAATTTTTAGGAGATATTCAAACAATATCGAGCATTTGAAGTCTTGAGTTGTTTATATCTTCATAGGTTAAGGAAAATGATATGGCAGCACATCAACATGGTTCTGAAGCCAATCTCTCCCAAAATTTAAAACATGGACTTCAATCACGCCATCTCACCATGATTTCAATTGCAGGTGTGATCGGTGGTTCTTTATTTGTCGGTTCAGGCAGCATTATTTACAACACAGGACCAGTGGTGTTTCTCACTTATGCTTTAGGTGGTTTACTGGTTTGGTTCATTATGCGCATGTTAGGTGAAATGGCGGTTTTAAATCCTGACAGTGGTTCATTTTCAACTTATGCCGATCGTGCGATTGGTCGTTGGGCAGGTTTTTCCATCGGTTGGTTATATTGGTGTACCTTAGCAATGCTGATGGGATGGGAAGCCTATGTGGCTGGAAAAATTTTAAATAGCTGGTTTCCGTTTATTCCCATTTGGGCCTACATGGTGCTGGTGATTGTTGGATTAGTCGCTGTAAATTTACAAAACGTAAAAAATTATGGTGAGTTTGAATTTTGGTTTGCACTCATTAAAGTGATTGCGATTGTGATATTCCTTGTGATCGGTAGTTTAGCCATCATGCACTTATGGCCATGGGGAGATGTATCTGCTTCTGGTGTCAGTAATTTAACTGCGCAAGGCTTTATGCCCAATGGTGCATCATCCGTGATTACGGCGTTACTTGGAGTCATGTTTGCTTATATCGGGGCGGAGATTGTCACGGTCGCGGCGGCAGAGTCTGAAAATCCTTCTAAAGAAATTCGTAAAGCCTCTAACTCAGTGGTGTGGCGGATTGTACTGTTTTACGTTGGTTCAATGTTTGTTGCTGTTTGTTTGATTCCACATAATAACGAATTATTAAAAGACTCAACTTGGGGAACCTATAGTGTGACCTTAAATGCACTGGGTATTCCAGAAGCGCGTCATATCGTTAACTTCGTGGTTTTAACTTCAGTATGTAGCTGTTTTAACTCAGCATTGTATACTTGTTCTCGTATGTTATTTTCATTGTCAAAACGCGGTGATGCACCGAAAAGTTTTGGTTCGGTAAATAGTAAGAGCAGCCCTTGGGTTGGGGTGATTGTGTCGTGCTTTTTCTCAGTGGTTGCTGTGATTTTAACGGCTACGGAAAGTATGAATGTCTACGACTTTTTCATGTTAACTACAGGTGCAGCAACACTGTATGTGTATTTGACCATTGCATATTCTCAGCTGCGTATGCGTAAAAAGCTTGAAGCAGAAGGCACGCCTATTGAGTTTAAAATGTGGTTGTTCCCTTATATAACTTATTTGGTGATCTTTGCGATCATCGGTGCAATTCTCACCATGTTGATTGAAGGCACTTATTTCAAAGAAGTCATCTACACTACAGCACTGTTTGGGATTATCGTATTCTTTGGTTTTGTCTCGCAAAAATTGCGTTGGGGAGAAGAGCGTCGAGCCTCTCACTTAAGCCAAATACATGAAGAAAAATTAGTTTAATTTTTGAAAATAAAAGAGCCTCTTTATTATAGAGGCTCTTTTTTATTTAAGATTTAGAGTTGATTGATGATTAATTGAGTGTGGGAACTTTCGCTTCTCGTAAGCATTGTAATAACACACCAAATGCCATCACCATATCTTTTTCATTGACACAAGCAAAGCCCATGAGCAAACCGCGTTGGGCATGTGCATGCGATTGCATAAAGTATTGAGAAAGTGGACGTACTTTGACGCCACGTTCCAGTGCAGTTGCCGCGATAGCAACATCATCACAATGATCTGGTAATTTTAAAACTAAATGTAAACCGGCCGCCTCATCGTATTCATGAATAAACTCAGATCCAAGATAACGTTGAATTAAGCTGACCAAATAATCCCGACGTTTGCCATACAGTAAGCGCATACGTCGAATATGTGCTTCGTAATGACCTTCACGAATAAATTCAGCGAGCGCTTTTTGCTCGAGCAAATGTCCACCACGATAAAGTTCAGCGGCAACGATACGTAAAGGGGAGAACAGAGGTTTAGGTACAACT
This sequence comes from Acinetobacter sp. TR11, assembly GCF_027105035.1. Taxonomy (NCBI): domain Bacteria; kingdom Pseudomonadati; phylum Pseudomonadota; class Gammaproteobacteria; order Moraxellales; family Moraxellaceae; genus Acinetobacter; species Acinetobacter sp. TR11. The sequence continues at coordinate 218,373 of NZ_CP114256.1, forward strand.
AAATAACCAATGCGTAAGGATGGATAAATCGTTTTGCTAAAAGTACCCATGTAGAGCACAGGTGCGTTGCTCTCTAAGCCTTGTAGTGAAGGATAAGGCTGACCTGAAAAACGAAATTCACTGTCATAATCATCTTCCACAATCCAGCTATTGTGCTGACGTGCAATCTGGATGAGTTGTCTACGTCGATCTAAACTTAAATGTGAACCCAATGGATATTGGTGAGATGGGGTCACAAAAATTAATTTAGGGGGCTGTTTGGGCTGTTGTTCAGGAATAATACCTTCCGCATCTACGGGCATGGGTTGAATGTGTACGCCATTAATTCGCAACGTGTTCCGCATTCCCCAATAAGCCGGATCTTCAATCCAAACGTGATCACCAATATCGCTGAGTGCGCGAGATACTAAATCAATCGCTTGATGAATGCCCTCAGTAATAATGATTTGGTCTGCATCACATTGCACTGAACGAGCAACACGTAAATAATCAGCCAAGGCACTACGTAGTTCAATGCAGCCACCTGCATTACTATAAATAAGTCGATTGACATCAGGTTCGCGACTTAAACGCGCTTGTATACGACTAAAAATATGATGAGGAAATTCGGTTACATCAGGTGCACCAGGTACAAAGGCTCCCCATTGATGCGGTGATGCAGCAGCATAACCCAATAAGTTTGAGCCGCGTTGTGATAGCACGTATGAGCTTTGAACTTTTGTCAGCTCAGGAGCTTTCTTTTTATTCTTGGTATTTAAGAAACTTTCAGGCAGTTTTTCTGCCACCCATGTGCCATGCCCTGTCCGCGCTTCTAAATAACCTTCAGCTTGTAATTGTTCATACGCCGTTAAAACGGTATTTCGTGAGACGTGAATTTCGCTGGCCAAATCCCGCGAAGCAGGCAACCGTGTCATCGGTTGAACCACGCCATCAATAATGGCAGCGCGTAAACAGCGAAAAAGGCGCTGATGTAGTTTTCCCTCAGTGTCCTGTTGGAGTCTTTGTAGCAAATGATCTCCAAGTAAACTACGCAATTGGCTCTCTCCTAGACTTTAAAAATGGCTCTCGTCACTTGCCTTCAGACGAGCGAAATTACAGCTATAGGCAGTCATTCTATCGCATCCTAAAAATCGACCCTTAGGATGTAAGACTAAAGCTGTAACTGATGATGAAATATGAGGGAATAAAATGGACACTCAACATTCTGCACTTAATGTTCGTAAACAGCAAGCAACCCCACGTGGCGTAGGTGTGATGTGTCAGTGGTATGCAGAAAAAGCCGAAAATGCAACCATTTGGGACAAGGAAGGCAAGCAATATATCGATTTTGCAGGTGGTATTGCAGTACTCAATACAGGGCATCGTCATCCGAAAGTGATCGCTGCGGTAACAGAGCAACTGACGAAATTTACCCATACGGCTTATCAAGTGACACCTTATGAAAGTTATGTGGCTTTGGCTGAACGTATCAATCAGCGTGCACCAATTGAAGGTGCAGCAAAAACAGCATTTTTTACCACAGGTGCAGAAGCAGTTGAAAATGCAGTGAAGATTGCACGTTCATATACAGGTCGTCACGGCATCATTACTTTTGGTAATGGTTTCCATGGTCGCTCATTTATGACGATGGCAATGACAGGTAAAACGGCACCCTACAAACGTGATTTTGGTGTAATGCCAGCAGGCGTATTCCATGCACGTTATCCAGTGCCAGAAAAAGGCATCTCGGTTGCAGCAGCGATTGATAGCGTTGAAGATATTTTTAGCGAAGATATTGCGCCACATGATGTCGCAGCAATTGTACTTGAACCTGTTCAAGGTGAAGGTGGTTTCAACGTTGTACCTGCTGAGTTTTTAAAACGCTTACGTGCACTGTGTGATAAGCACGGTATTTTATTGATCGCAGATGAAGTGCAGTCTGGTTTTGCCCGTACAGGTCAATTATTCGCCATGGATCATTATGATACTAAGGTTGATCTGATCACGATGGCGAAAAGCTTGGGTGGTGGCTTCCCAATCTCTGGTGTAGTGGGGCGTGCTGAAGTGATGGATGCGCCAAATCCAGGCGGTTTAGGGGGGACTTATGCCGGTAGCCCAATCGCAGTTGCTGCTGCGCATGCGGTAATTGATGCAATTGAAGAAGAAAACTTGTGTGAGCGTGCCAACGAGCTGGGTGCAGAGTTGGTTACTGTTTTAAAAGAAATCCAAGATACTTCCAGTGAAATTGTTACTCAAATTCGTGCTTTGGGTTCGATGGTCGCTGCCGAGCTAGAAACAGCTGAACAAGCAAAAGCTGTACAAAGTTTTGCTATGGAACATGGTTTATTGATTCTCACTTGTGGTAAATACGGTAATGTCATTCGTTTCCTATATCCGTTAACCATTCCTGCTGAGCAATTCCGTCAAGGTCTTGATATTTTAAAACAAGGTTTTGCAGCATTAACAGCAGACAGTGCACAAGCAGTGGAGCAATCTGCATGATTCAAAACAATTTGCAGTATTTATTACAGCACCCCGATATTTCACTAGCTGCACCAGCTGCGCATAACGATATCGAAGTGAAAGATGCTGCGACAGGTGAAACACTGGCATGGGTGAAAAGTTATGACCGTGCTGGTGTTGAAGCCGCTATTCATCGTTCAGCCCAAGCGCAAGCTGCATGGAAAAAGCAAACCGCTTTAGTTCGTGCTGATGTACTGTTGGCATGGTATCAATTGATGCTTGAGCATAAAGAAAATCTCGCTCAGATTTTAACTGCCGAGCAAGGTAAACCGTTGGCTGAAGCCCGTGGTGAGATTGGTTATGCCGCTTCATTCATTCGTTGGTTTGCAGAACAAGCTCGTCGTATTGATGGTGAGGTATTAACACCAACATTGCCAAATCAACGTTTGCTTGTGATTAAACAAGCAATTGGGGTAACTGCTGCAATAACGCCGTGGAATTTCCCTGCGGCGATGATCACACGCAAAGCTGCACCAGCAATTGCTGCGGGTTGTTCGATGTTGGTCAAACCAGCTGAACAAACACCTTTAACTGCATATGCACTGGAAGTGTTGGCTCTAAAAGCAGGTTTGCCTGCCGATATCTTGTTAAATATCAGCGGTGATGCGATTGAAGTTGGCAAAACACTGTGCGAGAGCGATATTGTACGTAAGTTAAGCTTTACAGGTTCAACCCAAGTGGGGCGCATTTTAATGCAGCAATGTGCGCCAACCATCAAGAAACTATCGCTCGAATTGGGTGGTAATGCACCTGTGTTGGTGTTTGATGATGCCAATCTCGATCAAGCCGTTCAGGGCATTATGGCGAGCAAATATCGCAATAGTGGTCAGACTTGTGTCTGTGCGAATCGAATTTATGTACAAGATGGTATTTATGATGCTTTGGCAGATCGTTTAGTCGAAGCTGTGTCTAAGCTACAAGTCGGTGATGGTCGTCAGGAAGCATCAACCCAAGGTCCATTGATTGATGAAGATGCAATTGCCAAAGTTCAGTCACATATTGCTGATGCGACTGCAAAAGGCGCGACAGTACGTATTGGTGGTCAGCGTTCAGCATTAGGTGGTACTTTCTTTGAACCAACAGTACTCACCAATGTTACTCAAGACATGAAAGTGTCGAAAGAGGAAACCTTTGGCCCACTTGCGCCGTTATTCCGTTTCAAAACTGAAGATGACGCAGTGGCAATGGCAAATGACACTGAATTTGGTTTGGCGGCTTATGTGTTTACTCAAAGCGCAGCTCGTCAATGGCGAGTGGGTGAAGCGCTTGAATATGGCATGGTTGGAATTAACACGGGAGCAATCTCAAATGAAGTTGCGCCGTTCGGCGGCGTTAAACAATCTGGTTTAGGTCGTGAAGGTTCAAAGTTTGGTATCGATGAATATCTCGAAATGAAGTACTTGTGTATGGATTTATCTGAGTAAATCTTGGGTAATTGAACACCCAAATCTGTTTAATAAAAAACGATCATGCCCATTCATGATCGTTTTTTATTTGTTAGGTCGGGCTATAGCCGTGATGACTTTCAGGCAAACGTCTTAAATTTTCAATCAGCATTTCAAGCAATTTTTCAACCACAAGACGTTGTCCTTTACGGGATGCGTATACCAATTGGACGGTGCCCCGATTTGATTTTCATTCGGGCAGGATATGGATAAGGTGTCCTTTTTGAATATCAGCCTGAACGGTTAAATAAGGCAGGTCTGCGATACCTAAACCATCACGAACCGCATAATAAACGCCTGCCAAATCATTGCTTCGAATCCTCGGTGAATAGGCAACATCAACAGTTTCATCATGATTTATATTGCATAAATGCCAATGATATTGGTTTTTTTGAGTTCCTAAAGCTACACTTGGATAACCTGATAATTCAGAGTAGTGTGTGATTTGTTTACCCTGTAAAAGTTCAGGTGCAGCGACCAAACAATGTTCAGTTTGAATCACATCTCGTATGATTAAACTAGAATCTTCGTTGGGTTCGAAGCTGGTTCTGATTGCAATATCAATATCATCATGTAGAATATCAACGCGGCGGCTCATCAGCTCTAAAGAAATTTCAACTTTTGGATAATCTTTTAAAATTGATTCAGTAATTTTCTGATTTGAAAATGCATCATGAGGGGAGGACAACTTATTTTAACCAGACCTTGTGGTTCACTTTTTTGTTTTAATAAAACATTTTCAGCACATTCAACTTGTGCAATCACCTTACAACATTCTTCATAAAACTCTTGCCCTAATGCGGTCACTTTAAAATGACGTGTTGTTCGTTGAATGAGACTGAGATTAAACTTTGTTTCAAGGTCAATAATACGACGGCTCAATTTAGATTTACTGATATTTTCAGCTTCACTGGCAGCACTAAAACCGCCGTGTTTAACCACGAGATAGAAATAATGAAAATCATCAAATGAATTAATAAAGGTGGGGCGAGTCCTATCACTATGCAAAATTAGAATAGCATTAACGTTCCTAATCTGTAGATGTGGTTTATCTTTTCGAGGTATTTTGAACCGCACTGTTCATCAAGTTGCGATAAGCAGGAGTGTTCTTGATCATGACGTCGTTTGAAGTGTTGTTTTAAATGATGCTAATCAAAATATTCAGATGTCAGAAGTACAAAAAATGAGATGAACAATATTTAAAATAGGATGATGAATGAAAATATGAATTTCAAATACCGATAAACGATAAATTGTCCTATTTATAGAATAATGTGTTGCCAATCCATTTCTATAAGCTCTAATCACTGAAGCGTAAAATGAATCCCAAGAAAAGAATTTCCTGAATAGGAGAAACTAAAATGAAGAAAATTCTTGGGATCTATCAAAATAAACATATGCATTGGGTGGGTGATGGTTTCCCAGTGTACAACTTGTTTTCCTATGATCGTTTGGGACAAATGATTAGCCCATTTCTACTGCTAGATTATGCTGCACCTTACTGCTTTGAGCCGACTACTGCTCAACAAGGGGTGGGTACACATCCGCATCGCGGTTTTGAGACAGTGACGATTGCTTATCAGGGCGAAGTGACACATCAAGATTCAAGTGGCGGTGGTGGCACAATTAAAGCAGGTGATGTGCAATGGATGACGGCTGGAGGTGGAGTCCTACACCAAGAATTTCATTCCCCTGAATTTGCGCATCAAGGTGGTTTATTTGAAATGGTGCAATTATGGGTGAATTTGCCAGCTCATTCGAAAATGACGCCTGCAAAATACCAAGCCATTGAAGCAACAGATATCCAAAGTATTCACTTAGATGATGTCGGGAGTGAATTACGTGTGATTGCTGGGCAATATCAAGAGACAATTGGCGCAGCTACAACGTTCAGTCCTGTCAATGTTTGGGATGGTAAAATTGTGGCGGGTCAAGCACACACATTTTATGTGGCTGAAGGTCATACAACATTGTTGGTGCTACTTTCTGGTGAGGTGATTTTAAATGATGCTCAACACATTGAAGCACCAAGCTTGGTTGTACTGAGCCGTGAAGAAATTGATTTTACGATCAAGGCTGAGCAAGACAGTAAATTCTTGATTTTAACGGGTCAACCTTTGAATGAACCGATTGAAGGTTATGGGCCATTTGTGATGAATAATAAGGCTGAAATCATGGATGCGATCAATGATTTTAATCATGGCAAATTTGGCAGCATGTAAAGCTCAATTTTCCTTATATACAGACATATAAGAAAGCCCATAACTCCTTTAAAGTTATGGGCTTTCGCTATAAGGCTCTCTATTGATTATTTTAATATTAGGTCACTTATTATTGTACAGTTTGTTACGTGACTCGATTCTGATTATTGTTTAATCACAATAGCGCTAAATTTCAGCTTTGCAAAGCCCTTGAGATCGTAAAAATGATGAAATAAAGAATGTTCTGTCTACTGCCCTTGAATAAGTGAACATTATCATTAAGTTAAGAGAAAAATAGAAATCATGCTAAAATGTAACAAGAAATGACCGATGTTGCTAAGACAAAAGTCTAGCTTAAATGCAGAATCTGGTATTTTTTAATACCGTGTTTAAGTTAACTATCAGTCATAATCAAGAAAAATCATCAACTGATGGGACATAATTTTGGATATTGCAATAATCGGCAGTGGAATGGCGGGACTTGCCTCAGCCAGAATCCTACATGATGCAGGGCATAAAGTGACAATATTCGAAGCACTCGCAGGGCGAGGCATGGATAGTCACAGTATTGACTTTGATGGTGGCATAATTGATGCGCCATTACGTGTGATGAATCCCAAGCTTTGGAAAAATACGCTAAGCCTAGCAAGTTACTTAGGCATAGAAACTTTTCCAGTACGCACATTTATGGCCTGTAGTTGGCTATTTGAAGATAAAACAGATACTTGGTTGACCACTTCTCGTAGCCGTATTGGTAATTTCCCAATTATTAATAACCGTAAAGGCATACAGCAATATGGTTGGCGTTTAGTCAAAGGCATGTTGCAATTAAAAACCGCCGTACATCAATTTTTCAAATCAGAGAATCAAGACATCACCTTAGCCGAATTCATGAATCAATATCATATTGAAGAAGTGTTTTGGCATGGGACGGTGATGCCCGTTCTTTATACGATTTGTACATGTCATCCAAAAACGATTGGTGAGTGGCCAGCCAAGCCCCTATTAGAATTTATTCGCCAACTCACAGAAGGTGAAGCCTTATTAAGAATGAAAGGTGGAACACCTGCTTTAGTAAATCGTTTAATTGAGGGTATTACAATCCATAGTGGTTCACCTGTTCATAAAGTTGAGGAACAAGGCGATAAAATTTTGGTAGAAAATGGACAAGGTGAGAGCCAATTATTCGATCGAGTCGTGATCGCAACACCAACGCCTGTGATTGAAAATTTCTTGAAGCAACCACAATTTGCAGATGATCTCGCACTATTGAAAAAGTTCCGTTTTGAACAAGGTGATTTGGTTATTCACACCGATTCAATCGTGATGCCAGAACGCCGCAAAGATTGGGCTGTATTAAGTTATATGATGGATCGGAATTTTAGTCGCCAGCAATTTACCGTGTGGATTAATTCGATCGAACCAAGCTTGGTTGGAAAAAATGCCGTATTCCAAACATGGTGTCCTGTAATTGATATTGACCCTAAGAAAATTATTTCTAAAGTACATCTCACGCGGGCGGTTGTTGATTCAGAAACGGTTGCGTTGAATAAACAAATCCAGCAACGCCATTTAGACTTAAATCGTAAAGTGTTCTATTGCGGTTCATGGTCATGTGATGGTTTGCCAATTTTAGAGTCAGCAGTCACTTCTGCAATGCATATTTCTGAAATTTTAGGCGCACCACTACCTTTCGTTGGGCTTAAACCAAAAGTTACAGTTGCACCTGAACTCGGTTATTAAATATGGCTTACTTCAAGCAAAGATTGATTGAGAAAGTTTTCAGACATAAATATGCAATAGATGCAAAACGTCTAGGAGATGATTCTCTATTTGCTTGGAGTAATTTAGGCTATTGGCAAGACCAGCATCATGATTATCCACAGGCTTGCCAAAGTCTAGCTGATCAAATCGCTGTTTCTGTTCAACTCAAAAAAGACGATAAAGTTTTAGATATTGGTTGTGGGCAAGGTGCGAGTCTATTGCACTGGCTTAAACAGTATCAACTTGAACAGTTAAGTGCAGTTGAATTACAAGCGGATTGCGTCAAACGAATTCAAAAACAACTCCCGCAAGTTCAAATTTACTGTGAAAATTTTTTGAATTTAAACCAACAGCATTTTTTAAATTCATTTGATGTGATTGTCTGTATTGATGCGGCTTATCACAGTGATTTGAATTCATTTCTGAATTCAGTGTCCCCAATTTTAAATTCACAAGGTCGAATCGCATTTCATTATTTAATGTGGTCAGATGCTTGGCAAGAGTGTTCGAATTTAAAAAAGCAACAATATCGTTATTTGCTCAAAAGTGCTGATGTGAATTGGCAAAATTTAATGGATGAACAACAACTGACACAAAAGCTTATACAAAAAGGATTTACCGAGATTGAAATTCAGGATTTTTCCAAACCTGTTTTAAATGGTTTTGCTGTCTATATTGAAAATAAGAGAAAAGAAAGGAAAGATTTTGACTTAGCACAATTAAAAATTGATGTGACAGCAAAGTTATGTAGAAAACTCTATCAAGATGGTTTAGTGCATTATATTCAGGTCAGCGCAGTTAAAAATTAGGCAATAAAAAAGGCTTAATCTTTAAAATTAAGCCTTTTTTGAATTTGATGGTGCCGGCACACGGATTCGAACTGTGGACCTACTGATTACAAGTCAGTTGCTCTACCAACTGAGCTATGCCGGCAACGTGGCGAGAATTGTACAGAATCTATTTAAAAAAACAAGCGAAAAAATGAGCATTTAGATGAATTTAATTCGATTGTGGGATTTTTATCCATTTTTATTTAAGTATTCAGTGCGTATAAATAAGAATCAATCACTTCACCTGTACTTAAATACGCTTTAACAGGGACGCGTTGATAGCCTGCACCTTCGAATTCATCGAGTTCTTGCCAATTTTGTTCTAAATTGTCTGAGAAAAAGACAAAGCCAGAGACTTGATGTTCGCTTTGATCCAACACAATCCCCGGAAAGCCTAGTTCTGCACCCCAACCTTGTTCTTTCAGTGTGCCAAATACATGTGCTTCTGCCCAAGTACCACCAATTTTTTCCATAATATGAGCGTTGGGACGATTTGGTCCTAACGTACCGTAAACAAATAAACTAAGCATAAATAAATGTATAAATTAAAAAGGGTGGTTTAGCAAATAGGATAAATCAAGAATGGGGACTTTTTATTTCATGATTTTTTGATCAAAAATCATTTAAAAATTTGAATGGGATTTTTTAAATATATGTCTTTTGATGTCGCCATCTGTACCATTTCAGCAGTTTCCGTAGAAATTTGGGGGTAAAAAAAATAGGTGTAAATTATTTTAGCCCCAGTTATACCCCCAACTATCTCAGAATTCAATAGGATCAATTGGAAAACATAAGGCAATAAAAAAAGCTTAAACCTAATAGATTCAAGCCTTTGATACTACGGTAAACTACCGTGAAAAACGAATATGGCGAGAGAGGGAATCATATTATTGATATAAGATACTGTTATTTATATTTAATTGTTTTTGATAAATTGACTTATACCAACAAAAATACCAACAAAAAACAAAAGTGCCTATTATTTTTAATTTATTCATGTCTATTTTTTCGTATTTTATCGACATGAGACTTACATCATGTCGATAGCGTAAACATACCAAGATCAGTTTTATTAGATTTAAAATCCGAAAGGGTGAGAGTGAGAATGTTGACATTTAAAACCCTTTGAACCTGACAAAACCTGACTTTTAAACCGTGTAATTGCTAAGAAATCCTAAGGTCAAACATGACATCACAGCCTTATCATTTCTTAACAGTCGATATTTAAACTTTAATCCTATGAAGAACGACATGAGGCTGTAGACGTGTCGATGCTGTAACGGTTTGTGGAGGGGGGAGGTAAAAAGATTTTTTAGGAAATTCTACGGACACCGCCCACCATCTCATTTAAAAAAAATTTCCCTTTTTCATAAAAGTTAAAGGTGTCTCAATTAAACAATCCGCTTTATAGCTTCTTTCTGTTCTTTAAACATTGCATTTGCCTGTTTTACTAGCTCGTTTATGTTTGATGCTATACCGCCCTTGTAGGCGTTACGGCTAACTGTTGCCTTGCCTGCTGCCGTTTTCGCACCTGTAGACTTTAACCAGGGTTTGACTGCGTTGATTCTGTCTCGTTGTTCTTGGCGGCGTTCTTCTGTCCAGTAGTGTTTATTGCTCATATATGCCTCGCACGTGAGAAATATTTTAATTTAAACAAACAAACTATATTGCCTTAACCTTTCTAGCGGTGATTTTTGCATCTGTAACCGTTGGTATGGCTTGCTTTGGTTGTTGCTCAATAGCAGATTGTGCCTGTTGTACTGGTTCGCTTGTTTGCTCACTTTGCACCGTACCTTGTGGGCTATTGTTTACCTGTTGGTTATTGATTTGTTGATTGTGGGCAATGTTGGCGTGCTTAGCGAATATGACAGGGGGATTCTTGATATTGGACAAGGTTTCCAGTGTTGCCCTGCACTGGCTTTGTGCTTTGAGTGCCAGCCTTAGAAGTTTGTCCATATTCGCCACATATTCTTGCCTGTTAGCTCTTTTTGCCATATCACAAAACACGGCGTTAAGACTTTGCGCCTGTGACATTAAAATACGCTCCGCTAGTAACAAGGGAGTGTCGCTTTGTAGTTGTTCGCTGCTTTGCTGCAATGAGTCAATAATGCCGCCAAGTTCTACGCGTTCGCCAAAAAGGTTTCCTTTGAATGAATCAATCACAATGGCGTTGAGTGTTTCGGGATTCTGTAGAAAGTCCTCAATCGCTTTGTCTGAATCACTTTTTTTTGATTTGATTTTGCCGCCTTTATTTATCGCAACTTCGTTTTGATCTGTTTCGTTGGTCATCTCTGTTCACCTTGTTAGATTTTCAGCGTCTAATACAATCTAATTATTATCGTTAGCGTGTAACAAGTCTTGAATGAGACTATTGAACTTGCCGCTTTTATCATTCAATTGCTTTTTGTGTTCGGCTTCGATAAGCCTAACAATAACGTCCTTTCTTGTTTCGTTACCGTATAACGCTATGTGTTCGAGCATGTTGTGAGTGCATATATCTACACGGTATAAGGTTGAAAGTGAATTTAGCTTTTTAATAATCCTTTTAGTTGACTCAAATATTCATTTGCTTTTTGTTGAGCATTTTCTTCTGATAAATTCAAATCGGATTGAATCTTAATGATGCTTTGTTCAAACTGGCTCAATTCCAAATCACTCAATCGTTGTTCATCTTTGTACATATCTATAGTTGCTCGACACAAATGAATGAAGTGTTCTGTTGTTTTGTGCTGATAATTACAACAAGCATGAATGATATTTTTGAGTCGTCTGTGGCGTAGCTCAATATTGATTGGTTTATAAGTTGGATGACTTGCGCTAAAAAATAGTGCCTTATCTATGGCATCACCGCTATACCAACCTTTATCCAAATTTTCTTGTGCTGCTTGAATGTAAATTTCTGCTACTCGCTTCCTGTCAGCCAAAATGTATTTCTCTATTTCAGCTTGGTCAGTTAAAAGCTCAATTGGTTCAAACTGAACTTTAGTGCCGTATCTGTTTTGGGTAGATTGATCATTTACTCGCAGAAAAATGGTTGCACCTATTTCTATATCTGATAGCACGGCATTTTTGACCAGTTGGGCTTGATAATTTTTTACACTGCCGAACAGTTCAGCTTGAATATACTTTGTTCCAATTTTTAAGATACGAAATTGTCCAAATGCTGTCATTTTTTCTTGCTTATTTGGCATCTCACACCAAGCCTAATGATTATCCTGTGATAAATTTTAACATTAAGTCTTTATTCTGAAATAAAAAATTAGTCAGATTTGAAATTTTTGAATATTGCATTTCAAGGTTGAGAAATCTACGTTAATTGCATAACATTTAACTATTGCAAAATAAGGTTGAAAAACAAAATGGCTTCTGCACCAAACAATACTGAATCGACACTGGCAAGTTTTATTTGGAACAATGCAAATGATCTTTGGGGTGATTTCCCACATACAGAGTTCGGCAAAATCATTTTACCCTTTACGGTATTAAGACGTTTGGAATGTGTACTTGAGCCAACGAAAGAAGCTGTTCTCAATACTTATGCGCAATTCAAAGATCAAGGGATGGCGCTTGACGATATTCTTACTAACGTAAGCGGCAATCCATTTTATAACAAATCAACCTATAACCTATCCAATTTAGGCGGTACAAAAACCAAAGCCAACCTTGAAGATTACATCGCCAATTTTTCTGAAAATGTACGTGTCATCTTTGAACAGTTTGATTTCAATACCACGATTAATAAATTAGCCAAAGCCAATCTGTTACTACGTATTTGCAATAATTTCGCTGCCATCGACTTACATCCGAATGTTGTTCCTGACCGCACCATGAGTAATGTCTATGAACATTTGATTGCAAGATTTGGTGCGGAAGTCGGTACGGGGTCTGAGGACTTTATGACTCCGCGCGATATTGTCCATTTGGCAGCGACTTTATTGCTTGAGCCTGATAATGAGCTGTTTGAACAAAAGAATGGTTTAATCAGAACTATCTATGATCAAACGTGCGGTACATCGGGCTTCCTAACCGACATGATGAATTATGTAGACGGTTTTAAAGACCGCTATAAAGTTGCCCCTGTACTTGTACCCCACGGACAGGAATTGCAGCCTGAAACTCATGCGGTCGCATTGGGTTCAATGTTGCTCAAAAAACTGGAATCTGACCCAAGCCGTGATTTATCGCAAAATATTAAATTGGGCAGTACCCTCAGTAATGACTTATTTGCAGGACAGCGTTTCCACTATCAATGTTCTAACCCGCCTTTCGGTATGTCATGGGCGAAAGATGCCAGTGCAGTTCAATTAGAGCATAAAGAAAAAGGCTTAAATGGGCGTTTTGGTGCGGGTTTGCCTAAAGCCAGTGACGGTTCAATGCTGTTTTTACAAAACCTAATTTCTAAGTTAGAACTACCTGAAAATGGCGGTGGTCGTGGTGCGATTGTGCTATCGGGTTCACCATTGTTTAACGGTGGTGCAGGCACAGGCGAGTCAGAAATTAGACGCTTTATTTTAGAAAATGATTATCTCGAAGCGATTGTGGCATTGCCGACAGATATTTTCTTCCGTACAGGTATTGGTACTTACATTTGGTTAATCTCAAACCGTAAACCTGAACAGCGCAAAGGCAAAGTACAACTGATTGATACTACAGGCATGGGTTCACCTATGCGTAAAAACGAAGGTAATAAGCGCAAGTTTATTGACCAAAATTCGATTGATGAAATTAGCCGTATTTATGCCGATTTTGAAGAAAGTTCGGTGAGTAAGATTTTTGACTATACCGACTTTGGCTACCGCCGAGTCAAAGTCTTGCGCCCTCTACGCATTGATCTTCAATTTGATGCGGAAAAACTGGAATCCTTTAAAGCATCGAAAGAGTTTGGCAAGTTATCAGACAGCGACCAAAATGCGGTATCAGCTTATATTGAACAGCAGTTCGGTGAATCGAAAGATTATGCTTGGTTTGAGAATACATTCCTGAAAAATCTACCACTCAGCAAAGTCAGTAAGGGCTTAAAGAATGCTTTGATCGCTGCGTTTGGGGTGCAAAATCCTGATGCCGAAGCCGTTGAAATTAATGGTGAAGTGCAAATGGATAATGACCTGACTGATTATGAAAATATTCCGTTAAATCAGAATATTCAGGATTATATGGCGAAAGAGGTACTTCCTCATGCGCCTGATGCAGTAATTGATACCACTTATACTGATAGCAAAGATGGTCAAGTCGGTGTAGTGGGTTATGAAATTAACTTTAACCGTTATTTCTATGTGTTTGAGCAGCCACGCCATCCGAATGAGATTATGGCTGAGATTAAAGAACTATCTGCCGAAGTCGCACAATTGCTTGGGGAGGTTTAAAGATGCAATTTAAACAATACCCAAGTTATAAAAATAGCGGTGTGGAATGGTTAGGTGATGTACCTGAGCATTGGAATTTAAAAAGGTTTGGTTATCTTTTTGATGAAAACAAAAAGAAAAATATTGGCTTAAAAGAAACTAATGTTTTGTCTTTAAGTTATGGAAATATTAAAGAAAAGAATATTGATGACAATAAAGGTTTATTGCCTGAATCCTTTGAAACTTATCAAATTATTGAACCAAATAATATTGTTTTCCGCTTTACTGATTTGCAAAATGATAAACGTAGTTTAAGAAGTGCTATCTCAAAGTATCACGGAATTATTACGTCTGCATATATTGCTGTCAAAACCAAACAGAATGCAGATTTTTATAATTATTTGTTTCGTGCTTACGACTTACAGAAAGTATTTTATTCGATGGGCGAAGGTATGCGTCAATCTTTAAAGATGGACGAATTAAATAAAATGCCTGTTGTTTTACCAAATAAAGATGAACAAAAACGCATTGTTTCATTTCTCGACACCGAAACTGCCCGAATTGACAACCTCATCGCCAAACAAGAAAAGTTAATCGAACTTTTAGAAGAACAGCGTAAGTCGATTATTTCTCATGCTGTGACTAAAGGTTTAAATCCCAATGCACCCATGAAAGACAGTGGTGTGGAATGGTTGGGGGAAGTGCCTGAGCATTGGGAAGTTATTTCAATCAAATTTTTAGCGCATTGTTCAAGTGGACAAGGAATCAATAGTTTAGAAGTGCTAGATATAGCTGATGATAAAAATAGCTTTCCCGTTATTGGTGGAAATGGAATGATGGGATGGACATCAAAATCAAATTATAAAGAACCTGTTTTATCAATTGGGCGAGTTGGTGCATTATGTGGGAATGTACATTTGATAAACTACCCATCTTGGATTAGTGACAACTCATTGATATTGAAAGTTTATTCAAAAAAAGTGAATTTAGAAATATTACAATATATTTTACTTTCCCGTAATCTAAATAATTTAGCTTCTAAGTCTGCTCAACCATTAATTACAGGTACTCAAGTTAAAAATGAAAAAATCACACTCCCACCACCAAATGAGCAATCCCAAATTTTGCAATATATAATTCAAAACCAATCACGAATAAATAATCTAATTAGTAAACAAAAATCTTTAATCGAAAAACTTAAAGAATATCGTTCTTCGATTATCTCCCATGCAATTACAGGGAAAATTGACGTTCGGGAGTTTGGCGCATGATTTCTTTAGCAAAGTGTAAATTTCGCTTTACTTCAATAGCGACATTTGTCATTATTCTCACCAACATACCTGCCATGCCTAGGTTCAAGTTCGCTTGTTCACGCACAAATCGGCAGGTTTTTTTTGCCTGAGAAATTGCGATGGTTCAATTCACTAAACAGGCAAAAAGCAACCAAGAGCATCTTCAAACTTGGCAAGATCGTGGCTTAATCATTCCTGATCTTGCACGGGCAGACCGCTATTTAAGCTTTATTGGCTACTATCGCCTATCGGCTTATACCATTCCATTTCAGCAAATTGTTACCACGCCTTCAACAGTCTTACATCAATTTAAAGCCAATACCACATTTGATGATGTACTCAACCTATATATCTTTGATCGGGAGTTACGGCTCTTGGTCATGGATGCGATTGAACGTATCGAAGTCGCTATACGGGCACAAATTTGCAATGTGTTGTGTCATCTTTCCAATGATGCTTTTTGGTACACCGATGAACAGCATTTTAATTATGGCTATGCCCACATGCGTTTGCTTGCCAGTATTGAACGACAATTACTGGATGAAAAAAGCCGCTTAGAGCGTGATGAAAAAGCCATTGATCAACGTAAATCTGTATCGCAAGCTGATAAAGATGCTTTAAAAGACAAAGTGCGTAAAGAAAACTTCTTACGCCACTATTTATCTAAATATGACAGCCCGAAATTACCGCCTTCGTGGATGATGATTGAAATGCTGACTTGGGGTGAACTCAGCCATCTTTATGTTGGACTCAAATCGACTCAAGCCAAAAAACAGATTGCTCAAAACTTAGGATTACATGCCGAAGTTTTAGAATCATGGCTGAAAACGCTGAATGATGTACGCAATATTTGCGCCCACCATAGCCGACTATGGAATAAAGAACATGGTCGAAGCATCAAGATTCCAACGTCAAATGCGATTCAATGGCTTCAACAACCAATCATATTAAGTAATACCGCGATTCGCTATGAGAAGCGTACCTATATGCTTTTGGTGGCAATACAAACCTTACTTTATAAGATCAGCCCAAATTCAACATGGGCAAAACGACTCAAAGATTTAATTGAGCAGTATCCAACATTATCCAAAGCCAATATGGGAATGCCTGAGTTATGGCATCAAGACCCGTTTTGGCAACACGCATTACAACAAAATGAAGAATA
Organism: Acinetobacter sp. TR11; assembly: GCF_027105035.1. Classification (NCBI taxonomy): domain Bacteria; kingdom Pseudomonadati; phylum Pseudomonadota; class Gammaproteobacteria; order Moraxellales; family Moraxellaceae; genus Acinetobacter; species Acinetobacter sp. TR11. The sequence goes on from NZ_CP114256.1 coordinate 234,914, forward strand.
AGGGGAATAGCATGAATATTTTGGCAGACAAAGCCCATTATGAAAGTCACTTAGAAGCCTATATTGTGCAAAAACTGCAAGCGCAAGGTTGGGTGGTTGGGCAAAGTAAAAATTACCATACCGAATATGCACTGTATCCCGAAGATTTAATCACATGGATTCAAGCCACACAGCCTGAAAAGTGGGAAAAACTGCAAGCCTTGAATGGCAATAATACCGAAAAACGCATCATCGACCGCTTGGATGATGAATTGAATAAGAAAGGCACAATCCATATCTTTCGTAATGGCTTTAGCATGGCGGGCGCAGGCACAATCGACCTCAGTGAAAGCGCACCCGAAGATGGACGCAATCAAGCTGTCATTGACCGCTACAACGCCAATATCCTACGTGTTGTTCCACAACTTAAATACCACCCTTCTAAAGATGCAGGCATTTTGGACCTTGTGTTCTTTATTAACGGCTTGCCAATGGCAACGGTAGAAATTAAGACCGAGTTTAATCAGTCTTTAGAAGATGCCATTGAGCAGTATAAAAATGACCGTAAGCCGATAGACCCTAAAACAAGACGTAAAGAGCCATTGCTGACACCTAAGCGTGGTGCAATTGTGCATTTTGCTTTGTCTGAATCTGAAATTGCCATGACCACGGCTTTAGATGGTGAAAGCACCTATTTCTTGCCGTTTAACAAAGGTAATCAGGGACATGCAGGCAATCCTCCTGCGGATGTGGCTAAAGGTGAAGATTATCCAGTGGCTTACTTTTGGGATTATGTCTGCCAACGTGATAATTGGCTGAAAATATTCCATAACTTTGTCTATGTGGAAAAGAAAAATAAAGTCGATCTATATGGCAACTGGACTGTACAGGAACGCTTGATTTTTCCACGTTACCACCAGTTTGATGCGGTGAATAAAATCATTGCCGATGTGCAAGAAAAAGGCGTAGGACTGAATTATCTGTGTGAACATAGTGCAGGCTCAGGCAAAACCTCTACGATTTCTTGGGTGTGTCATTCACTGGTGCGTTTGCGTCACAATGACGGTAAACCGTTTTATAACTCCGTCATTGTGGTGACAGACCGAACGGTACTGGATGACCAGTTACAGGAAGCGATTCAACAATTAGACCATCAGAAAGGCTTAATTGCTGCGATTAACCGTGAGGACAAAGAACATTCGGGCAAATCGAAAAGCAAACAGCTTGAAGATGCACTGTTGTCCAATAAACAGATCATTATTGTGACCATTCAGACTTTCCCGCATGTGATGGAAGCGATTCTGACCAATACCAGTTTAAGCGACCGTAACTACGGTATTGTGATTGATGAAGCACATACCTCGCAAACAGGCTCAACGGCATCTAAACTGCAAGCGACATTGGCATTGCAGTCGGGTGAAGCAATGGCAAGCCTGACTGTTGAGGAATTGCTTGAGCAAATTCAAAAAGCCCGTGTACAGTCTAAAAACATCAGTCACTTTGCCTTTACTGCAACCCCAAAACACTCGACCAAAATGCTGTTTGGTCGTACCAAAAATGGTGAGCCTGCCAGTGATGATAATTTGCCTGAATCGTTTCACCTGTACCCGCAACGCCAAGCCATTGACGAAGGCTTTATTTTAGATGTATTGCAAGGCTATGTGCCGTACAAGACAGCTTTTAAGCTCGGTGGTGATGCAGTTGATGATGATAAACGAGTCAACTCTAAAGCAGCAAAGAAAGCCTTAGCCCGTTGGATGGCTTTACATGCCACCAACGTCACACAAAAGGTGCAGTTTATTATTCAGCATTTCCACCACAATGTTGCCAATTTGCTTAATGGTCAAGCCAAAGCCATGATCGTGACCAGTTCACGCCCTGCGGCAGCACGATATAAAATTGCCTTGGAAAAATATATTGAAGATAACCCTGAATACAGTGCCTACCGTGTCTTGGTAGCATTTTCAGGTAAGCTCACGGGCAAACAGATTAGTCATGAAGCAGATGGTGATACAGAAAATGGGGTGCTATTTCGAGTTGGTGAAGATGCTGAATTTACCGAAGCCAATATGAATGCCGATACACCTAATTCTGATTTACGCATCGCATTTGACCGCCCTGAATATCGCTTAATGGTAGTGGCGAATAAATTCCAAACAGGCTTTGACCAACCCAAACTCTGCGCCATGTACCTTGATAAAGTCATTGCCAATGAAGTTGAAGTGGTACAAACCTTGTCACGCTTAAACCGTACCACCACAGGCAAAGATCAAACCTTTGTAATTGACTTTGTGAATGACCCTGAATGGATTTTAAAGTGCTTCAAAAAGTACGACAACGGGGCAAAAATGGTGGATGTACAAGACCCGAATGTGGTTTATACCATCAAAGACAATATTGAAGAACTTGATCTGATTACCGAAGATGATTTGGAGAAGTTTAAAGCAGCTCGTTTTAAAACTATCCGCGATATTAGTAATCATGATTTCAAAGAAACTACCCATCCCGACCTGTTTAAAGCAACCGATCGTGTCGCCCGCCTTTTTAACCAAAAACTGAAAATGCTCAAACAGGCGATTGAGCTACAGGAAACTGCATTTGATCAAGCCAAAGCAGACGGTAATGATGAAGGCGCAGAAAAAGCCGAATTTGAGCGCAAGCAATTAGACGTAGAATTACAAACCTTGATGCGCTTTAAGGGCAATTTGGATAAGTTTAGCCGTATTTATTCCTATGTAGCACAGCTTATTGACTTTGGCGATCCTGAACTTGAAAACTTCTCGGCATTTACCAAGCTCTTATCCAAACGATTAAATGGTATGTCTGCTAAAGAAATTGATATTTCAGGCTTGGTACTGACTGGCTTTGGCATCTTTAAAAAGAAACTTAAAACCGATGATACCGATCATCCCGAAGCGGATGAACCTCAACCATTAGCCCCCATCCAAGGTACAGCCAATGGTGATTTACAGCCAACCAAAATGACTTATCTGAAAGAAGTTATTGATCTTATTGCTCAGACTTTTGGCGATATTTCTACCCGTGAAGAACAGGTGGTATACATCAATCATTTAGTAACCATTCTACGAAATAACGATGTAGTTATGGCTCAGATTGAAAATAATCCTGAATCCACAGCCTTGCAAGGTAATTTGCCATCAGCAACGAAAGGCGCAATTATTCAAGCACTGACCTCACATCAAGACTTATCAGCATTGTTGCTCAAGACCGATGCACAAGCGATGCAAAATGTGATCAAGGTGCTGTATAAATTGCTTAAAGATGGTGAAACCATTGATGTGCATCGCCTAACATAACGGAGTATTGGAATGATTGATATTCTGCAACTGGAAGGTGTACAGCCGATAGATTACCGTAATGAAGATGGCTGTATTATGATTACCGTACAGCCAAGCGGTGAGCATTTGCAAACATGCCCTGAATGCGGTGGACGCTTATATAAGCACGGTCAGCGTATCAATCATTTTGCTGATACCCCTTTGCAGATGCAACCAGTAAAAATTGAGGTGATACGTACACGCTATCGCTGTTCTGAATGCAAAAGCATGATTACCCCTCAACTCAGCTTCTTGGATGAAAAACGTAGAGCGACCCATCGGCTGATTCAGCAAGTACGCAAGCGTTGCTTAGATCGAACCTTTACGCAGCTTGCCGAAGATACGGGTGTAGTCGTGAACACCATTAAAAACATTACGCTCGATTTCGTAGAGGAATTAGAGCGAGATATTAAGTTTGAAACGCCAACGATTATGGGTATTGATGAACTTAAATTGATGGGAACATATCGTTGTGTCATCACCAACCTTGCGATGAACAGCTTGTATGACATGCTGCCTGAAAGGACTCAAGATACCTTGCTACCATACTTCGCCAAACTGCCTGATGCAGAAAAAGTAGAATGGATTTGCAGTGATATGTGGCGACCCTTCAAAAAGTCATTTCGTCTGCACCTACCAACTGCCAAGTTGATTATTGATAAGTTTCATGTAGTGAGAATGGCAAGTGAAGCTTTAGACACTGAACGTATAGCTTTACAAAGTAGTTTGGACCGTGATGCCCGACTGAATATGAAAAAACATTTACGGTGGATACTGCTTAAACGACCAAATTCATTAACCGAAGATCAACAAAGAATTTTAGGAAATTTAGAAAAATGGCATCCTGAATTTAAGGAAGCTTATGACCTCAAAGAGCAGTTTTATAATATTTATGAAGCAACAACCAAATACGATGCCATACAAAGGTTTCATGAATGGGAAAGCTGTATTCCCAAATATTTAAAGTCTTTTCGTGATGTTGCTAAAACTGTGAATAATAACTTTGAGGATATATTCACCTATTGGGATGCGCCAATAAGAATTACCAATGCTTATACTGAAGGGCATAATGGTATTACAAGGGTCGCAAATCGAATGGGACGAGGATATACCTTTGAGGTGCTTCGAGCAAAAATGTTATATAACAAAGTGGCTCGATCTATTACAACTTTAACGACTCCATCATCTTCATTAAAACTAAGCAAAGATTATGAAGGCTTAGGTATATTTCCAACCAAACAAGAGAAAATTAAGTTGGAATATGGTGCATATATTCCAACCTTGATTGAATTGTATGGTGGTGATGACGATTTGGATGAAGAACTAATTTCAACCATGTAATGCAAATAGCCAATATTACTTGGATGTACTTAGATGAAATGCAACACTTTTCAAGTTTAGTCTTACGTACACTTACGGTTTAGCATTTTACCTTGACCTACCTTGATAGAATTAAGATATAAAATTATCTATAAATAACCGTTTAAACCTTGTCATATATACGTTATAGCGTGGTTTTAAGTGTGTTTTTTAAAGGGTGTCGTCAGGGTAATAAGTTAGTGATTGTGAGTTTTTTTTCTGTTTTTTCAGCATTTCAAAATGCCCACTACATAAGATTCTTCGTCTATTGGTTGTATTGCTGTTGACCTTAATAGGATTAGGGTCAATAAAGTCAGGAATGTGGATACACATCGCTTTACGGTTCAGGTTATTTAGAGCCTTGATAGACTTCCAGCGAAAATACAAGAATATACTGCCAACCAAAATGGAAAGAGCAGTAACCCCAATTATGATGTGAATGACATTTGTCATGTTGTTCTCTCGTTTAGCTGTATGTATGTGCCTTTTTAGATGGGACGTGTGGGACTTTTGGGACGTGCATAGATAAGATATTGATTATATATAAAAACATACGTCCCACTCTATAATAAATACGTCCAAAATATCAGTATGATACTTGGGACACAATGGGACGTATATTAAATGACGTCCCACACGTCCCATCTATGTCCCACATTTAAAAACCATATAATTTAATTAATGGGACGTTATAATATTTATATATAACAATGTATTACATTAAAATATATTGATAACGTCCCACACGTCCCATCTTAAAAATGCTATTTTAGGATTCATCATCAAAGCTGTGCATGACATCAGCCTTAAAGTGCATCATTCTCGGGCGGCTGCCATCGGGTAATTTTCCGCCCATGCGCTTCACTACTCGGTCATCTTCACCCAGTACAAGCCATCCATTTGCTTTAAGTACCTTTTTGGCGGTGGCTTCATTGATGCCGATACACATTTCCTGTTTAAACATAGTGCTTGATACAAGGTAAATACGCTCATCAGGGTCATAGTAGCCGACACGGTTGTTAATGCGTGGTCTAATCACTTCACCATCAGGATGGCGGATAATGGTTAGGCTTTCAAAACGGCTTGTCCCATGTGCTTCAAAGAATGCCTTGAAATGCTCCAGTATCTTGGTTTCTTCAATATTTCCGCCGTTGCCCAGTGTGCCTAGCCAAGTATTAAAACATTGCCCTACAGCGTCAAAACTTCGCCCTTGCTGCCATCCCGTGATGCCTGCCTGTGTTGCTAGTTCGCCTGCAACTGCCACCAGTGCAAAACGGCGTAATACTCGCACCGCTTGGCTGTTTTTGGTGGCATGTTTGGCTATGAAGTCATCGAGCATGGATTGTGCTTGTAGCATCAAGTCATCTTTATTGGCGGTCAGATATTCAAGCCACTTGATGCCTGCATGTCCGTAGTGTTTGGCGGATAGCTCATTAATGCGGTTACCAACATCACTGGAGCTATTGCCATAATTGATACGCTCAAATACGCCGCATCCTTTGCCTGCATCACTGGGAATATGAGCAAAGCGGAGCAATAACCCTGCATCCATTTCGATGCCGCCACGTCTTAAATGATCTTCTAAAGCAATCTCACCTGTAGAGGTATACATCAGGTTAAAATGCTTGGTGTCTCGATTTTTACCCGATTTACTGCCCCGTGCTTTGCCCTGTGCGCCTGTCAGCATATACACAATATCCGACACGGCTTTCGGGACTGCCTGCCGTAGTTCATCGAGATTGAGATAATTATCATTGCGGAGTTCTGCATCATTTTCCAAAGCGTTGTCAGTCGTGCGCCATGACTTCGACACGTCTTTCGGTCTGCCCCATACGCTACAAGCTGCCTTTGTAATCGTGCTTTTGCCATCGGTTGAAGTACCGTAAATATGAAAGCCGCCGCTTTCTATATCTAGTGGTGTCACCAATTGCCCCGAAAATGCACAGGCAAAGGACAATACAGCAAGGGCATGAGGTTCAATCAATCGGCTTAACTCTTGCCATCCCTCGAGCGTTCCCATTGTGCTGTAAGGGTCTTTCATTTCACTATTGAATAATAGCTGCTCATCGTCTTGGCTGCCGTAGGTGCGGTTGGTGGTGACAAAGGTATTGCCATACCATCCAGTACGATCTACACAACGAAAACGCTTCTCGATGGGGTAGTCTTGAATGTAGTTGATGAATACATTTTTCTTGTAGGTCTGACGTGGCGGCATCAATCCATGACTAGCAATTAACTTTAAAGCGTCTTGAGCTTCACCCATGAAATGCTCATAAGGGATAATCAATGTATGCAAAGTACGATCTTTATCGTGGAACTGAATAACACGTTTCCAGTTGTCATTTTTAAGGCTTCGAGCTTCTCCCAAAATAATCAAAGCATTTGAAATGAGTATTTTGCTTTGCTTGGTTTCGCCGTTCTCGTCCTGTTTTTCCTTGATCTGATATAAACCGCTTTCCAATACATGCAACCAAGAACCATCATCCATTTTGAACGGTTTGGCTAAATGTCCTTTGGGTGGGGCTTTGGCTTGTTCAATTGCCACCTGAATTATGCTATCCAGTTCATCTTGCGACATAGCAAGGTTAGGCGGTTCAGGAATAAATGCTATTTTGACATCGAGGTCAGTATAACGGCGTTGTATGTCGTCCTGTTGATGGACTGGGGCAATCACATATAGATCAGGATGTGCTTTAAACAAAGTTTTGAGTTGGTAGGCTTTGATCTTGCTATCACTATATGGCGCATAGACTGGATATGTCGTTTTAAATGCAATGTGAATATCATCAGTCACGAGCAATGGTAATTCATTCAACTTTGACCGATTGAAATACAAGCCACCATGACCAAAAACAATATCCTTAAATCCCTCAATTGTTGGATTGGTAAATACTGCCCCAGTCGGTTGTAGGTTTTCGTCAAAAAGATCAAAAACCGCCAAGCCATATAGGGCGTTATCATCAGATTCACCATACTGGGTGGCGTTCTCAATCAATGAACGGCGGATTTCTACAGAACAACCGCCCATCATTTTAACCATTGCACCGTGTAGCGGATTGTTGTTAAATAATGGGACTGTATATTCTTCAAGTGCTTCAACAATTGAATCGCTTGCATCATTGCCCACTCGCTCAAGTGGGCTTTGTTGTTTCTGATGGGTAGCATTTGAAATGCCACCCTCAAGCATATCGGGAGCAGTATCCCATGAGGGTTTTATATTCATACATCACCCCCTTTTGTATTCTCCCATTCTTGTTCGTATTGTTCTGACATTTCTGCATGGTAGCTATGATGCTCCTCTGCTAGGTAGCTGTACATCTCCAGTGCGGTTTTTAGTTCATCGAAATGGCATGAATGTATGCCTTGTTGCTGTAAGTCCACACTTAACTTGATGAAGTCACGGTGGACTCGGTTTAGTGCGCTTTGCATCCAGTTCATATCACATGCAGCCAACGACTGAATGACGTGCATGTCGCCAGCATCGTATTTTTTAGGTGCATTTGTAGAATTGATTTGATTAGGCATGATGATTGCCTCCTAGTAATTTTGAGTTTTGAGAAATTTCACCATGTTTAAAACTGGTGAGGGGCATCACTCTCGGTCTACTAGAACCGCCCGACATATTCACCATTGCTGACTTATTTTGTCGTGTCTGCCCCTCATAGAGGGAGTACAGCCTTGTTTGTGTAGCTGAAACACTTGCGCCTGTTTTCTGCACAGCTTGAGAGGCTAGGCAAAAATTAAGCACAATAAAACCACAATGACGTTGTGGGGTGACGCTAGTAGATTTTGAGAGGTCTACAGCATAAGCCGAACGTCCACAGCTTGCAATAAGAAATATCGCCAGTAGCCATATTAGAAGCAATTTAAAAAGGTTTGAATAAAGTTCTTTCATGCGTCAAAACTCCTCTTGAATAATCTCTAGGACTTCAATCATTTGCTCTTTTATCTGTGTCATTGAGAAGTTTTTTCCCTCCTCAATATCAATAATTAAACCGACTGCAATGTCGTAGATATTCGCTAACCGCATTTCGTCATCGGTCATGGGTTGGCTCTCGGTTTGGGTTGCGGATTTAAAATCTATAATTTCGCTCATGCTGCCACCTCTTTTAATTCGTATCGGGCATGTGTGCCTTTGCTGTTCAGGTTCTTTTCGTTATGGGTCACAATGTCATAACCTGCATTTCGTAAACGCTGAATGATTGCGCTCAGGCGATAGCAATCAAAGTGATAGATGGCTTCTGCCTGTGAGAGGGTCTTACCTTGTTTTAAGTGGCTTAAAACTTGGGTTCGATGGGTGATGTCAGCCATAGGTTAAGCCTCCAAGCCTTTGGACTGCATCCATGCTTGGACTTCTGAAAGTCGCCATACGGTAACGCTATCGCTGAGTTTGATAGGAGCAGGGAATAGACCGCGTTTGACCCATTCCCAAATAGTCTTGTCAGATACTCCGATCAAGCCTTTTGAGGCAGGACGTGCATTGATGTTTTTGGTTTTGCCTTTATTGATACCGCTTTTATAAGTGTGAATGGCCGCTTGCTTTTCGGGATAATTGGCAAGGTCTTTGATGCGTAAAAACTGTTCTTGATTGAGAGATGACATATACACCCATCCTATTCATAGATTGAAATAGAAAGCCTTTGCAGTTCGTTGCATTGGCTTGATGGGTGTAGTTTGTTATTTTTATTTGGTTACTAGTTATAGGTAGTTGGTCACTAGATAAAGCTAGATGGTCACCATTTTTGCAAAGTAGTGACCATATCAAAAAAAATGGTCACCATATTAGTGACCAATATCAATAAATGATTATTCAATTATGGTGTTTTACCTTTTTTCACAGTGTTGAAGTGGGCTTTGAATCCAATTGACTTAATGTTTTCGGCAACATCTATTAAATTATTTTCTTCATTATCCTCATTTATAAGATTGCTAATCGGAGAATTGATCATCGTTGTTATTGATTTGATTAAGAGGGAATTTTCTCTATATATTGGATAATGGTCACCGAGGTAAGTTTTAACTTTTTTTGCCGTCCCTTTTTCTCCAGCATAATGACCAAGAATATTGATTCTTCGATGCGCACCAAGAGCAGCCTGTAACATAGGTGGTAATCGCTCCATATCATTTATAATTCTTGGAACTTCCCTTGCGCTGCATTTTTGTAAACCCAGCATATCCTGAAAAGTACTCAAAATATATGCCATCTCATCGGTTTCGGGTTGTGTCACACTATTTGGTATATATGGATATGTCGCTTCAATCATCTTATCAGTAATGGGTAACCCATCATTTTTTAGTTCTAATAATAGTCGCTGTTTAGCAAAGCCAACCATCTCGGTATGCATTTCTAAGCAATGGGGGGATTCATTTAATTTGCGTATAACTTCAAGAGGTGATGGCAAGTTGTAGATATTTTCTTCTGAATATTCAATAATTTCACAATCATTTAAAAATAATAAATATTTTGATTTTTTCAATAATTCTTTTTTACATACAAGCCAACTAACAACCGTCTCTTTATTATTGTTTGGCTGTATTTGTTGCAGCATATTAATAAGATCATCAATAGATATAAACTGGCTATAAAGTCTATTTAAATCACTTTGAATAATATCCAATATGCCTCCCATAGCATTCCCAAAAGGTCACTAGGTCAACATATTGGGTATATGCTTTCGGATGCCTCCTAGACCTAGCAAAATCAATATAGCAAATAATAGGGTAATTGCATGTAATAGATTGTTCCTGAGTATCTTATTCTGTCGCTTAGATTTAAAGGTATCGAATTTGATGGAATTAAAATCTAGGCACGTTTGTTTTTAGGGAAAGGAACAATATTGTTTCTTAACCCATCAATATAGTCTGACCACTCTTGCATCATCTTGATTCTGTAATCTAAGTGCTGAGCATGGTTATAGGCTTGTGATACGGCGTTACCTGTTTTATGTGCCAATTGCACCTCAATAGCATCGTGCATATAGCCTTGTTCATGTAGTGTGGTTGAAGCCAATCCTCTAAAGCCATGACCTGTCATTTTACCTTTATAGCCCATTGTACGAATTGCACATAAAAGGGCATTACTGGATAAAGGTTGTGCCGTACTGTAGTTATAGAAAACGTATTGCTTATGACCTGTAATGGGTCTAATGATTTCAAGAATATCTAAAGCCTGTTGTGATAATGGCACAATGTGAGGTAGAGCCATTTTCATTTTTTCAGCAGGGATGCGCCATAACTTGCTTTCTAGGTCTATCTCTTGCCATTCCATCATTCGCAATTCCGCCGTACGAACAAAAGTTAAGGTCATTAACTGCAAAGCGGATTTCACCAGTAGATTACCGTGATACCTGTCCATACGGTGCAAGAATGCAGGAAATTCGGATATATCCAGTCTAGCCATGTTTTTGGTTTTTCTAGGCTTTAAGGCTTCGTGTAAATGTGGGGTAGGGTCATTCTCAATAATCCCTTGACGAATTGCAAAACGAAAAACTCGCCCTACCAATGGAATAGAACGCTTTGCCATTTCTTGTGCGCCACGTTCTTCGATACGCTTGGCACATTCTAAAATATCTTTGCCCTTGATCTGCTCGATAGGGGTATCACCAAGAAAAGGGAAAATGTCTTTTTCAAATACGGATAAATCCCTTAGATAGGTTGCTTCCTTAATGATGCTTTTTCGATTGTCTAACCATTCATGGGCTAATGTTTTGAATAGGGTACTTTCATCATCTGCCTGTTTGGCATCTTTTTTATTTTGGGATGGGTCAATGCCATTAACCAATAATTGCCTAGCTCTTAGGTGTTCAATTCGAGCCTGAGCAAGGCTTAGGAACTCATAAGAGCCTAAAGTGATGTTCTTCTGCTTTCCATTGAAACGATACGCGTATATCCATGTCATGCGCCCATTAGGGAAAACATGTAACTGTAGTCCGTTCCCATCGCTGTATTTGTCAGGTTTTTTTGCGTTTTGGGGCGGTTTCAAACGCTTTATTTTTGAATCGGTTAGCATGGAAAACTCCCAATTTGTTGGTATTAAATGTTGGTATTGAAAACGATACCAACAATTATACCAACACTATACCAACGATTCGGATAGATTGCACTTCACTGCATAACCCAACAAAAAAAGCTCAATCCCTTTAGAATCAAGCCTTTTGTTGCTGCATCTTTGTGCATTTCTTTGCAATTTGGCGGTGAGAGAGGGATTCGAACCCTCGATACGCGCAAACGTATACACACTTTCCAGGCGTGCTCCTTAAGCCACTCGGACACCTCACCAAGGTGTGCGATAGTAACTAAAAAAAAGCATACTGCCAAGTTGTAGTCGAACAGATTTGCAGAAAAACTTCTTGGCTAATGATAATATTAAGGAATATAACGTTCTATATTGAAGACAATATATGCAAAGTACTGCAAAAAAAGCAGCCTTACCTGCCACTGCATTGGCAGCATTAGGGGTGGTGTTTGGAGACATTGGAACCAGTCCTCTGTACGCTTTGAAAGAATCCTTCCATGCTGCACATGGCTTAGGAATTCAACCTGAAAATGTATTAGGAATCTTGTCGATTATTTTTTGGTGTTTAATGCTGATTATTAGTATTAAATACATCGCTATTGTTATGCGTGCGGATAACAATGGTGAAGGTGGAATCATGGCTCTACTTGCTTTGAATCTACGCAAAGCAAAAATATCCGACAGTAAAAAGATTTATTTAATTGCGATTGGTTTTGTTGGGGCATCGCTATTTTTTGGTGACGGTATTATTACGCCTGCAATCTCAGTACTTTCCGCTGTTGAAGGCCTATCAATTGCCACCAATGTACTTGATCCGTTTATTGTGCCAATTGCAATTGTGATTGTAACGACATTATTTTTAATGCAAAAACACGGAACAGCGTTTGTTGGTAAATTCTTTGGGCCAATTACGTTACTCTGGTTCTTGTCATTGGGGATATTGGGCATCATTAGCGTTGTACAAACACCAATCGTACTCGGTATGGTTAGTCCTCATTGGGCAATTCAGTTTATTTTCACTCATCCTGTACAAGCATTTTTTATTATGGGTGCTGTTGTTTTAACGGTCACAGGTGGTGAAGCCTTATATGCAGATATGGGGCATTTTGGACCGCGTCCAATTCGTTTCGGTTGGTTTAGCGTTGTTTTGCCTTGCCTTGTATTAAATTATGCTGGACAAGGTGCGCTGTTACTTCGTAACCCTTCGGCTATTGAAAATCCATTCTATTTACTAGTCCCAGGTTGGGCTTTGTACCCAATGATTATCTTGGCAACGATGGCAGCTGTGATTGCATCACAGGCTGTTATTTCTGGGGTTTTTTCATTAGCACGTCAAGCAATCCAATTGGGTTATTTACCACGTTTAGGCATTAAACATACTTCTGATTCTGAAGAAGGACAAATTTATGTACCATTTCTGAATTGGTTATTGCTGATCGCGATTGTCATCTTAATTTTAATTTTCAAAACCAGCTCAAACCTTGCAAGTGCTTATGGTTTGGCTGTGACTTTAACCATGTTATGTGACACGATTTTGGTTGCTGTTTTTGTATACTATGCATGGAAATGGAGTTTACCAAAAGTTATGTTTTTGATTATTCCATTTTTTATTTTAGAGTCGGTTTTAGTAGCGGCAGCATCATTAAAAATGTTCTCAGGTGGTTGGGTACCGTTATTGATCGGTGCAGTCGCGGTTATGATCTTGATGACGTGGAAGCGTGGGCGCGAACTGACGTTTGCCAAGCTTGAGCATGACACCTTATCACTCGATTTATTTGTTAAAAGTATTGGAGATAATGTTCATCGAGTACCGGGTGATGCTGTATTCTTAACGGGTACACCGAATGTTGTTCCACATGCGATGCTACATAATATCAAGCACAATAAAGTACTACATGAGCGCAATATTTTAGTAACGGTCGTGATTGAGGATGTTCCATTTGTTCCTCAAGAAGAACGAATCAGTGTCGAAACTTTAAATGCGCATTTTTATCGCATTAAAATCTTCTATGGTTTTAAAGATGAGCCAAATGTGCCAAAAGCATTGGCTCAAGCCTATGAAGAATTAGAGTTTGAATACGATCTTATGCAGATAAGCTTCTTTATCTCACGTGACCGTATTGTGCATACAGTGGGTGATGGGATGTCGCCGTGGCGTGAAAAACTATTTATTTCGATGCAGCGGAATACCAGCCCTGTCAGCGATTTCTACCAAATCCCAACCAACCGTGTTGTGGAGTTGGGGAGTCAGATTGAAATTTAAATAACAGAAAGCGATTCAAAATGGCACTTTAGAGTGCCATTTTTATTATCTGGTGATCAAGTGAACAGTTTTGCGACATAAAGTGTCGTTCTTCGCTTTATCTGAATATACACGTGAGTCTAGAATTGCTAAGCTTCGCGCTCATATTGATTTTGATATAGCTATGGCGAAGAAAACAACTAGAAAGAGTGAAGCACCATTTGCTTTTTTGAGCCAAAATGTTGGAAAGATTGTGCTCGCTTTGATCGCGACGGGAAGTTTTGCGATTGCTTTTGGCAATGAAAAAATTAGTAAATTAATGCCTACAGCATCTAGTCATGATGCTTGTTTACAACAGTTTTATCGAGATGTTCCTCCTTTACTTATAAAAGAAAGTCTAAAAAAAGATAGTTATGCTTTGTGCTTCAATGATTTTAATGTGATGTATTCGGGTATTTCAAAAACACCACTTTGGTCAGCAGAATATCTGACGCCTGAGCGTTTAAGTGTCAAAATTAAACGTGAAGACAGTTTCCATGAGGAAACACGGGTACAGCTTGCGCATCGTGCATTATTAGCGGACTACCGTGGTTCTGGGTACGATCGTGGACATATGGCACCGAATGGCGATATGAATAACACTGCGGCACAACATGATAGCTTTTCTTTAGCCAATATGGTGCCGCAATCACCGAAGAATAATCAGGAAGTTTGGCGTAAACTCGAAGAAGCAGTACGCTCTATTGTGACTAAACAGCATAAAGATGCCTATGTCGTGACTGGACCAATTTTTGAAGCGAAGCGCTTAAAAACCATTGGTAGTGGTGTGATTGTACCGACTGCTGTATATAAGGCAGTGTATTTACCTAAACAGGGGATTATTGGTGCGTACTATGCACCAAATAATGATTCATTACAGGTTAAAGTGGTGAGCATCTGTTATTTAGAAGAAAAGTTAGGAATTAATTTATTTCCACAACTCACAGAACAACAAAAGCGTAATGTTTATCAATTGCCTACATCGGCACAACAAGTTAAAGCCAATAAAGAAATTAGCTATGTGAGTTGGGATAGACAAAGTCAATGTGCTGAAGAAGCAACCACGGCAAGTATTCAAGCGCAACAGCAGCAATTTTCTTCAGGGCAATCACAACCGATTGAAAGTAAGTTACCGCAAGTAGATGAAGAAGCCAAACATGCTTTAATCAAGCAATTAATTGAAGCATTGGTTCAGTTTTTTTTACAATTATTGCGATAATATCGCAGCTATCCTAAAGTGATTATGCTTAACTCAAATAGGCTAAAACAGAAAAGAACAATGAGAGGAAAAGATGTTTAAACCTTTTGAACAAGGCGATCAGTCTTCGGCAATTTATGATCTGACTTTGGAAAATCAAGTGGACTGTGTCAGTTTATATGGCAACTTACAAATTACCAAAGATCAAGCAGGTTTAAAGGCAGCGAAAGCTTTACAAAGTTTTATCAACGAAGTGGTCATTGTGTTAGAAGCAGAGAGCTTGCCTGAACAGATTGAGCGTAAGCCAGAACAAGAAATTGAAAATCCATTTTTATAAAAAACAGCCTCTTGAAAAGGCTGTTTTTTATGGGAATGTGAGCTTAGCTTTTCTCGTTGCCGACCACTTTATAAATAAGCGCCCCAATGATTGCCCCAATAATAGGTGCAACCCAGAATAACCATAATTGGCTCAGTGCTGCTGTCTCAGCAAAAAAGACAACACCTGCACTACGTGCGGGGTTTACTGAGGTATTGGTTACAGGGATACTAATTAAGTGAATCAATGTTAATGCTAAACCGATAGCAATCGGTGCGAAACCAGCAGGCGCACAACGATCTGTTGATCCTAAAATCACAATCAGGAAAAATGCAGTCAGTACCGCTTCAATTAAAAAAAGCGGAGATTAAAGAAAAATGGTTAGGTGATAAATCCCCATAGCCATTACTTGCAAAGCCTGTTTGACCTTGCACAATAATGTAAAGTACCAAGGCTGCGATTGTTCCACCAATCAATTGAGAAATAATATAAGGCGCTAAATCTTTTGCTTCTAAACGTCCACCTACCCATAAGCCTACACTGACAGCAGGGTTAAAGTGACCCCCTGAAATATGACCAAATGCATAAGCACCCGTTAAAACAGTTAGACCAAAAGCAAGTGCCACAGCTAAGAAGCCGATCCCAAGTTCTGGAAATGCAGCGGCAAGCACAGCACTACCACAACCACCAAAAACCAGCTAAAAAGTCCCGAGAAATTCTGCTAAATATTTATTTATTGTTACTACCCGATTCGTTATAAGAATAAAAAAAGTATGCATCCAAGAATTTATTATGGATATGTGTAAGTATTTTGAAAAAATATGAATTAATTCAAATGTATATGCGGGTTTTTGTATTGGTATTATTGAAAAAAATGATCTGTTTTGAAACCTTTAGTGTGTCTTTAGTTTTATTAAGAATTGTAAGTAATGTTGTTGTTTCGCCATTGTTGTGGTGTTTGGTTGGTCCAAATTTTAAATGCACGTTGAAAAGCACTTTGTTCCGAATAGCAAAGTAGCAAGGCAATTTCTTGTAGGCTCAGATGCGGATCTTTTAAGTATTCGGTTGCCAACATAAAGCGAATTTGTTGTACCCGTTCCTGAAAGGTGGTGTTTTGCTGTTGTAAGTGGCGTTGTAATTGTCTTACCGATAATCCTAATTTTTCGGCAATAAAATCGATTTGATATTGGTTTTTCTGTAATCCTGTCAAAATGGCATGTTGCAGACGTTGATCGAGTTGAGTGGAATTGGGAAGCTTATCTAATAAAGCTTGAGCTTGTTGTAGCAACAATTGCTGTAAAGTGTGATCGCCTGTTCGAAGTGGCTTAAAGGCTTCGGTAACAGGTAGAAGTAGCTGAGTTTTAGGCTGATCAAAACGGACTTTACAACGGAAATACTGCTCATAAACCGTAATGTTTTTCGGTGCGGTATTCACAAAATGCACTTCGTGTAGATTGATATCTTCACCTGACATAAATAACTTAAGGAATTGCACCATCAGCGCAATTGCAATTTCATCTGTTAATTGGGTTGGATAGGGTTCTGGAGCTTCCCAGCGGATTGATGCGTAGGGTGGGTTAAATTCAACGACGAGAGGGCTGCCATCATAAATTAAGCGATGAAAATCATGATAACGCGCCAATGCTTCGCCCAAGTTTTCACATGATAGTGCGAGGTAAGCAATAATTCCTAAATGTTTAGGTTGTACATGCTCTGCAATTTCTAAGCCTAAACCTGTCTTGGGATTTAAACGATTAAGGTCTTCAAGTAGGTCTCGCCAAATCACATAATCAAAGCGTTCCAGATTTTGAACTTGTTGTAATTGTTCAGGAACAGCAATATGTTGTGCTTCACAATAGGCTTTTAATAAATGCCCTAATCCGCCATAAACAGAGCCTGTATAGTTCTTGAGTTGGGACATCCTGTCTACTCCTTATTCTGTCGTGTTTTGTCAATATAAATATATCGTATCGTCAATACTTCGCCTACAAAAATTTATATCTTTAATAAAAATAAGGAAACATTTGGAGAAAACTATGATTAAGGGTTTTATTGCAGGTTTGGCCGTTGCAAATGCATTTGAATGGTTTGCTCATAAGTATATTTTGCACGGTGTACATCGTCCGGGTCAGCCACGTTACAGTCCTGTACCAAAAAGTATGGAATCGCATTGGGCACATCATCGTGAAGTTCGTAAGCAAGAGTTTTCTGATGATTGTTATGTTGAAGGTTTGGACAGCTGGCGTACACGTAATGAATTAATGTCACTTGCTGTTGTGGCAGGTGTTGCCAGTGTGGCGTTTTATCCTTTTTCAAAAGGGATGTCGTTGGCAGCAGTTTATAGTGCAGGCAATTATTATTATGTACATCGCCGTGCGCATCTTGAACCTGATTGGGCAAAGCGTACTATTCCTTGGCATTACGATCATCATATGAATTCGAATCAAGATGCGAACTGGTGTGTAACGCGACCATGGTTTGATTATGTCATGGGCACACGCGTGGTTTCATCTGCTGATTTAAAAGAAGCCAATCCACTCGGTCTACCGTTACCTGCGCCACTTTCAAAAGCATTGACCCAAGCGATCGAGTCGTTTTTTCCCGCGAAATGGGTCGAGCAAAAACCAAAGTTAGTGACGTCACCTGTAGCCGATGTGGAGCAACAAGAATCAGTTGCTTAGTGGAAAATGCGAAGTGTGACAATAAAGCACCAAGATTTTGACGAATCACGACAATATTTCAGTTGTTCATGTCGTGAATTGTCAATAAAATCTGTTTTTAATGTCAATATTTTTGTCCAGTTTATGGCTATTTTAATTCAAGCATTTGAAATGCATAGAATTTGCCAAAATGACAAAATTCACAGTTACCCTCTAGCGTTGTATAAACGCAGTTTCCATGCCTTGCTCCGCAAGGTATTTTTTTGTCTGATGAAATGTTGAGTGAATAAAAAAACCTCTCAAACGATGATTTTGAGAGGTTGGTTT
Organism: Acinetobacter sp. TR11; assembly: GCF_027105035.1. NCBI lineage: Bacteria > Pseudomonadati > Pseudomonadota > Gammaproteobacteria > Moraxellales > Moraxellaceae > Acinetobacter > Acinetobacter sp. TR11. The sequence continues at coordinate 253,387 of NZ_CP114256.1, forward strand.
TTTGAGTAATACTCGCGTTTAAAGACGCATTTCAATCCCTTGCTCAGCCAAATATTGTTTAGCCTCGGGAATGGTATGTTGACCAAAATGGAAAATAGAGGCAGCCAGTACCGCATCTGCGCCACCTTTCAAAATCCCGTCAGCCAAATGTTGTAAATTGCCCACGCCACCTGATGCAATGGTCGGAATATTGACACGATCATTGATCTGACGCATCAAGGCAATGTCATAACCTGCTTTAGTTCCATCGGCATCCATACTGGTAATCAGCAACTCACCTGCACCGAAGTCAGCCATTTTCACAGCCCATTCAATCGCATCAATTCCTGTCGGCTTACGACCACCGTGAGTGAAAATTTCCCACTTGTTTTCGCCAGTTTTTTTTGCATCAATTGCGACCACAATACATTGTGCGCCAAAACGTTGCGAAGCTTCTTGAACAAACTCAGGCGTAAATACTGCTGCTGAGTTGATACTGACTTTGTCTGCACCTGCATTTAGTAATAAACGAATATCTTCAACTTTACGGACACCACCACCTACAGTTAACGGTACAAATACGCTTTCTGCCATACGTTCTACCGTGCGGTAAGTCGTATCACGTCCATGATGGGTAGCAGTAATATCTAAAAAGGTAATTTCATCGGCGCCTTGTTCGTTATAGCGACGTGCGACTTCGACAGGGTCACCTGCGTCACGAATATCAAGGAATTGAACGCCTTTGACGACTCGACCATTATCAACATCTAAGCAAGGGATAATACGTTTTGCGAGCATAAAATTTTCCAAAAAATCGCCAATAAAGAAAGGGGTGCTACACCTTCATGGAGGGAACAGGTATTCTATCAAACTTCACAGCTATTTTTTGCAGGTTTTCCATGTCGGTTTATACCCCGTTGAGTTTAGAAGAAGTTCAAGCATTCGCTGAGCCTTATGGTTTAGCGGTAATTGGCCTGATTCCAATCCAAGGCGGTATTCAAAACACCAATTATTTTTTGGTGGATCAATCACAGAAACACTATGTTTTAACGGTTTTTGAAGAATTAGATGCTGAGGGGGCAGGTGAACTGGTACCTGTACTGGATTGTTTGGGTAAGGCAGGCGTACCTGTGGCAGTGCCCTTAAAATACAATGGGCAGGCAATTCATAGCATTGCAGATAAACCTGCTCAGATTGCACCTCGTTTGATGGGTGAACATCCTGAAGCAGCCAGTATTAAACAAGTACAGGCGATTGCCCAAGCGCAGGCAAAATTGCATTTGGCTTTGCAGGGCTTTCCTTTGGAACGTGATTTTAATCGCAATCATCAATATTGGTCTGAAGTAGCAAACCAATTACGTCCTCAATTGATTCAAGCAGATCAAGAACTTTTAAATCAGGTCTTTCACTTATTTACAGTGATTACGCAAGCATATCCAAACCGACCAACAGGCTTTATTCATTCTGATTTATTTCGGGATAATACCTTATTTGAGGGTGACCAATTACAAGGCATTCTTGATTTTTATGAACTCAATCAAGATGAGTGGCTGTTTGATATTGCGATTAGTATCAATGACTTCTGTACAGCTTATCCACAAGCCCATTTGGATATAGAAAAAGCTGAGGCATTCTTAGGTGCTTATCAAAGCATTCGCCCACTGACACAAGATGAATTGGCTTGTCTGGATATTTTCCTAGCAATGGCAGCTTGTCGTTTTTGGAGTATGCGTTTACAGGTCGCACAGAAAAATGCAGCAGAAGGGCGGACAGGTGATGATATTTCACAAAAAGACCCTATGGAAATGCGCATGATGTTACAAAACCGTTTACAACAAGTTTTAGGTTTAGGGTAGGAATATGCGAGATCAAGGGCGTTTAGTTGAATGGTTCGATGATAAAGGCTATGGCTTTATTCAACCTCATGATGCACATAAAGATCGTGTTTTTATCCATATCAAAGACTTTGCTCGCACAGGGCCGCGCCCAATTGTGGGGTGTGCCTTGGAATATGTGGTCATTTTGGATGAGCGCGGTCGTTATCGCGCTCAGCAAGCAACTTATTTAAAAGCATCACAAGTAATTGAACATCACAGTAAACCTGCTCAGCCGACATCTGCCAAGCGTTGGTCAGCGATGCAGATTGGTATTGTGATTTATATTGTATTTATGCTGATTGCGAGCCTTAGCAAGTTATTGCCGCCGTATACTTTGCTGTTTGTTAGCTTGATGAATGTCGTTAGTTATTGGTTATATGCGCAAGACAAAGAAGCGGCACAATTGGGGAATCGACGTATTCCAGAGCAGACTTTGCATATCGTGGATTCTTTGGGTGGTTGGTGTGGAGGGTGGTTTGCTCAGCAAAAACTGAGACATAAAACACAAAAACAACCGTTTCGTAAGATTTATTTCTGTACCATAGTCTTTCATATATTGTTGATATGTTGGTTAATTTCTCCACTCAATGTGTTCTATTGATTGGGAGGGGAGTTTTTGGAGATAAATAAAAATGAATTATTCCGTTGATCAAGATCCAAATCGTACTTTGACTTTGGTACTGTATGTACTTTATATCATTGCGATTTTTAGTGGTGGTTTATTGGCGATTATTGCTTTGATTATTAACTATGTAAAACGTAGTGATGTACAAGGTTCGATTTTTGAAAGCCATTTTACTTGGCAGATTCGGACTTTTTGGTGGTATTTGGCTTGGAATATCATTGCATTTATCCCATTTTTCTTTCTGTTTTTTACAGGCGATAATGCCAATGCTTTTGCAGGTGTCGCACTCTCAAGTACTATATTTTGTGGGTTAGTGATTTTTGCTGCATGGGTGTGGATTGTATATCGAGCAATTCGAGGTTTAATTGCATTAAATGATAATAAGCCAATGTATCAATAAATTGGATCAACCATGATTATTGAACATGTACATTTGAATATTAAACCAAATCAAAGTGAAGATTTCGAATTAGCCTTTCAAACTGCGAAAGAGATTATTTATCCAATGGAAGGTTTGAATGCTGTTCAGCTCATTAAACATGTCGAAGACCAGCATCGCTATATTTTGATGGTCTTTTGGGATCATATTGAAAATCATACTGAAGGTTTTAGGAAATCTCCTGAATATCAGCAGTGGAAAGCATTATTACATCCATTTTATGATCCAATGCCTGTAGTAGAATATTATCAACCGCATATATTATTAAAAAGAAAGCACCCTAGGTGATAAAAAGAGAGCTATTCAGCTCTCTTTTTTCTTTTCTAATATTTTGAATTTTAATTCACTGACTAAAACACCAAGCACCACTAAACACCCACCGAATAAAGCCAATAATGGCAATCGCTCGCCTGCGATTCTTCCAAACACACCTGCCCAAACAGGCTCACCTGCATAAATAATTGCAGCACGGGTTGGATCGACCATTCGTTGCGCCCAATTCATTACAAATTGAATCAGTGCACTGGCTAAACCCAAACTAATCACTAGAATGCTTAATTGCCATGAAAAACTAGGAATATTATGTTCGCCAACCAATGGCATACTGGCAAATGATAAGAATGATGCAACAGCCAATTGAATAACTGTGACTCGTCTTAAATTAACTTTTCCTGCGAAATAACCAATCAAAATAATTTCTAGCGCAATCACAAAGGCACAAATTAAGGTCAGTGTTTGTCCATAGCTTAAACTGATATTGGAGATGCCATTTCCAGTTAAAAGCACTAATCCAGTAAAAGCGAGTGCAGTTCCTAACCATGTCATCAGAGAAGGTCTTTTTTGGAAAATAACCCACATTAAAATTGGGACAAGAGGCACATACAGTGCGGTTAAAAAAGCAGATTCACTACTTAAAATCGTTTGTAATGCAATGGTTTGGGTGCCATAACCAATCGCAATCACGATACCAATTGCCGTTCCTGCAAGTATTTCTTTTAAAGTTAATCCACGCATTGATTTGATTGAAATGAGCAAGATGGCTAAAGCTGCAACAGCAAAACGACAACCCACAAAAAACATGGGACTACTAAAATTCAAGACGTATTGCACCGCTAGAAAAGTTCCACCCCAAATCATGGTAATGAAAATAAGTGCAAATTGAGCTGCTTTGGGAGATTGAGATAAAGTTGTCACAACAACAAACCTAATATGGTAGTGCAATATATTGCACATATTGTATTATTTGAGCGTTTTGTGCAATATATTGCACTATAGTTAATTTAATTGCTGATGTAAATGAGCCAAGCTGAAACTGTTCTGCAATATGTAGGAAAAAATATTCGTTATTTCCGAGATCAATCACAACTCAGCCAACAAGAGTTAGCGGATCGTGCTGGTGTGAGTCGGCGTACTATTGCTGCCTTGGAAACAGGCCAAGTGAATATTAGTTTAGCTAAATTAGATGCGATTGCTGCTGTTCTGGCTGTCGATTTTAAACGTATTGTGAGCGCCCCTGAGCTAAGTGAATCGGCTATTGTGGATACGCTTGCTTGGCAAGGAAAAGATCAAGATAGTCACGCTAGGATTTTGGCTGCTGTACCAACACATACCCAAACTGAGTTATGGCGGTGGTCACTTGCAGTGGGAGAGGTGTATTGTGCTGAAGCTGATTCAAAGGATTGGCAAGAACTTATTTATGTTTTAGAGGGTGAATTAAGCCTTGAATTTGAAAATGAAACTCGTGTGATTTGTGCAGGTCAGTCGATTCTTTTTAAAAGTGATGTGCTTTATCGTTATGTTAATCGTGGTACAAGCGTATTAAAATTTATTCGTAATGTTCTGTATTAAAGCGAAAGAAGCCACCTAAAAGATAGCTTCTTTTGCATTAGATTACAGGCGATTGTCATCCAACAAGAGCTGTGCTTCACGAAGGTTTAATGTGCCTTCATAAATTGCACGACCTGTAATTGCACCTAAGATACCTTGCTGACCTTTTAAGTTGCGAACATCATCTAGATTGGTCACACCACCTGAAGCGATCACAGGTAAGCCAGAGTATTGTGCTAAATGAACAGTTTGCTCAACGTTAACACCTTGCATCATGCCATCACGTGCGATATCGGTATAGACAATGCTTGAAACACCAGCATCTGCAAAACGTTTTGCAAGATCAGTTGCCTTCACATCAGTCACATTTGCCCAGCCATCTGTCGCAACCATACCATTGATGGCATCAATACCGACAATGATATGACCTGCAAAGCGTTTGCACGCCTCTTCAACAAACTCAGGCTCTTTTACTGCCTTTGTACCGATAATCACAAAAGATACACCCGCTTCCAAATAGTGCTCAATGGTTTCAAGTGAACGAATACCACCACCAATTTGAATTGGAAGTTCTGGTTGTGCGCGTGCAATCGCTTCCACCACCGGTTTATGAATTGGCGTACCTGCGAAAGCACCATTTAAATCAACTAAATGTAAACGACGTGCGCCTTCATCAACCCAATGTTGTGCAGTTGCGACAGGATCATCAGAGAAAACGGTATCGTCTTCCATACGACCTTGTTTTAAACGAACACATTTACCATCTTTCAGGTCAATTGCAGGGATGATTAGCATGCTTTCGCTCCTAGCGTCATCATAAAGTTTAAATTGGCGATATATTAACAAAGTATTGATCAATCGCTAAGCCTTGTCTGCTGAACCTTGAAGTATTCTTACTATTTGTTGTTGAATTTGAGGAGGTAGTAACTGCTGATGATATAGGTATTGGTATATCAACAATGCAGCATAAGCATCAGCGGCAGCATAATTGATTTGTTGAGGACTTAGCTGTTTGACAGACCAATTCGAGGTGCTGATTTTTTTACTTTTGGCAAAATAGCGTTGGAAAATTAGAGCAATCGCAGTTTGTACACCGACTTGAGCGTTATAACCAAAACTCGAAAAACTTTTAGACAGATCGATCATAGATTGTGGATTGATTTCTTTGCGACGAAAGCTGCTGGCATCATTTTTTAAACCAAAACCAACTTTGAGCTGATGTTCATTTTCTAAAATAGGCTTTAAGAAATTAAGAATGTCGGGCTTCACTTGGAATAGATAGGCTTTTTCATGGGTTGAAAGTTGGATTAAATGGGGGCCTGTAGATTTCTCACCGACTTTGAACGTCGGTTTAGATTCGGTATCAAATCCGAATACAGCAATAGCGTGAAGTTCAGTTTGAATTGCCATGCATTGTTCGAGTGTTTGAATCACTAAAATATTTTCAGCACTTAGGTTTTGAAATGCAGGTAATGTACGGATTTGTTCTTTGCTTAAAAGCGCTGTTGCTTGCTGCATTTCCATTTTCTGAAACTCAAAACTTTTGCTTGAGCTTAAACGGTTTTGTGGCAATGAAAAAGCCAAGTGAGAAAACTTGGCTTTTAAATCTTATAGATTCAGTTTGATTAGACTTTATCTGATCTAGGTTGGTTCATTTTTTGAAAACTAATGAGGAGCAGACATTGATGCCATCCACATTAAAATGTTGGCAACCATACTTAGGGGTAATAAAACGGCACTAATTAAACCTAAAACTTTTTCCCAACCCTTGGTTTCTCGAACTGGTCCAAAATTATTAGGACCTTCTGTACCTTTGGCACATAATAAATAGAGAATAAAAAATAAATTGATGACAGGGACGATGATCAATAATGCCAACCACGCACTTCGATTGCAGTCATGCAGGCGACGAATCATGAAAACAATTGAAAGATAGTAAAAAGTAAGAGTAATTAGACTGAGTGTTAGTATAAAGATTATGCTTACAGTGTTAGCTCCTTCGGATGTATTTTTATCCAACAAGCTTGCTGAAAAAATAAGAGGAATGATCGCAATAATTAAAAAGATAAGCGTCATCATAAATGACCATCCCAAATAGGACAGTCGACTAAAACGACCTAGTGGGCGCAAAGGGTTATCAGCGATTGTTTGTTGAATAGATGAATTCATTGTATATAACCTAAATGAAGTGTTTTTATATGGTTGTTTAAATTTAAAAAATGTATATACAAGAATTATAAAGAAGAAATTAGAAAATGATAGTTGTTCTTATTTGAAACAGATCAAACGGTACACGACGTTTGATCTGTGATCGGAATGGGTTAGATCTTCCACTCAACAAAGTTTTTTAACAACTGTAAACCAGCCGTATGACTTTTCTCAGGATGGAATTGGGTCGCGAACAAATTGTCTTTGTGAATCGCGGTACAGAAATTCACGCCATAATCACAGGTTGCCGCAGTGATGGCAGAATCTTTTGGTTCAACATAATAACTATGCACAAAATAGAAACGCGCATCTTGTTCAATGTTGTTCCACATTGGATGGCTTGGATCTAATTGATGGACTTGATTCCAGCCCATGTGAGGTACTTTTAAGTTTGGAATTTCAGGAAAGTGTTTAACAACACCCTCAAAAATACCCAAAGCATCTACGCCACCATTTTCTTCAGAGCTTTGTAGTAGTGCTTGCATCCCTACGCAAATTGCTAAAACAGGCTTGTTAAATGCTGCTTGACGTACTACTTCATCAATGCCTGCTTCATGCATGCCTTGCATACAATCACGCATTGCACCCACGCCAGGAAATACAATTTTATCTGCTTTGGCGATCAGCTTTGGATCATTGGTTACATCAACTGTTGCACCGACATGCTCTAAAGCTTTTGCTGCAGAGTGCAAATTACCCATACCATAGTCAAGTAAAGCAATACGCGTCATTACAGGCTACCTTTTGTTGAAGCAATGGTATTTTCTGCGCGTGGATCAATCTCACATGCCATACGTAATGCACGAGCCAATGCTTTAAAGACACTTTCAATCTGGTGATGACTATTTTTGCCTTTCAAGTTATCAATATGCAATGTCATTAATGCATGATTGACAAAACCTTGGAAAAACTCTGAAAATAAGTCGACATCGAATGTTCCAATGCGAGCGCGAGTAAATGGAATGTCCATAAACAAGCCTGGGCGACCTGATAGATCAACAACAACACGAGAAAGTGCTTCATCTAATGGTGCATAAAAATGCCCATAACGACGTAAGCCTTTTTTATCACCTAAAGCTTGTGCAAAGGCTTGCCCCAAGGTGATTCCACAATCTTCAACTGTGTGGTGATCATCAATTTCTAGATCGCCATCGCAATGAATATCGATATCAAATAGACCATGGCGCTTGATTTGATCAATCATATGGTCTAAAAATGGAACTCCAGTGTTCAGTGTGCCTTGACCTGTACCATCGAGATTGAGACGAACTCGAATTTTGGTTTCGTTGGTATTTCTTACCACTTCACTGATACGTTGCGTCATGGACACGTTCCTCAAAAAACGTCAAAAATGATTGAATTAAAAACCAATATTTCGCTGTGACGAAAAAGTGACAGCATCATAGTTTGCTCAGGAGGGTTAATCAATGCCTATTACCGTACATGCTTACAGTTCTCTAGATAATCTAGGAATTCGTACTCAGCTCGAGCGACTCTACGATACCAGCCCAGAGTTTGGTGATGGGCAAGATGCAATGGAGCAACTTGCACAAAATCTACAACAATATACCACAGTTTATACTGCTGAATTTAACACCAAAATTATAGGTGCAATTTGGGCAACAGGACAAGGTGAAAGCCGAATTTTGGAATATATTGTGGTACATCCGTCTAACCGTGGACGTGGAGTTGCAGAACGCCTAGTTGAAGAAGTTTGCCGTATGGAAGAGGAACAAGGGGTGAAGCAATTTGAGCCAGGCTGTGGTGCAATTCATCGTTGTTTATCGCATTTGGGCAAAATCTAGAATTAAAGTCTGATGTGTTTGCGATTTGCAGTAAAATTAGACGTTTGATAGAAAAATCCACAAATTTGCTTGACGCACGTGGGTAAACATTGTTTAATACGCCCACTTTGGCGCGATAGCTCAGTCGGTAGAGCAACGGATTGAAAATCCGTGTGTCCCCAGTTCGATCCTGGGTCCCGCCACCATAATTTGTATTTTCAATCCCCGATCCCATCGGGGATTTTTTTTACCCAAAATTGATTGCATGAAAAATGGGCAATCAAATCGAAAGTTCATGATAATTATTGACTATTGGGCTGAGATACGGCTTAATACACTCCATTGGCGCGATAGCTCAGTCGGTAGAGCAACGGATTGAAAATCCGTGTGTCCCCAGTTCGATCCTGGGTCCCGCCACCAAATTTGAAAAACCCTAAACTTTAGTTTAGGGTTTTTTTTATATCTAAAATATTTTGCTATATTTATGCTTAGTCGAAAACTTTAAGAAAAAGCATTATGAAAGACTTATTTTCTGAGCAGAGTGAACTTTATCAACAAGCACGTCCAAGTTATCCCAAACTGATGATTGAAGCTCTATTGGCACAGATCAAAACACCTGTACATGCATGGGATTGTGGCGCAGGCTCAGGACAACTGACGCAGTTGCTTGCACCATATTTTCAAGATGTGATTGCCACAGATCTCAGTCAAAATCAGCTCGATCAAGCTCCTAGATTTGCTAATGTGCAGTATTTACAGCAAGCCGCAGAGGATACGATTTTCCCTAATCAATATTTTGACTTTATTACAGTGGCTCAAGCCATTCATTGGTTCGATTTTGAAAAGTTTTATGCTGAAGTCAAACGAACATTAAAACCAGATGGTATTTTTGCGGTGATTGGTTATGGCTTGTTGCAACTTGAAGATATCGAGCTAAATCAGAAAATCATTCAGCTCTATACCGAGACTTTAAATGGTTTTTGGGATGCTGAGCGAAGCTATATTGATGAGCACTATCAAAGTATTCCATTTCCGTTTGATGAAATCATTATGCCTAGTTTTCAGATCGACCTGGCATGGACAGGGCAGCAATTGTGGGATTATTTAAATACATGGTCTGCGATCAAACATTATCAGAAACAGCTCAATCTGAATCCATTGGACAGTTTAAAGCAGATTATTTTGAGTCAGCACACGATTAATGTTTCATTTCCTATTTTGTTGAGAGTGGGGCGGTTGCCAGCATCGAAATAAACAAATAAAAAAGCATGTCGAAACATGCTTTTTTATTTGGTCAGGTGAAATTAAGCAGATTTAGCAATCGTCTTATTTTCTAACATATGACCAGTTTCTTCAAAGTTAGAATGCCATGACAACGCTTCACGAAGAATATGCGGCGTATGTCCACCACGTTCACATGCACGATCAAAGTAGTCATTGAGTGCAGCTTGATAGAGTGGGTGTACGCAGTTGTCAATAATCACACGTGCACGCTCACGAGGTGCTAAGCCACGTAAATCTGCTAAACCAACTTCAGTTACCAGAATGTCAACATCATGCTCATTGTGATCAACGTGGCTCACCATTGGCACAATTGATGAAATATCACCACCTTTTGCGATTGACTTAGTAACAAAGATAGCTAAGTGCGCATTACGTGCAAAATCACCTGAACCGCCGATACCATTCATCATTTTTGTACCGCAAACATGCGTAGAATTCACGTTGCCGTAAATATCGAATTCGAGTGCTGTATTAATTCCAATAATACCTAAACGACGTACGATTTCAGGATGGTTAGAAATTTCTTGTGGGCGTAATACTAATTTATCTTTGTAGTGTTCAAGATTGCCAAATACGCGCTCGCCACATTGTGCAGAGAGCGTAATTGAGCTACCAGAAGCAAATTTCATTTTGCCAGCATCAATCAATTCAAAAGTACAGTCTTGTAATACTTCAGAATACATGACCAAATCTTCAAAGTTAGAATCTTTAAGACCAGTCAAAACTGCATTTGCAATTGAGCCAATACCTGCCTGTAAAGGACCTAGGTTTTTCGCTAATCGACCTGCAGCAACTTCTTTTTCAAAGAAAGCGATGAGGTGATTTGCAATCCCTTGAGTTTCATCGTCAGGCGCAGTCACAGTTGAAGGTGAGTCTGCCGTATTGTTAAAAACGATGCCTACGATTTTTGCTGGGTCAATTTGGATTGCAGTTGAACCAATACGATCATCGACTTGAGTTAATGGAAGTGGGGTACGTGTTGGACGATATGTTGGAATATAAATATCGTGTAAGCCCTCAAAGTTTTCGCTGAGAGAGGTGTTGATTTCTACAATCACTTTTTCAGCAAAAATTGCGAAACTTGCAGAGTTGCCTACAGAGGTTGTTGGTACGATATGACCATCTTCTGTAATTGCAACGGCTTCAATCACAGCAATGTCAGGACGTTTGAGCTGCTGATTACGCATTTGCTCTACAGTCTCAGATAAATGCTGGTCAATGAACATCACTTCGCCGTTGTTGATTGCACGACGTAATGTGTTATCAACTTGGAATGGCATACGACGAGCAAGTACACCTGCTTCGGTCAATTGTTTGTCTAAGTCGTTACCGAGGCTTGCACCTGTAATTAACGTGATTTTTAACGGATTTTTTTTGGCTTGTTCAACCAGTGCTTGCGGAACAGCTTTTGCTTCTCCAGCACGAGTAAAACCACTCATACCAACCGTCATATCATTTTCAATAAAGCGAGCAGCTTGCTCTGCACTCATCACTTTGTCATGTAGGGTAGCAAGGCGAATACGACTTAAAGACATCATCCATTCTCAATATACTTTTTAGTTAGATATGGATTTTAGCGTCAAAACTTGAAAAGGGAATTGGACTACGGCTAAGGTCTAATATGTGAAATTCGTGATATTTTTTTAGAGATAAAACGAGTTATTTTTCCATCACCAATTGTTCTAAAAATGTCCAGTTATGGTCTGTTTAATTTTATCAATCGCATTCGTTTGAGATTCTTCAAGATTTTCATGGTTGAGTGGAAGTGAAATCACCACTTCTAAACCACCTTGCTCGCGGTTGCGAATGCTAATTTGTCCCTGATGAATGTCAACAATACGTTTTACAATGGCTAAGCCGAGGCCACTTCCTTGAATCGTACGTGCTGAATTACCACGAACAAAGGGTTGCATGAGTTCTTCAACTTGATCGGGTGGAATACCTTCACCATGATCAGCGACGGTAATCAGAATATGATCATCAACATGACTTGCCGATAATTCAATTGGTTCTGCGCCATAACGTTTGGCGTTGTTGACTAAATTCGCAATCAAACGTTTTAAGGATAGGCTTCGCGCAGGGATGATGGGGAGCTCTTGTGCTTCAAAACGAATATCTAAAGGCTTAAATTGTACAGCGACTTCTTGAAGCAATGTATTGATATTGGTTTGTGATAGTTCTTCATCAGATCCATCTCGCATATACGAAATAAATTGATTCAGAATCGCATCCATATCATCTACATCGTAAATTAGACCTTCGCGGAAAAACTCGTCTGGGAGCATTTCTGCAGTAAGGCGAATACGCGTCAGTGGCGTACGTAAATCATGTGAAATCCCTGCTAGCATGATTTGTCGATCGCGTTCAGTTTGCTCAAGCGTATATACCATATGGTTGAATGCTTGGTTTACTTGACGTATTTCGAGTGGGCCATGATTGGTGTCAAGATAAGGTGCTTTACCAGTTTTACTATAATTGTTGGCAGCATTCTGTAATCGACGTAATGGTCGATTCATTTGTCGGACAAGCGTTAAAATAATAATTGAAGAAATAATTGGAACGCCAAATAACCATGCTGCAATCAGTTCCACACTGTAGTTGGTATATGTTTTTAGTGGTTCACGCACCCAGTTACCTTGCATTTCAGGCGTTTGAATCCAAATACGTGGTATCGGTTTGAATTTGAAGTAAACGGTAACTTGCTGAACTCCTAACTCTTTGGCGAGTTTGGTTTCAATTTGATCAGTAAATAGTTCAGCAAGGAATTTATTTTCGATTACAGGAAATTCTTTGGGATCGGTAATGTATTCAATCCCAATTCGATTTTTGAGCCATGTATCGACATCAACTTCTGTATCACGATGTAAAATACGGATATCTGGATTATTGACTAATTCAAGTTCAATTGCGAGATAACGCGCATGTTGTTGTAATTCTGGTAAATATAAAGTTCGCCAAAAGAACCACAAGGACATAAACAAGCTAAAAACGACCGTGAACAATACCAAGATCGTGGTACGCATAGCCGCAGAACGTGGTTTAATTTTATCTAAAAAACGTTCCCATTTTGTTCGCGGTCTTTCTGAATAAGTCGCGAAATCTGTAAATGCTTGTGGATCAATTGGTTCAAGTTTCAATGAAGAATTTCCTAAGCTTACTCTGCACCATCTGGAACAAATACGTAACCTACACCCCAAACGGTTTGAATATAACGGGCACGCGCAGGATTATCTTCGATTAAACGACGTAGACGAGAGACTTGGACATCAATAGAGCGTTCCATCGCACCCCATTCACGACCACGTGCCAAATTCATCAATTTATCACGAGTTAAAGGTTCGCGAGGATGTTGAACCAAAGCTTTTAATACTGCAAATTCACCTGTCGTTAACGTGACCACCTGACCTTCACGCGTTAAAGTACGTGTAGAAAGGTCGAGCGACCATGGACCAAAACTTACGACTTCAACTTGTTGACTTGGTGCACCTGGTACTTCACGGACTTGGCGACGTAAAACGGCACGAATTCGTGCTAATAGTTCATTTGGGTTGAATGGTTTTGGTAAATAATCATCTGCACCCGCTTCAAGACCCGCAATACGGTCAGAATCACTACCACGTGCAGTGAGCATAATAATAGGTGTGTCGATATTAGATTGGCGTAAACGACGGCAAATACTTAAACCATCTTCAACAGGCAACATAAAATCTAAAACGATAAGCGAAAATAACTCACGTTGTAGTAAACGATCCATTTGCGTTGCATCATGGGCTGTTTTCACCACGAAGCCTTTATCTTCTAAAAAGCGTTGTAATAGGGTACGCAGACGCACATCATCATCGACCACTAAAATGCGTTCGACGCGATCTGTCTCATGATGTACGGTTTCCGTCGATTCGGCAGGTACAACTAAACTCATGATGTGCTCCTTTATCGTTTATTGTCATCGTCTTTATGCAATGCTAGGGAGTATACGATTCATTGCACAGTTTTGGCTATGTTATAAAGCAACAAATATTGCCAATAAAATCAAGAGATAGATACCAAATGTATACAGGTAAAATTATGACAATCGATCTATTTTTCAATATTTAGGCGAAAAATTCTTAGTATTTTATAAGTATTTATCAATTAGCATAATCTACTCTAAAAATATTCAAAAAAACAATAGTGGATTTTATAGTCACGGACTTTATAATCAGTGCTTTTAGAATTAACCCTTGTGGAATCAATCACGATGACTGACTTAGTTCAGCAGTTGGCAAATGAACTTGCCGTACGTCCAAACCAAGTAGAAGCTGCTATTCGTTTAATTGATGAAGGCGCTAGCGTTCCTTTTATTGCACGTTACCGTAAAGAAGTCACGCAGGGCTTAGACGATACGCAATTACGCCAACTCGACACACGTTTAACTTATCTACGTGATTTATACGAGCGTCGTGAAAAGGTGATTCAATCTTTACAAGAACAAGATAAATTAAGCGATGATTTATTAGCACGTGTAAATGCGGCTGAAACGAAAAATGCATTAGAAGAAATTTATGCACCGTACCGTCCAAAACGCACCAGCAAATCATTTAAAGCAAAAGAAGCTGGTTTAGGTCCAATAGCTGAAAAAATTATTGCCGATCAAGTTGATCCGACTGATGCATTGGCAGGTTTTAGTCATGAAGATTACCCAGATATCGAAAGCCAACTTGATGCAATTCAGCACATCTTGATTGATGATTGGGCACAAAATATTGGATTAATCACTGAATTAAAACAAATTTTTTCTAAAACAGCAGTTCTTAAGAGCGCGGTTGCTTCTGAAGAGAAAAAAGAAGTCGGTAAAAAATTCCGTGATTATTTTGAGTTTTCTGAAAACCTAAATAAATTACCTTCTCATCGTTTATTGGCGATGTTACGTGGTCGTCAAGAAAATGTATTGGGTTTAAAAGTGGACGGCGAAGATGATACGCTGTTAGCTCGTATTGAAACTGAATATAATCTTGATCAAATTCAACCACAAAGCCGTCAAGATTATTTAAAACAAACTGCAAAATTATTTTGGCTTGGTAAGATTCGTCCGCAAATCGAACATTCATTATTGACTGATAAGCGCTTGGCTGCTGAAGCTGAAGCAATGGATGTGTTTGCTGAAAATTTACGTCATTTACTCCTTTCTGCACCAGCAGGTGGTCGTACCACTTTAGGTGTTGATCCTGGTATCCGTACAGGCGTGAAGCTTGCGGTTGTGAGTGATGCAGGCGATGTTCTAGCACATAGCACAATTTACCCATTTGCACCGAAAGAAGATAAACAAGGCTCAATTACAGAGTTAGCTCGTTTATGCAGAGAGTTCCACGTGGAACTGATTGCGATTGGTAATGGTACAGCAAGCCGTGAAACTGAAGCCGTTGTTGCAGAAATGATGGTGGCCAATGCTGACTTGAAACTGACGCGTATTACAGTCAGTGAAGCAGGTGCATCAGTTTATTCAGCAAGTGAATTGGCTTCACAAGAGTTGCCAGAGTTAGATGTTTCAATTCGCGGTGCGGTTTCAATTGCACGCCGTTTACAAGATCCATTGGCCGAGCTTGTTAAAATTGATCCGAAATCAATTGGTGTGGGTCAATATCAGCATGATGTGAATCAAACTGGTTTGGCTAAAACACTGGATGCGGTAGTTGAAGACTGTGTAAATGCGGTGGGTGTGGATGTGAATACCGCATCTCCAGCGATCTTGGCATATATTGCAGGTTTAAATAAATCGATTGCACAGCAAATCGTTGAATATCGTAAAGAACATGGTCGTTTCGACAACCGTCAAGCCTTGAAAAAAGTGCCACGATTAGGTGAGCGTACTTTTGAGCAATCAGCAGGCTTCTTACGTGTTCAAAATGGTTCTGAACCATTGGACGCATCAGCAGTTCACCCAGAAAGTTATGGCGTGGTTGAAAAGATTGTTGCAGCAAAAGCGACAACGGTAAAAGATATTATTGGTAATACTGAAATCATTCGCCAAGTCAAAGCCGATGAGTTTGTTGATGACAAGTTTGGTTTGCCGACGATTCAAGATATTTTAGCTGAACTTGAAAAGCCTGCTCGTGATCCACGCCCAGAGTTTCGTACTGCCAAATTCCGTGAAGACATTAAAGAAGTTGCTCAACTCACTGAAGGCATGCAGCTCGAAGGTGTAGTGACCAATGTGACCAACTTCGGCGCATTTGTGGATGTAGGTGTGCATCAAGATGGTTTAGTGCATATTTCTGAACTTGCGAATGAATTTGTTTCTGATCCGCATAAAGTGGTGAAACCAGGTCAAATTGTGCAAGTGCGTGTGATGCAAGTGGATGTGGAACGTAATCGTGTGAACTTAAGTATGCGTGCAGAAGGTTCTGCACCTGCTAAAGCGCCACGTCAACAACAGCGTCCACAGCAAGAGCGAACTGAACGTTCAGAGCGTAAGCCTCAAGGTCAACGTCCACCACGCAAAGAAGGTGACTTTAAGCGCCCGCAAAATAACAAGCCAAAAACTGAAAAACCACAAGAGCAAAAAATTGGTGGTTTAGGTGCTTTGTTATTACAAGCAGGGCTTAAGGGTTCTAAATAATTTCAAATTCGTTTAAAAAAACCTCCCTTCTGGGAGGTTTTTTCTTTTTGCTCAAAGATGATTTAATAAAGTGATTGAGTTATAAAAAAGCAATTTTGTTCTATAAATCTATCTAAATCGCGTTAACCTGAAATGATGCATACATGCCTTAGGAGGTCGTGATGTCGCGCAGACCTCGAGAACAAGTCGATTACTTACACCTTGAAGAATTGGGTGGTTTGGAAATGTTGAAAGCCAGTTACTTTCAGCAGGAGTTTTCACGACACGTTCATGAAGGATTTTGTATCGGTGTGATCGAAGAAGGAGCACAGCGGTTCTATCGCACAGGTGGGAATCATGTTGCGCCACAAGGCGATATTATTTTAGTGAATGCCGATGAAGTGCATACAGGCTCATCTGCCGTAGAAACCGGTTGGCGTTACCGCGCGATTTATCCGACTCCTGAAATTTTCCATGAATTAACCCGTGATCTCACTACAGTACACGGCACAGCACCGTGGTTTAGAGAAGCGGTCTTGCATGATGAAGGCTTGGCACAGCAATTTCGTTTACTCTTTGATTTGTTAGAGCAACCTAACAATACCTTACTCAAACAAACTTTATTTCTGTCAACAATTGCTTGGCTCGTATCAAAGTACAGTCAAGTCAAGCCACTCGCAACAGATCTCAGCCATGCCAAACAACGTATTCTAAATATTAAAGAATTGATGGCGAGTATGCCTGAACAAGAGTTTTCTTTGGTTCAATTGGCAGAAATCGCCAATCTGAGTCAGTGGCATTTTTTACGTCAATTTAAAAAGCATGTTGGACTCTCACCGCATGCATGGCTCATTCAAGCACGTTTACAGAAGTCACAAAGATTATTAAGACAAGGATTGAACTTATCTGAGGTTTCACAACAGTGTGGTTTCTCGGATCAAAGTCATTTTAGTCGGCATTTTCGTCAAGCTTTTGGCATTACCCCAGGCGGTTATATCGCTTATCTCAAATAAAATAGCAATTTTATACAATCTTCATTTAGCAATTTTTGGCATAGTCTATTTTCTTTAATGAATAATTGTGATGTTGATGTTAGGTGAAAGCACAGATGACACTCCGATGACCGAATCACGGGCATTTTTAAATGGAGTGATCAAAATACTGCCATTGTGTTTTGCGGTGTTGCCGTGGGGTTTACTCGCAGGCTCAATGGCGATTCAAGCGGGGCTAACGACTTTACAAGCGATTGGGATGTCAGCACTGGTCTTTGCTGGTGCAGCACAATTAATGACCTTAGGTTTAGTCATGGCAGGAACGCCTGCGCTCACAATTATTATTTCTGTTTTTCTGATTACCACACAGCATTATTTATATGCATTGTATTTACGCGAAGATATTTCCAAACAACCATTAAAATATCGGTTGATGCTAGGTTTCTTGCTGACCGATGAATTATTTGCCGTCAGTATTAAAAAGCAACAGCATTATATTCACTATCTGTTAGGCGCAGGACTTTGCTTTTATTTATGTTGGGTTCTGTTTAGTGCTTGTGGAGTCTTTCTTGCCTCAGCCGTTCCTAATTTAGATCAATATCATCTCGATTTTTCGATTGTTGCGACATTTATCGCAATTGTGGTTCCATTTATTAAAAACTTAAATACTTTGGTTGGGGTATTGGTTTCAGTGATTCTCACTGTTGTTTTTCTAAGCTTAGGTTTTAAAAGTGCCGCGATTATGGCAGGTGTGATTGGGATGTTGGCAGCCACTTGCTTGCAGAATTTTAGGGAGCGTACAGCATGACTTGGTTTCTCCTGATTATTCTCGCAATTGTGGTGTTTATGAATCGCTATATCTTGCTTGAACCTAATCTTCCTTTGCGCTTACCCAAATGGTTTCAGCGGTCTTTGCAATATTCTGCGCCGTGTTTACTGACGGCTATTGCAACACCGATTGTGTTTATGGATGAGCAGGGGGCATTTCGTTCGACTTTACTGAATCCTTATTTTCTTGCCACGATTTTAACGATTTTGATTGCATATAAAGTCCGCCACACCTTGTTGACGATTATTTTGAGTTTGGCTTGTTTTTATGGATTGGTGTTTGTATTGAAATGAATAGATGAAATGACGTGCGTGTTGAAGTTATTGTGAAATCCTATATCAACAAAACTACAGTTGAGAAAGACAATGTAGTTTTGTTGATACTCGATTTATTTAGTGATCATGTTCCAAATATTCAGGTTTTTTCGGTAGCGCCAAGCTACACAAGAAACAAATAATCAGCATAAAAATGACATAGATAAAGAAGATATTTTCAATGCCTGCATCTTTAAATATGAGGGCACCAATATTGGTGAGATAGGTCTTTGAATAAACTGTCACCACATAAAAGGTCAGTGAACCTGCTGAGGTATAACCGACCACAAAGAGAAAGGTTTTCCAATGCTGCTTTAATAGAGCAATTAAGCTTCCTGATTCTTCGCGTTGAGCATCTTCATGGGAAAGATTTCTTCTAAGCGACTTCGTGCAGCAAGAGAAAGCAAGGCAGCAACACCGCCAATCCCAAATGGAATACGCCAACCGCCGTCATTTAATTGTTGCTCCGTCATAAACCCGAGCAAAATCACCCCAAGTAAACTGGCAAGAAGTTGTCCACCAGATAGCGTGACATATTGAAATGATGCGAAGAATCCACGCTGCCCTTTTAAGCCTAGCTCACTCATATAGGTGGCAACAGCACCATATTCACCGCCAACAGATAGACCTTGTAATAAACGAACCATGAGGAGTAGAAAAGAAGCAAACATTCCAACTTGTTCATAAGTCGGTAATGCAGCAAAAAGAAAAGAACTGAGCGCCATAAGGCAAATTGAAATCACCATAAATTGCTTTCGACCATGTCGATCCGCAATAAGACCAACCAACCAACTGCCTATTGGTCGCATAAAGAAACTCGCCGCAAATACTCCCTAGACATAAATGGCTTTAGTGGTTGGATCCATATCTGGAGCAGTCAATGCATGAGTAAAATAAGCAGCAAAAACTGCATAAATATAAAAATCGAACCATTCAATGAGATTCCCTGATGCTGCACCGACAATGCCTTTAATACGGCTGGGTCTTTCTTCCTTACTATATGTTTGGTTCATTCCTATTCCTTTTTTTATCCAATCAGGTCTTTTTTATTTAGCTTTTAATCAATGTTATATACCGCTGAAAAAAATGAAAATGACACTATTTTGTATGCTTTTTATAGCGATATTTTAAATAAAAAGAAATTTTAAGGAGGCAGGAATGAAACTAAAATTAAACTTGGACTCTAATATTTTGAAAAATAATTAATTTATATCAGGAATAGGGCAATCTGCTCTGAGTGGGCATGCCTCACCTTGTGTAAATCGGCTTAACATGGTTTTGATATTCATCAACTGTTCAATTTTTTCATCAATCATATTTAGTTTGTCTTGGAAAATGTCTTGTACTTGAATGGCTGGAATTTCCCCTTGTGTGGTCAGTGCTAAAATTTGTTTAATTTCATTGAGTGAAAACCCTAGATTTTTTGCAGTTCGTATTAAGTGTAATTGTTGTAAGGTTTGTTCAGGATAATCTTTATATCCGTTATTACGAGTGATGGACTGAATCAGCTGCATTTTTTCATAGAAACGGATGGTATCCCGACTGAGTTCGGTTTGTTTTGCGAGTTGTCCAATTAACATCATAGTACCTTTATTGTTATATAAAATTTGATTAGAAATGCCTTGACCATTGAGTGTACTCCATCCTTTAGCCTATTCCTATCTTGAAAAATAAGGCATGTACAATGGAAAATAAGCAAACAAAATCTCATCAACAACAGGTTGCTTTGGTTGCAGGCGCAACAGGATTTGTCGGTCGATTTTTAATTGCCGAATTATTAAAAAGAGGGCATCACGTTTTTGCCTTATTGCGTAATCCAATACAGCAGCAAGCTATTTTAGAACAGTGGTTGAGTCTCAAGCAGGTCTCGATTCAAAGGTTGAGCTTTATTCAAGGTGATGTGACTAAGCCTAGGCTCGGAATGAGCGAACAAGATTGGGAAAAATTAAGTTCAGTGAATACGCTGTATAACAGTAGCGCGCTTTTTGCATGGAACCTGAGTATGCAACAAGCTCGTGCTGTGAATGTCGATGGTGCATTAAACTTACTTCGTTGTGTAGCACAACATTGTGATCTACAGCGTGCAGTACATGTTTCAGGTTATATGCTGACGATTCTCTCGCATTTGCAACAGGCGGGTGTGTGTTTAGAACAACCTGATCGAACCAATTGGTCATCTGTGTATCAACAGTTGGGAGCGTATGAAGCTTCCAAAATAGAGGCTCATTACGCTTGGATAGAATGTGCTGAAAAGCTTTCGATTGATTGGACGATTATTCATCCTGCTACAGTCTGTGGTGATGCTTTATCGGGTGAAATCCCTCACAATCAACCGATTGCTCAAATGATTGATTTATTAAAGCGCCGTAAAATGAGTGCAATTCCTGCAACACCAAAACATTATCTGCCTTTGGTGAGCGTAGATGATCTATGCCAAGTGATGGTGCGAGCTGCAACAGATTTAGGTTTAGTGAACCAGTCCTTATTAGTTGCCTCAGAACAGAACATTCCTTTGTCTGAATTGACGCAAATGATTGCTCAACAATTAAATGTCTCAGCACCGAAACAACATGTGCCGCTGGTTATTTTACGATTAATTTTGAAATGGACATGGTTGGCAAAGCAATTAGAAATGTCGGCTGAGATGTTAAGTTTTTTGAGGACTGAACAACTAGATTTAGAACCGCTTAAACAATTTAGACAACGTTGGGATATACAGACAGGGAATTTAGCGGATGCCATTACAAAAACAACAGATTGGATGA
Organism: Acinetobacter sp. TR11; assembly: GCF_027105035.1. Lineage (NCBI taxonomy): Bacteria > Pseudomonadati > Pseudomonadota > Gammaproteobacteria > Moraxellales > Moraxellaceae > Acinetobacter > Acinetobacter sp. TR11. The sequence continues at coordinate 274,884 of NZ_CP114256.1, forward strand.
AACAAACAACATCCACACAAATTGTTTAAATCATAAAAAAACAGCGTATCTAGAGATACGCTGTTTTTTAAAATCGGAATCACAAGATTACCAGTGTTCACCTGGGAACAAACGCGCATAGGCACGTTGTACAAGATTTAATTTCTCTTGCTCGCCTACAGATGCCGTAGAACTTGGGAATAAGTTGAAGCCGATTGACATCAAAATATTATTTACATCTGGTGCAATCGCATAAGTAATTGATGCGAGACGACCTAAGTTGGTTGCAATCTTTTTCGGACGTTTCACAATCGCATAAGCAATCAAGTCTGCTGCTTGTTCAGGAGAAAGCGTCGGTACATATTTATAGATTTTAGTTGGTGCAATCATTGGTGTACGCACTAACGGCATGTAAATCGAAGTGATTGCAATTTTGTGCGAGTGAACTTCAGCAGATAAACAACGGCTAAATGCATCCAATGCCGCTTTAGATGCTACATAAGCTGAGAAGCGAGTTGCATTTGCAAGTACGCCAATTGAGCTGATGTTAATGATTTGACCGTCTTTACGTTGCATCATGTGTGGCAAGATATTCAATACCAAACGTACTGCACCGAAGTAATTTAATTGCATTGTACGTTCGAAATCATGGAAACGATCAACAGACTCATGTACAGCACGACGAATTGAACGACCTGCGTTATTAACCAAAATATCGATGTGATCAACAGCAGCTAAAATTTCTTTTGAAACTGCATCAATTGATTCCATGTCGTTAAGGTCACATGGAAAAACAGAAGCTTTTCCACCCTCAGCTTCAATCTCGGCTTTGACTTCGTCTAATTTTTCTTTAGTACGAGCAAGCAACAAGACATGAGCACCTGCCTGAGCGAGGTATTTTGATACCGTTAAACCAATGCCACTTGATGCACCAGTGACAACAATAGTTTTCCCGTCGACTTTTTGTTGAAAAAGTTTTTTGAGTTTTGCGTTCATGTAAGTTACCTACATTAATCAAGCTGTTGTTTGCAATGCTTTTTTATTGCGATTAAACATTGCACTTTATTTTGTATTAATATTAACCGATTTTTTCTGTTTGTCTAGTGTAAATATTTGAAATATAATAAATTTTTTAGAGTAAAAACTCTAAAAATAAATATAGGGATAGTTGAAAGGGAAATAAGTTTTAGTTTATTAAATCAAACAGCCTCTACAAGAGAGGCTGTTTGATTTAATGGCGTTTAAACATGAGCGAGTGCTTGATCTAGATCTGCAAGCAAATCATCAATATGTTCGATACCGATCGAAAGGCGAACTAGATCTTCGCTGACACCAGCAGATTTAAGTTCTTCAGCATTGAGTTGGCGATGGGTTGTGGTAGCAGGGTGACATGCCAAACTTTTGGCATCACCAATATTGACCAAACGTGTAAACAGTTGTAATGCATCGATAAAACGAGTACCGCCTTCTAAGCCATCTTGTACGCCAAAAGAAAGAATCGCTGAAGGTTTACCTTTCACATACTTTTGTGCCAAATTATGCTGTGGATGGTCACTTAAACCTGCATAATTGACCCACTTTACTTTTGGATGTTGTTTCAAATAATTTGCAACTTTTAGTGCATTCTCCGTATGGCGCTCCATACGAAGGCTTAAAGTTTCTAAACCTTGTAAGATCAAAAACACACTCAGTGGACTAATCGCAGCCCCTGTATTGCGTAGCGGAACAACGCGTGCACGTGCGATATAAGCAGCTTCCCCTAGAACTTCAACATAATTCACGCCGTGGTAGCTTGGATCTGGTGTATTCAACGCTTTAAAACGTTCAGGATATTTGCCCCAAGGGAATTTACCACTATCAATAATGACACCACCAATGCTATTGCCATGTCCGCCAATGTATTTTGTCAGAGAATGAACCACGATATCCGCACCAAATTCAAATGGTTTCAATAAAGCAGGAGTTGCAACAGTATTATCTACAATGACAGGGACACCATATTCATGGGCAATTTTGGAGATTGCTTCTAGGTCGATGATATTCCCAAGCGGATTACCAATTGATTCAACAAAGACTAACTTGGTCTTATCATCAATAATAGAGCGTAACGCTTCGGGATTCTGATAATCAAAGAAACGAACTTCAATCCCTTGTTTCGGCAATGTATGCGCAAATAGGTTATAAGTACCACCGTATAAAGTGGATACAGATGCAATATTGTCACCTGCTTCAGCAATTGTTTGAATCGAATAGGTGATCGCTGCCATACCTGAGGCTAGAGCCAATGCACCAATACCACCTTCGAGTGCTGCGAGGCGTTGTTCGAGTACGGCAGTGGTTGGATTCATAATACGGGTGTAAATATTGCCCTGAACTTTTAAATCGAATAAGTCAGCACCATGTTGTGTATTATCAAATGCATAAGACGTGGTTTGATAAATAGGTACAGCAACAGCCTTTGTAGTGGCTTCTGGTGAATATCCCGCATGAATGGCTAAAGTTTCATCTTTATAGGTCATGATTACATCATCTATGTGAGTTAAATACTGATCGAGTGTAGCCGAAAAGCTATTCAAAATGGTGCATAATTTATGCGATTTATTGCGTTTTTATTCATATGAATAGAATGTCGGTCTATTTTTATGTGTCATTATGACCATATGCCTGATGGTGTAATCTCTTGAAAAAGAAAATCCTTTGATTGGATGAAACAAAGATGATCTTAACTTCATGTTAATCCCGTTTTCAGCGTATAATACGTGCGATTATTTTTCGCTTTTTGCGATTTATTGGTTTTTCAATTGAGGAGTCCTGCGTGGCCCAATATATTTATACGATGAATCGAGTGTCGAAAATGGTTCCGCCAAAGCGCGAAATCTTAAAAGACATCTCTTTATCATTTTTCCCAGGCGCAAAAATTGGTGTGCTTGGTTTGAACGGTGCAGGTAAATCTACCTTACTCCGTATTATGGCTGGCGTAGATAAAGATTTCTCAGGTGAAGCACGCGCACAACCAGGAATCAAAATCGGTTACTTAGAACAAGAGCCGCCATTAGATCCAACCAAAGACGTTCGTGGTAACGTTGAAGATGGTGTACGTGAAGCACTTGATGCTTTAGCACGTCTTGATCAAGTTTTTGCTGAATATGCTGAGCCTGATGCAGATTTTGATGCGCTTGCAAAAGAGCAAGAAAAATTAGAATCAATCATCCATGCTTGGGATGCACATAATCTGAATAATCAGCTTGAAATTGCTGCGGATGCATTGAATCTTCCAGCTTGGGATGCAGATGTATCATTGCTTTCAGGTGGTGAGCGCCGTCGTGTTGCATTATGTCGTTTGTTGCTGTCTAAGCCAGACATGTTACTTCTTGACGAACCAACGAACCATTTAGATGCTGAATCAGTGTCTTGGTTAGAGCGTTTCTTGAAAGATTTCCCTGGTACGATCGTTGCGATTACGCATGACCGTTATTTCTTGGATAACGTGGCTGAGTGGATTCTTGAACTTGACCGTGGCATGGGGATTCCTTATCAAGGTAACTACTCTTCTTGGTTAGAACAAAAGAATGCTCGCCTAGAGCAAGAGAACAAACAAGAAGAATCTTTTGCGAAAGCATTGAAAAAAGAACTTGAATGGGTTCGTTCAAATGCCAAAGGTCAGCAGAAGAAAAACAAAGCGCGTATGGAGCGTTTTGAAGAACTTAACTCACGTGAATTCCAACAGCGTAACGAAACTTCTGAAATTTATATTCCACCTGGCCCACGTCTAGGCAATAAAGTTGTAGAAGTTGAAGGCATCAGTAAATCATTTGATGGCCGTTTACTTTACGAAAACTTAACATTTACTGTACCGCCTACAGCGATTGTGGGTATCGTGGGTCCAAACGGTGCGGGTAAAACCACGCTATTCCGTATGATGACTGGCGAACAGCAACCTGATACAGGTACAGTGACTTTAGGTGAGTCAGTTAAAGTTGCGTATGTGGGCCAGATCCGTGACACCTTAGATAACAACAAAACCGTTTGGGAAGAAGTTTCTGGTGGTTTAGATATCTTAAAAATTGGTGATTACGAAATTGCATCACGTGCTTATATCGGTCGCTTTAACTTTAAAGGTCAAGATCAGCAAAAACGTGTAGGTGAATTGTCTGGTGGTGAGCGTAACCGCTTACAACTTGCCAAGATCTTACAGTTAGGTGCAAACGTTATCTTACTGGATGAGCCATCGAACGACTTGGATATCGAAACTTTACGTGCGCTTGAGGATGCAATTCTTGTATTCCCAGGTACTGTGATGGTGGTATCGCATGACCGTTGGTTCCTTGACCGTATTGCAACGCACATCTTGTCATTCGAGAATGAACAGCCAGAATTCTACACAGGTAACTATGCAGAATATGAAGCATACCGTCAGTCTCGTTTAGGGGATACAGCAGCAACTAAACGTACAAAGTATAAAAAGATTACAGGTTAATTTCCTGTCTAAAAAAACCAGCTTTCGAGCTGGTTTTTTTTATTTGCAGAAATTATAAATACAAATCAAGGATTGTGCTATAAAGCCAACTTTCAGGACGATCTTGTTTTAGTTTGTTTAATGTAATTTTATTACATGTACTTTACTTGCTATAGTGACCCAAATTTTGAACAGTTGGTGTAACGTGCAACGTTCTGCTGTATTTATGACACTCTTGCTGAGTTTGTTCATGTTCCAAAGTTTTTGGAATGTGGCGGCAGCTTTTTGTGCGCATGAACAGCCGACTGAATATCGTACGTTAAATCATTTTGGGCATCATATTCCTGAAAATTTAGATGTTTCTGAAAAACATGCAGTAGTTGCAGATCAAGATGCTTCTGATTTACCCATGCCGTTAAGTTTGCAAGATCATCATGATCATTTGCCATCTTGTTTTCATGTCGTTGTGACCGAAGCGCAACAGCAGTTGAATGAACCAATTTTACAGACGCATGAAATAGAACAAAAATATTACTGGTCTAATTTATACCAGTCGCCACATTTATCACAACTCACCCCGCCACCTGTATTCACCCCGCTATAGGTGGGGTAGCCGAAAAATAGCCCACCGCAACCTTATTAATTTGCGGGGCTCTCTATGTCTTTAAGTTTAAATCAGCGTATCTGTGCATTTAAAAAGCGTACGCTTAGAAATCATCTGCTTTTATCAGCATTAAAATGGTCAATTTTGAGTATTGGCTTATCAGTGGGAGTTTTAGCTCAAGCAGTTTCAGCTGAGTCCTTACTCAATGTGAATCAATCGCCAACAACTGTTGCGCAGCGAAATAGTAACTTTGAACAAATTCTTGAGCAAATTCGTGCTTATCAAGCCAACCAATCCAATTGGCAAACCCAACAGCAGATGGCAAATGCAAGGCTACAACAAAGTGGTCTATGGGCAAATCCAAGTCTCTCGATTGAGCAAACGGGTCTGCAAAATGATCAAGATCGAGAGTTAGCGATTGGAATCTCCCAGTCATTAGACTTATTTGGTCAACGTCGTGCAGCACAAAAAGTTGCTCAGCTTTCAGCAACTCAAGTTGATTTAGAACAGCAACGCTACAATGCTGAACTTGAATTGATTGTGCAATATGCATGGTCACAAGTGGCATTATTCCAATTGGAAAAGTCTTTGATTGCAGAGCAATTACAAGTCAGCCAAGAAAATTTAGACGCAACGATGAAGCGTTATCAAGCTGGCAATATAGCTCAAGTTGATGTTGAGCGAGTTCGTATTGCACATTTAGAAAATCAGCGTATTGATCAACAAGCAGATCTACAACTTCGAGTTGCACAGCAGCAATTAGCAAGTTTTTGGGGCAGTGACCTGAATCAATTTGTGATTGCTCCAAGTGTCAATGAGCTTTGGTCTCGTGCCACAGTCGTAAAAACAGACAGACAAGATATAGAGAATTTATTTGAGCGAGGTTTGCAATTAGAAACTCAGCGTCAACAAGCCAATATTGATCAGCTCAAAGCAAAATCGCGCCCACAACCGATTATGACTTTTGGTGTGAATCGAACTCGTTCGGCAGATCAAAATACTGAAAATCAAATTCGTTTAGGGGTGGAGATTCCGCTTAATATTTTTAACTCACAAAAATACGGTATCCAGATTGCGGAAGTGAAGCAAACACTGATTCAGCAACAACAACGTTTTTATCGTCAGCAAAATCAGTTGGATATTGATGTTCGTCTTGTTGAACTACGTGGATTACAAACGCAATTTAAACAGTTAAATGACCAACAAGTACCTTTAGCGATACAGGTTCAGCAAAAGACTTTGCAAGGTTTTCGTTTAGGTAAATTTGCTGTTACGGATGTACAACAAGCCACAACTCAGTTACAGGATGTCCGTTTACGTAAAGTTCAACTCCTTAAACAAGCTTGGCAATTGAATGTGGAAGTACAAAGTGCACGTATGGGGCTTCCAGTAGAGCAGATCACAGCGAAAGATGCCTTAATGCAATTAAATCAACGCGTTTGGCAACAAATTAACGCTTTTCCAAGCCAAGTAGGAGAATAAGAGATGGATATGAAACAAAAAACACGTTCTCAATGGCTTTGGATCGCTGTGATTGCGGTACTCACAATCGTTTTGGCAGTAGGACTATTATGGAATAAAAAAACCAAGACTTCTGAAACTGCCGCACAAGGTGAGCAGGAACATGCCCATCAAGAAAATGAAAAAGATGAACCTAAACATGATGAAAAGGATGAGGAACATGAGGCTGAAGAAAGCCTCAGCCTAACAGCAGAGCAGATGCAACAGCATAGTGTCAAATTGGCACAAGTGGCTTTGGGTGAAGTGAATCAGGTTCAAACTTTTCCTGCAAAATTAGTGGTGAATACAGATCGCCAAGCGCATGTTTCACCAAGTTTTGCTGGTCGTGTTGAATCCGTTTATGTTGAATTAGGTCAGCAAGTGAAACGTGGTCAGGCTTTGGCAAACTTATTAGTACCAGACTTAGTGGATCAGCAAGCGAATCTACAAATTGCTCAAACAAATTTGGATTTAGCCCAGCAGGATTATGAGCGTGAACGTAGTTTATGGTCGCAAGGGATTTCTGCCAAACAAGACTATCAGCGTGCTTATAATGCTTATCGTCAAGCACAGATTCAGGTCCAAGCAGCACGTTCACGTCTTAGCGCCTTTGGTGCAGCTTCTGGCTCAAGTGGCCGCTATACGCTAACTGCACCGATCAATGGTGTGATTAGTAATAAAGACATTGTTATTGGTGAAAATGTTCAACTTGCAGATCAACTATTTACCATTGATCAGTTAGATCAACTTTGGTTGGAATTTGTATTACCAACCTTAGCGAGTATCAATGTACAGCCCAATCAGCAGATTCGATTTAAATCACTGCAAACAGGCAATCTCTTTAATGCCCAAGTTCAAAGTTTAACGACTGAAGCTGATGCACAAACAGGTCGTTTACAGATTCGTGCCAAAGTGCTGTCAAATGCAACTGAATTACGTCCAAACTTGATGGTGAATGTTGAATTACAAGCAGGTTCAAAAACGTCTGCAATTCGCGTAAGTTCTGAAGCGATTCAGCAGGTGGACGGTAAAGATGTCGTTTTCGTTGCTCAAGCGAATCAGAAAAAGGGTTTTGATTTCAAAGCGATTCCTGTTCAGATCGGTCAACGTACCCAAGATGGACAATGGGTCGAAATTACCCAAGGTTTGAGTGCGGGCCAGTCTTATGTAGCAACAGGTAGTTTCTTGTTGAAATCAGAACTGGAAAAAGGGGAGGCTGAACATGGGCATTAACTCTCCTCAATTCCCCAAGCCTGAAGGTTTATTTGATCGATTGATTCAATTTTCGATTCGTAATGCCATTTGGGTGATGCTATTTGTGATGACGTGGATTGCAGTTGGTATTTGGAGCTATCAAAAGCTTCCGATAGATGCAGTTCCTGATATTACCAATACTCAAGTACAAATTAATACCCAAGCGAATGGTTATACCGCTTTGGAGGTAGAACAGCGGATTACCTATCCGATCGAAACAGCGATGGCAGGTATTCCAGATCTAGAACAAACCCGTTCGATTTCTCGTTATGGCTTATCGCAAGTCACCATTATTTTTAAAGATGGCACGGATATTTACTGGGCAAGGCAGTTAATTAATCAACGTTTGCAAGAGGCAGATGGACAATTGCCAGATGCGGTTGATCCTGTGATGTCACCGATCTCTACGGGGCTTGGAGAGATTTACCAATGGGTGATTAAAGCTAAACCCGATGCAAAAAAAGAAGATGGAACGCCGTATAGTGCGATGGATCTACGAGAAATCCAAGATTGGATTGTGCGTCCACAATTACAGCGTGTTAAAGGTGTGGCTGAAATTAATAGTATTGGCGGCTACAACAAAACCTATATTGTTTCACCTGATTTAAAGCGTTTACAGCAGCTTCAAATCTCCTTGTCAGCGTTCCAAGCTGCATTGCAAGAGAACAATGAAAACCGAGGCGCAGGTTTTATTGAGGAAAATGGACAACAACTAACGGTACGTGTGCCGGGTATGCTCAGTACAGTTGAGGATATTCAAAACATTACTGTCTCGGTTAAAAATGGTCTACCCATTCGTGTTGCAGATGTGGCTTCAGTAGCGATCGGACATGATTTGCGTACAGGTGCTGCCACATATAATGGCGAGGAAACCGTGCTTGGTATCGCTATGATGATGATGGGTGAAAATAGCCGTACAGTTGCCCAAGCGGTTGATAGCAAGATCAAGGAAATTCAGCTGACTTTACCCAAAGGCGTTGAAATTGAAACGGTGTATGACCGTACGAGCTTAGTAAATAAAGCCATTAAAACGGTTCAGAAAAACTTAGTAGAAGGCGCGATTTTAGTCATCGTGATTCTATTTATTTTCTTGGGCAACTTCCGTGCTGCTTTGATTACTGCCTGTGTGATTCCGTTGTCAATGTTGTTCACCTTAACGGGTATGGCTGAACAAAATATCAGTGCCAATTTAATGAGTTTAGGTGCATTAGATTTTGGGATCATCGTCGATGGTGCAGTGGTCATTGTTGAAAACTGTATTCGACGGCTGGCGGAGGCACAGCATCATGCTGGACGCTTACTCACACGACAGGAACGCTTTAAAGAAGTCTTTTTGGCAGCCAAGCAAGCACGGAAACCACTCCTATTTGGTCAGGCCATTATTATGGTGGTGTATTTACCCATCTTTGCTTTGACAGGTGTAGAAGCGAAAATGTTCCATCCAATGGCAATGACGGTGGTAATGGCATTGTTGGGTGCGATGATTTTGTCGGTAACATTTGTACCCGCTGCGGTTGCATTGTTTATTACAGGTGAAGTCAAAGAAAAAGAATCTCGTTGGATGCAAGGCTTAAAACGTAAATACCAACAGATTCTCGATTGGGCATATCAATTCAAAATGGTGGTAGTGGCTTTAGCCCTAAGTATTTTGGTACTGAGTGGCGTACTGACGACCCAAATTGGCAGTGAATTTGCGCCACAACTGAGTGAAGGAGATTTCGCCTTACAACAAATGCGTTCGCCAAGCACAGGCTTGGAGCAGTCTTTACGTATGCAGGAAAATACTGAAAAGTTAATTATGAAGAATTTTTCAGAAGTCAAAGCGGTATTTGCTAGAACGGGGACTGCTGAGGTTGCGACCGATGTGATGCCGCCGAATATCTCAGATGCCGTGATTTTGTTAAAACCGCGTGATCAATGGGAAAATCCAAAAGAAACCATTGATGAATTGCGTAGCCGTATGCAGGTATTTTTGGAAACCATCCCAGGTAATAACAGTGAATTTTCACAACCAATTGAACTCCGTTTTAATGAATTGATCTCAGGTGTACGTAGTGATGTCGGGATCAAAGTCTTTGGTGATGATATGAATGTGCTGAACACTCAAGCACAGGCGATTGCACAAAAAGTACAGAAAATTTCGGGTGCGACTGCGGTCAAAGTAGAACAAACCACAGGTTTACCAGTACTTAATGTGGATATCAATCATGCATTAGCTGCGCAATATGGCCTGTCGGTAAAAACCATTCAGGATGTGGTTGCAGCGAGCGTGGGTGGTCAAAATGTTGGACAGATTTTGCAAGGTGATCGTCGTTTTGATTTTGAAATTCGTTTGCCTGATGCACAACGTACAGCACAGAACTTAGCGCAGTTACCTATTCAATTGCCGAATGGTGGTTTGATTCAGTTGCAAGATGTTGCCAAAGTGGAAACGATTTCAGGGATGAGCCAAGTTGGTCGTGAAAATGGTAAACGCCGTGTCATTGTCACCGCAAATGTTGAAGGGCGTGACTTGGGTTCATTTGTGCAGGAGTTACAAGCGACATTAAAACAACAACCTCTGCCAGCAGGTTATTGGCTAGAGTTTGGTGGACAATTTGAAAATCTGGCTTCTGCGGCGGCTCGTATGCAAATTGTGATTCCACTGGCATTGATTACCATCTTTATTTTATTGATGGCAGTGTTTCATAACTTTAAGGAAAGCCTGTTGGTATTCAGTGGTGTGCCATTTGCGTTGTCAGGTGGTTTGGTTGCGCTTTGGCTGCGTGATATTCCATTGTCGATGTCAGCAGGTGTTGGGTTCATTGCGCTCTCTGGTGTCGCAGTACTCAACGGTTTAGTGATGCTGAGTTTCATCAAAGAGCTTCGTGAGCAGTTTAATGTACATAAAGCGACATGGCAGGGAGCGATTCTCCGATTACGCCCCGTTCTGATGACTGCCTTCGTGGCATCGTTGGGTTTTATTCCGATGGCAATTGCCACAGGCACAGGTGCAGAAGTACAACGCCCATTAGCGACAGTTGTGATAGGTGGGATTATTTCTTCTACTTTACTAACATTGCTGATTTTGCCTGTAGTTTATCGCTGGATGAATGAGAAAGTTTCTGATTAGTGTCATTTAGAGGAATCTAAATCAGTATTCGCTATTGTGATAGGCGGCATGGATGCCGCCTGTAGGGCTGCGGTAGCATGGATGTACCGTCAGACCTACAAAGGATTTTGCCTACTTTGATCCTTTAAAGTAGGAAGATGCCTATACACATACCATTTGATTTAGGCTTTAATTCGAGGCAGTGTAAGCAAGATAAAAGAAGCTTCTTACTTATAAAATGATAAGGAGTCCAACATGAGTGGACATCAAGGGCATGATCATAGTCATGCTGCTGTTACAGAAGGCAATGCAAAAAAACTAACGATTGCGCTAATACTGACCACGACTTTTTTAGTCATCGAATTTATCGCAGGTATCATCACACAGAGTTTGGCATTACTTTCCGATGCTGCACATATGTTTACTGATGCCGCTGCATTAGCGATTGCTTTAGCAGCGATTAAAATTGCCAAACGCCCTGCTGATGATAAGCGTACCTTCGGTTATCAGCGTTTCGAGATTTTGGCGGCATTATTTAATGCATCTATGCTATTTTTTGTGGCGATGTATATTCTTTACGAAGCCTATCAACGTTTTACCCAACCGCCCGAAATTCAAAGTATAGGCATGTTGGTGGTCGCATCAATTGGATTAATCATTAATTTGATTTCAATGAAAATTTTGATGTCGAGTGCGACTGAAAGTTTGAACATGAAAGGTGCTTATTTAGAAGTGCTGAGTGATGCATTAGGTTCTGTGGGCGTCATTATTGGTGCTGTGATTATTTATTACACCAACTGGTATTGGGTTGATACTATTATTGCGGTCGCGATCGGTTTTTGGGTCTTACCAAGAACATGGATTTTGCTCAGACAAAGTATCAATATTTTATTAGAGGGTGTACCTGAAGAGGTTGATATTGAAAAGTTGCGCACTGATCTGTTGGGTTTAGATGGTGTTGAGAGTATCCACCAATTAAAGGTCTGGGCAATTACATCGAAGAATATTCATCTTACCGTACATTTGTTTGCACCGAATGTTGATCGTAATCAGTTGCATCGTGCTGCAATTGAAATGTTATCGCATGAACATGGTATTGCCGAAGTGACTTTACAGATCGAAGATGATGCTGAAATGAATTGTCAGCATACTCATCAACATGTTGAAGATGAACAACACACTCATTCACATCAGCACTGAGCTGATGTGAATTGGAATTTAGAGCAACGTGTTAGTTTTGCCATTCGTGATTACAGTCACGACATTTCCAATGCTTTTGCGCTTGCATAAAAGCCTGCATTGAAATTTTGAAATCAGGTAAATCTCGCCAAAATAAGATGCCCGCGATGACACAGACAATAAATACTGCAACGGTCGCAATTTGCAGGCCTTGACCAGCGCCATGCCCAAAAATCCACATTGCAACACTAATTAACACCAACACCAGTAAAATAAAAATAGCAGGAACTAAAAGCACCAAGCTTTTAGGCACATTAGGGCGAGGGCTATTTGTACCCTGACTGACAGGCATAATTTTAACGCTTTGGCATTTAGGGCAACGATATTGCATAAAGATTTCCTATAGTATTTTGCTTATTTTAGCGAAAATTATGCAAAAGCTAAAATCCTACGTTGTTCAAATACATAAACTTACTTATTTTATACTATCTTTAAAATATTAAGTTGATTCGAGCAATCCATATCGGTCGCAGCTCGTCTAAACCTGTTCGCTAAAATAATATCAGTCATGCTAATTTGTGAACTGAATGTGTTGAATAATGCGCAAGGACTCGCATGCTGCCTACCAAACTTCTAAAATTACGATTAGCTCGCATCGAAAAGGGCGAAGGTCATCTTTCGACCCAAGACAAGCTAATGTTGGTTAGCATGGAGAGTCCTGATTTAAGTGCAAATTTCTTTTTAAAATTGTTTAAAGTCTCGTTACCAAAGCAATGGAAATTCCAGCATGAGACAGATGAAGATATTCTATATACATCACAACTCATCAAATTAATTGAAAACGAATTTATTCCAAGTTATGAATCTCATGCCAGAAAACATGCATGGTATGAACAATGTTTGGTTTATCAGCTCAATTTTGTTGTGCCTCAACCGACACAGCCACAAATCAATCTTTATTTACGTCAGCTAGATAAATGTTTAGATCAACAACCTAAGATTGATTTATTGCTCTATTTTCAACAGCAATATCCAAGTGCAAAACATGCGGTGGCTTTAGCAAAAGCCTATGCAGGCGCAGAACAATATACTGAAGCGATCAAACAGTATGAATGGGCTTCACAGCAGTCTATACAGCGGAGTGAAATTGCTTTTTATGCATATATAGCGTGTTTAGTAAATCGCAACCAGTCTGAGTACATGCCTAATGTAAGCGATGTTGAATATGCAATTGATTTACTCTCTAAATTTGAAAAACCAGTTGATCAAAAAACCTATCTAAAAACGTTGAAATCTGCGGTAAATGCTTTGTTGCCAGCAGTGATATTGCAAACGCAAGCGATAGAAACGAATATTTTGGCAGATGTTGGGCGTAGCTTAAATTCACTGGGCAAGTCAATCGGCGGAATGCTAGGCGGACGGGATTTTCAGCTTCCTTACAATAAAGAAGTGATTGCAAATGCACCACAACTTTTAACTCATCCGCTCGTATTTGCAGGTCTTGCAGAATCTAGTGCGATACAAAATGCCCTATTACGTCTTTTGAAAAATGATCAACAGTGTGCTGATACTCTATTGTTGAAGTTATGGTTGGCGATTCAAAAAGATCTGGATATTTGGAGATGGCTGGTCGAGCCGATTCAAAGTGAAGAATTTATACAGGCTTTATCTAAAGTTGAATATGAACAACAGCCGACCATTATTTCAGGACCAATACAACTAGTTCTAGAGCAAGGGCTGATGCAATTTTTGGGTGACTTTCGTCTTGATAAACAACACGCTGAAAGACCTGCTTTATATGAGCAGCGAGATATTGTTGTCAATGAAATGGTGAGCTTTGCTCACATGTTCCAAAAGAATATTTTAGAACCTTATTTGGTAAAGCAGCGTTATTGCTCGCAACAGCTACAATTGAATTGGATGGGTAAGTTGAATGAAATTGCACTTTCAAGTGGTTTATTTGCTTATCAATTTAAAGCTGAACAACGTGCGCAAGCTTTATTTGATTGGATGCAACAAAAACTAGAGAAAGGGAACGACTTTGATAAAATGCAAGCCGCTTGGGTGGCATTGCGAGAAGTTGGTCATTTAGAGACAGTCGATATACAGGAAAAACTTGTTTCTATTGAAATTGCGCTAGAAAAGTATAAACAACTTCGTCTGAATCAAATGTTATTAAAAGCAGATATGGATGAAAAAGTGCAGCTCGAAGAAGGTGAAATGTAACGTTTTCTGAAACATATTTAGAAAATGGACGATTAAATTAATTTAAAAGTGTGCAACAAAAAGACGCAAATTGCGCTAAATAGCATGCTAATCTACATAAAAACAGCCAATAAGTTTATAAAACAGATTGTTGCTCATATCAAAATTGAGTTGCTGAGAAAGGGAAGAGGGAGAACATCTTGAATCGACAAGATGATAAAAAGGCAATGTTCGATATTATGCCTGCAGATATAGAATCATCAGATGAGAAACCGTCTTTATCACGTCGGTTAATCAATAAGACATTACAGCACGCACAAGATGCTGTTGAGTTTGCGAGTGATACCTCTCGTAATATCGCAGGTGTCGCAGATGCCGCCTTAGATGCCTTAGATCAAGTTACCCATCACACCAAACGTGGTGTTGAAGGGATGCGAAATACTGTTCGTGATATGGTATCAGAAACTAGCGAAGCAGCGCGTCAAGTTGCGTTAGCAATGGCACGAGCATCGTTAGGAAAAAGTAGCCTCACCTTATATTTGCCTGAAATGCTGCTCAATAATCAAATTCGGAAACGTATGGATCGTTCTGAAATTGATGATATTAAAATTGAATGTGGCAATGATCGCTTTCATATCGAATTAGATGGCCACTATCGCCGTTTCCTATATCGTCTGTCTTTAGAATTCAATGTTTTAGAATGTCGTATTGGGCAGGAAAAATATTTACGTCTTTGTCAGGTCGATGAGCATTTGGATTTACAAATTCGTCATGGTGGTACTTTAACAAATTGGGCAGCAAGACGTGTCGGTAATATCAGCTTTGAAGTGATTAATTCCTTACCGATCCCATTTTTGATCAATCACCTCATTCGTGATGTGCCGGGGATTCAAAAAGAAGGGCATCGTTTATGGTATATCGACCTTGAAGAAGCGGGTTTTATTGATTTCATTAATAACCGCTCATGGATGGTCGATAAGCTATTAAGCTTGACTGATTTTAGTATTTTGCCAGGACTTAATATTTTGCAAGAGAGTCGCGAATTGGTACAACAATTAGTTGATCAATTTGAGATCCGAGGCTTACGTGTTCAGTCTGGACGTTTAGAAGTTCAAGTTGGAATTGGAAGTGAGTAAGTAATAAAAAAGCCACTGTCAATGCAGTGGCTTTTTAGAATTTGGCGTCCCTACGGGGATTCGAACCCCGGTTACCGCCGTGAAAGGGCGATGTCCTAGGCCTCTAGACGATAGGGACTTATATGAGGCATACATCTGAAAACAATAATAAATATTGGCGTCCCTACGGGGATTCGAACCCCGGTTACCGCCGTGAAAGGGCGATGTCCTAGGCCTCTAGACGATAGGGACGTTTCAGAGGTGGGCGTATATTAGGGTGAATTGGGTAGGGTGTCAAACACTTTTCCAAAGAAAATCCAAAAAAATCTTGTGAGTGTCTAAAAATAAAACATATCGTAGAATAAATAATCAAAATAAGGAAGTTAAAGTAAAATTGTCAAGTAAGTTAATTTAAGTTAAATAAAAAATGCAGCCTAAGCTGCATTTTTTATTTATTGCCATTTTATTTACGATCACGGTAAAAAACGTAGTAACTTAAATAACAAGCGGCAATAAACAGTAAACATCCAATAAAACCAGCCTGCATTTCAGGATCGTATGCCATGCTGAGACCTGTAATTAAACAGAAAACAAAACCTAAGATGGGAACGATTGGATAAAGTGGTGCAGCAAATTTTAAATCTTTTGCTGAATGTCCAGCCTTGTACCATTGGCGTCTAAAGTTAAACTGACTCCAACAAATACTCATCCACACGATGACCATGGTAAATGCAGCAACACCTAGTAAATTTTTGAAAATTGTCTCTGGGGCAAAATGCTCAGATAGTAATCCGGGAATTGCGCCAAACATGGTTACCACTAGCGCAATGATAGGCGTACCACTCTTAGACAATTTTGAGAATATGCTTGGTAGTTGGCGTTGATCAGATAAAGACCACATCATGCGGGAAGCCGCATAGAGACCTGAGTTTGCAGCGGATAATAAGGCAGTAATAATCACGAAGCGAATAATATCGTCAGCATATGGAATACCGATGTATTTAAATACTGTTACGAAAGGACTGCTACTCACTCCGTCACCGCCTAAGCCAGCTACATGGAATGGAAGTAATGCACTAATAACAACAATCGTACCCACAAAGAAAATTAATAGTCGCCAAATTGCTGCATTAATTGCTTTAGGAACATTTTCAGCTGGATTTTGGGTTTCACCTGCGGCAACACCAATGAGTTCAGTTCCAGAAAAGGCAAAGTTAACAATTAACATCGTGGTGAAAATTGGAAAAAGACCTTGTGGAAACCAACCATGTGCCGTTAAGTTATGAAATAACGGTGCTGATTCAGTGCCTTGGAATGGAATGAAACCAAAAATTGCGCATAAACCTAAAAGGATAAAGGCAATAACGGTAATGACTTTGACTAATGCAAGCCAAAACTCTGATTCAGCAAAAATGCGGGTTGAACTTAAATTTAATCCTAAAATTGTAATCGCAAAAATAATGGTCCAAATCCACATCGAAATATGAGGGAACCATTCTTGCATGAGTAAGGCTGCGGCAGTAAATTCTGTACCAAGCGTTGCGGTCCATGTCAGCCAATACAGCCAAGAAATCATATAACCCGTTCCTGGGCCAATATATTTTTGAGCGTATGCGCCAAAAGATCCAGCCACAGGCATATGTACTGCGAGCTCACCTAAACAGAGCATAACCATATAGGCAATTAAACCACCTAAAAAGTAGGCAATAATTGCGCCGATAGGACCCGTTTGAGCGATGACCTCTCCAGAACCTAAAAATAAACCTGTACCAATTGCACCTCCTAATGAAAGCATAACTAGGTGACGGGTGCTCATTGCACGTTTTAATGTTTTTGATTCAGAGGTAGCATTTGAGTTGGAAGATTGCATACCACAATTTGTCCAAGCGTGGAGAAGCAAGTATTTTATGTAAAATTTTGAAATGTGCAATCTGAATAAATGAATGTTTAGTTGAAAATTATAATTTTAATTATTTTGCATAAATATGGCGTCCCTACGGGGATTCGAACCCCGGTTACCGCCGTGAAAGGGCGATGTCCTAGGCCTCTAGACGATAGGGACTTATTGAGGCAACACAAATTGAAGTTTGGTGGAGCCAAGCAGGATCGAACTGCTGACCTCTACAATGCCATTGTAGCGCTCTACCAACTGAGCTATGACCCCAGTCTGTGTGAGCGCAATATTAGGGCGAATGCGCTCACACGTCAATGATTAAACTGAATTAATTCTCACTATTTGCATCATTTTTCGGCAGTTTGAGTGATTCGTTTAATTTTTCCCAAACTTTAAGTTCTTTCTTGCTTGGTGCACCTACGATTTCTAAGGCATGACGCAAACGTGCAAAAGTCAAATCAGGACCCAATGTTACCATAGATTGCATCACAGGCGTTGAACTCGTTGAACCCGCAATCGCAATAAAGAATGCTGGCATAAAGTCACGAAGTTTAACTTCCATTTGAGTGGCTAAATCCATCAGCGTTTGGCTGACAGTATCATTATTCCACGTAAACTGACTTTCTAAGCGCCAAATTGCAAATTGTAAGCTTTGACGAACTTGTTCTTCGGTCAATTTTTTGCTTTCAAACTGTTCTTTACTGATTTGTGGCATGTGATTGAAATAGAAACCAGCCCAATTCACAGCTTCTGAAAGTAGATTGATACGAGGTTGAATCGCAGCTGCAATGTCTTCAAGTGTTTGACGGTCGCTTTTCCATGTTAATAGGCGATCTAGAAGTTGCCCCGGTGTTAAGCCTTTGATCCATTGACCGTTCAGCCAATTAAGTTTTTCAACATCAAAGATTGGGCCGCCCAATGAAACACGCTGTACATCAAAGTTTTCAACCATGTCCTGTAATGTGAATACTTCACGCTCATCAGGCATTGACCAACCCATGCGACCTAAATAATTCAATAATGCTTCTGGTAATACACCGATGTCGCGATAGTAGTTAATAGAAGTTGGGTTCTTGCGTTTAGAAAGTTTTGATTTATCTGGGTTACGTAACAATGGCATATGACATAAAGTTGGCATTTCCCAACCAAAATATTGGTAAAGTAACTGATGTTTAGGCGCTGAAGGCAGCCATTCTTCCCCACGTAACACGTGAGTGATTTCCATTAAGTGGTCATCCACGACATTAGCAAGATGATAAGTTGGTAAACCATCCGTTTTTAGCAACACTTGCATGTCAACTTGTGCCCAAGGAATCTCCACTTCACCACGAAGTAAATCATTAATCTTACAAATACCATCTTCAGGTACTTTCATTCGAATGACATGTGGTTCACCCGCAGCAAGGCGTTGTTGTACTTCTTCTTGTGAAAGTTTTAAGCCGCGACCATCATATTTTGGCGTTTCACCACGTGCTTGCTGCTCTGCACGCATTTGGTCAAGTTCTTCTGCGGTTGCAAAACAGTAGAACGCATGACCCTTTTCAATCAGGTCTAAAGCGTATTGCTTATAAATTCCCATACGTTCTGACTGACGATAAGGTGCATGTGGGCCACCGACATCTGGGCCTTCTGACCAGTTCAACCCCAACCAACGTAAAGAATCTAAAATCATTTTTTCAGATTCAGGAGTTGAACGGAGTTGGTCTGTGTCCTCAATACGTAAAATAAATTCACCGCCGTGCTCTTTAGCAAAACATAAATTAAATAATGCAATATAAGCAGTACCTACATGAGGGAAACCTGTAGGAGAAGGCGCAATACGGGTACGAACTTTCATAAATTATCGAAGCTTAAATTAAAATTGAAACTATTATAACGAAAAAGCCTAGTCACGGCATGACTAGGCTTATTTAAACATGTAGAGCTTTACATATTTAAAAGATTAAGATGTATGCGGTTGAAAAATAGTCTGAACAAAGCGCGAAAAACGTTCGTGTTGGCTTGCAAAGAACGTTTGTGTTGGCGTTGTGCGGATCGTATTCAACATTTTTAATTCGTCATCTGTTGAAGGCAACATGGCCGTATTACGTTTTTGTTGATCAAGCGCTTTCACAATTAACGAAGACGATTTGTCTATCGTTTTAATATTATTGTTTTCTTTAATTGCAGCTGCATGTCCAACTTGAATAGAACACACCAAAAATAAGCTTAAGCATAGTGTTTTTTTAAGTTTTGATGCTTGCACGGTAACATCCCCTTCATGACTTCGAGTCTACAAGACTAACTAAATGACTATAGTATTGCTTTAAGCATACGATTCAAACATAAATTTTAATAAAAAAGCATAACTAAGTCACACTTTTTACAAAAAAATAATAAATAAACACACTTTTGGGTATTGTAAGCCTGATGGCTAGAATATGTGCAAATCAAATTTAACAAGCAAATGTGTAGAAAAAGTGGAGAATGATAATTTTTCTCAAAATAAAAATAACATGAATAAACATTTAGTATTTTAACTGCAATATATCCTTAATATTACGATATATAAAAAAAAGAATAATTTCTAAATTATTGATATAACCATATGATTGTAAATTATTTTTAAATAAATATAGTGGTCACAAATATACAGAAAATGAGTGAATAATAAATGAAAACAGTGATCGCAGCGGCATTGCTCACTTTAGGTTTAAATAGTGTGGCGCAAGCAGCAACAACATTTCTGAATGTATCCTATGATCCAACACGTGAATTTTATCAAGAATATAATCAAGCATTTGGTCAGTATTGGAAACAAAGAACAGGTCAAAATGTAGACTTTAAACAATCGCATGGCGGTTCGGGTAAACAGGCACGATCGGTGATTGATGGTTTGCAGGCTGATGTTGTGACCTTAGCATTAGCCAATGATATTGATGAAATTGCCAATGCAGGTCTCATTCGTAAAGATTGGCAAAAACAATTTAAAAATAATTCTGCACCCTATACATCAACGGTAGTATTCCTTGTCCGCAAAGGAAATCCGAAAAATATCCGTGATTGGAATGATCTCACCAAAGAGGGTGTCGAAATTATTACCCCAAATCCGAAAACAGGTGGAGCACCGCGTTGGATCTATTTATCGGCATGGGGCTATGCCTTGAAACAACCCGGTGGTAATGAGACTAAAGCCCGTGATTTAGTCAAAAAATTATACCAAAATGTCAAAGTGCTTGATTCGGGAGCGCGAGGTTCTTTAACTACATTCGCTGAGCGAGGTATAGGCGATGTGTTACTGTCATGGGAAAATGAAGCTTTATTGGCGACCCAAGGTTTAGGTAAAGATAAATACGATATTGTTTATCCATCAATTTCGATTTTGGCTGAGCCTTCAGTTGCGATTGTAGATAAAACCGTGGATAAAGATGGTAATCGCAATTTAGCGCGAGGCTATTTAAATTTTCTTTATTCACCTTTAGGGCAGGAACTTGCGGCAAAACATTATTTCCGTCCACGTAATCCGCAAGTTGCAGCACAATATGCGAAACAATTTCCAAAGATCAAACTCTTCAGCATTAATGATGTATTTGGTGGATGGACAAAAGCGCAGAAAACCCACTTTGTGAATGGTGCGATTTTTGATCAAATTTATGCAGATAAACAGTAAATAAATTACATATAAAATTTGTGATTGAATATGGGAAAGCAAATACACGGAGTATTTGCTTTTTTGTTGCGTAAAAAATGATAAGAAAACGGTTTTATCTATGAAAAGTTAAGAATTCTCTACAAAAAGTCGTTTGGTACTGGGATAAAACAAGGTGATAATGTGCAGTTACATTTTTAGCTGTTGATCCCATTCCTATGTCGCATATTTCTGTCTTACTTCATGAAACCGTTGATGGCGTATTGGCAGGTCGCGATACTGGTGTTTTTGTCGATGCAACGTTTGGTCGAGGAGGGCATACTAAGCTCTTACTTTCCAAATTGGATCAAAATGCACGTGTTTACGCCTTTGACAAAGATCCTCAGGCACTTGAAGTTGCCGCGCAATTAGAACAAGAAGATCCGCGGTTTAAAATTATTCATGCCAGTTTTGCCGATATTCAGGCGGAATTAACAAATATTGGTATTACCGAAGTCGATGGCATTATGGCGGACTTAGGCGTGTCCTCACCGCAACTTGACCAAGCTGAACGTGGGTTTAGCTTTATGCAAGATGGCCCGCTAGACATGCGTATGGATAATTCTCAAGGTTTGACTGCGGCTGAGTGGTTATTAAAAATCGAAGAAGAAAAATTAGCCAATATTATTTTCCAATATGGCGAAGAGCGTTATAGCCGTCGTATTGCCAAAGCGATTAAATTGGCAGGTGAAATTACGACAACTGCTCAACTTGCAGAAATTGTCAAAGTTGCTCATCCGAAATGGGAAAAGCACAAACACCCAGCAACACGTACTTTCCAAGCGATTCGTATTGCAATTAATAAAGAGCTTGATGATATTGAAACATTTTTACCGCAAGCTGTAGAATTGTTGAAAGTACAAGGACAGTTGGCTGTGATTAGCTTCCACTCTTTGGAAGATCGTTTGATTAAACAGTTTATCCAAAAAGAATCAACTTTAGCGGAAGATCATGGTTGGGGGATGCCTCAAGCACAGGTTGATACGCGACGTTTAAAGAAAGTGTCTCGTATTCGTGCGAGTGAAGCAGAAGTAAAAGCAAATCCTCGTTCACGTAGTGCATGGTTGCGTGTGGCAGAGCGTTTAGAGCAAAAAGGTAGATAATGAATAAAAAAAATGATGATGAGGTTTTATCCAGTAGTAAAAAGGGACTGAAAAAAGTTGTGGTGTATGCTGTGCTTCTTGCATTGGTCTTCATTAGTGCGATGATGGTGGTGTTTCAAGTATTTGAATATCGTCATGATTATCGTGATTTGAGTGGGTATATGCGTGAAAAAGATGATTTAAATGCCGAATGGGGGCGTTTATTGATCGAGCAACAAACCTTTGGTGCGACTGCACAGATTGGTTCTCGTGCTGTGACACAGTTACGCATGTTTTCACCGCCTGCTGCACAAACCGTCGTGATTTCTTTACCTATGACTTCAAAGCAAGACAAATAAGGCATGCTGTATGGCAGATAAGCGAAGCAAACCAATACGAAAAAAACAGCAGTCCATTTCTGAAAGACCAACACTTGCTTTGGATATGTGGCGATTTTATTTGCTTTGGGGAACAGTGCTCCTTTGCTTTATTGTCTTGATCGCGCGCGCCTTTTATGTGCAAGTGGTCAATAAAGACTTTTTGCAGAACAAAGCCAATGCCAATATTTTACGTACCGAACGCTTAGAAGCGATGCGTGGGGTGATTAGTGATCGCCATGGTGTGCCTTTGGCGATTAGTACACCGATTATGAAAATCGTGATTGACCCAAGAGATTATTGGGAGACTAAAAAGCAGTATGATGACATTACGGCAGAACTACAAAAAGACCCAACCAACCGTAAACTCAAACGTCAGTTGCCAGATAAGAATCTAAATTTAGATGAATTGGCAGATGCAGTGGGTGTTGATCGTAATGATTTGAAGAAGCAAATGAGTGATCGACCACGTTCACGTTATTTGGTATTGCAAAAGGAAATTCCACCTCAGCAAGCTGACCTCATTACCAAGCGAAACTTTCAAGGGGTTTACGCCGAAAAGACGTATAAGCGTTACTATCCGCAACCGCAGCCGAATGCACAAATTATTGGTTTAACCAATAGTGAAGGGGTTGGGGTTGAAGGTTTAGAAATGCAACTGAATAAACAGTTGTCAGGGGTAGATGGTGAACAAAAAATTATTCGGGATAAAAAAGGTAACCGTCTTAAAGTTTCAGAAGTGATTAAAGAAGTCGAGTCAGGTGAAAATGTCACACTCAGTATCGACTCACGTTTGCAATATATTATGTATCGTGAATTGACGGCTGCTGGTGTCGCAAATAATGCTCGTTCGGCAACCGCTATTGCTGTAGATGTAAAAACGGGCGAAATTTTGGCAATGACCAGTTGGCCATCGTATAACCCGAATGATAAAAATGGTTTAGCCAACAAAGATGCAATGCGTAACCGTGGCGCAATTGATATGTTTGAGCCTGGTTCGACCATGAAGCCATTTACCGTTGCGGCTGCCTTAGAAAGTGGCAAATACACACCAAACACAATTGTTAATACGTCACCAGGTTCAATGAAGTTGGGATGGCATACCATTCGTGATACACACAACTATGGTGCATTAACTCTGACAGGTATTATTGTTAAATCATCTAACGTGGGTTCAGCAAAACTCGCATTGTCACTACCAAAGGATGCAGTACCTTCATTCTTCCGTCGTGTTGGTTTTGGGCATCGTTCTGATGTGAAATTCCCGGGTGAGAGCGCTGGTCTGCTGTATTCGGGTGATAAGTTAAACCCATCTCAGTTGGGTACGATGGCGTATGGTTATGGTTTAAACGCAACCATTCTCCAAGTTGCACAAGGTTATGCGATGCTCGCAAACCATGGTGTGGAGATGCCATTAAGTCTAAGAAAATTAGATCAAGCACCTCAAGGTAAGCAAGTACTTGATCCTAAGATTGCAGATCAAGTGTTATTGATGCTTGAGCAGGTTACTATGCCTGGTGGTACAGCTACGCAGGCCAATATTCCTGGTTATCGTGTTGGTGGTAAAACAGGTACAGCACATAAATTACGAGCTGACCGTAAAGGTTATTCGAGTAATGAATATCGTGCTTTATTTGCTGGGGTTGCTCCAGTGAGTGATCCTCGTCTGGCGATGATTATCGTCGTTGAAAATCCTCAAGGCCGTTATTATGGTGGTCTCGTTGCAGCGCCCGTTTTTGCGAGAATTATGCAAGAGTCGCTACGATTACTGAATGTTCCTTTAGATAAACCACTTGATACCTCTATAAAATCCAATCCGTAGGTAGATTATGTCGATTAGTTTTCAGCAGATATATCCGATTCGTATCGATGCGGCTTGGTTCACTCAGCCTTTTCAAGGCTTTTGTCTAGACAGCCGTAAGATTGAAGTTGGACAAATTTTTATTGCTTTAAGTAGTTATAGCCAACCTGAAAAAACCCGTCAATTTGCACAAAATGCGCTGAATGCAGGGGCATTGGCGGTTATTAGTGAAACAAGTTTAGGGCTTGCGAACGAGTGGGTTTGCCCTGAAGTGCGTTTTCTTATGGGTGAATGGCAGCAGCAATATTTACAAGCGGTCGATCCTGTACAGCCATTACGAGGAATTGCAGTCACCGGCACCAATGGTAAAACCACCATTTCACGTCTGATTGCAGAATTAGTCAGTTCACAAGCGAAAGGCTGTGCAGTGATGGGGACAACAGGCAATGGTATCTTGCCAAACTTGACCCCCTCAACCCACACCACTTTAGATGCGCTGCAATTACAGCAGGCATTGCATGATTACGCTAAACAAGGGGCTAATTTTGTTGCACTTGAGGCGAGTTCCCATGGTCTGGAACAAGGTCGTCTGAATGGTTGCGATCTTGAAATTGCAGTTTATAGTAATTTAAGTCGTGATCATTTAGATTATCACGGTACTTTAGAGGCTTATGCAGAAGCTAAGGCGCTATTATTTAAATTTACCACTTTAAAAGTCGTTGTAATTAACATCGACGATGCACATGCAAACGTGATGCTAGCTGCTGCAAAACAGAATCCATCAAAACCGAAAGTTTTGACTTATTCTTTGACTCAAACTTCTGCGGATTATCATATTGATCATTTGCAATATCGCTTGAGTGGTGCAAGTTTTACATTGATTAGTCCAATAGGTACTTTTGCTGTGCAAAGCCCATTGCTTGGGCATTTTAATGTAGAAAATTTATTAGCAAGCTTGATTGCAGCAGAATATGCTGGTTTTTCGCTTGCTGATTTAGTGCAGTTCGTTCCGCAACTTAAGGGTGCCCCAGGGCGCATGCAAGTGATTCAAGATACGGATCGTCTATTTGTCGTTGATTATGCACATACACCTGATGCATTGATTCAGGTGTTAACCACGTTGAAACGTCATGTCACTGGACAATTATGGGCGGTATTTGGCTGCGGTGGTGATCGCGATCGCGGTAAGCGTCCTTTAATGACTCAGGCTGCGCTTGATCATGCTAATCCTGTAGTTCTCACCTCGGATAATCCACGAACTGAAAATCCTGAACAGATTTTTGCTGATATGAAGCAGGGAATAGATTTTTCAGAACATATCGTGCATGAAATCCATGATCGTCGTGAAGCGATTAAGTTTGTGGTTGCTCAAGCTCAAGCAGGCGATATTGTGGTGATTGCGGGCAAAGGTCATGAAAACTATCAAGAGGTGGATGGCGTTCGTCACTGGTTTGATGATGTGGTCGAGGTACAGTCTGCGATTAATGCACAAGCCCATTCAGTCGATTCAGCTTATCCTGCGCAATAAGGTTAAAAGGTAAATAAAGCGTATGCATACTTCAACAACCAGCACCGTTCCACTAGAACCTTGGACAGCAGAGCAATTACAACAAGCGACTCAAGGTGAGTGGCATAATCATAAAATTCCACAAAGCGAAATCAAGCGTATTTTGACTGACTCTCGTCATGCTGAAGCTGGAGATGTTTTTCTTGCTTTAAAAGGTGAGCGCTTTGATGCTCATAACTTTATCGCTCAAGTGGCGACGCAAGGGTGTGAGATTGCAATTGTAGAGCGCCCAATTGATGCAGATATTGCACAACTCATCGTCAAAGATACGCGTTTGGCGTTAGGGCATCTTGGAGCGTATCGCCGTCAGCAAAATCCACAGTTGAAAGTCATTGCATTAACAGGCAGTAGTGGTAAAACCACCACGAAAGAAATGTTGGGTAGTATTTTATCCCGTTTAGCACCAACGCTGATTACGCGTGGTAACCTGAATAATGATTTGGGTGCCCCGATGATGTTACTTGAGTTACGTTCAGAGCATCAATATGCTGTGATGGAGTTGGGTGCGAGTCATCAAGGTGAAATTGACTATACTTCTCATCTGGTTCAACCGCATGTGGCTGGAATTTTGAATATTGGTACGGCACATTTAGGTGAATTTGGTGGACGTGAAGGAATTTGTCGTGCCAAGTCAGAGATTTATGCACATATTTTGCCTGACGGAATATCGGTCGTTCCCGCTGATGATGATTTTACAGCGGCCATTCGTGAAAATGCTCAAGCTCATTCAATTCTGAGTTTTGGTCAGGGTGGAGATGTGTTTGCAACAGATGTTGAATTACATCCTCAATCAGCAAAATTCAATTTACATACTCCACAGGGCATCCGGACAGTAGATCTACCGTTTGCAGGTGCACATAATGTGCAAAATGCAACTGCTGCAACAGCATTTGCCTTGGCAATTGGGATTGCGCTTGATGATATTATACAAGGCTTAGAACAAGCACAGGGTGCCAAAGGGCGTCTGAATTTTATTCAACACCAAAATCACTTATTCATTGATGATACTTATAATGCCAATCCAACTTCAATGCGTGCAGCAGCAGAAGTGCTTGCTCAACAAACGGGCATTAAAGTGATGGTAATCGGGGATATTGGTGAGCTTGGAAGTACAGCAGCGCAACAACATTATTTGTTGGGTCGAGATTTGGTTTCGATGCAAGGTATTCATTTTGTAGTTGCAGTGGGTGAATTCTCACCTGCCACTCAAGAAGGTGCAAGAAGCACACAATACGGTAAAAAATTACAAGCTTTTCTGAATCAGGGGCAAGCTTTGTCATTTTTAATGAGTTTAGTAGAGACACATCAACCCCAGCACATGAGTTTCCTATTTAAAGGTTCTCGCTATACCCATATGGAAACGTTGATGGCTGACTTGATGGAGAAGATTTAAATGTTGTTATGGTTATTTGAACAATTGGCAGGCTATAACAGCTCTTTCCAAGTGGTTCGTTATTTAACATTACGCTCTTTGTTGAGTGTATTAACTGCTTTGACCATTGGCTTGGCTTTAGGGCCTGTGATGATCCGTAAATTACAAGCCTTAAAATATGGTCAGGCGGTAAGCTCATTTGCTCCTGAAAATCATGCCAAAAAGATGGGTACGCCAACCATGGGAGGGATTCTAATCCTGCTATCCATCGGTATTAGTACTTTATTGTGGGCTGATTTATCAAACCCTTATGTTTGGATTGTATTGGGTGTTATGGTGGTCTTTGGTGCTGTTGGTTGGGCTGATGACTGGATTAAAGTTCGTTATAAAGATAATGCTGGTTTGCCTGCACGTAAAAAATTCTTTTGGACTTCTGTGGCATCATTAGGTGCTGGTATTGCTTTATATCTAATTGCAAAACAACAAGATAATCCAATGAATACTGCAAATATGCTAGATTTGCTGATTCCCTTCTTTAAGAATCTCTCTATTCCACTTTCAGCGGTGCCATTTGGTCTAGCATTTATTGTTTTTACTTATTTGGTGATTAATGGGGCATCAAATGCAGTCAATCTGACGGATGGATTGGATGGATTGGCAATTATGCCAATTGTCATGGTTGCAGCAGGTTTGGGCGTATTTGCTTATTTATCAGGTGATATTCGGTTTGCCAATTATTTGCATATTTCCTATGTGAAATATACCTCTGAATTGGTTGTGGTGTGTTCCGCCATGGTTGGCGCGGGTCTGGCATTCCTTTGGTATAATGCCCATCCTGCCCAAGTATTCATGGGCGATGTCGGGGCTTTGGCACTTGGTGCGATGCTGGGTACAATTGCTGTGATGGTACGCCAAGAAATCGTATTTGCGATTATGGGTGGTGTCTTTGTGATGGAAGCCGTTTCTGTATTTTTACAAATTGGTTCATTGCGAATGCGGAATAAGCGCGTTTTCTTGATGGCACCTTTACACCATCATTATGAAAAACAAGGTTGGAAGGAAACACAGGTTGTTATTCGTTTTTGGATTATTACCATTTTCCTTGTTGTGTTAGGCTTAATGACCTTAAAGTTGCGTTAAACCATGATTCAATAAGAAGCTGGTGATCACCAGCTTTTTTTATGTTTGGAGAAAATAGATGAATTTATTGATGTGTCCTGTTTGTCGCCAATCATTGAATTTGGTTGAGCGTTCTTGGCGTTGTGAAAAAGGCCATCATTATGATGTCGCCAAACAAGGTTATGTCAATCTACATGTGGTACAGCATAAGCATAGTAAGACACCAGGGGATACTGCAGAGTCGGTATTGGCCCGTCGTGAATTTTTGCAAACAGGTGCTTATCAGCCGTTACAGCAGGCGATTGTTGAACTGTTGCAGCGGCTCAAGCCGAAAACTATTTTAGATATTGGTTGTGGTGAAGGTTATTACACCAGTGCGATGCAAGCGCATACTCAACACTGTATAGGTGTGGATATTGCTAAAACTGCTGTACAACGAGCCGCAAAACTCAACTCCAAAGTCACTTGGATTGTTGGGACGGGTGCAACATTGCCTGTACAGGATCATTCAATCGATGTATGTACTAGTTTATTTAGCCCAATTCCACAAGAAGAGATCAGACGTGTTCTTCAAGAGAATGGTCATTTGATTGTGGTGACACCTGCACCTCGACATCTCTATAGGTTGCGTGAAGCTTTATTTGAGCAAGTAAATTTACACGAACCAGAAAAATTTGTAGAACAGCTAGATGATCAATTTGAATTGCAGCAACAACAGCTTGTAGAGAGTGCAATCGAGTTGGATCAACAAGCGCTAAAAAATTTGATTGCTATGACACCTTATGCTTATAAAGCGAATCCTGAACGAAGAATGATTTTAGAACAAGAACAGCATTTCTTAGTGACAGCCGCTTTTCAAATTTATGTATTCCAGAAAAGAAAGAAGCCATCAAATTGATGGCTTCTTTTGAATTTATTTATTGAATATTATTAATTAAATTTTCAATACCATCATGTTCTTTTTGAGGTGATGCTGTTCCCATCGCTGGTGGCTGTTTTTTCGCTGGAACAATAATTTGCTCTTCATCAGATAGCGCTGTATCTGGTAAATCTGAAAAGTCAGTTTGCGCGGAGCGAGTTGGTGCAACAGGAGCAGGGCGATAAAGTGGGCGTGCCAACGGTGGGGAAGCACGATATTCTTTTTGCCCTTCATTTTTCTCCAGTTGTAATTTGTCGAATGAAATTGGATCTTTCGCGTCTTTATCGAAATGTACCCAAGCCGATGGCGTATCTTTAAGTGAGTTCGCCATGAAATTTGTCCAAATTGGTAAAGCAGCAACTCCGCCGTATTCACGTCGACCGAGTGTGCGTGGTTGATCGAAACCAACCCAAGCGATTGCAACTAACTTGCCATTAAAACCTGCAAACCAAGCATCTTTTGCATCATTGGTTGTTCCTGTTTTCCCGCCTAAATCGTCACGACCGATTTTAAGTGCTGCTCGTCCCGTACCATGCTGAATCACATCACGTAAAATGTTAGCCATATCATAAGCTGAGCTAGATTTTAAAATGCGTTGAGCTTGGCGATAATTACTATTTGTCGATGCGGCTGTTTGAGAGTTAGACGCAACAGTTTCAGATGCGGCAGATACATCATCTAAAGTTTGATTGGTGATTTCATTTACAGCATCTTGCTCTTGAATAGCATCGGCTGTTGTATAGGCATTTGGATCACTAATACAAGGGATACAAGCATATTCTGGATTTGCTTCATAAATTACTTTGCCTGATGCATCTTCTATTCGTTTAATAAAATGGGGCTGAATGCGATAACCGCCATTTGCAAAAGTGGCATAGCCTGTAGCCATTTGCACAGGGAGTACTTGAGGTGTTCCTAATGCGATTGTGTAGTTACGAGGAATTTGATCTTCTTGTAACCCAAAATCCATAAATAGTTGGCGTGTGCGTTCAATTCCTACAGTTTGTAATAAACGGACAGAAACCGTATTCCTTGACAAATATAATGCACGACGTAGAGGAATCATGCCTAAGTAACGTCCATCGGAGTTTTTTGGAGACCATTTGCCAATACTGATGGGGCTATCGTTCACCATGCTATAAGGTGTCATACCACGTTCAAGTGCCAATGCATAAACAAATGGTTTAATAGTTGAACCTGGTTGTCTCCACCCTTGTAACGCACGGTTAAACTTAGATTGATAAAAACTATAGCCACCAACCACAGCTTCTATGGAGCCATCATTTGGATTCAAGGCAATCAATTGACCCTGAACTTTAGGAACTTGTACTAAAGACCAAACGGTTTTGTTTTCATTTGGACGTAATCGAATAATATCTTTCACTTTAACGATTTGTGAAGCATTGGATATCGCGCCGCCTACACTGTTAGCATTCCGATAAGGGCGAACCCATGACATTCCTGCCCAATTTACGGTAACTGTTGAGCCATCTTGCATCAAAGCATCAAAAGAATTGTTATTCACTTTTATGACTTGTGCTGGATAGGTATTTGCATATGGGACAAACTGGTTAAGAGGTTTGTCATGTGCTTCTGGCCCACGCCAACCATGGCGGCGATCGTATGCTTCTAAACCGTCTTGAATTGATTGTTCGGCGTAACGTTGGCGATTACTATCAATCGTCGTATATACCTTATATCCTGAATCAATCGCCTGCTCGCCAAAGTTCTCAACCAATTCTGAACGAACCATTTCGCCAACATAAGGGAAAACATTACTGACAGAGCGATCAATCATATTGAGGTTGATTGGCTCAGCAACAGCTTTTTGATATTGACTCTGATTAATATAGCCAAGTTGTAGCATACGCCCTAAAATCCAATTCCTGCGTTCAAGCGCGCGTTCTGGATTTACGACGGGATTGTATTTTGATGGTGCTTTCGGTAATCCTGCAATCATTGCCATTTGTGCAATGGTGAGCTGATTAATATTTTTGTTGTAATAGATTTGTGCAGCTGCAGCAATTCCGTAAGCATTTTTGCCTAAGAAGATCTTATTGACGTATGAGCTGAGAATTTCTTGTTTGGTGAGATTTTGCTCAATTTTGCGAGCAAGAAAAACTTCAGTTAGTTTGCGTTTTAGCGTTCGTTCTGGACTCAAATAATAATTTTTTGCCACCTGCATGGTAATGGTTGAACCACCAGTTTGTACATCTGACCCTGTAATAGATTCTGTTAGTGCTCGCCCCAAGCCCTTAAAACTAATCCCATTATGCTCAAAAAATGACGAATCTTCCGCTGCTAGAAATGCATGAATAAATGCTGGTGGAATCTGCTCATATTTCACCGGAATTGAAAGTTTGCCGCCATACTCTGCAATTAACTTATTATCTGCCGTATAAACTTGCAATGGTTTTAGTAAAGGTGCCTTTTTTAATGAACTCATATCAGGCAAAGAGGGTGCTAGATAGAGATACATGCCATAAAATCCCATTGGAAGTGAGACTAATATAATAATAAGCATCAAAAAAAATGGACGAACAATACCAGAACTGGATAGCTTTTTCATAATAAGTAAGTTTTAATAAGAGCGAATGGCAAACTAATTATGGTCAGTATATCCTTTAGCCTTACGGATTGTTAGATGAGATATTGTATCCGTATCAATTAAAGACCAAAACGAATTAGTGAGTTGTATTTTTGGGGATAAAAAAATAAATAGGAATGTACTGTGCTCAGGTTATATCGTAAACCAAATAAGGGGTTAGTAGGGGTCGATATTAGTTCGACAACTGTTAAGTTATTGGAGCTCTCTGTAAAGAACGGTAGATATTGGGTTGAAAGCTATGCTGTGATGCCACTGCCTGAAAACAGTGTCGTAGAAAAAAGCATTCTCAATCCAGAAGCCGTTGGTGACGCGCTTGAAAGAGTCGTTAACCTTGCGAATCCGCGTACGACGAATGTGGCTATAGCTGTACCAACTTCAATGGTGATTAATAAAATCATTGAAATGGATGCAGATATGACAGCCGATGAACGAGAAGTTCAAATTCGTATGGATGCTGAGCAATATATTCCGTTCCCATTAGATGAAGTAAGTCTAGATTTTGAAGTCTTATCTGACAAATTAGCAAACCCAAATCGTGTAAATGTATTGTTAGTGGCAACGCGTACAGAAAATGTTGACACACGTGTAGAAGTTCTTGAGCTGGCTAATTTATCTGCAAAAATTGCTGATGTTGAAAGTTATGCCATGGAACGTGCTTTCAGTGTATTCGCAGATACTTTGCCAATGGGTGCAAACACAGTTGGTATTTTAGATATTGGTCATACTATGACAACCTTATCTGTTATGCAGAAAGGTAAAATTATCTATACACGTGAACAGGTATTTGGTGGTCGACAGCTAACCCAAGATGTTCAGAGTCGTTACGGTTTGTCTTTTGAAGAGGCTGGGCGCGCGAAAAAAGAAAGAACGCTGCCTGATGATTATGATACTGAAGTTCTCGAACCCTTTTTAGATGCTGTAGTTCAACAAGCGGCTCGTTCACTTCAATTTTTCTTTTCATCATCACAATTTAATGAGATTGATCATATTTTATTGGCAGGTGGTAATGCCAATATTCCTGGTTTAGCCAAGTTGTTACAACAAAAACTAGGTTATCGCGTCACCATTGCCAATCCATTCTTACAAATGGGCTTTTCTCCGCAGATTGATATTAAAAAAATTGAAAATGATGCTTCCTCATTGATGGTTGCATGTGGTTTAGCATTGAGGAGTTTTGATTAATGGCAAAGATTAACTTACTCCCTTGGCGTGATGAGCTAAGAGAACAAAAAAAGAAACAGTTCGTTGCATTTTGTGCTGGGGTAGCAGCATTAGGCGTAGTATCAGTTTTCTCTGGGTGGATGTACTTTGATCATAAGTTGAATGATCAAGAACAGGCAAATCAGCTAATTGTAAGTACTAACCAGAATTTAGATACTCAACTTAAGTCATTAGATGGTTTGCAAGAACGACGTAATGCAATCATTGAGCGTATGAAACTAATTCAAGGATTGCAGGGGCAGCGTCCAATTACAGTACGTTTAGTTGATGAGCTAGTACGAGTAACACCACCTACAATGTATTTGACAAAATTTACCCGTACAGGTGATAAATTTACCATTGAGGGTAAGGCAGAAAGCCCAAATACCGTTGCTGAGCTTTTAAGAAATCTAGAAGCTTCACCTTGGTATCGTAACGCGTTTATGAATTCTTTTTTAGCGGCAGATGATAAAAAAGATAAAACAGCAAGCTCTTTAGTTCCTCGAGTTGAAGAAAACTATGGAAGTTTTGTGGTAACTGTTGATTTGGGAGAAATAGGCACAACAGCTGAGGCTGACCCAACTTTAGAAGCAGTTGCATCAGGATCAGGGGTAGTGAAATGAGCCAAGAAGATTTAAACGAATTTGATCAAGAGATTGTTGCTTCGAAAAAGAAAAAAATGACATTAGAGCAATTTTTTCAACAATTCAATACATTGGATATGAATAATTATGGAGGGTGGCCACTTTCTGTAAAAATTACCTGTTGGATTTTTGTTTTTTTGGCAGTGCTCGCTCTAGGGTATTTTGTCGTAATTAGAGGTCAACTTGATGGTATTGCAAATGCTCAAGCACAAGAGCAAAGTTTGTTAAATGAGTTTAGGGAAAAAGACTCTAAATTACGTAATTTGCAACAATATCAAGCCCAATTACAAGAAATGGAAGCGAATTTTAATCAGCAACTTGAACAATTGCCGAAAGAAACTGAAATTCCAAGTTTAGTTGAAGATATTAATTTAACTGGTGTGAACTCTGGATTAAAGTTTAAAAATATCCGCTTAGAAAATGAAGTAAAGCAAGAGTTTTTTATTGAACAGCCAATTAGTATTGAAGCAACTGGTGATTATCATGCGTTTGGTGCTTTTGTAACAGGGATTGCTGCGTTACCTAGGATTGTGACATTGCATGATTTTATCGTTGAGGCGCAGCAAGATTCTCAGAAAAAATCAGATATCCCTGTGATTAATTACTCAATTAAGGCAAAAACTTATCGATACATTGGTTCTGACGAGCAACCAGGGTTTAGTGGTGAGCAGGATAATACATCTGCTATGAATCAGGCTCCATCAGTTCAAGGAGGTCAGCACTAATGACTAGTTATAAATTATTGTGCGGTCTATTGATTAGTCTCGTTTTAGTTGGATGTGATTCTCGTATAGATGCTGTAAATCAACAGATGGCTGATATTCGTAATCAACAACCGTTACCTATCGAACCTGCTCCTGTATTTGCTCCAGTACCATTATTTAATTACGCATCGCACCAGTTGAAAAGTCCGTTTATGCCAAGTTCATTAGCTGCTGAATTAAAAATTATGGCTGGTAAGCGTGTTTATCCTAACCTTAACCGGCAGTCACAACCTTTAGAGAGTTATGCTCTTGAGGCCTTGAATATGAAAGGTAGTATGCGTGGTAAGCAAAATGACACGATCGCCTTGATTCAAACACCAGATGGTCAGATTGAGCGTGTACAGGTTGGTAGTTATTTGGGTATGAACCAAGGGCGTATTGTAAAAATTAGCCCAACACAAATTGATTTAGTTGAAATTGTGCCAGATGGGCGAGAAGGTTATGTTGAGAGACCGCGTACGCTCGTTTTAATTGGTCCGGTATCGTGAGATTAAGGGAATAACAATGAAAAAGCAGTTAAAAAGTTCTTTATTTGGGGAAGTCAAGACCATGAATCATGCATTCCGTCAATTTTCAATGGGTGTAGTGGCTATTGCAATTATGCAAGCTGCATCTGCACAAGTGAGTATGACGAATATTGTTCCAATGAGTTTGGCTGATCAAGGTACAGAAATTCGTATCATGTTTAACGGTTTGCCTCCACAGCCACAAGCGTATCAACTAGAACAACCTTCTCGATTGATTTTAGATTTTGATAAAACGCAACAAAATTTGAAACAGGCATCAATACCAGTTTCAACTAATGAAGCATCAACAATTGATGTTGCAGCTGATGATCAGCGTTCACGTCTGGTTGTTAATTTAAAGGAAGCAGGAGCTTTTACGACACGTGTTGAAGGGAATACGTTTATTCTTAAAATAAATGCAGTTCAACCAGTAAATGCTGCTCGTAATGCTACGGTTGTCAGAAAACCACAGCAAGGTGTATCAAATATTGGTTTCCAGCGCGGTGCTCAAGGTGAAGGATTAGTTGTTGTTGATCTATTGGGTAGTAACACTCCCGTAGATGTGCAGCAACAGGGAAGTAAAATTGTTATTAGAACGATGGGAAATAAAATTCCAACGCATTTAGCTCGTCGTTTAAATACCAACGATTTTGCTACACCTGTCGCAAGTGTAGATGCTTATAATGATAAAGGGAATGGTGTTATCACCATTCAGTCTGCTGGTAGTTATGAGTATATGGCTTACCAAGCGGAAAATAAATTAACGATTAGTCTGAAGCGTCCAGAAGATAAGTCTTCTCCGAAAGCTAAAGCCCAGGTCTATACTGGGAATAAAATTTCATTAGATTTTCAAGATATTGAGGTGCGTCGAGTTCTGCAGCTGTTGGCTGATTTTACCAGTATAAATATGGTTGCAGCTGATACTGTACAAGGGAACATTACTTTACGCCTTAAGGATGTACCATGGGATCAAGCTTTAGATATTGTGCTTAAAACAAAGAATTTAGATAAACGCCGAAATGGAAACGTAATCTGGATTGCACCAGTTTCTGAATTAATTAAGTCAGAAGAAGAGGAAGCTAAAGCAATCGCACAAAGCATTAAACTGGCTCCAATTCAAACAGAATATATTAAATTAAGTTATGCAAAAGCTGCGGATATTTTAAAACTTATAGAGGACTCTCGCGATAATAAAGCGGCGAGTTCAAACCGAACAACTAATTCAGATTCTTTAGCTTTAGAAAGCTTATTGAGCTCACGCGGGAGTGCTGTCGCAGATACACGTACAAATACTTTAATTGTTAATGATGCTGCCGTAAATATAGATAAAATTCGTAAATTAATTGATTTATTAGATGTTTCAGTAAAACAGGTTATGATTGAAGCACGAATTGTGAGTGCGAGTACTGATTTTACAAAAGAAATGGGTGTTAAGTGGGGTATTTTATCTCAGGGCATTACTAGCAATAACGATTTATTAGTTGGTGGTAGTGATACTACTTTATGGAACTTAAGAAAGCCTACTAAAGATAGTGACACTGGTGGTTGGAAATATGAGATCGAACGCCCGGATAACTTGAATGTAGATTTGGGGGCTGTAACACCTGGTGCAAGCCGGATTGCATTCGGTTTGATTAGTTTATCTGATTTTATGTTGGATTTGGAGTTGTCAGCAGTTCAAGCTGATGGCTATGGTGAAGTGATATCTACGCCAAAAGTTATGACAGCTGATAAGCAGTCAGCTAAAATTTCATCTGGTAAACGTATCCCTTATGCAACATCTAGTGGGAATGATGGACCAAAAACTGAATTTGTTGATGCGGTATTGAGTTTAGATGTAACACCTAGTATTACCCCAGAAGGTAAAGTTATGTTGAAGCTGAATATTACTAAAGACTCGCAGAGTAACCCTACTCCAACAGGTCAATTGACCATTAATAAAAATGAAATAAATACTAATGTATTGGTCGATAATGGTGAAACGGTTGTGTTAGGTGGTATTTTTGAACAAGAAAATATTAACTCGCAAACTAAAGTCCCTTTTTTAGGCGATTTACCTTATTTGGGTAAGTTTTTCCGAAATGATAGAAAGACTGATACGAAACGCGAATTACTTATTTTTGTGACACCAAGAATTGTTAATGACACTTTGACGAGAAATCATTAATATATTTTGAATAATTGCAATTAATATAGGTGGCGCGTTGCAAGGCAAAGCGTTTGAAACCCTACCAAATATTTATTTGGTAGGGCCAATGGGGGCAGGGAAAACAACAGTTGGTCGACATTTAGCAGAGTTGTTGGGGCGTGAATTCATTGATAGTGATCATGAAATTGAGCGTAAAACAGGTGCTACAATCCCTTGGATTTTTGAAAAAGAGGGTGAATCTGGTTTTCGAGCACGTGAAACTAATGTGTTAAATGACCTAACTGCACGTTCTGCTCTTGTTTTGGCGACTGGTGGTGGTGCGGTAACACAATCGGAAAATCGAAAATTTTTAAAACAGCGAGGCATCGTTGTTTATCTATATACTCCTGTAGAGCTTCAGCTACAGCGAACTCATCGCGATAAGAATCGTCCATTGTTGCAAGTAGAAAACCCAGAAAAGAAATTAAGAGATTTGTTAACTGTGCGAGATCCACTTTATCGTGAGGTTGCACATTTTATTGTTGAAACAAATCAGGGTGCAGCGCGAGATTTAGCGCAAAAAATTCTACAGCTTATTTTATCTAAACAAATTTAGTCATTTTCTTGTTGGTCTAATTTTATGCAAACACTACATGTTGAATTGGGTGATCGTCGCTATCCTATTTTTATTGGAAGTAATTTAAATCCCAGAGATTTGCTAGCGCCATATATTCATGGTCGACAAGTGATGTTAGTTTCCAATACAACAGTCGCACCATTATATTTGCAACATTATATTGAAGGATTACGCCAGTTAGATAAACAGATTGCACAATGTATTTTACCCGACGGGGAGCAATTTAAAGACATTCAGCATTTGAATTTAATTTTTGATGCGCTTTTGGAATCAGGTTTTAATCGTGATTGCACAGTGCTTGCATTAGGTGGTGGTGTCATTGGTGATATGGCTGGTTTTGCATCAGCTTGTTTCCAGCGAGGAGTGAATTTTATTCAAGTACCAACTACATTATTATCTCAAGTTGATTCAAGTGTGGGTGGGAAGACAGGAATCAATCATCCGCTAGGTAAAAATATGTTGGGTGCGTTTCAGCAACCTCAAGTTGTATTAGCGGATATGGCGCAGCTTGATACTTTACCAGATCGTGAACTTTCTGCTGGTTTGGCTGAAGTGATTAAATATGCATTACTAGGCGATGTGGATTTTCTAGTATGGTTAGAGCAGAACATGGATGCGCTTGTTGCACGTGATGCGAATTTACTCGCAGAAGCAGTTTATCGCTCATGCGCACATAAAGCTAGAATTGTGGCTAATGATGAAAAAGAGCAGGGCGAGCGTGCACTTCTAAATTTAGGGCATACTTTTGGGCATGCAATCGAATCCTATCTAGGTTATGGGGTATGGTTACATGGTGAAGCGGTTGCAACAGGTATGGTCATGGCGGCAGATTTGTCACATCGTCTAGGTTGGATATCTGCTGAAGATGTTGAGCGTACAAAAAGAATTATTCTACGTGCCCATTTACCGATATCATGTCCACAAATTCCACTCGACGAATTTTTGGCTTATATGTCACATGATAAAAAAGTGCTCAATGGCAAATTGCGCTTGGTTTTACTTAAAAAGTTAGGTCAAGCCATCATTACCAAAGATTTTGATGTAGATTTAATGAAGCAAACGATTCTTGTGAACCAATCTTCATAATCAATATATTGAGAAAAATATGCTTATTTCTAGATCAATTTGGCAAAATATTCAACAATACAGCTGGCTCACACTTGCAATTGTATGCTTGATTGCTGCATTGGTCTTTTGGGGCGTTACTGATGGAGATGCTTTGGTTGAAGTAGATCAACCAGCTAAAACTGAAGTTCAAATTCAACCTGAAAAAGTGACTGCGACTGTTCATTTAGGTGCCTTTTCTAATGAGGTGAAACCGCTAGATTTAACAACCAGAGTTGTTGTTTCTAATGAGCATGCACCAGAATTTCGTGGCACTAAATTTATTAAAGAAAATCAGCAACAATGGACGATGGAAATTTTTCGTAGTTCAGATGAAGCAATTGTTAAAAATTTCTTATTAAGTCGATCAGATCGGAAAAAGTTTATTTATTTCCGCTTAACTGGAGAGGACCGCGCAGAACAATATATTCTTGCTTATGGTATGTCACCCAATATGGAGGAAGCAAATCGTCAGTTTGCTCAACTAAATTTGGTACTTCCTCAATCCGTGCAACCTAAAGCGCAGCAATTATCAAAATATGCTGATTTTGTGAATGACTTAGGGTCGGATGAATTAAAAACAGCGACAAATCAGCTTTATGAAATTCAGTTAAAACCAGCAGCGCTACCTAAAGTGGACGAAAGTTTGTTGGCTGCAGGGGCTGTGGCTTCACAAGGCACTTTGGGTGTTGGTGCGAGAAAACCAGCAGTTGATCCTGCAATAGCAACACAGACTACAGTCACCCAGCGTGATGCTCAAGGTAACGTGGTAAACGTCAAACAAAGCCAATCTTCAACACAAAACCCTGAAAAATTAAAAGAAAATTCAGATTCTTCTAAACGAGATGTGGTAGATCCATTTAATTAGTGTTGCACTAATTTTGAGCATTATTAGCGCCTTTTAAAGGCAAAATGATTTATTTTGGTGCAATAAAACTTCATAAGATATAGCTTTAGTCTATTATAAATTAAGGTTATTTTAATTTTTTTAATGATTTAGTAAATTTATAGTTAATTGGTATGTTTTTTGCTTCCTTGTGGTGCTAATTTATCTGCTCATTGCGCTTTTTCACACTAAATACCCAATTAATTTAGTGAAATGGAAAGTTTTTGTGCTTTACAAATATTGGTGAAGGTGTAATAACTGAAAACACTTTATATGCTTGGGTACGCTGTTTCTTGTTAAAGAAAGGCGTATATTGCAAATCCGCCAGGAAAAATGTTTTTGCGAAGCATTGAACTTTATATGAGTTGATCGGCAATATCGCAGAAAATGAATTGATTGTTTGTTGCTCGAAAGAGCCATGTTGAAAGAAGGGTACGCTATGCACATGCCATCGCCTAATACTGTAGCTCCCGCTCAAGGCTTATATCAGCCTGATGAGTTTAAGGATAACTGTGGTTTTGGTCTGATTGCCCATATGAAGGGTGAATCAAGCCATCATCTGGTCGAAACTGCGATTCACAGTTTAAGTTGCATGACGCACCGTGGTGGTATTGCCGCGGATGGTAAAACAGGAGATGGTTGCGGATTGTTATTGGCAATGCCAAAACAATTTTTCCGTGAAGAAGCTCAGAAGCTAGGCAGTAATCTAACTGAGATTTTTGCTGCGGGTACAGTATTTCTGAATATTGACCCTGCTTTAGCTCAAAATGCAAAGAATATTTTAAACAAAGAAATTGCAGCAGAAGGTTTAACGGTTGCGGCATGGCGTGTTGTACCAACAAATAATGATGCTTTAGGTGAAATTGCATTACAATCACTCCCAGCATTTGAACAAATTTTAGTTAACTGCCCAATGGGTTTGACTGAAGTTGAATTTAACCGTAAGTTATTTTTAGCTCGTCGCCGTGCAGAACAACAATTACAAAACGACCCATTATTCTATGTGACAACACTTGCAACAACTGTCATCACATATAAAGGCTTAATGATGCCAGCAGCGATTGCTGACTTCTATACAGACTTAGCTGATGAACGTCTAAAATCGCACATTGTGGTATTCCATCAGCGTTTCTCAACCAATACTTTGCCACGTTGGCCATTGGCTCAGCCATTCCGTTATCTTGCACATAATGGTGAAATTAATACTATTACGGCAAACCGTAACTGGGCACTGGCTCGTACGCCAAAGTTTGAAAATCCATTACTGCCGGGTTTAACTGAGTTAAATCCGATTGTAAACCGTACTGGTTCGGATTCATCAAGCCTAGACAATATGCTTGAAATTCTTGTTGGTGGCGGAATGGACTTATTCCGTGCACTGCGTATGTTAGTTCCACCAGCATGGCAAAATGTTGAAACTTTAGATGCTGATTTGCGTGCATTCTATGAATTCAACTCTAAGCATATGGAAGCTTGGGATGGTCCAGCAGGTCTTGTGATTCAAGATGGTCGTCACGCGATTTGTATGTTGGATCGTAATGGTTTACGCCCTGCACGTTGGGTGATCACCAAAAATGATTACATCACGCTTGCATCAGAGATTGGTGTATGGGGTTATGAACCAGAAGATGTTGTGTCTAAAGGTCGTGTTGGTCCAGGTCAGATCTTAGTTGTTGATACTTTGACTGGTAAAGTGCTTGATACAAAAGACGTCAGCAATCACCTTAAAAACATGCGTCCGTATCGTGAATGGTTGCGTGACCATGCGATTCGTTTGAAAGCAGATCCTCAGCTTGAAGAAAAATTGAGTGATCAGGGTTTAACTGGTGATGCATTAAAAGCGGCTCAAAAAATGTTTATGGTGACATTTGAAGAGCGTGATCAAATTTTGCGTCCAATCGCAGAAAGTGGTCAGGAAGCTGTTGGTTCAATGGGGGATGATACGCCAATGGCAGTCTTGTCTCGTCAAGTTCGCCATGTATCAGACTATTTCCGTCAACAGTTTGCGCAAGTAACGAACCCACCAATCGATCCATTACGTGAATCGATCGTAATGTCATTAGAAACATGTTTGGGTCGTGAGCAAAACGTATTTGAGCAGGGCCCTGAACACGCTGACCGCATTATTATTTCAAGCCCTGTATTGTCACATTCAAAAATGCAGCAGCTTCGTGATGTTGAAAAAGAACGTGCGGGTTATGCTGTTGCTGATATCAATCTGAATTATGCAGAAACCGAAGGTTTACAAGCCGCAGTTGCTCGTATTTGTGAAGAAGCTGCGCAAGCTGTTCGTGATGGCAAAACTTTAATCGTTTTGACCGATAAAAATATTCGTGAAGGTTTCTTGCCAGCAAACTCGGCATTGGTAACAGGTGCAGTACATCACTACTTGATTCAAGTTGGTTTACGTACTGATGCAAATATTTTGGTTGAGACTGGTTTCGCACGTGACCCACATCAATTTGCAGTACTACTAGGTTTTGGTGCGACAGCAATTTACCCGTATTTGGCTTATGACGTGATCAATGATTTGGTTGCGAAAGGCGAATTATTGGGTGACCCAATTTATGCGCAAGCAAACTTCCGTAAAGGGATTGAGAAAGGCCTATTAAAAGTTCTTTCTAAAATGGGGATCTCGACAGTTGCTTCTTATCGTGGCGGTCAATTGTTTGAAGCGGTAGGTTTGTCATCTGAAGTCGTGGATAAATGTTTCCTTGGCGTACCAAGCCGTATCCAAGGCGCGACTTTTGCTGATTTAGAAAATGACCAGAAAAAATTGGCAAGCACAGCTTGGTCAAATCGTAAACCAATTGATCAGGGTGGTTTACTGAAATTCGTATTTGGTAAAGAGTATCATGCGTTCAACCCTGACGTAATTAACTCATTACATAAG
The DNA here is from genome assembly GCF_027105035.1 of Acinetobacter sp. TR11. NCBI lineage: Bacteria > Pseudomonadati > Pseudomonadota > Gammaproteobacteria > Moraxellales > Moraxellaceae > Acinetobacter > Acinetobacter sp. TR11. The sequence goes on from NZ_CP114256.1 coordinate 317,435, forward strand.
GCGGTACGTTCAGGTCAATACCAAGACTTTAAAGAATATGCTGAGCTGGTGAACAACCGTCCTGTTGCTACAATTCGTGACTTATTCAAGTTAAAAACAACTGATTCAATTGCATTGGATCAAGTTGAAACGATTGAAGAAATTCTACCGCGTTTTGACTCTGCGGGAATGTCTTTAGGTGCGTTGTCTCCAGAAGCACATGAAGCAATTGCAATTGCAATGAATACCATTGGTGGTCGTTCAAACTCTGGTGAGGGTGGTGAAGATCCTTCACGTTACGGTACGATTCGTAACTCGAAAATCAAACAAATTGCATCAGGTCGCTTTGGTGTAACGCCAGCATATTTAACGTCTGCTGAAGTGTTGCAGATTAAAGTAGCGCAGGGTGCAAAACCAGGTGAAGGTGGTCAGTTACCAGGTGGTAAAGTGAATGGCTTAATTGCACGTTTACGTTACTCAGTACCAGGTGTGACTTTGATTTCTCCGCCTCCACATCATGACATTTACTCAATTGAAGATTTGTCACAATTGATTTTTGACTTGAAGCAAGTCAATCCTCAAGCAATGGTTTCAGTAAAATTAGTATCTGAACCAGGTGTAGGAACAATTGCTGCTGGTGTGGCAAAAGCGTATGCAGATTTCATTACCATTTCAGGTTATGACGGTGGTACAGCGGCATCTCCACTTTCATCAATTCACCATGCGGGTTCACCATGGGAATTAGGTTTGAGTGAAGCGCATCAAGCCCTTCGTGTAAATGATTTACGTGGTAAAGTTCGTGTTCAAACCGACGGTGGCTTAAAAACAGGTCTAGATGTCATTAAAGCTGCAATTTTAGGTGCGGAAAGCTTTGGTTTTGGTTCTACACCAATGATCGCATTAGGTTGTAAATATCTTCGTATCTGTCACTTAAACAACTGTGCAACTGGTGTTGCAACACAGCAAGATCATTTACGTCAAGAGCACTATATTGGCGAGCCAGAAATGCTCATCAACTTCTTCAAATTTATTGCTGAAGAAACGCGTGAATGGTTGGCTGCTCTAGGTGTTGTAAGTCTTAAAGATTTGATTGGGCGTACTGACTTACTTGAAGTATTACCAGGTGAAACAGAGAAACACGCTCACCTTGATCTCAATGCTCTATTAACTTCACATCCATCTGCTGAAGGTAAAGCACAGTATTGCCAAGTTCAAGGTAATGCACCATTTGATAAAGGTGTATTGGCTGAGAAAATGGTTGCTGAGATGTTACCAGCAATTGAAGCAGGTACAGGTGGTTCGTTTAACTTCACTGTAGGTAACTGTGACCGTTCGATTGGTGCGCGTATTTCAGGTGAAATCGCACGTCGTTATGGCAACTTGGGTATGGAAAATAGCCCAGTGGTGATGAACCTTGTCGGTACTGCTGGTCAGTCACTAGGTGTTTGGAATGCGGGTGGTTTGCATATCAAACTGGAAGGTGATGCCAACGACTACGTGGGTAAAGGTATGGCGGGTGGTCGTGTGTCGATCTTCCCACCAAAAGGTTCACCATTCCAAACGCAAAATACTGCAATTATTGGTAACACCTGTTTATATGGTGCGACTGGCGGTAAGGTCTTTGCTGCGGGAACTGCGGGCGAGCGTTTTGCGGTTCGTAACTCTGGCGCATTTGCTGTGATTGAAGGTGCAGGCGACCACTGTTGTGAATATATGACAGGTGGTGTCGTGACAGTACTGGGTAAAGTCGGTCATAACTTCGGTGCAGGTATGACGGGTGGTTTTGCTTATGTCCTTGACCTTGATAACGACTTTGTCGATTACTATAACCACGAGCTGATTGACCTAAATCGTATCTCTACAGAGGCGATGGAAGATCATAAAGAAAACCTCCTTCGTATTCTTGATGAACATATTCAAGAGACAGGAAGTGCTTGGGCATATAAAATCCGTAATGAGTTCGACTTCTATAGTCGTAAGTTCTGGCTTGTAAAACCAAAAGCTGCTAATTTGCAATCGCTTTTGAAAACAACCCAAGCTGACCCACAATAATTCCACGACTGCAAAGACATAGGCAGGTGCAGAGGTGAAGGACATCGCTGCGCCTACCCACGGAGAGAGACATGGCAGAACGCCTCAATAATGACTTTCAATTTCTGGATGTAGCACGCCAAGATCCAGAGAAAAAAGATATTACTGTCCGCAAAGCAGAGTTTGTGGAAATTTATAAACCCTTTACTGCGGAAGTTGCTGCGAATCAAACGCACCGCTGTTTAGGGTGTGGTAACCCGTATTGTGAATGGAAATGTCCAGTACATAACTACATTCCAAACTGGTTAAAGTTGATTGCAGAAGGTCAAATTTTCCAAGCGGCCGAGCTTTGCCATCAAACCAATACCTTGCCAGAAGTATGTGGTCGTGTTTGTCCGCAAGACCGTTTGTGTGAAGGTGCATGTACCTTAAATGATGGTTTTGGTGCTGTCACGATTGGTAATGCAGAAAAATATATCAATGATACAGCCTTCGCTTTGGGCTGGCGTCCAGATATGTCTGGCGTGAAATGGACCAATAAAAAAGTTGCCATTATTGGTGCGGGTCCAGCAGGTTTAGGCTGTGCTGATATTCTTGCTCGTGGCGGTGTGAAACCAGTTGTATTTGATAAACGCCCTGAAATTGGTGGTTTACTTACATTTGGTATTCCAGAATTTAAAATGGAAAAAGATGTAATGAAACGTCGTCGTGAAATCTTCACGGGGATGGGTATCGAATTCCGCTTAAATACTGAAATCGGTGTCGATGTAACGATTGAACAACTCCTTGCTGAATACGATGCCGTATTTATGGGGATGGGAACTTATACCTACATGAAAGGTGGTTTCCCTGGTGAAGATCTTGATGGTGTTTACGATGCCTTAGATTTCTTAATTGCTAATGTCAATCGTTGCCAAGGTTGGGAAAAAGATCCAAGCGAATACATCAGTGTTGATGGTAAGAAAGTGATTGTTCTTGGTGGTGGTGACACTGCAATGGACTGTAACCGTACTTCATTACGCCAAGGTGCGCATGATGTCACATGTGCTTACCGTCGTGATGAAAGCAACATGCCAGGTTCTGCTCGTGAAGTGAAGAATGCCTATGAAGAGGGTGTGAAATTCCTGTTCAACCGTCAGCCAATTGAGGTTGTTGGTGAAAATGGTAAGGTAACTGGCGTTAAGGTTGTCACTACACAAATGGGTGAGCCTGACAGCCGTGGTCGTCGTAGCCCTGAACCTGTTCCGGGTTCTGAAGAAATTTTGCCGGCAGATGCAGTATTACTTGCATTTGGTTTCCGTCCAAGTCCTGCTGATTGGTTTGGCTCTGCAAATGTAAGTTTAGATGGTTCAGGTCGTGTCGTTGCGGCTGAACAACAAGAATTTAAATTCCAAACGTCTAATCCAAAAATCTTCGCTGGCGGAGATATGGTGCGTGGTTCTGACCTTGTTGTTACTGCAATTTGGGAAGGTCGCCAAGCAGCAGAAGGTATTTTAGATTACTTAGGTGTCTAACTAATCTTTATGGTTTGATTGCGATAAAGCCTGCTCAAGCAGGCTTTATTTTTTTCATCTTATCTTTTTGGTAGTTTTAGCAAATCTTGTAAGCTTTTTTGCCCTGTCGCTGATCATTTTTCAGCATGATACTCGAAGACCAATCAGGAAATTGTGCAGGCAATAAAGATGGCTCTTGCAAATGTGAATGCTGAAAAAACCTATTTAAATAGACCAAAAGCTTTGGGTATTACGGTACGTCGTTTGCAGTTTAATCCAAAAAAAATTAAACGACATTATTTCGCTAATTCTCCACTAATGTCACATCTCTTAACCGCTTTGTCTTCAACATTTCCAATCGGTGAACAATATTTTGTAAATAGCGTGAGGAATGTTAGGGATAAAGTCCAAGAGCCACAGTTACAAGCACAAATTGCAGCATTTATCGGGCAAGAAGCGATGCATTCTAAAGCACATACTGAATTTAATGATGCATGGCGAAGAGATGATTACAATCTAGACCGTTTTCAAGCGTGGCTTGCAAAACGTGATGACACACTGAGAAATATTCACCCTAAATTACAGCTTGCGTTGACCTGTGCATTTGAACATTTTACAGCGATGTTAGGTGGTTATATTCTGAAGCATCCAGAGATTCTAAGTACTTTAGATGATGATGCGATGAAACTTTGGGTGTGGCACGCGATTGAAGAAATCGAGCATCGCTCGGTTGCTTTTGATGTCTATCAAGAGGTCTATGGTGATGACCGAATTCGTCGCCTGTTGATGCGTAGCGTGACCACTGGATTTGCAAGTCTCACTTTTTATGCAACATCACGTTTAATTTGGCAAGATAAGTGGAAAAGTTTGCCAAAAGTTGGTGGCAATGTATTTGGGATGTATTTGCTTGGGAAAATGTTTATTCAACTGATTCCAGAATACTTGTCTTATTATCAAGCGGATTTTCATCCTGCAAAGCACGACTATACAAAATTAGTGAATTATTGGAAAGCACGTATGGCAGATGAGTATGGTATGGTCAGTTTTCAAGAAGAAAAAGTTTCAAAATTATACAGTTAATCTATTTTTATAAACATAAATGTTGTGCTTAAAAAGGCATTACTCGAGGCCATTGAGTAATGTCTTTTTTATTTAAATACGTATAAAGTAACTTTAATAAATGTTACACAGCGAACAAAAAATCACATTACAATGAATTATTGCAAAAAATATAAAGAAAAACCTGAGGATAAATTTTTATGAAAGTTATTAAGAAAACCGCATTAGCAACAGTATTAACAAGCACCTTGTTGTTCACAGGTTGTGGATATAATACTTTACAAGTGAAAGATGAAGCCGTAAGTGCTTCATGGTCTGAGGTGCAAAACCAATATCAACGACGTGCTGACCTTGTTCCAAATCTTGTCAATGTCGTGAAAGGTTACGCTAAACATGAAGAACAAGTACTGGTAGAGGTGACACAAGCACGTTCCAATGTTGCGGGTTTAAAAGTGGATAAAGAGGTTTTGGAAGACCCAGCACTTTTTGCAAAATATCAACAAGCGCAAAGCCAGTTGACAGGTGCATTATCTCGTTTGATTGCAGTTTCAGAAAGTTATCCTGACTTAAAAGCCAATGAACAATTCCGTGATTTACAAGCACAATTGGAAGGTACAGAAAATCGAATTGCGGTTGCTCGTAATCGTTATATTACGACAGTGCAAGATTACAACTCATATGTGCGTCAGTTCCCACAAGCAATGACGGCAAAAGTGATTGGTATGAAAACCAAAGAGAATTTTAAAGCAGAGCAATCTGCGCAACAAGCGCCAACAGTTTCATTTAATTAAGATTTGAAATTGTTCTTGATGGGTTTGGAGTTGCCATATGTTGGAAGAAATTAGACAAAAACTTAAGCAGCTTTCGGCTGTTCTCATGATTGTTTTTGTAACACTATTTTTTCAACATACAGTTTGGGCTGAGGTTGCGACTGCAACAGATGAAACTGATTTAGTTGTTGCAGGTAAAATGATTCAGCAGCCACAACAAAATCAATTACAACCAAGCACTACAGCACAACAAGCACCTATTTTACCACAAGTTGCGAATGATATGGCTGAGGGTGAATCCATACGTGGTTTACCAACTTTAAATCAGCCCATCATAGATCAAGCCAAAATATTAAGTGAGGCGGAAATACACCAACTCAATCAAAAAATACTGACGTTGTATCAGCAGGGTAAAGCCCAGATTGGGGTGATTATTGTACCAACTACTGGACAGGAGGCTATTTTTGATTTTGCTTTACGTACAGGTGAAAAATGGCAATTAGGTTCTGCTAAACGTGATAATGGTTTGTTGATGGCAATTGCAGTCAATGATCGCAAAATTCAGATTCTAACAGGCTATGGTCTCGAAGGTGTTTTACCTGATGTGGTACTGAGCCGTATTATTCGTAATCAAATTACACCTTATTTTAAACAAGGTCAGTATGCTCAAGGAATCTCATCAGGTTTGGATGAGATAAGCCAGATTGTAAATCAAGATCCAGAAATTGCACAACAGGCTGCCCAAGAATTAAAAGACCGTCATGAACAAGCTTTACGTGAGCAACAAGCGAAAGATAATACGCTAACTATGGCGCTATTTATCCTTATAGCCGGTGTTGTGGGTTCATTCATTGTTGGCAATCGTTTAAGCGCTGCGACGGCTGGCGTTACCGCTGCTGCTGCTGGACTTTTAAATGGTGCAGGTATTTTGATGAGCTTATTGCTTGGTTTTGGTATTTTCTTTTTACTGATTACCTCACTAGCTCAGCTTATTTTTCAAGCTTTTCTATCTGGAGGGGGACGAGGTGGCGGTGGTTTTGGTGGAGGAAGCGGTGGCGGATATAGTGGCGGTGGTGGTAGTTTTGGTGGAGGAGGAGCATCAGGTTCATGGTGACAAAGACGGATACAACAGAAATCATTACGCAATCGAAACTGGAAGAATATGCACAACCTAGTCTAAAACGCTGGTTCAAACATTTTTTCTATATTTCTTCGGCACATCGTTTTTTCAATAAAAAAGATCGCTTAGATATTGCACAAGCTGTGCAGCAAGCCGAAAAAGGGCATGTTGGGGAAATTCAAGTGGTAATAGAAGGGCATATACCATGTTCACAGGCTTATCATCAAAACACACGGCTACGTGCTCAGCAGCTATTTGCTGAATTAGGTGTATGGGATACTGAATTGAATAGTGGGGTTTTGCTTTATTTGAACCTTTGTGAGCGCAAAGTTGAGATTGTGATTGATCGTGGTCTTAAAAATGCGACTCAAACTGAGATTTGGAATCAGATTTGTCAAAATATTGTCTTTCAACTTGCTCAAAAACAACATCTAGAAGCTATAAAAAATGGAATTGCTGAGATTGGTCAAGTATTGGATCATTATTATGTTAATTCTAAGATAGATAACAAAAATGAATTGCCAAATGAGCCTATCATTCTAAATTGAACGATTTAATAGTTTTATGATCTTTTTGACACATTGATAGTAGGCCTATGTAGTAAATAGCTCTGTAAAGAATCATTTCTGAAAATAAATCTTTTTATCTTCCGATAAACGGTTATGTAAATATTCATAATTTTTATGTGATTTGTTTCGCTCAATTTTACGCCTCTTCGATAAAAATCATGCTTAATTGGTACGTAGTTTGAAAATAAGTTGTGAAAGGTGACGAATATTGTCACATATTGTCATATATTGGAATAACTGGGTTGTTTATCACCAATAATAATATTCTTTTAAGTCTCTGTTTTTTTGAGTTAAAATTGGCTAAGCTAAGGATTGGCATAGAACATGCTAAATACAAAGTAGCTGAATAAAGGCTCATAAAAATTTATATCATTGGAGAAATGTTATGAAATCAATGCAAAAAGGTTTTACTCTTATCGAATTAATGATCGTTGTAGCGATCATTGGTATTTTGGCTGCATTCGCAATCCCTGCATATCAAGATTACATCGCACGTTCACAAGCAACTGAAGGTGTTGCTATGGCGAGTGGTAAGAAAACTGATGTAACAGACAACTTGCAGAATGGTAGTTGTGGTGGTGGTACATTTAGTGGTAAGTATGTACAGTCTATGGTAATTAGTAATGGTAATGCGCCATGTACGTTTACGATTACTTATAGAACTACTGGGACTTCAGAGTTAATTAGAACCCAGACTTTAGTATTAAGTATGGGTAATAATGGTTCTTTAGTTAAGTCAGGTGGTACTATTAACAATAAATATGTACCTAAAGCAAACTTACCTTAATATTTATTTGTATCAAATATAAAAATAGCCCTACAAAGGGCTATTTTTATTATAATTTAACAAAAAATTTAAATATATTGGATGTATGGTTAAGATGTTTGAATCAAAAAAAATATTACCAATAGGGGCTTTAATATTTAGTTTGTTATTTACTTTTCTTATATATTATCCAGGCTTAAAAGGCGGTTTTCTTTTTGATGATTATTATAATTTAGCTGAAATAAGCCGCTATGGCGATCCTCATGATTGGAGTGCAGCTGAAAAATTTGTTACAGAAGGTGGTTCTGGACCGACGGGTCGACCTATTGCTTTAGCTAGTTTCTTATTACATATAAACAGTTGGACAGAAGAAATGGGGTGGTTGGGAAATGCTCAACCCTTTAAGCAAGTCAATTTATTTATTCATTTACTCTGTGGTCTACTATTGTTTTTTGTAACACGCTTGTTGTTACGTAGTTATGGTTATGCAGAACAAAAAATCACATGGATTGCTTTATTAGCAACAAGTTTTTGGCTATTACATCCCCTATTTGTTTCAACTACTCTTTATGTCATTCAACGAATGGCACAATTACCACTATTATTTAGTTTGATTGCAATGATTGGCTATTTAAAAGGTCGTGCACTAATTGTGCATAAACCTTTGAAAGCTTATTTCATTATGACCATATCGATTGGTTTAGGTACAATATTGGCAACCTTCAGTAAAGAAAATGGTGCATTATTACCTTTATTAATTTTGGTTATTGAATTTTGTAACCCCAAGCGAGATGGAAAACCAATTTTGCTATGGAGGGTTATTTGCCTTTGGCTGCCATCTTTACTAATTGCTGCCTTACTTATTCATTATATTGATTTTTCAGGAAACCCTTGGTCAAATCGTACATTTAATCAGATTGAACGTTTGTGGAGTGAGGGGCGAATTTTAACCGATTATTTAAGGTGGTTGTGGATTCCTCGTATTGAGGGTACGGGACTGTTGCAAGATGGTTTTCTTGTTTCTAAAGGTTGGTTAAGTCCTGCTTCTACATTATATTCCGCTTTTTTCTTATTATGTTTATTGATTGTTGGTTTTGCTGTTCGTAATAGATATCCTCTAATTGCACTGGCAATTTTGTTCTTTTTTGCAGCTCATTTAATAGAATCTACGGTAATAGGTTTAGAGCTATATTTTGAGCATAGAAATTATGTAGCTGCTATATTTATGTTTTTACCCCTAGCTGCTGGTTTGAGTAGTTTATCTGAGAAAGTAAAACCGAGTATTGTTATTCTGATTAGTGTCTTGATACTAAGTGTTTTGTCATTTATGACATGGCAGCGTACTATGTTGTGGGCAGATACTGATAAATTACAAATGTACTGGGCACAGAATAATCCTAATTCAGAACGTGGATTGGTCTTTATGGCAAATTATTGGGCTAGCCATGGAGAAAATGAAAGAGCAAATCAGCTATTAGTTGAAGCATCGCAAAAACATCCTGAAAGTGGCTTAATCGCATTTCAACTATTATTACAACAGGTGAATGATAAAACCGTAACAGAACAGGACTTTGTTAGTTTACAGAAAAAAATACCTCAACAGCGTTCTGATCCTCAAGTGATGATACGTGTACGAGATATTGTTGTGAGTATTGTTAGTGATCAACAGAAAGTGGTTGATGCTAGAGTGATGATGAAAGTGTTAGATGCTTTCATGTTACCAAATTCAGCATATCGAGATATACCGAACTTAGATGCTATGATTCTTGTGTTAAAAGGTTTGTTATTTGTTGATATGGGAGATGTTTCAAATGGTTATGATTCTTACCATAAAGCTATTTTACTAAATCCAGATATTGATAAAGCTCTTGCTATGGTGTCAGATCTAGGTAACCATGGATATCGTCAGCAGGCTTTGCAGTTGTTAGGTGTTGCAGAGGCTGAGTATGTTAAACAGCCAGATCTAATGCTAGCAAAACCAAGAGCATATTCTAACGAACAAATTGTGCAGTTAAGGCAAGCAATACAAATAGACTTAAAAAATTCTGAGGATAGTAATTGATGGCAATTAGTGTGGTGCTGCCTGCTAAAAATGAAGCAGCTGCAATTGGACAAACAATTGAGAAGATTAAGCAGCTGCAGGCTATTGATGAAATTGAAATTATTGTAGTAAATGATGGTTCGACTGATTCAACCAAAGTTGTTGCTGAGCAGGCTGGAGCAAGAGTTGTATCGCATCCATACTCTAAAGGAAATGGTGCCGCAATTAAGACAGGAGCTAGGGAGGCTATTGGGGACATTATTATATTTATGGATGCCGATGGGCAACATGATCCACAAGATATCCCGCGTTTGATAGAGAAAATTGGGCAAGGTTATGATTTGGTTGTTGGGGCAAGACAAAAAGGTTCACAAGCAAGTATTGGTCGTGGTATTGCAAATAAGCTCTATAATAATTTAGCAACTTATATGACAGAGCATCCAGTAGAAGATCTTACTTCTGGTTTTAGAATTGTGCGAGCAGATAAATTTAGAGAGTTCTTATATTTATTACCAAATGGTTTTTCTTATCCCACCACCAGTACGATGGCTTTTTTTCGTGCAGGATATTCTGTTGGTTATGTCCCTATTCATGCGGCTAAACGAATTGGAAAAAGTCATATTAAGCCCATTAAAGATGGTGTAAGGTTTTTCTTGATTATCTTTAAAATAGCAACACTTTTCTCGCCATTAAAAATGTTTCTGCCAATTGCCATGATTTTATTTGTGATGGCAACAGGATGGTATGGCTATACCTTGTATGAATTCGGGCGGTTTACTAATATGAGTGCGTTACTTTATACAGGTAGTGTAATGGTGTTCTTGATGGGGTTGATTAGTGAGCAGATTACGGCGTTGATGTATAAGGATAGTCAATAATTTTTTATGGGCCCAATCGCTTGCTCTACATTACGCACCAGTGTCGTACTGGGTTTACGTTTACTCATCCAAGCAGGTACTTTGCTTGTCATCGCCCGCATGCTTGGACCCGACCAATACGCTGCTTTCGCTGGCATAGCAGCTTTAGCCGTATTACTGGGTACGTTTTCAACTTTTGGGACGCATCTTGTTTTGTTTGCTGAGGTTGCCAAAGATCCAGAGCGACGGTCACATGTACTCAGCTATGCTGTACCGACGACGTTGATCACGGGCAGTATGCTATTTTTTGTTTATATTACCAGCTATCTGTTATTTTTTCAAAATATTGGATTATCTGGGTCGATTATATTTTGTATTGGGCTAACGGAAACCATACTGCTTCCCTTGCTCTTGATTCCTGCCACCGAAGAGCTGGCGCTTGAAAAAACCGCCCGTTCGCAACTATTGATGATTTTTCCTTTAGCTTTACGAACTTTAGCAGCATTCGTGATCATGCTGCTCGCGGTATCTCATCCTTTGGTTGTCTTTGCTTGGCTATACTTGATTAGTGCGGTAGTGGCATTATTCTGTATGAAATGGTACAAACAAAACGCTTGGCTTAATCCTCACCAGTGGCAACTGGCAACCCCACCACAGCTTAGACATAGTGCAGGCTATGCCACATTGGCACTTACCGCTGCAGGACCTAGCGAGCTGGATAAGATGCTGGCTGTAAAGCTACTGCCTCTAGGGGTAGGCGGGCTCTATATTGCAGCCTCAAGGGTAGTGGGTGCTGCCACTTTGCCTGTCACCGCCTTATTACTGGCGGCATTACCTCGATTATTCCGAGGGCAGCTTGAGACAAAAGCACAGTCAGAACGGTTGAATCGTTGGATATTGGTCTCGGTGCTGGTATATGGTGTTATTTTGGCTGGGCTGTTATGGTTGTTTGCACCGTGGGTAGAGTGGCTATTTGGGCAACAATACCAAGGTATTACTCAAATCCTACAATGGCTCTGCTGGGTTGTACCTGCTCTTGCGCTTAGGCTTAGTCTTGCGAGTATGTTAATGGCAGTAGACAGACCTTGGGCTAGAGCAGGTGTCGAAATTTTTGGTATGCTTGCACTTGTTGTTGGGGCTGTTATTCTTTATCCTTTGCTTGGTGTGGTCGGTATGGTATGGGCACTGGCTATTTCGGAATGGGGAATGGTGGGTATAAGTTTATTCATAACTATTAAAGGGAACCAAAGTGAAAGTTCTTATAATTAGTAAACACCTTCTAAACTTAACAGACGCTCAGTCACAACAAACTCTTGCTTTTATTGAAGCTATGCAAGAAATTTGTGAGCGAATTGACATTATAACCGCAACAACTATTCCTGCTGAACTATCTTCGTTAAGCTATCTTACTCAAAAAAATACTACAATCTATACCAATAATGCAGAGTGGATTACTAATGGAAATAGTTTATTTGATAAAATAAAGAGAAAAATACATAGAAATATATTAGCGATTATGGAAAGTAAATGGGTTATTAGCTCTCAAATTTTAGCAAATAACCTTGATTTAGAATACAATTATTCAGCAATTATTAGTATAGGATTACCTATCGAATCTCATATAGTTGGATTGAAACTAAAAAATAAATCTAAGTGGATAGCTCATTTCAGTGACCCATGGCCAGAATCTATTATGCCAAAACCCTATTCAGACTATAGTATACCTATAATAAATAAATTACAGAAAAATGTGGTAAAAAAAGTTCTCAACTGCGCCAAAATCATCACATTTACTTGTACACAGAGCAGAGATTTATTTCTAAATCATTACAGTTTTGATGCTAAAAAATCATATATTCTCCCACATATAGCTCCTAATCCAGTATGTTCAGTGAGAAAATCAGAAGATTCTTTTTTGATAACTTATGCTGGATCTCTTTCTAGGGAAAGGTTTTTCTCTGATTTTTTCATTGCTATTGCTAACTTACCTAAAAGTAGTAATATTGTAATTCAATTTATTGGTTATATTCACGAAAATGCAATCAATTTAATCAAAAATTTAAATATAGAAAATAGATTTATAATTAGAGGTCAATTAAATAAAGAGGAAACTTTAAGGTATATGCAACAATCCAATGCTTTATTGTTAATTGAGGCAAAAATGGAAATATATCCATTTTTACCAAGTAAATTGGCAGACTACTCAGCTATAAAAAATATACCTATATATGCTGTAACTGGTGAAAATTCAGCTACATCAAAACTAATATTAAAGTACAACGCTGGTTTTGTTTCCACATATAATAAAGATGAGATAAAAAATACTCTACTAACAATGGAAAAAATAAAGTTCGAACGAAACAATAAAGCAGAAAGCCTTTATGATTTTTTCAGCCAACACAATGTAAAATATATTATACAATACATTATTTCTAACATAATCGTGTAATCTTTATCAAATATAAAAATTAGTTCCAAATATATTTATGCTTTATTAAATTAATTCTATGTATTTAAATACTATCTGGAAAGTAATCCTGCAAAAATGATTTTTACAGGATAGCCAGATTTGTAAGCACACCAAGTAAAAACCAAAGTATTAAATAGACCTCTTGCGAAAGTATAAAATCGTTTATACTATTTTCTATGAGATATGAAAATTTAACACGATTTAATGATGAAGAATTTAAACGTTTAGTTGGGGTTCCTCGTCCTTTATTTTCTAAAATGATGACGATTTTAGAAAATTCTGAGCGCGCAAAGAAAAAATCTGGGCGTCCGCATTCTTTAACTTTAGAAGATCAATTATTATTATCTTTGAATTACTTACGATCATATAGAACACAGCTAGAATTATCAGTTGATTATGGTATAGCTGAAAGTAATGTTAATCGCACGATTCAAAAAGTTGAAAATGCCCTGATTCAATCTCGATATTTTGCTTTACCTAAACGAAATCAACATGTGGCAAATGATGATTTTGTAATCATAGATGTTACAGAATCACAAATTGAACGTCCCAAAAAAACAAAGAAAATTCTATAGTGGGAAAAAGAAGAAGCATACATTAAAAACACAGGTTATTTTTAGTCCAAAATTAAATCAAATTGTGAGTATTCAAGTTGAAATAGGGACAATGCATGATCTTAAAATAGCTCGAAAATATGCTAAAGAATTTGCCAATTTTACATGTGTTTTGGGGGATTTAGCCTATAAAGGGTTCAAAGAAATAAAGAGTAAGTTATTAATTCCAATTAAAAAACCAAGGAAAATGAGCTTACCGAAAGAAGCTAAGCAAATCAACAAGGAAATAAGTCGTCGTCGAATTCCGATTGAACATATCAATTCAAGACTTAAAGTCTTTCGTATTCTGAGTGAACGATATAGAAATAGACGAAAAAGATTCGGATTAAGAGTAAATTTAATTTCTGGGCTTATCAATTGGATGATCAAAAAATAACTTTCGCAAGAGGTCTAATGTTTATTTTCTGAATCCAATTTAATACTTATCTAATCTGCGATAAACAAAACATAATTTGTTTAGCCCTAGGTCTAATATTTAGTTTAAAAAAATATCTAAAAATATTTTTAATTCTTAGTTTAAACAATCTAAATCCATACTCACTCCACCCTCTTGAGTAAAAGGTCTTAAACCACAAAACACCTAAACTGTTAAAGTAATCTTCACTATATGAATTAATGTGTTCTCCAAATAGAGGAGATTCTTGATATGGTACAATTATATATAGTTTTTTAGTTTTTTTTAAAATATTTTCTGCAAGATAAAGGTCATTACTTAAATGTTCAAAAACATTTGAGCTAATTATTACATCAACATTGGGTATATCCTCAGCAGTTCCACAAATAAACTCAGCTAAATTTCCATATTTTTCTCTACATTTATCTATGGCTATAGAGCTAATATCAATACCTATTAGCTTGGCTTTTGGGAAGTTTTTTCTATAGATAGGCATTGCATCACCCAAACCACAACCAAAGTCTAAAATTATTCCGTCAAAGTTTGGTGGAAGTTCAAGATAGGGAGCTTGATCTTCGGCAAAGTATTGGGTCTGCAGCCTACCATTCCATTTCTCCCAATTATGGGTAAATCTATTATCCCAGTACTGTTTAGTATTAATATTAACCATCATTTAAAACTCTACAAATTAATCGCCCTGCTTTTCCATCACCATAAGGCATATATACCTTAGCCATACGCTGGTAATATTCCCTATCATCCAATAAATTTTTAGCACTTGAGATAATATCATGCACTTCTGTACCTACTAGTTTTGCCACACCTTCCATAACAGGTTCTGGGCGTTCTGTAGTTTTTCGCAAAACAAGGACAGGTTTACCTAGAGCGGGTGCTTCTTCTTGTACGCCTCCGCTATCTGTCATGATGAAGTATGCAGCCTGCATAGCAGATACAAACTCGAAATAATCCAAAGGCTCTACTAGCTTAATTCTAGCATGCTTCCCGAGCATATCATGTGCTAATTGCTGTACATTTGGGTTTGGGTGTACTGGATATAAGATATGGACATCCGAATATTGGTCTAAAATCGCCAAGACTGCTGTAAAAATATTTTTTAGTGGCTCACCAAAACTTTCTCTACGGTGTGCCGTAAGCAATATAACCCGTTTATCATTCTGTGCGGATGGTGCTGGATGTGTTTGTACAGTTTGTAGCAATGTATCAATACATGTATTGCCAACCACATAGATTTGTTTTGGACTAACACCTTCTTGTTGTAATGCCTGAGATGCCGACTTTGTCGGAGCAAAGTTCCAGCGAGTAATGTGAGAAACCATTTGCCGATAACCTTCCTCTGGAAAGGGTTGCTCAAGGTTATACGTTCTTAGCCCTGCTTCTATATGCCCAAAAGAAACGTTTGTATGAAAAGCTGCCAATGCTGCACCAAATACAGTTGCAGTATCTCCTTGTGCTAATACTGCATAGGGCTGCTCTTTTTGAATAATCTCTTCTAGAGTGGGTAACATACGAGCAAGTACTGTAGTAAGCCCTTGATTCGCCTGCATCAAGTTTAGATCGTAGTCGGCTACTATACCAAACCGTGTCAACATCTGATCCAATAGATCTCGGTGTTGAGCTGTTACCACAACCACACAGTTAGCCCAGTCACTATTCTTTAGTGCTCGGATAACGGGTACCATTTTTATCGCTTCAGGGCGTGTACCGAAGATACATATTATGGTTCTATGCTGACCTGTTTTTAACTCTTCTTTCATTCTAATAACTCATGCTACCTTTACTTGTTATATTTTTATAGAATTCGACATATTCATCTACCATTTTAGTATGTGCGAAAAAGCTGCAAGCTCTAAGTCTAGCCTTTTGACTAAACTGCAGCCCCCCTTTATCTATTTGCTGTACAGCTTGTACAAAATTTTTTAGCAAATTTTGTGTGCATAAATACCCTGTTACCTCATGCTCTATAACATCATCTACCGCTGTTCCTCTCATAGCAATTACAGGTAAACCACACGCCATCGCCTCAGCTACTACTAAACCAAACCCCTCACTTCGAGAAGGGAAGAGTAGTGCATCTGAATTTTGCATTTCCAGAATCACCTCTTGCTGGCTGAGTCGCCCCAAGTCATACATATTATTTGGCATATTTACTTTGTCTTTTTCAGCAGCCGCACCGCCAGTATAATATAGCTCAAACCCTTCTCCTAGTTCTTGCATAATGGGTGCAAGCAAATCTACCCCTTTAAGCTTACGCCAAGCTCCTACATATAAAAGACGAAAAGGTTGATCTTTTTGTTTATCTTTCATTTTAGGGTGGAATAGCTCGGTATCTACGCCATTATAGATAACCTGTATTGGAACATCGCACAATGTTTTTTTTGCCACATCTGCAGCAAATTGGCTAACAGCCGTAACGCGTGCTGCTTGTCGCATAACACGCCGTTCATTGGGTGCGATCCAGTATCGGTGATACAAGGCTCTTAGCAATCCTTTGTAAGGGCGCAGTTTTGGGTCATGTACAGAGTGGTGTAGCGTCGCAACAACTGGTAAACTCTTAGGCAAAAACCGATGATGCAGCCATGTATTTACATGTACTATGGTTGCCCATTTTGGGGGAGATGGAATGGGTACAGTCCAAGGTAGATATTCAGCTCGTAATGGTAACCAAGTTATTTCTGCTTTTATTCCTTGTTTATTTAATCCTTCTACTAATCGTTCTGTAAAAACATCTGTACCAGTATGTGTTCTTATTGCAGGGAACCATATAGCTGGTTTGCTAGTTGTCATAAATTATCCATTAAAGACTGTAATTTACTTTTTAAATTATACCAAGAAAATTGTTCAGCATAGTTCTTGCATAGCCTTTCGTTTAATACAAGTTCATTTTGCAAAAGCTGTATTGTAAATTTATTAAACATAGAATAACTCTGATTTTTAATTAAATATCCTGTCTCTGCATGTTTAACAGCATCCACAATTCCTCCTGTAGCAAAAGCGATTGTTGGTATACCGTGTGCTGCTGCTTCAATAGCAACCATCCCAAAACCTTCAGGATCATTGGGAATATTTTTAACAGGAAAAATATGAATATCTGCTAGATAATACCAAGAAGAAAGTAGCTCATCATCAGAGATATTGCCAGTGAAAAGTATATTATTCTGAATATTATATTTTTTTGCTGCAATAAGGATCGACTCTTTGCTTTGTAGGTTTTTATTTAATGATTGAGATGGAGTATCACCAATAATCACTAATATTGTATTTGGACAAGATTGAATAATTGTTGAAAGGCTATTTTCTATAAATTCAAGAATACCCTTACGTGTTGTTAGGCGACCAACAGAGATTAGAATTTTTTTATCTTCCAGTTGAAACTGTGCTTTTAAAATATTTATAAGATTTTGATTTTTGTTAGGGGCAGGGAAACTTACTCCTGGAAAAATAATTTCTAGTTTATCTTGATGGACTCCTTTTTGCACACAAATATTAGATGTTGGAGTGCTATTCGCAATTATTTTATCAGCCATTCTAATTGAAGGAACCCAAATTAAATTATAGATTGGGTTGTCCGTCCCTATATCTAATCCATGGATGTAGACTAAACTTTTCTTACGGAAAATCTTAGCCCAAAAAACAGTAATTGGGGCTGTTAAGCCACTACCAGCAAATAAAATGTCTGGACGTTGTGTTAAGCAGATCCAAAAAGTTTTGATAAAAGCTAATATAAGGAAAAAAAATAATGGATTTAATTTTACTCCGTAAAATGAGACTTTTGCTGGTACAATTTTTCTTGCATCAAGATGGCTAATCAGCAGAACATCATGATCCGTAGATAACTCATCTATTATATGCCAATTTAAGCGTTCCATACCTCCAATAAGAGGAGGTAAATTGCGTGTAATAAATAAAATTTTTTTTTTCAATTGTTATGACCTTGCAAAAAAGGATTGGTATGCTTTTGAAGGTAAATTTTACCTAAAATACTTGAACCTTCATAGGTTAGATGCTGTTGATCTCGATATAAAGAAGTATTTTGCAGTGATGAAAAGCATTCCTCTTTATTGCAAATGATATCTGTAAAATCAATTACAATAAGTGATGGGAATGACTTTTGCAGTTCGATTAGCATTCTTTGCCATTCAGTAAAATCACTGTCATGCTTGATCCGAGGGAAATTACAGCTTTTTTTGAATGATCGAAGATGGCAATTTACGTCAACATCCATCAAAATTGGATTGTCATTAATGATAATTGGTTTGGCTCCAGATTGTATAATAGATAAAATGGTTTTTTTTAGCCCCCAATAAAAAAATTCTTTTGACTTTGATTTGTCGATAAAATTATTATTTTTTCTTGAATAAATACTTCTTTCCCAATTATGTGGAAAATATCCGCCCATAACCACATATTTAAAATTATTGTTATAAATATGTTTTTCTATAAATTTGTTTATATTATAAAAATTATCCTCTTTTTTGATTTCTTTTGTTTTATTGTTTATTGTATATCTATCTAAATTTATTAGATATGCTGTGGAAGAATATGTTATTTCATAACCTTTCATATTTGCATCTTTGGCAAATATATCAATCATTCCTGACTGAGAATTTGAATGACTATCACCAACTAAGAGGATATCTATATTTGTTTTTTTTATTTCTCCAAAATAACAACTTTCAATTGGGTGATTATTATTATCTATGCATTTAATTGATGTTTCAGAAGTGGTAGTGTTTTTACTATCCTTTAATTGGTAATTTCTGTATTGGTATATGCTAATAATTATTATAGCTGGAAAAATGAATAAAAAAACAATTATTATATTGTTATTTTTAAAAATATTTTTAATTTTCTTTTCAATTAATTCATAGCTAAGTATGGAAAGCATTATTGTTAGTAGGAAAATTATAATTTTTTGGTTTGTATCTAAATTTAAGGATAAAATTGTAAAATATGAAATAATTGGCCAATGCCACAAATACATCGGGTAGGATATTTTTCCTATATATTCAAGTGGTTGTAGGATTTTATATTTTACTTCTGTACCATAAGTAATATATATGGCAGAAAGTATACATATAACTGCTGCATTGTATGATGGGAATATGGATTCATTATTAATAAAGACATTTGTAATAAAAAGTAATATGATTGCAATAGATGCTATTGGAGTTGAATATTTTTTTAATACTATATGTGGTTTGTGGAAATTAATGCAAGCACCAAGTAGAAATTCAAAAAGGCGAGAAGTTAATAGATAGTATGCTTTAATGGGGTCTTTAACTGCGTAAATATGTGAAATTAAAATTGATACTAAAATTGTAATTGTTAATAATATTAATATAGTTTTATTTTTAAATTTAAGCAATGCTATTAATGTGAGTGGCCAGATTAAATAGAACTGTTCTTCTAGACTTAAAGACCATAAGTGAAGTAATGGAGTGGTTTCAGCATTAATTTTGAAATAATTTCCTAATAAAATCGAGTAATAAATATTTGAATTTAGTGTAATTGCTGAAAGTGCAGTTTTAAACAACTCATTCAATTCCGTAGGTGTTAGAATGAGAGAGAAAACAATTATTACGGTGAAAACAACCAAGAAAAATGATGGTGCTAAGCGAGAAATGCGTCTGCTGTAAAATGATTTAAGTGAAAAGTGCTGGGTTGTTAATTTTTCATATTTTATATTTTTTGTTATGAGATATCCTGATATGACTAGAAATATATCTACACCAATAAATCCTCCATTAAAGTAAGGAACTTTAAGATGGTGTAAAATCACCAGTAAAACGGCTATTGCCCTTAATATATCAATGTGACTCAGGTAGCTTTTATTCATAAAAATGCTATATTTATCTTCATTTTACATAAGATACTGATAAATATATACTATTTTTTTTGTTGTGTCATTTTAAATTAAAATTCAAATTGAATACATGTGAAATTAGCATGAATGTTAGACTCATCATATAATCTCTAGATAGCTTTTCCTTTGAGCAAAATATGTTTTTCCTGAGCCTAATTCTGTCAGCTGCCTTATTTAGTTTTGCTTGGCTGTCACCATTTCATACCTATCCCTGGGTGACATTTTCTAGTGAGTTGGCAAGCTTCGGAGCTGCGTTGGCGTTACTAGGTGTTCTGTTCAAACAAAATATTAAAATTCCTAAACCACAACTTTTGATGTTGCCTTTGCTTTTGATTCCTATATTTCAATGGCTATTTGGACTCGTTCCAGATTTTAGTGTGGCATTGCTAAGTTTTTCATATGTTTTTATGTTCTGGTTGATGATGATAGGTGGATATAACCTGTCCTCTACATCTGAAAATCGTCAACGCTCTATGCAAGGGGCGAGTTATGTAGTACTAAGCGTTGCTTTTATAAGTAGTTTGATTGCGATTGTTCAATGGTTGAATCTAGAGTCAAATTTTAGTTGGATTATTCAGCTCAAAGGAAGCCGACCATATGCGAATTTTGGTCAACCTAATAATTTAGCTACATTTTTGATTGTAGGTTTAATGGGTGCGTTGTTCTTATATGAAAAGCATAAAGCATCTTTGTGGCTACTTATTCCATCAAGCTTATCTATCTTATTTGCGATTTGCTTAACGCAATCACGGACTTCTTGGCTAGTCTGTATTTTTATTTGTATCTATTGGGTGATTAAGCAATATAAGAATAAACCAAGGCTTAATTTTATTAAGTTATTGGGTTGGGCTGCTACGTATTTTTTAATTGCGGGCTATTTATTGCCTATTATCGCACAATTCATGACGATAAGTGTTGGAGAGGCGGTAACCCATACAGCATCACTAGCAGAACGTGCAGGTTCAGGGCATGAGCGTCTTGGGATGTGGATGCAAATTATACATGCCATAGGTGAGCGTCCGTGGTTTGGTTATGGCTGGAATCAAACAAGTGTCGCGGTTGTGGAAAGTATCCATTTTAATACCGTACAAGTTTGGTTTAATAGCGCACATAATATCCTGTTAGATCTGTTGGTTTGGAATGGTTTGCCATTAGGCTTTTTAATTATTGCTTACTTTGCGATTTGGTTGTTTTGGTTAAGTAAAAATGCAAAAGATACTATTTCGATTGTAGCAATATTAATGGTCAGTGCAATTTTGATTCATGCAATGTTGGAGTTTCCGCAGCGTTATGCTTACTTTTTATTGCCAATCGGCTTTTTGTTGGGGTTGATTCAAGCCCAAACGCCAAATTTAAACGGTGTTAGCTTACATCGGAATATTATTCGTTGTGTATGGCTCATTTCTCTGATTGTTTTACTGTTGATTTGGCGAGATTACAAACTGTTCCAAGATAATAGTCAATTGGTTTTTAAGCAAAAAACAGCTTCAGAAGAGATATTGGGTAGTTCTAAAATATTGATACTCACTCAATTTCAACAACGATTAGATTGGATTGCTTTAAAGCCTCAGACATTGATGTCCGATTCAGATCTTAGCGTAATTGGCGAAATGGTTGAAAATAAGGCTACACCTTATAATTTAAAAAAATATGCACAATTACTTGTTTATAATCATAAGCTTGATGAAGCGGAGCAACAATTATTTGTTTTGCAACAATTGTATAAGCAAAAAATAAGCTTGGCAGAAATTATGGAATTAAATAATAAATAAACTTGTAAAATTCATCTACTTTATCTTTTAAGGGATAAAGTAGATGGCATGCTTTAAATTTGGCTTTGGATATAGTTTTCGATGCCAATATTTTCAACTAAATCAAGTTGCGTGTCGAGCCAATCCCAATATTCTTCTTCTTTCTCTAAAATTTCCTGAACTAAATCACGTGTAACGTAGTCTTGTTGTGCTTCAGCAAGTTCAACAGCTTGTTTAATCGCTTCAATGTTTTCTTTTACTTTACGAATGTCGCAATTGAGGACTTCGATGGTATGTTGCCCAATATATAACTTACCTAGATGCTGTAAATTAGGTAGGCCTTCTAAGAATAAGATCCGTTCAATGACCTTATCAGCGTGTTTCATTTGACGAATTGATTCTTTATATTCAGCAGAACCAAGTTTTTCAATTCCCCAGTCATTAAACATACGAGAGTGTAAAAAATATTGGTTAATTGCAGTTAAATGGTGATAAAGCACCTGATTCAGTTGATTAATCACGTCTCGATTGCCTTTCATTGCACTTACTCCATAAACACCACGTGATGCCCTAGTTGCTAAGGCAATTTATATGATTTTAATCAACAAATCGTGATATGGCGAGTAAATTATAGAACGGCAAATGAAAATCACAATCAAAATACGAAGAGGGTTTGAAGTTAAATCGGTAGCTATGATTTATTAAAAAAACCGCTTATCGGAGGAATGGTTAAAGTTCTACAAGAAGCGGCGGAGTCGTAAACCGAAAGTTAAAGATGTAGATATTATAAATTTGGCGGAATCAGGCAGCAACAGAAATACGGGCGGCAATTTCTGCTAATTCATCGCTAATAATTGAACGTGCTTCAGGTGCACAACGACCACAGCAAGTGCCTAAGTCGAGTAAATCACGAATTTCACGATAACTTTCAGCACCGTTTGCAACAGCGTCTTTGATATCTTGATCTGTGATTCCACGGCATAAACAGACATACATGGGAGTGATCCACAAATATTAATGCGATAATTGATATTATTGATAATTATTATCGTTTGTCAATGAATTTCATTCTTAGAGTGAATATATTCTTATTGAGAATTTGAATAAAAAAATACCACCTGATCGGTAGTATTTTTTCTTTATTTTATCTATTTGATAAATATTGTATTTAATTCTGTGTTGGAATAATAACAATACCATCCATTTCGACTAATGCGCTTTTAGGTAGGCTTGCTACACCTAATGCTGCACGAGCTGGATATGGCTGAGCAAAATATTCGCCCATAATTTGATTCACCAATTGGAAGTGAGAAAGATCTGTAAGGAAGATATTCAATTTAGCGATATCTGCTAAGCTGCCACCTGCGGCTGCACATACTGCTTTTAGATTATCGAATACACGACGAATCTGAGCCTCAATACCTTCTACAAGTTCCATACTGTATGGGTCTAAGCCAATTTGACCTGAAAGATAGAGCGTATCGCCAACAAGAATTGCTTGAGAATATGTTCCGATAGCAGCAGGGGCGTGTTCAGTATGAATAACTTGACGTGACATTAAGCTCTCCTATGTCATTGTTTCTATCTTAAACAATGTGACTTTAACACAAAAGTTTGGCTCGGAAACGGTCGAATACTGTTTAGTCGCAATTGTTTGCAAATGATTCATTAGCTTTAATAATAAGGAATCTTTCAATTTTAATTCTGGGCGAACATCGTGTATTAAACGATTAACTGACTTTTTCAACCTCTGGTTGAGCGGTTGGCATATTTAAGCGCTCAATTCTTGGGAAGCCAAAATGCATGCGTAAATCACGAATAATTTGGGCAATTTGATTTCGATTACTCACGACTATATTCACATAGGTTTTCTGTTCTTGTGAATAGACCATTTCTACGCCTGTTTTGGCCTTTCGGCATTGATAAATCAGGTCAGAAATTTGTTCGTCACTCATCGTCATATGAATACATAAGAATGCACTAAAGCGAACATCATCAATTTCTTCTGATTGCCAGTGTAAAGGCATAATGTTTTCAGGATGGAGGTGTTGTTCATGCAGTAAATTACGGCAGCGTGAACGATGTACGATTAAACCACGTCGAGATAAATGTCCTTGAATTGGATCTCCAAGCACAGGATTACAACAGTGTGCATATTTTACATCAACACCCTCAGTCCCTAAAATCAAGCGATCGGAAGTTTCATGATGCTGAGAGTGGTAATCTTGAGCAAATAAATGATTGGCAACCAATTGAGGTAATAAATCCCCAACTGCGATTTGTTCAAATAGCGTATCTTTATTAGCTAAATGTCGCCATTCAAGTACACTAATCCAGTCTTCTGCTGAAAGGTCATCTATAGAGCGATGAAATAGTTTTAAAGCGCGGTTAAGTGCTTGTTGACCTACAAGACGTTGCTCATCAATATCTTGTTCTCTTAGTAGATTCTGTAATGCACGACGTGCTTTTTGAGTATTAATAAAACTGAGCCAATCTGGATTCGGTGTTGCTAATACGTCTGTGATAATTTCAACTACTTGTCCGCTATGTAATGGAGTTGAAAGAGGGCGGATTTCACTATCCACTTTTGCGCCAACAGCATGATTGCCTAAAAATAGGCTAGCTGAGTAGGCGAAATCAACGACAGTGGCGCCTTGAGGAAGCTCGTGTAATTGACCATGCGGCGTATAGACCCAAATTTTTTCCTGATGTAAATAATCAAGTAAATCGCTAAAAGTGGTTTTTGCACAATCACTATCTATGAGCGTATTTAGGTTCTGCATCGAAGCTTGAATTGCCGAACGGCATGCTTGAGGTGCATTTTCTCCGAGTACTACACCAAAACGAGCAGCTTTACGCATTAATTCGGTTTGGATCGTCAAAGATAATGTGGTTTTTTCACCTTTTAGCTTAATCATTAATGATTGATTGCCACCTGGTAAAGGGCGGCGAATATGATCGTGATATTGTAAGACTTGAAAATTATCTTTGAGTGCTTCAACTAGACGGTCGCAATCAGCAATACTTTGCAGAATAATTTCAAAAGCATGGCTATGGCTTAATTCATTTAAATCAATTTCATTTTTTACAAAATGACGTAGTAATTCGATGTTATTATTTTTCTTCTTAATACGCCCTTGTAGATTATATTTTTTAAGCAAATCTGATAATTTTTGTTCCCATACCGCTTGGTATTCACAACGTTTGGGTTTGGTTTCTAAGAGTGCGGTTTGCACATCATTAAACATATCTAAGTCAAGATTTTGATAACATAAGTGTTCTAGGTTATCGGCCATTTCATTCATACCGACAAGACGTGCCATGGGTACGAAAATATCAAAGGTTTCTTGCGCGATACGTGCTCGTTTATCTGGACGTAATGCGCCTAAAGTCGTCATATTATGATAGCGATCAGCGAGTTTAATAATAATGACACGCGGATCTTGTAAGGTGGCTTGTAGAATTTTGCGGAATGATGCTGCCTTATTATATTCTTTATCACTTGAATGGCTGAGTTTGGTGACACCATCAACAAGTTCGGCAACGACAGATCCAAATTTTTCACCAATCTCATCTTTAGTAAATTCAGTATCTTCAATGACATCGTGTAATAAAGCTGCCATAAGCGTGTCGGCATCTAAACGCATATGCGCCAGAATGCAACTCACAGCAATAGGATGAAGAACGTAGGGCTCACCACTTTTTCGTGTAATACCACTATGTGCTAAATCAGCAAAATCACAGGCAGCAAGTACACTCTGAATATCACTATCTTTGAGATAGGCTTCAATAATGACCTTGAGTTGTTGCTTGGCTTGGCTGACCTCTTCGCCTGGCATAAAACACCTTTTATAACATGAATTCAGGAATAGATAAGATTAGCTTCTAATGAAAAGCATATTGTGGAACTTGTCAATTTGTTCATTAGAAAAACTCGTAAATTTTTTCAATGAAATATATTGTTTTTACCAATATAGCGCTGAAATTTTCAACAAACAAAAAAGCCCAGTGTATTCACAATGGGCTTTTAGACAAAGCAAATCCAATTTAGAAAGAGAAGCCTTCTAAATTTAATGAGTTTGTAGACAACACCATATCAAGATTTGAAGTCTGATAATCTTGATCGCGTTGTTTTAAAATTTCTTTAGTGACATGACCTGCCGCAATTTCGCGTAATGAAACGACTGTTGGTTTATCATTATCCCATTCTACAGTTGGTTCCATACCTTGACGTGCTAATTGGCGTGCACGTTTACTCGCTACCAGTACTAACTCAAAACGGTTATCTACGTGGTCTAAACAATCTTCAACGGTTACACGTGCCATAAGTTGTCTCGTTTGAACATTACATTTGAAAAGACTAAGTAGTATAAAAGGCTTTTAAATAAGACTCAAGTTATTCGCGATTAAGGGTGATTAACTTTTCAATTAATTGCTGGTGACGAGCACTTTGCTGTAAGGTAACTAAACGATTTGCTGTAATAATTGCTTCTAAATCATGAACAGCTTTATTGAAATCATCATTGATGATGATGTAATCGAAATTTGCGAAATGACGCATATCTTCTACAGCACAACTTAAACGATGTTCAATTACTTCAACTGAATCTGTTCCGCGATTAGATAATCGTTGTCTTAAATCATATTGAGTTGGCGGTAAGATAAAAATTTGTTTTGATTCAGGAAAAAGTCGACGAACTTGATCAGCACCCTGCCAGTCAATTTCGAGTAACACATCATGACCTTGTTGTAATTGTTCTTTGACTTTGGCTTGAGATGTGCCGTAGTAATTACCAAATACTTCTGCATACTCAATAAAACCACCTTGTTCTACTTGAGCTAAAAAAGTTTCAGTATCAGTAAAATGATAGTGAACACCATCTAGTTCACCAGGGCGTTGACCGCGTGTCGTATGTGAGACAGAAACATGTAGATTGCTGACTCGATCGAGTAGGGCTTTAACGAGAGATGTTTTGCCTGTTCCTGATGCCGCAGAAACGACAAACAATAGACCCGACATGATATTTTTCCTGATATGATAAAATATCTTGGCTATTGTAGTGTAGCGTGCCATTAAACGAAATAGTTTGGCATAAATATTCAGGTGATAAGAGAGGATGTTATGGAAATTGTGTTGGCCAATCCACGAGGCTTTTGTGCTGGTGTTGACCGTGCTATAGCAATCGTTAATCGGGCACTAGAATGTTTTAATCCGCCAATTTATGTACGTCATGAAGTGGTACATAACAAGTTTGTTGTTGATGATCTGCGTCAGCGTGGTGCGGTTTTTGTAGATGAGCTTGACCAAGTGCCTGATGATTCGATTGTAATCTTTAGTGCGCATGGCGTGTCTAAAGCAGTACAACAAGAAGCAGATCGCCGTGGTCTAAAAGTCTTTGACGCGACTTGCCCTCTAGTAACTAAGGTGCATATTGAGGTCACGAAATATGCCAGAGAAGGAACTGAAGCAATCTTAATTGGGCATGAGGGGCATCCTGAGGTCGAAGGTACAATGGGGCAATATGATAAATCTGGTGGTGGAAAGATTTATTTGGTTGAAGATGAAGAAGATGTTGCAGCTTTAGTGGTTGAACATCCTCATAAAGTTGCATTTGTCACTCAAACGACGCTTTCGATTGATGATACGGCTAAGGTCATCGATGCCTTAAGAACAAAATTTCCTAAGATCCAAGGTCCGAGGAAAGATGATATCTGTTATGCC
The DNA here is from genome assembly GCF_027105035.1 of Acinetobacter sp. TR11. Classification (NCBI taxonomy): domain Bacteria; kingdom Pseudomonadati; phylum Pseudomonadota; class Gammaproteobacteria; order Moraxellales; family Moraxellaceae; genus Acinetobacter; species Acinetobacter sp. TR11. The sequence goes on from NZ_CP114256.1 coordinate 344,955, forward strand.
ACTCAAAATCGTCAAGATGCAGTACGTGATTTGGCGGAACAATGTGATGTAGTGTTGGTAGTAGGTTCTCCGAATTCATCGAATTCAAATCGCTTACGTGAATTGGCAGAGCGGATGGGTAAATCTGCTTATCTCGTGGATAATGCTGATCAGCTTGAAAAAGAATGGTTTAAGCAGGAAAGTAAAATTGGTGTGACTGCAGGTGCATCAGCCCCAGAGATACTGATTAAACAAGTGATTCAACGGTTACAAGATTGGGGGGCAACCCCTCCTAAAGAGTTGGATGGACGAGAAGAGAACATTACATTTAGCTTACCTAAAGAGCTACGTATTCAGGTGATACAAGCCTAATTTTTATAGAAAAATGTGAACTTGAAACGGATAGGGTGCAGCCTATCCGTTTTTTTATGGAGTTTATCTGCTTTGTATTGGTTCTGTAAAAATAAGATTTAATATAGAGTAAGGGAATTTGGATGATTAGGTGTAAAACGATGGGGAACAATCGAGGATTCACCTTAATAGAGATGGCGGTAACGATTGCCATATTGGCAGTTGTAGCAGTAATGACGATACCGCCCCTAAGTGATTTAATCGCTAAGCAGCGTTTAAATACTACAGCGAAAGATTTAGCCTATATTTTTGGGCAGGCAAGGGCTCAATCTGCGGTGTTACGAAAAGAGGTAACCGTAAAGTTTAGCGATGGCACAAGTGATGCCACTAACTTTTTTTGGATATCAAAATATGATGATATTAAATTAACAAGTGATACAACAGACGTTGTTTTTCAACCTATAGGGTTAGTTACTATAAGACAAAAAGAAATTAATAATCCTTCTTTTAATCCTAGCCAACCAGAAGACCCTATCACTAATCCTAAAAAAATAAAACAGCCTGTTCCTTTAGTTTTTACTGTATGTAGCCAAAAATTGAGCTCATCCAAACAAATCAGTATCTCTAAAACGGGAGTAATTCAAAAAATTGAGGATAAATCAGGGGGCTGCTCATGATTAAGCAACAGCATGGTATAGGAATGGTAGAGATTTTGGTTGCCTTATTTATTTTGGCAATAGGTGTACTTGGATTTTCTGCTTTACAACTTCGTGCTTTGCAAGCAACAGCAGAAGCAATGGATCGTACAACAGCAATGACCACAGCAAGAGATTTAACTGATCGTATGCGAATAAATCGATTAGGTATTAATGATTATATTTCTTCAATCAATAATAAACAGACAGAAACAGATTGTTTTGGTACATCAACAGCTTATCAACCTGCATGCGATGTTGCAAAGATGGCTAAATATGATGCGACTCAGATTTTAACAAAAGCTAATAATGCTGGACAAACCATAATAATGAAGCAATGTGATGGCAGTAGTCGCACCTGTATCTATATTGCATGGGGGAAAACGGTCATTACTAAAGATGATCTTTCTACTTGTATGCTTAATGGTATTTATAAGCCAGATGCTCAATGTTTGGTCATGGAGACATTCTAGTGAAAGCAGCCAATGATTATTTATTTATTCAAACTAGAAATGACTATTATAGGAATCAGTCAGGCTTTACCCTGATTGAATTAATGATCGCTATTATTTTAGGCTTATTAATTACAGCAGCAGCAATTCAACTTTATATAACAGGGCAGAGAGGTATGGCTATTCAGCAAAGTGCTGCTAATTTGCAAAATAGCGCTAGTTTCGGTTTTGAGTACATGTTGAGGGATATTCGGCTAGCCAATCTAAATGCAGTAAAACCAGTGATAGATCCGACTATTTTGCATGGGGGGATTGTATTAAGTAAGGCAAATTTAAGTAGCGTGAATACTTTTACAATTACAGGTGGGACTGCTGCTAATAATTTAATGACGCAAGGGAATATAGGTTTATCTAATTTACAAGACGAAAAAAGTGATCAATTGGTAATTCAATATCGGAATACTATTGGTAACTCATTTGATTGCGAAGGAAACCAAATAAATGTAAATGCTTATGTTGTTGAGCGTTATTTTTTACGTGCTGATAGTCAAAATAATAATGATCCAAATACACCCCTAGTTTTAGCTTGTAAAGCCACTACCTATACAAAGGATGATGAACTTAAATTGGATGGGCTTAATGGTGATGGGGAGATTATTATTCCTCGCGTTGATCATATGCACATTTTACTAGGAGTGGCTTCCGATACACTAGATGCCACCACTAATCCAGCAAAAGCTGGTAAGGACGGCCTGTTAGACCGTTTTGGATATATTAGTATTCCTAATTATTTGGCACTTACTACAAAACCACAAATAGTTTCAATTCAAATTGGTGTATTGGTACGCTCTCCTGACAGTGTTGGTAAAAATGATTTAGCTGATCCGAATAAAACATATCAAATTTTTGATGTGAATAAACCACTCAAAACGGATAGTAAAAACAATCTTTATAATCGTCAGGTAGTTACTCAAACAGTAGCATTGCGTAATGGTTTTGGCTTGCAGGAGAATCCAAAATGAGAAGATTAGCAATGCAGCGCGGTGCAACTTTGATTGTCGTTTTGATCATGCTTGTACTGTTAACTTTAGTAGGGACATGGGCAATTCGTGGTAGCTTGACATCATTAAATATTGCGATGAATACGCAAGCGCAAGCATTATTACAGCAAGCATCTGATGCGGTGTTTTTTAACTTAGAGAATCAAACTTCTGATGAATTAACATTAGCAAAAATGCAAATAGGTGATGGAATGTTGGCTTATGTCTTACGTCCAGAGAATAAGGGTAAAGAACTTGTTTTCTGTATCCGAGGTGGCGATGCGAATAGTTTGTCTGGTAGCCGCAATGCTAGTGTGGTTTATTGGGAAGGATCACAAATTAAAAATACTCAACTTGGAACAGTTGGATTTTGTAATGTAGATCAAAAAGCTGATTTTATCAGTGGACGTTCCGCTGTAATGACTCGTGTCGGCATCCGGGCTGCTAGCAATAGTCAAGACTGGGAACATTTGCTTGAAGGGGATGATTCAGAAATGTCTAAAACCCAAAAAATTCAAAAAGTAGTAGTTAACGTTACATCTATTATCCCTAATTTAAGTAGTAATAGTTCAAGTGATATACAAGCCTGTTTATCAAACTACACCAGTTTTGTTGATAGTACTGTAACAAATAATGAAACAGTATCCGACTGCTTGAAAACAAATAACGTGCCTTACAGTAATCAAGAGATGGAATATACCTTAAAGCCTGTAACAGGTGCATCATAGAGGAGTGTCAAACATGAAAAATGTACAAAATCGAAGCGACATGACACCACGTCAGCAGACCTCTGTGGTGTCTAAGTTTAAAGTTGCTGCACTTTCAGCTGCGATTACTAGTTTATTGTGTGTAAGCTTACCATCAACTTATGCTAGTGATATTGAAATTTACAAAGTTCCTGAAGATAGTGTAGGGACCACGACCTTAATGATGATGTTAGACACCTCTGGAAGTATGGGGGCAGGATCTAATTCTTATAATGAAGATCGTATAGGTGCCCTCAAAAAAGGTTTAAATGATGCATTAAATGGTACGTCTACGACCCCAAGAATTGAAGATAAAGTAATTATAGGGTTGGCGACATTTAGTGCGACTAAGGGATATATTAGAATTCCTGCTAAAGCATTAGGGACAGTTACAGGTTCTGTTCAAGATGGAAATTATATTAAACCACGGTGGACGAGATATACTGTACGTACTGTCGTAAGTGGTAAGAATGTAGACACAATATACTATAATGAATGTAAAACATGGAATCCGGATAATTATAATTGTTTGTCATGGGGAGGGGATAGTACTAAATTGCCGACAGGATTTAGTACAGCTTCACCATATATAACGGACAAAAATATTAGTTGTACGTATGGTAATCGAAGTGATTGTACTTATGTTTGGGAGAATATTCCAAAATATAAAAATGTGACTCATCGCGATGATTTAGTAACTGTGATTAATAGTTTATCTGCTAGTGGTAGCACTCCAACTGCTTATGCTTATGCTGATGCAGCTGCATATTTGCTTGGGACTACGACTGCCTTACCGCAAGTCACAGTGAATGTTCCTGTTTATGCGCGTTTTAATGGTAATCCTAGTACAGGTTGGGCTTGCCAAAGTTGGAATACGAATAGAAAAGCTTGTTCGAATTGGGGGAACTATATTTCCTCGGGTTATTCGGTACCTGCAGGTTTTACTAGTAGTAGAGCTTGTAATGTAGGTAATAACTCCGCCACATGTTTCAATTATAATATGACATTAGATGATACGGATAATAATAATAGTGGTTTTAGTAGTTCTATAAGCACCTCAAAAGATGGTGCAATATATGATATGCCAAGTTCTATTAAAAGTCAGATAGATAACTCTGCTAAAAAAGAGTGTAGTGGGCAGGGAATTTATTTCCTGACTGATGGCGAGCCTAATCCGAGTGGTGGTATAGGCACAGGGACAGATGGTGTAAGCGGAACAGCATACAAGTTGATGAAACAGTCTTTGTCAACGAAAGGGGGTTTATTTAATTGTAACAACAGTTCACTTGGTAATCGCACTAATATTTATAGTAGTTTACTTGGTAGGACTGGATATTTTAACTCATCAAATAATGGATGGTCATGTATTGGTAAATATGCCCAATCATTGTTGGATCCTGCTAAGAATCCTGTAGGGTTACAGATTAAAACAGTCGTGGTTGGATTTGGTAGTGATTTTACTAGTACAGGTAATAACGATGTAGAAGATGCTAAAGTTTGGGGTACGTTAGGTGATGGGGGTTGGGTTGCTGGATCAAATTCACAAGATGTTGTGAATAGTATTAATGCTTTTATTAAACAGCTTAACAAAGATATTCCATCAATGAGTACAGGTTCGTCTACAATACCATTAGATGAATTGAACCCCTCTATAGTGCAGCCATATGCATATTTTCCACAGTTTGAACCAAAGGTTAAACCTGAAGATGTACAGCAAATTTGGTTTGGTAATCTTAAAAAATATTATGTATTAAATAATGGGGTTTATTCAAGTAAGTCTGTTGCTGATGATAATACGGTTGTTGTTAAGAAAAGTGTCCTACAAGATCTAGCAGATATTTGGGAAAGTAAATCTAGTTATCCAGATGGCACAGCTTTGTTTAAAAAGGGCGGAGTTTTAAATCGTTTAACATTAGGTCGAAATGCACAAGGTGAAACAGGGCGAAAACTACTGACAGATTATAACTATGATGGGACTAAGGCCGCTAATAATGGTCAAATCTCACAAAATCTTAATTTATCACAGATTACATATAAATATACTAGTGATGATAAAACGAAAACAGATACGAAGTATGCGCCAGCCCTAATGGGACTACTAGGTTATATTATATCGGATGGTACGAATACGAATGGTTTAGATTTATCTACCCAATCGGCAAGTTTGCGTCAAATGGGTAGTGTTTATCATTCAAAACCTCTCTTAATTACACAATCAGGCAAAGCAATTGCTTCTAAAGATGCAACGACAGGAAAAGTTAGTATTGATACGACTAATCGTGAAGATTATGTTTTATTTGGTACTACACAAGGTCTAGTAGAGATTGTTGATGCTAGTACTGGGATAGAAAAATTTGCTTTTGTCCCTAAAGAAATCATTGAAAAGCAATCAGAGACCTTCAAACAAGGTGGTGGTAATCTAGCCGCAGGGAAAAATGCCTTATATTATGGTATGGATGGTGAATGGGTTTCGCATACAGTTTACGTTAGTAAAAGTGATGGAACTCTAACTGTCGCAGGTGCATCTCGTACCGTATCTGGAGGAAGTAAAACAGAAGACTTAATTGGTAAACAATGGGTTTATGGTGGTATGCGTATGGGGGGGCGTAGTTATTATGCTCTTGATCTTACAAATATTGATAGTCCAAAAATTAAATTTCAAATTGACCCATCAACAAGTAAGGTTTACTCACAAAATCATCCTGAAGGAGTAACTTACAATGCTTTAGCCAAAATGGGGCAAAGTTGGTCGAAACCTACACTTGGTTATGTAAATTGGAATGGTAAACGTAAGTTAGTTATGATCGTGGGAGGGGGGTATGATGCTGGTGGTGATGATGGAGATGGTTTAAAATCGAATGGTATTCGTACTGGTTATGCTGGTTATGAGATATATAACTATAAGCAAGAAACGAACCTGAACGCTGATGGAACAGAAAAGAGAATTGGTGCGGGTATATATATGTTTGATGCGGATACGGGTGATTTGCTATGGAATGCAGATTCTACTAATAATCCAAGTTTAAAGTATAGTGTAGCTAGTCAAATTCGAAGTGTTGATCGGAATAATGACGGTATTATTGATCATATATATTTTGGAGATTTAGCTGGACAGGCTTTTAGAATCGACTTTAAAAATGATGGTAAAGATACATTCAAAACGCAAACTATTAAAATCTTAGACTTGCATGATAATAATGGTACAAGTCCGCGTTTTTATACATTACCAGCCTTTACGGCACATAATAGTGCAGCCAGTACAAGTATCTTTGGTGGAAATACGGTTGTAGTAACTTTTGTTTCTGGTAATCAAAGTTCACCTATATTAGCAACAAGTGACTCACCTCAAAAGAAAGATCCAACTAACTTGCAGTTTGATGGTGCATATGGAATTTTTGACTATGATAGTTATCCTAGTACGGATGCTGGCCGTTTTCCAAGTACTAATTTAGATGCTCGTACCAAAGCAGATGAAAATGCTACAACTCCAGTAAATACCAAACTTAGATTTATTAATGGTGCTACAACAGCGACCGCTATTGATAAGACAGCTGGTTGGGGTGGATGGTATTATCTCTTTAATAAGAAAATTGATGGTACAACGGCAGCAGGTGCTAGCGTTATTAAAGGTTTGACTACACCGATTGCTTTACAAGGTAGTTTATATGTCACTCAATTTGATGCATCAAACAATGGTACTACGTCTAGTTGTGGTGCTGGCGTGAAAGGTCATACTTTTACTCAACGTATATGTTTACCTGGTGGCGTTTGTAAAGATGGTGAAAAGTACGTCTATAACCTTGGTTCTGGGATTGTAACTTTGAATGTTGGCAGTCCCGATGAGGATCCGAACAAGCGAGTTATTGTTGTACCAGATCCGAACGATACGTGTCCTGCTGGGCAAACTTGCACACCAGCGAATAAGCCAAAATTTATAGCGACTGGAGGTGCATTAAAATTCATTCCAAACAGATGGTATGAGCGGTATGCGCAATAAGGATCAATGACTATGCAAACATCCCAGCAAGGTTTTACATTGATTGAGTTAATGGTAGTTTTGGTAATTATTACTATTTTTGCCGTCATTGCTATTCCAAGCTATCAAGTGTATTCACGTCGAGCTGTTGCAAGTACGGCACAACAAGAAATACAACGTTTAGCTGATCAATTGGAACGCCATAAAGGTAAAAACTTTAGTTACTTAGGCTTTGATGCAAGTTATATGTATAAGAACACAACTGGTAATCTGGTGGGGTATGACCCAGTAACATCTCAACTAGTTTTGCCTGTTGGTGCCACTGGAACTGATATTCGTTATAAGTTATCTATTAGGGATGGTACTGATACTACAAAATTATTGACTGATGTAACGGCGTTAGGGCAACGATGGGTGATTCGGGCTGAAAGCACAGATCCGCAGAACTTTAGTTATTTAATGACTAATACTGGGACACAATGTAGAAATAAAACAGCTGCTAATGTCACTTTTACTAGCTGTGGTGTGGGTGGGGAAAATAAATGGTAATTGAAGAGAAAGGTTTTACACTGATTGAATTGATGATTGCTGTCACAATTATAGGGGTTTTAGCTGCATTTGCTTACCCTTCGTATATACAGTATAAGATTCGCAGTCAGCGTGTAGATGCTCAAAGTGAGATGCTATTTATTGCTCAACGTATGCAAGCATATAAAGCTACTAATGGAACATTTGCAAATGCAACAGTTAATTTGCTTTATGGTGGTACTACTACACCTAAACAAGGTGGTGCTTTATATGACCTGAGTTTCAACCCTTCACCAACTTTAGCTACATCTTGGGTATTAGTTGCAACACCTAAAAGTGGGACAAATCAATTTGGTAATGGTGTCCTCTGTTTGAATGATCAAGGGCAGAGGTTTTGGGCCAAAGGGGCATCTACATGTGTCCTTTCCCAAACTTCAAACTGGGATGGACGTTAATCGGTTCCTTTCCAGTCTCCAAAAGCAAGCTTAATTAGCTTGCTTTTTTATTTAATAGTTTTCCTGATTTAGTTAAAGTAGCGTGCCACTTCAGATACTAGCAACTCTTCTTACAAGTTCAAAACTGTGGATAACTCTGAATTTAGTCTTTCTTTCAAAGCAAATATAACGTAGAATATTGCCCTCTATGAAAGGGGTTTGAAGTGCTGCCGATGGTCGGCGCAGGGATAATCCGTAAAAATTATAAGGTTGTTCTCATGGTTGTTATTCGTTTAGCGCGCGGTGGTGCAAAAAAACGTCCATTCTATCAAATCATTGTAACTGATAGCCGCAATGCACGTGATGGTCGTTTCATCGAGCGTATTGGTTTCTTTAACCCAACTGCACAAGGTAAAGCTGAAAAAGTTCGTTTAGATGCTGACCGTTTTGCTCACTGGGTTGCACAAGGTGCTCAACCTTCAGATCGCGTTGCTTCTTTAGCTGCTCAAGCTAAAAAAGCTGCAACTACTGCATAATTGTAGTAGGTAGCCCATGACATCGACACAGAATGTGCCAGAAGATCGTATTCAGATTGGACAGTTACGTTCAGCTTATGGATTGAATGGGTGGCTCTGGGTTTACTCTAACACAGAACCTATGAGCAATATGTTTGACTACCTTCCTTGGTACATTGAGACCAAGGCAGGTTGGCAAACCATAGATGTAAAACGTTGGAAACCACATGGCAAAGGCTTGGTTGTTGCATTAAAAGGCGTGAATGATCGCACGGGTGCAGAAAACTTAGTTGGTGCAAATATCTGGATTGCCAAATCACAGCTTCCTAAAGCAGATGTAGACGAGTACTACTGGTCTGATCTTAAAGGCTTAACCGTGTTAGGTCTTGATGATGAAGAACAAGAAGTGAATCTTGGTCAAATCTACGAACTGTTTGAAACCGGTGCTAATGATGTCATGGTCGTGAAAGCGACACCTGATAGTATTGATGCTGAAGAGCGAATGATTCCTTGGCATAAAGATGTGGTACAACGCGTTGATCTTGAAGCTGGTCGTATTTACGTCAATTGGGGCGTAGACTACTAATCCTTTTGGGAATAGTAGCGCAGCAGGAAAATAGAGGAGTCTGCGGTGTTTTTTGCAGTCATTACACTGTTTCCTGAAATGTTTGAAGCGATTACAGCGCACGGGATTAGCGGACGTGCAGCAAAGCGTGACATCGTGCAAGTCAATTGCATTAACCCACGAGATTTTGCTGAGGGCAACTACAAAAGAGTGGATGAACGTCCTTTCGGTGGTGGTCCTGGTATGGTGATGATGGCTGAGCCTTTGGCAAAAGCAATTAACCATGCTAAACAACTTGCAACACAAGCAGGCTGTGTTCATGCCCCAGTGGTGTATATGTCACCGCAAGGGAAAACCTTAAATGAACAGGCAGTACAACAATTCGTTGGTTATGATGGTTTGATTGTATTGTGTGGGCGTTATGAGGGTGTCGATGAGCGTTTAATCCAAAATTATGTTGATCAAGAATGGTCAATTGGGGATTACGTTTTATCGGGTGGTGAACTGCCAGCGATGGTGTTGCTTGATAGTATTATTCGTCGATTGCCAAATGTCATGTCTGACGAGCAATCTGCGATCCAAGATTCTTTTGTGGATGGTTTACTGGATTGTCCACAATATACCAAGCCAGACCATTTCGAAGGGTTAGATGTGCCTGAGGTACTTAAATCAGGACATCATGCCAATATTGAGAAATGGCGTTTTTTACAGCGTTATCAACGAACTTTAGATCGTCGACCAGAGTTGGTTGATAAAGTTGAGTTGACTAAACAGCAAAAAAAATGGCTTAAAAATTCGCAAGACTAAACTGTTAGAAGTTTGTGTTTGCAACAGACGAGAAGCTTTGCTTCGAGTTACTACTTAAACTGAGTTTAAGTTGAAAATAGGCTCTTTAGAGTAATTTTGCTTTAAAGGGAAAGTTAAACGAGCGATATGCGTTTTAGCCTCTATCCTCAGCGGTATAAGAGACCTCTTCTCTCCCGCACATATTGGAGATTCCACAATGAGTGGTAAACATCCTTTAGTTCAAGCTGTTGAAAATGCACAGTTAAAAACTGATATCCCTGCTTTTGCTCCTGGTGACACTGTTATCGTTCAAGTTAAAGTAAAAGAGGGTGACCGTGAGCGTCTTCAGGCATTTGAAGGTGTTGTAATCGCGAAGAAAAACCGTGGTTTAAACTCTGCTTTCACAGTTCGTAAAATCTCTAGCGGTGTTGGTGTTGAGCGTGTTTTCCAAACTCACTCTCCAATCGTTGCTAAAATCGAAGTGAAACGTCGTGGTGACGTTCGTCGTGCTAAACTTTACTACCTACGCGAGTTGTCTGGTAAAGCTGCACGTATTCGTGAAAAGTTACCAGCTCGTAAACAAGGTTAATTTTAACTTTGTTGTAAAGCAAAAAAATGCGCCTTTGGCGCATTTTTTTATGGCTGTTTTATAATCCTTGTAATTTTAGTCGATTGGCATGTTGACGATAAATATCAATTGGATCAGGTGCAAACAGTGATTTCAAACCTAAAACCTGATTCACTTCATCTGCATGATTCCAAGGGAGATTATCTCTAATTGTACGTCCAAACTTAGCACTACAACGGCTCACCATACCATCATTATCTCCTTTAATATCGACAATTAGGCTCGTACCTGCAAATAGGGGATCTAGTGGGTCAAGAATGTTTGTGACTGCTTGAGTCCCTGAGAATGAATACATATAAATTCCTTTATCCTGATATGCACCTTCACCACAACTTGTGGTTGGTACACCCATAGGGAATCGTGTATTAAATTGTTTTGAACCTTCAACTGAAATACTACGACCAGCAGCTAAAGCATCATGTGGGTAGCTTTTGGGGTTGAGTCCTTGTGACCATGTAATCGCTCCTGAGAAAAAGTTTACGACGGCAGAGCCAGCTGTACCTAAGACAGTACCATCTACATTCATAATTAAACTAGCGACAGGTGAACCCTTATGAGTGCCACTTACACTGGTTAATGATGCAACTTTACTTGGCATAATGCCAGCCACGTAACGGATCGTTGGACCGCCTTGGCTATGACCAATTAAATTAACTTTAGGTTGTCCAGTAATCGCAATAATTTCTTCAACTTGTTGCGCCAGTTGTTCACCACGAACCTCATTTGAGTTAAAAGGTGAAAGTCGTGTCGCCCAGACATTTGCGCCATTACGTGCAAGGTCGGGTAGGATTTGATGCCAATAATCAACGCCTAATGGATCACTTCCAACGCGTGAAAAACCTGCGACACCATGTACAAAGACCATCGGATATTTGGTTTTTGCATATGTTGACGTGACATTATTGTCTTTAACTTGCGTTGTATTTGATGCGTAACTTGTTGATATACTCATTGCTATCATAGATAGTGCAAGACAGCGGATTAGTTTTTGCATGATATTTCTCTCGATTTTTGTTTTCATATGGGTCTTGATGTTCTTTCGAACGAGACATTGCATCCATGCTAAATAGCGTTATTTCAATGCCTTAAGATGTTTCTTAATTACTAAAAGGTAAGGTTCCTCCTTGGTCATAGACAGTTTCAAAAGTTTGCAAACGCTGTTGTTCTTGTGCTGATTGGAATTGTTGTGATTTGATTTTTTGAATTGCTTGATCTTTCGCTGATGCACTCATATTGCTATCGACAATGGTTTTGCGTTCATCTAGATAGGACTGCACACGTTGTTTCCAGTCAGAACGTTGTTGGTCAAGCTGTTCTAAGCGTTGTGTGGCGGCTTCACCGACCAAACTAACACGCATATCACGTAGTTCTTGAGCTGAACCATGTCTTGCTTTGATTTGTGCCGTTAATGCATGCAAATCGTCGAGTTTGGATAAATCTTTGAGGTTGTCTTGCCAATCTTGAGGAAGCTGCTCAAAACGTTGTTGTAATTGTTTCGCTTTCGCTGAGGCATTTAGTGCGTTGTTTTCTAAAATTCGCATACGATCAAGCGTATATTGCTGATAAACATCTTCCGTTCCAAATAAGCCTTCAATTTCAGGATTTGAAAAGAAACGTTGTTTTAAATCATGCATAGAGTCAAAAATAGCTTGGAAATATTGATAGCTTTCCTGTGTGGGTTGTTGAGTCTGTAACTTACTGAGCTCTTGGCGATATTCTAAATAACGTGACCATAAGGTTAAAACTTGCTGTTGTTGTGAAGCTTGAAATGTTTTAGCGAGATAAAGCTGAAAGTTATAACGAATTTCATCAATATTTCGCTCGCCGTATTGAGAAATAAAATACTCAAAACAATTCCGCGTGTGTTCATTCACAATTAAATGCTGAGCGCTATTGAATTGTAATTTGCAGTCAATCTCAGTATCCATTTGGCTGGTGCTATTAAAAGAAGTATCGAGTTGATTGATATTCTTTGGACTCTTATGCAACTGTGATGGATTGCTGTTGTTGCTATATTGATCAGTTGAGTTAAGTGATTGCTGAGACTGATTTGGATATAACCAATACAATACGCTCAGCGTGACTGCTGAAATGATCAATAAGCTACATAATAATGCTATTTTTTTTCCATTTTTATTCATTAAGCATAATCCATTTGCTTTTAATTTCGGAAACGAAAATAAATTTAGCATAGATGTTGTTTTTTTGAGCGTTTAATTTTTAAAAATCCGATGAATAGTTTTGATAAAATACACCTTTCTTGTTTGACTTTTCATTTATGAAAAAAAGCTCTTATCGCCATCTGAGTGGTGTTTTCTTATTAAATAAGCCGTTAGGTTTAAGTTCTAATTCGGCATTGCAAAAAGTACGTCGACTTTTTAATGCACAGAAAGCAGGACATACAGGTGCTTTAGATCCGCTTGCAACAGGTTTATTACCGATTTGCTTAGGGGAGGCAACCAAGTTTTCGCATTATTTATTGGATTCGACCAAGCGTTATCAAACAACAGTAAAACTTGGACAAACAACTGCTACGGGTGATGTTGAAGGGGAAATTCTTCAACAAAGAGATGTGCCAGCATTAACTGAAGCTAATATTGAACAGGTTCTAGAACAGTTCCGTGGTGATATCAAGCAAGTGCCACCGATGTATTCGGCACTGAAACGAGAAGGTCGCCCTTTGTATGAGTTAGCGCGCCAAGGAATTGAAATTGAGCGTGAAGCGCGTCCAGTGACGATTTATGAGTTAAAACTCATTGATTTTACAGAAGACAGTTTGACCTTAGATGTGACGTGTTCTAAAGGAACTTACATCCGAGTGTTAGGTGAAGATATTGGTGAAGCTTTGGGCTGTGGTGGACATTTAACAAAATTACATCGTACTCAAACAGGTCATTTTGAGATTAATCCAAGTTATACCATCGAATATTTAGAAGGGCTTACTCAGGAACAGCGGGATGCATTATTGTTACCTGTTTATGCACCTGTTGAACATTTTCCACGGGTTCAATTACCTGAAGGGCGTGAAAAATATTTTGGTAATGGTCAAGAAAGTAATATTGAGCACGAAGCTGCTGCTGAAGTATTGGTATTCGATGGTGAGCGTTGTTTAGGCTTAGCTGAAATTACAGATAAAAAGCGTCTTGTGCCAAAACGTTTGTTGAATTTATAAGGTTATATTGATGGAATGGGAGCTGATTCTGAGTCTAGTGTTCTTTGCATTCTGTGCGGGAACAATTGATGCGGCAGTTGGTGGTGGTGGGTTAATTCAGATTCCAGCATTAATGGGTGCATTACCACAAACGGCTCCTGCAACATTATTTGGAACAAATAAACTGGCTTCTATTTTTGGAACGGGTTCTGCAGCTCTTTCATTTGTACGTCGAGTAAAGTTGCAGTGGTCATTATTATGGGTGATCGCAATTTTTGCTTTTATCAGTGCGTATGTAGGTGCAGCCTGCGTTTCACTGGTGCCTACTCATATATTAAGACCAATTGTCTTAGTTATGCTGATTGTAATTGCAATTTATACCTTTATGAAAAAGCAATTTGGGCAAGTGCATGTGGATCAACACATCACACCAAAATTATTATTTTTTGCCGCATTAGGTAGTTTAGCGATTGGTTTCTATGATGGAATCTTTGGTCCTGGTACAGGCAGCTTCTTTATCTTCTTTTTTATTCGCTTTCTTCAAGTCGATTTTTTACATGCTTCTGCATTATCCAAGATTGGTAATTTTATGACTAATCTAGCGGCACTGAGTTTTTTTATTCCCGCAGGGCATATCTTCTTTCAGCTTGGTTTTATGATGGCGGCTGCAAATATTGCAGGTTCATTATTGGGTGTACGTTTGGCTTTGAAATACGGTAGTGGTTTTATTCGTATTTTATTTTTGATTTTGGTCAGTATTTTAATTTGTCGGTTGGCTTATCAAATCTTTGTTGCAGTTTAATCTATAAAAATAAACTTTCCATACAAAAATCTACGCAAACATCGCTGTTTAAAAAAGTGTCATTTTTTAATATGAAGGCTCAGCCAAACAGATCAACTAGAGAAGAATTGAAGTAAGTGTTGATTATGCTAGCCATCGTAGAGGTAAATAATGAATATATTTGAGGCACTCAGAGAAAGCCACGAACAACAACGTAACTTAGCTGAACGATTAATTCAGACCAGCGGACATACTCAAGAAAGGGAACATTTATTTAAACAGCTTAAGAATGAACTCTATGCGCATTCAGTTGCCGAAGACCGCTATTTATATATTCCTTTAATGTTTGATGATGTGGGTTTAGATATTACCCGCCATGCTTTATCTGAGCATCATGAAATGGATGAACTGATTGAAAAATTAGAAGAAACTGATATGAGTAATCCGAGTTGGTTAGCGACAGCAAAACAATTAAGTGAAAAAGTCCATCATCATTTAAAGGAAGAGGAACATAAATTTTTCCAACAGGCTGGAAAAATATTAGAGGATGATGAAAAGGAAAAACTAGGTAAAAAATATCTTACTGAATATCAGAAATATAAAAATGCAGATAGCTAATTTTCGTTATAACGAGAATGAGCAGAAAGGAGTGCTCTTACTGTGTTTGAGATTTTTCACCACGTAAGGTCACTCCAATTGATGCAATCATAATACATGTGAGTGCGATCCACTGGATGAAGCTAATTTGTTCATGCAGTAATACCAGTCCTGCTAAAGCAGCAAGCGCAGGTGCAAGGCTTGAAAGCGTACCATAGCTGAGTTTACTTAAACGTTTTAGTGCCATGAGATCGAGTGCATAAGGAATAGCTGTAGCTAGAATTGCAATGACTAAAGCTTTACCCCAATATTGAGTGTCGAGTAGAGCAGGTGCATTACTCCACAGACCAAATGGAAGTAAGGTCAGGGCAGATAAACCAATTGCGATGGTTAAGGCATGCATACCAATATTCTGTTGTACAACTCGATGTCCGAAATAAATATAAAATGCCCAAAATAATCCAGCACCTAAAGCGCACGCCGCGCCAAGATAGGAAAAATGCTCGGTATTTGTATCATGCCAAGGCACCATCAGTGCAATTCCTAAGACGGCAAAAGCTACCCAGATGTAATCACTACGTTGCTTAATTGAAAGTAAAGCTAAACCAAGAGGACCGATAAATTCTAAACCGACCGCAATGCCTTGAGGCAGCTTCCCTAAAGAGCTATAAAACAAGATATTCATACAGCCCAAAGAAGCGCTATATAGCAGTAAATCTCGCCATTTTAGGTATTTCAGTTTAGCGATCACTTTCCATGAGCGGAACATGATCGCAACTAGAATAGTGGCGAAGCTCAACCTTAAAATGGTCACGGTGAGAGGATCAAGTGTCGCAATCAGTTGTTTTGCAAATGAAGCACTGATTTGATAAGCCACCATGGAAAGAACCATGTATAGCACAGCGACCAACTGAATATTTTTCATGGGAGATCTACAAAATCAAAGTAAACAGACCTAAAAATAGGCGCGATGATTATATGCTGTGAAAACGACATTATGGTCATACGGTGAAATTTTATTGGGCCTCTTTCTGTTGTCGAGCCTGTTGAGTGGTAAAAGTACAACCGATCGATGCAGCTATAATCGTTGCTAAAGCGAGCCATTGATTCCAAAGCAACATTTCACCTAAGAAAATAAAGCCTGAAAGCGCAGCGACAGCAGGTTCTAAGCTCATTAATGTACCAAAGCTCAGTGGGGTTAAACTGCGCAAAGCAATCATTTCTAATGAGAAGGGTAATGCACTGGCTAAAATCGCAAGCCCAATAAAATA
Source organism: Acinetobacter sp. TR11 (assembly GCF_027105035.1). NCBI lineage: Bacteria > Pseudomonadati > Pseudomonadota > Gammaproteobacteria > Moraxellales > Moraxellaceae > Acinetobacter > Acinetobacter sp. TR11. The sequence goes on from NZ_CP114256.1 coordinate 361,450, forward strand.
GTATAAATTGGGTAGTTCAAACACTCGATCTATTGCGCCTGAAAAGGCTGCGAAAGGAAGTAGGCACAGCATACCAATACTCATGCCTATACAAACCGTATGATTGCCTGAGATACCAGATGGCTTCTGTCCTGCAATAATGTACAGCGCCCAACATGCACCTGCACCGATGGCAAAGCAAACACCGATTAAATCAAGACCTTGTTGTGCTTGTTGTAGAGGAAATAATAGAACCAAGCCAAGAATGGCACAACCGACCCAGATGAAATCATATTTTTGTCGTGCATGAAATAGTGCAACACTTAAAGGGCCGATAAACTCAAAGGCAACTGCTAAGCCCAAAGGTAAACGCTCCAGTGATAAATAGAACAGGGCATTCATTCCAGCAAGTGCAACACCATAGCTGAGAATCGCTTTCCAACGCACTACTTTGAAATTGATGGTCCAAATTTTAAAAATCACTGCTAAAATGAGTGCACCAAAAAACAGACGCATGGCTGAGACCGTAAGGACTGGAAAACTTTGGAATAGAATTTTGGCTAAAGAACCGCTTCCTTGTACACACAGCATGGCAATCATTAACAACAATAAGGCATGAAGTGGGGTTTTGAACATTAGAGAAGCAACTTATTATTTGAACGATTGGTATATTATTCACATAATAATTCAAATGCGAATAAAAAAGCCACAGCTATTGCTGTGGCTTTTTATAGATTATTCTAAATTTAGCTTAGAACAATACACGTACACGAATTGTGCCTTCAACTTGGCTTAAGGTATCAAGTGCTTCTTGAGAAGCAGATGCATCAACATCCATAACTAGATAACCAATATCACCTTTGGTCATTAAAGATTGACCAGAGATATTGATGCCTTGTTCCGCAAATAATGTATTGATTTTAGACAACACACCCGGAACGTTTTTGTGGATGTGCAGTAAACGGTGTTGGCCATCAGAAAGTGGTAATGCGATTTCTGGGAAATTCACCGCAGAAAGCGTCATACCTTTATCTGAATATGCAACGAATTTTTCAGCAACTTCTAAACCGATGTTTGCTTGCGCTTCCATCGTAGAACCACCTACGTGCGGTGTTAAAATCACGTTGTCTAAGCCACGAAGTGGAGAAACGAATTCTTCACCATTAGCTTTTGGCTCTTTCGGGAATACGTCAACCGCTGCGCCAGCAATGTGACCAGATTTAATCGCATCTGCTAAATCTTCAATAATCACACATGTACCACGTGCAGCATTAATGAAGATCGAACCTTCTTTCATTTTCGCGAACTGTTCTTTTTTGAAGAAGTTACGTGTAGAAGGAACATCTGGAACGTGTAAAGAAACTACATCAGCAGTTTCTAAAAGCTCATCCAATGAACCCACTTGGCGTGCATTACCTAACGGTAATTTAGTTACCGCATCATAATAGCAAACTTTCATACCTAAGCTTTCAGCTAAAACTGAAAGTTGTGAACCAATTGAACCGTAGCCAATAATACCTAGAGTCTTACCACGCGTTTCAAAAGAACCAACCGCAGATTTGTTCCAACCGCCTGCATGTGTATCTTTTGATTTTTCAGGTACACGACGAAGTAATAAAATTGCTTCAGCAAGAACCAATTCTGCAACCGAACGTGTATTTGAATATGGTGCGTTGAAAACAGGGATACCACGAGACATCGCTGCTTTTAAATCGACTTGGTTTGTACCGATACAGAAACAACCTACCGCAATCAATTTATTCGCTGCTTCAAAGATTTCTTCAGTCAATTGAGTACGCGAACGAATACCAACAAAATGAGCATCTTTGATCGCTTCTTTTAAAGCTTCACCTTCAAGTGCAGTTTTGTGGTAGTCGATGTTGGTATAACCCGCAGCGTTTAATGTATCGATGGCATTTTGGTGCACACCTTCTAACAAAAGGAAACGGATTTTGTCTTTCGGTAGTGATAGATGTTGGCTCATTACGGCTCCGCTACAAAGGCCAAAATTTAGTTGCAGTATCATAGCATAGAGCTTTGAGATATAGATATTTCGTTTAAAATTAGCTCAGCATAAATGTTGAGAATTTTTCAGTTCCGAATGAATTTTAGTTTTTATACACATTTTGTTATGACACTATTGCCATCCTGTGCTTTATCCCTCGCTTGCTTACATGTAAAATAAAGAAATACGATAATCAAACTGATCAATTGAAAGTTTGATGCTTTCGCTAGCGTTTCTATATTTTGGATGTTTCGACACCTTTGTTTATAAGGTTTTGAAAAATATTATGTTGTCATCCAAAAGCCCTATATTTACTTCTTGCTAGGCCTGTAAACGATGAATGCTTCAGTCGCTTTGACACCTGAATTATTGACCCAATTGACGGCAATTGTAGGTGAAAACCGTATTAAAACCGATGCTGACAGTTTAGAAAATTGGGGGCGAGATCATACTAAACATTTTGATCCGAACCCATCAGTCATCGTTTTTCCATCAAGTACTGAACAAGTTCAGTCGATTGTAAAACTTGCCAATCAATTCAATGTTGCGATTACGCCATCGGGTGGTCGTACAGGTTTATCGGCTGGTGCTGTGGCGAATAATGGCGAAATCGTAATTAGTTTCGACAAGATGAATCAAATCTTAGAATTTTTGCCAGCGGATCGTATGGTTCGCGTTCAAGCGGGTGTTGTGACTGAACAATTACAAAATTATGCCGAACAACAAGGCATGTATTACCCAGTTGATTTTGCATCGACAGGTTCTAGTCAAATTGGTGGAAATATCGGAACCAATGCAGGCGGTATTAAAGTCATCAAATACGGCATGACACGTAACTGGGTACTTGGCTTAACAGTTGTGACGGGTAAAGGCGATATTTTACGTTTAAACAAAGGCATGATTAAAAATGCGACGGGTTATGCATTGCAGCATTTGTTTATCGGTGGTGAAGGCACATTAGGTTTAGTGACTGAGGCTGAGATTAAACTTGAGCGTAAGCCACAAAACTTACAAGTGATGGTATTGGGTACGCCTGACTTTGAAGCGGTAATGCCTGTATTACATGCTTTCCAAAAAGAAATCGACTTAACTGCATTCGAGTTCTTTGGTGAAGTGGCAATGCAAAAAGTCTTGGATCGTGGTCATGTACAGCGTCCATTTGAAACAACTTGCCCATTCTATGTATTACTCGAATTTGAAGCGCCGTATGAACCAATCATGGATAAAGCGATGCAGATTTTTGAGCATTGTATGGAACAAGGTTGGGTGATTGATGGCGTAATGAGCCAAAGCTTAGAACAAGCACAGAGCCTATGGCGTTTACGTGAAGATATTTCGGAATCGATTGCGCCGTATATCCCTTATAAGAATGATATTTCAGTATTGATTACGCATGTACCTGCGTTTATCTCAGAAATTGATGCGATCGTTTCACAAAACTATCCAGACTTTGAAATCTGCTGGTTTGGCCATATTGGTGACGGTAACTTGCACTTAAATATTTTAAAACCTGAAAACTTAACTAAAGACGAGTTTTTTGCGAAGTGTCAGGTGGTGAATAAATACGTGTTTGAGACTGTAAAAAAATATGATGGTTCGATCTCTGCCGAGCATGGTGTCGGTATGACCAAGAAGCCATATTTAGAGTATTCACGTTCGCCTGAAGAAATTGAATATATGAAAGCATTGAAGTTGGCGTTTGATCCGAATGGGATTATGAACCCAGGCAAATTATTTGATCTTTAATGCTTGATTAGATAAAAGAAGTTCTGCTAAAAGCGTATCGTAAGATGCGCTTTTTTATAAAACCAATATGAAAACTCAAGCTTATATTTATCTAGAGAGCGATCAAGTATATGGAGACTATATTGATCATTTTTATAATGAACATAATGTAAAGTGTATGCGTATTATGTTGAGAGTAAAAATTGGAAATGTATTTTACTCTTGTTCATTTATATTCAAAGACTTCTCTTCATGGATATTAGTAGAGCTTATTCATTGTGAAATAAATTTTCTTTGTTATGACGGAGAATTAAATTTCTTCAAGAATTACGAACTCCATAACTTAAAAAATGAACGGATAGGACTTATCTATTTTACTGATGTGTTATAGGTTAACTTAGCTATTAAATTAAAAATACTATTCTTTATTGGACAAATTAAGAGTAAAGAATCAAATTGATAGGTTACAAATAATAAAATTCTCGTTTAATCGAATCTTAGAGAGAAATATGAACATCCATCACGAAATCGAAAAACTATTCGAACAACGCCAAGACCTTCCATTGTTTTATATTGAAAGTGGTAGTCGTTTATGGGGGATGGCTAGCCCTGACAGTGACTATGATGTGCGCGGTTTTCATTTGCCGAGCAAAGACCAATATTTTGATTATAAAAAATATCGTGATCTGATCGAAATCATGGACGGTGATTTTGATTTCGTTTCTTATGATCTCGACAAAATGTTTGGCTTATTGGCAAAAAGTAACCCAACGGTATTGGAATGGGTCAGAGCACATATTGTTTATTTTAATGCTTTTCCAGAATGGCAAACCTTTCGCGATGGACTGATTGAGCGAATCGACTATAGTGCGCTATATCACCACTATTTATCACTGGCAAAAGGTGGCATGAAAGTGATGCAAACTGCGGATAATTTTACTTATAAGAAAGTATTTTATTCGATCCGTGGTTTGATGTCGGCAGAGTTAGCAACCCAAGAAGTCATGCCTGAATTATTGATTACCGATTTATTTGCGCAAGTCTATGAGCATGATCCATTACGTCATTGGGCAGAAGATTATTTGGAAATTAAAAAACAGCAGAAAGAAAAAGCTCAACTGCCAGAAGCGGAACAAGCCGCTATTCTGAATTTACTGGAAACCAAAATAGAGCAATTGGCTGCTAAAGAAATGCAAAAAGCTGATCGTCGAGAGGGCTTAGAGCGTTATTTAACGGAATATAGTCGTCATTTAAAGCAGCATTATTATCAGTAAAATTTTTTACTCACCATCTTGGTTGGACTTATATATTTCCAACTCATTGAAAAATAATTATCTTGGCGGGGGCTTGCCGAGTGCTTATCTAATTTCAGGATCAGCCTGCGGCTCGCCCTACTTTGGTTTCGCCCAAAGTAGGCAAAGGCATTGTCATCCGCAAAACTCGTTGACCTACCATCAACTAGTTTAATAAATCGCAGAAACATCCTTTTATTAATGAAGTCCTGTCTCAAACAGTTGCGGATGACGTTTCCGAGTATCATATTATTTTCGAACTTAGGTTAATGGTTTTATCTATTAAATCCCACTTTCCAAAATACGCACTTTGACATTAGCCACATGCGCTTTGGTCGCTTCAAAATGCTTCAACATATGTGCCGTTTGCATATGCGCTTCGAGATGAGCTGTGCTTTCCCATTGCTCTAACATCACAATGCTATTTTCATCTTGCGTCTGCATCGCAATTTCTGGCAGGTGATCAATCAGTGGCGCATAACCATGACAACCATCTTCTGCCAATACAGTTGGAATGATTTTTTGGAAAGCATCTAACACTGCTTGGCGGTGTTCTGCACCTGCATGTGTCTGAATTTCAGCAATAATTGTCAACATAGGATTTCTCTCTTAATGGGCAGTCGCAAAATGCTGATCTAAATGAGCTTTATAATCTTCGATATAGCTTGGCACATCAGGCATTTTGATTACATCATTCACGATAAATGTAGGTAATGATTCCATACCCAAGAACTGATTGGCTTTATGAAAAGGTAAATAAACGCCATCCACGCCCACGCCGTGAAAGAATTGATCAGGATCAGTGAACGCTTCCATTGGTGCATTCCATGTGAGCGACAACATGTATTTTTTACCTTGAATCAAGCCACCTGAACCATACTTTTTAGAAGCATCAGAACGGCTACGTCCATCGCTGGCATAAAGTGAACCATGACCAATCGTAAATACATCATCAATATATTTTTTCATCGTCCATGGTGCACCCATCCACCAACCTGGCATTTGATAGATCACCACATCTGCCCATAAATATTTTTCAATTTCTGCTTGTATGTCATAGTCACTGTCGGTACGAGTCACTTGTAGTGTATGACCTAAAGCTTTTAAATATGATTCTGAAAAGTCAGTCAGGGTGTCATTCAATTCACCATTTGAGTGAGCGAATTGTTTCGCGCCATTAATAATTAAAATATTGCTCATAAAATTAAACTCAAAAATAGATTTCTAAAACTTGGACACATTTTAGAGAATCTATTCATGAGTAAAAATGTGTAAATAAGCAAAATACTATTGACTAAAAATCAATAATTATGGGTTCTGTTTTCGTGTTTTATAGGCTTTACGGATTAACCAAACTGCAATAATCACAATGAAAAATGCCCAAAATTGAATCAACCATATGATGGTTTCTTTAAAATACGATAATCCAACTTTGAAGGCTTGAGCGATTCGAGTGAGTAATGGGTCACTGTCTAATGTTGCAATGCGATGAATATTTAAGTCTTGGCTTTTACGAACTTTAGGCTGTTGGAAAAACTCTAAACGAATGGTGCTATATGCTAGACGATCTTTCACTTCTAAATCAGTGAGCTGTTGTAATTGATTATTTACTGCATTAGATGCGCTATTACTTTGATTTGCGGTATTGAGTTTTTCTTCTAATAGCTTTAACTCATAACGTTTTGCTTCATAACTCTGCGTATTAAAATTCAACATCAAAGGCAGCATATTGTTTAAGAAACTTGTGACCTCAGCATTTGGAATACGTACCGTCAGTTGTACTGTTGGTGTGATTTTCTCATAAATATCCACGGTTCCATCGATGCGATCATGTTGAGAACGGTCACTCACTTGATAATCAATTTGCTTATTTTCAATATAGCCGTTGTATTGCAATAACTGCTGTTCAAGTGTAGATGTGGTTTTTAATACATCCTTTACTTCAAAGCGTAATTCAGCACTTTTAATCAATTGACGATTTTGTTCGAGAGCACTTTGTTGTGTGCTGACCAGCTGTTCAGGATTTTTTGCTGCATTTGCTCGAATTGTTTCACTATTAGGCGCCGCACTTTCTGTCGCTACAGATGCATCGCTTGCAGCACCTTCTTCTTTTTTCGAGCAGCCGACAATCGTACTACTGACGACTAAAATAATTGCTAATTGTTTTGCTAAATCTGACATTGGTTATGCCTAATCCGTGGTGATGTTCATGTTATAAAATTTGTTTTTTAGTGATTTGTGATGATGTTCAAATGATTGATAAATACAACAAATCTCTCATAAGTCACATACATTTTGTTGCTTTGAAATTCAGTTTTGCATAGTAGCATAAATGCATGTGGTAAATAGGAAAGGTACAAAATGTATAAAATTTGGATGATTTTAGGATGCGGACTTGTTTTAACGGCATGTAATCAGCCCGTTGATCAGTCACAACAACAAGCTGCTGTGCAAAAAAGTACAGCGATGCATGCGGTATTACTTGATCAACCGAATTTATTTCATGATGAAACTAATCTCAAAATTGATCAACAATTTAATAGCGCTGAAAATCCTACCGATGCTGAGATTACCGTTGAACAAACGCAATTAGATGATTCTGTTGCAGCTATTCGTACCGAATATGAGTTAAAGCGTGATCAAGAAGTCTGGAAGATTGTAAATAAAAAACAAAGTTATCAGTGTGCGAGAGGGGACAATACCAATAAATTCCAGTTTGAATTGTGTTCCTGAATCTCATTGATAAATTGACGATGAATAAAAACCAAACAAAAATGTGGATAACTTTTGGGTTATTCACATATCCACACAATTCCTTTTATTGCTTAAATTGCAGGCATTTTTAAAAAGTGCTAAAGTTGCGCTTGGAAATTTTTCCAATAGGTAAAACTTTTTACCAATCTCACGTAAATAAATTGTTTTCTTAATACACCTTGTGAATACGGTGTTTTCACATTTTTACATGCGCTCTCACTGCATGAAAATCAAAATTTAATTTAAATCAAAGCCATAAAATCGTGTGCTGATGATCCTATTTTCCTTTTATTTGTGGAAATGGGCTGTATACGAATTGGTTATTTTTGTGAATAGAACATGATGACGAATAATCAGAGCATGACGTTAAACCGTATAACGCTCATGTTTCCATTAGCTTTAGTGCTATTCGAATTTTCAGTTTATATCGGTAATGATTTAATTCAACCAGCGATGTTGGCGATTACGGAACAATTCGGTGTTAGTGCAACATGGGCACCATCTTCCATGTCTTTTTATTTATTGGGTGGAGCAAGCGTTGCTTGGTTACTTGGACCTCTTTCAGATCGTCTTGGACGTAAAAAAGTATTATTGGCAGGCGTGGCATTTTTTACCATCTGTTGTTTGCTGATTTTACTCACGCACAATATTCAACAATTCCTGACTTTACGTTTTTTACAGGGAATTGGCCTTACGGTCATTTCGGCAGTGGGTTATGCTGCAATTCAGGAAACATTTGAGGAGCGTGATGCCATTAAAGTGATGGCCTTAATGGCCAATATCTCATTGCTTGCGCCATTACTTGGGCCTGTTCTTGGTGCATTTCTGATTGATTATGTCTCTTGGCATTGGGGTTTTGTTGCGATTGCAATCGTTTCATTCCTGAGTTGGTTTGGTCTAAATAAATTTATGCCAGCAACCCAAGAGCGTCGGGCTAGACAACCTTTTAGTTATATTTTTGATGATTTCAAAAAAGTATTCACCAATCGCCGTTTCTTAGGGTTAAGCATTGCTTTACCTTTGGTTGGGATGCCATTAATGCTATGGATTGCGCTGTCACCCATTATCTTAGTCGATGAGTTGAAGCTTAGTAGTGTGCAATATGGTTTAGCGCAATTTCCTGTATTTTTCGGGCTTATTGCGGGAAATATTATTCTGATTAAGATTATTGATCGCTTTCCATTAGGTAAAACGATTTTGATGGGCTTACCCATTATGTTGCTCGGAACCTTGTTTTTGGTGCTAGGCGTGATTTGGCAAACTTATCTAGTGCCGTGTTTATTGATGGGTATGACCTTAATAAGCTTAGGAGAGGGGATTAGTTTTTCAGTTTTATATCGTTTTGCATTAATGTCTTCAGAAGTATCCAAAGGGACAGTCGCTGCAGCTGTTTCAATGCTATTGATGATGAGTTTCTTTGTGATTATAGAATTGGTGCGTCTACTTTATACGCATTTCCATATTTGGGCTTTTGCTTTAACGAGTGTCAGTTTGATCGGTTTTTGGTTTATGCAACCAAGAGCTGTACTCAAACAAGTGATGCAAGAACGTAAAGCCAAGGGAATCAATTAGTGAATAATATGCTGAACCAATAGCGTAGTCATTTGTAGCTGGATAAAATATCTACAAAACTGTGGATATCTTTTTAGATACCCCCAGTGCTTTTATGATTGAATAACACCACAGGCAATTCGCTCGCCACCACCACCTAAAGGCTTAGGTGTATCTGAATAATTATCTCCACCTGCATGAATCATGATCGCACGACCTTGAATATCTGAAAGTTTTAGGCGAGGAGCAATGACGGGTGTAACTGCAAAACCTTTGTCATTGACGACGAGTACAGGTAAATCACCTAAATGACCATTTTCTGGTGTGCCGTGATTGGCAGTGTGATCAGGGTTTAAGTGTCCCCCTGCTGCAAGAGCAGCTCCCATTTTTCCATCCTTTAATGCTGCTTCACATGAGCCGTTTTCATGGATATGAAAACCATGTTCACCTGGGGAAAGTTTCCAAAGCGCAGGGGTGATGAGTAAACCTTTTGCTGTTTGCTTAAATGTTACTGTTCCAATCGATGCACCTATACCTTTGGCGTCGACTTGATAAACTTGTATGAGTTGTTTCTGATCTGTTGTCGTTGGCTGTGTTTGAATTTTAGATGCGTTGTTGTCTAAGTTAATAGACGAACATGCACTCATCATCAAAACTAAACTTGCCAGAACACAAGACTTTTGTACCGTTGCAATCATTGCAAATTATCCTTATCTATCATCTTTATTTGTTGGATTCAAACAAAGTATGGAATAACTCCTAAGTTGTCAGTAAGATTAAATGGTAAGTCGTGTAAATAGATTACGGCTTTATTTCAGGTGGTGCTTCAATAGCAGCGATTGGCTCCTGAACATTTTCATGTAACCATTCACGCCAGATCGCCAATAAAATCGCCAAAATGACTGGACCAATAAATAAGCCCACTAAGCCAAAACTTGCGATTCCTCCTAGCACACCAAACATAATTAAAATGAATGGAATTTGGGTTGCGCCTGAGATAACTAAAGGTCGAATCACATTATCTGAGCTACTTACAATCAAGACACCCCATGTAATAACACCAATTGCTTCGACAGTCTGGCCTTGAGCAAATAACCATAAACTAACTCCTAAATAGGAGATGGGAGTTCCAAATGGAATTAAGGCCAAGATAAACGTCACCATGGTGAGTAGCATTGGGTTAGGCACACCTGCTACAAAGTAACTGAGACCCGCTAAAATGGCTTGTGCTACAGCAGTTAATCCCACACCATATACTACAGCGCGTGTTGTTTCTGAAATGGTTTCTAGATAATGATGTACGCGAGGACCAATGATCTTTTCTAATGCACGACTCACCTGAAACAAAATCATTTGCCCATCACGATAAAAAAAGAACAGTGTCATGATTGCAAAGGTCAGTTTAATTAAATTTCGACTAATCTCGCTCAGTACAAAACGACCATAGCTCAAATGACCTTGTATCCATTCGGCAACATTCTTCGCAATACTATTTGGATCGGCACTTAATTCATTGACTGTACGACTGATATCTTTACCGACAATTGGTAGTGTTTTAATAAATTCGGGGACTTGAATATGACCTGAGAATAATTGTTTTTGTAAATTAAAATATAAATTTCGACCTTCAAGTTGCAGCATGAAAATGGCACAAATAAAGGGAACCCCAATCACTAAAATGACCAACGTAATCATGATCGTTGCATTTAGCGTTGGTCGATTTTCACCAAAAAAACGACGTTGTACCCATAAATAAACAGGCCATGTCATATAAGCAATAATCGCTGCCCAAAGAACAGGAACGATAAAGTATTTGAGAATGCTGAATCCCAAATACATTAAGACAAAGAACAGTCCAAACAATAAAACACGTTGTAATGTGGGAGCGTATTGTTGCACAAGCTTCCGTCTCTAGGGCTAAAAGTTGAATAAAATCATATTAACTGAAAAATGCGTCCAGTAAAATTTTCATTCAGTAATTTCACGTTGAAATCTCTAAATGGAATCAGGGGCTAAACCGCTGGCATGTTTCAGCCAGCCGATTATTTTCAATGGAGTGGCCCGTGATCGGCAATATGTATATCTCAGCATCTATATCTCAGCATTTACGAAAGTTTTAAGACTGCAATACAGCAACTTACCATAGCAACATTTGCTATCGACTTTAATACAAGAGTTGTCAAAGAGTTACAAAGCGTATTGTTATATTGAATTCATCACACATCCATAAAGTGAATTTAAGGAGCAGTTCGATGACACATTCAAATAATCAGGACAATACCTCTCCAAAAACAGGTCAGGACCATCATTCACAACCGAATAACAGCAATGGTACACAAGCCGAAAGCGCAGTGGCTACCCTCTTGAACGATGATAAACTCAGTTATCAGCAAGTGGAAGGACTGACGGACAGTGATCAATTACAGCAGGCTATAGAAAGGGAAGATATTCCTAAAAATCCTGAAAATGCACTACAGGAGCAAGGTGCGGAACGTGAACAGGCAATCCAGTCAAATGATGGCAGTCACGGTAACGAGACCATTCGTAAAGCTATGGAAAACCTCGATAGTGATGAAATGAGGCATAACCTGAAAGATGAGGGTGATGACACAGACCAACCTAGCCAAAATCCCGCACCTTTCATTGAACCTAAATAAAGATAAGTTTTATTAATGCAGTTACATCAATGGCCTCATGCCTTGTTCCATCCTGCTAATGGAGCAAGGCGGCTTAAAACCATTCACTTGGATCATCGACTAACTGATTCAGAACGGGTTGCCATTGGCTTTGAATATTCACAAAATTTTTCTGTGGTTTATCAAAAATACTTAAACCTCGCATAGCCAACGTGCCATAAGCACTACGTTCTGAAATCCATGCGACAGGCTCTTGTTCAATCTTCTTAAAGAAGTCTTGAATGTCTTTTGAACTAGAGCTATTCGCTTTCACGCGATTGGCAATCAACAGAATTTGTACTTTTCCTTTACGTATTCGTTTGATGTCTTGTAAATGTTTTAGGAACCGACGCGTACTATCAATATCAAAGAACGAGGGCTGTAAAGGGGTCACAATCGCATGGGCTTCGCTGACCAGTTGTTCTGCATGCTCACCTGACAGTGCGCCTGGGGCATCAATGATTAAATAATCGAGATGTTTAGGTGCATCACCAATTGATTTCTCATGCCTCCAGTCGAGGCTTTGAATGGCAGCAACAGTTTCAGGGCGTTGTTTTAACCATTGTAATGATGATTTTTGGTTATCAGCATCAGCCAACGCGACTTTATAGCCCTTTTGTGACAGTGCTGCGGCAAGCGTAATGGCTGTCATGGTTTTACCACAGCCACCTTTTTGATTTGCAATTAATATGGTTTTCATGAAATTAGATTTTTTAACAAGCATTTTGTATTCAACTATACCTTAGCATCTTTTTCAGTAGAGTGTGTGACACATGACAAAAGTTTAATGTTGCAGTTAAATAGCAGATTCAGAAAAAGGAAAGTTTTATGTCAGTTTGGCTTGCAATGTTAATTGGTGGTTGTATTGGTGTTGTGATTACCACGCTGATTTTGTCCAATACGCGGAATGGTCGTATTCAGGCGGAATATGAAAAATATATTGCTGAATTAGAATTAGAACATAAGCAAGCTTTGCTAGATGCACAGAAACGTAGTGTAAATACAAGTCGTGCGGTGTTAAAAGGAAAAATGGCAGAACAGTTTGCACCGATTTTACCTGAATTTCAGTATTTACCCAGTGATGCAAAATTTCTCGGTGATCCTGTCGATTACGTGGTTTTTGATGGCTATACCGATTTTCGTGATGGTGATGGGACTGCGGACGATATTGAAGTGATTCTACTTGATATTAAAAGTGGTGGTGCGCGCTTGAGCAAAGGACAGCAGGCAATTGCTCAAGCAGTACGTGAAGGACGTATTCGTTTTGAAACGCTAAGAATTGATTTTGAAAATTAATGACTGCTTTGAATTTATAACTTTTGCACGCGAGCCAATAGCATTTTTTGTGCAATCGCAGGAATACCATCTGCATCAAAATATTCTTTTTCAAGAAATTTAAATTTAGCTTGTGCAAGGTGTCGTTCAATATCACGATTGAGATGGCATCCATCTCCAATCCTTTTCTGTATCGGAGTGAGTAGGGTCTGTAAGGATTGTAATTTGATCGAGTCAGGATGTTTCACATGTTCAATTAAATGAAAGGTGCCTGTAGGTTTCAACACTCGATAAATTTCTGCTAAGGCAACATCAAGTTTTGGAATACTACAGAGTGTCCATGTGGAAACAATATGATCTAAACTTGCATCGGCAAATGGAAGTTTCTCTGCGCTGGATTGTACATGCTTAACATAAAAAGGCGCATGCTGAACTCGTTCAACGGCAAGATGATAAATGTCTGGGTTGGGTTCTAAAGCATAAAGTGAGTCAACATTGCCATAGAAAGGAATATTTAAACCTGTACCAAAACCTATTTCGAGGACTTCACCTTCGATAGGAACCAATAATTCACGACGCTTATCCATTAGACTTGCAGTTTGCATGACTTGGTTGAGTAAATGTGGGAAAACTCGACGTTGATAGAATTGATAAATCATAGAGATCCATTCGTTGATTCAGATTAGAGAAATCAGTAACAAAGCCACAAAAATATGACTAAAGTAAGTTTGATTGTTACTAAAAAAAGTAATTTTTTTCATCGTCTAAGCATACTATGAAGAGGTACGCTTTTCTAAGAATTTAGTTAGATTTTGAGGGTGATGAGCCATGAAAAAACGTCTATGGATGAGTTTAGGCATGGTGGTTATGCTTGGGCAGGCACATGCATCGACCAGCGGAATAGAATATAACATTGCCAATGGTTTATCGCCGATCGCAAAGGATCAGTCTATTTCGGTGTTACAGCCTTTTTATGGCAACTTTCGTATTCTCGGCTCTAAAATGTATCAGGATGACGAACAAGCCAAGTTCTCTCCAATTGATTATGCTGTGAGTTGGGGCTTATTTGCCAAGCCTGAGATTGCACGTAAAATTTCAGTGAATCAATATGATCGTTATCTGAATTGGAAAATTGATAAACTGCCTGTTCCTGCCGATCAAGCCATGCAAATGGTGTCCAATATGCATATTATTCCTGCAAATCCTGAAATTGCTCAGCAAATCAAACAAGTGAAGCGTGGGGATTTGGTGCAGTTGAAAGGCGAGTTGGTCGAGATTCGTGATAAAAATTTGGTTTGGAAATCTTCTTTAACACCAACCGATACAGGCGATGGAGCATGTGAGTTATTCCGTGTTAATTCAATTCAGTGGATAGAAAAACAAAAAATCTAATCTTGTTGAACAAGAGAGGGTCGTATGACCCTCAATTTTTTATATCACTCACTAGCCTTTTTAGTTTCTGTTGGTTGAGAACTTTTCCAATGGTGCAGTTGGCTTTGCGCATGTAAATACTCATTTAGATGATCAACTTGTTTGGCTGTATCAGTATTTTCTGTTGTGCTCGCTAAGGTGCTTTGCTCGAGTACTTTGGCTTGATTATCCCAATATTCATACAAAAGCCCTTGAATATAACGACCTTGTTCGGTTTTGAGTTCTAACGCTTTCAGCATATTGAGTGCAGATCGGATATTATCTTTTTGGCGTTGTTGTTCAAATTCAGGTGTGAGTGAATTGGCTTCTTTCATCTTTGCAAGTTCTATTTCCATGCTGTCGCTCATTTCGGTAAAACGACGGTCATAGTCATCTAAAATTGCAATATCATGCGCATCGTCAGCCGTTGTAGGGAACTGTTTAATAGGGATTTGCTTAAGCTGACCAATCGCATCATTAGAATTTTGAGTTTGCTGTTCTTGCTGAGAGGGTGCTTTGGGGTCTTTGTTACAAGCACTCAGTAATAGTGTAGAGCTGATCAAGCAACTGAGTGCAATCGTGGTTTTAAATTTAAAGGTCATAGAAACACCTGATTTATTGTTACTTTGCTATTTTTTGGAAATGGTAAGCAAAGGTTGTATAAGGAAAATCAATCTGATCTTGCGCAGTTCGCCCTGTAAAATCAAATACAATTTGTTCAAATCTTGCTTTCAATTGCTGTTGTTGATGTTCTGGCATTGCTGCAATAAAACTGGTGGAAAGTAACCGTTTGCTGACCACTTGTTCTACTGTGCCTGTATGTTGGAGTTGAAAGGTCTGAAGAGCATTGAATTGAAAGAATTGTTGTTGCTCAAAAACCTGTTTCCATTTCTCACTATGGTAACGCGGTGTATCTGCTTCAAAAGGTGCAATTTCATCCGCCAACGCTTTTACCCAATCCACAGTAATGTCTCGTTGATTCCAAACCAGTCCAAGATGCCCTGCAGGAATTAATACCCGATACATTTCCTTGAGCGTTTCGATATCGGAGAACCAGTGGAAAGATTGGGCGCAAATAATGGCGTTAATGGATTCATCCTTCACCAGAAGTTGATCGCTTGAAGTCTGTAGACATTCTACTGTGCTATAGCTTTGCTGCAGTTGTTCTCGCATCGCCGTCACAGGTTCAACAGCAATCACTTTTGCCTGTGTTTGAAGTAGGAGAGGTAAGAATTTGCCAGTCCCTGAACCGAGGTCAATAACAGTGGAATTTTCACCGACTTTGAGCTGATCTTGCAGCCAAACGAGGATTTCTGGTGGATAACTGGGGCGAACTTGCTGATAGAGTTCTGCCCCTAAACTAAAGCCTTTTTGTGCAGCAGGATGCAAGGATTGTGTCATTTTTTGCGCTTTTTAATCTGTCTTATCTCTATAAAATAAGATACTCCGCAAATAGGGTTTGGCAAAGACATCATTTGATGGCTTTTTGCGACAAGCCTAGGATTAATTTTTCAGTGTGAGCATGGATAAGCAAATAATATTTGAAGATGAACATATTCGCGTTATTTTTTTAAAAGGTTCAAGTGACACTTTAGTGGTTTCGTTTGGCGATTTGATTAGTCGTGCCAAAGGAATGTCGATTAATGCTGAAAAATCACTCATAAAATATCAATATAATGTCATCGGTATTATGCCGAAGCAAAAAACTTGGTTTCCTAAAAGCAGCATGTTTGAAATGCAGCGACAGATTCAGCCGATCTTACAACAGTTTGAGCAGATTGTGGGTTACGGTGGATCAATGGGAGGCTATGCTGCGATTAAATATTCTAATTTATTGAATATGCATAAAATCGTTGCTTTTGTACCACAATATTCGATAGACCCTGATGTGGTTCATGATCGCCGTTATGCAGAATTTTTTGACGCATCTATTCATCAAAATATGCAGATTCAGGCGGATGAAGTGGATTCATCTCGTGAATACATCATTGTTTATGATCCATACTATGCAGAGGATAAAGAACATTTCTTAAAAATACAGCCCTTATTACCAAAGATGCATGTGATTCATTTGCCTTTTACAGGACATGAAGCACTCTCGGTTTTGGCAAGTTCGCAATTACTCAATGATTTTGTTGAGCAACCTTTTGAGATTACTTATTTTTATAAGCGCGTTCGAGAGGTTAAAAAGCAAAGTAAGTTCTACTATCGCCATGTACTAGATGCATTATTGAGCAGACATCATCAGGCTTTATTGCGAATCTTGCAAAATAACGATTTTGAATTAGATGAACGTTATTTTGATGCTGTTCTTAAGCAAAAATTGGTTCAACAGTTATTTAATCTACAACAGGGTACTGAGCAAAATTTACGGAAGTTAGGTATTCATCCGCATTTTATGCAACAGATGGACAGCTCAGTGCCAACCATTCGCACGATTCAAAATACATGGTTAGTTTTTAATTTAGTCAGCTTAAAGCTAGAGGCTTATAACGCTGAAGCAATTAAGGCGAATCAACAATATTTGCTGCCATTGAAAGCCAGTGTGAATGCCGTTGTTGAACTTGAGTTAAATGCAGAATCTTATGTTTTGACGATGAATGATCGTTGGATTCATAAGTTAGTCAAAGTCGGTGAAGCTTTGGCTTTGGATCAGTCTTTATTGATTTTTAAACGCTATCCTGAATATTATCAACTCAGTTATAAAAACTTAACCTTGAGTTGTGATGATCATGGGCAGGGACATTTTATTGAAGATCATGCGGATGAGCAGACCAAACTACGATTGATAGATTAAATCACATCGTCAAAAGCCCTTTGCTTAAGCAAAGGGCTTTGGATGATTGGTTAGAAAATTAGTTTGTACCCACTTTGGCATTGGTATTTACGTTCGCATTCACACCTAATACTTTCACACCAACATTGGCACCTGTTTGCAGATTTTTTCTATCTGCATTTAAGCCTGTTTTTGCATTTAGAGATGAAGTCTTACCATTCACTTGTGTATTTAAATTCGTTTCCGCATTTAAATTTAATGCTTTAGATTTAGTTTGCTTTTCTTCAATTCGTTTTTTGATGTTGGCCTTTTGGTCAGCAGTAAATTTCTTGCCATCATTTACTTTGTCTACGGTGTAATCACGCGTATTTTTGACAGCCTCACCTGTTTTATTGATGACTTGTGAACTCACATGGGTTGCGACACCAACCGTTTTTTGAGTGGCATTTACACCTGTATCTACAGCAGCATGACCGACATGTTGAGCTACATGACCAACGCCTTGTGCTGTATTTTTAACTGCACCAGTAACGCCTTTGATCAACCCACCTGATTCGACATTCACTTGCGCCGAGCCATTGGCATTGACACCAACGTTTTGTGCAAAAATAGATGCAGAAGCAAGGAGAGTTGTTGTCACGATAGCTGTTTTGATCATTTTTTTCATTGCAATTTCCTTAGCGATGTACCGTATTGGGGTACTTCATCAACGCAAATGCATCATAGCGAGCAAAACAGAGAAAGCGATGGATTTCAGCAAAACTTTACAAGCAAATTACAGCTTAAAAACACTGTAGCTAGAAATTGTGGAGATGATATTTTCTATAATTAAATGAAAAATAAAATAAAAAAGTTATGTTATTTAAATAATTCATCTCAATATAACTGAAAGAAATAGGTGAAAAGCATATTTCCCTTGGTTTGTTTTGATCGCAGGATCACAAATATTCTAAGAATCTATCCAGAATATTTTCTATGCAAAAGTAGCCTTAAAAAGGCTAAATTAATGAACTGAAGGCTCGTATTTAGGTGCTTTTCACAGTTTTTCCAAAGCCTTCTACATTTTTCTAACCAAGCAAATGATCTTTCAACAACCCAGCGTTGTGGTATGACTGCAAATTTATGTAATTCACTTCGTTTAGCAACTTCAACTCGCGCTCTGATTAAATCATTAACAGCCAAAGAAAAGGGTTCGCCTGTATAACCACCATCAACAAGTACAACCTCTACATTTTGTAAGGTATCTCTATGCAAATTTATCGCATTTAATGCACCTTGACGATCTGTTTTATCTGCTGTCGTAACAAATATTCCATGAGGCAGACCTTGAGTATCAACAATGATATGTCTTTTAATCCCTGAAACTCTTTTACCAGCGTCATAGCCTTTATTACGTGCGGTATCTGTGTTTTTTACACTTTGTGAATCAATGATGATAAAGCTCGTTTGTTCTTTCCGTCCATTGTTGATACGGGCCTCGCCAACCACATTTTTTTAAAGCCTGCTCAAGTATGCTAGGTTCAGTTTCTGATGGTTTTCTATTCCAAATCGAGAAGTAATAATGCACAGTGCTTTTAGGTGGAAAGTATCGAGGAAGCATACTCCATTGACATCCACTTTTTAGAATATAGAGCAAGGCGCAAAACACTTCATAGACATCAACGACTCTTGGACGTGTTTGTTTTCTTCCGCTCAATAGTAACGGTTCAATTTCTTTAAAGGCTTCTCGACTAATGTCGCTGGGATATGGTTTTCTCATGGGGGAGAATTTAACAAATTATTTTTCCAATTGCCAAAAAAGAATGAAATTAATACTGGATAGACTCTAAGACCCTGCATCATCGGTATTCAGCTATGACGCATTAGGCGCATTGCGCGAGTGCATTTTGACTAAAATGACTTTTCAATTTATTGAAGTTGTTCGTTACATCTGGATTTTGAATATCAAAAGTAGTGGCACGACGTGTTTTAGAATCAACCAGAGGTTTTGATGTAGCCGCAAGATGATTTTGATTTACAACGTATTGGTATGTTTCAGAAGATGCTTTCTTTAATTGATCCTTTTTGAAATACCACGTTTCTGTACTTTCACCACCATTAAAATAGCCTGTAAATTGGATCAGACAACCATTGTTAGAGCGACTCAATGTTGCCAAATTTGTTTTGGTATTGGGAAGAGCTTCAATATTTTGTACTTGTTCTAACTGTTTTATGGGCGAAGGTGATGCTGTCGGTAAATAAGAACATGCAGTGAAACTGATTAAGCTGAGTAATGGTAGTACCATCATTTTGAATGAGCGGTGCATCATTTGCAAAATTCCAATTCTATGAATTTATGTGATTAAGTGTGTAGAGAAATATGAAGAAGTTCAATCTGTGTTTTGAGACAACACTGTAAATTTTAGCTAAATCTTTCGCCTAAAATCTTCAGCAGACTACTTTAACAATTTGTGTCAAAAATGACCTAAGAAAAGGCCTATCTTGATAATGACCCTCTCAGTTGTTTATGCGATGTTGTTCACGGAATTAAAATAAGGAAATACGTGGTTATGGGTATGAAATCGAAGACTGTGCCATTTTATCGAGTGATTGTGATTGGTGGTGGTTTTGCGGGTTTAGGCGCAGCCATTAAATTAAAACAAGCAGGTATCCAAGATTTTATTTTGTTGGAAAAAGCCGATGAATTAGGCGGGGTATGGCGTGAAAATACCTATCCGGGCTGTGCTTGTGATGTGCCTTCGGCATTGTATTCGTATTCTTTCGAACCCAATCCTACATGGAGTCGTGTATTTGCAGGGCAAGCTGAAATCAAACAATATCTGCAAAATACGGCACAAAAATACCAAGTATTACCGCATGTCCGTTTTCAACATGAAGCCCTTGCAGCAACTTGGTCAGATGCAAAACAGTGCTGGATTATTAAAACCAATCAAGGCGAATTACATTCACAATTTGCGATTATGGCATGTGGCCCAATGCATGAGCCTATCATTCCAAACATTCAAGGCTTAAAAGATTTTAAGGGTGAGATTTTCCATTCATCGCGTTGGCGACATGATGTGGACTTAACAGGAAAACGTGTTGCAGTCATTGGCACAGGTGCTTCCGCAATTCAGTTTGTGCCACAAATCCAGCCTTTGGTCAAAGAACTCACTGTGTTTCAACGCACACCGCATTGGATTTTACCTAAATCCGATATGCCGCTGCCAAGTGCGATTCAAACCTTATTTAAATATATTCCTGTCACTCAGTCGGTGATGCGTGGATCAGTCTATGGCATCTTTGAAACCTTAAATGGTGGGTTACAAAGTAATGCTGCGATGCGACAAGTACAGCGTATTGCTGAATTTCATATTAAACAGGGCATTAATGACCCTGAATTACGTCGCAAAGTCACACCAAATTATGTGATTGGTTGTAAACGTATTTTACAATCTAATGAATGGTATCCAGCCTTAGCTCAAGAAAATGTCAATGTTGTTGCAGGGGCGTTGAGCGAAGTGAAAGGCAAGCAGTTGATTGCCAGTGATGGCACGACTTTTGAAGCTGATGTGATCATTCTTGGTACGGGTTTTGAAGTGGCTGAACCGCCAATTGCACAGCGAGTCTATAACCGTTATGGGCAAAGCATGTCTGACGTATGGCAGGGCAGTCCAGAAGGCTATATGGGAACGATGGTGGCAGATTGCCCGAATGGCTTTTTGATGTTTGGACCGAATATTGCGGTGAGTTCTTCTGCTTTTATCATCATTGAAGCGCAGCTCACTTATATTATGGATGCGTTGAAACAAGCGATTCAAAAAAATATCAAAACCATAGAACCCGATCCTGTGCGTATGGCTGATTTTAATCAACGCGTGCAAGAGGCTTTACAAACGACGGTTTGGAACAAAGGGGGCTGTCAGAGTTATTTCATTGATCGAAATGGGCGTAACAGTACGGTATGGCCGTGGACGACGTTTAAGATGCGTCAGCAACTCAGTCATTTTAATTTAAATGAATATGTGATTGATCGTCAGGTTAAGCTCGAAACTGAAACAGCTTAAATCTCTATCATTAATAAAAAAACCTCTAACTTTTGATTAGAGGTTTTTTATTTAGTTCGATGATGGCTGACTAAGTTCAGCACGTTCAATAGGAACATGTCCATCATTGGTACCCACCACCGCATCTTTGGTTTCTTGCCATTTTTTAGCGGTAAATTGTTTGGCTTTTTGTGTTTGTTCCTGAACGATTTCAGATTGCTCTTCGGTATATTTTTTGGTATCTGTCCACTTTTCACTGATCTTTTGTGATGTATTTTCAGATACACCTTGAATTGAATCACCTAAGTTTTGTAGCCCTTTACCTGTTTTATACAGCAATACACGACCGAGACTAGGGTTGTCACCATAAGGAAGTGTTTTTTCAGCCGTTGCAGCATTTGTATTCGCTGTATTTGTATTTGTTTCGGCTGCCCAGAGAGAAGACGATGCGATCAGTGCAGTCGCTAAATATAGTGCAGGTACTTTTTTCATCATCTTTTATCCTTTTGGCAATGTTGTTGCAATTCAAGTTTTATAGCTTATCGTCAAGTTCAAGAAAAGAATGTAGGTGATGTGAAATTGATACAGTGCGTAAACCGTTGTGATTTGGGTAAATGAAAATTTCTTGGGATGGTACTTAATCAATAAGCCCTGATGGTCCTATTCGATCTCGACTTAAATAATAACTACCTTTGTAATTTAAGAGCGTAAGCAGATATTTTCGTAATAGGTCGCTGACATTTCCACGGTCTTCTATAGCTTGCTCCATATAATTTTCATCTCCGAAAGGTAATAAAATACCTTCGTGGATAATTTTGTTCCGTTTTTTTAAGAAAGGAGATATTTCAGCTCGTTTAAATTTGGCGGATATAAACATTCTTTTAGTCATTTCGGTTGAACCACACTTACCGTATGACTTATGAATATATTGAGCGGTCATTTCATCAAAGCAATATTCTTCTTTATTTTTACAATGGTAGTCCTGAGGAGGGTATAAAGGGTGGCTATACTTGCCATCTTTATATATATAGCCTTGTTCAAGGGCAAACGTATTTTTTAGATTTTCTATTGCAACGTAATGTGAAATTAGAGTTATCTCTAAAGCTAAAGTGGAGCGATTGGCTTCACACAAATAACCGAAGACTACCGTAAGCTGTCTAATCGCTTTGAGTTTTTTAAAAGTTGGATAAGTTTGCTCAATAAAGTTGCGGATTTCTTTACCGCTATCTTCAATTATTGTACGAAGTGGATTAACAACAGCTCCTGAACAGTTTGTTTCATATTCGGCTGAACCGATTTTATAGCTATAGCGTCGAACTGGAGATTGTTGAGCAAACGACAGTAGCCAGCAAAGATCATCAATAATTTCTAAAACATGCTCAACTTGGTCTGAACTAATGTTTTCAATAGTGATTCTAGTGGTAATTAAACTTTGATTTATAAACTCACTTTGCTTAAGGTGGATATTAAGCTGCTTAAATTCAAACTTAAAACCTGCACATTCTATGAATGTTGTATCACGAATTCGCTGATTATTATGGTTAGAGAAGTTTTCACCTAACATGAATAAATTGATAAGAAAGACTTCTAAATTTTCCATATTTATTTTTAATAATAAACCCCACTAAATATATAGTGGGGTTTATTTAAAAGATCAAGTGTTCTAAAGGCTTAACCCTGCAATACACTCACATCTGCAATCGCTGTGAATAAATCACGCAACTGAGCCAATAAACGTAAACGGTTGGCTTTTAATTCTGCATCTTCTGCCATAACCATTACACCTTCAAAGAAAGCATCAATTGGCGCACGAAGTGCGGCAAGTTTAGACAGTGCCTCTGTATAGTTACGTGCAGCAAGTAAAGGCTGAACCACTGGTGTTAAAGCTGATAACTCTGCAAAAAGTGCTTTTTCAGCAGCTTCAACCAGATTTGCTTCAACCACAGCCCCTTCAGGCGTTGCTTCTTTCGCAAGAATATTGGCAACACGTTTATTTGCCGCAGCCAATGCAGCCGCTTCAGGCAATGTACGGAAATGATTGACCGCAGTCACACGCTTGTCAAAATCAAGTGGAGATTTTGGAGCAAGTGCTTGAACGGCTTGAATCACATCAACCGCAACGCCTTGGTCTTCATACTTGGCACGGTAACGACCTTCAAGGAACGCAACCGCATCAGCACGTGTCTTGTCATGATCCTTAACCACATCGCCATAACCTTGAAGTGCAAAGTTAACCAGTTCTTCAATCGTCACATCAAGTTCATTTTCGATGATTAAACGTAAGATACCGATTGCAGAACGACGTAATGCAAATGGGTCTTTAGAACCTGTTGGCGCTTGACCAATACCAAAAATACCAACAAGCGTATCTAAACGATCTGCAAGCGCAATCGTTGTACCCGTCTTGGTTTGTGGTAATACATCACCCGCAAACTTAGGTAAGTATTGCTCACCTAAAGCTTCAGCAACTTCATGATTCTCACCTTCAAGGCGAGCGTAATAAGTGCCTGCAATCCCTTGAAGTTCAGGGAATTCACCCACAAGTTCAGAGGTTAAGTCACATTTAGCGAGTAACGCTGCTTTTTCTGCATCGGCTGCATTAGCACCTGTAATTGGTGACAACGCAACGGCTAATTTAGCAATACGTTCTGATTTATTCCAAAGCGTACCCAATTGCGCTTGGAACACCATATTCGCGAGTTTTTCTTTACGAGATGCAAGCGGTTGCTTTTGATCTTGTAAGAAGAAAAATTCTGCATCCGACAAACGAGGGCGTACAACTTTCTCATTGCCTTCAATAATTTGAATCGGATCTTTTGACTCAATATTTGAAATGGTAATGAAGTAAGGTTGTAATTTACCTTCAGCATTGATTAAACAGAAATACTTTTGGTTGTCCTGCATGGTGGTAATCAATGCTTCTTGAGGAACAGCTAAATAACGCTCTTCAAAGGTCGCACGTAACGCAACAGGCCATTCAACCAAACTGGTGACTTCATCAAGTAAGTCTGCTGGCACAATCGCAGTCGCATTGACTTCATCAGCTAACTTTTTCACTTGTTCTTGAATGGTTGCTTGACGCTTTTCAAAGTTCGCAACGACATAAGCTTTTTCTAAAGTTGCTAAATAGTCATTTGCATGCGCCAAAGTCACTGCTTCAGGTGCATGGAAACGATGACCATACGTCACGTTACCTGCTTTATGATCTTGAATGGTTGCTTCAACCACATGATCATCTTTCAGCAATACCACCCATTTTACTGGACGTACGAATTCAGTACGGCTTGCCGCTGAACGCATACGTTTTGCGATTGGCAAGTTATCCAATGCAGTTTGTAAAATTTGTGGTAGTAAAACGTCAAGACTTTGACCTTTGACATCTTTCAAGAAGCATACTTTTTCAACTTTACCTGCTTGGAAAGTCGAAAGCTGGTCAACCGTGATACCTTGACCGCGCATAAAGCCTTCAAGTGCTTTGGTCGGTTTGCCTTCAGCATCATACGCTGCTTGTACCGCAGGGCCATCGAAACGTTTTTGTGTGTCTGCTTGAGCCGCATCAATATCCACAATTTTTAATGCCAAACGACGTGGTGCGGCATAAGCTTCGATTGCAGCAAAATTTAAGCCTGCATCTTTTAAGCCTTTTTCAGTTTCAGCTTTTAAAGCATCACGCAAAGTTTTTAAGCTTTTAGGAGGAAGTTCTTCACAGCCAAGTTCAAATAAAACTGTATGTTGAGTCATTATTTATTCTCCTTCGCTTTTTCAGCTTGGGCTGCTTCTGCTTCAACTTGTGCTTTGAGTTGAGCCAATACTTCATCACGTAAATGCGGTTCTGCCATTGGGAAACCGAGCTTCGCACGGGCAGCGACATAACTTTGTGCAATTGAACGTGCCAAGGTACGCACACGTAAAATATAACGTTGACGTTCAGTTACCGAAATTGCACCACGTGCATCCAACAAGTTAAAGCTATGCGATGCTTTAATAACTTGCTCATAAGCAGGGAGTGGCAGTTCAGCTTCCATTAAGCGAGTTGCTTCCGCTTCATAGAAATCGAATAATTCAAACATTTTTTCAACGTTGGCATATTCAAAGTTATAGGTTGATTGTTCCACTTCATTTTGATGGAATACATCGCCGTATGTCACAGTACCGAACTGACCTTTGGTCCAAACCAGATCGTAAACAGAGTCTACACCTTGAAGGTACATCGCAAGACGTTCTAAGCCGTAAGTAATTTCGCCAGTCACAGGGTAGCATTCAACACCACCGACTTGTTGGAAGTAAGTGAACTGAGTCACTTCCATACCATTGAGCCAGACTTCCCAACCTAAGCCCCATGCGCCCAGTGTTGGAGATTCCCAGTTGTCTTCTACGAAACGGATGTCGTGTGTGAGCGTATCAATGCCGATTGCTTTTAATGAATCAAGATACAGCTGTTGGATATTATCTGGGTTTGGCTTAAGTACCACTTGGAACTGATAGTAATGTTGTAAGCGGTTCGGGTTCTCACCATAACGACCATCTTTCGGACGGCGTGAAGGTTGAACATAAGCCGCATTCCAAGTTTCTGGACCTAATGCGCGTAAGAAAGTTGCAGTGTGGAATGTCCCTGCACCCATTTCCATATCATATGGTTGTAATATGACGCAGCCTTGCTCCGCCCAATAGTTTTGTAGGGCAAGAATCAAGCCCTGAAAGGTATCAATATGCGAAATCGCACGACTCATGGTGCATCCATTATTCTTGAGAAAAATTGCCCTCAAGTATAAGGATTTTGGTGGTGAGTGGCAAAGGCTAGTTAGGGAATTTCAGCTTTGAACAGGTTTTAGATTTGTTTGCTGTTCTGAGTAATAAAATCCAATTAGTCACAGCAAATGTAAGAGAGAAAAAACAGAGAATAACAAAAAATCTGAGTGGGATAATATTAATTTGGGCTGTATTCAAAATGATGATCAAGCTAGGGACAATCATAGTAAACAAAAAGGTATATGCAATAATCGAAAAGAAATGCAGGGCTTGGTATCTTAGCAGTAATACTTGAAAGAAATAGGTTGGAAGAAAAACGAGAATGAAATAGATCACTGCAATGATTAGTGCGACAAAGAACATTTCACTCAATACTTCGAAAATCTCTTTTGAAAAATTGCTATAAAAAGTAAATGAAACAATCTCTAAAAGATAGATCACAGTACATGCATAAAGTGGTGTTTGGATCAAACAGCGCCAAATTTGTGCTTTGCTGACAATAAGTTTTTGAGTTAATGGTTGAGCAAGTCTTTGAAGTATAGGTTTCATGGTAATTTAAATCTTTATTTATTTCAATTGCTTATATTTGGGGTGTTGAGTTAATCAAGCTATTGTATTGTATTAATTTTTTTCATAAAAAATCCTCGATCTATAATTATACGTCACCTCATGACGTATTGCATCTCACATGCTCTTAATTTCACAACTTTGAAATGCTAATTTTAAAACAATATTCTATGTTTCCTTCAGGTGGTTTGAAGTGTCAGATCGCATTCGAGAAAAACTACAAATCCTTGCGGACGCTGCCAAATATGACGTGTCCTGTTCCTCCAGCGGCAGTGACCGTAAAAATAAAGACAAAGGTTTAGGCGATGCCAGTCGGGCAGGGATTTGCCATAGCTATACCGAAGATGGACGCTGTGTTTCATTGCTGAAAATCTTGTTCAGTAATGTTTGTATTTTTGATTGTGCTTATTGTGTGTCACGCCGTTCTAATGATGTGAAACGGGCTGCATTTACGGTACAAGAAGTGGTTGATCTCACCATTAATTTCTATCGTCGTAATTATATAGAAGGATTATTCCTTAGCTCAGGCATTTTTAAATCCGCAGACTATACGATGGAACGGATGCTTCAAGTGGTGAAAAAACTACGTCTAGAAGAAAATTTTAATGGCTATATTCATCTCAAAACTATTCCTGGAGCATCGCCTGAATTGATTCACGAAGCGGGACTTTATGCTGACCGCATGAGCATCAATTTAGAAATGCCAACCGAGATCGGGTTAAAAGCATTTGCGCCTGAAAAATCACATCAAGAAGTACAAAAAGACTTGGGGCTAGTGCGAGATCGACTCATTCAACTCAAAGATGAACGTCAAATTATTAAGCATGTTCCGAAATATGTACCCGCAGGGCAGACCACACAAATGGTGGTGGGCGCTCATCAGGAAACCGATCAAGATGTGCTGGTGATGGCAGATCGACATTACAAAGAATTTAAACTCAAACGTGTCTACTTCTCAGGTTATATTCCAATCAATACAGAAAATAACTATTTGCCTGCTGTCGGTTCAGCACCACCTTTGTTGCGTGAAAATCGTCTTTATCAAAGTGATTGGTTGATGCGTTTTTATGGTTTTGAAGTCAATGAAATCGTCAATGAAAAACACCCACATTTAGATTTGGATGTAGACCCAAAACTGAGTTGGGCATTACGTCATCCTGAACAGTTTCCAGTGGATTTAAATCGTGCGGATTATCAAATGATTTTACGTGTACCGGGCATCGGAGTGAAGTCAGCCAAGAAAATTGTACAGGCGCGTCGTTTTGGCAAAATTCATGTCGATTTATTAAAGCAGTTAGGTGTGGCGTATTCACGTGCTAAGTTCTTTATTCGTTGTGAAGACAGTCCACGGTTTCAAAAAGAGCTTTCCACGCTTGATATTCGGCAGCAGATATTAACGCAGGGTTCATCCAAGTATGTAAAACAACTGTCACCACAATTGAGTTTAGGATTCTAAACATGTTCAGTGATGCTGTGGTTTATTATTACTTTGATGGTTCAATGGTGGGTTTGCTCAACTGTGTATTTCGTGCTTTTCAATTTAAAGAGTTTCACGTTCAACTCTGTTTAAACCAAGGCGCGCAGCATGGCTTATTTGCTACGGTGGTTGAGATTCCAAATCATGAGCAACATGCAAGTCGTGTTTGGTCAGCTTTACAGCAAAAACTTTCGCATTCATCTTTGAGACAATTTTATTTTGCTTATTTGTCAGAATCTTTGGATGCCTATCAGCATTTATTTAATTACTGTATCTATATTTTTCGGCATCAACATTCAGTTGAAAAAAATTACTCTCATCCCAGTGTTTTAGCGATTTCGCAATGGACGAAAAAGGTGGGGCGCGAAAAGCATCGTATGGAAGCTTTTGTGCGGTTTAAGAAAACCACAGATGGTTTATTTTTAAGTTTAGTTCGACCCGATTTTAATGTCTTGCCTTTGATACAGCCGCATTTTAAGCGTCGTTATCAAGATCAACGTTGGTTGATTTATGACGAACAACGCAAATATGGTCTGTATTATGATTTGAAAGACATTCATGAGGTTTCTTTAGAAGCCAATCAGATTGACCGTAATATCGAAAATGGTGCGAGTCAAAACTTCCAATTAGAATTAGATGGACAAGAAGAATTATACGATCAGCTTTGGAAAGATTATTTCAATAGTATCAATATTAAAGAACGTCAGAATGTAAAATTGCATGTGCAATATTTACCTAAACGTTATTGGCGTTATCTCAATGAAAAATATGTTTAAGGCATTTTTTAATTATTATTTTAAAAATACCAACATAACAAAAGAGCACGTTCATGACTAAATTAGTTTTAAAAACAGCAGTACTGATCATGGCTTGTTTGAGTACTTCGGTATTTGCCAAAACGCAAAATAAAGCGATAGATCCTTATAGCCAATGTGTCAATGACACCATTCAACAGCTAAAACTGGGGAATATTAATAATGCTGTGGTGGAGATCTGTAGCACCAGAACCAAAACTTTATATGCAAAGCAGATTGTGCAGTTATTGGATCAAATAAAAAAACAGAGTCAGGAATACAAGCAACCTGAACGCTATCAGGACATCATGAAATCACAACAACTTTGGAAAAATTTTGTCGATCAGGAATGTCGTAATGCAGGTGCTTATATCGGTTCACCGATGTATCAATTTTGCCCTATGCAAAGATACGCAGAGCGCTTGGAGCAACTACGAGAATATCTCAATTGATATGATTTGTGTTCAGCAGATTTGAGCATACATTAAAACTATAATTTAAATACATCTTTACTTTAAGATGACAGTATACTACTGCACCCAATGAGAACAAGACGATTCCAGCAAGGTGCATTGTGAGCTTAACCCAATCAGACTGGTTAAATTTCTTAAAACCGAATTACAAAGTATTACCTTTGAAAGAACGTTTACTTTCAGGATTTGGTGCGCTTTGTGGTTTAGCAATATCCTCTTTAATTAGTTGGTATGTATTGGATGGTATGAATGCTTGGTATATTGCTCCTATGGGTGCCTCTTCTGTACTGCTTTTTGCAGTTCCGAATAGTCCTTTAGCGCAACCGTGGAATGTTGTGGTTGGCAACATATTGGCAGGTTTAATTGGTGTGACATGTACACAGTTATTACCTGATTTAACCTCTGCTTTTAGTGTCGCAGTTGGGTTAGCCATTTTTATGATGATGACCACTGATTCATTGCATCCTCCAAGCGGCGCAGTGGCGATTACAGCGGTATTAGGTGGGGATGCTGTACATCGTTTAGGTTTTCACTTTATTTTATATCCTGTGTTACTCAATTCGATTTTATTATTATTGATTGCTGTCTTTTTTAATCGGTTGATTGGTCGACATTATCCAATAACAGCGCATATTAATGAACGCTCTAAAGACCCTACACCAACCCAAAAAGTGTCGATTCAACCGAAAGATATTAGATATGCTTTGGCGCATCACACTGAGCTATTAGACATTAGCCAATATGATTTGGAAAAAATTATTTTAGAAGCACAAGAACGAGCCAATGAACGTTTGACGAACTTATTTGTTTGCCAAGACATTATGAGCCGAGATGTGATGAAACTGCATGAAGATGATGATATTCATCAGGCTTTGGATAAATTTAAAGCAGTGAATCTGATGAGTTTGCCTGTGGTGAATAACGAGAATCATTTGGTGGGGACATTGGCTTTGTATGAAGTGGTGGAATGGTTTAAAAGTGCAACTGATCCAAGAAATTCTTGGCAACACTATGTCCGACAAATTATGAGTCACCGTGTTGTCATCGTTGATCCCTCCCAACCCATTCAGGATTTAATCCCTTATTTTGTGGAGAAGTCATTTAACTATATCCCTGTAGTTGAAAATCAATGTTTGATTGGGATCATTAGTCGTGCGGATATGATTGCTGCGCTTCAACAACAACTCAGTCGTCAAAAGCTTCAATCAGAATAAAAAAAAGCTACGGTTGTATTAGGGGGAAATTCAACCGTAGCGACCAAAAGAGGTAAATAAATTAACGTTTTATGCTTTGGTCTTCATAAACGGTTTTTACGGGCTGATTATAGCCTTGTACATAATCAACGCGACTTTGCTGTTGTTTTGGAATCACTAACCACAAAATCAGGTAAACCAAAATACCAGGGAAAGCTGCGCTCATGAGTGAAATCACGACAAAGATCAAGCGTAATAAATTTGCATTCCAACCAAAACGTTCCGCAATACCGCCCATTACACCAGCGATCATGCTTTGTCGGTTTGAGCGATATAAACCAGAATTGGCCATTTAATTTTTCTCCTAAAATATTTGATACAGCAACAGAATGAGGCTTCATTCATGATAAATCGCTGTTAATAATGAGATAGGGATGAACTGTTTTTTTTAAAGTTTAAACAGATGGAAGAATCGTTACGGTGTGTAAAAGGCTGATGGAAAAAACGACAGTATCGCCTAAAATGCACCGACTTAAAGCATACTGCTTTGTTAATTTGCTATTTCATCAAGTTACGTTCGCCATAATTACCCATTTTGGGGAATAGACGAATATTCAAATGCTTCCTATATTTTGCAGAACCATCGTATGTTTTTGAAAAAAGTGTGACAATGATGTTGATATTAGAGATTTGTGGATATGCAGTTCAGGTTCTTGTTACAGCATGTTAGTGTAGGATTTTTATTGAGTTTAGGGTTGAGTGCTTGTGATAGCTATCATCCGGATTCAATGAAAACCTCAAACCAAGCGCAGCCAACTACTGATGAAAGTTCTATTCCTGTCATGTTAGATGCTGAGCAAACACGAACAAATGCAAGTGAAGGAATCTCACTGACTGAGGTTGCTGGACAAGCAACAGTTCCTCATGTTGCTTCTAAACATATGACGCAACCGACTCAACAAGATATGCAATATGTTGGGCGCTATCATGCGCGTATTCCTTGTACTGATACATTTGCTGGTTGTGTCAAAGATGAAAAAGAAGCGGAATATATCTTAACTTTGTTAGAAGATGGTTCGGTCTATTGGACCAATACCAGTTTCGGGCGTTTGGGTTCAGATCCATCGCGCAATATGACCAAAATAGAGCAAACCTGTAAGCAGGTGCAATGGCATGTTCATGAGGCAGGGAAGGAAATTATTGTCCGTTGTGATGTGGCTAATGTAAATTTGTATTATCAAATTAATCAGGACCAGAATCTTGTGATGGATCTGGATAAAATCTGGAATGGGGATCAGGGCCGCAACCGCAAGTTCTTTAAGGAATATCCATTTCCCAAGAAAGCCTATGTTTTTGAAAAGGCGGAATGATTTTTTAATTTATCTTTAAATAAACGAACAATAAAAAAGTACCTCATGAGTTTCATTAGGTACTTTATTTTTATAAAACCCAAGATTAAAGTATCTAATAGAATTCCAAGATTATAAAAAGGTTAGGATTTCTTGAGCCAATTGTTGAGCCTTGTTCCTGGACCAACCAATAGCAAAATGTTTCTGTGCTAAAACGGGTGTGTTCAAATTAATGGATTTTATATGTCGTTCAGCATCTACACCATGTGTAATCATTACTTTGGGTTGAAGATGTTGAATCAGGAAATCAAAAATAAAGGTGTCTTGATCAGATTGTGTCAGATCGGTTTTTTTGCGCGTGGGCAGGGCATAAATATTTGTTTCCATGACAACTAGATTTGGATGAATACTGAATAATGCATCATTGATCCATTCGATGACTCGGCGAGTATTGCTGAGTGCAGGTTTGCCAGCATCTATACGGTCTTGTTGATAGGCTTGTAACCAGTCATTTTTATTGAAGCCTGTAGCTGGAGCAAAATATTTCCAAAAGTCATCTGCTTGAGTCGCTGGATTAAAACCAATAATTAAAATGTCAGTTTCTAGTGGATTGCCATTACAAACAAAAGGTCTGATGTTGTGATTGCCCGCCAAATTTTTTAATTCTTTATAAAATTTTTCCAACGGTGTGGATGTATCAAAAATCTCTTTACTGAACTGTTGAATTGCTGGCTGGAATTTAGGTTGAACGATTGAATATCTTAAGGGCAAGGGTTCTTGATAAATTACTTTGCGGATGGGTATGTCATGTTGATCCATATCCCCTAAAACATATTTACGATGGTGTGTGGGTATGGCTTCATAAGCGATTCTTAAACATTCAATATTTTCTGCACAAGGGTGGGTTAAATAGTTTTCCCAAGCAATTTGACAACGTGCGCTTGAATCTGGACGATCATTGAGTTCATCAATAATATCTATAACTTCCTTTATTAAATCATCATTGTTTTTATAGTATGAAAGAGAGGGATAAATTCCAAATTCACCGAGGCTTTCTATCTCAAGTTTAGAACTTTCAGCGATTTGAACAGTAATTTTTCCCTCTTGAATCTCTTGCCTAAGTTGTTGCAGGTTAAAGTGCTGATAACCACATCTGATTGTACCATCCTGATAAATAGACAGTGCTTCTAAAGAATATGAACACCCTGCTTCGTCAGGATCATATATTTCAAGTAAGACAAATACTGGAAGTGTTGTGCCAATGATAAAAGTTCCATCTTCTGCCTTTTTATAGATGCCATAATTTAGATTGCCTTTCCTAAATGTCATTTTTATTTGCCTATATGATGTGTAGCTGTTTTATTTTTTTAGAATAATCGAGAGGATAGGAAAATCACAATAAATCAGCGACATCATTTGACGTTGCTGTTTGAAAATAAAAAAAAGAGCGCTTTAAGCGCTCTTTTTATTGATCAGTTCCGATTGAATTAGTAATCGAAGCTGAAGTGTTCTGGAGTAAGTGAAGTCAAAGTACGTGAAGTCGTTACCATTGATTCTGCATGACCTTGTGCACGTGGCAATAAACGGTCAAAGTAGAAATCTGCAACTTTGATTTTTGCTTTATAGAATTCTGGAGTTTCAATGCCGTTACCAGCTTCTAGCTTCTCAGAAGCAACCACTGCTTGTTGAGCCCAGAAATAAGCCATCATCACATAACCAGAGAACATCAAGAAATCATTAGAAGCAGAAGATACGATGTCACGGTCTTTACGAGCTGCAAGCATGATGCGAACAGTTAATGTGTTCCATTGAGCGCAAAGCTTAGTTAAGTCCCAAGCAAAACGGCGTAAATACTTGTTACGCGCATGCGTAGCACAGAATTTTAAGATTTCAGCAGTATAGTCACGAACGATTTTACCTTTTGAACTTAAAAGAACTTTACGACCTAATAAATCAAGTGCTTGGATACCCGTTGTACCTTCATACAATGTTGAGATACGTGCATCACGTGCGATTTGTTCCATGCCCCATTCTTTGATGAAACCATGACCACCGTATACTTGCATACCATGGTTCGCAGCTTCCAAACCTAATTCAGTCAAGAAACCTTTTAAAATCGGGGTATAGAAACCTAGTTTGTCATCAGCAGCTTCATAAGCAGCTTGATCACCATTGACTAATGCATCTGTCATTTTGTCTGCAAGTTTTGCAGCATGATAGATCATTGCGCGACCGCCTTCTGCAACCGCTTTTTGAGTTAACAACATACGACGAACGTCAGCATGGTGAATAATTGCATCAGCTACACGCTCAGGCTCTTTCTTACCAGAAAGGGCACGCATCGACATACGATCTTTCGCATAAGGTAACGCACCTTGGAAAGAAAGTTCAGCATGTGCAATACCTTGAACCGCTGTACCAATACGAGCAGTGTTCATGAACGTAAACATGGCATGTAAACCTTTGTTTACTTCACCGATGAGGTAACCTGTTGCATTGTCAAAGTTCAATACAGCAGTTGCTGAAGCACGGATACCCATTTTGTGTTCGATCGAACCACAAGAAACCGTGTTACGCTCACCTACACCGCCGTCAGCAGTCGGGATGAATTTCGGTACGATAAATAAAGAAATACCACGAGTACCAGCAGGTGCATCTGGAAGACGCGCAAGTACGATATGAATGATATTGTCTGTTAAATCATGCTCACCCGCAGAGATGAAGATTTTAGTACCAGAGATTTTATAAGTACCGTCAGCAGCAGGTTCAGCTTTAGTTTTAACTTGACCTAAGTCTGTACCACATTGAGGTTCAGTTAAGCACATTGTGCCTGACCAAGTCCCTTCAACCAATTTAGGCATATAAGTATTTTTTTGCTCATCCGTACCGAACTGTATGATGGTGTTCATACAACCTGTACTTAAACCTGGATACATGGTAAATGACCAGTTCGCCGTACCCATCATTTCAGATTTGATGAGGTTCAAAGACATTGGTAAGCCTTGACCACCAAACTCTTCTGGGTAAGAAAGACCTTGCCAACCACCCATTACGAATTGGTCGTAAGCATCTTTAAAACCTTTAGGCGTTGTTACTTCGCCATTATTGAAAGTACAACCTTCTTCATCACCAGATTGGTTCAGTGGAGAAAGTACGTTTTCACAGTAATCTGCCGCACCTTCAAGAATCATATCAACGGTTTCAGCATCCGCATTTTGACCACTTGTCAAAGTTTGGTAATGTGCTGGATAATCTAACATTTCGTTCATTAAGAAACGAATATCACGGAGAGGGGCTTTATATGCTGGCATAATCTTAATCCTGTATTTGAATCATTTTGGATTATCTGTTTCGATACTTTGATTATTCATAATGGTGATAAAAATACATTGATAAACTCTAGGGAAAAAAATGTCAGAAAAGCTAATTTTAGAAAATAGTAATGTGTAAGAAAATCATTTTTCTGTTAGAGTCTTTGCAGATATTATATGTGAAAAATGATCTATTTTATAGTTGAAAATATAACGATATAAGGGTGTTTGGTAAAGCTATGCGTTTAAAATATTTAACATTATGTTTGTTGGGTCTTGGTCTTTCTGCTTGTTCGCAGCATGTCATTAAAACCAATTCAGGTTCTCAGAATTTAGAGCAAAAGGCAATTAACAGTCTCAATGCAATGTATGAATATCCGAGTTACGATTATCGTGGCAAATTCAAAGTTCATGTCGACCTAGATCAAAATAAATCAAACACCTCATCAGAAAAGGCGACTTTAGATGCAGCACTCAAACAAAAAGTGGATCAATATTTACAAGAACAAAAGGTTAATTTAAACAGCAAACAAAAGCAGGCACTCTATAATGCCTTGGCACAACAGCCCAAAAGTTCTGGTGGTTCTAAAGCTGATAAATTTGCTCAGATCATGACCAATATATTGAATGATATGCAATTTGAATATGATGGTTCTGTGCATTATCGTCAGAAAATGGGTTCGTTTAATCTGACAGCACGTTATGAAAAACCAACCTTGTTAGTTCAAGCAAAAGTGCCGATGGTCCTAGATTTAAATAATTATAAGTTTTATATCAATTATTTTGCTTTGATGCCGTATTTGGTGAACAAAGAAAATCAAAATAATTTAGCTTATTTGGATTTTTCAAAATATCAGGCAATGTTTAAGCAAGTGGATTACAAAAAATTTGCAGAGTATGTGAAAGCTTCAAGTGCTGTTTATTACCGTTTAGCTGATCAAAATAACATTCAAGCATTGTCTGTCTCCGCTGCTGATCGAAATTTAGGAGTAGTCGAAAAAATTCGCTTAAAAACATCGATTGAAGAATTAATTTTACAAGCGAATTTGTACAGCAAAGTGAATGAAAAATATTTAATGCAAAGCATTTTAAATATTAAAGAACAAAATTTAGAAAAGCTGATTGCTGATGAAACCAATGCTGCAAGCAAAACCAAACCTGATGCAGCGGCATCCATATTAGCGAATAAAGATTCCGCAGATGATGCCAGTGTCGTCAGTCAGCAATTATATCGTTTAGTGAATCAGCACTTTGGTGTTGAAGATGAAGCTGATCCAAAGGTATCCGATGCAGCGCAGCAAGCGATGGATGCTGCCAAAGAAGCTGGGATAGTCACTGACGATTCAGAATCAGCTGATGCTGCCGCAGATGCAGCTTCTTCCTCAAAAGATGAACAAGGTTTGACAGAGACCCAATGTACAGCGCTTCTGAATGCTCAACAGGCTGCTTATGGCGATGCACAGTATTGTGAAAGTATTTACGATATTGATGTTTTTAATGCGAAAAAAGCCGAATCAGGTTTTCTATCTTATGTTGAAAAATTACAAAGCCTAGAAAAAGAATTTGCTGTGTATGATCAAAATCAATTTATTGATGATCAGGCATTTAAAGCGCTATGGATCAAGCATCAGGCTGAGATTGAAAAAGCATTGCCTCCTCAAGACAAACGTAATCCATTTACTATGGATATTGGTTTAGATGCGCAAGGGCGAGCAGTTAAAATTGATTATGATTTGAATTATGCACTACCTGAACTGAAGTCTCGTTTTAATCTTAAAGCAGATATGTTGATTTCCAATTATGGCCAAGCAACGCCAATTGATCAGGCTCAATTGAAACGAGCGAAAACATGGGCTGAAGCAAGTAAAGGCTCTATGTTAGAGCAGGCGATTGGTAGTTTCTCTGAAAAGTTAGGGCAAACCAATGTTCAAGAACGTTCAGCAGAAGCATATACACTATCATTAGATGACCAATTGAAAGTGATTGCTGAACAGCGATATGATGCAACACAGAGTTATGAGCAAACATTTAAAGCTGTATTTATTGCCAAGCTGATAGAAAATAAAGCAGAAATTGCACAACGTTATACAAGTCAAGAATTACAAGAAATTGCAGCGGTTTATGCGTATTGGTATGGCGATGAAGATGTGTATAACCCAGAAGGCAAAGCACTAAAAAGCATTGAAACCTTACAGAAGAAACATCATCTTGAGCAAGATGATCAGTTTGATGACAAGCTAGGACAAGCTGTTAATCGTATTGTAAATGATGCGATGCATGGTGATAAAGATCGTCAAGCTTGGAAAAAGCTACAAGCTCAATATAAACAACCACAGCAGCTATTTGCTCAACAGTATCAACTTCAATTTGAGCGTGATAATGGAGTTTCAAGTGAGGAAAAACCATTATTGGCACAAACCGCAACGATTTTGGGACAAGTATATGTTGATGCTCGTAAAAATAAGTTGTCCGAAAAGAGCATTAAATCATTAAAGATTGAGCATAATGAGTTTATTGATTATGAAATCTTTAAAGACGTTTATTTGAAAATGTTAAGCACTAAATAATGGTTAATTAATTCAAAAAGAACCTGCGCAATGCAGGTTCTTTTTTGCTAATTAATATTTATAGATGGGTCATAAGAAATCTTTTAATTCAGGTTTGACCCCATTCCAAATAGAGAAGGCTTCAATCGCTTGGCCCACCAACATACCAAAACCATCTGTTGATGGAACTTGACGCTCTTGGGCTTGATCCAAAAAGCTCGAAGGTTTTCCATAAGCCATTTCATAAGCATGGTGAAAAACCAAGCATTCAGGGAGTTGTAAAGTATCACCAGTTAAGCTGACAGAAGTGGCATTGATGACAAAATCAAATTCACCAGCAAGTTGTTCCAAGCTGAGCGCTGAGAGTTGCGCCTGCGGCACGGCATTTTTTAAATCTGAGACCAATTGTTCAGCACGAGTCAGTGTACGATTGGCAATGATAACCTGTTTTGCGCCTGCTTGTACTAAAGGATAAATCACACCGCGAGTTGCGCCACCTGCACCTAAAATTAAAATACGACTATTTTCTAAATTCCAATTTAGGGCTTGAATGGCGGCAACTAAACCCTGACCATCGGTATTATCT
This sequence comes from Acinetobacter sp. TR11, assembly GCF_027105035.1. NCBI lineage: Bacteria > Pseudomonadati > Pseudomonadota > Gammaproteobacteria > Moraxellales > Moraxellaceae > Acinetobacter > Acinetobacter sp. TR11. The sequence goes on from NZ_CP114256.1 coordinate 399,962, forward strand.
CCAAACAGTTTGCCATCTTGCATCCACAAGGTATTCACAGCTTTAGCAATTTTGGCACGTTCAGTAAGTTGATCACATAAAGCAAATGCCTGCTCTTTAAACGGCACAGTTACATTCATTCCAACGCCATCATGAGCAAAAAAATCTTTTGCTGTGCTTTCAAAACCATCTAAGGGCGCAAGAATTTTTTTATAGTCTAAATTGACCCCCGTTTTTGCTGCAAATGCATGATGGAGTTCTGGTGATCGAGATTGTTCAATCGGATTCCCAATGACAGCAAATTGTTTGGTCATACTTTTATCCAAAGTTGAAAGAGAGGACAGAGGCTATTAAACATATTTGAATGCTTATGAGGACACAATATACGATAATCTTTAGGTACAAAAAAAGCACCTAAATTCAGGTGCTTTGAATAATTACGGTCAATTATTTATTTAAACTCAACCAATCTCTTGGTTTTAGATAATAATCTGTTAAGCGTTTTTCTATTGAGTCGGCATCCCATTCAGGGCGATAAGACCAACCCGCGAGATTAGGCAAGCTAACTAAAATCGACTCAATACGACCACCCGTTTGTAGGCCAAACAACGTACCACGGTCGTAGACTAAATTATATTCAACATAGCGACCACGACGATACAATTGGAATTCACGCTGAGCTTCGGTATAAGGCTGTTCACGATGCTTTTCAAAAATAGGCAAGATTGCTTCTAAATAACCATTACCAACGGCTTGAATATATTTAAAGCAAGTTTCGAAGTTCCATTGGTTCAAATCATCAAAGAATAAACCACCTACACCACGTTGTTCATCACGATGTTTTAAGTAGAAATAATCATCACACCATTGTTTATGTTCAGCATAAACATGTTCGCCGAATGGTTGGCATAAATCATAAGCGGTTTGATGCCAGTTTTGAATATCTTGATCATCTGGATAAAAAGGTGTGAGATCAAATCCACCGCCAAACCACCAAACAGGGTCTTGCCCCTCAGGTTCGGCAACAAATAAACGTACATTGGCATGTGAAGTTGGGATATTGGGATTTTTTGGGTGAATCACCAGTGATACACCCAAGGCTTGTGCTTTTGCGCCTGCTATCTGTGGATGCCGTTCAGTTGCAGAAGCAGGAAGTTTACTGATGTTGATGTGGGAAAACATCACCCCACCTTTTTCAATCACTTCACCATTTTGCAGAACACGAGAGCGACCACCGCCACCTTCGGTTCGTTGCCAATCATCAATGATAAACTCAGCGGTGCCACCGCCTGCACATTCCTGTTGCTCTAGTCCTGCACAAATCCGTGCTTGTAGATCGAGTAAAAACTCACGAACACGTTGAATATCAACTGAAGTTGGATGTTGCATGATGATCCTCTGAAAGTGATCTAGAGATTGCTTATATCAAAACATAAATCCATAAAAAAAATAAGGGATTTTTAATTTTTCTAATCAAAAATCCCTTAAATGCTTTATTTTTAAACATCATTAAAAATGAATTAAAAGTCATCTTTTTGATAAAGATGATCCATACGCTCACGTTTGGTCTTTAAATATTGTTCATTAAATGGGTTACGACCTACTGTTAACGGTACACGCTCAACCACATTGATGTCTAAATCAGTTAAGGCTTTAAGTTTTAACGGGTTATTCGTAATTAACTTAACTTCTTTAATTTGTAGATGATCCAGCATAATGCTACACATATCATAACGACGTGCATCCGCAGGAAGATTTAATAACAGGTTTGCATCAACAGTGTCATGCCCTTGATCTTGTAAAGCATAGGCGCGGATTTTATTCGTTAAACCAATCCCACGACCTTCTTGGCGTAGATACAAAATCACACCTTGACCTGCTTCATTAATCAAACGTTGAGTCGCTTGTAATTGAGGACCACAGTCACACTTTAATGAAGCGAAAGCATCACCTGTTAAGCATTCTGAATGAATACGAACTAAAACAGGTCCTGTTGGGGGAGTTTCTAAACCTTTAGAAAGCGCCACATGTTCTTCGCCCGTTTGAGGGTCTTGAAACACAGAAATATTGAAGTCACCAAAAGCAGTTGGTAGCTTTGATGTTGCAATAAATTCAATCGGCACAGAGAGCTCGCTATGTTAGTAAAAACTATCAAAGTATAGCTTAATGTGTGAAGATTGAGTGAATTGGAATTTCTGATTTTTCACATAAGTTTTTCTTTTTCATAGAAAGCACACAATAATGGTTGATAAACAGTGACATAATTCAGGATAATCTGTAAGTCAGTTGTTTAAGATTGGCTTGAGAATGTTCAGCACTACATCATTCGCACATGTGGCTGATTGAAGGTAGATCGTATTTAATTGTATGATTGCCCCCATTTAACCCAGCTTCGGATTTGCCAGGCTTAAAAAGGCTTTGCCACATTATGTTGTATACCGAAATTCCAACTCAACGTCCTGTTACGCCATTGTTAGATGGAATTGATCATCCACAACAATTACGTCAGCTCGAGCAAAGCCAACTCGCACAAGTGGCGGATGAGTTGCGTCAATATATTTTGTATGCGGCAGGGCAAAGCGGTGGCCACTTTGGCGCAAATCTTGGAGTCATCGAACTGACTGTTGCGCTGCACTATTGTTTTGATACGCCGCAAGACCGCTTGGTTTGGGATGTCGGTCATCAAGCCTATCCGCATAAAGTATTAACAGGTCGCCGTGAAACAATTACCACAATTCGTACAAAAAATGGTTTAGCGGCTTTCCCTGCGCGTGATGAATCAGAGTTTGATACCTTTGGGGTAGGGCATTCATCAACTGCAATTTCAGCAGGTTTGGGGATGGCTTTGGCACGTCGCTATCAAAAAGATCCATGCGATGTCGTTGCAATCGTTGGTGATGGTGCAATGACAGCAGGTATGGCATTTGAAGCCATGAATGATGCAGTTGCACATGATGCTGATCTGATTGTCGTTTTAAATGATAACGATATGTCGATTTCATGTAGCACAGGTGGTTTTGCAAAACACTTAGCAGCGATTTGGGAAACAGGTCAGTTTATCAATGTCAATGAACATGGCGAAGCTTATGTTCAACCACATCCAAAATGGACTTACAATTCGCGCTTACACCAATCTGCAACAAATGCTGCTGATAATTTATTTAAAGCGATTGGTTTTGATTACTTTGGTCCATTTGATGGACATGATGTGGAACAGTTAGCGCAAGTTTTTCATGCGCTTAAAAAACGTAATGGCCCTCGTTTAGTTCATATTTATACCAAAAAGGGTAAAGGATTTGCGCCTGCTGAAGCAGACCCGATTACCTATCATGCGATTACTAAAATTGCAGCTACAGCATCTGCATCTGCAAAAAAATCACCGCCTAAATACTCAGACGTGTTTGGACAATGGTTATGTGATGAAGCAGCGCAAGATGATCGTTTACTCGCAATCACCCCAGCGATGTGCGAAGGCTCAGGAATGGTTCAGTTTGCAAAACAATATCCTGAACGTTTCTTCGATGTGGCTATTGCCGAGCAACATGCAGTGACTTTAGCAGCGGGTATGGCGTGTGAAGGTTTAAAACCTGTCGTAGCAATCTATTCGACCTTTTTACAACGTGGTTATGATCAGTTAATCCATGATGTCGCACTCCAGAATTTAGATGTGACTTTTGGTATTGATCGTGCTGGTTTGGTCGGTGAAGATGGTCCGACCCATGCAGGCGCATATGACTATGCTTATATGCGTACAGTGCCGAATATGGTGATCATGGCGCCAAAAGACGAAAATGAATGTCGTCAGATGTTGCATACGGCATATCACTATAATGGACCAACTGCCGTACGTTATCCACGTGGGGTCGGTACAGGTGTTGAAATTCAACAACAGATGACTGCTTTAGAAATTGGTAAAGCTGAAATTGTTGCAGAATTTAATGTAGATGCTGAACAGCAGATCAGTATTTTGGCGTTTGGTAGTCGAGTTGCGGCATCAATTGAAGCCGCAGAACAGTGTGCGAATAAACATGCAATTGGTGTGCGTGTGGTCAATATGCGTTTCGTGAAACCACTGGATGAACAAATGATCCGTGAGCTTGCAGAGAGCACCCAGCTTTTTGTTACTGTGGAAGAACATGCAGTGATGGCAGGAGCAGGCAGTGCGGTCAATGAATTTTTAGCACATGCGCGAATTTTAAAACCAATGTTGAATTTAGGTTTGCCCGATGAATTCTTACATCAAGCAACCCATCAGCAAATGCTGCAAGACTGTGGTTTAGATAGCAACGGTATTTTAGCTTCAATTAAACAAGCTTGGTTCTCATAAATAGAAGGATGTGAAAGCGGAAATAATTTTTCGCAACATTTTTCCCCTAAAAGCGCTTATATTTGATAGAATGTAGGCGCTTTTATGCATTATTCTTTGTCAAAATCTTCAAATTTGTAGTGGGTGTTCAATGGAACCTATGGTGGTTATGGCTGCGCGTGCGGCTCAAACAGTTGGTCAAGAGCTTTTAAAGGCGCATCAAAATCGTCATAAACTCGATTTACAAGTTGAAGAAAAAGGCATCGATGGTCCAGTAACGCGTGTTGACCGTTATATCGAGCAGCTAACAATAGATACGCTTCGTAAAAGCTATAAAAACCACAGCTTCCTTGGTGAAGAGTTTGGCATGCAAGAAGGTAAAGGTCACGATGCAGATTGGTGCTGGGTGATTGACCCTTTAGATGGTACACAAAACTTTATTCACGCTGTTCCTCATTTCTGTATTTCTATTGCTGTACAACATAAAGGTGTAACTCAACACGGTGTGATCTATGATCCAGTGCGTGATGAATTATTCTCTGCAAGTCGTGGTCGTGGTGCAGTCATGAACCAACGCCGTATCCGTGTCAATGTTAAAGACTCTTTAGAAAACACATTCCTTGCGGTAGGTCATCCTTATCGTGCGAAACGTAATGGTGAAATCGTTTCTTATGCAGAACAACATTTCGCTTCTTTGTTGGCTGTAACTAAATCAGGCGCGCAAATCCGTCGTGGTGGCTCTGCTGCTTTGGATTTAGCTTATGTCGCTGCAGGTCGTTTTGATGGTTTCTTTGAGCTTGGTTTAAAACCGTGGGATATTGCTGCGGGTGAGTTAATTGTGAAAGAAGCGGGCGGTGTAGTTGTTGATGCTCGTGGTGGTAATGAATCATTTGATAATGGTCAAGTACTTGCTTGCTCATTGAAAATGTTAAAACCATTGATGCAAACAGTTGTTCCTGCTTGGGGCGATGCTGCAAAATAATTTGTGGATTTTTAGAAAAGGAGTAGCGATTGCTACTCTTTTTTATGCCTAATAATAGAAACACATAGAACAAGATGAAAAAAGAATAATATAAATATATTCATCATATATGCCCACATAAAAGGTGGTGCATGCATAGCACTGCTATATGCAATGGCTTTGTTGCACAAACCTATCTGTAAAGGCTTTTTCAGCGATATAATTTTCAAATGAAGAAGCCTACACACAAAATCTACCGCACAACCAATTGGCCCGCATATAACCGAGCACTCATGAGTCGCGGAAATATTGCCATTTGGTTTGATCCTGCTACGCAATGGTATGCTCCATCAAAAGGCAAACAAGGGCGAAATCAAACCTACTCCGACGCAGCTATCCAATGCTGCTTAATGATTAAATCTCTATTCCGTTTGTCTTTACGTATGGTCACTGGCTTTGTGCAAAGTCTGATTAAACTTTGCGGATTAAATTGGACCGCACCAGATTACAGTACGCTTTGTAGAAGACAAAAGCATATTGATATTGCAATCAGCTACCAAAAAAGTAGCGATGGGCTGCATCTACTCGTAGACTCTACAGGCATGAAGTTTCTAGGTGAGGGCGAATGGAAACGCAAGAAACATGGAGCTGAATATCGTCGCCAATGGCGTAAACTACATATTGGTATAGATGCCAAAACCCTACAAATACGCGCTATTCAGCTCACAACCAATAATGTCAGTGATTCACAGGTGCTTGGTGATTTACTTAATCAGATTCCACAAGATGAGCAGATTGACTCTGTTTATACCGATGGAGCTTATGACACCAAGCAATGCCGTCAGGTCATTGCAGATCGGCAAGCGCATGCGGTGATTCCACCTAGAAAAAATGCGAAACCATGGAAAGATACAAAGAGTAGCTCGCTAGAGCGAAATGAATTACTTCGAACAGTTAAACATTTAGGCAGGACATTATGGAAAAAATGGTCAGGCTATCATCGCCGCAGTTTGGTGGAAACCAAGATGCATTGCATCAAATTATTAGGCGATAAATTAATGGCAAGAAGCTTTCCTAGTCAGGTGAATGAGATCCATGCACGTGTAGCAGTCCTTAACAGATTTACGGAATTAGGTCGCCCACTTACCCAAGTTACGCCTTAAATTTGGATCAATTAGGGGCGCTTTGCATTTCAAATCTTTGTGCAACAAAGCCAGTCGATTCTAGAAAATATGTAACGATAAAATAACTAGAAAAAAATAAAGAAATTAGGATTACACCACCTATGGGGTATTGATAAATATACTCTGGTTCACTCTTTATAAGGAATGGATTAAGTTGAAAACCAAAATAGATAATATTGAGGCATCCTAATAGCCATAAGATGAATAATAATTTTAGTAGCATAGAGGTTTTAAAATTTTTGTTTGTGTATAAATATATTTAAGCTAAATTCTTATAAAATCAATGAATAATCGAAATGGATAGAAAAAACCTATTAAAAAAGGTGACTTTTAAAATTATTCTGCTATAATCCGCCCACGCACTTAAATTCCAGTTCATTACCTGAACATTCAGTTCTATTCATCATAAAGCGCACGCTGTCCATCGAGAGGACCACATCTTGCGCCCAAATCGCTTAGCGATTCTTCAGGTTGAAGCAGTAATCAAGCGTGCGTTTAGTCCACATCGTCGTTATTCGGATCGCCGCTGAACTTCATCTATTTTCAGCTTGAGTCGCTTTGCCGCTTGTTGCCGATGTCTATTTTTTTTGAATTTATTAAAATGGAGCACCCATTAGGGTGAAACTCTCTATGAGCAAAACTTTTGCCGAATTTTCTTTACACGAAACCTTACAACAAGCGCTTGAAGGTTTAGGTTTTACCACACCAACTCCTGTGCAAGAACAAGCGATTCCCGCTGCGTTAGAAGGGAAAGATTTATTAGTTTCGAGCCAAACTGGTTCAGGTAAAACTGCTGCATTCTTATTGCCTACTTTAAACTCTTTGGCTGGTGAAGAAGCATTCGTTTCTTTCAAAGACCGTATGAAAGCCGTAACACAACCAACTATTTTGGTTATTTCTCCTACACGTGAATTGGCTCAACAAGTTAGCCAAGATGCGATTGCATTTGTACGTCACATGAAAGGTGTTCGTATTGCTGCAATTATGGGTGGTATGCCTTTTGGTAAGCAAATTCAACAGCTTAAAGGTGCTCAGGTTGTTGTTGCGACTCCAGGTCGTTTACTTGACCTTGTAAACCGTCGTCAAATTAAACTTGATAAAGTTGAATCATTAATTGTTGATGAAGCTGACCGTATGCTTGATCTAGGCTTCTCTGAAGACTTAGAGGCGATTGGTGAATTAGCTGCAAATCGTAAACAAACATTAATGTTTTCTGCAACATTTGCTGATCGTATTATCCGTCTTGCTGAACGCATGATGAATGATCCACAACGTATTGCAATTGAAACTGGTCACAGCACCAATACTGATGTAACTCAAACATTACATTGGACTGATGGTTTCGAACACAAGAAAAAATTACTTACGCATTGGTTATCTGATGAATCAGTAGATCAAGCTGTTGTCTTTGCAAGCACGCAAGAAGATACAGATATGCTTGCTGAAGAATTAGCTGAAGCGGGTCACTCAGTTGTTGCATTGCATGGTGCAATGCCACAAACCGTTCGTAACCGTCGTTTACGTAGTATTCGTGAAGGTCGTGCAAAAATCTTGGTTGCAACTGATGTTGCAGCGCGTGGTTTAGACGTACCAACAATCTCACACGTAATCAACTTCGGTTTACCAATGAAAAATGAAGACTATGTACACCGTATTGGTCGTACAGGTCGTGCGGGCCGTACAGGTCAAGCTGTTACTTTAGCGACTTACCGTGAGCGTGGCAAAATCCGTGCTTTAGAAGATTACTTAGATGCACGTTTAAATGTATCTGAAATCGAAGGTTTAGAGCCATCTCCACCTCCTGCTCGTTCAGGTCGTGATGGTGGTGGTCGTGGTCGTGATGGCGGTGGTCGTGGTCGTGGCGGCCGTGATGGCGGTCGTGGTGGTTTTGGTGGTGGTCGTCGTTTTGAAGGCGAGAGCAATTTCAAACGTCGTGAAGGCGGTGATGATCGTCCACGTCGTAGCTTCGATGATAAACCACGTGGTGAGCGTCCATCATTCGGTGGTGAAGATCGTCCACGTCGCGAGTTTAACTCTGACCGCCCACGTCGTGAAGGTGGTTTTGAAGACCGTCCACGTCGTAATTTTGATGATAAACCACGTGGTGAACGTCCATCATTTGGCGGTGAAGATCGTCCACGTCGCGAGTTCAATTCAGATCGCCCACGTCGTGAAGGTGGTTTCGAAGACCGTCCACGTCGTGAGTTCAACTCAGATCGCCCGCGCCGTGAAGGTGGTTTCAATGATAAACCGCGTTTTGATTCGAATGATGACAACCGTGGTAATCGTGTAGATTATAAACCGCGTCGTGAAGGTGGCTTCGGCGACCGTCCAAAACGTGATTTTGGTGATCGTCCAGCGCAACGTGAAGGTGGCTTCGGCGATCGTCCAAAGCGTAGTTTTGGCGGTGAAGATCGTCCAAAGCGTAGTTTCGGCGGTGAAGATCGTCCAAAGCGTAGCTTCGGCGGGGAAGATCGTCCAAAGCGTAGTTTCGGTGGTGAAGATCGTCCAAAGCGTAGCTTCGGTGATGACCGTCCAAAACGTAAGTTTGGTAGCGAATGATTATCGTCGGAAAAACGAATTTTAATCGTTAAAAACCGATGAAAAGAAGAAGCCAGTTGTAAAACTGGCTTTTTTATTTAGGATTAGTCATGTAAAATTCGAAAAATGTCTACTAATTCAAATTTTACAGAAGAAATGAATAAAGTTAAACAAAATAAAAGTCTTTTAAGTCAAATATGGTCATTCATTTGTGGTGAAGGGTTGCCATGTTTATTTGTTATTTTAATGCTTTGTAATGGGTTGTTTTTTGCATATGCACTTATTACACGCAATCATATCGATTCTTTGAATGCAAGCTCACAACATAAGTTGAGCACAGAAGTTGATAAAAAGAACAATTACATAAATTAATAATCTTCATACGTAGCATATCAAAATAAAAACAAGCGCTTAATCTTTCAGTGTATAGTATGCGTGCATAAAAAGTGCAGGAATGAATGCCAGTATGAATAACAAATCTCCTCTCGATGCTGAAGCCCTAATTGAAGTTAAAAACTTGAGCTTTAATCGAGGGGAACGTGTCATTTATGATGATATCAGTCTTAAAATTCGACGTGGTCAAATTACTGCAATTATGGGGCCTTCAGGAACAGGTAAGACCACTTTGCTCCGCTTGATTGGTGGGCAGTTAATCCCTGATTGTGGTGAAGTATTGCTCGATGGTAAGAATATTGCAGCCATGTCTCGTCCAGACTTGTTTGCTGCACGCGCACGTATGGGGATGTTATTCCAGAGTGGTGCGTTATTTACTGATATGTCAGTTTATGAAAATGTTGCATTTCCTATTCGTGCGCATACACAATTACCAGAACATTTGATTGCTGAGTTGGTCGCTTTAAAGTTGGAGTCGGTTGGGCTACGCGGTGCTGAACCATTAATGCCATCTGAACTCTCAGGCGGTATGAATCGTCGTGTTGCTTTAGCGCGTGCGATTGCACTTGATCCAGAATTGATTATGTATGATGAGCCATTCGCTGGCCAAGATCCAATTGTTAAAGGTGTTCTAACACGATTGATTCGTTCTTTGCGTGAAGCTTTGGACTTAACAACAATTATTGTCTCGCATGATGTCGCAGAGACATTATCGATTGCTGATTATATTTATGTGGTTGCTGAAGGCAAAATTCAGGGTGAAGGTTCACCTGAGCAGCTACAGGCACATGCTTCGCCATTTGTGCATCAATTTTTAACAGGCTCGGCTGAGGGGCCTGTCGAATATCAATTTACTCACCAAGCATATTTAGATAACGAGGTTCGTGCATGAATACGATTGCCTGGTTAGGTAGACTCGTTATTGAGCGAATAAAAGGGATAGGTGCTGCGTCACTTATGCTCATCCAGATTTTATTTTCAGCGCCTTCAAAAGGTGGCTTTCAACGCTTCATATATCAAATGCATCGTGTTGGGGTCATGTCCCTACTGATTATTGCTGTTTCAGGTTTATTTATTGGTGCTGTCCTTGGCTTGCAGATGTATAGCATTTTGGTCACTTTTGGTAGTGAAGCCATGTTGGGGACTGCGATTTCGTTAACTTTGTTGCGTGAACTCGCTGCGGTTGTTGCTGCATTACTATTTGCAGGGCGTGCAGGCTCAGCTCTTACTGCCGAAATTGGTTCAATGAAACAGAGTGAACAACTGGCCAGTATGGAAATGATTGGTGTTGATCCACTTCGTCAAATTGTGGCTCCGCGTTTGTGGGCAGGTATTGTTAGTTTGCCGATGTTGACTGTGATTTTTGCAACGATCGGTATCATTGGTGGCAAATTGGTTGGCGTAGATTTTTTAGGTGCTGATGAAGGTTCTTTCTGGGGTGGTATGCAAAGCACAGTTCAGTTTGGGCATGATATTTTTAATGGCACTATTATTAAAAGTATTGTTTTTGCGCTGATTTGTACATGGGTTGCGGTCTATCAAGGTTATGCTTGTGATCCAACACCAGAGGGTATCGCGACATCGATGACCAGAACAGTCGTATATTCTTCACTTTGTGTATTAGGTTTTGATTTCGTGTTGACTGCGGTCATGTTCGGAGGGATTTAATGAAATCACGTACTAGTGAGCTGGCCGTAGGTATTTTTGTGATTATCTTCGGTATCGCTCTATTTTTTCTTGCGATGAAAGTGAGTGGTTTAGTGGGTACAAATCTACGTGATAGCTATAGCATGACAGCGCAGTTTGATAACGTAAATGGTTTAAAACCAAGAGCAAAGGTGACCATGAGTGGTGTGAACATTGGTCGTGTAGAATCTATTACGCTTGATCCAGTAACACGTTTAGCAACAGTTAAGTTTGATTTGGATGGTAAATTAACCAGCTTTAATACTGAGCAATTAAAACAAGTGCAGAAAAATGCCTTAGAAGAATTGCGTTATAGCTCAGATTATCAACAAACTGATGCGGCGAAACAAAAAGCAATGGAACAGCAACTGATCAGTAACATGACCTCCATCACCAGTTTGGATGAGGATGCTTATATTATGGTCGCAACCAATGGCTTACTGGGTGAGAAATATTTGAAAGTTGTGCCAGGTGGTGGTGTGAACTACTTAAAACGTGGTGATGTGGTTTCAAATACCCAAGGCACAATGGATTTAGAAGATTTGATCAGTAAATTTATTACTGGTGGTTCGAGTAAAGCCACAACAGGCTCGGCAACAACAGAAAGTTCAGCATCACAGCCAGCAGCAGCTGATGCAGAGCCATCATTTGCTGAGTAATTCAGGTTAGGAGATTGAAGTGAATACATTATTGAAACAAACGTTAACAGCAAGTGTATTATCAACCATGCTTGCGAGTGCTGCATTTGCAGCACCAACAGAAACCCCACCTGATTTTGTTAAACGTGTTGCTGATGGTCTAATTACACGTTTAAAAGCGGACCATGCTAAATTACAGAATAACCCTGCTTTAGTTAAATCGATTATTCGTCAAAATCTTGATCCGTATGTTGATTCACAAGCATTTACACGTATCGTATTAGGTACGTATGCAAACAATCAATATACCACTGCTGCGCAACGTGCTCAGTTTGAGCAAAATTTCCGTGCTGTGATTATTGAAAACTACGGCGGTGCTTTCGCGAAATATACCAATGAAAGTTACACGATGCGTCCATTCAAGTCGACCAATAGTAAGAATCCAGTTGTTACATTAGACTTCTTACATAATGGTGAGAAAATCCCTGTATCGTTCCAGTTGACAGATAAAGGCGACCAATGGAAAGTCCGTAATATCAATGTGTCTGGTATTGATTTAGGCTTGCAATTCCGTAACCAGTTTGCTGCAACTGTTCAGCGTAATGGTGGTGATATGAATAAAGCGATTGCAACCTTTAAGCCAGATGCAGATGCTGCTGTTAACAAGAAATAAGTAGGTGACGGGTGATTCAGTATATTGATCAGCAGTTAATTGTTTCAAAAACAATTGATTTCTCGAATGCAGAACAAGTTTATCGCGCAGGTTTAAAGCATATCCAGCAACATAAGAGTTTTCCTCTTATTGTTGATTTGGGTCAGCTTGAACAAGGAAACACCCTTTCTTTGGCAGTATTGGTGCAGTGGTTGCGTCAAACGCCAAATAACAAAGGTTTACATTTTAAAAATGTGTCTGAGAAAATGCTGAAAGTCATCCAAGCTTGCCATTTACAAGATGATTTGAAATTGATATGAAAACAGTCTTGTAATAAAAAAGCACCGTAAGGTGCTTTTTTATTAAATCCATTTCTTCCAACGGAAGTACACCATTGGGAGGACCAAAAACGCCATCAAAATAGCAGTGACGATCCAAAAACTCAGACTGCCATGAGCAAACGGTAATACATCGGTATTCATCCCGTAAATACTAGCAATCAACATTGGTGGTGCAAGCATACTGGGTAAAATCGAGAATCGACGAATCGTGTCATTCTGTTCGGTGTTAATGAAGCCTGATGTGGTATCCAGTAAGAAGCGGACTTTCTGGAATAAGAAAGCATCATGTTCGACCAGTGAACGAACATCCTCACTTAATTCTCGAATATCTGCATCATAAATATGACTGCCTAAAGCTCGAGGACGAGAGAGAAATGTAAGTACACGACGTAAATCGATCAAACACAGTTGCGCCTTTCCAAGCATATCTTCTTGTTGTGCGAGTCGGGTAATCATGTCATCAAGATCGAGCAGGGTTTCACGATGATGATTATTGAGTACCTCTGTGGAGTATCTTTCCAAGTCTTTGTGGATATCTTCCAAGATATCCGCAAGTTCATCTAGTTTTGCTTCAAGTAAACCAAGCAATATCCAAGTGGGATCTTTATAGTCCATATCGTAATCATTACGGCGTGCACGCGCACGGAAGGCACGAAATGCAACTAATTTTTCGCCACGCATGGTAAACAAACGATCTTTATGCAGAATGAAGGCAACAGTTTGTACTGTTGCAAGCATATGAGATGACTCATCTGTATCGCCATCGACCTGATAATTTTTATTCTTTGTTAAAAAATATGTACTGATATGTAAAATGCCATCATCATCACGGTAAAATCGTGCAGATGAGGAAATGTCTTCAAGTGATTTTAATGTTGGTAAGTTTCGCTCGTAAGCATCAAATACCCACTGTTGTTCTTCTTGAGATGGAGCAATTAGATCAATCCAAACCAATTCAGGGTGGAGATCAAAACTCCCATTGATTGTTGCATCTTCTAGACTACCGCGCTCTGTGGCATAAAAGGCTTCAAGCATGTCTTTTTTCCTCGCGCAGCCAATGTGAGATTTTCAGCATTGTACCGAAAACCAGCGTGTATTTTAGACAAGGATGAAACGAAAAACACTTGCCTAAACGTTAATTTCTAAAAAATCTTGTTACACAGCCTACTTTATCAGCATGACAGTTATATAAAACGGTTTTAATTGTATGAATTCTATATGTGTTTTTTGCGGTTCTTCTCTCGGTAATGATCCCATTTATCAACAAATTGCACAGGCGACAGGACTGGCAATTGCACAGCAAGGTCAAACGCTTGTGTATGGTGGCGGTCGCTCTGGTTTGATGGGTGTAGTTGCAGACAGTGCAATAGCCGCAGGTGGGCAGGTCATTGGCATCATTCCACAAGCTTTAGTTGATCGAGAATTAGCGCATACGGGTTTGACTGAATTGTATGTGGTCAATGATATGCATGAGCGAAAAACGAAAATGGCAGAATTAGCTGATGCGTTTGTCGCATTGCCTGGAGGAGCAGGCACCATGGAAGAGATCTTTGAGCAATGGACGTGGAATCAATTAGGGATTCATCAAAAGCCTTGTGCATTTCTAAATGTTGAGGGCTTCTATGATGGCTTAATTCAAACGATCCAAGATTCTGTAGATCGCGGATTTAGTCAGGCAAAGTTTGTAGAAAACTTAATTGTCGCCGATAATATTGGCGAAATTTTAACTGCATTTTCAGTGTATCAGCCTGCAACACCAAAATGGATGTCAGCTGCAGATATTCAAGTTTAAGGGGATAATGTGAAAATCATAACCGTTGCTGCGGCGATTATATTGAATGAACAAAATCAATTGCTTTTGGTTCGTAAGCAGAACACACGAGCTTTTATGCAAGTAGGTGGCAAGCTAGAAAGTAATGAAGCGCCTGAAATTGCGATACAGCGTGAAATTTTAGAGGAAATCGCGTGTGAATCTGAGATCAAACAATTTGTCGGGCGCTTTGAAACGGCTGCTGCAAATGAGCCTGATCATCTGTTAGTAAGTTATGTTTATGAGGTGAAACTGAAACAAACACCACGTATCGCTGCGGAAATTGCGGAGATGAAATGGATTGATTTGCATGATCAATCGACTTTACTTGCACCTCTTACTCAACATGTGGTGATTCCATGGTGTCAGCAAAATCTAGTGTACTAGCTTGATGATTTACTGCAGCTGCTAAACAGATACTATAAATTTGTTGGCAGCCAAGTTGTTGTAAGACGTATGATAAAGCAGTGATCGAACTCCCTGTAGTCACAACATCATCGATGATTAAGACTTTTCGATAACGAAGATGATTGGGTGGTGCAGCCACGAATTGCTGTTCAATATTTTCTAGTCTTTCTATGCGTGACAAACCTTTTTGCGAATGTTGCGCCAAGCGTTGCACGGGTTGCCAGATGGGTACATTTAAGCTTTTACTCAGTGCTTGAGCGAGTAGCAATGTTTGATTGAAACCTCGTTCTACCAAGCGATCTGTTGAAATCGGCATTGGAACGATGGCATGAACTTTAGGAAGCTTTAGTTGTTGTAGCAGTCCTTCCAATAGTCGTTGATGATGCAGTTTTTGTTCATATTTAAATTGCTGAATGATGCGATCAATCGGATATTGATAATGGCAGGTAACAAAAATCTGTTGTTGGTTACGCTCGATGGATTGTTTTAACCACGGTAATTGTTCCCAACAACTTTGACACACGCCAAAGTGCCTTTTTATACCAATATCACACAGGCTACATGGGGTTAGATAATCAAAAAGCTGTCGTGTTGATCTGCTAATGAATTTAAACATAAGCATATCTTGGAGCTTTGGGCAGCCAACGTTTTAATAGTCCATCAGCATGTTGTGGGTAATCTCTTAAAATTTGTTCAGCGACATAATGTGCTTGTGTGAGTAAATGATCATCACGTTCTAAACGTGCCACACGAAAGCCCATATCTCCAGTTTGTTTGGTTCCTAAGAGTTCACCCGGACCGCGTATTTCCAAATCTTTTTCAGCAATCACAAACCCATCATTACTTTCACGTAAGATTGAAAGGCGTTCCTGACCATTTTGAGACAAAGGTACTTTGTAGAGTAGGGCGCAAAAACTAGCGGTAGCTCCACGCCCAACCCGACCACGTAATTGGTGTAATTGGGAAAGCCCCAAACGTTCAGCATTTTCAATGACCATGATTGAGGCATTGGGCACATCGACTCCAACCTCAATCACGGTAGTGGCAATTAACAGTTGTAATTGATTGTCTTTAAATGCTTGCATGACCGCTTGTTTTTCATCTGCTTTCATTTTGCCGTGGACTAGACCAATATTGATGTCTGGAAAGCGTTCTTTAATTTCTTGGTAGGTCGCTTCAGCCGCTTGAGCATCCAATGTTTCAGACTGTTCAACTAAGGTGCAGACCCAATACGCTTGTTTACCTTCACGACAATTGCTGGCAATCCGTTGCAGGACTTGTTCACGACGATCCAAAGGAATGGTGACTGTTTGAATCGGGGTACGTCCCGGGGGGAGTTCATCAATAATCGAGGTATCTAAATCACCATAAGCACTCATCGCGAGTGTGCGGGGAATCGGGGTTGCTGTCATGACCAACTGATGTGGGGTGAATTGGTCAGCCCCTTTATTTCTTAAGGCAAGACGTTGATCAACCCCAAAGCGATGTTGTTCATCAATAATGACTAAACCAAGTTTGGAGAACCCGACAGTATCTTGGAATAAGGCATGTGTTCCTACAATGAGCTGTGCATGTCCTTCTTTAATTTGTTGTTCGGCTAGAGTGCGCGCTTTGCCTTTTTGTTTGCCTGAAAGCCATGCCACTTGGATGCCTAGTGGCTCAAACCAACGTTTAAAATTTAAATAATGTTGCTCTGCTAATATCTCAGTTGGTGCCATCAATGCAACTTGCCAATCCGCTTCTAGTGCATGACAGGCTGCAACTGCTGCGACTAAGGTTTTACCTGCTCCCACATCACCTTGGACCAAACGGAGCATTGGTTGATCTTGCTTGAGATCTTGCAAGATTTCCTTAGAAACTCGTTTTTGTGCATTGGTCATTTGAAAAGGAAGACCATCTAATAATGCCTTAGCCAAGACTTTACTGCTATCAAAACGAGGTGCAGCAATTTGGCGAATATAGGCACGGCGTGTTAACAGACTAATTTGATGAGCAACCAGTTCTTCAAAAATTAAACGCTGTTGGGCAGGATGTGAACCTTGATTGAGTTGTTGCATGTTGGCATCAACAGGAGGCTCATGAATATATTCTAATGCTTGTTTAAGTTCATAGCCATTACTGTATTTACTCGGTAATAACTCAGCCAAGTCATCGCTATGGTGCTGTAAGGCTTGGCGTACATATTCACGTAGCTTGGGTTGAGTCAGTCCTTCCGTGCTAGGATAAATTGCCGTAAGTTGGGTTTTGGGTAATGGCGTATGCTGTTGGATGACTTGTATCTCTGGATGATACATTTCTAAGCCACGTGCACCGACACGAACCTCACCAAAAATTCGGAGCTGTTGCCCCATTTTGATCCGATCAGTTAAACCTTTGTAAATATGATAAAAACGTAAAGTGACCTTGCCAAAATCATCTTGTAATAAAGCGGCAAGAGATTTCTTTTTACCAGGGGGGAAATCCACTGATCGGACTTCACCTTCAAGCAGATAACTTCGTCCAACAACCAGCTGATTCATTGGAATAATAGTGCTACGATCTTCATAGTCACGCGGAAGATGAAACAGCAAATCATCCGTGCTAAAAATATGAAGCTTTTCTAATAGGGTTGCTGCGGCGGCACCAACACCTTGTAATTGCTGGACTGAAGTCATCTCTATTCAAGGGTGTATATGCATATTTTATTTATTGGTTATGGTAAAACATCTCAGCGCGTTGCTAAACACTTATTTGAGCAAGGTCACCACATTAGCACAATTAGCCGTAGTCAAAAAACAGATTGTTACGCAACACATTATCTTCAAGATATTCAGCAGCTCGATTTAGCACAACTTCGCCCAGTTGATGTGGTCTATGTGATTCTTGCACCTTCACAAAGTGGCATAGCTGCATATCAGCAAACCTATGTTGATAGCGTTGAACCGATTGCTAATGCTCTCAAAAATCATCCTGTTCAACGTATTATTATTGTTTCTTCCACCCGTGTGTATGGTGAAAATGCAGGGGAGCGAATTGATGATGAGTCAATGATTCAGCCAATCGATGAGCAAGGGCATTTACTTCGGAAGATGGAGTTGTTGTGGCAGGCTTACTATCCGCAACAGAGCATTATTGTGCGCCCAACAGGCATTTATGGCACATCGATTGCCCGATTAAAAAAACTTGCTGAGCAGACTCTTAGCTATCCAACCTTACATTTTAGTAATCGAATCCATATCGATGATTTGGCAAAGTTTTTAGCATTGTTGGCGACCTTAGACCAAGTGCAATCGAGCTATATCGTGACCAACAACACCCCTTTAGCTATGCATGAAATTTTACGTTGGTTTCAGCAATGCTTGAGTTTACCTGAAGTGGAGCTTGCATCTGAGCAAGTGACAGGTAAGCAAATTTATGCAACTCGGTTGGTGGAAACAGGGTTTAAATTTGACCATTTGATTTGCTTTAATGACTATGCCGAACTGTTAACGGCACATAGTAATGGAAAATAATTAGATTAAACTGCAAGACAGTTTGAAAGTTTGGTATGAATTTTGATGTTAAAATACCAACAGATTCCGTAAAGGAACTGCCTGAGTTGTACACATGGTTTGTGGTGAGGCATTAAGGGGGGAATATGAAAAAAATAATTTGTATGCTCATGCTGGGATTCGTGACTACAACCAGTTGGGCAGGTACGCAAACATGGTGTGTATTTGACCCACTTGGTACTCAGGGCGATATCAGTCGTCGTTTACAAGATATTCGTCTCTATGCACTTCAATATAAAACTCAGTTAAAGTTTGATACTTTTAAGGATGAAAAAGATGCGATTCAGGCATTTGATCAAAATAAATGTTCAGGTTTAGTGGCATCTAATTTTCATACCTATGGTTACAACCATTTTATGGGAAGTACCAGTGGAATTGGTTTGATTTCAAACAATCGTGTTGCACGTATGTTGTTGCAGTTATTGACCAATCCAAATGTCGAAAAACGTATGCTAGATCAAAATTATGAAGTGCTAGGCATGATTCCAATTGGCACGGCATATATGATCATGAATACTCAGCAGATCAGGAAAGTTTCACAATTAAAGAATAAGACCATTGGTATTCTGGAAAATAATCCACCTCAATTGGCATTGGTGCAAAGTGTGTCGGCAAAACCTGTTTATGTAGATTTTGCGACCGCTGTTGATTCTTTCAAGCAAAAGAAGATCGATATTTTGGCTGCGCCTGCGTATGGCGTATTACCTTATAATTTGAAAAAGGAATTTGGTGAATCGACCCAAGTTGTCAATTTTCCAGTCGCGTATTTCGCAATTAATATTGTGATCCGACCTCAAGCTTATCCCACTGGTTTTGGGCATCAGATACGAACTTGGTTTGTAAAAAATAGTAATGTTTTGGCCGCTCAGGCGATGCAATGGGAAAATCATTTACCAGCATATTATTGGGCTGATATTTCGGGTTATGAAAAGCAGGGCTATGAGGCGCTGGTTGCTAAGATTCGTAATCGTTATGTGGATTCAGGCTATTATGATGCGTATTTCGTGGAATTAATCAAACGACTAAGATGTCTAGATGATCCGAAATATTTAGAGTGCCGCAAATAAATTGGGTTAGCCAAATTTTTGACTAACCCATCAAAAGTGAATACTGAATAATTAAGCTTTCTTGCGTTTTAAACGACGTTTTGCCTGTTGAGAAGCCATTGCTTCTAAAGCGGTTGCAAGTTCTTCATCTGTAAATGTTGTGATGTGTTGCAACATTTGCAAGGTCGTTTCATCAAGTACTAACTGCGCACCTGCTGCCATTTCACTGAAATTATCATCATATTCAATGAAACCATGTTCATTATTACGAATATAATTTTGTTGTGTCAGAACCTTAATAAAGCTTTGGAACAAAGATTTATCAAAGAATTCAGGTGAGTTGAATTCATATAGAACAGATAAGCGCTGACCTAATAAGTGACTTAACTCTTCGACTTGTTTGGTTGAAATATTGCCAGAACCACGTTGGGTGATCAGTGCAAGCGTCATGTAGTAACGCTCTAAGCTTTGTTTAACAGGCATGCCTAATGTTAAAAGCTTCTGATGTTCCTCACTGTTTGGTGTTGGGCTAAATAAGTTACCATCATGATCTTGGAAAATGAGACCAATTTGAACGAGCGCATCGATATATGTATCAATGTGTTGTTGTAATTCAGCCGCTTGCCATTTCATAAACAGTTCAGCTTTTAAGAAAGGATATAAAGTCCGAATCACATTGCTTAAATCTGTTTTATTAATTTTACCGTTATGCTCAACCAATGATGCAACCAATGATGGTAATACAAAGGCATGTAAGATGTTGTTACGGAAATAGGTTAATAAAACGGCTTGGTTGTCTTCTATGGCAATAATATCACCTAGAACATGCTGCACGCGTTTAATCAGCTTGAGTTTTAAACCGTAGGCAATGATTTCTTTACCTGATAATGATGTTACTTGAGTGCGTTCATCATACGGTTGTTGAGTCGCTAAATCA
This sequence comes from Acinetobacter sp. TR11, assembly GCF_027105035.1. Lineage (NCBI taxonomy): Bacteria > Pseudomonadati > Pseudomonadota > Gammaproteobacteria > Moraxellales > Moraxellaceae > Acinetobacter > Acinetobacter sp. TR11. Next base: position 420,374 of record NZ_CP114256.1, read on the forward strand.
CGATAAATATCAAGCTGTTTTGCACAGATCTCTTCATCTAATGTATGCTTTGGTGTTGCTAATAAGATCAAAGACAATAATGAAACAGGATTGATGACCACTGCGCGATTAATATTTTCTAAAATCAGATTGGCTGAGCTAGAAACAACATGAGATACCTCAGCAGGAATCGGTGCATCATTTTTTTCAATCTGAATTTTATCTGCATTATGCTGCTTTAAAATATCATCGAGGAAAACAGGTTCACCAAAGTTGACGTGTACTTTGCCAAAGATTCTTTCAATTTTTCGTAAGGTTTTGACGATACCAAAAATTGATTCTGCTTCTTTTGGCTTACCTTGCATTTCACCTACATAAGTTGAGCCTTCCATCAAGCGCTCATACCCAATATACGTCGGTAAGAAGACGATCGGTTTCGCACGTCCACGTAAATGACCATGTACGGTCATGGCGAGCATACCTGTTTTCGGTGGAAGTAAGCGACCAGTACGTGAACGACCCCCTTCAATGAAGTACTCGATAGGCGTATTACGCGATAGAATACTGTATAAATATTCTTTGAATACAGATGTATATAGTGCATTTCCGCGGAATGAGCGGCGTATGAAAAATGCACCGCCTCCACGCAATAACTGACCTACAAAAGGTAAGTTCAGGTTATCACCCGCAGCAATATATGGAATCATCAAGCCACGTTTATAAATCACATAGGACAATAATAAATAGTCGATATGGCTACGGTGGCATGGTGTGTAAATAATTTCATAGTCTTTCGCAAGTTCGCGAACCGTACTGAAATTATGAACTTCAACGCCGTCATACAGTTGTGTCCATAATCGTGTTAAAGCCATATCTGCGAAGCGTACTGCTGACGCTGAATAATCAGAAACGATTTCATTGACATAGCCAATTGCGCGGCGTTCTGCCTCAAGCATGCTGATTTTATGCTGAATGCTTTCACGACGGATGGCATCTTGTACATCACGTGCTTTTACCACTGACTGCATCACATTACGGCGATCAGATAAGTCAGGACCTAGTACGACTTCACGTTGCTGATCTAGATAAGTATCTAAAGAACTTGAAATATAAGTTGCAGGGGAAATATTTGGATGATGTTTCTTGGCATAATCTACCAATTCACGTAGAGATTGAGGCTCATGGAATTCTAAATATGAATCACGCCCATGTAAGCCAATATTCATGAGTTGTTTAACTGTACCTGGTGTTGCCCAAGTATCAGAAAATAATAATTTAAACCATGAATCTTCTTTATCTGGTGAGCGTCCCCAGAGCACTGTAACGGGAACTAATTGAACATCTACTTCTTGATTTTGTTCTAATGCTTCGATCAATTGTAGAAGGCGTGGGGGATATGTTTGAGTATTAAAAAAGTTATTTTCATTTTGATGTAAAAATAGAACCGAGTTTTTTTCGTGATAAGTTCCAAAACTCATGGCATCCAAAGCTGGCTTTAGATGAAGGCGACGCGTTTCACCATCAACTACCAAAGCATTACTACGTGAATAATTTTGTAAAACATAGCAAATTACGGTATTTGAATCTGTTGTGTTTTGCTCAGTTACGGTGGACTCTGTAGGAACTTCACCAAGAACATGTGGGGTGACCACGAGGTCAAGTAACTTACTCGAAAGTTGGCGATACATTTGACCAAATCCAGTCTTGGACATTACAAACTCCTAAATGATAACCCTGAGCATGAGGTGTTGTTATAGTGCTATAAGAAAGCGCAGCTTAAAGTGCAGCGCAAGGCGAAGCTCGATGAACACAAACGTCAACATGACATTTTGCGATATTCTGCCATGAAACGATATGTTATTTTCTGACAAAATATAGCGTATTTGGTAGATTTTATCGTTAAAAATCGTATTTTTAGCAGTTATAAATAAAGATTAATGTGACGGATGAATCATTTTATCCTGAGCATATTTATTGGAATTTGTGGCACAATCGAAATGATCAATCCTGAATGGATTAGTTGATCTCTCCTCATTGATGTTGGAAGGCTATTACATGAATGCGTTAACTCAAGAACTGGTTGAACTTTTGACTTTGGAAAAGTTGGAAGAACATATTTTCCGAGGCAACAGTCGCAATTTGGTTGGGAAACGAGTATTCGGTGGACAAGTTCTTGGACAAGCATTAAGAGCAGCGTCATATACCACAAACCGTCCAGCACATTCGTTGCATGCTTATTTTTTATATGGTGGTGATGTCGATGCACCGATCATTTATGAAGTTGATCCATTGCGAGATGGTAAAAGTTTTGCAAGTCGACAAGTGCGTGCGATCCAACATGGACGTACAATTTTCTCGGCGATGGTATCTTTTGCCAATCCAGAAGAAGGCTTAAATTATCAACATAAAGAACCAGAGTATGCGAGTCCTGAAGAGCTGAAGTCTGAGAAAGAATTAAAAGAAAGTATGCTCAATTTCGTCCCAGAAAATGCACGTACGAGTTTTATGCGCGAACGTCATGTTGAAATCAGACCAACTCGACCAGTTAATCCTTTTCAGCCGCAGCCTGAAGCGCCATATTATGCGCACTACATTCGTACCCATGATCGTATTGCAGAAAATGTTGATGACGTTTCATTACATCAAGCCATCGTTGCGTTTTATTCAGACTTTACTTTGATGACTACAGCACTGCGTCCACACGGGTTATCTTGGATTTCGCCAAATTTACAATGTGCAAGCATTGATCACACCATTTACTTCCATCGCCCGTTACGTGCTGATGATTGGATGCTTTACGATATGGAGGCAACAATTAGTGCCAGTTCACGTGGTCTGAATTTTGGACGCATGTGGCAGAATGGTCAACTGGTATGTAGCACTGTACAAGAGGGTCTAATTCGATTGAGAGAAATTGAAACCCAGTAAATTAGATCTGAGAAACTCAAATTAAAGCCATCGTTTAGATGGCTTTTTTGTCATAAGGTTGTGACAAAAAATTGCTCGATTCTTCAATATGGGCGTGCCATAGTACCCACAAGCTAAAATATTTTATTAATCAGAATGAATTTAAATACACAAATTCTAATCGCAGCCGTACTGGGTGTTATATATGGGTTCTTCTTAACTTTGTATCCGCAGACTAGTTTTGCTGAACATAGTTTGTATGGGCTGGGGATTTTAAGCAGTATTTTTATTGGTTTACTCAAAATGTTGCTCATCCCACTTATTTTTAGTTCGATCGTTGTGGGTGTTTCAAATTTACAGGCTGGTGGACAATTTGGACGAGTTTGGAAAATTACAGCATTAAGCTGTCTCACGACGACAACCTTAGCTTTGATTTTAGGGATTAGTTGTGCACATCTATTTGAAGTAGGCAAAGGTGTAGATATTCAAATCTTCCAAGAAGCCATGCAAAACCACCAAACGCCAGATACGTTGACGCCTTCAAGTTTTCTGACCAATTTTATCCAAAATACCTTGATCAATCCTTTTAAAGCATTTAGTGAAGGTAATGTACTTGCAGTTGTGGTCTTTGCGTTATTCCTTGGAGTCGCATTAGTCAAAGGTGGTGAAAGCTTTAGCTTGGTTCGCAATACTTGCCAACAATTCTTTGTCATGATGATGATGCTTGTGGGTTGGGTGATGAAGCTAGCTCCAATCGGTATTTTTGCACTGCTTGCTAAATTGATCGCGACTGAAGATCTTTCTGTGTTAAGTCGTTTAGTTGAATTCGCAGTGGTTGTCACGGGAACAACGATTTTTCACGGTGCTGTTGTTTTGCCTGCATTACTTTGGATTTTTGGAAAAATGAATCCAATCACTTTCTTTAAAGGCGCACGCACAGCTTTAGTTACTGCATTTGCGACCAGTTCAAGTTCCGCGACAATGCCACTCAGTATGAAATGTGCACAAGAAAATTTAGGTGTGCGACCACAGACGGCAGGATTTGTGATTCCTTTAGGAACACAATTAAATATGGATGGTACTGCACTTTATGAGGCAGCCGCCGCTTTATTTATTGCAAATTTGATGGGCTTGGACTTGAGTTTAACCCAGCAAATTATTGTATGTTTAACTGCCATGATTGCTTCATTGGGAGCACCAGGTATTCCCAGCGCAGGTATGGTGACCATGATTATGGTTTTACAATCAGTTGGTTTGCCTGCGGAAGCGATTGCGATTTTATTACCGATTGATCGAGTATTAGATACTGTACGAACAGTAGTGAATGTACAGGGTGATATGATGATCAGCGTTGTTGTTGATCGTTATGCTAAGCAAGCAGAAGTTGAATCAAGTTGATGGATTTAAGAAATAAAAAAGCAGGAGAAGACTCCTGCTTTTTTATTGAAATGCTTATGCAGCTTGTTGTAAAGCGCGTTTTGCTGCCGGTGAATTATTTAAATAATTCACAGCATCTTGAGTATTACCTTCTTTCACAGGATCATACCAAGGCATGAGATAGTCGATTTGTTGAGCGACTAACCAAATTGGATTTGGTAAAACCTGATTATCTTGACGACCAATTTTGTACCATTCCATCCAAACCCATGGTCTAAATAAGCTCGGTTTTTTGTCGGCAAAACGATGATCTTGACCCATGATATGTGCCGCGCCATCAACCCATAAACCGAGTACACCCACGATTACAGCGACACTCATGTAATAACGTGCAATATAACCACCACCTAAATGACGATATAGATCAAAAGCAACGGTACGATGTTCGATTTCTTCAGAACCATGCCATTTAATCAGATCAATCATTTCTGGATCAGCACCGAGTTCTTCCCAACGTTTGTTGTACAGTGCGTATTTACCCAATACACACGTCATGTGTTCAACTGTTGCAATGACGCCTAGACGGAACAAATCCCATTGATGGTCAAGTATTTTAGGAACTTCTTTACCAAAAGGCTTATCAGCTAAAGCTTTGTTAAATACGAAATCCATAATATCGAGATTACGCTGAATATCAATATTACGTTGGCTAAGATATTCTTTGTTCGCAGACGTATGTGCAACCGCATGCATCGCTTCTTGGCGAATAAATGCTTGAACGTCTTGTTTTAATTTTTCATCAGTAATTTCTGGAAGAACTTTGTTGTATAAGCGGCAGAACCAAAACTCACCAGCAGGCAAAATATTGTTAATTTCATTAATAAAATAACTGGCATAAGGCTGGTTTGGAATCCAATCCACTGGTGTTTTTTCCCAGTCAAACTTCACTTTGCGTGGGAGAATTTTATAGTCAATCGAAGAACCAAGAACTTTGTTCTTCATAAATGATAGTAATTTCATCGTTTAGTCCTAATCGATAGTGCAATGAACCAACACTAAGCAGTATATGAAAACTACCTAGTGTTTGTGTTTAGCAATTCAGGACAATTAGAAATTATTTAATGCATCAAGTTGCATAAAATGCATTATTTATTCTTCGACGTCTATTTCTGAAGCTTCTGGGATCTGATCAAGGTCAAATTCTGCTGGTTGATCAAGTGTGAAATTTAAACGGCCACCCATGACGCTTGCCAATTCTTCTAAACCAATTCGATTGAGTGAAGAGAATAATTGAATCGAGAAATCAAGTTTCATTTTCTTCAACTGCTGCTTAATTTCTAATAGTACTTTATTGGCAGGGCCACGGTTTAATTTATCTGCTTTGGTGAGCAGGATGTGTACAAATAAATGACGTGAATGTGCCCATTCCAGCATCATTAAGTCAAAGTGTTGTAATGGATGACGGATGTCCATTAACAGTACCAAGCCTTGTAAGCTTTTACGATGGATCAGATAGTTCTCAAGTTCTTTCTGCCATACGATTTTCATCGCTTCAGGTACAGCCGCATAACCATAACCTGGTAAATCAACTAAACGTTGATCTGGATTACCTAAGCTAAAAAAGTTAATCATTTGCGTGCGCCCAGGTCTTTTTGAAGCACGTGCGAGTTGCTTTTGATTAGTTAAAGCATTAATTGCACTAGATTTTCCTGCATTAGAACGACCTGCAAATGCGATTTCATAACCTGTATCTTCTACGCACAAATCCAGTTTAGGCGCACTCATCAAAAATTCAGCTTGGCGTAACCAAGTCAAAGACTGCACTGCATACGCGGTTACAGCAGGATCAGTCTTTTTTTCATAACTGATTTTTTGTTTAGGTGCGAGTTTGGCTTTGGTGTCTTTCGATTTTTCACTACGACGCATAGAAGCTTACTTTTTGAATTGAAATAGCAACGACTATTATAAAGGATGTGAGAGATTCGTGCGAATCTTGATGTTTAGGCTTTTTGAACGAGTTGTAAAAAGTCAATATTTGAATTTGTAGAAGAGGGAAGAATGCCATATTGCACCACTTCTCCAAGTGTATATTGATCTAGGCTTTGATAAAAACATTCTAAAGCTTGATCCAAAATACTTTTAAGTCCGCAATGAGAGCGTAAAACACAAGGTGGCGTATTACATTCTACGATTTGATGATTGCCTTGTAGGATACGAACAATTTCACCTAGTTTTAAACTTTTGGCTTCTGGATTTAAACGAAGTCCACCACCTTTGCCGCGAATTGTTACGATCCAATGCTGTTTTCCCATGAAGTGAACGATTTTTACTAAATGGTTTTGGGATACATGCAAGTCCCGTGCAATATCTGCAATCGTATACGGTACATCACTCGGACGAGCGACATACATTAAGATTCTGAGCGCATAATCAGTAAACTTATTGAGTTGCATGGGTTTTCACTCAATCTATTGCTTTAAACAGAAAGGGCTAGTCTAACATAGACTAGCCCTATGCAAAACGCAGCACCGATTAGCTGAGTTTTACGCCACCCGTACCGAATGCTTCGCTATGAATATTTTCAGCAGGGATACCACGAGCAACTAAAGCTTTATGTTGCTCTGCCATAAATGGCATTGGACCACATAGATAATAGTCTGCATTGGCTGGTAATAATCCAGCATCCATTGACACTAAATCTAAGCGACCCGCTGCATCAAAATCTTCGCCTAACACGTCACCTTGATGAGGAAACTCATAAGCAGTGAATGTACTCAGACGTGGATACTTTGCTTTTAGTTCATGAATATGCTTTTTCATGGCATGCACTTGGCTGCTGCGGCAAGCATGAATAAAGCTCACAGGTTGCGGCATATCTAAAGTCACCAATTGATTGAGCATTGCAATCATTGGGGTTAAGCCCACACCACCACTAATGAATACATTGCGTTTTCGGCTGTCAATCAGATAGAAATTACCTGTTGGCGCAGAGACTTCAATTTCTGAACCTTCAGCTAAGCCATGTAAAGTGCTAGACACCCAACCGCCTGCTAACTCACCTTTTTCATCCTCACGTTTGACTGAAATACGTAAGTAATCTGCTTGAGGACTCGTCGATAGGGTGTATTGACGTGGCTGTCTTAAATTGAGTTCAGGCACAAACACGCGAACTGAAATATATTGACCTGCTTCATATTTTGGTAGTTCACCACCATCTACAGGAGCTAGATAGAATGAAGTAATTTCATCACTCTCAACTACTTTTTTGGCAATTTTGAAATTACGCCAACCCAACCAACTGCCTTTGGTTTGTTGATGTTGATCATAAATGGCTTTTTCAGTGCTAATAAATAAGTCAGCTAATTGACCATAAGCGGCAGCCCATGCCCCAATCAATGGATCTTCCATTGAGATATTCAGTACTTCACTGATTGAATGAAGTAGGTTCTCACCCACAATACCGTAATCAGGTGATTGAATATTTAAGCTGACATGTTTATGTGCAATTAACTCAACCACAGGTAAAAGTACAGAAGGGTCTTCGATGTTTTCTGCATACGCCAAAACTGCACCAGCAAGTGCTTGTGCTTGTGCGCCGCTACGTTGATGCCCCATGTTAAAGGTTTCTTTTAATTCTGGGTTGTTGCCTAACATGCGATTGTAAAAGTAACCCGTGAGCGCTACACCATTTTCACGGAGTACAGGAACAGTTGCTTTTACGAGGTCAATTTGCTGCGGAGTCATGGGTGATCTCTCTTGGCTATCATTTATAAGATATATTTAAAATATACCTTATAAGATTTATTTGCAAGATTAGTTTTTATTAAAACCATAAAAAAAATAGGGGATAAATAATTATCCCCTGATTTTTAAAATAATAAAGATTTTTATTTACCAAATAATGAACCGAGTAAACCGCGAACGATCTTTTGACCTGTAGAGCCGCCTAAGCTACGAGCCGCACTTTTTGCAAAAGTTCCCACAATATCTTGGGTGAGTTTTTCGCGATCCCGCTGGGCTTTCTCTGCGGCTTTTTGTTGCTCTTTCGCAAAGCGTTCTTGCTCTTTGGCTTGTTGCTTGGCCAAAGCATCTTGCTCTTTGCTTTGCTGTTTGGCTAACTCATCTGCTTCTTTCTGTTGCGACTGTTGCAGCACTTTTTTCTGTAGCATTTCATAAGCACTGTCTCGATCAACGGCTTGGTCGTAGACACCTGCCACAATACTTTGCCCGATAATTACTTGACGTTCTTCAGGCGTGATCGGGGTAAAGGAGGAGTAAGGAGGCATCACCCAACCGCGCTCCACAATTTGTGGCGTCCCTTGTTCATCTAGGCAACTAATCAATGCTTCACCAACGGCAAGTTCAGTAATGGCTTGATCGACTTTAAACTCTGGATTGGCACGGAAAGTATCCGCTGCGGTTTTGACTGCCTTTTGATCTTTTGGAGTAAATGCACGTAAGGCATGTTGTACTCGGTTGCCCAATTGCCCTAAGACACTTTCTGGTAAATCCAGAGGATTTTGAGTAATAAAATAAATTCCCACGCCTTTCGAGCGAATGAGACGTACGACTTGCTCAATCTTTTGTTGTAAGGTTGGACTAGCATTATCAAACAATAGATGCGCTTCATCGAAAAAGAATACCAACTTTGGTTTGTCCATATCACCCACTTCAGGCAACTGTTCAAACAGTTCTGACATCATCCATAGTAAGAATGTGGCATAAAGCTTTGGAGTATTCATGAGCTTGTCAGCGGCTAAGATATTGATATAGCCATGACCATTGGTATCGGTCTGAATAAAATCGAGGATATTCAGGCTAGGCTCACCAAAAAATTGCTCTCCACCTTGATCACCTAAAGCCAATAAATTACGTTGAATTGCACCTAGACTAGCTGGAGAAAGGTTGCCATATTCGGCTTTTAATTCGGCTGCATTTTCGCTGACATAGGTCAGCATTGCTTTAAGGTCTTTGAAATCAATTAATAAAAGCCCTTGATCATCTGCAACACGGAAAACGGCCGAAAGAACACCTTCTTGTGTGTCATTCAGATTTAGCATTTGTGCCAAAAGTAACGGACCAATTTCTGAAATTGTGGTACGGATTGGATGACCTTGTTGCCCAAATAAATCCCAAAAAATAACAGGCGAAGCAGCAAATGGAATGGGTTCAAGTTGTAAGTTTTTTAAACGCTCATCAAATTTGAGGTTGCTACTTCCTGCTTTAGCCAAACTAGAGACATCACCTTTAGCATCTGCCAAAAAGACAGGTACGCCCAGCCGTGAGAAACTTTCGGCTAGTACCTTCAGAGTCACTGTTTTACCTGTGCCTGTCGCACCTGCAATTAAACCGTGGCGGTTTGCAAATTGAGAATGTAAAACAATATCTTGCGTTGTATCTGTGGTTTTTTTTGCAATAATAATGGGTGTATTCATTCTTCACCTATGCTTTATTTCATTCGAGTTGTTTTAGTGCGTTTTGAATATCTTGGATTAAATCGTTTGGATCTTCTAGTCCTATGCAGAAGCGAACTAATAAACCTTGTTGTAAATGTGTATTTTCTAGTTCTCGCATCTGTTTTAAATCATAAAGCATAACAAGACTGATAGGGCCGCCCCAACTAAACCCAAGCTTAAATAAAGTTAGGCTGTCACAGAATTTACGAATTGCTGCGAGATCATACTCAGGCTTGAAAATCACACTGACTAAACCTGCACTTTTTCCTGTTTCACAGACTTGTTGCCAAAATAAATGACCTGCTGAATTGGCATCACTTGGATGTAAAACTTGGCAAAATTGAGATTGTTGCTTTAGCCAATCAAGCACTGCTATTGCACTGTTAGATTGTTGTTCATAACGAAGTGGCATATGAGCCAAGCTGCGTTGAATTTGTGCGGTATCATCGCCTGAAACACAGATCCCTTGGGTTGCATGCATACGATACAGTTTATGATGTAACAGTTGGTCTCGTGTGACTACCGAACCCATTAAAATATCACCACCACCGCTTGGGTATTTGGTCAGTGCGTGTACGGTTATATCAACACTAAGATGTTCGTCTGAAAAATCAAATGCATTAAAGGCAAGCCCCGCACCCCATGTATTATCCAGTGCTGTTAATACATTGGCTTGCTGTGCTTTTTTAACCAGATTTTTGAGGTCGGGAAACTCTAAAGTGACAGAACCTGCCGCCTCTAGCCAGATCAATTTAGTTTTTTCAGTTGGCTGAAAGCTATTTGCATCAATTGGGTTGTAAATTTTGACGTGAATGCCGTAGCGGTCTTGCAGATTCTTTAAGTGTTCCAGATTCGGGCCATAAATATTATCTGCAACCCAAACTTCATCCCCTGAGCTTAAAAAAGTACTATTTACTAAATTGATTGCAGATAAGCCACTGGGTGCAAGTAAACAATAATTTCCACCTTCAATTTGAGCAATATTATCTCCTAATGTAAACGTCGTCGGTGTACCGTGTGTGCCATAACTATAATCATAAGGGTCAGTCCAGTGGCGATCAAAAAGGTGCGCTGTTGTTTTAAAAATAATCGTTGATGCACGAAATAGGGGAGGTTGAATCGTTTCTATGTATTGGGGAGCTTGGCGTGGTGCATGAATGAGTGTGGTTTGTAAGCTATTTTGTTTAGTCATGGGGCAAAATTAAATCAATAGAATGATTTAGGTTAAGAGAAAATATCGAATCCTGCTAGTCATTTGCATATTTTGTACAGAATCGTTACGAATCAAAGCTTTTAGTCAAAACTGGCTCTATTTTTGCTAAGACTAATTATCATTCTAACTACAATAGGTTTACGCGCATGAAGTCGCATTTAAGAGTGCATTATTTTCAGCACATTGCTGGTGAAGGTTTTGGCAGTTGCTATGACTATTTGAAGGCACATCAAGCAAAAATTACCGCTACAGAGTTCTTTGCTTTACCCGTTGATTTATCTCTTGAATTGGAGGCTCTACCGCATATTGATGAAGTTGATTTACTAATCATTATGGGTGGAACCATGAGTGTGAATGATGAAGCAAATTATCCTTGGTTAAAATTGGAAAAAAGATGGTTGAGACGTTATCTCTCTGCGGGAAAACCTGCGATTGGTTTATGTTTAGGGGGGCAACTGATTGCCAATGCACTCGGTGCATCTGTAAGTCGAAATCAACATCAAGAATTGGGGTGGATGGATGTGGGTAGAGTTTCACACGTCCCTGAAAATTATTTTCAAATCCCTGATAAGCTTAATATTATGCAATGGCACAGCGAGACCTTTGAGATTCCCCGTGGCGGCGTCCGTTTAGCAGAAAATAAGGTCTGCCAAAACCAAATGTATCAAATTGGGCGTAATGTGCTTGGCTTTCAATTTCATCCTGAAATGACACCCCATGCTTTGCAATTGTTGATTGAAAATGAAGAAGATAGTGCGGTGTTTAATGGTCAATATGTTCAGCCAATCGCAGAATTAAAAAAAACGATTAAAAGTAAGTTTGAACAGGGTAATCAATTACTAAATCAAGCAATAGAGTATGTGGTGAATGCTTAATCAAGTATAAAACTAAAAAAATAAAAGAAGAATTGCATAAGACTTAAACAATCGTTATAATGGGCGACCCTCAAATGGAGGGCGTTCACTACGAAGAAAGTAGTCAACGCATTACAGTCGTGGCATCGATCATGACCTTAGTGATTTTCACTGCCCTTGACACTTACCAATAAGGTGAGGTGCGTCATGGGTGATTCTTTATATTTTTGGCTTGGAGTTTACTGGTATGTCTAACCAGAGAATTCGTATCCGTTTGAAGTCTTTTGATCATCGCCTGATTGATCAATCTGCTCAAGAGATCGTAGAAACCGCTAAGCGTACTGGCGCACAAGTGTGTGGTCCAATCCCGATGCCTACTCGCATCGAACGCTTCAACGTTCTTACTTCACCACACGTCAACAAAGACGCTCGTGATCAGTACGAAATCCGCACTTATAAACGTTTGATCGACATCGTTCAACCTACAGATAAAACTGTTGATGCATTGATGAAGTTAGATCTTGCTGCTGGTGTTGATGTTCAGATCGCTTTGGGTTAAGGCTTTCGGTTAATTAACATTAAGTTAATTAGGCCGCTTTTTTAGAGGTTTATGCACATGGCTATTGGTTTAGTCGGTCGCAAATGTGGTATGACTCGCGTCTTTACAGATGCTGGTGTATCTGTACCTGTTACAGTTATCGAAGTCGATCCAAACCGCATTACGCAAATCAAAACACTTGAAACTGATGGTTATCAAGCAATCCAAGTAACTACTGGTGAACGTCGCGAATCGCGCGTAACTAACGCTCAGAAAGGTCACTTCGCGAAAGCGGGTGTTGCTGCTGGTCGTTTGGTTAAAGAGTTCCGTGTTACTGAAGCTGAGCTTGAAGGCCGTGAAGTTGGTGCTTCTATCGGTGTTGATTTGTTCACAGTTGGTCAAATTGTTGACGTAACTGGTCAATCAAAAGGTAAAGGCTTCCAAGGTGGTGTTAAGCGTTGGAATTTCCGTACGCAAGATGCTACTCATGGTAACTCTGTATCTCACCGTGTATTAGGTTCTACAGGTCAAAACCAGACTCCTGGTCGCGTGTTCAAAGGCAAGAAAATGGCTGGTCACTTAGGTGATGAACGCGTAACAGTTCAAGGTCTTGAAATTGTATCTATTGACGCTGAACGTTCTGTTTTAGTTGTTAAAGGTGCTGTTCCTGGTGCAACGAATGGTGACGTTATTGTACGTCCTACCATCAAGGCCTGAGGGGAAATACTGTGAATTTAAAAACTGTTTCCGGCTCTGCTGTTGAATTGTCTGAAGTTGCTTTCGGACGTGAGTTTAACGAAGCGCTTGTACACCAAGTTGTTACAGCTTACTTAGCTGGTGGTCGTCAAGGTTCGAAAGCTCAGAAATCACGTGCAGACGTTTCTGGCGGTGGTAAAAAACCATTCCGTCAAAAAGGTACTGGTCGCGCTCGTGCGGGTTCTATTCGTAGCCCGATCTGGGTTGGTGGTGGTAAAACTTTTGCTGCTCGCCCACAAGATTGGTCTCAAAAAGTAAACCGTAAGATGTATCGCGGTGCAATGCAATGTATCTTAGCTGAACTTGTTCGCCAAGATCGTCTTGTATTAGTTGAAGAGTTTGCTGTTGCAGCTCCAAAAACTAAAGACTTGCTTGCAAAACTTACAGACTTGAATGCAACTCGTGCATTGATCATTACAGATGCTGTAGATGAGAACTTGTATCTTGCAGCTCGCAACCTTCCACACGTTGATGTGGTTGATGCTACTGCTATTGATCCTGTTAGCTTGATTGCATTTGATAAAGTTGTAATGTCTGTAGCTGCTGCTAAGAAAATTGAGGTAGAACTCGGATGAACAACGAACGTATCTATCAAGTCCTATTAGGACCAGTATTCTCAGAAAAAGCACAAGTTTTAGGTGATACTGCTGGTGTTCAAGTGTTCAAAGTTGCATTAAATGCAAACAAACTTGAAATCAAAAAAGCAGTTGAGCAGCTCTTTGGTGTTGAAGTTGTAAAAATCAATACAACGATCACTAAAGGTAAAACAAAACGCTTTGGTAAAACATTAGGACGTCGTTCTGATGTGAAAAAAGCATACGTCACCCTGAAAGCTGGCCAAGATGTAGAAATGGCTGACTTGGGCGATACCGCTGAAAACGCAGCGGAATAAGGACGAGAATTATGCCAATTCAAAAATGTAAGCCAACGTCTCCAGGACGTCGCTTTGTAGAGAAAGTGGTTCATGACCATCTTCACAAAGGCGCTCCTTATGCACCGTTGGTAGAAGCTAAAAAACGTACTGGTGGTCGTAATAACAATGGTCACATCACTACACGTCACGTGGGTGGTGGTCATAAGCAAAACTACCGTATTGTTGACTTTAAACGTAACAAAGATGGTATTCCAGCGACTGTAGAGCGCATCGAGTACGATCCTAACCGTACAGCTCATATTGCTTTATTGAAATATGCTGATGGTGAACGTCGTTACATCATTGCACCTAAAGGCTTACGTGCTGGTGATAAAGTACAATCTGGTAACGATGCTCCAATTCGTCCAGGTAACTGCTTACCACTTCGCAATATGCCAATCGGTTCTACGCTTCACAACCTTGAACTTAAAATCGGTAAAGGTGCTCAATTAGCACGTTCTGCTGGTACTTCAGTTCAGTTGTTGGGTCGTGATGGTTCTTACGCTATCGTTCGTTTACGTTCTGGTGAAATGCGTAAAGTACACGTTGAATGTCGTGCTGTAATTGGTGAAGTTTCTAACCAAGAAAGCAACCTTCGTTCATTGGGTAAAGCTGGTGCTGCGCGCTGGCGTGGTATTCGTCCTACCGTTCGTGGTATGGCGATGAACCCGGTAGATCACCCGCACGGTGGTGGTGAAGGACGTAGTAAAGGTATTCAACCTGTAAGTCCATGGGGTCAAAAAGCTAAAGGGTACAAGACACGTACCAATAAGCGTACGACTAAGATGATTATTCGCGACCGTCGCGTCAAGTAAGGGAATCTGAATAATGCCTCGTTCATTAAAAAAAGGTCCATTCGTCGACGCGCATTTGTTCGCTAAGGTTGAAGCTGCGATTGCTGCTAACAACCGTAAGCCGATCAAAACATGGTCACGTCGTTCAATGATCCTTCCAGACTTTGTTGGTTTAACAATTTCTGTTCACAATGGCCGTAACCACGTTCCAGTAATTGTTACTGAACACATGGTTGGTCATAAATTGGGTGAATTCGCGCCAACTCGTACCTATCGTGGTCACGGTGTTGATAAGAAGTCTAAACGTTAATAGGTGCTATGATGGAAGTAACTGCTAAATTACGCGGTGCCGCTATCTCGGCACAAAAAGCACGTTTAGTTGCTGATTTGATCCGTGGTAAGTCGGTTGCACGTGCGATAGACATTTTGAACTTCAGCAACAAGAAAGCAGCTGTGCTCGTTAAAAAAGCACTTGAATCTGCAATCGCGAATGCTGAACACAACAACAGCTTAGATGTTGATGACCTTAAAGTAACTACGATTTACGTTGATGAAGGCATGAGCCTTAAACGTATCATGCCACGTGCTAAAGGCCGTGCAGATCGTATTACTAAGCGTACTTGTCACATCACCGTTAAGGTAGGGGTTTGATATGGGTCAGAAGGTTCATCCAATCGGTATCCGCCTAGGTGTTGTGAAACGTCATAACGCTAACTGGTATGCGAGTCCGAAACAATACGCTGAATACTTGCTTAAAGATCTTCAAGTTCGTGAGTTTTTGCTTAAAAAACTTAAGAATGCGATGGTCAGCAATATTCTTATCGAACGTCCTACAGGCGCTGCTAAAGTAACAATTAGCACTGCTCGTCCTGGTATCGTTATCGGTAAGAAAGGCGAAGATATTGAGAAATTACAGCGCGAACTCACCAACATTATGGGTGTTCCAGCTCAAGTTAGCATCAATGAAATTGATCGCCCTGACTTGGACGCACGTTTAGTTGCTGAAGCAATTGCTTCTCAATTAGAAAAGCGTGTTATGTTCCGTCGTGCTATGAAGCGTGCGGTTCAAAACACAATGCGTGCTGGCGCTAAAGGTATCAAAGTTGAAGTTTCTGGCCGTTTAGGTGGTGCAGAGATCGCTCGTACTGAGTGGTATCGTGAAGGTCGTGTACCTTTGCATACACTTCGTGCTGACATCGACTATGCTACTATGCGTGCAGAAACAACATACGGTACGATCGGTGTTAAAGTTTGGATTTTCCGTGGCGAGATTTTAGGTGGCATGAAACAAGTCATGAACCCTGCTCCTGCTGAAGAGCGTCCAGCTAAACGCGGTCGTGGTCGTGGTGAAGGTCAAGAGCGTCGTGGTCGTCGCGGTGACCGTGCTGCTGACAAGGGAGAATAATCCATGTTGCAACCTAAACGTACCAAATTCCGTAAAGTGCACAAAGGCCGTAACACTGGTCTAGCGCATCGTGGTAGTACAGTATCATTTGGTTCGATTGCAATTAAAGCAACTGAACGTGGTCGTATGACTGCGCGTCAGATTGAAGCTGCACGTCGTACCATTAGCCGTCGTATTAAACGTGGTGGTAAAATCTTCATCCGCGTATTCCCAGACAAACCAATTACCGAAAAACCATTAGAAGTTCGTATGGGTAAAGGTAAAGGTAGCGTGGAATACTGGGTTTGTCAGATTCAGCCAGGTAAGATCCTGTACGAAATTGAAGGTGTTAGCGATGAGTTAGCGCGTGAAGCTTTTGCTTTAGCTGCAGCTAAACTCCCGTTTAAAACCACTATCGTGACTCGGACGGTGATGTAATGAAAATTAAAGATCTACGTGAAAAGTCGGTAGAAGAGTTGAAAGCTTTGCTTGATGAGCAACAGCTTAACCAATTCCGTCTTCGTATGGCGAAAGCAACTGGTCAATTAGGCAAATCGCATGAAGTGCAAATTGCTCGTAAGACAATTGCTCGTATCAAGACACTCCTTACCGAAAAACAGGGGAACGGACAATGAGTGAAAAAACAGTCCGCACGTTAACCGGCAAAGTTGTAAGTGACAAAATGGACAAGTCTATTGTTGTGCTTATTGAACGCCGCGTTCAACACCCGTTGTACGGCAAATCAATCCGCCGTTCAACTAAATTACACGCTCATGATGAGAACAATGTTGCTAAAACTGGCGACTTAGTGACCATCAAAGAAAGCCGCCCAATTTCTAAAACTAAAGCTTGGACTTTAGTGGAAGTCGTTGAAGCAGCTGCTGAGTAATTAGACGTTCTTGTTGCATCATCGGACAATTTCGAGTACTCTTTGAGCCTTTCGAAATTGCGACCGGTGATGCTCGGTTTTGGAGTAGGGCAATGATTCAAACCGAAAGTATGCTCGACGTAGCAGACAACAGTGGTGCACGCCGCGTACAATGTATTAAAGTACTTGGTGGTTCACACCGTCGTTATGCTTCAGTTGGCGATATTATTAAAGTTACTGTAAAAGAAGCAATTCCGCGCGCACGTGTTAAAAAAGGTGACGTGATGAATGCTGTAGTTGTACGTACAAAATTCGGCATCCGTCGTCCAGATGGTTCAGTTATTCGTTTCGACGATAACGCAGCTGTTATTTTGAACAACAACAAAGCTCCGATTGCTACTCGTATCTTCGGACCAGTGACTCGTGAACTTCGTACTGAACAGTTCATGAAAATCATTTCATTGGCTCCTGAAGTTTTATAAGAGGCAATCATGGCTAAGATTAAAAAAGGCGATCAAGTAATTGTGATCGCAGGTAAAGAAAAAGGCAAACAAGGTGTTGTTTTGTCTGTTTCTGAAGATCGAGTTAAGGTCGAAGGTCTTAACTTAGTGAAGAAGCATCAAAAGCCAAACCGTGTAACTGGCGCTGAAGGCGGTATCGTTACTCAAGAGGCAACGCTTCATATTTCAAACGTGGCAATTTTTAATGCTACAACCCAAAAGGCTGACCGTATTGGTTACCAAGTGATTGATGGCGCGAAAACTCGTGTTTATAAATCAAATGGTGAATCAGTGGCGGTAGCGAAGTAATAGGTTGAATAGGCGATGGCCAGACTTAAAGCACGTTATAACGACGAACTTAAAGCGAAGTTACAAGAAGAACTTGGCGTTAAGAATGTGATGGATATTCCTCGCATCACGAAAATCACTCTTAACATGGGTGTAGGCGCAGCTGCAACTGATAAGAAATTATTAGATGGCGCTGTTGCTGATATGCAACTCATTGCTGGTCAAAAACCAGTTGTGACACTTGCACGTAAATCAATCGCTGGTTTTAAAATCCGTGATGGTTGGCCAATTGGTTGTAAAGTTACTTTACGTGGCGACCAAATGTACGAATTCTTGGATCGTTTGATCTCGATCGCTATCCCTCGTATCCGTGACTTCCGTGGTTTCTCTTCGAAATCATTTGATGGTCGTGGTAACTACTCTATGGGTTTAAAAGAGCAGATCGTTTTCCCTGAAATCGATTTTGATAAAATTGATCGTATCCGTGGTTTAGATATCACTATTACGACCACTGCTCGTAGCGATGACGAAGGCCGTGCGCTTATGCGTGCATTCGGCTTCCCGTTCAAATAAGAGGTCGATATGGCTAAGAAAGGTATGATTAATCGCGAATTGAAACGCGAAAAGACAGTTGCTAAATACGCTGCAAAACGTGCTGAATTAAAAGCAACGATTGCAAACGTAAATGCATCTGATGAAGAACGTTTCGAAGCGATGATGAAGTTACAAGCATTACCACGTAATGCATCTCCAGTACGTCTTCGTAACCGCTGTGGTTTAACTGGTCGTCCTCATGGTTACTTCCGTAAGTTCGGTTTAAGCCGTAACAAATTACGCGATACAGTAATGCAGGGTGATGTACCAGGCGTTGTTAAAGCAAGCTGGTAAGGAGCGACTATAATGAGTATGCAAGATACCGTTGCCGACATGTTAACGCGTGTTCGTAACGCTCAAATGGCAAAGAAACAAGTTGTTTCTATGCCTTCTTCTAAGTTGAAGGTTGCTATTGCAAACGTTCTTCAACAAGAAGGTTATATTTCAAATGTAGAAGTTGCTCAAGAAGATGCAAAAGCTACTTTGACTATTACGTTAAAATATTTCGAAGGCAAACCAGTTATCGAAACTGTGAAGCGCGTAAGCCGTCCAGGTCTACGTCAGTATCGCGGTAAAGATGCACTTCCAAGCGTTAAGCAAGGTTTAGGTATTGCAATTGTTTCTACAAGCAAAGGCATCATGACTGATCGCGCTGCACGTGCTGCGGGCGTTGGTGGTGAAGTTATTGCTTTTGTTTCTTAATAGGTGATTCCTCATGTCTCGTGTGGCTAAAGCCCCAGTAACTGTACCTAATGGTGTAACAGTTACTCAGAACGGCCGGCAGGTCGAAGTGAAAGGCACTAAAGGTACATTGTCTTTCAACCTGCATGCGCTGGTCGAGCTAAAACAGGAAGAAGGTAAACTTCAACTTGCTCCAGTTAAAGAGTCGAAAGATGCTTGGATGCAAGCTGGTACTGCTCGCGCTGTATTGAACAACCTTGTAAAAGGTGTTAGCGAAGGCTTCGAACGTAAGTTACAGCTAGTTGGTGTTGGTTACAAAGCAGCAGTTAAAGGCACTGTCGTTAACCTTGCTTTAGGTTATTCACACCCAATTGACTACGCTTTACCAGAAGGTGTAACAGCGGAAACTCCAACTGCAACTGAAATCATTTTGAAATCAGCAAACAAGCAGTTGTTAGGTCAAGTAGCAGCGGAAATCCGTGCATACCGTTCTCCTGAACCATATAAAGGTAAAGGTGTTCGTTATTCGGATGAAGTTATTCTTCGTAAAGAAGCTAAGAAGAAATAAGGCGCGAGGTTCTTATGAACGAAAAGAAACAAACCCGTTTGCGTCGTGCAAAAAGCACACGCTTGCACATTCGTGCATTGGGTGCGACTCGTTTGTGTGTAAACCGCACTCCGCGTCACATCTATGCTCAAGTTATTTCAGCAGATGGTGGCAAAGTTTTAGCGCAAGCTTCAACTTTAGATGCATCTTTGCGTAGTGGTGCGACTGGTAATATCGATGCAGCAACTAAGGTTGGTGCTTTAATCGCAGAACGTGCTAAAGCAGCTGGCGTTACTAAAGTTGCATTTGACCGTTCTGGTTTTAAATATCATGGTCGTATCAAAGCCTTGGCTGATGCTGCTCGTGAAGGCGGCTTGGAGTTCTAATCATGGCGAAAGTTGAACAAAACGAAGGTCTCGTTGAAAAGCTGGTTGCCGTTGATCGTGTAGCCAAAGTTGTTAAGGGTGGTCGTATCTTCTCTTTCACAGCATTAACTGTTGTGGGTGATGGTAATGGTCGTGTAGGTTTTGGTCGTGGTAAAGCGCGTGAAGTTCCAGCTGCTATTTCTAAAGCACTTGAAGCTGCACGTCGTAACATGATTACTGTAGACCTTGCGGGGACTACTTTACAACACCCTGTGAATGCTCGTCATGGTGCAAGCCGTGTATACATGCAACCTGCTTCAGAAGGTACTGGCGTAATTGCTGGTGGCGCGATGCGTGCTGTTCTCGAAGCTGCAGGTGTACATAACGTACTTGCTAAATGTTATGGTTCTACAAATGCTGCTAACGTAGTAAACGCAACTTTCAAAGGTTTGCGTGATATGACTTCTCCTGAGAAAGTCGCTGCGAAACGTGGTCTTTCAGTAGAACAAATTCAAGGGTAATCAATCATGAAAACGATTAAAGTTACCCAGACTAAATCTTCTTCGCATCGTTTAAAAAATCATAAACTTTGCTTACAAGGTCTAGGTCTGCGTCGTATTGGTCATACTGTAGAAGTGCAAGATACGCCTTCTAACCGTGGTATGGTCAACAAAGTTTACTATATGGTTAGTGTAGAGGAATAAGCCATGACTCTGCGTTTAAATGAACTTGCACCTGCTGAAGGTGCTAAGCGTGAAAATCGTCGTCTAGGTCGTGGTATCGGCTCTGGCGTTGGTAAGACTGGTGGTCGTGGTATCAAGGGTCAAAACTCACGTAAAAGTGGTGGTACTCGTCCGGGCTTTGAAGGCGGTCAAACAGCGTTATATCGTCGTTTACCAAAATTCGGTTTCACTAGCCAAATCGCTTTGAAAACTGCTGAAGTACGTTTGTCTGAATTGAATAAAGTTGAAGGTGATGTAATTAGCCTTGAAACTTTAAAAGCTGCGAACGTTGTTCGTCGTGATCAAATTCGTGCTCGCATCGTTCTTTCTGGTGAAATCACTCGCGCATTCACTGTTCAAGGTGTTGTGTTGACTAAAGGCGCTAAAGCTGCTGTTGAAGCTGCTGGCGGTAAAGTCGAGGAGTAATCTCGAGTGTCTATGACTCCTAGTTCTTCAGGTCATGTAAACATGATGAAAGGCCAACCATTTCATGTGAAATATCGTGAAATTATTCGTCGATTAATGTTTTTGATTGGCGCGTTATTGGTCTTTCGACTAGGAGCGCATATTCCGTTGCCAGGTATTGATAATATAGCGCTAGCACAGTTTTTTAAGGCGAATGAAGGTACCTTCTTAGGCTTATTTAACATGTTCTCTGGCGGTGCATTAGAACGCATGTCGATTCTAGCGTTGGGAATTATGCCGTACATTTCTGCATCGATTATCGTGCAGTTAATGTCTACGGTTGTTCCTTCGTTAGAAGCTTTGAAAAAAGAAGGCGAGCAAGGCAAACGAAAGATCAATCAATATACACGTTATGGCACCTTATTCCTTGCACTCGTGCAAGGTGTAGGGATGTGTGCTGGTTTGATTAGTCAAGGTATTACTTTGACATCAGGCTTAGCATTCTATGTTCCTGCAGTTACTTCGTTAGTTGCGGGAACAATGTTTCTGATGTGGTTAGGAGAGCAAATTACCGAACGTGGTGTTGGTAATGGTATCTCGATGATCATTTTTGCAGGTATTGTGGCAGGTTTGCCAAATCTTGTAATACAGTCGTTTACGTCTGTAGATAATGGTCAAGGTAGTTTAATTGGTTTAGCTGTATTTGGCTTACTCTCATTAGCCGTTTTAGCTGCGATTGTGTTTATTGAAAAAGCACAACGTCGTATTCCAGTGAACTATGCACAAAAGCAACAAGGTCGTCGTGTTTTTACTGCACAGCAGACGCATTTGCCATTAAAAATAAATATGGCAGGTGTGATTCCAGCGATTTTTGCAAGCTCATTGTTATTATTTCCAGCGAGTTTGGGGCAATGGTTAGGTAGTGCTGATCCAAATGCAGGGATTGTGAAGCGTAGTCTACAAGATCTGGCATTGGTGTTATCGCCTGGACAGCCGTTGTATTTAATGCTGTTTGGTGCGTTAATTATTTTCTTCTGTTATTTCTATACAGCGCTAGTATTTAGCCCGAAAGAAGTTGCAGAGAACTTAAAACGCAGCGGAGCATATGTGCCTGGTATCCGCCCAGGTGAGCAAACGGCTCGTTATTTAGATCATATTCTTAACCGTTTGACTTTTATTGGTGCAATTTACATTACTGTAGTGTGTTTAATGCCTATGGTGCTACAAAGTTCGTTTAGTATTCCATTCCATTTGGGTGGAACATCTTTACTGATTGTAGTTGTAGTAGTAATGGACTTTATGGCGCAACTTCAAGCGCACCTTACTTCGCATCAATATGATAATCAAACGTTAATGAGAAAAACGACTGCTCATCCTAAGGGATAAGCGCACTTAGAGGTTTCATCATGAAAGTACAAGCTTCTGTAAAGAAAATTTGTGGTAGCTGCAAAGTTATCCGTCGTAATGGGGTTATTCGCGTGATTTGTAGCGCAGAACCTCGTCATAAGCAGCGTCAAGGTTAATTTAATTAAGACCTGTTGATTTCAGTAGGCTAATTAGGTTATTATCCGCCCCTCAAGATTTTTGTGGGGCGGTTGATTATCTTGACTGCCTTTTTGGAGAAAATTGAATGGCTCGTATTGCCGGTGTAAACATTCCGGATAACAAGCATGCTGTTATCTCTCTCACGTATATTTTTGGTATCGGTCGCCACACTGCTAAGAACATCTTAGCGACTGTAGGTATCACTGAAACTACAAAAATTCGTGAATTAGATGATGCTCAGCTTGATGCGATTCGTGCAGAAGTTGCTAAGGTTCCGACCGAAGGTGATTTACGTCGCGAAATTTCCATGAACATCAAACGTTTAATGGATTTAGGCTGCTACCGCGGTCTTCGTCATCGTCGCAGCTTGCCTGTTCGCGGACAACGCACCAAAACTAACGCACGTACCCGTAAAGGTCCGCGCAAACCGATTAAAAAGTAAGATTTCTGGAAGCTAAAAGATGGCTAAAGATACTCGCACACGCAAGAAGGTCACTCGTACCGTCTCTGAAGGTGTTGCACACATTCACGCGTCTTTTAATAACACCATTGTAACGATTACCGATCGTCAAGGTAATGCATTGGCTTGGGCTACCTCAGGTGGACAAGGCTTCCGTGGTTCACGTAAATCAACTCCGTTCGCTGCTCAGGTAGCTGCTGAAGTTGCTGGTAAAGCAGCTTTGGATTACGGTTTGAAAAACCTAGACGTCCTTGTAAAAGGTCCTGGTCCAGGTCGTGAGTCTGCGGTTCGTGCATTAGGCGCAGTGGGTTATAAGATTAACAGCATTACCGATGTGACACCAATTCCTCACAACGGTTGCCGTCCACCTAAAAAACGTCGCGTGTAAGGAGAAACATTCATGGCTCGTTATATTGGTCCAAAATGCAAACTCTCTCGCCGCGAAGGGACAGACCTGCAACTTAAATCAGGCGTTAAACCGTTTGATGTAAAAACCAAAAAACACAATAAAGCACCTGGTCAACATGGTCAGGCTCGTGGTGGTAAGCAATCTGAGTATTCACTACAATTACGTGAAAAACAAAAAGTACGTCGTATGTACGGTGTGTTAGAGCGTCAATTTAGTAACTACTATAAAGAAGCAGCTCGTGTTAAAGGCGCAACTGGTGAAAACTTGTTGAAATTGCTTGAAAGCCGTCTTGATAACGTGGTTTATCGCATGGGTTTTGGTTCTACACGTTCAGAAGCTCGTCAGTTAGTATCTCACCGTTCTATTACTTTAAATGGTCGTCGTGTAAACATTGCGTCTATTCAAGTAAAAGCGGGTGATGTAATTGCAGTGCATGAAGGTGCTAAACAACAATTGCGTATCAAAAACGCTATTGAATTAGCTGCTCAACGTGGTATCCCTGCTTGGATGGAAGTTGATCATTCTAAGTTGGAAGGTACGTTTAAAGCTGCACCAGATCGCTCTGATTTACCTGCTGAAATCAACGAAAGCTTGATTGTAGAATTGTATTCTAAATAATCCTTGAGGTAGCAATAAATGACGCGTACTGCAAACGAGTTTCTAACTCCGCAAGCGATCAAGGTCGAAGCGGTGAGCGGGACCTCGGCAAAAGTGATTCTTGAGCCTTTAGAGCGTGGTTTTGGCCATACTCTAGGTAATGCTTTACGTCGCATTCTATTGTCTTCTTTACCTGGCGCTGCTGTGGTTGAAGTTGAGATAGAAGGCGTCGAGCACGAGTACAGTACTTTAGAAGGCTTGCAGCAGGACATCGTCGAGCTCTTGCTGAACCTAAAAGGATTGTCTATTAAGCTGTTCGATCAAAATGAAGCATATTTAACATTAGAGAAGCAAGGTGCAGGTGACGTAACAGCAGCTGATCTTCGTTTACCTCATAATGTTGAAGTGGTTAACCCTGATCATTTAATCGGTACTTTGAGTTCTTCTGGTTCATTGAAAATGCGCCTTAAAGTAGCTCAAGGTCGTGGTTATGAGACATCTGACTCTCGTTTCCCAGAAGGTGAAACACGCCCAGTAGGTCGTTTACAGTTAGATGCTTCTTATAGCCCAATCAAGCGCGTTTCTTACACAGTAGAAAATGCTCGTGTAGAACAGCGTACCGATCTTGATAAGTTAGTGATCGATCTTGAGACTAACGGAACTGTTGATCCAGAAGAAGCTATCCGCAAAGCGGCAACAATCTTGCAACAACAAATTGCAATTTTTGTTGATCTTCAGAAAGATCAAACTCCAGTCGCTCAAGAACCTCGCGAAGAAGTTGACCCAATTTTGCTTCGTCCAGTAGATGATCTCGAGCTTACTGTTCGTTCTGCTAACTGTTTGAAGGCAGAAAATATTTACTACATTGGTGATCTTGTTCAACGTACTGAAGTTGAGTTGTTAAAAACTCCTAACTTGGGTAAAAAATCGTTAACAGAGATCAAAGATGTTTTGGCATCGAAAGGTTTACAACTCGGCATGCGTTTAGAGAACTGGCCACCAGCTAGTCTCCGTATGGATGACCGATTTGCCTATCGTAGCCGTTAATTAAGTAGGACTATCACCATGCGTCATCGTAATAGTGGTGTGAAATTAGGCCGTACAAGCAGCCACCGTAAGGCGTTGTTTCAAAACTTAACAAATGCTTTAGTAGAGCATGAGTTAATTAAGACAACTTTGCCTAAGGCGAAAGAACTTCGTCGTGTTGCTGAGCCTTTAATCACTTTGGCTAAAAACGATACTGTTGCAAACCGTCGTTTAGCGTTTGCTCGTACTCGTTCAGCAGCAACTGTTGGTAAATTATTTACCGTTCTTGGCCCTCGTTACAAAGAACGTAACGGCGGTTATCTTCGTGTTCTTAAAGCGGGCTTCCGTGCAGGTGATGCTGCACCGATGGCTTACGTTGAACTCGTTGACCGTGAAGTAAAATAATACTTCTACGTGTAGAACAGTCAGTTGTTCCAAAAAAGGTCGGTGTAATAACCGACCTTTTTTATTGTTTAATAACGCTTATAATAAAATCATTAAGATACAATTAGATGAGTCAATAAGATTATTACTACTATAAATGAGACGATCATGGATTCTGAAAAATATTGTTTTATTAATGGATTGAAAAGGCGGCATGCTAATTTAATATTTGGATACAATGGAAATTTGTATGATAGACAGCTATTAGGATTCATTACAGCCGAAGCAGCAGCTCTAAGTCCAAATTCAATAAGTGTAAAAAAATTATCCAATATTTGGTATGTTGTATCAGAATATGATTGGATAAATAATTTATCTGATGATGAAAGCTATCTTTTTAAGCCGAATTATTTACCAGATGCTGATAATTTCTATCATTTATCTGGTGCTATTCTGTCTGCATTTTCTAATGGTGTGGGGCTAGCATTAAACGGAGAAATAACAACTTCATATAATCTCAGTGACAATGATCTAAGTGAAATCAAAAATGAAGTTGAACAACTAAAAAGTAGAGTTGTCTTTTTTAAAAGTATTGATACTTCAAGCGAATAAACAAATTAATGGCTTTTCTACGGAATTGAGGAACTTTTTTTAATGTGTTTTATAAAGTTTATTTTTCTTAAAAATTATATAAAGATTTATTCCTAATTTTTTGTATTCAATACAACATAGTTTAAACGTAAACCCAAGTAAAAATATCAAGATTTTTTAGCTTCGTTTTTTCTCAAAATGTCCCGAACTGATATAAAAAAACCGATGAATGACTAAACTTGACATTGTGTATTGTCAAATTTGTGCTTTAATAAAGACATGATTTACACAGGGTATAAAAAAAATGGAAAAGCAAGTTGATGTATTAATTATTGGTGCAGGTATCTCTGGAATTGGGTTAGCTGTGCATCTCTCTAAGAACTGTCCACAACGTAAATTCGAAATTTTAGAACGTCGTGAAAGTTTCGGTGGAACTTGGGATTTATTCCGTTACCCTGGTATTCGTTCTGATTCGGACATGTCAACTTTTGGTTTTAACTTCAAGCCATGGGCAAAAGATAAAGTTCTTGCAAGCGGTGCTGAAATTAAAGGTTATTTAAGCGATGTGATCAGTGAAAATCAGTTAAAAGATAAAATTCACTTTGGTCATCGTGTCCTTTCTGCAAACTATGATTCTACAAAGAAAAAATGGTTAGTTGAGATCGAAGATAACAATAAGAAAAAACAAACTTGGTCTGCAAACTTTGTCATGGGTTGTACTGGTTACTATAACTATGATCAGGGTTATGCGCCAAAATTTCCGAAACAAGAAGATTTCAAAGGTCAGTTTATTCATCCACAACATTGGCCAGAAAATTTAGATTACACTGGTAAGAAAGTGGTCATCATTGGTAGTGGTGCAACTGCAATTACACTTGTACCTTCAATGGTGAAAGGTGGAGCAGGGCATGTCACAATGTTACAGCGTTCACCAACTTATATTGCAACGATTCCTTCAATTGACTTTATTTATGAGAAAACACGTAAATTTATGTCTGAGGAAACGGCGTATAAATTTACTCGCGCACGTAATATTGGTATGCAACGTGGTATTTATGCATTAGCGCAAAAATACCCGAAAACTGTACGTCGTTTATTGTTGAAAGGTATTGAATTGCAGCTTAAAGGTAAAGTGGATATGAAACACTTTACACCAAGCTATAATCCATGGGATCAACGTTTATGTGTTGTGCCAGATGGTGATTTATTCAAATCTTTACGTGAAGGCAAAGCAAGTGTTGAGACAGATCAAATTGAAAAATTCACTGCAAATGGTATCCAATTAAAATCTGGAAAACATTTAGAAGCGGATATTGTGATCTCAGCAACTGGTTTGGAGATCCAGATCTTAGGTGGAGTTCAAGGTTCAATTGATGGTAAGCCAATGAACACATCTCAACATATGCTGTATCAAGGCGTGATGGTGAGTGATGTCCCTAACATGGCGATGATCATTGGTTATATCAATGCTTCATGGACATTAAAAGTTGATATTGCGGCTGATTATATCTGTCGCTTAATCAATCATATGGATAAAAATGGTTTTGATGAAGTGATTGCGCACGCTGATCCTTTACAGCGTGAAAATGATACGATCATGGGTAAAATGTCTTCTGGTTATATCGCACGTGCAGCTGATGTAATGCCTAAGCAAGGTAAACAAGCACCGTGGAAGATTACTAATAATTACCTAGCTGATCGTAAAGAACTGAAAGATGCTAAGTTTAATGATGGGGTTTTAGAATTCCATAAGCGTGGCGATCAAACAAATCGTAAGCCAAAATTAGTATCATAAGTTTTTGTTTGAATATTTTGGAACCCTATGCAGTTGCATAGGGTTTTTTATTTGAGTGGCTATTTAAATATAAAAAATATCGCGTATATTGAGCGCAATAACATTTAAAACAGGGATGACTGAGTGAAAAAGCTATTAATCTTGGGGACATTATTATTCAGTACATTTGTTTTTGCTGATGATGTAAAACAGAAAGAAGTTATTGCTCAAAAATTGGTATCTGTAGATGGAACCGAACAAGGTTTACAAAACACCGATAAAATGATTTTAGAGCAAATCCGAATGCGTTTGCCTAAAGATATACCTGAAAATTTTTACGTAGATTTGATCAAAAATTTAAACAGTGAACAGCGTAAGCAATTCATTATTCAACGCTATGTTGAAACATTCAGTCAAAAGGAACTACAAGCTGCATTAACCTTTTATCAATCTACAGAAGGGAAAGCATGGGCTAAAAAAGCCAGTGAGATAGGAAGTGAAGTTGCACATTTCACTACGCAAAATGCACGCACTGCTTTAAATGTCACTATGCAGCAACATATTGATAATCCAACGGTAAAGCAACTAATGGCACGAATGAATCCAACGCCTACGCCAGCTCAAACAACTGAAAAACCTGGAACTAAATAAATAAAAAAGGGATCGTGTAATTAAACACGATCCCTTTAACTTTCCAATTTATGTTTAAAGTGTACGAGAAATTAATTCTTTCATAATTTCATTTGTTCCCGCATAAATACGGTTAGCACGGTTATCGATGTAGGCACGCGCAATTGGATATTCCAACATATAGCCATAGCCACCATGTAACTGTAAGCAATCATCCACAACTTTTGAGAACATATCTGAAATTCTGTATTTAGCTGCCGCTGCGGCATCCACACCTAAGCTTTCTTCAAGTTGTAATTCCATACAACGATCTAAATAAGTACGGCAGAAATCAATTTCAGTACGTAATTCAGCTAATTTAAACCGTGTATTTTGGAAAGTACTAATCGCTTTGCCAAATGCTTTACGATCTTTGGTGTATTGAACAGTATGTGCAAATGCTGCTTCTGCACCTGCTTGGCAAATAATCGCAACCAACATACGTTCCCATGCCAATTCTTTCATCAACATGATGAAGCCCATACCTTCCATACCAAGTAGGTTTTCCTTAGGTACGCGCACATTGTCAAAGAACAATTCACAAGTATCTTGTCCTTTCATGCCGATTTTATTCAAAGGTTTACCTTTACTAAAACCAACACGATCCGCTTCAACGATGATCAATGATAAATTGGCTGAACCTTTTTCATTGTTGCCTGTTTTACAGACGACAATTGCCATGTCACATAAATAACCATTGGTAATAAAGATTTTTGAACCATTAATGACATACTCATCGCCATCAAGTACAGCTGTAGTACGAACTGCTTGAAGATCCGAACCTGTACCCGGTTCAGTCATGGCAATCGCTGTAACTGTTTCACCTGTTGCCATTTTTGGCAACCAATGTTGTTTCTGTTCCTCATTACCAAAGTTATTGACATAATTGGCAACGATGTCTGAGTGTAATGAGAAACCTGTACTTGAGTCCATTGCATAAGCTTGTTCTTCAATCAGAATCATACTGTACAAACGATCAACCCCAGAACCACCATATTGTTCTGGCATTGTGGTACAGAGTAAGCCTAGTTCACCTGCTTTGTTCCATAAGTCACGATCAACATGTTGTTGTTTCTCATATTTTTCAATATTTGGCACAACTTCTTTTTCATAAAATTTACGTACAGTTTCACGAAATGCTTCATGATCAGAAGTAAATAGTTTACGTGGCAACATATTTGGAATTGGACGAATTGCACCTGATTGCATTTGTTATTTTTTCCCTAGTCATTGGATTTAAACGATGATCATCACGATACAAGAAATTGAAAATAGTGAACAATGTGATCAATGCTCAATTTGATTGATGTATTTGGTCACTTGAGAAAAAACGCTGCGAAGTTAATGGGGGATCGAGTACACTATGATTATAAAATTGTTGCATAGTGGAACAAATAATGTCTGATGAAATAAGTTTGGAAGAACGTAAGGTCGTTTATCGCGCACGTCGTGGTTTAAAAGAAATTGATGTGTATTTCGATCCTTATGTTAAAAACTATTATTTAACCGCCGATGCTGATGAAAAGGCGCTATTTGCAGAGTTGGTTGATCAAGAAGATCCAGACTTGTTGGATTGGTTTATGGAAGTGGGTGAGCCGCCTCGCGTTGAGTTAAAAGATTTTATTTTAAAATTAAAACATTATGTACACGGCTAATCGTGTTTTTGAGTTGCAATACAGTCGGTTTTCCTTTGTATTGCAACTTTTAGTTTTTGTCACTGTTCTCATTTTAGCCTACCAATTGCTAGCTCTTTCATTTTGGCTGCTTAGCCTTGTTGTGATGGTTTTATTTTGGTTTCTATTGTTACGGCGTCCTTTAATAAAGCGTTTTGAGTATTTGGATCATCAGCATTGGTCATTTGAGTTTGTGGATACTTCTATCGCAATCCAAGGTCGAACAATCACTAAAATTATTGATCACCAAGCTTATATTACGATCTATTTTTCTGATACTCAGTACCAACCTTTAACGATTTGGTGGGATCAATTGTCAATTTCGCAGTGGCAAAACTTAAAATTATTAATAAAAATGCTTTAATTGTTAGACAATTTTACAACTGTATATAATTAATTATATGTTTTTTTTCAATTATTTATATTGTTTTTACTTTACGTTTATTTAAATTGTTAGATTAAATACTCTAAAATTTCGTGAAAATCTGAATTGTCAGACAATATGACCGTCAACTCGTATTCATTTTCGTTAAAGTACAAACACCAACGTAAAGTGTGGTGGAGCTCCAAAGTGATGGAAATTCCAACATGGTCGTTTCTGGTGATTGCAATTTTTTTTGCAATTGTTATAGGAAGAGCAGGAACTTTACTCAGGGAACTTCTTGAATCGCATCAATCTAAAGTTGTTGTGACCAAGAGAAAGAGATTGAAAGTGTCATCAATATATCATACTCCCGTGAATACTGATGACGAACGCCAATCTAGTATCTATCAAAAGTAGATACGCAATGTTGTAGGAGGTCTCTATGGAGATTTCAATGTGGATGTTTCTAGTAATTGCAATTGTTATGGCGATTGTTGTAGGAAGAGCTGGAACATTACTCAAGGATTACTTTCAACAAAACTAAAAGATAAAGAGTTTCACGTTTTTACCAGTTAATAAGTAGCATGTGCTGAACCGTCGCAATGCTACTTTTTTTTGCCTAAAATTTTTGTATTTTCAACTCTCTGTCAATTCACCTATCTGTGAATTGTGTCAAAATGCACATGTTAAATTAGAGCAATTACTCTTTAATTCAAGTATTGCATCTGATAAGGTACATCTAAAAGGAAAAACAAATTAATTAGAGGACAGGAAGAATGTCTAAATTCCAAAAAATGGGACAGGGTGTGGCGGTTGCGTTACTCACAACATCAATATTATCAGGGTGTTCACAAATCATTAAAACAGGGGCTAATGTCGCATTAAGTTTTAGTGAAAATCATATTGTTCCACCAATTTTGGCGATGGATGACGCCGAAATGGTGTGTAATTCAGGTAATGCCTTAACTCCAGCGGTGATGTCAACCAAGGATATGGGTGCTGATCCAACACGTATGGCGGTGTTATTGTATACCTCAGCAGGTATTTGTGCTGAAAATAAAGCTTTAGAAGCGGAACTCCGCTATTTGCGTGCTTCAAAAGCAGGTCAAGTTTCTGAAGCTCAAGATGCTCGTATTGAACAAAAACGTTGGGCGGGGATTGCTGCTGAACGTCAATATGCAGGTTATCAACTTTTTGCAAATCGTTGGGAATCAAAATATAAATATAAATTGGGTGATTCATGCCCAACAATGCGCAATGATTTAGATCAGACAGTTTACCTTTTAGGGATGGTAAGTGGTCTGCAAGCGATGACCAATGATATTAACTCTGGTGGCGCGATTAATGTCCCGAAAGATATTGCGGGTATTGTTGAGCGTGGCATGACCTGTTTGGATAATGAAAAATTCTGGGGCGCGCCGATGGCGACGCGAGCAGTGATTTGGACTTTATTACCAGGTGCGGGTGACGGTAAACCTGAACCTTATGCAACCATGAAAGAATCAATGCAAATTGGTGAGAAAAAAGGTGTTCGTTTATCACATGCATTATATGCAGTCGCTGCACAAGCAAGTGGTGATGATGCCAAACTGCGTGACGCTTTCCGTTCTTATGCTGCTGCAACAGGTGAAGACAAACCAGCCAATCCTCAATTTAGATTGATCGATAAGATGGCTGGTTTGATGGTCCGTGGTATAGCTGATCGTTATTGGACTGAAAATACAGGTGTACGCTCTGGTGATGAAGGTTTGACTTCTTTCTGGGACGATAAGAAAGAAAGTTCATCTGAAT
Source organism: Acinetobacter sp. TR11 (assembly GCF_027105035.1). NCBI lineage: Bacteria > Pseudomonadati > Pseudomonadota > Gammaproteobacteria > Moraxellales > Moraxellaceae > Acinetobacter > Acinetobacter sp. TR11. The sequence continues at coordinate 452,798 of NZ_CP114256.1, forward strand.
TGGATGCGTTATTTGATGGTGGAGATGGCGCATCAGCACCAGCAGAGTAAACTTGAATTAAATGACCTTTTACAAGTGAAACATTTAAACTGGTAAAAGGTCAGTTTTTTCATGGGGTGGTAATGGATGAAAGATCACGTATGGATACCGAAAGTTATTTTAATCGCTGTATGTGTTTCTATATCAGCGTGCTTGCAAGTATTTGCAGATCACTTCATTTATTGGAAACCTAGTTTACTCGCTGAATTTTGGCGTTTATGGACTGCACATTGGGTTCATGTTGGATGGATGCATTTTTTCTTAAATATGTTGGCATTCGCATGTTTACCTTTTATTTTTCCTCATGCTCGTAATTGGCACTTATGTGTTCTGCTTTTAATCCTTCCTCCGTTTATTAGTCTTATCTTTTATTTCTACTTACCTTATATCGATGCATATGCTGGTCTTTCTGGGGTGTTGCATGGATTATATGTTGCTGTTGGCCTCGTGTATCTGAAATATCCTAGAGAAAGAAAATTTGCCTTATTGGTCTTGTTGCTGATCTCAGCAAAATTAATATGGGAAAATACTTTTGGTCAGACAGGTACTGCACAGTTAATTGGTAGTCCTGTTTTGACAGAAGCTCATTTGATTGGTGCGATTGGTGGTTTGTTCTGTGGGTTAGGTTATTCATTGTTAAGAAGGATAGAGAGAGAACATATAAGTTGATAAAAAAAACCAACAAAAAAGTGATTGTAGTCATTCTTTTTTGGAAAAGATTGCTGCAAATTTAGGCGGTTAAAAGGGATTGGTTACGAAGAGGGTAAATTCACTTATCTATCAACCATGGACATCGCATGATTCAACATCTTTGGATGGGTGTTGATAACAATAAACTGGAATAGACATGCAAAATGATCAAGAGAAAAAGTCTGGATTAGCCCGACTGGGTTATATCTGGAATGATTGGATATCAACATTCATCATTCTTGCTTTGTTGCTAATGACTTTGCTTATTGGTACTGGCGAGATGATTCACGGTCAAATGCTCCGTATGGGGGAGCGTTTGTACGGTGATGAAAAAATAGGAATGCAGTATTCGTTTTTACGAGCTGAACCTGAAAAACCATCTTGTGATCGACATCCTAATATTGAAGCACAAGTTCAAGAGCAGATGAAAGCAAATGCTGCTGATGAGTTTGCAAGTATGTTTGGTACAGCATCTGAATCAGATGTACGCGCTTCTTTATTAGCTGCACAACAACAGTGTGAAGAAAAATATCAATTCTACGATAAAGCCATGAAACATTTGGATGCTCATCCAAGTATTCGTACTTATCGTCAAGTTGAAACCACTTTCTTTGGTATTTTTAAGTTAGGTTCTGAAAATCAGACTGTACTTTTACTGATCATGGTGTTGTTCACCTCTATCACAGCTTCTTTACGTTATCACCACATTGGTTTACGTGCACCTAAGACGAAGATGGACTATCGTGTCTATTCAGCATTTATGGTTGCAGGTAATGCCTTACTGAGTTTATCGACAATTAGTCAATATAACTCGTTGCTGAATTCTGGCGTAGAATTGACTGCGAAGACATTGACGATTTCATGGTTATGGATAGCACTCTTTGTCTCTTTAACCGTAATCAGCTTAGTGCAATTATTTTTAATTCCTAAAACAGCGCAACCTAAAGGTAATTTTGGTTTGGCGGTGCTGAGCGTACCATTGTATGCACAGATGTCACTGATCACGGGAATAATCTTTACTTTCTTCATGGATTATCCAATGGGGCAAGGGATCTACTTGGGAATTATTGTTGAGTTCTCTGGTATTTTCTTAAACCTTGCATTGTTTATTTGGGCAGGTATGTTACTGACCCAAACGCGTGTGATGGATTTATTCTTAAATATCCTGCGTCCGTGGAATCTAGCACCTGAAACTTTAACTTGGTTAATCTTAATTGCAGCGGCAATTCCAACAGCATATACAGGCGCTTCTGGTATTTTCGTTATTGCCGCAGGTGCAATCATTTATAAAGAGGTTTGGAACTCTGGAGCACGCCGTCAATATGCATTAGCTGTATCGGCAATGTCGGGTTCTTTAGGTGTGGTGATTCGTCCATGCTTACTTGTAATTTTGATTTCAATGTTAGATAGCCGCCATGTAACGTCTACAGAATTATTTGATCATGGTATCTATGTTTTCTGGTTAACTGCATTTATTTTCCTTGGCGTTTCATTGATTCTTGCTGAAGAAAAATTCCGTGTAAATTCACCAAAAGTTGCTGTACCTGGAATGTTACGCGCATGTGTGCCTGTGATTCCATATGTAATCATTGGTTTCGCTGTTGTGTTGTTCTATAAATTTGCTTTAGATACATCGATCAATGAGTTTACCGCGCCAATGATTTTACCATTGGTGTTGATTGCAATGATTTTGTTTGACAAATTGTTTGCAGCAAAACTTGCACCAGCTCCAGTTGTTGATGCAAAGCATGAGGCATTAGTTCGTGAACATGAACAGAAATCAGACTTCTTAAAAAGCCATGATCCTCATGGTGCTAAGAGTTTTGGTTTTGGTGGGGCTATACGTTTTGCAACCTCAGAAACAGTTGGTCATATCGGTGCGTTGATTCTACTGATGGCATTATCTGCGAGCGTTGGTGGTTTAATCGAGCGTGCTGAAGTGGTTGAGTTATTACCAACACACTTGGGTAATATCTACATTTCTCTTGCCTTTATTGCAATGTTACTTGCAATTATTGGTATGACGACTGATCCATTCGGTGCGGTAATCTTAGTTGCTGCGACAGTAGCGCCAGTCGCCTATGAGAATGGTATTCATCCGATTCACTTCTGGATGATCGTATTGGTTGCATTCGAATTTGGTTATGTAACACCACCTGTTGCATTGAACCACTTGCTGACGCGACTCTCTGTCGGGGATGAAGAAGTATCGGCTGCTGATAAGGAAGCGAAAGAGAAATATACAAGTTTCTATTATCGTTATGAACGTTGGTTATTACCGATTATCGTATTGTTCTCATCTTTAGTATTGGTGACCTATGCACCCTATGTCTTCCAAATGTTTGGTTGGTATAAACACTAAAAGTTGAAATTTAAAAAAGCAGCTTCGGCTGCTTTTTTATTGCTGTCTATAAAACGGGAATTTTTATAAGTGGTTGAAAATTAATATAATAAGGTTGTAATATTTTCCCATCCCATTTTTCTAGCAAGGTCTAAGGCGGTCATTGATTGGTTATTTAGAATTGATTTATCTAGTTTATATTCCAATAAGGCTTGAACGAATAAAAAATTACCTGCAATGGCTTCACGGTGTAATAGTTGATTACCATGTTCATCTCTTTCATGAAGTGCAGTTGGGTTGGTTCGGATAAAGTTTAAAAAATTATCTAACATTTTCCCACACATAGGATGCTCAATTAGATTCTCTGGATGTGCCTCTTGATCATAGACAAATAAAGTCTTATTGGGATCGCCAAAATCTATTCCCCATGCTTCATCATATTCTTTTTGCTCAGAATCATTTAGTTGCTTACGATATTCTTGAATTGTGAAGCCTCCATAGATTTGATCTTGAGTTAAAAACATCCAATCAACGATAGCTTCAAATGGTTGTTTTATATTTTCACCTACTTGTACATTGTTGATGTAGTTTGGTTGATTCATTAACTGACCATAAATAGTTGTTCCATCAAAATCAATTTGCTCTACCCACATATATTCAACTAGAGGTGAGTTTGGTGAATCGATATGCTCTTGTGTAAATGCACATTTAACATAAGCAAGATCAAAAGCAGGAACTATTCTTCGATATTCCCAATAGAGCTCTCGCCAAAAGTATTTAAAGGTTTCTTGAGCCTTATCGAAGGCTAAGATCATTTCATGGGATTCATTTGCAAAAATAGGATTTTTTATTGTCATCAACTTGAATTTTCTGTCTCTGTAGTGTCGCTAGTCTATCTAAAATAATGAAATATTATCAACGTTTGAAACGCCATTTCTTTTCTCTTCGCGTCAATGGACTACATAATAAAATTGCCAGCAAAATAATACAAAATCCAATCACGCTGTATAAATCAGGTACTTCATCCCAAAGTAAGAAGCCCCATACACCTGCAAAAATAATTGCCATATAATTCACAGGTGCAATTTGTCCTGCTGGCGCAAGTCGATAAGCATGAGACATAAAAATTTGGCTGACATTAGCAAGTATCCCTGCGCCAATCAAAAAGAATAATTCTTTTAGATGATATGTTCGCCACATCCAAAACATTGGAATCACAGAAAGTGCTGATCCTATCAAGCAGAAATAAAATACGATGCGTTCAGGTGGTTCGGTTTGAGTTAATGCCCGAACGGTTACAAAAGCCATTGATGCAAGTAAGCTTGAGACAATACCAATCACCGAAATCCAGTTCAGTAGACCTTGATCGGGTTTAGCAACACAAAATACACCAATAAATCCTAAAACAGCTGCACAAAGCATAGCAATGGTGATTTTTTCTTTTAGAAATAGCCATGCAATAACTGGAATAAAAATTGGGGAAGAGTAGGTAAATACCATTGCATTTGATAACTTTAAATGCGCAATTGCGTAAAAGAAACCATACATGGCTGCAAGTCCAACAATACTACGCCAAGTATGCATCCATAGTTTTTCTGTTTTTACAAAGCCAATACCTTGTTTAAAAATAAAAGGCAGAAATAGGATGAGTCCAACTATGTTGCGGAAAAATACAATTGTATAGTTATCAACCGTATGTGATGCATAACGAATACAGATACCCATGATCGAAAAGAGAAGGGCCGAGGTTGTCAGGCAACCAATCGCAAGTAAAAGGTTGCGATTAGTTTGAAGTGAATTCATATTAGACACGAAACTTTGAGACTAAAGTTATTGTATGCTTGTCAAACGATGAAAGAAATGTGCTTTTAAACTGGATTTTAGATTTGTTGAGTAACTTATATCCATCATACCGCAATCAGTGTAAATACAAACTTATCAGGATCTGTATGAAAAATTGCGATTAGAAATATGAGATTGATATTTAAATGAGTAAAAAGCTTTAAATCGGATTAAAGCTTTTTTTTGTTTTAAGATTTATGTTGTGCGGAGATTTGAGCCTCCAAAAGTTTAATTTGATCTTCTTTGAGCTTAAGTAAAGTATCAACATCGTTATTTTGTTGTTTCAAGTCACGCTGTTGCTCTTGCAGTTGCTGATGAATATCATCTAGCTTTGCAATCTCTTCTTTGGCTAAACTATCATTGCTCGGAAGTGGTGATTTGACAATTGACTCTTCAACTAATTGTATTGGTGCAGCAACTTCACTGCTCGCCGTATTTATATCTGGACTAACAGTTGTTTCTGCCTTGGATATAATTGTTTTTTCGGCAATTGGTTGTGTAGCTGTGGTTGTCGATTGCTGATCTTTTTGTGATAAAAACCATTGAATTGCAAGAAACAAAACCACAACAACGCTAATTCCACCAATTATCATCCATAATAATTTGGAATTTTGAGTTTGGTATGTGGACATCATTTTTAACCTTCTAGTCAAAATGACGAGGTTTGAATTGTATCACCCCAATCTCATCTGGCTCAGCGGGTTGCGCCTGTTCTACGTGGGTCGGGCGTTTTTCGCTATAAGCACATTCGATACATTCAATCCACTCGTCATCCACAGTGATGATCTTAACCACACGATCTAAGGCGCCACATTTAGGGCATTTTGCACCCGCGATGAACTGTCTTTTCATGTCAGTTAATTACACCCTGTGAACAATAATGACGTAGTTTAAGCGGTTTTATTGGTGTTCGTCCAACCTTGATGGCGTAATAATGCATCTATTTTTGGTTCTCTTTTTCGGAAATTGCGAAACGCATCAAGTGCTGTATCTTTTCCGCCAACTGCTAGAATAAACTTTCTAAACTCTTTTCCTGTCTCAGTGTTAAAAATACCTTCACTTTCGAAGCGATCGAAGGCATCACTGGCTAAAACTTCTGCCCATTTATAAGAGTAATAACCTGCTGCATAACCGCCTGCAAAAATATGGCTGAAACTATGTTGAAAACGATTATAAGGTACCGCAGGAACCACAGCAAATTTATCGCGAATATCGTCCAGTGTGGCTTGGATTTGTTGACTGTTTAAGGCAGGTGTCTGACGGTGAATGCTTAGGTCAAACAATGCAAATTCTATCTGACGTAAGGTTTGCATTCCTGATTGGAAGAAACGCGCATTGAGTAACGCAGATAGTAATTCTTGGGGCAAAGTTTGCTTGGTTTCGATGTGTTCACTGAGTACATCTAAACTTTCATTGTCCCATGCCCAGAATTCCATAAACTGGCTTGGTAACTCCACCGCATCCCATGCCACGCCGTGTGTGCCTGCAACTGAGATGTTATCCACTTCAGTGAGCATATGATGTAAGCCATGTCCAAATTCATGAAACAAGGTAATGACTTCATCGTGAGTTAATAGTGCAGGTTGATCGCCAATCGGTGGGGTAAAGTTACACACCATATAGCAAATTGGTTTTTGTAGACCATTGGCTGTTTGCACACGAGAACGGAAACCACTCATCCATGCGCCACCGCGTTTGCCGTTACGGGCATATAAGTCAAAATAGAAACCACCGACCACTTGACCTTGATCTTCAATTTCAAAATAACGTACATCATTTTGCCAAACAGGGGCTTGGCGTTCGATGATTTGAATACCATAAAGGCGTTGCACGATCTGGAATAAACCATCCACCACTTTTGGCGCAGGGAAATATGGTTTAAGTGCTTCTTGGGACAAGTTGAATTGCTGCTGTTTCAACTTCTCAGAGTAATAGGTTGCATCCCAAGGTTTGAGTTCATCAATGCCATCTTGTTGCGCAATGGTTTTTAGTTCTGCAATTTCAGCTAGTGCAGGGGTACGCGCATGCTCTGCCAAATCCACTAAGAATTGATGAACAGTTTCAACATCAGGTGCCATTTTGCTGGCAAGGGAATATTCAGCAAAGTTGTTAAAGCCAAGCAGTTGTGCCATTTCTTGACGTAAGCTCAGGATTTCTTCCATCACAGGGGTATTGTCAAATTCAGTGTGATGGGATTGTTCTGAGGCACGGGTGACATAAGCTTTGTAGAGTTCTTCTCTTAATTCACGATCATCGGCATAGGTCATAATCGCAAAATAGGCAGGGAAGTCGAGTGTGGCAACGGCTTGCTCAAGCTCATGTTGTTGTCCGTATTGTTTTAACAGTTCAACACTGCTTTGTGGAAGGCCCTTGAGTTGCACTTCAGCTAAAGGCTTGAAATAAGCTTGGGTTGCATCGAGTACATGGTTTGAGAAGTCTGAAGACAACTGGGATAAACGCGCTGAAATTTCCGCATAACGTTTTTTCGCTTCGCCTTCGAGAGCCACACCAGACAGTTTAAAATCACGTAGCGCGAGTTTAATGGCACTTTGTTGTGCTTCGCTCAGCGTTTGTAAGGCTGCACTGTCATGAATCTGTTGATAGGTTTGATACAGCGCCGTGTGTTGTCCAAGCTGCGTATAGTATTCACTTAAACTTGGTAACAGGGCTTGGTAAACCTCACGGGTTTCAGCATTGTTCATGACTGCATTGAGATGTGACAAAATGCCCCACGATTCACTCATGTTATTTTCAAGTTGATCAACTTCTGCCAAGGTTGCCAGTTGGGCTTCAGAGCCTTGTGGAACTTCATTGAGTTGATTTAAGAAGTTTTGACCGTTTTGAATCGTTTGTTCAATCTGTTGTTTTAAATCGGCAAGTTGAATTTGATCAAATTGAGGAAGGGGAAGTGTCGCTTGTTGGAGTGTCATTGTATTTTTGCCATATTCATCTTTAAACATAGATATAGATGTAGGGCTTAGCGAGGGAGAAATCAAGGTTGATTGATTATTTATTCGTTGGGTTTTGCGTTGCAACCTGGATTTCATCAATTGACATTACATATGTACCGAATGTGCTATGACGGGTAGATAGCTTTAATTTGAGTTGATGATCCCTATACATTGCATATTGTTTTGATGTAATTCTGAAAATAGGGATCCCTGAATATATTGTTTGAAAAGAATAAAGATCGGTATTTTTATAGCGCTTTTTTACGGCTTGTGCTGATATTTCTATGATTTGAGGTTTTCCTAGCGTATACGTCCAGATCATTGGAAGCGTACCTGCTAAGTTGAGCCAGAGTACGGGAATAATGAATAAAGGGAAAAAAAATAAAGCATAACGTTTAGGTTGTTTTTGTACTTTTTCCCATTGTCTGGGAATAACCCATTCCTGTTTCTTTTTCAAGTAGAGAAAATAAATGAGGAGTAAAGCATAGAGAAAACAAGAAATGATTAAGGCGACAATTTCTACCGTAAAGTTAGGTGAAAAATCACTCCAAAATATAGAAATAGCAGCACCGATTGTGAGAAAGAAAAAGAGGATAGAAACGTAATGGTGATAATAATATTTTGTGATACGGTAGTGAGTCATTCGGATTTTATTTATATTTAGAAATAGTCTATCTGTTCATTATATAACAAAAAATAAGAGAGCCGAAGCTCTCTTATCGTGTAAAAACTACTCAGCTTTTGCTTTCGCATTCGACTTTTTCTTTTTCACTTTCTTTTTGGCCTTTTCTTTCGTATCAGGCTTAGCAGATGCTTTTTTAGCTGGCTTTTTGCTATAAGAACTCGATTTGCTCTTATCCTTTTTCTTACGCACAGGCTTTTCACCATCTTCACTAACTTTAGCTGTTGTCGATTGTGGTTTGCCAAAAACCTCTTCTGTCGTTTGAGTGCGGTTAGGCGCTGTAGTACGAGGTGCTTTTTGACGAATCGCACGACCGAGATGGGTGAGTTGTTGAACCAATTGGAAGTCAATCTTACGCTCTTCCAGATTTACGCCCGCCACTTGAATTTTGACTTCATCACCGAGGCTAAATGACTGTCCACGATTCTGACCAATCAAACTTTGGCTGGCTTGATCATAAAGGAAGAAGTCTTCACCGAGCTGGCTGACATGAATCATACCATCGACATAGAGGTCTTTCAGCGTCACGAATAGACCAAACTCAGTCACCGCACTAATGATACCAACAAACTCATCACCTAAATGCTGTTGCATATAATGGCATTTCAACCATGTGGTGACGCTGCGTGAAGCTTCATCGGCTCGACGTTCAGTTTGTGAAAAATGCTCGCCTGCATCATCTAAAGCTGCACCAGACAATGGATAAACTTTCTTATCGAGATAGGCTTTAATTGCACGGTGTAACAATAAATCTGGATAACGACGAATTGGCGAAGTGAAATGCGTATAAGCCTCATACGCTAAGCCGTAGTGTCCTGAATTTTTTGCGCCATAATAGGCTTGCATCATCGAACGTAATAACACTGCATGAATACTTGGCGCATCTAAACGATCTTTGGTTGCTTCAATCACGGCTTGGTAATCAGCTTGGGTTGGTTGCTCTGGGAATGGCAAACCGAGTAATTTGACGAAATCACGTACTTTCTGAATACGTGAAAACTCTGGTGCTTCATGTACACGATAAAGCATCGGAATATCATGTTCTAATGAGTATTCAGCTGCAGCAACGTTCGCCAATAACATGCATTCTTCAATCAGTTTATGTGCATCATTACGAGTACGTGGCAAAATTTCTTTAATACCACCTAACTCATCAAAGGTCATGTAGGTTTCAATGGTTTCAAATTCCATCGCATGACGTTTGGCACGTAGTTCTTTTAGTGTCTGATAAAGCTGGAATAGTGTATTTAACGATTTATGAACGCTTTTATCTTGCGGAATGGCATCGGTTGCGCCGTCAAAATAAGCAGCCACCTGATTATAGGTCAAACGTGCTTTGGAATGCATCACCGCAGGGTAAAACTCATAACCTGTGACTTTACCTGCACGAGACAGTTTTAAATCGCAGACCATACATAGACGGTCAACATGCGGATTTAAAGAACACAAACCATTTGATAATGCTTCAGGTAGCATCGGTAAAACAAAGTGTGGGAAATAAACCGATGTACCACGTTCTTCAGCTTCTTCATTTAAAGGCGAATCTAAACGGACATAATGGCTCACGTCTGCAATTGCCACTACAACACGGTAACCACCACCTGAGCGTTTCTCTGCGAATACGGCATCGTCAAAGTCACGTGCATCTTCACCATCAATCGTCACTAATGGCAAATCGCGTAAATCAACACGACCTTTGCGATCTTGTTCTGAAGGTTCTTTAAAACTTTCAGCTTCTTTAATGACGGCTTCTGGAAATTCATAAGGCAAACCAAATTCTAAAATGGTTTGTGGAATAATAATTTCAGTGTCAGCTTTGTCCGCCATCGACTGTACAACATGACCTGTCGCTAATTCTTCACGAGTTGGGTAATCATCAATCGCAACACGTAGCATATCGCCAACTTTGGCATTGGCATGTTCAATCAATTCTTTTTCGAGGGTAATTGGTTGGTGCTGATTTGGATTACTTGGCTGGATAAAGTATTCACCTTCATGTTCAGCGACTTTACCAATAATTTGTTTGACACGACGTTGTACGACTTCGGTAATAAAGCCCCAAGCTTTACCTTTACGGTCAACAGAAGTTTGGCGTACTTTAACACGATCACCATTAAAGACTAGACGTAATTCACGTTCAGGTAACAGGACATCATCCTGACCTGCGATATTGGCCGTACCTAAACCTTTACTGTTGATATAAACCGTTGCTTCATGGCTTGGCAAATCGGTTGCAGGTTGGTATTTAAAACCATCTTTCATTAACTGACCGTCGCGAACCATTGCACTTAAACGATGATTCAATGCATCAATACTTTTTTGATCTGGGATATTAAAGTGGTCAACCAGTTCTGCATGAGACTGTGCAGTTTTTAATTGTTCTAATGTAGTTAGAATAAGAGTTCGGCTAGGAATAGGATTATCATAACGTTGCGCTTCTGCTTTTGCTTCGGGATCAACCCAATTTGTAGTCATATCGTTTCATTTCACATCTGGCAGATCGGTTTAGCATAAGTCATTCAAACTTTAACTGCACGTCAAAGATTGCAAGATTCTGTTTATTGTCCAATCTAAATAAAGGAGAGAACACTATATTAACAAGCGTTGAGCTAAAAAATGCCGAAAAAACATAAGAATTGGTTAAAAAACATTTGATTGATTTAAAAAAAGAGAAAAAAACAGGATCATCTCTTGTGTAATGTGGTTTTAGTTTGTATTATTGCGCTCGTGTTACGGTGAGATGGGTGAGTGGCTGAAACCGCTTCCCTGCTAAGGAAGTGTACGGGTAACTGTACCGAGGGTTCGAATCCCTCTCTCACCGCCACTTTACTTAAAGCGCTCATAGCTCAGCTGGATAGAGCACTTGGCTACGAACTAAGGGGTCGGGAGTTCGAATCTCTCTGAGCGCACCAAGTAAAGATTTAAAGTAACACATGCCTAAATAGGCACATAAGTAATGCGCTCATAGCTCAGCTGGATAGAGCACTTGGCTACGAACTAAGGGGTCGGGAGTTCGAATCTCTCTGAGCGCACCAACTTAATAGAAGAAACCGCTTAATTGCGGTTTTTTTGTGTCTGTAGTTTGGATTAGTTCAACTGTGAAATATCTGTTTGATGTTTAAATTAAGGTTCTTCATTCATTTTATTAATAATAAAATCAGTTATTTATGTTGTTTTAAAAGATAATAACTATTGTACTTTAAATTCATAACGATCAATCAATCACCATTTGATTTCTATTTTATTAAAAAACACTTATCAATGGGGAAAAAATGCGTATAATGCGCTCCATCAAATATGCGCTCATAGCTCAGCTGGATAGAGCACTTGGCTACGAACTAAGGGGTCGGGAGTTCGAATCTCTCTGAGCGCACCAATTTGAATTTATCGAAAGATAAAATGAAAGAAACCGCTTAAATGCGGTTTTTTTGTGCCTTATATTTTGGTTTTAATTTTTTGTACAAATACAGTATTGCCACCAACAGCAGGCAGTACATCATGATAGGGCAGGCTTCGCATCGCTCTTAATAAAAAAGGTGCTTTTTCATCAATTTTCATTGAACTAGTGATTTTAAATAAAGTACCTTGATTAAGCTCTGTGGCAATCATTTTTCCTTTAATAAATCGCAAATCACCACCATTGGCATAAAAGTTATTTTCAACAGTATTTGGATAGTTGAAATGCAGCTTAAATGCAAAAGGAATATTAATCACACCTAAACCCACATTCACTTGAATATCTGCATCTTGACCTTGATTTTGGATTGGAGAGGTGATGATTTTCTTGACTTGTCTTGGAAATAATTCTTTATAGGCTAAAGGACTCAACCATTTATGTAATAGCTGCGGTGGCTGTTGATAAAATTGATAGGTTGTGGTGAAGCGCATGGTTTCCCGCCCATGTGTATACAAAATGCTGGTCGGGACATGTAGATAGCTGATGGGTTGTTGAGTGTTTTGACTCAGTTGTGCAATTTTAGCGAGTTGAGTTTCATTTAATTGTGGACTTGGAATTTGTCCTGAATTTAGTGCAACAATATTCGGTTTAATAAAGCGTGTTCGAAGTGATTCTAGGATAAAGGCATTGGTTGAACTTGGGATACCTAATTTGGCTTCAGGAATTGCATTTAGAATCTTCTTAAAAATAAATCCTTTAGGTTGGTTTAAATCACCCCATTGGGTGAGCGTAATTAAGGTTCGATGATCATCTAAGGCGAACCATTCAAATTTTCCTACACCGTATGGAATAGGAGAATCAATCACTAAACTGGCAATACTATTCGATTTAATCTGATGTTGTAGAGTGACATCTTCATTAAAGTTGAGAACTGGAATAGGCGTTGGAATGGAGACCTGATATTTCATTTTTATAATATTGCCTGATTGTTCCAGTGTCTTTGCAGATTTGAGTGTTGGAAACAAGCCGACATATTGATTAAAGTCGGTTAATGTCTTGGCAACTTGTTGTACATTGGCAGGTACGATGAGTGCAGCAGATGTAAAGCTTACACTCGGTTGTGAGTTGCTTTTGAGGGTAGGCACATTGGTCTTGGTATTGGGATGTGGGTAAATAAAAATATTATTCTGCGTATAACTTGCCAATAGTTGTGGATTATTTTGAAAAGGTTGTAAAGCACTTGGTATATTGTCATTCCATGTGATGATTTGTGCAAAACAGCTTTGCATTATGCTGAAAAAAACGGCTGTACATATAAATCCATTCAAATAAAACATCACATTCCTTTGATTTTTCTTAGTGATATAGTCAGTGGCATCTATGCATAAATAATAGAGCCTTGCTATTAATAAAAGTTTTTTTGTTTAAAAAACAGTCGTATTGTGTAAAACTTTCTTGAGCATCGAAATCTTAGACAAAGGATTATCTCTGCAAGTAAATACTTATAGCGGTTAATGTTGGTCAGTTAAGCGTAATTTCATTATTACTGAATTAGAAATTCCATCTCTTTGTTAAAAAGCAACTTAGAGTAGTGCTACGCCGTATTTGAATTTTGTATAAAATCGCTATAAATCTGATTTACGCTCAAGTCATTTATGTTCTAATAGATGAGTTTTTTCAAATCTTAGAAATCAAAAATGTCTGAACAACGTCCAACTGTATCTGTGCGCTATTATCTTAATTTAGAAGAATCACAAGATGGTTTTGCTCTTGTCACTTTTGGTAAAAAGACCTTTAGTCGTTTTCTAACACCTGTTATTAGTATTGCAATTATTGGTTGGGGAATCTATTTAGGTTTCTCAGATGTAGGGCGTTATTACGTTGCATTGGGTGCTTTTTTTCTGATTATGCAAGGATTGATGCGCTATTGGTTGTTACCGATGTTGTTTAAACGTCAGTTTGTTCGCTATCAATTTGGAAAAAGTGAGCAGGGAATTGACCTTTATCAAGATCATTTTGAACTTTATGCCACAGGTAAAAAGCAAACAGCGCAGTATGCAGAGGTACAATCTTTTGCAATAGGTAAACTGACTTATATGTTGGAGTTGAAAAACCATACGGTCGTTATTGTTCCAAAGCGTGCATTCACTGATCCAGCAGATCAAACCAAATTTGAAAATAGTTTTAAAAAATAACTTCATTCGCGATTTAAGGAACAAGGAGCTTTTATGAGCACACGTCCGTCAAAAATTGTTTGTGTAGGCAGAAATTATGCTGAACATGCGAAAGAACTAGGTAATGCAATTCCTGATCGCCCAATTTTATTTATCAAGCCACCGAGTAGTTTGAGTAGCTTAGCTCAAGGTATCTATTGGAATCAGGCTTTAGGTGAATGCCATTTTGAATGTGAAATTTGTTTGCAAATCGCACATCCATTATCGCAGGAAACCGATCCAAGCAAAGCTTTAGAAGCGATTGGTGCTGTGACTTTAGGGTTGGATTTAACTTTACGTGATTTGCAAAATGACTTAAAAGCGAAAGGACAGCCTTGGGAACGAGCAAAAGCTTTTGACGGCGCATGTATCTTGGCAGACTGGGTTGAAGCAGATGAAATTGGCGATTTACAAGAGTTAGAGCTTGTTTTAATGATTAATGGTGTTGAACGCCAACATGGTTTTAGCCAAGACATGATTTTTGATGTCGGTGCTTTATTGGTTGAGATTAGTCAGTCATTTAGTTTGGAAGCGGGCGATGTCATTATGACGGGTACGCCTGCTGGCGTCGGTGCATTACATTCAAATGATCAATTAACCATGAAACTAATAACCCAATCAGGAGAATATGATTGGGTTACGTTTGTTCAAGCATAATGATTAAGAACAAGTGCTGTTAATAAATAGCTTCTACCTAATTTCGTATGAGCGAGATAGTAAATAAAGAAAAGACCTCGGTTGAGGTCTTTCTTGTTACTTCTGTTCAAAAATAGTCGAAAGAGGAATCGAAAGTTTGGCAGCTAAATAATCATTACTCTCGATGAGGGATGGCCCTAAACGCTCTATCCATTCATCATCTTGATGGATATTGGCCACATCATGACGTAATGGTAAGGGGTAAGGAAGAGCTGTAAAAAAGCTCCAGAAATCGACTTGCTCAAGATTTCTAGCCAATACATACTCATCATTGTCTGTACGTTTGACTAAGTTCTGTTTTTCTAAATGTAGGATATATGCAGGTAAGCGTCCTAATTCACCGCGTCCAATAATCCCAAGTAGTTCTTGTTCACTGACACTTTCTCCAATTTGTTGCTTTTTATAAAACAACTCTAATATGTCCAATAGCATCAAGATAGGATGACGCTTTTGCTCCTTATCTGAATGAAAAGCAGTCAGTGCGTAACTCACTTCCACGCCCAATAATATAATGTTCCAAGACAAATAAATCCAAAGTAGAAAAATTGGAACAGCAGCAAAAGCACCATACACAATTTCATAACTGGTGAAATTACTCATCACCCAACCAAAAAAGCGTTTTAGTATTTCAAATACTGTTGCGCTAAAACATGCAGCAATAACAGCGGAAAGAATAGGGACGCTACGATTAGGGATGGTCCAGTAAAGAATGAAAAAGCCAACAATTGTAAGTAGAAATGAAATAAGCCATAAAAGGAAAGAGCCATCTAATTGATAACCCGCAAAGTTATTACTGAGAATATTCATTGAAGCGACAGTGGACGAGAGGACAAAAGCACTGCCTAGAATAATTGGACCTAGAGAAATAATCGTCCAATAACGCATAAAGCCAACAAGACCTGCCCGAGTTTCTTTGACACGCCAAATACGATTAAAGACATTTTCGATTGAAGTAAGCATAAGCACGGTGGTCACAAACAGAAATAGCACACCAATAATGGTGAGATTACTGGATTTATCTGTAAATGCGTTCAATGCTTTGTCAAAGGCAATGGTACTTTTTGGTAAAAAATTACTGTAAATCAATTGCTGTAGTTGTTGTCGAGCAGGCTCTAAAGCTTTAATTGAAGAGATAATGACTAAGAAAACAGTCAGCATCGGAACAACGGCAAAGAGCGTAGTGTAGGTCAAACCACCTGCTTGTTCTCTACAGCGATCGGCTTCGAACCGTCGTAACACAAATACAATAAATTGAAACCATGTTTTTTCTAAAAAAGGCAGTTTTCTTAGATAACGATTTAAGATCATGGGTTCTATCCTAGTTATTTTTAATAAAATCCTGTGTAAGCACAGGACTGACTACAGCTCAAAAGATGAAAAATGTCGTATAGTGTTCTTTTTAACAAAATTCATTAAAGTGATGCAACCTTACGTTCTTGTTCTTTATTACAGTAAATATGGTTCAACTCGAGAAATGGCACATTTAATTGCCGATGGAATTGAATCTTCTGGCATGACAGCTCGTATTCGAACTGTTCCTAATCTCTCAACTGTCGTGACGCAAGCAGAGCCAAGCATTCCATCAGATGGGGATATTTATTGTACTTTAGATGATTTGACGTATTGCTCAGGTTTAGCACTTGGTTCACCTACTCGCTTTGGTAATATGGCGAGCGAGATGAAATATTTTTGGGATCAAACGACGAGTTTATGGTTGAATGGTGCTTTGCATAATAAACCAGCATGTGTTTTTACTTCTTCTGGCTCGATGCATGGTGGGCAGGAAAGTACTTTGCTTAGCATGTTACCGCCATTATTCCATCATGGTATGTTCATCATGGGATTGCCCAACTCAATTCCAGCTTTGTCGAATACTAAAACAGGCGGTACGCCGTATGGGGCAAGTCATGTCAGTGGCCCTCGTCATGATCAAAATTTGAGTGTAGATGAAAAAGTATTATGCGAAGCGCAAGGTAAACGTTTAGGTGATATCGTAAAAGCGTTGTTAGGAAAAGTTTAGATTTAAAAAAGGGAGCATATGCTCCCATTGTTTTATTTTTTAATTTGCCAATCGTAGATTTTTTTCTGATAGGCATACCACATCATCCACAGTCCAATCAGTAACATTGGTACAGTGAGAATCTGACCTTTAGTCATCCAACCGAATAGAATAAAACCTTGATCTGCATCGGGCTGACGGAAGAACTCCATGAAGAAACGTGCAACTCCATAGCCCATCAAGAATAATGCTGAAACCGCCATACGAGGACGTGGTTTAGCGCTAAACCACCAAAGTATGATAAATAGAATCAGACCTTCACAAAGTGCTTGGTAAATTTGCGATGGATGGCGAACTAAGCCCAATGGATCGGTTGGAAAAACCATCCCAAATGGATAGCTAGGGTCTTGAACTTGACGACCATACAATTCACCACCAATAAAGTTACCGATACGACCAAACATTAAACCTGTCGGTACACATGGCGCAATAAAGTCCAATGTTTGAAACCATGTTTTCTGATATTTCTTACACCAGAATAACATTGCGATCATGACACCCAAGAAACCGCCGTGGAAGCTCATTCCACCTGTCCATACTTGGAATAACCAAAGTGGGTTTTCTAAGAATTTGCCAAACTCATAAAATAAAACATAGCCAATACGACCACCAAGTACTACGCCTAGAGCGCCATAAAACACCAGATCTGAGACCATATCGGCAGTCCAACCATCACGTTGTTTAGCACGATAAGAGGCTAAGCCCCAAGCGCATAAAAATGCCAAGAGATACATGAGTCCGTACCAATGCACTTTAACTGGTCCCAAGCTCAGCGCAACTGGATCAATATTTGGATAGGTCAGCATTGCTGTTCCTCAATTTAGAATTTGAAATTAAGTTTTGAGCAGATTGTAGCGGAATGATGTGAAAAATGTTGTACATTCAATGTGTAAAGATGTGAGAACAGAATTAATGTGTATTGTCGCTTTTGCATGGCATGTTCTTGATGATATGCCGTTGTGTTTAATTTCAAATCGTGATGAATTTTATCATCGACCAAGTGCTGTTTTACATCGATGGGATGACAGTTCGATAATTGCTGGGCAAGATTTACAGTCAGGTGGGGCATGGATGGGAGTCACTGAGTCTGGGCGTTGGGCAATCGTGACTAATTTTCGAAATGGAAGAGATAAAAACCAATACTCAACTTCACGTGGGCATTTAATCCAGTCTTTTTTAGAAAGTGATTTAGCCCCCATTCGTTTTGCACAACAATTAGAACAGCAACAACAAGACTATGCTGGTTTTAATTTGTTTGTCGGTGATCGAGAGCAAGCGGTTTATATGAGTAATCGGGGGGAAGCTCCACAAGTCTTAGCCAATGGTGTTTATGTTGTTTCCAACGGTTTAATGTCAGAAGATTGGGAGAAAACCAAACATTTACGTAAACGCTTTACACAAGAATTTTTACCAATGTTGCAACAATCAACGATTACAGAATCTGATTTGCAATATTCAGTCTGGGATATTTTGGAAGATGAACGAAAAATTATTCCAGATTTGTTGCCAGATACAGGGATTAGTGTGGAAATGGAAGAATTATTATCTTCAACTTTTATTCAAAGCCCAATTTATGGAACACGCTGTTCAAACTTTTTAACCATGACCAAGAGTGAGTGGAAGTGGATTGAAAAGACACAGCAAGGTGAACAGCAGGGGCGTATTATCGAAATGAAAGCAGATCTATGGAAATAAAAATACCGACAAGGCTGTCGGTATTTTTTACCAACCAAATTTATTTGGCAGAGGTTTTCTTTTCAACCGATGGTAAAACATCGGCTGTGATATAGCCAACACATGCACTATAACCACCATTATAGTTTTCTAAAACTTTTGCTTTTAATTCAGCAGAAAGTTTTGAGCTATCTCCAGGATGTTGGAAATTACTCATGATATATGTCCAACCATTTACAGAGTCAACTGCATGTAAGCCTGTTGATTCAGCACCTGCTGGAGTAGAGAGGATACGATCTAAAGACTTAGTATCAACGTTATATGCCCAGAGGAAGTTATTGGTATGGTTACCACTGTCTTCACCGATGAATAATGTGCGTAAAGTTTCAGAGAATTTTAAATTGTCTGGGCTTGCAATATTATTTGGATCTGCCGTGTTACCTAAGCTATCTACAGTAATATCTTTACCCATAAGAACCATACGGCTTTGGTAAGGTGTCCATTCACTATTGATCACATTGTTAAGATGATCAACTTGGCTACCTTTGAGGTCATGTCCAAGGACACCACCTGCTTTGAGCGTGCTCTTAAACTTAACATTATGTGATTCAACCCAAGCTGCATTGCCACCAATCATTGATTCTTGAATATTGGCAAGTGCAGAGTAAGCAACTTTATCTTTAATATTTACGGTAGTGCCTTCCATCTTTGTGAAAGCCATACTACCGCCTTTTAGGGCAGCATATCGATGTGTTTCTAGGAATGCAGCAGCAAGCTCAATCTCAGCTTTGCTAAAGCCATTGTTGGCTTCTTTGAGTTTAACCCAAAGCGACTTTCCATCTAACACAATCTTGGTATAACCTGTTAAATCAGCAGGAGCTACCGTTAAACTTTCCATAATGTTTTCAGATTTGATTCCTCGAACATTCACGAGGTCTTCGATGGTCTTACTATCAGTATGACCTAATTTGATCCATTTGATTGCTGCTGTTGAGGTCTCATTCAATTCTGATGTGTATTTCGCAACATATAATGTTCCAGCAGATAAGTCTTTTTCTTTGTCTGCAATAAACATGAAGAAACCACCGTTAGTGTAATCGTCACCCATGATTACAGTGCGGTTGTCTGGCATGACTTGAATCAGTTCATGTGAGATACGACCTAGACAATAATGCTTCACAGCCTGAGCACGACCTTTACCATCAAGAATAATTTCTGGCAAATGGCCATAGTTATAGGCATTTGCAGTATTTTCATTGCCATATAGATTTTTACTATATGCTTTGAGCATTGCGAGATCTGAACCGATTTGGTCAAATGCATCAGGCTCATATTCTTCACTTGAAAGGTGAGTATTCCAAGGAGAAAGGCTAGCACCACAGGTGATCCATAGACCATGAACTTTCGACATATCGACATTGAAGTATTTTTTCAATGCCAAGTGTCCAGTTTTTTGATCTTGATCTAATGTTAATACTGCAATTGGTGACGGTAATTTACCATACATGTTTTGCTTAGCTAAGTTTTTGGTGGTGTATTCAAACTGCACCACATGGAAAACTGGGTTTGATACACCCGCTACATTTGCGCCTTTAATATGAATCAGTGATGAACCATCTGGAGAGTCAGAGAAGAATTGGCGTTCTTGACCGATTACAGAAGTATCTTTAATGGGTTGATTATTAATATCATAATAACTACCTGCAATGATTTTTCCACCATCGATATTATCAACTTGCATGCCAGTACGGAAAAACTCCTGATAACCCAATTTGTACTCTGTGGTTGTATTATCATCCCACGTAATCGTCAAAGCAGATTTAACTGAAGTTGTAGCCATCTCTGGTACAGTTGAAGGTGCCGCCATCGGTGTAAATTTTGCATTTTTAAATTTTGCAGCAGGTACGGTTGGCGTAACGTTAGTATCGTTATTATCATTGCAACCTGCTAAAGCTGCTGCTGTGCCCATTGCCCCTAGTGGTAAAAACGGAACACCCGCGAACCACTTTAAAATATCACGACGACTTGGCTGATTTGTATTGGCTGTCATAATAAATCCGTATCTTTAATAAATGGTAAATAAATCTAGATTGATTTTATGTTTGATAGATGACAATTTTTTGACACTTTTAAGGCAGTTTGAAGACAATTTAATTTTTATAAATATATAAAAAATATAAATTTAAATACAAAAATCCCTGAGCTTATTCAGGGATTGAATAGGGATATTATTATTCTGAAACTGCTTTACGCTTTTCTAATATTTTTCCAAAAAGTAAACCGATTTCAAATAGCATCCACATCGGAACAGCTAGCATAATCATGGATAAGGCATCAGGCGGAGTAACAAACATTGCAACAAAAAAACATCCAACAATAATAAAACGGCGTTTTTCAATGAGACTTTGTGTACTCACGACACCAATCAAAATCAGTACTAAAGTAATGATTGGAATTTCAAAGGTAAAACCGAAAACCAAGAATAGTTTTAAGCAGAAGCTCAGATAACTATTAATATCTGTCATAGGTGCAACAGTTTCAGGAGACACACTAATAAAGAAATGCAAAATAGCAGGTAGGGTAATGAAATAGGCGAATGCGACACCTAAGTAAAATAATAGAATGCTGCCAAATAGCAAAGGAATCGCTAAATGTTGTTCTTTTTCATATAGCGCAGGTTTTATAAATGACCAAATTTGATAAATGATATAGGGCATTGCCAGCATAAATGCGACGAATAAATTGAGTTTAAACGGTGCCATAAAGGTAGCTGTGACATCCGTCGCAATCATGGTTGATGTTGCGGGTAATTGTTGTCTCAATGGTTCAGACAGCCATTGATAGGTTTGATTTCTAAAAGGTAATAAACAAAAAAACAGAAAAATTGTTACACCAACAATCTTAAAAAGATATTGGCGAAGTACGATTAAATGCTGCATGACCGGCATTTGTTGTAGGGTTTCTTCAGTACTGACTGAAGTTGATGATAATTGGCTCATACGGCAATCTTTAATTCGTTATCAAACTGATTCAACGATGGGTATGCTTCCATACCAATCACAGATGATTTTTTGTATTGAACACAAAAGGGAATAATAGAACTTGAGTGATATGGCACATAGCGAATCGAATTTTGAGATTTAGTTACTGATGGTGCAGTCTCTACCTCATGATCTTGAGTTTTCAATTCATCTAATTGTTTTTGTAGCCGACGTTCAAGCTCAGTAATCTTTTCAATTTCTTTTTGCATTTCTTCGCGGAACTCAGAAAGACGGAGCTCTCGATCAATTTCGTTCTGAATATTGTTGATAAATTTTTTAATTTTCCCATACCATTTTGCTACAAATCGAGCAGCTTCAGGTAATTTATCAGGTCCGAGAACTAATAATGCAATTACTGCAAAGCAAAAAATCTCAGTCATTCCCAAGTTCAGCATAATTCCGCTCGCTTAGCTTTTTACTGAGCTTTCAGCATTTTTAACTTGAGCATCAATGGTACGAGGCTCATTGAGTGGCGCAGCAACTTCATCTTCTTTAATAGACTTTTTGAAATCTTTAACAGCACCGCCAACATCTTTGCCTAAATTTTTAAGCTTTGATGTACCGAATAGTAAAATCACCACAATTGCAAAAATAACGACGTGCCAAATTGATAAACCAGCCATAATTCTATTCCTATATAACTTTGGTTATATCTCAACAGTTTGGCATGACAAAGATGTGACACTTATATTGCAATTTTGCGACAAATAGTTGTAAGAATTAGTATTGGTGAATGGATTTTTTTACTTTTTGGTTTGTAATCAATGCTTAATATTGTGAGGTGTTATTTGCTAATAAGAGAGTATTTTTATTCAATCTTAATTTAAATCACTTGCCCTAGGTTTTAGCTAAGGCAAGCTACTTTTAGACCAAACTTGCTTTAAATAGCTGCATTGCTTGACCGCGATGGCTGATCTTATTTTTATCAGCTTTGCTTAGTTCGGCACTCGAAACATTCAATTCTGGTAGCCAAAACAAAGGATCATAGCCAAAACCATTCTCACCGCGCGCTGCTTCTAAAATCTCACCTTTCCAAATGCCTTGAAAGATTTGTGGCAATGGATCTTTGGCATGTGTGACCAGTGCTAATACGCATACAAACATACCTTCAATTGCTTCGCCATCTTTACGTAAAGGTGCAAGATCAGCCAATAATTTTTGGTTGTTGGCTGCATCATTGCCATGTTCGCCTGCATAGCGTGCAGAGTAGATGCCTGGTGCACCACCTAAGATCGGGACACACAATCCAGAGTCATCTGCTAGCGCAGGTTTACCAGAAAGTTTAGATGCATGGCGTGCTTTGATAATGGCATTTTCAACAAAGCTGAGACCATCTTCGATGGCATCTTCAATATCAAGTTTACCTTGAGCAATGATCTCGACAGGTAGATTGAGCTGTTGAAATAGATGATCAAATTCTGCAATTTTACCTTTGTTATTGCTTGCAAGAACAAGACTACCTTGGGTGAGCCAGAGGGGAGTAGACATATTAATTTTAGACTAACTTATATTGAGTAGAATTTTAGGGTGTTTTTATAGAATAGGGTAGAGAGTCACTATTTATTTTCGGTAAATGTTCAACAAGTCTAGATATTAATTTCAAAAAGTAGAGGAATATGATCGCTGTAGTTAAGCCATTCATATTTATCGAAACTTTTAAAAGATGAGTTGTTCTTAGAGAATAAATTACGATGACAAAATAAGTAGTCAATATGATAGTTTTTTTCATGATTTCTATTCATGTAAAATGTAGGAAGTGTCTCTTTTCCCTGCTCTTCATTTGATAACTCATGGTAAAGGCTATGAATATTCATTGCTCGTAATTGATTTACTACATCACTGTGATTCCACCAGCGATCCCATACATCCCATTGAGCGTTACTATTTAAATCGCCACAAATAAGGGTAGGTTGTACTTTTATTAGCTCTTCATGTAATTGTAAATATTTCCAAAGTTGCCCAATATATTGAAATGTAGGGGAATTGGCATATTTAGTCCAAGCAGCTAAGAGCTGGAAATTATCATTAACTCTTATTGGTAAAAATAATTCTAACTCGAAATCTTCCCAATACAATTGCTCTAATTTATAGTCTTCTCTAGCAAAGACTCCTAATCCTTTATTTTTATTATTACCTTTCCAAATTAAATTTGGTAACCATGCTTCATAAGCACCTTTGGACTGTTGTTGATTTTCACATTCTTGAATGATGTAGATGTCTGCTTCAATTTGTTGAAGAAACTCGATTTTCTTTCTAAACGCCCCGTTGCAATTCCATGTTAATATTTTCAAACTCTCATTTCCTTAAATAAAAAACCGACTCTTACAAGTCGGTTTTTAAAATCACTCAATAGATCTAAGCAAGATTATTGCGCTTGAATCCATTTATCAGCACGGTCACGTGCGGTACGGATTTGATCTTGAGTCAGGTTAGCAGCCAAAGCAGTTTTCTTACCTTCAGAAAGACTAATGACTTTCGTATCAAGCATGCCATCACGAGTTGAAAGCTCATACCACTGATAAGCACCAACAAAGTTTTTCTTCTGTTCTTCCATCATCGCAAGATTGAAACTCGCACGGTTATCACCATTGCTTGCTGCTTTCTCGAAATATTTGCGTGCTAAAACTTCATCTTTCTTCGTACCGATGCCATCTGCATACATACGACCGACATTTAACTGTGCAGCAGATAAACCTTGATCTGCTGCCGCTTTAAATAAAGAAAAAGCTTGTTTTTCATCTTTCGCAACGTCTTTACCAAATTGGTAACGCGTTGCTAAATAAAATTGTGCCCCAGCTTGACCAGACTTCGCTGCGCTTTGTAATTCACTGATACTCATGACTGAATATCGCGCTGCCTGTGTTGCCACAGATTGTGGTTGAGCAACATAGTCAGCGTGCGCTTGTATACTGATCAGACCAAATAAAAATGTGCTGATTAATGTCTTTTTCATAGAGCGCTCACTCGATAAATTGCGACTTCACCAAATAGGTTCGGCATATGCTTACTGAGCAGACTACCTTGTTGGTCACCATTAACGGCAAGTCGATTAATAATTTTAATTCCGTTCTCAGCACATAAGGCTTCAAAGTCACGGAAAGTACATAAATGAATATTCGGGGTGTTATACCACATATAGGGTAAAGCTTCCGAAACAGGCATTTTCCCTTTTAATGCAAGAAAAGAACGAGTCTTCCAATACGCAAAGTTTGGAAAGGTAATAATTGCCTGTTTACCAACACGCACCATATCCCGTAATAATACATCTGGTGCATCTACTGCTTGCAAAGCTTGTGCCATGACCACAGAATCAAAAGATTGGTCGGCAAAACGGCTTAAACCAAGGTTTAAGTCTTGTTGAATAATATTTAACCCCCGACTGATGGCAATTGCAATCTTTTCTTGATCAATTTCTAAGCCATAAGCACGAATATTGTGCTGTTTGCTCATATGAGCAAGCAATTCGCCATCACCACAGCCTAAGTCCAATACGCTAGAGTTCGGGCTGATCCATTTTTCAGCGAGTCGTTGATCTATTCGCATTAGTGCTGCTCCTGCGGTGTAGCTTGCAACTGTTGTTCTCCACCTAAAAATGCTCTTAATGTTTTCACATAGAGTGGGATAGGGAATAAGAACGAATCATGACCTTGTTCCGCATCAATATCTAAGTAACTGACGGGCTTATGATTATCAATTAAAGCATCAACTAATTCTTGTGAACGACTTGGGCTAAAACGCCAGTCAGTGGTAAATGAAACCACCAAAAATTGGCACTTTGGTTGACTCATTGCCTTCGTCAGAGAATGTTCATATTCACGAGAGGGATCAAAGTAATCCAATGCCTTGGTCATAATCAAGTAGGTATTCGCATCGAAATTGCGGCTAAATTGTTCGCCTTGGTAACGCAAATAGCTTTCCACTTGGAATTCGACATCAAAACCATACATAAATTTGCCAGATTTCAAATCGCGACCAAATTTCTGTTTCATAGCTTCTTCAGACAAATACGTAATATGACCGACCATACGTGCCAAAATTAACCCACGTTTTGGATAACTGTCATTTTCCAAATAACGCCCATGATGGAAATCTGGATCAGAGAGAATCGATTGGCGAGCAACTTCATTAAAGGCAATATTTTGAGCTGATAATTTTGGTGCACTGGCGATAATGACACATTTTTTTAAACGATCAGCATAGTCCAATGACCATTGTAGTGCTTGCATGCCACCTAAAGAACCACCAATCACGGCAAACCAAGCATCAATTCCAAGACGATCAGACAACATGGCTTGAGTTTTTACCCAGTCACGAACAGTGACTAATGGAAAATCTGGACCATACGGTCGGTTTTCATTTTCAGGGTTTGGCGATGTTGGGCCTGTTGAACCATTACAGCCACCAATATTATTTAAAGAAACAATAAAGAAGTGATTGGTATCAATCGCTTTGCCGGGACCAATACAGCTATCCCACCAACCTGCTTTTTTATCATCTGCATGATGATAACCCGCAGCATGATGATGCCCAGATAATGCATGGCAAATTAAGATTGCATTGGATTTATCTGCATTAAGTGTTCCATAGGTTTCAACCATCAAATCAAAACGTGGCAGGATACGCCCACATTCAAGCTCTAATGGTTGCTCAAATTGAAATTTTTGTGGTGTGACTAAACCCACTGAATCCGATGGAAAAGACACTGGAATGATTCGCCTTGTATAAATCTTTGATCAATAATAAAAGGATACCAATTCAGGTATCCTTTCAAAAGTCATTTTTTCTGATATTACAACTCAGCTTTGCTTAAACTGCCGCAGCAGCAACTTGCTCAGTTGTCAGTACACCTTGCTCTATTAAACGATTGGTACATGCAATAATCGCTTCAATGGATGAGGTGACAATGTTGTCATGAATCCCTGCACCAAATGCGCTCTTACCTGTGCCTTTAACTTGAAGCTCAATCAACGCAAGTGCTTTGGCATTTGCCCCAGAACTGATACTGCGCTCTTCATAGTTTAAGACATCAATTGGCAATTGTAACGCATCGAGCATCGCCGAAATTGGACCGTTACCTTCACCGCGTAAACGTTGTACTTCACCATCAATTTCAATATCTAATTCAATGATTTGTGTGCCATTAATATCGGATAATTGATAATGCTTGGTTTGATAATGGCTATTTTTCACATCCACATAGGTATTTTGGAATAAGGTCCAGATTTCATGTGCACTGATTTCTGTACCGTTTTCATCAGTATGTTGCTGTACGATTTGGCTGAACTCGATTTGTACTCGGCGTGGTAAAGCAACGTTGTAGTTCGATTCTAATAAGTATGCAATACCACCTTTACCAGATTGGCTGTTGACACGAATCACTGCATCATAGTCACGACCCAAGTCTTTGGGGTCGATTGGTAAGTACGGCATATCCCAGATCTCTTCATTTTTCTGGAATTTGAAGCCTTTTTTAATCGCATCTTGGTGTGAACCAGAGAACGCGGTAAAGACTAAATCACCTGCGTATGGATGACGAGGGTGAACTGGTAAACCTGTACATTCTTCAACAGTTGCAATGATTTCATTGATATTGGAGAAGTCTAAGTTTGGCGCGACACCTTGGGTATACATATTCAAGGCAATTGCCGCAACGTCGACGTTACCTGTACGTTCACCATTACCAAACACGCAACCTTCAACACGGTCAGCACCTGCCATGATTGCTAATTCAGAGGCTGCGATACCACAACCACGGTCATTGTGACAGTGAACTGAGATAATCACGCCATCGCGACGCGCCAAATTACGGTGCATCCATTCGATTTGATCGGCATAGACATTTGGTGTTGAAACTTCAACGGTTGCAGGCAAGTTTAAGATCACCTTATTGGTTGGAGACGCTTCCCAAATTTCCGTGACCGCATCACAGACATCTTTGGCAACTTCTAATTCTGTTGCAGAAAAACACTCTGGACTGTACTGGAAAATCCAGTCGGTTGCAGGGTATTGCGCTGCGTATTCTTTAACTTTATTTGCTGCATTAATGGCAAGTTGCTTTGCGCCGTTTGCATCTACATTCAACACTTTTTGACGGAATGTTGGTGAGTTTGAATTGTAGATATGCACGATCGCACGTTTAGCATCAACTAAAGCTTCAAAAGTACGCGCAATTAAATGATCTCGAGCTTGAACCAAAACTTCGATGTACACATCTTCTGGAATCAAATCTTCTTCAATTAACTTACGAGTAAAGTCAAAGTCAATTTGAGATGCTGAAGGGAAACCAATTTCAATATGTTTGAAGCCGATTTTAACCAACATGTGGAACATTTTTAATTTTTGATCCATATCCATTGGCTCAAAAATCGCTTGGTTACCATCACGAAGATCGGTGCTCATCCAAATCGGTGCTTGGTTAATTTCGTTATTTGGCCATTGACGATCTGGTAAATCCACTCGTTGATACATACGGCGGTATTTTTTGCTTGGGTCAGCCAACATCATGAGATAACTCCTTGTTGTAGCATGGTTGCTGCTTCAAAATAAATGCAACGTGCTACGAATATATATGGTGTCTATAAGAATCAATTTAAAGAGAATATGTATTGAGTACCTAAAATCTAGGTAAAAATTTATACGCGCGCGAGGCGCAGCATCAGGAGAGCAGTGAGTAGTTTTATATCAGACGGATGGCTAAAATCATCACTCGTTTTCATCATCTACCGTTCAAAGCAAAAGTATTGGGTTTTGCAGTTATCTTAATCACCTAATTTGAATCAGTCTAGGTGAAAATACAAGCGACTGCAGTGGTCTATAATTTATTTTAATTCGAATGGATGGGAAATATTTTCCTATTTTTTGCATAAAAATAAAATTTAAAGAAAATATTTCCCATTAATATGCTTAAGACTGATAAATATAGTCTTGATTAATGTCCTTTATGGTAGCAGTTCCCATAAGTGCCATCGTAATTTCAAATTCTTCTTTTAACATGCGGATGACATGAGCAACACCTAAAGCGCCTGCTGTTGCTAAACCATAAATATAAGGGCGTCCAATCAATACGGCGTTTGCACCTAAAGCAATTGCTTTGAACACATCCGTTCCACGTCGAATTCCACCATCGAATAATACAGGGTAATCAGCAGGAACAATTGCACGAATTTTTTGTAATGCAACTAAAGGTGGAATAGTCGTATCTATAATGCGCCCACCATGATTAGAAACAATAATCCCAGACACCCCATGATCGAGGGCTTTCTGAGCATCGGCAGGATGTAATATTCCTTTTAAGATTACAGGCAGATGTGTATTTGCAATCACCCAAGCAATATCAGACCACTTTGGCGCGATTTGCATTAAACCTTGAAACAACTGACTTTCGGATGGAGATACATCAGGAAAACTCAGGTGTGTAGGCGTATGTGGGTGCTGCATATCTTTAGGTAATTGGAAGAATAATTTGCGTTCTCGATCTCGAATACCAACATGCGGAGCATCGACGGTGATAACCAGTGCGCGATAACCTGATTGTTCAGCTTGTTTGATTAAGGTTAAAGATTTTTCTCGAGAACCCTGCCAATAAAGCTGAAACCATTTATATGGATTATGGTGCGTGAGTTCATCCATTGCGGTATTACTAAAAGTACTGAGAATGATATTACTCTGCATCACTTCGGCAGCAAGGGCAGAAGCCGCCTCTGCTTGAGGGTGAAAAAGTGCTTGATGACCAATCGGTGCTAAAAAAATAGGATGTGGATATTCCATCCCAAATAACTGAAAACGGGTATTTCCCTGTGTTAAATCATTTAAATGTCTCGGAATTAGTTGAATATTTTGAAATTGCTGGCAATTATTTTGCACACTAAGTTCATGCATTGCACCACCATTTAAATATCCCCAAACATCTTCAGGAACATGTCGCTGAGCTTGTTGTTGATAGTCGTGAATGGTTTGAATATATGCAGGAATCGCATCTAATGGCGCTAATGGTCTGTGCTGAGACATTATAAATTGCCCCATTGTCTTAATAAATTATGATAATGACTGGTCAAGCTCACAACTTCTTCGGTGTCTCCCAATTGTTGTCTGAGTTTGATAATGGTCATATCGAGATTAAAGAGCATGGTTCGTTGCCAGTCATCTTTCACCATACTTTGAATCCAAGTAAAAGCCGCAATTCGGCTGCCTTGAGTCACTGGCTCAACGCGATGTAAACTGGTTGCTGGATAGACAATTGCATCTCCCGCATCAAGCTTAACTTCATGGCTGCCATAGGTATCTTCGATGACTAATTCACCACCTTCATATTCATCAGGTTCAGATAAGAAAACGGTAATAGAGACATCGGTACGAATCATTTGCCCAGTTTTGGTTGAATATTGAATTGCATTATCAACATGATTGCCATAGTTACCTTGACTTTGGTAACAGTTAAACATGGGCGATAAAATATGCTGTGGGAGAGCCGCTGAGCGAAGCAGTAAGTTTTGTTGTAAGGCATTTAAAACATGATGGCTGATTGAAGGATATACATCACTATGCACATCAATTTGTAAGTTGTTTTTAATTTGTTGAGCTTGTTGTCCCGCACTTTGGATACCATTAACCCAGACTGATGCTTGTTGTATTTGTTGGCGTAGTTCATCAACTTGTTGTTTATTTAGGACTTCGGGGATATGCAACATCATATTTAAAATCTTCCAAAAAAATACAGCCTGTCGAAAGTATAACTTTTCTGACAGGCTGTGTTCATGTGTTAAATCATTAATGATTTAACAGAATGATTTAGAACTTATAGTTGAAGCTGAGAGACGCTGAACGTGGTTGACCAAGAACGAGACGGCTACCGCCACCATTTAATGTACTGATATAGTCTTTATCTGCAAGGTTATAGACGTTTAAAGTCATGGATGCATTTTTGTTAAAGGTATAGGCAGCCATTGCATCAAATACCACATAAGATGGAATAATTGGCATCGCTACAGGTGTTGCACTATTGGTAATTAAACGTTTTTGTTCGTCTACATAACGTGCGCCAATACCAGCTTTAAAACCAGAAACGCTATATGTTGTCCATAACGAAGCAGTCCAATCTGGCGACCAACGAACGCCATCGGTATATGTCCATGTTTTGGTTGTTTCATTATACGCTTGTTGATTTTCCTGTTCAGTGTTCATATAAGCAACACCTGCAGAGACGTTCCATGCACGTGTAATTTGCCCAACAGCACCAAGCTCTAAGCCTTTAACTGTTATTTTTCCTTCAGGAATGTACGCCAAAGTGATTGGATCTTGAGTGATTTGGTTTTCATTCTCTGTGTGGTAAGCCGCAGCAGTTAAAATGATTTTATCGTCATTTAAAACCCATTTGGTTCCAATCTCATAATGATGTGTTTCTTGAGGTTTGGTTGATGGGTTGTTGGTTACAGCATTGACTGAATTTGAAGCACTACTTAATACAAAGCCCGTTCCTGGAGGGGTTAATGATTTAGCATAAGATGCATAAACACTACTTTCGGTTGTTGGTTTAAATACACCACCGAGTTTCCAGCTAACCAAGGTATCATGTACTTTTAAATTTGTTTTTACTTCTGTAATTTTAGATGTCTTTGAATCCGTATTTACTTCGAGTGCATCATATTGAGTATCAAAATAATCGACGCGGACACCACCATTTAACTGAAAACGTTCACCAAATTTGAGTGTGTCAAACAAATAAAGTGCCGCTGTATCCGTTTGTGCGTCTGTATATCCGCCTGTGTAAACCAAATCAGGTAATACAGTATCTCGGTTTGGGTTGTATATATTGGCAGCTGGAATGGTTGGGGCTACCTGACCTGGTATTTGTACATTACGAGTCTTGTTGTACTGCTGTTCTTGTAATAGCTCTAAACCAGCAACAATATTATGCTCAATGTCACCTGTTTTTACATTGATATTCAATGTGCTTTGGTTCGCAAGTATTTTATTGGTTTGATCTAAGCCTTGGCGGGTGCGAGCAACTGTAAAAGTATCTGGGTTAGATAAATCAAGGGTCTTATAATTAAATTTATAGCTATAAGTTTTATCCGCATTCACTTTGACATCTACAGATGGAACGGTAATCGCATTGACTCCAGTCAATACACGCTCCATTTCAGTTTTACCAAAACGTGAAATATTGGTGAATTTGATATTTTCAGAGAGATCACTTTCAATTTTTGCAGAGACCATATTGGCTGTAATATCTTCATGATCATTAACATTGCCGTAAAAATTGGTACGGTCAACTGCAGATGCTTTTGCTAAAGCCGCATTAATTTTCTTTGCATCCGCTGAGTTGTTAATATCTGCTCGAATTGTATCTCTTAATGTTTTGTCTTTAGAGTCAAAAGGATACTTGCTATCATATTCATAATTAGATGAATAGCCATAATAGAAACCATCCATGCCAATGGTTGGAATACCACCATCAGGGATATTATTTTGTTTGATATGTTGTGAATATAGATAGAAACGTGTGTCAGAATCTAAACCGAAAGCAATAGAAGGTGCGATTGCCCAACCATTTTGTTCAATATAGTCACGACCTTCAACACCACCTTGTTGCCCCATAACATTCAAACGTACAGCCGTACTTTCATTGATTGCTTGGTTAATATCGGCAGCCAAACGGCTATGTTCTGCTGTGTTGTATGTTGCTGAAACTTCGCTGCTATTGTCCGCATGTGGTAACTTGGTTGATAAATTGATATAACCACCAGCACCGCCACGACCTGCTTCTGCACCAGACGGGCCTTTGACCACTTCAATTTGTTCAAAGTTATAAACATCACGGGTAATTGCACCAATGTCACGGATACCATCGACATAAATCGAGTTTTTGGTATCAAAACCACGCATTTGGAAAGAATCTCCCGCGCTGGTATTACCATTTTCACCTAACTGTAGGGTAATGCCTGGTGTGTTACGCAAGGCATCTGTCAGTGAAGTTGCACCTTGTTCTTTTAAAATTTCTTTTTTGATGACACTAATCGTTTGAGGTGTATCAACCAAAGGTTGTGTGTACTTTGGTGAACTTACTTTATCCGCTTTATAAGTATTTTCTGCATTCACTTCAATCGTTGGAAGTTTAGCAATATTTTCTTCTTTAGTCGCAGCATGACCAGCAAAAGGTAAACTTGCAGCAAGTGCAACTAACTGTGTCGTACCAATATGTTTACGACTTTTAATCTTTGCCATTGAGAGAACCCCTGAATTGAAGTGATGAATGACTGAACTTTCGATTTTGTAAATATTTTTACAAAAAAGCAGTAAAAGTGGATGGATTGTTAAGCTATGTAACAATTTGCGCGAAGTCTAATGATAATTATTATCGTTATCAATGGCTTTATCTATTGTAGAATGAATTGTATACATCTAAGTTGTTGATATATAATATCTAAAAATGTAATTGGTATTAACGATTTTTATTTAGATGTAAATTAATAATAATGATTGATTTAAATAAATATTTGTTTTTTAAATGAATAAATTGTAAATGTTGGATTTGTTAAATTGTATTTTTATCCATAAGTGATGAGAGCTTAAATATAATTCTTTTGATTTATACGAAAAATAGGGAATTTTGATCATCTAATTTTGTATATCCTGAAAGTTGTCATATAATGTGGCACTTTTAAAAATGTTACTACTAACTATATATCGAGGAAGCCATGCAAGTAACGACTGAAGCGGTTTCGGGCGTTGCCCGTCGTTTAAATGTTTCTGTACCGACGAGCCGTGTTAACGAGCAATTTGAAGCTCGCTTAAAACGCACTGCCAAAACTGTGAAGATCAACGGCTTCCGTCCAGGTAAAGTGCCTTTAAATGTTGTTCGCCGTGAATATGGTGCAAGCATTTATCAAGAAGTTGTGAATGACATCATTCGTGACACAGTATTCGAAGCAATTCAACAAGAAAAAATCAATGCGGTCGGCATGCCGAACATTGAAAAAGTTGAAAACAAAGATGATGCTTTAGTTTTTGAAGCGACTGTAGAAGTTTATCCAGAAGTAGAAGTGAAAGCTTTTGCTGACTTAGAAGTTGAACGTAAATCATCAGAAATCAACGATGCCGATGTTGATGTCATGATTGAAAACTTGCAAAAACAACGTGCTTCTTGGACTGAAACTAAAGGCATGGCGAAAAAAGACATGCAAGTGACTTTCGATTTTGAAGGTACAGTTGATGGTGAGAAGTTTGAAGGCGGCGCTGCTGAAGACTTTAAACTTGTTCTTGGTTCTGGTCGTATGATTCCAGGCTTTGAAGATGGCATCATCGGGATGAAGAAAGGCGAAGAGAAAGTGATTGATGTTACTTTCCCTGAAGATTACCAAGCTGAAAACTTAGCGGGTAAAGCAGCTCAATTCAAAATCACTGTTAAACTTGTTGAAAAACAAAAACTTCCAGAGATTGATGCTGAATTTTTAAAAATCTTTGGTTTAACTGAAGAAGAAGGCGTAGACAAGTTAAAAGCTGACGTTCGTAAAAATATGGAACGTGAAGTTCGCAACGGTCTTCGTAACCAAGTTAAACAAGCTGCATTTGACGCACTTGTCGCTGCAAACGAAATTGAAGTTCCAGCTTCTATGGTTGCTCAAGAAATTGACCGTCAACGTCAACAAATGATTCAACAGTTCACTCAACAGTTTGGTGCTCAAGGTGCAGGTGCATTTGATAGCAGCATGCTTCCAGATGAATTGTTCAAAGAGCAAGCTGAAAAATCAGTGAAGCTTGGTGTATTGGTCAGCAAAGTATTGGCTGATGCTAAACTTGAAGTTGATCAAGCACGTGTTGAAGCTTACATTGATGACATGGCTTCTTCTTATGAAGATCCAACAGAGGTGGTTGAATACTTCAAAAATGATAAACAACAACGTGCTCAAATTGAAGCAGTTGTGTTAGAAGACCAAGTTGTTGACCACATTTTAGCTGCTGCTAAAGTAAATGATGTTCCAGTAAGTTACGAAGACTTATTGAAAGAACAACAAGCTCGTCGTGGCTAATCTTTTAAAAGTTCAGAAGAAAGGCGCTTAATGCGCCTTTTTTTATCCGTGTTATGAAAGTGTTAATTTATCGAAAAATTGCCAGCTTTTAGTCTAAATAGTCGAATATTTAGGGTTGAACCTTTTGCAATTTCAGCGATTATCCCTCATATTGTTGGCATGATCGAGTCAGAATAATTTAGGAATAAATAAACATATGTATGTTCCAACAATTGAAAATGCTTTAGTTCCTGTAGTCGTTGAACAGTCATCACGTGGTGAGCGTTCATTTGATATTTTCTCACGTTTGTTACGTGAGCGTGTCATCTTCTTGACAGGTGAAGTTGAAGATAACATGGCAAATCTTATCGTTGCGCAGATGTTATTTTTAGAAGCTGAGAATCCAGAGAAAGATATCCATCTTTATATCAACTCACCGGGAGGCTCAGTAACTGCTGGTATGGCAATTTATGACACTATGCAGTTTATTAAGCCAGATGTTGTTACATATTGCATGGGACAAGCGGCTTCAATGGGTGCATTCTTATTGAATGCAGGTGCTAAAGGAAAACGTTACTGTCTTGAAAATGCACGCGTGATGATTCACCAACCACTCGGTGGTTTCCGTGGTCAGGCGTCTGATATCGAAATTCATGCACGTGAAATTCTTTATATCAAAGAGCGTCTAAACCGTTTGATGGCTGAGCATAGTGGTCAAGATTATGAAAGAATTGCACGTGACACAGATCGTGACAATTTTATGACTGCACAAGCAGCCAAAGAATATGGTTTAGTTGACCAAGTATTAAGCAAACGTCCCTAGTTTTTAAGATTTAAGTTGTGGAGTAAATATGTCCGAACATCCTCAAGGACAAAAGCATTGTTCATTTTGTGGTAAGACACAATCTGAAGTTGGAAAATTGATTGCAGGTGAGGACGCATATATTTGTAATGAGTGTGTGGATGTCTGCTTAGATTTAGTGCAAACCAGTCAACAAGTTGAAGCAGGTGACTGGGCGACTAAAGCTTTGCCTAAACCACATGAGATACGTGCTGCGTTGGATCAATATGTCATTGGACAAGATGTTGCAAAGAAAACATTATCTGTTGCGGTCTATAACCATTATAAGCGCTTGAAAGTTGGTCAGTCTCATCATGCACATCAGGATATCGAGATTGCGAAAAGTAATATCTTGTTGATTGGACCAACGGGTTCAGGTAAGACCTTACTTGCGCAAACTCTTGCACGCTTATTGGATGTTCCTTTTGCCATGGCAGATGCAACGACACTCACAGAAGCGGGTTATGTGGGTGAAGATGTTGAAAATATCGTACAAAAGTTATTGCAGAAAGCGGACTACGATGTAGAAAAAGCGCAGAAAGGTATTATCTATATTGATGAGATTGATAAGATTACCCGTAAATCTGAAAATCCTTCGATTACGCGTGATGTCTCGGGTGAAGGTGTACAACAAGCATTATTAAAAATGATTGAAGGTACGGTTGCTTCTATTCCGCCACAAGGTGGTCGTAAGCATCCGCAACAAGAATTCATTCAAATTGATACCTCAAATATTTTATTTATTTGCGGTGGTGCATTCTCTGGTTTAGAGAAAATTGTACAGCAACGTCAAGAGAAAGGCGGTATTGGATTCACGGCTGATGTGAAGAATAAGGATGACAGTAAAAAAGTCTCTGAGTTGTTCCGTCAAGTTGAAGCAACTGATTTAGTCAAATTTGGTTTGATTCCTGAGTTTATTGGTCGTTTGCCTGTGATTGCAACTTTAGAAGAACTGGATGAAGAAGCATTAATGCAAATTCTGACAGAGCCTAAAAATGCATTAACTCGCCAGTATCAGTATCTTTTCACGATGGAAAATGTTGATCTTGTCTTTGATGAATCTGCATTGCGTGCTGTAGCGAAAAAAGCACTTGAACGTAATACGGGCGCACGTGGTTTACGTTCTATTTTGGAAAATGTATTGCTTGAAACCATGTATGACTTACCAAGTCGTAGTGATGTGGGGACGGTTATTGTGGATGAAGCTGTGATTAATGGTACAGCTAAGCCGACATTTAAAGCTGAACGTTTACCTCAAGTTGCAACACCAGAGTTGGTGGAAAAGAAAGATCTGAAAGTGATTGACTCAAAGTCAGCTTGATTCACATTCATCTAAAAAAGCATGAAAGCCTCGGCTTTTCATGCTTTTTTTATTTGCAATTAATTAATGAGGTGTTAATCTTAAAAATCGGAAAATCCGCATAGTTTTGCGCTGTTAAAAATAAATCCAAGAAAACGCCTTGAGGGATATCATGCGTTATTTAATATTGTCATTATGTTGTGCAGGGGTGTTAGCTGGCTGTCAAAGTCATAAGGCGGTTGAAGAAAATTCGACAGTACTCACAGCGACTTTACCTCCAGTTGATACAGCAAAAGAACCGGGGCTATCTGATCAGTATCATGTTGGTGGTTTTACCATAGGTGGATGGGTCAATCAAAAATTAGGTCAATATTACACACCGATCAAACCACAGAATGAGCAAGCGGCAGTGGTCTATTTATATCGCCCAGATACGCGCTGGAATCGCCAAGAAATTGCTGCTGCAAATTTATTTATCAATGGTCATCGAATTCCAAGCCTGTTACATAATCATTATTATTGGGTAGAATTACCAGCTGGGACATATCGTTTGAGTGTCAGCCGTCCATTGGCAGGGCTACATTTTCAAAAACCAAAATATGTAGATTTTACGGTTGATGCGTCACAAACGTATTTTATTAAATACGATGAAGAAAATAAGATTTCTCGTAGTGAACATACGGGACCATTTATGATTATGCCTGATAAAGTTGCACATCAGGAAATCGCATTTACACGGTTAAAATCATCGAGCTATAACTTTGTAGCACAAGATGCCTCAGGTAAAGTTCGTTCAAAACCACAAGAATTGAAACCTCTGAAATATGATGAAAAATCTGAAGTACTATTGGTTAAACCATTTAAGCTTTGGAATCCTTTGACTTGGTAATGGATAAAGAGCAGGGCTTACTCATCTTGAATTAAAGGTTTGATGATGCTTAAAAGCTGCTCTTTAAGCTGTAAACTCTGCTCAGGGTCAGCCAACGTTTTTTGACTTAAATTATTCATGTATTGAAAAACATTGGTATTAATCTTTAAGTTTTTTTGATTAATTGATTTTCCTTCTGGTGTTCTTAAAAACTTTAAATAGGCTTGTACTTCTTCTTCACTGAGTGTTTCTGTATAAATTTGTTCAATGGCTTGTAATGTCTCAGGGCGAGCAAACATTTTTGAACTTGTCTGTTTTAAAAGCTGTCCCAGTTCTATAACGGCTAAATATTCTTCTGTTGTTGTTAGTCGCTGTTTGCCTAAAATGCGTAATAGAATATTTTCTGCCTCAGCATCTAATGTTGGCTGCATCTCATCTAAAGACGTATGTAAAACATTTTCTAATTCACTGAGTTTAATCAGCTCCTTTACTGATTTGACTTGAGCAGGGCTTGCCTCAGTATTTTGTACAGCTATGACGATGCAAAAGCTTATGAGTAGTTTCGATATTGTTTTATGCATGTTTTTATCCTTATCGTTCTGTGAATAATTTAGCAGAAGCTTAAGGCAAAAAAATAGCCGAATACGATGATTCGGCTAAGATTATTGTATGAGTATTATTGAGCGGCAGCATCTACAACAGGAATTTTCCCAATTTTTGCTTGCCAGATTTTTGGTGCAGTGGCATGGATTGAAGTACCATTGACATCAACTGCAACAGAAACAGGCATATCTTCAACCACGAATTTGTAGATTGCTTCCATACCTAAGTCTGCAAAAGCAACGACTTCAGCTTCACGAACTGCTTTAGACACGAGGTACGCAGCACCGCCAACAGCCATCAAGTATGTTGCTTGATTGTCTTTGATTGCTTCAATTGCAGCAGGACCACGATCCGCTTTACCAATCATACCGAATAAGCCAGTTGCTTCTAACACTTGACGAGTGAACTTATCCATACGAGTTGCTGTTGTTGGGCCTGCAGGACCAACGACTTCATCGCCAACTGGATCGACTGGACCCACGTAGTAAATGAATTTACCTTTTAAGTCGACTGGAAGCTCTTCACCATTATTTAACATGTCGACCATGCGCTTGTGTGCAGCATCACGACCTGTGTAAATCGTACCGTTAAGAAGTAATGTATCACCTGGCTTCCATTCATTCATTTCTTCTTGGGTGATGGTATCAAGATTCACACGTTTTGATTGTGATGAATCCCATGTTACAGCAGGGTAGTCTTCAAGTTTCGGTGCTTGAATGTGTGCAACACCTGTACCATCTAACTGGAAGTGTGCGTGACGAGTCGCAGCACAGTTTGGAATCATACCGACTGGCTTACCTGCCGCATGGCATGGGTAATCTTTGATTTTAATATCAAGTACTGTGGTTAAACCGCCAAGACCTTGTGCGCCAATGCCCAATGCATTCACTTTCTCGAAGATCTCGATACGGAGTTCTTCCATTTTGCTTTGTGGGCCACGACGAAGTAATTCGTCCATGTTGATTTCTTCCATAAGTGCTTCTTTTGCAAGCATCATGGCTTTTTCAGCAGTACCACCGATACCAATACCGAGCATACCTGGTGGACACCAACCTGCACCCATCGTTGGAACAGTTTTAAGTACCCAATCCACGATTGAGTCAGATGGGTTGAGCATCGCAAGTTTAGATTTATTTTCTGAACCGCCACCCTTCGCAGCAACGGTAATATCAACTTTATTACCAGGAACGAGTTTGTAGTGAATCACGGCAGGCGTATTGTCTTTGGTATTTTTACGACCAAAAGCTGGATCTGCTAAAACAGAAGCACGGAGTACATTTGAGTTCTCTAGGTAACCTTGGCGTACACCTTCGTTTACAGCATCATCCAAGCTCATGGTTAAATCAAATTTAACATCTAAGCCGACTTCAAGGAAAACGTTAACGATCCCTGTATCCTGACAGATTGGTCGGTGCCCTTCAGCACACATACGTGAGTTGATCAGGATTTGGGCAATAGCATCTTTTGCAGCTTGGTTTTCTTCACGATCATAAGCACGGCTCATCGCTTGGATGAAGTCTTGTGGGTGATAGTAAGAAATAAACTGCAGGGCATCCTTGATTGATGTAATCAAGTCATCTTGTTTGATGATCGTTGTCATATCAAATTTCTCTTGAGCGGGCGATTAGCTGGCGGGCTAAATTATATGACAAAAAGCAATGAATGTGGGAGTTTTAGCTTAGATTTGGCTAAAGGTCTAAAGTAAGCCTTTGATCTAAATTGCATCAACCAAAGGTGCGCTTTGGATTTTAGTTTTTTCTCAGTTGAGATGGACTATAGCCAAACTGTTTCTTAAAGCGAAGTTATTTCCTTTAGTGGCCTTGATGATCTCGACAGTTTGGGAAGATTATCATTGGCAAATGAATGCAGTGATCGGAGTGATCTTAATCTTATGTGGTAATGCAATTTTCTTTGTGAAAATTCCGCAGTTAAAGCGTATAGATTCTTCAAAAAATGCTTGATTGTTGGATAAATAAAAAAGCCATTAACTTTTGAACGAGTTAATGGCTTTAATATAATGATATGAGTTTAGTCTTGTTGTTTTGCCTGAATCGCCGTTAAGGCAATGGTAAATACAATATCATCAACCAAAGCACCGCGAGATAAGTCATTCACAGGTTTGTTTAGACCTTGCAGCATTGGGCCAACACTCACCACATTCGCTGCACGTTGTACTGCTTTATAGGTGGTGTTACCAGTATTGAGATCAGGGAAAATAAATACATTGGCACGACCTGCAACTTTAGATTCAGGTGCTTTTTGACGTCCAACGCTTTCAACTGAAGCTGCATCGTATTGTAGAGGCCCATCAATCAGTAAATCAGGACGACGTTGTTGGGCGATCTTGGTTGCTTCAGCCACTTTTTCAACATCGGCCCCTGCGCCTGACGTACCTGTGGAATAACTGATCATGGCAATACGTGGATCAAGACCAAAGGCTTTAGCAGAGTCTGCAGATTGAATCGCAATTTCAGCAAGTTGTTCAGCATTTGGATCTGGATTAATTGCACAATCGCCGTAGACATAAACTTCATCAGGTAACAACATAAAGAAGATTGATGAAACTAGTGAATAGTTCGGGGAAGTTTTAATCAATTGAAATGCAGGCCGAACGGTATTGGCAGTGGTATGAATTGCGCCAGATACTAAGCCATCGACTTGATCAAGTGCCAACATCATCGTACCAAGGACTACAGTATCTTGTAGCTGTGCTTTTGCTTGTAATGCATCTAACTTACCTTTGCGTAATTCAACCATAGGTTCAATATATTGGTCACGAATACTATCGGGATCAATAATTTGCAGATCAGCTGGAAGCTGAATACCACGCGCTTTAGCAACTTCAGCAACAGCTTCAGGTTTCGCTAATAAAATACATTCAGCAATACCACGTGATTGGCAAATTGCAGCAGCTTGTACAGTACGAGGTTCATCACCTTCAGGTAGTACAATGCATTTTTTCGCAGCAATCGATTTTTGTACCAGCTCGTAGCGGAATGCAGATGGAGATAATCGTGGATTCAGGTTGTTCTGAGTATGTTGATCGAGCCAACTATTATCAAGATGGCTTGAAACAAAACGCGTCACTTGTTCAGCACGTTCAATATCATCTACAGGAATTTCATTGCCAAAATGATATAGGCGTTGTGCTGTTTCTAATGTGTCTAGCGAAGTGTGTAAAATCGGTAGGCCTTGTTTAATAGCACCTTGGCAGAATTCTAAAATATTCGCGGCTGGAGCGGCTTGTTCAGCTAAAACCAAACCCGCTAAAGGAATTCCATTACTGCTTGCGAGACTTGCTGCAAGTAGAGCATCTGTACGTTGAGATGCGCTAATGATGAGTTCGCCAGCAACAAATTTATGTAATTCGGCTTCAATATCAGATGCGATTAAACTGGTATGTAAAATACGGCGTTGTTTTGCTTCACCTTCATTTAACCAAATTCCATTAACAACAGTAGCAATATCTAAGCTACGCGGTACGCTGAGAATATTACTGAATGGCACTAAACCAATGATAGGTAATTCACTTGTTCCAATAAAACGATTGTAACGTTGTAATTGTATTGAAAATTCAGCTATTTGCTTATCTAAACGCAAACTTGGATCAAGTGTGACAGGAATTGCTGCTGTACCATCGGGAAGACCTTTGGTTCGCATAAATAAAACGCCTGTGGTGCGCGCTGATGCAGCACCTCCGAATTGACGCAAATGTGCATCAACTTTTTCAGCTGTTT
This sequence comes from Acinetobacter sp. TR11, assembly GCF_027105035.1. NCBI lineage: Bacteria > Pseudomonadati > Pseudomonadota > Gammaproteobacteria > Moraxellales > Moraxellaceae > Acinetobacter > Acinetobacter sp. TR11. Next base: position 494,779 of record NZ_CP114256.1, read on the forward strand.
TACGTGGGTCAGCTAAATCCGCTGTGCTGACCAAAACAACTTGGGCATCGAGTGCTTGTGCAAGTGCGGCATTAATTTCACTGGCAAAGTGATCTTGTCCATTGGGTACAAGTCCTTCGACAATAATCACATCGTGATTGGCTGAGATTTTACGATGCAGTGCAACAGCTTCTTCGAGTAGCTCATCTGTTTCGCCTAAACCAAGAAGCTGGGTGAGTTTTTCATAAGCAATCGGTTCAACAGACTGATGTTGAAATAAATGACGATAAAGTGTTGCAGTGCGATCAACGGTTGAATCTGCTAATTGAGAAAATGGTTTAAGAAAACCAGCATTAATTCCTTTACAGTCTAAAGCGTAGATCATTCCTAAACAGGCAGATGTAAGACCAACCCCTTCACCTGTTGGAATCAGTAAAATCGTATTCATAAGAACCTTAAAATTTATCTAAATTTTTGTGAATTAAGCGAGCTGTTCAACGACTTGACGCGTTTCTTTCGCAATGCGTCCTTCTTCGTCTGTAGGTACAACCCAAATCTGTGGACCTGTGCCATTATCGATTTGGCCTTCAGTGCCGCGTGCTAACGCATTATTTTTTTCTGCACTAAACTGCAAACCAAAGTGTGGTAGATAAGCCAAGGTTTTTTCACGAACATAAGCTGAGTTTTCACCGATTCCACCCGTGAAAACTAAACCATCTAAACGCGGCAAACCACAGCTTAACGCCGATAAAGATTTAGCCAAACGATAACAGAATACTTCAATCGCCAGTGTTGCCCCTTCATGGCCATTACCCGAAGCTTCAACTAAAGTACGCATGTCGTTTGACAGGCCAGATAAGCCAAGCAAGCCACTTTCTTTATTCAACATACTGTCAATTTTCTGGATGCTCCAGCCTAAATTACTTGCAAGGAATAAATGTAAGCTTGGGTCAACATCGCCACTACGTGTACCCATCACGACACCTTCAAGTGGAGTCATGCCCATAGAAGTATCAAGACTTTGACCATTCCAAACAGCACAGGTTGAGCTACCATTGCCTAAGTGGGCGCTGAGCCAGCCCCCTTGATTTTTCGTACCTGCGAGTTCACTTGCACGTTCTGTGACATAGGCGTGACTTGTGCCGTGAAAACCATAGCGACGGACATGGTGTTCGGTATATAAATTTTGTGGCAAAGCATAGCGGTAAGCATGTTCAGGCATGGTTTGATGGAATGCCGTATCAAATACAGCAACTTGAGGCAATTCAGGGAACAAACGCATGGTTGCTTCAATCCCAATCAAATGTGCAGGATTGTGTAAGGGTGCAAGTGGTGTTGCAGCTTCGATGCGGCTTACAATTTCAGGTGTTAATAGTTCTGCTTTGGTTAAATTGCCACCATGAACAACACGATGACCAATCGCTTGTGGATTGTAGTTCGCTAAACGTGCAAGAAGAGTCTCAAGTGCTTTGGCGTGATCTGCATGTGGAATCGAAAGTTCAAGTGGTTCACCACCAATCGTAACGCCTTTGATACGCGCTTCAGCAGAACCTAAGTTTTCTGCTAATCCATAAATACGATCTTCACGACGTTCTGAAATAAGCGCATATTTGATCGACGATGAACCACAGTTAATTACAAGTACAGATTTAGCCACGTTTGAACACCTAACAAATTTTAAATTTTATGACGAACACTTTGATCTTGCTGCAACGCATAAGCAGGGTAATCAAGCACAATGTTTTAACATGGGTTGTCATATTGGCGAAGATAGACTTTAGCCTATACAACTGATTTATAATTGAATCTAATGATTATAGAGTGTAAATAGCAACTTCTTAGGATGAATCTGTTTATTTTGATCAGGGTTTTTGTATGAAAATATGTAAAAACACGATAAAGATCAAATAAATGAGCTTTATCGTGCAGCGTTTTACTTGGATCTAAATGCCTTATTGGCGTATTTGACCATCACCAAATACGATCCATTTCTGAGAAGTTAGACCTTCGAGACCAACTGGACCACGTGCATGGATTTTGTCTGTTGAAATCCCTATTTCAGCACCTAGACCATACTCAAAGCCATCAGCAAAGCGGGTTGAAGCATTGATCATGACTGAGCTTGAATCAACTCGTGCGAGAAACTCACGTGCTAGACTAAAGTTTTCAGTAATAATCGCATCGGTATGATGAGAACCATATTTATTAATATGTTCGATTGCTTCATCCATACCTGTAACGACTTTGATTGCAAGGATAGGACCTAAATATTCAGTGTACCAATCTTCTTCGGTGGCTGTTTTAACAGACTCACCTAAGATACGTCGTGTTTCCGCACAACCTCTTAGTTCAACTTGTTTATCTGCATATAGTTCAGCAATACTTGGTAGGAAATCTTCTGCAATTGCTTCATCAACAAGTAATGTTTCCATCGCATTGCATACGCCATAACGATGTGTTTTTGAGTTGAGCGCAATTGGTAATGCTTTTTGTAAATCTGCTTGTGCTTCAACAAAAACATGGCAATTGCCATCTAAATGCTTAATCACAGGAATACGTGCTTCATTCGTTACACGTTCAATCAAGCTTTTACCGCCACGAGGGACAATCACGTCTACAAATTCAGTCATCGTGATTAAATGACCTACTGCTGCGCGGTCAGGTGTGTCAATCACTTGAACAGCATGTTCAGGTAAGCCTGCAATTTGTAAACCGTGTTGAATTGCGATTGCAATTGCTTTATTCGATTCAATCGCTTCTGAACCACCACGTAGAATAATGGCATTTCCTGACTTTAGTGCTAATGATGCGGCTTCAAGGGTAACATTCGGTCTCGATTCGTAAATCATGCCGATTACACCTAAAGGAACCCGCATTTTACCCAGTTGGATACCCGATGGACGGTAAGCTAAATCCGTAATTTCCCCAATTGGGTCAACAAGTGCAATAACATCTTTTAACCCTTGTAGCATGCCTTTAAAGCGAGCAGGAGTAAGTTCAAGACGATCAAGGAGGGCAGAATCTAATTGACGTTGGTGACCATTTTGCATATCAATTTGATTGGCTGCCAAAATTTGTGCTTGATTATTTTCTAAAGCAGTATAAATTGCAGACAGAGCATGGTTCTTTAGATGCGTTGATGCGCTCATTAAGATACGAGACGCTTGACGTGCCTGAGTACCAACCTGTTGCATATAGTTTTGAATAGAATCTTGCATAGCATTTTGACGATTGCATATATTTACAATGATAGTAACAGTCAAATGATGAACAATGAATAGGCTGAACTGATAATTCAAAAAATTATAGATTGTAAATTTTGAGCAGTTCTTTTGATTTAAAATTGAATTTACAAGCTGATTACATATTTTGAAAAATATTATTGATCTAAACAAGATAAGTGGTTAAGGAAATGATTGCGTATAAATCATGCATTTGTATAGAATGAAAAATGTATAGGATAAATGTAATACAAATTTTATAAATTTGTTAACTTGTAACTAGAACTCACTAAAAATGAGACTAATTACAGCAAAAAAATAAACAAGGATGGAGGAAGGATATGAATTCCATAATCCAAATGGACTCGGATTTAAACCATACCTACACAGGGTTTGGTTTTTTCGACATATACAATAAAAACAGTTTTAAACAACCAGCGCGTACTACATGGATAGATGGTTGGAAAATTGAATATATGGCAATTGCAGATCCTAAGACGATCTATAACACGCCAATTGTAATTGTCGGGGGCGCATTTCAAAATTTTAACTCTTATAAGTATTGTGTCGAGCAACTGTTTGAGAGTGGGCCTGTCATATTGATTGATTTACCATCAATGGGCGCAAATCAGCAGATTCGAAATGTGGACACAGGCGAGTCAGCTGGAATTCTTGAATTACCAGATTTATCAAAAATGTTGGGTCAATGGCTTGATATTGTTGGGATTGATAAAGTATCTGTTATGGGCATGTCGTTGGGTTCAGTCGTTGCATCTTCATTTGCACACCAACGTCCCGAACTGATTGATCGCATGGTCTTGATGGGTGTGATGCAAAAGACCCGTAAAAGCTGGCGTATGCTGCTCGAGGAATCTTTACACTTGATGCGTGAAGATCGTATGGAGGAGTTTGGGCAAGCAGTTATTTTGTATCTTGTGAATCATGCCAAGCTTGATAAAACGCGGATGTCTCCAACGGCAAAACGTTTATTCTTTAGACAGATGGCAGAGTTTACTGCAACTGAACGTGAGCGTTACGAGATTAATTGCAATCGACTACTCCGTTTAAGCAATGTACCTGTTGCGCAGTGTAAAACTCTAGTTGCAGCAGGGCAGTATGATAGCTTTACTTTGCCACATGAAAATGCTGACTTTGCTTTGCAATGTAATAATATGGAATTTGCGTTGATTGCCAATGCAGACCATGTTCCACAATTACAGCGTCGCAAAGAAACGATGACGCTTTTTACTACGTTTTTAAAGGGAGAATCCATCGACAATCTTGATGGTATTATTCCAATGAACCGTGAACAGATGAAAAATATTGAGCGTCGTGGTGAAGAACGTATCCCTGTTTTAAAACCAGACACTAAATTATCACATCGACATTCAGATACCGAAGTAGCAGTAAAGATTGTAGATATTACGTTCTTTGGTGTGTACCTAAAACTTGATCATTTGGATCAGCTTGGTTTTGTTAGCCAGCATCCACGAGATTTAGCCTTACATTTAGCTGATGAAGAAGGTGAGTTTAAAATAGAATGTTTAACATTTGAGGCAACTGAACAAGGTTTACGTATCTTGTTTAAACACGGTAGTTTCGACGTTGCGGATCGTTTATCTCGTTTTATTGAGCGTCAGAAACAAATTTAATTATTTTTTAATAAAATTTAAAAGAGAAGTGTTTTGAATTCACTTCTCTTTTTTTGACTTTTATTTATTGGTGGCTTGAATCATCCAAACAAGATCACCGAGATGTTGTTCCTTGTTTTCTAAACGTGTTTGTTCAAAAAATTCTTTAGGTTGAAGCACTTCAACTTGCTTAAAACCGGCTTCATGAAAAAAATTCTCTACCTCTGCTGGTGTCTTAAAGTGAAAGCTAAAAGCGCTGCGTGACATTAATTTCAATAAACGACTACTATTCCAGATAATGGTTGCTAATTTATTTTGAGTGGGTTCTGGATAAAGATCGGTTAAATAATGAAGTTCTTTGAAGTCACGGCCATAGATCGCAATTGCTTGAATAAGTTGCTGAAGTAGGGGCTTTTCAAAGTAGTTAATTAAGCCTTCACTAATAATCACCAAAGGTCGTTTAGGGTCAAAGACTTTAAATACGTTTGCAAATGCTTCTGTAAATAAATCAACGGATAGGACATCATCAACATGTGGTTCAATTTGTTGTAATGCTGCTTGTTTTGTTGCGGCCATGTCAGGTAAGTCAAGCTCACGATAGCAAATGTCTGGGTGATGCTGTCTAAACCACCAACCTCGTGGCGATAAGCCACATGCAATTTCAAGTACTTGTAGGTTTGGATATTGCTGAATTAATTGCTCTAAATGCGTATCAAGCATGGTATGGCGTTGTTTCAAGGTTGTTCGCATACTTCCACCAACATACTTTTCTGCCCAACTTTCAATCGGATGGACTAAGGCTGCTAGTGTTTTTCCTTTAGTTGTCGCTAATGCAGGATGGGAAATGCCCATTTGATACCAAATATAGCCGGTATAGTGTGCAGTAAATGAAATATGGCGGTGTTTCGAAAGTTGTTGTGTCATCTGTCCTAGACTCAATTTTTTCATTTTATTCTGTTCCCATGCACAACCCATTTGCGCGAGGAAATTGACCTATTCATTTTTAAATAGATCAATTGGAGATGGCGTGTTAAATCATCTTTTGCTTATTGGCAAGTTAAAACGAATTCTTAAAGTCTTCAATGACTTTTTTTACGTTCTGCCAACTTTCATCTAAATTTAGTGTTGAGCCTACTTGGATGTTTGGGATTTTACCGCGCATACGCTCTAGACGTTGTTGTTTTGGTAAAGCAAGCTTCTCGATACCATCTAAGGCTGTACATGCTGCTGTTCGATCATTACACACTAATCCCATATCACAACCCGCATTTAATGCCGCTTGAATACGTGCATCAGCACCACCAGCAACACATGCGGCTTGCATACTGAGATCATCAGAGAACAAAACGCCGTCAAATTTTAACTGCTGGCGTAAGATATTCTGCAGCCAGAATGAAGAAAAGCCAGCAGGGTTTGGATCGACTTGATCATAAATCACATGTGCGGGCATTAGTGCATCGAGCTGAGGCATCAACTTGATAAAACTTTGCATGTCTTTGTCATAAATTTCTTGATATGAACGGCTATCAATCGCCGCTGCAACGTGCGAATCGGCTTTCACAGAACCGTGTCCAGGAAAGTGTTTTCCAGTCGTTGCCATACCTGCTTGTTTCATTCCACGCATAAAGGCATCAGCGAGCGGCACGATGTCTTGCATATTTTTAGCAAAGCCTCGATCACCGATCACATCACTAATGTCATTGAGGTCTAAGACTGGAGCAAAACTAAAATCGATACCTACAGCGAGAACCTCAGTTGCCATTAACCAACCACACTGTTGGGCTAACTCAATTGCTTGTTCGGGATGATGTGCATAATGTTCACCAAGTCGCCCCATTGCAGGTAACAAGGTGAAGCCTTGTCTTAAACGTTGAACACGCCCACCTTCTTGATCGACAGCAATCAGAATATCTGGACGGACTTGGCGCATATGATCAGTTAAAGCGCGAACTTGTTGAGGAGACTCAATATTTCGTGCAAATAAAATCATGCCACCGACTTGCGGAGCTTGTAATAGTTCAATATCTTCTTGAGTAAGTTCTGTGCCAGCAACGTCTAGCATCAATGCGCCGATCATATAGATTCCATTTGAATTTTGATGTAAAAAAGCGATAGCTAAATTGTGCAATGATTTGCTACATTTTGTCAGTACAGAATATGATAAAACTACATGATATTGATGATAAGTGCTTGTTGGTCATTTATTTACAATGATTAACGCGTACTACAGTTTGGTAAAAATATTGAATGAAATATGTTCATATTGATTGTACTAGCATGTAATAATTGCCATATCCAAGGAAGTACCAAAATTTTATGAAACTTCAAATGATAGCGTGTGCAGTTGCAATCGCGACTGGTGGTTTATTTTTTTCTCATACAATGAATGAGGCATTTGCGGCAACGGAAGCTCCTGTTGTTTCAACCGTGATCAAGCCATCACAAGAACAAGCATTGGTCGCACGTCAGTTGGCAACATTAGTTGATCGTCAGCATTATCTGAATATGCGTTTAGATGCTGCGACATCAAATCGTATTCTAGATATGTATTTGGATAGCTTAGATCCAGATCATTCATTATTTCTGAGCAGTGAAGTTTCAGAATATAAAAATAAATATGGTTCAAATTTTGGTAGCTCATTAAAAGCAGGAAACCTAACTGGACCTTTTGCGATTCATGCCCAATATCGTGAACGCTTGAAACAGTTCTACGAATTTATGTTGGCTGAATTGAAGAAGCCACAAAATTTACAGCAAAAAGGTGTTTATCTTGATATAGGTCGCGAAAAAGCGCCTTATTTTCAGACTTCTGCCGAGCAACAAGCACATTGGCAGAGAATGTTGGTGTCTCAATTAATTAATTTAACGATTAGCAAAGAAGAAGAGCAGGCGAAACAAAAAGCTTTGAAAGCAGATCCATCGCTTGCCAATGGTCAGGACTTAACTGGACCTGAAGACTTAACACCAGTTCAGACGCTCACGAAACGTTATACACGCCAGTTAGAACGTATGGGACGTGTCAAGAGTGATGATGTGTTAGATAAAACACTCAATGCCATGCTTGCAACGTATGATCCACACAGTAATTATTATCCTCCTATCGATGCAATGGAACTAAACCGTCAAACCACCCTACAACTTGAAGGTATTGGGGTATCTATTCGTCCAGAGCGAGGCAATGAGGATTACACCAAGATTGAAACGATCGTTGAAGGTGGACCAGCAAGTAAATCTGGGCAAATCAAATCAGGAGATCGAATCATTGGCGTTGCCCAAGACGGCGAAAAAATGATTGATGTCATTGGTTGGTCGAGTTCAGAAATTGTTGGATTGATTCGTGGTAAGCGTGGAACAAAAGTAACTGTTCGCTTACTCGGTGCGGGTGCTTCGATGGGCCAAGCACGTAATGTCAGCTTGGTCCGAGATGTGATTCAGGAAGAAGATGCTGGGGTTCGCTCTCGTACGGTTGAGATTACACGTGATGGAAAAAAACATCTTTTCGGTGTAATTGAAATTCCATCATTCTATTTCGATTATCGTTCACGTCGAGCTGGTACAGAATATCGTTCAGTTTCTGAAGATACAGCAAAAGCATTTGAATCGCTCAAAGCACAGAAAGTAGAAGGTGTTCTGGTTGATTTACGTAATGACCCAGGTGGTTCATTAGAAGAGGTTGCTCGTATGCTGGGTCAGGTGATTAAGTCTGGTCCAGTCGTACAAATTCGGGATGGCAATGGCAATGTGAATGTCTTTGAAGACACTGATGGCGGAGAGCAAATTTATGCTGGACCAATGGCTGTGCTCGTTAACTTAGCATCTGCGTCTGCGAGTGAGATTTATTCTGCGGCAATCCAAGATTATGAGCGCGGTATTATTATTGGTAGTACCACGACAGGAAAAGGCACCGCTCAGGTTCAATTAGACTCCTTAGCACATGGTCAGGCAACACTAACTCAACGCAAATTCTATCGTGTTACAGGTGGAAGTACGCAGAACAAAGGCGTAATTCCTGATATCAAACTTGTTGATATTTACAATGAAGAGTTTGGTGAGCGTAAAGCTAAAAATGCATTGAAATGGGATACCATTCCAACAGCACCTTTCAAGCGCGAAGGTTCTGTACAACCGTATATTGCTAAGCTTACCCAATCTTCTGAACAGCGGGTGAAAGCTGATTCACAATTTAATTATTTAGAAGCTCGAAAACAGATTTCACAGAAAAGTATTGATCAGAAGAAAGTTGAGTTAGATATTGCTCAACGTCGGGCTGAGCTAATTGATTTAGAAAAGCAAACACTCAATGCTGAAAATCAGCGTCGTATAGCGACAGGTCAGGCACCTTATGCCAACTGGGAAAGCTATCAGGCTTCGATTGATGCATTAATTGAGTCACGTGCCAAAATGAAAGCTTATGCACGACCAGCATTGCCTGAAGAAGAAACTTTTATTACAGAAGCTGCAAATGTCTTGATTGACTACGCAAAGTTGCAAAGCCATTAAACTACAGTGATAGAAATATAAAAAAGCCCTCAAATTGAGGGCTTTTTTATTGATTAGATTTTTAGTTATTCACACGAATCCAAATTTGACTACGACCTAATACTGATACACCTACATATCCTCGTAAGTGTAAACGTTGTCCATTGTTACTTACTTTTGCTGCAAGACTATAAATACGACCACTGTTTGGATCTAAGATTTTGCCACCAGAATAAGATAAGTCTTTTTTATGCTTTAACTTGGTGATAACAGTCAAACCGAGGATAGGTTTGTTGGTGTAAGGAGCAGGGCAGCCCGTACAAAATTCTTTTGGTATATAACCTGTGCGTGGCGTGATTTTAGTGATTTTACCAATATATGTTCCATCGGCTTCTTGGGTGATTTCAACTTGCCCTTTGGGTGCTCCAGTTAGATCATCAACACTTTGCCAAGTACCTATAATATCCTGTGCAAAAGTCAAATGGCTAAGACTAAATAAGAAGAAAAACGTAATTAGTTTTGTGTACATGTTAAGCTACTCAGCCACTATTATTGTCTCTCTATTATTTCGGATTTCTAACAACACATTCAATCATTATTTTACATTTGTGTATTTTTTTTAATAATTGAAATTTCAATGAATTTTTTTAATGTTTAAGAAAAAACACCTTTCATTCAGAACGAAAAAAAGGTGTTTTATAGTGCTAAACCGTGATCAATTTGATCAAATACGGAAATGGTTGGCGCGATGATATCGTTTTAAAAATTATTCATCGCGAATCCAGATCTGATTACGACCTAACGCAGATACGCCAAGATAGCCACGTAAGTGTAAACGTTTACCATTTGAACTTAATTTTGCTTTCATACTATAAACTTTACCTGTATTCGGATCTAGGATACGTCCATTAACGTAGTTAATTCCTTCACCATGTTTTAAGCCTGTCATAACGTCTAAACCTAAAATTGGTTTGTTGGTATATGGCGCCGGACAGCCCACACATATTTCTTTAGGTGTGTAGCCTGCTCGTGGAGTAATCTTTACAACCTTACCCGCATAAGTACCGTTCGCTTCTTGACGAATTTCAACCAAAGCTTTTGGTGCGCCAGTTTTGTCATCGATACTTTGCCACATACCTGTAATATCTTCTGCAAAGCTAAAACTGCTTATCGCAGAGAGAATCAACGCGCCTAATAATTGTTTGCCCATCATTAAAAATCCTTTTAACGTTTGAACTTTCATTATGTAGGATTTTTGACAACTAGTTCAATATTAATTGACATCTGTGTGACAAATTAAGTAAGAGACAAAATAAAAGTGGGTAGCCATATAGCAGTAAATACACCATTCACAGCCATCCCAAAAGCAGCGTAACGACCTGTAACAGGGCCTCGCTGCCATGCCTGTGCTGTACCAATTGCATGAGCAGCCAAACCTAGAGCTAAGCCTGAAGCCCGTTCATCATGGATATGTTTTAAAATCCATGGAGAAAATGCGGCACCAATGACTCCAGATAAAATCACAATCAGTGACACCATCATCAGAGGAGCGTGTAATAGTGTGGCAATATTCAGAGCAATTGGCGTCGTTACAGCTCGGGTCGCAAAAGCCATAATTGTTGGTTCTGACATATGTAATAAATATGCAAGTCCCATCGGCAATGCAACTGCACTGATACTTGCAAAACACAAAATGCCAATCATCGATTTAATTGGCAAATCATCATAACGCATCGCAGCTAGAGGTATGGCTAAAGCTACAGTAACGTAGCCAAGTAAATGATTAAATATACTATTCACATTATTCATGTAATGTTCATAAGGAATACCCAAAATTGCGAGTAGTCCGATCACGATAAACATCGCAAAAACAATTAATGGAATCTGTGGAATTTTTTTATTTAAAGGTTTTGCGATGAGATAACTGATTAAGGTAATCACGAATCCATATATAACCATCAACATATTCATGAACTCCTATAACCAGCGTTTCGCCATTTTGGCGTAAATCCACAATGGCAATAAAGTACTCAGGGTTAAGACAAATAAAAAGATTGGAATTTCTTTGCCTAAATGTACCAACATAATCAAAGAGCCAGCACAGATTGGCAAAAATGCAAAAGCACTTTCTTTCATGATTTTGTTGTTGGTATCTATAAGACGATTGGAGATTTTTCTAAATCTTCTCCAAATTAATAAAGTTGCAAGTAAGCTGATCAGCCCGACGAGATTACCTAATTCTGGATGATGAAAGACCGTGGTAATAGCAACAGCGCCTTCACGAAATACAATAATTAATAGAATCGTGCAAAACCAAGCTGTCCAATCAATTTCTTTCATCTTTTTTCTAACTCTCCCTTATGAACGATTATTACATTGATGCTTACTTTTCAAATTCTTCCAAAGGCCTGTGAAATAAGGCTGCTTGGTTTCCAAGAATTTCATCTAATGGTAGATGTGCTTGTTTGATGAGTTGATGCAATTTTTGTGGAGCAATACAAACTGATAAATGCAAATCACCTTGCTCATCATATTGTTCAGTTTGAATGACATTGAGTGTATAAAGTTGTGTGCGTAGTTTACCGTAAGCAGGTTTGAGAACTAAGTCGAAATGTTGTAACTGTCCCATCAGGCATTGTTGAACAGCTTGGCTTAATAAATCTAATCCCTGCCCAGAATGCGCAGAAACATAAACGCGATCAGGTAAATCTGCTGCTTTATAAATGATTTTTGCCGTATCACCGCTGAGATCAATTTTATTGTAAACATGAAGAATCGGTGCATCGGCTCCAATTTCTTTCAGCACAGATTCCACTGCTTCGATTTGTTCAGGCATGTTAGGGCTACTGCTGTCAATTACATGCAAAAGTAAGGTCGCTTCTAGTGTTTCTTCTAAAGTCGCTTTGAAAGACTCAACCAAATCATGCTGTAAATTTCTCACAAATCCAACTGTATCTGCGAGTACGACAGTACCGATACCATCCCATTCTAGACGACGTAAGGTTGGATCGAGCGTTGCAAAAAGTTGGTCTGCTGCATAGACATCACTTTGGGCTAAAATATTAAACAGTGTCGATTTACCTGCATTGGTATAACCAACCAAAGAAATCGTTGGAATTGCTGCTTTTTGGCGTGCGGCACGACCTTGTAAACGCGTCTGTTGAACTTTAACCAATTTGTCTTTCAGTTGGGTAATACGTACTTTTATGAGTCGGCGGTCAGTTTCAAGTTGTGATTCACCAGGACCACGTAGACCAATCCCACCTTTTTGTTGTTCTAAATTACCTGTGAAGCCTCGAATTAAGCGCGTTGATAAATGCTTAAGTTGGGCAAGTTCAACTTGTAATTTTCCTTCGTGTGTACGCGCTCGTAATGCGAAGATATCTAAAATAAGCCCTGTGCGATCAATCACACGGCATTTTAAGATTCTTTCTAAATTACGTTCTTGGGCTGGTGAAAGAGAGTGATCAAAGATGACTAATTCAGCTTCTAGCTGCTGAACTAATTCTGCGATTTCATCCACTTTGCCTGAGCCAATAAAAAATTTAGGGTCTGGCTTATTTCTTTGTACAGAAATATGTTCAAGAATTTCAGCACCAGCGGATTGAGCGAGCAATCGAAACTCTTCAGCATCAAGGTCATCGAGTAACTGCACAGAAACACTGACTAAAATTGCTCGTTCACCACCTTGTTGCCGCTCAAAAAATTCCACGCTGTTATCATATCCTGAGTATAGAAGCCTTATTCTAGAATAAACTTCAAGCAAAGGGCAAAGGCTTCATGGATTTATATGACATGATGATGAAGAAGTTTGATAAAACCAACGAGTGTGCCGATATATAAAATTGACCAGCCAAAAAATATTCTTAAAGCATAGCCATAAGGAATATTCACTTGATTATGAGATGTTGTGTGTTGAGGATTCATCATATGACCTCTTAATTTGTTAATTCGATTTATTTATGATATTTAATTTAAAAAACCTTTTAAAATTGAAAATAATTATATTCACATTCGTTTTTTCTCATGGTGGTAACTTTTATAAATAGATACGGGCATGATATAAGTGAGCTAGTTCAATGCAATGTGCATACATGCGTACGGTTTTAATGATTTATGACTCAAGAAGCAACAGCAGCAAATAACACACCATTAAATTTAATCTCTAAATTGAGCTTGTATAGTAAAAAATTAGCCTCAGGTCTAGAAACAATTGGTGAAGGTTTTTATCTCATTTATCGACACGGTTTATACAAAGACCCGAATAATCCAACGAATACGCGTTATGTTCAGTATTTTTGCCGCCGTTTATGCGAAGTTTTTAATATCGAAGTGCAGATTCATGGCACTATTCCACGAGAACCAGCGCTTTGGGTGAGTAATCATATTTCTTGGTTAGATGTTGCTGTACTTGGCTCTGGAGCACGTATCTTCTTCTTAGCAAAAGCAGAGGTCGAAAAATGGCCTATTTTGGGTAATCTAGCAAAAGGCGGTGGAACCTTATTTATTAAGCGAGGTTCTGGTGACTCAATCCGAATAAAAGAACAAATTACAGCGTTTTTAAAACAAGATATTCCCGTTTTGTTCTTTCCAGAAGCCACAACCACAGACGGTCGTCAGGTCAAAAAAGTACATGGGCGCTTATTGGGTGCTGCCATTGATGCGCAACGTCCAGTTCAAATTTGTGTGATTTGCTATGTCAATCAGCAAGGTGAATTAGATCTGGTCGCACCATTTATTGGTGAAATGTCTTTTGCAGAACATGTACAACGTGTTTTAGAAATGCCAAAAGTTACCGCACATTTATTGACCCTACCTGCAATTCCTGTAACAGACCATACGGTAGATAGCTTAACTAAAGAAGTTGATCGTCAAATGCGAGCAGGGCTGCTTGAGTTACAAAGCAAAGTTTTAAATACGCTGCCATAACAATACTCGCTTTAAATTACATAAAGCCTTCAATTGGCAGCCATGAAATAATTTTCATTCCTGCCTTTTGCCACCATTTCATTCGAGGTTCTTTGGTGTAGATGACAGGGCCTTGTGGTGTTTCACGTCGCCATGTAATTTTTTTATTGGCATCTAACACTAATTTATAGGCATATTTACTTAGATTTTGATCCATAGTCGCATGAACAGCCTGCGCTAAAGGTGGGCTATCTAAAAGCACGCCAATTTCAGTGTTCAGGTAGGCAGAGCGTGGATCAAAATTAAATGAACCAATAAAAACTTGCTTTTCATCTAGCGCCATCAGTTTGGCATGTAAACTGGAACGGCTTAGTCCTTTGATATTTACTTTTGCTTTCTTCGCGAGTTCTTCGGTATGTTTATCGAGATCATTTTTATTTAATGCGGGGAGAAACTCATATAGCTGTACACCATGTTCCAGTAAATCCTGACGATATTTTCCATAAAATGCATGAACAACAGCGACATCGTTTGCCTGAAATGAGTTTGTGAGCACTCGAACCTCGATTCCATCTTTTGCAAGATCATTGAGAATTTTAACCCCCTTTTTTTCAGGGACAAAGTAAGCTGAGATGAGGTCAATATTTTTTTCAGGTTGTTCTAAATGGTTAATCAATTGGAAATTAAGGTGTTCTTGTTTTTTGGCTTTTGATTTAATTTTGTCAGGAGAGTCTTTTACAACTTCAGCTTTTACCCAGTTTAAAGGAATATCCCGACTGATAATTGAATCAATTGCCTGTGAGTTACCAGTCAAATCAAGATAATTCTGTACCGTTGCTCGCTTAGAATGTTCATCAAGTTGCTGTTTTAGGCTCTCATAGCTTAAGCGATGAGCATTTTGATTGACAATTTCCCTTACATCGTAAGCGTAACTATGATTCCAGTATTCATCAAAAGACTGTGAAATATCAGTGACTGCTGTACCCACGAGCATCACATCAACATCAGAAAACTGGTAGTTATCACTGACATTATAATATTGATTAGTCATGTTTCTGCCACCAATTAGAGCAACTTGTTGGTCTGCAATAAAGCTCTTATTGTGCATTCTGCGGTTGATACGTTTTAAATCTAAAACCATATCAAGCGCACGGTATTTGCGAAACCGATAGGGATTGAATAATTTAACTTCAATATTTGGATGCTGTGCTAGAGCTAAGAAGATTCCTTCAGTTTTTTTTGCGTTATTATCATCAATAAGTAATCGCACTTTGACACCACGATCTGCTGCGCGAATCAGCGCATGCAAAGCAAGAGCACCTACTTTGTCATTGTCCCAAATATAATATTGCAAATCTAAGGTTTTCTCTGCCTTATCAATTAAACGTAGTCGTGCTGCTAACGCTTCTAGGGGTTCAAATAAAACGTGATAACCCGTCAATCCAGGATTTTGTTGTTCTAAAGGTTGAATGATCTGAGCCAAAGTTGTCTGGTTTATTTCTAATTGTTGAATGTTAGATTGTTGTATTGGCTCTATTTTATGTTTAGGTAGTGTGCTGCATCCTGTGATTGTGATCGCAATACTGCAATAAATCGCAAGCATACTTTTATTGTAAGTAGTTGTACTTATTTTTGTATGTTTACGATTTAGATGAGAAAATTGCGTCATAATCTTTACTGATTAAAAGTTGGACTTGAGTATAGCATTTCATCAAAAATTATAAATATGAGATGCGATGTATGCCCTAATGTCAGATTAATGAGAGTGGTAATGTCGAATTCAGACACAGTTATATTAATTTTCTATACTATTTTTATTGTTTTAGCCTTGTGGGCATTCGCTCAGGCATGGATTCATCAAGCAAGAACTGAAACGATTCATCCTTTCAAAGCTTTTGTACATCTAGCTGCATTTTATCTTTCTTATTTGTTAGTTCCTCTCTGGTTTTTTACCTTGTATGCAGGTTGGTCTGAGTTTTACAGTTTACATGAAAGTATTTTTGTTTTCCTTTTAACGAGCATATTGATTTATGCACGATTTATTGAGCCACATATGGTTCATATTAAACATCATCAATACCGTTTAAATTCGGATCGTGATTTTATTCAACCCGTTAAAGTGGCCTTAATTGCAGATATGCATGTGGGATTGTTTTCTGGTCATGAACGCCAATTAAAAAGCATTGTTAAAAAATTAAATGAAGCTAAACCAGATATTGTGGTGGTTGCAGGCGATTGGACTTATGAACCTGAAAATCGTTTGATTCAGGAGCTCTCTGTTTTAAAGGAAATCCAAGCACCCGTTTATTCTGTGCCAGGGAATCATGATGAGCAATATCCAGGTCCTCCAATACAATCATTACTCAAAGCGGCATTAGAACAAACTAATGTGATTGATATAGAAGGGCAGATTATCGATTTTGATGAGTTTCGCTTAATTGGCATTGGTGATCTGTGGGCAGGGAAGGCAAATATGCGTTTTATGCCAGATTTACCACAAGATAAACCATGGCTCATTTTATCTCATAACCCTGATACAGTAGATATGGTGCCAGCATTACCTACACGACCATTAATGCTTGCAGGCCATACCCATGGTGGACAAATAGAACTTCCTTGGATTACAACGTATATTATGAAAAAAGTGTCTATCTTGGGGCACAAAAAAGGTTTTTATACACATGAACACGCTGATGTATTTGTAACGGTTGGAACTGGAATGGTTGGTGTTCCATTTCGGTTTCGAGTGCCACCGACGATTGATATTATTCAACTCATATAAATTAAAAAAGCCAACTTTAAATAGTTGGCTTTTAACAAAAATTGCAAGTTAAGAAATAATAATAATCGTAACTCTGCGATTATTCGCGCGGTTCTCATCAGATGTATTTGGTACGAAAGGTTGGCTTGCACCACGACCAATCACAGTGACATTATTTGGCTTGAAACCCTGATGAATGAAAATCGAAGAAACACTTTGAGCACGTTCTTCAGACAATTTCTGGTTATATTCAGGATTACCAATATCATCAGTGTGACCCACAACTTTTAATTTTTGCAGATCATATTTGTTTAGTTGATTGGCAAGACGAACGATTTCTCTTTGATTTTCAGGTTTAATATCTGCTTTATTAAAGTCGAAAAGTAAACGTTCAGGCAGACCCAGACTCCAGCCTTCTTCTGTTAAAACGAAACCTTCTTTTTTTAGCATTTTGACTTGACGATATTTCAAAGGACCAAAACTTAAACAGCCAGTCAATGTTAGGCAGAGTAATGCTACAAAGGATATCTTAAAAGTGTGAGCGCGCATAACATGTCCTAAATTTCTGGTTTATAAAGAAACCAATGTGGATTTAAATTTTTAGCTTTATACATTGCTTGATCTGCTTGCATGACTAAATTATCTGGATTGTCTGCAAACTGTGAAAATGCAATCCCTAAACTAAAGCTAAAATGGATAAGTTGACCGTTAAAATTCAAAGGCTCATCACAACTTGCTAGTAAACCTTCAGCGATTGTTTGTAAATGATCAGAATGATGGATGGTATGCAAAATGATTGCGAATTCATCACCACCCAAACGAGCAATAAAGTCTTCTTGTCTGACAGACTGCATTAATCGATTTGCCATTTCTCTTAATACCGCATCGCCAGCAAGATGACCATAATGATCATTAATTGCTTTAAACTTATTATTATCTATGAAAATCAGCGCTGAATTGTGACGAAATTTATTATTTTTAAAAATATTGAACAATTCTTCATAAAAATAGTGTCGATTAGGTAAACCTGTGAGCTGGTCATGGTGAGCTTGAAATGAAAGTTGGAGATTCTCTTTCTGTAAATGAGTATGCCAAACTTGTATTTCTTCTAAGAGCTCATTAAATACCGTATTAAGATTTTGAAACTCTTTAATATGGTTATTTGGAAAACGTAAGTTGTAAGCTTTTTGGTCACTCACTAATTGAGCAATATGGGTTAATGGTTTGATCGCTTGCATGATTTGGCGATAGGTAAGATTAACGGACCATAACAGTGCAATCACAATAAAAAACATTGATATGGCTAAGCCAATAATGATGGTTTTTAAAAAATGTAAAATATTTTCTGAGCTGCCATATAAAACTAATTCGCCGACTTGTTTCTTATGATGAATAACCGTCAATTTGATTGGATCATGTAGAAACCATTTATCTAATACGCTTTGTAAAAATGATGTGTGGTCAATTTGCTTGGTACTTTCTGCTAATAATTGATGCTCTGGATCATAAACATGAATACTACGAATCGCATGTTCTGTTGTGTAGTCCGCTAAAATTTGATCAATTGCTCCTTTGTCCTTGAAGACAACAGCGGGCTGGATTCGTTCAAGTAGCGTTTGACTTAATAGTTGCAAATTTTGTTTAGCGTAC
This sequence comes from Acinetobacter sp. TR11, assembly GCF_027105035.1. Classification (NCBI taxonomy): domain Bacteria; kingdom Pseudomonadati; phylum Pseudomonadota; class Gammaproteobacteria; order Moraxellales; family Moraxellaceae; genus Acinetobacter; species Acinetobacter sp. TR11. Next base: position 513,408 of record NZ_CP114256.1, read on the forward strand.
GTTTCCATTGTGAATATGGAAATAGTTGCAAAGGTAAAGGAACAAATGACAACGGTAAGCGCAAAAATCGAGAACTGAGACTTACGAAATAACGCCCGTAATGAAGTGGACTGATATAAATTCGAAATCACTTTAATTACTCCGTATTCTTCGCCAAGATTAAGACTCGGGGGTCGATATGAACTTTGGAGTAACTCAAAGCATCTAGATTTACTTTAAATGTAGAAGAGGTCTTTTTGTTGTATAAGCAGAAAATACTGCCGATTTCACATGCTGGATTATTAATACTTAATGACAGTAATGAACGCGATGGATAAGCTTGAATCAAGTTTTGTTGTTGTTGCGGTGTTGTTGTTGAGAAATACACAACATGACATTCTGTTTTTTGAAAATCTTTTGAATTAACAGCTTGTACCTGATAATCATACCCAAGTTGTTTAATATTGGATTGAAATTGATTCGAAGCCTCAGCATTATCTATTACACAAATAATTGGGCGAGATGTATTCGACCACTTGCTATAACTCAATATGGTTAATGCTAATTCATAAAAATTATGATTTGAAATGGCGTAACAAATCTGACTCGTAGCGATCGACGCTAAAAGCAACAGTAATTGTACTTTTTTATTAATAAACCGTATTTCCAATCAAAAATGCCAAAAAATTTGAAGCAAGAGATACATTCTACTTAACTTAATTGTTTAAAAAAAGTTCTTATCGACAAAGAAAGTAGACAAAAAGTAACTGATTAGCCTAAAAAACGTTCACTTAAATAAAAAGATTAGGAAATGGGGTTGCACCTGATCTGAAATGCTGTAGAATGCACATCCATCGGCGGTGATGCAAATAAAAACTTGTTGAAAAACAAGGATTTGGCTAGAAGGGTTAGATTCTTGGGTTGATTGATAGGTTTAAAAAATATCGAAATTACCTGTTGACTTTAGTTTAAATTAGAGTAACATAGCCGACCTAGCTTGATGATGACGAATCATCGAGAAGATCATTAAGAGAATAGAAGAACAACTTGTGTGGATTTTTACTGGTTGATCGATTGAAAATATTTCATTGATTGAAAGGTAGAAATTTCTCGAAGTTTATTTGAGCGAATTTTTAGTCAGAAAATTGATGAGCCAAGATTTGTAGCCATAAGCTACTAATGATTTTAAACTGAAGAGTTTGATCATGGCTCAGATTGAACGCTGGCGGCAGGCTTAACACATGCAAGTCGAGCGGAGATGAGGTGCTTGCACCTTATCTTAGCGGCGGACGGGTGAGTAATGCTTAGGAATCTGCCATTTAGTGGGGGACAACATTCCGAAAGGAATGCTAATACCGCATACGTCCTACGGGAGAAAGCAGGGGATCTTCGGACCTTGCGCTAAATGATGAGCCTAAGTCGGATTAGCTAGTTGGTGGGGTAAAGGCCTACCAAGGCGACGATCTGTAGCGGGTCTGAGAGGATGATCCGCCACACTGGGACTGAGACACGGCCCAGACTCCTACGGGAGGCAGCAGTGGGGAATATTGGACAATGGGCGGAAGCCTGATCCAGCCATGCCGCGTGTGTGAAGAAGGCCTTTTGGTTGTAAAGCACTTTAAGCGAGGAGGAGGCTACCTAGATTAATACTCTGGGATAGTGGACGTTACTCGCAGAATAAGCACCGGCTAACTCTGTGCCAGCAGCCGCGGTAATACAGAGGGTGCGAGCGTTAATCGGATTTACTGGGCGTAAAGCGTGCGTAGGCGGCTGATTAAGTCGGATGTGAAATCCCTGAGCTTAACTTAGGAATTGCATTCGATACTGGTCAGCTAGAGTATGGGAGAGGATGGTAGAATTCCAGGTGTAGCGGTGAAATGCGTAGAGATCTGGAGGAATACCGATGGCGAAGGCAGCCATCTGGCCTAATACTGACGCTGAGGTACGAAAGCATGGGGAGCAAACAGGATTAGATACCCTGGTAGTCCATGCCGTAAACGATGTCTACTAGCCGTTGGGGCCTTTGAGGCTTTAGTGGCGCAGCTAACGCGATAAGTAGACCGCCTGGGGAGTACGGTCGCAAGACTAAAACTCAAATGAATTGACGGGGGCCCGCACAAGCGGTGGAGCATGTGGTTTAATTCGATGCAACGCGAAGAACCTTACCTGGCCTTGACATACTAGAAACTTTCCAGAGATGGATTGGTGCCTTCGGGAATCTAGATACAGGTGCTGCATGGCTGTCGTCAGCTCGTGTCGTGAGATGTTGGGTTAAGTCCCGCAACGAGCGCAACCCTTTTCCTTATTTGCCAGCGAGTAATGTCGGGAACTTTAAGGATACTGCCAGTGACAAACTGGAGGAAGGCGGGGACGACGTCAAGTCATCATGGCCCTTACGGCCAGGGCTACACACGTGCTACAATGGTCGGTACAAAGGGTTGCTACCTAGCGATAGGATGCTAATCTCAAAAAGCCGATCGTAGTCCGGATTGGAGTCTGCAACTCGACTCCATGAAGTCGGAATCGCTAGTAATCGCGGATCAGAATGCCGCGGTGAATACGTTCCCGGGCCTTGTACACACCGCCCGTCACACCATGGGAGTTTGTTGCACCAGAAGTAGGTAGTCTAACCGCAAGGAGGACGCTTACCACGGTGTGGCCGATGACTGGGGTGAAGTCGTAACAAGGTAGCCGTAGGGGAACCTGCGGCTGGATCACCTCCTTAACGAAAGATTGACGATCGGTAAGAATCCACAACAAGTTGTTCTTCGAAGATGTATCTGAGGGTCTGTAGCTCAGTTGGTTAGAGCACACGCTTGATAAGCGTGGGGTCACAAGTTCAAGTCTTGTCAGACCCACCAAATCTGAAAGATATATCGTTCATTAAGTGATAAGCTGGGGACTTAGCTTAGTTGGTAGAGCGCCTGCTTTGCACGCAGGAGGTCAGGAGTTCGACTCTCCTAGTCTCCACCATGAATTAAAAGAGTTTTTAAAACAAAATTAATTCAAAGCTAAGAAGATTATAGAGTTTAGTGAATACAGTCTAATTTGACTGGTTTATTAATCTCTGTGATTTATCACAGTTTACTGCAAGCTGACGAGGCTGTAGTTAATCATTAACAGATTAGAATTTGAGTCTGAAATAAATTGTTCAAACTCGATTAAATAGGAAGATAACAAGTAATTGTTAAATTAATATTTAATCTGAGAACTAGCAAAAACACTGAATCAAGCGTTTTGGTATATGAATTTAGATTGAAGCTGTATGGTGATTAAGTTCACAGACAACGAATAGTAGCAATTAAGTTTGCAACGCTAACACTGACTTGTATGTGTTAACGACTGTTTGGGGTTGTATAGTCAAGTAATTAAGTGCATGTGGTGGATGCCTTGGCAGTCAGAGGCGATGAAAGACGTAATAGCCTGCGATAAGCTCCGGGGAGGCGGCAAATATCCTTTGATCCGGAGATTTCTGAATGGGGGAACCCACCCGCTATAAGGCGGGTATCATAAGCTGAATACATAGGCTTATGAAGCGAACGAGGGGAAGTGAAACATCTCAGTACCCTTAGGAAAAGAAATCAATTGAGATTCCCTTAGTAGCGGCGAGCGAACGGGGAGTAGCCCATTAAGTTGTGTGTGTTCTAGTGGAACGCTCTGGGAAGTGCGAACGTAGAGGGTGATATTCCCGTACACGAAAGGGCACACACAATGATGACGAGTAGGGCGAGGCACGTGAAACCTTGTCTGAATATGGGGGGACCATCCTCCAAGGCTAAATACTCCTGACTGACCGATAGTGAACCAGTACCGTGAGGGAAAGGCGAAAAGAACCCCTGTGAGGGGAGTGAAATAGATCCTGAAACCGCATGCATACAAGCAGTGGGAGCCGACTTGTTCGGTGACTGCGTACCTTTTGTATAATGGGTCAGCGACTTATATTCAGTAGCGAGGTTAACCGTATAGGGGAGCCGTAGAGAAATCGAGTCTTAATAGGGCGTTTAGTTGCTGGGTATAGACCCGAAACCAGGCGATCTATCCATGAGCAGGTTGAAGGTTGGGTAACACTAACTGGAGGACCGAACCCACTGTCGTTGAAAAGCCAGGGGATGACTTGTGGATAGGGGTGAAAGGCTAATCAAGCCTGGTGATAGCTGGTTCTCCCCGAAAGCTATTTAGGTAGCGCCTCGGACGAATACCATTGGGGGTAGAGCACTGTTTCGGCTAGGGGGTCATCCCGACTTACCAAACCGATGCAAACTCCGAATACCAATGAGTACTATCCGGGAGACAGACTGCGGGTGCTAACGTCCGTAGTCAAGAGGAAAACAATCCAGACCGCCAGCTAAGGCCCCAAAATCATAGTTAAGTGGGAAACGATGTGGGAAGGCATAGACAGCTAGGAGGTTGGCTTAGAAGCAGCCACCCTTTAAAGAAAGCGTAATAGCTCACTAGTCGAGTCGGCCTGCGCGGAAGATGTAACGGGGCTAAAACTATGTGCCGAAGCTGCGGATTTGACAATAGTCAAGTGGTAGGGGAGCGTTCTGTAAGCCGATGAAGGTGTATTGAGAAGTATGCTGGAGGTATCAGAAGTGCGAATGCTGACGTGAGTAACGACAAAACGGGTGAAAAACCCGTTCGCTGAAAGACCAAGGGTTCCAGTCCAACGTTAATCGGGGCTGGGTGAGTCGACCCCTAAGGCGAGGCCGAGAGGCGTAGTCGATGGGAAATTGGTTAATATTCCAATACTTCTGTGTAATGCGATGAGAGGACGGAGAAGGTTAAGTCAGCCTGGCGTTGGTTGTCCAGGTGGAAGGTTGTAGGCATGTATCTTAGGCAAATCCGGGGTACTCTATGCTGAGAACTGATAGCAAGCTGTACTTGTACAGTGAAGTGGCTGATACCATGCTTCCAGGAAAAGTCTCTAAGCTTCAGTTACACAGGAATCGTACCCGAAACCGACACAGGTGGTCAGGTCGAGTAGACCAAAGCGCTTGAGAGAACTCTGCTGAAGGAACTAGGCAAAATGGTACCGTAACTTCGGGAGAAGGTACGCTGCTGACGGTGATGGGACTTGCTCCCTGAGCTATTGGCAGCCACAGAAACCAGGCCGCTGCAACTGTTTATTAAAAACATAGCACTCTGCAAACACGAAAGTGGACGTATAGGGTGTGATGCCTGCCCGGTGCTGGAAGGTTAATTGATGGGGTTAGCGTAAGCGAAGCTCTTGATCGAAGCCCCAGTAAACGGCGGCCGTAACTATAACGGTCCTAAGGTAGCGAAATTCCTTGTCGGGTAAGTTCCGACCTGCACGAATGGCATAATGATGGCGGCGCTGTCTCCAGCAGAGGCTCAGTGAAATCGAAATCGCTGTGAAGATGCAGTGTACCCGCGGCTAGACGGAAAGACCCCGTGAACCTTTACTGCAGCTTGACATTGAACTTTGACCTTACTTGTGTAGGATAGGTGGGAGGCTTTGAAGTTGGAACGCTAGTTCCAATGGAGCCGTCCTTGAAATACCACCCTGGTAATGTTGAGGTTCTAACTCTGCCCCGTAATCCGGGGCGAGGACCATGTCTGGTGGGTAGTTTGACTGGGGCGGTCTCCTCCTAAAGAGTAACGGAGGAGTACGAAGGTGCGCTCAGCGTGGTCGGAAATCACGCGTAGAGTATAAAGGCAAAAGCGCGCTTAACTGCGAGACCCACAAGTCGAGCAGGTACGAAAGTAGGTCTTAGTGATCCGGTGGTTCTGTATGGAAGGGCCATCGCTCAACGGATAAAAGGTACTCTGGGGATAACAGGCTGATACCGCCCAAGAGTTCATATCGACGGCGGTGTTTGGCACCTCGATGTCGGCTCATCTCATCCTGGGGCTGAAGCAGGTCCCAAGGGTATGGCTGTTCGCCATTTAAAGAGGTACGCGAGCTGGGTTTAGAACGTCGTGAGACAGTTCGGTCCCTATCTACCGTGGGCGCTGGAAATTTGAGAGGATCTGCTCCTAGTACGAGAGGACCAGAGTGGACGAACCTCTGGTGTACCGGTTGTGACGCCAGTCGCATCGCCGGGTAGCTATGTTCGGAAGGGATAACCGCTGAAAGCATCTAAGCGGGAAGCCTACCTCAAGATAAGATTTCCCTAGGAATTTATTCCTCTAAAGAGCCGTTCGAGACTAGGACGTTGATAGGTTGGGTGTGGAAGCACGGTGACGTGTGAAGCTGACCAATACTAATTGCTCGTGAGGCTTGACTATACAACACCCAAACAGTTGTTGTATTCAAGATAAATTCAATACATAACTTGATTTAGTGTGAAAACTAGTTAAAATGCTGAACACAAAGTTAGACTCAATATCTAATCCGTTAATAACTCTTTCGGTACTAAGTGGCAAAGAACTTAAAGTTAAGTTCAAGAGTAAGACCACCGAAAGCCAAAACAGTTTGCTGGCGACAATAGCAAGAGTGAACCACCTGATCCCTTCCCGAACTCAGAAGTGAAACCTCTTAGCGCTGATGGTAGTGTGGCGTTTGCCATGTGAGAGTAAGTCATCGCCAGCTTTTAAATTATAAACACCCCCAACCTAACGGTTGGGGGTGTTTTTTATTCGGGGGAAAGAGGTAATTATCTTGTCAAAACTAAGTTATTAAATTTTAATTTGCATTACTATTCATAATTTGAATTTATTAAAATTTTTTAAATAGTAGTCTCGTTTTATTTGAATAATTTGATTGAATTCACTTTAATATTTTTTACTTCGAGTTAATGTATATTTACATGAAAACTATATTGTGATTACATTGGTTATATTTTTATAATGAATAATCTAGCTCCATTTTGTGAGCTTGATTGGGGATAAAAAGCAATGATGATGAATAAAAAACAACTGACTTTGAAGCTGTCAGCTATTACTGTGTCAATTTTATTGGCAAGTTGTGGGGGCGGCGGTGATGGATATTATGGTTCGTCTTCAAGTAGTAGTGGCTCAGGGACTGGGACAACAAACCCGAGTACTGGAGAGGCTGTAAAAGCTGTAAATATTAGTGCGGTTCAATTGATTGATCGGAATGGTAACTCAACTCAAGCGATTGCAGCAGAAGGAGTGATTGCTAAAGTAAAAGTAACTGATCAAACAGGTAAAGGTATTAGTGGAGCATTAGTTACATTTACAGTGACTGGCGGTGTTGTTTTAGGCAGTTCTAATGGTGCGGTATTAACTAACACGGATGGTGAAGCGAGTATTTCTGTTAAACCTGAAAATATTAATACAAATGGTGCTTATCAAATTTCTGCAATTGCAGATTTTGGTGGTACTATCGCATCAACAAAAGCGCTTAATTTTTCTCTACAAGCAACCAATATTATTTTAGTAGATTTGATAGCAGCTAGTACTCAACTGGAATCAGGTGGCTCAACAAATATCACGTTAAAAACTCAAGATGCAAATACGAAAATTAATCAAAATAATGTCAATGTAGAGTTCACTGCAACATGTGGTAAATTTGAACCAGCAACAGTTGTTTCATCAAATCAAGGAAGTGTTACAACGTCTTATAAAGCGATAGGTTCTGATGGGAAGCTCTGTACAGGCACACAGAAAATTTCAGCAAAAGGTTTAAATATCCCAGAAGTTACACTTAATGTTAGTATCAAAGCACTGCAAGCCAATTCATTGGTTTATACATCTAATAAAGTTAATTTAGGCATTAAAAAAAGTGGCTCAGCATCATCGGGTCAAATTGAATTTAGTTTGTACGCAAATGGTGTACCTGTAGCAGATCAAGATATTTTAATTGAGAAAGTGCAGACACCAGAAGATTTATCGTTTGTATCATTTGGCAATCGTAGTAACAAAACTATAAAAAGTGATTCGAGTGGTAAAGTGATTGTAAACCTCTATCCAGGAGATAAACCTGGACCTGTTGAAATAAGAGCGACTTTAGTTTCAGACACAAATGTTTCAGCTGTATCTAAAGATGTATCTGTATCCACTGGCCGTGTAACTCAAAATGGTTTAAGTTTATCTGTATCAAAAAACTCATTACAAAATACTATTGATGGGGATACTGCTACGATTACTGCACGAATGGTGGATCGTACTGGAAATCCAGTCCCAAATGGTACAGTCATTAGCTTTGTCTCTGAAGGTGGTAAAGTTGACCCAAATTGTTCATCTGTGAATGGGATATGCTCGGTAACTATAAGTACTCAAAACCCACGTCCTTTAGATAATCGTATAACCGTTCTAGCTTATGTTGAAGGTGATAAATCATACATAGATAAAGATGGTGATAATTTGTATACGGCAGGTGTAGATGCACTGACAGATATATTGGGTAATAATACAAATATTGGTGACTTTTTCAGAGATGATAATGAAGACAATATTTATAATAATAACTTAGGTGAATATTTATATAGACGCAGTGCAGGAACAGAGTCTTGTGTACCATCTACGGTACTCCAACCTAATATTGCAAAAACCTGTGATACTAATCTAGATGCTATTCTTCGCCAGCAATTATTATTTGCTTTTGCAGAAAATAGGGCAACATTTACGAATGTTAATGCAAGTAATGGTTTGTTATCTTTCCGTTTGTATGGAAATACAATGCAAAGTGTTCCAATGCCAACAGGTTCTACGATAAGTGTTACCGCTGAAGATAATACTAAAACTAATGATTTATCTTGCTCTGCTGAGTTAGTACAAGGGAGCTCACCTGTTGCTAGTGTATTCGACCTTACAACGCCAACAACTTTCAAAAATAGTACGCAAGTTTTTTATGGTTACCGTTTGAAAGAATGTGCAGTAGGTGATACTTTCAAAGTATCAGTAGCAGCTCCTGATGGTCACGTTTCAACGATCTTTGTTGCTTATCAATAAAAATAGTTTTTATATTTAAAAAAACAGCACTCCAGTGCTGTTTTTTTATAGTGTAGTTATTCACTGGCAGATACAGTTGGACTAATTTGAAAAGAGTTACAGGCTGAAAGAAGATATGAGACATAAAAAATAGAGAGTTTTGTTATGGTTCTTTATTTAGTGTAAAAGAACCATATATCTTATAGACAGACGGATTTCACTATTTTGATCAGGTGAGGAAATATAATGAGTTCAATCATCCAATAAATCCATCTGCTTTGCTAATTGGTATAGGTTATTAGAGCGATTACCTGTGCGACAAAACATTAAAATAGGTTTTGGCAATTCGTTATAATGATTTGCAAATGTACGAACATCTAACTCTGTGATCTGACCTGCAACAACTGGTTGGTAAACATAATCTAGACCAGCATTACGTGCTGATTCTTCAATTTGAGCACTCGTTGGTTGCTCTGGACCGCCTTCCATATCGGGACGATTATTAATAATAGATTTGAAGCCTTTTTCGACAACTTGATCTACATGCTCAGGGCCGATTTGACCTGCAAAACCAACATTTTCTGACATCTTGTCACTCCAAAAATAAACAAAACATTTTATGCTCTATCATAGCATTAAGCTTGATCTTGAGTTTAAATGTCTGTAGCAAATAAATGATGATAAGTAATAAGATAAAGCATTGGAGCGCGCATGCACACCTATACAGTTGAGCCGTTGTATGTTCCTAGTGGCGAAGAAACCATAGCAGCAGATTTCTACCTACCAAAGACCAATATTAAAGCTGCTGTAATTCTTATGGCACATGGATTTGCTGGATTACGCCAATTTAAATTAGTTCAGTATGCACAACGTTTCGCTAAAGCTGGCTATGCTGTCATTTTATTTGATTATCGCTATTGGGGGGGGAGTACAGGAAAACCACGTGAATTGGTTTCACTCGGTGCTCAACTAGATGATTGGAAAACCATTGTTCAATATGCTTCGAATTGTAAATTAATTGATAGTCGACGTATTATTTTATGGGGAACTTCTCTAAGCGGTGGATATGCGCTTAGTTTAGCCACTGACCTTAAAAATATTCAGGCCGTGATGGTACAAGTGCCTTATGTTGATGGTGCTGAAACAGCAAAATTATACCCATTACAGCGTTATCCAGAGGCTTTGAAGCGTTCTAGCCAGGATTACATGGGGTCTAAGATGGGTTTAGTACCTAAAACTTTGCCAGTTGTAGATCAGCATAAACTATGCTTTTTACCGACCTCTGATAGTTATTATGGTTATCATTCGATTGTAAATCCTGACTATTATTGGAGTGGTGAAGTTCCTGCACGTGTATTTTTTAATTTAATGCGTTATCGTCCGATTCAATTTGTACGCAAAATTAATATCCCTGTTTTGTTTATTGCTGCGAAACATGATTCTTTGATTCCAATTGAATCTAGTCGTGAAGCCGCTACAAATATTGCACCATTTGTAAGCTATCATGAGTGGGAAATGAAACATTTCGATATTTATCACGGTTCTTGGTTTGAAAAAGCAGTCACAACCCAATTAGAATTTTTACATCAACATATCGGAGTGATGTAAATGATCATTGTCTGTGCATCCTGTGGTGCAAAAAATCGTGTACCTGAAGAAAAATTAGCAGTTCATCCAAACTGTGGGCAATGCCATCAACCATTATTAACGTTAGCGCCAATTGAATTAAATGAACAAAATTTTAGCCATTTCATTAGTCATTCAGATCTACCTGTACTTATCGATCTTTGGGCAGAATGGTGTAATCCTTGTAAAATGATGGCACCTCATTTTGCTGAGGTTGCCAAACATAATCCTCACGTTGTGTTTGCTAAAATTGATACTGAAGCAAACCCCCGTTTAAGTGCTGCATTTAATGTCCGCAGTATTCCGACTTTGGTCTTAATGGATAAGACGACTGAATTGGCCAGAATAAGTGGTGCATTACGTACACCAGAGCTACAGCAATGGTTAAATCAGCAATTACAGCAACATCAAGGACATTAACATGACTGAACGTTCAAATCATCCAGAAGGAGTTTTATCCTTGCAGAATATTGCTATGCCAGCAGATACAAACTGGAGTGGTGATGTATTTGGAGGATGGATTGTTTCACAGATGGATCTCGCAGGAGCGATTCATGTTGAGCGTTTGAGTAAGGGACGATGTGCAACAATTGCGATTAATGAAATGACGTTCCTTGTGCCTGTTAAGGTTGGAAATGTGATTAGTTGCTATACTAAAATTTTGAAAGTCGGTAATACTTCCGTACAGGTGCAAATCGAGGTATGGAATAGTCACGACAATTCGCGTGATCCGATTCGAATTACTCAAGGTGTTTTTACATTTGTTGCTGTTGATGTGAATGGTAATAAAAGACAAATCTCAGAACAAATTAAGCAAGATTTTTTAGCAAGCTGATAAAACAATAAAGCCCAAATTTAATTGGGCTTTATTTTAAATCTAAGACTATTTTTTACGTTTTGGCAGCCAAGCCCAAAGCATTTGACATTGAATTGGTTCGTTACCAGAATCGTCAATTACGGTCACAGGAATCAATAACTCGCCTTTGTCATGTTCAGCAATAAACTTTTTTTGGTCTGCTGACAAGCTTGCTGTAGCAGTTAAACCACCTTGCGCAACTTTTAAATAATCGACATGCAATGATTTAATCAACAAAATACGATCATCTGGGATATGTAAGCCCGTTAAAAAGCCCGTTGCAGTTTCTGCTAATAAAGCCATTGCTGCTGCGTGAACCCCTTTAATATGATTTTGCATATTACGTTGGTTTTCAATGCGCACAGTGACATGGTCTTTATCAACTTCTAAATAACGAATATTTGCTGTTCCCACCATAGGAACAACACGACCAAAAGCTTTACTCCATAGCGTACTACGGATACTTTTTGGAAATTTAGAAGTGGTTTTAACCAGCGTATAAAGACGGTTATCTTTTGCCATAGTGAACCTAATGCTTAGTCTTTGAAATTATTAAATTGAAGTGGTAGACCAAATTGTTGTTCACGTAAAAAGTTCATGACCTGTTGCAATGTATCGCGCTTTTTATCTGTGACACGGATTTTGTCTCCTTGGATAGAAGATTGCGCTTTGATACCACTTTCTTTAATGGCTTTATTAATTTTTTTTGCGGTATCTGAGTCAAGTCCATCTTTCAGCTTGATCACTTGGACCACATTTTTACCAGAAGCAGTGGCTTTTTGTGGATCTAAAGCTTGTACATCAATCTTACGTTTATAGAAGTGATTTTCAAGCATGGTATAGACTTGTTCGCATTGGAAGTCACTTTCAGTTGAGATTTTGATTTCTTTATTTTTTTCATTTAACTCAATTGAAACGTCTTGTCCACGGAAGTCAAAACGTGTTGCAATCTCTTTTTCTGTATTTTGTACAGCATGATTGACTTCAAATAACTCTAATTCAGAAACAATATCAAAAGAAGGCATGGTTAGACCTTTACAAAGGGAAAGAATATTTGAGATGCTAAGGGTGTTTTCTTCATTTGCCAAGTGTTGTTTACATCAAAGGAGTGCACAATGATCCGTAAACAAGAAATTACAACATTTGAGTTCCCAGAAGGCGCTGTCATTTGGGATGTCCGAGATGCCAAAGCTTATGCAGAGGCACACGTCAAAGGGGCGTTAAATCGTCCAATTGCTGAAATTAATGCGGATAGTTTGACTCAGGTTGCAGCGGATCAGCCGATTTATATTTTATGTGGTGGTGGTAGTAAAGCACCACGCGCAGCAGAGCTTTTAGACGGTTTAGATGATTCTCGTGAATATGTTGTATTGATGGGCGGTACACGTGCAGCACGTGATGCTGGCTTAGCTTTAGAACAAGGCGCATAGATCAGTTAAATTTGCCAAAATACTTGGGTATTTTGGCAAATTTAAAGAATGAACAACTAAAATAATAATTTACCCAGAATAATAAGGTTTTTTAGCTTTTAATTTCTTTTGAAATCTTTGAGGATTTAATTTATCCAATAAACTTTGAGGAACTGGGCAGAGTTCACCTAAAATTAGTGCCGCTAAGATTTCACTACATAATGGCGCAAATAAAAAACCTTTCGATCCTAAACCAGCAAAAGTATAGATTTGATCAAGATTTTGTATTTTCCCAAGTAAGGGGAAATAATCTAAACTTTGTGCGCGAACTGATGCTCTTCCTTGCCAAGTCTCCAGCTTTGGAAGTTGTTCGGCATATTGAGGGAAGACACTGTGGATAAGTTCGTAGTTATGCACATGGTCTTCAGTTAGCACTTCTGCATCATCCCGATTGGGATAAAAAGATGCACCGAGAATTAACTGTGAAGCATCCAGTTGTATGCAATAGCCGCCATAACTATAAGCTTGATCCAGTGCTAAAGGCCGCTGGCTATTCTCAACCCAGCTGACTTGTCCTCGAATTGGCTTTAAGACTGGATAGTTTTCGATGAGTTCAGCACTTTGTTTAGCACAACAGACAATCGCATGATCCGTTATGGCAATTTTTTGTTGGTCATGCCAGAGTGTAACTTGACTACCATTCGACTCTAATCGAGAAATTTTTACTTTTTCTATTCGAATATTAGGATGTTGTAAAATCTCATCACGTAATTGATGAGGTGAAACTGCGCCAGCTTCATGTAAGGTCAGACTTGGAAGCTCTGTTTGGGGAAGGCATTCAAGCGTTGTATTTGCAGTTAAAACATTTTCAGGATATTGCTCAACCAGCCCTAGCAGTTCATCTGCATTTTTTAATGCAATCTGCTCTACTTGAATCGGTCTAAATGCCTTAAAACGAGGATAAAAATTCAACGCATGTTGCCAACTCAAGGTCATCAAGTGTTCATGCGCCTGTTCAATTGGGCATAGTTTTGGATTGAGCAACGCCAAGGGATTGCCAGATGCTCCTGAAAGCGGCTCATTTTGCTCGTAGATCGCAACTTGATGTCCTCGTTGAGCAAATGCCCATGCTGAGCTTAAACCTGCGATTCCTGCACCAATAATCGCAATATGTCGCTGTACAGATGCTGAGCTTGTTATTTCAGATTCATTTTGAATCGTTATGTCTTGTTTCGAATCGGCGGTGTCTGTTTCTTCTTGTGAAGCATTTAGCCAAATAGCTTTGAGCATTTCTCGTTTATGACCAAAACCTCGTGGACGGCTGATTTGAATGCCGTGTTGTTTAAGCCCACGTTTTAATATGCCTGCGACACTAAAGGATGCGAAAGTTGTTCCAAAATCAGATAAACGCACCATGTGATCTAAGACATTTGCTTGCCACATATCTGGATTACAAGATGGGGCAAAACCGTCCAAAAACCATGCATTCACTGCTTGAGTTTTGGGAATAGTTGGAAAAATATCCTGAGCATCCCCTAGCCATAAATCAATGCTAAAGCGTTCATCAGGAAAGCTTAAACGATGGCAGCCTGCGATTGGCAAGGGATATTGCTGAATCAATTTTTCTGCTAAAGGTTTGAGTTCTGTCCAAACATTGAGTGCACGGATCAAATCAGCTTTATTTAATGGAAATTTTTCAACGCTGATAACATGTAAATGGCTGTGATTATCTAAGCGAACTTGTTGCCAGAGTTGCCACAAGGTCAAAATATTGAGTCCTGTACCAAAACCAGTTTCACCTACACAGAAATATTGATGATCGTGTAATCGGGAGAGGCGTTCGGTTAAATCATTGCCATTTAAAAATACATGTCGGGTTTCAAGTAAACCATTGTCTTTAGAAAAGTAAACATCACCGAATTGCTTAGAAATAGGAATTTCGATGTCATCGACTATTTCCCAATCTAATTCAGCAGTTTGTAATTTAGATGAGTGAGACATAAATAAAAATTATATTTTTACCACTGGCGACGACGTTTGGTGTAGACATAGCTCGCAATAAAGAAACCTAGAATGACACCAACTGCAATGGTCATAGCACCATACAAGAACATTTGAGCACTGCGCTCACTTTGTAAAACTTGAATCTGAACAGTAAGATTGTCATTTTTGAGTTGTAATTCTTGATTTTGCGAGAGCGCTTCAAGATTGGCGTTTTCAAGTTGTTTTAAGCGATTGGCTTGATCTTGAACCAATGCTTTGACTTTGGCTTCTTGTTGCTGTTTAGCCTTTGCAATTTGTTCAGCAGTTAAGGGCTTAGCAGTTGCCGTAGCAACAGTGGTGGGAGCTGTTGTTGAGTTTGGTTTAGCTTGAACAGTTGTTGTCGGTGCGACAGCTGGTGTTGGTTCAACAGCCCAGACTGATGAACTTATTAAGCATAAGGCGAAAAAGCTTTTGGTGGCAAAGTGCATGATTTACCCTTTTGGAAAAGCTTTGTTGAAAGGTTTTACGTCAATATTTGAGTAAATTCCTTCTTTTAAAAAAGGCTCTTCCTGAATCCAACTATCTAGTGCTTCACGCGTGTCAAATTCAACAATAATCGTACTACCTAAAAAACCTGCTTGTGGGTCATTTGGATCTTTAGGATGAGCGCCAGCAGCAATTAAACGTCCTTCATCATCTAGCTTTTGCAATCGTTCAATATGTTGTGGACGAGTTGCTAAACGTTTTTCTAAGGTACCTTCATGATCAGTACAGGTTAGGACAAAATAAGGCATGGCAGTCGCTCAATGATTCAAAATTCAGTCGGTGGTTTTAAAATGCTTTCTTAAGAAAAATAGTATAGCAGCAAGGTAACTGATAGAAACGATAATATCGCCGAAAGCCGTGAATTCGCCCCAATATTTGCCTTGCATATAGACGAATCCAAAGAAAAAATGTAAAGCGGCAAGCAAAAAGAATTGTCCACACCACGCTAAGTTCAACTTCATCCAGCCTTGATGACTTAACTCGAGTAATGAACCAAGAAGCTTTTTAATAATCGGGGTACGTTCTTTATTGAATAATGGGGTAACTAAAAAACCTATTCCGATACCGACATTGATGATGATCGCTTTCATTTTAATGTAGGTCACATCACTGAATACGAGTGTGATTCCACCAAAAATCACCGACATTACAACAATAAACCATTGCATTTTTTCCAGTTTAAATTTCTGGAAAAAGAACAAACAACCGTAAACAACAAGCGTTGAAATTAAAAGCGCACAGGTTGCAACAAGAATATGATTTTGATCGGTATTTCCAGCACTACCAACAAGCTCTAATAAAGGATGGTGACTATCTTTTGGATCAGTGGTTTTATAAAAATAAAAGAAGATAATAATCGGCAGATAGTCGAGCAACGCTTTCATGTTACAGTACGATGATGAAATAGGTCAGATAGCATAATACAAACCATGTTCGGTGTCGATTTACATACACATACCCACATTTCAGATGGTACATACTCTCCAGAACAATTGGTAGAGGCGGCTGTTGACTTAAAAATACATACACTTGCGGTCACTGATCATGACACGATGGATGCTTTAAGCCGTGCCAAAAAACATGCTCAAGACTATGATATTCAAATAATTTCTGGTACAGAAATATCTAGCCAATGGTCACGACCGAATACCAAAAAGAGTTATGGTGTACATATTGTGGCACTGAATATGCAAGATGAAGCACCAATACGAGAGATGCTTGAAAATCAGAAAAAAGTCCGTGCTGAGCGTGCCAAAGTCATCTGTAGCTTATTACAGAAATGTATTGATTTTGATATTTATCCTGATGTGGTTGCCAAAGTCGATGGGCAAGCAGACCGTGTAACACGAACGCATATCGCCAAAGTATTGGTAGAGAAAAATATTGTCAGTCGTCCGCAACAAGCATTTGACCGTTTTCTTAAAGAGGGTAAAAAGGCTTTTGTGAAATTTGATGGCATTGGACTCAAAGAAACCATTGATGTGATTCATGCGAGTCAAGGCTTCGCTGTTTTAGCACATCCAACACGTTATGATTTATCTGCCACTAATATTCGTTATTTGATTGAGTTATTTGCTGAATCGGGTGGAGATGCTGTTGAGCTTCCTCCGAGTGTAGAACCCGCTTCAACACGTCAAATGGTCGATCGAATGATTCAGCAGTTTGATTTGGCTGTTTCAATCGGTAGTGATTTTCATGGTGAAAATATGCCGTGGATTAAACTGGGCAATACACCTAGAGTGAAAGAAGGGCAGAAAGGGATTTGGGAAAGTTTTAAATAGTCTAAAAATGAAGAAAATAGAATTATATTTAATCATCATCTTTTTGATCATTATTCTATGGGGCATACAATGGATGTTTCATGGTTTTGCATGATGGTTTGTTTAATTTAAAAATCAATCTTTGCTGCTGTCAGTATTTGATCAATCATTAAATACTGAGTTTGATTACAACTGAATGAAATGTCATCAGTGTATTGGAACTTTAATTTAAAAGAATGAATCTGAGTTTCAATATCTAAATGGTGCTGTATATTTTTTATTTCTTTATATTGTAGGCGTATTTTTTCAAGATTTTTATTAATCAATTCTACATGATTAAGAAAAAAATGAATTTCACGACCCGATTGAGCTTTGACAGTAAGACCTAAATCAAAAATAAAAGCACTGTGTTGAAATGAGCGAAAAATGACTGGCTGATTGATAAAATCATCTAATAAAAACTTATGTATTTGAGAAGAAAATAGCCGTTGATAAAAATAGGGTCTTCGTGTTTCATTCGGTGTAATAATTAAAAAGTTTTTTGATACATCTTGATTGATCTTTTCTTGGGTACTGATTTTGATCTCAGTAGAGTAATTGCTATGTTCAGAAGGAAAAGAATCAGTCATTTCACCCCTAAACTCAATAAAATTTCTAAAAATTAGATCTTTTGCAACCATTAACCGAGGTGCGTATATTGAGATTAGATAATAAGCTAGTAACATCCAAAAGAATAAGTTCTTCTTTTCTAAAGATAAGAATAGGGGGGCTAGTGGGAAACAGATTAAAAATATAATGGTATATAACACAGAATCCTGATTCATTTCAGGAATAAAAGGTAGTCGAGTAAATTTTGAGAGTTTTTTCATTTCAATAGACGAATTATTTTAATTTTTCGCCAATATAAATGAAAAGATCATAATTTACAATAAATTATGATCCTGTGCCTGAATTGGTGGAGGGGTTGGGCGACCCAAAGTTCCCAGTAATTCAATTTCAATTGAACGCACCATCGCATCTAAAGGCAAGTCATTGCTTTGTGTTCCAAATGGTTCTTCAATTTCTGTACTTAAAGCATCTAATCCCAAAAATGTATAAGCCAAAATTCCGACTAAAAGCGGGGTCACTAGACCTAATAAAGACCCTAAGCTAAACGGCAGCATAAAGCAGAAAAAATACACAGTACGATTCAGTAAAACAGAGTATGCAAATGGAATCGGGGTATTGGCAATACGATCACAGCCTGTTTGCATTTCACTTAAGGCCGCGACATGGCGGTTCATTTGAGTATAGATAATATCTGATATTTCACCTTCTTTCATGGCTTGTAATAGTTCCCATTGAATCAGGCTTAAAGTGTATTGTGGTGCATTATGTTGCTGATAAAGTTGAGTGAGTGCTTGTTGGCTCAAGCCACTGGTTTCTGTGAGTTCAGTTGGATTGGCTGTTTGATGACGCAAACGATCACGCAACACATTCGCAAATACAATCACATTTTGAATAATACGTTCACGGCGAGCCTGAGTTAATACACGACAGTCGCGATCAAAATGACGTGACGTTGCGATCAAAACCCCCCAAAGCTTACGTGCTTCCCACCAACGATCATAACAAGCGGTATTCTTAAAACCTAAGAAGATCGAAAGCACTACCCCGATCAGTGTAAAGCCAACCAAAGGAATTTCTGGAAAACGGTATAACTCTACATATTCAATACCCCCAATAATGGCAGAGATGAGCATGACGAAACCGAGAGAGGGTAAAATTTTAGGTAAAATCGTCCCACGCCATGAGAATAAAACTTTAAAAATACTCGGTTGATCACGCACAATCATGTTATTTGAATCATTAATTTTATATGTTGATGTTCGGGTTAGATTTGGGCTTTGTCAAGATGAGATTACTTGATTTTAGTGGGGTTGAGGAGTTGTTGTTCAGAAAATGAAAAATGATCCTCTGCTGAAATAATAAAATGATCAATCAGATTAATTTCCAATAGTTTACAAGCTTGTTTGAGTTGCTGCGTCAGATAAATATCTTCTGCTGAGGGTTGAGCAATGCCAGAGGGATGGTTATGTGCAACCACAATTTGGCAGGCTTGTTGTTGTAAAGCATAACGTAAGGTTTGATTCAGTGAAACGCTACATGAATGATGTGAACCAAAAAAGAGTTTTTTAAAATGTAGTTTTCTTAGCTCAGCATCTAAACACAGTACAGCAAATACCTCCTGTTTTTCACCTTGAAGTTCATAGCGTAAGTAATCGAGTACTAAGCTTGAGGTATCTAGACATAAACGTTGTTGATGAAAATAATTATGTAGGTAACGTCGTCCTAACTCTTTGACGGCCATCAATTGGGCATATTTGGTGGATGCAATTCCATTAAATTGGGATAAGTCTTCAAGTGATGCATCAAAAATTGGATTCAATCCACCAAAATGTTGAATCAAAATCCGAGAAAGTTCCACCGCGGAGTGTTGCTTTGAGCCTGAGCGTAGAAAAATAGCCAATAGTTCTGCATCAGATAGGCTTTGTGCGCCTTGTAATAATAAACGTTCGCGTGGGCGTTCTTGTTCAGGCCATGCTTTGATAGATTGTCTTATTGGTTGATTCATTTTTATTCACGTAATTTTTTTATGATGATGATTTTTCCAAGTACATCACTTGGGTATGATCGTATTTAATGCTATTGTGAGCGCCACTGCAACAGTAAGGTATCCTGTTTGTGAGCTTTGATCTAAGTGTTATTCCACATAAAAACATTATATTAGCGGTTACTGGCGGTATTGCTGCTTATAAAAGTGCGATTTTAGTACGCCGTTTAAAAGATTTTGGTTTCGATGTTCGTGTCGTAATGACGCATGGCGCACAAGCATTTATTACACCGCTCACTTTCCAAGCTTTGTCCGGTAATCCTGTACATACCGAATTATTGAATCCTGAAGCAGAAGCAGGCATGGGACATATCGAATTGGCGCGTTGGGCTGATCTCGTCTTGGTTGCACCTGCAAGTTGTGACAGCATTGCAAAATTTGCCAATGGTTTGGCTGATGATCTATTAAGCACTTTATATTTAGCAACCAAAGCACCTGTTTGGGTTGCACCAGCCATGAATCAGCAAATGTGGGCAGCCAAAGCCACTCAGCGTAATCTGCAAACCTTAGTTGAAGATGGTGTGCATGTGATTATGCCTGATGCGGGCGAGCAAGCATGTGGTGATGTTGGCTTAGGGCGTATGCCTGAGCCTGAAGATTTAGCACATCAAGTTGCCGCTTATTTTCATAAAGCACAACGTGCGATTGCTGAAAAGTTTGGTTTGTTGGCAGGTAAACGAGTCACTATTACAGCTGGTCCGACACGAGAAGCAATTGATCCTGTTCGTTATATTTCCAATCACAGTACTGGTAAAATGGGTTTTTCACTAGCAGCCGCTTGTTACGCAGCTGGTGCAAAAGTCACTTTAGTTGCAGGTCCAGTCAGTTTGGATACACCGAATGGTGTGCAACGAATTAATGTCAGCTCTGCTATGCAAATGCTCGATGTCAGTATGAATCAGCTCAAAGAGGGCTGTGACATCTTTATTGCAACTGCGGCGGTCGCCGATTATCGCGTTGCTCAAGTCGCAGAACATAAGATTAAAAAAGCAGGTGATGAACTTGCAGTCGCTTTAGTGAAGAACCCAGATATCGTGGCGACCATTGCAGAGCAACAACAACGTCCATTTATGGTTGGTTTTGCGGCAGAAACCCAAAATGTTGAGCAATATGCAGCAGGAAAATTGGTTGCTAAAAAACTCGATATGATTGCGTGTAATGATGTATCACGTCCAGATATTGGTTTTGCTTCAGATGAAAATGCGATGACGGTTTTCTTTGCGCAGTCTTACCATATGCAAAAACGCGAATTAGAGAAAGCTTCAAAACAAGAGATTTCACAACAATTGGTGGAGTCAATTGCGGATGCATTACGGCGCCGTTTATAGAATGGATCAAGGGAGTGTTTTACACTCCCTTCTTTTTAAGTTTCAAAATAATCAACCAGCATAAACTGCCTAAAATGGCACTGAATAGGCAGCCATAAAAAATAATTGAATAAGGAATTAAGCCTAATAATGGTTTTTGTAATATCCACGGATAAAACAAATAAACATCATGATGCATGAAGGCATCTAAGAGAATATGACTAAAACTACCGATATACGCACTGATCGCAGCAGTTTTCCATGAGATACACCATTTTCTATGACTTATAATTGATAACCCCCATTCACTGATGGGTTTACCGATCAGGAGAGCAATACTACCTATGAGAGTCGCACCCATTAAATTATGTGTATATAGGTGTAAATATTGCCAACCGTAAATCAAACCCAATAAAGGTTCAATATCCATTAAAACCTGTGTACCTGCAAAAATCATCATGCTAAATCGTTGTTGACCAATTGCTTTACAACAACAGCCAATTCCTAAGTGTAAAGGTGTGATCGGCATTTCATTCGCTCTTATTATGGTTCTTTATCTGGATCTGCCATCATAAAGTAGGACAGTAACGTTATGGATAACATCTTCTATGGAACAGATCATGGCGTGTGTGATTAAAATGTCTACATCCTATGACTGCACACATCTCCTTTTATTAAAATGCAACGAAATCGTTGCATTTTTTATGTATGCTAAAACAGCGCCGCAATATATGCGGCCAAATCAGAGTTCAATAAGTTTTGCTTCTGATCAGCCATCTACAGCCACAGTTTTCGATAGGATATCTTGATGATTAAAAAAACTTTAGCCACCGTGATTATGTTTTCTTCTCTTGCCCTTAGCAGCACCGTTATGGCTGCGGGTTTACATGATGATATGAAAGCTTTAGGTAAAAACTATAAAGCGTTTAACCAAGCTAAAAATCCACAAGCAGCGACAACGGCTTTAAATAATATGCGTACTGCCGCAGTGCATTCAAAACAATATAAATTGGCAGCGAATACGACGGATAAAGTCGCAACTTCAGGCGTTTTATTTGATCAAATTATTGTTGAGATTGATAAGGCTAAAGTACTTGTGCAAGCAGGTAAATTAGCTGAAGCAAAAAAACAAGGCAAAAAAATTGCCGAGTTACGTGATCAGGGACATAAATACTATACACACTAATCTCATCGAGATGATTGATGAGTCATCCCTTGTAATGAGCTAAAGTATTTTATGTTCTATCTTTTAAAAGCTGTGCTTGAATGAGCGCAGTTTTTTATTTGTACAGAGAGAAGGATAAACAAAAACTTAAACTTAGCATGATTCAGATTTTCACTGCATTTTAAAATTGATACAGTGAAAATGTGAATGATGAGAGGTGGTCTATGTCCTCACAACAACATTATCAAAAAGTTGCTCAAGCAATTGCTTATATTCAACAAAATTTTCAGCAGCAGCCACAACTTGAAGAGGTGGCAGCTCATATTCATTTGAGCTCAGCACATTTTCAGCGTCTATTTACGGAATGGGTGGGGACGAGCCCTAAGAAATTTTTACAATATACCAGTATTGAATATGCAAAACAGATTCTGAAGCAGCAACAGGGCAGTATCTTTGATGCGACTTTTGCCACAGGTTTATCGAGTACCAGTCGATTACATGATCTTTTCCTTCAGATTGAAGGAATGACGCCTGCTGAATATAAAAATGGTGGTGCGGCTTTAACAATTTCTTATCAATTTGCAGAAACTTTGTTTGGTGAAGTCTTGGTCGCTTCAACATCCAAGGGGATTTGTGCTTTAACATTTGTGGAAAATCCAACAGAAGCTTTGCAGCATTTAAAAGCGCAATTTCCTAAAGCAAAGTTTGTCGCTCAATCAGATTCACTTCAGCAAAGTGCTTTGGCACTGTTCCAAATAGATCAAAATCACTTGGCTAAAATTAAATTACATTTAAAAGGAACTGCATTCCAGTTGAAGGTTTGGCAATCTTTACTCAAAATTCCAATGGGTCAACTCACGACTTATGGAGAGCTTGCAAAATCGATTGATCATCCTAAAGCTTCACGTGCGGTGGGTACCGCAATTGGTAGTAATCCGATTGCTTTCTTGATCCCATGCCATCGTGTGATTCAAGCTACAGGTGCATTTGGTGGATATGAATGGGGGCAGTTGAGAAAAACGGCAATGATTGCTTGGGAGGGCGTACATACCCATGCAACTATTTGATATTGATGCAGATCCAAGTCACAACTATTTACCCTATCAAGGCACTGTTCAATATTATGGAAAAGTGATTCCAAATTTGAGAGCAGACGATTATTTTGACAAGCTCATGCAAAATATTGCATGGGAAAATGATCAAGCAATCATTTTTGGGCGAAAAATCATCACCAAAAGAAAAGTGGCTTGGTATGGTGATCAGGCATTTGAATATACCTATTCAAATATCAATAAATATGCATTGCCTTGGACAAAAGAATTACTCGAATTAAAGGCACTTGTCGAAAGCTTAACAGGTGAATCATTCAACTCATGTCTGCTCAATCTTTATCACACAGGAGATGAAGGTATGGCTTGGCATAGTGATGATGAAACAGATCTTAAACGAGATGGTTCAATCGCTTCACTCAGTTTTGGTGCAGAAAGAAAATTTGCGTTTAAACATAAACACAGTAAAGAAAAAGTCGAGTTGTACTTAGAGCATGGTAGTTTATTGGTCATGAAAGATACAACACAAAGCTACTGGCTACATCGTTTACCACCAACTAAGAAAGTGACCACACCTAGAGTTAATTTGACTTTCAGAACAATTGTTGATTGATTATTTGATAATAAAAAAGGACTGAAAATCAGTCCTTTTTAATACAATGATCAGCTTGATTATGCTTGACCCTGTGCGTCAGCATCCGCTTGTAAACGTTGCATGTTTGCTTCGAACTCAGCATCAAAGTTAATTGGTGTAAGTAACAATTGTGGGAAGCTACCCTTAGTGACTAAGTCATTTACAGACTCACGTAAGAATGGGAATAGAATATTTGGGCAGTATGCACCTAAGATGTAAGGAAGGCGATCTTCTTCTACACCATCAATAAGGAAAATACCTGATTGAGTTACATCAACGATGAACGCAGTTTCATTTTCATTATTTGCTTGAACCACAACTTTTAAAGACACTTCATAGTGTGTTGGATCAATTTTTTCTGCTGAAGAAGATAAATTGATGTTGAGTTCAGGCTGCCATTGTTTAGTAAATACTTGCGCACCAGGAACCTCAAAAGAAATGTCTTTTGTATAAATACGTTCTAACGCGAGTTGTGGTTGAACTTGTTCTTCGCTCATTGTTTTTCCTTAAATCTTGGAGTGTTGTTAAGCTAATAATTGGTCGAGTTTACCTTCACGCTCTAAAGCATAAAGTTGATCAAAACCACCGATAAATTGATCTTTGATAAAAATTTGAGGCACTGTACGATGATTTGTACGTTGCATTAACTCAATACGAACTTCAGGGGCTTCGTTGGAAAGATTAATTTCTTTATAAGCAACGCCTTTACGCTCCAATAATTGTTTTGCGCGTACGCAATATGGACAAGAAAGCGTTGAATAAATTGTGACGTTTGAGGTTGTCATTTCATCTCTCCTTAAGCTTTGGTTTTGCTTTTCACTAAAGGTAAGCCTTGAGCTTTCCAGTTGCTAATACCACCATCTAAACGATAGCTATCCGTATGAGCAACTTTTTGCAATGCAGAGCCTGCAACTTGCCCTAAGTTACAAATAAATACCAATGGACGATCACTTGCTTTTAACTCATCAATGTGACTAGTGATTTGGCTATATGGAATATTTTGACTACCACTGATATGGCCATCACGGAAATCTTTCGCATCACGTAAGTCGATCAACATGGCATTTTTTGCCTTGACCAAAATACCAAGTGATTGTGGTGAAATTTTACGACCATTACGTTGTCCTTCTAAAATAAAGAACAACACAATTAACACGCCGAGCGCACCAAACAAGAAGGGGTGATTCCCCATAAACTCTAACCAGCGTTCCACAAGTCACCTAAAGTTAAAATCAAAATTGACCCTGAGTATAACTTATCTCTATGGTGATCAAAAATGTTAGTTCAAGGGCAGAACTAGAAGAAAACTAACTTTTTTGCTGCGCTTCTTGAATCTCGTCAATAAGGCGTAGGTAACTGTCTAAACGACGTTGCAAAATTTCGCCTGCATCAACCGCTTGTTTTAGGGCACAATTTTTCTCATGAGTATGGGTGCAGTTACGGAACTGACACAGCCCTAAATGGGCTTCGATGTCTGGAAAACCTGTACGTACCTTTTCTAAACTGAGATGCCATAGCCCAAATTCTCGAATTCCAGGAGAATCAATTAACGCACCGTTTGTTCCAAATTTAATCAAACGCGTTGAGGTGGTGGTGTGCTGACCAAGTGCTGAATTTTCGGAAATCACATTGGTTTTCTGTGCGGCATCTGGAACGATAGTATTGATGAGCGAGCTTTTACCGACACCAGACTGTCCAACGAAAGCCACCGTCTCATTATCCAAACGTGTAGATAACTCAGATAGATCGCCACGAGAATGACAAATCAGGGTTTCATAACCCAAAGTTTCATACTCACTGAGCATCGTCAGAATAGGATCATTGTCAGTCAGTAAATCTGATTTGTTGAGTACCAATAACGCGGGAATGTTGGCATCGGCACAGGCCACTAGATAACGGTCAATCAATGTTGGAGCGGGTTCTGGTAACGGCGCAAATACAATCACAATCAGACTAATATTTGCCGCAACCGGTTTAACTTTATGATAACGATCTGGTCGAGTGAGCAATGATTGTCTTGGATAAATCGCAGTAATAATACCCAAGCCCGTATTCGGATCTGCTTGCCACCTGACTCGATCACCTGTCACCAAGAGTTCTAAATTAGTACGAGTATGACAGCGCCAAATGCTGTCTAATTCGATTGGTTTCCAGAACGGTTCTGGCTCACCTTCAGCGACCTGTGGTTTTTCAGGATGCTGTTCAGGCACAGATAAAGCTTGTACTTCGAGTTGACGACCATAATGCTGAACAACTAGTCCATCTAAATCTTGCGATGTATCAATGTCGTCTTGACGTGATTTGTGTTGTTTCTCAATACGACGCTGTTGTTGTTCAGTTAAACGACGCTTACGAATTAAAGCCATTCATGTCCCAAAAAATCCACACTTTGAAGACCGCAAAAATAGCATGAAGCCACTATAGAATTACAGCCAAGATGTAATTAATTTGCTACTATTGATGTTTTTAAGCCCTTTAGAATCGCTATTTATGAGCAGCACCCCAGATACACGATTAATTTGGATTGACCTTGAAATGACGGGTCTTGATACTGATAACGACAAGATTATTGAAATTGCAACAATTATTACAGACGACAACCTTAATATTTTAGCTGAAGGACCTGTTTTAGCTGTCCATCAATCAGATATCATTTTGAATGCAATGGATGAGTGGAATACCAAGCAACATGGCCAATCTGGTCTGATTGAGCGTGTACGCCGTAGTAAACTCAATGCTCAGGATGTAGAGCAGCAAACACTTGAGTTCTTAAAAAAGTGGGTCAATCCAAAATCATCACCAATGTGTGGTAACTCAATTTGCCAAGACCGCCGGTTCTTACATCGCTTGATGCCTGAGTTGGAACAATTTTTCCATTACCGTAATTTAGACGTGTCTTCTGTGAAAGAGTTGGCGAAACGCTGGAGACCTGAAATTATGAGTGGTTTAAAGAAAAATGCTTCACATCTGGCAATGGATGACATTCGTGACTCGATTGCCGAATTAAAATATTACCGTGAATACTTTTTTATTATGAATCATTAAAAGTCATTGATTCTCAAAAGTAGTTAGCTGTGATATTGGCTAATAAAATGGTAACCCCAAAATAATGAGCATTAAACTGATTGTTTTGGGGTGCGTTTTTGATGCTCAAAGATATTGTTAGTATGCATTGATTGATAAGTGATTTTAGTTGGAAGCCTAGCAATTATTTGCAGTATTTTCATTTTTATAAATTAAGTAATTATCCAATAAACTAAAAAGCATACAGGCAAAAACAAGACTCATTCCAGCGATGCACGTCATTGTCCAACCACCATGATTCCATGAAAAAATCCCAAGTGCAGAGCCACAAGCACCGCCTGTAAAATACGCCGTCATATATATGGCATTAATTCGAGATTTTGCATCAGGTCGTAAACGGAAAATAATACTTTGATTACTGGTATGGACAAGTGCTAAAGCCAATTGGATAACGGCAAATCCAAGAATGTAGCTGAATAGAAAAGTTTGTCCAAAATAGAAACAAATCCAACTGATGATGAACAAGCCACAACCGATCCAAGTTAATTGTTTGGTATAACCTTGGTCAGCGTAGCGACCTATATATTGAGTTGATAATGCGCCGAAAATACCGACAAGGCTAACCATTCCAATCACAAGGTCAGGAAGGTGATGTGCTGCTGTGAGCAATAACGCAATCGTTGAATACAAAATACTGACTGCTGCAAATGCAAAAGCACCTGTCAATGCACGTAATAGCAAACGTTTTTCTTGTTTTAATAATTCAGCCATAGAGACAAAAATTTGTCTGTAATCCATTTTGATTCGCATAACATATGGGAGTCGACTTTTGAGTGCATAAGCCAAAATCAACATTAAAATACCACTCACGACATAAATGACTTTCCAATGAAACAAATTTGAAAACAGCCCTGCAAGACTTGTGGAAAGTAAAATACCAACCAATAAACCACTCATGAGAAAGCCAACAACTTCACCTGTTTTTTCTGGTTCAACAGTCATGGTTGCGAGTGGAATTAAAACTTGAGCGGCGACAGAAAATAGTCCAACTAAAATTGTACCAATCCAAAGCATTGGTAGATTCACAGAGAAAGCACAAATAAATAGGCCTACCGCACATAATGCCATTAAGAGCGGAATAAATTTGGTCTTATTAACGACATCGCCCATTGGAACAATAAAGAGCAAGCCGAGCGCGTAAGAAACCTGAGCAAAAGTTACAGTCAGAGCTGCTTGCCCTTCTGTAACCGCAAAAAATTGCTGAATGGAGTGAATTAAGGGTTGGCTATAATAGTTTGCACCTGCACATAAACCACATGCTGCTGCCATAAACCAGAGTAAGGCTTTATTTTGACTAATATTTTGGGTGTTTGACATAATATTCTCTTCTCTGGTTCTTAGGCAGTATACGCAGTCGCTTCGATTTCAATTTGCATTTCTGGTAATGCTAAGCCTGTGACTGGAATAAGTGTACAAACTGGGAATTCATGAGTTTTCCAAAGATCCACTATTGTTTTAATCACCAGTTGATGTTTCGGAGCGTCATGATCAACAATCAGAACACGTAACACGGCAATATCTGAAAGCGTTGCTTGAACTGAGGCTAAAGCCTGTTGAATATTATAGAAGACTTGTTGTACCTGTTGGTCAAAAAAAGGTGAAAGTTCACCATTTTTATTTTCTCCACCTTGCCCCGCGAGATGAATAATTCGCATATTCGGTTTCACAACAGCAATATGACTATATCCATTGCTTTTAGGATGATAGAGCGCTTCAGGATTAATTATTTGAAAGGCCTGAGTATTTATTTTATTCATTACGGTACATCTTTATAAAATCTGATATGTGCTAGTATCAAAGCTCAAGTTAACTAGAGGTCAAGAAAATTTTGAAGCAATATTCGCCAGAAACATGGCTTAGCATAGGAGAACTTGCAAAACGTAGCGGCGTAAGTGTTCCAACGATTCGTTTTTATGAAGAAAAAGATCTGATTTGGAGTACTAGAACGGAGGGGAATCAGCGTAGGTATCAGCGTGCGATGCTTAGGCGAATTGCAATTATAAAAGCAGCTCAACAGGTTGGGATCAGTTTAAAACAAATAAAACAAACGCTGAGTATCTTACCAAAGCAACAAGTGGCTACGAAAAAAGATTGGCAAATCATGTCACAAGAGTGGCAGGGGCAATTGGATCAGCAAATCATGATGTTGTTGCAGTTACGTCAACAATTGGATCAATGTATCGGTTGTGGTTGTTTGTCTTTGGAACAATGTCCTTTGCGAAATCCTGAAGATTGTCTTGCTGAGGATGCTATGGGTGCACATTTTCAAGAAATTTTATTTTTGTTGAATCAAAAAAAATGAGGCAGAAATTTAAAAGATGATTTTATTGCACTAATTTTGTGCAATTTTTGAGATTTGATTAGACAAAATCATACAAATATCACTTGAAAAAATGCCATTTAAAAATTTTACATTTATTTTTGATAATTATCTTCATTGATCGCTATTCGCATCTTTGGATCATTTTGAATGATTTGCTTAGTCTTTACTAATCGATGATTTTATCTGTAAAAATTTGATCGAAGTCGCTCTAAAAACGCTATAAATGTTCTAAGAAGCCAATCCCACCGATTAATTGCATGATTATGATGCAGATTCGGATGATTTATAAATCACAATACGTTCAATATCTAAACCAGATAAGTAATTTGTATTGATTATGAGTTATTGATGCAACAAAGCCCTGATTTGTTATTTGTACCTTACTTTTTTATCAGTAGTTGATGACTGAAAAAGACAGTGAGCTGGTGAGTTTGTCTAAATAATCAGACTTACTCATATAGTATATAAAGATAAAGTGTTTTTACTTATAAGCAGGCAAACATGCTGATTATACAAGTTGTAAACATTAATCTGAATCATCAGTTCAAAATATAGGTATTTATTAAATAAATATTGGGTGGAATTTTAAAAAAGTTCCATTAGAATCCAAAATTCAACAAAGAATACTCCTGGGGGAAACATTGCGACTCGCGATGTTTACTTAAGAAAAACTAGCTTGAGGAACGCTCATGCAGATCGGAATCCCAACCGAAACTGTTGCAGGTGAAAGTCGTGTAGCGGCAACACCAGAAACAGTTAAGAAGTTGATTAACGCAGGTCATAGCATTGTCATTCAACGTGGCGCTGGTGTTAAAGCAGCCTATATTGACAGTGCTTATGAACAAGTTGGCGCAACTATTACGGACGATGCTTATACAGGCAGCCAAATTATTTTGAAGGTACGTGCTCCTAGCGGTGACGAAATTCAAAAACTTGCGGCGAATACAACTGTAATAGCTATGTTTGACCCTTACCGCAATCCAGAATTAGACCAGTTTGCTACTCAGCAAGTGTCTGCTTTTGCTTTAGAGTTACTTCCTCGTACGCTTTCACGCGCACAAAACATGGACGTACTTTCTTCTCAAGCAAACTTAGCGGGTTATAAATCTGTATTGTTAGCTGCGGCTGAATATCAACGTATGTTCCCAATGTTAATGACTGCTGCGGGTACCGTAAAACCTGCGCGTGTCGTGATCATGGGTGTTGGTGTTGCTGGTCTTCAAGCGATTGCGACTGCAAAACGTTTAGGTGCAGTTGTAGAAGCAACTGACTTACGTCCAACTGCTAAAGAACAAGTTGAGTCTTTAGGTGGTAAATGGTTAGACGTACCAATGTCAGACGAAGAAAAACAACGTGCTGCTGAAGCTGCGAAAAGCGGTTATGGTTGGCAGCCGGGTGAGCAATACATCAAAGATCAAGCTACGATTGTAGATAAAGCGGTATCAAATGCTGACATCGTAATCACGACTGCATTGATTCCGGGTCGTAATGCTCCGCGTCTGATCAAAGCTGAAACTGTTGCCAAAATGAAGCCGGGCTCTGTCATTTTAGATATGGCAGTTGAAACGGGTGGTAACGTTGAAGGTTCTAAAGAAGGCGAAACAGTTGTTACTGAAAATGGTGTGAAAATTTTGGGTATTCCAAACATTCCAGGCACAGTTGCAACAGAAGCATCTGCATTGTATGCACGTAACGTTTTCAACTTCCTTGAAACATTATTCGACAAAGACAAAAACTTTGCGATTAATCCAGAAGAAGAAATCCAAAAAGCGTTACTCGTGACTCATGGCGGTCAAGTACTGCTCAAGCGCGGTTAAGGAGAGTTCTCATGGTTGAAACGATTACAATTTTCGTCCTTGCCATCTTTGTAGGTTATTACGTGGTGTGGGGTGTAACGCCAGCGTTACATACACCATTAATGGCAGTAACGAATGCGTTGTCTTCAATTATTGTGGTTGGAGCGATGATCCAGACTGTAGGTATGCCTGCAATTGGTGTTGATGCCAATGTAGCATTCCAAAGTGTAAATGTTGTAAGCATCTTAGGTGCTGTTGCTGTGTTCTTGGCAAGTATCAACATTTTTGGTGGCTTTGCTGTAACTGCTCGTATGCTTGAAATGTTCAAGCCGAAGCAAAAGAAAAAAGAGGGCTAAGCAATGGAATTTATTCGAGACTATGCGGATTGGTTCTACCTGATTGGTGCTGTCCTCTTTATCTTAACTTTACGTGGCTTGTCTGGCCCTAAGACTGCAATTGCAGGTAACCGCTACGGTATGATCGCAATGGCGATTGCTGTAGTAACAACCTTCTTTGTTGCTGAGCATCCAGTAGTTTGGATGATTGGCGGTGCAATGGTATTGGGTGCTGTTGTTGGTATCGCACGTGCGAAAACAGTTCCAATGACGCAAATGCCTGAGACGGTTGCATTGATGCACTCTCTCGTCGGTTTGGCTGCGGTATTAATTGCGATTGCTGCGATCCTGCACAACAACCAACTCAATGTATTGTTTGAACAAAATGAAGCTGCTTTAACTGCTGCTGGTGTTCAACACGCACATATGAGTGCAGTTCATTTATTCGAATTGTTTGTTGGCTGTTTCGTTGGTGCGATTACATTTACTGCGTCTGTATTTGCTTACGGTAAATTGGCTGCGAAGAAATGGGCGAAAACAATTTCTGGTGCATGGGTTAAACCAGTTCAAGCAACAATCTTTATTGCGATGCTTGCATGTGGTTTCTACTTCTTCACTACGGGTAACATGACTGCATTCTGGGCAATGACAGCACTTGCACTTGCATTTGGCTGGGTATGGATTGCGCCAGTCGGTGGTGGTGATATGCCAGTTGTAGTATCACTCTTGAACTCATTCTCTGGTTGGGCTGCGGCAGGTATTGGTTTCACACTTGAAAACAATATGTTGATCGTTGCGGGTTCGCTTGTAGGTTCTTCTGGTGCGATTCTTTCTTACATCATGTGTAAGGCGATGAACCGTTCAATCATCAACGTCTTGTTTGGTGGTGCGATGGGTGGTGCAGCAGTTGCATCAGCAGATAAAGGTGAGCAAGTTCAACGTAACCACCGTTCTGGTTCAGCAGATGACGCAGGCTTCCTGATGTCAAATGCAGACAGCGTTGTGATTGTACCAGGTTATGGTATGGCACAAGGTCGTGCACAGAATGCGGTTAAAGAGTTGTGTGAAATCTTGAAAGAGCAGGGCGTAAAAGTTCGCTTTGCGATTCACCCAGTTGCTGGTCGTATGCCTGGTCACATGAACGTATTGTTAGCTGAAGCAGATGTTGCTTATGAAGACATCTTGGAAATGGATGAGATCAACTCAGACTTTCCTGCAACAGACGTGGTACTGGTCATTGGTGCAAACGACGTTGTGAACCCTGCTGCGAAAGACGATCCGACTTCACCGATTTATGGTATGCCGATTCTTGAAGCACATAAAGCACGTACCATCATGGTGATCAAACGTTCTATGGCAACAGGTTATGCTGGCTTAGACAATGACTTGTTCTATAACGAAAAAACTATGATGATCTTCGGTGATGCCAAGAAAGTTGTGGAAGATATGACGAAAGCAATCAATGGTGGTGGTCACTAATCTGACCTCATTAAGATTATAAAAGCCACCCTTGGGTGGCTTTTTTATTTGCGATTTAATTAAAGATATTTTTCTACAAGATCCATAGATTGAGTATAAAGATCGCGCGCAAGCTGTTGGTTTTTAGCATGTGGTGATTTCCAATCTGGCATATGAGCACTGACATATTCTCCATTACGCTTTGCCCACTCATCTCCAGTCGCCATTTGTGTAATCAACTTTGCAGGAACAGAAGTGGGTACTAAACCTAATTTCATGACTTCATAAACAGGCTTTGGTAAATCACGATAAATATCCGAAGCCACACCGCCTGGATGTAAAGCATTATTGGTAATTGTACTGTTTGCCATTTTTTCAGCCAGTGCATTGCTGAATAATAGATTCGCTAATTTAGATTGACCATAATAAAACAGTGGATTATAAAAACCCTCAGCACGAAATTTATTTGGTTTGATTGAACCCGCCCAATGCGCAATTGAAGCAAGGTGTACGATTCGGGCTTTAGGTGCTTTTTCTAGAACTGGGAGTAATTTTTGAGTTAAAAGAAAATGTCCTAAATAATTCACTCCAAATTGTTGTTCAAATCCATCAGCGGTGAGTTGCTTGGTTTTGGCAAAAAGACCAGCATTGTTAATTAAAACATCTAGATTGCCATATTGATCAGCGATTTGATCTGCCGCTTTTCGGGTTTGTTCAAGACTATTTAAATCAAGTGAAACTAAGTCTACTTGTGCTTGATCAAGTTTCCGTAATTTTTCTTGTGCAACTTGTGCTTTTTGAGGATTGCGGCAGGCAAGAATGACATGCTGTCCTTGTTTGACCAATTGCTCCGCTGTAGCAAAGCCAATTCCTGTATTTGCACCTGTAATCAAGACCTTCATGTGTTACTCCTGTGATACCTTTTATTAACCGAGTTCTAAGGTGGTGTTATAGTGTGTTAAATTTGACAATTTGTCATGTCAATTTTTTAAAATTACCAATAGCTCATCTTTGTACTTTGAGTAAAAAACTTTAATCATCAATATGAATGTTAAATCGCTTTTTGGTGGTGTTTCAAAATGTATGCTGATCATTTTAACATCACTATACAAAACCGTGGTTAATGTAAAAGAATCCAAGATTAAAAGCTTTTACATGATTCAATACCTTCTTCGAAAAACAGCATGTTCTTCTTACTGCTCGCCTTATGCGGTGTCTTAATCGGCAGTTGTTTCCTTCTATCCCGACTGTATAATATTTCCCTTCTTGGTCCGGCTTAAAAATTTTGATGAAACTTTCCCAATGATCACTCGATATACAATCATAAGTAATACCCAGTTCTTCTAAACGGTTTTTTAGCCTTTGTGCTGTATGAGCATCTCTTCCTCCCCATACAAAAGCCACTATTTCTCCGCTACTTCTATCATAGACGTACTGTAGCCAATGCTTATCTTTCTTGTTGCCTACAAATGTCCAAAATTCATCAACTTCCAAGCATTTATAATGAGTTCTTTGAGGAATTATTTCATGATTTGATTGTGTAAGCGTTTTAAGTATCTTGCCAATACTAAACCTCGTAATCTTTGCAATATCCCGAATGCCACAACATCGCACAAGCATAAGCAAAATCAATTTGACCGCTTTTGAATGACAGCCTAAATACGTCAAATTATGGTCACCCACAAACTGCCTATTACATTCTTTACAACGATAGTTTTGCTTACCATCGTGTTTAATGCCATTCTTCTTTATACTTGTACTCTGGCATCGAGGACAATGAAGTTCTATTTCGATTTTCACACATTTAAATATAGCTGAATTGTTCCTCGTTGCCTCCTTTTCTTATGAGCATACTTTTTAGAACACCACCCGCTTTTTATGATAGATAAATATAAACCAATAAATTTTTTGAATAAATAAAGTTTGTTTTGGCATTCTCTTTGCATTTAATTTCTTGTTCTTTTTAGGGGAATTATATGAAAAATATCGTATTGATTTTGCCATTTTTATTGTTTCTCTCTTCCGCTTCTTTTGCTGAAACTGCACCTAATATTCAAGAAATTCGCCTTTCCTTGGATAGCGTGTGGGTGGTTGTTGGTGGAATTTTAGTTTTCTTTATGCAAGCAGGATTTGCTTTAATTGAAAGTGGATCGGTTCGTAGTAAGAATACCGTTAATGTTCTTATGAAAAATTATATGGACACCTGTATAGGCGGTATCATTTTCTGGCTATTTGGTTTTGGTTTGATGTTCGGTTTAAATCAAACAGGCTGGATAGGGTGGGGATATTTTATGCCGAGTCAATTAGATGACTGGCATTGGAATTTATTGTTTTTCCAAATGATGTTTGCAGCAACAGCAACCACGATTGCAAGTGGTGCGATGGCGGAGCGAATACATTTTGTGGCCTATGTGGTGAGTGCCATCTTTGTCAGTGGTGTGATTTATCCGATATTTGGAAGTTGGGCTTGGGGGGGATTGTTTGGTGGAGATGGTTGGTTAAAAGCTCTGGGTTTTATTGATTTTGCAGGTTCAACAGTCGTGCATTCAATTGGTGGTTGGGTGGCACTGGCAGGCATTATCGTGTTAGGACCACGTTTAGGTCGTTTTGGTCGCAAAGGGCAAAGTCATTTTTTAGCAGGACATAACTTACCTCTCGTTGCATTAGGCGGCTTTATTTTGTGGTTTGCTTGGTTCGGTTTTAATGCCGCTTCAACCGTTGCAGCCAGTGTTAGTATTGGGCGTATTGTACTGAATACACATCTTGCTGCGTGTGCTGCAGCTTCAACTTACATGATTCTTGCACTGCTTCAATCAAAAGCAGTCTTGATGCGTCATACGATTAATGCTTCATTAGCAGGCCTAGTCGCAATTACGGCAGGATGTGCCACAATGTCACCGCCGTTTGCGATTATCACAGGGGCAATCGCGGGATTATTAATTACCTTTGTTCCACAATTTATAGAAAAGATGCAATTAGATGATGTTGTGGATGCAGTGACTGTTCATGGTGTTTGTGGTGCATGGGGGACATTAGCTGCAGGTATTTTCTTTGAAAAATCACTATTTAATTTAGATATTATTCTTGTTCAAGCCTTAGGTGTGGGGGCTGCATTAATTTGGGGATTTGGTGCATCTTTTATTATGTTTAAATTACTTGATAAGCTCTTAGGTGGTTTGCGAGTTTCACAACAACATGAACAACGTGGTTTAGACTACACAGAACATGCGGAGTTATCTTATCCTGAGTTTCAAAGAGATGTAACTTTTGAGACTGAAAATATCACTCATCGGCATTAAGGGGTGATCGCTATGGTAGAACTGACAATTGAACAAAAGAAGCAGGCAGTCACAAAAGGATTATCTCAATTTTTGCCAGATACCGTTTTGCAACGTGTTTTGCAGTATTGGGAAAGTGAATATGGACATCAGCCTTCTTTTGTATTAAACCGTTTTTTAAGTGAAATTTGTACAACACATGAGTTGCGGTTGCTCCGCAAAGACATGTTGCGTCAGGTCTTGCATGAAATATCGATTGTTGAAAAGCAGCAACATCTTGAGGTTAAAGAAGATCTAGAGGTGGTGATTGCGGAAGAAGAGCAGCCTGTAGATTTATTTCAAGCTTTTTATGATTTTATTATCACAATTTTAAAGTCAGTTCATCGGAATGATTATTTAGAGTTCGTAGATGAACTGGGGGTAAAAATGAAAAAGCATCGCTTATTGGCTGCTTATCGATTTATTGATGGTTCAGAAAAAAATTGTCTTAAGCAAATACCTCAAGCACTCTATGCGGAACTGATTACAATTTTTTATGCTATTTATTGTGATTTTTATGGGCCAAATAAAGCTGATCAGCTTTATGCGCAGATTAAGAATACAGTGAAGCAACAACATCCTGAAATTGATTTAAAACAGTTATTATGAATATAAAAAAGCGACCAATTTGGGTCGCTTTTTTGAGCATTACGCTACTGATTCTGGTGCACGCCATAAACTTTCTAAGTCATAGAACTTACGGGCGGTAGGTAGCATAACGTGTACAACAACGAACCCTAGATCAATTAGGATCCATTCAGCATCTCGTTCACCCTCAACACCAATTGGGCGAAAACCTGCTTTACGTGCTTCATCAGCAACATTGTCAGCAAGTGCTTTGACATGACGAGTAGATGTTCCGCTTGCAATCACAATTGCATCGGCAACATTGCTAATAGAACTTACATCAAGTTCTAGAATATCTTTGGCTTTTACATCAGTAAGGGCTTCATGTACAACTTTTAAACAAGCATGTACATCTTTGTTTGCTGTTTTGATTTTTAGGTCGTGAGAATTAGAAGCGCTGGGCGATGGTTCTAAATTCATAGAGGGTATATTTTCCTGACAATTACTCATCGTCAAATATACCGTTTTTCTCTATAAAATTCAAATTTCAGCAGTAACAGTTTATGTATTCACGTCATTGGAAAAGTACTTTTTTTTCCATGCAAAAGATTGATCTGATTGAGTTTTTGGTCGGTATTCTGCACCAATATAACCTTGATAGTCACTTTGACGTAACCAGTCAAAAATTTGCTTATAGGGAATATTTCCTGTGTCAGGTTCATGTCGATTTGGATAATCGGCGAATTGGATATGTCCAATTTGATGTAAATTTTCCTGTAATCCGGCCAAAATCTCTTCACCCATCATTGCCATATGGTAACAATCGTACTGCATTTTTAAAGCAGGATGGTTGACGACTTCCAGCATTTCTTGGGCTTGAGCGATATTCTGAACTAGAAAACGTGGCATATCTGTGCCATTAATCATTTCAAAAACGGGTTCAATACCTTGTTCAGTGAGCATGTGGCAAGCAAGTTTCAAATTGCTTGCTAAGGTATTTAAACAGGGTAAGAGGTCAGCATCTAGGGGTTGTTTGCCTGCCAGAATATTGACACGAGGAACATTGAGTGCATTTGCATATGTGATGGCTAACATGAGCGCATGATGAAATTCAATTTCTTTTCCAGGAATACCTGCTAGGCCATTACCGCCCTGCATTAAATCGCCAGCAGGCGCATTAATGAGGCAAAGGGAAAGATCATATTGTTCAAGTTGAGTTTGAATATCGATAACATCTAATTCATATGGAAACTGAATTTCAATATGTTGGAAGCCATGTGCATGAGCTAAAGCAAAACGCTCAATCAAAGGAACTTCTGTAAAAATCATCGATAAATTGACTGCAAGATGGCTCATATTCAAACTCCTCGAATCAATTATTATTGCTCTATATATTGAATGATAGTTGCTAAATCATTCTCAGAAAAGCCATTTTCTTGGTGAGCTTGTAACTGTAATAGAGCTTTTTGTGCGACAGGTATCTTTAAATTAAAACTCTGCGCAAGTTTTAATGCATTATTAAGGTCTTTTGATAAGGTTTGCACTTTCCATTGTACTGGCTCAAAAGTGTGTGTTGCCATACGGGGAGCAAGAATTTGGAAAGGTTTAGAGTCTGCAAAGCCACCTGCGAGTGCTGGGGCAAGTAAGCGAGTATCTACGCCTGCTTGGCTTGCTAATGCAACAGCTTCTGCGATCAATGTGCTATTTGCGGCAACAATTAATTGATTACAAATTTTGGTGGCTTGTCCAGCCCCTGTTTCACCCATACGGGTGACACGTTGGGATAAGACCTTATAAATAGGCTCGAGTGCTTGGATGGTGTGTTCATCGCCACCAGCAAAAATGACCAATGTACCTTGTTCTGCTCCGATAGTCCCACCTGAAACAGGCGAGTCAATCCAAGTCACTTGTTGCTGTTGGGCAGATTGCGCCAATTGTTGTGTCACGGTTACCGACAAGCTAGAAAAATCAACAATCACTTGCTCTGCTTTTAAATAGGGCTGGATTTGATCGAAAACGCTTTGAACAGCTTGATCATCCGCTAAACATATTAAAATAACAGGGTATTCCGCAATCTTGTTTAATTCTAATTGAGTTGCACCTTGTTGAATAAGTGCTTCACATGCATGTTGGCTTCGATTCCATACAGCTACAGTATAACCAGCTTGAAGAAGTCGAGAGGCCATACGTGTACCCATTAACCCCATACCTAAGAACGCGATAGGTGTTTGTTGATTAACATGCATGTGAATTTATCCTCGTGCTTATTTATATTGTCGTGGCAAGAATTGAATTTCTGGATTCTTATCTTTTTTACGTGCAAGGCTACTGTTTTTACCTAAAAGTAATTTAAGCTGCCACAATTTTTCTAAACGTAAAGCCTTTTCAGGTTGATGTTCCATTGCATCCAATACTCGTTTCGCTGCCATAATTGCATCTGGCGAGCGCTGTAAGATTTCTTGGGCGATCACGTTTGCTTTGGCTAATGGATCATGATCTAAATGTGTCACTAGACCAATTTCTTTAGCGTATTCTGCATCAAAGATACGCGCAGTCAGCGTTAATTCTTTGGCTAAATCAACGCCGATCAATCCTTTTAATGAGCGTGTTAAACCCATGTCAGGTACTAGGCCCCAACGGCTTTCCATAATCGACATTTGAGTGTTTGGTGTTGCAATACGAATGTCTGCTGCTAGCGCAAGTTGCATGCCTGCACCAAAGCAAAAACCTTCGATCGCTGCAATAACTGGAATAGGCAAATTTTGCCAAATTAAAAAAGCTTTTTGAAATAAGCTTTGTCCAGGTTTGATCAGTTCCCATGCCGCAAATGCTGTATTTTTTGGATTATTTAGATCTGATAAGTCGATACCAGCACTAAATACCTGTGCTTCACCCGTGAGGATGACACAACGAATTGAACGATCTTTCTCAATTTTTTTAGCTGTTGCAACCAATTCTTTTAATAATGCAAAACTCATTGCATTGCGTTTATCTGGTCGATTTAAGGAAACTGTTGCAATCCCATTGTTCTTTTCAACGCGTAAAAGTGCCATTTACCATACTCTTATTGTGTTTGATTGGGGCAGCATAACATGAGTCTTTAACCTGAAACATGACACCGCAGTCACATTAAATGTCATGGGTGTGTAAGATGAGATTTGCGGCTTGTCGCACCTGTTCAATGGCTGTATTTAATTCGTTAAAGCGATAATTTGTTTCCCGAATAAAGCCATCGTCTGCTTTACGTCGTTCTTTACGCAGGGTTGAAACGAATTGTTCAAATTCGCCAGAAACCTGTTGCAAATTCGGTGTTCCTACGTATCGAGTAGCGCCATATAGACGGTGCAATACATGTTCCAGTTGAGGGAAGTCTTCCATTTCAATCAATTGTTGCATTTCAGCAAGTTCAGTATCGAAACTATCTACCAACATATTCAATAGGTCTTGTGCTAGATCTTCTTTATTCGCTGCTAGTTGAACGCTTTGTTGCCAATTCAAAATTTGAGGATCAATGGTTTCAGTCGAACGTTTTTGTTCTGTATTTGCTGCTTGAGAAGAGAAATTGTTGTTCGTCCAGTGCGTTAAGATTTGAATGATTTGTTCCATTTGAATCGGTTTGGTTACGTAATCATTCATACCAACTTTGAGTAATTTTTGCTTCTCGTCTGCTAGAGCATGTGCCGTGAGTGCAATAATCGGAAGTTGCATGCCTGTATCTAAAGTTGACTCTAAGGAACGAATTGCTCGTGTGGTATCGATTCCTGACATCACTGGCATTTGGATGTCCATAAAGACTAAGTCAAATGGCGGTAATTTTTGTTGTATGCGTGCTTGAATGATATCAATCGCTTTCTGCCCACTGAGCGCTTTTGTAGTGGTGACGTTCAATTCACCGAGT
This sequence comes from Acinetobacter sp. TR11, assembly GCF_027105035.1. Taxonomy (NCBI): domain Bacteria; kingdom Pseudomonadati; phylum Pseudomonadota; class Gammaproteobacteria; order Moraxellales; family Moraxellaceae; genus Acinetobacter; species Acinetobacter sp. TR11. The sequence continues at coordinate 554,009 of NZ_CP114256.1, forward strand.
AATGCTTCCAGTACAATCAAGTTAGGTAAATGATCGTCTACAGCAAGTATATGTAATCCTTGACCATTAAAGTTTTCTGGTTCTGGCTCAAAAATCGGTTGATTCCCTAACAGTTGCACCAGTTCTCGGCGACTCAATGGTTGATAGAGTGGGCGCGCACGATATTCATTCAGCATGTTCGGCTCAAGGCTCATTTGATAACCGTAAACGGCTAAGTTTCCTTGGTAACGCTGACGAATTTCTTTGAGTAGTGCTTCTGTATCACCACTATGGTCAACAATGAGCCATGTGTTTTCTTGCTGATTTAAATGATTCAGACGACTAAATAAATCCAAAATTGATTGTGTTTCGATATGTGAGACACGGTAGTTTTCTAAATATGAACGAAGCACGCTCGCTGTGGCAGGGTGAGCGAGGTAAGACACCACTTGTAAATGATCGAAATGTGGGTGCTCAACAAATTCATCTTGTTCATCTACTTTGAATGAAGCCGTAAACCAAAAGGTTGAACCTTTTTCTGTCGGGGCACGTTCTTGGTTGTCTTCAAAGCCAATTTGACCATGCATCAAATGAACAAGTTGTTTGGAAATCGCTAAGCCTAATCCCGTACCACCAAATTGACGAGTAACGGAAGCATCGCCTTGAGAGAATGATTCAAATAACTTTTTACGGTCAGTACCACTGAGACCAATACCACTATCTTGTACACTGAAATGTAAGAGACATTGTCCAATTTCATCATCTTCCATACGTACACGAACAATGATTTCACCATCTGGGGTAAATTTGATGGCATTGGAAATGAGGTTGGTCAGAATTTGTTTAAAGCGTAATGCATCACCAATCACATGTTGGGGAATATTTTCGGCATAGTAAAATGCCATATTGATATGTTTTTGCGCTGCGAGCGGAGAAAGCATATCCATCACATCAAAAATAGCTTCTTCCAAATCAAATGGCGCTGTTTCGAGCTCTAATTTACCCGCATCAATTTTAGAGAAATCAAGGACATCATTAATCAGTGCTAAAAGGTGAGCTGAAGATTTACGAATAGTTTGAAGATACAGGTTCTGTTCATTACTTAAGTTCTGCTGACGCAGTAAGAGGTGAATAAAACCGTCAATACTGTTGAGAGGTGTTCTAAGTTCATGGCTGATATTGGCTAAAAAGACTGATTTAGATTGATTCGATGAAATCGCTTGGTCACGTGCTTGACGATAAGTAATATTTTGGACTTCGAGTGTATCTAAAGTACGACGTAAATCCTCTTCGGTTTGTTCAGTATGCTCTTTCAACTCCAAGAAGCTAAAATGTAAACGTTTGACTACATTCGCAATATCACGCTGGAGTAAGCGTAACTCACCTGTACTGTTCACCACGATATGCTGATCAAGTGTATCTGCATTTAAGCGTTGCATTTGCATGCGAATTTCATAGAGTGGCGCAAGCCAAATTCTTGAAAATACGTTTAAACAGAGTAATAAAAGTAATAAGGTAATTAGTCCAGTCACGACCAGTGCCAATAGAATTTTATAGCGAGCTAACTCAAGTGGCTGATTGTCTAGTTCAATCATGAGCCAAATCGATTCGTTATGACCACCAGCCAATTTTGCACCATAGATGCTATTGTGGTTATGTGCGATTGGACCAAAAAAATTACTGTTATTCGGAAAAGTCGGCCAAAAACGATTATTTTGATAACCAACACTGAGATAGGTTTGCCCTTGATTATCAATAATGACAGCGCGTTGTAAGTTTTTCTCATCAAACATCTTTTGCATAATGTTTTGAGCGCGATCATATTGATCGGGGTGTTGTTGTACCAGTTGTAGTAATTTTTCTGCGGTTTGATGGTAGCGAGCTAAAATCGCAGAAGCATCTGAATATTGTTGTTGTTTTGCTGCACTGGTGGTTTCAGATAAAACCCATAAAATACCAACTCCTGTCAGTACGGCGATTGGCACTAAAATAAGTGCAATCAATTGTCCATAAGCATGATTGAGCCGTAAGCGTTTAGATAGGGTTTTATTGAAATTTGACATAGCGCGGTCAGATTTATCATTCTGCGAAACATCTTATCATGCTTTGCCGAAATCAGAGGTATTGGCTAGCCAATAAAAAGCATAGTGAAAAGGTGCAGTATTTCTGTTTTTTCCATACAATAGTCGCCACCTTAATATCGGTGTCGATCATGACGAATACGCAAACTGATTTTTTAGCAGATGAATTTTTACTAGACTATTATGTCGGTAAAAGCCCTTTAGTGCGTTTGCAACGTTTAGCAAGTCATACTCAAGCTACCGTATTAGCGAAATTAGAAGGTAATAATCCTGCTGGCTCAGTCAAAGATCGCCCTGCTTATAACATGATTGTTCAAGCAGAGAAGCGTGGACAAATTCAACCTGGTGATACTTTAATTGAAGCCACTAGTGGTAACACTGGCATTGCTTTAGCCATGGTTGCAGCCATGCGTGGTTATAAAATGAAGCTGATCATGCCAAATAACATGAGTCAGGAACGTAAAGATGCAATGTTGGCTTATGGTGCTGAGTTAATCGAAGTGACTCAACAGCAAGGTATGGAAGGCGCACGCGATTTAGCTTTAAAAATGCAGGCTGAGGGCAAAGGTTTTGTCCTCAATCAATTTGGTAATCCAGACAATGTAGAGGCGCATTACCTCACAACTGGACCAGAAATCTGGAAGCAAACGGGCGGAAAAATTACTCACTTTGTGAGTTCGATGGGGACGACAGGAACGATTATGGGGGTCTCTAAGTATTTAAAAGAACAGAACCCTGATATTCAAATTGTGGGCTTACAACCATCTGATGGTTCGAGCATTGCAGGGATTCGTCGTTGGCCAGAAGAATATCTTCCAACCATTTTTGATCGTCGTCGTGTGGATCGAATTATTGATATTCCACAAATCGAAGCAGAAAAAACCATGCGTAAGTTAGCACGCACTGAAGGTATTAGTGCAGGTACTTCTTCTGGTGGCGCAGTTTGGGCATCAATTAAAATTGCTGAAGAACATTCAGATGCTGTGATTGTCTGCATTATCTGTGACCGAGGTGATCGTTATTTGTCAACAGGGCTGTTTTCAGTTCAAGATTAAAATCTCCCCTAATCTCTCTGTTAAAAAGAGGGAGAACTCCCCTTTATAAAAGGTGGGTTGGAAGGGGTTTGAAGAGATTTCAAGATGAATTTACGTTTTCCAATTTTAGTTTTTGATATTGAGACACTAACCGATTTAAAGGCGGGTGCTCATCTTTATCATCTTGATTTACCTGAAGCCGATGTTGAACAAGCATTAACTAAGATTCGCCGTCAAGAATCTGGTATGGATTTTCAACGCCTACCTTTGCATGAAATTGTGTGTATTTCTGGTTTGTGGATTGATGAAAAAGGTGTTCGACTTTTTTCATTTAGTCAGGAGCAAAATACAGAAGCTGAGATGTTGACTAAATTTTTATCTATTTTTGATAAGAAGCAACCCACATTAATCAGTTGGAATGGTTCGCAATTTGATCTGCCAGTGATTTTATTTCGCGCCATGTATCATGGTTTGTCTGCGTCAAGTTTATTTGATCAGGGTGAAATTGATAACCAAAAGCGTTTCAATAACTATCAAAACCGTTATCACCATCGTCATGTCGATTTAATGGATGTGATGGCAATGTTTAATGGTCGAAATTTTCAAAAACTTGATGATGTTGCTTGCCTTTTAGGATTCCCTGGGAAACGTGGTGAGACTGGTTATCATGTGCCAGAGTATGTGCGTACTGAACAATGGTTAAAACTGACCAGTTATTGTGAAGGTGATGTTTTAAATACATGGTTGATCTATTTACGTTGGTTGTTGCTCAAAGGGCAGCTTAATCAACATGATCATCAGTATTGGCTTCAAACCACGATCGATTATTTACAAACTCAAACGCAACAAACAGAATTCTTACAGGTATGGCAACAAACATCGCAATATACTGTATTTACCGCAAATACGTTTGCGCCAAAAAATTAGGTTGATCTTTTGAAACATAAAGCGAAACAGCGCCCAGCTCAATATCCAACATATACCTTTCAAATCGAAGCTTTTTCTCATGAGGGGCGAGGGATTGCGCATTATGGAACGCATCCTGATCATCCAAAAGAAAAGCACGGTAAGAAGGTTTTTATTCGTTATGCGCTCGTGGGTGAAACGGTACAAGCCAAGATCACTAATCAAACTTCGCGTTTAGAAGAAGCGGATATGGTTAAGCTAGAAAGTGATGCGGCTGTGGGACGAGTCGATCCGATTTGTCCGCATTTTGGGGTCTGTGGTGGCTGTAGCTTGCAACATATTCATCCAGATGAACAGATTTTATTAAAACAGAATGTATTGAAGTCACATTTACAACATTTTGCTGGTTTACAACCAGAACAATGGTTAGATCCAATCCGATCTGAAAAAATAGATTATCGTCGTCGTGCTCGAGTGGGCGTTCGCTATATTGCGAAACAAAATCGTTTGGTGATGGGCTTTCGTGAACATCACAGTAATCATTTAACACCGATTCAGCAGTGTCACGTACTTGATCAGCGTTTGTCCGAAAGTTTGGTAGAGTTGAGAAAACTACTCGAAAGTCTAACAGGCAAAGCCCACATTGGTCATATAGAATTAGCAATGGGTGATACCGAGACAGCGTTACTGATTCGCCACTTGGATGAATTAAATGTGTCGGATGTCAACCAATTACGTCAATTTGCGTTACTAAAGGATTGGCAGTTGTATTTACAACCTAAAGGCGCAGATAGTTTACATCGTGTTGATGATGCTCAAGCACCGATGCGTTTGCACTATAGTCTGGATGAGTTTGCGGTTAAATTTGCATTTTCGCCTTTAGACTTTACTCAAGTAAATAGTGGTGTAAATGCAAAGATGATTCACTTGGCATGTGAATTGCTAGATTTACAGAAAGGGGAGAGAGTGCTCGACCTATTTTGTGGACTGGGTAATTTTTCCTTACCTTTAGCACGTTGTGTTGGTGAGACAGGTCAGGTCGTTGGTGTTGAAGCAAGTGATGAGATGGTACAACGGGCAACTGAAAATGCAAAAGCAAATCAATTGTCTCAGGCATTGTTCTTTTCACAAGATTTAACAAAAGACTTTTCGCATCATTCTTGGGCAAAACAGGGATTTGATGCATTATTAATTGATCCTCCACGATCAGGTGCGTTTGAAGTTATGCAATATGTACCTAATTTTGGAGCAAAAAGAATCGTTTATGTTTCATGTAATCCATCAACACTGGCAAGGGATGCGGGTGTACTGGCACAATATGGTTATCAACTTAAAAAGGCGGCAGTAATGGACATGTTTACCCATACTGAGCATGTTGAATCAATTGCCTTGTTTGAAAAAATTGAGCAATTTGAAAAGACCCAAGAGATAAACGATTAGAGAATGAGTTACATATCCAGAGGAGAATGGTATGGTCACAGTACGTGAGCAGTTACCTGGACGACTCCATGAGTTGTCAGAGGAAACGACTGTAGAACATGCCGCTGAAGCGCAAAGTGGTCTGGTCTCTTGGCTAGATCGAGTGCGTGATATTTTGGATGGGGCAGAGCTAAAGCAACTTCAAAAAGTTGCAGAGCTGACCTTGGCAAAAGAATTAGAAACCACGGTTCATCATCGTAGCAATACCTTTAGTACAGGTATTGGTATGGCTGATATTTTAGCGCATTTACATGTTGATGAAGACACATTGTCAGCGGCAGTGTTATATCGCAGTGTGCGCGAAGGCTTAATTACCTTAGAGGATATTCAACAACAGTTTGGTGGGCAAGTACTTGGTCTTGTACAGGGTACGCTTGCGATGGGTAAGCTCTCTGAATTGATTGAAAAAAATAAACGTTTAGAAGATCATTTCAATAATAATCAACGTGAGCACTTAAACGGCATTTATAAAATGCTGATTTCGGTGACAGAAGATGTACGTGTCGTTTTAATCAAACTGGCTGAACGTACTTATGCCTTGCGTGAATTGGCAACGGCGAGTAAAGAACGTCAAGAGCGTGTTGCACGTGAGATTTTAACGATCTATTCACCACTTGCACATCGCTTAGGTATAGCACAGCTTAAATGGGAGCTAGAAGATCTTGCTTTCCGTTATTTAGCACCAGAACGCTATAAAGAAATCGCATCGTTACTGAATGAAAAACGTTTAGAGCGTGAGCAGTATATTCAATTTGTCATTGATAAATTAAAGACTGAACTAGGTACGCATCATATCCAAGCTGAAATCACTGGGCGAGTGAAGCACATTTATTCGATTTATCGAAAAATGAAAAGCAAAAACCTGAGTTTCGATCAGCTTTACGATATTCGTGCGGTACGTGTATTGGTAAAAAGTGTACCTGATTGTTATCACGCTTTAGGCATTGTGCATCAATTATGGCGGCATATTCCCAACCAGTTTGATGACTATGTCACCAATCCAAAGGCAAATGGTTATCGCTCATTACATACTGCTGTGATTGCAGAAAATAAATCTTTAGAAGTGCAAATTCGTACCTTTGAAATGCACAATGAGGCTGAGTTAGGTGTTTGTTCGCACTTCAATTATAAAGAAGGCGCAAAAAATACCGATCATTCATTTAACCATCGTTTGCATTCTTTACGTGCCGTACTTGAGCATTATCAAGAGCGTACTGAAACGACACCACATGGCGAAGATGAAGAGTCAAATGGCATAGATCAAATTCAAGATTTTGAGAATTTTGAAAAGATTTATGTATTTAGTCGTGATGGTGATATTAAGGAATTACCACGAGGTTCAACCGTTTTAGATTTCGCCTATCATGTGCATACTGAAGTTGGAAACAAGTGCTATGCAGCACGTGTCAATCAGCGCTATGTGCCATTAACCTATACCTTGAAAACAGGTGAGCAGGTTGAAATCTTAACCAAGAAAGACCGCGAACCTAACCGTGATTGGTTGGTCAATTCTTTAGGTTATATCAAAACGGCGCGTGCGCGTGACAAGTTACGCCATTGGTTTAGACAACAAGATCGCAGTAAAAACGTTGAAGTTGGACGTGAGTTACTGAATAAAGAATTATCTCGTTTAGCCATTCATCCAAAGAGTATTGATTTAAAAGATTATTCATCTCATTTCAACCTGAAAGCGGGTGATGATATTTTAGTGGCTTTGGTGAGTGGTGATATCAGCCTTCATGCCTTGATGAATCAAGTCAATCGTCAGATGCACTTGGATCAAGATGAGCCTGAACTGGTTTTAAAACCTGCGTTAAATCCTCGTGCGAGCCATACGCTCTCAGCACACGGGATTTTGATTGATGGTTTGGATAATGTTGAGCTGCATATTGCGCAATGTTGTCAACCTGTGCATGGTGAGTCGATTGGTGGTTATATCACTTTAAACCGTGGTGTCAGTATCCATAAGATCGCTTGTCCAGATTATTTACGCATGACGACACAAGAGCCTGAGCGTGCTGTTGAAGCAGATTGGGAAATGCAACCAACTCGTGGTCAGAGCGTGCAAATCGTGGTTGAAGCTTATGATCGCCGTGGTCTACTTAAAGACCTCACCCAAGTGATTTTCTCAGACCAAATCAATATTCGTCAGGTCAATACCATTTCTGAGGCAGATGGTATTGCCAATATGAAATTATTGATTGAAGTCAAAGGTTTGGCACAACTGTCTCGTTTATTGGCTCGTTTAGAGCAGCAACCCGGGATTATCAGCGCACGACGTTTAGTTCAGGGAAGTTAGAACATAAAATAAAAAAGCTGCATTGAGATGCAGCTTTTTTATGCTTAACGCTTCGATAGGAAAATATTAGTCAATCGATTTAAAAACTGTGGACTGATGCTCGACAATTGATACATCAGTTTGGTTTTTATCCCTACAGGAGTATGAGTTGGAATCAGGGCATGATCTTTTTGTTGGGCTAACTGTAAGACTTGTTTCGCAACATCCGCAGGGGTTAAATCCACACCAATATTTTGAATACTGCCCGCATTCATATTCTTTACCATATCGGTTTGTACAAATAGAGGCATTACATCGAGTACGCGAATATTATATTTTTGCCATTCTACATCTAAGGCTTCTGTTAAGCCTCGAACCGCAAATTTACTCGCAGAGTACGATGCTAAATCAGCTTGTCCATAAATTGCTGAGGCGGAGGATAAATTAATCACACGAGCAAAACTGGCTTTTTCTAGATGGGATAACCCAGCATGGCAACCGTTCAGAACCCCTTTGATATTGATATCCACAGTGCGATGATGGGATTGAATTGACGTCTCTTCAAATGCGCCAGAGTATAAGATTCCAGCGTTATTAATTAAAATATTCAGTTCGCCTGCCCAATTTTTAAAATCTTGTAGTGCCATTTTCCACTGGCGAAAGTTACTAACATCCAAATAACCCGCTTTGGCATTTTCACCAAGTTCGTTGGCTAAACGAAGCGCTTGCTCATCATTAATATCATAAATACCGACTTTATAACCATGACGATGAAAGATGCGCGCAATCTCAGCACCAATTCCTTGTGCCGCTCCACTAATAAATACGCTATGTTGCATTGCTTTCCCTTGCTTTATCATATTTCTTTAATCGGCGTATATTACGCATAAGCAGGTTCAAGCTGCAACAATTTGGCTGTATTTGGAGAGGATCATGGAAAAGTTATTAGAAATTATGCAAGAATTGCGACAAAAATGCCCATGGGATCAACAACAAACACCTAATAGCTTGACTTGCTATGCGATTGAAGAAGCCTATGAGGTTGAAGCAGCGATTCGAGAGGGTGATCTAAATGAAATTCGCAACGAGTTAGGCGATTTGTTATTGCAGGTCGTGTTCCAATCTCAGATGTATAGTGAACAAGGCGCATTTAACTTTCATGATGTTGTAGATGCGATTAGTGAAAAATTAATTCGTCGTCATCCACATGTATTTCAAGCTGAAAAATATCAAAATTTAGATTCAGAGCAAGTCAGTGAATTATGGAAAAAAATTAAGCAGCAAGAAAAACAAGGTAAGGCTCAATCTCGACTAGATGCAGTGAAACATGCGCCAGCATTGGTACAGGCACATGAGATTCAAAAAAAAGCAGCGCAGTTGGGTTTTGATTTTGAAACAGTTGAAGATGCTTATGCAAAACTAGATGAGGAACTAGAGGAGTTACAACAAGCGATCAAAAATCAAAAAAGTGATGAAATACAAGAAGAGTTTGGCGATTGTCTATTTTCTTTAATCAATGTAGGACGTAAACTTGGTCTGTCGAGTGAGACTGCATTACTGGCAACGATTCATAAATTTAGAAGCCGATTTGCATATATTGAACAACAAGCACAAAGACAAGACAAAGACTTGCAAGAAATGAGTTTGGCAGAAATGGACGAACTCTGGGAGCAAGCAAAAAGACACTTAAAACTTCAGGGGAAATCCAATGAATTTGCCGCAGCTACGCAGCAAACATAATCTTTTTTTATTCATTTTTATATATTTAGGGTGTTTTTCATCTGTAGATGCGCAGCCATTCGATCAATCCTATGAAAAATGGAAAGCGCAACAACAGGCACGTGATCAGCAATTGGCGAAGCAACCAAACAATAATTATTATTTATCAAGACCCACGGCACAACAAGGTTCAAAGCAAGTTTCATCTTCTGTAAACATTCAAGGAGATAAAATTAGTTTGAACCAAGCAAATTTACAGCAGCTACAAACGTTGAATGGCGTGGGTGAGAAAAAAGCTCAGGCAATTGTTGAATATCGCCAAAAGAATGGTGGTTTTAAAACGATAGATGAGTTGGTCAATGTAAAAGGAATTGGACCCAAATTGCTTGAGAAAAATAAAGCACGCTTAGGATTATAGGATAAAAATAAAGATGATATTGCATTAAAACATACTGATCTGTTGAAACTTCAACAGAATAAATTGCCCTTTGAGTGTGTTAGAGCTATGATTAGCGACAAATTGTTATTTACGTCCTGACGTAGGAGACAGTGTCTTTTGCAAACTTTGCGTGCGTCAAAATGTGGTCTGTCCACAACCCAACTCCCTTCTTCAATATTAGATGTGATTGATAGCCTGACGAAAGCTGGCTATGAGGCATATATTGTAGGCGGCGGTGTTCGCGATATGATGTTAGGTCTTAATCCTAAGGATTTTGACGCTGTTACCAATGCAACACCAGCTCAAGTGAAAGAAGTTTTTGGTCGACGTTGCCGAATTATTGGTCGACGTTTCGAATTAGCACATGTTTATTCTGGTCGCGAACTGATTGAAGTCGCAACTTTCCGCGCTCCTCCCAAAAAAGCAGTCACCAGTGCTTCCGGTATGATCCTGCGAGATAATAATTGGGGAACAATTGAGCAAGATTTTGCGCGTCGAGATTTCTCAATTAATACTTTGTATTATCAACCGCGCCAAGCGATCGTGCTAGATTTTTGTCATGCAGTTGATGATATTAAAACGCGTACTTTGCGTTTTCTAGGTGAGCCTGCACAGCGGTTTGAAGAAGACCCCGTGAGAATGTTACGTGCCTTACGTTTTGCTGCGAAACTTAACTTTCAAATTGATCAATCGATTATTGATGTTTTTAATGTTGAGCTGACGCAACTGTTACGTGATGTCTCACCGCATCGTTTATATGATGAGTCTCAAAAGCTCTTTACTATGGGGCATCTCGCGCGTGTTTTGCCGATGTTGATTGAGTTTGGGGTCTGGAAACAGTTATTTGCTGAAATTCCTCCAGAACTCACGACTTTTATTGAACGTGCAGCCAAGAATACCGATCAGCGAATTCAAATTGGCAAGACCATTAATCCAGCATTCTTCTATGCGGTCTTGTTGTGGAAGCCATTTTTAGAACGCTGTGACTTTTATTTAAATAAAGGTGTTGTGCCTGCTGAAGCGCGTGCGCAAGCGGGTCTTGATGTGCTTAAACGTCAGGCGACACGAACTATTATTCCGCGTTTTGCAGAAACTTTCATTCGTGAAGTATGGGAAATGCAAACCCGTTTGCTCAATCCAAAACCACAGCAAATTGAAGCTTTAGCTGGACATGCACGTTTTCGTGCAGGCTTTGACTTCTTGTTGTTACGTGAGAAATCAGGTGATAGCAGTACCGAAGGCATGGGGATTTGGTGGGAAGCTTACCAAGAAATGTCAATCGATCAGAAAGAAGTCGCAATTCGTCAATACAACCGTCAACGTAGTAAAACACGTCGTAAGACAGTTGAAGTTGATGAGCCAAAGACCACTGAGATTGAGCCTTTGGTCAATGTCCCTGAGCCAAGAAGTCGTCGTGCTAAAAAAGAACGTGTGAGAGCCGATGAATCTTCGAGTCGTTTTATCGAAAAAGCGACTATGGGTTCTGGTCAAATTCATACGGATCACCCGATTCTCAAGCGTAAACGGGTACAGCGTGATTTAGCCCAAGTTGTTTTTGGACCAACACAATGACGACTCGTGCTTATATTGGTCTTGGTAGCAATTTAGGCGATTCACAACAGATTCTTAGCGAGGCTGTTGTGAAGCTGGCTAGTTTAGGTCCGGTAAAAGTTTCAAGACTTTATCAAAGTCCGCCAATGGGGCCGCAAGATCAGCCGAATTATTTAAATGCGGTTGTTCAACTCGATACCACACTTGCACCGCTTGCCCTATTAGATCAATTACAACAATTCGAGCAAGATGCAGGACGTATCCGTGCGCGGCGTTGGGGCGAGCGAACGCTTGATCTTGATTTGCTGATCTATGGTCAAGAGCAGATTCAAAATGAACGTTTGACCGTACCACATATTGGTATTTTAGAACGTGATTTTGTGATTGTTCCCTTATTGGATTTAGATGCTCATTTACAGTTGAATGGGTGTCGATTAAAAGATTTAGAACTGGTACAGCAGGCAAATTTAACTGTAATCGCAGACCAGTCTTGGGCAACCGCTTAAGATTGCTTTGTTCTGGAAACGCCGTAGAGGACATCATCATGATTAGTCTAAGTGACTTAAGAAAATTTAAAGCCGAAGGACGTAAGTTCTCATGTCTCACTTGTTACGATGCAAGTATGGCTAAAGCGATGGAATTGGCTGAAATTGATACGATTTTAATCGGTGATTCTCTAGGCATGGCAATTCAAGGTCGAGATTCTACGCTGCCTGTGACAGTTGAAGATATGGCTTACCATACGGCAGCAGTGCGCCGTGGCAATTCACATGCTTTAATTATGACTGATTTGCCATTTATGAGTTATGCGACGCTTGAAGATGGTCTAAAAAATGCCAAAGCCGTGATGCAAGTAGGCGCACAAATGGTCAAGATTGAAGGCGGTGCGTGGCTTAGTGAATTAGTCCAAGTCTTGACCCGTAATGGTATTCCTGTGTGTGTACATTTAGGTTTAACCCCACAATCGGTACATGTATTTGGTGGTTATAAACTTCAAGCGCGCACACGTGAAGCAGCAGATCAGTTGATTGCCGATTGCCAAGCTGTGGTTGATGCAGGTGCTGCGGTATTATTATTAGAGTGTGTTCCAGCTCAGTTAGGCAAAGAAATTGCTGAACTATTTCCTAATACTCCAGTGATTGGTATTGGTGCGGGCAATGAAACTGATGGACAGGTTTTGGTTGTACAAGACATGCTTGGTTTGACTTTTGGTCGCGTTGCACGTTTTGTGCGTAATTTTATGAAAGAACAAGCGGGGGAAACAGCAATTATAGATGCGTTTAAATCGTATCATGCTGCTGTTCAAGATCAGTCATTTCCAGCGAAAGAACATACTTTTCAAGTTGAGCTCTAACTCATGAAAACAGAAACAACAATACAAGGCTTAACTGCATCATTAGCACCAGCAAGAACAACAAAAAAATTAATTGGTTTTGTGCCAACTATGGGGAATTTGCATGAAGGTCATTTGACTTTGGTGCGCGCTGCAAAAAAAATCTGTGATGTTGTTGTGGTGAGTATTTTTGTCAACCCAATTCAGTTTGGTGCAGGCGAGGATTTTGATAGTTATCCACGTACTTTAGAACAAGATAGTCGTTTGTTAGCAGATGTAGGTTGCGATATTATTTTTGCCCCTTCTGTCGATCAAATGTATGGTAAACAGCCTCGTTTAACCAATATTCGTGTTAGTCAAATTACCAATGATTTATGTGGTCAATCACGACCTGGTCATTTTGATGGTGTTGCAGTTGTTGTAACCAAATTATTCAATATTGTACAACCAGACTATGCTTTTTTTGGGCAAAAAGATTATCAACAATTGGCTGTAATTCGTCAGTTGGTGCAGGATTTAAATATTCCATTAGAAGTCATCGGCGTACCAATTGTACGAGCAGCAGATGGTTTGGCTTTAAGTTCACGCAATGGTTATTTGTCAGAAGAGCAACGAAGTATTGCGCCAACAATTTATCAGTTGTTAAAACAAGCAGAAGTTGCATTGGGAGAGGGGCAATCACTTTCGCAAGTGTTAGCAAATATCTCAACGGAATTGACACAAGCTGGATTTGTTGTGGATTATGTAGAAGCACGTCAGCCTAACTTGCAACCAATTGAAGAGTTTGATCGCGATTTAGTTTTGTTTGTTGCGGCTAAATTGGGCTCGACACGTTTGATTGATAATTTACAAATTAACTTTAAAACATAAAATAAATTAAAGGGCGATATGCGATGAAGCGTATTCTTATCGTTACAGGACAATCAGGTTCAGGAAAATCATCTGCATTACAGGTGCTTGAAGATTTGGGCTATTATTGTATAGATAATTTACCTTTGGCATTGTTGCCTGAAATTGTAGCTAAACTGGATCATGAAAATAACTTAGAGCAGTTGGCATTAGGTGTGGATATTCGAAGTACTCGTGCGGATATGCAGGAGTTTGACCATGTTTTTGAGCAATTAAAAAAGCATGGTACTGTGGATATCATTTACTTAACCACGCAAGATCAAGATTTGGTTGCACGGTTTAGCTCTTCGCGTAGACCACACCCGTTGGCAAATCGTTTTAATAGCCTGTTGCAATGTATACAGGAAGAAAAGCAACTGCTGATTCCGATACAATTCCGCTCTACGGTGCATATTGATACGACAGGTAAAAGCGTCCATGATCTCAAACATATCTTGCTGTCTCGATTGGGGCAGTCTGATAAGTTGATTGTGATTCTACAATCATTTGGCTATAAACATGGCATTCCGCTTGATGCTGATTATGTGTTTGATGTGCGTCATTTACCGAATCCACATTGGGATTTAGAGTTGCGTCGTCTTTCAGGGTTGGATGATCCTGTATGTCAGTTTTTAGAAAGCAATCAACAAACCAATGAAATGTTTACCGATATTTATAACTTCTTGGAAAAATGGTTGCCTGCTTTTGCAGAAGGACATCGCCACTACATGACCATTTCAGTCGGGTGCACAGGTGGGCAACATCGTTCAGTTTATATCGTGGATAGACTCAAACGAGCTCTTAAGGCAAAATGGACTGTCCAAATCTTACATAGAGAAATGAAGCACTGGTCATGATAGACACAACAATTGATGTAATTAATAAACTCGGCTTACATGCGCGTGCATCTGGTAAACTGATTGAAGTGACAACCAAGTTTAGCTCTTCGATACAAATCGGCAAGGGTGATAAATTGGTTGATGCAAAAAATATTATGTCTTTGTTGATGTTAGGTGCTGGTAAAGGCACAACATTAAGATTGGTGATTGATGGTGCTGATGAAGAAAAAGCACTGGAAGAAATTCAAACGCTGTTCGCAGCAAAATTTTATGAGGCAGAGTAATCGTGGCACGTGGTACCCAACAACGTTATACAGATGAAGATTTTGAGTCATTAGAAGGGCGTGCGAGTAGAACCGAGCAAAAAAAAGCTGTGCAACGTATGGCTGCTTTAGGTGAGCAATTGGCTCAACTCAATCCAAAACAAATTCAAAAGCTTCCTGTCGATGAGCGTTTGATTGATGCATTACTTGAAGTGCAAAAAATCAGTTCATTTGAAGCACGTCGTCGTCAGTTTCAACGTGTTGGTAAGTTATTGCGTAATGAAAATGAAACCACGATTTTATCTTATTTGACACCGCAGCAAGGTGCTAAAAAACAAATGCAATTGATGCGTTGGGTAGATCGAATGATTGATCAAGGTGACCCAATCATTAATGAGTTTAGTAAAGTTTTTAATGCTTCTGAACGCCATACTTTACGTCAGCATGTTTTGCGCATTCATCGAGATATCAAACAGCAGGTGAGTGAAGAAGATCTTGCAGCATCCAAGCTTAAATTTGTGAACTATGTACAGCAAGTCGCCTTGTTATCTGATCAAGGCTAAAGCCAAAAAGAAGTTTCCTCGGAAACTTCTTTTTATTTTGGGGTATTAACTTTCAAATGAGCCATCTGCTCGTTGTTTTGCCCATTCTCTTAAAATAAATTTCTGTAATTTCCCTGTTGATGTTTTTGGAATCTCAGTAATGACGACATCTTTGGGAACTTTAAAGCGAGCCAGTTCTTTTTGGCAATGTGCAATGATGTCTTCGGCGGATGCAGATGCACCTTGTTTGAGTTCAATAAAAGCACAAGGCACTTCTTGCCAACGTTCATCAGGTTTTGCGACCACTGCGGCGGTGAGTACAGCAGGGTGGCGGTAAAGTACATCTTCGACTTCGAGCGATGAAATATTTTCGCCACCTGAAATGATAATATCTTTAGAGCGATCAGTAATTTTGGCATAACCATCAGGATGGCAAACGGCTAGATCTCCTGTATGAAACCAACCACCTTTAAAAGCTTCTTCAGTCGCTTGTGGATTTTTGAGATAACCTTTCATCACGATATTGCCACGGAACATAATTTCGCCCATGGTTTGCCCATCATTCGGTACGGGTTGCATTGTTTCAGGATCAAGTACTCGCATACTGTCTTGGAGTGGATAAGGAACACCTTGACGTGAATGCAGTTGTGCCTGTTCTTGAATAGATAAGTCACTCCATCCTGCTTGCGAAGCACATAATGCCGATGGACCATAGGTTTCTGTCAAACCATAGACATGATTAACATTAATTCCAATATGGCGCATACCTTCAATAATCGCAACGGGCGGAGCAGCTCCAGCAACCATGACTTCAACATGGTGGTTGAAAGCTGTTTTTTGTTCTGCTGGAGTATTGATGAGCATCGATAAGACAATTGGTGCACCGCAGAAATAATCGACTTTGTGTTCAGCGATATATTTAAAAATTAAAACTGGATCAACTCGACGTAAGCAAATATTGGTGCCGCCACTGGCAGCAATTGACCATGCAAAACACCAACCATTACAGTGAAATAGTGGTAGTGTCCATAGATAAACCGCACGAGGTTTCATACCACATGCCAAAATATTACTAGCCGCATTGAGATAAGCACCGCGATGGTGATAAACCACACCTTTCGGATTACCTGTGGTTCCTGAAGTGTAATTCAGACTAATCGCATCCCATTCATCTTGTGGAAGTAGCCATTCAAATTCAGGATTACCTTTAGCTAACCACGATTCATATTCATATTGCCCAAGTGCAATTTGCTCACCTTCGTATTCCTGATCAAATACATCAATTACAATAATGTCTTGAGAGATGAGTGTTAAGGCTTCTGCTGCAAGTTGTCGAAATTCAGGATCGACCAAAAGGACTTTGGACTCGGCATGAGCCAGCATAAAAGCAATGGTTTTGGCATCGAGACGAGTATTCAGCGTATTGAGTACTGCACCTGCCATTGGTACAGCAAAATGTGCTTCAATCATTGCAGGTACATTCGGCAAGAGTACCGAAACGGTATCATTCTTTTGAATTCCTAACTGAGTGAGCTGATGTGCAAACTGGCGGCAACGTTGATAGCTTTGTTGCCATGTGATTTGACGTTCCCCATGAATAATTGCGGCTTGGTGTGGATAAATATAAGCAGCACGTTCTAAATAACGTAAAGGCGATAAGGCAACAAAATTTGCAGGGGTTCTCGGTAATTCATCATATGCACTAACCATGTGTTTGCTCCATTTGTGTTTTTTTCATTTATATCTATATCAACATAGTGTGTAATTCAGTCTAAATCATTTAGGCTTTAGTCGGAGATGAAGCCTAATCAATCTAGGTTTTTATGATTCAAAGGTTTCATACTCAACTAAACCTGTGTAAAATCTTGAATACTTTTTTATCCGCCGTTTTTTATCTTTTGAGGTTCGCCTCAATACATAATCTCGCGGTGATATGCTCCTTCGTATAGGGCATCACTCCTTAAGGATTTTATTATGCCAATTATCACTTTGCCAAATGGCGATCAAAAACAGTTTGATCAAGCCGTATCTGTGATGGACGTTGCATTAAGCATTGGTCCTGGTCTTGCGAAAAATACCGTAGCAGGTCGTGTCAATGATCGTCTAGTTGATGCTTCAGACTTGATTACCGAAGATGCAACTGTGCAAATTATCACGCCTAAAGATGAAGAAGGCGTAGAAATTATTCGTCACTCTTGCGCACATCTCGTTGGTCACGCTGTTAAGCAGCTGTTTCCAGAAGCAAAAATGGTGATTGGTCCAGTCATTGAAGAAGGTTTCTACTATGACATCTGGATGCCACGTCCTTTTACTTTAGATGATATGGCAGCGATTGAAGAGCGTATGAAAAAGCTCATCGATCAAGATTATGATGTCATCAAAAAAATGACACCACGTGATGAGGTGATTGCAGAATTCACAGCACGTGGCGAAGAATACAAATTGCGCTTGATCGCAGACATGCCGAATGAAACACAAATGGGCTTGTACTACCATCAAGATTATTTGGATATGTGCCGTGGTCCGCACGTACCAAACACTAAATTCTTAAAATCATTCAAGCTCACAAAAATCTCTGGTGCTTACTGGCGTGGTGATGCGAAGAATGAACAGCTTCAACGTATTTATGGTACAGCTTGGGCTGATAAAAAACAGTTAGCGGCATATATCAAACGTATTGAAGAAGCAGAAAAGCGTGACCATCGTAAAATTGGTAAAGCTCTAGATTTATTCCATATGCAAGAAGAAGCACCGGGTATGGTGTTCTGGCATCCAAATGGTTGGACCATCTACCAAGTGCTTGAGCAATACATGCGTAAAGTTCAGCAAGATAATGGCTACCTAGAGATTAAAACGCCGCAAATCGTCGATTTTACGCTTTGGGAAAAATCTGGTCATGCAGCCAACTACGCAGACAACATGTTTACAACTCATTCAGAGAGTCGTAACTATGCTGTTAAGCCAATGAACTGCCCTTGTCACGTACAAGTGTTTAATCAAGGCTTGAAATCTTACCGTGATTTACCAATTCGTTTGGCTGAATTTGGTTCTTGTCACCGTAATGAGCCATCAGGTTCTTTACACGGGATTATGCGTGTTCGTGGATTTACGCAAGATGATGCACATATTTTCTGTACCAAAGAACAAATTGGTAAAGAAGTTGCTGACTTTATTAAGCTGACTTTAGATGTTTATAAAGACTTCGGCTTTGAAGAAGTACAAATGAAATTGTCTACACGTCCTGAAAAACGTGTCGGTGATGATGCACTTTGGGATTTGGCTGAAAAATCTTTGGCAGATGCTTTAGATAATGCAGGCTTGGCTTGGGATTTGCAACCTGGTGAAGGTGCATTCTATGGTCCGAAAATTGAATTTTCATTGAAAGATTGCTTAGGCCGTGTATGGCAGTGCGGTACGATTCAATGTGATTTCAACTTACCAATTCGCTTAGATGCGTCTTATGTCACTGAAGACAACGATCGTGATCAACCAGTCATGCTTCATCGTGCAATTCTTGGTAGTTTTGAGCGTTTTATTGGTATACTAATTGAACACTATGCGGGCTTTATGCCGCCTTGGTTAACACCAATTCAAGCGTGTGTTATGAATATTACTGATTCACAAGCAGAAGCATGTGAACAAGTGGTTGCAAAACTCAAAGAAAATGGTCTTCGTGCTATTTCTGACTTGAGAAATGAAAAGATCGGATTTAAGATTCGTGAGCGTACCCTAGAGCGTATTCCTTACCTTCTGGTTCTTGGTGATCGAGAAGTTGAAGAAGGTACTGTTAATGTGCGTACTCGCTCAGGAAAAAATTTAGGTACTATGTCAGTAGATGCATTTATTGACCTAGTGAAATCTGCCGTTGCCGAACGCGGCCGGTACATTGTGGAGTAATAAAGATTAAACAGCCTGACCGTAACCAGCAACAAGGTGCTAAAAGTAACCGTCCTGCAATTAACGAAGAGATCCGTGCGAAAGAAGTACGCCTCGTCGCTGCAGATGGTGAGCAAAAAGGTGTTGTTTCATTAACTGAAGCATTACGTGCTGCTGAAGAAGTTAATCTTGACCTTGTTGAGATTGTTGCTAATGCAGAACCGCCTGTTTGTAAAATCATGGACTACAACAAGCACTTATTTGACTTAAAGCAAAAGCAAAAAGATGCGAAGAAAAAACAGCATCAAGTGCAAGTGAAAGAAATCAAGTTACGTCCTGCAACGGATGTAGGCGATTACCAAATTAAATTGCGTGCAATTTTACGTTTCCTTGAAGAGGGAAATAAGGTGAAAATCACTTTACGATTCCGTGGTCGTGAGATGGCACATCAACAGCTTGGTTTGGCTCAATTGCAAAAAATTGAAGCAGACGTTGCTGAATTTGGCGTTATTGAACAAGCGCCAAAGATGGAAGGTCGTCAAATGGGCATGTTAATTGGCCCGAAAAAGAAAAAGTAATTTTTTCTTAGAAAAAGCACCGCAATAGGCGGTGCTTTTTTATGTCAAAAAATTATGGATTGACCTACTCAGAAGCTTATAAGTCTCAACGACAGCTACTTAAAATAAAACATGTTAAACCATGACTAATTAAGTGAATTTATAACTGTAAGTTGTGCTTGTAGTTAGCATGTTTTATTTAGTCATAATATATAGGACATAGGTTATTTGGATAAAAACGGAAAGAATTTTTTAGGAAAATAAGTGTGATTTTCAAAATATTTTCTTTTAAAACATAGTTTTATTGTTTGTTTTTGTGTTGGGTTGCTGATTAGTAAGGAATAAATATGCTATAACGAGGCAACCATCATGAGAAAGATGAATAGGGTAATAAATGATTGACTTATATTATTGGGGTACACCTAACGGCCATAAAATAACAATTGCCTTGGAGGAAATGGGACTCGAATATCAGATTTTTCCTATTAATATTTTAGAAAATGATCAGTTCCAACCAGACTTCTTAAGAATCTCTCCTAATAATAAAATTCCAGCGATTGTTGATCAAAATGGACCACGAGGTGAACCGATTTCTGTATTTGAATCAGGTGCGATCCTACAATATTTAGGTCGGAAGACTGGATTATTCTATCCTACGGATGAACAAGAGCGAGTAGAAGTTGAACAATGGTTAATGTGGCAAATGGGTGGGTTTGGTCCAATGCTTGGTCAGAATCACCATTTTAATAAATTTGCACCTGAACGAATTCCGTATGCGATTGAACGTTATATCAATGAAACTAAACGCCTTTACACTGTTTTAAATAAACAATTGATTGGTCAGAAGTTTGTGGCGGGTGAGTATTCAATTGCGGATATGGCAATCTTGCCTTGGGCATTGCGTTATGAATGGCAAGGCATTCAACTTGAAGATTATCCATATGTGCAAGACTATATTGAACGCTTAACGGCGCGCTCTGCGATACAAAAAGCTTTGTCGATCCAAGTCTAATTTTTCTATAGTGTCTAAGTTCGCCTCATGAGTTATTGGTTGTTGTTTATATCTGCTTTTGGGGCTGCGACATTATTACCTTTACAGTCGGAAGCAGTATTAATAACCTTATTGATACAAGGGTTTTCTAATCCTCTTTATCTGATCTTTGTTGCAACCATTGGAAATGTCTTGGGTTCATGTGTGAACTGGTGGTTAGGAATGAAAATTGAACATTTTAAAGATAAAAAATGGTTTCCTGTTTCTGGACGGCGTTTAGAGCAGGCTCAACAGATTTATCATAAATATGGTTTTTATTCACTTCTACTGAGTTGGACACCCGTGATTGGTGATCCAATTACTCTGATCGCAGGTTTGATGAAGGAAAATTTTTGGCGATTCTTATTGGTTGTCACCATCGCCAAAGGTGGTCGTTATCTCACTTTATATGCTTTATATCTAGGAATTTTTTAAAAATAAGGGAAAGATTTAGCCTTTCCCAAAATACTTAATGATCAGTACCTTTAGTAATATCGACTTTAAATAAATTGCTGGTTTTAAACCAACAGTAACTTACAACTGCAAGCGTCATACAACCACCAAATATAGTTGCGGTGATTGTCCCAAGATATTTAGCTGCAAGACCAGATTCAAACGCGCCGAGTTCATTACTAGATGAAACGAACATACCATTCACTGCTGCAACTCGACCTCGCATATTTTCAGGCGGGAAAATTTGCAATACAGTTTGGCGAATTACCACTGAAACACTGTCACATGCACCAGTCATCATTAGTGCAAACAGTGACAGCCATATATTGTTTGAAAAAGCGAATAAAATTGTAAAAATACCAAAACCAGCCACTGCCAAGAGCATATTTCGCCAAGCGTGGTGCATAGGCGGGAACTTGGTCAGGACAATCATGGTGACGAGTGCGCCGATCGAAGGGGCGGCGCGTAGATAACCTAAACCTTCAGGGCCAACCTTTAAGATTTCTTCGGCAAAAATGGGCAACAGAGCAATTACACCACCAAAGAGTACCGATACCAAGTCTAGTGAGATTGCCCATAAAACAATTTTGGTTTTCCAAATAAAGCGAAAACCATCGGTCAGGCTTTGTAAGACATTCTCAGCTTCCATTTTTGGGAATGTACGTTTCTGTAAGCAATTAATCAAAATAAAGCAGATCGCCAATAATGCTGATACTGCAAAAAGACTCGTTTCACGTCCCAAAAATGCCAACATAAAGCCACCCAACATTGGCCCGATAATGACACCACTTTGCCAGCCGATCGTGGTCCAAGTGGCACCATTGGCATACAGTTCGCGTGGAATTAAAAACGGTTTGAGTGAGGTTGCTGATGGATTGTAAAAACCTCGAATAGTACCCAAGGCAAATATGACAGCATAAATGTCCCAAGAAAGTGTGCTAATACCAATTTTTTCTAAGCCATGTAAATGGAACAATGACCAAAGAACCAAAGGTAAAGGAATGGAAAAGAATAAACAGACTTTCATAATGCTTTGTTTATTCAGTTTATCTGCAAAATAGCCACCCCATAAAGAAAGCGTGATAAATGGGATTGCTTCAGCCAGACCAATAAAACCTAAGGTTAGGGGATCACGAGTGATTTGATAGAGTGAATAAGCAACAATAATTTCCTGAATTAAAATTGCCAGTGTTAAGCAAAATTGATTCAAGGTCACAATAGAGAAATCTCGATACCGTAACGCGGCGAATGCGTCATTCTGAATATTCATAAGAATAAAGATTTAATAATTTGATTCTATTATAGGTGCTGATTTTGTAGATTTTTCTCATAATTTGAGAATTAGTTATGGAAAATAACGTTTGAGAAAAATAAAGTAGTTGCTGTTAAAAAATGAGCATTTTACTTTTGTTTTAAAGGCAGATGCTATATGATACTGCCTTCCTTACCTGCAGGTCGATTTGCAATAGTGCAAACGAGCCGAACAGGTGCCCAAAAGAGGTTACTATGGCTAAGTTAAAAACTCGCCGTGGTGCAGCTAAACGCTTTAAAGCGACTGCAAACGGTTTCAAGCGCAAACAAGCATTCAAGCGCCACATTTTGACCAAAAAATCTGCTAAGCGTATCCGTCAATTGCGCGGTTGTGTAATGGTTCACGTAAGTGACGTTGCATCAGTTCGTGCTATGTGCCCATACATCTAAGGAGATTATAAATGGCTCGTGTAAAACGTGGTGTAGTGGCTCATCGCCGTCACAAAAAAATTCTTGCTCGCGCTAAAGGTTACTATGGTGCTCGTTCACGCGTTTACCGCGTAGCGTTCCAAGCGGTAATCAAAGCTGGTCAATACGCTTACCGTGACCGCCGTCAAAAGAAACGTCAATTCCGTGCTTTATGGATTGCGCGTATCAATGCTGGTGCTCGTCTTAACGGTTTGTCTTACAGCCGTATGATCGATGGCTTGAAAAAAGCTCAAGTGATCATCGACCGTCGCGTATTAGCTGATATCGCTATGCATGATGCAGTTGCATTTGCTGCTTTAGCTGAAAAAGCTAAAGGCGCATTAGCTGCATAAGCTTAGAGATTCAAAAAAAGACCGCTTTTTAGCGGTCTTTTTTATTTTTAGTGAATTGGATTTTCAATAATAGATAATAATCAGAGATAGATGATGCAAGATGAAATTTTTTTAAATGATTTAATTGAAAAAACTAAACAAGGTCACCAGTTCAAGTATTTATATTTTTGGGGACATACTCCAAAGCAAGCCAATCTTGTTGATAAAAGTTGTTTGAGTCAGTGGTTTCCATCGCCATTTAAACAGGATGGAATTGAATATCTCACGGCTGAACATTATATGATGGCGCAAAAAGCGAAACTCTTTCATGATGATGAGATATTTAATCAAATTTTGAAGGTCACACATCCAAATGAGGCAAAGCAACGTGGTCGAAAAGTGCAGAACTACGATGAACAAGTGTGGTTAGAAAAACGCTTTGATATTGTGGTGGAAGCCAATCTAGCTAAATTTTCACAGCATCCTGAACTAAGCGATTTCTTAATAACGACGAAGGATCGTATTCTTGTTGAGGCATCACCCGTTGATAAAATTTGGGGTATTGGTATGGCGCAAGACCATGAACAGATTCAAGATCCGAAACAATGGAAAGGCCTAAACCTACTTGGTTTTGCACTCATGCAGGTTCGGTCTCAATTTCTGGTTCAGTAGTATTGAGCCTTTGGGAAGAAGCTATACTCAGATTTATTGTATAGCCCTTATATAAGTCTGTTCAAACATGCTGATGTTATGACGATAGAATTTGAGCCATCATCTGAATCTGATTTTATCAACATCTATGAATATGACTGAGCGTTTGATGGGAGTTATAGCCCAAAATAATAAGCAACTAGACAAATAATCACGGTTAATATAATCAATTTAATTACGCCAGACGCACCTACTTTATGATGGGGAGACTTATCAATCTGATGTGGAATTTCCATGGTTCGGTCAATGA
Source organism: Acinetobacter sp. TR11 (assembly GCF_027105035.1). NCBI lineage: Bacteria > Pseudomonadati > Pseudomonadota > Gammaproteobacteria > Moraxellales > Moraxellaceae > Acinetobacter > Acinetobacter sp. TR11. The sequence goes on from NZ_CP114256.1 coordinate 578,268, forward strand.
TTTCAGGTTCTTCTGCCGTAAGTTGAGCCGTTTGGTAGTGATTTGCGGTTTTTACAATCAGCTTTGCAAATAAGTCATCAGTTTTTTGTGAAAAATTACGGAGATTGATCTGTTCTTCAGGGCTAATTAACTCACCTGTAGCCGTATAAGGATGCTTTCTTTGTTGTTCTAAATAATCAGTTAATGCTTGTGTGCGATGTAATAAACGATGCGCACAGTCCGCAGGATAATCGGTTGGAATGAGTGCAAGCTGTTTGCTTGAAATAGCTGTTGGATTAATCTCGTAGCCGTAAAAAGGAAAGTCTTGTTGTTCAGGTTCTAAAAAGTCTTCAGTATATTTATGATTGAATAACTCTCGTTCTAAGAAAACGGCAATCTCATTCCAATTTACCTTCTGTAAGTCTGCATCAACTTTTTTTGCGAATTTATCATTCAACTCATAACGCCAAAAGCTTTCTTCGCGGAGCGTTGTGCATTGAGAAAGTGGAGCTTCAAACTCATTATCACTGTTGTACCACTCTGCAAGTTCAAGTCCACAAATCCATGCGGTTTTTTTATTGCCTTGATGGCTCACAATAAAATGCGCAAAAGGAAGCAGCTCTACGTTAGCATTTGGATTTTGCTCATCATTAAGTACGCTAGATAAATGCAGGCTGAGTTTTTTAACGCCTTGTTTTTTTAGGCCTTCAAGCCAAATCTGGAAATGTTGTGCCAATAGATGTTGAGACAGTAAGTCTCTAAAAATCAGTCGATTTTGATTGAAAATTGGATGTTCAATCCAGCGGCTAAAATTGAGTTCACCTGCAAGAAACTCATTGCCATAAGTCACTAATGTAAGCTGTTGTTTCCAGATTTGATCAAGCGCCATCGTTATTCTTTCTCATTGACGATATCGGTATCTTATACATTTTATTCAATTGTTGAGTAATTTTCAGAAATTTTAGTTGATCTGCTTAGGTATCTTGTTGTTTTATTTTTGCGTCTATATTTTCAAAAGTACGCTATTTAAACCGCTGTTTATTTTCATCAAACCGGTAAAAAGCTGATAAACTATAGCGTTTTATTATATTTCTATATTTTGTTGCTTTGAGAGTTACTATGTCACTGGAAGCCCTGACCACTGAAGCGCTTGCTGCCATTGCAGCGGCTCAAGACCTTGCTGCACTCGATCAAGTTCGTGTGCAATTTACAGGGAAAAAAAGCCAGCTTGCAGAGCAGTCGAAAGCACTTGGAAAAATGGATCCTGAAGAACGAAAAGTACAAGGTGCTGCCATCCATGCTGTTCGTGAAGCAATCAATGCAGCTTTGACCGAGCGTCAACAGACATTACAACAAGCTGAACTTGCAAAAAAATTAGCAAGTGAAACCATTGATATTACTTTACCGGGCCGCGGTCAGCGCATGGGAAGTATTCATCCTGTTACTCAAGTACAAGAGCGTATTTGCCAATTCTTTACTAAAGCGGGTTTCCAAATTGCTCATGGTCCAGAAGTTGAAGATGATTATCACAACTTTGAAGCCTTAAATATTCCGGGACATCACCCAGCCCGTGCGATGCATGACACTTTCTACTTTGATGCAACGCATTTGCTTCGTACCCATACTTCGGGCGTGCAAATTCGAACCATGGAAACCAGTCAGCCGCCAATTCGTATCGTGTGTCCTGGCCGTGTTTATCGTTGTGACTCAGATCAAACCCATTCGCCAATGTTCCATCAGATCGAAGGTTTGTACGTTGCTGAAAATACTAGCTTTGCTGAGTTAAAAGGTTTATTGATTAACCTACTCAATGAGTTCTTTGAAAAAGATTTAAAAGTACGTTTCCGTCCATCTTACTTTCCATTTACAGAGCCAAGTGCAGAAGTGGATATTATGGATGAACGTGGTCGTTGGTTAGAAGTTTTAGGCTGTGGCATGGTGCATCCAAATGTATTGCGTGCTGCAGGAATTGATCCTGATAAATACAAAGGCTTTGCCTTTGGTCTAGGGGTAGAACGTTTTGCAATGTTGCGTTATGGCATCAATGATTTGCGTATGTTCTACCAAAATGACGTGCGTTTCTTACGCCAGTTTGCCTAAACAGTTTTTCAGGATTAAAGAAGGTTTATACAAATGAAAATTAGTGAAAATTGGTTACGCAGCTGGGTAAATCCAGCCATTGATAGCGATACATTGTCTGATCAATTGACCATGTTGGGTTTGGAAGTTGATGAGTTAGCGCCTGTAGCAAAACCGTTTAGCGGTGTGGTTGTTGGTGAAGTCCTTACGGTTGAACAACATCCAGATGCAGATCGTTTACGTGTGACCACGATTAATATTGGTTCAGGTGAACCCTTACAGATCGTATGTGGTGCGCCAAATGTTCGTGTGGGCATGAAAGCTCCTGTTGCAACGATCGGTGCAGTATTGCCAGGCGATTTCAAAATTAAAAAAGGCAAGCTGCGTGGTGTGGAATCACAAGGTATGCTCTGCGGTGCTTCTGAAATTGATTTAGAAGACAAAATTGATGGTTTGTTAGAGTTGCCTCCTGATGCACCAGTGGGAATGAATATTCGTGAATATTTAAAACTTGATGACAATGTGATTGACATCAGTATCACGCCAAACCGTGGTGACTGCTTTAGTATCCGCGGGATTGCGCGTGAAATCGCGGTGATTAACCAGCTTGAAGTGAATGAGCCAAAGATTCAGGCCATTGCAGCAAATATTGCTGATGAGAAAGTGGTCAGCATCAGTACAGAAGGTACACCACGTTATTTAGGTCGTATCGTTAAAAATGTCAATGTGAAAGCGCCAACCCCTGAATGGATGGAACAGGCATTGACACGCTCAGGCATTCGTACCCATAGTATTTTGGTGGATATTACCAATTATGTGTTACTTGAACTCGGCCAACCGATGCATGCTTTTGATTTGGCAAAAATCGAAGGTTCGATTCAAGTGCGCCAAGCGCGACCACAAGAAAAACTGACTTTGCTCAACGATCAAGAAGTTGAATTGCAAGATGACATCATGGTCATTGCCGATGATCAAAAACTATTGGCGATTGCAGGGATTATGGGTGGGTTGGATTCATCGGTAACTGATGAAACTCAAGATATCTTCCTTGAAAGCGCATTCTTTGCACCTTTAGCTATTGCAGGACGTGCTCGTCGTTTTGGTTTGCATACTGACTCATCACAGCGCTACGAACGTGGTGTAGACTTTGAATTGCCAATGATCGCCATGCACCGTGCTTCTGAGCTGATTCAAGCCTTTGCTGGTGGTGAGTTTGGTCCAATTACGGTTGCTGAGCAAGAGGCTTTATTGCCGAAGCGTGAAGCGATTGCATTAAAACAAGCACAAGTAGACCAATTGTTGGGCTATCCAGTTGCTGGTGATTTTATTGCGGATGCGTTAACACGGTTGGGCTGTGTGGTGGAAACCAAAGCTGAAGGAGAGTGGAGTGTTGTCCCACCATCACATCGTTATGATATGGCAATCTATCAAGACCTGATTGAAGAAGTTGCACGTATTCACGGCTATGACAATATTCAAATCAGTTTGCCAAAAATTGATGTGCAATTAGAAAAGTATCAAGACCGTTTTGAAGTTGCACAATTACGTCAAACTGTTGCGACATTGGGTTATCAAGAAGCTATCAGCTTTAGCTTTGCTGATGCAAAACTTGAAAAGCAGTTGAATCCAAATGTACAACCATTAATGCTTGCCAATCCAATTTCAAGTGATTTGGCAGCAATGCGTAGTACCTTGTTATCGAGTTTGATTCCTTGTGTACAGTACAATCTCAATCGTCAACAGCAGCGTGTACGTTTCTTTGAGTTGGGCTTGCGTTTTGATTATCAGAATGCGCAAAGTATTCATGATCTTCAGCAAATTCCAACTTTGGCACTGATTGCCGTTGGTTCTCGTACACCAGAATCTTGGCATGTGAAACCTCAAGCAATGGATTTCTTTGATTTCAAAGGTGAGATTGAGGAGGTTTTAGCTGCGGGTCGTGTGAATGTTGAATTTGTTCGTACTGAACGTGCGTGGCTACATCCAGGTCAATCAGCTGAAATTCTAGTCAATGGACAATCGATTGGTTATCTCGGTCGCTTACATCCATCTTTGGAAAATGAACTTGATTTAGGCATAACTTGGGTTGCTGAGCTAGATCAACAGGCGGTTTTGCAATCTTATGTATCTAATTTTACAGAATTATCACGTTTTCCATCGGTTAGACGTGATATTGCGCTTTTAATCTCTGATAATATTGAGGTAAGAGATATTCAGCGGTTAATTGAGCAAACTGGTGGAGAGTTACTCGACTCTACATGGTTGTTCGATGTGTATACGGGGCAAGGGGTTGAACAAGGCAAACGCTCTTTAGCTTTTGCAGTGTTGTGGCAACACCCAACTCGTACGCTTGAAGATGCTGAAATTAAATCTGGTATGGATAACATTATTCAAGTGTTGGAAGACACTTACCAAGCGACATTGAGGGCCTCATGACAGCATTAACAAAAGCAGAGATGGCGGACCATTTAAGTGAGCTTACTAGCTTAAATCGCCGTGAAGCAAAACAGATGGTCGAGCTATTTTTTGATGAAATTAGCCAAGCATTAATTGCGGGTGAACAAGTCAAACTTTCTGGTTTCGGTAATTTTGAATTACGTGATAAACGTGAACGTCCAGGACGCAATCCAAAAACGGGTGAAGAAATTCCGATTTCTGCCCGCCGAGTGGTTACGTTTAGAGCAGGTCAAAAATTTAGACAGCGCGTTGGAAATGAGCAGATCGATTGATCTGCTTTTTTATAGTGATATTTTTATTTGATTAAAAATCTAGGCGTAAAAAAAGAGAACCTATAAAGGTTCTCTTTTTGATAATCTAAAAATATTAGATTATTGAGCAGCAGAAGCTGGAGCAGCTTCAGAAGCAGCAACGTCAGAAGCAGCAGCAGCAACGTCAGAAGCAGCAGCAGCAACGTCAGAAGCAGCAGCTTCAACAGCAGTAGTAGCTTCAGAAGCAGCAGCTACAGCTTCAGAAGCAGCAGCGTTAGCATCAGCAGCAGGAGCTTCTTCTTTCTTAGAGCAACCAACGAAAGCTAAAGTAGTAGCAATAGCAGCAGCAACAGCGAATTTTTTGAATAACATGGCATCACTCTCATAAAATTGTGAGATTAAAAAAAACCTAGAGTTAGTCTGTTTGTGCTTTTATTATTCCTAAACGCTTTAGGTAACAACGCAGGGAGCAGCCTAACTGGTCTGTCGCTATCCTATCAAAGCAGATCATGAATTACTACTGTTCTGTCCAACAAAACAACAAAAATGGGCAGAATTTGGCTATTTTTTGATAGAAAAAAACTATGGAAATTAAGATTAAAATCGGTATTTTATGGTTTTTATCATTGGAATTAATTTTAAATTTATTAAAAACAATAGCTTATTGTTTTATTGGAATTCTAAAATAATCTGTAAATATTATGTAAGTTTGTCAACCAAATAAAAAAGGCTACCATAAAAGTAGCCTTTTTAATCCACTAATCTTATGTAGATGCTTTACGTTTCATTTGATCAAAGAAGTCATCATTAGTTTTGGTTTCCTTCATACGATCTAATAAGAATTCCATTGCAGCAAGTTCATCCATAGGGTGAAGCAATTTGCGTAAAATCCAAACTTTGCGTAAATTTTCTTCACCCATTAGGCGCTCTTCACGACGAGTTCCAGATTTTTTGATATTCATTGCAGGGAATACACGTTTCTCTGCAATACGGCGATCAAGTGTAATTTCTTGGTTACCTGTACCTTTAAATTCTTCGTAAATCACGTCATCCATTTTACTGCCTGTTTCGATCAAAGCAGTTGAAATAATGGTTAGAGAACCACCTTCTTCGATGTTACGTGCAGCACCAAAGAAACGTTTAGGGCGTTCTAATGCATGAGCATCCACACCACCGGTTAATACCTTACCTGATGATGGGATCACAGTGTTGTAAGCACGCGCAAGACGAGTAATTGAGTCAAGTAAAATCACAACGTCTTTTTTATGCTCAACTAAACGTTTTGCTTTCTCAATCACCATTTCTGCAACCTGAACATGGCGAGCAGGTGCTTCATCAAATGTGGATGCCACAACTTCACCGCGAACAGTACGTTCCATTTCTGTAACTTCTTCAGGGCGTTCATCAATCAAAAGTACAATTAAGAACACTTCGGGATTATTACGCACAATGGATTGAGCAATGTTTTGTAATAGCATTGTTTTACCCGCTTTAGGCGGTGCAACAATAATAGAACGTTGACCTTTACCAATCGGAGCAACCAAATCGACCACACGAGCTGTGAGATCTTCAGTTGTACCGTTGCCCAATTCCATAATCAGTTGTTCTGTTGGGAAGAGAGGGGTTAAGTTCTCGAATAAAATTTTATTACGCGAGTTCTCAGGTGTGTCATAGTTAATTTGATTAACTTTTAGTAATGCAAAGTAACGTTCGCCTTCTTTTGGTGGACGAATAGTACCTGTAATAGTATCGCCTGTGCGTAAGTTAAAACGGCGAATTTGAGATGGGCTGACATAGATATCATCTGGTCCTGCTAAATATGAACCAGCAGCAGAGCGTAAAAAGCCAAAACCATCTGAAAGAATTTCGAGAACACCATCACCAAAAATTTCTTCGCCATTCATGGCATGGCGTTTTAAAATGGCAAAAATAATATCTTGTTTACGGTTACGTGCCATGCCTTCAAGGCCCATAAACTCCGCAATTTTAATGAGTTCGCCAATGGGTTTTTTCTTGAGTTCAGTTAAGTTCATAAGTGATCAGACAGAATGGAATAAGTGGAGGAGTGTTTGGAAAGAATAAAAAATCGACCGCATACATACATGCTGATGTAATTGCATAGTTACACAACCACAATTCAGTAGTCTGGTTCATTGTTTCAGAGAGAAATGTGAAAACAATTATTATTGCCGAGCGGCGATCTTATGTTTGTGTCTTGTAAGAAACGCGATGAAGTAGATTCCATTCAAAGCTTCTTGATCCAAGAATATAAGCGAAACTAAGAAATTTGTCAATTTTTACTGAGAAATACGTCGCTTAATTTAGACGTATTTCTCTTATTTATACGGTCAAAATCTCATTAGATATTTTGATCAATAAATGCTGCAAGTTTAGAACGAGGTGCTGCACCGACTTGTTGAGCAACAACTTCGCCATTTTTAAACATTAATAATGCTGGAATGTTACGAATGTTGTACTTCACAGCAGTGTCTTCACATGCAGTCACGTCAACTTTAACGATTTTGACTTTTCCTGCATATTCATTTGAAAGGTCTTCTAGCACTGGTGCAATGGCTTTACATGGTGCACACCAGCCAGCCCAGAAGTCAACAAGTACAGGAGTTTCAGCATCTAAAACATCTGCTTGGAAGTTTTCATCAGTTGTATTAACAATAGTCGCAGACATAAGGTTACTCCAAATTTAATAAATAAAGTGCAAATTCGTTCATCATCAGCATGAATATTACATTGCTACTTTACTCAATGTAAGGGTTTGTTCTGATTATTCAAGTTTCAAAATGAAAAGTCTAATGGATGCTCACGATGTTGATTATCGGCTTCTACAATCATTTATAGCTTAAAAGCGAAAATACGCACCTATTATTGCTTAAAATGACTTTAAAATTATTGGCGTGTGAATTACTCTAATGCGTGAATTGAGCATAGGTTTATATGAATAATGTCTGATTTTCTGATTGATGAAGAATTACTTGCTGCAATTGATATGGGATCAAATAGTTTCCACTTGGCGATTGCTCGTGTTGATCACGGTGAAGTGAAAAAAGTTGCTTCAATGTCAGAAAAAGTACAATTAGCGGCTGGACTGGATGAAAATAAAAATTTAACTGAAGCTGCGCAACAGCGTGGACTTGCGTGTTTGGCTCGTTTTGTAGGTCGTTTAAGCTCTGTTCAAGCAAATCGTCTAAGAATTGTGGCGACGAATGCTTTAAGACAAGCAAAAAATGGTCATGAATTTATTCAAAAAGCAGCTGAAATTTTACCAAAACCAATTGAAATTATTGCTGGACGTGAAGAAGCGCGTCTAATTTATTTAGGCGTTTCACACACGATGGCGAATGGTGGTCGACGTTTAGTAATTGATATTGGTGGTGGTTCAACAGAGTTCATTATCGGCGAAGAATTTGAGCCACTGCACACTGAATCTTTGCAAATGGGTTGTGTCGCTTACAGTAAAGCTTATTTTGCTGATGGTGAGATTTCAAGCAAGGCTTTTGATAAAGCTGTTGTCGCAGCGCGTAAAGAACTCTCTGCGATTGCAAATACCTATAAAGCAGAAGGTTGGGATACTGTTGTTGGCTCAAGTGGAACAATCAAAGCTTGTCGTCAAATTACTGTAAATCTTGGTTTGAGCGATGAACAAGAAAATTTAACTCGTGAAGGTTTATATAAGTTAAAAGATCGTTTGCTCAAATTTAAACATATTTCTGAAATTGATTTTGAAGGTCTACGTGAAGATCGACGAGCAGTTTTGCCAGCAGGTCTTGCGATTTTATATGCCATTTTTGAAGTTTTAGAGCTGGATAAATTGGCATATTCTGATGGTGCTTTACGTGAAGGCGTAATGTATGACTTACTTGGTCGCTTTAAACATGAAGATATTCGTGACCGAAGTGTGCAAGCTTTAATGGGACGTTATAATGCTGACCCCAAGCAAGCGGAACGTGTCGTAAATACAGCACAACACTTATTTGATGGTGTGGCGGATGCTTTAAATTTAACGACTGAAGACAGTGACTTACTGCGTCGTGCGGCCTATTTGCATGAGATCGGATTAGCAATTAGTCATGGTGGATACCATCGTCATGGCGCATATTTATTACAGCACTCCGATATTCCGGGTTTTTCACAAATTGATCAAAATCATCTGTCTCATTTAGTTTCACATCATCGTCGTAAGTTACGTGCTGATGCAAAAAATGACGTTCTAAAAGTTGGTGGTAGTCATTTATTGTATCTGTGCTTGTTGCTTCGTCTCGCTGTTTTGCTGAACCATAGTCGTAGTGATCAGATGCTTCCTGCCATTGAACTGAGCGTTGGAAATGATCAACAATGGCAACTCAGCGTTTCTGGTGATGCTAAACAATGGCCTTTATTGGTTGCAGACTTGCATGATGAGCAAGTGCAATTTAAACATTGGGACATTGAGTTAAATATTCAGTCAGACAATTTTGTTGATTAACAATATATCCTTGTTAGGGATTATCTACGACTTATGAAAAATAAAGCGACTCAGTCCAAGGCTTGGGCTACGGTTCAAATTGCACGACATCCTGAACGTCCGCAATTTCTAGATTATGTCAGTGAAATCTTTACTGAATTTGATGCTCTTCATGGCGACCGTTTATATGGTGACGATGGTGCTATGATTGGTGGTTTAGCCCGTTTCGATGGGCAGCCAGTGATGGTGGTTGGTCAACATCGTGGTCGCAGTACGCGTGAAAAATTACAACATAACTTCGGTATGTGTAATCCAGAAGGTTATCGTAAATCACAGCGTTTACTTGATATGGCTGAACGTTTTAATCTCCCAGTATTTACTTTTGTCGATACCATGGGTGCTTATCCTGGTGTAGGTGCCGAAGAGCGTGGTCAAGCAGAAGCGATTGCAACAAGTTTAGCGCAGCTTTCTAGTTTAAAAGTACCTGTGATTGCGACTGTGCTTGGCGAAGGCGGTTCTGGCGGGGCACTTGGTATTGGTGTCGCTGACCGCGTGATTATGCTATCGCATAGTATTTACTCAGTCATTTCACCTGAAGGCTGTGCTTCGATTTTATGGAAAACTGCGGACAAAGCTGCACAAGCCAGTGAAGCGCTTGCATTAACTGCCGACAAGCTGAAAGCTTTAGGTATTGTTGAGTATGTGGTGGATGAGGGTGAGGGTGCTCACTTACAGCCTGAAAAAGTCATGCATGATTTGAAAGATGTGTTAAAACTAGCCTTAAATGAATTGCAACCGATGGATGCACAAGAACGATGCGATGCACGTTATCAACGTTTAATGAAGTTTGGCAGCAGCAATTTAGGCATCGCGTCTTAGCACAAACTCAGCATTTTTCTGAACAAACTCAATTCTTAATTGGGTGCAGCGGCGGCATGGATTCCATGCTGTTGCTGTATCTGATGTCTGAACTTTTCCCCACCCGAACCCGCGCGATATATATTGATCATCAACTTCAATCGATGAGTGAAGAATGGGGCAATTTAGTACAAAAGCACGCTGATGCGCTAAAGATTCCTTGTATTTTGCAAAAAGTCTCAGTCGAGTCAGGTAATTTAGAGCAACAAGCACGAAATGCGCGCTATCAGGCTTATTGTAGACATTTAACTGAGAATGACATTTTAGTACTCGGGCATCATCAGCAAGATCAAGCGGAAACGCTGTTATTACGATTATTTTCTGGTGCAGGTGTCAATGGTTTGGCCGCGATGCAGCAAATTGATGTTCGGCAAGATATGACCATTTGGCGACCATTTTTAGATATCAGTCGTGAGAAAATTGAGCAATGGTCACAGCAACTGGGTTTTGATTATGTGACTGATCTCACTAATTACGATACGTACTATGATCGGGCATGGTGTCGAGAAGAGTTATGGCCTGTATTAGAAAATCGCTTCCCTAAAATGCAATCAGCTATGTCACGAACGAGTTATCTGATGCAAGATGCCGCAGAAATTTTAGATGATGTGCTGCAAAGTGATTGGAAATTATGTGCAACTGAGAATGAGCTGGATTTAACTTGTCTGTTGGAATTATCGGATGCACGACAACGTCAATTACTGTCCGCTTGGGTAAAAGGTAAGGATCAATATCGCCCAAGCTACGATATGGTACAACGCTTACAACAAGAGGTTATTCTGGCAAAGCCAGATGCCCAGGCAATTTTACATATCAATCAACACTATTTTGTTCGCTATCAGAAAAAATTATATCGTTTAACTCACAACCAATTATATGCAGAAAAACAATCTACCATTCTCCCTGCATTATTAGAGCGATATGAAATGGGTGAAACGATCAAAGTTGCGGCTGGAACGTTTAAAATCGAATCTCAAGTGATTGGGTTTTCATCCCAGCTTTTAGGGCGAGAGTTAAAGCTGCTGAAACGCCTAGGGGGGGAAAAAATTCATCTCTATGGTCGTGTTGGACATTGGCCACTGAAAAAAGCCATTCAAGATGCACAGATTTTGCCTTGGTTACGTCATACAATTCAAATATTAGTCGTAGATAATGTTATGCTTGGGGTTTTTAGCCCAAAGGGTTTTTGGTTGGCGCAATCTGATTATTTAGAACAGGGCGGTTGGCAACCAAGTTTAATTTCTGACTGCAATGACTTTTTTCAGCAGTCTTTTTCATATGATGAGTAGGACATGGCGACAACATTGAATCAAAATATTTGTTTTATTGGTGGTGGTAACATGGCGCAAGCCTTGATTGGTGGGCTACTTTCTCGTGGTTTACCGACGACCCGCATTACCGTTTCTGATCCAGTCGAGCAAATTCGTCACATCTTAGAAGAAAAAAATATTCAAACCACAACAGACAATGTGGACGCAATTAAAAATGCGGACGTTGTGGTATTGGCGGTTAAACCCCAAGTTTTGGCAACGGTATTACAACCATTGAAAGACTTATTGTCAGATAAACTCGTGATTTCAATTATTGCAGGTGCTGAAATTCAAACGATTTCAGATTTAATTGGCGGTAGTCAGCGTATTGTTCGTGTAATGCCCAACACGCCAGCATTGGTACAAACGGGTGCACATGGTATTTATGCATCTGAAGCAGTAAATGCTCAAGATCGTGAATTAACCAGTCAAATTTTGGCTGCGACAGGTTTAACCATTTGGGTAGACAATGAAGCGCAAATTGATGCAGTAACAGCAGTCTCTGGTTCTGGTCCAGCCTATTTCTTTTACTTGATGGAAAGTATGATTCGTGCAGGTAAAAACTTGGGCTTAGATGAGAAAGTCGCGACAGCATTGACCCTGCAAACAGCGTTGGGTGCGGCACAAATGGCGATTACTAGCTCAAATTCTCCAACAGAATTACGTAAAAATGTGACTTCTCCAAATGGTACAACGCAAGCAGCTCTAGAAGTGTTTGATCGTGCGCAGATTTCACAAAATATTCAAGCAGCGCTTGCAGCAGCTCAGAAGCGTAGCCAAGAGCTTGCACAAGAGTTGAGTGACAAGACTAAATCGGTTTAAGTAGGATAAGACAATTATGGGTGCAAGTTCTGCGCTAATTTTTGGTGTTTTGATCAATGTTGCAATTTTATTGGTCTTTTTCCGTTTTTTAATGCAATTAGCGGCAGTCAGTCCATACAATCCTGTGGTCCTTTCAACCGTGAAAGCGACCAAGATTGTGGATGTTTTTAGCCGTATTTTTCCCACTCTAGGCAAGGGGCGTGTTAATTTAGCCGCAGTTGCTTTGTTGGTGGTATTGTACTTACTGAAAATTTTTGGGTTGATGTATTTGTCAGGACAAATGCCACATAGCGCAGTGTATCTTGTAATCACGACATTTGTGACGATGATCCAAGATTTAATTCGTTTCTGTCGTTATTTAATTTTTGCAACGATCATTTTGAGTTGGGTGGTGATGTTTACGCAGTCACGATCACCTTATATTGAAGTGATTCAAGAGCTTGCAGAACCTTTACTTGCGCCATTTCGTCGTCTGTTACCGAATATGGGGATGATTGATTTATCTCCAATTTTGGCTTTCTTAGCTTTATATATTGCTGAGATCTTAATGAATGAAGCAGCTAAAGTTCTTTTAACAGGTCTTTAATCTGCTTCAAAAATAAAAAAAGGATTGTGTAAAACACAATCCTTTTTTTATTGCTCACGTATTAGTGAGCAGCATCCCAGTTAAGACCTTGTCCAACTTCAACCACAAATGGCACTGAAATTTCCAATACAGACTGCATCACTTTAGTAATCTGTTTTGAAAGTTCATCCGCAATGGCGACATCTGCTTCAAACACCAATTCATCGTGAACTTGTAATAACAGCTTAGCCTGATCTTTTGGTAGGACTTTATCAACTGCAATCATGGCAAGTTTAATGATATCAGCAGCACTTCCTTGCAATGGTGCATTGATTGCTGCACGTTCAGCTGCCTGTTTGATCATTTTATTGGTTGCCATAATGTCGGGCGTATATAAACGACGACCTAAAATGGTTTCAACAAAGCCTTGTTCACGTGCGATCTGGCGAGTACGTTCCATATAGTCAAGTACACCCGGATAGCGTTGGAAATAACGTGCAATATAGCTACGAGATTCTTCGCGTGTAAAACCCAGTTGACGTGTAAGACCAAACTCAGACATTCCGTAGAGTAAACCAAAGTTAACGGCTTTGGCTTGTCGACGTTGATCATGGGTGACATCTTCAATTGCAATTCCCAATACTTCTGATGCGGTACGACGGTGTACGTCTTGACCTTGTTGGAAGGCGTGGACTAAGGCATCATCCTGAGAGAAATGTGCCATTAAGCGTAGCTCAATTTGTGAATAATCGGCTGCGAGTAATACACGACCTTCAGGCGCAATAAATGCTTTACGAATCTGACGACCAATTGGTGTACGAATTGGAATATTTTGCAAATTTGGATCAGTGGAAGATAAACGCCCAGTTGCCGTGAGTGCTTGGTGATAACTAGTATGTACACGATGCGTTGCATCATGTGATTGCTCGATCAAGCGATCAGTATAAGTATTTTTGAGTTTTGCTAATCCGCGATGTTCTAAAATAACTTCAGCTAAGGGATGTTCAATTTTCTCTAAAATACTTTCACTGGTACTGTATTGACCCGTGGCAGTTTTCTTACCACCTTTAAGTCCAAGCTTATCAAATAGGACTTCACCCACTTGTTTAGGTGATGCGATATTAAATGCTTCACCTGCTAATTCCGTTGCTTGGTTTTCTAAAGTTTGAATCGTTTCAGAGAACTCAACACTGAGTTGATCCAAAAATTGATGATCCAGTTTAATTCCATCTTCTTCCATACCTGTGAGGACACGAGCAACAGGCATTTCGATGTTATGCAAAATATTGACCAGTTCAGGATGGCTTTGCAGTTTTGCTTTTAAGACCTCATAAAGACGATAAGTGACATGGGCATCTTCAGCAGCATAATGTGCCGCTATTTCTAATTCAATTTGATTAAAGGTTTTTTGCTTTACACCTTTACCTGCGATTTGTTCAAAAGTAGTGGTCAAATGGCTGAGATAAACACGTGCTACATCATCCATCCCATGACGAGTTGCCGCTGCATTGAGTACATACGAGGCAAGCATGGTATCGAAATACCAGCCTTGAATCGTGATACCGTGATTAGCAAAAATATGCGCATCATATTTTAAATGATGACCAATTTTTTTGATTTGCTCATTTTCTAAAATTGGTTTGATCTGAGCTAATAATGTTTCACGGTTGAGTTGAGCAGGTGCACCTTCATAGTCATGTGCAACAGGTATATAGTAAGCATCATGAGCATCGAATGCGATTGAGAAGCCGACTAACTCAGCAACACGATAATCTAGATTAGTCGTTTCAGTATCAATTGCAAAATGATCAGCATGCTGCATACGTTGAAATAAAGCATCCCAAGCATCTTGAGTTAATACAGTGTGATAGGTCGCTGTTCCGAGTTGATCATCTTGACTGGAAAGGCTGGCATGATCTTCGGCAATCACTTGCTCAATTTTCTGTTCGGCTTTGACAATACTTTGAGAGGTTTGTTGGTAAGCTGAATTATTTGGATTGTTGGGATGGTCTAAAGATTGTAATTGGTTACGGAATTCTAGTTCTGTATAGAGGTCACGTAATTGATCTACATTTGGATTGGCGAGTTTAAGGTCATGCCAATCTAAAGCTAAATCTAGATCACAGACAATACTGGCCAGTTGATGGTCAATCTTAATATTCTCTAAATTGTCTTTAATATTTTGGCTGATTTTGCCTTTTAGTTGATCAACATTGGCAATAATATTATTTAATGAACCATATTCAGTCAGTAGTTTTGCGGCAGTTTTTGCGCCGACACCTGGCACTCCCATAATACCGTCAGAAGCATCTCCCATTAGGGTGAGATAATCAATAATTTGATGAGGATGTACGCCAAATTTTTCTAATACCCCCGCCTCATCTAACACACGTTCTTTAAAACTATCTTCAAGTTTAACGTGTTCATTAACCAATTGTGCCATGTCTTTGTCACCTGTTGAGATTAAGACATGGTGACCTTCAGCCAATGCACGTTTAGTGAGTGTCCCAATAATATCATCGGCTTCTGCACCCGGAAGACTATACAGAGGAATGCCTTGAGCTTTGATCAATGCATGTAAATAGGGAATTTGTTGAGATAATTCCTCAGGCATGCTTGGGCGATCACCTTTATAAATAGGTGATAATTTGTGGCGGAAAGTTGGTTCTGGTGTATCAAAAATCACAGCCATATGAGTAGGCTGAGTACGACGCATTAACTTTTGAATTGCTGAAATTGCGCCACGGATTGCGTTGGTGTGTAAACCTGTAGAGGTTGTTAATGGCGGTAAAGCGTGAAAAGCACGAAATAAAAAATAAGACCCGTCAACCAAGACAAAAGGTGGCATTATGCAAATCCTTATGATGAACTAAATGCCATTTTACGTGAAAAAGTAGTGGCTGTCCTTGTTGTCTTCTAGAGCAGTGGCAAACTGTGTCGCGTTAAATAATTGCAGTATTTTGTATGTAAAAATGGCTGCTTATCAAGTGATCAAGTAAGATAACTTAAATGAAGGTGTCATAATTGATCTAAGTCTATGTATAAAAAAAATAAACAGGGAATTATTATCGTTTTAGTTGCTTTGACGGTGCTGCTTGCTTGCGCAATTGCATTTCAATGGCATGGAGCGATTGTTGCTGCAACAATTGGATTAACTGTTGTTATTGTGCACGTTATTTCAGAAATTCATCAGCGCTTACGCCAGCTAGAGCAGGTCGCGCCAAGTTTTTTTGCACAATCAGCGAATATAAATGGGCAAAAAATTATCATTTATGCTGCGGCACTCGTGGCACTTTTTGCTTACGCCAATACGTGGATGTGGTTAGCTGGCGGTGCATTATTGGTATTAATGCTATGTTTAATCCAAACGATCAGCGCATTTCAAACTCGACTGATTCATTTGGAACAATATGCAAATGTAGAGCCTGACATAAAGGCTTTAGCTCAGCAAAGGATCAACGCCCAAAATATTGAGCAGTATCTTGATGAAGCCAAGAAGACAGAAACTCAGACACCAGTTTTTGAACAACATCCTGCGTGGATGAAAGCTGATTATCAGGCGATACCAAATCAAAATAGTCAGTCACCTGTTGATTTTGAGCATCAAGCAACAACTCAAACAGTATCATGGTGGCAACCTGCACTTGATTGGATGATGCATGGCAATCCAATTTTACGCGTTGCAGTTGCAATATTAATGGTTGGCGTGGTGTTACTGTTACGCTTTGCTAGCGAGCATTGGCAATTAAGCTTGGGTGTGAAACTGAGTTTTATTGCTGTTGCTGGTGTTATTACGACCATTGCAGGTTATTTACTACAAAAGAAAAACCAATTATTTGCTGTAGCTTTACAAGGCGTTGGTTTGGCAGTCGTTTTTTTGACCTTGATTTTCTCGCATCACTTCGCCGTGATTGCTAACTTAAGTACAGCGAGTATTTTATTTGTAATTCTATTATTAGCGACGGTCTATCTCAGTTTAAAACAGCAAGCCTTGTATTTAGCGATGTTAGCTTTGAGCATGGCATATCTTGCACCACTGGTGATTCCACAAAATCATCCTGATGTGATTTTCTTATTTGGCTATTACTTTTTAATTAATTTAGCTGTTGCTGCGGTTAATTTTATTCAGCCGTGGAAAATTTTGCATCAAATCGCATTTTTTGCCACCATGTTTATCGGTGGCGCAACGATTGGGATCTATGCAAAAACATATCAGTTTGACACCTTGGATATGATCTTATGGCTGCATATTGCTTTATTCATTTGGTTAAGCATTCGCTATAGCCAACTAATGTTACGGACACAAACTCAAGATACAAGCATTGATCAGACAGTTCCTCAAAGTCATCAACGTTTACAGCCTATCTTAGATGTTGGGCTTATTTTTAGTGTTCCCGTACTTGGTTTTTCCTTGCATGCATATTTAATGCATAACTCGACTCAAGCATTAACTTGGGGAGCTGTTGCATTAGCCATTGTGTACATCGCATTAAATCTATGGATTAAACGTCAACATCCGCAATTATCTATCTTGGCAAAAAGTTTCTTTATTCTTGCAGTGGTTTTTACGGCATTAATTTTCCCATTGGCTAAAGGGGCACATTGGACTTCAACGGGTTGGGTGATTCAAGGTACAGCATTAATTGTCTGGGGAGTAACTGAACGTTATCGTTTAAGTCGTTATGTGGGTGTTGTATTGGTGCTGTTAAGTTCAGTGGCACTCATTTTTCAAGTTTGGTCAAATGACCACTTTCCGATACTCAGTACAGTCATCTATGCAATCGCTCAGTTTATTTCAGCTTACTATTTATTAAATTATCAACAAGTTGAAAAATATTTTAGTGCTCGAATGCTCAGTGGAATTTTTTTAGCATTGGGGATGTATGCAGGAGCGATTGCAGGCGTTGAATTGATACAGTGGCAACAATATGGACTGAGCCCATATTTAGCAATAGCAGTTTTATTATTGGCTTCTTTCAGTCTAGTCGTTCACTTCACATCAAGATTACAGTGGGACAATGTACAGCTGATCTTATTGGGGAGTTTATTATTTCTGCTTTATGGTGAAAGTTTTGCAGAGAATGTGTATTCCGTGTTGCATTGGTCGAGTAAGTTAAATCAAGTCAGCTTTGCGGTTGCTTCGGTTGTATTGGCTCTAATGTTAATCACTTTGAAGAGTACTACTTCTAAGGAAAGTCTCATTATATGGTCAAGCTTATTGTGGCTAGGTTTGGCGAGCATTGGTTTGTCGATTTTCCCAATTATGCCATTGATTGGATTAGCCCTCATTCCAGTGTTGTATGGAATATTTTTAATAACCACTAAAAATACCCAACTTCTACAACAAATACCCGTGCTTAGTTTAAGCCTTGTTTGGTTAATCCTAATTAGTTTAGATATACATTCTGCTGAACAATATTATTTTTTACCTTTATTAAATCTTACTGATATTTTCTCCTTATTGATCTTCATCGGACTGATTTGGACAATCTACCATTATAAGTTGAGTGATGAGCATTCAATAGAATGGGGCTTTAAAGTCACCACTATTTTAGTTGGCTTATTGGTTTTGAGTAGTATTGTTGTACGTGCGATGCATCATTATCTTGGGACGCCACTATGGGGTATCGAGATTTGGTCGAATGGCGATGTGCAGTTGAGTTTGACTTTGTTGTGGGTGATTTTGGCTTTTGTTCTGATGACATTTTCAAGTCGCCGTCATATTCGACAAATCTGGTTTGTTGGAGCTGCATTATTGGCAATTGTCGTCGCTAAATTATTGCTGCTTGATCTATCGCAAAGTGGCACATTGACTCGTGTCATTTCATTTATTGGGTCAGGTGCAATTATGCTTGTGATTGCTTATCTTGCACCGTTACCACCAGCACTTGAGGAATCTGAGAAAGAGAGTTGATTATTTCTCTTTCTCCGCTTTTTTCAGTTCTTTTTGATTTGCATATTGATCAACTTCGTCATCCTCTAATGGTAAAGGGCGATCAATTAAGCCCATTTTAGGTACAGGAATTTCAATTTGATTTTCTAAGAAACCATTGCGTACACGTTCTTGCATTTCATCGCGAACTTTCAATGCATTTTCCTGTCTACACCATACCGCAAAAAGGAGTTCAATCGATGACTCCCTAAATGCTGTTACGGTAACGGTTGCTTTCGGATCATCCATGACCAAAGGATATTTAGCAGCAACATCTAAAAGTACTTGTCGTACTTTGATAATGTCTTCATGGAAATTGATCGCCAATGTAATTGGAATACGCCGTATTGGGTATTTTGATAAATTCATGACGGGTGTTCGAATCAATTGTTCGTTTGGTAGGCGAATATACACATTATCTAGTGTTAGCAATTTAACTGAGAGGAGGTCAATTGAAATGACTTGTCCTTCAATCGTTTGTCCGCGAATTAAGGTAATTTGAATCGTATCACCAACTTCAAATGAACCTTCTCCGATCAAAAATAAACCACTGATCAAATTGGTTGCCGATGTTTGTGATGCAAAACCCAAAGCAACGGTCAGAATTCCTGCTGCACCCAAGAACACGCTGAGTTTAAATCCAGCCTCTCTTAAGCTGGTCATAATAAATAACAGGAAAATAAAATAAAAAATCCCTCTACGCCATAGCAAGCGTTGATGGGCATTAAAACGATTTCCAATTGTACGAATGAAGGCATTCGATACCAGTCTTGCGATTACAAAACCAATAAACGCTAAAATAATCGCAACAACGATTTCACTTAAACGTTCGAAGTTAATATTGGTGAAAATACTGGTGAGGCTACTAGCAACATCCTTTGGAATATTCGAATCAGGCATAGCAACCTCTTAAAAGAATGAATCAAACATATTGAATAAGGTACTGCCAGGCGCACGAGGAGGATGTACATAAATCACTTCACCCGCTTGAGTTGGGGTTTTATTCTCAATCCGAATACGTGCTGGATGATCTGTCCCTTCGTAATAGACTTTGATTTGTGAGGTCCATAAACGACCTGTACTTTCACTATAAAATAAAGGCAACGCAGGGACGGGGACATTCATACGGTCAAAACGCAATTGGTGATGACTGGTATTGTGGAACTCAATTGGAGTGACTGCGCGAAAAGCACGCGGTTTGAGTAGATTCAAATCAATACGACCATCTACAGAAGTTGCGTAGCAGATCTCACCATTTTGTGGGTCTTTACCAAACCAAGTGTCTTTCGGTTGAATCACGGGAATATCAAATAAGGGCTCAGAAAGACCGTCAACCAAACCCGCAATCCACAAGGGTGTACTGATATATAAGGTTCCACGCTGGCCGGCAGGAATATAAATCGGGTCAACAGGTCGAATCACCACTGAGCGATCCGCCAAGCGAGGCATCAAATGAAAGATGCCATTGGTTTTGTGAAACATATAACGTTCAATTTTTGCAGGAGGTGGCATGGCAAATTCAATATCATTCAATATTCGCCACTGCTGCTCGTAGTCATACTGAAATTGAGGGCGATGATATTCCAAACGCCACTCTTTGATGCCGCGAGTGAGACGAAAGAGCAATGAACCGAATTGCCACGCTTTGGCCTGTTGAATTTCAAATTGTTGTTCGCCCCACCATTTCAATTCGTTGGCATGTGGAGCTTGATATTGATTATTTTGAGACAAGATGCAAAATTCCTGTGTGAGTATGCTAAACAGACTTCACGCTGTAATCTGCTTAGAGTACACTCACTGTTTTCTTTTATCATTATTTGTGTGATGCAAATACTTAAACAAATACAAATTCCTTATAGTTTTGCTAAACGACATGGCGTTTTATTACGTTATGAAGGTGATCAAATTTTTATTGTGCGACGGAAGGACACCGCGCGTATTGCTTTGCAGGAAGCACGTCGAATTTTGGGGAAATCGGCTCACGATCAATTATGTACTGATCAAGAGTTCCATGCTCTATTGAGTTCGAGTTATGCAGGGGATACAGGTGAATCACAACAAGTGGCTGCGGGTCTAGAAGATCATCCAGATTTATTAAGTTTGGCAGACCAAGTGCCTGAAGCTGAAGACTTGATGGATCAAGAAGATGATGCACCAATTGTTCGCCTAATTAATGCCTTATTGTCTGAAGCGATTCGTGTCAGCGCATCTGATATTCATATTGAAGCCTTTGAGAAAAAACTTTCGGTACGTTTACGTGTCGATGGTCAACTGCGTGAAATTGTACAGCCACGCCGTGAACTTGCGCCATTATTGGTATCACGTATTAAAGTCATGGCGAAACTGGATATTGCTGAAAAGCGTGTTCCACAAGATGGGCGTATTTCATTACGTTTAGCGGGACGTGAAGTGGATGTACGTGTATCGACTTTACCGTCTTCGCATGGTGAACGAGTGGTCATGCGTTTACTAGACAAGCAAGCTGGGCGTTTAAACATGACTCATCTTGGTTTAATGAAAAATGACTATGAGCGTTTAACGCAATTGGTACATCGCCCACATGGCATTATCTTGGTGACAGGCCCAACAGGTTCGGGTAAAACCACAACCTTGTATGCTGCATTGTCTGATCTTAATGACAATACACGTAATATTTTGACTGCCGAAGATCCGATTGAATATCAATTGGAGGGGATTGGTCAAACGCAGGTCAATACTAAAGTCGATATGACCTTTGCACGTGCATTAAAAGCAATGCTACGCCAAGATCCAGATGTGGTGATGGTGGGTGAGATTCGTGATCTTGAAACTGCTGAAATTGCGGTACAAGCCTCTTTAACGGGTCACTTAGTGCTATCAACACTGCATACCAATACGGCAATTGGTGCGGTAACACGTTTAAAAGACATGGGGATCGAACCATTCTTGTTGGCAAGTTCTTTGATAGGTGTTATTGCGCAACGTCTTGTTCGGACCTTGTGTCCACATTGCGTGACTTGGCGAAAAGCTGATGATTTTGAGCGACAAGTGTTTCAGCATCTCAAAGTTGATGAATATATGCAGTTGCCTGAACCGCATGGTTGTGAAAAATGTTCACATGTTGGCTTTAGCGGACGAACTGCAATTTATGAAATTGTGCCAGTAGATGAGTCGATGCGCCGTTTGATTCATGGTAATGCAGCTGAGTTTGAATTAGAAAATCATGCGCGTCGCCATGCTGCTTCGATTCGTGATGATGGTTTATTGAAAGTGTTAGCTGGAAAAACCACATTAGAAGAAGTATTGCGTGTGACGAATGAAGCTGCGGAAGTGTAAAGATGATATAAGTAAAAAACAGCATGGATCACCATGCTGTTTTTTTTTATAAAATCTGAAATATTTATTCAATGGTTACGATATTAAAATTCACATCAATATTGCCACGAGTTGCGTTTGAATATGGACAAACAATGTGTGCAGCGGCAACCAGTTGTTCAGCTTCTGCTTGTTCCATACCAATTAGATAAACATTTAAAGTGACTTCGATACCAAAGCCATTTGGAATTGGACCAATTCCCACTTCACCTTCAACATAAGCATCTTTCGTAATTTTGAATTTATCTCGATTTGCAACAAATTTCATTGCACCTAAGAAACATGCTGAATAACCCGCCGCAAAGAGCTGCTCAGGATTGGTCACCTCACCACCAGCACCGCCCATTTCTTTTGGCACACCTAACTGAACATCTAAGACACCGTCTGATGAAGTTGCGCGACCATCACGACCACCTGTAGCTTTTGCTTTTGCACGATAAACGACTTGTTCTAGAGACATGATTCTTATTCCTGAAAAATATTGTGTACAATTAAATCGTACACGATATATTTGGGAATGCAAGTTATCGATTTGTAAACTTAGGTTCTATTGCGTGAGATGGTGACGTAATGTCGCAAGCTGATCTTTAAGCTCTGTAAGTGATGCGGTTGAACAGGTCGCTGCTTCTGAAATTTTGGATGGAATATCGACTGCTTCTAATTTTAAGGTATGACCTTGTGGCGTAAGAGAAATAATAACCTGTCTTTCATCTTCGACTGAGCGTTTGCGTGAAATTAGTTGTGAGGCTTCAAGTTTTTTTAATAATGGAGTGAGTGTGGAAGATTCTAAGAATAATCTTTCACCGATCTCAGACACACTGAGTTGATCCCTTTCCCAAAGCACTAACATTACCAGATATTGAGGGTAAGTTAATCCGAGAGGAGAGAGCAATTGACGGTAGACTTGATTTAAGGCAAGGTTGGTTGAGTAAATCAGAAAACAAAGCTGATTATCTAATCGTAATTGCTGATGTTCATCACCCATGCGCTTCTCAAACAGTATATTCGTGTGATCAGTATATCGTGATCTGCTTATGATTAGTTACGCAGATTTCACATCAATAATTACCAAAGCTCAGCGATTTTTTTCATTAATCGTGCTCTGTAGCGAGCTGTTGGATTATTGGGATTATTGAGCGCTTCTTGTTCATAATATTGTTGCCAAGCAATAATCATTTCTAAAGTGGCACCTTTTTGTTTGATAATGATGACATCCTCTCGCTGAATATTATCTAATCGTTGTCTCGCACCTTCAGCCCCAGTACCCCAACCAATCACCCATTGCCCAAAAGAATTTAGCGATAAATTTTGTGGCGTGGACAAGGTACTTTGTGAACTGGTATTGGTTTCAACTACGGCTGCATGAAGTTGTGCAATTGCCCCTATAAAAAATAAAAAAATGAAAATTACTTTAAACATAAATCAAACTTAATACGAATTAATTGAGGATATTACATCACGTATAGAATATGACCATTTGATCTTGTTCTACCATGATAAATAAAGCCTATTAAATCATGATCCTACAAAACATACATTTATGAAAATTGACTATAATAGTCAAAGTGATGCCATATGAGGATAAATTGAACAAAAGTGTGCTCAGATAAAACGATTATTTTTAATAATTGATAAGTTTACGATGCTGCATCAATGGCATTGCTAGTCGAATATTATTTTGTTCTGCTAGGTCAAATGAAGATGTAATTAAACCATGTCCTTCGGCCGTAATCATTTCTAATAGTTGCCCTCGGCTATTTGTAATTCCTGCATGACCCCAAGTTTGACGCTGTTCACCATGCCAGCCTTGCTGAGCTGCACCAAGCACATAACATTGGCTATCCATTGCACGTGCTTGTAATAGTAATTGCCAATGAAGTTGTCCTGTGGTGTAAGTAAATGCAGCAGGTGCAGTTAAAATATTTGCCCCTTGCTGACGTAACATTAGAGCAAGTTCTGGAAAGCGTAAGTCGTAACACACCATCAGACCAATATTGCCAAACGGTGTTTTGGCAACAACGACTTTATCACCTGCTTCAAAGAATTTTGACTCTTGATAGCCGCCTACAGCATCACTGACCTGAACGTCAAATAAATGGATTTTGTCATAACGCGCTTCAGTTCTTTCAGGGCTAATGCATAAACTGACGGTTCGAACTCGACCATCATCAATGATTGAACCATCAGGACGAAACGGGCAAGGGAGAGTACCCGCGATAATCCAAATTTTATAACGATGAGCGAGTTGTTCTAAACGCTGTTGAATGCTCTCGAATTGCGCAGCAGTTTCACGCTGTTTTCCTGCTGCAAAACAAACAAAATTTTCTGGGAAAACAATTAACTCCGCCGCTTGAGCCTTACTTTGCTGAATCAATGATTCAATGACAAGGAAATTTGCTTCAATGTCATTTTGAGAATTCATTTGTACAACAGAAAGTAAGGTCATATCGGCATCAAGATTGGGTTTTCAACAATTATGCATTTTGTTTTTGTGAATCAAGAGATAAGCACTCTTGTTCTTTTTGCAATTGCTTCACAAGAGGCTCAAACATATTTTGGTTGTTTTCATTTAAACGCATCAATGTTTTGTGTGCATCAAGTACAGTATTGAGCATTGCACTATGTGTTACATGCTCTTCAGTCAGTTCTAAAGTGCATACACTTGGATCACCGCAGTAATTTAAAATTACAAATACCTGACCTAGCCCCATACTATTGGCTAAGGTGGTGATATCTGGATTTATCGAAAGCATAACAGCTTGAATATGATGAACTTGTTTAAGCTTAAGACCTAGTTTTGCAAGTACACCCAAGACCGTGCTGTCAATAAATGTAGTTTCAGTTAAATCAACAATTGCACCGACAACATTCTGTTGCTGTTCAATTTTGTTGAGTAACTTGTCTAAACTTATACAAGAGTGAGCGCGCACTTCGCCAATAAGCTTGAAAATATGCGTTCCGTTCAAACTTGCATATTCAACATGACCTGTTGACATATAAATGCCATTTTCAGAGAAAGGATATAAAATTATCCCATAGTGATATTCTAGACACAAGTGGTTGGATGCTGTGATCTAATTAAAATATTGATTTTAGGGTTAATTCATTCGGCATATGCTTAAAATAGCAATGTCATCAGCAACATGATCTGGTGCTTTGAAAGCGTCATGCTGAAGATGTTCGACCAATTGATTAAATTGATCATTCAAACCGCCATCAAATGGTTCAAGTGCACCATCAGAACATAATATAAAACGAGCATTACGACTCAGAGTACAACAATGTTCTTCAACTTCTAGCTCTTCAGTAAGACCTAATGGAAAGCTACTTGTTGTAAGGATTTGTGGAGGTTGGTTGGGCTCAAAAATAATTGGAGGAGGGTAGTGACCAGCGCTAGACCAACATACTTCATGGGTTGATAAGTTTAATATTCCTGCAACCATAGTAATATGCTTTTCAATATTTTCTTGTACTAACATTGCATTTAGTTTTTGAATCAATTGACTAGGTGTTTTTGATCGGCCATGAAATGCCGCCATCCAAGATGTCAGTAAACTACTTGTTACCCCATGACCTGAAACATCTGCTAAATAAAACAAGACTTCATCATCATTTAATCTCCAGTAATCATACCAATCTCCTGACAGATAAGCTGAAGGCTGAAAAAATGATTCAAATTGATAGTTTGGTAATTCGATCGGGTTTGGTAATAATCTTTTTTGTAGTTCTGCGGCAGAAGGTAAATCTCTACTATCTTGATTACGTTTATATTGAGCATCGATTTTAAACAATGAATGAACAGGATTTTTGGGTAATTCACTCCAAATCCATCCTGCCAACGCACCCATTTCCCATGCTTGAGCTAATGCAGTTCCTTCATGTTCAAAAGCAAGAACAATTGTAGGCAATTTCCATTGGTATTTTAAAAAATCTTGTACATCGGCAATAGCAATTATCGTTTGATCATACAAATCTAAATCATCAATATGAATGATTTGTAAACTCGGTAACTCATTTAGTGCTTGGTCTAAATAAGATATTGAGCGTGTGGGTTGAATAAAATACATAGATAAGTAGCCGACCTTTTGTATTTGTATGATCATTTTTTAATTCATCATAGATGAAATATGATGAAAAACATAGTATTGCTAAAACTTTAAATTAATACATAAGTCTATCATTTAAAGTTCCTCAGAGATTATTTGTCATCACCTGATTGATCGTTATTGTCATTTTCGTCACTTACAAATGAAACATCTGCCGAATCTCCATGCTTTTCAGCAATTTGGAAGGCTTTACGTTGTAAGTAAAAATCACGGATCATTGAATATTTATCACCTTTTAAGCTTTCTTCAATATCCAAAATTTGTGAGCGAGCATCAATTGCTTGTAATAAATTAGTAGACCAATAAATACCTTCTTGATCATCTAATAAATATTTTTGTGGGCGACCAAAACGATCTGTTGCTAAACCAAAACCGTCACGGAATGTGCTTGGACCAAAAAATGGCAGCATCACATAAGGACCTGATGGTACACCGTAGTAACCTAAAGTGACGCCAAAACTTTCCTCTTCTGTGGTTAGGCCTAAACGACGAGCAGGATCAGAAAAACCTAGTGTTGTAAGTGTATTAATCGTGAAGCGACCTAATGTCTTGGCAGCGCGAGTTGGTCGTCCTTGGATTAATTGGTTGACTGCATTCCAAGGTTCACCTAGATTTTTTCTAAATTGGCGATAAGGGGTACGGACTTCTTCTGGAACTTTTGCTACATATTGTATTGCAATAGGTTTTAATAAATTACGATCCAAAGCATCATTTAAAGCAAAGATCTGTCTATTTAATGGTTGTAAAGGATCTTTTACAGCATCAGGTTGAGCAGCGTTTGCATTGACCTTTAAATCATTTCTAGTGATATGTTTTAAATCTTTTATGGCTTGAATAGTCGATGTCGATTGTTGATTGTTGGTATTTGCCACTGAGCTTGTTTGAATAGATGGCTCGTTTTGAACTTCTTGTGCTAATACAGGTGAGCATGCTCCAGCGGTTAACAGCCCAAGCAAGATATAATTTGAGTAATGCATATAAGTCCTTCATCGCCATTAGAGCGAAATACAGTCATTAGAATGATTGCGCTGCATGACGCAAAACATAGATATGAGGTATACAGTTTAGTTGTTCTCTTATTATTAAAACAAATTCGGTCGAAAAATATAAGAAAAATTGTGATTTTGGTTTAAAAACGTTCACTTAAATAAAAAGATTAGGAAAGGGGGTTGCGTTGGTAGTGAAATGCTGTAGAATGCACATCCATCGGCGGTGATGCAGATAAAAACTTGTTGAGAAACAAGGATTTGGCTAGAAGGGTTAGATTCTTGGATTGATTAGTGGGTTTAAAAATATCGAAATTACCTGTTGACTTTAGTTTAGATTAGAGTAACATAGCCGACCTAGCTTGATGATGACGAATCATCGAGAAGATCATTAAGAGAATAGAAGAACAACTTGTGTGGATTTTTACTGGTTGATCGATCGAAAATATTTCATTGATTGAAAGGTAGAAATTTCTCGAAGTTTATTTGAGCGAATTTTTAGTCAGAAAATTGATGAGCCAAGATTTGTAGCCATAAGCTACTAATGATTTTAAACTGAAGAGTTTGATCATGGCTCAGATTGAACGCTGGCGGCAGGCTTAACACATGCAAGTCGAGCGGGGTGAGGTGCTTCGGTACTGATCCTAGCGGCGGACGGGTGAGTAATGCTTAGGAATCTGCCATTTAGTGGGGGACAACATTCCGAAAGGAATGCTAATACCGCATACGTCCTACGGGAGAAAGCAGGGGATCTTCGGACCTTGCGCTAAATGATGAGCCTAAGTCGGATTAGCTAGTTGGTGGGGTAAAGGCCTACCAAGGCGACGATCTGTAGCGGGTCTGAGAGGATGATCCGCCACACTGGGACTGAGACACGGCCCAGACTCCTACGGGAGGCAGCAGTGGGGAATATTGGACAATGGGCGGAAGCCTGATCCAGCCATGCCGCGTGTGTGAAGAAGGCCTTTTGGTTGTAAAGCACTTTAAGCGAGGAGGAGGCTACCTAGATTAATACTCTGGGATAGTGGACGTTACTCGCAGAATAAGCACCGGCTAACTCTGTGCCAGCAGCCGCGGTAATACAGAGGGTGCGAGCGTTAATCGGATTTACTGGGCGTAAAGCGTGCGTAGGCGGCTGATTAAGTCGGATGTGAAATCCCTGAGCTTAACTTAGGAATTGCATTCGATACTGGTCAGCTAGAGTATGGGAGAGGATGGTAGAATTCCAGGTGTAGCGGTGAAATGCGTAGAGATCTGGAGGAATACCGATGGCGAAGGCAGCCATCTGGCCTAATACTGACGCTGAGGTACGAAAGCATGGGGAGCAAACAGGATTAGATACCCTGGTAGTCCATGCCGTAAACGATGTCTACTAGCCGTTGGGGCCTTTGAGGCTTTAGTGGCGCAGCTAACGCGATAAGTAGACCGCCTGGGGAGTACGGTCGCAAGACTAAAACTCAAATGAATTGACGGGGGCCCGCACAAGCGGTGGAGCATGTGGTTTAATTCGATGCAACGCGAAGAACCTTACCTGGCCTTGACATACTAGAAACTTTCCAGAGATGGATTGGTGCCTTCGGGAATCTAGATACAGGTGCTGCATGGCTGTCGTCAGCTCGTGTCGTGAGATGTTGGGTTAAGTCCCGCAACGAGCGCAACCCTTTTCCTTATTTGCCAGCGAGTAATGTCGGGAACTTTAAGGATACTGCCAGTGACAAACTGGAGGAAGGCGGGGACGACGTCAAGTCATCATGGCCCTTACGGCCAGGGCTACACACGTGCTACAATGGTCGGTACAAAGGGTTGCTACCTAGCGATAGGATGCTAATCTCAAAAAGCCGATCGTAGTCCGGATTGGAGTCTGCAACTCGACTCCATGAAGTCGGAATCGCTAGTAATCGCGGATCAGAATGCCGCGGTGAATACGTTCCCGGGCCTTGTACACACCGCCCGTCACACCATGGGAGTTTGTTGCACCAGAAGTAGGTAGTCTAACCGCAAGGAGGACGCTTACCACGGTGTGGCCGATGACTGGGGTGAAGTCGTAACAAGGTAGCCGTAGGGGAACCTGCGGCTGGATCACCTCCTTAACGAAAGATTGACGATCGGTAAGAATCCACAACAAGTTGTTCTTCGAAGATGTATCTGAGGGTCTGTAGCTCAGTTGGTTAGAGCACACGCTTGATAAGCGTGGGGTCACAAGTTCAAGTCTTGTCAGACCCACCAAATCTGAAAGATATATCGTTCATTAAGTGATAAGCTGGGGACTTAGCTTAGTTGGTAGAGCGCCTGCTTTGCACGCAGGAGGTCAGGAGTTCGACTCTCCTAGTCTCCACCATGAATTAAAAGAGTTTTTAAAACAAAATTAATTCAAAGCTAAGAAGATTATAGAGTTTAGTGAATACAGTCTAATTTGACTGGTTTATTAATCTCTGTGATTTATCACAGTTTACTGCAAGCTGACGAGGCTGTAGTTAATCATTAACAGATTAGAATTTGAGTCTGAAATAAATTGTTCAAACTCGATTAAATAGGAAGATAACAAGTAATTGTTAAATTAATATTTAATCTGAGAACTAGCAAAAACACTGAATCAAGCGTTTTGGTATATGAATTTAGATTGAAGCTGTATGGTGATTAAGTTCACAGACAACGAATAGTAGCAATTAAGTTTGCAACGCTAACACTGACTTGTATGTGTTAACGACTGTTTGGGGTTGTATAGTCAAGTAATTAAGTGCATGTGGTGGATGCCTTGGCAGTCAGAGGCGATGAAAGACGTAATAGCCTGCGATAAGCTCCGGGGAGGCGGCAAATATCCTTTGATCCGGAGATTTCTGAATGGGGGAACCCACCCGCTATAAGGCGGGTATCATAAGCTGAATACATAGGCTTATGAAGCGAACGAGGGGAAGTGAAACATCTCAGTACCCTTAGGAAAAGAAATCAATTGAGATTCCCTTAGTAGCGGCGAGCGAACGGGGAGTAGCCCATTAAGTTGTGTGTGTTCTAGTGGAACGCTCTGGGAAGTGCGAACGTAGAGGGTGATATTCCCGTACACGAAAGGGCACACACAATGATGACGAGTAGGGCGAGGCACGTGAAACCTTGTCTGAATATGGGGGGACCATCCTCCAAGGCTAAATACTCCTGACTGACCGATAGTGAACCAGTACCGTGAGGGAAAGGCGAAAAGAACCCCTGTGAGGGGAGTGAAATAGATCCTGAAACCGCATGCATACAAGCAGTGGGAGCCGACTTGTTCGGTGACTGCGTACCTTTTGTATAATGGGTCAGCGACTTATATTCAGTAGCGAGGTTAACCGTATAGGGGAGCCGTAGAGAAATCGAGTCTTAATAGGGCGTTTAGTTGCTGGGTATAGACCCGAAACCAGGCGATCTATCCATGAGCAGGTTGAAGGTTGGGTAACACTAACTGGAGGACCGAACCCACTGTCGTTGAAAAGCCAGGGGATGACTTGTGGATAGGGGTGAAAGGCTAATCAAGCCTGGTGATAGCTGGTTCTCCCCGAAAGCTATTTAGGTAGCGCCTCGGACGAATACCATTGGGGGTAGAGCACTGTTTCGGCTAGGGGGTCATCCCGACTTACCAAACCGATGCAAACTCCGAATACCAATGAGTACTATCCGGGAGACAGACTGCGGGTGCTAACGTCCGTAGTCAAGAGGAAAACAATCCAGACCGCCAGCTAAGGCCCCAAAATCATAGTTAAGTGGGAAACGATGTGGGAAGGCATAGACAGCTAGGAGGTTGGCTTAGAAGCAGCCACCCTTTAAAGAAAGCGTAATAGCTCACTAGTCGAGTCGGCCTGCGCGGAAGATGTAACGGGGCTAAAACTATGTGCCGAAGCTGCGGATTTGACAATAGTCAAGTGGTAGGGGAGCGTTCTGTAAGCCGATGAAGGTGTATTGAGAAGTATGCTGGAGGTATCAGAAGTGCGAATGCTGACGTGAGTAACGACAAAACGGGTGAAAAACCCGTTCGCTGAAAGACCAAGGGTTCCAGTCCAACGTTAATCGGGGCTGGGTGAGTCGACCCCTAAGGCGAGGCCGAGAGGCGTAGTCGATGGGAAATTGGTTAATATTCCAATACTTCTGTGTAATGCGATGAGAGGACGGAGAAGGTTAAGTCAGCCTGGCGTTGGTTGTCCAGGTGGAAGGTTGTAGGCATGTATCTTAGGCAAATCCGGGGTACTCTATGCTGAGAACTGATAGCAAGCTGTACTTGTACAGTGAAGTGGCTGATACCATGCTTCCAGGAAAAGTCTCTAAGCTTCAGTTACACAGGAATCGTACCCGAAACCGACACAGGTGGTCAGGTCGAGTAGACCAAAGCGCTTGAGAGAACTCTGCTGAAGGAACTAGGCAAAATGGTACCGTAACTTCGGGAGAAGGTACGCTGCTGACGGTGATGGGACTTGCTCCCTGAGCTATTGGCAGCCACAGAAACCAGGCCGCTGCAACTGTTTATTAAAAACATAGCACTCTGCAAACACGAAAGTGGACGTATAGGGTGTGATGCCTGCCCGGTGCTGGAAGGTTAATTGATGGGGTTAGCGTAAGCGAAGCTCTTGATCGAAGCCCCAGTAAACGGCGGCCGTAACTATAACGGTCCTAAGGTAGCGAAATTCCTTGTCGGGTAAGTTCCGACCTGCACGAATGGCATAATGATGGCGGCGCTGTCTCCAGCAGAGGCTCAGTGAAATCGAAATCGCTGTGAAGATGCAGTGTACCCGCGGCTAGACGGAAAGACCCCGTGAACCTTTACTGCAGCTTGACATTGAACTTTGACCTTACTTGTGTAGGATAGGTGGGAGGCTTTGAAGTTGGAACGCTAGTTCCAATGGAGCCGTCCTTGAAATACCACCCTGGTAATGTTGAGGTTCTAACTCTGCCCCGTAATCCGGGGCGAGGACCATGTCTGGTGGGTAGTTTGACTGGGGCGGTCTCCTCCTAAAGAGTAACGGAGGAGTACGAAGGTGCGCTCAGCGTGGTCGGAAATCACGCGTAGAGTATAAAGGCAAAAGCGCGCTTAACTGCGAGACCCACAAGTCGAGCAGGTACGAAAGTAGGTCTTAGTGATCCGGTGGTTCTGTATGGAAGGGCCATCGCTCAACGGATAAAAGGTACTCTGGGGATAACAGGCTGATACCGCCCAAGAGTTCATATCGACGGCGGTGTTTGGCACCTCGATGTCGGCTCATCTCATCCTGGGGCTGAAGCAGGTCCCAAGGGTATGGCTGTTCGCCATTTAAAGAGGTACGCGAGCTGGGTTTAGAACGTCGTGAGACAGTTCGGTCCCTATCTACCGTGGGCGCTGGAAATTTGAGAGGATCTGCTCCTAGTACGAGAGGACCAGAGTGGACGAACCTCTGGTGTACCGGTTGTGACGCCAGTCGCATCGCCGGGTAGCTATGTTCGGAAGGGATAACCGCTGAAAGCATCTAAGCGGGAAGCCTACCTCAAGATAAGATTTCCCTAGGAATTTATTCCTCTAAAGAGCCGTTCGAGACTAGGACGTTGATAGGTTGGGTGTGGAAGCACGGTGACGTGTGAAGCTGACCAATACTAATTGCTCGTGAGGCTTGACTATACAACACCCAAACAGTTGTTGTATTCAAGATAAATTCAATACATAACTTGATTTAGTGTGAAAACTAGTTAAAATGCTGAACACAAAGTTAGACTCAATATCTAATCCGTTAATAACTCATTTGGAAAAAGCCTTGGCATAGATAAGACCAAAGCAAGTATCCATAAACAGTTTGCTGGCGACAATAGCAAGAGTGAACCACCTGATCCCTTCCCGAACTCAGAAGTGAAACCTCTTAGCGCTGATGGTAGTGTGGCGTTTGCCATGTGAGAGTAAGTCATCGCCAGCTTTTAATTCTAAAACACCCCCTCCGCTAATGCAGAGGGGGTGTTTTTTATTGGGTGGGGAAAATAGACTAAAAAATGATAGCGTAGAAAACATCGTAAATTTAGAATTATGGTACATTTAAAAATAAGTATGAGGAAAAGTATCGACATGATGTTTTTAATTTTCACAATATTTTGTGTATGTGTTTTTTATCAAATTTGTGTTTATATTAATCGTAGAGAAAGAATAAAAACCAGAATACCACATAAAAAGAAGGTTGTATTTGAAAGAAGATCCATTCCTCCTATAGATGAAAAAATGCAGTTAGTAAATGAATCAGCAGCAATTAATAATCAAAATTATATAGAAAAAATAGATCAAGTACTTAAAGATTTGGAGGATAAAGGTGAGGTAATACTTATTTCAACTAATCCAAAATATATACCAAAATTTATATTTCATTCAATAGTTGAGGAGGTGTTGAAAGATCGGTACAGTGATTTTTTAATTGAATCTGATATACCTTATTTATTAGAAAGGGTTGCTCAAGAAGTAAGCTTAATATTCTCTGAGGATATAAAAAATGCGGAAAGAATAGCAAATGAGTTTTATCATAAATTATTATATCGCTATACTATGGTTCAGGTTGCAGAGATCATACATCATGAGACTCCTTTTGAGATAGCATTAAGAGCATTCTATAGTATAGAGTTGAAAAATATAGATAATCGAGATTTTAATTATCTGGACTGGAGAAAGCAATACTACATGAAGTTGAGGGGGTGAATCTATTCTTATGTGTCGGTGAAAAAATGTAAGAAAATTATCATTTATTAGCGTATCGATGTTAATTATAATAAATTTATCCTCTTAGCTAAAAGGAGGGTGGGAAAGATATTTATTTTTTACGTTAATTTTAACAATTAAGACACTTTTTGATGAGCTTTATCACCCTACTTACCATCAGAATGAAAAAGAAAAATAGGTAAAGATACCTTTTCTATAGGTTTTTGTATTTTTTTATGCTATAAATCTTCTTGCAGGCATGTTTTTTGCTTGTTTAAAAAGGGATTTTAGTATGAAGCTATCTGTAGGGTTGAAAGTTGCGAATAGTTTATCGTTAACCCCTCAATTACAGCAGGCAATTCGTTTACTACAACTTTCTAGTTTGGAATTGGAGCAAGAAATACAAATTCAATTAGATAGTAATCCGTTACTGGAAAAAATTGAAGAAAATAATAATACAACAGAAAGTTTATCTACTTCAGAAATCAGTGAGTCAGGAGATTTAACAACTGAACTTAATGCAGACCATTTACCAAATGACTTGCCTGTTGATACCGAATGGGATGATATTTATACACATCAATCAACTGCATTAGCGTCACCAGAATATGAGGAACGAGAGGATAATCGTCAAGTTCAATTGAGCCTAAAAGAACACATTTTAGAGCAAGTAAATTTATTACATTTTTCCACAGTAGATAAATTAATTGCTTATTGCATCGTTGATTCTTTAGATGATAAAGGGTTTTTAGATGCTGAATTAGCTGATATTTTGCTTGCAGTTACTCGGCTATTACAGGAAATGGAGAGTGCTGATGAGGTTGAAGAAGATGAAATTATTGTTGTTTTAAAACATATTCAACGTTTAGATCCAATTGGAGTGGGTTCTCGAAATTTAGCAGAATGTTTAAAGATCCAATTAGAAGTCATAGATCAAAAAAAATCATACTTAGCTGAAGCAAAGTGTTTACTGAAGTATTATGAATTATTAATAGCAAATGATCTAAATAAACTATTAAAACAAACAGGTTTGTCTAAAGAGCAGTTGAAAGGTGCTGTTGATTTATTAAAAACATTAAAACCATATCCAGGATTAGAATTTAGCCAACAAGAATCTGAATATCAAGTTCCTGATGTTGTGGTTTCCAAGAAAGATCAGCATTGGCAAGTCCAGCTTAATCCCGATGTTATGCCTAAATTAAGGATTAATTCTTTTTACTCAAATATGATTCGTCGTGCTGATCAGAGTGATGATAATGTTTATTTACGTAATCAAATGCTTGAGGCGAAAAATTTTATTAAAAGTATAGATGAACGGCATAAAACATTACTCAAAGTTTCAACTTGTATTGTTGAACATCAGCGAGCTTTTTTAGAACAAGGTCCTGAGGCAATGAAACCTTTAGTTCTTCGTGATGTTGCAGAGGAAGTTGAATTACATGAATCTACTGTTTCACGTGTAACAACTAATAAATATATGCTTACACCACGTGGTTTATTTGAATTGAAATACTTTTTTTCAAGCCATGTTGGAACGACGACAGGTGGGGAAGCATCTTCAACTGCGATTCGGGCAATGATTAAAAAATTGGTTTCGAATGAAAATCCGCGTAAGCCTTTGTCTGATAATGCAATTGCGGAAATGTTGAAAGATGAGGGCATTGAAGTAGCTCGACGTACAGTCGCAAAATATCGTGAATCGTTACATATTCCATCATCTTCAGAAAGAAAAGTCTTGATCTAAATTTCAAGGTGTGACTATTCTAGGGATTCATTATTACGGAATAATGAATCTTTTTAATAATCACTAAAGGAATCGCTAAAATGATTTAATGAATGTTGAATCTTGATATGCATTAAATTTGCTTGGGCGATTCTTTGTATCCTTAGAAAAAGGTGAGGGATAGAATTATGCAAATAACGATTCGTGGACACCATTTAACTATTACGCCTGCTATTGAAGAAAATATAAAAATGAAATTTAGTCAAATGACTAAGCATCTAGATCAAGTGAATAGTATGCAAATCAAATTGGCTAAAGATCATCAAATTGATAGACGTTCTCATAAAGGGAGCTCTAATCATATTGCTGAGGCGATTATTCGCTTACCGGGGATTGAACTGTTTGCGCAGGCGACAGCAGATGATATGTATACTTCGATTAATAAATTAACAGAAAAACTGAAAAGACAGCTTGCAAAACATAGAAAAATACAGTGTTCTTATCAACATGAGCTAGCAATTTTAACTTAAGTTTTTTTATTAAAAGAGGCTTTGCAAATAGCCTCTTTTTTTTATCGATAAAAAAAGAAACGGCTTACTGAATTATCTGAAAAAGTTATAGTAAAATGTATGGTTTGACGCCATGGTTGTATAAGAGGTCTAGTAATGAATAGTGAGCAGCTCACGCAAATTTTAAAAGAAGCTTTCCCTGAAGCAGAAGTAGCAGTGAGTGGCCAAGCTGGGAAATTCGACCTTCGAATAGTTGATGATCAGTTTGATGGCAAACGTACGATTACTCGTCAACAAGCCGTATATGCACCATTAAACTCTTATATCGCAAGTGGTGAAGTGCATGCAGTTACGATTCGCGCAATGACAAAAGACGAATGGCGCAAAGCAAGCCTTTTCGGAGCTTAAATATTAATGGATAAATTTTTAATTACGGGCGGTGTTAAGCTCGAAGGCGAAGTACGTATTTCTGGTGCTAAAAATGCAGCTCTGCCTTTACTTGCTGCAATGATTCTTGCAGATTCTCCGATTACTTTAACGAATGTACCTCATTTAAAAGATGTGAACACCTTAGTGAAGCTGATTGCTGGCTTAGGCGTTACAATGAGCTATGAAGGAGATACGGTTCGTGCGGATGCGTCAACATTAGATAATCAGTTTGCACCTTATGAACTTGTGAAAACTATGCGTGCATCAATTTTGGTACTTGGTCCACTATTGGCTCGCTATGGGAATGCTAAAGTTTCATTACCTGGTGGTTGTGCGATTGGTTCACGTCCTGTCGATCAGCATTTAAAAGCATTGGAAGCTTTAGGTGCGCAGATTGAAGTTGAAAATGGTTATGTCCATGCTTCTGTTGATGGTCGCTTAAAAGGTGGCGAAGTTATTTTTGACATGGTCACTGTTGGTGGCACTGAAAATATCTTGATGGCTGCTGTATTGGCTGATGGTGTGACCACGATTCGTAATGCTGCTCGTGAACCTGAAATTACTGACCTTGCACAAATGCTCATTAAAATGGGTGCAAAGATTGAAGGTCTAGACACAGATACATTGGTTGTAACAGGCGTTGAAAGTTTACATGGCTGTGAATATGCGGTTGTTGCTGATCGAATTGAAACTGGTTCATATTTAGCTGCTGCTGCAATTACAGGTGGTCGAGTTAAAACCACGCATACGGACCCAGCATTGTTAGAAGCAGTATTGGATAAGTTTGAAGAAATGGGTGCAGAAGTGACCCGTGGTGATAATTGGATTGAACTAGATATGCAAGGTAAACGTCCTAAAGCTGTGAGCTTTAGAACTTTACCTCATCCCGAATTTCCAACTGATATGCAAGCACAGCTTATGGCGGTCAATGTGATTGGTCGTGGTTTTGCAACGATTTCAGAAACAATTTTTGAAAATCGTTTTATGCATGTTCCTGAATTGTCACGTATGGGCGCAAATATTCAAGTGGAAGGGCATGATGCAGTCATAACTGGTGTAGATAAATTGCAAGCTGCTCCTGTAATGGCGACTGATTTACGTGCATCATTTTCTCTTGTTCTCGCTGCATTAGTCGCAGAAGGAGAAACCTTAGTCGATCGTATCTATCATATCGATCGTGGGTATGAACAAGTTGAAGAAAAGTTACAAAGTTTAGGTGCTCAGATTAAGCGAGTAAAAGGATGAATGACTTAAGAAACGATGATCCAAATTTTGATGTAATGGGTAATTTTGATCATGGTTTAACCTTAGCACTCAGTAAAGGTCGTATCTTAAAAGAGACATTACCTTTACTTGAGAATGCGGGTATTAATTTATTAGAAGATCCTGATAAATCACGTAAATTAATTTTCCCAACTACACATAAAAAAGTACGTATTTTGATTCTTCGTGCTTCTGATGTACCGACGTATGTGGAGAACGGTGCAGCAGATTTTGGTGTAGCGGGTAAAGATGTGCTGATGGAACATGGCGCCCAACATGTGTATGAGTTACTTGATCTAAAAATTGCAAATTGTAAATTGATGACTGCTGGTAAGGTTGGCATGGAACGTCCGAAAGGGCGTTTAAAAATTGCAACTAAATATGTGAATCTTACTCGTCAATACTATGCAAGTTTAGGTGAGCAAGTTGATGTGATCAAACTTTATGGATCTATGGAGCTTGCACCTTTAGTTGGGTTGGGTGATTACATCGTCGATGTGGTTGATACAGGTAATACTTTACGTGCCAATGGTTTAGAGCCATTAGAAGAAATTTGCAAAGTTTCTTCTCGTTTAATTGTCAATAAAGCGAGCTTTAAACGTAAACAAGCCGTGTTAAATCCAATTTTGACTCAACTTGAAGAAGCTGTGAAATCACGTTCAGTATGATTTTGCATGATCATTCAAAAAAACCGTTCTTTTGAACGGTTTTTTTATCGCTTAATTTTCTGATTAAGGGAAAGAATGCCTTACTTTCAGATTTGGCTGTGTGCTAAAAGTGTTTATCGTTTTGTGATTAGAGATAAGAATGAAAACACCCTTACAGCGTAAACAAGAGTCTATTTTAAAATTACAAGCACAATCTATTCCTTACATCGAGTGGTTGCCACATATTGAATCGGTTGATGAAGTTATAGCCCGTTCAGTTGAAAGTATTGCCAAACGAGCAATTGCGTGTTTGATCATTATCCAAGTGGCATGTGATTTAAACAATCAGCAATTTGATCAAGAAGCTAAAGACTTTATCGTTGATTTGCTAAATAAATTTGAAGTATTTGATGAGCTAACCCTTAAAGAACGAAATATTTTAAATCAAGAGGTTTCTCAACAAGATGTCGTGAATATGATTTGGAAATATGAGGCTTACTGGGTTTTACTTTGGGCACTCGGAATTGTGAAAGAACTCAATTATCCAAATGAAATAGCAGATTGTGATTTTGCAGTTCAGGTAGTTTCTGCTTGTAGCTCATTTGATGAATTTATGCAGCAAGTTGAGTTAAGAAATCTGGATGAAATTTTAGATCAGGCAGATTTGACCTATCGTTATGATTGGGCATGTGTAGATGCTCGTTTAAAACAACAAGATGCGCCTGAAAATTTAAATGCTTCAGTTGTTGTGGAACGTCACGGTGCTTTGAATTGGCTAATACAGCATGATGAAGATTGGGATAATCCAGACTTAAATACATAAAATTTAAAATATTTAAACCTAAAAATGATTTTTCCTATTAAAGCAGGTGGAAATGCCGATGTTATCTTGCCCACAAGCGTGTTGAAAAAGAGTAAACTTAGCCTTCTATTATTCGCCTTGTGGGTAAATTGATGCGACGTTTATCGACTCAGGATCAAAATTTTAAACAGGCATTTGCTGAACTTTTAGCATTTGAAACTGTGAATGATCCTCAATTAGTACAAACTGTAGACCAAATCATTGCTGATGTTCGTCAGTATGGTGATGATCATGTACTTAAATTAACACAACAGTTCGATCGACATCCAGCGCATCAATTCTCGGATTTGGAACTGACCCAAACTCAACTTAAAACTGCATTTGAAGGCTTAAGCATAGAAATTCGTGAAGCCTTAGAATTGGCTGCAAAACGTATTCGTTCTTTCCATCAGGCACAAAAGCAGGAAGGTTGGACTTATGTTGATGATCTGGGGAATACCTTAGGTCAGAAAGTCACACCACTTGATCGCGTCGGGATTTATGTTCCTGGTGGATTAGCGTCTTATCCATCATCTGTACTTATGAATGCTTTGCCTGCACATGTAGCGGGGGTCCCTGAAATTATCATGGTGGTTCCAGCGCCGAATGGTGAATTGAATCCATTAGTGTTAGCAGCTGCATATTTAGCAGGGGTAAGCCGTGTATTTACGATTGGTGGCGCTCAAGCCGTTGCCGCGTTAGCTTATGGAACGCAAACCATTCCAGCTGTCGATAAAATTACAGGACCGGGGAACCGGTTTGTAGCAGCAGCCAAACGTGCAGTCTTTGGTCAGGTAGGTATTGATATGATCGCAGGACCTTCGGAAATTTTGGTATATGCCGAAGGGGAAAATAATGCTGAATGGTTGGCTATGGATGTGTTGTCTCAAGCTGAGCATGATACGGTTGCACAAGCCATTTTTATTACACCAGATGAAGCACTTTTAAATGCTGTCGAAACAGCCATTGAAAAACATTTAAGTGAATTGCCAAAAGCAGAAATTGCTCGAACTTCGATTCAAAATCGTGGTGCATTGGTACTGGTAAAAGATCGTGCGGAAGCGATTAAACTGATTAATCAGGTTGCTCCAGAGCATTTAGAATTATGTCTTGATGAGGCTGAATTAATGAGCCAAGAGATTCGTCATGCAGGTGCGATCTTTATGGGACGTTATACGCCTGAAGCGATCGGTGATTATTGTGCAGGTCCAAATCATGTTTTACCGACTTCGGGTACAGCGCGTTTTTCTTCACCGCTCGGCGTTTATGATTTCCAAAAACGTTCAAGTTTAATTATGTGCTCGCAAGAGGGCGTTAAAACTTTGGCTAAAACAGCAGATGTGTTGGCAGTTGAAGAAGATCTTGATGCCCATGCGCGCTCGGCACGCTATCGTTATCAATAACCGATTCGAAGAATAGATAGGGGCTGATAGAAGCCCCTTTTTTGAGATATATGAGAGTAGAACAATGACGTTTACAACTGAACAAATGCGTTTTTGGAGTCCAGAAGTTCGTGAACTTGAGCCATATGTACCAGGTGAGCAGCCTAAGATTCAGAACTTACTAAAACTTAATACCAATGAAAACCCATATCCACCATCACCTAAAGTTGTGGAAGCAGTTCAAGCTGTTTTAACTCACCAAGCTGATGCTTTGCGCTTGTATCCAGATCCAGATGCGATGGCTTTAAAGCAAGCAATTGCCAAACAGCAGCATGTTGATGTTGCTCAAGTCTTTGTTGGTAATGGTTCGGATGAAGTTCTAGCGCATATTTTTAAAGCTTTTTTTATTCAGAAAGAGCCAATCCTCTACCCAGATATTACCTATAGTTTTTATCCTGTTTATAGCCAGTTTTTTGCAACACAAACCAAGCAGATTCCTTTGAATGATAAGTTCGAAATTGATGTTTGTGATTATGCACAGGAAAATGGCGGTATTATCATTACCAATCCGAATGCGCCAACCAGTATTGCATTAGGATTAGTGCAGATTGAGCAAGTACTTAAAACAAATCCTGATCGAGTCGTGGTGATTGATGAAGCCTATGTCGATTTTGGTGCAGAGTCAGCGGTACAATTGGTCAATCGTTACGAAAATTTAGTTGTTTGCCAAACAACATCTAAATCACGTTCATTAGCTGGTTTACGTGTTGGATTTGCGATTGCTCAATCTCATTTGATTGCAGCACTTGAAGCTGTAAAAAATAGCTTTAATTCCTACCCAATTGATCGTTTTGCGATTGCCGCGGCGGTAGCCTCATTTGAAGATCAAGCTTATTTTGAAGCGCAATGTGCCAAAGTGATTGAGAGTCGAGAAAAATTAGTTGGTGATCTCACGGCTTTAGGTTTTGATGTATTGCCATCGAAAGCCAATTTTATTTTTGCCACACATTTAGAATATGATGCTGCTCAACTGGCTCAACAATTGCGTGAGCAGGGCGTGATTGTGCGTTATTTCAATAAGCCACGGATTAATCAATTTTTACGTATTACAATTGGTACAGATGAACAAAATCAACGTCTAGTGAATACGCTTAAAACGCAAATTTTATAATTTGTAGAAAAATTTAGTTCTCAGATTTTTGCCATGTATTGAGTAAATCAAGCATGGCAGAAATTTTATCAAAGCATTCCTGATATTCAGCTTCTGCATCAGAGGCGATGGTGATGCCTCCACCTGCCCACATCGATAATTGATCCTGATATTTTTGAATAGTACGGATTAAGATATTCCAGCAACCTGTTCCATCAAAATTAAAATAACCCAAACTTCCACAATATGCGCCACGTGGAGTACCTTCTAATTCATCAATAATTTGCATAGCGCGAATTTTCGGTGCCCCTGTAATTGAACCACCTGGAAGGGCGGACAATAACATTTGCATAGGGTTTACTTCTTTTTTTAAGGTTGCAGTGATTTCACTGACCATATGATGAACTTGGTTGAAGCTTTCAATTTCGAAAAGTTTTGTAGTTTCTACAGATCCTGTTTCTGCATAAACACTTAAATCATTACGAAGTAAATCAACAATCATCACATTTTCAGCCTG
This sequence comes from Acinetobacter sp. TR11, assembly GCF_027105035.1. Taxonomy (NCBI): domain Bacteria; kingdom Pseudomonadati; phylum Pseudomonadota; class Gammaproteobacteria; order Moraxellales; family Moraxellaceae; genus Acinetobacter; species Acinetobacter sp. TR11. Next base: position 620,614 of record NZ_CP114256.1, read on the forward strand.
ATCTTTTTCAGAGCGGCTGAGCTTATCTTTAGATTGTTGGTCTTGCTCAGCATCATCAAAACGAGGCATTGTACCTTTAATTGGCCGCGTTTTAATTTTTCGATTTGTTTGAAATTCGATAAACAACTCTGGAGAACAACTGAGTAGCTCAAAATCATCTATCTTGAGATAGGCAGCGTAAGGTGCATGGGTGAGCGCCCATAAATCCTGTGCTCGATCTAATAATGAACCTTGTGTTTTTGCAATAAACTCTTGAGTTAAATTAATTTGGTAGCAGTCACCAGCTTTGATATATTCCTGTACTTGATTAAATGCATATAGGTATTGTTGCTTAGACCAGCGCGGATAGCATTTTTCTAATAATGAGAAAGGTGTTTTTTGAATATTGATTGATTGATTGAGTAGATTTATGACATTTTCATAAATACTTTCAGCTTCATTTTCATCACTATAAAAATACCAAGCATCATCCTGAAACTTTAAAAAAGTCGAATATAGACCTAAGAAAAAACTGGGTTGATTTCGTGAAACCATGTTTATAAATTGATTTGCACTATAGTCATAACTAAAAAAGCCAATATATCCCCCGCTAAAAGTAGTTTTCATTGAATTTTCTGAATTGGCTTGAAAATTTAAAAAATCGCTAATAGGCAAGGTTGCTTGTTCATTCTTATATTTATTAAATTGAGTTTTATAAAATTTTTTTAGTTCTGCTTGTTCTAATATCAAGAATTCTTGAGGCAAAAAACCAATTGTCGGGGTGTGATTATCATATAAATAAACTAAACCGGTTAGTTCATTCAGTTGTATAAGAAGGTCAAATGCAGAGGTGAGTTGCGTGTCAAGTTTTTGCTGAAAATGAGACATATAACAAAAATACATTCATATACATTTGGAAAATATAATTGTACTACAATCATCTAAATTCTACTGATATTTATCCTATAGATAAAAGCTTGAAAAATATTTGTGAAATATATCGTGATTCTATCTACTGAAATTGCAAAACAAGTTGAAATTTTCATACACTGATTTAAGAAAGCGCAATTGTTTACATTTTGCAGTGATTTGGGCGAATAATAAGAGGTCAAAATTGGATATTTGACTATGATTTTCCAAAAATGCCGATTAGAAAAATTATAGTGCTTTCCACATGTTAGAGCATATAAGTTAAAGTGATGCACGAAAAAAGTATCACGCCGTTTGTCGGGTTATTTATAAAAATCGATTAACACTAGTTGAACATAAAATAACAAACCTGTAATTTAGTACTTGCTAAACGAACTACTCAAGGATTGGAAGTTCAAGTTGTCATTAAGAAAAAAACGACCGTGGACAGTTTAGAGTAGTGAAAGTCAAAAAATAAATGCTCTTGGGAGAGTGCTCAATGAAAATGTTTACTAAACTAGCTTTAGTTTCTTCAATGGCGATTAGCGCGAATGCAATGGCTATGCAGTCAATGGATGATGCTGCACTAAGCGCTGCAACAGGTCAAGACGGTATCAACTTAGGTATCGGTATTTCAAAAATTGAAATCGAAAAAGTTTTAATTCACGATAACGATGGTTTAGCTGCTGCTGGTACTGCTGGTACTGCTGGTTTTGGTGGTACTGCTACTGCTGGTGCAATCGTAATTAAAGCAAATGGTACAGGCGCTACAGCGACAAACGGTATCGTTATTACTCCAGGAACTTCTCAATTAGCTTCACATAATTTAGCTGATATCACAATTGATACTGATGCTGGCGTTAGTGGTGCTAACTCAGCATTCTTAAACGTTGCTGCTAAGGTTTCAGGTTTAAATATTGCAATTGGTGAAATTGGTGTTTCTGCTTCAGGTACTGCAGGTACAACTAATATCCGTCGTGGTGATACTGCTTCCAACTACAATGCAATTTTATCAGGTTTAACTTTAAAAACTGGCGTTACTAGTGCCAACATTCAATTAGGTGCGGCTCCACAAGGCGCAATGATTATGTTGAACACGACTATGACTGGTGGTTTAGAGATTACAAACCTCGGTATTTTGGATAACTCGACAGCCTCTACTGCTGCAAGCCGTCCAGCTGGTGAAATCCGTATTGGAAGCATCAAAGTTGCTGATGCAAATGGTACTGATTTAACTGTAAATGCTAAAGTAAGCGTATTTGGTGCTTCTGCAACTACAGGTAATGGTTTCCTACAAGTTATCACAGGTTCAGGTGCTTCTACTCCTAAAACTGACGTATATGTTCAAAGCGTGAAGTTGGGTAGTGCTGCTGCTGGTTCAATCGGTGATATCGAAGTTCAAGGTATGCAAACTTACTATAACGTAGGTGCAGGTGATGTTGCTGGTACTCGTATCACAATTTCTGGTCACTAAGTTTTAGTGTAATAAAAAAAGCGCACATGATGCGCTTTTTTTATTGAGATAAAGTTTTAATACTTAATTTTATTTTTAGATTTTTGATCGAAATGCAACAATAATCACGAATTTGTTCTATAAGTTTACTGAATATTAAATTTTGCTACATTTCGTCAAAAAAAACTAAAAAAATGCTGTTTTTTTTTATAAAAAAAGGTATCTTCAACAAACAGGGATGTAGTGTCATGGACGCTAAAAATAAAATGAATAAGGCAAGTAATGCCGCTGTTAAGAAAAGAGACTTATGTTAGAGATTGCTCTAGGCTCTGCATTGATGTATTACTTTACAACGCAAGCCTTCGAAATAGAAAAAAAGCCAGAGGGGACTGTGTATTACACAGAAACTTTGGATTCCCGCAATTCTTCATTTACGAAAAACCACAGAGAAGCAGTGACTATTAAACCTGCTGTTGCTGATCAATTTCGTGGGATTGTCCGTCAAGCTTATGATTATAGTTGTGGCTCTGCTGCCTTAACGACTCTACTCAATGGTTATGGTGGTCTGAAGCTAACAGAGCAACAGACGATGACAGGACTATTACAATATGGTGAATATCAGCGAATTATTGAGCGCAGAAGCTTTTCACTTTTAGATATGAAACGGTTTGTATCAGCTCTAGGCTTAAACAGTGGTGGTTATCGGGGGGAATTTTCAGATCTCACTGCTCTTCAACAACCAGCAATCGTCCCAATTACTTATGCAGGTTTTAAGCACTTTGTTGTATATAAAGCATATAAAGATGGACGAGTATATGTAGCAGATCCATCACTTGGCAATATTAGTTTTGATGAATCTCGCTTTAAACAGATTTGGGATAATAATACATTATTTATTGTTGATGTTCCTGAACAATATCGTAAGAATCTATTGGCATTACAGGATGCTGATATGAGGCATGTGGATGATGCCACAATAAATCGGTATGCTTTAGCCGAAATTCAATTCCCAAATCAAAAACTTGAGCGGATTGCTGATAAGGCATCAACCATGCGTCGTGTATTAGATTCGGATCCAAAATCTGATAACTACAATAAGCCAATCACGACTTATATGCGGATGTACTATAAGCGTAAATAATCACCAAAATTTCATCAAATTAAATGCATAAGTAGGACGTCATAATGAATAATCAATGGATGAACATGAGTGTGCTGGCATTAAGTTTAAGCACAATCACTTCAGTAATTTATGCCGAAGACCAACCTTTAGTTAATCAAGCTGAGCAGGTTAAAGTTGATAGCGCCTCTAGTAGTACAGAAGCGGTAGCTACAAAGACGAATGAAGCAGCGCCATCTACAGAGAATAATGCGAATCAGGCGGCGAATGCATTACAAAAACAAGAAGGCGATGCAACTAAAGAAACAAATCTGCAAGAAGTATTTACATCTAATGAACGTCAATACTCCTTAATTAAAAAAGGTATTTTTTCATCTTATTATGATATTGATTATACCTATTATCGAGATAGTCGTATTGATTTAGCAACCAGTGATAGCACAAGTACTTTAGCTCGTTTGCGTGTTGAAGAAGATGCTAACCATACTTTAACGAATACCTTCACTGTTCAATATGGTTTCTTAGATAATGTAACGCTTTCTGCATCTATTCCATTAATGGCTAAAAAAGATCTTTTACAGGATAAGGCAGCTGCAGGTCTAGGTGATGTTTCTTTTGGTGCTCGTTGGGAGCCATTCCCGTTAAAACAAGGTCGTTTACCTTTAGTCTTGTTTGGTAACTTATCAACTAAAACAGGTGATAGTCCTTATGAAATTGGTATTGATGAATTATCAACGGGTAAAGGATATTATTCTGCTGGGATAGGTGCAAGTACGCGTAAGTATATTGACCCAGTTGTATTATTTAGTTCAGTTTCAGCAAACTATGGTCTGAAAGAAAGTGGTTTGAATCAAATTCGAGGAGGTGGTGCAAAAGGTCCCCGTATTCTTGAAAGTTTTGATCCAGGTTTAAGTGGTGGATTTTCATTCGGCTTCGCTTACTCATTTAACTATGACGTCTCATTAACGATGTCTTATCAACAGAGCTTTAACACGGGCTCTAAATTCTATTTTAAAGATGGTGAAAGCTATCAATCAGCTGATCAAAGTAGTGCAATGTTGTCATTTGCACTTGGTGTAAGAGTTTCGCCTGAAACTATCGTAAATGGAACAGTCGGTATTGGTCTAACTGAAGATGCGCCAGATGTTTCTTTAGGTCTATCATTCCCGTTAGATATCATAGGCTTCGGTAAAAAAATACGCTAAGGAGATGTAATGGTGAAATATCCTAAATTATGTCCTTTAGCGATTTCAATTTTAGTTGCTGGACTATCGAATATTACTAATGCTCAACTAGGGCAAGATTTATCTGTTGATTTACGTTCTCTTTCGTTAGGTAATGCTGTTACTGCTGATCCACCAGGCATTAGTGCAGTACATTTTAACCCAGCTGCACTTGCGAAAATTGATGGTTTACAAACTGATGTACAAGGGATTTTAGCTAATTTTGCGATTAAACGGGATTATTCAGCACCAGCTGGCTATAACGTTTTTGGTTATTCAGATGATCCATTAGTTTGTAATGATGGACCTGAAGTTGACTCAAATATTTGTACAGATTTTAAAGATAGTGTGAGCGGTGATGTAGAATACGCCAGTATTTACGTTCCCATTCTTAAAAAAATTGTAGACTTAGGGCCAAATTCTCCTTTAGCTGCTCCAACGGCTGGTATTGCCTATAAGCCTCCTGGCTCAAAGGTCACTTATGCGACTGCTGTGTATGCTCCATTGGTTGCAGGTTTTGGTGCAGAAGATGGTAATCCAAGTAATTATATGGGGCAACAAGTTGCTCTAGAGCGTATTACTTATTTGTCTCCTTCATTTGGTTATCAAGTCAATGATCATTTATCAATTGGTGCGTCTTTCGGGATGTCTTATCAAGCGATTGCAATGAAGACAGATTTACGCTTTCCAAATGAAATGATCGGTGTTTTACGCATGGTTGATGAAGTGGTATGCGGCCCTTTCAAAGACAATGGTGATATCATCACTGACTTATTGCTTTTTGGTATGTGTAATGCAAAAGAAGGTATGAATCCATTTAACAAAATGGGATCACTAGATGTTTCCTTAGAGCAATCACTTAGTCCAAGTTATAATTTAGGTGTACTTTGGGAACCTACTGATGATTTTAGTTTTGGTATGGTCTACCAAAGTGAAGCCAAAATGCGCTTACGTGGTAAGTATTTAATTAATAATGCAACTGCACCCCAGCAACTCGTTGCTGGGTTAAATTCGTCTGCAACAGGTCAAATTTTAGCTGCAATTCTAGGTCTGCCTGGCTATGTGCCAAATGTTGAATCTGGTTTAGTCGCTATGGATTTTAAATATCCTCAGCATTTCAAGGCAGGGATTAAATATAAAATTTTTCCAGATTTACAAATGAATTTTGATCTTGGTTGGACAGACTTCTCAGCATGGGATAAATTTAAATTTGAATTTGACAGACAAATCTCTTTATTAAAAGTTGCAAAACTTTTGTCAGCTGACGTTACTGATAGATCCTTAGCCTTGCCTTTGAAATTCCAGTCTTCTTGGCGTTGGGGGATTGGTTTTGAATATTCAGCGACGGACCGTTTAAAATTACGTATGGGATATGAACCAAGAACAAGCTCAATTCCTGATGATAAGCGTAACACTATGGTTCCAATCAATAACGCACAATTATTTGGCTTAGGAATTGGTTATAGATTTGATCAAGATACAGACCTTGATTTATCTTTAGGTTTCTTACGTAGTCGTGATGATATTCCAGCAAATACAAGTAGCCTCTCTAATAAAACAGGTGTTGATAATATTTTATTGAATCCTTACGCTGGTTTAAACGTTAAAACAAATACTAAAGTCACCTTACTTGGTATTAATTATAGAACAAGATGGTAATGCAAAAGAAAATGATGAATCGATCTAAATTTGCTATGTTAAGTCTATTTATAGCAATGGTAAGTGGATCAAATTTATATGCAGATGGTTTTTATACAATCATTGGTCCAGATGGCCGTCCAATGATTGTTCCTAAAAGAATATCTAAAGATACATCTGTATCTATAAAAAAACCTGAGCTTGAGGAGAAAAGCAAATCATCAGACAATTCATCTGAGATTAAGCAATCAAATTCAGAAAAAGACCTAAGCATAGTAAAAATAGAAACTCATTCTAATTCTGCCCCAGTTGCTGATCGAAAAAATAGCATTAATCAGAATGATGTGGTAATTCAAGCACCATTAAAAAATAATACACAGTCAATTACTAAAACTACCCAATCAAAAAAAAATGAGTCTATTCAGGTAAACATTCAAAAAGAACAACAAGCCGTTATTTCAAACAATATAGATATGCCAAAACATCGCCAAGTTCCTACGGCAGGAATAAAACAGCAATCTGAAGATAATAGTATAAATCAAGTAGAACAACAGGCTTTTTCAAAAGTTGATGGGGTTGAGTATGTAAATAGTGAATATTTAGAAGACCAAGAATTCAACTTAGAAGGTAAAAAACGATTTTATTCAATGCCTGATGGAACGGGTAGATTAGAAACGATTGAAAGAAAAAAAGGTGTAAGTCGATCGGTGCTAGATAAATTTATAAATAAAGAACAACAATCTAATGCACCTATCAGTTTATCAACGAGTTATATTCGACTATCTGCTGATGAGTTGGCGATAGCTTTTGAAAAAGATCGTTGTTTTTTAGACGGATATTCTAAATCTATTAAAAATTTAACATCTCAAAAAGAAGTTGGTCTATGGCCAAGAAAGCCATTAAAAGAGAAATTTGAATATGAATTAGTTAAATTAGATAACTCGATTCAATTTATGCAAATCGAGTCTTATGCAGCAACCAATGAAAAACCCAATTACTATTGGCCATTGGTTATTTTTTTAAATGAAAAAGGCTGTATCCAAGAAGGGGTGAGTGGGTTTAAAAATGCAAAGACTACATCTACATTATTTCAACACTCTTCACTGCAAGGAACACTCAAAGTCCCATCTAATGCATATTATATGATGCTAACCCCTTTAGCCTCAGCAGTAGATGTTTCTGAAGAAGAACTTTCTAATCAAGGGCAGGTACGTATTTCTGTCTTACAGTAACAAGAATTTAGGATATATGTAGTATGAAAAGGAAAATCTTATTACCATTTGCCTTATCAACAATTGCAGTTTTATTGAATGGTTGTGGTGGCGAAAAAACAAATATTAATGAAGATCCAAATAATGGTGTTACTGGTGTTACGCAAAGTACGAGTTGTGATGTTTCGGCATCTGATTGTTTGCCATTCGTTGTAGATTATCCTATTGCTGGGTTAAATTTTGACTGTAGTACCGACAAAGTAAACCACTTTTCGACAAAAATAGATGGGAATATTGCAACTGGTGCTTGTAAATTAGGTGATGATGTCACGTTTTATATACAAGGTGAAAGCCCACGAAAAATTAGTCTAGGAACTATCAAGTTAGATGATATTTCTAAATTAAAAATGGCAACACCCCCAAGGATTCGCTTAATTGATTTAGCAACGGCATTAACTGGAACACCAGTAGCATCACTTGATATTAATGATCAAACGACGCATGCGGCTCTTGCTTTAATTAATATTTTTCAAGGTTTAGGTATTGAAAGAGAAGATAATGTCGCAGGAGATATTCAACCAACAACCTTAACGGTAGATAAAAAAAATGGATTAGTTAATATCTCAAAGGATGTGGGTGCTCAAGAATTTAAAAATGGGGAATATATTAATATATTAAAACCATGGTTAAAAGTTGATAATCTTTCTGATAATCAAGCATTAGACTTATTAAAGCAACTTTTGAATTTATCAAATACAGGTGTTTGGCAAGCTGATTTACCTTTCGCTAAACCTAGTGGTACTGTAGAAACATCTAGAGCCGATGGTTTTTTTGGCTGTAATAAAGATACATATGCATCATGTACAAAGGCTGATCAAAGTAATCTTTTACACTCTATGGGGAATTTTTTATTACTAAGCGATCGTCAAGGTTACATTCTCGGGTACGGACAACAATTTAAAGGTCCAGCGACTATTGTAAATGGTCTCGTATTTGCTCCTTATATTTTATCAACGAAAGTGAAACCGGTTAAAATGCAATTAAATGCACAGACTGGGTGGCTTAATTCTATAGAAAGAACAATTAATAGCAGTCAACCACTCCGTTTTAGCCTCAATTCGAGTTCTGCAAATGATCTACTTATAACGAAAGGTAAGATTGTTAATGGCAATACGATTGCTGGTACAGAATCTATTTATAGACAATTAACGAAAATGAAGGATACAGATCCTGTTGACTCAAAATATTTAGGTGCATGGCAACAATCAATCGCAAATGAAAATTATAAAGGTGTACTTGATATAGTTAAGGTCAATCCCGTTAGTTATTTAACAAAGGATATTTTTAGAACAGAGAAAAATGTTAAATCTAAAGAGTCTTATGTTTTTCCTTTATATGCTACATTAACGTTTAGATTCAAAGAAACTAGCATTCCTGCTGTTGATGTCGGGATTGTGATTGATGAAAATGGTGATATTCGTACAGATATTAAAAATAATTCAACTTCGACCGATTTAAGTGGTGTTTGTGGTACAGTCAAAACTATAAATGCAAATGGAACGATTACTGACAGTAATGATCAGGTCCAATATCGTATTGGTACAACGGGTGGAACGTTGTTTTCTGCTGATGATAAATCTATAACTGTTCGAATGATTCTTTCTAATCCAAAGTTTGGAAATGTTGATGGAGCAATTTTTGGGTTAAATTTAAGTACAGGTACAGGTGCAAAAATTAACATTCACAATTTATTGGCAGGCCAGCCTACAGGAATTAATTTGAGTAATTTTACAAATGATTCTGTTACGTGGTCTAATACATATGCAGGCTATCAATTAATTTATAATGAATTGTACGATAAATTAAAAGATACTGAACGGAATGATTATATTGCACCAACGACAGAAGATCGCGAATTGGCAAAACGTTATTCTGGTACTGTAAGTATTAAAATTGCAGATCAAAAAATTGATGCTTGTAAGGCGATTAGAATCAAACCCTAAAAGCTTATAATAATGAGACCGCGATAAGCGGTCTTTTTATTTAACCTGTATGATCTAAACGTGTACCTAATGTTTCTAAATGAGAAGGAAATAATCCTAGTTTACGATCTGAGAAATAATGTTTTAAAGTTTGTTCTACACTTGGAAATGCGAGTTCTGTCCATGGGATATCATGTTCTTCAAATAAACGGCATTCGAGACTTTCTTCTCCAGCTCCAAAAACACCATCTTTTAATTGTGCTTTAAATAGAACATAAATTTGTCCAATACGTGGAATATTATACATACAGTATAGTTGTTCAATATCAACTTCGGCTTCAGCTTCCTCACGTGTTTCACGTGCAGCGCCTTGCTCCATGGTTTCAAATAATTCCATGTAACCCGCAGGGAGTGTCCATAGTCCATAACGAGGTTCTATAGCACGTCGACAAAGTAAAACTTTGTCATCCCAAATGGCTAATGCTCCACAAATGACTTTCGGATTTTCATAGTGGATATTGCCACAGTGTGTACAGACAAGCCGTGTTTTATGATCGCCTAGCGGGATTTTTGCTTCAGTTTGATGTCCACACGCAACGCAAAAGCTCATAATTATCATCAACCATAGAGATAACTCAGCATAACTGAATTTTTATCACTTCGCATCATGATCTATGATTGTCATTGAAATTTCAGTTATGATGATTTGTAAGGAAAATGAGAAAAAGAGATGAGTCATATGGAAGAACCATCGTTAATACAGCTTTTACAACAACGGTTGCGTTTTTCCAAACGAATCCAACAAGCTGATGCAGCGGTTTTAATTGCAATTACACAAGAACAGCAACCTAAGGTCTTACTCACACGTCGTTCAATCCATTTATCTCAACATGCAGGTGAGGTGTCTTTTCCGGGAGGAAAGCGTGATCCAAGTGATACCAGTAATATTGTAGTTGCTTTACGTGAAGCACAAGAAGAAACAGCACTTAATCCTTTCGATGTCAAACTGTTAGGTGATTTACCGATACAACGTGCGCGTAGTGGTTTATCTGTGAAACCGATTGTAGGATTAATTCCCGCAGAAGTAGATCTAATTGCCCAACCTACAGAGATAGATCGTATTTTTTTTGCACCATTGCAGCAGCTAATTGATGCACCGCCTTTACCCTATGAAGTGCGTTTAGCTCGACAATCAATTTATTTTCCGAGTATGCAGGTTGAAAATGAGATCGTATGGGGCTTAACCGCTCGAATGTTAGTATCATTATTTCAGTATGGGCTAGGACATCAAAAAAAATGGCCTTTTTTAGTTAATCCTCCTCATTTTGGATTATCTAAATTCTAATCACGTCTTATTAAAATAGAGTAGTATTTTGTCATGATGTACACCTATCAGGGATTGAGCCCTAAAGCATTACATGAACCTTGGGATGGCTGGATTGCACCGAATGCAACGGTGATTGGTCAAGCTGAATTAGGTCGCCAAGTCAGTATTTGGTTTGGTGCGGTTGTAAGAGCTGATAACTGTAAAATTCGGATTGGTAATTTCTCGAATATTCAAGAGAATGCAGTTTTACATACTGATGCAGGTATTGAACTGAATATTGGGGATTATGTGACAGTCGGTCATCAAGCAATGTTGCATGGCTGTACAATTGGAGATAATTCTTTAATTGGTATCAATGCTGTAGTTTTAAATAATGCGGTGATTGGTAAAAATTGTATTATCGGTGCAAATGCATTGATTCCTGAGGGTAAAGTTATCCCTGATAATTCTGTGGTTATGGGGTCACCAGGAAAAGTGATCAAAACATTAGATGAGCATGGCGCTGCACGGTTACGCTTGAGTGCTTTACATTATGCGGAACATTATAAAAATTTCTTAACATTGGAAGAATTTAGCTTCGAATGATTTTAAGCTAAACTCGATTTAAATTTAGCCAAGTATAGACTTGGCTTTTTTGTATCTAGCAAAAGCCAATAACTCGCTTAGGGCGCTTGAGTGGGGTATGATACTCGACGTTTTTTATCTCTTTTAGACTAAGGTTTTTGCATGAAGTTGCTTGCATTGGAAACTGCAAATGAGCACTGTTCTGTTTCATTGATTGATGATGTTGAAGAACTCTATTTTCAATTAGATGAGCGACCAAAAGCACAAACCCAAACGATTTTGCCTTTAACTGAGCACGCTTTACTGCAAACTCAAACTCAGTTAGCCGATTTAACCGCAATCGCGTTTAGTCGTGGGCCAGGTTCATTTAGTGGTGTGCGTATTAATGCTGCGGTTGCTCAAGCTTTGGCATGGTCACAAGATTTACCTGTTATTCCTGTATCAAGCTTGCAAGCGTTGGCGCAAGCTGCATATCGTTTAACAGGATTACAGCAGGTTACAGCTGTTTTAGATGCGCGTATGCAAGAAGTTTATATTGCTAATTTTAGTCTAGATAAAGATGGGATTATGCATGCTGTCGATGAAGAAAAATTATTAAATTATGAACAAGCGACCGCATATCGTAAATTTATCGCGATTGGCTCAGGTTCAGAATTGATTAAGCCAAGTCAAATAGACTCGCAAGAGGCTTCCATTCTAAAAACGTCTGCAACAGAAATTCGAGCAACTGCGCAGGATATTGCAACCATTGCGCGAATTTATGCTGTACAAAAAAAATGGGTTGATGCTGAGCATGCACTACCTGTGTATTTACGTGATGATGCATGGAAAAAAATTCCAGAACAAAGTAAAGCGAATTAAGGTTAATTATGGATCTTTTATTGCTATTTAAAGCAGCAATTATGGGGTTGGTAGAAGGGATTACTGAATTTCTACCAATCTCAAGTACAGGACATCTGATTCTAGCTGGGCAGTTGCTAGATTTTTGGACGCTTGAAAAGCGAGAAATGTTTGCTGTTGCAGTACAAATTGGTGCAATTGCAGCGGTAATCTATGAATATTGGGGCAAGCTGTGGGGCGCATTAATCGGAGCACTCACAGGTCAAGAACAAGGTCGCCGTTTAAGCCTGAATTTAATTATTGCTTCTATTCCAATTGTGATTATTGGCTTGACCTTTGGCGATGTGGTAAAGGCTTATTTGTTTAATGCAGTTACGGTCGCAATTGCGCTCATTGTTGGTGGTTTCATTATTTTATGGGCTGAACGCCGTCAGCATAAAATTATAAGTCCTGAAGTCGAGGATTTGACCTTCAAGCAAGCAACGCTGATTGGTTTGATTCAATGTTTTGCTTTAATTCCAGGGACTTCACGTTCTGGTTCAACCATTATCGGCTCATTATTTTTAGGTATTTCACGTAAAGCAGCGGCTGAATTTTCATTCTTCCTTGGTATTCCTGTATTGATGGGTGCAGGCTTACTGGATATGTATAAAATGCGTCATGAATTACATAGTAATGATATGGCCATTTTAGCAGTTGGAATTATTGTTGCCTTTGTTTCAGCTTTAATTGTGATTCGTGCATTAATTCGTTATGTCTCTAAGCATGATTTCACCGCTTTTGCTTACTACCGTATAGTCTTTGGTTTATTTATTTTGGCGACATGGTGGACAGGTTGGGTGCATTGGTAATGCAGATGATCTGTTGGTATCAGACGGAGTATGCGGAGCAATTTCAAAAACTTCAAGCTCGTTTAGCGAGTTTGGATGTCGAACTAAAAGGTCAAATCGTTGAAAAAGTGAATGCACGTTTCCTTCGTCTGAATCCAGACATGGCCTTGGTTTTAGATGAGGATGGACTCAGTCTCGCTGCGAATGGGATGAAAATGCAACCGGATTGGCGTGCTGAGATTCCTCGTTTAAAGCGCGCTAGTCTGAAATCGGAAATGATTGCAAGAGCATGTCAATTAGGTGAAAAACCTAGCTTAATTGATGCAACCGCAGGCTTAGGTCATGATAGTTTATTGATGGCTTATCTCGGTGCTAATGTCCGTTTGGTTGAACGTCATCCGATCCTATTTGTGTTATTGGAATATACGAAAACTCAAGCGGAACACGATCCATTTTTGCAGTCTGTTATGCCACGGATTCAACTGATTTATGCTGATTCAACTGATTATTTAAATGGATTAAACCAGCGAGATGAACAGATCGATGTCGTTTATTTAGATCCGATGTTCCCACAGCGAGATCAAAACCACCAAGCACAGAAGAAACAGGCGCAGGTCAAAAAGCAAATGCAATTATTGCATATGTTATTACCTGAAGATGGTGAAATGGATTTAGGTGATGAATTACTGCATCTTGCCAGTAAAATCGCTAAGCGCGTTATTGTAAAACGACCCCGACATGCTGTTTATTTGGCTGATCAAGCTCCAGATCATCAATGGCTAGGTGATGCTTGTCGTTTTGATGCATATTTTCCCAAAAGTTCAACTTAACTTTTATCCAAGTGATTGTTTAGCTTAGGTGAATGCTCGGTAAAGATTTGTGATATAGTGCAAAAGCATGATTGATAAAAAATTCTTGTCGAGCTTAAATGAAGGAAAGACATTGTTCCTTTTAGGAAAAGTCATATTCATTTTATAAAAGATAGACCTATTCTCAATCTAAGCTTGAAAAGAGAAATACCCGAAGAACTTTATGATCGACCTCAAACCCTCCATTAATATCTGGCATGATTTTAAAAGTAACCAAATTGCTGGAATGTGGTTGTTCCTTGGGTCTAGACGTTCCTTACAGATTGTTCATCCATCAATTACGCAGCTCATTATTTGGGGTATTTTAGGTGGTTGTACCAACTCACTTTATAGCTGGTTGGTGGCAGGGCAAATTGGTGAGTTCAACCCTCAAGGTTTGATTGGTTATGCACTTTGGCCTTTTATTGCCTTAATTGTGGGGATTTTCCTTTCGCAACGCATGAATCAAGCCCGTTTAATGCTTGTACCCGCATTATTATGGTTAGTGCTTGATACCAATATCCTATTATTACAGTGCTTGATCCAATATTTAGGTTCAAATGGCTATCTAAATTTCATTCCCGATTCAATCTATAATGGTTTCTTACCGCCATTATTTGTTGGGCTATTTGTTTGGCAAAGTTTGGCTGTGATCTGGGTATTTTCACGGGCATTAAATTGGCCGTGGTGGGAGCGTGCTTTAGTTTTTATTGCGACTATTGCAACAATGGTGGTTTGGCAGCTTTCGGTAAAAGATCAACCGATTTGGAAAGTTGAAGAAACACCACCAAGTTTTGCTGAAGATGCTTTTTATGCGCAAAGCCATGTGTTGGACAAAGCTTTAGATCAAATCCAATATGGTGATATTGCGAAAAGCCATTGGTATTTTATGGGCGTAGCTGGGGATAGCTACGCTGATGTTTTCAAATCTGAAATTGAACGCATTAGAGAGCAATTTGATACTCGTTTTGGAACGTTTGGACGTTCCATTATGTTGATTAACAATCCTGCGACACGTTTAGATGTTCCAATTGCATCTAAAACCAGTATTGAATTAGCGTTGCGTCGGATTGGTCAGCAGATGAACCGTGATAGCGATGTATTATTTCTTTATATGACATCCCACGGTGAGCGTAATCATTTTGAAATCGAAAATGCACCATTAGAATTAGGGCAAGTCGATCCGAAATGGCTACGTGAAACGCTTGATAAATCAGGGATTCGTTGGCGAGTGATTGTAATTTCAGCTTGTTATTCAGGAAGTTTTATTCCAGCGTTACAGTCGCCTGAAACTTTAATTATTACTGCTTCAGCAGCAGATAAAACCTCTTTTGGTTGTAATAATGAAGCGGATTACACTTATTTTGGTCGTGCTTTCTTTGATTTGGCGATGCGTGAACAATCCTCAATGAAAAAAGCATTTGATCAGTCTAAACAAACTGTGACACAGTGGGAAACTGCGCAAGGATTTGAACCATCTGAACCGCAATGGGCCATTGGTCGTAACATGGAATTGATGTTGCCACAACTTGAGCCGTATTTATTCCCAACACAAAATATCACAACAACAGACATTACAAAAACACAGGATAATCAACATGCAGCTACTGCAAAAAAATCGTTGTTTTGAGGGTGAACAGCGTATTTATCAACTGGAATCACAGCATCTTAAAGGTCTAACCAAAGTTGGAGTGTATTTACCTCCTGCTGCTTTAGAAGGAAAGCCTTGTTCAGCATTATTCTATCTTGCAGGTTTGACTTGTACTGAAGACACCTTTGCGATTAAAGCACATGCACAGCGCATGGCTGCTCGACTGAGTCTGATTTTAATTAGCCCTGATACTTCTCCACGTGGAGAGGGCGTTGCACAGGGTGATCATTGGGATATTGGTCAGGGTGCAGGCTTTTATATCAATGCCATTCAACAACCTTGGGCTGAACATTACCAAATGGAGTCTTATTTGGTTGATGAACTCTACGCACATGTTTTACAAGCATTTCCAATTATCGAAAGTCAGATTGGAATTTTTGGACATTCAATGGGTGGACATGGTGCATTAACCTTGGCATTTAAATACCCAGAGCAATTTAAATCGGTTTCAGCTTTTGCTCCGATTTGCGCGCCAAGTATTTGTCCGTGGGGAGAAAAGGCATTTAGTCACTATTTAGGTACAGATCAACAGCAATGGTTAGCACATGATGCAACCGCCTTAGTTCAGCAAAAGGGTGGAATCTTTGAGGAAATTTTAATTGATCAAGGTCTAGAAGATCAGTTTTATGCTCAATTGAATCCTGAAAAGTTTAAGCAAGCTTGCTTGGATGCAGGGCAACATTTAACCCTACGCCAACACAAGGGCTATGATCATGGGTATTACTTTATTCAAAGTTTTATTGATGATCATTTGCAGTTTCATGCGATTCAGTTAGAAAAGCATTAATACTATTTTGTAGTCCATTTGATATGTGGGTTAAATTGTTAGATAGAGTAATGCCACGAAATGAGAAGAAAAATTGTGCAGTATACTTTTAATCATGTGGCAGTTATGCCATATACCTGTAGTTAGGTCTATTCAATGAAGATCATGTGCATACCAATCTTACTTTTTATCTTAGCTACCACACCCGCTTGTGCAACTCAAAGTGCAGACTTCCACACACAGGAAGGCGACTTGCGAGAATCACTCGCTGTTAATATTTTATACCCAAGCCCTGCCATAGCATTAGCCGCTCTCAGAGCAAAACCTAACGTTACTACCGAAGAAAATGAGGAATGGTTTATTCTGAATGACAAGGCTGAGAATTCGCTTTGGAGCATTACAAAACCTAGCCATTTCGCACACCCAACGGCTGTCCTACGCCACACCTATGAGAAAGATGGGCGAATATTTATGGGTATGGACGTAAAGTGTGGGAACTCTAAGGAAAACTGCGATCGCGTTGTGCAGCAATTCATCGAGCTCAATAATAAGATTTATGACCAGTTCAATGTAAAATAGGTCTAACAAGTCGTTTTAAGATGGATACTTCAGCGTACCGCCTTAACTTCAACGTTATGGCTTATTGATAAAGATATGACATCAGATATTTTCGAAAAATTAGATAGATTTCGGATTGAAAATGATCACTTACAGCTCCATATCCATACAATTCAATTCGAAAAAGTAATGAATTAAAAAAGAAGCTCTTTCGAGCTTCTTAATGATGTTGCCACTCAACAATAAACTCCTGCTGAGCCATACGATTTAAATGGTCAATCACCACTTGTTCTAGATTTTCGACGTTGTCTTGTTGGTTTTCAATCATCACATTTAACGATTGCTCATGTGGTGTAAGCGTCACCGTTGCAGTCGGCATAAAAATTTTTGAATACTGCTCAGTCTCTGATACTTCAAATTTATGCTTCCAGTGATTGAGTAAGCGCTTACTAATTCGTTTTGCTTCATCTGTTGTAATTTGTGTCGTACTATTCATTTTTTAACTTCATATTCTGATTTCACCATTAAAAATAGCAAAATCATATGCAGTTAAAAACAGTATTCATGCAACGTGCTGTTGCAAGTTTGCAATGCTGTAATAATGACTTTGTAACAAACCTAAGTGCGATGAATTTGCTATAATCTCCAGATTATTTTCTTAGAGTTTGCCAGGTCATCCATGTCCAAGCCTTATTTAATTGCTCCTTCGATTTTATCTGCTGATTTTGCACGTTTAGGTGAAGATGTAGAAAAGGTTCTAGCTGCGGGTGCAGACGTTGTGCATTTTGATGTGATGGATAACCATTATGTACCAAACCTTACTTTTGGTGCGGGCATCTGTAAAGCATTAAAAAGCTATGGAATTAAAGCACCGATTGATGTGCATCTGATGGTTTCTCCAGTTGATCGTATGATCGGTGATTTCTTGGAAGCAGGTGCAGACATTATTACGTTCCATCCAGAAGCAACAGATCATATTGATCGTTCTTTACAACTGATTAAGGCAGGTGGTGCAAAAGCGGGTTTAGTGTTTAACCCAGCAACGCCGTTACATTATCTGGATTATGTTTTGGATAAGGTTGATCAAATCCTGTTAATGAGCGTAAACCCTGGTTTCGGTGGGCAAAAATTTATTCCAATGACCTTGGAAAAATTGCGTCAAGCGCGTCAAATTATTGATGCGAGTGGTCGTGATATTCGTTTAGAAGTTGATGGCGGTGTTGGTCCTGCAAATATCCGTGAGATTGCTGAAGCAGGCGCCGATATGTTTGTTGCAGGTTCAGCGATTTTTGGTCAACCTGACTATAAAACTGTAATTGATCAAATGCGTGCAGAATTAGCTCAAGTTGGTGCAAAAGAAATTTAGTGTTTTCATACTATTTTTCACATAAGGTTGTGGATAACTTTGTTTATAACTGAGTGGATAACCGTGTTGATAAGCAAGTGGATAAGATGTTGTTAAAATAAACAAAATGATTTAAGTTGTTTATATTCTCAACAAAAATATCAAAAAAGGACAAATTTTTGTCCTTTTTTTGTGCATTAAGTCCTTTATTTTGCTTTATTTTTGTTCATAACGTATTTTATTCTTTTCGCTTGATAAATCGGCAATCCTGTTGCTTAAATGCATGGAATTAGCATAAGTTGAACATAAAGTAGATTGTGCATAAGATAGAAAGAAATTATGCTAAGTAAATCGAATTCATTTGATGATTGATCAAAGGATATTTAGTGCAACTTCATAAAAAATACAAGCATCTATGGTTTGTATTCCTGATGATATTTTTCATCGGGGGAAGCGGTGCGTCTATTGCAGCAGTCCAAACGATTCAACTTGATCAAAAGATGCCTACAGCGCAAGTGATGCCATGTCATGATCAACAAATGACACGTCAGCATCATCAAATGGATATATCGCATGATGTAACCAATGTCGTTAAATGCCATGATGGTCAAATGCAAGATCAGCAACATTGCCCTGATTGTAATAATATTTCGCATTGTCAAACGATTAATTTTGCACTCGATCAACAAATTCCAAGCCTGTCTGTCTTACCTTTTTTTGAGCTAAACACATATAAAAATACAGCGTATCAAGCTCGTCATCTTGCAGGTCATTGGCAAGAAATTTTACGTCCTCCTAGAACCTAATCTGTCTTAGAAGCTCTTTTTCGCTTCAACGAGCGATTTAAAAATAGTTCACAGATTAGGAAAATATTATGTCCTCAAAAATATATGCTGGTGTCATTGCTGGCTTAAGTCTAATTTTTGCGCCTTATAGTTTGGCTGCAATAAAAGAATATCATCTGAACATTAATCAAGGAATGGTGAATGTCACTGGAAAACCTGTCAAACGTATTACGGTAAATGGCAAATTTATTGCACCGTTATTAGAGTTTGAGGAAGGGGATGAAGCGGTCATTCATGTGCATAATCAACTCACAGATCAAGATACGTCATTACATTGGCATGGATTACTTTTGCCCGGATTGATGGACGGTGTGCCTGGTTTTAATGGCTTTAAAAGTATTAAGCCGAATGGCAGTTTTGAGTATCGTTTTAAAGTTCGTCAAAACGGAACTTATTGGTATCACGCGCATAGTAAAGGACAGGAACAAGATGGCCTATATGGCCCTTTGGTAATTTATCCGAAAGGTAAACAACCTGTCGCGGCACATGAGAAAGCTGAGCGTGATTATGTGGTGATGTTGTCTGATTTCCATGAAACAGAAAGTGACAAGATCATGGCAAATTTGAAGAAGTCGGCTGAGTATTATCAAAACCAACGTGAAACAGTGGGCGATGTCTGGAAGCAGGTGAAACAAGACGGTTTAAAAGCAACTTGGAAAGATCGTTCGATGTGGAATCAGATGAGGATGCTTAAAACAGATTTATCTGATGTCACTGGCTATACTTTCTTAGTGAATGGGCAAACACCACAACAAAATTGGACTGCTATTTTTAACACCGATGAAAAGATTCGTTTGCGATTTATTAATGCTTCAGCGATGTCTTTTTTTGATGTACGTATTCCAAACTTAAAAATGACTGTGGTTAGTGCAGATGGTCAGCCAGTGAAACCTGTTCCTGTGGATGAGTTTCGTATTGGTACTGCAGAAACTTATGATGTATTGGTTGAACCTGAACAAGCGCATTATCAAATTGAGGCAGAGTCAATAGATCGTTCTGGTTTTGCAATTGGGTCATTGCAGAATGAACAGGTGAGCAATCCAACCTCAGTGCAAATCCCAAAATCACGGCCACGTGCTTTATTAAGTATGGAAGATATGGGCATGGATCATGGCGCGCATGATCAAATGAATATGCCGAATATGGATCATAAGCAATCACAAGTACCACATGAAAAAGTGACACCTGTACCAACATCAGAGATCACGATGGATCATCGTTCACATGCTCAAATGGGCATGTCGCAGATGGATCACACTGGACATGGTCAGATGGATATGAGCAAGATGGATCACAGTGCTCATACGCAGATGCCGATGGGGCATAGCCAGCATCAAGCGGCTGCATCTTCTATAAAAGGAAGTATTGATCATGTACAGGGTTGGGCGAATGCAGCAACGCCAGTAAACCAAAAAGCCTTAAATTATGCTGATTTGAAGTCACTGCAACCACAACCTGAAAGCTATAGTCGTCCAGCAGAGCGAGAATTGGTGATTCGTTTAGGTGGAACCATGGAGCGTTATATTTGGACGATTGATGGTAAGAAATTTAGTGATCCTGACTTCAAGCCTTTAACCGTGCGTTATGGTGAGCGTATCCGTCTCAAATTTGTGAATGAAAGTATGATGGCGCATCCAATGCATTTACATGGCATGTTTATGCAGTTGGAGAATGGTCAGGCACCGCAGGATATGCCAAATAAACATACGGTGATCGTGCCGCCGGGCAAAACTGTTACAGCTCTACTTACTGCTGATGAGCTAGGCGAATGGGCGATTCATTGTCATCTGTTGTACCACATGAGTGCGGGCATGATGAGTAAATTGATTGTCGCAAATGTCGATGACAGCAAAGTTTCACAAACTACGCCTGTTCAACCTACCCAAGGAGCGAGCCATGCACATCACTAAGCAAGCTTCTACGATGAAACGCTATACACAATTATTGGCAATGGGAGGCATGATTTCTTCTTTGAGTGTATTTGCATCTGCGCATGAGGGTCATGATCAAATGATGAAAATGGATCAGTCGGTACAACAGAATATATTGATGGAGACATCATCTCCTATTGATCATTCAGGACATCAACCTGAATTAAATCAAGTACCATCTGATATTCAACATGATGCACACGATCATCACCGTGAACACGGTGGACAAATTTATCAAGCCACAACGATTAAAAATGCGTGGGTCGTTGATGATGGTCGAGGCAGTGCCAGTACTGAGCTAAAAACATGGGTGGGAGGTGATAAAAATAAAATATTTATCAAAGCTCATATAGAAAAAGCGGAATCTGAGCAAACTCAAGCCGAAGCGATGCTGTTATATAGTCGTCATATTGCTGACTTTTGGGATGTCCAAGCAGGTGTTCGTTATCAATATCAACCTGAACAAAAGCATGATAAAAATCAATGGGACACGGTATTGGGATTACATGGTCTAGCGCCGTATTTCTTTGAAACAGAAGCCTATCTTTATGCAGGTCAAAACCAACGCTGGCAACTGAGTTTGGAAACAACACGCGATGTATTATTTACGCAAAAGTTGATTGCTCAACCTTATTTGAATGCAGATGTAATATTCAATGATGAGTCGAATTATGCAGCTAAATCTGGATTATCTAAACTTCAGATAGGCCTGCAAACGCGTTATGAAATCAGTAAAAAAATAATGCCATTTATTGATATTGCGTACACATATAATAAAGGTTTGAAACAAACCGAATTGCAATCGGCTACAGACAGTAAAAAAGGTTGGCTATATGGTTTGGGACTTACGTTAAAGTTCTGATCCTTTGTCTAAAAGGTCACTATCCTGAGATACTGTTGGTTTATACTAGCAGTATCTTTTTTGAGTCATTCATGGTGCATAAATGGCTTTAGAACAACAAGACAATTTAATAACTGATAAAGCAAATGAATCTCTAAGTCGGAGAGAAAAAACACAAAATTTGATAACTCAATTTGACGCTGTTCCACGTGATGGCAGTATGAAAGTCAGTTTTTATTATATTCCACACATGAGTAGTTTGGTGGAAGTACAACGTATTCGAAAAGCATTATTACCATTTGCAGAAATCTTAGTTGAACATAGTATTGATTTGGACACACGTCATCTAACTTTATATCATCATTGTGGAATGGATGAGGTGACAATTGCTCTAATCCGCTTGAGCTTGGGAGCGGAGTTACAACAAACTTTGTCACACTATGAACCTTTAGAAATGAATACTTTGAATACAGATACTGCAACTTTACAGGAGCACAAAGTTGAGTCACAGGATAATTAT
Organism: Acinetobacter sp. TR11; assembly: GCF_027105035.1. NCBI lineage: Bacteria > Pseudomonadati > Pseudomonadota > Gammaproteobacteria > Moraxellales > Moraxellaceae > Acinetobacter > Acinetobacter sp. TR11. The sequence continues at coordinate 642,995 of NZ_CP114256.1, forward strand.
TTAAGTGTTTTAGGTCATTTTTTAATTTCATGCTTAAATCATTTAAAGCAATGGATAAAATGCTTACAGAGAAAGAAGGATAATTAAGCATGCCAAGATGGATGTATGGCGTACTAGGATTGGCTATCGCATGGGTGGTTTGGACACAGGTATTAAAACCAGCGCCAAATATTAGTCAAATGACCACTCAACAAGGCGTACAGATTAATGCATTGGAGCGTTATGAAGGTGCATTTCGTGTGCTTTCTAGAGAAGACTACAATTTAGGGCGTGAAGCTGAATTTTCGCCAATGGATATTGCTGTTGGCTGGGGAGATATGGCAAATCCGCAGATCTATAAACAAATTGATGTATCACAAAGTAATCGTTGGTATCACTGGCGTATAGATCATCAACCGCCTATTTCTTTGAGAGAAATCGAAACGCATAGTGCCAATATGCACCTGGTTCCCGCCAATGCTTATGTCGCATCTCAAATGAAAAAAATTAAAAAAGATGATTTAGTCTATTTAAAGGGTTCTTTAATCGAAATACAGGCGAAAGATGGCTGGCATTGGAAAAGCTCTTTATCCCGTGAAGATACAGGAAACGGGGCATGTGAGCTAATGCAGGTCGATCAGATTTCATGGCAGTAGATCTTAACCTTAGATAAAGCGTTTAATTTTTAAAATACTATATTGGAATCCATACATAACCTTTCACATAATCTCGAAATTTTACAGTACACTGCTTTTCCTAAGAGGACGACCTCACTTCAAAAGCATCACGTTGGGACGACCCAACTCTTGTTAAGGTTGGGTGTAAAAAATGGCATGGGCAATTTTAATTTTGGCAGGTATTTTTGAAATTATTTGGGCATATTCAATGAAGATGTCTGAGGGTTTTACCAAGCTAACGCCAAGTATCGTGACCATCATTTTTATGATTTTAAGTGTCGTATTATTGTCAATTGCAATGCGATCGTTGCCTTTGGGTACAGCCTATACGGTTTGGACTGGGATAGGTGCGATTGGATCGTTTATTGTTGGCATCATGGTTTTAAATGAACCAATGACCGCAATGCGAATGATTGCTGCAATATTAATTGTATCTGGACTAATGTTGATGAAATTGTCATCAAATTAATGGCTTAAGGAGAGGGTAATGCAACTGGTGTATATGTATATGGATTCTCCTGTGGGTGTATTAAAACTGGTTGCTCATGATCATGCATTGGTCGCCGTGATGTGGGACAATGAAGACCATAAACGAGTACGACTCGCCGAACTGATAGAGGATCGTCAACATCCGATGTTACTTCGAGTTAAAAAACAATTAGAAGAATATTTCGCAGGTCAGCGTCAGCAATTTGATTTACCTTTGGACTTTCAAGGCACAGATTTTCAACAACAAGTTTGGAAGGCTTTGTTGACCATTCCTTATGGTGAGAAGCGTAGTTATAAAGACATTGCAGTTCAGATTGGTAATGAAAAAGCGGTACGTGCTGTTGGGGCTGCCAATGGTAAGAATCCGATTTCGATTATTGCGCCGTGTCATCGGGTGATTGGTTCGAGTGGTGCTTTGGTTGGTTTTGCGGGTGGTTTGGATAAGAAGCAGATTTTACTGAGTTTAGAACAACAAATTTAGTTTTCAAAATGTAGATCGTTTGAGTGTTCACTTATCAAGAGTTAGCACAGCCATTTAGTTGAAGCATAACTTTATATGCATTGTGTATAGGCATTCTTTTACTTTTCAAAGATGAAAAGTAACAAAAATCTTTTGTTGGACAGAGGGCACATCCATGTAGCCCCTGTCCAACGGGCGGCATCCATGCCACCTCACAATAGTGACTGCTGCATGAATATCTTATTAAAATCAGACAATGAAAGTACTTTTATTTTATAAATGATCCATGTCGTTAATACTCGATTTTAATCGCCTTTTGGAATAAGCTTAAGCCTTTCATAACAAGTTGAATGGAAGTTTAAAAATGGCTGTTGGTGACGTAACAATGCCACTTATGCATGTGGTGCAGGGTGTAAAAATTGGCTCAACTGAGGCGTATGTACGTTATCCAAATCGACGAGATCTAGTCATTTTTGAATTTGCTGAAGGCTCAAACGTTGCTGGGGTGTTTACCCAAAGTGCCTTTGCTGCTGCGCCTGTTCAATTGAGTAAAAAGCATTTAGCAGAAAATACACCACGTTACTTGATTATCAACACAGGCAATGCCAATGCGGCAACAGGCACAGTCGGTTATAAAAATGCAGAAGCTACTTGTGCCAAGTTGGCTGAGTTAACTGGTGTTCATGCCAATCAGATTTTACCGTTTTCAACGGGTGTTATCGGTGAGCAATTACCAATTGAACGTTTAGTACAAGGTATTCAACCTGCACTCAATGATTTAAATGCTGATCGTTGGGCGGATGCTGCATCAGGCATTATGACCACAGATACTACGCCTAAAGGTGCTTCTGAGCAGTTTGAACTTGATGGCGTGATTTATACCATGACAGGTATCAGTAAAGGCGCAGGTATGATTCGCCCGAACATGGCGACCATGCTCAGCTTTGTTGCAACAGATGCGCCGATTTCAAAAGCATCTGTACAGCAGCTTTTGCAGACTACAGTTGAGCATTCATTTAACCGTATTACCATTGATGGTGATACCTCAACCAATGATTCTTGTATCTTTGTCGCAACTGGATTAGCAGGTGGTGTTGAGATTCAGAGCCAAGATGATGCACGTTATCAACAGGTACTTGATGTGCTTGCACGTATTATGAACCGTTTAGCGCAATTGATTGTGCGTGATGGTGAAGGTGCGACCAAGTTCATTACTGTACAGGTTGATGGTGGAGCAAACACGCAAGAGTGTTGTGATGTTGCTTATAGTGTTGCCGAGTCGCCGTTAATTAAAACTGCTTTATTCGCTTCAGATCCAAACTGGGGGCGCATTGTGATGGCAATCGGTAAGGCAGGTGTACCCAACCTCGATAGTAGTAAAGTACAAGTTTGGTTAGGTGATGTACAGATTTGCTTAGATGGTGGTGCAAACCCAGATTATACTGAAGAAGCAGGTGCAGCCGTCATGGCTGAAAAGGAAATTAGCATTCGTATTGACCTCGGTCGTGGTACAGCTAAAGACACGGTTTATACCTGTGACTTTTCTTATGACTATGTCAAAATTAATGCCGATTATCGTTCATAAATTTGCGTTATAATAAAGCCTCCACAGTGAGGCTTTTTTTATAAGCTGGTATGTGGATAGTGTGATATTAATTAAATGCTCACCAAGATACCCACGTTATAAGTTTGCAGCGATGCAAGCACGCAGGATAGAGAAGACGCTTTATGAATGATGCGAATTTAATTGCGAACGAAGCCAAAAATATTGTGCAGGCGCATTTAGATCGTTTGGGCGAGCCAAAGGACAATAGCCTTAGCCCAGAAGTGAAACAAGAAAAGTTTGCCCAAATTGCAGCTGAGTTGAAAAAGCGAAATGCAGTGCTTGTGGCTCACTATTACTGTGATCCTGAAGTGCAAGAGCTTGCCGAACTGACAGGGGGATGTGTTTCTGATTCGTTGGAAATGGCGCGCTTTGGTCGTGATCATCCTGCAACAACCCTTGTGGTGGCAGGCGTAAAGTTTATGGGCGAAACCTCTAAAATTTTATCACCTGAAAAAACAGTGTTGATGCCAACTTTAGAAGCAACCTGTTCACTTGATTTGGGTTGTCCTGTAGATGAGTTTTCAGCATTCTGTGATCAGCATCCTGATCATACCGTGGTGGTGTATGCCAATACCTCGGCGGCTGTAAAAGCACGTGCCGATTGGGTGGTGACTTCAAGTTGCGCAGTTGAGATCATTGAACATTTAGATAGTTTGGGCGAAAAAATTATTTGGGCACCTGATCAACATTTAGGTCGCTATATTCAAAAGAAAACGGGCGCTGAAATGTTGTTGTGGGATGGTGCATGTATCGTGCATGAAGAATTCCGTGCCCGTGGTATTGCGCAAATGAAAGCGCTTTATCCAGATGCAGCGGTTTTAGTTCATCCAGAGTCACCTGAATCTGTGGTGGATATTGCTGATGCGGTGGGAAGTACCTCGCAATTGATTAAAGCAGCTCAGACCTTGCCGCACAAACAAATGATCGTGGCAACGGATCGTGGCATTTTCTATAAAATGCAACAAGCAGCGCCTGATAAAGAATTATTTGAAGCACCAACCGCAGGCGAGGGGGCAACTTGTCGTTCATGTGCACATTGCCCTTGGATGGCGATGAATGAACTTGATGGTATTTTGCATGTATTACAACATGCTGATCAAGAAATACACGTTGATCCAGCCCTTGCTGAACGCGCGAAATTACCCTTAGATCGAATGTTGAACTTTAGTGCTTCTTTGAAACGCTAAAACGTTTGAAAATGCTTGTTAAATATACATTTGATAAGGATTTATTCTTTTTTTGAAAAATAGGTGTTGACGTTCTAGAGCGTCGCGCCTAGAATGCACACCGTACCGCACGATGTGCGATACGCTAAAAGCTGAAAAGAAATCGGAGCATAGCACAGCCTGGTAGTGCACCTGGTTTGGGACCAGGGGGTCGTAGGTTCGAATCCTACTGCTCCGACCATTTAAAATATGTTGAAAAACATAGTTTTAAATATCGGCGAAGTATCGTGATAGTATTATCATCGTTATGCGCCTGTAGCTCAGTTGGATAGAGCATCCGCCTTCTAAGCGGATGGTCACAGGTTCGAATCCTGTCAGGCGCGCCATTTGGCAGCTTGGTATATAGAATCAAAGTTTTGATGGTGGATGTAGCTCAGTTGGTAGAGCCCCGGATTGTGATTCCGGTTGTCGCGGGTTCGAATCCCGTCATTCACCCCAATTTCGGAGCATAGCACAGCCTGGTAGTGCACCTGGTTTGGGACCAGGGGGTCGTAGGTTCGAATCCTACTGCTCCGACCATCATCTTAAAGATGAGATAAAATACCGCTAAACAGCGGTTTTTTTACGTCTGGATTTTTATATCTTATTTTATTAAATAACTAAAAATTATTTATTCTTCTGAAATTATTTCTATCTCCAAGCTTTGATTATTTAATCAAAAGCATTTGAGTCACAATTGAACTATAGAATGCTTGATGCAGTATTTGTTTTTATAAGATAGTTTGAAGTAAGAGTTACTCAATCATTATGTTGAATATCTAAAAGTATGATCATAACTTTCTCAATCAAATTAGTTCATGAAAATTAGAAACCTAAAAATGAGAGTTGATGAATGCAAAATATTCATTATGTTTTGATTAGTATATTAGGTGGGCTAGTTGTTCCACTACAACTGGCAGTGATTAATGCCTTTCGTCATAGTAGTGGTGCAAGCCAAATACAATCTACCTTCTTTCTTTATATCGGTGGTGCAATTGCCTCGTTTGTTATTGCATTATGGATGGATGGAACGGTGAAACCACCATTTTATCAAAATACATCTTGGTGGATGTGGTTATCAGGTTTCTTGGGTTCACTTTATATTCTGTGTATGTTTGTCGCAGCACCACATATCGGTGCAACCAATACACTATTATGGATATTTTTAGGGCAAATGATTTTTGCTACCTTAATTGATCATAGTGGTTTATTAGGGATGCAAATAAAGAAAATAGATACTTTCAAATTATTTGGATTACTTTTTATTTTTATTGGTGGGTTGATTATGCTATTTGGCGAATATAGAGGTACGATCAAATAAAACATTACGGATTAGTTATTAACTCAGTTTTTATAATAATGTTTTATAAATATATTGTATATTTGATGCTGTTAATTTTTAATTTCTGAAAAATAAAATATTCATGGGGAAGTATGTTCTTTTATATTATTTTAATTCTTCTTATGCTTGCTGTAGTTACATATCTCAAATCACCGAATTTCAAGGGGAAAGTTGGTGAGTTTATGGTTTCTGAGCATGTTGCTAAGTATTTAAGTGCTGAATACGTATTACTCAATAATTGTACTCTACCTGATCAGAAAGACGGGACGACTCAAATTGATCATATTTTAATAAGCCCTTATGGTGTTTTCATCGTTGAAACTAAAAACTACACGGGATGGATTTTTGGAAATGCTCGCCAGAAGCAGTGGACACAAAAAATTTATAAGAAAAGTTATAAATTTCAAAACCCACTACATCAAAACTACAAGCATATTAAAGTATTGGAAATGGTTTTAAGTGATGTTGTTGATCCGCAGTATTTGCATTCTATTGTTGTATTTACAGCTCGAAGCGAATTTAAAACAGATATGCCTGAAAATGTCTTTCGTAGTAAAGCTTGGATTGAATACGTAAAACGTTTTGATCAACAGGTGATTAGTCCGATGAAGTTAAAAAGAATAAAATCTCGAATTGAAAAAGAAGTATTAGAGCCTTCTTGGAAGACAAATCGTTTACATGTTGAGCATTTAAAGCAAAAGCAAATAGAAAAGAAATCCACTGTATAAGTGACTGTAGAAATTGATGATTTAACTCAATCGTATTGCCAGATTTGGCTATTGTACTTTGCCCCATATCCAGTTACTTTTTATGAGGAATAATCAAGTCTGTTAGACAAGTAAACGAATATTTAGATGTGAATTTGAGCATAATCTTTTCGCATTTTGAAAGAATGAAAATAACAGGGATAGAAATGACACAAGCAGCTTTTGATTTTGTAATTATTGGTGGTGGCTCAGCAGGTTGTGTACTTGCAGGTCGGCTTTCAGAAAATCCAAATATATCAGTTTGTTTACTTGAGGCTGGTGGTGATGGCAATAGCTGGTTGGTGAATACACCATCAGCAGCAGTGATCAGTATTCCAACCAAGATTAATAACTGGGCTTTAGAAACCATTCCACAAAAAGGGCTGAATGGACGTAGAGGCTATCAACCTCGTGGAAAATGCTTAGGTGGCAGTTCTGCGATCAATGCAATGGTCTATATTCGTGGTCATCATAGTGATTATGATCATTGGGCTGCTTTAGGCAATACAGGATGGTCTTATCAGGATGTGTTGCCATACTTTATAAAATCAGAACATAACGAGCGCATTCGTAATGAATATCATGGCCAACATGGTCCACTCAATGTTAGTGAATTACGTTCGGACAATCCGTATCAGAAAACCTTTGTTGAAGCTGCGAAGCAGGTCAATTATCCACTTAATGATGACTTTAATGGCGCAGAACAAGAAGGGCTCGGTGTTTATCAGGTCACACAAAAAAATGGTGAACGTTGGAGCGCAGCACGTGGTTATCTGTTTCCTTATTTAGGTAAGCGACCAAATTTACATGTAGTTACCCAAGCTAAAGTTTCACGTATTGTGATTGAAAATGGTCATGCTGTTGGGGTGGAGTATAGCCATAAAGGACAGACAATTGTTGTTAGCGCCAATAAAGAAGTTTTACTGTCTGCGGGTGCTTTCCAATCACCACAAGTCTTGATGTTGTCGGGGATTGGCCCACGTCAAGAACTGGAAAAACATGATATCCCTGTAATTAAAGATTTGGCGGGTGTGGGTGAAAACCTGCACGATCATCCTGACTTTATTTTTGCTTATAAAACCAAGCAAATTGATGGAACTTTCGGGGTTTCGGTTGGGGGGAGTTTAGATTTAGTTAAGCAGATTGGTCGTTATCGTAAAGAACGCCGTGGTTTGATCACGACCAATTATGCCGAATGTGGTGGTTTTCTGAAAAGCCGTCCTGAATTAGATAAGCCGAATTTACAATTGCACTTTGTGATTGCAGTAGTAGATAACCATGCTCGCACGATGCATGCAGGTCATGGTATTTCATGTCATGTGTGTTTATTGAATCCGCGTGCGCGTGGTTCAGTCAAACTCAGTGGTAAAAATGTGGATGATCCATTATTGATTGATTTTAAATTCTTAGAGGATGAACAAGATCTTCAGGATATGGTCGATGGCTATAAGGTCACACAGAAGTTAATGAATGCACCTGCTTTAAGTGAAAAAATTAAAGAAGATATGTTTACAGCGAATGTGCAGTCTGATGATGAAATTCGTGAGATTTTGCGCCAACGTGTTGACACGGTCTATCACCCTGTTGGCAGTTGTAAAATGGGTGTAGATGAGATGGCTGTGGTTGATCCAGAGCTGAAAGTATATGGTATTCAGGGTTTACGTGTGATTGATGCGTCGATTATGCCAACAGTGGTGAATGGTAATACCAATGCTCCAGCGATCATGATTGCTGAAAAAGCAGTGGATATGATCCGTGAAACTTGGAAGTGAGTATATGGAGCTAAGGTTTTGCCTTAGCTCTTTTTATTTTCAGTCGGATGACGTGGTGTTTCTAACATACGTGGAAAAGTGAAATGATAATTGTCGAGTGCATAACGAAACAGTTGGGCATGGCGTTTGCCGACAATCTTTTGCTGTCCTGTTTCCTCAACTGCTCCCGCTTCTTGCATACGACGTCTAAATGATTTCTTTTCTAATGTATGACCTAAAATAATTTCATAAATTGTTTGTAATTCGGTCAGGGTAAATAATTCAGGCATGAGACTAGCAGGTAAGGCTGTATAGCGGGTTTTGTTACAAAGACGATCAAATGCTAACTGTAGTAAGTCTTTATGATCGAAAGCTAAATCAAGTTTCAAGGCTTCATTTATAGAAAGCCACTCACTCTTTTCTGTTGTTATACTTTGTTGGATTTGAAATTTATTGAAATCAATTAGGGCAAAATATAGCGAAGTGATTGACCAACCACGTGCATCACGATGCTGATTGCCGATGGTCTCAACTTGTTCAAGATAAGGGGAGTGAATCCCTGTTTTTTCAAGCAGTTTACGGTGAGCTGTTGCCATTAAGTTGGGATCGGTTTTTAAATCGACAAAGCCGCCAGGCAGTGCCCATTTCCCTTTTTCGGGGAAGTTGGAGCGTTGAATCATTAAAACCTGTAATTGACCTTTTGCCACAGAAAAAATTGCCATATCGACCGTAAACAGGGGGGTGTCGTAATCTGTTTTTTTATAGTGGGCAAGGTATTCCTTTTCGGAGGTATAGGTCATTTGGCGTTGTCTCATGGATGAGTGAATCAAGTATAAAGGTTTTTTATAGATTTGAATGAGCTGATGGTACATCCTGAGTGAAGTTCAATGTATCACTTCGAACTTCGTGCAAGATCGTTAATTGGGCGGCATCCTTGCCGCCTGTCATGATGTAGCGTAGTAAATTTAAAATTAGCAGTCTTGATATCTTTTTAGACCAATCTCTCCCGGATTTGATCAAGTGAGCATTCTCTTAGCAATTGACCATTTTCAAATACGGTTTGCAGTGCACCCATCTTCTCCTGTTCAAAACTTTGTTGATCAAATAACTCAAAACCATTCTCAGTCTGTTCAACCCGTAATAGACCTTTGGCTGATTTTTTTACACCTGAATCCGTTACAGGGTCTTTAAACAGTTCACGACCGATGCCATTGACCTGCCCCCAAGTAGCTTTTACAGCAAAACCAAAAGTATCTCGAGTTAAATAGTTGTAGGTATAACTGCCGATACCAAAGACTAGATTATTCGAAGCAAAGCCTTTGGCCTCCAAACCTTTTAAAATATTTTGCGCACGTTCTAGGGTAATCGAGTCACCATAAATCAAGCCAACCCGTTCATTCAATACCTTATAGCCTTGAGCGGTTTCTGTGCCGCCGAAAATTTCCCATAAACATTGCACTGCACCTTTATAAGCGGGACTATTTAGCTCTGCATCAGGATCGCCACAGATAATTTTCACGGGATCACCTGAATCGGGACGGAACACTACTTTAGCAAGACCGAGGGCATTCGGTTGACGTTTTAAAATCTCCGCTTTTAATTCGACACTAAACTCGGTAATCACACGCCAGAAATCCCAAGTATCTGAAACGATACTGACGATACCTGTAGGATAAAGCTCACAGATCAAACGTCTAAAGGTCTCGATTTCACTTTCTTCACTGCCCATACACATCACACTGTGTTCTGTTGCCGGTACTGAAACACCCACTACACCTGTTGCATTGTAATATTCTTCGGCATAGTCAATCGAAGCGACTGAATCTGTCCCAATAAAGCTAGTTAAGTGTCCGACTCCCGATTGAGCTGCATCATAGATGCCGCTCATGCCGCGGCTACTGAAATCATGTCCTTGAACTGGGATGAAATCTAAAGGCGCGCCCGTTTTTTCTGCATATTGTGTTAATAAACGCTTGTATTCATAAGCGATGGTTGCAGTGGTACAACTTTTCCAAAGCTCGGCACTGAGCACGGTTTCAATATAGTTGGTTAACCAAAAGAAGTTTGAATCAGTGTTGATAATGGTCAATACAGGCACTTTGATATTGACTCGGCTACCTTCTTGCAATGCTTTAATTTTTAAGGGTAAATAACCTAAATCATGCAAGGCTTCAATGTGTTCAACAGGCACAGCTCCGTCACCTAGAGAATTGTCCATACGACGTTTATAGGCCGCGACGACTTTGGCTTTGGGTTGATTAAAGAAGCCCTCGTTCCAAGTTTCAATCAAAAAATGTTTAACGAAACCTTGCAGACCAAAGAACACAATCTTGTCATCAAAATCAGGCAGCATTTTGGCTAAACGCGATGAGCGAGGCGTAAAGTTGGCATAGACGTATTCAGTTCCCACTGGATACTGACGACGGTGGTCTGCTTTATAGAAATCAATTGCATTGAGTGGGTTTATTTTAATACTCATTTTTATACTCCTCGTGCTTTTAATCTTAGTTTTGAAAGTTAATGATATTGAGTTTGGTGGGTTCTACTTGAACCAAGCTGCTACTCGTAAACACTTGATCAATCAGTCCATCGAATACGGTTAAACCTTTGCTAAAAATGCCATGCGTGACATATAAAATAATGTTTTGGCAATTTAGGCTGCGCAGTTGTTTGGCAATACCAATAAAGGTTGCACCGCCATCACAAATATCATCGGTGATCACGGCTGTTTTTCCTGTCAAATCAGGGCTATCCACCGCAGTTGTTCTAATTTTTCCAGTGCTTGGATCGCGTTTCTTTTCACAGTGAATCACTTCAATGGCTTGTTGGCGTTGCGGATTGATGCCGTTTGCAATCGCTTGGGTGCGTTGTGTTGCGCCTGCATCGGGGCAGACCAAAATCGTATTGTCGGCGGTTAAGATCTGCATCAATGCTTCACTTTGTTGAATAATCTGAATTGGTTCGATATTGATCACCTGTTGGAAGCGGGTATTTTTGCGTAATAGTTCTAGGGTCACTTGACTATGACAATCCCACACCACAATTTTTTGACGCTGTCCTGCAAATTTTTCTGTATTGCTATTCAATAATTTAGTCATTAAGTCTAGTGAAAAGGCTTGACCTTGTGTACAGATGCGGTCTTGACGTGCATAAGGAAAATAAGGGATTTCTATCGAAAGGCGCGAGCCTTGTTCAAGTATTACATTTTCCAATAGCAGATAATCCATCACGTCTGCACTGTTATTCAGTGAGGCTTTGATCTGCGTGTTTTCTTGCAGCTGATCTAATACATTTTGTTTGAGTTGAATATGACGTTCACCACCTGAAAACTGCAAAAACTCGATGGGAACATTCGCTTGAGCTGTCTTAAGTTGAATCGTCATTTTTTAACTTCTCATTTATAGTGGCTTAAAGCCAGTAAATATATATTGTCATAAAGACACTATTAAATACAAGTGCTAAATTTGATCATTTTAATGAAAATAGGAAAGTAATTTAGAAAAATAGACTCATCTATTTGAACTTAAAAGAGAATGATTTTTAACCTTTTTCATTGGGTGATTTATAAAGCTGACCTTATTCTTCTTTGATATTGATCTTTAGGTCATAGATTCTGACAATACACTTTGTCAAAATTAAAAATGAAATGCGTTAGCCAAACTGTTTTAATCAATAAAAAGTCAGAAAAGCTAACAAATGCAATAAAACAATAAGGAAAGCATCCTATGAAATCTCTGATTTGTCATAACGCTGAGTTAAAGCTAGAAGACAGTCTTCAATTAGTGCCTGCAAAAGGGCAAGTCTTACTTGAAGTGGTACGTTGTGGAATTTGTGGCTCGGATTTACATATGCAGCATCACTGTGACCATATGCATGATTTGGCAGCACGTGTAGGTTTTAATGGAGTTGCAAAATCTTCTGATAAATTAGTCTTAGGTCATGAGTTTTGCGGCAAGGTCTTAGACTATGGCCCAAAAACACGTCGTAAACTGAAAGCGGATAGTTTGGTTTGTGCGATGCCATTGTTAAATGTTGACCCGCAAGGTTATGTTCCGACGGGACTGTCGCCAAGTGCTTCGGGAGGTTATGCAGAACAAGTCTTGGTGCAATCCAGTCTGATGTTTGAAGTGCCCAATGGTTTAGACGCAGACAGTGCAGCGTTGACTGAGCCAATGGCAGTTGCTTTACATGCAGTACGTCGTAGTCGCATCAAGAAAAATGAACCAGCAATCGTGATTGGTTGTGGTCCAGTCGGTTTGGGTGTGATTATTATGCTCAAAGCGGCAGGCGTCAAAACCGTAGTTGCTAGTGATTTTTCACCGAATCGCCGTCGTTTAGCTGAGCAGTGTGGTGCAGATATCTTGATTGATCCTAAACAGCAATCTCCATTTAGTAGTTGGAAAGAGCTTGGCTTATTGGGCAATGTATCTGAAGCAATTAATATGGGGATGGGCATTTTTGATAAGGTGCAGACATTCTCATTGCCGTGGGTGAATGCTATGCGAGTGGGTGACAAACTCGGTTTATTACCTAAACGTCCCGTGATTTTTGAATGCGTGGGTGTGGCTGGCATCATGCAGCAAATTTTGGAGGGTGCGCCATTGTTCTCACGTATTGTGGGTGTTGGTGTCTGTATGCAAAGCGATAAAATTGAGCCTGCATTGGCAATTAATAAAGAATTGGAAATCCAGTATGTACTGGGCTATACACCGCTTGAGTTCCGTGACACCTTACATATGATTGCGGAAGGCAAAGTGGATTGTTCACCACTCATCACTGGTGTGGTGGGCTTGGAAGGTGTAGGGAATGCCTTTGATGCCTTACGCGATCCAGAGCAACATGCCAAAATTCTAATTGATCCAAAACGTGCTGGTTCAGAGATTCAGCTATTGGGTTGATGATGTGAATTGATACATCTATTTCGTTGTTATTATGGAGATAGATGATTAGGTCATGGATAAAATTAGGCAAGCATTACGATTGCCTAATTTTATAATCACGTTTATATCTATGTATATTATGTCTTGTTGTTTTAGATACGAGACTGAATCATGGAAATGATGATGAGAAAAATAATAATTTTAGCTGCATTGTTTTTAGTCTTGTTATTGAGTGTATGTTTATTTAGTCCAAAGCCAACTTTATGGTTGTTGCAACATAGTTTATTTGGCATTTCTCAAGACGATCGTCCTAAGCAATATCTCGATAAAAATGTACAAGTCTTTAAAGATTTACGCTATCCATCACGATATCAGAAGAATCAGTTTGATTTTTATGCGCCAAATCATCCTTTACAGTATAAACCTTTGATTATTTGGGTTCATGGTGGTGGTTTTATTGGTGGGGATAAGTTTGAAGTTAAGGAATATGCAACTCGTTTAGCATACAAGGGTTATTATGTGATGGTACTGAATTATGATTTAGTTCCTTCTGCTAAATATCCAGAGCCTGTGATTCAAGTCTCGGAGGCAATCAGATATATCAATACAAGCTTTGCAAATACACATCATTTGAATAGCTCTAATCTATTTATTGCAGGTGATTCGGCTGGCGCTCAGATTGCATTACAGTTTTTACTTGTACAGCACAATCCTCAATATGCTGCATTACTCAAAATACCTGCTATTTTAGAACCACAACAGATTCGTGGATCACTGTTGTATTGTGGACCTTATGATTTAAAAGATATGGTGCAGCAAGCAAATTCATCAATTACACAATTTGTATTCAAGCGTGTAGGGTGGGCTTATTTACAGGATAAAAATTGGTTGGTTAATCCAGATGATATGGGGCTAACGGCTTCTGATTATTTGACTGTAAACTTACCCGCAATCTATTTGACCGATGGAAATACAGCATCTTTTGAACAACAAGCTCGGCAACTTGCTATAGAACTTAAAAAGCGTTCAGTTCCGACGACGACCAGATTTTTTGATCAGGCAACTTATCCGACAGGTCATGAATATCAATTTTTACTAAAAACTCTACCTGCTCAGCTCACCTTCAAAGATACATTGCATTTCTTAGAGGAAAATCGAACTAGGTAAGTTGTTTTGATTTATAGAAGTACTCATAAGTATTTCTAAGACTTTTTATTCAGTTTATGTTCTTTAAGAATTGAATTTTTCCTATTTTGGGAATGTGGAAGAATCTTTAAATGATGGTTAGATTTAAATATAAAATAGATAAGAGTTTTTAGATAGTGAAATTAATGTTTTAATTTTACTTTTAAATAGAGGTTTTTTAGTGTGTTTAATTTTTTTATTATATAGTTTAAACCAATTTTATTGTTTTGTTTGTGGTTTGTTATTCATAAATCTAGTAATGTTTGGCTTTATTAGGTAGAGGAGAATCGGTTCTCTTCTTTTGTATTTTTAGTTTCTAATATTGAAATGATGACGTAAATGAATAAATTTGATTTGATATTAAAAAGCAGCATTGCTTTGGTTATCTGTTTGGTATTACAAGCATGTGCGACAACGCCACAATCAAGAGCAGTGAATGGACATGCAAAAAATGTATTTCAACCAAACAAACAGGAAGAAAAATTATACCCTATTGTTTTAAGCATTGGCTTTAATACTGGAATGAATTTTCCAACATTGTTAGTGGAAAGTCTTTCAGAACAAACAATGATTCAGAAAAAAAATAAGGTATATGAAATTAACGTGATAAATGCTGACGTTTCGCGCTCTACCTTGATTTATAGCGGAAAACTACCTGCTGGAGAATATCGTATTGTGGAATTAGATAAGTCTATTGCAGGTACTTTAAATTTTATTAATTTAATAGGTGAAAATAAAGTTGATCGAATCGGTACTTTTAAAGTAACAGAAGATACAACAACTGATCTTGGACGTATGTTATTGACGCATGCAAATGATGCTTATGTTTTTTCAAGGTCTGAAAACCATCCATCCAATAAAAATTTAATAAATAAATTTGGAGATAAGTATCTTCAGGCAATTTATAAAGATAAAGTTCTAATGGGTTGGACTCAACCAATTACAGAGATAGAAAAGAAATTTGGTAATGAAAATAAATTATTACCATTTGGGATGCAATGTTTTAAGGAAACACCAGACAATAGAGTGGTTGCAGCAAGTAAAATTGGTTCTGTTTTTTCTTTTTCCTTAGTTGATGACATTAAAGATAGAAAAGAAAAAGCTAAAATACTTCATAGTGAAGATGGTTTGGCTTTTGATTGTATAACAGTCAAAGAGGGTGCTGATTTTGATTTTTTAGCCTATGGTGAAATGAATGGGCTGTATAAACATCAAAAAGGTAGTGATGCACTGAGTCCTATTGATACGGGTAATTTGCCGATAGGAATTATCCTTTCTGTTTTTGGAAATGATAAAGCGGGATGGTTTATAGAGCATTTTGTACAAAGTTCTACAGGTCTTTATATTTCAATATATCAAAGTGATCAGTTAGAAAAAGGATACTGGAAAGAGGTTGTTAAAAAACAAATTATTGAAATGCCAAATTTTAAAATGTTTTGGACATGGGAAGATAAAACAGGGTTTGGTTATGCACATATGAATGGTGACCTCCATTATTATAACTATAAGACAAAAGAATGGCAGCATAGTAAAACACCAGATAAGAAAATTATTAGACAGTTCACGTCTAATCCTGATCAGACGCTTAGCGTATTACTTGGTTTAGGGGATCATCCCTTTATTACAAAAGATCATGGTTTAACATGGCAAAAATTAGAAATACCATTTTCTATTAATTACGCAGCCCCGAAATTCTCTACGCAAGGAGATATATATGCTATTGATGGAGGTTTTTTGCGCTCTACAAAGTTAGCTGTGAGTCAAGATAATGGAAAAACTTGGGAAAATTATACGAATGTGCTGGCGCCTGCTTTTATAACTGTATTGGATTCTGGGAGGCTTTTGAGTGCTTATGCTTGGAATGATTATGCCGTTGTCAAATTTTCTGAAGATAAAGGTAAGACATGGAAGGGAATTTATAGTACTTATAATAAGAAATTAAAAGAACTTGAAGAGCAGCAGAAAGCTTTAAACAAAAAGTAAGCTAATGATTTAATTTAAATTAGTAATAAAAAAACCGCCATAAAAGGCGGTTTTTTTATTACTTAGCTAATAAGTCTGTTTACCAGCTTAACGCTCCGCCCGTTTGGTAATCCGTAACGCGCGTTTCAAAAAAGTTCTTCTCTTTACGCAAGTCCATCATCTCAGACATCCACGCAAAAGGATTGGTTACACCTGCAAACTGTTCAGGTAAACCAAGTTGAGATAAACGACGGTTACAGATGAACTTCAAATACTCTTCCATCATTGCCGCATTCATACCCAATACACCACGTGGCATTGTGTCACGTGCATATTCGATTTCAAGCATTGTGCCTTCAAGAATCATCTGAATCACTTCTTGTTGGAACTCAGCCGTCCATAAGTGTGGGTTTTCAATCTTGATTTGGTTGATCATGTCGATACCAAAGTTCAAGTGCATTGATTCATCACGCAAGATGTATTGGAATTGCTCAGCAACACCGTTCATCTTATTACGGCGACCCATACTCAAGATTTGAGTAAAACCACAGTAGAAGAAAATACCTTCAAGAACACAATAGAATGCAATCAAGTTACGCAGTAAACGTTGATCGTTTTCAGGTGTACCTGTATGGAAATTAGGATCGGTTAACGATTGAGTGTACTTCAAACCCCATGATGCTTTACGTGCAACACTTGGAATCTCACGGTACATGTTGAAGACTTCGCCTTCATCCATACCTAAAGATTCAATACAGTACTGATACGCATGTGTATGAATCGCTTCTTCAAATGCTTGACGCAAAATATATTGGCGGCATTCAGGGTTTGTAATATGGCGGTAGATTGCTAATACCAAGTTGTTTGCAACCAACGAATCTGCAGTTGAGAAGAAACCTAAAGAACGCATTACAATTGTACGCTCATCTTCTGTTAAGCCATTTTCAGACTTCCAAAGCGCGATGTCATGGTTCATGTTGACTTCTTGCGGCATCCAGTGGTTTGCACACCCGTCAAGATACTTTTGCCAAGCCCACTCGTATTTAAATGGAACAAGCTGGTTTAAGTCTGCACGACAGTTGATCATAGCTTTATCATCAACTTGTACGCGCTGTGCACCCATTTCAAGCTCTTCTAAGCCTGGTGCAACATCAAGGTTTTCTAAGGCTTGAGATGCTCGAGCCAACGAATCGGTTGGATTTGTTGATCTGATGGTACTGGTTCCAGTGGGTTGTGCAACTGCCACGCGCGGCGATGGTTGCTCTGAATCAGATACCACTTGCGTATTAACCGTTTTTTGCGAGTCGAGGGGCGCAGACTTGTGTTCAGGTGTAGTCGGTTTTTGCGAATCATCTTCAAAATCGTCCCAACTTAAGATGGACATGGGATTCTCCTAGTTGTAAGGAATGAACCCCCTGAAACAGTAGAATGATTATAATCTTTCTACTGTTTCAAAATCATTTATTACTGCTAATAAATGATAAGGGGTCTTTTACTCCTTCAAAATATTTAACAAATTTTGGTCGATTGGAAATACCGCAAGACGATCTTTTTGGTCGACGCAATGCCTAAAATCTTTCATGATTTCATCTGGCGATTTAGGAGTTTTTAATAACCAAATCGACTTCTGTAATCTTTCATGCTCATATTGTTCAAGAGTTTGATAAATCTTAGAATAACTAGAGCGAGGTTTGTTATATAGGTCGTAGCTTAAACACATGAAATTCATGCAAATTTTCCTTCAAATTGAGATTGTGAGTGCAAATTTTTGGTTGCATTTTTAATGCTCCTAAAAACAAAGCGTTAGTTAATTGAGGAGAATTAACAGTTGACTCAAGACTCAAAGTGAACGAATATTCGCTTACTTTCTTTGCGGAAAGTCTTCAGGCAACCGTATTCTTGGTTTTCTGAGTTTAATGGAGGGGATACGCCAATATCCCCAACATTTTCTCAAATTTTTCTAAATATCAAATTATTACTTCGCTTTTAGCTTTCATAATCATCAATTTAGATTTGATCTTGTATTTCTACATAATCAAAAGAAGTAATTCATCTGCTAAAAGCTATAGAATAAAACTACTTATTTTGATTACGCTGCTGTTTCCGAATGGCTAAAAATGCATAGACCATTGGTACATAAAAGAAAATAAAGGCAAAGATTAAAACACCTAGTCCTAACATGTAGTTATGGCTAATATTCAACATAATCTTTGCCTCTTTCCTTTAAATCTTAAATAAACCCTACTTTATTTAAGAAGGGTTTCTCCAAGATCTAATTACTGACAAGCTTCACAATCTGGATTGTCGATTGAACAAGCCATTGGTACAGGAGCTGCTGTTGTGAAACCATCTTCTTCAACTTGAGCTTCAGGTTTTTTCTCTTCAACTGCTTGAGCCGCAACGATAGGTGCTTCAATTGTCGCTGGTTTTACTGCATTCAGTGCACCCGTGTTAATTGTTGATTTCTCAGCAGATGTTGCACCTAAAGCTCGGAGGTAATACGTGGTTTTAAGACCGCGTAACCATGCCATCTTATACGTGATGTCAAGTTTCTTACCATTCGCGCCAGCGATGTAAAGGTTCAATGACTGTGCTTGATCGATCCACTTTTGACGACGAGATGCAGCATCTACGATCCAACGTGTATCCACTTCAAACGCAGTTGCGAAGATTGCTTTTAATTCTTCAGGAATACGCGCAATCTTTTGTACTGAGCCTTCGAAGTGTTTCAGGTCATTCACCATCACAGTATCCCACAGACCACGTTCTTTTAATGCACGAACAAGGTAAGGGTTGATCACAGTAAATTCACCAGAAAGGTTAGATTTCACATATAAGTTTTGGAATGTTGGCTCAATGGACTGAGACACGCCACAAATATTTGAAATGGTTGCAGTTGGTGCAATTGCCATCACATTCGAGTTACGCATACCGTCTTTTTGAACTTTAGTACGTAAGCTATCCCAATCTAAACGTTGAGTACGATCAACTTCAAACATACGCTCTGGACGAGATTTCGCAACGATTTCTAAAGAATCGATTGGTAGGATACCTTGATCCCACAATGAACCTTTGAATGTTGAATAAGCACCACGTTCGATTGCTAAGTTACTCGATGTTTCGATTGCATAATAGCTGATCACTTCCATTGATTCATCAGCAAAATCGACTGCTGCATCTGAACCATAAGCGATGCCCATTTCATAAAGTGCATCTTGGAAGCCCATGATACCCATACCCACAGGGCGGTGCTTCATGTTCGAGTTTTTCGCTTGTGGTACAGCGTAGTAGTTAATGTCGATGACGTTATCGAGCATACGTACTGCAGTTTTAATAGTGCGTGCTAATTTTTCACGGTCTAACACACCACCTTGAACGTGTTGCACAAGGTTGATTGAACCCAAGTTACACACCGCAATTTCATCTTGGTTAGTATTGAGGGTAATTTCAGTACATAAGTTAGATGAGTGCACTACGCCAACGTGTTGTTGTGGTGAACGTAAGTTACATACGTCTTTGAATGTGATCCACGGATGACCTGTTTCGAATAACATCGAAAGCATTTTGCGCCATAAGTCTTTGGCACGGACTTTCTTGTGCAGCATGTTTTCTTGTTTTGCTACAGCTTCGTAGTGTGCATAACGCTCAGCAAATTCAGCACCCGTTAAATCATGCAAGTCTGGTGTTTCAGAAGGTGTGAATAGTGTCCATTCAGCATCTTCAAATACACGTTGCATAAATAAATCAGGAACCCAGTTTGCTGTGTTCATGTCATGTGTACGGCGACGATCATCACCTGTGTTTTTACGTAGCTCTAGGAATTCTTCAACATCCAAGTGCCAAGTTTCGAGGTATGCACAAACTGCACCTTTACGCTTACCACCTTGGTTTACCGCAACAGCGGTATCGTTTGCAACTTTCAGGAATGGAACAACACCTTGTGATTTACCGTTTGTGCCTTTGATATACGAGTTCAAAGCACGCACAGGTGTCCAGTCATTACCTAAACCACCCGCCCATTTTGAGAGCATCGCGTTGTCACGCATTGCACCATAAATGTCATATAGGTCATCACCAATTGTTGTTAAATAACAGCTTGATAGTTGTGGGCGTAATGTACCTGAGTTAAACAGGGTTGGCGTAGATGCCATGTAATCGAAGCTGGATAATAAGTTATAGAACTCGATTGCACGCTCTTCTTTATTTTCTTCATTGAGTGCGAGACCCATTGAAACACGCATAAAGAATAATTGTGGTAATTCAAAACGTACGCCATTTGAATGAATGAAGTAACGATCGAATAACGTTTGTAGGCCTAGATAGGTAAATTGATTTGAGCGTTCAGGTTGAATCGCTGCTGATAATTTAGCAAGGTCAAAATTAAGAAGATCAGCAGAAAGAAGATCAAGCTCGATCCCTTTCTTCAAGAAAGGTTCTAAAGCATCATTCTCAGATGTATCTGTAGATAGACCTAAGAACTCTAAACCTGTGCTCACTAACTCATTACGTAATAATCGTGCAGTCACATACGTATAGTTTGGCTCTTGCTCGATACGAGTACGTGTCGCCATCATCATGGTTGTTGCGATGTCGCTTTCTTTTACACCGTTGTATAAGTTTTTAACGGTTTCATCAACGATCGCTTGAACATCAATCCCTTCCAAACCGTCACTTGCTGTTTCGATTGTCGCTGTAAGTGCACCGAGGTCTAATGGTTGGAGCTGTCCATGAGCATCAGTGATTTGAAGGGTAGGATGATGGTTCGCACCTGCTTGCTGACGAGCAGTGGCACGTTGTTCACGATAAATCACATAAGCACGTGCAACTTTTTGCTCGCCTGTACGCATCAGTGCTAATTCAACTTGGTCTTGAATTTCTTCGATATGAATCGTACCGCCAGAAGGTAAACGACGATTAAACGTATTGAGTACCATCTCTGTTAATTGAGTGATACGGTCATGGATGCGACTAGAGTCAGCACCTTGTTGACCTTCAACAGCTAAAAAGGCTTTCCCGATCGCAACAGAAATCTTCTCGGCATTAAAAGACGCGATTTCACCAGTGCGCTTAATTACCTGAATTTGACCAGGAGTAGAAGTGATGATGCTCATGTCAGCATAGCTCCATTATCATCTATTTTTATGTTCATAGACCGTTTGAATCGAGCAAAATGTATGCCACGATGTTTGAGGGATAAACACAATACTTAGTGGTTAAAGTTTATTTTCAACACAAGATACGGGATTTTTTACAGCAGATCAATCCTTGACATTTTGGTAATTTTTTTTTCATGTCTTAACTGCTGAATTCACAGGCACATAGCATAACAAAGCCATTAAAAAAGGCTTATAGATAACTCTGTGGATAAGTCAAAAAACAAACACTTAAATTATTTTGGGTGAAGAAAGAAACAGATTGTTTAACATTGGCACAAAATCTATACTAAAAATTCATTCTGTCGGAAAAAGCAGATGGAATTAAAAAATATATTAAAATTCATAATTTTAATAAAAATATAACAAAAGTGCTTAACCGTGTATCAGTTTGGTGAACGCCTACTTGTTTACAATGTAAACGTGTGTATATTGCAAAACATAAACCAATGTATCTGTCAGATTTTTATAGATAGATTCACTCTAATTGTAGGGGTATACAAATGAGCCAAGAAGAAAAGTTACCAAAAATTTTGATCGTTGAAGATGACGAACGTTTAGCTCGCTTAACACAAGAGTATTTGATTCGTAACGGTCTAGAAGTTGGGGTCGAAACAGATGGTAATCGTGCGATTCGCCGTATTATCAGTGAGCAACCAGATTTAGTTGTCTTGGATGTGATGTTACCAGGTGCAGATGGTTTAACCGTTTGTCGAGAAGTTCGTCCACATTACCATCAACCGATCTTGATGTTAACCGCACGTACAGAAGATATGGATCAGGTACTTGGTTTAGAAATGGGTGCAGATGACTATGTTGCTAAACCCGTTCAACCACGTGTTTTATTAGCTCGTATTCGTGCTTTATTACGTCGTACTGATAAAACAGTTGAAGACGAAGTTGCTCAACGTATCGAGTTCGATGATCTCGTGATTGATAACGGTGGCCGTTCAGTGACTTTAAACGGTGAGCTGGTTGATTTTACGAGCGCTGAATATGACTTATTGTGGTTGCTAGCTTCAAACGCAGGACGCATCTTATCTCGTGAAGATATTTTTGAGCGTCTCCGTGGTATTGAATACGATGGTCAAGACCGTTCGATCGATGTGCGTATTTCACGTATTCGTCCAAAAATTGGTGATGATCCAGAAAATCCAAAACGTATCAAAACTGTGCGTAGCAAAGGTTATTTATTCGTTAAAGAAACTAACGGGATATAATTTGCATCTTGCTTTAAATTAGCTTGGATTTATTTCCCTTATGGTAAGTCGAGTACTAAAAAACAGCATTTTCTTGCGAATTTATGCTGGATTAGTGGTTTTAGTTGTTGTTGTTGCCGCATTTTGTTATTTGCTGGTACAGGTCATCAACTATCAACGCGCGCAAGAATATCGTGAATATCTGACGGATGGTATTTCATATGTCATCAGTGAGGGGGTATCTCGACAGCCTCAAAAACAACAAAAGCTAGATTGGATTTCTGATGCTTCCGATTTATTAGAACTTCCAATCTACTATGTTGATGCAGCACGTGTAGAGCTTTCTCGTACTGAGAAAAAGCGGATTGCTGAGCAGAAATCAGTGGTTCGTTATGATGCCAATAATGGTGTGGGTTATATCATTATTGGTCTGAAAGATGATGCGAAACATTATCTTTATATCAAAGTGGATAAGCTCGGCGAGCGCCAAATGAAGGCATTGCCAATTTTTGTACTGGATTATTTGATTTTTTATCCGGGGCAAGAGCGTGAATATTTAGAAAGAATTAAAAAACATTTTTACTATCCGATTACGATTGCCAATATTAAAGATATTAATCTAGATTCAGAGCAAATCGGTCGTTTACGTCAAGACCAAAGTATTCTGTTATATAAGGATAGTGCAACTGTACGTGGTACAACGATTTCAATTGTTTCTCCAATGCCAAACCATCCTGCACAAGTTCTTATCTTAGGTCCAGTTCCAATGTTTAATTGGATGCCTTTTCAGCTTTCAGCAGGTATTACCTTATTTAGCTTATTCTTATTAAGTCTAGGTGTTTACGGTTTAATTCTACTGCTTGAGCGGAAAATTCGTCAGGTTCGTCATGCCCTGAATAAAATGAAATCGGGTGACCTGTCATTACGTGTTCCGATTGAAGGCACAGATGAAATGGCAAATTTAGCATCAAGTTATAATAATATGTCAGACCATATCCAGCGGTTGATTGAGGCGCAACGGGAATTAATGCGCGCAGTGTCGCATGAACTCAGAACGCCTGTGGCGCGTATCCGCTTTGGTATGGAGATGCTGGCAGAAGAGGATGACTATAGTTACCGTATTCAGCAGGTGGAGATGATTGATAAGGATATTGAGGCACTCAATACCCTGATTGATGAGATCATGACCTATGCCAAACTGGAGCAGGGCACACCATCACTTGATTTTGAAGACCTTGTGCTGGTTGAGGTGCTGGATCAGGTCGCAATGGAGACCGAGGCGCTCAAAACCCAGAAAGAAATTGAACTGATTGCTCCACCTCTGGCATTACGTGTTGATGCTGAACGTCGCTATTTGCATCGTGTGGTACAAAACTTGGTTGGAAATGCCGTTCGTTATTGCGATCATAAAGTTCGAATTAGTGGTGGTGTTCGTGCTGATGGTAAGGCATATGTCTGTGTAGAGGACGATGGGCCGGGCATTCCAGAGCAAGAGCGCGCACGTATTTTTGAAGCCTTTGCTCGTTTGGATGATAGTCGTACACGCGCATCAGGTGGGTATGGTTTGGGTTTATCAATCGTGAGTCGTATCGCGTATTGGTTCGGTGGAGATATTATGGTAGACCAAAGCCCTAACTTAGGTGGCGCACGTTTTACCATGACATGGCCAGCGAAGCGTTATAAACAAAACATAAAAAAATAGTTTTAGTTCATTTAAGCTTGTATGAAGAATATAAGAAAGCCAAAGCATCAAGCTTTGGCTTTAATTTTTCATGAAGCATAAATATTGCTTATTCATGAATAGATGAATCAGGCTCGATTAATGGATGACCAGACCTTAAGCCATTCAGTGCATCTATATTAAAATCCAAAAGTAAGGAATTATTTTTTACGTCTATTTTATAACTTTTAATCAATGGTTGATCGCCACTTAATGTTTCAACTTTATAGCTATCAGCAATGTTTAGAATACTTTCAAGATTGGTTGTTGTTGCAGCAAAGTCTTCTCTAAAGACTTCATAGATATCTCTTAGGTCGAAAATTGCATTATCAGCATCAGGGTGTTTTCGAATATAACTTTCAATGTGCCGCATCAGCAGTTGTGAAAAAAAGAAATAATCTGAGTCATGTGTATATTCTAAATGCATATTTTTCTCCTTGTTTGCTACTTTTAGAATATCGATCTCTCAGCCAAATAGTGTATAAAGTTAATTAAAGCATGTAGCTGAATTGCAAAATATTATGTCGAAATGACAACCTGATTTCGGCCCTATCTTTTTGCGTGGTAAAGCGCATTGTCCGCCTGCTTGAATAAATGCTCAATCGGCTGGTGATTTTCGGGCGTGCAAATGCACAGGCCAATGCTAAGCTGAATGAAAAATGCTGCTATTGATCAATTGAAATAGGAGTTTGGCTCATGTGTCGGCGAATCTGTTCGGCACAGGCATGAACAGCCTCCATGCTGACACTTTTCTTTGGGGGAAATTAGGTCGGGCTATTATATAAATTTTGTTTAAATTTTCAGCACAAATTTGTATCAATGCAATGATTTAGTTCATGCTGCAATATTTTTGAGCATTGATGACAAGTTGCGGATATTTTTGGCGCAAGAATAAAGAAAAAAATGATTAACATTGGTTAGTCGATTTGATAATTCGATTTTTAAGGGTGAATTTGTAGCGATCTAGGTCGTATCAGGAAATTAATCAACAAAATCATCCTAAAGACTAAAGCGCTTCAACTAGCATGAGAAATTAGAAATCAGGTACAATTGGCGGGATTAATTTTGTGTTTGGTGTATTTGAAGGCCAATACATACATTCTTTGTTAAAAATAGGCCTGCCAGGAGTTATCCCCGCATGAGTGCCATTACTCCATACGATTGGGCGATTATCGCCTTCGTGATCGGCGTTACATTTCTTTGCGTTTTTATGCTTACAGTTCCCTTACTCCTCGGGGGTAAAGCATGGGGGCGTGCGAAGCAAGAGCAGTTTGAATCAGGTGTAGTTGGTGCGGGCGGTGCTCGTATCCGCTTGTCAGCCAAATTCTATTTAGTTGCAATTTTCTTCGTTGTCTTTGACTTGGAAGCTCTTTACCTCTACGCATGGTCGACATCAGTTCGTGAAGTAGGTTGGTTTGGATTTACCACGGTCGTTATTTTTGTTGTCGATCTTTTGATCGCTTTGGTTTATGCAATTTCTGTAGGCGCGCTGAATTGGGCACCTGTAGATCGTCGTAAATCTGCTGGTGTGACAACAAAAATTGGTTCACCGAATATGAATATTGCTGACATTACTCGATTCAATAATATTGAAGAGCTTGTTGTCGATCCTACTGGTCATATTCCAGCACAGTCTTCTGGTCGTGTTAAGTCTAAAACACCGACTACATCATCATTTGAACAGGAGTAAGTCGGGATGAAATATACTTTAACCCGTGCGAATCCAGATGCCGATCAGTATCCATTACAAGATCGTCAAATCGTAACTGATCCTCTTGAGGAAGAAGTGAATAAAAGTGTGATGATGACACGTCTTGAAGATGTGTTGCATACCGCAGTGAACTGGGGGCGTAAAAACTCTTTATGGCCTTTTAACTTCGGTACATCATGCTGTTATGTTGAATATGCGACGACTTTAACTGGTGTACATGACTTATCTCGTTTTGGTGCTGAGGTTATTCGTGCTTCACCACGTCAAGCAGATTTAATGATTGTTGCAGGAACCTGCTTTGTCAAAATGGCACCTGTAATTCAACGTTTGTATGAACAAATGCTTGAGCCTAAATGGGTCATCTCTATGGGTGCTTGTGCGAACTCTGGTGGTATGTACGACATCTATTCTGTAGTACAAGGTGTCGATAAAATTATTCCTGTTGATGTGTACATCCCAGGTTGCCCACCTCGTCCAGAAGCATTGATCCAAGCATTGATGTTACTTCAAGACCAAATTCAACTAGAGCGCCGTCCACTTTCAGCGGTGATTGGTGATGATCTTCAGCCTGTGTATAAGCCAAAGATGATGCCAGAACGCGATCGTAAAAATGCGGAACGTATTGCGGTGAAAAATTTACGCTCTATGGATGAAATTAAATAATTTGAACGATGAATTGTGATATGTCTGAAGAGACATGATCATCGGGAAAATTGCCAGAATTTGTATTAAATAGGAAGCCAAGCCAATGGCTGAAACTGACATTGCT
This sequence comes from Acinetobacter sp. TR11, assembly GCF_027105035.1. Taxonomy (NCBI): domain Bacteria; kingdom Pseudomonadati; phylum Pseudomonadota; class Gammaproteobacteria; order Moraxellales; family Moraxellaceae; genus Acinetobacter; species Acinetobacter sp. TR11. The sequence goes on from NZ_CP114256.1 coordinate 669,829, forward strand.
ATGCCAGAGTCAACGCAAGTTGATTCACGCCCAGCATTTGCAATCGTAGAAGAGCTCAAAACCAAATTTGGTGAGAACTTCTATGTGCAGGCGACTTTTGAAGAGTTTCCAACAGTCTGGGTTGAGCGCGCACGCGTGCAAGAAGTCCTTATGTTCCTCCGTAAAGTGGAACGTCCTTATGTAATGCTGTTTGACTTATCTGCGGTTGATGAGCGTTTACGTGTTCACCGTGATGGTTTACCAGCATCAGATTTTACTGTGTTTTATCACTTGTTATCGCTTGAGCGTAATAGTGATATTCGTATTAAAGTTGCATTAAATGAAAATGATTTAAGCATCCCAACCGCAACCAATATTTGGCCAAATGCCAACTGGTACGAGCGTGAAGCTTACGATATGTTTGGTATTGATTTCGCAGGGCATCCTATGCTCCGTCGTATCTTATTGCCAACCTATTGGGAAGGTCATCCATTACGTAAAGAATATTCTGCACGTGCGACAGAATATACGCCGTATATGCAGAATCAAGCGAAACAGGATTTTGAACAAGAACACCTACGCTTTGTGCCTGAAGACTGGGGTTTAAAACGCGGCAATGCTGATGAAGACTTCATGTTCTTGAACTTAGGTCCTAACCATCCATCTGCGCACGGTGCGTTCCGTGTGGTATTGCAGTTGGACGGTGAAGAAGTGAAAGATTGCGTACCTGATATTGGTTATCACCACCGTGGTGTGGAAAAGATGGCTGAACGTCAAACATGGCATTCATTCATTCCGTATACGGATCGTGTTGACTACTTAGGTGGTTGTGCGCAAAACATGCCATATGTGATGGCGGTTGAACAGCTTGCTGGTATTAAAGTACCTGAGCGTGCGCAAGTGATTCGTGTGATGTTGAACGAATTATTCCGTATCAATAACCACTTATTATTCTGTGGTACAGCGATTCAGGATGCGGGTGGTATGACCCCTGTATTCTATATGTTCGCAGACCGTCAAAAAGTCTATGACATCGTTGAAGCGATCACGGGTTACCGTATGCATCCAGCATGGTTCCGTATCGGTGGTACGGCACATGACCTTCCAAACAACTGGCAAAAACTTGTTAAAGAATTGCTAGAGTGGATGCCAAAACGTTTGAACGAGTACTACACTGCGGCACTTAAAAACTCAGTATTTATTGGTCGTACCCGCAATGTTGCGCAATACGATGCTAAATCTGCGTTGGCTTGGGGTGTGACGGGTACTGGTTTACGTGCGACAGGTATTGATTTTGACGTTCGTAAATATCGTCCATACAGTGGTTATGAAAACTTCGACTTTGATATTCCAGTGGAATATGAAGGCGATGCATATGCACGTGTTTTGGTTCACTTCCGTGAAATTACTGAGTCGTTGAAAATTATTCAACAGTGCTTGGACAACATGCCATCTGGTCCTTATAAAGCGGATCATCCACTGGCTGTTCCACCACCAAAAGATAAGACATTACAAGATATTGAAACCTTGATTACGCACTTCTTGAGTGTATCTTGGGGTCCTGTCATGCCTGCAGGTGAGTCATCATTTATGACTGAAGTGGTGAAAGGTGCGAGTACTTATTACTTGACTTCAGATAAGTCAACGATGAGTTACCGTACTCGTATTCGTACACCGACCTTCACACATTTGCAGCAAATGCCTTCTGTGATTAATGGCAGTTTGGTTTCTGACTTGATCATTTATTTGGCGACCATTGACGTGGTTATGGCTGACGTGGATCGCTAGGGTTAAACGATTATGATGATTTTGACTGATAAAAAACCTCGTGTGAATGTTGAAGGGATTTTGACTGCTGAAGAAATCCATGACATTGAACACCATATTGATCACTATCCATATCCACGTGCGGCATCATTGGATGCATTAAAATGCGTACAACGTCGTAATGGCTGGGTAGATGATGCTCAAATGAATGCAATTGCGCAATTGTTGACAATCAGTGTGGCGGATTTAGAGGGTGTAGCAACATTCTATAACCGTATTTATCGCCAACCTGTAGGTCGTCATGTGATTTTGTTATGTGACTCAATTGCATGCTTCTTGATGGGTGCAGAAACTTTAGCAGAAGCATTTCAGCGAGAGTTAGGCATCCAGTATGGACAAACCACAGCAGATGGTCGTTTCACCTTGCTCCCAATTTGCTGTTTAGGCAACTGTGATAAAGGTCCAACGTTAATGATTGATGAAGATACTCACGGTTTAGTGGATGTGTCATCAGTTAAACAGTTATTGGAGAAGTATGTATGAATACTGAACCAAAACCAATTTATGGCGACGGTAATCCAGAAACTCATCCACTCACTTGGCGTTTGAGTAAGCAAGAACACGTTCGTGCTGCTGATGAATACGAAGCTTTAGAAGGTTATGCAGGCTTCAAAAAAGCGCTCAGCATGCCACCAAAAGATGTACTTGACGTGATTAAAGCTGCGACAGTTAAAGGTCGTGGTGGTGCAGGTTTCCCAGCAGGAATTAAATGGTCGTTGATGGCACCGAATGATGGTGGTCCGCGCTATTTAATTTGTAATGCTGATGAAATGGAACCAGGTACCTTTAAAGACCGTTTGTTGATGGAAAAACTTCCACATCAATTGATCGAAGGGATGTTGATCGCAGGTTATACCCTTGAAGCAACGCATGGTTATATCTTCATTCGTGGTGAATACATCGAAGCAGCTCAATACTTAAATGAAGCATTAGAGCAAGTTCGTGCCAAAGGTTACTTGGGTGAAAACATCCTCGGTACTGGTTGGAACTTTGAGATGTACGTTCACACGGGTGCAGGGCGTTATATTTGTGGTGAAGAAACTGCATTAATTAACTCGCTTGAAGGTCGTCGTGCCAATCCGCGTACTAAGCCGCCATTCCCACAAGTTGCAGGGGCATGGGGTCGTCCAACGATTGTCAACAACGTCGAAACCTACAATAACTTGCCAGCAATCATGTTGCGTGGGCCAGAGTGGTATATCAACCTTTCTGCACATAAGTCTAAAGATCCAGGTACGAAGATTTATGGTGCATCAGGTAAGGTGAAATTCCCAGGACTTTGGGAACTTCCTTTTGGTACAACAGCGCGTGAAGTGATTGAAGAACATGCGGGTGGTATGCGTGATGGTCTCACTTTAAAAGCATGGTTACCAGGTGGTGCTTCGACTGACTTTTTAGCAGCTGAGCACATTGACTTGCCAATGGACGCTGAAAGCATCATGAAAGCAGGTTCACGTTTAGGAACATGTTTGTTGATGGTGGTGGATGAAACCCAATGTATGGTCTCTGCAACGCGTAACTTAGAAGAGTTCTTTGCACGTGAATCATGTGGTTTCTGTACACCGTGCCGTGATGGTTTACCTTGGGCAGTCAAAGCGCTGAAAGCACTCGAAACAGGTACAGGTAAGAAAGAAGATATCGATCATTTACAAGAACTGACGCGTAAATTATGGATCGGTAAAACTTTCTGTGCTCATGCACCGGGTGCGATGGAGCCGCTTATGGGCGCATTAAAATATTTCCGCCATGAGTTTGAAGCAAAGGTTAAAACCCATGCTCCTGCTCTTGACGTAGAACAAGCTTAAGGAATTCGACTATGGCTACAATTCATGTCGATGGAAAATCGTATGAAGTCAATGGCTCTGAAAACTTGCTACAAGCATGTCTCAGCCTTGGTATCGACATCCCGTATTTTTGTTGGCACCCATCCTTAGGTTCTGTTGGTTCTTGTCGTCAATGTGCTGTTACGCAATATAATAATGCGGAAGATACACGTGGGCGCTTAGTCATGTCTTGTATGACACCAGCTGCCGACAATACCTTTATTTCTATTGAAGACAAAGAAGCAACAGATTTTCGTGCATCAATCGTCGAATTCTTAATGACCAACCACCCACATGACTGTCCAGTCTGTGAAGAAGGTGGTCACTGTCATTTACAAGATATGACGGTGATGACGCAACACGATCGTCGTCGCTATCGCTTCACGAAGCGTACCCATCATAACCAAGAGTTGGGTTCGTTTATTGCACATGAAATGAACCGCTGTATCGCGTGCTATCGTTGTGTGCGTTACTACAAAGATTATGCGGGTGGTACAGACTTTGGTGTCTATGCCAATGCATCACGTGTTTATTTCGGTCGTCCAGAATCAGGAACTTTAGAGTCTGAATTTTCTGGTAACTTGACTGAAGTCTGTCCGACTGGTGTATTCACGGATAAGACGCATTCAGCACGTTATAACCGTAAGTGGGACATGCAATATGCACCAAGCGTATGCCAAGGCTGTTCTTCAGGTTGTAACATCTCACCAGGTGAGCGTTATGGCGAAATCCGTCGTGTTGAAAACCGCTTCAATGGCTCAGTAAATCAATACTTCCTGTGTGATAAAGGTCGTTTTGGTACGGGTTATGTCAATCGTGAAGATCGTCCACGTCAACCACAGTTCCGTAATGGTGATGCTGTTACAACAGTGAGTGTGGATCAAGCACTTGATCAAGTAATTGCTCAACTAAAAGGCAAAAAAGTATTAGGTGTTGGTTCGCCACGCGCAAGCTTGGAATCAAACTATGCGCTACGTCAATTGGTTGGACAAGACAATTATTCAACTGGATTGTCTCAAAAAGAGCAAAATCTGGTTGAATTAGCTGCATCAATCATGCAAACACAGGGTATTTACAACCCGAACATGCGTGAAATTGAAAGCTACGATGCGGTATTGATCTTGGGTGAAGACTTAACCCAAACTGCGCCACGTATGGCTTTATCAGTTCGCCAAGCAGCGAAAAATAAAGCCAAAGAAATGGCAGCTAAAACGCGTACACCAGATTGGTTGGCAGAGCCTGTACAACGTATTGGTCAAGATGCTAAATCTCCAATCTATATTCTTGCTGCAACGCAAACACGTTTAGCGGATGTGGCAACGGGTGAAGTAGTTGCATCGCCAAATGATATCGCACGTTTAGGTTTCGCGGTTGCGGCTGCTGTTAAAGGCGAAGCGCTTTCTGGTTTAGCTGATGATGCAAAAGCATTTGCACAAACGATTGCAGACACCTTGAAAGCAGCGAAAAAGCCTTTGATCATTTCTGGTACGAGTTTACAAGATCCTGCGATTATCGAAGCGGCTGCACAGGTTGCACAAAACTTAGGTGAACATGCAGGTTTATCATTGACTGTTCCTGAAGTGAACTCAATGGGCTTGGCATTATTCGGTGGTTTAAGTTTAGAACAAGCTTTTGCACAAGACTATGATGCCGTAGTTGTGGTTGAAAATGACCTCACTCGTCGTTTGCCAGTTGCTCAAGTAAAAGCTGCGCTTGATAAAGCTCAAACTGTGATCGTATTGGATCACAGTGAAACGCCAACCTTGAAACTTGCGGATATCGTGCTTTCTGCGGCAAGTTTTGCTGAAGGTGACGGGACTGTCGTGAGCCAAGAAGGTCGTGCGCAGCGTTTCTATCAAGTCTATGACCCAAGCTACTACAAGCCTGAATATGCGATCAAAGAATCATGGCGTTGGTTACATGCTGTTGAGACAGGTCTTAAAGGTAAAGCAGTCGATTGGACATTGCTTGATGATGTAATTGATGACATCGTGAAAAATGTGCCTGTACTTGAAGCGATTCAAGATGTTGCGCCAGATGCAGGTTATCGTGTTCATGGTTTGAAAATTGCACGAGAGCCACGTCGTTACTCAGGTCGTACTGCAATGCGTGCGCCGTTATCGATTCACGAGCCAAAACAACCAACTGATCCAGATTCAGCATTAACTTTCTCGATGGAAGGTTATGTGGGTAATCAGACAGCATCGTCTTTAGTACCTTTCGCATGGGCTGCGGGTTGGAACTCGCCACAAGCGTGGAACAAGTACCAAGATGAAGTCGGTGGTCACTTAAAAGGTGGTGATTCGGGTGTGCGTTTATTCGATCGCTTAGCAAAACGTCCTGCACGTAGCTATGTTGCACCGACTGCCGTGGTTGTGAATCCTGAAAGCTTCCGTCTTGTGCCAATGCACCATATTTTTGGTTCTGGTGAATTCACGATTAAAACACCAGCAATGGAATCACGTATTCCTGAAGCGATGTTTGCCGTGGGTGAACAAGATGCGACGCGCTTAAATGTTCAAGATGGTCAACGTATTACCGTGAAAGCAGGCGAAACGAGCATCAGCTTACCTGTACAAGTCATCGAATATTTACCAACAGGCTATATTGGTTATCCAATTGGTCTAGCACCAACCGTTTCATTGGCAGAGCCTGTGTCTGTGGCAGTAGGAGTGTAATTCATGAATCAAGAAATTATACGTCAAACGCCACTTTGGGCTGAGAACTGGCCAATCGCTTATTCAGTGATTCAAGCAGTTGTGATCCTGTTGGTAGTGGTTTTGGTTGCTGCGTTAATGTCATTTATTGAGCGTCGTCTCTTGGCATTATGGCAAGACCGTTATGGTCCAAACCGTGTCGGTCCGGGTGGTATGTTCCAGATCGTTGCCGACATGCTCAAGATCATGTTCAAAGAAGACTGGACACCAAAGTTTGCCGACAAGCTGACTTTTCGTTTAGCACCAGCAGTTGCGATGGCAACTGCGGTACTTTCGTTTATGGTCATCCCAGTAAGTCCTACACTGGGCGTTGCGGATATGAGTATCGGTCTATTGTTCTTTATGGCAATGGCGGGTATTGCAGTTTATGCAGTGCTATTTGGTGGTTGGGCGTCTAACAACAAATACTCGTTACTCGGTGGTCTTCGTTCTGCTGCTCAAACTATTTCTTATGAAGTGTTCTTGGGTATCTCATTGATGGGTGTGGTTGCGATTGCAGGCTCATTCAATCTACGTGAAATCGTTGAAGCTCAACGTGATGTTTGGTTTGTTATTCCACAATTCATTGGTTTCATTATCTTTGTTATTGCTGGTGTTGCAGTGACGCATCGTCATCCATTTGACCAACCAGAAGCTGAGCAAGAATTGGCGGAAGGTTATCATGTTGAATATGGTGGGATGAAGTGGGGGATGTTCTTCGTTGCGGAATACGTCAACGTGGTTTTAATCTCTGCACTGATCGTAACGTTATTCTTCGGCGGATGGCTTGCACCATTTAACTTAGAAATTCCATTTGTTCCACCAGTTTTTTGGTTCGTGATTAAAACAGCATTCTTTGTAATGATGTTTGTATTGGCGCGTGGTTCTTTAATGCGTCCACGTTATGACCAAGTGATGAACTTTGGTTGGAAAGTTTGTTTGCCATTGGCGTTGGTCAACTTGTTAGTGACTGGTGCTGTGATTCTGATGAATCAGGCCTAGGACAGCAGGGAGTACAAAATGTATAAAATTCTAGCTGGATTTGGAACGATTGTCCGTTCGTTGTGGATGGTGTTTAGCCATGTAACACGTAAACGTGACACGATTTTATATCCAGAAGTACCAGCTGAACAAATTGTGCCTCCACGCTTTCGTGGTCGCATCATCTTGACGCGTGATCCAGATGGTGAAGAGCGTTGTGTGGCATGTAACCTTTGTGCGGTTGCATGTCCTGTTGGCTGTATTTCATTACAAAAAGCGGAAAAAGAAGATGGACGTTGGTATCCAGAATTTTTCCGTATTAACTTTTCACGCTGCATTTTCTGCGGTATGTGTGAAGAAGCTTGTCCTACAACTGCAATTCAGATGACTCCAGATTTTGAACTTGCTGAATATGTACGCCAAGACTTGGTTTATGAAAAAGAAAACTTATTGATTTCTGGCCCAGGCAAATATCCTGACTATAACTTCTACCGTGTTACTGGTATGGCAGTAAATGGTAAGGAAAAAGGTCAAGCACAAAAAGAAAGTGCACCAGTTGATGTACGGAGCTTATTACCATGATGTGGCCATTTTATTTGATGGCACTTGTGGCCATCGTATCGACAATTCGTGTTGTGACAAATACGAATCCCGTACATGCTCTTTTAAGCTTAATCGTTTCTTTACTTGCTGTTGCTGGTATTTTCATGATCGTGGGTGCGCCTTTTGCTGGTGCACTTGAGATTATTGTTTATGCTGGTGCGATCATGGTCTTGTTCGTCTTTGTGGTCATGATGTTGAACCTTGGACAAGATACGGTTGAACAAGAACGTAAATGGTTGAGTTCTGATGCATGGGCATATCCTGCATTAATGAGTTTCTTATTGGGCTTGGTTTTGGTTTGGATGTTGGGTGGAGAATACACCACGATTTCTGCACCATTAGGTACAGAAATTGTAGGTCCTAAAGCAGTCGGTCAAGCATTATTTACTCACTATCTATTATTGGTAGAAGTTGCCGCGATGTTATTGCTTGCAGCCTTAGTTGCTGCATATCACCTTGGCAAACGTGAACCAAGTGCAGAAGAGGATAAAGAATAATGGGACACATCCCTTTAGAACATGGTTTGATTGTTGCAACCATCCTTTTTGCACTGGGTTTTTACGGTGTAATGGTGCGACGCAACCTATTATTTATGCTAATGAGCCTTGAAGTGATGATGAATGCTGCTGCATTGGCATTTGTTTTGGCAGGTAGTGTTTGGGCTCAACCAGATGGACAAGTGATGTTCATTTTGATCCTAACGCTTGCTGCGGCAGAGGCGTGTATTGGTCTTGCGATCGTCCTTCAGTTTTATCATCGCTTCCATCACTTGGATGTGGATGCTGCTAGTGAGATGCGCGGATGAGTACATTATATTTAACCGTTTTATTTCCGCTCATTGGTTTTATCCTGTTAGCGGCAGGGCGTAACAAACTGTCTGAAAATGTGGCTGCCATTATTGGTGTCGGTTCAGTGGGTTTATCTGCGCTATTTGCTTTAATCGCGGGTCTTGCATTTACCAGCAGTGGCCAATCCGTTTTTGTCCAACACTTATGGACGTGGTTCAGTGTTGGCGGTTTTGAGCCAGGTATTAGCTTGCACCTCGATGGTTTGTCATTATTGATGACAGGTATGATCACAGGTGTTGGTTTCCTGATTCACATCTTTGCATCATGGTATATGCGTGGTGAAGAAGATTACGCACGTTTCTTCTCTTATTTCAACCTGTTTGTTGCCAGCATGTTGTTGTTGGTACTCGGCGATAACTTGGCGTTATTGTTCTTAGGTTGGGAAGGCGTAGGTCTGTGTTCATACCTCTTGATTGGTTTCTACTACTCAAACCCTGCAAATGGTTGGGCAGCAATCAAAGCATTCACCGTAACACGTGTGGGTGACGTTTTCTTACTCATCGCATTGTTCTTGCTCTATCAACAGTTTGGTACGTTAAATACACAGTACATTGTTGAACATGCGGCGACTGTGATGACACAAAGCTCATCATTGTCGATTTGGACAGCATTGATGTTGTTCTTGGGTGCGGCAGGTAAATCAGCGCAAATTCCATTACAAACTTGGTTAGCTGATGCGATGGCTGGTCCTACACCAGTATCTGCATTGATCCACGCTGCAACGATGGTTACAGCGGGTGTGTACTTATGCTGCCGTATGTTCTCTGTGATGGAAATGGCACCAGAAGTAATGCAGTTCATCTCGATTACAGGTGCAGTAACCTTACTTGTAGCTGGTTTTGCTGCATTGGTTCAAACCGATATCAAACGTATCTTGGCTTACTCAACCATGAGTCAGCTCGGTTATATGTTTATGGCTGTGGGTGCTGAGGCGTATCAAGCTGGTTTATTCCACATGCTTGCTCACGCATTCTTCAAAGCGTTATTGTTCCTTTCTTCAGGTGCAGTGATTCTTGCATGTCATCACGAACAAAACATTTTCAAAATGGGTGGATTACGTAAAAAGATTCCATTCGTATTTTGGTGTTTCGTCATCGGTGGTGGCGCATTGGCTGCACTTCCAATCGTAACTGTTGGTTTCTTCTCTAAAGATGCCATCTTAGGTGCAGTATATGCACAGTCTACAATTGCAAATATTCCACTTTACAATACGTTGTATTGGGTGGGTGTAGCGGGTGCTTTCTTAACTTCAATTTATACGTTCCGTCTAATTTGGGTTGTATTCTTTGGCGAAGAAAAAACCCATGCACATGCCATTCATGGCGTGACTTACTGGGCACCGCTTGCAATTCTTGCGACCTTATCAACAGGTATTGGTTATTTCTTACAAGCACCTGTTGCAAAATTATTGACTGCTGCAAGTATTCCAAGCTTTGTTGTTCCTGAAGCTTTAGAAGAAGCGGTTGCACATGCAGAACATTTAGCAAGTGGTGTTGCCCTTGTTGGTTTAGCTGTGGGTATCTTCTTGTTTGCTTTTGCATACGGTGCAGTAAAAGCTTTTGCTCAAACACCTTTGGGTTCAGGTCTAGCGCACATTTGCCGTACAGCATTTGGTTTCGATGCTTTGTATGACATCGTATTTGTAAAACCTTATTTATTGATTGCGAAAATTTTAGGTCGTGATCCAGTTGACGGTTTATGGTTAGTGCTCCCTGCAATTGTGAAGGGTGGTAATAGCTTTACAAGTTCGCGTCAAACAGGTTCATTGCGTGAATACGCATCAAGCATGTCACTCGGTGTAGTGGTGTTATTGATGATCTTGATCGTAGTTCAGGTTGTGGGGAAATAAAATGGAAAACAATTTAATTTTACCCGCACTGATTTTAGTTCCTTTCATTGCTGGTTTTATTTGTTGGTTGGTTGATAAATTTGACCAACACTTACCGCGTTGGATTGCCTTGATTGGTATGCTCATTACCTTTGGTTTGGGTATTGCACTATGGCAAACTGGTACATATAGCTACGAGTTGGGCGGTAAAGTCCCAACTTGGGCGGCTGAATTCCATCTCCCATGGATTCAGACTTTAGGGATTAGCATTCACTTGGCTGTGGATGGTTTATCTCTACTCATGGTTTTACTTACAGCGTTACTTGGTGTGCTTGCTGTTGGTTGTTCATGGGGTGAAATTCAAAAGAATGTTGGTTTCTTCCACTTAAACCTCCTTTGGAGTTTAGGTGGGGTTATCGGTGTATTCCTTGCAATTGACTTATTCTTGTTCTTCTTCTTTTGGGAGATGATGCTTGTACCAATCTATTTCTTGATTGCGTTATGGGGACACTCAGGATCAAATGGTCGTTCACGTGTTTATGCTGCAACTAAATTCTTCTTATATACACAAATTGCTGGTTTAATCATGTTAATCGGTATCTTAGGCTTAGTGGTCTATGGATATATGATGACAGGTATGATTGGTTTTGATTACAGCTACTTATTGGCTGTTGCAAACCACTTACCACCAGAAGTTGCATATGCACTTATGTTGTGTTTCTTTGTTGGTTTTGCAGTTAAATTACCTGTATTCCCATTACACGGTTGGTTACCTGATGCGCATGCACAAGCACCAACAGCGGGTTCTGTGGACTTAGCGGGTATTTTGATTAAGACAGCAGCGTACGGTCTACTTCGTTTCGTGATTCCATTCTTCCCAGCAGCGTCAGCTCAGTTTGCTGATATTGCAATCATTTTGGGTCTGATTGGTATTTTCTACGGTGCATTCTTAGCGTACCAACAAACAGACATGAAACGTCTGCTTGCGTATACGTCTATTTCACACATGGGTTTCATTTTACTTGCAATCTATGCAGGTAATATTCTGACTTTCCAAGGTCTGATGATCATGATGTTGGCACATGGTTTGTCATCTGCTGCATTGTTCATTATGTCGGGTCAAGTGTATGAACGTTTACATACCCGTGATTTACGTTTAATGGGTGGTCTTCGTGGGCAATTGCAATATTTACCATTCTTCTTGATGTTCTTTGTTGCAGCACTTGTCGGTGTACCTGGTCTAGGTAACTTTATTGGTGAATTCTTAATTCTTATGGGTTCATTCAAAGCTTATCCTGCATTCACAATCATTGCTGCTGTAAGTTTGGTATTTGCAGGTCTCTACGGTTTGATTTTGATTCACAAAGCGTTATTTGGTGAGCCAAATCCAGAACAAAAGCAACACTATACAAGCCCACTGAAAGACTTATCAGTACGTGAAGTGAGCATTTTGATGATCTGTGTGATTGGTTTACTTTGGTTAGGGCTTTACCCACAAACATTCTTGGATATGTCTCATTCAAGCATGCAGTGGTTAGTCAATAGTTATATGCCAGTACAAGAAGTTGTTGAAACTGTTCAACAGGCTGCAACTCAACTTGAACAAGTGGAGATGCGATAAACCATGAACTTCACACTTTCTTTTTCTGAGCTTATGCCGCTTGTCCCAGTGATGATTGTGGCATTGACCTCTGTTGTTGTGATGTTATTAATTGCGATTAAACGCAATCATAATCTTGTCGCAACAACGACGGTGGTCGGTTTAAACCTTTCTGCAATTTTTATTGCATACACCATGTTTAGTGGACACTTTGTTCCTGCGAACGTGATGGGCATGTTTATGGTTGATCCATTTACCATGCTCTACCAATTCCTGATTTTGATTGCTGCTTTGGCTTGTAGCACGCTTTCACATGCCTACATTGAAACGTATAAAGATAATCGTGAAGAACTTTATATCTTGTTACTTTGTTCTGTAGCAGGTGCAATGCTATTGGTTGCAAGTTCTCATTACGCTGCTTTCTTTATTAGCTTAGAGTTAATGTCAATTCCTGTGTATGGTATGTTGGCTTACACGCATCAACGTAGCCAATCTTTAGAAGCGGGAATTAAGTATCTTGTACTTTCAGCAACTGCATCTGCGATGTTGTTGATGGGTATGGCATATATCTATGCATATACAGGCTCATTGTCATTCTATGATTCTGTTCAAGCATTGATGACTGCGATCAAGCAACCAATGGTGCTATTAGGTTTAGGTCTCATTATCTTTGCTGTTGCATTTAAGCTTTCACTTGCACCATTCCATAAATGGACGCCTGATGTGTATGCAGGTGCACCAGCACCTATGGCGACATTCTTAGCAACGGCTGCCAAAGTTGCAACGATTGGTTTATTTGTACGTTACTTATTAAGTTCTGGTGCAATCTTAGTTGAATCAATAGTGACTGTTTTGACAGTCATTGCTGTGTTATCAATTTTGGTCGGTAACTTACTTGCAGTACGTCAAGTGAACTTAAAACGCATCCTTGGTTATTCATCAATTGCACACTTTGGTTACTTGTTGATTGCTTTGATTAGTATGACTTATGCAAGTTTAGGCAGTGTAACGGTTTATGTGATTACTTATGTATTTACAACAATCGGTGCATTTGGTGCAGTTGCGTTAATGTCTAGTCCATATAACAACGTTGATGAAGCACAAAGTCTTGCAGACTACCGTGGTTTGTTCTGGCGTCGTCCGATCTTGACTGCAACATTGACCGTGATGATGTTGTCATTAGCAGGGATTCCATTAACTGCAGGTTTTATTGGTAAATTCCTTGTGGTAATGGCTGCTGTAACAACTCAACATTGGTTCTTGGCTGCAATGGTCGTTGTAGGAAGTGGTATTGGCTTATATTACTACTTACGCGTGATGATCGTCATGTATATGACACCACCAGAAACACCTCGTATTGATGCTGACGCACATTGGGGAACTAAAGTTGGTGGTATCATGGTACTCGGTGCTGCATTGCTTGTATTATTACTCGGTATCTACCCAGATCCAATGATCAATTTGGCATTGAAGTCAGAAATTCTTTCTCCATTGCATTTCATGTTGTCTCAACAACAATAATGATTTGATTTGTACAAAAAAGCCTCCAAAAATTGGGGGCTTTTTTTAATGAATAGTAAAAAACAATCTATAATAGCTCTAGATTAATATTAGTTAGGTACTTACTCGTGTCGATTCAAGAAATTCGCCATCCGCTTATTCGTCATAAACTTGGTTTATTACGCCGTTCAGACATTAGCACAAAGAACTTCCGTGAATTGGCTCAAGAAGTCACGATGCTACTGACTTATGAAGCGACTAAGGATCTACCTGTTGTGGATCATGAAATTGATGGATGGGCAGGTAAAGTCTCAACTCAGCGTATCGCAGGCAAGAAAATTACCATTGTTCCTATCTTGCGTGCGGGTATTGGTATGCTTGAAGGCGTTCTTAGCCTGATTCCAAGTGCGAAAGTCAGTGTATTGGGTTTAGAACGTGATGAGGTGACTTTAGAGGTTCGTACTTACTATAAAAAATTAGTACCTGATGTTGCGAATCGCTTAGCGATGATTATTGATCCAATGCTGGCAACAGGTAACTCTTTAATTGCTGCAATTGATGTACTCAAGGCAAGTGGCTGTAAAGATATTCGTGTGATGATCTTGGTGGCTGCACCTGAAGGTATTGCAAAAGTAGAGGCTGCACATCCAGATGTTCGTATTTATACGGCTTCAATTGACCAAGGTCTAAATAAAGATGGTTATATCGTGCCTGGTTTAGGCGATGCTGGCGACAAAATATTTGGTAGTGTGCAGAAAGATTAATTTTTGAAAATATGCTTAAAAAAGAGACTTAATCCAACCGTATAGATTTTAGGGGAGGATTTAGAGTCTCTTTTTTTATATACTGAATGATAGTATTTGCAAAATTGGATGAATGTCATGAAGAAAGAATTTTATCAGGGAAAAGTTAAACAATATAATCCAGACAAAGGGTATGGTTTTATTGCAACGGCTGAAGGAGAGATCTTTTTTCATATTTCAGATTTTCCAGCAGCGGAAGGTGAGCCTAAACGCAATGAAAAAGTAAAATTTGTAGCTCTAGAAAATGCTGGCAAATTTAAAGCAGTCCAAATTGAACGTGTAGATCCGAATCCTGCAAAAACTAAAAAAAATAAAATATTGGCTCATAATGAATCGATAACGAGTGAGCTATTGTCAAACTTTCGACGTTAGGATAATGCATAATGAATAGCCCATCAGCAAATAAAAATATTTGCTTTTGCGTGATCGCCGTCCAACAGGGCAGCGTTATCTTTTGTGATGATGTCAAATTTGATATATTGCGCGGTGAATTTTGGGGGTAATGTGATGCTAAAAACTGGAACAATTAAAAAATATAATAAAGAGTGGGGTTTCCGTTATGCAAAGTGATATTGATATTGTAATTACTCAAAGTAAGGCTTTGGAAGCATTGCTGGAGCAAAAATTTGGAGCTACTGGGCGTGGTTTACATGAAAAATTGACTAGCATTGAATATCAGCTTGAAACTGGGCTAGTGAAGAATATACGTTGGATAGCCACTATGCGTAATAAAGTGGTACATGAAAATTTCCAATTAACCAATCAAAATGACTTTTTAATAAGTTGTCAGCGTGCTTTAGAGGGTTTGCAAAACACCCAAAATACTTTAAGAATTGTGGGAAATATCCAAGAAATTAATACTGTACGTGTAAATTCCTCATCACGAAATTCATATAATACAACTTCTGAACGAATTGTATCTCGTTCAAGACGAAAATCTAAACAAGAGCATGAATCAGGAGGGGTGTTTGGGACACTCATCACTGTCGTTATTTTGGGCGTAATCGGCTATTTGGTGTATGGTTTTATTCAAGGCTCTTTGCATCGTAATGAATTGGCAAATCAGCCTATCATCCAAAAAATGCTAAAAATCGCCAATACTCAAGCAGTAAATAGCAACACCAATCATTTTCAATGTGATGGTCGAAAACATTGTTCTCAAATGCGATCACTTGAAGAGGCACGTTGGTTTGTAAGAAATTGTCCAGATACAGAAATGGATAGTGATCATGACGGTAAGCCATGTGAAAATGATTCACGTTGGTAAAAAAAGATCAGGCTTAAACCTGATCTTCACAGAAATGTAAAAAGGCTTTGAGTCCAGGACCTTGATATTTTTGACGATGTACTAGCATATAAAGAGGGCGAGTCAGTTGCCAATAAGGTGTATCTAAAATAACAAGCTGTCCTTTCTCTTGAAGTGGCTCAATCGCTAGCCTTGAAACACAAGACATACCGAGACCACCCGCCACAATTTTTAAAATTGCTTCATTATGACCGAGAGTTAAACGGATATTGGCATCAGGTAAATCCTGCAAAATTGCATTGTCAAACACTTCACGTGTGCCTGAACCTTCTTCACGTAAAATCCATTCGACATGATCGAAATCTGCTGGTGTGATCGGGCGATCTAACTTTGCAAGAGGGTGATCAGGTGCACAGCAAACAGCGAGTTCGTCATCTTTCCAATGAATACATTGTAATTGGGGTAAGTGGCAAGAGCCTTCGATTAAAGCCAAATCCAGTTGAAATTGATTCACTGCTTCAATCATTTGGCGAGTATTTCCCACCTGTAACTGTAAATGTGCTTGAGGGTGATGTTGTAAGAATTCCGCCATGAGATCAGGCATCAAATAATCACTGATCGTTAAGGTTGCACCTAAACGTAAATCAATACTTTGAAGCTCACCCTTAGCGGCTTGTTCAAATGATTCACAGCGACCTAAGATTTCTAAAGCTTGAGGCAGTAAAAAACGTCCCAAGTCATTGAGTTGTAAACGCTTGCCTAAACGGTCGAATAAAGGCGCACCTAAACCATCTTCTAAATCAGCTAAAGCCATACTTGCCGCACTTTGTGTGAGTCGGACAGCATCACTCGCTTTGGTTACAGTTCCTTCCTGAGCAACCGCCACGAAAACAGCCAATTGGCGTAAGGTCATGCGCATGTTAAATAGCCTTAATGTTTTGAGTATCCATCAATTATTCGATCATGCTAACATGAGCCTACTGTTTCGTGCCACGTTCAAATCATGTCAATTGAAAAATTTAGCGTAGAAAAAGTTCTATCTGTTCATCGTTGGGCTCACAATCTTTTTAGTTTCACCATGACTCGACCTGCTCATTTTAAATTTACAGCAGGGCAGTTTGCGCGAATTGGTTTAATGGTTGATGGTGAGTTAGTTGTAAGAGCTTATTCTGTTGTTTCTTCGCCCTTTGATGAAACTTTAGAATTCTTTTCGATTGTTGTTCCCGATGGTGCATTTACGTCAAATTTGCAACATCTTAAAGTTGGTGATGAACTTTATTTAGATAAAATATCTTATGGTTATTTGACTTTGGCAAGGTATCAACAACCTTTACCGCAAGATCTTTGGCTATTGGGGACTGGTACTGGACTTGCACCATTTCTATGCATGTTACAAGACTTTGAAACTTGGAATAAATATAAACATATTCATCTGGTTTATAGCGTTCGCACAGAGTCCGAGTTGGCTTATGTGGAACGTATTGAAGAAATCGCAGCATCATTTGGTGAAGGGCATTCTGGATTTAAATTCATTCCGATTATTACCCGTGATCCCAAAGCCGCATTACATGATCGACTCCCAATTTTAATTGGTAATGGTGAATTAGAAAAAGCAGCAGGATTAGCTTTGAACCCTGCAAGTAGTCATGTGATGTTGTGTGGTAATCCTCAGATGGTTGAGGATACCAAAGAAGCACTCAAAAAACGTGGTTTAACCATGAATCGTCGTGGTGAAGGTAATATTGCAGTAGAGAATTATTGGTAGTCGTATGGTATGGATATGTCTTAATGTACAAACATATCCATAAATTCACGGATTTCTTGAATGGCAGTATCGACATCGGTATTTAGCCATGTTGGTTCAAAAATACCAATATAATGTTCTAAACGGTCTTGAGGAACAACAAGGCGAACAGGGCAATCTTCTTCGAGTAGACGCCAAGGTAAAATAGGCACTTCATTGTCTAAAAAAGGTTGTACATTTCGAATATCGATAATCATTGCATTTACACAATCAGGTAAAGGCATGACGGAGAATTCTTCAGTACGACGACGGAAGTATTCTAAATCTCCCCACTTTAAGATATAGCTTGGCTTATTAAACTCAATAATTCCTATTAAATGTTCATCACGTGTGTGATGTAAAAAACATTGATGAGTAACATCCGTGTCTAAATCAAGAGAAACACTTTGTTGACTATAGGACATAAAGCAAAACATGTGAGAAACGAAGCCGACTAGTATAGCTTATTTTTAGCGTATTCTAAAACCGACTATATTTTAAACAAAAAATTAAATAAAAAAAGTAGAGTTCTGCAAACACAGCAACGATAGTCCGAAGCTTTTTCACACAATGCAACATTGAGTATTGCTAAGATAAAAGCCTAACAAATAAAAGAATGAGGGCTGCTATGATGCATGATTTTAGTAAACCACAACCTCATGTGGCAAGTAAGGAAGAAATTGCACGTAAAAGGAAATTACCAGTCTATATGTTATTAATAGTTGGAATTTTTCTGATAGCGTTGCTTGTATTTATGATCGCCGATCATTCAGCAAATCCAACTGCTCAAGTGATGATGTCAAATCTGCAGTCTGTAATTCTGAATGCTTAAATGGCGTTGACCAAAACAATTTATCTAAAAGCTCATTAGCGTGAACTAATGAGCTTTTTTGCAAAATTATGAGTGCTTTTTGTTGTATTAGTGATGCTGTCGATTGATTGAAAAATCGACAAAAACTAAGGTGATAAACATTCATAGTTTGTGTGTTTCAACATAGAACAGTGATGGGTGATTTATATCAAGATTTAAAAATACAATATAAGGATAACTCGCATGAATGAATTTTTTAATGATCCCTCACATCGAGGGGGATTTGATGCCATGTATTACTGGGATCAGTTTCATCCAATTTTTGCAGCAATCGTGATCTTACTAGTGGGTTGGATTATTGCCTTAGTCATTGCCGCAGGTGTAAAGCGGCTATTGCAAAAGCTTGATACCAATCACAAGTTATCTTCGGCAACTGGTCATACACCCAATATTGAAAACTTGGTTTCCAAATTGGTGTTTTGGTTTATCATGATTCTCGCTGTGGTTGGCTCACTCAATGTTTTAAATATTAGTGGTGTAAGTGACCCGTTTAGCAATATGGTAGGACGAGTACTTACTTATATACCAAACTTATTTGCAGCCGTTGCAGTAGGATTTATTGGTTGGATTGTGGCCCGTTTAGTACGTGCTGGATTGACCAACGTATTATCTAGAACAGAATTAGATGAGAAGCTAAGCAGTGAAGTTGGTGTTAATGCTTTAAGTAGTAATATCGCAGAAATTTTTTACTGGTTGGTTTTATTACTATTTTTACCAATTGTGCTGTCTATTTTAGGTTTAACAGGACTGCTGATTCCTGTACAAAACATGGTAAACGAAGCGATTGCTTATCTGCCTAATTTGTTTATTGCGGGTGTGATCATTTTTGTAGGTTATATTCTCGCCAAGATTGTGCGCGGTATTGTCGAGGGATTAGGTAATAGCTTGGGACTACAAACTCAAGCTGAAAAAGTAGGATTATTTAAAAACTCAAATGTATCGAAATTTTTAGGCTCATTTGTGTTTGCAATTATTGTCATCACAGCGTTGATTGTGGCATTTGAAGCTTTAGGAATCCAAGCGATTTCTCAACCCGCAACAGCGATGTTGAATGAAATTATGTATGCAATCCCACAAATTATTGCAGCTGGTTTAATTCTAATCGTTGCCTATATTGTTTCTCGTTTTGTTGGACGTTTAGTCGCTGAACTGATTTCAGGGGCGGGAATTGATGAAATTCCAATGAAGCTTGATTTGCAACGATTCCTTGGGCAAACCCGTGTTTCTGATGTGATTGGCTACTTAATCATTTTCTTTACCATGCTGTTTGCTGTTTCAGAAGCTGCGAATCGACTTGGATTAGAGCAAGTCAGTGTACTGATTGCGATGTTTATTCAGTTTGGTGCAAGTATTTTACTTGGTGCTGTAATTTTAGTTATTGGATTTTGGCTCGCGAATGTTGTGGCGAATGTGGTTCAACGCGGTGAATACAATAGTTCACGTTGGTTAGCAAACCTAGTTCGTATTTTAATTATGGGCTTAGTGATTGCGATGGGCTTAAAGGCAATGGGTATTGCGGATTCAATTGTGAATTTGGCTTTTGGTTTGACGCTTGGTTCAGTTGCAGTTGCTTTTGCCTTGGCATTTGGTTTAGGTGGTCGTCAACCTGCAGAACGCTTATTGACAGATTTATTAGATAAGGCAAAGAATGAAGCTAAGCAACCAAATCCGTTACATAAAGAAATCACACCAAGCCCTTCGGTACCACCAATAACACCACCGACTCCACCTTATTCAGATGAATAGTAAAAAAAATCTTTGATTTTTTGAACCAATTCGACCACTCTAAGCAGGGTGGTCGTTTTGTTTGTATAAGCATTATTGAGTTTTTATCTATATCGTGATTAGGGCATATTTTAGAAAAACGAGACCTAAAACTGAGTTTTAGAGTACATATAACTGTAGTTTAATCGGATTAATCAAAAATTTGACCTGAAAAGCAATTCATTTATAGATAAAGTATCAATAGTCTCTAAATAAAAATTCTATAGAGGAGAGTGAAATGAAGAGGCCAAATCGCGTATTTGCACCGATTATAATTGCAGGTATTACTGTAGGTTTTTTGGCGAGTGCGTACAAATTTGTTGTTGCGAAATCAAATACAGCCAAAGAAAAACCAATTGAAAATACTCAAAAAGTATCTTCTACAGAAGCCGCTAACTCTTCAGATCATCATGCTTAGTGTTATTTAGCAATCGGCTTAATGTGTTAAGTGAACTAAACAAATTGAGCCGCGGCTTGAGCCGAAGACCATGCCCATTGGAAGTTATACCCTCCCAAATGACCTGTTACATCGAGTACTTCACCGATAAAATATAAGCCTTTCTGCTTTTTACTTTCCATGGTTTTTGAAGAAACTTCGCTGGTATCTACACCACCTAATGTGACTTCAGCAGTACGATATCCTTCAGTTCCAGATGGCTTAACAGAAAAGGCGTGCAATTGATCAGCAATTTGCTCTAGTTGTAAATCGCTAAAATTGCCAATCGCAGTTTCACTTTGTTCCGCCCAAATTAGTTGTTGTAGCTCAAGCACGATACTTTTCGCCGTGAATTCACTGAGCAAAGTTCTGAGTAGAACTTTGGGCTGCAACTTTTTCTTTTCCTTGAAGAATTGAACTAAATCCTGGCTCGGGAAAAAATCAATTTTAAAGCTTTCACCCACATGCCAATAATTTGAGAGCTGTAATGAACTTGGTCCACTTAAGCCTCGATGAGTAAACAACAAAGCTTCAGTAAATTGATGACGATCATTCACCAGTGTTGCATCTAAAGCATTACCACTTAAGCGTGCTGTGACTTCTTTAAAATGGTCCGAAAAGGTGAAGGGGACTAGACCCGCACGTGTTGGAAACACATGATGACCAAATTGTTGTGCCAGTTCATAACCGAAACCAGAGCCTCCTAGTGTTGGAATAGATAAGCCACCAGTCGCGACAACGAGAGATTCACAGTGATAAGTGCCTTGATTGGTTTCAATGATAAAACCTGAATCTGTTTGTGCTGTTATGCTTTGTATTTCGCAATGGGTCTGAATCTGAACGCGTTTCGCTTTATTGCATTCTGCAAGTAAAAGTTGAAGGATTTCTTTTGCGCCTTTGATTGTAAAGAGCTGACCGTGTTTACGTTCTTCATATTCAATACCATATTCGCAGACCAAACCAATAAAATCCCAGTTGGTGTAACGAGTGAGCGCTGAAATAACAAAGTGTGGATTTTCAGAAATATAATTTGATGGTTCAACATCTAGGTTAGTGAAGTTACACTTGCCACCACCAGACATTAGAATTTTTTTACCTACTTTATTGGCTTTTTCTAATACGACAACGGAACGTCCACGTTTACCAGCCTCTGCAGCCAACATCAAGCCTGATGCACCTGCACCTAAAACAACAACATCAACTTGATGAACCATGAGGATTACTCGGTAGACGAAAAGCGAGCGATTATAAAAGATTTAAGCGAAGTTTAGTACGCACAATTCACAATGCCCAAATTATTTGTAATCGATATGAAGATCTCTGTGGTTTACATTATTGGATACAAAAAATGTACAGTTTTTTTAAAAATAATCTTTAACGTAATAAAAAATGAGCATGTGCTGATGTAAAATAAAATTAAAATTTCAGTCTCTATTTGATATTAAATTTTGATATTTTTCAGATAATTTTGTTGTTTCTTGCGGCGGCCTGATGTTGTGGGGATGAATATGTAGAGGCATTCTCTCTGTTTTTTTAATAGCACTCTATAGCCAGTCAAAGCTAAAAATTTAATTTGGGGGGCGCTATGTTGGGCATGAATACTTTTCACTTATTTAATATGATGAAATTGCGATGCGATTATCTCCTAAATCTATTTGTTGTCACTTTATTCTGTCTATCCAGTGTTTCTCTTGCGAACGCAGCTTATCAGCGTGGATATTTAAATTTAGGTTTTGAAACGCCGACCATTGCGACAGGAAGTAACGTTTGCCGTGTCTATATTAGTAGCACACGTGTCCCAGGCTGGCTGACCACACATCCTTATGGTAATGAAGCTGTTAGTGGGACTTGTTCGATTTCTACCAATGGCTCAGGACAATTGATGGAAATGTGGGCTGGGTCAAGAAATATTGACGGTAACAATACCACGCTAACGAATACGATTAAAGCGCGAGAAGGCAATCAATTTGTAGAGTTGAATGCAGATGCTGTTTCGACCGTGTCTCAGAATATTTGCTTGGTTAATGGTGAGTCGGTATCTTGGAAATTTAGCCACAATGGTCGTAATACCACAGACGATACCATGTTATTACGAGCTGGCTCTCAGACCATTGCAACGGTATCGACAAGCAAAACAGGTGACGGTCAGGTCACGAGTTGTGCATCTGGGACATGCTCGGTGTCAAGTGGTTCGGGTTCAGGAGTTGGAGCTACAACAGGTTCCACCATTAAACGTTGGGCAGATTATAGTGGAACTTTTACTTACACAGGCGCAACGAGCCAAGTACCGATGGGATTTCAGTCCACTTCTGGAACGGGCTCAAGCGGAAACTTTTTAGATGCGATACAAATTATTGTAAAACCCATTATTGAATTTAGTTCAGCCAATTATGTTGTACCTGAAAATGGTGGCACAGTGCAGCCGCTTAAGGTTATTGTGGTCGGTGATGTACCGAGTGGGGGTATTTCATTAGTCTTTAATGTGAATGATGGCACAGCTCAATTGGGTGTCGATTATAAAATTAATGGTGGAGTTGCAAACACTTTCACCAAGACGATACCACAAGGTAATTACGGTGCGGGGACCCCTTATGTTCTTGAGGTTCCGGTCGAAATTCTTAATGATTTAGTGAATGAAGTTGACGATACATTTAATGTAACCATCAATCAAAGTAACGATTTTCATATTATGTCATCAAATGATTGCGGAGCATCTGGTAATGGTGTCGCAAACTATGTGATTAGTGATGATGATCAACCCACAGATATGGACTTAAAAGTTGAGAAGAAACAAAGAATAGGGACATCTGGGTCATTCTTATCTAATGCATTGATTATGAATGTTGGTGATACCATTCAGTATCAGTTGGTCATTAGTAATAATGGTGAAAATGCTGTGAGTGATACCAGCCGAGCTAGTTTTACCGATTCAGTACCAAGTAATTTCAATACACTTTCTATACTCAGCACAACGAAAGCAAATGGTGCGATCACTTGTAGTGCAAGCTTTACAGGCAATAATTTAAGTGGGCAGTTTAGTGGTCCCAAAGGTGCAACTTGTACGCTTATTATTCAAGCTAGAGCAAATAGCGCAGGGATTATTACCAATACTGCGACAGTGAGTGTACCGTCTGCCAATACTGACATTTACCCATCAGATAACAGCAGTAGTGTACAAGTTTCAATTGCAAAAGCTCTAATTACCTTAACCAAATCTACGATTGGTGGGCTTGGAACATTTGGCTTTGCATTAACAGGTACAAGCCAAACGTCGGGAACAATCACAACACAGACTCAAGGTGATGAATATCAAGTTGATGGTGATACAACATTAACAGGCATACAGCCTTTTGTGGTGACAGGAACAGGTAATGTCACGATTAATGAAAATAGTTTACCGACGGGAGGAGGCTGGAGCATAACTGGAGCAAGTTGCCGTAATAGTGCAGGCAATGCTGTTGGTAGTCAGTCTGGTTCGACCTATACACTTACAGCGACTGATATCACCAATAACCCCAATTTAAACTGTAACTTTGTGAATACTAAAATTCCAACGGTAAAGATTCAGAAAATTTCTCAGGGAGGAACGGGAACATTCGGTTTTGCGAATACTAATTTATCTAGTAGTTCCAGTAATGTTGCGACAAGTTTACAAGGATCACCCAATATTGGAACGGGAATATCGCCTGTTTTAACGGTAGTGAGTAATGCAACAGATGTTGTTATTAGAGAGTCATCAATTGCGACGGGTTATGCACTAAAATCTGCAAGTTGTACTGATTCAAATAGTTTTATTACAGGAAACATTGGTACATTTGGTAATTTTAGTACCGATAGAATCAGGATTCCGTACACCTATTTAATTACTGGTGGTGCTGACATTACCTGTACTTTTATTAATAGTAAGCCTAGTTTGGTTATTAAAAAAATTAGCCGTGGTGGGGTAGGTAAGTTTGATTTCACAGGTAATAATGGGATTGCCAATCACTCGATTACCACAACTATCCAAGATACGGAAACGGTTGGTGAGACCCAGTATTTTACCAGTCCTAACCCTTCAACAGATGCGGTGATTACTGAATCGAGTATGCCAACAGGTTTCCGTTTAACCAATGCTGTTTGTACAGGATTGCCAACTAGCTCTGTAACGCCGAATTATGTCAATGGGACAGTCACACTTAATAAAAGTGGAATTGTCTCAGGTGCAGATATCATCTGTACGTTAACTAATACGCTGACCACATTAACGATTGTTAAAAAATGGGAAAATGCCATAGCGGGTGATAGTGTAATCGTCAATAGTGTTGGTTTTGATACCAATGCGACCACAGCAGTTTCGGTTGCTGATCAGACAGGCGAAAATACCACGACGGGAACACCTGTGATTCTGATGCCAAATATGGTCGGAAAAACGGGCACAATTTTTGAGGCATTTAGCAAAGGTGATGTAGCAGATTATAATAGTACCTTGATTTGTACAGGCAATAACACAGCTTTAAATGGTAATAAATTAACGATTCACAGTGATGATGCAGCAATTGTTTGTACATTAACCAACAGCCGAAAAAAACTGGTTTTAATTACGGGGCGTGTGTTTAATGATAATGGGGGTAATATCAATAACAGTATTACAAATGCCTATAATGCACTTCAAGATGCCAATGAATCAGGTATTGCAGGCAGTAGCCTGAAGCTCGCAAATTGCTCTGGGGTAGAACTTAATGTTGTGACCATCAGTAATAGTAATGGCGATTATAGTTTTAAAGTAGAAGACAGTGTTTTAACGAATCCATTTTGTATTGTGCAAACAAATTTGCCTGAATATAGCTCGGTGAGTGGTTCGAGTCCAACCGGAAGTTATAACCGAAGTACGGATACGATTTCCCACCCTAAAACAACCGCAACCAGTTATCCAAATAATAATTTTGGTGATGCAAATCTGAATATCGTACTGACTGAAGACGGGCAACACACCATAGCTTCTGGAGAGGTCACAGATTATCCACATCGTCTCAATTCACAAGCTCCAGTACAAATTACTCAGTTCAATCAGTTATCTACCCAACAACCCAACAGTGGTAATGACCAAGTTTGGCAAGCTTTGGTTTATAAAGATACGAACTGTAATGGGAATGTGGATACTGGTGCAACCATATTTAATCCAACCGTAGCGAATCCATATACATTACAACCCAATGTAGATTTTTGTTTGGTTCAACGTGTTCATTCACCTACAAATGTCATGGCAGGCGCACAGCATGTTTCGACCTTAGAGGCAAGTTATAGTGTGATCTTGGCAAATCCAACACAGACAATTACGGGTCAATCAACTAAACGACAAGATGTCACATTGATTGGTAAAGCGGGTCTTAGCTTAACTAAAAAGGTACGCGCAGTTGCCAGTTGTCCTTCAACGTCGGCTGATCAAAACCAATTTGCTGTAACGAATCAAGCAAATAAGGTCGACTATTTAGAGTATGAAATCACCTATAAAAATAATAGTACCAAGATGCTGAATAATGTGAAAATTAAGGATAGTTTACCTATAGCCACCAGTTTCGGTAGTATGAGTTGCAATTCAACACCGAATGGTAATACTTGTAATATCAATCATGTCGGAGATGCATTAGAGTGGAATTTAACTGGCGTATTAAATCCCGCAGCGACAGGAACCGTGAGGTTTTGTGTAAATCAATAACATCAATCTAGGTTGAATGATAAAAATGATTTTGGTGATTTATGTTTGAAAACGGCCTTGTAGCCCACCTGTATGAATCGCCAAAATTCGTGTATTTGCTGGAAAGTGGTTCTGTTGAATTAAATCAAACAGTCCCATCATCATCTTAGCGGTATATACCTGTTCCAATGGAATTGTATATTGCTGTTCAAATTGCTGCATAAATTGTAAAAGCTCCTGACTCGTTTTGGCATAACCCCCACAACAATAGGCATCGGTTAATGTCCAATTGTTTTTAGTGGTCCACTGTTGAATATCGTGTTGTAAAAAATCACCTTTCAACGCCGAAAAGCCTAAAACCTGCTGTTGTTCTGAACTGCTTTCAATCAGTCCTGCAATTGTTCCACCAGTTCCAACGGCACAGCAAATCACATCATAATTTTCTCTATCTTCAGATGTGAGAATTTCTTGAGTACCCTGAATTGCAAGTGTATTTGTTCCACCTTCTGGAATTATAAAGGCTTGAGGATATTGCCCTTGTAATTGCTGTAAATACTCCGATTCATGACGCAGACGATATTCAGCTCGACTGACAAAATGAAGCTGCATCCCGAAGTCCTGCGCCGTTTGTAGCGTTGGATTCAAATCTTGTGTGCTAAGTTCTTCTCCGCGAATGATGCCAATACTTTGAAAACCAACGAGCTGTGCTGCATAAGCTGTTGCTGCAATATGGTTGGAATAAGCCCCACCAAAGGTGAGAATTTGACGTAAACCTTGTTGTTGGGCTGCGGAAAAATTGTATTTGAGTTTGAAGAACTTATTGCCTGAAATCTGTGGATGAATCAGGTCAAGGCGTTTAATTGTCAGTTGAATTGAGCAAGGAAGTGCTAATGTTTGATAAGGTGTATCAAAGGCAATGTGATCAAACATTTGAGATCATTAAAAATAAATTGAATCCTATTGTAAGTGTATTCGATTGTGAAAGTCAGTATTGGAATGGCTAAATTACTTTATGCATGATTCGATTTAGTCCAATCTAATTCGCTTATGTTTTAACTACTTTCCGATAACATTTGCCGTAGATGAATTTAAAAAGTTTAAGTGTCTATCACTTGGCTCATGCTTTGTGTGGTTTAGGTAAAATCTAGGCAATAAGGTACTTTGATATAAGATTACAGTGTTAAATATAAGCCTAAATTGATTGTGAATAAAAAATAGCAGCAGGTGAAAGATGCAGGGCTTTATACAGCGTTTTGCGAGAGGGATTAAACATCGACCATACCTATCTGCAACCTTTAGTTTAGGTCTCGTGATTTATGCAGTTTTGCATTTCTTCACCCATTGGCAATGGGCAACTTGTTTACAAATAGGCTGGAATATTGCCATTTGGTTATATTTATTCCTGACCCTAAAAATGATGTGGCACTTAGATGCAGTGCATATTTTACAACGAGCCAAACAACAAGATGCAGGCAAATGGGCCATTCTAAATGTTGTGTTGATTGCGATTGTGATTTGTTTTATTTCGATTGTAGTGCAATTGAGTCATGTCCCAAAAGATCAGGCTTTTTTAAAAGGATTTCTGATTTTATTGACCATCGGGACTATTTTTTCAACATGGCTGCTACTACATACTTTATTTGCGATTCACTACGCGCATGATTATTATCTTGCCAAAAGTCAGCAAAAGAATCCGGGTTTAGATTTTCCAAAAACTGATCAACCTGATTATCTCGATTTTATTTATTTTAGTTATATTATCGGCACTTCTGCACAAACGGCAGATGTTTCGATTACCAGTTCTGAATTGAGACATCTGAATATTTTTCATTGCGTTTTGGCTTTTATTTTTAATACCATGATTTTAGCCATCGCCATTAATGTAGCAGCCAGTTTAATTGGATTATAATTGATAACTTATTTTTATTAATTTTATTAAAATACATCATTTTTATTTTTGATTAGTGTCGTCTATTTTAAAAGATAGATGACATCGCAAGGATAAAAACATGACCACTCAGCATCAAGTTAATCAACAGCAATACAAAGATAAATCGCAAGCTTATTTAAACAGTCAAGTGCATGCACAAGGCGTCGAATTTCAGAAGATGCAACAACTCATCCAATCTCATCAATTTCAAAAAGTCTTAGATTTGGGCTGTGGCGGTGGGCATGTGACTTATCAGGTGGCAGCATTGGTTGATGAAGTAGTTGCCTATGATTTAACGCCGTCAATGGTTGAGCTTGTATCGACTCAAGCCAAACAAAGAGGTTTTGAAAACGTGATTGCCCAACAAGGTGCAGCGGAAAAATTGCCTTTTATAGATCAACGTTTTGACTGTGTCATCACGCGTTATTCAGCGCATCATTGGCACAGTGTTGCTCAGGCAATGCATGAAATTTATCGTGTATTAACTCAAGGCTGCAAAGTTATTATTGTTGATATTTTAGGAAATTCAAATCCAGCGATTGATAGCTTTTTTCAGACTATTGAAATGATTCGAGATCCGAGTCATGTCAGAAATTATAGTTTGCAGGAATGGATGTATTTCGCGGAATCTACAGGCTTTAAAGTTGAAACCTTTGCAAAGCAACGTTTGGATTTAGATTTCCAAAGTTGGACAGAACGTATGCAAACGCCTGAATATGCCATTACCACCATACGTGATTTACAAAGCAAAGCATCAGAGTTGGTGCAACGATATTATCAAATCAAAGCTGATGGTTCTTTTAGCAGTGATGTTGCTTATATCGTTTTATCAAAATAAGTTGAAAAACCATAGGGCAGCAAGCCGCCCCATGGTTATTTAAAACTTAGTGAAAAACTGCTTCCAAAGCATTTAAGCCAACTTTAGGATCAAGTAAACCATTGTAAATCTCTGGAATTTCACGTTCGACACCTAAGAGTTGATAAATGGCAATCATGGCACAACGTACTGAATATTCCACAGTGAAAACTACATCATCTTCAAGCTCTACGAATTGACCTAAGAAAGCAAAGTTGACCGCATTTTCTGGAATCACCAATGGGCGATCACCTGCTTTACGACATGCAAATAGGGCAGAGGCATAAGGCATCATTACTGTGCTAATGTCGGTATGTGCCAACACATGATCCAAGATATCATCGAAACCAAATTGATGAATCAACTCAATTAAAATCTCTTGACCTGTGGCTTCGCTCATCGGTTTTTTAATGTAATCACCGATATGGTCAATTTCAAAACCATAGCCCCATAAGGTGAATTTACCTTCTGGTAAGTCAGCAAAATGCGGTTGTGCAGGAACGACCACAGACAAATGCCAACCAGATTCAAACCAAGTCATCAATGCACCTGTACCGGGTTCATTTCCCGTGTAATCAATGATCCGTTTTAGCAGTACATCATCATGCATAGTGAGCGTAAAAGATTTCCATTTATGCTCATCAATGTTGCCATAGAAGGTCATTGGGCGACCAAAATCAGGGGCTTTTTGAGCCAATGTTTCCCACAAACGCCAGCCATGATCTTGTCGGTCACGAATCAGCTCAGGAACATCGAATTTATCGCCATAGCGTGAATCAGCCGTAATCGAACCTAAAGTAAAGAGCGCAAGATCATGCTCACCCAGTTGAATTTGTTCAGTGCCTTCTGGAATGTTGACATAAAGTTGAGTCGCTTTACGTTCCTTCGTTTGGGTATCTTCGACAAAGTCCGCATCTGTGACATAACTACCAAAACGAACATCAACGCCTTGTTCCACCAACCAACGTTGTAAGGGATGAATCATTGAATCATATTGATTGTATTTGGTTCGTTTTACGCCTGCTAAGGTATGGATGCGCGGTAATTCTTGAATGAAACGTAAAAAATAACGGCGTAATTCTGCTGCGCTGTGCCATTTTTGAAAGGCAAACGTAGTTCGCCACATCCGCCAAAAGTTGCTTTGGAAAAATGCATCATCAAAAAATTCATCAATACGGCGGCTACCGATACGATCTTCTTTTAATGCCAGTAGACGTAACATTTGAGCGCGGTTGAGCGTTGATAATCCCAATTTTTGAGCTTCTGCAATAATATGATTTGAGTCAATCAAACGTGCTTGAGCATTGGTTTTGACTTGTTCATTGAACTCACGGCATTCTTCACGGACAGAAATGTCTGGGTTTTCTAATGATGGAATGCTTGAAAATAAATCCCAAGTACAGAGATAAGTCTCATCGGTCAGCATACGTCCACCACGTGTGACCCATGCTTGATTTGGATTGAGTGGATTATGCCCACCATCCATCGAACCACCTGAAACATTCAGTTCTTCTAAAATATGGATATGTTCGGCTGGCACTTTAGCATCACGAATCGCAAAAGCAGCCGCGGCCATACCTGCAATCCCGCCGCCAACAATCCAAAGATGTGATTTAGAGCGATCTAATGTTTTAAGTCTTATATTTTGCATCTGATGTGCCTCGTTTGTAGTTCTAAAGAAAATTAAAGACATAATTTTATTATGGGATTGTATGTTTTAAAAATATATGAAAGTTCTGCTAAAATTCGATGATAAATTTTTATCATAAAAATACTTTAATAGAAAAAATGGATGCACAATAAAATTTTAGTATTCATATGCTATGTTTTAACTGTTTGATATTGAAATTAAATTGAGTTTTTACTCTATTTTTAGTTTTTTACTAAATATCAAATTGCTTGAAAAATCCTTAAATTTATAAACAGAAATCAAAAAAATTATATCTTCTATTATGGTTTTTTAAGTAAAATAATAGTTGAAAATTACTTTAATTCAGAGGCTCACTTGGAATCATTATTGATTTTAGGCTCTATTACTTTGGCATTAATGTTAGGTGCTATTAGTCCTGGCCCTACATTTATTTATGTCGCCAAAAACTCAATTGCGATTTCTCGTAAACATGGCTTATTTACTGCGCTTGGTACAGGCACGGGGGCAGCATTATTTGGTTTGCTTGCAGTGATGGGGCTACAAGCAATTTTGTTGGCTGTGCCTTCTGCCTATATCGCTTTGAAAGTTTTTGGTGGTCTGTACTTACTTTGGCTGGCGTATAAAATTATTAAACATGCCAAAGAACCCATGGAAGCCATGAATGGTACTGTGAAGACCATGAGCTATGCACAGGCTTTTCGTTTAGGGCTGATTACCCAGCTTAGTAATCCGAAAATAGCGATTATCCTTGCCAGTATTTTTACTGCGTTATTACCGAAAGAAATCCCAAGGTATTTTTATGTGGTGTTGCCGATGCTGTGCTTCTTTATTGATGCCGGTTGGTATTCTCTGGTTGCGGTGGCATTGTCTGCGGAAAAACCACGCCGTGTATATTTAAAGTTTAAGAAAGTATTTGATCGTGTTGCAGGTGGGGTAATGACCTTGCTTGGGTTGAAGTTGATCTTTGGGATGAAGTGATTATTTTAGTTGTCGCTACTTTTTGATATGTCATGTACTTACTGTTACAGGATGTCTTTAAACAAGCTTGGTGACATAAAGTTTGTACCATTGAGTAGAGCGGTTATTTGCATATTCTAGATCTGATATTGATAGTAACTTAAGATTTTTTAATTTATATTACTGAAAGTTAAGAGAAGAAAGAGTTATTTGAAATACTTTCATAAAAATTTTATTAAAACTATAATAGTAGATTTTTACTCTATTTAATTAGGAGGGGATATGCTCTTTAAAAGTACAAAAACATGGCATCAAAATGCTAACTTAAATCTAGTTTTATTTTTAGGTCAAAGGTTGGATGAGTTGTTCTTTGATTATACATTAGATACTTATAAACCGCCTGCTTTAAATCCGACATTTATTTGTCGAGAGGCACTATCATTAATTAATGAAATAGAAAATGAGACTTTAGATAGGAATAATTTAAGTCATGTTTTAGAAGAGCTAGAATGGGCACTTCGAAGTGATTTGGTTGTAAAAGAGTTGCTTTTATTGGATGTAGATAATTTCATTTTGAAAGGTGATGAAGTTAAATTAAGTGATTTGAAATTAAAATTAGAAGTTCTTGGGAAAATATTAAATCCTGTAGATTATTTTAATTTATGTTGTACCTCACTTTTTCATGAGATATCTAATTCAGGTTCGAAGAAAAAAATTAGTAAATTAGCAACTTTACTAGCATCATTATTAATAAATGTTGGAGTCTCTAAGCAACATATTTATGAGAAAACTAAAGAGTTTTTCTTCAGTGATCGAGAGATTCAGAATTTTAGTGAACTACATGTTTTTTTTGAAAGTATTTCTTTAACACATCATAATTTTGAAATATTTTTTTTGGTTTCAAATGAAATATTAATGATAAAAAATACTCTAAACGGATTTGATATTAAAATAAGAAAAGAATTGCCAGTTAAATTTCGGTCATTTGCTATAGAACAAAATCTAAAAAGAAGTAGAAATGAGGTATGGGCACAAGTAGACTCTATAGAAACATACGATAGACATACAGCTAGACGATCAGCAGAAAATAGATTGGAAATGGTTAGTGATTTATTCTCATTATATTCACATAAAACAAAAATTAAATGGAGATCTGATGCTATAATTACACAATGTTGTGAAGATATTAATAGAGTAATTAAAGTTGCCAAGAGTCCGATGGATAAGTGTTTTGATGAAAAACCTCATATAGCTTCTAAAAAATTAAACTTTTTTTTACAGAATATTAGTTTGAAACGTGATGCAATTATTAAATTTAATCGAGTTGTAGATTTGCATTCAACAGCGTTAGGTAGTGACTTACCAGAGAATCAGTTAATTAATATTTGGATTGCAATAGAAACTTTAATTCCATCTACTATCCATGGTGGAGGAAAAGTTAAAAAAATATGTAATGCTTTAGAACCCATCTTGTTAAAAAATTATATTCAACGTCTGATAGTTAATTTGGTTAAAGATCTTATAAAGTGGGGGCGTAGTAAATTAACTAATATTTTGAAAAAAATTGATAATTATAAGACAAAAAAATTGACTAGGTTAGTGTTGGAATTAATATGTTTGGAGAAAAATGAAAGTTTAAGAAGTGATTTATATAAAGAATTAGGAAATTTTCACCTTCTTAGGTATAGATGTTTTGAAATTTATGAATTATTTAAAAAGCCAGAAAATATTGTAGCTAGAATTGCTTTGCATGAAAAGAAAATTAGATGGCAGTTAAGACGAATTTATCGAACCAGAAATTTAATTGTACATAGTGGCAATACTCTACCTTATATTGACACTTTGATAGAGAACTCCCATGATTATTTAGACCAAGCAATTAATGCAGTAATTGAATATTCATGTGGGAATCTAAGTGCAAATACATTAGAACAAATATTTGAAATGGCAAAATTAGATTATGAGTTTTATTTTAAAGAGCTTAATAAAATTGAAAAATTCGACGAAAATAATATTAATATATTTTTAGACTGATATAATAACTTTATTGTTTTTTAATTCTATAGATAAAAGTGGATTATCTTTAAGTCAAAAGAAAAGCCCCTACAACGTAGAGGCTTTTTTCATCTAAGATCTAAATCTTAAGACACTTTATCACCCGCTTTAGCACCAGATTCAGGTGAAATCACCCAAACACCTTCGCCATTACCTGCGGCAAGTACCATACCGTTAGAAATACCAAAACGCATTTTGCGAGGTGCAAGGTTTGCCACCATCACTACTAATTTGCCTTTTAAATCTTCTGGCTGATAGAACTCACGAATACCACTAAATACATTACGTGGTTCAGCTTCACCTACATTTAAAGTGAGTTGAAGCAGTTTATCCGAACCTTCGACCGTTGCAGCTTCTAAAACTTCAGCTACACGGAGATCAACTTTCATAAAGTCTTCAATACCAATAATTTCAGCTTCACCTACTTTAGGTTCAGGCTTTTTCTCGGCTTTCTTCTCTTTTTTCTTTTCCACTTTTGGCGCTTCTGCCGCAGCAGCTAAAGAATCTTTCGATGCATCCACCATTGAAGCAACTGCTTTAGGATCAACACGCTGCATAAGCGGTTGAAATTGAGAAATTTTGTGTGCAACGAGGATTTGCTGACGTGATGCAAAGTCAAAGCTTTCAAGTTGTAGAAAAGACTGAACTTGAGACGCAAGTGTTGGCAATATAGGCGATAAGTAAACGGCAAGCTGACGGAATAAGTTAATACCAACCGAGCAAACATCATGAACTTGTTGTTCTTGACCTTCTTGCTTCGCAAGCGCCCACGGTTTTTTCTCATCAATATATTGGTTTGCTTTGTCTGCAAGCGCCATGATTTCACGAACTGCCGCAGAGAATTCACGTGCTTCATAAGCTTGCGCAATTGAATCGCCCGCATCAATAAAGCTTTGAACCAGTTCAGGCTCAGCACAAGTGTTGGAAAGTGTATTATTGAAATTGCTGTTAATGAATTTTGCACAACGGCTGGCAATATTCACGACTTTACCCACAAGGTCAGAGTTTACCTTTTGAACGAAGTCATCCAAATTCAAATCTGAATCTTCAACTTTGTCAGAAAGCTTAGAAGCAAAGTAATAACGTAAATATTCAGGATTCAAGTGCTGTAAATAAGTTTCAGCTTTAATGAATGTGCCGCGAGACTTCGACATCTTCTGACCATTTACTGTCAAGAAACCATTCACGAATAAACCTGATGGGGTACGGTAGTTTGCACCTTCAAGCATTGCAGGCCAGAACAGCGCGTGGAAATAAACGATGTCTTTACCAATGAAGTGATAAACTTCTTTATCGCTATCTTTTTTCCAAAAGTCATCAAAGCTTAAATCAGGACGTTTGGTTTTGATGTAGTTTTCAAAACTCGACATATAACCAATCGGTGCATCGACCCAAACATAGAAATATTTGTTTGGCGCATCTGGAATTTCAAAACCGAAATAAGGCGCATCACGCGAAATATCCCAATCCGATAAACCTGCTTCAAACCATTCATCTAACTTATTAGCAATTGAAACAGGAAGGCGACCTTGGTCACGCGTCCATTTCTGTAGGTATTCTGAGAAATTCGGAAGTTTAAAGAAATAGTGATCTGACGATTTCTCAACTGGTGTTGCACCACTCAATGTTGAGCGAGGGTTCAATAATTCAGTTGCATTGTACGTTGTACCGCATACTTCACAGGCATCACCGTATTGATCTTCTGACTTACATTTTGGGCATGTGCCTTTAATGAAACGATCAGAGAGGAACATGCCTTTTTCAGGATCAAAAAGCTGATTGACAGGTCGAATTGCGATATTGCCTGCTTCACGGTTCTTAATATAAATTTCTTCTGAACGCGCTTTGTTCTCATCGCTATTGGTTGAATCATAGTGATCGAAATGTACGCCAAAACCATCAAAATCACGAATGTGTTCTTTCTGAACATTGGCGATTTGTGCTTCAGGGCTGATGCCATTCGCTTCAGCACGTAACATGATCGCTGTACCATGAGCATCATCCGCACAAACGTAAGTCACGTCATGACCCATTGCACGCATCGCACGAACCCAAATATCTGCTTGGATATAACCGAGTAAGTGACCCATATGGATAGGACCATTGGCATAAGGAAGGGCATTGGTGACTAAAATTTTACGCACGGATATTGTTCTCTCATTCGTATTTGCAAGGCAGATGATTTTACATGACTTAACACTGACTTGCACAAGGGAATCGGTGAAATCTTTTTAGCCTGATGGGAAATCATTATTTTTAAACTTCATACAAGCTTCACTTTGGCTTCAACCAAAACACATTTCATTTGTTAAGAATAAGTACAATCTCAAAAATAGAGGAATAGAAATGAGGTCTTGGTCTTTAGTCTGCGCATCACTCTCAGCCAGTTTAGTTTCTGTTTTTAGTTCTGTGCTTCCATTTTGCCTGTTCTTAAATTTTCGACAGAATCACCTGATTCATGTAGTAAGTGATGGAATGGAAGTCATGATGTATCTGACCCCAATCCTTCTCATTTTGGCTTTTATGTTTTATTTGATTGTTTTTGCTGTATTGAAATTACCCATGCAGATTTTTGATTTATTGCAGTTTTTAAAAATAAGCCTGATCATTTTAATTGCTTGGACATTCCTCGTTGCAATGATTCTATTCGAAGATCAGGTCAATCAGATTGATTTTTCAACTTTAAAGATCAGTGTTTTGATATATTTCATCATGCTGCCGATTCTGGCGTTAGGATGTATGAGTGCGAATAGTTGTTATTTCGTCATAGATAGCAACGCATATAAAAAGGCTCTTTAGTTAACACTTTTTAATTAAGTGAATTGTTTGCCCTTCGTCATAGAAGTAAAGCTCATAATGCTTGAGTTTGTTGTGACTACCATTAGTGATGAAAGAACCTGAACAGGGTACTTTCCATTGATTATCAGTATTTTCAGTCAGTCCAATCCAAGCATGTCCACTAAATGTGAATGTATGCTCATCTTTCATTTTAAATTGATCAAAATAGATTGCATCACACCAAAATGTATTATTAATAGAATCTACTTTGGAAAATTTCCAGCAACTTAAAAAAGCAATTAGTGATTCTAAACCTTCATGTTGTTTATAAGTATTGAATTGAAGGATAGTTTGGGCGATACCGCGCTCTATAGCCAAGACTCTACGTTGAATTCTTCTTTTGCTGGAATAAACATATTTTGACCACTTTAAGTATCTTTCCTCTTCTTGTTTTTCCTGTGTAACTTCTTCTTTATTCATATTCGATTTTGGATAGTTTTATCTGTTAATTTTTGATCATGGAGTTTTGAAAAAAGTATGTATCCCAAAGGATTACATACTTTGCATCTGCTTAACGGTCACACTTTGCTTGGAGTGCTTTCTTAAAGAGATGATTTTCCCTTTAGACAAGAAATGAATGTGGTAGCTCTTTAAGCTATTGGTTTTTGGGTCAACTGTGATTTCAGCAAAGAGTGGTGTTTGCCAAAGTTCATCACTTCC
This sequence comes from Acinetobacter sp. TR11, assembly GCF_027105035.1. Classification (NCBI taxonomy): domain Bacteria; kingdom Pseudomonadati; phylum Pseudomonadota; class Gammaproteobacteria; order Moraxellales; family Moraxellaceae; genus Acinetobacter; species Acinetobacter sp. TR11. Next base: position 707,041 of record NZ_CP114256.1, read on the forward strand.
TAACGTACCTAACCACGCTTGAGCTTTGATCACAGCCGTAAATTCATTTTTGATTTCTAAATTACTAATACTTAGTTCGCTACACCAATGAACGGTCTTTGGAAATTCAACTTTTGAAAATTTCCAACAAATTGAAAGTGCCAAGCTTGTTGCAATTCTAGCATAATCGTTGCTTTCATTATGAATGACAGGAAGTAATTGTTCTGCCAAATCACCTTCAAAAGAATCAATCATGTTTTGGATTCTTTTTTTACTCGACAGGATATAGTTCAAACGTTTTTGTTGGGCTTGAAGTTCATGTTGAATTTCTAAAAGTTCATTTTCATTCATAGATAAAGCTTTATCAATAAAGTTAGGATTACGATAATGCAAAAGTATATCTGATCTAATTGTTTATATTGTGAATAGTTTTTAATTGAAATTTGATGGTTGTAAAAATGATCGAAACACCCAGACTGATTTTACGTCAATGGTTAGAAACAGATTATTCAAGTTTTGCAGAGATGAGCGCTAATCCAGAGGTAATGAAGTATTTTCCAAAAATACTTAATCGATCAGAAAGTGATGCTTATATTGATAAATTAAAAGCAATCATTCAAAAACAAGGTTAGGGTTTTTGGGCAGTGGAATTAAAAGAAACCCAACAATTTATTGGTTTTGTGGGTTTACATGATCAACCCACACAATTTTCCTTTTCACCTTGCGTTGAAATTGGTTGGCGCTTAGATCACGCTTTTTGGGGGAGGGGTTATGCGCCAGAAGCGGCAAATGCTGCCTTAGCTTTTGCTTTTGATCAGTTGAAACTAGAAAAAGTTGTATCTTTTACCACACTAGATAATAAAAAATCTCAAAAGGTGATGGAGAAGATAAAAATGAGAAAGATCACTGAATTTCAACATCCTGCTTTAGATCTCAATCATCCATTAAGCTAGCATGTGCTGTATGAAATATCTAAACAGGAGTTTAAAGGGTAAAACTGCTGTTATTCTTTTATATGATTTTTATATCTAAAAATTCAAAAGGTTACCGAACAGAAATGATTTGAATCTTCCTGTATCCCATTTGTTTCAATTTGCATCAATTTCTCTAAATATCCGCAGAATCTTGTATAACTGTAACTGAAAGCAACAGTAATTTATGACGATATAACAAGAGGAACAAGACATGAGTAATGACAAAATTGATCAGTTAAAAGAGTTCGCATCAAAAGACTTGGAGCAAACTAAAACAGATTTACAGCAAGCCAAAGACAAAGTCAGCGAACTTGGAAATGACATCAAGCAAAAAGGTCAGGAAACTGTCGAAGACGTTAAAAACTTTGCAGCTAAAGATCTTGATCAAACGAAAGCTGATCTGCAACAAGCAAAAGATAAAGCGAATGAGTTGAAGCAAAAGGGTGAGCAAGCTTTAGATGATTTAAAAACAAATGCAACGGATCAGTATGATGAGGGTAAAGCTGCTTTATCTGCTAAAGCAGATGAGCTGAAAGAAAAATTGGCAGATACTCAGCATGCAGCCAAAGAGAAATTAGATCATTTAAAAGAAGAAGCAAGCCATAAGTTAGAAGATGCCAAAGCAAAAGCTGCTGAATTAAAAGATGAAGCAGCTGCTAAGCTTGAAGATCTAAAAGCTCAAGCGAGCCATAAACTGGATGATTTAAAGAAAGCTGCAACAGATACATTAAATAAATTCAAAGGTTAATCTTTTGATGACTATTTAAGATTCACGCTTATACTCAGAGAAGAAAACACGTTCATAAAAAATGAGCAATTATCTTCTCTGGGATGAGCGTCCAATCTTCAATACTGCTAAACTAGCCAAACTCAGTGATATATTGATCATCTGTTTTTGGAGTAAACAAAATGTCGTGGCTTTCTTCCTTAAAATCTGTTTTTTCACCAGCACAAGAAGTGAAGGAAGATGAAATTCAAACTGTTTTACAAAATTATGTGCTGCCACATTCTGAAAATGCATTAAAAGATCGTATCAGCCAAGTGAATGTACAAGGTCGAATTTTACAACTCACGATTAATACTTTTCCTCAAGAAAAAGATCACTTACAACAGATTCACGATGAACTCGCTGAAGCTCTGGAAAAATGCGGTATCCAAGAGTTAAATTTACATATTATTCAACAAAAACATGCAGCGCATGGTGAAGCAGGTCATAGCTGCTCATCGAAGCCAAAAGCAGAAAATAGCAATTTACCACCTGTAATGGATGCTTCTCCTAAAGCGGAAGTCGATCCCAATAATCCACCGATTCAAAAAGCTGCACCACAACAACGCGATGTGACTGCACATCCACGTATTCAAAATGTAATATTGGTATCATCAGGTAAAGGTGGCGTTGGTAAATCAACCACCACAGTGAACCTTGCACTTGCTTTACAACAACTTGGTTTAAAGGTTGGTGTTTTAGACGCGGATATTTATGGACCTAGTATTCCAACCATGTTGGGGAATGCGGGACGTACTCCACAAATTGAAAATGAAAATTTTGTGCCTTTAGATGCGTATGGCATGGCTGTGCTTTCAATCGGACATTTGATTGGTGCGCACAATACCCCTGTGGCTTGGCGTGGTCCTAAAGCGACTGGTGCATTGATGCAACTTTTTAATCAAACACTTTGGCCAGATTTAGATGTGTTAGTGATTGATATGCCACCTGGTACAGGTGATATTCAATTGACTTTGGCACAACGCATTCCAGTAACAGGCGCGGTGATTGTCACGACCCCTCAAAATGTTGCACTTATGGATGCGGTAAAAGGAATCGAACTCTTTAACAGAGTAAATATTCCTGTACTTGGTGTTATTGAAAATATGTCGACACATATTTGCTCTAATTGTGGGCATGAAGAACAGATCTTTGGGATAGGTGGAGGAGATCAATTGTCTGAGCAATATGATATTCCTTTATTAGGACGTTTACCTTTAGACGCAAAAATTCGTGAACATGCAGATAATGGTAAACCAAGTGTGATTGCTCAGGATGCAGCGGCAGAGAGCTACCTCAATATTGCACAAGCTGTATTAAAACAAATGGATAAATTGCCAAAACGTCAGCGTGATGAAAATCGTATTTTCTAAATTTGAAAAGCCTCTAATTTAGAGGCTTTTTTTAATTTCATTATTTGATGGCAGAGCTTGTTTTCTTTTTTTCCAAGCATTCACTACGCTCCAGCGCCAAAGTAAATGTGTAATGAAATAAAAACTAATCGCGAATAATACCGCTTCAATGACAAGTCCTGACACTAAAATCTTTGCAAGGCTGAAATCAATATGGCCATGACCAAAATTCTTAAGCCAATTCAAAATTTGATGTAAAACACCCAATAACATGTCCGTATTGATCATATGTACATGATAAATTTTAGTTCCAAACCAAAAACCTAAATAGAGAATTGGAACGACAGTGAGCGGATTGGTTAACCAAGCCATACATAGGCCAATAGGCAAGTTTACTTCAAACCATAACACAGTCAAAATAATGAATAGGCTATGAAAAGGGACAGGTAATATTCCCCAAAATGTTCCAATAAACATGGCTTTCGCGATAGAACGACGGTTCACATACCAAAGCAAAGGATTTAAGGTGCGTTCACCAAAAATTCTCATAAATTTTAGACGAGCGACTTTCTCTGATGAAGGCAGCCACTTATTAAAAAATTTCTTAGGCATAAGCGAAGAAGTACATTGAAAGAAAAAGTGAACGAATGTATATAAAATAACATTATTTACTTATTGAAAACTTAAAATAGAACCAAAGTTTATCTTGTTAAAAAATAAGAATACTTAGAATACGTTATATGTGTTGTATTTTAGCGTATGTTTTTACTCATGTGACTCTTGAGTAGAGTGTACTTGTAATTAATAAAATATAGATAAAACATTTATTTAAATAGGCTCTCGTCATAAGTGCTTACAGTTAAAATTTTGCTATCAACTGGCAACTATATTAATCTAAATTTATCTTGTAGTGAGGTCATTCAATGATTTCATGGTTTTTTATTGGTTTAGTGATAACTATTTTGCTCACTCCTGGTCCAACCAATACTTTACTTGCTTCCTCTGGTATTCAGGTGGGATTGCGTAAATCTCTATTGCTGATTCCTGCAGAAGCAATTGGTTATATTCTTGCGATCAGTGCATGGGGAATGTTGATTGGTAAAGTCTCAGCGACATTACCTTTATTACCAACATTTTTAAAACTATTAAGTGCAGGGTATATTATTTTCCTTGCGATTAAATTATGGCGTACAGCAAATCAAGAAGTGATCTTAAATCAACCTACAATAAGACCTAGAGAATTGTTGTTTGCAACACTATTAAATCCTAAAGCTTTATTATTTGCCTCAGCAATTTTTCCAACAACAGCATGGCAAGCGCAAGAAATCTATGTTGCGCATATGAGTAGCTTTGTTGCACTCATTCTTCCAATTGCACTATTTTGGATTTCGGTTGGCGCTGTGTTGGCAACCAATAAAGTAAAATGGTTGTCTCAATCTAACTTACAGCGCACAGCATCAGTTGTACTGATCAGCTTTGCCATTCCTATTAGCTATTCAGCTCTAATCAATCTCTAATTCTAATTTTCTGCTGCCTTGAACCACCTAGGTAGCAGGGTTCTGTTGTTTTCATTAATGTCGTTTTACGTTAAAGTATTCGCCAATTATTAACTTAGATTTTGGATAAAAGTCATGGCAATAAAATCTGATCGTTGGATTCGTGAAATGAGCGAAAAACACGGCATGATTGAACCTTATGCAGAGAATCAAGTCCGTTTCGATGAAAACGGAGAAAAGTTGATTTCTTATGGGGTGTCTAGCTATGGCTATGACGTCCGTTGCGCACGTGAATTTAAAGTTTTTACCAATGTTCACTCTGCAATTGTTGATCCGAAAAATTTTGATGATAGAAGTTTTATCGATATCGAATCAGATGTTTGTATTATTCCACCGAACTCATTTGCTCTCGCACGTACGATTGAATATTTCCGTATTCCACGAAATGTGCTAACCGTATGTTTAGGTAAATCGACTTATGCCCGTTGCGGTATTATCGTGAATGTAACGCCACTAGAGCCTGAGTGGGAAGGTCACGTTACGCTTGAGTTTTCAAATACAACGAATCTCCCAGCACGTATTTATGCGGGCGAAGGTGTTGCACAAATGTTGTTCTTTGAAAGTGATGAAGTTTGTGAAACATCTTATAAAGACCGTGGTGGTAAATACCAAGGTCAAACAGGTGTAACTTTACCAAAAACCTAATCTGTTTCAATTTTTTTATTAAGACACTGTGTTGAATACACGGTGTTTTTTTTGACTAAAAATATTGAATATCAACTTCAGATGAACGGTACTGATAATAAAATTAAAACACTATACTATTCTGTATATTTATAATGTTTGGTCTAATTTTGAACATTTAGTAAACAATGTTTTTTAATGAAAATTAAATATAGATTGTTATAACTATATTTAATTTTGAAAAACAGGTGAATAAAAATAAAGGTAGGGATATTTATATGAGGCAACTTAAGTGTATTCAGTTTATGGTAATGGCTTTAGGGGGACTCTTTTTAAGTGATGCGTATGCTAATTCTTCTAAATTATATAGTTTAACTGATACGGAAATGTCTGAGACTACAGGTCAGTCATTGATGAGTTTGACCTATATTTCTCCTAAAGATGCTCTCAATGTGGAATCTCAACGTACAGGGATAACCGATCCTAGTAATGGAGGAATTGGTTTCTATAAGTTGGGATTGGAGGGTACGTTGGAGTTGAATCTTAATATTAAAAAACTTCAATTAGGTTGTGGTGGGATCAATGGTTCTGCAAGTAGTACCAATACTGGATGTGATATTGATATTGATTATCTAAGTTTGAGTGGATTAGGGAATTCTGCTACATCAAATACTGATAGTGCTTCAGATCGAAATGCACGTGCAGGTTCATCTGCATTATTAACAAATCCATTCATTCAGTTTGCTATAAAAAATCCAAATAGTGCTGCAACTCGTCAGGTTGTGGGACTTAATTTAAGTGCTGAAAAAGCTCTGGGATTAATAACTTTTGGTTTAGAAAATGGTCCAGCTAAAAGTGGAATTAATTCATTAAGTGGTTATATGCAAATTGCCACGACTACAGGTATTGCAAATGTTAATGGTTTTGGCTCAAGTCTAGTGTCAGGTGAGAGTGCTAAAGGTTCATTAAAACAATCTAATGGATATGACCCAATTTCAGGTGAAGTATGTTGTACATTGTTTGGTACGGGTAATATTCCTTTTACAACGACAGCCTATGACTTAAATCTACGAGATAGGGTTAGTGGAAGTAATGTCTTGAAAGGTGATTTGGTTTTAGAACAGCAAGCAATTACTGGAAAACGTATTACTAATGCACCATTAACAGCCACAGCAAAAGTTCGTGATATATCTTTAACTGGAACAATTGATGCAACGGCAAGAGCTTTAGGTTTTATTAATGTTCCATTAACAGGTAAAAATGTGACTGGTACGATCCAAAATTTAATGGTTGATGTAGCGATTAATGAGGATTTAGGTTATTTCCATAAGGCTAGTCTCAATGGCACAGCAGCTTCGCTATCGTTGCAATCTCAAGATATCCAATGGACTAATAATGTTTCAGTTTCGCAAAAAGGTTGGTGGTTAGAATTTTCAAATCCAATTGACATTGGATTTATTGAACCAGCACTCAATGTTGATATTCCTAAAGCCACACTTAATGAAGCGTTTAGACAAGTGAGTAATTATTTGAAATCAGATGAAGGTCGAATTTTTTGCGGAAACAATTTAGCCAGTAATTGTCTATTTGGTGGTGATATTCCTGTTGGTACAGTCAATTTAATTAACGCGACACGCCCTCAAATGGGATTAACAAATTTAGAGTTGGCAACTCAAAAATTTACGCCTAACTGTTATGGCACGCTAAAATTTTGCTAATTGTATAACAACTCTAGTAAGCAGTTTCGGCTGCTTTTTTATTTTTCATTTATCAGAAAAATGTAACATTTAGCCAGTTTGTTTTGCATTTGTGTAATTTATCAGCATAATGTAATCTTAAATGTCATAGGTAGAGCCTATGCTTTAAGTGATGCTAGGAAGCACATCGGTATTTAAGAGATTAAATCGCCTATAAAAAAAATGTGGTGCGGAGCATCGTTATCAGCAAAGTCAAGTCAAGAAGACAAGAGTTTGTACAGTATTCACGAAAACAGAGTTTAGTGAATTGGGATGATTTTTTTAAATTGATAAAAATCATATTTGTACGGATATTTTAACATGGAGTTCGGTTTATGCGGCAGTATAAATTCTTTTATTATGCAATTTTTTTTGCTCTGACTAGCCTATGTTTTAATTCAGCATATGCCGAATCTTCGACACTCAAAACTCTGAGTGATAGTGAGTTGTCGGCTGCTACTGGTCAGGCTTTGATGAGTCTGACGTATATTTCGCCTAAAGATACTGCAAATTTAGAATCTCAACGTACAGGCATTACAGATCCAAGTAATGGTGGTATTGGGTTTTATAAATTAGGGCTTGAGGCTCTCTTAGAACTGAACGTAAATATCAAAAGATTGCAACTGGGCTGTGGTGGCGTAAATGGCGCAGGTGCTTGTGATATTGATATTGATAACGTAAGTTTATCTGGTTTAGGTAATTCGGCAACTTCGAATACAGATAGTGCAACAGATCGAAATGCACGAGTAGGTTCTTCTGCTCAACTAACTAACCCTTTCATTCAATTCGCTATTAAAAATCCAAATAGTGCAGCTACTCGTGAAGTTGTGGGGCTGAATTTAAGTGCAGAGAAAGCATTTGGTTTGATTACTTTTGGTAATGAAAATAGTGCGACACCGAATGGTATTAACTCTTTAAGTGGTTATATGCAAGTTGCTACAACTACAGGTACAGCGTTAGTAAATGGTTATGGCTCAAGTTTAGTCAGTGGTGAGGCTGCACTAGGGCAACTAAAACAATCTGACGGTTATAATGCGATTAGTGGTAAAGCATGTTGTATTTTCTTTGGTGGTACTTTGGACTTTACAACTACAAGTTATAATTTAAATTTAAGAGATAAAGCAACAGGTAGTAATATTTTAAAGGGTGATTTAGTACTACCTCAACAAGTAATTACAGGTAAACGAATTAGTACTGCACCTTTAACTGCAACAGCATTGGTCCGTGATATTGATTTGTCAGGTAATATTGTTGCAGTTGCAGCTGGCATTATTAATTTGAACAAGCAAACGAGTGGAACAATTAAAAATCTAACAGTTGATGTCGCAATTCAAGAAGGTTTAGGTTTTTTCCATAAAGCTAGTTTAAATGGAACAGCGGCATCATTGTCTCTTCAATCTCAAGATATTCAATGGACAAATAACGTATCGGTTTCACAGAAGGGTTGGTGGTTAGAGTTCTCAAATCCGATCGATATTGGTAAAATTGACCCTACTCTTAAAGTAAATATTCCTAAAGCAACTTTAAATGCAGTGATGGATCAGGTTAGTGATTATTTAACTAATGTACAGCCAGTGGATTGTGGTGCAATTTTTGCTATTAACTGTTTGGCAGGGAGTACAATTCCTGTAGGAACAGTGGATTTAGTAAATGCAGCACATGCAAGTATGACATTGATTGATTTGCAATTGGCGAAACAAGATTTTACTCCGAACTGTTATGGGACGTTGAAATTTTGCTAAGCCCAAAAAATTTAATAAGCAGCTTCGGCTGCTTTTTTATTTTCATTTATCGGAAAAATGTAACATTTAGCCAGTTTGTTTTGCATTTGTGTAATTAATCGGCATAATGGAATGTGAAATAACATAGGTCGACCTATGATTTGAGTGATGCTTGGAAGCACTTCTCTGGTTTAAGAGATTTAAATCACTTGTATAGGATAAAAATAATGTGGTGCGGAGCATCGTTAACAGGAAGGTCAAGATGACTACAGTTCGTACGGTATCATTTCAAAAAACTGTTTTAGCGAGTCTAATTGGTTTTTGCATAAGCCAATCTGCTTTTGCATTACAAGAACTTTCAGATGATGGTTTAAGTCAAACTACGGGTGAGGGAATTGCATTACTACCACAAGACTCTTATTTTGTGTTCCGTGGTGCGGGTGCTAATGAAACTCAGGCTGATATCCTAGATCCTACAAAACGTATAAATGATACAGGATATATTCACTATCTGCCTGTAGGTGGTCTTACTTCTACCGTTCAAGATACGAATAAAGATGGAAATGTAAACTCTGCTGATCACTCGGTGGGTAAAGCAGACCTTTATTTGTATGGTTTAGCAATTTCTAGAAATGCAAATAATGATTCAAATAGCCGTCTAGACTCAGGATTAACCAGTGGTATTGCAAATGCTGCTATTCGAAGTTGGGGCACAGCGACTAACCCTTGGTTGTTTAAAGCAACGACAGCAAAGAATGTTCCAAATTTTAGTGCAAATACTTGTACGGGTAGTACTGATTTATCTTGCCAAATTACCTATCTTAATTTAGAAGCACCATTATATGAAACTACACGGCCAACGACAGCTGCAAATGGATTAGATGCTTATAACTTAAAATTGGCATTATGGGCGGATGCTTTTATTCGTGATCAGAGTAAAGCTGAAGGGAATGCTGATCAATTTAAGCTGGGTGAGTTATTTAGCACAACACATACACCAAGAACAGAAGAGGCTGAAAGAGCCAATAGACTTCGACTGCAAGCTGTTTGGAATGGTTTTAGTATCAATGGTAGCAATTTGCAAATGTTTCAGACATTAAAAGGTGCGACAGATGCAGGTGGTTTGAGTTACTTTTATAACAATACCTTTGGTATGTCTGGTATTTTGCGTTTTAATAGTGGTGATGCAAGTGGTCTAAGAGCGGGCATTACAAGACCTACCGTTAGTCGATCACAGACGACAACATTGCGTTACTCTACTCAGGATTTGAATTACGTTGACTCAGGTACTGAACCTACGGATGCAACATTTAATGGTCGAATTTATCAATTAAGAACTAAAGATACGACTGATTCGATTGGTGCTTGGAGCTTTACTATGCCCACAGTCAATAGTGTACTTCGTTTTAGTACACAAGAATGTGGTGCGGGTAACCTAAATGGCTGCACGACGGGTACGGCACAAGGTTTATTGGCTAGTCCTGGCATTAGCGGAAGTGGTACAACAACAGCGCCGAACTTTTCACCAAATGAAGGATTGTTTATGTACAATCCTAATATTAACTTAGTTCTAGGCTCTTTATATCAGCCAGTTATTTTAGGCTCTGATGGTAAAAACTTTAGTTTGGAAATTACCAGAATTCCAAATAAAGAAGAAATCTATAAGAAAATTTATACCGATTACACTGGGTTAGATGCAAGCTATTTAGGTTCAACATGTAACGTTTATCAATGTGGTACAAGTGAATTAACAGGTTATCAAGGGGGATCTCCTCGTGATGATTATTCAGCGACAGCATTAACAAATAAAAAATTAGCGACTCATAGTAGTATCAGTATTGGAACAGTCGAGACTCCTGATGGTGGAAAGACGCTCCAAGCTTTTAAAGGTAATGCTACTCAAGATGCAATTGGTATTTCATTTGGTTTAATACCAACAGGAACGACAAATATTGCTGCTAAAACAAATACATATTATCAACTTGAGGCACGCCTTCGTACCTATTATACGCCGAATGGTTGTGTGGCAGGTGGGGCAGGGACTCCAGATTGTACAAACAATACGACGAGTACTACAGCGAACCAACAAAACCGATGGACCTATGCAACGGGCTTGAATAGCACTGGTGCAGCTGCAAATCCTTATGGTGTGAATATTAACTCAAGTAGCTGGCGAAATTTCACATCATTCAGAGCGTATTTTGATTGGGCGACAGACACTGGTCGTTGTACGAATGGAACGGCAACATCAAATACCTGTTTTAATTTCGCAATGACTGGCGGTGCTTCGAATGGTAGTGGCGAAGCGGGGTGGGTTGATGTACAAAGTTTTGATGTGGCTGAAATTGCTGCTTTAGGAGCTGCGGGATATAACCCAACTATTGCACACACAGCTTACACAGCAGGTACAAACACTGCCCGTCAGATTACCATACCTGCTTGGGCAGCTTTACCAACATGGAATGCTAATCAGGGAACTGGGGCGAATTATAGTGGTACGAAGTGGACTTCTAATCCTGCACCCTCGACGCCAAATATTGGTTTGAATAATATGGGATCAGCCGTAATTGATGGTTTACTGATCCAGCATATGAAAATAACAACAGCTGGACTATAAACAGGAGCTTTGCCATGAAAAAAATGAGTTTATTTTTATTGCTTGCAGCAGCTAGTCTATCTCATGCGGAATTACAAGTTTTAGATAATCAAGCTTTACAAGCAGTAGAAGGGCAAGCTGGGGCTGATTTATCTTTAAAGTTATCCTTAAATCAAAATGTAATGTCGAATGCTGATTTACAGGATTCAACGAAATCCCCGACATTTAACTGTACTAATTTGGAATATTGTCGTTTGGCGATTTCATTTAATAAGCGCTTTGTACAAAAAAATGTAGGCGATACTGATGATTTATGGACAAAAGCAGCAAGTGATCCTGATAGTGCAGTCAAAGGTAGAAAATTGTGGTTGGTCATGAAAGGCATTCAAGGGACTGCAAATATTCAAAAGCTAGGATTGGATGGTGTTGATCTAGTTTATAAAAATGATAGTGGTGTCGATAAAATTAAACCTGCTATTCAGTTGAGTTTTGATGCTTCTAAACCGATCCAGATTCGTAACTTTGGTTTTAACGCATTGTCTATTGAACAAGATAAAGTGCTCTCATATTACGATAATACTGGTAACTTAATTGAAGACACAAGCACGACTGCAAGTGATTATGGGTATTTAAAAACCTCTACTTATGCTGCTAAAGGACAAAGTACGGGTACGGTTGCTAGTGGCGCTACGACTGCAAATAACTATGATACGGGTCGAGAAACTGGTTTTATGGGTATGCAGATGAATGGGAATCTTGCATTGCAAGGTAAAGTTATGATGTTTGGTTGTGATGGCAGCCACCCTCGTTGCTAATATCATTACTCTATTGATTCACAAGGATTTAAGTGATGAAAAAAAATAACCAAAGTCACAAAACAACTTGTTTTACAATGACAACATTAGCGATGAGTTTAATGTTGGCTAGTCACTCTGCATTTGCTTTACAAAGCTTGAATGATAGTGATTTACGTAATGTAAATGGTCAAGATGGTGTGCAGATAGCAACGACTTATGATGCTGTCGATGTTCAACAATTTTATTGGGAAGATGATGCAGGTCGAGGCAGTAATGGTGCGACCAATACAAAGTTAAGAGCGATAGCTGAAGGCTTTAAAATTAGACAAAGTAGCGCTTCTGCCTTAGCTCTTGGTACAAATTATAAAATTAATATTGGTAGTGATGCTGGAAAGTCAGGCCTTGATTTGGATTTATCGAGTAATCCTTCACTAATTACTGTTGATGCTTTTAAGATTTGTGATACCGAAGCTACTGCTCGTTGTAGTGAGCCAGTGGGAACGTTAGGTATTCAAACAAGTTCTGCAATTGGTCTTAATTTCAAAACTAGAGATGGTTTATTTAGTAAAACGAGTCAATCTAGTTTAGTTTTAGGTTTAAAAAATATTAACCTTTATTTAGGTCAGGTAGATGTTAATAATCAACTTAACCAACTAATACTTAAGAACCTTAATTTTAACTTTTTAGGTAAAGGGGTTATGTATGTTGACGATAAAGAAGGTTTAAGAATCCAAACAAATTCTGTTGGTACAGCTAATGCCTTAACAACAGATAAACCAAGTTCAACTTTAGGATATGTTGATTTTACTAGAGTCGAAGATAGTGGTAGTGCTGCAATCACAGCACAGTCATATAAAAATAGCTCTAATAAGGCGACAAATGCTGGTTTGAACTTAGAGTTTATGACCAATAAAAACGTAACAAATACTGATAATAATACACGTTACGCAGTAACGTCAGATACAAAAAGTCCAACAGGTGCAGTCGGTTTAATTCGAGTTGGTGCTAGTGGTCGTATGGTTAATGGATCATTGCAAGTTCGCGGTCTTGAAAGTGCAGGACGCTCAAATCCGACAATCGCAGCTGGTCAATATGGTAACCCAAATAATACAAATATTCTGGGTACAGCTAATAATGGCGCGGGAGCAAGTGCCTTGGGCGGTAACATTATGGGTAACTCAGGCATAGCATTTCGCATGAAAGCCGACTTCACTACTGATACTGATATGATGTTAGACACTAACATGGACGGAACGTTGAGTAGTGCTGAAAAGTCAAATGCAACAACTTTGGAAATTGGTGGTGCGGGTTTAAATACATACGGCTTTGAATTTGGTAATTTGACAGGACTTCAGTCTGGGTCTCGTGGATCATTTGATAGCGGTAATATATATATAAATCTTGTAGATTCAAAATCAGTTGTCTTACCTGCTAACTATACCTTCCAAACTAGTCGTTTTGGCGGTACAAGCGGTAACTTTTTAACCAATGCAGCTGATTATACCCAGAATATTCATACTGGTACTGGAAATACTAACCCATACAGTATATTACTTGCTATACGTGGCGCAGAATTCCAAGCGATTTCACGCCGTGGTCGTTTTACAAATAGTGCAACCTATAATCCTGCATCTGGTTATCAAGCTATTACAGAGCATGATGGTTCAAATTCTACAACCAATCAACTAAACTCTTGGGGCTTGGCGTTACCTTTTTATAATTTAAATGCAAATATGGCGTTGTATGGTACTAAAACAGATGCCTCTAGTGTTTATAGCTATGCTCTGAATGGTACTAAAACTGCTGTAGGCACTGGGCAAACACCTCGATTAGGTTTTTCTCTCGCAATGAGTACAGATGGTATTGATAGGAATGGTAGTTTCGTTGCTCAAGGAAATAAAACAACATCAATTTTAGTTATTGATGGTGGTGATAATGATAATAATGCTGGTAATGGTATTCAGCCAGCTAACTATTATATGGGATTAAGAAACGTTGATATGCTTCTAAAAGGGGCTGGAACGATTGGTGTTGAAAAAGGTAGTTTTAACGTTAGCCTTAAAGATATGTTAATTGTTATGTCAGCAGAACTTGCGGCTGGGTATTTACCTGGTTCAACATATAAAATATGTGCTCAAAATGCGGGTGCGGTTGGTTGTGCAAGTGGTAGTTCAGCTCCAACCAATAACTTTGCTTTAAAAGATGATGTCTTGCTAGGGCTAAAATTAAGAGTAGGGGGGAATATGGATTTTTCTCTTATTCCTAATAACGAATATAAAAGTGATGGTAGTGGTAATAGTTTAAATATCGTAGGTGATTTTGAATTAACAGGTTCAAATAACACAATTCAAATTAGTGATCCGGTAGATGGTTCAACTTTAGGATTAGATAATTTGACCGGTAAAATGTCTTTTAATAATGCAATTGTTGTTGGTCGAGATACTTCTGGAGAAGGAATGGTTGGATTCAACACAGGTTTAACTTTTAACCCGTCTGGTACAAATGGGATTGGCACTGATGCTGATAAAATTGCAGGTGTATTTAGAGCAAGAGATATCAACTTGTATCCGCCTACAAGCGGTGCTGGTGCTCGACTTGGAGAAATGGTACTAACGGGCGGACGTTTAAGCAGCCAGCTAGGTATCATTCCAAGAAACTAATATATTTGGGTATATTATTTAACTACATCGCTTAAAATATTGTACTTGAATAATATTGTGCTAGAATTGTGAGCATAAATTAGCCACTTGTCTTAAGGATTAGGACAATGAAGAAAAAGAAATTTATAGGATGCTTGTTTTTATTAAGCCCTTATGCAATAGCTATGCAGCCTATGGATGATCAAAGTCTTGCATCCGCGGTTGGGCAAGATGGTATTAATATTTCAATCAATAATTCTAAAGTTGAATTCAATCAAATAGGTATTATTGATACTGATGGTTTATCTAATGGTTCTTATACTTCTCCAGATTATGTAAATCGTGCAGGTTTAGTGATTGCAGGAGTAGCAGGACAAACACCACTTACTGCATCTAAACCTAATCCAGTTGCAATCGTAGGTATTGATGCTAGTAATGCTGATACTGCTCTTCCAACAATAAATGTTGTTATGGATACGGATAAAGGGGTTGGTACTAAAGGTGCTTTCGCAAATATTGGCTTATCTTTTAGTGGAAACTACACAGGGTTTCGTATAAAACCTTTTTCTATCTACACAGCTGATACCAACAATTTATCAAGTATTAGTGGTAGCACGTATACGAGAAAATCAATTTTTGATGTAACTACAGCTATTAAGCTTCAGTCAGGTGTAAAAGAATTATTACGTGTAAAAGATAATTTTGATATTAAATTTCTATCATCTAATAAACCAACAATGAATATTCAGTTAGGCGCATCGCCTCAAGGTAAAATGATTCTTTTTGGTGGTGCTATCGATTCAATTTGTGGTATAGGTACAGGTTGTAATATGATGCTTGTTTCTGATTATACGACCTCAGGTGATCCAACAACGACACCAATTGGCGCTAGTTTTGATTTTCAGTTTAAAGCAACGAATAGTGTTACTGGTTTCCGTTTAAATGGTTTTTATGCCGGAATTGAAGGGCCTACAAGTACTGAAGTTGGTGGAATTGTTTTTGGTAATCCAAATAAAACGGATGACTTTAATTTAAGCTTAAATAACATCAAATTAGGAAATACGATCGCAAGCCCTGATCCTAATGTATTTAATGGATTGCAAAATAATTCAATTGGTAATATTGGAATGACTGGTGCATCAATCACTAATTTAAAAATGAAAATTAGTGGGATGTAATTTATTGATTATAAAAGAGAAATAGGGATGTAAATTCCCTATTTTTTATTTTATATGATTAAGAATTAACTCCAACTGTTTCTCTTTTTTTACTTTTGTCCAGAGCTCTTGAGCCTCTGGATAGGCTTTCGTCATCATACCTAACCATTGCTTATAACGTCCGATCATTCCAATTTCAGTTTTGTACTGACCACTTAAAAAACGTTGCTGGAGTTGCACTAACTCTGGCCAAGAAAGGATAGCTTGATCACTATTCTCTCGAATACATAAGGTGAGATCTGGTGTAGTCACAGCACCTCGACCAATCATAATATCATGGCAATCTGACTGCGCTATACACGCTTTGGCATCAGTATTATTCCAAATCTCACCATTCGCAATCACATTGATGTCTAAAGCTTCGACGATTGGCTGAATTTTTTCCCAATAGGCAGGTGGGGTATAGCCATCTGCTTTAGTACGCGCATGTACGGTAAGCCAATTTGCGCCAGCATCTTCTATCGCATGTGCATTATCTAAAGTGTGGTTTTCATCTAGATAGCCCAGACGCATTTTAGCTGAAACTGGTATATGTGCAGGTACAGCATCACGAACAGCTTTAACTAAGAGATGTACGGTTTCAGGTTCATCCAATAGAACAGAACCGCCACGATGACGATTAACAGTTTTAGCGGGGCAACCAAAGTTAAGATCAATTGCTGGAGCACCGAGTTCAACAACTTTCGCTGCGTTTGCTGCTAACATTTCTGGATTATTGCCAAGAAATTGAACATGAACTGGTGTGCCAGCCGCAGTTTTACCTGAGTTTTTGAGTTCAGGACAAAAACTATAATAAATATGATCTGGAAGAATACTATCGGTAATACGAATAAACTCGGTTACGCACCAATCAAAACTGCCGACATGAGTGAGCACATCACGCATGATTGGATCAGTTAGACCTTCCATTGGAGCGAGCACAAGTTTCACGATGATTATTACCTAATGAAGCGAATACTGCGTTATACGCATTTTCAGATAGGCTGTCTACTAATGTTGGAAAAGTGTTTAAACAGATTTAATTGAAAAATTAACCCATAAGTTGTCATCATCAAAATTTTCAACAAAAAGTTTAATTTTTTGTTGAGGGTACATATTTGATGCACCTAGAACAGATTTACAATCGTTGTAGTCAACGAAACCAAAAAATTCTTCATTATATTGAACGATTACTCCTTGAGGATAAAAACAAACAATTTCGGTTTCGATCATTTCCCCGATTTTGAATTTGTTTTTTAATTCGTTCCACCGCTTTAAATATTTAGATATCGACTGATCCCAGAAATTTAAAAATTCTTCTTTTTTTATTGGAGTCAACATATCTAAGCTTTCGGAGAAATTACCTTCGGGTAAGAAGAAATTAGTTTGCTCTATGCTTAAATTTGTATTTATACATTCTGATGAGTTAACAAATATCGACTTTAAACAATAATATTCCTGATCAAATTCATATAAAGTTATCTCCCCATCTGTATCTATATATTTGTAATATGAATACAAAGTTATTCCTCAAATGGCTAAGTGGTGTTGTTCAACGTCCCAGAATCATTTCTAAAACAAACTTACTACCGATAAAACCAATTGCAAGTAAGATAAAACCTGTAATGGTAAAGCGAATTGCTTTGCGTCCGCGCCAACCGAATTTGTAATGGCCAATTAAAAGCGCACCATATAAAAACCATGAAATAATACTAAAAGCGGTTTTATGAGCAAGATGTTGAGCAAAGAAGTTATCAATTGTAAAAAAGCCAAAGAGAAGTGCAGCAGTGAGTAAGCCAAAACCTGTGATAATTAAATCAAAGAGTACCGATTCCATCACTTGGAATGGTGGAAGTAAGTTAACCCAAATTCGTCTTTTTTGTTTCTTCTTAAGTTCTCTATCTTGAAACCAAAGCAATACGGAATGAATAGTTGCCATTAGTAAAACAGCATAAGCTGATAAAGAGAGGATGATATGAAGATCTAAACCTAAGCTATGTTGTTCAATGACTTGGTTTGGTTGACTAAAAGCATATCCTAAAATTAAACCAATTGCGGCAACAGGAGTGCCAATTAAATTTAATGGCAAGATTGGTCGAATTAAACTTAAAATTAAACTGAGTGCTAGCATCAGCCCCGAAGTGAATGACATCAGGTTAAATACATCATAATTCACGCCAATTGGTGTCATCATATCTTGATAGAGCACAGTACTATGCAGTAGTAGCCCTAGACCAATCATAATCGAATAACACCAAAGATTTGGAGTACGTTTTGACATCAAACGTATAAACAAATACCAAAAAGAACTGGTATAAGCTACAAGTGCCAAAATTGTGTAAACCAAGGGGAGACTGATCATGTCAAACCTTTTTCAGGGGGTTGAATAATATTCACTATATAAGATGTAAATTCGCTTCGAACTACAGTATCCTATAGCATCTTACGCATAAATTTTCTATTTTAAGAAAGATTTTTTTGCAACTAGCCATTTTAAGCGGATTTCGCAATGTTTGATACCTTAACAGAACGACTCACACAGAGTTTAAGAAATGTTACTGGCTCAGGGCAGCTGACCGAAGACAATATTAAAGA
This sequence comes from Acinetobacter sp. TR11, assembly GCF_027105035.1. Taxonomy (NCBI): domain Bacteria; kingdom Pseudomonadati; phylum Pseudomonadota; class Gammaproteobacteria; order Moraxellales; family Moraxellaceae; genus Acinetobacter; species Acinetobacter sp. TR11. The sequence continues at coordinate 725,572 of NZ_CP114256.1, forward strand.
TACCTTACGTGAAGTACGTATGGCACTTCTTGAAGCCGATGTGGCATTACCTGTAACTCGTGAATTTATCGCGAAGGTTAAGGAAGAAGCTCTCGGTCAAGAAGTCATGACTCAGCTTTCTCCAGGTCAGGCATTTGTAAAAATTGTCTATGATGAACTCACCAAAATGATGGGTGAGGCAAATGAGACTCTAGATTTAAGTGCAAAGCCACCTGTCGTGGTTTTACTTGCAGGTTTGCAAGGTGCGGGTAAAACAACAACTGCCGCAAAATTAGCGCGTTTTCTGAAAGAGCGCCAAAAGAAAAAAGTAATGACAGTTTCTGCTGACGTTTATCGTCCAGCCGCAATCAAGCAGTTAGAAACAGTATCGAATGAAGTTGGCGTGGGTTTCATTCCATCAGAAGCATCTGAAAAGCCAATTGATATTGTTAATCGTGCGATTGAACAAGCTAAAATCCAGTTTGCTGATGTTTTAATTGTCGATACCGCAGGACGTCTGCATGTCGATGAAGACATGATGGATGAGATTAAAGAATTACATGCTGCAGTTAAGCCAACAGAGACTCTGTTTGTTGTCGATGCAATGACGGGTCAGGATGCTGCTAATACAGCAAAAGCGTTTAACGATGCTCTGGCTTTGACTGGTGTTATTCTCACTAAAACTGATGGTGATGCACGTGGTGGTGCTGCGCTTTCTGTTCGTGCGATTACAGGTAAACCGATCAAGTTCTTGGGTATCGGTGAAAAACTAGATGCACTTGAGCCATTCCATCCAGATCGTGTTGCACAACGTATCTTGGGTATGGGTGACGTACTTTCTTTAGTCGAAGAAGTTGAACGCAAAATCGACAAAGAAAAAGCCGAAAAAATGGCGAAGAAATTGCAGAAAGGCGGAACCTTCAACTTTGAAGATATGCTGATGCAATTTGAGCAAATGAGCAAGATGGGCGGGATGATGGGCTTCTTGGATAAGTTGCCTGGCATGAGTAACTCTGGTATTCAAGATGCGATTGCACAAGCAAATCCTGAAAAGCAAGTGAAAAAAATGGAAGCGATTATTCAATCGATGACCATTAAAGAACGCCGTAACCCAGATTTGATGAATCCAAGCCGTAAAAAACGTATTGCTGCGGGTTGTGGTATGGATGTTGCTGAAGTGAATAAATTAATTAAGCAACAAGCTCAAATGGCGAAAATGATGAAGAAATTTGCGAATCCGTCAGGAATGAGCAAAATGTTGAAGTCATTAGGTAATATGCAAAAACAATTTGGTGGCGGTAACATGGGACCTTTATTTGGTAGTAATGAACCAAAGAAATAACCTAAAGCTACTTAAAAAAGGCGCAAATTGCGCCTTTTTTGTTAAATCTCACTTGTGCATCTAAGTATCAATTTAATACAGAAAATCAATATGAAAATAAACGAATAAGGGGTAAAATAATTTTAAGTATTTGTTTTATATTTATAAATTTTTGTATATGTTACATAATTCGAACGGTAAGGTATTTATACTACATTGTGAAAATGCAAATCCAGAACAGTATTGGTATTTATGGTTAGAACAACAATTAAAATCTGAAGGAATTGCCGCTGAACGTATATTTCTTGCCGACTCGAATCACCCAGAAGCTGAAAATTTGGCAAACTTGTTTAGAAACACAACTACAAGATTTAAATGAACAGAGTATTGTTGTTGCTCATGGATTGTCTGGTATTGCCGTGGTTCACTTTCTAGCAAAGCGTCTGTAACAAACTCAGTTGAAAGCATGCTTATTTATTGCTGCTTCTAATGAACCTATAGCTAAATTTCCTGAATATGATGAATTTATTCAGCATTCAAATTTTACGAGCGCCGTAATCCGAGCCAATGTTAAAAGACACCTCGTTTTCTTTTCTACGAATGATCCTATTGTCCCAGTGCCTTTGACCTTTAAATTTTCAAATTTACTGAATGCCCAACTGATTGAAGCTGTTCAGGCAGGGCATTTTCGTACTGAAGATGGATATACGATGTTTCCTCAGTTGTTCTAGATACTTCAAACATTGGTTAATGCTGACTTAAGTTGAACGTAATTTTTTAGTCCTTTAAGTAAGAGATCAGATTCAATCAACGGCCGATGATGTTGCAGAAATTTGGCGAATATATCAGCATCTCCACCTGTTAAAATCAGGTGTTTAGGTGATTGTTGCATGATTTGATCAATGGTACTAATTAGACCTAGCAAGATACCGTGATGTACAGCATCAACGGTGTTGTGTCCTGGTTTCAAATTATCGAATGCAGAGTCAGGAATTTTAATACCTTTGGTATTTTGAATGAGTGAATCTCGTTGCAAATATAAATTTGGCAGAATATAACCGCCTAAATGTTGTAACCCTTCTACTAAATCGATGGTCAGCGCTGTACCACAGCCAATCACACAAAAGTTTTGATGAGGTTTTGAAATTGCTAAGACTTGTAACCAACGATCAATCCCGAGTTGACTTGGAACATCATAACCACAACGAAGCCCTGCATAATTAGCATGTACCTGAGCGAAGATAATTGGAATTTCCAAAATATCGAGGATCATTTGAATACGTTGATTATTTTCTGTGTCTAAAACAGATGAAATCCCAACCTGACTTAAATTTTGATGCCTAAAATGTTGAATTAAACCTAACAGTAAATCGGCAGGTGACTGTAAATGTAATTCTGCAGCATGCTCAAGCACTTGATCATTTTCGGTAATCCAATATTTTAAACGGGTATTACCGATATCCAACCATAGACTTTTCATAAAATGATCATTCCTTAAATTGGTGCGAGGCGTAAACGGCCTTGATAGAAGGGTTGAACATGATCGGTTTTAATGAGTACAGCACCATCATTGGAGATGCCTTGAAAGTATCCCTGAATTTTACCTTGGGCATGTTCAAATTCAACGTGTTGATTGAGCCATATTGCATGATGGTTAAAGCGTTCAGCTAAATTATAACTGCCATGTTCAAACCACTGAGAAGCCTGTTGAATCGCAGTGTAGAGCTCAGCAATCAGCATTAAACGATCAGTATGAGCTAAACCGAGCATCGCCAGAGAGGTAATTGGCTGATCCGCATTCTCTACAGGGGGCGTGTTTAAGTTAATGCCTACCCCAACAATCGCATGATGTGCTGAAAGTGGCTCAACCAAAATTCCACCCCATTTACCTTGTGGACTATATAAATCATTGGGCCATTTGACTTGTAGGCTTAAACCTTGCAAGCTCGGCATTTGCAGAATATTTAAAGCAACTTCCAGTGCAAGGCGACCATCTAAGGCAGTCTTAGTGTGAATCAGTGTACTTAAATAAATATTTCCTTCAGGAGATGCCCATTGTCGTTGATGTTGACCTCGACCTTGTGTTTGCTGTGCACTGCAAACTAATCCTGAGCTAATGCCTTTTTGCGCAATTTCACGCATATCATCATTGGTCGATGTTGTCGTGGTTTTGAGCAAGACGATTTCAGGAAATTGATTCTTTGCATTGAGTAATTGCTGAAGCTGGCGAGTTGCTAAATCTTCCATTGTTTTATAAATAGAGTGGTCATGTGTTTATGGAGTTAATCATATATTTGCTGATTGGCGCAATTGCTGGATTTACTGCGGGGTTATTTGGGGTTGGTGGTGGTTTAATTATTGTACCGATTTTATATATTGTCTTTACTCAAATGAATTATGACCCTAATGTCATTATGCATATTGCAGTGGGAACGTCTTTAGCCACGATTATTGTGACTTCAATTAGCTCAGTCACTGCACATCATAAAAAGGGAGCAGTGCTTTGGCAGGTCTTTCGTAATTTAGCACCTGGATTGGTTTTAGGCTCATTTTTAGGTGCAGGCGTAGCTGATCTGATGTCGGGGCAACATTTGCAATTGCTTATTGGTGTTTTTGCAGTTTGGATGGCATACAAGATGTTTAGGGGAGCGCATGCAGTGATTGACCCAAATCGTCATTTACCATCGGCAATATTACAGTTTGCAGCGGGTGGGGGAATTGGTGTTGCTTCTGCGATTTTTGGGATTGGCGGTGGTAGTTTGACCGTACCATTTTTAAATCGTCACGGTGTGGTCATGCAGAAGGCAGTGGCAACTTCTGCTGCATGTGGTTTACCTATTGCGGTAGCAGGTGCAATTGGGTTTATGTGGTTTGGTGCTAGAGAACACATTGATGTACCGAATACTATTGGCTATGTGCATATTTATGCTTTTCTTGGTATTAGTACGATGAGCTTTATCACAGCCAAGTTCGGGGCAAAAGTGGCTCATCGTTTATCAGCAGCGATGTTGAAAAAATGTTTTGCTGGACTACTTGTTGTCGTGGGCTGTTATTTTATTTATAAAGGCCTAGTGACTTAATGTTCTATTTGGTTTAGCTAAATAATCACGATGTTATTCTTATACATCCTTGTTTTATAATTCATTAAATTTAGTTTCAGGTTAAGGAGTATCTGCTTTAACAATTGCAGTACTTGCTTGTTTTAAGCTGTAAAGTAATTGCCCTAGAAGTACATCTTTACTACTCAATGTGACCATAACCATTGGATGATGTGGTGCAGGGATAGAAGTTAAAATAGCTTTACCATTTTCGGCATCAAAAGTAATATTTTGGCAACCATTTAATTGAATTTCATTTAGAAATGCACCAACCATTGCGAGAATAGAGCTACTTACTGCTGCAAGTTTAGCACTATTGTAATTGTCTTTTTTGTGAACAGATGCTAGTTCAAACCCATCGGTTGAACATAACATAACGTAATCAACCCCTCGAATACTCATTAAAATATCATTCGCTTGAATTTTTGCGATCTGCACTAATTCTTTCGAGGCTGTACGTTGGTCAATTTGTGGAAGATTAAACATATAAATGATCTCAATTAGCTCATAGCTTTAAAATTAACTTCTAGGTTTGCAACCAATGATTCAATCATTAGTAAAATATGCTCTTTTTCACGTGCATCAATACAAAATAAAGGATAGTCATATTTGTTTTTAATAAGCCAATCACGGTAAATGGTTGTAGGGCGATTTTTATTCTCATCAATATGCGTAATACCAATAGAAATATTTTTATTATAACTCTTGAATGTATTTAAATAGGATTCTAATTCTTCAAGAGGTGTTTCATTATTATGATCAACTAATATGATCACGCCAAGAGCACCTTTACAAATCAATGGCCAAATGAAATCAAATCTTGCCTGACCTGGTGTTCCATATAAACCAATTTTAGCACCATCATCTAGAGTGATCTCACCATAATCAATGCCTACTGTTGTCTGCATTTTGTTATGTGTTTTAGAATCCGTATTAAATGCTTCAGTAGCAAGTACTGGAATTTCAGAAAGAGATTTTATCGCTTCTGTTTTCCCTGCACCCATACTTCCTGCAAAAACAATTTTGTATTGTTGAAGAATCATAAAATTATCCTAAAGCCCAAATCGGCTTCTCATTTTACCGAAGAATTTATTTAAGAAACCTTGTTGCTCTGTAGCAATAGGCATATCATTATATTGATAACGGCTTTCTGCTGCCGATATAATTTTACCGTTGTTTGAAATAATACAAGCAGATATAAACTGTTGAACGGTTTTAATAGGAAGTTTTAATCGTCTCATAACTTGTGATAACTGAGCACCTTGTATAAAACAGGCTGAAAGTTGCAAAATCATTTTTTGATCTAAATTTTGGCTAGGCTGTGGCCAATAGTCAATTTTATAGTAATCATTCTCGTCTATTATCAAGCCTTGATATTCAGTAGAATACCAAAAAAGATTCCAAATCCAGTCTTTTAAGTTGTATTCAGTTTTTTTAGAAACGAATGTAAAGTGCTCAGTTTTTGCGAGTTCATAATTAAAACTATTATTCGTTTTGATTTGTAATCGAGTTGGTTCAAGCCATACAACCTCTTGGAATGTATCAATAATTGCTAATGTACCGTGATTATCAAATAGATGTAGGTATGTATTTTTTAGTTTCAGCATACTATCTAAAGAGATTGTATTGCTAATATCACTTTTTTGAGGGAGAGTATTAGAAGTTTCATCTGATGGTTCTTTATTCGATATATAGTTTAATAAATGAGATTGAATCCATTTTTGTAATGTTTTTGATTCTTGAAAAGGAGGAAATAAAGTGTTATTTTCTAATATGCTTGAAACAGCTCTATATTCATTTGATATTTTTAAGAATAAAAATTTTCTTTCTTTTATAAGTTGTTGAATACCTTGAGTATCAAAAAATTTCGCATGTATTAGTAGTAAGTCTATATTTTTGTTTGAAATATTCACCCAGTTGATATCAAAATGATTAGGTATTATTTGCCTAAGCTCGATTTTTAGCTCATCTGAAGCCTTTGACGATATGCCAGAAATTGCGATATTGATGCAATGCGCACTCATACTATTACTATCACTCAAATCTTTTAAAATATTGTAGGACTTACGCACTATAAATTTTCCAACTTTTGTGGCAGCAGATAATTCTTGTCTAAAATAAAACCATCAATGAAGCTCTTGATGATTGGTCTAAATAAACTCTTCTGCCACTGATAAATATTCATAAAAATATCATTCCATTGTATTTGTTGTACCTGCACATAAGCCATTAATGATGCAAAAATATGATTGTGAATGAGCTTCATTCGCCTAACCTGAAATTTTTCAATATGACATACCTGTTTAATGACTCGGTGATATTGCTCAATCTTCCAATGACTTGCATGTAAATCTTGAAACCGATCTAATGTTAAATACTCATTAGGATCATAAACAATATAAAACCTCTGCTGTTCTTTGAGCTGAGTCTTAAATAATTGTACAAATCCAAAGTCTTTGAGCCACACTGTTTGACCATTTTCAAATGCAGGTAGTTGCCTAATCTGATGCCAATTCCCTTTTTCAAGGGATACCTTTCGATTACTGTCGATACCAAACATAAATCGAATACCATGATTTCTTATGGTTTTTAGATTTGAAGTTGAAGCATACCAACTATCGCCTGTGACATAAGAAATGTCTGCGCCCCATTGAAGAACATCATTCAACATGTCTAGAAAGTAGTCATTTTTAGTCTTATTTTCAGATTTATCATAGAGCCTAAAATTGATCGGCACATTTTTACCCTGCAAATCTGTCGCATACAGTGTAATGAGATTGATACCTTTCACTGAACGATGATGTTTACCAGACCAGAAAAAACCAACTAAATCCATATGTTGACTATAAGGTTTATCTAATACGGTATCATCCACACTGACAATAAGTTTATTATTATCAATGTATTGCATAGCTTCGTGATATAAATCTTGTGGGCCGTAATTTTCACGCTCCAAGAAACGATTCACACTGTCGTGAGAGATTTGATAGGTATCTGCAAGTTGCGTACAACTTATAGAATGTGGTTCTGTCATAAGAAATCCCATATAGATGGGTAAATTACATTGAGCTGTTGAAGCATGTTTAGTTTGTCTGATCACTTTGATGTTATACAGCTTATTTATCATTTTTTTATACTGTCAATGCGTAAGTCCTATATTGGATTAAATAAATAGATGCTCTTTATATATTTAAAATATATAAAGAGCATAACGATTAAGAAAAATCTAATTCTTTCTCAAAAGTTCTTAATTCATGGCGTGCCATTGCTAAGTTAGATTTAGTACGGTCTAGTACAAGGTAAAGAAATAAATTTCCGTTACTCTCTAAAGGACGGATTAAATGATACGCTTTACCTAAAGTGATAAGAATATCTTCAATGTCGTCATTAAGTTTTAATGAGTTTGCAACACGACGTTTTGCACGAATAACTTCGGTATTACCCGCAGCAGCAAGCTCTAAATCAAGAGTTCCCCCACCTTGGGTGGCTAAGGCTAAACCACTTTCCGTATCTACTAATGCTGCTGCAACAAAACCGTCAATACTTGTTAAACCGTCTAATGAAATTTTAGCCATTCTTTATCTCTTCTCTAATGTTTAAAGGATTGGAAATGCAATTATAGATAGTTTTTCTTATAAAAAATGGATAATTACATCATTTTTTATGCACTTAAATAATACCTGATTATATTAGTTGGGTTTAATATGTGTTTTATTTTGCATAATTTTTTATTTCTGAGACTTATTTTGGTATTTTGCATCGGTTTTATGATTTTGTTTTGTGATTTTTATTGAAAAATAAGTGAATTTTATTGATATTATATGGCTGTTTTTTAATCGAGTCTTAACTAGAGACTATTTTAAAAGTACACTTTTGTAGTATTTTTTATCAAGTTTGAGGATGATGGTCTGAGCGTAAAAAATTAGTCACCTGTCTTAAATTTCAGCAAAATTTTTAGTTTTTTATCTGAGTTGGCTTAAAAAGCAATAAAATTGTTAGACAATGATATAGAATTTATGAGGTAAGATCAGTTAAAACAAAAAGCGCAAATAGCATTGGAACATGCGTATAACAATGAGAGCGAGGGGATTATGAATCTCGAAGAGGCTGATAGTCTTTCTGAACAGATTGCAAAATATATTAGTGAACAAATTATTAGTGGTGAGCTGGTTGAGGGAGAACGTATTCAAGAATTGCGCATTGCGAAGGAATTAGATGTTAGTCGTGGTTCTGTCCGTGAAGCGTTGTTATTGCTAGAACGTACTTATCTGATTGAGATTTTTCCACGCCGTGGTGCGATTGTTTCTGAAATGTCAGCTCAGCAAGTCAAAGCATTATTTGACACCAATGTCATGGTACTTGGGCATATCGTGCAACGGATTAGTGAAACTTGGCGTGCGAATGAGGCTGAACAGTTACAGGCTCTATTGGATCAATTGGTTGAGTTTGTTCGTACAGGGGATATCGAAAAATTTTACGATGCGATCTTTAAATACTTAGCAGAACAGCATGATATGGTGGCAAATCCCTATCTTATGCAATTCTATAAAGAACTTTTGCCTTCGTTACGTCGTAGCTATTTTTTAACCTTGAATACTTCACGTCGTGAGCTGCAAGAATCATTTACCCTGTTTAAACTGGTGATTGATGCTATTTTGATCCGAAAATCACAACAAGCTGCTTTATTTATGGAAGATTTTTGTCGACACTTGCGCAACCTTGTGTTGGAATCTCTGACACGTATGAAACAGATTGAATTGGCTTGGGCTAGACGCTCACGCCGCTAGTTAGGGCAGTATGCGTTTAAGCAGTTTAAAACTTTCAGGCTTTAAATCTTTTGCCGATAGTACCACATTAAATTTTAAGGCAAACCGTACCGCAGTAGTGGGTCCAAACGGTTGTGGTAAGTCGAATGTCATTGATGCAATTCGTTGGGTGATGGGCGAGTCCAATGCACGCCAATTACGTGGTGGCAGCATGCAGGATGTCATCTTTACAGGGACAGTCAAGCGTAAACCTGTCGGTGTTGCAAGTGTCGAACTGCGTTTTGATAATACTTATGGCAAATTAGGCGGGGCTTATAATGCCTATAGCGAACTGGCAGTCCGTCGCCAAGTGACGCGTGAAGGTAAGTCTGAATATTTCTTAAATGGCACGCGTTGTCGCCGTCGTGATATTACCGATATTTTCTTGGGTACAGGTCTAGGGCCTCGTTCTTATGCGGTGATTGAACAGGGTATGATTAACCGTTTAGTCGATGCCAAGCCTGAAGAAATGCGCGTGTTTATTGAGGAAGCCGCAGGGGTATCTCGTTATCAAGCACGTCGTCGTGAAACCTTACAGCACTTAGAACATACTGAACAGAATTTGGCACGTTTAGACGATATTGCGGCTGAACTAAAATCACAACTCAGAACATTAAAACGTCAGTCTGAAGCCGCGATTCAATACAAGACTTTAGAAGGGCAGATCCGTACATTAAAAATTGAGATTCTTTCGTTTCAAGCCAATCAAAGTCAAAAGTTACAACAAGAATATACGGTTGAAATGACGGCGCTGGGTGAAAACTTTAAGTTGGTTCGTTCTGAGTCACAGACCATTGAACACGATCTTGAAGCCACCAGTGCTTTATTCCAACGCTTAATTCAGCAATCTTCACCTTTGCAGCATGAATGGCAACAGGCCGAGAAAAAGTTGTCTGAATTAAAAATGACTTTGGAACAAAAACAGAGTTTATTCCAGCAAAACAGCAGTAGTTTGGTTCAACTTGAACAGCAAAAATTACAAACCAAAGAGCGTTTGCAACTATCCGAATTACAGGTCGAAACTTTAACAACTCAATTTGATGAGCAAAACGAAAGCTTACTTGCCTTAGAGCAGCAAACGCAAACTGCTGAGCAAAATTTTAGCGATGTTCAAGCCCAACATAAGCAAGCACAGCAGCAATTTGAACAACTGAAAACTCAAGTCGATCAGCAACAACAAAAAAAGTTGCAGATGGCTGCACAAATTGAGCAATTGGGTAAGAATGTTCTGCGGATTGAGCAGCAAAAGCAGACTTTGCAAACGCAAAGCACTCAGATTCGTGCTCAGGTTCAGGATGATGAACAGGCGCAGTTAGAACAATTACAGCAGCAACTGCAACAGGAAATAATTGCGTTAGAAACCGCGATTGAGCAATTACAGCAGGGTGTTCAGACACAGCAAGATCAACAACAGTTGCAGAAGGCCGATGTACAGAACTTGAAAACTGAGATTCAGGTTTTATTGGCTGAACAAAAGAATTTAAATCAATTGGTGGCGAAGCAGAGCCCGAAGCATGATCAAAATGCAGCTCGATTGATGCAAAGCCTACGTTTAACTGCTCAAGCTAAAGCGCATGCAAACATTATTGAGAAGTTCTTGGCCAAGTGGTTGCAAGCGCATTTACTGGATGGTGAACAGTCATTTCAGGAAGGTGTGGCTCGACAGTTAAAAACAGAATCTCCCTTGCAGAGCTATAATCGCTCCTCACCTCTTTTAAAAAGAGGGGAACTCCCTCCTTTTATAAAGGAGGGCTGGGGTGGATTTAATGATTATTTAAGTGATTGGATCGAAGCCCCGCAATCTTCACTCTGGTCAAATGTTGCCGTTGCAGAAGATTTAACCACAGCTTTGCGATATCAATTGGATCTCCAGCAAGCACAATCCATTTTAACGCTGGATGGTTATCATGTCGGTGCCGATTGGGTGATTGGTCTGCATTATGATGAAGATAGCCAAACTGCGCAGGGGATGCTTAGCCATCAAGTCCGTTTAGAAGAAATTGAACAGCAGCTTGCGGAGAAGCAAGCACAATTGCTTGAGTTGGAAAATCACTTTTCACAACAGCAGCAAGGGCTGCAACAGCAACAGCACAACTTACAGCAACAGCAGCAAAGTCTGAAACAAAAACAGAAAGAGCAGCAACAGCTTGATGTACAAATTGCCAAACTACAAAGTACGGCACAGGCATTTGTATTACAGCAGATACAATTAGCAGATCAACTTAAACAGCTCGATGTGCAACTTGAAGAAGATGCCATGCAGCGTGATGATTTGGAAATTGATTTACATGCACTTGCACTCAAATTAGAAGCAGTATTACCGAATTATAAGACTTTACAGTTTCAGGTCGAAAATCTGAATGAACAGTTGGATGAGCAACAACAGCAGTTGACGCAACAGCAGCAGCAACGTGAAGCTTTGCGCCGCCAGACCTCGCAAGCCAATCAACAAATTGAGTTGCTCGAAAAAGATATTTCATTTCTGAAAACCCAATATCGACAAATCATTGAACAGATTGAGCAAGCGAAAAAGTTTGTTGATCCGATTCAGCTTGAATTACCGAACTTAGAGTCGCAATTCCAAGAGCAATTTCAGCAAACAGAAAAGCTGCAAAAAAATTGGAATGAGTGGCAACTTGAACTGAATCAAGTCCAAGAGAAACAGCAGCAATTGACAGAACAACGTCATCAAGCACAGCAAAAAGATGAGCAGGTGCGTGAGCAGTTAGAGCAAAAGCGTTTGGCTTGGCAAGCTGCTAAATCAGATCGTGAGCATTATCTGGAACAGCTCAAAGAACTCAATGCCGATGCCTTATCTGATCTCTCGATTGAAATAAAAGATCATCAACAAAAATTAGAAAGAGCATTGCAACAATTTGATAAAATTGGTGCGGTAAACTTGGCAGCTTCACAAGAATATGCAGACGTGTCACAGCGTTTTGATGAGCTGAGTCATCAGATGCAAGATCTACAAAATACGGTTGATCAGCTCAAAGATGCGATGAAAAGTATTGATCAAGAAACACGTAAATTATTTATGACCACCTTTGATCAGGTCAATCAAGAGCTGCAAGTGTTGTTTCCAAAGGTATTTGGTGGCGGTGAAGCGACCTTAAGTCTTGAGGATGATTGGCAGTCTGGGGTGAAATTGATGGCACGTCCACCTGGCAAACGTAATAGTTCTTTGGCACTACTTTCAGGTGGTGAAAAGACTTTAACTGCTTTGGCATTGGTATTTGCGATCTTTAGGTTGAATCCTGCACCTTTCTGTGTATTAGATGAAGTTGATGCACCACTTGATGATGCCAACGTACAGCGGTATTGTAATTTGGTAAAAGAGCTTTCTGAACAAGTGCAATTCATTTACATTACACATAATAAATTGGCGATGACAATGGCAACTGATTTACTGGGAGTGACCATGCCAGAGCCGGGCACATCAAAATTAGTGACTGTCGATTTAGAACAGGCAAAAGAATACGGGTTAGTTTCGGAGTCCTAGTATGGAAATGAATACAATAATAGGCATTGTTATCGCCGTTGTGATTATGCTCGTTGGGTTAGCAATGGTTTTGAGAAAACCAAAAACAGTTGAGCCATCATTAGACGCTGATTTACATATTAATTCTGACAGCAATCAGCCTGTGATCCCGCGTAATGTACGAGAGCAGCTTCTACAAAAAGACACTGTAATCTCAACAACTGAACGGGTTGAACCAAGTTTTAAAGCAGAAACTATTCAAGTAGATATTCAAGCAGCACCAGTACAAACTGTTGCAGAAGAGAAAGCTGAAGAAACGGTAAAAGTTGCGGCTGAGCCTGTCATTCATACTGAAATCAATACAAGCATTGAACGATCAGAAGATCAACCACGAGTAGTGGAGGTATCTGATGATGAAGACTTGTTAGATAAAGCTGATGAAACGAAAGTTGAGCCAGAACTGAGTTTAAATCCAAATATTGCAACTGTTGAAATTGAAGAATTTGATGGTGAGAGTAATATCTTGGATGTGCATTTACATGAACAGCAACGTTATGATGATGAAAGTGCATTAGCAACAGCTGAGCAGATTATTGCGCTGAATGTTTTTCCAAATCCACGCCGTGCGTTGTCGGGCGATAAAGCATTAAAAGTATTGCTGAAATATGGTCTCTGCTTTGGTGAAATGTCGTGTTTCCACCGTTATGAAAATACAGAAGAGCCAAGCACATTGATGTTCTCTGTATTGCGAATGACGGACAATGGTCCTGCTGGCTTTGATTTAGAAAGTTTATCTGGTGAGCAAGTACAAGGTTTAGCATTCTTCCTTGCACTGCCAAATAGCAAAGCTGTGACTGGCTATGACATGATGACCAGTATTGCAGGCTTAATTGCGCGTGAAGTCGATGGCAAAGTCTATGATGAAAATAATTTAGAATTTACGCCACAATTGAAAGAACATTGGCGTCATCATGTGATTGATTACCGTCCAAATCAAGCAACCGTCTAATGAATCTTTTATAATAAATTCAGTAAAAAATTATAGGGCGGTTTTTCCGCCCTTTTATATGGTGAAATTTAAATGGAACACAACTCAGTTATTGAGCAAATGCGTCAGTTAATTCAACTGATTGCAAAACATAACCATGCTTACTATGTGATGGATGAGCCATCCATTTCTGATAGTGAATATGACCATTTATTTCATCAGCTTAAAGCATTAGAACAACAATATCCTGATTTGATTCAGACAGATACGCCGACCAATAAGGTTGGTGGTCAAGCCCTATCAAAGTTTGAAAGCGTGACCCATGCTGTTCCCATGCTGTCATTGGGAAATGTCTTTAATCAAGATGATCTATTTGCTTTTGCTCGCCGTATTGATGAGCGTTTACCGAACCAAAAAGTTCAATATGAAGTTGAACTCAAGCTTGACGGTTTGGCGATTTCACTTTGGTATGAAAATGGTGTACTGGTTCGTGGTGTCACTCGTGGTGATGGTGAGACAGGTGAAGACATTACCCAAAATGTTAAAACCATTCGTAACTTGCCAAAAGTTCTATCGGGTCAGCATCAAGCGATTCCACAATTTTTAGAAGTCCGCGGTGAAGTGTTGATGCCGAAGCAAGGCTTTGAAAAACTCAATGCCGATCAGGAAGCGAAAGGTGATAAGACCTTTGCGAATCCACGTAATGCCGCGGCAGGAAGTTTAAGACAGCTTGACCCAAATATTGCTGCGTCACGTCCATTGGCATTCTATGCTTACGGTATTGCTCAGTGTGAGCCTAGTCATGGTCTCGCAACGATGCATGATAGTTTACATTGGTTAACCAAATTTGGTTTTGAAATCGCTGAGCGTCAATTCTTGTGTGCTTCGATTGAAGAAGTACAACAACGTTATGAACAAATTCAACAAGAACGTCCAGATTTAAAAGTTGAAATTGATGGCATGGTGGTGAAGGTCGATGATCTGAAACAACAACAACAATTGGGTTTTTTGAGTCGTGAACCGCGTTGGGCAACCGCTTATAAATTCCCTGCACAAGCTGCCTTGACCAAAGTTGAAAATATTGATTGGCAAGTCGGACGTACTGGAACACTTACCCCAGTTGCACGTTTAGCACCCGTCTTTGTGGGAGGTGTAACTGTTTCCAATGTGACTCTACATAATATTGGTGAAATTCATCGTTTAGACGTACGCGTTGGCGATACGGTCAGTGTGTACCGTACGGGTGATGTGATTCCGAAAGTTGAAAAAGTTTGGGCTGAATTTAGACCTACTGATGCGGAGATGGTACATCTTCCGACGAATTGCCCTGTATGTGAATCGCCTGTTGTTATGCCAGAAGGTGAAGCACTAGCACGTTGTTCGGGTGGCTTATATTGTGCGGCACAACGTATTGAGGCGATTCGTCACTTTGTATCCCGTAAAGCCTTGGATATTGAAGGTTTGGGAGATCGTTGGGTAGAGTCGTTATTACATCTCGATTTACTCAAAGATGTTGCCGATATTTATCATTTGCATGAGCATCGTGACACCTTATTGACTATCGAGAAAATGGGTGAAAAATCCGTTCAAAACCTGATTGATGCCATCGAAGCGAGTAAGAAAACGACTTTGGCACGTTTTATTTATGGCTTAGGTATTCGTGGTGTAGGTGAAACCACGGCACGTATGTTAGCCAATACCTTCCAAACTTTGGATGTTTTGAAAGCTGCCGATGTTGAAGCACTTAAGAAAACGCCTGATGTCGGTGATATTACAGCGGAGTGGATTGCAGATTTTTTCCAAGCACCGCATAACATTGAAGTACTCGATCGTTTATTGGCAGCGGGGATTCATTGGGATGCACCAACTGCACCAACACGTCAACCCTTGAATGGTGAGAGTTGGGTGGTCACAGGCACACTGGAAACCATGGGACGTGATGAGGCGACACAAAAGTTACAAGCTTTAGGTGCGCGAGTCAGTGGTAGTGTGTCCAGTAAAACCAAATGTGTCGTTGCGGGTGAAAAAGCAGGAAGCAAATTGGATAAAGCACAAAAATTAGAAATTCGAGTGATGAATGAACAAGAGTTTTTAGATTTCTTGGCGCAGTACGGAGGTGTTGAATGAGTATTAAAGCATTTAAAGCCCATCTGGCCACAAAACCTGAAAAAGAATTGCTTCAAGAAATTGTTAAACTATATCAACAGTTTTCAGTAGTCAGAGATTTTTATGATTCACAGATAAGTGCAGAGGGGGCAAATGACGTACTTTCTAAATATAAAAAAATAATTCAAGATGAATTTTTGCCCAAACATGGATTTGGTGATGCAAGGTTATCTGTCGCACGAAAAGCGGTTATGGACTTTAAAAAGCTCAATGGATTAAATATACATCTAGTTGATCTTGCAATCTATTATGTTGAAACTGGAGTAAAATTTACCAACATGTATGGCGATATTAATGAGCCATTTTATAATAGCATGGAGTCAATGTTTGCTCAGGCAATGAAATGGATGAAGCAGCTCAATGTAGAAAGTCAATTTCAACAAAGAGCAACAAAAATTTGTCACGATACAGATGGCATTGGCTGGGGGTTTCATGATGGACTATGTGAAACTTATAGTGATTATTTTGATGATTAATACTTAAAAGTATAAGAAACAAGCCTATTCAAACCGATGTGGTTGAATAGGCTTTTTATTGTTAAATATATTTTTTCACAATGCCATCATCGAGTAATTGCTGGAAATGTTCGCAAACACTGCCACGGATATCTCGATAGTGAATACCTAACTCATTCACACTACGCTGTGAATTAAAGTAGATTGGATAACCCATATTCAGTTTGACAAATTGGCGTGAATGACCAAATACGGGTGCAACTAAAGAGAATGCTGTTTTAGGTACAGTGAAATGTGGGAATGGGTATCTATAACCGAATTTTTGCGTTAAGGCTTTGCCCATTTCGAGCAAACTTAATGTTCCGCCACAAATGATATAGCGACCTTGCGCTTTAGGATTGAGTGCCGCAGCAACATGTGCATCTGCAACATCACGGACATCTACGATTCCATTCCACATTGGCGGTACACCAAATAATGTTGTGCCATTCCCGAACTGTTGTAAAACTTCGATACTGCCAGATTGACTTGCATCAGTGAGTGATGGTCCCATCACCAGTGCAGGGTTGATACAGACAAGACTCCAACGATTTTGTTGCTCGGCCATTTCCCAAGCTTTGCGTTCAGCAGCAACTTTTGAATATGGATAAGGTTGATGGGTTTCACTACTGGTGTTATTCCAATGGTTCTCATCAAATTCATTATTTGCTGTGTTTTGAATTTCAACTGCATCACCATAAGTTGACGCAATACTTGAGGTTAAAACCACACGTTTCACTGATTCTGTACGATTTACACTATCTAAGACATTCTCTGTACCTTTGACTGCAGGTTCAATAATGTCTTTAACCGCATCTTTATAGTTAGTGACAACAAAAGGTGATGCTGTATGAATGACGACTTCACATCCTTGCATGGATTCATCAAAAGAATGTGCTTCGAGTAAATCTGCTTTGAAAAATTGAATTTTTCCAGATGACTTTTCTGCAATATCATATAAATGCTGAATTTTATTTTTCTTTGATGGGTCCCGAACTGTTGCATGAACGTTATAGCCTTGATTGAGCAGTCGTTCGATAATCCAGCCAGCAATATAACCTGTTGCGCCAGTGACTAATATTGGTTTACTTTTGTCCATTGTTATTTCCGCATAATGTTTTTGTGATTGATGTTATTTAACGAATTTTGCTCAAACAAACAACGGCTGAACAGTCATTTTTTTATAATTTATGCTTAAAAGCCGAACTGAATAAGAAGCATTGCGAATCGTTACAAAAATTCAAACAACAGATTTTTCCTAAAATTATGCTTTAGATGGTTTTTGAATCTTATGCAAAGGCTTATTTTACTTGGATAAATTAAGCTAATTAGAACTGTAAATGCGTATGTTTCTCATTTTAATTTGATAAAAATCATAAACTTACACATAATATTTTTGCAATTGCTGTCTAATTTCACCATAATAGACTTATTCGATAGGGAGTAAGTATTATGCGTGGCAATCCAGAAGTCATCGACTATTTAAATATGCTCATTGGCGGTGAATTGGCTGCTCGTGATCAATATTTAATTCATTCAAGAATGTATGAAGATTGGGGCTTAAGTAAAATTTACGAGCGTATTGATCATGAAATGCAAGAAGAAGCTTCACATGCTGATTCAATCATTCGCCGTGTTTTATTTTTGGGTGCTCAACCTAATATGAATCGTGAAGACATCAATGTGGGTACGGATGTTGTAAGTTGTTTAAAAGCTGATTTAGCACTTGAATATCATGTTCGTGAGAAACTTGCGACAGGTATTAAATTGTGTGAAGAAAAAGGCGATTATATTAGCCGTGATATGTTGCGTCAGCAGCTTTCTGACACAGAAGAAGATCATACCTATTGGTTAGAAAAACAATTGCGTTTAATTGAATTAATTGGTTTGCAAAACTATATTCAATCGCAAATTTAAGTTTTTGTGAATTAGAAAAACTCAGCAGATGCTGAGTTTTTTTGTTTAAGCACTATTTTTTAATTTGAGCATCTTTTAAATCTTTTAATACTTGATCAGCATGCGTTTGCGTATTCACACTCGTGTAGTGATACATAATTGCACCTTGAGGATTAATCAAGAAACTCTCACGTTTAGCAATTTTTGTAATCCCGAGGTTTCTAACAATGCCAAATTTTCCAGCAAGTTCGCCTTTTTCATCTGCCAAAATTGGGAACGGTAAACCGAGCTTTTGTGAAAATTTTTGGTGTGATGCAACATCATCTAAGCTAACACCTAAAACTACTGCATTCGACTTTAAGAATTGAGGATAAAGTGATTTAAATTGATTCGCTTCTTGAGTACATCCCGCAGTGTCATCTTTAGGGTAGAAATAAAGTACAATCCATTTGCCTTTATATTGGTTCAAAGTGTGCCATTTGCCACTTTGATCTTGAAGTTTGAAATCTGGCGCAGACTGTCCCACCCATTCTTTTTTTGCGCTATCTTGCTTAGAAAATAAGGTGTTTTGTGCGCTACTTAAACTTGGTGAGCTAAGTAAAATAAGAGAACTACATAGAATAAGAACTTTGGATTTTATCGTAGCCATTATCTTGATCTCAAAGTGTGGTAGACACTTACTTTAGCAAATTTAAAAATTTGATGTGTGAGTAAATTCTTTACAGGGCTTTTGATTGTTTTATATAGTTGAATTTAAATGCAGTATAACTAAAAGGAAAATAGAGTGGATGTCGGTGCAGTGTTAATTAAATTGAAGCAAGACACGCTAGCAAATGTCGATGCTTGGCAGCAAGAAATTGAACAACGTAAAGCAGAAGCGATTCAAACACTTCAAGCAGAAGGAGTAAAAGTTGAATCTTGGTTTCAATTGGAACTAGATGGAAATCATTATCTACTTGCTTATATGCGTGCAAATGATATTGCATATGCTCAGCAAATTGCACGGAACAGCTCTTTTGATATAGATAAGGTTCATAAGCAATTTAAACAAAATTGGGAGTGCGTTATTCCAGCAAAGCTTTTGGTAGATTTGGAAAATAATGACGAGAGCTAATCAGAGTATACTGGCTTTAAGTTTGAAAAACTGGACAAGCGTGTGACCTATAAGATTCTACTCATCACTGGCTGGGGTGGTGGTGCTGAATTATTAAAACCTTTACATGATGCTTTAGAACAAAAGGGATATCTCGTTGAGCGGATTAATATTTTTAATGCTCTCGATAATGAAGTTTTGCAACAGCATGTTGAACTTGCGGTTAAATATGATGTAATTGTCGGGTGGTCGCTTGGTGGTCAGTTGGCAACCTTATTGGTTAATCAAATAGAAAAACAATATGCTAAGCAGAAGCTGTTAATCACTTTGGCTTCGAATCCATGTTTTGTCGCGCAAGATGATTGGACGACAGCCATGCCAGTAGAAACTTTTATGCAGTTTAAACAGTCATTTGAACATGATGCAATTACGACTTTAAAGCGTTTTGGTTTGTTAGTCTGTCAAGGTGCTAGTTCAGCAAAAAAAGATTTCTTAGCTATGCAAAAATTGATTCTTCCTCAACCAATTGCGTTATTGAAGCAAGGTTTAGAATTGTTAAAGCAGTTAAATTTGGTTGATATATGTAAAAAATATCAAGGTAGACAGTTGCATGTCTTTGCAGAGCATGATGCTTTAGTTCCTTACCAAATTGCACAGAATATTCAAGATTTAGCTGCAAAGAATTTATCTATTGTTTCGATTGAAGGCTCTTCACATGGCTTTCCATGCTTTATGGTTGAGCAGACTGTGCAAATAATTGAAGATTGTCTTAAAAAGACCGCTTAATCTGGCTTGAAATGAAAGTTCTCGCAATATATTTTAGATTTTGACAAGTTTAAGATTAAGAGCGATTGAAACTTATTGAATGTTTTTATCATTGTTGAAATTTACTTTGAGTATTCGCTATCGTGGAGGCGACATGGATGTCGCCGTTAGGCTGTGGCATCAAGGACGTGCCATCAGCCTAACAAAAGATTTTTGCTTACTTTTCATCTTTGAAAAGTAAGTCCAGCTGAAGGCTTATCCTGAAATTGGATGAGTACTCGGAATAACACCATGCAGTACATTGTTAAATATTGGATTTATAGAGGTATAGGATGACTGACCTATTTGATTTAGAACATATATGGCATCCCTATACTTCGATGTTAAATCCACTGCCAACTTTTAAAGTCAAACGTGCCTATGGTGCAACGATTGAGTTAGAAGATGGCCGAACTTTAGTGGATGGCATGTCGTCATGGTGGTGTGCGATTCATGGTTATAACCATCCTGAACTGAACCAAGCGGTTTCAGACCAATTGCAGAACATGGCGCATATTATGTTTGGCGGTCTGACCCATGACCCTGCAATTGAATTAGGCAAATTACTATTAAAAATTACGCCGCCGAGTTTAGATAAAATTTTCTATGCAGATTCAGGTTCAGTTGCTGTAGAAGTGGCCTTAAAAATGGCAGTTCAGTACTGGTCTTCAAAGAAGGGGGCTGCACTGAATCAACCTGAGAAAACTAATTTTATTACCACGCGTTCTGGTTATCATGGCGATACATGGAATGCGATGTCTGTCTGTGATCCAGTCACAGGAATGCATCAAATTTTTGGTACAAGTTTACCGAATCGAATTTTTGTACCCGCGCCACAAAGTCGCTTTGATGCAGAATGGGACCCACAAGATATTCAGCAACTCAAACAGCAGATTGAACAGCATCATCACAGCATTGCTGCACTGATTATAGAGCCGATTGTACAGGGTGCAGGCGGAATGCGTTTTTATCATCCTGAATATTTACGTCAGGCCAAGGCGTTATGTGAGCAGTACAATTTGTTGTTGATCTTTGATGAGATTGCCACGGGTTTTGGACGTACAGGCAAAATGTTTGCATGGGAACATGCCCAAGTAGAGCCAGATATCATGTGTATTGGTAAGGGCTTAACAGGCGGTTATATGACACTGTCTGCGACTTTAACGACTAAGCAAGTGGCTGAAACCATTAGTCGTGGTGAAGCAGGTGTGTTTATGCATGGCCCGACTTTTATGGCAAATCCATTGGCTTGTGCAGTTGCGTTAAGAAGTACTCAACTGTTGGTGGAACAGGATTGGCAAGCCAATATTCAACGGATTGAAAAGATTCTGACTGAACAATTAACCGATTTAGCCCAACTTGACCACGTTGCGGATGTACGGGTTTTAGGGGCGATTGGCGTGGTGGAGTTAATCACTAATGTTGATATGAAAACCTTACAGCAACAGTTTGTGGAGCGTGGCATTTGGGTGCGGCCATTTGGGAAATTGGTCTATGTAATGCCGCCGTATGTGATTAGCGATGATGAACTCCATTATTTATTGGCACAGATGAGTGAAGTGGTAAAAAATATGCAAGGAGCGCATAGCAATGTCCTTGCTTGATCATTATGCTGAGCAGCTTGACCACTTTAAACTGCAAGGTAATTTCCGCCAATTTACGTCAAATCAACAGCAGGGACGATGGATCACCATTCAAGATCGAAGCATGTTGAATCTGGCATCCAATGATTATTTAGGCTTAGCCGCTGATTTAAATTTAAGAGAAGAATTTCTTGATACGTTGAAAATTGAACGGGCATTATTTAGTTCATCATCATCAAGATTACTCACAGGCAATTTTGCAGAATATGAGCAATTTGAAAATAGCCTAAGCATAGCCTTTGGTCGTGCCGCTTTACTTTTCAATAGTGGCTACCACATGAATATCGGTATTTTGCCTGCTTTATGTGATAGCAAAACCGTGATTTTGGCGGATAAACTAGTTCATGCCAGTATGATTGATGGTATTCGTCTATCGAATGCTCAATATGTGCGTTATCGTCATAATGATTTGCAGCATTTGGAACAGTTATTGCAAAAGTATCATCAAGATGAGCAAATTGAACGTGTCATTGTGGTGACTGAAAGTATTTTTAGTATGGATGGTGACGAGACGGATTTAGCTGCATTGGCGCAGTTAAAACAACGTTATGTCAAAACCATGTTGTATGTCGATGAAGCACATGCGATTGGGGTTAGGGGGGAGCAAGGTCTAGGCTGTGCTGAGCAATATGGCGTATTGGATCAGATTGATTTCCTTGTTGGGACTTTTGGCAAAGCGATTGCTTCTGTGGGCGGCTACGTCATTTGTGATTCAATCATCCGTGACTATCTGATCAATAAAATGCGTCCACTTATTTTTAGTACAGCTTTGCCTCCAATCTCGATGGCATGGTCAGATTTTATTTTTAATAAAGTATTGAGCATGCAGCAACAGCGTCAGCACTTAGCTGAGATCAGTCATTTTTTACAGCAAGCGGTAATTGCAAAAGGTTTTTCAAGCCCATCGAGCAGTCATATCATTCCAATTATCTTGGGTGAAAGCCAAGCGGCCATTGAAAAAGCACGCTATATACAACAACAAGGTTTTTATGCTATGCCAGTACGCCCACCAACAGTGCCACAAAATAGTTCACGCTTGCGTATTTCTTTAACTTCTTTGGTGCGAAAAAACGAATTGGAACAATTGGTGGAGTGTTTGTGAGCATCAATAAAGCACTGGTTGCCCAACGTTTTGCCAAAGCAGGGCAAAGCTATGTCGAGCATGCTGTGGTACAGAAACAGATTAGTGCACAGTTATTTGAATATCTTAAACAATATTGTCCACAGTCTTTGCCATCCGTACTTGAAATCGGTTGCGGTTCAGGCAATTTAACGCATTTATTTCATACTCATTTTCAGTTTGATCAATTATTTTTAAATGATCTTTATGAGGATGTAGATCAGCATTTTTCAAATTTTAAATCCCCTCACTTGCGAAGTGATACTTCTCACCCTTTTATTAAGGGGAGACCTAAGGTTGATTGGTTGATCGGTGATATTGAGCAGCTTAAATTACCATCTGGATTAGATGCGGTGATTTCGAGTTCCGCTTTGCAATGGATGACTGATCTACCTGCATTATTACAACGAATTTATGATGCTTTAAAACCGAAAGGCTATTTGGGTTTCTCTACATTTGGTGAAAACAATTTAATTGAAATCAAGCAACTGACAGGACAAGGTTTAAATTATTATTCCAGTGAAGTATTGAAACAGAAACTTGAAGAGAGTGGCTTTGAGATTGTGTTTATACAAGAAGAGCAAAAACATCTATATTTTGATGATCCTAAATTAGTTCTGCATCATCTAAAAGCGACAGGTGTAACAGCAACATCGAAATCGCATCGCTGGACGAAACAATCCTTGCAGCAATTTTATTCAGATTATCAACAGTTTTATGATGAGCAGGGTTTTCGCCTGACTTATCATCCGATTTATGTGATCGCGCGGAGAGCAGCATGAGTGCAGCAATTTATTTTGTCAGTGGTATTGATACTGAAATTGGTAAAACTTATGCCACAGGTTATCTCGCCAAACTTTGGACCGAACAGGGACAGCGTGTCATTACTCAGAAGTTGGTACAAACTGGCAATGTAGATATCTCGGAAGATATTGAAAAACACCGTGAAATTATGGGAATGGGTTGGTTTCAGGAAGATCATGAAAAGCTGACCATGCCTGAGATTTTTACTTATCCTGCCTCACCGCATTTAGCCACACGTTTGGATGGACGTGATCTGGATTTTGCCAAGATCGAAGCAGCGACCAAAGAATTGGCGCAGCGATTTGAGGTGGTGCTATTGGAGGGTGCTGGTGGATTGATGGTGCCTTTAACCACAGAATTGTTGACCATTGATTATATCGCTCAGCATCAATTTCCTGTGATTTTGGTGACTTCAGGACGTTTGGGCAGTATTAATCATACTTTATTGAGTTTAGAGGCATTAAAGCAGCGTGGTTTGAGTTTGCATGCTTTGGTATATAACTTAAAAGATGAATCGAAAGATCCACTTATTTCTAAAGATACAGCGGATTATTTAAAGGCTTATTTGGCAAAGCATTTTCCTGATGCTCAATGGATTGAATTGGAAAAGTTTAATTAACTTAAATTTTGCTTAGAATAAATACTAACTTATTGAAATAATTGTCTAGCTTCTTTAACGGAGTCATACTCCGTTAAAGCCAAATTTAGGTTAAACCTGCGGTTCGCCCTATTTTGGTTTCGCCCAAAGTAGGCAAAGGCATTGTCATCCACAAAACCTGTTCTCTTTTGGGTTTTGTTTTTATTATTTCGCAGAAACAATATATTGCAAAATTCACGCAGGTTGTGGATGACGTTTCCGAGTATCATATTTCATGTGAGAATTTCTGTTAAATAAAAGCAAGGTCAAGAATGAACAAGAATAAGAAATTAGTTTTATCCATTTTATGTGGGTTCTTCATAACAGTTTCAGTATCTCACGCTGCTGTACCTCCAGATAAAACTATTATCAGTTGGATCACTAATTTACAAGATTCAAATGCCAATCCTCCTCAAGCCATTCAGATTGCTTCGACCGAAGCAGTAAAACTGATCTCAGGAGAAGAAGCCTATTTATCGGGTGTGAGTTTTGAAAATGCAGGACGTAATTTTTGGGCTGGTTATGTATTAACTCGTCCAAAATTAAAACAATCTCGAATTTTAAAGGAGTTTGGTGGCCAATCGAATAGCTTTAAAGTGCATTCAACCGTTTATAAAGGCAAACCGATTCAACTGATCGAAATTGAAAGTGCAGGTTCAGGACAAGGGACAGTCGAGTCGAGTAAAAGCTTGGTTTATTTCAATCAATGGACGAGTAAACTGATTACAGAGGTCGAAGAATCTTCTTATGGTGGGCGCTATGATGAAAAGTTAGGAGAAGAAGATTGTCGCACAGGGCGGGAAAATTCAGGTTATTTAAATGTGATGCCTTATTCACCTTATGTGATTCGAACGACAGTAACCGGAGATGCATGTAATAACAAACCACAAGGCTATAAGGTGAGCAGTAAGCTTATTCCTGTTGTCATCAATGAAATAAAATAAAAAAAGCTAACAAGCGAACTTGTTAGCGCAGGAGTAAAATTGTAGTTATCTGATTAATTTTTTGTTTTTATTATTTAGTTATTACTGACGATACCGATTTTAGTTACATTGCTCTGTTGAGCGAGTGCCATCACCATCGCGATATTCTTATATTCAGCTTGAGCATCAGGTTTAAACTTGATCTGATCCTGATCAGCTTTTTGCGCAACAGATTCAAACAAAACCTTCAACGCTTGGCGATCAGCAACAGCTTGATCATTCCAAAAAATATGCCCTTGCGCATCAACCCGTAAATTGATGGTTTCAGGTGGCTTCTGATCTGTTGGCGGTGGTGGTGTGCCATTTGGCAAATTAATGTTAATGGCGTTGTTTGGAATTGGGATGGTGATAATGAACATAATCAGCAGCACCAACATGACATCAATCAGCGGTGTCATGTTGACGTCAAGCATCACATCTTCTTCTTCATTTTTCGAACCCACATTCATACCCATGTGTGATTCTCCTATTATGGTGTAGAAGCAGGGGGAGTCGTAACAAAAGCGATTTTGCCAATCCCTGCTTGCTGTGTTGTGCTGATCACCTGATCTATCGCTTCATAATGTGTCTGTTGATCGCCACGAATATGAACCTCAGGCTGCGGACGTTTTTGCGCTTCAGCTTGTAAACGAGCAAGTAACGTTTCTTTATTTGCAACGTGTTGTTCATTCCAGAAAATATCCCCCGTTTTATTGACGGAAAGCTGGATATTTTGTGGTGTGGTGGCATAAGGTGTATTTTTTTCTTCAGGTAGTTTTACCGGAACAGTGTGTGTGACCACTGGAACTGTGATTAAAAAGATAATCAGCAGTACCAGCATGATGTCGACTAACGGAGTCGTGTTAATCGTCCCGATGACATCATCGTCACTTTGATCTGAATTAATCATCATGCCCATAATGGTGTTCCTTATTTAGAATCACGGTTTGGGTGATTACTGTTTAAGTCACCGCTGAGTAATACGGCATGTAGGTCTGAACCAAATGAGCGAACATTGTCCATGACCGCTTTATTACGACGAGTTAACCAGTTATAACCAAGTACAGCAGGAACCGCGACTGCAAGACCAATTGCGGTCATAATCAGTGCTTCACCCACAGGTCCAGCAACTTTATCAATTGATGCTTGGCCTGAAATACCGATTGCAGTAAGCGCGTGATAAATCCCCCAAACTGTTCCAAATAAGCCGACAAATGGTGCGGTTGAACCCACAGTGGCAAGGAAGGCTAGACCATTGCTTAAGTGACTTTGCACTTTTTCGATTGCACGTTGGATTGAGATCGTCACCCATGTGTTGAAATCAATACGCTCTAATAATGTGCCATCATGATGTTTGGTTGAACGAATGCCTTTTTCAGCAATATAACGGTAGCTGCTATTGCTATTTAAACTTTCTGCAGCGCTATTTAAAGACTCCGCTTCCCAGAAATGGCGTTCAGCTTCTGTGCCATGGCGTTTAATTTTACTTTGTTGGAACACTTTCGACAGAATGATGTACCACGTTCCAATCGACATTAGTACCAAGATAAATAATGTTGATTTTGCGACCAAGTCACCTTCGCGCCAAAGGGCTTCTAAGCCATAAGGGTTATGTACTTTCTCAACAGTTGCAGGTAAGGGGGGCGGTGTTGGTGATGATTGTGTTGTTGAATCAGTTGCAACCGTAGTTACAGCTGTGGGTTGTGATGTTTCTTCAGCCCAAACAGAACTAATTGGAAACAGTGTGCTGGTTGAGATAAGACCAATCACAGCAAATCGAGAGATTTTTTTTACAGTTTTATTCATTTTAAATTCTCCAAAAAATTGTTTAATTCACTTCTATATGCATTAAGAAATCGTGAATGGATATTCGATCTCGTACCATTCTTGTTGTGGTACACCGTCTTTCATTGCTGCTTTAAAAGTACACAGGCTATACGCTTTAATAGCCGCCTTATCTAAGCTTTTACTGCCGCTTGATTTCTTGACTTTTGAGTCAATGACTTTGCCTGAACCATCAACCAGCACACGAATACGCACTGTACCTTCTTCTTCATTCATCAAGGCTTCACGAGGGTATTCTGGTTTCTGACATCCCGCTTCTCCTTCGGAAACCCCACGTGAAATACCAGCAGGTTTTGCAGGTGCTGGGGGAGCAGTATTTGCAACTGGTGCGGCAACAGGGCTAGGACTTGGAGAAGCTGCTGTGACAGGTGCGGGCGTTGTCACTGAAGTTTTAGTCGGTTGTGTAGGTGCTGGTTTTTGCACAGGTGTAACTTTCTCGACCTGTTTAGGTGGATCAGGCATCTTGGCCACTTTTTCGACCATTTTCGGTGGCTCGGGTGGCTTTTCTTTGGGTTTTGGTTCCTCTGGTTTTGGAGGTGGTTTGATGTCCTGAATAATCTGTAGTTCTACAGGTTTGTCGACGGGCTTGCTAAATTCTGTCGCTAAACTTGTCATCAGAATATAGGCGATAATGAGATGTAGAAATAACACCAGACCAATACCAACAAGGCGTTTGGCAGGTTGATTTTCATTCTCAGAAAAAGGGATGCCCATAAATACTCCTGAAATTGTAATCATGGATTCATCGTCGTTTGGAGGAAGGGATCAATTAAAAATTGATACTAACCGCTTTAATTTTTGATGAATCAGAGGATTACGGTGAACCACTACAACAGAAGGAAGATCATGTCGTAGTGGCGAAACACATTAAAATTTATAAGTACCGCGGGCGAAGTAAGTTCGACCTGTTACATCACCAAAACGTGGGTCATAGCCATACTGGAAATTCTCCAAGGTGTTGGATGCTGCTGGTTCTTCATCAAAGATATTTTTAATACCGAGTGTTAAATCCAGATTTTTGAAACCACGGTATGTGCCCGAAACGTTATAAAGGGTATAGTCACTGACACGATGATTCTTATAACCGTCATCAAGATTTTCTGAGTTTTGATCTTTATAGCCACGTGTAAATTGCTGTTGGAAGTTGAGTGACCAGTCTTCATAGCTCCAGTTAAGATTTGCGACATGCTTCCAACGAATGGTTGGTCCATCATCCTTGTAAACACCTAAACTGCTGATCCACTCACCATTTTTTTCATTTTGATATTCGTATTTGGTGACATAGGTTCCATCAATACCAAAGCCAAAGCGACCAGTTGATGTGACAGGAGTTAAATAGTTCAGGCTGACATCAAAACCTTGGGTTTTTAAATTGCCCATGTTCTGCATAGTTGTAATGATATAGTCGATTGAACCATCTGCTTTACGAATAAATTTGTCTTTATATTTATCTGGGTTTTCAAAAATGGTCGATGCTTCAAGTGCCGAGATTTGATTTTTAACTTCGACATTGTAGTAATCTAGAGAGAACACAAGGTTTTTGATTGGTTCAAGTACAAAACCTGCTGTGATCGACGTCGATTTTTCAGGCTCTAACTCTTTGTTACCACCTTGCATACGATCAAACTGCTGATCACAGTCACGAGCCTGACTACCATCAGGGGTAGCTTTGCCCCCTGGACATAAAATTGGGTCACTGTTACTTGGTGATAAAGTTCGACTATTGGTTTTATTGATTTCATATAAGGTTGGTGCGCGGAAGCCTGTACTATATGAAGTACGGAACATTAGTTGTTTAAGTGGTTCCCAACGTAAAGCAACTTTTGGATTAAAGGTATCACCGACATCACTATAGTTGTCGTAGCGGGCTGCAATTTGTGCTTCTAACGTTTTATGTAATGGGATTTGTAGTTCGGTAAATACCGATGAAATATCGCGCTTGCCTTCCTGATGTGGATTGTTTGGATCAGTCCCAACGCTTGGTAAACGAGCAGCGAGATCTGAATTTACAGTAGAATCCCACTTGTCATGGCGGAAACTGCCGCCAAATGCGAAACCTACATCACCAGCAGGTAAGGTATAAATTGGTCGGCTTGCAGTAAAATCGACTGTACTCGATTCTAATTTTGCTTTGTTATAATCTCCTGAAAGTGAGAGTTTGTTCCAAAGATTCGGATCATCTCCAGCTGCCTGTGGACCAAATGGATTAAGTTGGCCAGCATCTAAAGCGGATTGCACAGCAGCTTTATCTAAATATCCACTGCTTGCTGTCTCGGTGACGGCACTGCGTGCATAGCTGACACCTGTATTGATATCCCAACCATATGCTTCACCTTCAATACCTGCAAAAACTCGGTGAGATTCATTCTCGGTATCACTGATGCGATTGCCGGCTTGTGAGCGGAGTGAGAGTAGAAGTGGTTCACCACTGAGGCCCGCAACAGTGGGTACTAAACCATTCCCAGGATAATACTTACTATTCTTGCTAATTGAGACTTTATTATTGCCGTTATAGACATCAGGTGCGACTGAGGTTGAGACCTTGTTATTGGCATAAACATATTCACCAATAGCGTTGAAGCTATCATTTAGCTTCAGTGTTAAACGACCCATTGCCGAAATATCTTCTGTTTTCGGTACGATTCCAATCAGGTTTTGGGTGTTTAATAGGCAAATTTTATCAAGCGCTTCAGTACCTGCATAACCTCCACAGCCCGTTGCTGCATAAGGATTTCCACTGGCTCCATTTTTAGAATCAACGAAATTGGCAGGAAAAGAGGCTGAACTTCGTGCATCAAGACCAAGTTCGGGAATCAGGCTGCCTTTTGCACTAACCTTTCTATCTTTAGCCATGATGTCATTGCCATGGCGATAATCAACCACACCAAATACATTAAAACCATTATCTTCAAGGTCACCATAACCACCAAAAATACTGAAGTCTTGGGTATCACCACCTTTGTGTTCAGGTTGAGTAAGACCACCACTGATATTTAGTCCAGTGAATTGTTTTTTGGTGATGAAGTTAATAACCCCACCAATTGCATCCGTACCATAAATTGCAGAAGCACCATCACGAACGATTTCGATACGTTCTAGCATAGCGAGGGGAATGATATTTAAATTAGTCACACCACTATCAAATGCACTTGCAGCCAAACGGCGACCATTGAGTAAAATCAAAGTCTTATTTTCACCAACGCCTCGTAAATTGGCTGTTGCTCCTGCTGTGCCAGAACGCCCGACGTTTTGTGAAGTCACAAAACCAGCTTGGTTGGCAGTAATTTTGGTCAGTGCTTCTTCTGTCGTAGTCACCCCTTGTTTCAGAATCTCGTCTACTTTGACAATGGTAATGGGAGATGCGCTCTGGGCTGCAACGCCTTTGATGGATGAACCTGTAACAGCAACTTTTACGACTTTGGCTGCTTTTTCCTCGGAAGGCGATTCGGCCTCAGCAGCATGAGCTATGGTTAAACACAGCATACTTAAACTGAGCGTACTGAGTTTAAGTATGGTTTTGCTCGCTTTTGGCAGAGCAGTTGGTTGAGCGAAGTTGGCTTTTTTCATTGATTATTTAACCCCTAAATGGATTGCCACTCTAAAAATTCAATAAATCCGTTTTAGCAAGAGCTGTGCCAAACCCTATTTTTAGATTTCGCTTAATGTAGAATAAAATGTGTAAAAGTGTTTTAGTTTTTATATATAAGCTTTTCATATTTTTACTAAATATTAAAAATATTGAAGTAATTCTAAATGTGGATTGGTTAACATAAAGTTCCAAATGAAGTATGGTTTTATAATGCATTAAAATGAATCATAAAATTTTATTTTTGCTTTTTTGTGGTGCAAATCATATTTTATTGTTATAAAACAAATGTTTTATTATTTTTATTTCATTGAAATGGAAAATAATATATAAAAATATGATTTGGCATAAAGTTACTTTTATTTAAGATGCGTGAAAACTAGATCTGCTAATAATACGTTTTGATTAAAAATTAAACATAATTTTTTTATTTGAAAAGTGGCATGAAATTAGCAAGGTAATTTTCGATCTTTAAGGGGTTTTTCTTTTAACTTAATTTTTCCAACTGGTAAAACATCATTAAATAAATGATTTTTTAATAAAAAGTTGGAATGAGACACGCTGAAAGGGAAATGGTTGTAGTGTTGAATGCTATGCAAAAGTCTAGTATTTATTAAAAAACGATGATGTGAGCACTGATTTGAAGTCAACTTTTTTTACGGTCACTGTATTATCAACCGTTATTGCATTTATGCCGATGGGGTATGCAAAAACACCTGCTCAGGCAGATAAAGTACTCCGTGTTGCTTTTGAAGCCCCAGATGATGGTTTTGATATGGTTAAAACTTTTAATTTTTACAGCGGAAATGTCGCCGATGTAATTTTTGAAAGATTGCTTCAATACGATTATCTCGCTAACCCAGTAAAATTGGTTCCATCTACAGCAGAAAGCCTACCTATGATTGAAAAAAATGGTCAGGTTTATATATTTAAAATAAAGCCAGG
Organism: Acinetobacter sp. TR11; assembly: GCF_027105035.1. Taxonomy (NCBI): domain Bacteria; kingdom Pseudomonadati; phylum Pseudomonadota; class Gammaproteobacteria; order Moraxellales; family Moraxellaceae; genus Acinetobacter; species Acinetobacter sp. TR11. The sequence goes on from NZ_CP114256.1 coordinate 757,239, forward strand.
GATTTATTTTACCGATGATGCTGCATTTAAAGGTAAACGCAGAGAGCTGGTTGCAGAGGATTATGTCTATTCCATTAAGCGGATATTAGATCCTAAAAATCATGCCTCAGCATTTTCTTTTATTGATAATAAAATTGTTGGTGCAAATGCACTGGTGGACCAAGCCAAAAAAACGGGCACATTTAACTATGATGCCAAGATTGAAGGTGTAAAAGCATTAGATAAATATACAATTCAATTTAAGCTGACCCAACCTGATTATAATTTTCCTTATATTCTGGCCTATAGCACATTTGGAGCGACGGCTAGAGAAGTGGTTGAATATTATAAAGATCAGTTAGGCATGCATCCTGTGGGAACAGGGCCTTATATGCTGAGCAAATATGTACCCCGCAGCAAGATCGAATTAGTTGCAAATCCTGATTATCGCGGTTTTGTCTGGAATTTTAAATCGACAGGCACGGCGTGGGATAACCTGCTAGTTAAAGAAATGAGTGGCAAGAAAATGCCGCAAATTGGCAAAGTCAATATCAGCATTATCGAAGAAGAACAATCACGTTGGCTCGCTTTTCAGTCCAAACAACTGGATTTTGATAAGGTCACTTCAAGCGCAATTCCTAAAGTGCTTGATCAAAATAATCAGTTAAAAGCAGAAATGCAAAAGCAGGGTATACGTTTGTATGCCAATAAAGAGGCAGAGATCACCTATTCAATGTTGAATATGCGTGATCCTGTTGTTGGTGGGAATAGCCTAGATAAAATTGCGTTAAGACGTGCCATCGCCATGTCTTTTAATGTCAATGAATATATTCGTATCTTAAGAAAAGGTCAGGCGGTTAAGGCTGAAATGCTGGTACCTGCAGGCATTAATGGTCATAACCCGAATTATCGCAGTAGCATTGGTTACAATCCTGTTTTAGCCAATAAATTACTGGATCATTTCGGCTATAAAAAAGGCCCAGATGGCTATCGTAATCTGCCCAATGGCAAGCCTTTAACCTTAAAAATAAATACCGAGAGTGGTACAGCTTCCGTGATGTATTCTGAATTGTGGAAGAAAAATCTAGATGCAATCGGGATTCGGGCAGACTTTAAAGTCAGTAATTTTGCCGATAACTTAAAAGCCGCAACCCAGTGTCAATACATGATGTGGAGTGGAGCATGGCATGCGGATTATCCAGAGGGTGAAAATTTCACGCAATTGCTTTATGGTCCGAATGTTGGTCGTGGTAATCAATCCTGTTATCAGTCAGCTGCTTATGACAATTTATATAAACAGGCGATGCAGCAAGCCCCTGAAAAACGTATGCCATTCTATGAAAAAATGAGTCGCCAAATTGAAGCAGATGGAACGTGGATTTTACAAGATACACGGATTCGGAACTGGTTGATTCAACCTGAGGTGCAGGGATTTAAAGCTCATCCAATTATGAATACCAACTGGCAATACTTAGATATTGTTTCACCAAATCAAAAATAAGTGATGTGTTTATGATGAAGCAAAAATTTAAACTTTCGATGCAACGGACTAGTCTGGCGCTGTTATTGGGGACAACATTAAGTCTAGGGGTAACGATTACAGAAGCGAAAAGCCCTGCCGATCCAAAAAAAGTGTTACGTTATGCTTTTCCCGTGGCGGAGACTGGATTTGATCCTGTCGCAGTACAAGATTTATATTCAGCACATATTTTGTATTCAGTGTTTGAAACGTTATATACCTATGACTATCTAGCTTCACCCGCAAAACTCGTTCCAAATACGGCGGTGGCTTTGCCAGAAGTAAGTGCCGATGGTTTGACCTATACCATTCGAATAAAAAAAGGGATTTATTTCAGCCCTGATCCTGTATTTAAAGGCAAAGCGAGAGAATTAATCGCAGCAGACTATGCCTATTCTTTTAAACGATTGCTCGATCCAAATCTACATTCACCCAACAGTTGGTTGTTTGAGGGACGTATCTCAGGAATAGATAGTGCTATCCAGCAAGCAACGAAAAATGGAAAATTTAATTACGATCAGCCGATTGCAGGGCTACAAACACCTGATCGTTATACCTTGGTGATTCGATTAAAAGAACCAAACTATAATTTCCCAATGTTGCTTGCACATCAGCCAACAGGTGCTGTCGCTCGCGAAGTGGTTGAACATTATCGTGATCAAGCAGGCTATGTGATGGGACATCCTGTGGGAACAGGGCCTTATGTTCTCGCACAATGGACACCAGGCTCGCGTATTATTTTGAAAGCTAATCCTGATTATCGCGGTTACACATGGAATTTTAAAGCGACCAATCCTGAAGATCAGAAAATAGTACAGCAAATGCAAGGCAAAAAAATGCCACAGATTGGTGTGGTCGATATTCAGGTGATTGAAGAATCACAGTCAGGATGGTTATCGTTCCAAAAAGATGGGCTAGATATATTTACTTTAGATGGTGAATTACCTGCACAAGCTTTAAAAGACGGTCAATTAAAGCCAGAGTTAGCAAAAAAAGGAATTCAACTTTCACGTATTGCTGACCCTTCAATTGATTACTTGTATTGGAATATACAAAACCCTGTGGTCGGTGGCGTGAGTAAAGAGAAAATTGCTTTGCGCCGTGCAATGGCGATGGCAATCTCTAAAGAGAAATTTATCAGCATTTTAGCGAAAGGGAACGCCAAAAAATTAGAATCGCCGATTCCTTATGGTGTCGCGGGGCATGATCCCAATTATAAAAGCAGCATTCCGTATTCCGTCAAAGCAGCAAATTTATTACTTGATCGTTATAACTACAAAGTGGGCAAAGATGGTTGGCGGATGTTGCCGAATGGCAAGCCACTGGTGATTGAATTTATGCCATCCAGTAGCAGTGCGCGAAGTATGCAGATGGCTGAACTTCTAAAGAAGGAATTAGCCAATATTAAAGTCAATATGGTTTCTAAACCTGTGCCTTTTGCAGAAGGTTTAAAGGCTGAAAAACAATGTAAAACCATGTTTAAAGCTTCTGCTTGGATTGCAGACTATCCTGATGCAGACAACTTTGTGCAGTTGTTTTATGGCAACAATATTCATGCCACCAACCATACTTGTTTTAAATTGCCAGAATATGATCGTTTATATGAACAGTCCTTGAAACTTGCTGATGGTTCTGAACGGAATTTGTTATATCGCAAAATGTCACGGTTGTTAGAGTTTTATGCGCCTGTACAATTCATGTCGACCCGTTACCGTACTGTCGTAGCCCAACCTCGAGTGATTGGTTATAAAAAACACCCAATTCTGCCCGCAGAGTGGATGTACATCGATATTCAACAAAACAAACCATAGTGTCGAAAGAAGGTTCGTGAGAAACCTAAACAATATATGAATGAAATTAAATTGGAGAGAAATAATAATGGCGAAGAACATGTTGAAACAATCGACGCTGGGTCTGTTATCGCTGATGATTACGGGATTAAGCCAAGGTGTATGGGCAGAGAATACAACTGCGACTTTACCTATTTTTAAATTGAATGACAGTGCAGAATGGTGTGATGCGAATTTACAAAAGTTACAACAGCGTATTTCTCAATTAGAAAGCCAATTCATTCAACCGCAATCGACAGCTGCACCCGTTCTAGCTGAATGGGATCAATTGATGGCAAGTTTTGAGGACTTTTCTGGACCAATTAGCTTATATAGCAACGTGGATCCCGATGCGAAATTTCGTAAGGCTGCTGATGATTGTGAAGTAAAAATCAATCAGTTGCAGACTGAAATTTATCAGAACCCAAAATTGTATCAACGGATTAAAAATACCCAAACGACAGATCCAATTGATCGTAAATATCGTCAAGATATTCTTGATCAATTTGAAGATACAGGCGTGCAGCTTGCACCTGAAAAAAGAACACGTTTAAAACATATATTGGATGAGCTCACCAAACTTTCGCAAGAGTTCTCTCGTAATGTCCGTGACAATCCTGAAAAATTAGAATTCACGCCAGCCGAATTAAAGGGACTACCTGAAAGTTATATTTCAGGCTTAAAGAAAAATGATAAAGGCAATTATTTATTGGGTTTTGAATATCCTGAATATCAACCTTTTATGGAACTTTCAGACAGTGATGATGCAAAAAAACGTTATCAAACGGCATTTACACGTCGTGGTACAGAAAAGAATTTAGTCCTCCTTAAACAGATTATCGACTTACGTTATGAATTGGCACAGCTATTTGGTCAGCCTAGCTATGCCGATTGGGCTTTAAAAAAACGCATGGCGAAAACACCAAAAACAGTGAATAACTTCTTAGCAGATGTTCATAAAGTCGTGGCACCTTTAGAGCAAAAAGAGGTACAGGAGTTACGTACGTTTAAAGCAAAAACCTTAAATATTTCTTTGGATAAAGCTGAAATTAACCGTTGGAATGTCGGGTATTGGAGCGAAAAACTCCGTAAAGATAAGTACCAAATTGACCAAGAAAAACTGCGTGATTATTTCCCAACACTCGCCGCACAGAAATGGTTATTTGCAATTTCTGAGAATTTGTATGGTATTCAGTTTAAAGCCGCTAAAGTGGATACATGGCAACAAGAAGTCGAATATTACGATGTTGTAGACCAAAAAACAGGTGAGATATTGGGTAGCTTATATATGGATAAGTTCCCACGTGAAGGTAAATATGGTCATGCAGCAGTATGGGGCGTATATGGGGGCAGTACGCTGAGTAAACGTAAACCAATCTCAGTATTAGTGACCAATTTTAATCGTAAAGGTTTAAACAGCAATGAGCTTGAAACTTTTGTGCATGAGTTTGGTCATGCTTTACATGGAATTTTGTCAAAAACCCGCTATTCAGGTCAGTCAGGAACATCAGTAGAGCATGATTTTGTTGAAGCGCCATCGCAAATGTATGAAGAATGGGCGCGCCGTAAAGAGACTTTATCGAAAGTGGCTGACTACTGTGATCCTGCTTGTCCGAGAGTGGATGATGCACTGATTGCACGATTAAAAGCTGTGCATAATTATGGACGTGGATTAGGGTATGCACGCCAAACGCTTTATGCACAATATGATATGGCATTGCATGGCGCTGATGCACTCAAAGTACAGCCGATGGATGTCTGGAAAAAAATGGAATCCGCAACCGCTCTAGGCTATGTGCCGAATACTGAATTTCCTGGGCAGTTTGGACATCTGATGGGCTATCAAGCGGGCTATTATGGTTATATGTGGTCTGAAGTATTGGCTCTGGATATGTTGTCTGCTTTCGGTGATAACTTGAATAATCCAGAAGTGGGTCAGCGTTACCGCCAAACGATTTTATCTCAAGGCAGCCAAAAAAATGCAGCGCAATTGGTCAAAGACTTCTTAGGTAGAGAACCAGATAACAAAGCTTTCTTTAGTGAAATTACAGGTCAACGGGTCAAATAAGGATTTACCATTATGCTTGCTTATGTCGTGCGTAGACTATGGCAAATGATCCCGACCATGTTGGGTGTCATTTTGCTGATTTTCTTCTTGTTTAACTGGGTGGGGGGCGATCCTGCATATATTTTGGCAGGAAAAATGTCCAACCCCGAGCAAATTGAAAACATCCGTAAACAATTGGGCGTTGATCAGCCCTATTATGTGCAATTATGGATTTTTATTGAACAGATTCTGACTTTCGATTATGGTGCGAGCTGGAGTACGGGAGAGCCTGTATCACAGATTATTCTGACCCGTTTAGGGCCTTCACTGACTTTATTGATTCCACTGACGATTTTACAAACAGTGATTTCAATTATCCTTGCTTTAGCGGTTGCTTCAGTTCGTGGATCACTGACAGATCGCATGGTGATGATGTTATGTACCATCGGCATGTCGATCAGTATTTTGGTGTATATCATCGTGTTCCAGTATGTGTTGGCATACCAACTCAGTTGGTTCCCCGTACAGGGCTGGAGTGATCAGTTTAGTCAAAACTTATTCCAATATTCTTTGCTACCTATCTTAATCATGTTGGTGGTGAGCATTGCCCCAACACTACGTTTATATCGAAGCTTCGTCCTAGATGAAATTAACCAAGATTATGTGCGGACTGCGCGTGCCAAAGGTGTGGGGGAGTCTCGGGTACTGGGTGTGCATGTTTTGCGTAATGCATCGATTCCAATTGTCACTGAAGTAATGGCTAGTCTGCCTGCCTTATTGATTGGTGCTTTCTTGATTGAACGTTTCTTTGGTATTCCGGGCATTGGACGTGAAATTATTATTGCGGTTGAACGCAGTGATTTTCCTGTGATTAAAGCCATCACCGTATATATCGCTGCGGTCACCATGATTTTTAACTTGATCGCCGATCTGATTTATAAGCTCCTCGATCCTCGCGTACAGTTGAAATAGGAGGATGACAATGCTCAGTACAATTTTTAAAGGCAAATCCTCATCAAGTGAATCTCCTGCATCAGAAGGACTCTGGCATTTGGCCTTGAATCGATTGAAATCAGATCGAATCGCCGTGGTTTCTTTCTTGGTGGTGTTGTTTTATTTCATCTTGCTCACGTTATCAATGACAGGCGTAATTGCCTCAAATTGGAATAAAGAAGTGGCTGTCAGTTATGCGCCACCGACATTTTTAGGAGTGGATGCCGAGTCTGATCAAATTAAGGTAAATACTGAAAGCGCAGCAACTTTACCCGAAAATCCAGTCGATCCATTGAAAGATGTAATCCAACAGCTCAATGCTGAAATTCAGGCTGAGCAACAAAGCAGTTCTGCGATTGATCGCTATGGCATGATTGATCCTTTGGCTGAAGATATGCGACAGATTGATCAGCAGCTTGGAGGACACTTACTCGATCAAAAACAAGAGTTAAAAACCACGTTGCCTTTTGGTGCAGATAAGTGGGGGCAAGATGTGCTGCTCAAAACTATTAAAGGTGCTGAAACCTCAATTCTGGTCGGTTTGTTATCCGCTTTATTGGCGGTGGTGATTGGTACTTTTCTTGGTGCGATTGCAGGTTATTTTGGCGGTTGGATTGATGATGTACTGAACTGGTTCTATAACATCTTCACTTCGATTCCTTATCTGCTATTAGTGCTCGCGATCGCTGCGGTACTCCAACAAAAAGGAATTTTGTCAATTGTTTTGATTTTAGGTCTAACGGGTTGGACTGGGGTATTTCGTTTGGTTCGTGCTGAATATATGAAGCACAAATCGCGTGAATATGTGCTTGCCGCAAAAGCCATTGGTGTTAGCCATTTACGCCGTATGTTTGTGCATATTTTTCCGAATGTCAGTCATATCGCGTTGGTTCAAATTTCGATTCTGGTGGTGTCATTCATTAAGTCTGAAGTGATTCTGAGCTTCCTTGGTTTTGGTGTTCCTGTTGGTGTGGTGTCATGGGGCAGTATGTTGAATGAAGCACAAAGTGAATTGATTTTGGGCAAATGGTGGCAACTGGCTGCGGCATCGATTGCAATGGCTATTCTGGTCACAGCATTCTCCATGTTTACTGATGCATTGCGTGATGCTTTAGATCCTAAGTTGAAATAGCGGAGAGAAAAATATGCAACATCAAAATGAAACACTGCTATTACAAGTAGACGATCTTCAGATCAGCTTTAAAGGCGAAAATAAACAATGGATCGAAACTGTTAAAGGCATTTCATTTTCAATTCCAAAAAATAAAACTGTGGCACTGGTTGGTGAGTCGGGCAGTGGTAAGTCTGTGACTTCATTGGCGGTGATGGGTTTATTACCGAAAGGACAAAGTCAAATTGCAGCGCAAAGTCGTATTACTTTTGAGGGTAAGGATTTACTGAATTTATCTGCAAAAGAAATTCGGAAAATCTGTGGTAAGGAAATTGCCATGATTTTCCAAGAGCCGATGTCCTCGTTGAATCCTGTCTTTACAGTGGGAGATCAAATTGCCGAAGTGCTGTGCATTCATTTGGGCATGGGACGCAAGCAAGCCAGAATACGAGTGCTTGAGTTACTTCGAGAAGTCGGTATCCCTGCACCTGAAACAAAAATAGATGCTTATCCAAGCCAGCTTTCTGGTGGTCAGCAGCAACGGGTTATGATTGCGATGGCAATCGCCTGTGAACCAAAATTATTGATTGCGGATGAACCGACCACGGCATTAGATGTCACCATTCAAAAGCAGATCATTGATTTATTAGAATCCTTACGTCAACGTCATCAAATGTCGATGCTGTTTATTACCCATGATCTAGCACTGGTTGGCGAAATTGCTGATGAAGTGATCGTGATGCGTCATGGTGAAATCCGTGAATGTGGCGCTGTTGAACAAGTGCTGGAACAGCCGAAAGATGTGTATACCCGTGCTTTGTTGCACTGCCGACCACAACTTTCAACACGTCCATACCGTTTACCTGTGACCAGTGATTTTATGAAGCAGGACGAAAATGGACAACTGATTGAAGCAACCCATTTGTCCGAATTAAATCTGAAACAGCGTGTCCGTGGTTTGTCTGGTGATGAGCCGATTGTGCTTGATGTTAAAGATCTGAAAAAGTCGTTTTATAGCCGTAAAGGTTTATGGGGGCGAGAGGAATTTCAGGCCGTAAAAGGCGTGTCCTTCCAACTGGCTAAAGGCAAAACCCTTGGTCTCGTTGGCGAGTCAGGTTCAGGTAAAACCACGATTGGTTTATTGCTGATGCGTTTACATGAGGCGACGGGCGGGCAAGCCTTGATTGGTGGAAAAGATATTCTTGCCATGACTGAGAAAGAATTTTCACGGTATCAGCGTAAGATTCAAATTATTTTCCAGAACCCTTATGCTTCACTCAATCCACGCTTTACCATCGGGCAGATTTTATTGGAGCCAATGCGAATTCATGGTATTGGTCAAAATGATGTCGAGCGTAAAAAGATGGCATTGGAACTGTTAGAACGAGTCAGTTTGCCTGCGCAAGCCTATGATCGTTATCCACATGAATTTTCAGGTGGTCAGCGACAACGGATTGCCATCGCACGCTGTCTGACTTTAAAACCTGAGATTTTGATCTGTGATGAATCCGTTTCTGCTTTGGATGTTTCGGTGCAGGCGCAAGTTTTGAATTTATTGCAGGACCTACAGGATGAATTTGGTTTGAGTTATATCTTTATTTCGCATGATTTATCTGTAGTGAAATATATTTCTGATCAGGTGATGGTGATGAATCATGGGGAATTGGTTGAAATTGCCAATTCAGATGAGTTGTATTTACATCCACAACATGAATATACCAAGAAACTGCTGAATGCCATTCCGCAGGGAGTAAGCCATCATCATTAAAATTCAAGCATAAAAAAACGCTCTAATCAGAGCGTTTTTTCATTTTAAAGCCAAGAATTAGAACTTCTTAAAGCCTTTATTAAAACCAATGGTTTTACGACCATTGTTATTGTTGCCATTACCGCTTGGACGTTGCTGTTGCTGTGATTGATTTTGCTCATCGTCACGGCGTTGTTGACGTAAATAACCACCACGACGTGCAGTCAATGGTTTTTCTGCCATTTTTTCAGTACGACGTTTTGCCATACCAAATAAGCCAGTACCTTGACGTGGTTTTAATTCCACTGATTTCGCTAAGTTGTCGATATCAGTTTTATCTAATTCCATCCAACGACCTGTACGTAATTCACGTGGCAAAATGACAGTGCCATAACGGGTACGTAACAAGCGACTTACTTTTAAGCTTTGTGATTCAAAGATACGACGTACTTCGCGATTACGACCTTCTTTAACCACAACTTGATACCAACGGTTGATACCTTCACCGCCAATTTCAGAGAATGATTCAAATTTCGCTGGACCATCTTCAAGCTCAACACCTTTCAGCATGTTATTGCGAATTTGTGGCGTGACTTCACCCATTACACGAACCGCATATTCACGCTCAACTTCGTTTGAAGGGTGCATTAAACGATTCGCAAGTTCACCATCATTCGTGAATAACAATAAACCAGTACTGTTAATATCCAGACGCCCTACCATCACCCAACGATCATTGGCGATTTGTGGTAAATGATCAAATACAGTTGGACGTTTCTCAGGATCATTGCGTGAGCAAATTTCACCCTCTGGTTTATAGTAAATGAGAACACGGCGGCGAATTTCATCTTCAATCTGAAACTGAACTTTACGACCATCGATACGGAGTTCATCTGTAGGTTCAATACGTTCACCCACTTGAGCAATTTTCCCATTGATACTGACGCGACCAGCAGCAATGACTTCCTCCATATAGCGACGTGAGCCTAACCCGACTCTCGCTAAAACCTTTTGTAATTTTTCACTCATGACAGCACAACCTTAGACATAATGATCAACAGTTCACCTCTCAAGACTTCGGTGCATGTGCATCGAGTGTCATGAATGCTTCCTTGGCGTTCTGCAGGGGAGGCAATTGACCTAGCGAAGCTAAACCAAATGCATTTAAAAATTGGGGCGTTGTGACTAACAACGCAGGTCTTCCAGGTAGATCTCTAAAACCAGATTCTTTGATCCAGTTCCAGTCAAATAAGTTTCTCAAGATCTGACTATTATTCGATACACCACGAATCTGTTCAATATCAGCACGTGTAACAGGCTGATGGTATGCAATCACTGCGACTGTTTCGAGTAGCGAGGGCGATAATTTAGTTGGGCGTTCTGGCCAAACCTGCGCAATAATATTGCGATACTTTGCTCGCACCTGAAAACGGAACCCTTGAGCCGTCTCAATTAACTCAATTGAACGGCCATGTTGCAACATCGCAAGTTGCTGCAAAAAATGACGTAATTGTTGTTTATTATATTGGTTTTGAAATGCTTCTTTTAGTCGTGCAAGTGAAACTGGTGAGTCACTAGCGAACAAAATTGCTTCAATCTGTAATAAGACATCGTGATGAATATCTTCAAGTGACATTCCTTCATTGGTGTCAAATGGATCTAAACTCATGCTGCAATGCCTTGAACTGTTAAAGGAGCTTCGACACCTGTATGGATGATTTGAATTTTTTGCTGGCGCGTGAGTTCAAGCACTGCCATAAAAGTCACCACCATGCCCATACGACCTTGCATAGGATTTAATAATTCTATAAAACTTAATGCTTGACCTGATGCAAGTTGGCTTTCAATAAATGCTATGCGTTCTTCGAGCAGTACTGGTTCCTGGGCAACAATATGTGTGATCGGTTCTGGACGATTAAACACACAAAATAGTGCATCACGTAAGGCATCAACATCATAACCTTCGTAAATTGGAGCAATATGTCCAATACTTACATTGGCACTAAAAGTATCTCTTTCAAAGATTGGCATTTGCCCCAATCGTTCAGCTGCTTGCTTAATACGGAGGTATGTTTCTAAACGATCAATCAATTCTTGTTTAGGATCTTTTTCAAATTGATCCAAAACTTTTGGCTTGGGTAGAAGTAAGCGTGATTTTAAGTCAGCAAGTAATGCAGCCATCACCATATAATCCGCTGTTAATTCAATATTGAGTGATTTCATACTATCCATATAGGATAAATACTGGGTTGCAATTGGTGAAATATCTAACTGTAAAAGATCAAAGCCATTTTTCTGAATCAAATAAATCAGAAAGTCTAATGGTCCTTCAAATTGCTCCAGTAAAATTTCAAATGCGGCAGGTGGAATGTACAAATCTTCAGGTATGACTTCTTGCCACTCGTCAAGCACACGAATGGAAGGAATTAATTCCAAGGTCGAAGGAAGAATTTGATTCATTACCGTTTATAAGCCACGCGAATTTTCAAAAGCATGAAAGGATGATTTTTTTGTGTTCAAGAAAGTGACACATGCTACAAGCAAGCCTATTCTAATCGAAATCCTTCATTTAATAAATTACTCACTTACAAAAACCTTAAAGTTCTCAGGGTATTTTCTATACTTATGCAAGCGAATATGGATGATATAAAAATCTTATGCTTAAATCTGCCATTAAACATCATATTTCTAAACTATAAGTCACCATGAAAAATTATTTAAAAACACAACAGAATCAGTTCGGACAAACGATAGGCTTTTCGCTTGAAGAAAATGTGACAGATTCACCCGTGCAGGGAAAATTATTTGGGCAATACGTTCAGTTGATTGATGTAGCAGATGGAATTACGAATCAGGTCGCAGAACAGTTATGGGAAGTTGTATCCACAGAACCCGATGAGCAATGCTGGACTTATCTGCCATATTCTGCCCCACATAGCCAACATAGTTTAAAAGATTCATTAGACAACTTATTCGGCTTTAAAGATTCCACTCACTTTCTAATTCAAGTTGCTGAAGAGATACAAGGTTGGGTTGCTTTGTTAAATCCGAGGCTTGGGCATGGCGTGATTGAGATTGGTAATGTTTATTTTTCACATAAAATGAAAAAATCAAAGGCATCAACTGAAACAATTTTTTTACTGCTAGAACAATGTTTTGCACAAGGTTTTAGACGTATTGAATGGAAATGTGATGATTGTAATGCGCCTTCTAAAGCTGCAGCATTACGCTTTGGTTTTCAATATGAAGGTTTATTCCGCCAAGACAGAATTGTGAAAAACCGAAACCGAAATACCGTATGGTTTTCAATCATTGATGAGGAATGGTCAGACTTGGAGAAAACCTATCAGCAATGGCTGAGTCCTGATAATTTTGATGCGCAGGGTTTTCAGAAACAACGTCTTTCAGAATTTTTTATCGACTAAAGATCAGTGCTTACTCAAAAGCACTGACATCACCCACACCACGACGGACAACTACAGGATTTTCTCCTGATAAATCTACAATACTCGTAGTCGATAAAGTGCCAAAACCACTATCAATAAACACGTCAATTCGTTTGGCCAGTTGATTTTCAATATCATAAGGATCATCAAGCGGATCTTTTTGATCAGGCAAGATCAATGTACTGGTTAATAACGGTTCACCAAGTTCTTGTAATAAAGCTTGTGCAACAGGATTACTTGGAATGCGCAGACCAATTGTTTTTTTCTTTGGGTGCATTAAGCGCTTTGGCACTTCACTGGTGGCAGGTAAAATAAATGTAGTAATAGCAGGGGTATTGGCTTTTAACAGTCTGTACATCGCATTATCGACTTTTGCATAAGTTGCAATATCCGATAAATCACAACACATAATTGCATATTGATGTTTAGGACCTAAGCCACGAATTTGAGCTATTCGCTCCATCGCACTTTTATTCCCAATCTGACAACCAATCGCATAGGCTGCATCTGTTGGATAAACCACAACATCACCCGCACGAATACGCTCAACGGCTTGTGTGATTAAGCGAGCCTGTGGATTTTCAGGATGAATATGTAAATGTAACATTATTATTGTAACTCCCTGATCTTTATGGCTGAATTAAGTATGAAACTTGTTCTAGTAAAGATGCAAGTCTTAGATGTGTTAATTTTGTCATTCAATCAAGTAATTCACGTTTAAATTCATTTAGTTGTAATGGTAAGCCATTACGGGTACAAACACAGATATAGTGAATAAAAAGTGCAGCATCTCGTGGTAAAGTGGCTTCACCTGAAAAATAACGTTGTACTTGAGCAAAAACATTATCTTTAAATTGTGTCCCATTGCCGCTATCACCCGTTAGGTTATCTAAAGAGACACGAAACTTTCGACCAAAGGCTGTTGCAAATAACCATTCAATGGCTTGAGGCTTAATTTCAACTTGTTCAAATAAAGCTTGCTGTTCTGCAGTACGACCATCGGGTGCATACCAATAACCTAAATCAGGTAAAAGGCGACGTTTTTCACCTGAAATACTCCAATGACTAATTTCATGTAAGGCACTGTTAAAGAAACCATGTGCAAATTGGATTTTTGCAGGTTGTTGATTTATCGCTGGGAAATATTCTGGTTCAAAATCACCTTTAACAAGCGTGACATTATGGTGGGAAAACCAATCATTAAAGTGTAAAATAAGCCAATCAACCTGTTCTGGTTCTGTTGTTAACTCTTGCCAAGATGAGCGTTGCACTTGATCTGGTGTTAACATAGGAGCATTGATTGAATGGGGGCTAACAAGTGATGAAGTTGTTACTTCAAGTTGCGGCTGCAACAGATGCATTGCTGTGTTACCACGAGTTCTGTCTAAAGAAGTGCAAAATTGTATCTTAATCTTTGACAGAGTACCGATGAATTTGTAGAATTGCCGCCTTAATTATGTCAGCAAATACTTTTCCAAGCCAAATCGAGCCATTTAAATGGGCTGAACAGGGCTATACATGGTCAGGAACACTGCCATTGTCTCGCTTTGCTCGTATTGCTCGAGAAGCTGTTGGTTCAATTGATGATCAATTGATCAACATAGACTGTAAGCTATCAATGGATGCCTATCATCGCATTGTATGGTTAGATGGACATATTGATACTAAAGTTCCAATGGAATGCCAACGTTGTTTGGGGTCTGTTGAAATTGAATTAGTCTCAGAATTTCATTTAGCTTTAATTGATGATGAGTCACTGATAGAGCGATTGGATGAGGATGCTGATTTCATCGTTTTAGGTGAAAGTGAATCGTCGAAAAAAGGGAGTATTGATACACCTGCTTCGATTGATTTACTCGCATTACTAGAAGATGAATTGTTATTGTTGATGCCTTTGTCTCCCAAACATGATGTTTGTGAGCATAAACATCAACCTGTCGTTCAGGACGTTGTCGAAGAAAAGCGGGATAATCCGTTTGATGTTTTGGCAAGTTTGAAAGGCAAACTTAACTCATAACACAATTTGTGTTATCATGTTGAGTTAAGACAACTGAATTTGTTCTGATCCATTTTTCGATCTTTGTAAGGAGCCATCATGGCCGTTCAGCAAAACCGTAAAAGTCGCTCTCGCCGTGACATGCGCCGTTCACATGACGCTTTAACCGAGAATGCATTATCTGTAGACCAAACTACTGGTGAAACTCATCGTCGTCACCACGTGACTAAAGACGGTATTTACCGTGGTCGTCAATTATTCGCTAAAGCAGCTGATGCTGAATAATTGAGTTATATGCATTAAGCGTTAGCTTAAAGTATAAAAAAAATGGGAGCGAAAGCTCCCTTTTTTGTTGTTTTTCGCAATTAAAAAACGATTTAATCAATGGTAAATTGCCGCATCGGAAAAGAGTCTGTTGTCATTCTCATGTAGAATCATGAGTGTTGATAAAACTGGCGATAGACCATTTTAAGGATTTTTATATGTCGACTAAGCGACTTGAGCAGGCTGCTCAAGCAACAAAAACAGCATTTGTTTTTCCTGGTCAGGGTTCACAAAAAGTAGGAATGCTGGCTGAGCTTGCAGAGCAGTTTAGTGTCGTTCGAGATACCTTTGCAGAAGCATCAGCAGCACTTGGTTTTGATCTTTGGCAGATTTCCCAAAGTGGTGAGGGTTTAGACCAAACTGAAAATACTCAACCAGTTTTGCTAACAGCAAGTATTGCCTTATGGCGTGTATGGTTAGAGTTAGGTGGTATAGCACCGAAATACTTGGCTGGACATTCTTTGGGAGAATATAGTGCGCTTGTTGCAGCAGAGGCAATGACTCTAGCTGACGCGGTTAAATTAGTCCATTTACGCGGAAAATTGATGCAGAGTGCTGTTCCTCAAGGTACAGGCGCAATGGCTGCAATTCTTGGTTTAGCCGATGAGAAAGTGATCGAGCTTTGCCAAAAAGTGAATGTAACTGCGGCTGGTCAAGGTTCGGTTGAAGCGGCGAATTATAATGCGCAAGGTCAGGTGGTGATTGCAGGCAGTACAGCTTTGGTTCAGCAAGTCATGGCTGAAGCAAAAGAGCAATCAGGTAAAGCGATTGCATTGCCTGTTTCTGTTCCGTCACATTGTACCTTGATGAAACCAGCAGCAGAAAAGTTTGCTGAAGCTTTGGAACAAACTGCCATTGAGCTACCCCACCTTCCTGTAATACAAAATGTCAACGCGGAAATCGCGACAGATGTTGCTCAATTACGTCAGGTATTAACGGCTCAGTTATATCAGTCAGTTCAATGGACACGTACCATGCAATATCTTCAAGATGAAGGCGTGCAGTATGTGGTTGAATGTGGACCAGGTACAGTACTCAGCAATCTTGCCAAGCGATTACCCAACATAGAAAAAGCATTTGCGATTGATAGCAAAGCACGTATGGAAGATGCCCTAAACGCAGTGTTAGTGGCAGAAGGAAAAATTGCATGACACAACAACGAAAAGTTGCGTTAGTGACAGGAGCAAGCCGAGGTATTGGCGCAGCAATTGCACAGCAACTCATTCAAGACGGTTTTTTTGTAGTTGGTACCGCGACTTCTGAATCAGGCGCGCAAAAACTCACAGAAAGTTTTGCTGAACATGGAGCAGGTGCTGTACTCGATGTTCGTGATGGCACAGCGATTGATGCACTTGTCTCAGACATTGAGCAAAAATATGGTTCAGTGTTGGTATTGGTCAACAACGCAGGCATTACCAAAGATAATTTGCTACTTCGTATGTCTGAAGATGATTGGGATGATATTCTCAACATTCACCTCAAAGCCGTTTACCGCTTATCTAAGCGTGTATTGAAGGGCATGACCAAAGCACGTTTTGGCCGCATTATTAACATTAGTTCAGTGGTTGCACATTTTGCCAACCCTGGACAGGCGAACTACTCAGCAGCAAAAGCAGGGATTGAAGCATTCAGTCGTAGCTTAGCCAAAGAGATGGGGAGTCGTCAGATTACAGTGAACAGTGTTGCACCTGGTTTCATTGCCACTGAAATGACTGATCAGTTAAGCGAAGATATTCGTAAAAAAATGACTGATCAAGTAGCTTTAAGTCGTCTAGGTGAACCTCAAGATATTGCTGATGCAGTGAGTTTCTTGGCTAGTGATAAGGCTAGTTACATTACTGGTACAGTTTTACACGTAAATGGTGGGCTATACATGGCCTAACTGGCGATGTATAAACTTTTAAAAGTTTTTATATTCAATTAAACTAGTGGCAAATTAAAACGCCACAAGCAATGAGGAGAATTCCTGTGAGCGATATCGAACAACGCATCAAACAAGCTGTAGCTGAACAATTAGGTATGCGTGCCGAAGAGATTAAAAACGAAGCATCTTTTATGGATGACTTAGGTGCTGACTCTTTAGATTTGGTTGAACTTGTAATGTCTTTCGAAAATGATTTTGACATCACGATTCCAGACGAAGATTCTAATGAAATCACGACTGTTCAATCTGCAATTGATTATGTAACCAAAAAACTTGGTTAATCATATCGCATGATTAAAAGCCACCTTTTCGGTGGCTTTTTTATATGTTCAACTTTTCATATGAATAGATGTAAAAATATCTTACAAGAAAAATAAACGATAAATATGAGAATAATTTATTTAGATGTATAAAATTTACTCTATTTAAAATAACTTACTAAATCATAAAAACAAAAGGAAACTTTATGAATATAGACAACCGTATTAAACAAATCATCATTGAGCAGCTTGGTGAAGATGAAGATGAAGATGAAGTTGTACCAAATGCAACTTTTATAGATGATTTAGGCGCTGACTCTTTGGATGTTGTTGAGCTGATTATGGCTTTTGAAGAAGAGTTTGGTATTGAGATTCCAGATGAAGAGGCAGAAAAAATTCTCTCAGTCCGTAATGCTATTGATTATGTGGCAGCTCATGTAGGAGAAGATAGTTAGATTTAAGCTAAGAAAAAGCTGATTTTTTAGATATTTAATTTTATGCTTGAAAGAATAAATACATATTTTTACAAGAAAAAACAAACTATTAATATGCAAATAATTTATTTGAGTGTATAAAGTTTATGCTATTAAAAATAATTTATTAGATCATAACAACAAAAGGGAATTTTATGGATATCGCAAAACGTATTAAAGAAATCATCATTGAAGAATTGCGTGTGGATGAAGATGAGGTTTTGCCTAACGCATCTTTTACAGAGGATTTAGGTGCTGATTCATTGGCTGTAGTTGAACTCATTATGGCTTTGGAAGGAGAGTTTGGTATTCAAATTCCATATGAAGAGGCAGAGAAAATTATCACAGTTCGATCTGCAATTGATTATATGGCGAATATTGTGGGAGAAGATGCGTAAATTGCATGATGCTTTGAGCTGATCGAAAGCAGCATGGAGTCATTTTTGTGGTTCTCTATGAAGAATTAACTTAAAAATATACATAGATTTACAAGACGTACTTATGATGATCATTGCGTCAAGTCAAGAAGGCGCACTATGCGCCTTTTTATAGAATTCAAATATGATTTAATAATTGTTTAGGAAGTTTATCCATTAATTGTAAAAAAAGGTGTTGGGCTTTGTAATGCTCTAGATAAGATTAAAGCCCCTTGAATGCATATCACGGTATCTTGTGCCCGTTCTAAAGCTTGATCCTCTGTCATTCCTGCATCTTGTAAAACGAGTGCAATGTTTTCAATCAATCTTAAAAAGACAGGTTGGATTTGAGGTAAGAAGATTTGGTGAGCTTCACTCAAGGTCAAAACTGCCAAAATGCATGCCACATGACCATTTTCGTACACCTGCTTCAATGAATTTGTTAAAGCTTCTAAGCGTTCAATGGGTGGGGTACTGCTTTGTAGATGAGTAAAAATATTGTCTTCGCGCCATTGTTCTAAATAGCTCAAAACCTCTTGTGCCATTTGTTGTTTTCCATTTGGAAAATGATGGTACAAACTGGCTTTACCTAAACCTGTACGATCTGAGATTTTAGATAAAGATGCACCTTCATAGCCGTATTCTCTAAAAATACTTAACAAAGATCGAATCAATGTTGGTTTATCCATAAAAATTACTCAGATCACTTGTTCTTGCACCGATCGTTCGGTACAGTAAAACTATAACCACAAAAGAAGATGACAATCAAACTTTATAATACTGTAATCTCAGGAAATTGTTACAAAATCAGATTGTTACTTTCATTTCTGAATTTAGACTACGAAAAAGTCTCTATAAATTTAGCTGACCAAGAGCAAAAGACAGAGCATTTTTTAAAACTGAATCCTTTAGGGCAGATTCCTGTGCTAGAAGATCAGGGGAGGCATATCCATGATTCTCAAGCAATCTTGTGCTATCTCGCTAGAACATATGATGCTCATCAGCTTTGGTTTCCTCAAGAAACAATTGCAATGACGCATGTTTTAGAGTGGTTGTTTTTTGCCAATCAAAGAATTGCTTCTACTTTATCGGCAGCACGAGCATTTTATCTGATTAAAAAACCAAATATTGATATCGAAAATGCGACTGCAATGTCACATGCATCATTAGCAGTTGTAAATCAACATTTAAAAACAAGACATTGGTTGGTTGGTGAATCAGCTACGATTGCAGACATTGCCTGTTACCCCTACATCGCTTTAGCGCATCAAGGAAACATTGAATTAGATCAATATCCAGATGTTCAAGCTTGGCTAGCATGTTTCCAACAATTACCGCATTTTATTGAATTAGATGAATAATAGGTTGATGATGAAAAAAGTGGTTATCACTGGAGCAAGTCAAGGGATTGGGCAAGCAATTGCCCAGAAACTCTTAGATCAGCATTATGAAGTGCATAATATTTCTCGCCATGTACCACAATATTCACATCCTAATTTACATCATTGGCAAGCAGATATGCTGCATTATGATCAGCTTGAGAACGCAATTCAGCAGATTGGGCAGTTTGATATTCTGATTAATAATGCTGGTTATATGAATACACTTACAGCAAGTTCATATACATGGGAAGAAATGCAAAAATTATGAATGTAAATCTGATTCATACCATGCAGTTGAGTATTGATGTTGCTGAAAAGATATTTAAAACGCAGCAAGCTGGACGAATTATCAGTCTTGCTTCTATTGCAGGGCAAATGGGACATCCTGATATTTGGTATGGAATTTCAAAAGCAGGGTTGATAAATGGGATGCGTAGTTTAGCTTGAAGTCATGCCCAGTATCATATTCAAACCTTTAGCCTCGCACCTGGTCCTGTTGAAACTCAGATGATGCAAAAGATTCCGATTGAGAGACAGAAACGTTTAAAAGAAGCCACTTTGAATCAGCAGTTTTGCCAAGCACAAGAAATTGCAGATATGGCATTTTGGTTAGCGGATGCAGCACCCAATTGTTTAAGTGGTGAAGTTTTTGATTTGAATAATGGTGTGAACTATCGTTAGTGTATCTTGAGCAAATGAATAGAAACCTGCATATTTCTATTCATTGCCACTAAAGTATTAAAAGCGTTTTGGAACCTTTTGCCCATTGGGTACAGGTGTCTCAGCCTGTTTTAATACGCCAAACAACCATGTTTCGGCATGTTGAACGGCGATTTTTAAAGAATCGCCTAAAGCCAAACGCCCTGCAATGAAGCTTGCCAAAGAACAGCCTGAACCATGATATTGACCTTCTAAACGAGGGCAATGGCTTTCAGCAATCATTTTGCCGTCAGTATAAAGTACATTGCGAATATGATCAGGTGTATCTTCATGTCCACCTTTCACCAATACCGCTTTTGCGCCCATTTCAAATAATTTTTGAGTGGCTTGCTCAATATCATCAATACCTGTTAAGGCTCTTAATTCAACGGTATTGGGGGTGATCACGGTTGCCAATGGAATTAATTCAACAAATGCTTTAACTAATGTTGCTTGATCACCGAGTGAACCTCCGCTATTTGCCACTAAAACTGGATCGAGTACATATAGATAATCTGGATGTTGACCTAAAAACTCAGCTAAGGCTGCGATATTATCGGTTGTACCCAGCATGCCTGATTTTACACATTTAATGGGTAAATCACCCACTACCGCATTTGCTTGAGCAAGTAGTAACTCTTTTGAAGTGGCTTCAAAACCAAACACTTGTTGCGAATTTTGAATGGTTAAAGCAGTACAAGCAATTGCTGCATGTGCACCACTTTGCCCAATTGCTTCAATATCTGCTTGTAAGCCAGCACCACCCGATGGATCTAAACCTGAAAAACATAGTACGGTAGGACGCACAGCCATTTCCTTTTATTCTCTCATTTAGGCTAGTATATGGGAGTTTCGAGAAACTCTCGACTATGTTATGTAAGGCTTTAAGAGATTGAACGAATGACGATCAAAAATATTCTGATTGATTTAGATGGGACTTTAACTGACCCTAAAGCGGGTATTCATCGCTCAATTCGTTATGCTTTAGAAAAATTGGGTCATCCTTTAGCCGATGAGGTTGATTTGGATTGGACGATTGGACCTCCGTTGAAAGCTTCTTTGGCAAAGTTATTAAATACTCAGGATGATGATTTTGCTGAACAAGCGTTACTTGCTTATCGCGAGCGTTTTTCAGTGACTGGCTTATTTGAAAATGAAGTCTATGCAACAGTCGTAGAAACGTTGCAACAGTTACAAGTACAAGGTTATCAATTATTTTTAGCGACAGCAAAACCGACTGTTTATGCGAAACGCATTTTGGCTCATTTTGAATTAGATCAATATTTTACTGAAATGTATGGTAGTGAATTAACCGGTGAGCGTACCAATAAAGCTGATTTGATTGCTTATATTCTGGAAAAAGAGCAGTTGGATGCACGGCAATGTATCATGGTGGGCGATCGCCAATATGATGTGATTGGTGCGCGTGCCAATGGTATTGAAACCATTGCTGTAAATTATGGTTATGGAACAGCAGAAGAACTCGTTCAGGCACAACCGATTGCCCAAATCTCACAATTCAGCCAATTGATCAGCAAAGTTGATGAACTTAATGTGGAACGAAAAGTTTCATAACCATTGAAGTAATGGAAAGCCTCGATGATTCGAGGCTTTTTATTCTTTGATTAGAGATTATGCTTCAAGCGATATTGAACTAATTCTTCAATACTAATGAGTGTTAAACCATGTGTTTGAGCATAAGCCAAAACTTGAATACCTGATGCCATAGAACCATCTGGATTAGTCAATTCACATAATACACCTGATGGTTTTAAGCCAGCCAAGCGAGCTAAATCAATGGTTCCTTCGGTATGTCCACGGCGAGTTAATACACCGCCATCACGTGCGCGTAATGGAAATACATGACCTGGGCGACTGAGGTCACTTGCAATAGCACCATCTTTAGTGGCAGCTAAAACTGTTGTTACGCGATCTTTAGCAGAAACACCTGTCGTAACGCCTTGAGCTGCTTCGATCGTTACCGTGAATGCTGTTTTAAATTGGCTAGAATTGTCGACCACCATTGGTGGGAGTTCTAAATGATCGGCTAGCTCTTCGGTTAAGCATAAACATACAATACCAGAACCATCACGAATCATTTGTGCCATGGTTTCGACAGTGAGTGTTTCAGCAGCAATAATTAAGTCGGCTTCATTTTCGCGGTCAAAATCATCCATAACCAAGACGGGTTTGCCTTGGCGGATGTCTTCTAAAGCTTGTTGAATACGTTGTTCAGCAGGAGAAAGGGCTGAAAAGAAAAGTTCGGGTTGAATTAAACTCGACATAATGAAACGCTCTCGTAAATAGGATACGGTTGAACATTTCAGGACTGATGTAAAAATAAGCGCGCACCAAAACGAACCAAAGTTGTTCTGGTAATTTCGTCTTCTTTCATCCGGACTATACCGTCGGCTTTGGCATCTCACCAAATCTGCGAGTATATAAATATATATACAGGCTCGTGGGCTGATTAGGTCGGTGATGATCAAAGCCTAACTTACCACCGGTGGGGAATTTCACCCCGCCCTGAAGCGATGTGCTTTGATTATAGCTAGTTTTTTGAGAGGAAAGGGAACTATTTATGAAATGGATCGTTCTATTGAAATATGAATTTAAGCAAATGAAGTTTCGGTTTTGTCGTGGAGAAATCATTGTTTTTGAATTGTTTTGATGAGTTCCATTTAGCATTTGGTATTGACCCAGCCATAAAAAAAGCCAGTTCATATTGACTGGCTTTTTAGGAATTTTTTACTGCTTATGCGATTTGCACAGGAATACAGTTTGCTGTGTGATTGACTGTATTGTCTGGATTTGCATAAACCAAACGTGGTTTGTGGAGGTTTGCTTCTACTTCAGTGAAATCACCAAAAGTTGCAATAATGACTAAATCACCCACATCAGCTTGGTGCGCTGCGCCACCATTGACTGAAATGATACCAGAATCTTCTTCACCACGAATTGCATAAGTTGTGAAGCGTTTGCCGTTCGTTACGTTCCATACGTGGATTTCTTCGTATTCACGAATCCCTGCTAAGTCCATTAATACACCATCAATTGCACAAGAACCTTCGTAATGAAGTTCTGCATGAGTGACAACTGCACGGTGAATTTTACATTTTAATAAACGAGATAGCATGGCTAGCGTCTCCTGAGTAAGACCTAAGATGAATATCTTATTGGTTGACTTGTCACGTTTCCCGCTGGCGATAGGCGGTTTGATGCGCATTTTGCGCTTAAAAATGCAATATGGCAAGCGTGATTGATCAACAATTCAGTTTAAATTTAAGCGGGTTTGTATGCATTAATTTGATTCATGGCCTGTGAAACTTGTCCATCGACAAGCATTTTCACTTTTGATAAGGCATGATCAATCGCTGCATCCATTAAAGCTTGTTCACTGCTAGGAGCTTTGCCAAGCACATGACCAGAAACACGTTCTTTAGAACCAGGATGTCCAATTCCTATGCGTAAGCGATGGAAATTAGCACCAATATGTGGAACGATGTCGCGAAGACCATTATGTCCGCCATGTCCACCACCTGATTTTAAACGAATAATGCCAGGATCCATATCGAGTTCATCATGAGCAACAAGAATTGCTTCAGGTGCAACTTGATAAAATTTGGCAAATGGTACGACACTTTGACCAGAACGGTTCATGAAAGTGGTAGGTAAGAGTAAACGTACGTCATGACCATCAATTTGACCACGACCGCTGTATCCATGAAATTTTGGATCAGCCTTTAAAGAAATACCATAACGATCTGCAAGCTGTTCTACGAACCAGAAACCTGCATTATGGCGGGTTTGGGCATATTCCTTACCAGGATTACCCAAACCAACAATTAGCGAAATATTTGACACTAATTTACGCCTTTAACACTTATGCGCGTTTGAAGTCAGCGTGCATAGGTGTGTTTTTAGCTGGGTGACGTTGTAACGCTTGGATTTTAACGTTTTCAACTTTATCACCGATTTTGATCTCGATAACTTCTTCGAAGAAAGCATTGTTTTCTAAAGCTTTAACGATTTCACGAAGCTCTAAAGTAACAGCTACAGGCTCAGCGCTACCACCATAGATGATTGCTGGGATTTGAGCAGCGTGGCGAAGGCGGCGGCTCGAACCTTTCCCTTGTTGTGCTACTTCACGTGCTTGAGCGTTTAATACGAAGTTTGCCATGGGCATATCCTCATTGAGTTTGAGTAACTAAACTTGCGACCAGTTTAGTGATAGAAAAACCCTAGCGAGCTAGGGTTTAAGAAAAAAAGCTGGGCTATTATAGATAACTATCGAACATAGCGCTAATAGATTCTTCGTTATTGATACGACGAATTGTTTCAGCAACCATGCTTGCAACAGAAACTTGGCGAATTTTACCTAAGTTTGCTGCTTCATCTGAAAGAGGAATCGTGTCAGTAACAACGAGTTCATCAATAACAGAGTTACGAAGGTTATCAATCGCTTTGCCTGATAAAACAGGGTGAGTCGCATAAGCAATCACTCGACGAGCACCAAATTGTTTCAGTGCATCTGCAGCTTTGCAAAGCGTACCTGCTGTATCTACCATGTCATCAACAATGACACAGTCACGATCTTTTACATCACCAATCAAATGCATCACTTGTGACTCATTTGCTTTTTGGCGACGTTTATCAATAATCGCTAAATCGATATCACCTAACTGTTTTGCAACAGCACGTGCACGAACAACACCACCTACGTCAGGAGATACAACCATTAAGTTGTCATGTTGTTGTTGACGTAAATCAGCTAACAACGCTGGCGTACCATAGATGTTATCAACTGGGATATCGAAGAAACCTTGAATTTGGTCTGCGTGTAAGTCGATCATTACCACACGGTCAATACCTACAGTTGTCAGCATGTCTGCAACAACTTTTGCAGTAATTGGAACACGAGCAGAACGTGGACGACGATCTTGACGTGCATAACCGAAATACGGAATGACTGCAGTGATACGACCAGCACTTGCACGACGCAAAGCATCAGCCATGACCAAGATTTCCATCAGGTTATCGTTGGTAGGCGCACAAGTAGATTGAACGATAAAAACGTCTTTACCACGAACATTTTCAGTAATTTCAACTGAAATTTCACCATCAGAAAACTTGCTTACAGAAGCAGCACCGAGAGGGATATGTAAATGGCTTACGACTTTTTGGGCGAAATGTGGATGAGCACTTCCACTAAAAACGACAAGATTGGGCATGAAGCACCCTTGGCGGTTGGCTTATAATGAATTTGGATGGCAGGGGCGGCTGGATTCGAACCAACGGATGCCGAGATCAAAACCCGGTGCCTTACCACTTGGCGACGCCCCTAATGCGGCAGAACTTTAATCGTTTTGTATGATAATGTCAATATAATTGAGCAAGTATCGATATAAAACAAGTCTGTCTAAAGATATGGCAGGGGCGGCTGGATTCGAACCAACGGATGCCGAGATCAAAACCCGGTGCCTTACCACTTGGCGACGCCCCTAATTTGATAATATGTAATGGCAGGGGCGGCTGGATTCGAACCAACGGATGCCGAGATCAAAACCCGGTGCCTTACCACTTGGCGACGCCCCTATATATTACATATATCTACAGATGAAAATTGGCAGGGGCGGCTGGATTCGAACCAACGGATGCCGAGATCAAAACCCGGTGCCTTACCACTTGGCGACGCCCCTAACATGTAACTGAAAAATTTCTTAAAGGAGATTCTGCCAAACTATTGACCAAGTAAGCTTTACAAGGCGCATTTTGCAAAATTTTCTTTATATCCATTTCACTTGTTACTTCAATAAAAACACAAGCACCTGTACCTGTAAGCTTTGCTAGACCAAATTGATCTAAATATTGCATTGCTTCTTCTACTTCAGGATATAACTGTCGAGCCAAAGGTTCAAAGTTATTTCTAAAATTAAAAGGTTCTAACTGATAGGCGCAAAATGTAGTGATCTTAGAATCTCTTGTCAATGTTTTTTGTGAAAAAAGTGCTTGAGTGCTGATAAAACAGTCAGGTTTTAAAATTATGAATTGTTTTTGAGCTAAGTCTATGAATGATAAATGTTCACCTATGCCTTCTGCCCATGCATTTAGACCAAAAATAAAGATAGGCACATCTGCACCCAATTGCACACCATAATCAGCGAGTTGCTGTTCATTTAAACTGCATTGCCACAGTTGATTCAGTACAATGAGTGTGGTCGCAGCATTAGATGAACCGCCGCCAAGACCAGCACCCATAGGAATATTTTTCTCTATTTGAATATTTAATCCACATGGTTCTTTTGCATGGGGTTTGAGTAATTGGGCTGCACGATAGATTAAGTTTTGTTCAAGAGCAACCTCGTTTAAGCCTTCAATATGAATCATTCCATCCGCAATTGGCTCAAAAGTCATCCAATCATATAAATCAATCAGTTGAAAAATAGTTTGTAATTCATGATAACCATTGTCTCTACGACCAGTGATATGCAGAAATAAATTCAATTTAGCAGGGGAAGGTACTCTAATCATAAAAGAATCTAATCTATCGGTTTTGAATCACCATTGTAATACGGTTTTCTTTATCGTCAGCAAGTGCTTGCTTCAACAAAAGTTTATTTGGAAGGATTTGCTTATCGTTATAGCTAAAATCAACAGTCCAGCCATCTTCAATGAGCTGTTTCAAGCGATTTTGTTCGTCTTTGCTCGCTTGAGCATTTTGCGTCGCAGGCTTCGCTTGTACCCAGTAGGCAAGGTGCATAATCGGTGCCTGCCAACCTGTCGCTTTTTCCAGTAATTCTTCAGGTGTAGCTGCCGTAATTAGACCTGTTTTGGCACTATTTAAGGTGACTTGACCTGGTTTTCCTTCAATTTGGGTTTTCCCAACACCTAAAATTCCAGTCAGTTCAATATCAAATTGATCTTGTTGTTGAACCCATGTAAAAAAAGCACTGCCAGACTGTTGTGGTGTACGTACACCTATTTTACCTTGTAAGCTAAAGTTATTTTCATCTTGCACTTGTGGTGAAGCAATTATCTTATTTGGTTGGCTTAGATGTTGGCAGCCTGTTAATACTAGAATACTACTGCTACATATCGCGACACATAATTTTGAAAACAAGTGCATGTATTTAACTCTTTTTTACAGTGATAGGTAAGATTAAGCTATCAAGTTGTTGTAATTGTGGGGTATTTGCATGTTTTTGTTTCAATTGCTGTAACACCTCACTAAATTGTGTGAGTGCGCCTTGCATATACAGCGCTTTAGCATAGCGAACGCCAATATTGATATTTTGGCTAATTGAATAGGCTTGTCCCAAGACTTTGGCTGCGGTATCAAAATCATTTTGTAGAAAAGCGATATAGCCTAATGTATCAAGAATAGAGGCTTGTTCAGGTGCAAAGTTGAGCGCTAGTTCTGCATATTTTCGTGCTTCTTTTAGACGACGATTTTGCAATGCTAAGGTATACGCATAAGCGTTTAAATAGGTCGGGCTATTGGGTTCAATAATTAAAAGTTGCTTTAGGGTTTTATCTAATTTATCCCGATCGGTATAAGGATCCAGCAATAATACTTCTGCATAAATCAGTTCAGGATCATCGGGTAAGCTCTTAATCGCTTCATCTAGCAATACCAAAGCTGCTTTTTTATTATCCGTTTTCTTTAAAATATCTGCTTGTGCTTGATATAAGAAACTTGCATGTTGTGGATAATTCACCCGTTCTTGTGTAAGAAAGCGTAAAGCATCATTTAATTGCCCTTGCTTTTCGAAAATAGTGACCATATTGCGTCGAGATACAATATATAAGCTGCCATCCACGAGTCGATAGTATGCTTTGGCAGTTTCATAATGTTGTTTGCGTTGCGCATTGATTGCAAGATAGTAATAAGCTTCATTCTGATATTTTGCTGAAGAACGCAATTCAACTAAATATTGTTCAGCTTTTTCGTATTGTTTTAAATCAATACTGGTTAAGCCAGCAATAAATAAAGCTTCTTCAGTTTTTGGATAATCTTTGATAATACTTTCAAGCTTATCTAATGCTTGCTGTTGTTGATTGATTTGAATGTAATAGCGAGCTTCAGCTAATCGTATATCAATATTGGTTTTATTTTTTCGACTGGCTTGTGCAAACCACTTTTGTGTTTCAGTATCGTCGCGTAACGCCATTAATAGATTGGCTTTCATCAAAATGAAACTGGTCGATTTTGAACGTTTACGTAAGGCTTTATTGATATTATTTAATGCTTGCTCATATAAGCCATCTTGCGCTTCTAATCCAGCGATTAAAGCTAAGATAGATGGGTTTTCACGTTCTTTACTGGTACGTAAGGCATTTAATAAAATTTCACGATCTTGTGCTTGTTCGGGTGCAATCCCTGCCAAAATTTGTTCGAGATCAGCAGTTGGGTCAATATTTAAGATTTTGTCTAATGTTTTTGCTGCCAATTCATATTCATGGGTTTTTAGGGCAATATGTGATAAGTAAAATAAAGCAGGAACATCTTTGGGTTCTTGTTCTACCCAATGTGTTGCAATATCTAACGCAGATTGAAAATCGTTATATTCTAAGGCGACATCTAAAGCACGCTGTTTGATGGTGGTTGAATTACTTTGAATAGCAAGCACAGTATAATTATGTAGAGCAGTTGCAATATCATCATAAGCAAGAGAAAATTCAGCCACCATACTTTGTTGTAATGCGCTGTCAAAACTTTTATCTGCATACATGTCGTGTATTGCTTGTGCAGAGACATACGAGCTCATGCTACCTAACAACAAGATTGTGGTAGAATACCGTCGAATCGTCTTGCCGCTAAAAAGGGTACGGCGATATAGCTGACGCAATTTTTATTGATCCAAAGTAATGCTTTTTATGACACCGATGTTGCACAATAACATAAATTTAGCGAAATGATGATCTGATATGTCTTTCTTTGCATTGGGTGTCAACCATCAAACAGCTTCTGTTGAACTTCGTGAACAAATCGCTTTCAATGCAGAGCGATTAGCTGCGCTATTACTTGAACAAAATAAACATTCACCTTTGAATGATTTAGTTGTTGTATCAACTTGTAATCGCACTGAAGTTTATGCCATGACAGAAGATGCTGATAGTGTTCTGACTTGGTTAGCCCAAGTGAATAATATTGATGTAAAACAGTTAATTCATCATGTTTATCGTTACGAAAATGCTCAAGCTGTTACACATTTGATGCGTGTTGCAAGTGGTTTAGACTCTTTGATGTTGGGTGAGCCGCAAATTTTAGGGCAAGTTAAAAGTGCTTTGGCTTTATCTAAAGACGCACAAACTGTGTCGCCTGAACTAAATAGTGTTTTTGAATATGCTTTTTATGCAGCGAAACGTGTTCGTTCAGAAACCTCTGTAGGTAGCCATGCTGTTTCAATGGGTTATGCAGTTGCTCAGTTAGCATTGCAAGTTTTTAGCCGCCCTGAAAAGTTAACGGTTATGGTGGTTGCCGCAGGTGAAATGAATAGTTTGGTTGCTAAGCATTTAGCGGAAATGGGGGTGGCAAAAATTTTAATTTGTAACCGTAGCCGCGAACGTGCGAATCTTTTGGCACAAGAAATTGCCCATCAAGTTGAGGTTGAAATTATTCCCTTTGCTGAGCTTGCACAAAACTTGCATAGAGCGGATGTGGTCTCTAGTTGTACAGGTAGTTTGTATCAAGTGATTGAATATTCAGACGTTAAAGCTGCATTGAAAAAGCGTCGCTATCAACAAATGTTGATGGTCGATTTAGCTGTTCCGCGTGACATTGATCCCAAAGTGGAATCATTGGATAACGTGTATTTATATGGCGTAGATGATTTACAAAGTGTGATTGATGAAAATTTAGCGCAACGTCGTCAGGCGGCTGTTGAAGCTGAAATTATGGTGAATCAATTGGCTACTCAATTGATGACCCAACAAAAAGTGAAAGAGGCGAGTAGCACCATTCAAGCTTATCGTCAGCACAGTGAAGAAGTCAGCCAAAAAGAATTGGCACATGCACTAGAGTTACTGCAACATGGTCATGCAGCAGAACAGGTCATGCAGGAGTTTGCTCATCGCCTATCACAGAAACTTATGCACCCAACTTCTATTTTATTAAGAGAAGCTGCTAAAGCTGAAAATCCAGATTATTTTGAATGGTTACAGCAACATCTACAGGATGTCTTTGAGCATGAGCGTAAACCGAGACAGTAAATTTAGATTATTTGTAATCTTCTTAAAATAACTATATTTTTAAGATTTTATTTAATATCTTATTAAATATTTAAGCTGTACTGTAAGCTATTATTATATTTTAATAAATTTTAATTGCATCGTAAAAAATCAAAAGTATAGTATCTTTTTTTTAAATATACTTTGGTGGTTTGCAATGAAATTAAAGCAAAAAATATTAAAAACGTTAGTAATTTATATTATTACTATTAATGCTCAGGCTGGGGATATTGTGACTGAAAGCATTCGTGTTACTAGTCCATCAGGTGCGGTAGTTTCTTCAATTTCAGGGGATATCACAGAGTCAGCTTATTTCTATCTTCGGGGGGAAAGTTATCTTTATGGTAAGTCTACAATAATAGGGGAGCTAAATGCTCAGGAAGTAAAAGCTGATAATATAGGTATTACAGATAAAAATAATAATAAAGTTGTAGAAATTTCAGCTACAGGAAGCGGTAAAGGTAATTTATATATAAATGGTTATAGCCATATAAGTGATAATTTAGTAGTTGGTGAAAAAATTATCGCAAAGGATTTAGAAGTTAATGGCACTATTAGTGGTAATTTTTCTGGAAATGTCTCAGCTAGTAATGTGTATGTAAATTCCTTATATAGTGAAAACCAGCTAGCGAATGTTCTACAGGTTAGTGGGCATCTAAATGCAAAAAATATAGATTTGCAAGGCACAAATATTTCTTCTTTGGCAGATGCTAAACAAGATGATCATGCTGTTAATTTAAAACAATTAAATTTAGCTTCTACAAAGAATCTAATTGATTCTAAAAATTATACAAATAACATTGTACAAAATCTACGAGATGAGACTACAGCTGAGATAATTCACACAAATAAATCTATAGTAGAAGGTGATAAACTAACATTAAGTTTAGCTAATAAAACTACTGCTGAGACTGCTAAAACTATTCGTTCTGAAATTAAAGAGTCTAATGAGAAAATTATAACGGATTCTAGGATATATACTGATCAGGTTGGTATTAATATGTTAAATAATTCCAAGGTTTATATAGATAATCGTGTGGATCAATTAAATCAAGATTTCCAATCTTTTAAAAAGGACTCTTATGCAGCTACTGCAGCAAGTCTTGCAACAGCATCTTTACCACAGCCTAGTAATGCTGGCTATAGTATGGTAAGTGCAGGTACTGGGACTTGGAAAGGTCAACAAGGATTTGCAATTGGAATGAGTGGAATTTCAGAAGATAATAAAGTTATTTATAAGTTGGCAGGTACTGGTAATACTCAGGGTGATTTTGGTGGTTCTGCTGCTATTGGATATCAATGGTAATTCAATCAGTTGTGATATAAAAAATCTCTCGTTAAACGAGAGATTTTTTAAGACAATAACTTCAAGCTAATCTGTTTTGTTAACTCATTTAATTGTTGACGTAAATTGCGTGATTCGATGAGTGAGATAGGTGATCTCAGTTTTAATTTTAAATATTTTTCTTGTAGATTTAATGAAAAGTCCTTAGCCAATTTATCAGCAATCTCAGGTGCTTGAGTTAATGACTCAATATTGGTTCTCTGCATAACATCGGCAATCTCATGACTATAACGACTACATGCACCAAGTACGTAATAGGTTGCTAATTCCTGATCATCCGGTAAATCATCAAATACAATATTGAGCACAGCTAAAACTTTAGCCAGCAGCTCAGTTTGGTCAATCACTGCAAGTAATTCTTCAAAATGAATATAGAGAAATGGGTGATGCATTAAAATTGCGATTGCAAAATCTTCATCTTTGGTTTGAATATTAAAAGATAAAGAGGCATCGTGGCTGATTTGAGGGGTAAAGCGTTTGCCTAGACCGAGTTTCTCACGGAAAGACTGACTCAGCAGATAACGGAATGAGCCATGTTTAGGTAATAACTCTGTTAATTCACGTAGTTCTCCCATGACTAAACTTTTACCTTCTGGCGTGCTAACGTCATGCTGTCCAGTTAAATGGGCAAACACAAAGTCAGATAAAAGCGGTGCCTGTTGTAATAATTTTTGGAAGTTTTCTAAGCCTTCACGACGAATTAATGAGTCTGGATCATGTTCATTCGGAAGCACAAAGAATTTTAATTCACGACCATCATTGAGTAAGGGTAGCGCAATTTCTAAGGTGCGTCGTGCTGCTTTTTGTCCAGCAGCATCCCCGTCAAAGGCAATGGTAATACGAGAATTTTGTTTAAATAGGGTAGTTAAATGATCCGCATTACTGGCTGTTCCCAGTGTTGCGACAGCACCATTGATACCATATTGCTGCAATGCAATCACGTCCATATAGCCTTCGACCATTAACCAATCGTTGGCTTTGAGTTTACGACCCTCATACAAACCATAAAGCAATTGATTCTTGTGGAATACCTCTGAATCTGGTGAGTTAATATATTTAGGTTTAATTTCATCATTGAGCGCACGACCACCGAAACCAACCACGCGTCCTTTATGATCACGGATCGGAAAAATTACCCGCTCACGTAATAAATCAAAATCTCGACCACTATCACTAGAGCGAATCAGACCCAGCTGTTTCAAACCTTCAATATCTTGTGGAAAGGCTTTTTCTAAATGCTGCCAATCCTCTGGTGCATAACCTAAACGCCAAAATTGAATCGTTTGTGCCGATAAGCCACGCTGTTTGAAATAATTTTGTGCTTTTTGACTGATTGGGAGTTGGCGTTCATAAAACTGAGCAACATTTTCCAATAAGTCATAGAGATTACCTTCTTGAACTTGTTCATCCATATAAAAGGATGGATCAAATTGAGCAAAAGGATCATCCATAACACGATCTATATCGACAAAATGCCCATCTATAAATTCGTCTGCTACAGAAATAGGTGCTGGATTTTCAGCGACTGACGTGTTTGTTGGTTGAGCCGCTGCAATTTGTTGAGGACTGCGTTTATAAGAAAGTTTTTTATTGTCGTGATTATCTTTCGGTAATTCGATG
Source organism: Acinetobacter sp. TR11 (assembly GCF_027105035.1). Lineage (NCBI taxonomy): Bacteria > Pseudomonadati > Pseudomonadota > Gammaproteobacteria > Moraxellales > Moraxellaceae > Acinetobacter > Acinetobacter sp. TR11. Next base: position 790,579 of record NZ_CP114256.1, read on the forward strand.
CCTGTCTGATTAGACAAATCTTTCATCACATCGACAAAGTTACGACTATCAATGTCCATGAGGAAGCGAATCGCATTACCATTGGCTTGACACCCAAAGCAGTGGTAATACTGCTTATCTCTATATACATGGAATGATGGAGATTTTTCCTGATGGAATGGACAACAGCCCGAGTAAGTACGCCCAGTCTTTTTTAACTTCACACGTTGACCGATTAAATCGACGATATCAGTTCGATCTAAGATTTGATCAATCGTATGTTGTGGAATTGCCATGTACATTTAACCATTTTGGACTGAGAGATAACATCTTCGTTGAAGTCAGTGTGTCAGAATTCATTGTTGCATAAAATGAAAAACAGGCAAGGGTAGACTTGCCTGTTTTGTGGTTTTGATGAGTGCAAATTAATTTGCAGCATCAGCCCCCCACGTTTCTTTGGTCTCAGGCTTATCTAATAGCCCGAAGCTTAAACGGTTCATCCAACTTGGTTTATCGGTTGGTTCGTCAATAGGAGCAGAATCGCTTTCTTCAGTTGTCGGTTTATCTAATAAACCAAGGCTCAAACGATTTGTTAAGCTGCGTTGCTCAGTTTCACCATTGCTTTGTTCTTTTACTTGTACCGTTTTAGATTCGCGGCCAAGCAAGCCTAAAGTGGCACGATTGACCCAACTACCTTCTTTACGAGCAGCACGAAGATTTACTTCACCATTTGCCTTAACTAAATTTGGATAGTTTAGTTTTAAGAGATCAATATATTGCTGAGACGTGGCTTGATCGCCTAATTTTTGGTAGCTATAAGCTAATGTTGCAAGTGCTTCTGGTGTTTGTGGTGTTTGAGGGTAGCGTTCAATGACCCATTGTGCGCGTTCAGCAGCAGCCAACCATGCTTTACGTTGAATATTGAAACGCGCCGCATTCATTTCACTTTCGGCCAATTCTTGACCGATAAATTTCATACGTTGTGCAGCATCTACTGAATATTGGCTACTTGGGAAACGACGAATCAAGTCTACAAAGTTTTGATAAGCGACTTTAACGTAGCTCACATCACGATGTGATTGTTGTAATGACGTATAACGAATCAAACTGTCGTAATTCATTTCCATATTGGCTACACCCCGAACATAGTAGGCGTAATCAACATTTGGATGCTGTGGATTTAAACGAATGAAACGATCTGCCAGTGCAATCGTACCTTCATAATCTCTTTGTTTAAATTTGGCGTAGAGGAGTTCAAGTTGTGCTTGTTGCGTGTATTGTCCAGTTGGATAATACGTATCTATTGCTTCAAGTGATTTAACAGCATCAGTATATTGATTACGTTCAAGTGATTTTTGTGCTTTTTCAAAATAGACTTGTTCACTTGACTGTGGGCCTTTATCAACCACTTCTTTTTTGCTTGGATTACTGCTACAACCGACAAATACAGACGCTACGCCTAAAGATAAAGCCAATATGGTAATTTTATAATGGGGTAGCGACATAAAAATTCCTCTGTTTTTGGGACAATAAGCTACAATGGTGTTATTAAACCATTTTTGTATCGATCATCAAAATGACTTCAACACAATCTTCCAATTCAAACCTTTCCGAGACAGATTTCTTACTTGAAGATTCTGTCGATGCAGATAATCATAATTCTGATGCAACTGCAACACGTTTATCGTTGCAAATTCAACTCGATGAAGAGTATCTAGGTCAGCGTATTGATCAGGTTGCTGCATTGGTTTGGAGCGAGTTCTCTCGTGAAAAGCTTAAACAGTGGATGAAAGACGGGCATCTGTTGGTAAATGGTAACATTGTAAAACCTAAATATCGTTGCGAAGGCAATGAATTGCTTACGCTGAATGTTGAATTAGAAGCCCAAACATCGAGTCAACCTGAAAATATTCCTCTCAATATTGTCTATGAAGATGATGATATTATTGTGATTAATAAAGAAGTTGGCATGGTGGTTCATCCAGGTGCTGGTAATCCCACAGGTACTTTGGTCAATGCCTTGCTTTATCATGCACCGAAACTAGCTGAGCTTTCACGTGCAGGTTTGGTACATCGTATTGACAAAGACACCAGCGGTTTATTGGTTGTTGCAAAAACATTGGAAGCTCAATTTTCTCTCAGTAAACAACTTGCGAAAAAAACCGTTTATCGTGTTTATGATTTAGTTGCGTATGGCAATATCATTGCAGGTGGCACAATTGATGAACCGATTAAACGTCATCCTGTTGACCGTGTCAAAATGGCGATCTTACCTGGTGGGCGTGATGCAGTAACACATTACAATGTGAAAGAGCGTTTCCGTGACTTTACTCGTATTCAGGCTCAACTTGAAACAGGACGTACCCATCAAATTCGTGTGCATTTTAGTTATCTTGGACATGGTTTGGTAGGTGATCCTGTTTATGTTAATCGTGTTCGTTTTCCTGCTGGTGCATCAGAAGTCTTAATTGACATGTTACGCAGTTTTAAACGTCAAGCCTTACATGCAGCAAAATTAGGTTTAGTGCATCCGCGTACTGGTGAAGAAATGATGTTTGAAGCGCCATGGCCAGAGGATTTCACTCAATTGGTTGAAGTACTTCGCCAAGAGAATGAAGCTTATTAAAAAAAGTTCTCTTTAAATAAAGGGGGATGTGTTTAGCTTCTCCCGTTCAAAAGCTAAGGGATATATTCTGGTAAGAGGACAGATTTTATGGAATTTGTACAAGGGTTGCCCAAAGGAATATATGTTGGGCAAACAGGTATTCAGCATCCTCAAACGATTGCAACTCAAAATAAAAATCTATCAGGATTTAATCTGGCTTTGCACGTGAATGATGATGCGCAACGTGTTCAGCAACATCGAATGCTATTGTTGAATGAGTTGTCTGCATTTGGTGTAGATAAAATCACGTGGATGACACAAACGCATAGCAGCATTTGTCATACGATTAACGAGCAAATTCCATTTATTGCACTTGAAGGTGATGGCTTAGTTACGCAAAAAGCAGGTCATGCTTTAATGATGATGACAGCTGATTGTTTGCCTATTGTTTTGGGTAATGCCGAAGGTACAGAAGTCGCTAATTTGCACGCAGGTTGGCGTGGTTTGGCTAATGGAATTATCGAAAATACCGTGACTGAAATGAAATCTCAGCCAACTTGGGCGTGGTTAGGCGCTGCGATCAGCCAACCTTGCTTTGAAGTCGGGGCTGAAGTAAAAGCCATTTTCTGTGAGAAATATCCTGAATTAGCTGTTGCTTTTATTTCAGGTCAAATTGAAGGTAAATATCAGGCTGATTTGTATGCAATTGCCCGATTTATTTTAAACAGTTTAGGTGTGGAAACAGTATTGGGTGGTGATCAGTGTTCGTATCAACAAGACCAAGATTACTTTTCTTATCGACGTGATGCAAAAACGGGGCGGATGGCGACCTTTGTATTTATGCAATAAATCATATTTGGAGTATTGTTGATTCACCTTGTGACATTCAAAAATGTTAAACTTGATTTAATTCATTGGTTTTTAAATTATCCATGTCTGTTATTGAGCAAATTACTCCCCAAATCAAAGTTTGTGTGATTTACCATAGTCCTTATGGGCACACAGCTAAGGTTGCACAATATATCGCACAAGGCGCTGAACAAGCGGGAGCCGAAGTGCATCTACTTTCTGTGGCTGCACCGCAATGGGATTTATTAGATCAAGCAGATGTAATCGTGATGGGTTGCCCAACGTATATGGGGAGCTTAACCTCTGCTTTAAAACAGTTTATGGAAGATTCTTCTAAACGTTGGTTGGCGCGTACATGGCAGGGGAAATTGGCTGCGGGTTTTACTAACGGTGGTGGTCTCAGCGGAGACAAATTGGCGGTATTACAGCAAATTAATTTATTTGCGATGCAACATGGTATGTTATGGGCTGGTTTGCCATTTATGCCAACAGGAAGAAGCCCTTCGGATATTAATCGGATGTCGAGCTTTCTGGGTTTAATGACGCAGTCCGATAACGCTAGCGTTGAAATTACACCGCCCGAAGGGGATTTAGAAACCGCACGCAAGTTTGGGAAATACTTGGCTGAACTGCGATTAAAGCATGTAGTGATTTAATACTTCATAATAAAAAAACCTCCAATTCGGAGGTTTTTTTATTATTTATGTAACATTCGTGCTTTATCACGTTGCCAATCACGGTCTTTTTCAGTTGCACGTTTGTCGTGTAATTGCTTACCTTTAACAAGTGCGATTTCTAGCTTCACCAAATGACCTTTCCAATAACATGCTAAAGGTACACATGAATAGCCTTTTTGATTAACGGCACCTAAAAGTTTTTCTAGTTCGCGACGAGAAAGTAATAACTTACGTGTTCGTGTAGATTCAGGAACCACATGCGTTGATGCCGATAATAACGGCTGAATTTGCGAACCGAATAAGAAGGCTTCACCATTTTTAAAAATGACATAACTTTCGGACAGAGTCATACGACCTGCACGTAAAGACTTAACCTCCCAACCTAGGAGGGACATGCCTGCTTCAAATTTTTCTTCGATAAAGTAATCGTGACGCGCTCTTTTATTCTGAGCAATCGTGCCACCATTATGTTTTTTAACTACTGTTGCTTGCGCCATAATTCAAACTTCCACAATTACATCTATTGTGCCGTAAAATGCAATCTTTTTCCATCGTTTAGCAATTTCGCGTTTAGAGCTAAATTTGTTAAAATATGTACCTTATCTCATTAACTAGAGTACAACGCATGTCTAAAACACGTGTGATTTATCCGGGGACTTTCGATCCAATTACCAACGGGCACGTTGATTTGGTTGCAAGAGCATCAAAAATGTTTGACGAAGTGGTTGTTGCGATTGCAATTGGTCATCATAAAAATCCAGTGTTTAGTTTAGAAGAGCGTGTAGAATTAGCGAAAGCTTCATTAAGCCATTTGTCTAATGTAGAGTTTGTTGGTTTTGATGGTTTATTGGTCAATTTCTTTCGTGAACAACGTGCAACAGCAGTACTGCGTGGTTTAAGAGCAATTTCAGATTTTGAATATGAATTCCAGTTGGCAAATATGAACCGCCAACTTGATCCTCATTTCGAATCAGTATTTTTAACCCCATCAGAGCAATATTCATTTATTTCATCAACATTGGTAAGAGAAATTGCTCGATTGAAAGGTGATGTGAATAAGTTTGTGCCCGCTGTTGTTGTTGAGGCATTTGAACGCAAACATCAGCAAGGTTGGTAGATGTCTCTTTATATTACTGATGAATGCATTAACTGTGATGTTTGTGAGCCAGTGTGCCCCAATGAAGCCATTTATATGGGGGAATTGATTTATGAAATTAACCCTGCACTTTGTACAGAGTGCGTGGGGCATCATGATCAGCCACAGTGTCAGTTATTTTGTCCAGTTGATTGTATTCCGCTTGATCCTCAGTATGTCGAGTCACAAGATGAGTTGATGGCAAAATATAAAAAATTAACTGCACAAAAAAATGCGAGCAATTAATTTCTAACTTTGATAATATGCGCCACGAAGTGGGCTGGACGGTCGCTGCTGTGGAGGTCTCCGTGACTGAAACAGGGGAGGAAAGTCCGGGCTTCATAGGGCAAGGTGCCAGGTAACGCCTGGGCGGTGTAAACCGACGGCAAGTGCAGCAGAGAGTAGACCGCCAATCCCTCCGTTCCTCCCTTTAATAAAGGGAGGCTAGGTAGGATTAGGTAAGGGTGAAAGGGTGCGGTAAGAGCGCACCGCGTGTCTGGTAACAGTTCACGGCAAGGTAAACCCCACCAGAAGCAAGACCAAATAGGAATCCTGAGGCACGGCCCGTGCTGGATTCGGGTAGGTCGCTTGAGCGTATGAGTGATTGTACGCCTAGAGGAATGATCGTCCTCGACAGAACCCGGCTTACAGGCCCACTTCTCAAATTTTTTAAAATTGTGCTTGACGTGTGTAGTGAAAGTTAAGATAATGCGCCCACAGTTTTCGGCTATGTAGCTCAGTTGGTTAGAGCACCGCACTCATAATGCGGGGGTCACAAGTTCAAGTCTCGTCATAGCCACCATTTTATAGACCACGCTCCTGCGTGGTCTTTTTTTATTTGAACTTTTTTAATTAATTTTTCTGTTTGAGAGAAGATTTGTTGAAAAGTAATCAAATAAAAATTAAAAGCACAAAAACTGTTCATATGTTTTATGTTTTCAATGTCATACACTTGACCTGTTGTATAGAACACTAGATAATGCGCACACAGTTTACGGCTATGTAGCTCAGTTGGTTAGAGCACCGCACTCATAATGCGGGGGTCACAAGTTCAAGTCTCGTCATAGCCACCATTTTATAGACCACGCTCCTGCGTGGTTTTTTTTATGTGCTTTTATTGGCTACTCGACCTGCTAAGCATCAACTGAATATTATTTATAGATTCAAGATAAAAAAGTATAGCCATCAGGTTTTCTGATGGCTTCAGTTGATTAGCTTTAATGTGATTGAATTAGAAAATTAAAGAGATATATTGATTTAATCTCAATATATCTCAGCAGAAAAATAATAATTATAAATGCTTTTCAATTGTCGCTAGAGTTTGATGACTTTCATAAAAAGGTTTTACGATCATGGTGATAATAGGTTCTAATACGCCATGTTCATCTAAGGCTACAACGACTTTAGGATAAAAACGTACAGCTTCATTTTGAAGATCTGACTCTTCAATCCCAATCGCAGCAAATACATCCTCTAAACTTTCGTCTTCATAAAAATCATAAAAGACTTTTACGCCGTATAGAATAAGATCTTGAATATAGGAAGACTGGCGTAGCTCTTTCCAGTATTCATAAATCATTACAAAGAATTCTTCAACATCCAAAGGTGTGACTTGTTTGGTGTATTCAGATAAAGGTTTAGCTTTGTTATCTTCCCAAATATTACGCGCCAGACTTTCTAAGTCATCATTTGAAAGTAAGCTTAGATCGGCAAGTTGTTCTTGGATAAAGCGAGCAATACTTTCTTCGATTTTCTGTTCAATGCGTTGCTGTTGACGATGTGAAAAAGTCTTTAGTTTCTGCTGCCACTGATATTTGCTTTCAGAAATTTGTTCTTCATCAGATTGTGAAAAGACTTTTGGTAATTTATTTTGTAAAGTTGTGGTTGCAATATATTGGCATAATTGCTGAATTGAAGGACTTTCTTTCAAAAAGTGGTTTAAATAATGTCGAATATTTTCTAATTCGAGAAATTTAGATAACCACATTTCAAATTGGTGATCTGAAAAAACATCTTCTAAATGTGCTGAAGACTGTAAAGAAAAAACATGCAAGCGTTGAGCAATTTCACCAATAAACTCTAATAGCCCAGCACCAAGCTGCATTTCAAAGGCATAACGCTTAACAACGGCTTGGATTTGTTCAAGCTCTATCACTTCTTTCAGTTTGATATTTGGTGCATGTTGTAGAAACAACTGAATAAACTGCTGAAAGAACTCAGGAGAAAGCTGTGTAGTAAGCTGATTTTTATAAAATGCCACTTGCTCAAGCATAAGTGCTTGAGCAAGTAATTGTGACTTTTCAGAAACAATTTTTTCAGTCATTCGCGGTCCATCCATTGACGATAGGGTAGCGTCGTTCGCGACTGAAAGCACGTGAACTAATACGTGGGCCAATTGCACCCTGACGACGCTTGTATTCATTACGATCAACTAAGCGTATTACTTTTTCAACCACTTCAGCTTCGTAGCCTTTGGCAATAATGTCTGCTTGGCTAAGATCTTCTTCGATATAAGCGTACAGAATTGCATCAAGTACATCATAAGCAGGTAAAGAGTCTTGGTCTGTTTGATCAGGACGCAGCTCCGCTGAAGGTGGGCGAGTAATGACACGCTCAGGGATCACAGGTGTTTCACTTAATGTATTACGGTATTTTGCTAATTCGAAGACGATGGTTTTATAGACATCTTTTAATACAGAGAAGCCACCAACCATATCACCATAGAGTGTGCAATAACCGACTGAAATTTCAGACTTGTTACCTGTTGAAAGTACAAGATTTCCAAATTTATTAGACAAGCCCATGAGTAAAGTACCACGGGTACGTGCCTGTAAATTTTCTTCAGTTGCGTCAGCAGGCGTATTTCCAAAGAATGGGAATAGGGTCTGCATGAAGCTATTTACGATTGGATGAATCTCTGCAATACCGAAAGTTACGCCCATGCGACGTGCTTGTTCTGTTGCATCTTCTACACTCATTTGAGAGGTGTAAGTATAAGGCATCATCACGGCTTGTACTTTATCAGCACCAATCGCATCAACAGCAATAGCAAGTGTCAAGGCTGAATCGATTCCACCCGATAAGCCCAAGATCACACCTGGGAATCCTGAGCGTTGTACGTAGTCACGTGTTGCCATGACCAATGCTTGATAGATTTCAGCAAAAGTATCTAAAGTTGGAATTGCATTAGCAGTTTTAAACTGTTTTTGCTCTGCATCATATTCAGTCACATAAACAGATTCTTGAAAACTAGGTGCTTGTAATGCAAGTTCGCCATTTTTGTTACTGACAAAACTTGAACCATCAAAAATAAGATCGTCCTGTCCACCCACTTGATTGACATAAACAATATTTAGATTCAGTTGTTTTGCGAGTTCATTTAATGTTTGGATGCGATGCTGTGGTTTGCCGACTTCATACGGAGAAGCATTTAAGACAAGCACAGTTTCAACATTCAGTTGGCTAAGTTGTTTGACGGTATTCAGTGACCAAACATCTTCACAAATCAGTACACCAAACTTATGACCTAAATACTCAAAAACGAGATGTTGATGACCATCTTGGAAATAACGTTTTTCATCAAAGACGCCATAATTTGGTAAGTTCTGTTTGTTGTATATTCCTAAAACTTGCCCATCTTTAATCACTGCGGCTGAGTTGTAACGGTGACCATCTTCAGTTTGATGTACGAAACCGAATACCATGACGATATCTTTTACTTCGCTTAATTGAGCGAACGCTTTTTGAGTGCGTTTTTGTAAATTTGGGCGAAGTAATAAGTCTTCAGCTGGATAACCTAGCGTAGAAAGTTCAGGGAAGATGATTAGATCAGCCTGTTGTTGTTTCGCTAAATTTGCTTGCTCAACCATCTTTTGAGTATTTGCGTCAATATTGCCAATATGCGGAGAAAATTGAGCAAGGGCAATTTTAAAATTTTTCATTCAAACCTAATCCTAAGTCTTAACAAGTGCTGATATACAAGATTTTGATTTATATAAGTATAGTTTTAAAAACGTTTGTATATCATGGTGCTAAACATTCTGCATCTTAAAGAAAAATGACAAGTTTACTAATATATACTAAATGCACATTTTTCTGCGTAAAAATAACAAGTTTTTCTGTATAAAATACGAAGATCTATGGATCAATCTGTGTATTTGAAGTTATTCGGATCAATCTATTGGGCAAAAATTTCAAAATTTAGTGCTTTTGTATAATTTTTCATTTCATCATTTCATACTCTGGTGACAGATTAATTACAGCAAATACAGATTTTTTTATACGTTAGACCTATTCAATCACCGATAAAATTTGCAAAAAAAGATTAATTTGTTGAGTATTTTTATTTTTAAAATTAATAAATTCAATTTCTTATGTTTTTTGATTATTTTTTTATACCATTTATCGGGAAAGTTTTCCTGCTACTTGAGTGTACGTGTGTACACTGCTATTATCCTAATCAATGTGAACATGTGTACACTGTAATTTAAATCAAGTATGTGAGTAACATACAAAAAGAGGTAACGAATATGTCAGTTTTATTATTTCCTGTGGTTGCATTTGGCTTGGCAGTTGTTGTTGGTCGTATTGGTACAGTGATGTTTCAAGAGCAAGACAAACAAGCTTAATTACAAGCAAACATTTATTGATAATTGAAGAGGTAACGAATATGTCAGTTTTATTATTTCCTGTAGTTGCATTTGGTTTAGCTGTCGTTGTGGGTCGCATTGGTACTGTGATGTTTCAAGAGCAAGACAAATAAACTTTAGATTTAATCAGTCAGTTAAGAATTTCTTATATTCAAGAGGTTAGAGTGATGATGATTTCAACCATTTTATTTCCAGTAATTGCCTTTGGATTGGCAATTGGTGTGGGGCGTATTGGTACAATTATCATGGATGATATACGCAAAGATACGGATTTTACGACGAATATGGACAGCCGCCATGAACTTAAATCTAAAATGCGCAAAGGTTCTGTTGCATAAAGCAGATTGCGAATTTCTAACTTAAAAGCCCTGTCATTTATTTCACAGGGCTTTTTTATTGGTTCAAAATAATATTTGGAATCTTCTTTAAAAAAATATCTCGTGCAATATCACCTTGTTGTTCAATGTTGTAACTGGTGAAAGCCTTGGTTTGAATAAAGTGATAATGATAGGGATTATACTTTTTAAAACTAAGATAGTAGCCTGTCTGTAACAACATTCCTTTTAAGATGACATTGGTTTTTTGCTGAAATTGCAAGATGTGGGCGAGTTCATGAATAAAAATAGCCTGAAGATCTAATGAACATTTTGAGTAATCTTGGTAAAAATGTTGTTTATGTACAAATAGATTGCCGTTTGGCGCCATAAAAATATTCAATGGCTGCCATGGTAAATAAGGAATATTAAAGATTTTTACTGCATGATAATCAATCAGATCACCGAATACAGATTGAGCGAGTGCAACTTCGCCATCAGTTAAGCCACGCCATTTAAATTCATTCATGTTAAGAAAAACAATCAGAAATGATATGAGCAGAGAGGGAATAGCGTGCAATGATTCGAATAATTTCATCTGATTCAAATTCAATTCATAATTTGTTTAATACCATAGCAAATAGTTTAATTAGAAACCCAATTTTTGATTGCGCTTAGTTTTGTAATTGTTGCGATGCGATTCAATTTTTTGATTTTAGTTCATTAAAAGTTAAATAGTTTTAAATCTCATACATAATCTTAATTTGATTCTAATTTTATAAAATTTGATGACCCATTAAAAAGCAAAAACCCCAATTAGAACTGGGGTTTTACAACAACAAGGATGACGACTGTAAATAGGATGAGAGTCGGCATTTCATTAAAAAAACGCCAAAACTTGTGTGACTTATAATGAGCATTACCAATCAATTTCTTGCGATAATAACCGCAAATAAAGTGGTATATGACCAATAAACCCACCAGACCGACTTTAAGATAGAACCATAAAGCTTCATGGTAGTGTCGGGTTGCATCACCCCAATCGACAAGGAAGTGGGCAGTAATGAGTGTGGCAATCATAGATGGCCACATAATACCGCGATACAACTTGCGTTCCATCACCTCAAAGCGTTGATGACTAACGGCATCTTCACTCATAGCATGGTAGACATAAAGCCGAGGTAAGTAGAATAATGCAGCGAACCAGCAAACCACAGCAATAATATGTAATGCTTTTACCCACAAGAAAGCATCAGAAGGTGCATCCATCGATAATCCTAGGTGGGATTATGCATCCCACTTCTTGAAAATAAGGCAGGCGTTTACGCCGCCAAAGCCAAAACTGTTACTCATCACAGTATTCAGTTTTGCATCACGTTTTTCAAGTACAATATCGAAACCTTGTGCACCTTCATCAAGCTCAGTCACGTTGATGTTTGGAGCAATAAAGTCATTTTGCATCATCAATACAGAATAAATCGCTTCTTGAACACCTGCAGCACCTAAGCTGTGACCCGTCATTGATTTAGTTGAACTAAGTGGTGGAACTTGTCCTTCACCAAATGCACGCTCCATTGCTTTAAGTTCAGTGATATCGCCTGCTGGTGTAGATGTACCATGAGTGTTGACATAATCGATTTGTTCTACACCATGTTGTTTTGCTTCATCTAATGCCATGATGATACAACGTGTCGCACCTTCACCACTCGGTGCAACCATATCTGCACCGTCGCTGTTCGCTGCATAAGCAACAACTTCAGCTAAGATGTTCGCACCACGTGCTTGAGCGTGTTCAAGTGACTCAAGTACAACGAAGCCACCACCGCCAGCAATCACAAATCCATCACGATCCGCTGAGTAAGGACGAGATGCAGCTTCAGGAGAGTCATTGTATTTTGAACATAACGCGCCCATTGCATCAAACAATAAGCTTTGAGACCAGTGATCTTCTTCACCACCACCCGCAAGCATTAGGTCTTGTTTACCCAATTGAATCAGGTTGTAGGCATAACCAATTGCATCAGCAGAAGTTGCACATGCACTGGTAATTGAATGCGCAACGCCTTGTAGTTTCAATGCTACACCGACATTGGCAGTAATTGTGTTACTCATATTACGGGGAACAAAGAAAGGACCAATTTTACGTGCGCCTTTTTCTTCTAATAGCTTAACCATCTCTGCAACTGATGCAGTTGAGTTACCGCCGCTACCACCTGCAATACCATAACGAGGGTTATTTGCTAGATCCTCTTGTTTTAGACCCGCATGTTCTACTGCTGCAATCGCTGCGTTATAAGCATACATCGCACATACACCCATAAAACGCTTGATTTTACGGTCAATACCATCAAAATCTTGTTCAGCAGCAGCGCTGACATGACTTTTAAAATTTAATTCGGCATAAGTTGGATTAAAACGTGTTCCTGAGATTCCATTTTTTAAAGAATGAGTGACATCTTCTAAAGAGTTACCGATACATGAGTTAATGCCCATACCAGTGATTACAACACGTTTCATTTACAGATCCCTTTTATGGTAATACGAAGCCTTATGCATATCGCTATAAGTACAAATCAGGAGAAAATAACGATTTAAATGGCTTATGAGTGAATGACACCATCATAGCAGAAAGGTTTTTTATTTCTTATGGCAAATTTTATGCCTATTTCTAGTTGTGTAAATATTCGTAAATATAAATGCAGTTGAGACAAAAGGTAATGAAAGAACACAGATAAAAGTTGAGATAAATTTGCATTCAACCTAGTATTTACCTAGAGATGCACAAATTATAGAACAGAGGTACTTGATGACAAAATCTAAAAACAAGCAATCTTCAGGTTTATTTACCCAAGCCTTTGGAGTGGCTAAAAAGCTCAGTTCAGAAATACAAAAACTTCAAACTGCCCCTAAAACATTAGCAGATGGATCTACAGATTCATCTAATGTGATCGAAGGGAAGGCGCGTTTTAAAAGCCCATTTGAGATTGAGCAATACGAAAGCCCACAACATATGTTACGTCAACAGTTACCTAAATTGTCACATCAACTTTTAGGTCGCCATTACACAAAAGTAAATAATGTTGCATCTTTTATTTCACCTGACATGGGCGAAAAAGTTTCTGATTATTTATTTCAGTGGTTGAATGAATTTAGTTCTAATACTTCACTTACAGAAAAGATTCTGGAAGAGGCAGGTGTAAAAGATATTACCGAACTCACTCAAGATACTGGGCGTTCTCAACGTTTAAGTCAGGCATTAATCGAACAAAATAAATTATTAGCCGCTGCGCAAGGCGTTATCACGGGAGCAACAGGAGTTTGGGGTGCAGCCGTTGATATTCCTGCCTCGATTGTTCTAGCACTAAGAACAATTTATCAAACGGGTCGCTCTCATGGGTTTGATTTGGCTGATGAGACAGATCAAGAAGTGGTTGCCTTTATTTTTAAAGAAATTGATTTGGGTATTATTGCTGAAAAACAAACATTATTGATTGCATTAAAAGCTTTGAAGTCGATGTTAGAAACCCATGACTTACAACAGTTTCAGCAGTTGCTTGGATCGAGCAACGATATTGAGCTTGTAAAGAAATGGTTAGTTGATCAGGAAGGACAGTTTAAATGGGGGTGGTTGAATCATATCCCTCAAGCATCTGTGATTGGTAAATTAACACCAGTTGCTGGTGCTGCTTTAGGTGGCTTTTATAGTTGGCGTTTACTCGAAGATGTAGGACACAAGGCACAATCTGTTTTCGGGGCAGCTCGTTTTTATTTGAATGAATATCCGAATGAAGATATTTCACCCTTAGAAGCCTATTACAAAGCGGAAGCATTATTAAGAAAGCCAAATTCACAATTTTTAAATGCAACAGAGACTACGACAAATGCATTAAGTAGTGTTGATGAAAGCAAAAATGATGTGATTACCAATGTTTCAGTGCAATCTAAAGATCATGCTGCTAAAGAAATTCAGACGAATGAAAACGTTGAGCAGAGTATTCAACAGCTTGCATCAGAGCATGTGGTCAAGCACGAACATACTGAACAGCAATCTGCTTTGAAAGAGCAATCAAATGAATTACTCACTTCTGATGAATCGGAACTATCTACAGAACCAAAAACAATCGATATAGAGCCTGCATCAACAAAACACAGTTAATTATTTTGTTGGTGTGATTTAGACATCAATAAAACAACAAAATTATAGAAATGGTCAGCACTTGCTTTATCTTGCAATGTTGACCATTTTTACTTCTTGGCTTACAATTATGTGCCCTTAAAAAGAGGTGTTTTTCTTTTTAAGGTTGTTTAATAACGGGAGAATTGCCAAATGGCAACAACAAATCAGTTGATCCGTAAGGGTCGTACAACTTTGATTGAAAAATCAAAAGTTCCTGCGTTGAAGGCTTGTCCACAACGTCGTGGTGTATGTACACGTGTATATACGACTACTCCTAAAAAACCTAACTCAGCAATGCGTAAGGTTTGCCGTGTTCGCTTAACTTCTGGTTTTGAAGTATCAAGCTATATCGGTGGTGAAGGTCATAACTTACAAGAGCACAGTGTTGTGCTTATCCGTGGTGGTCGTGTTAAAGACTTACCAGGTGTACGTTACCATACCGTTCGTGGTTCTTTAGACTGTGCTGGCGTTAAAGATCGTAACCAGTCACGTTCTAAATACGGTGCTAAGCGTCCTAAGAAGTAATTCTAGGAAACTAGCCCAAACAACCCTTTAGCGTTTCGCTTGTTTGAATTCTTCATAGATTTGTAATTCAAGCGACGTATAGTAAGGCCAGCGTAGCGTACATGACACTTGTACAAACTGCTGGATTATCCTGAAGTGTCATATTATTAGGTGTATTAAAATGCCAAGACGTCGCGTAGTCGCTGCTCGTGAGATCCTTCCAGATCCAAAATTTAGCAGCCAAACAATCGCTAAATTCATGAACCACGTAATGCAAGATGGTAAAAAATCTATTGCTGAAAGTATCGTTTACGGTGCTTTAGACCGCGTTCAAGAAAAAAACAAAGTTGACCCAGTTGAATTTTTCGAGACTACTCTTGAAAAAGTTCGTCCTATGGTCGAAGTAAAAGCACGCCGTGTTGGTGGTGCTACTTATCAAGTACCTATGGAAGTGCGCCCATCCCGTCGTACTGCCTTGGCTATGCGTTGGTTAGTAGATGCTGCTGCTAAGCGTTCTGAAAAAACGATGGCTTTACGTCTTGCTGGTGAGTTGCTTGATGCAGCTGAAGGTAAAGGTTCTGCGATCAAAAAACGTGAAGACGTGCATCGTATGGCTGAAGCCAACAAAGCCTTCTCTCACTACCGTTTCTAAGCGGATAAAACAGTCCCTAATCAGGAGAATATTCATGCGTACAGCAGCTAGATTCAACATTGTTTTCTATCAAAGTGGGAGCTTTGCGGGTATTTAAGTTGCCTGCTTGAATATTTGTACGCATCAATTTAATTGATGCGTCCTGTTTTAAATATAACATTTAGGAATGTAGACATCATGGCTCGCCAAACTCCAATTAGTAATTACCGTAACATCGGTATCTCTGCGCACATTGACGCAGGTAAAACAACTACAACTGAACGTATTTTGTTCTACACAGGTGTATCTCACAAGATTGGTGAAGTACATGACGGTGCAGCAACAATGGACTGGATGGAACAAGAACAAGAGCGTGGTATTACAATTACCTCTGCTGCGACAACTTGTTTCTGGTCTGGTATGGGTAACCAATTTCAACAACACCGTATCAACGTAATTGATACACCGGGACACGTAGACTTCACGATCGAAGTTGAACGTTCTATGCGTGTTCTTGATGGTGCGTGCATGGTTTACTGTGCTGTAGGTGGTGTACAACCTCAGTCTGAAACTGTATGGCGTCAAGCAAACAAATATAAAGTGCCTCGTTTAGCATTCGTGAACAAGATGGACCGTACAGGTGCAAACTTCTTCCGTGCTGTTGAGCAAGTTAAAACTCGTTTAGGTGGTAATCCTGTACCTATCGTTGTGCCAATCGGTGCTGAAGATACGTTTGCAGGTGTTGTTGACCTGATCGAGATGAAAGCGATTATCTGGGATGAAGCATCTCAAGGTATGAAGTTTGAATACGGCGATATTCCAGCTGACCTCGTTGATACTGCTGAAGAATGGCGTACCAAGATGGTTGAAGCTGCAGCTGAAGCTTCAGAAGAATTAATGGACAAGTACTTAGAAGAAGGTGATCTTTCTAAAGAAGAAATCATCGCTGGTCTTCGTGCTCGTACATTAGCATCTGAAATTCAAGTAATGCTTTGTGGTTCTGCGTTCAAAAACAAAGGTGTTCAACGTATGTTGGATGCTGTAATTGAATTCTTACCATCGCCTACAGAAGTTAAAGCGATCGAAGGTATTCTTGACGATAAAGATGAAACTAAAGCATCTCGTGAAGCATCTGACGAAGCACCGTTCTCTGCACTTGCGTTCAAAATCATGAACGATAAGTTCGTAGGTAACTTAACTTTCGTACGTGTTTATTCTGGTGTTCTTAAACAAGGTGATCCGGTTTATAACCCAGTTAAATCTAAGCGTGAACGTATCGGTCGTATCGTACAAATGCACGCGAACGAGCGTCAAGATCTTGAAGAAATCCGTGCGGGTGATATCGCAGCGTGTGTAGGTCTTAAAGACGTTACGACGGGTGATACATTATGTGATGAGAAGAACATCATTACTCTTGAACGTATGGAATTCCCAGAGCCAGTAATTTCATTGGCTGTTGAACCAAAAACTAAAGCTGACCAAGAAAAAATGTCTATCGCTTTAGGTCGTTTGGCTAAAGAAGATCCATCGTTCCGCGTTCGTACAGATGAAGAATCTGGTCAAACAATTATTGCTGGTATGGGTGAACTTCACCTTGACATCATCGTTGACCGTATGAAGCGTGAATTCGGTGTTGAAGCGAACATTGGTAAACCAATGGTTGCTTACCGTGAAACGATCAAAAAGTCTGTTGAACAAGAAGGTAAGTTTGTTCGTCAAACAGGTGGTAAAGGTAAATTCGGTCATGTATATGTTCGTTTAGAACCTATGGATGTTGAAGAAGCTGGTAAAGAATACCAATTCGCTGAAGAAGTTGTCGGCGGTACAGTACCTAAAGAATTCTTTGGTGCGGTTGATAAAGGTATTCAAGAACGTATGAAGAATGGTGTATTGGCTGGTTACCCTGTTGTGGGTATCAAAGCGACATTATTCGACGGTTCTTACCACGATGTCGACTCTGACGAATTGTCGTTCAAAATGGCAGGTTCTTACGCATTCCGTGATGGTTTCATGAAAGCAGATCCTATCTTGCTTGAACCAATCATGAAAGTTGAAGTAGAAACTCCAGAAGACTACATGGGCGATATCATGGGTGACTTAAACCGTCGTCGTGGTATGGTTCAAGGTATGGACGATCTTCCTGGTGGAACTAAAGCAATTAAAGCAGAAGTTCCATTGGCTGAGATGTTTGGTTACGCGACTCAAATGCGTTCTATGTCTCAAGGTCGTGCGACTTACTCTATGGAATTTGCTAAATATGCTGAAACTCCACGTAACGTGGCTGAAGGCATCATCGCTAAGTTCCAAGCTGGCGGTAAAAAAGGTGACGACGAGTAATCTTTCGATTACTATATTACCCAACTAAAATTTAGTTAAAAAACCAAGTGCTCATGGGCGACCCTCATGAGCAGTTTATAAAGGAAGATCATCATGGCTAAAGCCAAGTTTGAACGTAATAAACCACACGTAAACGTGGGTACAATTGGTCACGTTGACCATGGTAAAACAACTTTAACTGCTGCGATTGCAACTATCTGTGCAAAAACTTACGGCGGTGAAGCGAAAGATTACTCACAAATCGACTCAGCTCCTGAAGAAAAAGCACGTGGTATTACAATTAATACTTCACACGTAGAATACGATTCTCCAATCCGTCACTACGCTCACGTAGACTGTCCTGGTCACGCCGATTATGTTAAAAACATGATTACTGGTGCTGCTCAGATGGATGGCGCGATCCTTGTGTGTGCTGCGACTGATGGTCCAATGCCACAAACTCGTGAACACATCCTTCTTTCACGTCAGGTTGGTGTACCATTTATTCTTGTATTCCTTAACAAGTGTGACCTTGTTGATGATGAAGAATTACTTGAATTAGTAGAAATGGAAGTTCGTGAACTTCTTTCTACTTATGACTTCCCAGGTGATGACACTCCAATCATCCGTGGTTCAGCGCTTCAAGCATTAAACGGTAATGACGGTCCTTACGGTGAAGCATCAGTTCTTGCACTTGTTGAAGCGCTTGACTCTTACATCCCAGAACCAGAACGTGCAATCGACAAAGCATTCTTAATGCCAATCGAAGACGTATTCTCTATTTCTGGCCGTGGTACTGTTGTAACAGGTCGTGTTGAGTCTGGTATCGTTAAAGTTGGCGAAACAGTTGAAATCGTTGGTATCCGTGACACAGTTGTAACGACTGTAACTGGCGTAGAAATGTTCCGTAAACTTCTTGATGAAGGTCGTGCGGGCGAGAACTGTGGTGTTCTTCTACGTGGTACTAAGCGTGAAGACGTACAACGTGGTCAAGTACTTGCTAAACCAGGTACAATCAAGCCGCACACTAAATTCGATGCAGAAGTATACGTACTTTCTAAAGAAGAAGGTGGTCGTCATACTCCATTCCTTAACGGTTACCGTCCACAGTTCTACTTCCGTACAACTGACGTAACTGGCGCAATCAAGTTACAAGAAGGCGTAGAAATGGTTATGCCTGGTGACAACGTTGAAATGTCAGTAGAGTTAATCCACCCGATCGCAATGGACCCAGGTCTACGTTTTGCGATCCGTGAAGGTGGTCGTACTGTAGGTGCTGGTGTTGTTGCTAAAGTAACTGCATAATCGCTTAGAGTAATAAAAAAACACCCCTTTGGGGTGTTTTTTTATGTCTATTGTTCGACAATCTATCTTTAATAGTGTCCTAAACTGATACCTTGCTGTCCTAAACTGCACTTAATTCATCGCAATAAAACCGTAATATAAAACACAAGAAAATGAACAAAAGTACTAAATGGAAATTTTCCATTTAAAAGGAGTCAGAAGCATGAATGCTAAAGTAAATATTTCAAATCGTGCAGGTGCAAGTTTTCCAGTACGTCGTATGAATTTTGATTTTGATCAAGTGCCAGAATATTGGATGGATGGTTCGGCTGGCTTAACTCATTTCATGACTGGTTTGTCTGCATTATTCCCAGATGGCGAGAAATTATTTATTGATGCTGTACGTGCTGTACGTTATCACCCAACTATTAAAGATAATGCAGAACTACAAAAAGAAATCAGTGCTTTTATTGGTCAAGAAGCAATGCACACTCAAGAGCATGTAAATTTTAATGCTTCTGCACAAAAGTATGGTCATGATGTTAGATCTTTAGAGCAGATTACAGGACGTTATATCCAATTTGCGCTTAAGAATTTTTCAAAAATCGTTAAACCGTTTGGTATGACAAGAGAAATGGTTGATCTAACGGCAACTACAGCGCTAGAACATTTTACTGCAACGATTGCTTCTGAATTGTTACGCAATAAACACATTCAAGATTTAATGACAGATGAGACCATGTCATATATGTGGTTCTGGCATGCAGTTGAAGAAAATGAACATAAAGCAGTGGCTTACGATGTATATGAGTCAGTATTTGGAACTGGATTGAAAGCATATAGTTTACGTACTACAGCACTTGTATTTGCTATGGTTTTAATCTTTATTCTTCAATCTTATTTTACTTTACGTCTACTTCAGCAAGATAAAAAACTAAATCTGAAAGAATTAGGCATGATTTACAAATATGCTTATAGTCCATCAAAAGGGATTATTACAGGTATGGCGGGTGAAATGTTGGCTTACTTTAGACCACGTTTTCATCCAAATGATTTAGATACCGTAAAATTACTTAAAGATTGGAAGGCGAAATTAGGTTTTTAAATTAAAACATCCATTAGCTAAACCTATGTAAAAAGAGCAATAAAATTGCTCTTTTTTTATTTTGAATATTACATTGAATAGACTTTTTTAAATCATACTGACATGTCCTAAGATGATGCTTTTCTGACCTTATCTGCACTTATTTAATGCGTTCAAAGAAGCGTATAAATAAAGCATAGATAATTTTTAATCAAATATATCCATTGGGTAGGAGAATAAGGTATGAATGCTAAGGTCAATATTTCAAACCGCGCTGGCGCTAGTTTTCCTGTACGCCGAATGGATTTTGAATTTGGCGAAGTGCCGCGCTATTGGGCAAATGGTGATGCTGCTTTAACACATTTTATGACTGCACTTTCAGCACTGTTCCCAGAAGGTGAACAATTTTTTGTGAATAGTACCCGTGCAGTTAGAAATGATCCAAAACTTACTGATCCTCGATTACAAAAAGAAATTAGTGCTTTTATTGGTCAGGAAGCGATGCATTCTAAAGAGCATTTGGCATTCAATGCAGCTGCTCAAGCTTATGGTTATGATGTGCGTAAATTGGAAGCACAAACGGGTAAAGTCATTCAATATGGAGTTGCTATAATTACTAAATTATTAAAACCATTTGGTTTTACAAAAGAGATGATTGGTTTAACGGGTACTTGTGCCTTGGAGCATTTTACATCAACGATTGCTGAAGAATTATTGTCTAACCCAGATATTCAATCCATGTTTATGGATGAGACCATGTACCATTTATGGATGTGGCATGCAGTTGAAGAAAATGAACATAAAGCGGTAGCATTTGACGTTTATGAAGCGATGTATGGGCAAGGATTTAAAGCTTATTTTATGCGTTCATTAGCTTTAGTGATTGCAATGGGTTTAATTTTTATTACCCAGTCATATTTCACGGCGACTCTTTTAAAAACTGATGGCAAACTTACATGGCGAGATACCAAATATATGCTCAAGTTCATGTATGGCTACAAAGGTTTTATGACACGTCAAATTCCAACGTTATTGGCATTTTTAAGACCAAAATTTCATCCGAATGATGATGATACAACAGCTTTATTGAATAAATGGCGTGCTGAATTAGGCTTTAATATGAGTTAATGAAAATGGGCAATTAAAATTGCCCATTTTTTTATTCAAATTTACAATCAAATTGCTGATAATCTGCGTCAATATTTTATAGAGTGATAGATCGTGATTCGATTGATGCAAGAGCGCGATGTAGACAGTGTTGTTGCAATTGAGCGTTTAGTACAAACACATCCTTGGTCGAAACAACAATTTCAAGAATCTTTAGCTTCATATCAGTGCACGCTCTATGAGCAGTCGAATCAGGTCGTTGGGTTCTGTATTTTGCAGCCTGTTCTAGATGAGGCCAATTTATTACTGATGGCGATTCATCCAAGCCAACAGGGCAAAGGTCTTGGATACGAGTTGTTAGATTATTCAATTCAACTTTTAAAAAATAATCCGATTCAAATTTTTTTAGAAGTACGTGAAAGCAATCTTGCTGCAATTCGTTTGTATGAAAAAACGGATTTTCATCAAATAGACTTACGCAAAAATTATTATCCCAATTTAGATGGTACAAAAGAGCATGCTGTGATTATGGTCAAAACATGCACTGATGATTTTGCCGCTTTATTTAATAATTAAGTTATCCCACTCCGATGGTAGTGTCGTCATTAATGAATTTCCAAGTTGATGAATCTCTTTTTCTGAGAGTGGGCGGTTAAGGCGGCGCCATTGCCCATCTAATAATAATTCCAGTGGCGTATATTGTGATTTATAGTTCATTTTAGCTGAGTGAGGCACCCAATACCCTAAATATAGGTAATCTAAATTTAAAGTGCTGACATATTCAATTTGTTTAAGAATCGCAAAAACACCAAGTGAACGACGTTGTTCTTGAGGATCAAAAAAAGTATATACAGCAGAGAGACCATCATCCATTAAGTCACAAGTAGAAACGGCAATAAGTTTCTGATCATCCCAAAGTTCGATGAAAAAACTTTCTGTACAACTGTGAACGAGGAATTTTTCAAACTGATCTAATGTCGCTGGATACATATCGCCATCTGCATGACGCTCGTTAATATAACGTTCATACAAATTATAATGCTGTTGAGTGGCTTGCGAAGTTGGCAAGATACTCATTGTTAAATCTTGATTACGCTTCCATGCCTTTTTCTGGCTGCTATTCATTTTAAATTCTTGAATCGGAACGCGACAAGATAAACATTGACGACATAAATTGCATTCAGGGCGATAAACAAAATCACCACTACGTCGAAAACCGACACGCGAAAGTTCAGACAATGTCACCACATCAATACGCTGAATCGGGTCTAAAAATACCATCCGAGCTGACTTATTATCAAGATAACTACAGTCGTGTGGCGGTGTTATATAGTACTGTAAGTCATTTAAAAGGGACTTGGGTTGGTATGATTTCATTAATCTCCCTCCAAGGTGTTAATCCATTAACCGTCTAATTTTGCAAAAACTGCTATTGTTTTACTTGAAAATACACGTTCTTGATAACTTTTCCAATTGATAGAGGGGGCAATAATTACATCTTGTAACGATTTTAGGTAAACTTGGCGAGAAAGTGTACGCGCACCTAAGCTTAAAAGATGGTCATTGACCAGTTGGCAATCAATCCAAGGAAGCTGATTTTCTTGACCGATCAACATGAGTGTATAGAAAGCCATTTTAGAAACGTCGGTTTCAGTACTAAACATGGACTCACCAAAACAACCTTTTCCAATCGTTACACCATATAGACCACCAACCAATTTTTCTTGGTGCCAGACCTCAATGCTATAGGCATAACCCGCCTTAAATAGAGAACAATAGCCTTCGATTATATCTTCACTAATCCATGTTTCATTCGCATAGCTGCGGGGGAGTGAACATGAGCGTATTACATCTTCAAAAGCATGATTCACTGTAATCCGATAATCATGTTTTTTCATATTTCGAATTAATGATTTACTTGGTTTATATGCATGAGGCTCAATAATGCAGCGTGGCTCTGGACTCCACCAACAAATCGGTTCATCTTCGTTAAACCAAGGGAATAGACCGTGTGTATATGCTTCAAATAAGGTAGAAGGGGAAAGGTCTGCACCTATGCAAATAAAGCCATGTCCTTCTAGATCGGCTTCAATAGGATCTGGGAAAATATATTGTGATAAAGGCAGCGCTTGCATAGTTGCTAAAGTGAATAAGAATGATTCTAAATTAACGCAACTAGAGCGCGTTGACAATCTATTCTAAATTGTCAACGCAAGAGAATGTGGAGATTAGTTTAAATTATCGAGATATTTTTCAGCATCTAGTGCTGCCATACAGCCTGATCCTGCTGAAGTGATCGCTTGACGATAGATACTATCTGCTACATCACCAGCTGCAAATACACCTTCAATAGAAGCGGCTGTTGCATTGCCTGAAGTACCACTTTGAACTTGAATATATCCATCACGCAAGTTCAATTGGTTTTCAAACATGCTGGTATTTGGCTTGTGTCCAATTGCAACAAAGAGACCTTGAACTTGAATATCTTGAGTGCTTGCATCTTGTGTGGACTGAATTCGAACAGCAGTTACACCCGTTTTATCACCCAAAACTTCATCGACTTGATGATTCCAAATAATACTGATCTTACCTTCTTTCTCTTTTGCAAAAAGATGATCTTGTAAAATCTTTTCAGAACGCAAACTATCGCGACGGTGTACTAATGTGACGTGAGCAGCGATATTGGAAAGATACAGTGCTTCTTCAACGGCAGTATTACCACCACCAACCACCATGACATTTTGGTTTTTATAGAAGAAACCATCACAGGTTGCACAAGCACTTACACCTTGACCCATAAATGCAGTTTCAGATTCAAGACCTAAATATTGCGCAGTTGCCCCTGTTGCAATAATAAGAGCATCACACGTGTATTCTTCCATATCGCCTTTTAAGACAAATGGACGAGTTTTAAGATCTACTTCGTTGATGTGATCATAGACAATTTCTGTACCGAAACGTTCTGCATGAGCTTGCATACGCTCCATTAACACAGGACCAGTTAATCCTTCAGGGTCACCAGGCCAGTTATCAACTTCAGTAGTCGTTGTTAATTGACCACCTAATTGCAAGCCTGCAATCAGTGTCGGTTTAAGGTTGGCGCGCGCTGCATAAACTGCCGCGCTATAACCTGCAGGACCAGAACCCAAAATAATTAACCGTGAGTGACGAGCGCTCATTAAAGAACATCCTTTTTATATTGAAACTGTTAAAATTATACGTTAATCCACATCAAAGTGGGGTGGATAATATTGATAAACCTAATCGAATTGAGCTATATCATGGAGAGCATTTACTGATATTTCATCAATGTTTGCAACAACAATGGATGTTAACAACAACAGTAAACAATCGTGCATCTTTTTTGTAAGAACGAGTGCATAATATAAAACTTATTGATCAAGGTCAGTTAGACCTTAATCGATACCTACAAATAACAAATTGGGTTACAGGACTGTATATGGCTGCGGTGTCAAGTGTTTATGCACAACGCTTTTTAATGACATTATTTTTGATTTCTTTTGGCATTTATCTATTTCTTGCCACAGTAACCTACACACCTTTTGATCCAGGTTGGATGCATATTTCAAGTGATACGCAACAGGTCTCAAATGCAAGTGGTGTTGCAGGTGCTTGGATTGCAGATTTGTTATTCGGTTTTTTAGGGTGGGCAAGTTTGTTCATTCCTTTATTTCTATTTATCGAAGCAATTCAAGTATGGTGGCCTAGAAGTTTTTTAAATCGCCCATTCCGTTATGCAGCACAGTTCTTCTTGATTCTGTCCATTTCTAGTTTGTTGTATCTACATTGGAATGTCCCAGCAGATACTTTAGAAAATGCAGCAGGTGGTATTATTGGTTATGAGTTGGGTCAGAGCCTTTCTCAGCTTTTAACCATCTATGGCGCAACATTTTTTTTACTCGCTTTTAGTATTTTATTATTCACTTTAGCTTTTGGTATTCAATGGAATAAAACTTGGGCAACATTAAAAAATACGCCAGCATATTTACAAGATTTGTTTTATAAAAATATACCTCAACACGAATCTGCTTATGATTTGACTGAACAATTAGTCCCAACAGAAACACCAACTATAAAGCAAAAAGCTCCACTCCAAGCGGCTGATTCAAATATTGTAGAGGCGAATGATGCATCCCAAAATACACAGCACAGCATTGCAGCTAAAACAGCATCGACAGACAATTCACATCATCAATTATTAGCCGAAAAACTATTTGCTGATGTTGTTGCCAAAGAGCAGCAAAGTGTTCAATCACAAGAAGTATTATCAACAGAAGATTTTGAGCAAACTTTAAAACAAGCACATCAACTTGCAGCCGATAGTCAGCGCTTAATTCAAACAGGTGAAGTATGGCGTGCATTACAACATGATGATGTGAGTCATAAACAAGAAATTGATGCACTTTTGCGAGCGGCAGATGATGCTATAAATCCTTCATCTCAATATGTACACTCAGCAACGGAAGTTTCTTCTGTAGCAGTGCAACGTCCTCATCAGAGTCCAGTCGATTGGAATGATGACCAAATATTCGATGAATTATTGGCTGCTGTTCCTAATAGTAAAACGGCTACGGATGTACATAAGCCATTTATTCAAGAACCGCGATCAACGGCTAGAAATGAAAGTGATGAAATTGACTATGATATTGAGTTAGATTCAATAGAAGTTCAATCTGTACCGCAAGCAACGGCAGTTCAGTCGCATCATACGATCAAAAACATGATCTCTGACGATAAGCAAAGTATTTTGGATGAAGGCTTTGATGAATTTGAAGATTTGTTCATTGAAGACAAACAACAGCAATCTGTATTGCAAACTCCGAGCTACGCGCAGTCTTCGGCTTTTGTAAAAGCACCTATTGAGATTGAAACGCCTAAAGAAAGTTTATCAAAAGAAGCATTTATTGAAGCATGGCAAGAAACTGCGGGTAAAATTGAAGAAAATTTTGATATCGAAGATGATTTTGATTTAGATGCGCCGTTAACAGATTCATTTGGTCGTCCAATGTCTCGTGCGATGCAAGTGGCTCAAAAACGTCGTGATTTACCAACTTTGCCAGGTTTAGAATTATTGGACAAGGTAGATCCGAATAAAAAGGTGAACTTTACAGCTGAACAATTAGCTCGTTTGTCTGAACTTCTAGAAATTAAATTACAAGAGTTTAACGTCAAAGCTCAAGTGATGGAGGCTCAACCTGGGCCTGTCGTGACACGTTTTGAACTAGATCTTGCACCGGGTGTAAAAGCATCTAAAGTGACCAATATTTCACGTGACTTAGCACGTTCAATGTCAATGGCATCTGTTCGTGTGGTTGAAGTGATTGCTGGAAAACCTTATATCGGCATTGAAGTCCCAAATAGCAGCCGTGAAATGGTTCGACTGATTGAGTTGTTAAAGACACCTGCATTTGAAGACCCAGCGGGTTTACTTTCGATGGCGATGGGGAAAGACATTTCAGGTAATCCTGTGATTACTGATTTGGGCAAAGCACCGCATATGTTAGTTGCGGGAACAACTGGTTCTGGTAAGTCAGTAGCTGTTAACTCAATGATTTTATCGATGTTGTTAAAATACACGCCTGATCAATTGCGTTTAATTCTAATCGACCCAAAACAGCTTGAATTAGCTAACTACAATGATATTCCACATTTATTAACACCTGTTGTTACAGATATGAAAGATGCTGTAAGCGCATTGAATTGGTGTGTCAATGAAATGGAGCGTCGTTATAAGCTAATGTCTTTTCTAAAAATTCGTAAATTGGCTGACTATAACCGCAAAGTGGAAGAAGCGATTGCCAATGGCGACGATTTGATTGATCCAACTTGGAAAGCTAGTGATTCAGTTGTAGGGGAGCGTGCACCACGATTAGCTCCTTTACCATCGATTGTGATTGTTGCAGATGAATTCGCTGACATGATTATGCAGGTTGGAAAAAAAGCTGAGGAGATGATTACTCGGCTTGCTCAGAAATCTCGTGCAGCAGGTATTCATTTACTACTTGCAACACAACGTCCCTCAGTTGACGTCATCACAGGCTTGATTAAAGCAAATATCCCAACACGTGTTGCATTACGTGTAAATAGTAAAATTGACTCTCGAACAATCCTTGATGCAGGTGGGGCAGAAGATCTATTAGGGCACGGTGACATGCTATTCTTAGGGCCAGGTAAAATCGAACCTGAGCGTGTGCATGGTGCGTTTATTAGTGATGATGAGGTGAACCGCATCTGTGACGCTTGGCGTGAACGTGGTGAACCAGATTATGTCGATGAAATCTTAACCCCATTTGATGAAGAACCAACTTCACGTGGTTTTGAAGATGGTGATGGTGACCCAAGTCGTGATGCACTTTATGATCAATGTGTTTCTTTTGTTTTAGAGACACGTAAGGCTTCAACTTCATCGTTACAACGTAAATTTAGTCTTGGCTATAACCGTGCGGCGCGTATCATTGATCAGATGGAAGAAAATGGGATCGTGAGCTCGATGGGAGCAAACGGTAAGCGCGATATTCTCGTTTAATAAGAATATTCCACTAATAAAGCCCCTCTTTAGGGGCTTTATTGTTATAGGTTTATCAATTTTATATGGTAATAATCACGTTTTTTATTTAAGCTTATTGTTTAAAAATTCAAGCTAAAGGGTGAGCCATGTTTGTTGCATTATGTACACTCATTTTTATTCATTTTTGTGCGCTTATCACTCCAGGACCTGATTTCTTCTTAGTTTCTCAAACCGCTGTCAGCCGTTCTCGTAAGGATGCGGTATTGGTTGCATTTGGTATCTGCCTGGGGGCGATGGTCTGGTCACTTTTAGCCTTGATGGGACTGAATATTATTTTTGAAAAGATGGCTTGGCTAAAACAAGGCCTTTTAGTCGCTGGTGGTTTATATTTATGTTGGTTGGGATACCAAATGCTTCGTTCAGCTTTTTCAAAAGGTGAGCAAAGTATCAAACAGATAGTATTACCTCAGTCGCCTTATTTGTTTTTTATGAAAGGTTTACTCACTAACTTATCGAATCCTAAAGCAGTGATTTATTTTGGTAGTGTATTTTCATTATTCTTAGCCAATCCTTTATTTGATCAGCATCACTCTTTGCTTTTTATTATTATTGCGATAGAAACCTTGCTATGGTTCTTAGTGGTAGCCTTTGTATTCTCATTACCTACATTTAGAACAGCATATCAAAATTTTGCAAAATGGATTGATGGTATTTCTGGTGGGATTTTTACCTTACTGGGCGTTTATTTGATTGGTAGTCGATAAAATAAAGAGATAAAAAAGCCTGCTTTAAGCAGGCTTTTTTATCTTAAGCAAATTTTGCTAAGACTTCTAAGAAACCATCTTTCTGACGTGGAAATTGAGCTATCACGTCATGAATACGCTGTCCTTCAGGATTAGTCGCATTTAAATCGCGACCATCAGCTAAAAATTTGGTAATCAAGCGCTCATAGTCGAAAGGGCGCATATGTTTGAACGCATGATAGAGTACATGGAAGTCAGCATTAACATCTGCTGGTGGAAGTTGGTTGAGGTAGGCAAAAACACGCTCATCTGACCATTCTTCATTGAAAGTTGCTGGCTGTGATAATGCCATGACAATCTCCTCAGTCTTAAAATAATAAAGGCAAAATACGGGACTGAATAATTAACAAAGCATGGCTTTGTTCAGTCGCAATGTATTTTGCCTTTATTTGCGAAAAATCGCTAATGAAAAAACTTCTATCGATCTTCAGGTAAATTGATATTCATTTCTAACATTTCGATATTTGCTTCTGAACGAACTTGCATTTGAATATGCTGTTCATCTACGCCACGAACGTAACGACTGACCACTTGCAT
The DNA here is from genome assembly GCF_027105035.1 of Acinetobacter sp. TR11. NCBI lineage: Bacteria > Pseudomonadati > Pseudomonadota > Gammaproteobacteria > Moraxellales > Moraxellaceae > Acinetobacter > Acinetobacter sp. TR11. Next base: position 819,759 of record NZ_CP114256.1, read on the forward strand.
GATTTCTTTTTTCATTTGGTCAATTTTGTCTTGGCTTAAGCGGCGGCCTAAACCTTGTTCAGATGCAACAATAACTTTTAAGCGATCTTTGGCAGTTTGTGCACTTGATGGTTTTTCATCACTGCTAAAAAGTTTACTCCAGAATCCTGCCATAATTACGCTCCAAATAGTCTAGCTAACCAACCTTTTGGCTGTACTGCAATGTGTCGATAAGGACGATCTTCGCCAAGGAAACGAGCGACTAAATCATCGTAGGCTTGACCAGCTTTTGCTTCGTCATAAAGAATAACAGGCTTACCTTCATTCGATGCTTGAAGTACGCTTGGACACTCAGGAATAACACCCAAAGTCGGCACACGTAAAATATCTTTAGAAATATCATCAATCGTTAACATTTCTTGTTTGTCAGCACGTTCAGGGTTGAAACGTGTGATACAGAGATGTTTACGGATACGGCCTTCGTTGTGTTCAACTTTTTTAGTTTTACTATCAAGCATACCAATAATACGATCTGAGTCACGCACTGATGAAATCTCAGGGTTTGTCACAATGATTGCTTCATCAGCATGATACATTGCCAAGATCGCGCCACGCTCAATCCCCGCAGGTGAATCACAGATAATATAATCAAACTCTTGAGCAAGCTCATCAATCACACGAGCAACGCCTTCATCACTCAAAGCATCTTTATCACGTGTTTGTGATGCAGGGAGAATGTACAAGTTTTCGATTTCTTTATCACGAATCAATGCTTGTTGTAAGCGAGCTTCATTATTGATGACATTGACAAAGTCATAAACGACACGGCGTTCACAGCCCATGATCAAATCGAGATTACGTAAACCTACATCGAAATCAATCACAACAGTTTTATGACCACGTAGGGCTAAACCTGTTGCAAAAGATGCGCTTGTTGTAGTTTTACCTACACCACCTTTGCCTGACGTTACGACAACAATTTTGGCCACCGAATCCACTCCTATTTATGGTCATACGGCCCTAAAAGGGCTTTTTGGGTGTTTAATAAGTTAAATTAAAACTGTAAGGCTTCAAATTCAAGCTCTTGCTTGTTATTTAAATAAATATGTACGGGTTTTTTGATCATATCTTTAGGAATATCATCTGCGACACAATATGTCCCTGCGATCGAGATTAACTCTGCTTCTAGTGAGTGACAAAAAATTCGAGCTGAAGTGTGCCCACCTGCACCTGCAATGACTCTACCACGAGCATTGCCATAAATGTGAATATTTCCAGACGCAATGACTTCAGAGCCACTATTCATACCCGCATTCAATATAATATCACCTTGATCCTGTACCAAACATTGTCCAGTACGCAAAATCTCATCATGATATGAGGTGATATGCGTAGTCGGTGTTTGTTTTTGTGGTGTTTGTATTTCTGGAGTTTCAGTATTTTTTTCAGGTGCTTGAGCAACGACTTGCTCTTTTGATGCTTTGATACGCTGTAATGGTTGATCAGCAGGCAGTACAGGAAATTGAATCGCCCGTGCTTCATCACCCAAGATACCATCAATCACCGCCATTGGTTGTAAACCAAGATCGATGAGTAGTTGAATTAATGCAATCAGCTCTTGTTCAACGGTACTGTCAATAATGACTAAAGTTCCAAGATAGGAACCTTCATTGAGGGTGCTTGTAAGTTGCTGGCGGATCGCATTATGGTCATTTGTGTCGAATGTTAATCGACTAAAATTCACCATTCTGCCCGTAATCCGTATATCAGCCATAATTTATCCTTAAGGGCTTTTTTAAGCACTCTATTGTGTTAAAGCATGTTGTAAATAAAAGCAAATGCTAGAACAAATTACAGGAATTCTCTAGCTAGATTGGTAAATTTTCTTGTAATCATTCTGCTTTTTTATCCAATTGATCATATTCATGCAAGGTTTGCTGCCATTGCTTGATTTTTACTTGTTTTCGTATGGCTGCGAGGCTCTCAAATACAACTGATTCAACCAATTCTTCTAAGTAGTGATTATCAATATTTAGCTCACTGATTTTTTCTGCGATCAATTGATAATTCTCATTTGGGTTGTGTGCAGAGCCTGCTGTAAAAGGTTCAATCAAACCAATACTAATATTTTCACCTAAACGTTGCCCAATACTTTGAATCTGTTGTTCAATTCTTCCACCAACAAGAGGAATTAAACGTAATAACTGGGTTAGTTCAGGCGTATCTTCAATCGCTTGATTGACAATAATGCCAACTTTTTTCGTAATCATTGGTTGTTGTTCTTGCAATGTTTTTGCTAAGGATTCTTGTAGTAAAGAAGATAGCGCCACAGTAAACAATTGACGATGATGATCAACGAGATCATGAATAATTTTTTTATGACTCGAACTGGTTTCAAGTTCTTGTCGAACGCCATCTATGACCGAAATGACAACGCGATCAGAGAGTTCTTCCATGATGACACTATAGTAAAACGCTGCTTTAATACGAATGTTATCAGGTACAACCTTATACCCAAGTTCATGTAGGCGATAGGCAATGATACCTGCGCGGAATAAACGTAGAAAACGTAAATGGGGAATAATCGCTAAGATTTCATACCAATGAATAAATGGAAAAAACCACCAACGAGCATGGTGTTTATTCACAATCGCAATTGCCCATCGCACGGCAAGTTCAGTGATTAAAAAAATAATAAACCATGCTTCGGTGATAATCACCCAAGGGTGCAAGTAACTACGATAAAACTCAAGCACATTAGGTAAATGGATTGTGTTAAAAAACCATTCGCCAATATTACTCATTAAAAAAAAGTTCATGCCTAAGCAGAACAAATTAAAAACAATAATAAACACCATGAAAATGTCATAAACAAGAAACAGTTTAAAAAACTTACTGTTTGGATTTACAAGGCTATATTTAGAGTTTTGTTTTGAGTCCTGCTGAGTCATGTGGTGAGTCAATTCCTAATGAGACTATTGATAATATTTAGATTTCATTTGTGAAATCAGTTGGTCTTTCTCTGTCCAAATTTGGTCGACCCATTGCTGGAAGCGTTCGCGGTAGATTGGATCATCTTCATAATTTCCACCAAGCACCCAATCTGGAATTTCTATTTTACGCAAATCTACAGCAATACGTGAGACATCACCTAACCAAAAATCACCATAATCTGGTGCACCATCAGGATAGACAATGGTCATATCAACCAAAGCATCAATCTTATCGCCTAAGATGTTTAAAGCCAATGCCAAGCCACCTGCTTTTGGCTTAAGTAAGTTTTGATAGGGTGATTGCTGTTTTGCTTGTTTTTCGGCAGTAAAGCGAGTGCCTTCAAGATAATTGAGTAGTGTAAAAGGCTGACTTAATAATTGTTCACAGGCTTTACGTGCTTCTAACATATCGCGATGTTTCAGTTCTGGGTTTTTAGCCACTTGTTCCTTTGAGTGACGTTTCATCATTGGGAAACCCAAAATCTTAAAGGCTTGCCCAACAAAAGGAATAAAGATGAGTTCCCACTTGGTAAAGAAGCGGGTGAGTGGCATACGTGTGAGACCAAAATATTGATTTACTGTGGTGTCCACCCAACTTTGATGATTACAAATCATCATATAACGACCTTGTAAATTCAGATCGAGCTTTTCATCAATACTAATTTCCCATTTAAGATTTGGTAAGACTTTTTCAATCAGTTGATTATTTATGCCAATCCAACTATTCGCCAACTGAATATTGGTTTCATCTACCTTTTTTGATTTTTTGAATAGCTTGGTGATACCTAATGTCAGGATAGGGGGCCCATGTAAAAAAGTACTTCCTGTGATCACAGAACCAACAGTAAGTCCTTTACTTACCCTTTCTAATAACGATGCTTTTTTATTTGTGGTAGACATAAATCAAACCTTGAGTGCTAATTTTCGATAAAACAATTCTTTTAACTATAAACAACAGATATTTAAATACAACTGTATATTTTTAAATGTTCACAATTTTCATATATTCCAGTACTTATAGATACAAAATCTGGGAAATTAAAATTTTTACCATAGAAGACTTAGATGATTACTTAATTTTTAATAATGTGATATATATCTCATAAGTGTGATTTTATGCAAAATAATAAACAGTGGAGAAAATGTGAGTATAAGATCAAGAAAAGTGCATCAAAATATTACAAAAATATAAATAAACTGTTTATTATTAACAAAATATCAATGGTCTGGCTTGATTTTATCATTCATTATTTGTTCAGACAACAAAATACATAGACAGGAGCTACGCAATGCGTGCATTAGTAATTTCAACATTAGTAGGGGCTGGATTGGTACTTTCTGGTTGCCAAACAATGAGTGGCCAAGGTAACGATATTGGTGGTGTTTCATACGACAAAGCTGCTTTAGGTGCTTTAATTGGTGCTGCTGCGGGTTATGGTGTATCTAAAGGTAATGCTAACTCATCATCTCAAAACAACCGTGCAATTGCAATTGGTGCGATTCTTGGTGGTGCAAGTGGTTTATATCTCGATAACAAAGAGAAAAAATTACGTGAGCAAATGGCAGGTACAGGTGTTGATGTAGGTCGTAATCCAGATGGTTCTGTTCAATTGATCATGCCGGGTAGCATTACATTTGATACCAATAAATCAAATATTAAACCTAACTTCTACGGCACTTTAAACAAAGTTGCACAAGTGTTGGCTGAAGATAACAAGAGTGCGATTCTTGTAACAGGTTATACAGATAATACAGGTAATGATTCAATCAACATTCCATTATCTCAAGCACGCGCTCAGTCAGTTAAAAATTATTTAGCTGGTCAAGGTGTTTCAGGTGGCCGTATTGATGCGCAAGGTTTAGGTTCTTCTAATCCAATCGCTTCAAATGCAACTGCTGCTGGTAAAGAACAAAACCGCCGTGTAGAAATTAGTATTTATGCAAAACAGTAATTATTACTGATTTAAAAGAACCACCTTCGGGTGGTTTTTTTATTGTGTCGAACAGCTTGCGACAAGCTATGGCGTGTTATTTGTATAAGGCATCATAATTTATACATATCCCAAGATTTACTATTGGGATTCTAAAACAGAGATGTCTATAATCATGCTCGAAAACGTGAGAGGTATTCCAAGATGTCATCTGCCAGTCAACTCAATGACAAGCAACTTGAAGCGATGAAATATGTTCAAGGGCCATTGTTGGTGCTTGCAGGTGCAGGTTCAGGTAAAACCTCCGTAATTACTCGAAAAGTTGCTTTCCTCGTACAGCAATGTGGTATTCCAGCACATCGTATTACTGCTATGACCTTTACCAATAAAGCTGCACGTGAGATGAAGGAGCGTGTCGGTAAATTATTGTCTCGTGAAGAAGCTAAAGGACTCTCAGTTTCGACTTTCCATACTTTTGGTCTGAATTTATTACGTTTAGAATTAAAAAACTTACCTCTTAAAGCCAACTTCTCGATTTTAGATGCAGACGACTGCAAACGAATTCTGATGGACTTAATGCAACGTGACAATTTATCAGGTGCAGAGAGTAAAGAACTCATCGCAAAAGCAATGAAAAAAATTTCAGATTGGAAAAATGATCTAGTCTTACCTGAGCAAGCCCATTCAACTTGTGAAACTGTTGATGATGTACAGTTGGCGCATTTGTATCAACTTTATGAACGTAACCTACGTGCCTATAATGCAGTCGATTTCGATGATTTGATTGTAATGCCTGCTCGCTTACTTCAAGAAAATGCTGAAGTCAGAGATAAATGGCAAAACCGTGTTCGCTATTTACTGGTAGATGAATATCAAGATACCAATACTGCACAATATACACTTGTAAAACTTCTCGTTGGTGTGATGGGGCAATTCACCGCAGTAGGTGATGATGATCAATCTATTTATGCATGGCGTGGTGCAAAGCCTGAGAATATGGCTTTATTAAAAGAAGATTTTCATAATTTAAAAGTCATCAAACTTGAGCAAAACTACCGTTCAACCAGCCGTATTCTAAAAGCAGCAAATGCTGTGATTGAAAACAATCCGCATATTTTCGATAAGAAATTGTGGAGTGACAAAGGGCATGGCGAAAATATTCGTGTGATCACGTGCCTAAATGATGATGATGAAGCTGAACGTGTTGTTAAAGATCTCATCACGCATAAATTGATGAATGGTAAAAATTGGAAAGACTATGCCATTTTATATCGTGGTAATTTCCAAGCACGTGTATTAGAAACGCAGCTACGTCAAATGCAAATCCCATATAAATTATCGGGTGGGCAATCGTTCTTTGCTCGTGCTGAGATTAAAGATGTGATGAGCTATTTACGCCTCATTATTAATCCTGAAGATGATAGTGCTTTCTTACGAATTATTAATACACCGAAGCGTGCAATTGGACCTGTCACTTTAGAGAAACTAGGACTATTTGCACAAGAAAATACCTTATCATTATTAACAGCTTCTTCTGATCAACGACTGTCGATGGTATTGCCTAAGAAAGCTGCGACTCAATTACATGAGTTTGCTGACTTTATCGCAACATTTACCCGTGAATTACTCGACGATGATGAGCCAATGCCAAAGGTTCGTCAGATGATTAACGAAGCAGGTTATATCAATTATATCCGTGAACAGGCAGCGACGCCTGCTCAGGAAAAAACCAAGCTTGACAGTATTGAAAGCCTTTATAGCAGCATTCAAAATTTATTGAATCGCACTGATGATGTCGATGAGAAGAATATTGAAAGTGTGATTCGTAAACTGGTATTGCTCGATATGTTAGAGCAGCAGCAAGAAGAAGAAGACACGGATAAAGTGAACTTATTGACGCTACATGCTGCAAAAGGATTGGAATTTCCTTATGTGTATATGATTGGCTTGGAAGAAGAGCTATTACCACATAAAAACTCGATTGCTTCAGAAACCATTGAAGAAGAACGCCGTTTAATGTATGTGGGTATTACCCGTGCTCGACAAGGGCTTACCTTGACACTTGCTGAGCAGCGCAAAAACGGTGGTCAAATGCGTCAAATGACACCAAGCCGTTTCTTAGACGAATTACCACAAGATGATCTAGAGTGGCATGGTCGTAAAAAGAAACTCGCACCGAATGTTGATCCGAAAGAGCAAGCTCAGCAATATCTCGCGAATTTAAAAGCATTATTGAAACGTTAAGAAATAGTCAGTAGGAAGTTGTAATGAAAGTCCAAGTTAAAGTATTAGATGCTCGTTTAGGTCAAGAATGGGCATTGCCTTCATATGCCACAACGGGTTCAGCAGGTTTAGATTTACGTGCCTGTTTAGATACTGCAATTGATATTGCGGCTGGTGAAACGGTCTTAGTCAAAACAGGTCTAGCAATCTATATCGAAGATCCAAACTTTGCTGGTTTAATTTTACCGCGTTCAGGTCTTGGTCATAAACATGGTATTGTATTAGGAAACTTAGTCGGTTTAATTGATTCTGACTATCAAGGCGAGTTGATGATTTCGGTTTGGAATCGTGGGCAGAATACCTTCCGTTTAGAGCCAGGTGAGCGTTTGGCTCAATACGTTTTAGTTCCTGTGGTACAAGCTGAATTTGAACAAGTGCAAGAATTTGTTGCGACTGAACGTGGTGCAGGTGGTTTTGGACATACAGGTCAACACTAATACTGCTTCCATTATCAATTTAAATGCAATGCTTTACTGAAAAGCGTTGCATTTGTCATATTGATTGTTCCCTAGATTTGTATTAAAAAGCAGCTGATGAATTACTTTAATTTTTCTGAACAAGGGTTAATTAATTTTTTAATAGTTCTGTTTTTTTGAGTCAGCTAGTGATTATAAAAATAGGGGTTTACTGTGGATATAAAACATACATTTCCTCTGAATGTTTTTCGCGCTTATGATATCCGTGGAAAACTGAGCAACTTAACGCCTCATGTGATTCATTCAATTGCCTATGCTTTAGCACAACAATATAAAAATGCAGGACAAGATCGTGTTGTAATTGGCTATGATGCACGTCTAACCAGTCCGACTTATGCCAATATTATTCAACAAATTTTTCAAACACAGGGTTTAACAGTTACCAACATTGGATGTTGCTCATCCCCCATGATGTATTACATTGCTCGTGATTTTGGGGGAAATGGAATTATGGTGACTGCAAGCCATAACCCTAAATCAGATAATGGTATTAAATGGATTTTAAATGGTGAACCCCCAACGCCAGACGTGATTCAACAGGTTGGACAACTTGCACAAATTTCTTTGCCAAATGTTCAGCAAATGATTGATTCTGATCATGTGCTACATCAAATTGTGCCTTTGTATTGTTTGCAGTATCAGCAATCCTTATTAGATGATATTCAATTATCACGCCCTTTAAAAATTGTATTGGATGGTTTGCATGGATCAGCAGGTCGCTGTGCAAAACTGGTTTTAGAAAAGTTAGGTTGTCAGGTCATTGCTTTACGTTGTGAAGCCAATGGGGATTTTCCTGATCATGCCCCAGATCCCTCGCATGCTGAGCATTTAACAGATTTACAAGCAGCCATTATTTTAGAAAAAGCTGATCTAGGCATTGCTTTAGATGGTGATGGTGATCGCTTGGTGTTACTCGATGAGCATGCACATATTATTAGCCCAGACCGCTTATTGTCTTTATTTGCACAAATCTGTTTACAACAGCATCCACGTAAAGAAATTGTATTTGATGTGAAATGTTCTCAAATGGTAGCTGATACCGTACAACGTTTGAATGGACAAGCTAAAATGATTCGTACAGGAAGTAGTTTCTTGCGAACATATTTATCTCAGTCCAAAGGCAGTGCAGTATTTGGTGGTGAATATGCAGGTCACTATGTATTTAATGATGGTCGCGGTTTTGGTTATGACGATGGTTTATATGCGGCGCTAAGAGTCATGGAATACCTGACTCAATCAGACAAAGCAAACCTTTCTGCTTTATTAGCAATTTACCCTGAACGTTATTGTACTGAAGATACCTATATCAGCACCCATGATATAAACCCTAAACAAGTTTTAAATGATATTGAAATTCTAAGTCATCGTTTAGGCGCTCGTTTAAGTAAAATAGATGGGGTAAGGCTTGATTTTGACGATGGTTTTGGCATTATTCGAGCATCTAATACAGGTGAGTATTTCACGGTTCGTTTTGATGCAGATAATCCAAATCGATTACGTGAAATTCGCCAAGAATTTGTTTCTATGATGCAAGGTCAATATCCGCAAATTGCACAAGAACTCGCACAGGCTTAATAAGGAGAGGCGCATGTCACACGAGCATATCGGCATTGATAAAGCAAAAATTTTGATTGAAGCTTTGCCGTATATTCAACGTTTTGCAGGTAAAACGTTGGTTGTAAAATATGGTGGCAATGCAATGACTGATCCAGAGCTAGAAAGCTCTTTTGCTCGCGATATCGTGTTATTAAAAACAGTAGGTTTAAATCCAATCGTCGTACATGGTGGTGGTCCACAAGTTGATTCACTGCTTAAACGTTTAGGGCAAGAGTCTGATCGTATTGATGGGATGCGCGTCACCGATCAAGCCACGATGGAAGTGGTTGAAATGGTTCTCGGTGGTAGTGTTAATAAATCGATTGTCAATCTGATTAACCAACACGGCGGTCGTGCGATTGGTTTGACAGGTAAAGATGGTAATTTACTTCGTGCCCGTAAACTGCTTATGGAAAAACAAGAAGCTGATGGTTCAATTTCTCAAATTGATTTGGGTATGGTCGGTGAAGTGACTGGTGTTAAAACCGATGTACTGGAAATGTTTACTCAAGGGGATTTTATTCCTGTGATCGCACCATTAGGTGTGGATGAAGAAGGGAATACTTATAATATCAATGCTGATCTCGTCGCTGGAAAAGTTGCAGAAGCATTAGGCGCTGAGAAATTGATTCTTTTGACTAATATCACAGGCGTATTAGACGAAAATAAAAACTTATTAACTGGATTGAGTACACAAGAAGTAGATCGTTTAATTGAAACGGGTGTGATCTATGGCGGTATGATTCCTAAAGTCGGTTGTGCATTAGACGCGGTCAAAGGTGGTGTCGTGAGTGCACATATTGTAGATGGTCGTGTACCTCATGCAACATTATTAGAGATATTTACTGACCATGGCGTTGGTACATTGATTACCAATCGTGCGAAGCATTAATTTTTGAAAAGTTTGCACAACCTCATAGAATGTGTAAGATCACATATCTTGTGTATAGGTATTTCTTTACTTTTCAAGGATGAATAGTAACAAAAATCTTTTGTTTGACTGACGGCACGTCCTTGATACCGCAGTCAAACGGGCGGCATCCATGCCGCCTCCGCGATAGTTAATAGATGTTGATATTGAATTTAAGTCATGATCTGTTCATCTTTTATTCATTGAAGTGTCATTGAAGCGATTTAAGGTAACTCTAGACATAAGGAGCTTTCATTATGCTAGAAAAATTAAATCATTATCGCCAGACATTAACTTCACCTTTACGTCAAAAGCCGTCACAAAACCAATTCCGTTTTGGGTGGGTGGATAATCTAAAAGAATTACAAGAAGTACAACGTTTTAGAGCAAATCAATTCTCTCATCAATTTGGTATCTCTTTTGAAGATGGGCTAGATCAAGATCTCTATGATTTTGGTTGTGAACATGCGGTGTTACGTGAAAAATGGACGGGTGAAATTGTTGCCTATACACGTCTTAAATTGTTTCAAGGTCATGAAATTGGGCAAAGTTATAGTGCTAAAGAGTTTGATGTCGTTCCAAACTTTTCACATTTGCCAAGTATCTTGGAAATAGGGCGGACGTGTGTACATCCGCAATTCCGTTCTGGAAAAGCATTATCAATGCTCTGGTTGAATTTGGTGCCAAAGGTACTATGGTCTATGCGTGCGAAGTATGTGATGGGATGCGTGAGTATTCATCTTGAAGATAACTTGGCGCGAGCTTATTACACCCATCGTCAAATTCAGCAATTGGCTGAGCATCAAATTATTGATATTCGCTCAAAACGTGCATTCGAACCTGAGAGACCAGAATATAGTTTCCCACAAGATGAACGGATGCCAAAATTATTTGATACATATCTAGGTATGCAATCTAAGCTCTCTAAACAAGCATTTTATGATGAAGATTTTAAATGTTTGGATTATTTTGTTTTCTTAGAAATTAACAAAATTGCCACTTCTTTTGTGATGAATAAAATGGTGCAGAGATAGTTATATCATTGTTAGGCTAATACTGAGCACATATTGAGATTTACAAGATGTCTGTACCTCATGCACAATAGGCACAGATGTTAGATAGTTAGAAGATATGTGCCAGCTATTAGGAATGAATTGCGCGACTCCGACGGATATTACCTTTTCCTTTCGTGGATTTTCTCAACGAGCAGGGGTCACGTCTGATCATTGTGATGGCTTTGGTATCGCATTTTTTGAAGACAAAGCATGTCGTTTGTTTGTTGATAATCAATCTGCGGTTGAATCACCAATTGCAGATTTAGTTCGTAATTATCCTATTAAATCTCGTAATGTGATTGCACATATCCGAAAAGCAACACAAGGCAAAATTACGCTAGAAAATTCACATCCATTTCTACGTGAGTTATGGGGGCGACATTGGATTTTTGCGCATAACGGTGATCTACACGATTTTAATCCTCAGCTTAGTGGTCGCTTTGAACCTGTCGGTAATACAGACAGCGAACGTGCTTTTTGTTATTTATTAGATCAAATGGTTGAAGCATTTGGATATACAGAACCGTGTATAGAGAAAGTTTTTTCTCTATTAGAACGGATTTCACCTGAAATTGCTGAGCATGGTACGTTTAATTTTTGCCTATCCAATGGGCAAGCATTATTTAGTTATGCGACAACTAAACTGCATTGGTTAGTAAGAGAATATCCATTTCAACCTGCGCATTTAATTGATTTAGACGTCAAAGTAGATTTTAGCGAGGTAACAACACCTGAAGATCGTGTTGCTGTTATCACGACGGAACCACTCACACATAATGAATCATGGACTGCATATCAGCCAGGCGAAATGATTTTATTTCAGCACGGGAAACCCATTAAATATGCACTCACACGTGTTAAACGTCTCATTCGAGAAGCAGAAAATCCAAACCTAAAACGCGTGACGAGAGCGGATCAATATTAATAAGTATAATAAAAATTAATAGATGCTATATCATTTATTTATAGTATCTATTCTTAACTATTTATATTTTAATGAAATTATAATTATTTTTCTCGAATTGGTTAAAAAATACTTGAGTGTTTTAATCGGTTAAAATATTTAATTAAATATAAAACAACAGGTTAATTTATTTTATTGAAAATATTTGAAATCTGACAAAAATACTGTGTTTTTATTTAATTGTTTAGCCGATATTATGTCCTTATTCAATAAATCACATTGGTTTTAGGAATCGATATGGGCATGAAATGGTCTACCGAATATAATACAGGAATAGAGGTAATCGATGATCAACATCGACGTATTCTGGATTATATTAATGAAATCGCTGATTTAAAATATTCCCATGATCGTGTCAAAATGAAGAGTGTATTAGACAATATTATTGATTATACACAGTCGCATTTTACCTTTGAAGAAAGCTTGCAAGAAGAAGCAAATTATAAATATCGTGTGCCACATAAACGTGTGCATGATTTATTTATCAAAAAGATAGAGACTTATCGTGAACGTTTTGAATTAGGGCATGAAATTGATAAAGAATTGCATGAAGCACTTTCAAAATGGTTAATCAATCATATTCGGCATGATGATGCTGATTATGTAGGTGCTGTTAGAGAAAATATGGTTGGCATTATTAAAGAAAATGAAAAGAAAAAAGGCAAGAATTGGTTTTCTCGGTTCTTTGCTTGACAATAAAATAATAACAATAAGACCTCTTATGGTAGAAAAATAATAAGGTGAAGATGAGTAAAAAATAAGAGGTCAGATTTACATAATAATAACTAGGCGCGGCAAGTCATCTTTATGGTGATTTGCCTTTTTCTTTGGGTATCTTTTGTTTTGATTTTCAGACGTGACAAAGGCAAAATAGATTGAATATTTCATTGTAAGCTCCATAAAGAAGCACAATGAGTTCAAAGCTTTTTAAGGAATGCAGTATGCAGGACACAACTCTGTCACGCTGGCTTACACCAGTGATGGCGTTTTGCTTATCTTTTGTCATGATTGGCACATTAGCACCAACTGTGGGTATTCAAATTGATCGTCAATTTGATTTTTGGTTATTGTGGCTAGGAACCATGCTTTTATTAGCATTACCGATTGGTTTTCTTGAAATTGCCTTAGCGAGACGTTCACAGATGACCGCGTTACAAGCACTTTCTACTTTAACGCGTGATGCTGATGCTTCCCCGAAATGGCGTTTAGTAGGTTGGTTCGCTGTTGTTTTTGTTCCTTTCTTTGCAGGCAGTATGATAAATACCTCTGCTCACATTGTGACTGAGCAGCTTGCATTAAATCTTCCTGTTCAAATCCTTTTCGCTGTTTTTGCCGTTATAGCGCTTGGTTTATCTTTTATACCGCGCCAATTTTTAATTGGACTTACAACAATTGGAGTCATTGCTGCTTTTATTGGTGCAAATGTGATGGGAACTCAGTTAACGACTTGGCACTGGACAGGTATTGAGTTTAAAGAGTGGGGCAATGCTACAGTGCTTGCTTTAGTCGCAAGTGGTCTAGGTCTAGGATTGTATTGGCAAAGTAGTTTAGCGACAGTGAAGAAACAACAAGCGGTCACAAGTTCAGTCTTTCCGATCTGGGTCGCGCAGCTTATTGCTGTCATTGCATTTGGTTTCTTCTCTACCCAAGCGCAACTTCCAGCATTAGCGTGGGTTTTTGCTGCGATAATGTCTGCTGCATTATTGATCCAATTTGCTAAAGAGCAGTTAGCACAACGCCAACTTGCAATCATTATTCAATGGGGCATTATTCTCGCGGCAATTGCAGTTTGGTCTGTGCCACAAGTTGACCAAGTTTTTAATACTCTATTGATGATTTGGGGACTAGTGATTTGTTTGATTTATGCAGTTTTTGCAGGCTGGATTATGAAGATTAGCCATCTTCGTAAAGCTATGGGTTTTAGTAATGAATTATTTTATAACGTATGGCGTATTGCGGTACGTTTAGTTTTACCGCTTTCAATTTTGATTGCGATTGTCGCAGTTATTGGGCAAGTTTTATAATGGAACAGAAACAAGTTTGGGTTGCATTTGCGACACCTGAACAGCAATTTGTGATTGCCGTTCCATTCAATGAAGGAATGACTGCACAACAAGCGATTGATGCAAGTGGTTTAGCAGAGCAGATAAAACTTCCAGAGATTTTAAATCTTGGGGTATTTGGTAGTAAGATTGAGGTAGATACTGTTTTGCAAGTGGGTGATCGCGTAGAGATTTATCGTCCATTGACGATTAATCCTAAAGATATTCGACGCAAGCGTGCCGCAAAGAACCCTGTTGGGCGTTTTATTAAGGGTAATCGTTTTAGACCATCAACTTCATAAATAAAACCCCTCATGAATGATTCGGTGAGGGGTTTCTTTTTTGGAAACTATTTATAGTTTATAGTGGTGGCGCAGTCAGAATCGCTTCTTTTGATGCTGGTAAACCAGGTTGTGATTCAGGAATCGTATCTAAACCTTCTAGACGTTCTACATTACCATTCGCATCGAAATAAACTTTTAAGTGTTGACCACGCACTGCTGGTATTTTTGCTTTTTTCGCATAAGTCCCTGGGGTGTAGTTGTAGATATAGTCCCAACGTTGTGGATTTAATGGATCTGTAACAGTTGGACTACCCAGTAAGAAACGGACTTGCTGAAAGCTCATGCCGACTTGTACTTGTGATGCTTGTGCTTTAGTTAATGGTGTTCCCTGTGGAATATCGACTTTATAAACACCAAAGACTGAACAACCGCTAAGTACTGAAGTGACGAATAACGCCAGCATGATTTTTTGCATTTTGCTACACTATCCTGATAAATGATGATGCATTTGGTTCAAGGATAGATCATACTGCATCTAAACTCTATTGCCTATTCCAACTTAAGATTTGTTGAGAGACCTTTTTAAATGCCTATTTCCAATCAAGACTTACGCAAAGCTGGACTTAAAGTTACCCTTCCTCGTATTAAGATTTTGGAATTGTTAGAAAATTCAAAACAACATCATTTAAGTGCTGAAGATATTTATAAAACTTTGCTTGAACAAGGTGAAGATGTTGGTTTAGCAACAGTTTACCGAGTGTTAACACAATTTGAAGCGGCTGGCATTATCCAACGTCATCATTTTGAAAATAATCATTCAGTTTTTGAAATCATGCAAGAAGATCATCATGATCACCTTGTTTGCTTAAATTGCAACAAAGTTGTTGAATTTACGAATGATATTATTGAGAAAGAGCAGCATGCTGTTGCAGATCAGCATAATTTTGCCTTAACAGGTCATTCATTAAACTTATACGGTTATTGTAGTGATTCTGAATGCCAAGATGCTTATCGTAAAAAATGAGTTTGATTTAGTTAAAGCTTAGTACTTTACTAAAATTAAACAAATAAAAAGGAAGGTTCTAAAAAACCTTCCTTTTTTAATGTCTTAATTCGAATTATTGACCATCAAAGGTAATATTTCGGCTCGCACTCAATAACTGATCTGTACCTTCTTCTGAAAGTTTAATTGTGAGACGTAAGTCATTAGGTGAGTCAGCATGTTTAAGTGCATCTTTATACGTAATTTCACCTGCTTTGTATAAATCAAATAATGCTTGGTCAAAAGTCTGCATCCCCAATTCTCGAGAACGCTTCATGAGATCTTTGATTTCGTGTACTTCACCTTTGCGTATGTAGTCTGCCAAAAGTGGTGTATTAATCAGAATCTCAATTGCTGCGCGACGTGAATTACCATCTGGCGTTGGAATCAACTGTTGAGCAACCATCGCTTTCAGATTGAGTGATAAATCCATATGCAATTGAGGATGACGATCTGCTTCAAAGAAGTGAATAATACGATCAAGTGCTTGGTTCGCGTTGTTTGCGTGTAGTGTTGCGAGCACTAAGTGACCAGTTTCAGCAAAAGCAATTGCATAGTCCATGGTTTCACGAGAACGAATCTCACCAATTAAGATCACATCAGGTGCTTGGCGAAGCGTATTTTTTAATGCGACTTCAAATGAATCTGTATCAATCCCAACTTCACGTTGAGTGACAATACAACCCGCATGTTGATGTACAAATTCAATCGGGTCTTCAATGGTAATGATATGACCCTTTGAGTTTTGGTTACGGTAACCAATCATCGAAGCTAATGAGGTTGATTTACCTGTACCAGTTGCGCCTACAAAAATAATAATGCCACGTTTGGTCATGGCAAGTTCTTTCAGCACGCTAGGGAGCTTGAGTTCATCCATGGTTGGAATGACAGTCTCAATACGACGTAAAACCATCCCAGGCATATCACGCTGTTGAAAAGCACTCACACGGAAACGTGCCGTTTTTTCACGATTGACAATCGCAAAGTTGCATTCACGTGTTTCAGCAAATTCTTTACGCTGCTTATCTGACATAATTGAATGAAGTAACTGACCAACGACTTCACCTGAGAGTTTAGATTTTGAAACAGGCACAATTTGACCGTTGATCTTCATTGAGGGTTCAACATCTGCAGTGACAAATAAATCAGATGCACTTTGTTGAATCATTAAATTGAGTAAATCATTAAAGTCCATGATATTTCTCTAATCCGTTTATTATTATAGGAATGACTCAGGTTGTTTTGCTGCAGTACGTGCAACTTGAGGGCTAATAACGCCTTTTGAAACTAAGGTCTTAAGACTTTGGTCAAGTGTAGTCATACCGTAGTTTGCACCCGTTTGGATGGCAGAATACATCTGAGCTACTTTATTTTCACGTACAAGGTTACGAATGGCTGGAATTCCAATCATGATTTCATGCGCTGCAACACGACCACCACCATTTTTCTTCAATAATGTTTGAGAAATAACGGCTTGTAGTGATTCAGAAAGCATGGCACGAACCATATCTTTTTCTTCGGCAGGGAATACGTCGATGACACGGTCAATGGTTTTAGCTGCAGAGGTGGTATGTAGGGTACCAAAAACCAAGTGACCTGTTTCAGCCGCAGTTAACGCAAGTCGAATGGTTTCTAAGTCACGCATCTCACCGACAAGTATGATGTCTGGGTCTTCACGAAGCGCAGAACGAAGTGCGGCATTAAAACCATGAGTATCACGATGCACTTCACGTTGGTTAATCAAACATTTTTTAGATTGGTGTACAAATTCAATCGGGTCTTCAACTGTTAAAATATGGTCATAACGGTTTTCATTAATATAATCAATCATCGCAGCGAGCGTCGTTGATTTACCAGAACCCGTAGGTCCTGTAACCAAAACGATACCACGTGGATAATCACAAATTTCTTTAAAAATTGAACCTAAACCAAGGTCTTCCATGGTTAAAACTTTAGATGGAATGGTACGGAATACTGCGCCAGCGCCACGGTTTTGGTTGAATGCGTTCACACGGAAACGTGCAATATTAGGCACTTCAAATGAAAAATCAGTTTCGAGATCTTCTTCATAATCACGACGTTGTTTATCATTCATGATGTCATACACTAAGCGGTGTACATCTTTATGTTCTAGTGCTGGTAAATTAATACGACGAACTTCACCATCGACACGAATCATTGGTGGCATACCTGATGAAAGATGTAAGTCTGAAGCACCGTTTTTAACTGCAAATGCTAATAATTCTGTAATATCCATGATTTCCCCGAAACAATCAAAATGCCTCATTCTTTTATAGAATAATATACGGCTTTCACTCTGTGTTACCAACATATTATAGAATGTGAGAGAAAAAAAGATTTTGTAAGTGAGAACTGTGTCAATGAATAAATCTGAGCAATTCCGTCAATCTGTTTTAAATCAAATAGAGCAAGCCTGCCAGCTGGTAAAACGTGATCCTTCTACTGTGCAATTGTTGGCTGTTTCAAAGACTCATCCGAGCCAAACCTTACGAGAAATGTATGCTGTTGGTCAGCGTTGTTTTGGTGAAAATTATTTGCAAGAAGCCTTGAATAAAATTGATGAGTTACAAGACTTAGATATTGAATGGCATTTTATTGGTCATGTACAACGCAATAAAACCAAGCATTTAGCAGAAACATTTGATTGGGTGCATGGAGTTGATCGTTTGATTATTGCAGAACGTTTATCCAACCAACGTTTAGAAAATCAAAAACCATTAAATATCTGTATTCAGGTAAATATTGATGGGCAAAATTCTAAAGATGGTTGCCAACCAAATGAGGTTTTAGAATTGGTTCATCAAATCAGTCAGCTTCCAAATATCCGTTTACGTGGATTGATGGTGATTCCTGCACCTGAAAATTATTCTGCATTTATCGATGCCAAAGCCTTATTTGATGAAGTTAAGTCTCAGCATGCACAGCCGCAAGACTGGGATACATTGAGTATGGGCATGTCTGCCGATCTTGAAGCTGCGATTGCAGCAGGTTCAACTATGGTCAGAGTAGGAACAGCATTGTTTGGTGCACGGGATTATTCAAATATTTCATAATGAGTTAATTACTTCTTTAGTTCAGAGAATAGAGAAGTAATTACAATTATATAAGATTTATACACTGTTGAAAAAAATGGCTTAATTTAGAATAATTCGTTGATCACTTATATGATGCTCATATTAAGCGATTAAAAATTATTTGCTCATAATGATAAGAACTCAATTTAGGGTTAATTTAAAATGAAAAAAATCTATTTCTTAATCTCATTTATTTTATGTTTATTTTTAGCTGCTTGCAGTAAAAAAGAAAGTGAAATCGTTACTGAGCAGAATGCTCAAGTTGCGGCAGATGAAAAACTGGGTACAAAATGGGGAGATGAAGTCACTTCACATGTGACTGAGGTGAATTTGACGCGTTTATCTGAACAGCCGATTGCTGAATCACAAGTCCGTTATGCTAATAAGCAATACCAAGGCAAAATGGTGAATAGTATTTCTTTGGCAGCAGGGAAAATTAGTTTTTCTGTTGTTAATGATAATAATCAAGAGCTTCCCTTATATAGAGATGGTCAAAATTATTATCTTTCAGGTAAAAATGGCCAGAGCTATCAATTAAAATATGAAAATCATACCGACAACACTTATGAAGTGGTTGCAAGTGTAGATGGTATGGATGTACTAAATGGAAGTACTGCTTCACGCAATAATTCTGGTTATGTATTACATCCGCACAGCGCAATTCAGATAGAAGGTTTCCGTAAGAGCGACTCCGCAGTGGCATCTTTTACTTTTAGTCAGCCTGAAGATGCTTATGCTGCAAATTCGGATCATGGTTCAATTCAAAATACAGGCATTATTGGAACAGCAATTTATCAACTTGAATCTCCTGATTCAAAAGATGACATAAAAGATTCATCTCAATATGCACCGCCACCTAAAGCTTTTCCTGCGGATAAAAATAATTAAATAAATCAACCATATTGATGAATGTTTTGGTTGATTGAATCTATCCCACCACCTCAATCCGACTTGAACCTGATCCAATCGGTTGCACCTGAATCTGCACAGGAATACGCTCATGCATTTCTTGAATATGGGAAATTAAAATGACTTTACGCCCTTGGCTTTGCAGTTGGTCTAAGGCATTCATCACCATATGCAACGAAGAGGCATCCAGACTCCCAAAACCCTCATCAATAAACAGGGATTCGATTTTCATAGAACCAGAGGCCATATTGGCAATCGCCAAAGAAATCGCAAGGGCAGTCAGGAAAGACTCACCGCCAGACAGGGAGGCCACTGAACGAGTTTCTCCATCCATATCGTGGTCGATAATCGCCAAACTAAGTGAGTTATCCAAACGTTTTAAAGTATAACGCTGGGACAACATGCTGAGTTGTTGGTTGGCATATTCAAGCAGAATATCCAGATTATATTGCTGGGCTAAATCACGGAAATTCTTACCTTTGGAATCGCCAATTAAACTGGAAATCTTATTCCAACGGTGTTCCTGCTGCTGAATCTGTTGGATTTGATCTGCAAATTGTTTTTGTTTCGCTAAGTTTTGCTGATGCAATTCGATTTGAACTTTATATTGATCTCGTTGTTCAGCCAAAGTTTGCATATTTTCAATAAGTGTAGTGAGCTTAGAAATTAATATTTCAAATGCAATTTCAGGTTGATGTTCAAGGTGTTGTTTGAGTTGTTCTTGAACGGTTCTCATCCCTGCTTGTAGATCCGCATAAGTACGTTCAACTTTTAAAATATCTTGTTTTAATTGTTGTTCTTGCTCGTGAGAAATCGTACTTAGTTGTTCTAATATTGCATATGTAAAATCAGTATTTTGGTTTAACCATTGCTGAACATGGGTGGTCGCTTGCTCAGCTTGTTTTTGCAGTTGAGAGTTATGAGCAAGACATTCTTTTAGTACATTATTTGTAATTTCAAAATCTTGTCGGATTTGATCAAAAATTTGACGTGCATTTTTAAATTGCTTTTGTAGATGTTGTTGGTTTTGATCAAAATCGTCTAACCATTCATGTGGCTTTTCAACGGTATTTTGCGTGATTTCAAAAATAACTTGGATTGCAATATCGCTATTTTTTTTGCCTTCAATGGTTAAATTTTCAATATGCTTTGCAGCTGAATGAATTTTTTCCTGACCAAATTTAATTTGCTGTACACATTGTTGATGTTGTTGAGTGGTTTGATCGAGTTGTTTGTTCAGATCATTTCGCTGTTTTAATGTGAGCTGACGTTGTTGCAAGCAGTTTGAAACGTGTTCTGCGGCATTTAATGTAGATTGCATCCACATTTGTTTTTCTGTGTCATTCAACAAACTTACGATATGCTGAATATTTGATTCGGCTTGTTGAACATTCGATAAATGCTGCGTGGTTTGTTGAATCGATTGTACAAGCTCATGACGTCGCTTTTGAGCATTTCCATGTGAAGTTAAACAGTCTTCAAGCTGTTTTTGAGTTTGTTGAGTATGCTCTTTTTGAGCCTGAATGATTTGAGTTAACACATCATGATTTTTTGAAAAATCAAAGGTGATATGAAGCGTTATAAGTTGCTGTTCAAGCTCAGATTGAAGCTGTAGTCGTTGAGCTGTGAGAGTAGCCAGTTGTTTTGAATTGGCATCCATTGATGCTGTTTGCTGAGTGAATGTTGTTTGTAACTTTTGCCAAGTTTCAAACGCCACTTTTTCAAACTCAAGTGCTTGATGCTCTTGTTGTTCTTGTAGTTTCAATAACTCATCAGAAAAAGCTTCCTTTTCAGCATATGGGTGATGTTTGCTGCCACAAACTAAACAAGGTTCACCATCGACCAAATCCGCTCTCAGTTTTTCAATATTTTTAGTATTCAGTAAACGTTGCTGTTGCAAGATTTTTTGCAGTTGTTCACGTGCATTTTTTTGTTCTTGGTAATTCGTTTCGGCAGTTTTGAATTCAGTTTGAGTCTGTATAATTTGCTGATTTAGCGTATTTTCCCAGCTCGTTAATTTGCAATTTTCAGCATCAATCTGTTGAAAATTGTGCCATTGATGTTGAATCACATTGAATTGATTTAACTTTTGTACAAGCTGATCACGCTCGATGCCTAATGTTGTAATTTTTTGATTAAGTGCATCATCTTGACCGAATTGTATTGTTATTTCTTCAAGTTGTTTCTGTTTTGCCAAAAGTTGCTGATTGGCATGTTGCACATCACCATAATTTTTTTCAAATAGAGCGTAACTTTGAATAAAGCGTTGAATTTGAGAGATGTGTGCTGAAAGGGAATCATCCAAAGAACCAAAATGATTGGATGTTTCTAACTGCGCCGTATGTTGAGAAATACTGAGTTGTAATTGTTTAAGCTGATTTTGAACTAATTGTTCCTGATCAAGATGGGGAATCTGTTGATTCTCTAACTCTTTAATATCACTTTGAGCTTTACGAAGTTGCTCACCCAAAAGACGACGGTCAGCAATACGATCGCGTACCAATTTAATTTTGTCTTGATGCTGAGTCTCAAATTGTTGTAGTTGATTGTGCTCAGTATCTATTTTTTCAAAGGCAAATTTTTCAGTATTGTATTTCTGTTCAACTGTATTGAAATCTTGCTGTGCTTTGAGCAATTGAGGTTGTAATTTGCCAAGATCAGCATTGAAATTCTTATGTTGAATGAAATATGGATGAATAGAAGCAAAGCGTTCAAGTTGGTGTAATTGTGCTTTTTGCGGGGCGAGTGCCTCAATATGTTGTTGTTGAAGGTGCAATTTTTGCTGACGATCTTGAATATCAGCTTCTAGTTTTTGTTTTTGCTCGAACCACTGTTGTTGTTGATTGAGCTGAACTTTGTCAGCTTCCAACTGTTGAACCTGTTGTTGTATCTGTTGGAACTGACTTTGTAATTCGGCAATTTCTTCATCAGAACGGATTTCAATATGACCGAGCACATTTTCCAGTTGCTTGCGTTGATCAGCTATTTCTTTGGTCTTCGCATAAGCCAGTTGTCCAATTTTGGCAAAAATACTGGAATTGGTCAGATATTCGAGTAATTCACCTCGCTCATTATCACGTGCCTTTAAAAAAGCGGTGACTTCAGACTGCGCCAACAGTACCGCACGGGTGAATTGCTCAAAACTCAGTTGAGTAATCTGTTGAATATGCGCTTCAACTGCTTTGGTTTTATCTGCAATCACCACGCCATCGGTCAGGCATTTGAGTGAGCGTTGTACACTTTGCAATTTGCCACTGGCATTTTCACGGGCACGTTTAATTTCCCAACGTGCGAGGTAATGTTTCTGATCTTGTGCCACAAAACACAGTTCGGCAAAACCATGCCCAGTTCCACGACGTAGAACCGTTAAAGGGGAGTTTGTGAGTAGTTCAGAACCATCGACATCTAACAGCTTGCCGTCACTTTCTTTAAGGCGGGGAATTTTATTAAATAACGCCAGACACATGGCATCTAAAATTGTAGATTTACCTGCACCCGTTTTTCCGACAATGGCAATCAGTCCTGCATTTGCTAAAAGCTCAGTTTCAAAATCAATAAAATGTTCACCTGCAAGCGATGCCAAATTTTTAAGTCGAATTGATAAAATTTTCACGGCAAATCCTTAAGCAGTTTGGTCATCTTCAAGTTTTTTCTGTGCTTCAGCAACGAGACTTAAAAAGTCTTTGGTCACTTCATCATCAGCGTGATAGCCCTTTTTCTCCCAAATTTGCTGAAATAGTTTTTCGGGTGTCGGAGGTTCTAAGCTAATACTCTGCTTGCTCTCTGCATTGCTTTCATTGGATAGATATTGTCTGGAAATGCGAACCAGTCGATAGCGATCTTTGGGCAATGCATCTTCAAATTGTTGTCGTAAATTGGGCTGTGGTGGCGTCGTGGTGTGATATTCGATATCGACATATTCACGTTGTTCAAGATTTTCGATCGGTTCATTTGGTAGATTGCGAAGGCGTTGCATGACTACGGTGAGTTCATCTTTAATTTTATGCAGTTGAATACTTCGGGGTATTGGCAAAGCTTCAAAGCTAAACGCGTCTTCATTTTTTTTAGGATCAATGGTGACTTCAACCACTTGATGTTTATAGTTGATTTCACTAAATGAAAGTGGAATGGGTGAGCCGCTATAACGAATATGGGGATGTTGTACTTTTTGTGGTTTATGCAGATGTCCAAGCGCTACATAATCAATACTGTCATCAAACAGCGTAGTCGAAAGCGCTTCTTCATTGCCAATAATAATGGGGCGTTCAGAATCCGAAGTTTCTCCACCTTGCATGTGGGCATGTGACATCAGGATTAGGGCTTGATCATCGGTTTTACGACGTTTGGCTTCCTCTATTAATTGTTGGTGTAGGTAGGCAATCGCATTTTGGCTATTGGTGGTGTGTTCATTAAAACCTGTGATTTCAGCTGAACGCAGGAATGGCAGGGCAATACACCATGCCACAATCTGTTTTTGTTGATCATAAATCGGCAAAATGAGACGTTCTAAATTAAGCGTTTTATCTTTGTTCCAACGAATCACACCGACTGTTTTGGCATTATATTTTTCTAATAAAGGTTCAACTTGTTCAATGCGATAACCTGAGTCATGATTGCCAGCAATCATTAAGGTTTGCATCTGTGGGGCAAGCTCATGGGCATCGGCAAGAAATTGATAGAGTTGTTTTTGTGCCTGTGAGCTCGGGTTGATTACATCAAAAACATCACCTGCGATGAATAATGCATGCGGCTGTTTGGCTTTGATCTGCTCAAGTAACCAAGCCAAGAATTGTTCATGTTCGTAGTGGCGGGAATGATTATAAAAAAACTGCCCCAAATGCCAGTCAGACGTATGAAAAAAACGCACGGTCATAAATGAATCTAATGATGAAATGAATGAGAATAAGGTAGCACGGATTCAATCAAAAAGCAGAGCTTCGCTAAGTAGAAAATACCTACAAGATATGCCTTGATCATTCTTAAACGATCAACTAGTTTGGTATCAAAGACATCATTATAAAATGAGGAAATAGAAAATGAGCTTAGGAAAAGTCAGCCGCGAAATTATTGATCATATTATGTTGATTGGCTTAAACCGAGTGGCAAAACGAAATGCCTTTGATAGTCATATGATTGCAGATTTATCTTTAGCTTTAACCGAATATGAAAATAACCCTGAATTACGCTGTGCTGTCATTTTTGCACATGGTGATCATTTCACGGCGGGTTTAGACCTTGTTGAATTACAACCCAAAATCCCTCAAGGAATTTTTAGTTTCGAAGAAGGTCAAATTAACCCTTGGGGTGTCGGTGGTCGGCATCGAACTAAACCTGTGATCGTAGCTGTGCAAGGGATTTGTTATACCGCTGGGGTCGAATTGATGTTGAATGCAGATGTCGTCGTCGCTAGCGAAGACACGATTTTTGGTCAGCTTGAAGTGCTACGTGGAATTATGCCTTTTGGTGGCGCAACCGTACGTTTTGTGCAGGCAGCAGGGTGGCAAAAAGCCATGCCATATTTATTGACAGGGAAAACCTTTGATACTCAGAAAGCCAATGAATTGAATCTCGTATCTGAAATTGTTGAAAAAGGTAAGCAGCTTGATCGCGCTATTGAGATTGCACAAGAAATTTGTATTGCTGCGCCACTTGCATTGCAAGCATTGTTGGCTTCAGCAACTGATGCGGTCACTCAGGGAGAGGTTTTTGCATTTCAGAATATGGACAGTTACCTTAAGCCATTATTTGCATCGCAAGATGCTCAAGAAGGCGTACGTGCCATGCTTGAGAAACGTCCACCACAGTTTAAAGGTCAATAAAAATAAACCGACAATTCATGTCATTGTGAATTGTCGGTAAATATTTCTAAAAATCAGAAGAAAGAAGTCGTGATCTGTTCCACTTCATTTGTTTCGTGAAACCAAATGAAAATGGATTCTGCCAATACATTTTGATTGAAAGCTTCTGGAAGAAAAATCAAATAATCACCGCAGCCATTGTGAGCGAAAGCAACTGCTTGTTCAGGGAAGCCATGCCATGTTCTTGCAAGTTTGGTTTCATGAACAATATGGTTGCATGTACGCATTTTTCTTTTTTGATCAGACTCATCAAAGAATGGAAAAAGTTGCCAATCATCTTCTGCAAGAAATAATTCACCACCATTTTCAATCATCATTTTATTTTTAAACGATGTAGGAAAAGTAAGATTCAATACTTGTTCAGCCGCAGTTATATACTGTTTGTCTATTGGGAATGGCATAACGATTTATCTTCGCTCAGGTTTATATTGTGATTGTATTCTTTTCAATGCATGAAATAGGTAGTGGTGTCTTTCTGGAGAGAGTCCAAGACCAAATGTGATAGGCTGATTTGCCTCAATGACAATTTGAGCTTGCTGTTTATTGGATGAGTTCTTTGAACGGTTTTCTCTAATTCGACTAACGTCATGCCAATTAAAGTATTTTGATTTTCCTATTCTGCCAATTCCAGTAAAAACACGTCCACCTTGTTGATTAATGGTGAGCTCGATTTTACCGAATAGCATCATCAGTGTAAGTGAACCAAAAATGATGGTTCCAATCAGAAAGGGGATACCAAATAAACTTTGTAAAAGGCTAAATTGTTGTTTTGCGATTTGAGTACCATAAATGCCACCCAATGAGCCACCAGACCAAATCAACATAAAGGGTACTAAAAAGAAGGCAATCGGGCTTCTTAGTGTTGCACCCAATTTTATTTCTTGCAGATTGTTTTTATACCAAGTACCACGTGGTGGTTGATTGATATCAAACGCATATGTTGGCGTATCAAAATTTTCAGAAACACGAAAAATATGATTGCAAACTTGGCATTTCCCCATATCCGTTTGGATATTGATATTTTCATTTACAACGTCAACCTGACAGTTTGGACATTTCATTTTTATAGTGCTTAACTTGCTTAATTTTATGAATTTTAGTATAGCATTGTCATTTTGCATTCTCATCAATTTCATATCGAGCAAAGACGTGATGATCTAAATTCAGGAAATAGCTTTGCCAATAACAGTTACAGCACCCAGTGGATGGTATGGCATCGGGCATTGCAATATACTGTCGTGAACACTTTTGTTTTAATAGGATAATATTCAATTGAAAGATTTTCTATTTTCCTAATAGTCTTAACTGAACACAGATGTGGATCGCATTGTGAACTTGAAAATTGAATTTCAATAGATATGACATGGTTTATATTCTGATTCTTTTATTTTTGAGCATTATAAAAAATAAAAACCGACGATTCGAGTGATGATAAATCGTCGGTCAAAATCTTTTTCAACGGCTTTGGCTGCTAACAAAGCCATTGTTAAAGATGGAGAGTCATAATGAAAGGTCACCGAAAAATATTGCGGATGCCGTGCAATGAACATTCGGTTGCTGCGACCTTGTACCCTATATAACGCTGCTAGGTGTGGATTGGTTGACATAAAAATGAAAAAAAAGTGAAAAAAATTTATAATTATTTTTGAAGTAGATTAGATTTGGTTTATTTACATGATTTCATTGCGTTTGTATTACCTTTGGTTTTTTATTGTGTGCTTGATTTCTAGCCTAATCGCTGGAGTCATCGCTGCAATTTTACCTAATAGCATTGGAGGAGTGCTTACAGCTATTCCTTATTTAATTGCAATGATTTTTGTTTTATTCAAATTTCTAAAAAAACAACATCGCGCACCAACCCTCTCGGAAAAGAAACGATTAAGCCTTGGATTTAGCCTCATTTTTTGGGGTTACAATGCATGTAGCTTACTTTTAGGATTGTTTATTTTTGCACGTAAAGATCCCGACGTTTGGCAAAATTTTATTTTATATTTCAAGCAACCCATGTTTTTAATTACTGTCGTTGCAATTTGGTTGATGATTGCAGCACCGTTATTTTTAATTACATATTGGTTTTATGGCGCACAAGCACAACGGATGGCGAACAAGATGTTTAAGGTATGAGTAAAGTTCACTTGTAATTCACCTGTATTCTGCTAAAACTTTTAATAAGATTCATTTTTGATAGATCAATCCATGAAAAAAATGACGGTATTGGTGACAGGTGCAAGTGGGTTTATTGGTTCTCATCTTTTACCTTTTCTATTGAAAAATAATTTTCAAGTGATTGCACTGACACGACAAAAAAATAAAGCTTCTTATGATTCAGATTTAACATGGGTGAATGATTTAGATGAAATCAAAGTCATTGAAATTAATTATGTGATCAATTTGGCTGGTGAAAATATTGGTCAAAAACGCTGGACTAATCAAAGAAAAAAACAACTGATACAAAGCCGAGTTGATATGACTGAACAGCTTTATCAATGGTTACAGCAAAAAAGTATTTTCCCCCAATGTATTATTTCTGGCTCAGCAATTGGCTATTATGGTATTGATCCTCAAGAGCATTGGGTGGATGTTTGTGATGAAAATATGCCTCCGCAAGCAATTTTTATGTCTGAACTTTGCCAAGCTTGGGAGCAAACTGCATTAAAATTTAATCAACAAAATACTAAAATTATCCGTTTAGGTGTTGTGTTTGGTAATGGTGGTATTTTGCCGCAGATGTTATTACCCATCAAATTAAATGTGATTGCCAAGATTGGATCAGGTCAGCAACCTATTGTTTGGATTCATATTCAAGATGTTTTATCTGCTATCCATTTTTTGATGCAGCTTGAGGCTTCGCAAAAAGTATATAATTTAGTCGCACCTGAAAAAATAAATCAGCACGCTTTTGTTAAAGTTGCTGCAAAAATTCTCAAACGTAAGCCTTTACTTTCGATGCCTAAATGTGCCTTTGAAATGGCTTTAGGCGAACAATCACAATTAATTTTAAATGGCCAATATGTAATACCGCAGGCATTATGCAGTCATGGTTTTAAATTTCAGTATCCAAATTTAGAGCAAGCCTTAACTGAAATATTATTGGATCACTAAATTTTTTTTCTTCAAACGACTTGGTGAATATGCACTTGGGTCAACAATTGGTGCTTGTTTTAAAATGAGTTGGCGTAACAATTGCGCTGAACCAGCCCCCATACATAGACCATTGCGGAAATGTCCGAAATTTGCCCATAAGTTGGCTATATCAGGCATTTCACCAATATAAGGAATGCCCTGAGGTGAACTAGGACGTAAACCTGCCCAGCGGCTCACGATGGGGAATTGTTTTAACTCAGGCACCATGTCTAAACATGCATTTAAAATATCTTGCTGTGTTTGCTTATCCACAGCCGTACTAAAACCACAGTCAGCCATACTCGAACCACAGACAATATGACCATCTTGACGTGGAATGAGATACATCACACGGTTCATACACATGGTAGGCAACCAGTTTTCAGGTGTTTTGAACAGCAGCATTTGTCCCTGTATCGGATGCACAGGAATTTTTCGATGTATGTGTTCTTCCCAATATTGACTCCATGCGCCCGAGGTCAGAACAACATGATCAGCATGAAAAACTTGACCATTTGGGGCTTGTATCCCGTGTACTGTTTTATTTTTAACAATCAGTTGATCAATTGGGCAGTGTTCAAAAAAACGAACTAAGGGGTGCTGTTTAAGATAGCTGATGAGAGATTGTAATAAACGAGGATTACGTACATTCGACAGTTGTGGGAAATGAATGGCTTGTTCAAATTGTTCTGAAATATGAGGATTTACTGCTTCAAGTTGTTTCCGATCTAACAAATCACACTGCTGCATTGGCTCATGATGAGTTGATGCGTAATTGAGTCCAACTTCAAAATCTTCTTGATCAAAAATCAACATACCTGTGTCGTGGATTTGAAAATCAATTCCCGTGATAGGCAGAAGTTTTTCATTCCACATTTGATACAGCGATTTACCGTATTGTGCAAGTTGGTTGACTTCTGGTGCATATCGCCACGGGTACATCGGGGAAAGAATTCCACCGCCTGCCCATGAGGCAGCCTGACCTGCTTGTTGTTGATCAAAAATATCAACAGAGCAACCTTGTTCAGCAAGTTCTAACGCTGACATCAAGCCGCTAATACCCGCACCAATAATGGCAATATGCATAAAAAATTAAACCAATTTAAAAATTCACCTCTTTGATATTAAAGAGGTGAGGAGTGTTTTAGCTCAGCAAGGGAGATTGCTATCTCATCTCTTTGAGTTTACGCGCTGCTTCTTCGGCAAAATAGGTCCAAATACCATCTGCACCCGCACGACGGCAGCACATCAATGACTCTAAAATCACGCTTTCAGATAACCAACCATTTTGAATCGCTGCTGCAAGCATGGCGTATTCACCGCTGACTTGGTAGACAAAAGTCGGCACGCCGAAGGTATCTTTCACTTCACGAACGACATCCAGATAAGGCATGCCCGGTTTTACAATCACCATATCTGCACCTTCCTGAATATCAAGTGCAATTTCATGTAATGCTTCGGCACGATTGCCGATATCCATTTGATAATTATATTTATTTGCACCTTTTAAATTACTTGCTGAACCCACTGCATCACGAAAAGGACCATAGAAGCTTGAAGCATATTTTGCTGAATACGCCATGATATTGGTATAGATAAAACCATTTTGTTCAAGTGCTTGGCGAATCGCACCAATGCGTCCATCCATCATGTCACTAGGAGCAACAACATCAGCACCTGCTTGCGCATGACTTAAGGCTTGTTTGACTAGGCATTCAACCGTTTCATCATTTAAAACATAACCCGTTTCATCAATAATACCGTCTTGACCATGTGTGGTATAAGGGTCAAGTGCGCCATCGGTAATCAATACCATTTCTGGTAATTCTTTTTTCAGTAAGCGACAAGTGGCTTGAACCAAACCATTTTCATGCCATGCAGCTTCCGCCGTTAAACTTTTGTCTTCTTGTGGCGTTACTGGAAATAAAGCAAGCTTTGAAACACCGAGTTCGAGCAAATTTTCTGCTTTTTTGAGTAATAAATCAGCAGATAGACGCTGCACATTTGGCATGCTTGGAATATCTTGAGTTTGTTGTTGTCCCGGTAATACAAATACTGGATAAATCAAATGATTAGCTGTGAGTTGTGTTTCACTGACCATGGCACGAAGTTGGTCATTTTTACGGATACGGCGCATGCGAGTCGCGGGAAAAGCGGGACGATTGAACGTATAAGTCATAACAATCTCGATGTTCAGTATTACACTATAGGAATAATTGAAATATTTAAGTCATGCTAGGGAGAGCTTAGCGGCTAAGTTCAATTAAATATCCTCGCTATTGTAGCCCCATAATTTTAGATTTGTACAAAATAATGGGATGTTTATCGTTCCTTTGGATTTAGACAGCGTATGAATGATGTAAAGAAAAACTGGACAGGCAATATTCAGTTAGGTGCTAAAGCCGATCATGACGTGGTATTAAAGCAGCTTTGTAAAGCATTTAATTCTTCACCATTTTTTAAGCATTGTGGCATGAGCATGCGCGTTGTTGATGATCAAATTGAAGGTTATATCGAGATGCAGCCTGAGTTGGTCGGTAATGTAGCCTTCCAAATTTTGCATGGTGGTGTTGCTGCGACATTGCTGGATAGTATTGGTGGCGTGGTTGCAATGGAACAACTTTATCGCCGTGCAACCCCTGAAGATTTACCTGACACGATTAAGAAAGTATCGCGTTTAGCAACTGTAGATATGCGTGTTGATTATCTTGCTCCGGGTCGTGGTCAGTTTTTTACTGCGCGTGCGGAAACATTACGCTTAGGACGTAAAGGCTGTACCATGCGTATGACGATGCTCAATGATGAAGCTAAACCAATTGCAACGGCAATCGCTTCTTACGCCTTTTAAGTATAGTGTTCGATATGAAAGCGTCTTTTGACGCTTTTTTATTGTTTAAATGAAAGTGAAGTAAAAATAATTATCAAAATATAAGAATTGAACGCATCAGTTATTTTTTTTATTCTCGTCATATGATTTTTTATCGTTAAAATGCGATTTAAATTTTTGTTTGTATTTTGATCTTAGGTTTTAACAATTGGTTAAGTTAAAAAAACTAGACTGATCGGCTGATTAAACCAAAAGTTAAAAATCCCTTTAATTTTCAGGAATAACATATGACTGACGCCCAAGCTAATCAACAAGATATTGCTGCTAATTCGGCATCAGATGATGCAATGAAAGCAAAACGTAAAAAGTTTTTAGGATTTTTCGCACTTATTCTTATCCTTGCAGCAATTTTGTATGCTATTTGGGCGTTGTTCTTTCATCATGCTGTCAGTACCGATAATGCCTATGTTGGGGCGGAAACGGCACAAATTACCTCAATGGTGAGTGGGCAAGTCGCTGAAGTTTTGGTGAAAGATACCCAACAAGTTAAAAAGGGTGATGTTCTCGTTCGTGTAGATGAGCGTGACGCCAAAATCCAGTTGGCACAAGCACAAGCCGAATTGGCAAAAGCGCAGCGTCAATACAAGCAAAGTCAAGCCAATAGTAGCTCATTAAATTCTCAAGTTGTGGTTCGCAATGATGAAATTAATAGTGCACAAGCACAAGTAACTAAAGCACAAGCAGATTTTGATAAAGTTAACTTAGAATTAAAGCGTCGTAATGAACTTGCTGCTTCAGGAGCGATTTCTAAAGAGGAATTGAGCAAAGCGCAAAGTGCTGTATCGACAGCACAAGCAAGCTTAGATTTAGCCCAAGCGGGTTTGGCGCAAGCAACTTCAAGCCGTAAAGCCGCAGAAAGTACACTTGCTGCAAATGAAGCATTGATTCAAGGGGCAAATGAAGCATCAACACCTGATGTTTTGGTTGCAAAGGCCCATGTTGAGCAAGCAACGCTTGATTTAGAGCGTACCGTTATTCGGGCGCCTGTTGATGGTGTGGTGACACGCAAGAATATTCAAATTGGACAACGTGTTGCACCAGGTACTGTGATGATGTCAGTGGTGCCTGTATCTGCGCTGTATGTCGACGCAAACTATAAAGAAAGTCAGCTTGCTAAAGTGAAAGCAGGGCAGAAAGTAACGCTTCGTTCAGACCTCTATGGTGATGATGTTGTTTATCACGGTGTTGTTCAGGGATTTTCGGGTGGAACAGGAGCTGCTTTTGCTCTTATTCCCGCACAAAATGCGACAGGAAACTGGATTAAAGTGGTACAGCGTTTACCTGTACGTATTACACTTGATCCAAAAGAACTTGCAGAACATCCATTGCGTGTAGGGTTGTCGATGCAAGCGGACATTGATCTCGCATCGAAGTAATCAGCCATGAAAACGCAGAATCCTTTTGCAGAACTTAGCGGTGGGCGGTTACTGCTCGCCGCATTCGTCATTGCACTTTCCAACTTTATGGTGGTGCTAGATACCACCATTGCCAACGTTTCAGTCCCCCATATTACAGGGAACTTAGCTGTTTCTAGTTCACAAGGGACGTGGGTGATTACCTCTTACGCCGTTGCTGAAGCGATCTGTGTTCCACTCACAGGTTGGTTAGCTGGACGTTTTGGCACAGTCAGAGTTTTTGTTTTTGGGCTAATCGGCTTTACTATCTTTTCATTTTTATGTGGTTTAGCAACCTCATTAGAAATGTTGGTATTTTTCCGTATTGGTCAAGGACTTTGTGGTGGTCCACTCATGCCACTCAGCCAAACCTTGTTAATGCGAATTTTTCCACCAGAAAAACATGCACAGGCAATGGGACTTTGGGCAATGACCACTGTCATTGGACCTATTCTTGGACCAATTTTGGGTGGTTTAATCAGTGATAATCTGTCTTGGCACTGGATTTTCTTTATTAATATCCCTGTGGGAATTTTCTGTGTATTGGCAGCCATCCGCTTGCTGTCTGTAGCAGAAACTAAAACTGAGAAATTACGAATTGATGCAGTTGGTTTAGGTTTGTTAGTGCTTTGGATTGGTGCTCTACAATTGATGCTAGACCTTGGGCATGAACGAGATTGGTTTAACAGTGCTAGTATTATTGTTTTGGCATTGACAGCAGTTGTTGGCTTTATTGTTTTCATGATTTGGGAACTCACAGAAAAGCATCCTGTGGTTAACCTGTATGTATTCCGTCATCGAGGTTTTGCCGTTTCTGTTTCAGCATTGGCATTTGGCTTCGGTGCATTCTTTGGCAGTATCGTTTTAATTCCGCAATGGTTGCAAATCAATTTGGGTTATACCGCCACGTGGGCAGGATATCTGACTGCAACTATGGGTTTTGGTAGTTTGACGATGTCGCCAATTGTTGCGAAGTTATCAACCAAATATGACCCAAGAGCATTGGCTAGTTTTGGATTAGCATTGTTGGGTGTGGTTACGGTCATGCGAGCTTTTTGGGTTACAGATGCAGACTTTATGTCGTTAGCATGGCCACAAATCTTGCAGGGTTTTGCAGTGCCATTTTTCTTTATTCCACTGTCAAATATTGCGATGGGTTCTGTCTTAGCTCAAGAAATGGCTTCTGCCGCAGGTCTAATGAATTTCTTGAGAACAATGGCAGGGGCGATTGGCGCTTCAATTGCAGTGACAATTTGGGATGATCACACGAAAGTAGCTCGTAGTGAAATGGTGAATAATTTGCACCCACAAGAAGTGCAAAATACGTTGCTTCAAAATGGTTTTTCACCTGATGCAACACTCGCCACGATTGCAAATTTAGTTGATAAAGAAGCGATTACAATTTCAGCTAATCATGTGTTTATGTTATTAGCAATTGTATTTATTTTTGCGAGTGCATTAATTTGGATGAGTCCAAAACCTAAAGCAATTACGGGTGGACCTGCACCACATTAATTTTGATAGATAATCAATTTTTCTTTAAAAAACTCGGATTGATTCATCCGAGTTTTTTATTTAAATCTGATGTGAGTGTTTATACCGTCCAGTGGCTTTGTTGCACAAAGATTTGAAATGCAAAGCGTCCCTAATTGAGCCAAATTTAAGGCGTAACTTGGGTAAGGGGCGGCGTTTTATTTCTTCTCTTTTCATTTCTTTGTATCCCTGCGGTTTCAATTTTTCTTCAAGGATACACGTAGGGATACACGGCGAGCAATATTATATAAAGTTATGATCAGTTATATATAGGCAAGAAAAAAGGCTTAAACCATTATAGTTCAAGCCTTTTAGTCTTATATATCCCCATATTCGGGCATATAAATTTGATGGCGTCAATTGAACTAAAAACATAAAAACTTGAATTTTATAATATTTTTAATTTAATAAAAATTATGTGATACATATAGTGATACAAAGTCGATTTAATTAACTATGAAACCTGAGTTTATACAATTATCCCAACTTTTCACAAAATCTGTTTCATGATAGTAAATACTAGCTTTCAAATTATCTTTTAATGCCTTTTTCATTTCTAATGAACGTCCATCAAGTTGGTCATCCGTATATTCAAGATAGTAATATTTGAGTAAATATGAAAACCCTGAGCCATCTCTAATTGATTGACTATCCCCATATTGATCTGCAAACTTTGCCAAATTAGCGAAATCAAAACTGCTAGAATTGTATGACCACTGACCTTTGACATAAATAGTCAATAAATTCATAAAAGTATCTAAAAATTCTTTTTCAGACATTCGGCTAGGATTCATTGATTTTTGTTCCATAGCTAAGTAAATGACAGCCATTACTGTAGATACAGAATGATTAAGATGGTTACTTATTAAAGCTAATTTCTGTAGAATTCTAGTGAGATCTCTCGAATTAAGATTAAATACTGCGGATAAAATTAAAATATCATTATCATTTAATCTCAATCCGAATTTAGTAAGATAGGTTCTAATTACTTCAATATAAGTGCCACTCTCCCTTTTTGGGAATTTAATGTTCAAATCAATGAATTTTTCTAAGTAACTATTTGCTGATCTAAAGCCATAGAAACTGTTTATAGATTCTTCTAATTGAGACTTATTTGTTGAGAGAATAAAAACAATATTTGGAATATCAAAGAAGTGTTTAATCCGCTCAATCAGTTTAATTGAAAACTCTGGCTTACACCGATCAAGTTCATCCACAATAAAGACCAAAGGTTTTTCTAGATCTTTAACAAGCTTCGTAAGCTCATCTTTAAAAAAACCAAGTTCATTTTTACTTTTATTATAGTCTTCAACTAAATTTGTGAGATGTTCTCTTAGCTTTTCTTCTAGTAATTCACCCGCTTTTTCTCCAAATTCTCCCGTACCGTCTTTAATATCTTTTAAAGTTTGTGTAACTGTTGAACTAAAATGTCCAGCACCCATCAATGTCATTGTTAATGACCACAAAAGCATAGGCATATTAGGAAGAATTGCATGATAGGCACTAACTAACTTTTCTTTAAAATCATCCGAAACAGTTTTATCAGCTTTAACAGCATTAAGGATTTCCATTGATAAAATTAGAAATGGATCTTCCATAAAATCATGCATAAAGGCATCAATATAAATAACCTTGTACTCATTGGCTTCTAAACCAGCTTTCCAATTTTTGACAAACCAAGTTTTTCCTGCACCCCATTCCGCATCTAATGCAATTGTCGCCCCACATTGCAAGTTAGAAATGAAATGAGTTAACTTTTCACTTAGTTGCTTACGTCCCCATAGATCTCCTTGAAATGGTACTGTAATTTCTTCCTCACGATCTTTGATAAATTTAGTTGCTACATTCATTCTTATTCCCCCTTTTAAGTATTGCTCAAAGTATAAGATATCCATCTAAATCGCAATTTTTTTGAATGGTATACACAGACCATGTTGTTAATTTTATAAGACTTCACTCTTTTAGATAAATTATAGTTAACTAAATATTAAGTTTAAGCATGTCCCTATGCTTTCCCATTTAAATCAAAGCTTATATTTATTTAGACAAGTACCTTTAACAAATCCTTGAAAGAATGCTCCATTGTTTTTTAATCGTCCTTGCATAAAATCATTTTTTTCAATTTCAATCATGCCGTTATTCAAAGTTTCTTCAACACTTTTTAAAGTGCCGACAACAGGCTCAAGATTCAAATTTTTATGAATCGTTTGAATGTTAGAAAAAGCTTGCTCATGTCCAAATCCATTTGCCACTCTATTAACGTAATAATCATAGGCAAAATCACAAAACTTAGTAGCTAACTCATTATATTGTTTAATTTCTATTTTACTCATACTTTCTTTTTTTAACCTAGCTTCTGCTTTTGCTTGTTCATATTTTTGTTTAGCTTCAATTTGACGTTCATCTTCGAGACGTACTTGCTCAGCTTTTTCTTTTTTAACCCTTTCTTCTTCCTCTTTTTTTTGTTTTAAAAGCCTTTCTTGCTCAAGTTTTTCTTGTTCTCTAAGTTTCTTTTGACGCTCCGCCTCTTCTCGTTTTCTTTTTTCTGCCAACTCCAATTCTTTACCGCCACATCCAGTCGATACGTAATATAGATCATACATATATACTAAAGCGCCATATTCAGCAGATCGAATAAATGGTAATTTATCGTATGCATATAGAAATGGTACAAACCCCTTGTATGCCCCATACTGATTTTTATAATTGATTTCACCACACACTGATTTTTTACCATCTAAATTGGTTACGACACGAACTTTTCTAAATTGTGCTGAGAATGGATCATCAATATTATCTTTAATTTGTGTCTTAGCAGTATTAATCAAACCTGCATCATTAGCTTGTACATTTGAAATTGCCAACAAGACTAACGCAGTTAAAAATAGTCTACGCATATTTTCCATTTGAAATTTAACTTGAAATATAAAGTATATATCTAATAATTTGTATCTTGCCATAACAATAATAAGAATAGTGCTTATATAAGTTATTAGGCAGAATCATTTCATACAAAGCGCCGTGAACCTTACCATTACAAGCCTACGGCGTTCTTGTAGCTATAAATTAACTACAGCAATTTTACGAGTAATGCTTAAAGTTCTTAGCCAAGTTACAAACTGCATTCACCACCATTCTGTTCAATTCGGCATTCATTTCTATATCTGGAGCCAACTTTCTCCAATTCCGTTGTGAATCCAAATATGCTTCTTTCTCCATCCCATAGACATCAATTTTGTTCATATAGACACACACTTGATGACTCGATGCTTCTGCTTTTAGATGTGTAAATCTAAGCCCTTTAAAGCTCTCCAACAACAATTGTCTGATGTTTGAAAATGAGTTATTCATCCGTGAGAGTACAGGCTTTTTAATATTCTTCTCCGCACGAATTCTCCATTCACTTTCTTTCAACGGCGTACCATTTTGATCAGTCTGCTTTTGGTATATATGCCAATACTCATCAGCTAATCTATGATTGATGCCAATATTGAAACCATCTTTTAACTTTCTATGGAGCACAATCGGATTAACAGGAATCGGGACAAATACGCCTGTTTGCGTTTTAAAGACTCTTAAATTATTTGCAGTACTAGGAAGCCTGAGGGACTTTAGAAGCGCCGTAGCAAGCCCTAGATGCTTATATCCGTAGAAGTCTAAAGCGACCTCTAACTCTACAATTTTCATACTCTGATGAAGCAAGCCAAAATGATCTAAACATCTCAGCCGTTCCTTTAAAAGCTTAAGCGAATTCATGTCATGCAAACGAATTACATAGCCATTCAAGCTGTCTTTGATGTAATGTCTAATCCCAGTTTTCTCAGTTAAAAACTTTTTAATATCATGTCGAGTAGAAGGTTTTGTAGTTTCAAAATAAAGATCTAAAAAATCCACTTTCGCTCTGATCTTAATATTCATAGCCTTAAAATCGTAGCTATTAATATTGGAATAGATCTTTGTTTCTAACTCATCAGCTTGTTTGGCATTTTCTGCATATCGTTGCTCTAAAGCTTCCCATATATCGAATGACACCGCCTCACCCACATGGAAACTAAATCCACTCTCACGATTCGATTCTTCACATCGGTCAGACCTTGCTTTTAATAAATTCAGCTCAAACCGAATTTCATTTAACTTGGCATAAAAATCCGTAAGGGTAAGTTTCTCTTCATCAATTTGAGACAACAGATTCATCAAAGCCTGATATTCATCACCAACTTTCAAATTCAACATAATGCACAACCTATTTTTTAAGTAAAAAAAACGGTTCAATCCATTGAACCGTTTCGCCATCAATATTCCTTAATTAATCAATCAAAGAACTCTCAAGCCTTTTAATTTCTGCATCCACATCTTCGTTTAACTTATCTAACAGACGATTAAATGACTCACTATCTTTAAGAGATCCCGTCATTAATTCATCAAAGTTCGGCTCAGGAATTAAGTGCTCTAACTCCTCCCAATTAATTTCCAAATTAAGATCTTGCCAATGATCTGTTGCTCTAACTTTATCAAGTACAGTCAAAGCAATCTTTGTTGCCACGTGTTTTTGCATGTCCATGATTATCTCCTTTAGGACTTAATGTTTTGTGTGAGTAGTTGATGCTCGAATGAATGCATCAAGTGTTAATTGGGTATAAGCAA
Organism: Acinetobacter sp. TR11; assembly: GCF_027105035.1. NCBI lineage: Bacteria > Pseudomonadati > Pseudomonadota > Gammaproteobacteria > Moraxellales > Moraxellaceae > Acinetobacter > Acinetobacter sp. TR11. The sequence goes on from NZ_CP114256.1 coordinate 858,757, forward strand.
CTTTGCTATTTCTTAGCTCGAACCTAAGCTTGTAAACTTCTTTAGAAGTCCGATTATTTGCCAAAAATGAATACCACTGCTTCTCAGTTTTAAAAGGCAACTTTTTGGCTAAATACTCTGAGGCTTGCGGTCTTGTGAACCATGTATTTTGATAATTCACGATTGCGCCTTTCTTTTGTTATGCCATTCAACTAATTCGGCATAGCTAAAGAACACTGGTGCTTGTCTTGATTCACCGTATTTAATCGCTCGAGGGAACGAGGGATCTCTGCGCATGAGCATTCGCAAGGTGTCTCTCGACACATCTAGCATTTGACATGCTTTTGAATATGAGATTTGGAGGGGATTCATTTGCTAACTCTCACCTTACTTGATGTGAGAATTCTGAAATAATTTTTTAATGTAGGAAATTTAGTTGCGTGGGAAGCTCCCACGCAATGCCATTTTATTGTTTATGTTCAGCAAACAATTCTTTTAATTCTTTCCATTTTCGAATTGTATCGGGGTCAGGGATAGTTACATGCCCCTTAATTTTTAATTCAGATTGCTTTTCTAAAATCCTAGGCAAATTTTTTGTCAAAAGAATATTCACATTAAATCCCAATTCTTTTTTTGTTATTAAGGGATTTTTTTTAATTTCTTTCTTAGCAAACCACAAACCTATATCTTTAATTGTCCTTGCTTTTTTAGTATGACCTATAATTCCATCAGTATTAGGCTTTCGAACAGGAGAAGGAATATTTTTGATCTGTTTTAGATCAAACAATAAATCTAAGACATTAATTCCCAAGCCTAAATTAAAGCTGTTTAATACTTTAGCTAACTCAATTGGATCTTTTGAGATGGTACTACAATCTAGAGATTTAAAAGGTTTATCTAAAATTACATACTGAGAAGAGCCCCTCATATAACCTGTCGTTGATGCAATCTTGATATTGCCATTAATTTTCTGAAAACAATTCAGAAGCTCATTCAGATTAAGCGAATCTATGCCTACTTTATAAATCTTTTGATCATCATTCTCAATTCCTAATACAAAATATTCATCATCTCCGCCTAACTGACTAACTTGCAGAAAGTGATTTTTATACTTTGAATCAAACTTAATTAAAACATCTAAATATCCATTGCTAATATAGTGTAGGATAGTGAATTCATTTGAAGTTTGCTTTGTGGCTTTACCGATTTCCGTTATAGCATCCAAAAAGTTTACCAACACTCTTTCAACCTACTTTCTTACTAAACTGAATTACTTTCATATCCGCCAACTCTTCAAGATAGTCAGCGTACCACTGCATTAAGCGAGCACGATCTTCTAAATATTGAGCTTTGTTATATACGCCCGCCACACCATCTTTAACGTGCGCTAAAGCAGATTCAATGTGGCGCTCATCAAAGCCTCGGTTATTTAAAAGCGTACTAGCAATATGCCTGAAACCATGTGGAGTCTGACGCCCCTCATACCCAAGACGGCGCAATGCCATAATGAAAACCGTATCCGACTTAGGCTTATTCTTATCTGATCGACTCGGGAAAAGAAAATCTGATTCTGAATGAATGCTCTTAAGTTCATTAAGCAATTCAATTGCCTGTGTAGGCAAAGGAATTGTATGCTCACGGCGTTTCTTCATTCGAAAATCAGGAATAGTCCAAAGCGCATTTTCTAAATCAAATTCTTCCCATTTAGCTTCACGTAATTCACTCGGCCTACAGAACAACATAGCTAAGAGTTGTAAACCGATACGGCTATCTAGTGTAGGATAATTATTGATAGCTCGTAAAAGTGCAGGCAATTCATTTTCAGACACATGCGCCATATTCTCTTTTTTACCTTGAATAAGGTATTTCTGCATTCCTTCTAGCGGATTGTAGTCAATGCGACCAGTGACTTTTGCATAGTCATAAATGTCACGACACATTGCACACATACGCTTAACTTGCTCATAAATCTTTTGTTCAAGCTGAATGCGCTTTAGATACTCCATCCATTCAATCGGTCGGATAGAAACAAATAAGCGTTTTCCGAACATTGGGAATATATGCTTCTCTAACGCACCTTTGTTACGTGTCATGGTATCGGATACCCATTGCGTTTGCTTGGTATCAAGCCATTCACGAGCTAAAGCTTCAAAAGTAGCATTATTGGTTTCAAGCTCTTTTATCTTTCGCTCTTGCTTGCTGACAATAGGATTTTCGCCATTGCCGATGTCATTCAATAATTCTTGAGCTTTCTTTCGAGCAAGTTTGCCTTTAATCGCAGGATAACCACCTAACCCAACCCAAGACCATTTCCCATCAGGCTTTTTATATCTTAATTGCCAAGACTTGTTTCCATTCTTCTGTACAAAGAAATACAGCCCATTGCCATCTAACTCCCGATAATCCTTATCTTCAGGTTTTAGATTTTCCAATACGGTATCTGATAAAGGGCGCTTTTTAATATCCGAACGCTTCATTTTGTATCACAGTGGTTTCAATTATTTATCAATGATACACGATGTGATACATGATACAAACTCATATACTCGGTTAAGCTCAGTTATATACAGGCATAAAAAAAGGCTTAAACCCTTTAGATTTAAGCCTTTCCGCTTCATATCACATCATATTCAGTTATATAAAGCTAGGTATTTGGTGGAGATGGCGGGAGTTGAACCCGCGTCCGCCAGCACTACACTCGAGAATACTACATGCTTAGATATCGTCTATTGTTTTAACACCAAGCGACCCGACGAACAGGGTACAAGGTGCGATCCTCTAAGTTTGGTATAAAGCCCCGAGGCTTGACCTTATACGGACTTGTGTGCGTGCGCTTCGGTCGGGTTCACTGACCACAAGTATTCAGTGAAGCGGACAAGCTGCCCTTAGGCAGCTAGAGCGTAAGTTTCGTCGTTTGCGACTATTAAAATGCAAATTTTATTTACGAGAGAAAATGCGCTCTCGGCATGCATCTATGAGCTTCATCACCAGCGTCGAAGCCAATAACATCCCCATATATGAACGAACATCATAGCATAAATATTGAAAATTTAAATCTAAATTTACAGGCTTTGAGGTTTGTGGTTGAAAACTAATCTAATTGAAATCATAAATTAATAGCATATCTTTAAAGAATTAGCTTTTTAAGGTTTAGTTAAATTGGAACTTCAAAGACGGAATATGCATTTATATCCCTTCATTAAAACAATTGCATATCACTCGGCAGCTTAGGTTAATGCCATCCACCACCTAAAGCCCGAATAATATCTACACTGGCAATCATTCGACTACCATGAAGCTGTGCAGCGAGTTGCTCTTGCTGCAAGATACTCCGATCCGAATCAATCACATCCAGATAGTTGATACTGCCTTTAAAATAACGCAAATGTGAAAGCTGATTGGCATGTCGGGATGAACAAGTGCTTGACCATGTGCCTGTATGTACTGATACAGAATACATTGATCAGGCAGTTCATATACTGATTAAATCCTTATTTTACATTTCAAACTGTTTGGCGGTTTTGATTTGGGTGAGGGTGATACTGAAAGTCCTACTTTCGGCGGTTTTGGTTTAGGTGATGAACCTTAAAAGAATGTCTTTTCACTCTTAATGTATTTTTATGAAATAGAAAGCGATAAGTATTTTTATCGCCTTTTTACATTTTCAATACTAGTTATATACAGCGCTACAAATTTAAAGAAATATGAATATGCGAACATATTCAAACTGCTTAGTTTTTAGGATTTTAAGGTTCATAAAAATTTTTATCAGTTTTTAGCTGTTTATTTTATCGGACTTTTGCCTGTATCACTTATGAGTTTTTTAAAATTAACTAATTTAAGATATGTGGATTCAAGCGATGATACTGTTTTTTAAGTGTTGAATTGCAGTATATGCATTCTTTGTTTGATCAACCAGTTGGAATCGTTTTGAAATTCTATTCTCAGTTACTTTAAGTAGAACAAAGTTTAGGTATTCATCGTAATAACGGGAGTTTTATGTTTTCACCCTATATCCATGCATTTGCATTGTTTTTTTCATTATTGAATCCGTTCCTGATGAGTGTCTACATGGTCGGGATGATTCGGAATACCGATGTAAAAGTATTTAATAAAGCATTGATTCAAGGGAGCTTAATCGCTTTTGCTGTTTTTGCATTATTCGCATGGGGGGGCGAGAATATTTTTAGTCGCTATCTAAATGTAAGATTTGAATCTTTCCAAATATTTGGTGGATTAATTTTTCTTGTAATTGGTTATCGTTATGTGTTTCAGGGTGCAGAAACAATCGGTGAAATGCGTGGCGCTCCTGAGCATTTGGCAGGTACGATCGCTATGCCTTTTATGATTGGACCGGGAACAATTAGTGCTGCGGTTGTCACAGGCGTGAGTGTTCCATTTGGAGGAGCAATTGCTGTGATTGCCCTCACATTGGCGTTAACTTGCAGTATTCTTATCGCGATGAAATACGGACACGATCATTTACGCTACAAGCATGCTAAGTATATTGATCGTTACTTTGACATTATGGGGCGTTTATCTGCCTTACTGATCGGTACAATTGCTGTCGATATGATCGTTAATGGTGTGATGGGACTCATTCGATCTACAAATTTAAATTAAATTATCAGATATAAAATTTTGTATGATCAGTATTTATTTGGTTGATAACACATTGTTAATTTTAGATAAAATCTAATAAAAAGAGGTTGTATGTAATCCTACTGAAATAATGTTTCGATCTATCATAAAAATAGTTGATGATGTTTTATACATTTATACGTATTTTTACGTTGAGGAATGAACGATAATACACATGTTGTATTCTCCTATGAGTTCTCCTATGTATCCATTAGATCAATTGAACCAAGCACCTGATGATCAGTCAGAGCTTACAATGTCAGTTTTAATGACACCTGATATGGCAAACTTTTCAGGTAATGTTCATGGTGGAGCAATTTTAAAACTGCTTGACCAAGTTGCTTATGCTTGTGCAAGCCGTTATTCAGGCAGTTATGTTGTGACATTGTCTGTTGATAAAGTTAATTTTAAAGAGCCAATTTACGTTGGTGAATTAGTCACATTTTTAGCGAGTGTTAATCATGTAGGACGTACTTCTATGGAAGTCGGCATTCGTGTAGAAGCACAAAATATTCAAAAGCGTACAATCAGACATACCAATACATGCTATTTCACCATGGTTGCTGTAGATGAGGAGCGTAAACCTAAAGTTGTTCCGATATTAAAATTAGATACGGATTGGAAGCGTTGTCGTTTCGAAGCTGCAGAACAGCGTAAGGACCTACGTTTACAAGAAGTACAGCAACCTTCTTGCAGTATCTTCAAGAAATCTAGCCAGTGTTGATTTATTCATTACATTCCTAGTGATCTAAAAAAAGATCGAACCGCAGCATGGTTCGATCTTTTTTTATTTGTAAAGATGAGTCAGATCATTACAAATGTTGTTCTAAAGGGTCTGGAGGAACCTGAAGATCAAATTATTTACTAACGGTCGGAGCAGCCGTTGTTGCTGCATCACTTGCTGTTGTGTCTGTTGTAGCTGGATTTAAAGTTTCAGGTTGCTCCTGAGTTGATACCACGACTTTCTCTTCGGTGGTTTTGGTGCTATGTGATTTGTCATGAGCCGAAGCTGCAAATGTTGTTGCCGCTGTTAAAGCAAATGTTGTCGCAATTAAAGTCTTAATGAGTTTCATGTTTGGCATCCATATTTGAACTTAATTAAAAAATTACAGCTTCAATTCGAGAGATGAATCAGAACAAATCTTGAATTTCTGCATGAGGTTTATGCTAAGTGCCTAAGTTTTTTATAGCAATATTCTTAACAATCTTTTACGCCAAGCTTAACAATAGCGCATCATAAAACGCGGTTTTGTGATGTGCTTGTAAAGTTAAATGCCTGAACCTATCAATAAAATGTATATAAATATGTATTTTTGATTAAAAAATAATCTACAATTTTACGTGTTCTAAACAAGATCTTTCTTTTGCAAAGAGTTTAATAATTGGATAAAACATTTAAATTTTAGTTTTAAATAGTATTTTTAGATTAATTTTGTGATTAAATTATCTTTATTTTTGTTTTAATTGAATTATTTCGTAAATTTAATTCTTTATTTTATTTCGCATATTTTTCACTTTAGAATGAAATAAATTTTTAATGCGAGTAAATCGTGAAGTTCATTGCTCCCAAAATTGTTCCTACTCACATTATTTCTGGTTTTTTAGGTGCAGGTAAAACAACGCTATTGCAGCATTTATTAACCCAAAAGCCTGAAAACGAAGTTTGGGCTGTTCTAATGAATGAGTTTGGGCAAATAGGTGTTGATCAACAACTGATTACCCAACAACAAGGCTATGCTGTCAAAGAACTACTTGGTGGATGCTTGTGCTGTAGCAGTCAACTTCCTATGCAAATTGCACTGGCTCGCTTACTCAGTGAAAGTAAACCTGATCGTTTATTTATCGAACCAACGGGGTTAGGTCATCCTGCACAATTACTGGAACAACTGACCGAGCCGCATTGGCAAAGCAGTTTAAATATGCGTGCTTTGGTAATCGTTGTGGATGGAAGTCGTCTACATGATGAAGATTGGGTTAAACAAAACTTATATACCGATCAACTGAAATCTGCACAAATCGTAGTCCTCTCACATATTGATTGTATGTCAGTAGCAGATCATCAAGCCTATGCAGCTTTAAAACAAGAATATGACACTTATGTCCAGCATTGGATTGAAGTTGAGTGTGGCAAAATTGAATTATCTCAGATTGATATTGTGCAACAACCTGTACAACGTAAGATCCAACCTTTACTCAAGCTACAACAAACACAGGCTATCGAGCCTCTGTTAGAAATAAAACAACTTCCATATCATTATGTAGAAACGGCTCAAGGTTATACCGTTGCAGGTTGGAAATTGCCTAAACGCTGGCAATTTAAATTTTTTGAACTCTTAGATTTGTTGTGTACGCAACAAAATTGGATTCGCATCAAAGGCATATTTAATACGGATCAAGGTTGGAAAAGTTTTAATTTTAATCCTCAACAATTTAACTATAAGTCTGCCGAAGAGAGTATTGATAATCGAATTGAAATTATTTGCCAATCCGAACAAGATTGGTTGGTGTTTGAAACACAATTAATAAATTGTCGTCTTGATCTAACTGATGCTCAAAATGATTAAAGCCAACATTTTTTGTAATAAAATAGAGTATGCTTAGCGCCAAATTTGAGTACACCGTATTTAAGAGTATTTTTTATGGCGCTAAAAGCAACAATATATAAGGCAGATCTGAATATTGCCAATATGGATCAGCATATCTATGCAGATTATCAGCTAACACTTGCCTTACATCCGTCAGAGACTATTGAACGTTTGATGGTTCGTATTCTTGCTTATGCACGTTATGCCGATGAGCGATTAGAATTCACCAAAGATTTGTTTGAAACGGATGAGCCTGCGTTATGGCAAAAAGATTTAACAGGGCTTTTAGAAAATTGGATTGAAGTCGGTTGTCCATCTGAAGATAAAGTGAAAAAAGCTAGTGCTCGCTGTAAAAAAGTGGCTGTGATTACCTATGGCTCACAAGCTGCTGATTGGTGGCAAAAAAATACCAAGATTAAGACGTTGAGTAATGTGGAGGTCTGGCAATTAGCGCCTCAGACTACACAGGCACTTGAAGGCTTATGTGAACGCACGATGCAATTACAGCTTAATATTATGGATGGAGAGTGGACTTTGTTGAGCGATAAAGGTCAAGTCGATATTCAATGGTTACAATTGCAATAAATCAGGTTGGGAGTAAAAGATGAGCGCTGAATTACAAATTATTGATTTAAAAGTAGGTGAAGGTAAAGAAGCTGTTAAAGGTGCTTTAATCACAACACACTACACGGGGTGGTTAGAAGATGGTACTCAGTTCGATTCTTCAATTGACCGTGGGAATTATTTTGAGACTGTGATCGGTACAGGGCGAGTAATCAAAGGTTGGGATCAAGGCATCATGGGAATGCGCGTTGGTGGGAAACGTAAGTTAATCGTACCTGCACATTTAGCTTATGGTGAACGCAAAATGGGAAAAATTATTCCAGCAAATTCAAATCTGACTTTTGAAATTGAATTATTTGATGTTAAAACGCGCGACGAGTGATTTAGTCTCAATGATGCAAAGCATGATGGTATTGATTTGATTGCTTAATTCATGCTTTGCAAAAAAAAGTACAAAAACAATACAAATCAAAAAAATGATTTAATTCTAATATTTTGATTTTTAATATTTTTATTTTAATGTGCTTTTTTCAACAATCTGCTTAAAATGATTGATTCTGTAGATGGTTCTGTATATCTTTTAAAGAAAGGGCAATGTATTCTGAATCAAAGTTTTTATAATAAATGTGATGTTAATTTACCTTTTGGAAAAAATTGCTTTTAATGTTGCCATCCATGATCAGCAGATTCATAAACATGGCGAGGTAAATTATAAAAAATCTATGCTTGTGTTAACGAGCATCAAAAAATTGAGTGAGTGAGGCAGCTATGAATGATTATTTGGATATTACCGCTTCTGAGCTATTAAAAGAATTACATAATTTTTTCTTGATTAATACTTATAATGGCGCTGAAAATGGTTTTTGGGTCAATGAAAAAGCATTGATTGATAAGGATTATTGGATGGATGGAGAGAACAAGGTCGAGATTCTCCGAGAGTTGAGTCCTTCACATCAGCATTCACATCCTGACTATCGAATTACCTTATTATCTCCATTAGAAGGGAATGTCGTCTTGCTACAATACGATGGCGTGAATAAAAAAATTCAGACATTCCGTCGTGGTGAATGGGTAAACCGCTTATATAAATATTTTTATCAAAAAGAACGTTATTATTTACAACAACTTTCTGAGCATCCAAATTTTCAGCTCATTGAATATTAAGCTTATATATTTAGCTCATTAGGTTCTTAATACGTATCGTGTTAGGAACCTAATCACATATGGCTAAAATATTGATGTATATTGCGATAAAATTTATAAAATATTTTTTTAAGATTATTTTCAGTTTTTAAAATTATAAATACAATCCTTGCTCCCAGCTGACTCGCTAAAAATCTTATTTGTCCACAAATTGTAAGATGATTCATGCATGATTCGCGCTCAGCCATTTTCGAATATTGAGAAGATATCTCTATGACAACACGTTTAGTGTCTCCGACCTTAAAAGCATTTTTAGGTCTAATGATTGGTTTAGTTGCGACTACAGCAACTTTTGCAGAAAATTCCAAAATTGATGCGACAACGTTAACCGTCATTGGTTATCATGAAATTACCGACCATAAAGATGCACTCATCCCAAGTTATGCAGTAACAGCACAACAATTCAGCGAGCACATCGATTGGTTACAAAATAATGGTTATCACTTTATCAATGTCGATCAACTGATTAAAGCACATCAGGGCAAATACACTTTACCAACTAAACCTGTGTTATTGACAGTAGATGATGGTTATCAGTCTTTTTATCAAAATGCCTATCCAATTGTACGTGCGAAAAAAATTCCAGTTGTATTAGCAGTTGTCGGTTCTTGGTTAGAACCAAAAGCTAATCAGAAAGTGGACTTTGGTGGGGAAGAGATTACGCGCAATAAAATTTTGAGTTGGAATGAACTCAAAGAAATGCAAAATAGTGGCTTAGTTGAGATTGCAAGTCATAGCTACCATTTGCATCGAGGAGTAAACGCAAACCCTCAAGGTAATTCAGAACCAGCAGCGATTACTCGAATTTATGATTCAAATACGAAAACTTATGAAAGTGATGCAAATTATCAAGCACGTGTTTATCAAGATTTAAAGAAAAATAATGAATTATTGCAGGCACACGGTTTACGTTCACCACGTGTCATGGTTTGGCCTTATGGTCGTTATAATATGCAATTAGTTCAAATTTCTAAACAATTGGGTATGCCGATTACCATTACTTTGGACGATGGTGCTGATCATGCAAAACAATCGATCCAAAATATGGGGCGTATTTTAATTCAAGGAAATATGTCAACCAATGCCTTGGCACAAGAAATAAAGAACCGCGAACTGAATTTGAACGATAATAATCGTCCGCAAAAGATCATGCATGTGGATTTAGATTACATCTATGATCCAGACCCACAACAACAAGAGCGTAATTTAGGTAATCTTTTAGATCGTATCAATGGAATGGGAGTCAAGACAGTTTACTTACAAGCATTCTCAGATCCTGATGCAAATGGCTCTGCGGATATGGTGTATTTCCCAAACCGTCATATTCCAATGCGTGCGGATTTATTTAACCGAGTAGCTTGGCAAATTCAAACACGTACGCCAGTACAGCGTTTGTATGCTTGGATGCCTTTACTTGCATGGGAATTACCTAAATCAGATCCAGTGTCAAAGGATTTAGTTGTCACGCAACAAGCAAAAGCGGGCGAGCATTTGAATATGGGATATATCCGCTTAAGCCCATATTCACCAAAAGCAAGACAAACCATTAAAGAGATTTATCAAGATCTTGCAAAATCAACGCCATTTGATGGTCTATTATTCCATGATGATGTGACATTGTCGGATTATGAAGATGCAAGTCCTCAAGCCTTAGCAGCTTATGCAAAGCAAGGTTTACCAACGGATCTTGCTCAAATACGGGGCAATGATGACAAATTGCAGAAATGGACAGCATATAAAACGCGGACATTAGACGATTTTGCAATGGAGCTTGCTGGTAAGGTGCGTCAATATCAACCTTATTTGATGACGGCACGTAATTTGTATGCGCAAGTTGCCCTTAACCCGTATGCCGAAAATTGGTACGCACAATCTTTGGAAGAGTCATTAAAACGCTATGATTTCACAGCGATTATGGCAATGCCTTATATGGAACAATCGGATAATCCCGAAAAGTTTTATACGGATATTATGAATCGAGTGAAACAATATCCAAACGGGATTAAAAAGACAGTGATGGAATTACAAGCGATTAACTGGCGTAATGATCAGAAGATTCCTTCAGAAGAAATGGCAGCAACAATGAAGTCGCTTTATCAACAAGGTGCGATGCACATTGCATATTATCCTGACGATCCGATTAAAGAACACCCAGATGTAGAAACTATGCGTAAGGCTTTTGCTTTAAAATCATCACAATTAGTACCATAACGGAGTAATGTGTCGATGAGTATAATTGCTTTATTATGGGCTTATGCCATTAAGTTTGTGTTTTATTATCCATTATTTATGTCTTATTTATGGATGGTAGGGGCAATTATTTTCTACTGGAAAGAGCGCCAAGATCCTCCATATCAGCAGCCAGAAACTTTGCCTGAATATCCTAAAGTTGCTGTACTCGTTCCTTGTTTTAACGAGGGTGATAATGCAGAAGAAACCATTAGTCATGCTTTGCAATTAGATTATCCAAACTTTGAAGTGATTGCGATTAATGATGGTAGTTCTGATAACACGGGCGAAGTGCTGGATCGTCTCGCGGCGCAGCATGAAAAATTACGTGTTGTGCATCTTGCTCAAAACCAAGGTAAAGCGATGGGACTGCAAGCGGGTAGTTTAATGACGGATGCTGAGTTCTTGATTGGTATTGATGGTGATGCGTTACTAGATCCTCATGCAGCACAGTGGATGATGCGCCATTTCCTCGAAGATCCAACTGTGGCAGCCGTAACAGGGAATCCACGTATTCGTACACGTTCAACATTATTGGGACGAATTCAGGTTGGTGAGTTTTCTTCGATTGTTGGCATGATTAAACGAGCGCAACGTACTTTTGGTCGTTTATTCACTGTCTCTGGTGTGATTACAGCCTTTCGTAAAAGTGCTGTACATCAAGTTGATTATTGGTCTCCCAATATGTTGACTGAGGATATTGATATCACTTGGAAATTACAACGTGCTGGTTGGGATGTTCGTTTTGAGCCAAATGCTTTGGTTTGGATTTTGATGCCAGAGACTTTTAATGGTTTATGGAAACAACGTTTACGTTGGGCGATGGGTGGGGCACAAGTTCTGATTAAGAATATTGATGTGTTCTTTAAACCAAAACTTAATTTTCTCTGGCCATTAATGTTAGAGCTTTGCTTAACATTAGTATGGTCATATTTGATGCTGATTATGGCTGTCATGTGGTTGTTACATTTCGTATTTACTATACCAGCCCTTGCCGTCGTCAGTTCGCCATTTTTACCATACGGTAGCGGAATTTTATTAGGTGCGACTTGCTTAATTCAGTTTGCTTTAAGCAAATGGATGGATAGTCGTTATGAACCAAGCTTAGGGAAAAATTATTATTGGATGATTTGGTACCCGTTTGTATTTTGGTTAATTACGATTACTGCTACAATCGTCGCCTTTCCAAAAGTGCTATTTCGCGCTGAAGAAAAACGCGCCCGTTGGATTAGCCCAGATCGTGGAATTCGCTGAGTCGCAAGATTCATTTTGCTGAGACTAGAAATGAAAGCAAATAGTTTGATTATCGATGTACGTCGCCAACTCCCATGGCATAAGCGTTATTTTTCTACGACCACAACAGCAATGATGTGGGCAGGTTGGCTGCTATTATGGCGACCATTTATTTTGGTTTGGGTGTTAATTGAACTGCAAAAAACGCATCTTGCACAACGTTTAATGGCTGCATTCAGTCAAGGTCTTGAGCACGGAATTACAGCACTTTTCATGTGTGCGGTAGCATTATTATTATGGGGGCTTTTACCTTCAAAACGCGTACATAAAAAACATGCAATTGAAAAAGCACTACCTGATTATGCACGTTATTTTGAGTTGCCTGAACAAGAAATTCAAGCTGGTCGCCAACAAAAAGTAACCACGCTGCATCATGATGAAAATGGTAAGATTATTCGAGTTGAGTGAAATTTATTCGATTGAGAAGTATAAATGCCTTAATTTTAATTAAGGCATTTTTCTATGCTTGTCTTAAATTTTAGACATAAAAAAACCAGCTTACGCTGGATTTTATTTGCACCATGTTTCATTAGTTGAAAAATGGTGCCCGAGGCCAGACTCGAACTGGCACGCTTTGTGGGCGGGGGATTTTAAATCCCCTGTGTCTACCGATTTCACCACTCGGGCATGTCCGCAATAATAGAGGAGACTTTAAAACTTGGCAAGAGTAAAAAGCATTAATTGCTTTCTTTTCAATCAATTCATGTGTTTATCAGATAAAAATTAAGCATTGTCATATAATTTTCATGATTATTTCATCAAACTGAGATCAAACTTTCATTTATACAACTTAGTTTTAATTACTCAAAGTAATAAAATTAAGGTAGCTATCCAAATGACAGCAAAAATTTCACGACGGGAACTCATTCAAAAAAGTTTATTCGGTTTTGGGGCATTGTCTTTATCTGCGGGATTTACAGGATGTAATGACAGTTCAGATCAAGAAACAGCGACATTACAAGTTAATTTTGAACATGGCGTTGCCAGCGGTGATCCACTACAGGATCGCGTGATTTTGTGGACACGCTTAACACCAAGTGATAGCAGTGCACGGTTGCAAGTCACTTGGGAAATTGCGTTAGATCAGCAATTCAAGCAAATCATTAAAACCGATAAAGTCACTACCGCTGCTGCACAAGACTTTACTGTAAAGGTAGATGCAATTGGATTAAAACCAAATCAAAGCTATTTTTATCGTTTTAGTTTTGGCGATAAGATTTCACCTATTGGGCAAACCAAGACTTTGCCAACCAGTACATCTAAAGTCAGTTTTGCAGTGTGTTCATGTTCGAATTATCCAGCAGGATATTTCTATGTTTACCGTGAAATGGCAAAACAAAATGTAGATGTAGTGATTCATCTAGGCGACTATATTTATGAGTATGGTGCTGATGGTTATGCGACAGAAGATGCAACGAAATTAGGGCGTACGCTTCCTGCGGATAATAATAAAGAAATTATTAAATTAGATGATTATCGCAAACGCTATGCTTTATATCGTAAAGATAAAGACTTACAAGCTTTGCATCATCGTCATCCATTTATTGTGATTTGGGATGACCACGAGTTAGCCAATGATACTTGGAGAGAGGGTGCTGACAATCATACTGAAGAAACAGCAAATGCAAAGAATGAAGGTAAATTCTCTGAAAGAAAATTAGCAGCATTACAAGCTTATTTTGAATGGATGCCAATTCGCCCAATTGATGATCAGCATATCAAGATTTATCGACAATTTGATTTTGGTAATCTCGTTCAGCTCACCATGTTGGATACACGCATTATCGCGCGTGATAAGCAATTAGATTATGCAGATTATATGACCGCAAATGGTTTGTTGAATGCTGCAAAATTCCAAGCGGACTTAACCAACCCTGCACGTACTTTGATGGGATATACCCAACGGGATTGGCTACTCGGAAAACTTCAACAATCTAATGCGACATGGAATGTTTTGGGTCAACAGATTCTGATGACTAAAATGCTGGTACCTGCTGAGTTACTGTTTGCGTTGGCAGAAATTACTGCGGGACATCCGAGTGATGAAACTTTGGAAAAAATGAATGCACAGATTACAGAGCTGATTACGCTGAAATTCCGTTTGCAAAAAGGTGATCCGACGCTGACTGCACAAGAAAAAGCGCGTGTTTTAACAGTTGCACCTTATAACTTAGATGCATGGGATGGTTATTTTGCTGAGCGTGAAATTTTATATGGAACTTTGGCACAGCTAAAGAAAAAAGTGGTGGTGTTGGCAGGAGATACCCATAATGCATGGTCATCGAATTTATACAGTAAAGATGGTGCTTTTGTCGGGGTGGAGTTGGCAACCAGTTCAGTATCTTCACCGGGCTTGGAAAAGTATTTAAATATTCCACTAGCGCAGCTACAACAGTTTGAATTTAACTTCACCACATTAATTGATGAGTTGAATTACTGCAACCTGAATCAACGTGGTTACTTAATTGTTCAATTTGATGAAACTCAGGTTCAGTCACAATGGATTTATGTCGATTCAATTAAGAAAGCTGAATATGTTGTTGATACAGCTAGACAATATCAGCTCAGTTTTGATAAGAATTTGTTGCCAGTGAAAACGGCACAGCAAGTTGCGTAAACGATTGATACATCGAGCCAAACATTAATGTTTGGCTTTTTTTATTTATTAAATTACAGACATAAAAAAACCAGCTTAGGCTGGATTTTTATTTGCACCATTTTTCATTAGTTGAAAAATGGTGCCCGAGGCCAGACTCGAACTGGCACGCTTTGTGGGCGGGGGATTTTAAATCCCCTGTGTCTACCGATTTCACCACTCGGGCTTTAAAACCAAATTTGGAGGCGGGGGTCGGAATCGAACCGGCGTACACGGAGTTGCAGTCCGCTGCATGACCATTCTGCCACCCCGCCATCATTTGGTGATGCACATATTAGCAACCTTTAGAAAAAAAACAATAGTGTTTGCCGTGAATATGCACATAAAAACAACATCTAAAAGAATATTGGTCAAATTATCATGTATTATTTACGCAATTGATTCATACCCACTTTGGAGATGCGCTGTGGCATTGGTTTTAGACGGTCGTGCGTTGGCAACACAAATCGAAGCTGATTTGTTGGTTCGTGTAGAAGCATTAAAAGCAAAAACGGGACGTACCCCAATTTTGGCAACAATTTTGGTTGGTGATGATGGTGCATCGGCAACGTATGTGCGTATGAAGGGTAATGCATGTCGCCGTGTCGGTATGGATTCACTGAAAGTTGAGCTTCCAAAAGAAACAACAACAGAGCAATTATTGGCTGAGATTGAAAAATTAAATGCTAATCCAGATGTACACGGTATTTTGTTGCAGCATCCAGTGCCTGAACAAATTGATGAAAGAGCATGCTTTGATGCGATTTCATTGGCGAAAGATGTTGATGGTGTAACTTGTCTTGGTTTTGGTCGTATGGCAATGGGTGAGGCAGCTTATGGTTCTGCAACTCCAGCAGGCATCATGACGATTTTAAAAGAAAACAAGATCGAAATCGCAGGTAAACATGCCGTAGTTGTTGGTCGCTCAGCGATTTTAGGCAAACCAATGGCAATGATGTTGTTACAAGCCAATGCAACCGTAACAATCTGCCATTCACGTACTCAGAATTTAGCTGAATTGGTAAAACAAGCAGATATTATTGTCGGTGCGGTGGGTAAAGCTGAGTTGATTCAAAAAGACTGGATCAAGCAAGGTGCAGTTGTTGTTGATGCTGGTTTCCATCCACGTGATGGTGGTGGTGTCGGTGATATTCAATTGGTGGGTATTGAAGAGATTGCTTCTGCTTATACACCAGTTCCAGGTGGTGTAGGGCCGATGACGATTACGACTTTAATTCGCCAAACTGTAGAAGCCGCTGAAAAAGCCTTAGGTTAAATATCCACTTTAAGCCCTTCTGAATAGAGGGGTTTTTTAAGAATTAAAGAAATATGAGTTGTACATTTCAATTTGCGAAAGCACCTGAACAATTGCTTAAAGCCCTACATGACGTTATTCCAAACACAGAATTACTGGCTCAGCAACTGCCCGAAACTCCAATTTCATTGTGGCTCATTCCACCTGTTTTTCCAACTGATCGTTTGGATGATGAGGTGATTCGTCGTATTTGGAATGAGACGCCGTATTGGATTTTCTGTTGGGCATCTGGTTTAGCGATGGCACAGTGGCTACTCGCTGAGCCACATCATGTTAAAGATAAAGTGGTCTTAGATTTTGGTGCAGGTTCGGGTGTAGTTGCAATTGCTGCAAAAATGGCAGGTGCTAAGCGTGTGATCTGTTGTGATATTGATCCAATAAGTCTTGCGTCATGTCGTGAAAATGCTTTGTTGAATGATGTTGAACTTGAGTACTTGGATGATTTATATAAAGCCGAGCAAGTGGATGTATTGCTCGCTGCGGACGTGCTGTATGACCAGTGCAATCGTTTCTTCTTAGATGAGTTTCTTAAGTTCGCACCTGAAGTTTGGGTTGCCGATAGCCGAGTTAAAAACTTTAGTCACCCTCAATATATGAAAATTGATGAACGCAGTGCAACGACTTGGCCTGACTTAGATGAATCCAAAGAGTTTAGAAATGTGAGTTTTTATAAAACGCTGTGATTACAGCGTTTTTTTTAAGCATCAAAAATGATTAAACCAAAATTTTTGATTTTGAGCATTTGATAAATTAGGTTTTATGATAATGACTCTTTGCGATGATGATATGAGCATACCAGTTTACTTTTGGCGAAGATTTTTTCCGCTGTAGATCAGAATAAACTGGTGGGGACTCTGAGTGTACTGAACTGAAAGGAATTCAGTCTTAGTTTGAATAAACTGTATTTATCCATCTTTAGACAGATCTGAAGATGTTTGCTGATAATAAGATAAAGCAATCTTTTAAATGAAAGACATGGTAATGAATAATCTATTGTAATCAAATACCATATTACAGATATGGTATTTGATCTTTGATTTTGTTAAGAACAAGTATAGCGAATGACTTTAAGTGTAGTCGGGCGTGCTTCAAGTGCTTGGCGTGTTGCATATCCTTCACTGTTATTGAAATCAGGTGAATTAGAAAGTCCAAAAGTTGCACGACTATTTCCAAGTTTTACAGCGTATTGTTCTTGTTGTGTAGGATTCATAATTTCATTGACGCTGAGTATTGAAATTTTATAAGTTTTTCCTATGCCTAAAACTTGATTACAAGCATGTTGTAATTTCTTTTGATCTAAATCTTGATTGGTACGTGCTGCAAGAGTATAAGCAATCGTGGCTGAAGTTGTTGTTTTATTTTCTATTTGATAGCCCGTCACGCCGTTAAATTTGTGTGGTGTACTTTGACATGCAGTGATAACAAGTGCACTTGTAACGATAATGAATAAATTGGTTTTTTTCATATCAATGATCCTATTATTTCCATAATTAGTATGGCATAAAATAAGGTTGTTATTGTGAGTAATCTTTACAACTCGGGTTATTCATCGTATTGAGGTTCAAAGTTAAAGAAAGAATTTTCGTTTTCGAACAATTTTGCATATAATCTGCCAAGTTTTTTATTTAATACAGAAGTCGTTGCTTTATTGCAGTATTTTTGCCCGTTTTAACGGGCATTTAGTTTATTGGTCTGCGATAAGGCAAGTCTGGATAGGTGTGTCATGATCTCTACAGATAGTCAAAAAAAATATGTGGTTGCGTTTGACCAAGGTACAACAAGTTCACGAGCAATCGTGTTGGATCATGATGCAAATGTTATCAGTATTGCTCAGCGTGAATTTACGCAAATTTACCCACAGCCAGGTTGGGTTGAGCATGATCCTATGGAAATTTGGGCAACTCAAAGTTCTGTTTGGGTTGAAGCGTTGGCGCAAGCAGGGATTTCAAGTGATCAAATTGCTGGAATCGGGATTACTAACCAACGTGAAACCACGATCATTTGGGACAAGAAAACTGGTAAGCCGATTTATAATGCTATTGTTTGGCAAAGCCGTCAAAGTAATGAAATTTGTAATCAATTACATCAAGATGGTTGGGATGATTATGTTCGAAAAGTAACGGGTCTAGTGATTGATCCATATTTTTCAGCAACAAAAATTAAATGGATTCTTGATCGTGTTGAAGGAAGTCGTGAGCGTGCGGAGCGCGGTGAGCTTTTATTTGGTACGGTGGATACGTGGTTGATTTGGAAATTGACCAATGGTCAAGTTCATGTGACTGACTATACCAATGCTTCACGTACAATGTTGTTTAATATAGAAACATTGGAATGGGATGACAAACTTTTAGAAGCCTTAAATATTCCTAAAGTCATGTTACCTGAGGTTCGTGGTTCTTCTGAAGTGTATGGATACACACATACCATTAGCGGTCAAGAAGTTGGAATCCCAATTGCAGGTATTGCGGGGGATCAACAAGCGGCATTATTTGGACAAATGTGTGTAGAGGTTGGGCAGGCTAAAAATACCTATGGGACGGGTTGTTTCCTGCTGATGAACACAGGGAAGCGTATTGTTCAATCTGAACATGGTTTACTGACGACGATTGCATGTGGTGCAAAAGGTGAAGTGAACTACGCTCTAGAAGGTGCTGTGTTTAATGGTGGATCATGTGTGCAATGGCTGCGCGACGAGCTTAAAGCAATCAATGATTCTTATGATTCTGAGTATTACGCAACCAAAGTAAAAGACAGTAATGGCGTGTATGTTGTTCCAGCCTTTACAGGTTTGGGTGCGCCGTATTGGGATCCAACCGCACGTGGTGCAATTCTCGGAATCACACGTGGTGTGAGTATTGAACATATTATTCGTGCGACACTAGAGTCGATTGCTTATCAAACACGTGATGTATTAGATGCAATGCAACAAGATTCTGGCGAAAAGTTGCGTACACTACGCGTAGATGGTGGTGTAACAGCAAATAACTTCCTGATGCAATTCCAAGCGGATATTCTTTCGACTTCAGTTGAACGTCCAGCAATGAAAGAAACCACGGGAATGGGAGCTGCTTTTTTGGCTGGTTTAGCTGTCGGTTTTTGGTCGGATTTAAACGAGTTGAAGAGTAGGATGTCAATCGAACGAACCTTTACACCAGAGTGCAGTCAGGATCAAACTGAAAAACTGTACAAAGGTTGGCTAAAAGCTGTCGGACGTACTCGAGATTGGGCAGAAGATTAAGCTAAAATAGTCGGATATAATATGCCGTAAATAACACAGGATTGATGAGCATGAGCTTGATACTACGCCAACAAAAAACCATCGAATTAGTACGAGAGCGTGGTTATATTAGTATTGAAGAACTTGCTCAACATTTCGATGTTACACCTCAAACTATTCGTCGTGATATCAATCAATTGGCAGATGAAGGGCTATTACGGCGTTATCATGGCGGCGCTGCGCATGATTCGAGTGTTGAAAATACTGAATATACAATGCGTGTCGGGCATATGCTTGAGCAAAAAAGAACAATTGCTGAAGCTGTTGCTGCTGCTGTTCCAGATCATGCTTCATTATTTATTAATATTGGTACAACAACTGAAGCAATTGCTCATGCCTTACTCAATCACACGGGCTTAAAAGTTATTACTAATAACCTGAATGTTGCAAAAATCCTCAGTACCAAAGAAGACTTTGAAGTGTTGATTGCCAGTGGTCGTGTGCGTCCAGATGGTGGCGTCATTGGTCAAGCAACCGCTGATTTTTTTAAACAGTTTAAAGCGGATTATGCGCTTATTGGGATTAGTGGAATTGAAGAAGATGGCACATTGCTTGATTTTGACTTTCAGGAAGTGTGTGTCTCTCAAGAAATTCTTTCAAGTGCACGCCAAGTTTTTTTAGCTGCGGATAGCAGTAAATTTGGGCGTAATGCGATGATTCGACTAGGCTCACTTAAGCAAGTGGATTGTATTTTTACGGATCAACAACCGAATGAAGAATTTATAAAAACCATCCGAGACTTAGATGTTGGTTTGATTGTTGCTAAATAAATCTTCATTTTCGAAAAATTGTTACTTTTCTTGAGTTAATCAATTTAACTCAAGATATATTCAATAAAAATTATATTTTTCTTATAAATAAATGCGATTACTGTGTTTCTAAACTTTTAGTCTCTCCACTGAATTTTACCATTTATCTAAAAATGTCGATAGATTGGCATTTTTTGATCTATTTTTCATTGTTTATTTTCGATTTATATGTTTAAATTTTCATTATCGAAAAATAATGAAAATTTGCGGTGATTTATGCAAACTTCTCCTCAGACAAACGAAAGAATTTATGACCTTGCTGTGATTGGTGGTGGTATCAATGGTGTTGGTATTGCGGCTGATGCTTCAGGACGTGGTTTGTCGGTATTCTTGTGTGAAAAAGACGATTTAGCCAGTCATACTTCGTCTGCAAGCAGTAAGCTTATTCATGGTGGTTTACGTTATTTAGAGCACAAAGAATTCCGTTTAGTGCGTGAAGCATTAGCTGAACGTGAAGTGCTATTGGCTAAAGCTCCACACATTATTCGCCCAATGCGTTTTATTATGCCGCATCGCCCACATCTTCGCCCTGCATGGTTGATTCGCACGGGTTTGTTCTTCTATGACCATTTAGGTAAGCGTGAGAAATTATTGGGTTCAAATAATGTCTATTTTAAAGAAGATAGCCCTTTAAATTCTGCGATAACACGTGGTTTTGAATATTCTGATTGTGCGGTTGATGATGCTCGTTTGGTCGTGCTCAATGCGATGCATGCCCGTGAAAAGGGTGCTGATATTGTAACTCGTACTCGTTGTTTGTCTGCACGAAGAGATGGGCAGTATTGGGTTGTTGATTTAGAAAATGAACATGGTCAATTCCAAATTAAAGCAAAGGTATTGGTCAATGCTGCTGGACCTTGGGTCGCACAATTCATCAAACAAGATTTAGAGCTCAAATCACCTTACGGTATTCGCTTGATTCAAGGTAGTCATATTATTGTGCCGAAGCTGTATGAAGGCGACAAAGCATTTATTATGCAAAATGATGATCGCCGTATTGTGTTCGCAATTCCGTATTTAGATCAATACACCATGATTGGAACTACAGATCGTGAATATCAAGGTGATCCTGCGCAAGTACAAATTACTCAAGCAGAAACAGACTATTTGCTTGAAGTGAGCAATGCACATTTCAAAAAACAACTTACTCAAGCGGATGTTATTTGGACATTTGCTGGGGTACGTCCACTTTGTGATGATGAATCGGATAATCCTTCTGCAATTACGCGTGACTATACTTTAGCTTTATCTCAAGAGAACGATGAACAAGCGCCATTGCTTTCAGTATTTGGTGGAAAGTTAACGACTTATCGAAAATTAGCTGAGTCGGCTATGCAGCAGTTAAAAGCATTCTTCCCTGAAATGAAGGGGAGTTGGACTGCAACAGAAGCTTTACCTGGTGGCGAAAATATGGAGTCTGTTGAACAGTTGATGCGCGAAATTCGTGCACAAGTCACTGATGCATCAGAAGCTTTAGTTAAGCGTTGGGCATCAGCTTATGGCTCACGTATTTGGAATATTCTAGGCGAGAAAAGTTCTGTTGAGCAACTTGGACAGCACTTTGGGCAAGGTTTGTATGCACGTGAAGTGGATTATTTATGTACTGCTGAATGGGTAACTACCAGTCAGGATGTATTGTGGAGACGTTCTAAACTAGGACTTAATTTCACGAAAAAAGAAACTGAAGCTTTGGATGCCTATCTGATTGTAAACACTCATAGCAACGAAGCGGCTTAAAAAATCGTATAGCAGTATCAAAGCCCTGTCTAAAAAGCCCTTTATCTAAATAACCTGAGTTCGGCGAACTCAGGTTATTTACTGATGGAAGTGCAGGGTTGTTTTTTGGAGTGCGAATGTTGTTATTTATTTGATGCATTGATGATTTAAATTATTTATTAATTGATACTTGATTTTAGAGTGTTTTGATAAAAACCGAACATGGGAAAATTACTCATTTGGTTATTTGGGGGCTGAGTGGGGTTGTTGTCGTAGCAGCTAATTGCATGCAATTAGCGCTCCGTTAAATAGACACGAGGCATCCATTTAACGCCTGAGTTAGGTGCTCTTAAGTGCATAGTTCCCATCATTTGTGGAAATATCTCCATAGCTGTTAGCTGGGTAATAAAGGAACGATCCTAAATAGCAAAGCTCGTTTCCGTTCTTAATAACTAGCTCATAAGAATGCCCATCTTTCCACTTTCCAGATGCTTCTAGTACTAAATAAGTATCTTCTTGAGCAATTGAAGTTTCGTCAATTTTCATTCCATAGAAATTGATATATTTCCATATATCAGACTTTGATTCCAATAAAGGTTCAATCAAACCAACAGCATGCTTAAAGCTTTCACAAGCAAGGAAAAATGCAGATTCGATCTTAGACTTAAGATCTTCATTGAAGTTTAACGACTCAATTAGATTTAAGTGTTGATGATTGATTTCCCGGAAGTCATCAATGTGTAATCCTATGTATTCATTTGTTAGGGGAAACCATACTTCTCCTTCCAGAGAATAATCACTCATTTTCAAATTTTTTACGGTTTCCATAGATTCCTCCTTGTCCACCTAACTTAAAATTAACTGGCACGTCCCCACAGCAAACTCAAACCTGAGACGTACCTCAGAACGATAAAAAAAGACACTGTAATTGGTTGGGTACTTGTCGCTGTTGATGCAGAAGTTAGTTTTGTTAGCGGTTATTTGAAATTTTTTTCTCAAGATATTCAATTCCTTTTAGAATTTCATTTCTATTTTTTGATAATTTTAACCATTTCGGCAGCCTACTTTCTAAATTAGCATTAGACCAACCAGTCTGTTGATTTTCTTGCCTCTCTCTTAGTGATGCGCCTATATAAGACTTCAGCCAAGATAGATGTTCAAGATTGTAAGCCCACAACTCCTCGCCACAACAAGCTACATTAAGCCACAAAGGAAAGTGAAAACACCAATCTGTGTTTGCTCCTATCCCTAAAACTCCTTTCTTATAGTTTTCAGCATTATTAGAAAACATCCTTACACCAGCTTGAGTGCAAGACCAGTCTTTAACATATCCACAATTCGAGCAACTAATCCTTGTTATTGTTTCATCTGGCGATGCTGCAACTATCGCCATTTTTTGACATTTTGGACAATGCACAAAGAAATGAGTAGCAAAACTCTCTAAGAAAGTTGAACCATCCTTGAATCTATTATTCATAAAAATCTAACGCCGAGTTATGCTAAACTTTTCATTTCAATGGGAAATGAAGACCGCTTTTCAAGATTTTTTAAATACTCCAATACCGATTCTGGCAACATTAAACCATGCGATTGCGCCCAAGTAAAAACATGATACGCATAAATATCAGCGATAGTAAAACATGAGCATATATACCCAGAGCTAGAGATTTGCGAATACAAAGGCTTTATATTGTTAGTTACGCGCAGAATTGATTCAGCATAAGTGCCTTCTGGCCAAGTATAAAAAGCCTTTAAAGAAGATGCTTGCTGAGCAACCCAAAGATATGACTCAACTTCTGAAAGTAAGTAGTAGATAAAATTACGAAACCTATAGATTTCCTTTGCATCAAAAGGAATAAGATCAGCTCTTGAAGCAAGAGAAACAAGGTACTCCATGATTGCTAGTGATTCTGTGTAAAGCTCGCCGTTGTGTTCAATAGCAGGAACTTTCCCCAATGGATTAAACTTTTTTATTTCCCTTGGTGTAATACGAATAACTTGGTGCTCTAAACCAAGTTCATTCAAAAGCCAAAGAATGCGCTCCGCTCTTGATCGAAATGTATAAGCATATAAAGTTAACAATTAAATCTGTTCTCTATTCGTGGTAAGCATAACGTTGAGTTAGGCGAAGGTCGCCATAGACAACAGGGCAGGGTCAACCACATAGTCGCCGTTGGTAATTCAACGTGGAAAACCGAAGTCTAGTTTTATGCGCGGCGGAATGTTGTTGAATGGCGTGGATGAATTTCTTGCGCCATTGTTGCCAACCACGATGAACGTAAGTGGCGAAGAATGCGTAGGGATGCCCCCTGACGTTCTGTCCCTCAAGTACTTGCCTAAGCATGTCGAGGTGCTCTGCATTCCAAGCCCACAGCGTTCTTCCACCGACGGAGACTTGGTGGTACGGAGCAGGCAGTTGAGCGTAATGTTGATTGACCAGGCGCAGGAAACAATTTGTGCAGCGGATTGAAAATATGGGTTCATCCCAAGATGGAGACGTGTCTCCAACGATTAGAGTGCCCTGATCGTAGAGCGGCTCGGTGGCGACAGCGCATCCGCCACAACTGGGGCAGACAACTTCAATTTTCGTTGGGCGTTGCTCATGGTCGTAACGCACGTGACTACTCCCACCGCCAGTGCGGGATGACTTCCTTGGTTTCCGTTCAGTGGGTAGACGCATAACTACCCGCGTAAGGCGCAAGCACCCTACAACAAAATAAATAAAAACTCAGTAATCACTGAATCCAAAAATAACATAATAAGTGGCTGGGTGCTTGTCGCACTTGACGCAGAAGTTAGAAACGTACAAGGCACAAACACACATTACACCGATAGTAAACCTAAACAACATTTACACCAACAATACTACTAAAAATTTGTCTTTAAAATAAAACCAGTTATAAAAATAACTTTACAAAGCTTCTACTTTTGCCACATTTGAGCATAAACACCCACAGACATCGTAAGTTATATTCTAATTTTCGGCATTACTGTTGTTAAACTTATTTTTTGCTAATAAATAAAGCATAAAACCAAAAGGCAATAACAACCAAAGTACGCCCCAACCTATAAAAATATAGGCCAAACCAACACCGCCTAATCCCAAAACAATTAGACCAAATATCATCTGTATTGCCAGCTCACCAAAGAATTCTTTGAGAGCTTCTTTGCTTTCAGCCTTCATGTAATTATCCATTCACTCTGTAAATTCTAACTACTCTTATGCGGCAGAAGTGACACATAAGATTCCAAATTCTGTTGCATAAGACACCTGATTGATTAAAAATTAGGCAAAAATAATTGATTTATTTGAACTTAAAATTATCATTAAATAATAAAAATAACAAGGATAATAAAATGCCAGTTCAACAGCCCAAATTGCTTGATTTAGTTAGGCAGCGTATCCGTTATAAGCATATGAGTTATAGGACTGAACAGGCATATTGTGGTTGGATAAAACGCTTTGTTATTTTCCATAAGATGCGCCATCCGCGTGACATGGGGCGTATGGAAGTGGAGTCTTATTTATCACATTTGGTGAATGTAGGTAAGGTTGCTCAATCTACTCATCATCAAGCACTTTCAGCTTTACTTTTTTTATATAAAGAAGTGCTGAATATCGAGCTGCCTTGGCTGGATGAGTTAGATAGACCAGCCAAGCCCAAACGATTGCCTGTCGTATTGACACATCAAGAGGTACAGGTGGTTCTTGAACATCTATCAGGCATTCATTTGTTGATGGCTAAATTGCTGTATGGCACAGGAATGCGATTAACTGAATTATTACAGTTACGCATTAAAGATATTGATTTTGAGCTACAAGAAATTGTCATACGTCAAGGTAAAGGTGATAAAGATCGTATCACCATTTTACCTAAATCTATTCAGCAGGAGCTTAAACTGCAAATAGAACAAGCTAAGATTCTGTTTAATGAGGATCGAAAATACAATAAATCTGGTGTGTATCTACCTAATGCTATTGAGAAAAAATATCCAAAAGCAAATGTCAGTTTATCTTGGTTTTGGGTATTTCCTGCATCCAATGAATCTACTGATCCAAGGACAGGAGTTTTTAGACGGCATCATATTTATCATCAAGGCTTGCAACGCGCATTCAAAATTGCTGTGCAGCAAGCAAATATCACAAAATTTGCTACACTGCATACTTTAAGGCATAGCTTTGCCACACAAATTTTGCGAAACGGCTATGACATCCGAACCGTCCAAGAGTTATTGGGGCACGCTGATGTTAAAACCACAATGATCTATACCCATGTACTTAATCGTGGTGGTTTGGGGGTGAAAAGTCCATTAGATTCTTTCTGAGAAAACCTGATGTTCTTTCCTTAGATCATTGTTTTAACGATGAATCAGATATTTACCAACATTATTCTAGCGTGATTGATTTCGCACTATGAATTTTGGTATTTACGACCACCCAAAGCGTTATTGTTTTCTCAACTATTTATAAATGTATTGCACTTCTTTACTAAATCCGTCAAATAAAAAGGTCGCCGAAGCGACCTTTTCAAATCTCTCCTAATCCCTCTTTAATCAAGAGGGAAACTAGAGTGATTAAGCAGATTTAACAGCTGCTAATAATTCATTTTGACGATCTTTCAGCGCTTGCGGTAAGCGGTCACCAAGTTTAGTGAATAACTCAGTGTGGCTTTCAAGCTCTTTGATCCATTGATCTTTATCTTGAGCTGTAACAGTGTTGAATTGCTCTTTAGAGAAATCAATACCAGTCCAGTTCAACTGTTCGTAAGTTGGAACATAACCGATTGGAGTCTCAGTCGCTTCAGCACGACCTTCACAACGATCAATGATCCACTCGAGAACACGCATGTTTTGACCGAAACCAGGCCATACGAAATTGCCTTCAGCATCACGACGGAACCAGTTTACGTTGAAGATTTTTGGTAATTTATTACCAGCAGCTTCTGCTTTAGCGCCAACTTCTTGGCCAAGTTGTAACCAGTGACCGAAGTAATCAGCCATGTTATAACCAGCGAAAGGAAGCATTGCAAATGGGTCACGGCGAACAATACCTTGTTGACCAACAGCAGCAGCAGTTGTTTCTGAACCCATTGTTGCAGCTTTATAAACACCATCAACCCAGTCAAAAGCTTCAGATACTAAAGGTACTGTATCTGCACGACGACCACCGAAGATGAATGCAGAAATTGGTACACCCGCTGGATTTTCCCAGTCAGCATCGATAGAAGGGCATTGACCAGCTGAAACCGTAAAGCGAGCATTTGGATGAGCCGCTTTTTCACCTTCAACGTGAGGCTGACCTTTCCAGTTGGTTAAGTTTGCTGGAACTTCTTTAGAAAGACCTTCCCACCAAATTTCACCGTTATCTGTTACAGCAACGTTTGTATAGATAACATCTTTAGTTAATGTAGCCATACAGTTCGGGTTGGTTTTGGTATTTGTACCAGGTGCAACACCGAAGAAACCCGCTTCTGGATTGATTGCATATAAACGACCATCTTCACCTGGTTTGATCCAAGCAATATCGTCACCTACGGTTTCAATCTTCCAACCTTCGTAACCTGCTGGTGGAATTAACATTGCAAAGTTCGTTTTACCACACGCAGAAGGGAATGCTGCAGCGATGTAGTGTTTCTCACCTTGTGGATTGGTTACGCCTAAAATAAGCATGTGCTCAGCTAACCAACCTTGCTCACGACCCATTGCAGAAGCAATACGTAAAGCTAGGCATTTTTTACCAAGTAAAGCATTACCACCATAACCAGAACCGTAAGACCAGATTTCACGAGTTTCTGGGTAATGAACAATGTATTTTTCATTGTTACATGGCCAAGCGACATCTTTTTGACCATCTTTCAATGGAGCAGCAACGGTATGCACACATGGGATAAACTCACCATCTGTACCTAATACGTCATAAACTGCTTTACCCATACGCGCCATTTTTGTCATGCTGACAGCAACGTAAGGTGAATCTGTTAATTCAATACCGATATGAGCAATATGGCTGCCTAAAGGACCCATTGAGAAAGGAACAACGTACATGGTACGACCTTCCATTGCGCCATCAAATAAGCCGTTTAATTTCGCACGCATTTCAGCAGGCGCAACCCAGTTGTTTGTTGCACCAGCATCTTCTTGATTTTCAGAGCAGATATATGTGCGATCTTCAACACGAGCAACATCAGAAGGGTCAGAATTTGCAAGATAAGAACCAGGATGTTTTTCTTGGTTAAGTTGTTGCATGGTGCCGTTAGCGATCATCAAGTCGATCAGACGTTGATATTCTTCCGCGCTTCCGTCACACCATTCGATTTTTGCTGGTTTGGTTAATTTTGCAATTTCTTCCACCCATGCAATAAGCTTAGGGTGACGAACGAATTCTGGTGCGTTCACTTGGGTCATGGTGATGCCTTTTTAAAGTGTGTACGACGTACAGTTCTATTCATTGGATGACAATGAAAATAGATGAAGTAAAAAAAGTGGCTGTATTAAAGCATAAAATCGTAAAAAAAATAAGACTACCGTGCTTGATAGAGTCTTAATCTAAGAGTGTATATTTATGGGTAAAATATTGTTTTTGCTTAAATTGATTATTTTCTAGTCCTATATGTAATTTTTTTATGTGTATTATTTTTATTTTAAATTATTATTAAAAACAATTAGATAGGTTTGTTTATTTTTTTGAGAATTATTATTGATAAATTGAATAATGCTCATCCAAAATTTACATAAACAAACTTTTAATTGTTGATTTTATAAACAAAAATACTGGTGATTTATCTTTAAGGCTGTTAGGTATGACTCAGAATTTACGGCCCTTGTCCATAATTTACAATCAAAAATCTGGCTTTCATGCAGCACAGCAAGAAGACCAGTATGAAGCTCTTATGGCTTTTTGGAGTCAAAAAGGATTTGAAATTCAGGTATTTGAATTAAATTCGCACATTAATTTTGATGAAATGATGAATAATGTTTTATCTCGACATCAACAGGAACAGGCGCGTGGGGTAGTTGTTGCTGCAGGTGGCGATGGTACATTAAATGCCGTAGCAAAAAAGTTAATGCATACCAATATTCCAATGGGAATAATGCCCTTAGGTACGTTTAATTATGTTGCACGTGCTTTAGATATTCCGATTGATGTGGCTCTAGCAGCAGAAGTAATCGCAGTGGGTCAACCGCGCGAAGTTCATGTTGCAACGATTAATGATCAAATTTATTTGAACAATGCCAGTTTAGGTTTGTATCCTTTATTCATTAAGAAGCGTGAACTTTATAACCAGTATTTAGGGCGCTTTCCTCTACATGCCTATACTTCGGCGTTAGATGTGTTACTGCGCGAACATAAATCATTAAAACTCGCACTCACAGTGGATGGGAAAAAATATCCTGTAGCTACTCCACTAATATTCTTTGGTAATAATCAGTTGCAATTAGAGGATATGAAATTAAGAGTTGCCGAATGTGCTGCAAAAGGCAAGTTAGCTGGAGTTGTTGTTGCTAAAAGTGACCGAATCAGTTTATTAAAAATGCTATGGAGACTTGTTCAAGGGGAAATTGATCAAGCATCGGACGTCTATTCTTTTTGTGCCGAACAAATACAGGTTGACTGTAAAAAGGCCAAACTTACTGTTGCAGTCGATGGGGAATTAGTGGATATGCAACCACCTTTAACGTTCTCAGTAAAAAAATCAGCCTTGAAAGTGATGGTTCCAAATGTTGTTACACCTATCTGATCTACATTTTGGTACTGAGCGTGAAGAATGTATTCAAGCGATACAACTGTTTTGCCAACAAAAATGCCCAGAGGCAATTGTAATCAGTGGTGATTTAACCCAGCGTGCGCGTTTCAAGCAATTTTATGATTGCCGTCAGTTTTTAGATTCTTTGCATATTCCATATCTTGTTGTGCCGGGTAATCATGATATTCCGCTTTATCATGTCTGGAATCGCTTCTTCTCTCCATTTGTACGTTACCAAGCGTTTTTTGGCCGTTTAGAGTCTACTTTAGAAACGGAGCATTTTTATATTGTTGGCATGAATAGTATTCGTCGGAGATACCATACCCGAGGGCATATTTCCCTTGAGCAAATTTATGAAACGGATACCAAGCTAAAAAATGCACCCACAAATAAAATAAAATTGGTCACTTTCCATCAGCCTTTTTATACCTTCCCAAATGAGCATGGAGATAAAGATTGTCCTGTGCTTGCTAAAATTGCATTAGAACGTTGGGGTGAGACAGGGTTGTTTGGTTTATTACATGGGCATCTACACAAAGTTGCAGTTCATGATTTAAATCAAATTTTTCAATTGGGATTTAACCATCCTATTTTAGATATTCATGCTGGAACAGCAACTTCAAATCGTTTGCGTTTTGGGTTTTCAAATAGTTTTAACTTGATTTTAGATGACGGAACAATCGAGCATTACTGGTTTGATGAAAAACAGAAAATTTTTCTTCGATCATGAAATGCTGCTTAATTCAGCAAGATCATGTGATTGTGTTTAAAAAAACATCTTTAAATAGATTTTTTTTTAATTTCCCCCTTGAAGCCATTTTTTTTAACCCCACAAAAGTGGCATATCAAAATTTTATATGTGTTGCCATGAATTGGCGACATACATTAATCAATAAGACTAAGTCTGATGGAGTTAAATATGAGCAACATTCGTCCATTACATGATCGTGTTGTGATTCGTCGCGTAGAAGAAGAAACTAAAACGGCTGGTGGTATTTTACTTCCAGGTTCTGCTGCTGAGAAACCTTCTCAAGGTGAAATCATTGCAGTAGGTAATGGTCAGATCACTGACAATGGCGTTCGTGCTTTAGACGTTAAAGTAGGTGACAAAGTATTGTTCGGTACTTATGCAGGTACAACGGTAAAAGTAAGTGGTGAAGAACTCTTGATCATGAAAGAGTCGGACATCTTAGCTGTGCTTGAAGGCTAACTCGACACATAACTCAAATTTATTTTCAGATTCAGTATTTAAAAAGATTCGGAGTTTAACATGTCAGCTAAAGACGTAAAATTTGGTGATTCAGCTCGCTCAAAAATGATTGCAGGCGTAAACGTACTTGCAGATGCAGTAAAAGTAACTTTAGGTCCTAAAGGCCGTAACGTTGTGATCGACCGTTCTTTCGGTGCGCCACACATCACTAAAGATGGTGTAACAGTTGCGAAAGAAATTTCTTTAAAAGACAAGTTTGAAAACATGGGTGCTCAACTTGTTCGTGAAGTTTCTTCTAAAACCAATGACATCGCAGGTGACGGTACAACAACTGCAACTGTTCTTGCTCAAGCAATTTTAAATGAAGGGATCAAATCTGTAACTGCAGGTATGAACCCAATGGATTTAAAACGTGGTATCGACATCGCAGTAAAAACGGTTGTTGAAAATATCCGTACCAATGCAAAACCTGCTGATGATTTCAAAGCAATTGAACAAGTAGGTTCAATCTCTGCGAACTCTGACACAACTGTTGGTAAACTTATCGCTCAAGCGATGGAAAAAGTAGGTAAAGAAGGTGTTATCACTGTAGAAGAAGGTTCTGGCTTCGAAGACGCTTTAGACGTTGTAGAAGGTATGCAGTTCGACCGTGGTTATATCTCTCCATACTTCGCGAACAAGCAAGATACTTTAACTGCTGAACTTGAAAATCCGTTCATTCTTCTTGTTGATAAAAAAATCAGCAATATCCGTGAATTGATCACAGTATTAGAAGCTGTTGCTAAAACAGGTAAACCACTTTTGATCATCGCTGAAGATGTTGAAGGCGAAGCGCTTGCTACACTTGTTGTGAACAATATGCGCGGTATTATCAAAGTATGTGCAGTGAAAGCCCCTGGTTTTGGTGACCGTCGTAAAGCAATGCTTCAAGACATCGCGATCTTGACTGGCGCGACTGTGATTTCTGAAGAAGTCGGCATGTCTTTAGAGCAAGCTTCTCTTCAAGACCTTGGTACTGCACACAAAATCACTGTATCTAAAGAAAACACAGTGATTGTTGATGGTGCGGGTAATGCAGCACAAATCGCGGAACGTGTTCAACAGATTCGTGCGCAAATCGAAGAATCTACTTCTGAATACGACAAAGAAAAGCTTCAAGAACGCGTTGCTAAATTAGCGGGCGGTGTTGCAGTCATCAAGATTGGTGCAGCAACTGAAGTTGAAATGAAAGAGAAAAAAGACCGTGTGGATGATGCACTTCATGCAACTCGTGCAGCAGTTGAAGAAGGTGTTGTTGCTGGTGGTGGTGTTGCACTGGTACGTGCTGTAAACGTATTGGATGGCTTAAAAGGCGCGAACGAAGATCAAACTGCAGGTATTAACATTTTACGTCGTGCGATTGAAGCGCCACTTCGTCAAATCGTTTCGAATGCAGGTGATGAGCCATCAGTTGTAATCAATGCAGTTAAAGCGGGTGAAGGTAACTTCGGCTATAACGCTGCAACTGGTGAATATGGCGATATGTTGGAAATGGGTATCCTTGACCCTGCTAAAGTAACGCGTTCTGCACTTGAGCACGCAGCTTCTGTTGCTGGTTTGATGTTAACAACTGAATGCATGATTACTGACATTCCAGAAGATAAACCAGCTGGTCCAGATATGGGTGGTATGGGTGGTATGGGCGGAATGATGTAAACTGCTCACTGATATCTTAAATTTTTGTAATTTAATATGATTTAAGATATTGATATTTAACTTACTCATGATGTTACTCACATATGAGTTTGTTACAAAAAAGGTCACAAATGTTATTTGTGACCTTTTTAATTTTATAGGCCTACTACATCTCTTAAAAAAGACGTCATTATATTAGATAAGAATTTAACTATTGGATGAATGAGAATATTCAAAAAATGCGCCTGAGAAAAATCAGGCGCTTTTGACTTAGAGCAACATCTATTTCATTCTAACGTAAGAATTGAGTTTTCCTCATTTAGAATACAGGTAAGGACATAGCTATTAAGCCAGTAGTTTTTACGTCCATCTTTTATTGGTCTTTTCACGCGACCGGTTTTAATTCGATCATATAACTCTTTTTCAGATATATTCATTCTTAATGCAAATTCCGCAGTTGATACACGTCGCTCTGTATTAGTAAGGTCTATAGATATAACCATTAAATCTCTCCTACAATATAATTTTAAGAGGAAATCTCTTGAACTAAAGGCTATCAAATTAATTAAAAAAAAGATGAGATATGTTTAAAAAAATAAAAAAAACTTATTTTTTTATTATATCAGTAAATAATCTTTTGTTCGTTGTTGGTAATAACAACGTCGACTGCTTAGCTCATTTAAAATAAATGAGCTAACGTATACTACTTTTTCTTTTAATCTATGGATTTGTTATAAAAAGGATTTTTGGGGTCAGAAAAAATAATATTTTTCTTATTATTAAAATCTATTCCTTCTTTTGAGAATTTAAATTCTTTAACTTCTGATTCTAAAAAAAGCTCTTTTCTAAAATAATTTTTAATTTGATAAAGCTCTATCATTTTAAGCGTATTCTCAAGATAATTCATTTCAATATTTTGTGATTTAAAAAATGATATAAGCACACTGCCGATAAAAAATTTCTCATGATTCTCTTTCTTCCTATCTTTTATCTTCTGATCTCTTTGCTTATACGAATTATTCAAAGTTTTTTTAATTTCATTGTGTGCTTTTTGCTTAATTTCAGCTGGAATTTTTCTATTGTAATTTTTTAGCATCCTTAGTGCTATTTTTAATCTTTCATCAGTTTGAGAGAAAGGGTCTTCATATCCACTAAAATCAACAATGTCCTTTTCAATATCAGAGCGATCACTCTTTTTGATTGAGCAGATAGTGTCCATTACTTCTTCTAATCTATTTAATTCTAAAACTTTATGATATTTATTTCTCAAATTTTTAATGTCTTCTTCTGTAAATTGATTTGCAGTTTTTGAACGAATCAATTGTAGTATTAACTCATCTGAATGAGTACGTTTTGCTATTTGCCTTAAGTATGTTTCAACACTTAAAATAATTTCATCTACTGTTAATCTAGCTCTAACCATTTTTAAACCATCTGTATTTAAGAAAGTTTTGGTATATCACAGAGTCTTAAAAAAAATCGTCATATGTTGAGTTTTTCAAAAAAAATACTCTTCTTTTAGTTTTAACTGTTAATTTTTGGCTGTTAATGGTGGGACAGATAAAAAATCTTTTTTGCGAATGCAAAAAAGATTTTTTATATCTCGTTTCCGTGTCTTTTAAATTTCGCTTCGCTCTCTTTAAAAGACACTTCTCCTCGTGCTGCGCAGCACTTTTAGTTTTAAGCAATTGATTATTATATAATTTATGCGTTACTCATGTTTTAGATTTACTGTTTCTACATACAAACAAAACACACAACTAAGTTATTGTTTTTATTATGTAAATTGAAATTATGGGAGTGGCATTGCTCATGCGTTTTAATTGAAAAATATTTTTTTTCATTTTTCTTCACGAAACGAATCATGAATTTTTAAAATTTTGTAGGATCCGATATCCCAGTTAAATTAATATCGGAAGTAAAAATGTATTATTTTCATTTAAGTCACAACGTTAAAGGTGAGAGTCAAATAAAATTAAGTGATGGTGATTCAAAATGTCGACTCTCAAAAAGTGCATATCACTATATTACGCGTACTTTATATTTTTCAAAGCATAAAAGTGAGATTGAAGAACTTGAATATTGTGCGTCTTATAATATGCCGATTTGGTCTGAAAATAATCCTGCAAAGTTTTGGTATGCAGCAGATCAATATACAAGTGAGACTAGACGAACCTCTTCACATATTACAATCGCTTTGCCCAAAGAACTGGATAAAAATCGCCGTATAGAGTTGTCTGAAAGATTAATGTATGAATTTTGTGGTCAATATAAAATGCCATCAACAATCGCAATTCATAATCATGTGGCTGCGCTCGATGGGCAGTCAGAACAGCCACATTTACATTTATTATTTTCAGAAAAAAGTATGTTGGATAATATTCAACGTTCTCCAGAGCAGTTCTTTAAGCAATATCGTCAAAAAAATCCTGAAAAAGGAGGTGCATTAAAAATCACGGCTGATGTGCTTGGATTTGGTCGTAATATATTATTTCACTACCGAACACAAACTGAAAAAATAATAAATGAATTTTTAGAAAAATATGCACCCACAAAAATTATAGAAATTCATGGTATTGAAATCGAAGTGAGCAGTGCAGTATCGTGCTTATCTAATGAAGATTATAATAAAAAACATGGAACCCATTTAAAAGATGTCCCACAAATTCCGAGGTCATTACTCTATAGCACTGATCCTGAAGATCAAGACAAGGTAGCAGAATATAGAAAGAACATTCGGGAAATTCGTCAAAATAATCTGTATGAACTTTATAAAAATGAGTATGAGCTAGCGTTGGCTAAAAAACGTGAACAGGAAAATCAGAATAGACCCCAACTTGTTCAATCTAAAAAATTTGATTTTGACTTCTAATATATTCTCATTAATAAACCAAAGATGATGACTGCTCACAAGCAAACTCAATGGAATGTATTATTCCTTCTTCAGCCTTTAATTAAATCAGTTGATCTGTTTATATACTTTCTATGGACGGATCAACTGAATTGGTCTTAGTGCAATTTGACCTATTTCTTAAAATAGTTTTCCATCTGCAATTGTTCAAGCGTATGCCATTGATAACGCTCATGCCCTGCAAAATTTTGTTTGATATATACAATATGTTGAAGAATTCGCTTCTGATACTTTAACAGTTGTTGAATGCGCTGATCATCATAATCAATATCTACCCGTTGTTGCCTCAGTGCTTGATAAAAGCAGCGATAGTCCATATCCATATTTTTTAATATTTCCTTGGATGCCGCAGGGTGGAGTGGTTGGCTTAATCCTGCAACTGAATAAGATTCACGCATGACAAGGTCGGGGCGTATACGGGATTCCTTTGCCACTTTTAATGTTGGTGCAAATCTATTTGATCTAACCTTGATATTTTGAAATGCCTGTTGAATCGAATTAATTAGTGTGCTCGGTTGAACAGTATGTGCTGGTGCTGACTTTTGTAATCTTGGTGCAGCGACTGGAGCAGAAATGGGTGATTTCACTTTAGCCTGATGATCTTGTTGACTGTCGACTTTGATGAATTGTTTGAGTTTCTTATAGTTAATCGTATAGAAATTGGTTTGTAGCCATTTATTCTGTGCCAACTTTTCAATCACTAAAATTCCAGCCCGTTTTAATTTAGCCACAATTCTTTTAATCGTTGAGATGCTATATACACCGAGCGTGGTTTGCCACTGTTCATAACTATGGAACCAATACTTTTTTCCATTAAAGGTTTTTCCTTCGTTATTTTCTAAAAAGTAATGCAGCTTCTGTAAAAAATTGGCGGCAGCCACGCCAAACGCTTTGGCAAGCGTTGGCGAAGCAATCAGAGGATAGTCTCCAGAAATCAGGAGGTTATTATTCTTATTGGTTTTGGACATGATTCGCCCCACGTAGCACACGTTGTGCACGTTCAATCATCTTGTGACGCTGATGTGTACGAAATGCCCAGAGCGACGATAAATTATTATTTTGATTGAGCTTTGCAACTTCAAGAATTTGCTCATCAGTCATTTCATGAATACATTCTCGAATGATTCGATGGGCTTGTTCAAGTTCTTTGAGTAAGGAATTGGCGGTGTCAACAGCAATATAAAGATTGGCGAGTGTTTGACGCTGAGGATTTGAAATTGATTTGCCAAGTTCAACAATCAGTTGCGAGGCTTGTTTTTTAGGTGTGCAAGTGTTTGCACCATGAAGAATTGCGTTCATAGTCGTTTCCTTGTAGATAAGTTTTAACACTTACCGCCAGCACTTTCCTACGGTGATGGTGGCAGCTTAACAGGAGTAGGAAATACCGTTCTACAAGGTACGGCCAGCATAAAGCTGTCCTGTCAAGCCGCCATAACGACAGCTAAACAATAGACAAAAAAATAGTCGCATAAGCGACATTTGTTTGCGCTTGTAGATATTATCAGGTTTCCTACGCCTGAACACAGATTTTGCTGTGTAGAGTTAGCTTAACTGGGTATCGCTTGAGCTGTCAACGCTTTGACTGGATCTTTTTACATATCTTAACATTAAATAATTCATTGATTCTGCTGGAGATATTTTTAAATTTCTGACGGCTGGGAATTTGATTGTGAATCATGTTTATGGTGGAGTATTGAGCATAAACTTTAATGTTTGCTGTGTTTTTAAAAGAAGTGATGCAAATGATGATCAGAATTTTAATCCATCAAATCGAGGCTGATTCGCTAAAAGAATGAGTTAAATAAATCATCGATTGTTCAGGGCTTCAACAACCATTAAGACTTTCTCTAAGCCTTCTCTGGTTTGAATTTGCTGAATGGGGACACCATCAGTTGCGGTATTGAATGCATTCATAAAATAATCAATCCATTCAGAATCACCGCCCGTGAGTGTTGATAAACTTTGATAAAGTCGTATCAGCAATAATCCAGCTTCACTATGTGCAGATGCGGGTTCTAATACAGCTGAGAATTCGATTTGGCTCATCGACGTGAGATCGAGACCCATCACGGCAGCAAGTTGTGTTTGGCTAAGACCGAGTAAATCCGCGGTATTCAATACGGCTTCTGCTAAAAACGTTGCTGTACTAACAGAGTTCATTCAATCGGCCCGCTTAGCTTTGCTGATTATTTATTCTATCTTATTTACAGCATATAACTGAAGAAGAGGGAACTTCAGTTTGCTCGCTTTAAATCAGCCTTTGCAAATTTCAATCTTCTCATTAACAGCTCATTAGGCATTGATTCATATCTATTGGTTGAATGTAAAAGCTGAGCTGCGCCTGATTTAATTCTTTATTTTATTGTTTTATTTTAATAGAGAACAACAGTCCATTTTAGCCTCATCCATCAAAGCAAAATGAGCTAATCGATCGGACGAATTTGACCTTATGGGAAAAATCAAAGACTTAATGCGATTACATTTGGCGAATCTAAATGTATAGATTTTAGTGCTTTGTAAAATTGACTAAAGCGCTGGATAAAATTAATAAGGGCTCGCTGGCCTACATTGCCAGCGGGTTTTAGCAGACCCTTCGTAAACAAAGAAAGAGTACAAAGTTTGACTTTGTATTCTGCTGTACCCACTCGTCCCTCTTTTCTCTATGGTAGGACGGAAGGGGGACGTCTTTGTACGTGCTGGATTCTTTGTTTACCAGTCTGCTAACCCTCTTTCGTTCTGCCACCATTATTTAGCAGTAATCGGTAGGACTTCTTTTCTAAACAAAGGAGCTTCTTATGCTGTATCAAACTTTTTTGATTTGTGCCTCACCCCATGTTCAATCTTGTTGTGCTTTGCAACGAGGGCGATACGGCTAATTTTTATTATTCGTCTGTATTCAAACAATATTTTTACAAGAACAATCCAACGGTGGATGGCTAAGTCACGCCTATAAAAAATAAACCTTTTTATATCTGCTGGTGATTGTGCATTGCATTGAACATGCGGGAAACAACCATGACTGAATTAAGCAAACCCAAAATCATACCCATTGAACACCGTCCACAAAAATCTAAGCTCTTTATAAAATGTGTGGTCTTACCCATCGTGATCTTTCTCATCGTTGCCAAAATCTTCTCTTTTGGTGCTTTCGGTTACATCTTCTTTGGCTTTGACCTGTTCTGGTTTGTGATCCTTTACTACCTTTATGAATATGGAAATACCTACTTTGACGGGATGACTGAACAACTCAAGCGTCAAGGAGAAACTTTTAACTACCAAAACCGTGGTGTCTGGATTAATAGCCAAGATAAAACCATTATTCTGTTTGATCAGCCTGATCAACGCCTCGTGAAATATCCCTTTGATTACATCACCTCCGTTGGACACTACAACTTAGTCGAAGATAACTTTAGAACCACGACCACTGTGATTAGCAATCCAATGATGGGAACGCATGTCAATCAACAGGTCCATCGCACACCGATGAAACGAGAGTTTCAAGTCAATATTGGTACACGAGATCCATTCAAACCGAATTACAGTCTAAAAGTCCTATTTCCATGGCGTAGTCCACAAATGGCCAGTGAAATCCGTCAGCTACTATCAGCGGATCATTATCAATAACCGATGTTAAACGATTAAAAATAAATAAATATTTTACACGAGCACTTCTTGCGGGTAGCCAAAGCCCGTAGGAGATGCGAGGATGATTAAAATGAAATTTAGATTTAAACCACTACTGATCAGCAGTATGACATTGTTGATCATGCAGACTGTGACGGCTCAACCCGTGTCTATATCTAAGCCATTCACCTTAGAGCAGGGCTTAACTTGTCTGGATTGGGCTAAGAACGAACAATCCTTGAGTAACCACTTAGCCTTGATGGGCAACGAAATGAAATGGTCATCTGGAATCACCTCATTACAGCAACAATTTCAACAGCAGTACCGCAAACAAAAGAACAGCGTCATCAATGATCCTGATGATGAAAATTTCTGTGAAGATTGTCCTGAAACAGAAGTTTATTTACCCAACAGCAAAAGCAATCCCATCAAAAAGATTGAAACCTTAGTGCACGTCAGTGTTGCAGGGGCAAAAACTGCAATCTATCGTGCTGATGACATTAATACTACCAAACAAAAGATCGAGGATGGATTAAATATTCAATTTAGTCGCTATAGCGGACAACAATTAAAAAGCTTTAAACAGCAGTGGGATAAAGCTTCAATGCATGATGATCAAAACAGAAGCAAGACCCACAAAGTCTTTCAGCAATATCCACATTTAAAGGTCTTTGATGGAGAAGTCTTCCACAATCAAAAGGTCTATACCCCCAAACAAATTTATATCTATAGCCAGCCCTATAAACGAGATGTATCTGATCCGAATGACATGATTGCTTTTATTAGCCTTTATGACAATCCAGTAAATCCATCACAACACATCTTACAGTGTGGCTTTATAGACAATGTGTTTTAACAACTAAATTAAGAGTCTATTCAAATGAAAAAATTAATATTTGCAGGATTATGTTTAAGTCTTTCAACCTTGGCTAGTGCAGGCGTAAAAGAAAGCTTAGTTGGTAAACGACTAGTCTTAGATTTACCCGATGTAGAATGTGCAGGCTTATCCTTTTCCAAGAATGGAAAAGATGCTGCAATGTATGCAGAAATAGGGCAATGCCAAGATCCATTACCATTAAGAGTAAGATGGTTGGATGACAAGACTTTCATTCTGATTGAGAAAGTACGAAGCAATGAAGTTTCTCCACCACGTACTTATTTATACCGAGTAAAAAGTTACCAGAAAAATGGTGTTGAATTGACGGATATCTCGACAGGCTGGGGAGATCATAAAGATACGACCATCAGTTATTATTTTAAATAAAGAGAAGGATTAGCAGCTTAGAGAATTCGTTAAAAACAATGGATCAACGATAAATTAAAGGTTTAAAACAATGAACTACTACGCAGAGGACCCCTTCTAGGTAATGTGACCTGGGAGGCAATATGAAAAAGCTGAAATTTCGGTACCTACAACCTGAAAATACTCACCCTAATGACGGTATACGAGAACGATACCCTCATCTGAGAAATGTGTATCATAAAAAGTTCAGCACACGTCAAGAACGTAGTTTTTATTTTCTTCATTTGATTGAATATAAGAACTATCCTTTAAAACTTCGTGTTGCACGAGGTACGGGCTTGCCTGATGAAAGGGATGATCTGCCAGCTTATGTCTATACAGTAGCAAAAAGTTGGAAGCATAATTCAAGAAGGCGAAAGCAATATAAAAGTTAGAGGGGATGAAGATGTTCAATTGGTGAAACTATTGCGTGGAAATTTTGGTGTTTGTATAAGCTGATTAAATGGAACGCTATGTTGTACTGAAAACTAAAGTTTTGAGTTCTTACGATATAAACACAAGGGGGGAGCTGTTCACCTCAAGGGGCACTTGTTTTAAAACTTTAGCTGTGTAAAGCAACCACTCAATACATTGGTTATGTGATTTTGCACGAACTTTGTAATTTAGCCGAACATAACCAGAATGGGCTTTTCTATCAACATATGAGTCAGCCAGTACTTTCTATAAAGAATTGCTTCAAAAAACTTCTAAGAGTATGTTTGAGATAAATACAAAATTATGGACAGTAGATTTCAGTTTTAACCAGTGTTGATCAGTCAGGATTGTACGGAGCATAGCCAGAAGTAGATTTAGTTTGACGATTGAATTTTAGTTTCTCGCTATTTTTTACACAGTAAATGTCAACAGACTCTAATTTAGAGTAACTTGAATATAAACTTATGAACTGAATTTACTTACTTTGTGCTTGAAAATAAGAATAGAAAATAATAATGTAAGTCATTGATGATATTGATATATAAAATAAATGGAATTACTTGATAATTACTATAATGAGCTCTGTGACCTCATCTATAATATCACTTTAGAGAAAAATGGCTGGTGATCCTAGACAGTATCGTGGACAACCGATCCCTCTAAATTCTTGAAATATTTCTGTTCAAAGGCTTCTGGACTTAACCAGCCATTTGCAGAATGCCTTCTGATTCGATTGTAGTAAACTTCAATATACTCAAACAAGATAGCATTTGCCTCTTTTCTCGTAGAAAATACACTGCCATGTACTACATGCCCCTTCAGGGTATGGAAGAAGCTTTCGGTCACTGCATTGTCCCAACAGTTTCCTCGTCTAGACATGCTTTGAATACAGTTATTCGTCAATAATAGCGCCCTAAAATCACGACTACAGTACTGACTACCTTGATCCGAATGCACCATGACACCCGTTGGATAACCCTGACGAGCCATTGCATAATTAAACGCATCACACACCAATTGGCGGTCTATTCGATGGCTGGTTTGCCAACCCACAATACGACGGCTGAATAGATCTAGCATCACACATAAATACAGCCAGCCTTCTTTAGTTCGGATATAGGTAATATCCGTTGTCCAAACTTTATTAGGCTGAGTAACTGTAAATTGACGATCCAACAAGTTAGGCGCTGTAGGCAAACGATGGTTTGAATCAGTCGTATGCTTGTATTTACGTGCAATCCTGCTACGTAAACCAAGCTTTTTAAGCATTCTTCCAACGGTTCGTTCGCTCATGCTGTAACTTAAATCATGCATGTCATGTACTAATGAAGGTGCACCCAATCGTGCATGATGCTGCCAATATACGGCTTTTAAATCATTATATTTCTGCGCTAGATTGGCCTGGCGTTTTCGCCAGGCATAATAGCCTGAAGTGCTGACACCCAGGCATTTACAGGCAGAAGATACAGTGACTTCATTCACATCCATATCTTGAATTACCGTGTACTTTTCTTGGCATGATCTGTCAGAAAGTACACATGCGCTTTTTTTAAGATGTCATTGGCTTCCTTGAGCTGTTTGACTTCTTTTTCTAATTCCAAGATCCGCTGTTGTTCAGGAGAAAGTTGACGTTTGCTTGAACCTACTGGATTGGCTTCACGAATCCATTTATCTAAGGTTGAATAACCCA
Source organism: Acinetobacter sp. TR11 (assembly GCF_027105035.1). Classification (NCBI taxonomy): domain Bacteria; kingdom Pseudomonadati; phylum Pseudomonadota; class Gammaproteobacteria; order Moraxellales; family Moraxellaceae; genus Acinetobacter; species Acinetobacter sp. TR11. The sequence goes on from NZ_CP114256.1 coordinate 901,574, forward strand.
CACCTAATTTATGGGCGATTGCAGCTATAGGCTCGTGGGAGTTTGAAAGTGCATGATCAATTGCTTGCTGTTTAAATTCCGGACTAAAACGTTTAGCCATTTCTTGGATCTCCAAAGATTGAAGTTACGTTATCTTTAGAGGGACATGCTGTCCATTATTTTGGCTAGGATCACTTTTTTCCAATGACATTTTCAGCGATGAAGATACCTTCCTTTTTTACTGCAATACCGTCAAAAAGCCAAATATCAGAATTTCCAGCCCCATAAGCCCATTTCATTGAGAAGGGGATTTCATCCTCTCTAAGTATGAGCTCAATTACTTCAAGGCGATGACTTATATCTTCTAATTCATAAAAATCAAGATCGCCCTTAAATTTATTATTCATGTTTTTAAATCTCATTAGACTTGTGTTTCAAAACTATAAATATAGCTATAAGTGATACATGTAGGTGTGTCAGTTGTTTATGAAACAAAGCCCCAACTATCTACATGATCAGCCCACCATTGCATCATAGTTTTACGATCATTTAACCATTGAGCATGATTGTATGTCGCCCGTGTTTTATTATCCGAAACGTGGGCAAGCTGTATTTCAACCCAATCCTTATTAAAACCATTCTCATTTGCAATTGTTGAAGCTGTTGCTCTTAGGGCATGCATGCTGAATTCTAATTTCATATTATGAAGGGCAGTATTTAATGTAGTTTTACCCATCATTTCACCATCTTCACCTGCAAAAATATATTCGCTATTGGGGTAAAGAGCAAATTGCTCTTTAATGATTTGTATGGCTTGATTTGATAAAGGGACAACATGCATTCTGTTCTTTTTCATATTACGCTTTCCAGCCAAAATATCAGCCTGTGATACTGCTGGAATAGTCCACGTCCTATCTTCAAAATTAATATATTCCTTTTTGCCTCGACGTATTTCAATGCTTCTAAGCCATGTATATGTTGCCACTTTGATAGCATTCCTTGTACTAGTAGAGCCACCGTATGTATTGAGCTTAGACATAAGTTCTCTTTTTTCAGATTCGGTCAAGGGTCTGGCATGAGTTACTTCTGGCTGCTTTATGTAGCCTCTAAGGACGTAGGTAGGGTCAATAGAAATACGTTTTGTGATAATCGCATATTCCATGACTTCACCTATTATTTGCCTAACAAAAATTCCCTTAACTTCCCCTGTACCTCTTCCTGATTTTTTGATTCTTGCCATAGTACTATCAAGAACATTTTTAATATCAATCGAGTCGATCTCATGAATAGGTTTATTACCGATAAGAGGATAAACATCTTTCTCAAAATAACTGCTGCGGCGTTGTTCCCATTCCTTTGATTGTTGAGTTTTTCGAGAATTCATAAATTCGTTGGCGACTAAAAGGAATGTACCATTATTTGCTTTGATTGCTTCAAGGCGTTCTTTTTTCTGGTGGCTTATTGGGTCTACTCCTTTAGCGAGTTGTTCTCGATATTCCATTGTTTTCAAGCGAGCGTATGTTAAAGTAATTTCGGGATATTGACCGATTGTGAGCATTTTTGCTTTAGTAAGAAATCGGTAGCGATAACGCCAGAATTTGCTACCAGATGGGCGGATTTCTATACAGAGTCCTGAATGATCAGCCACGCGGTATAATTCTTCACGTGGCTTTAAGCTTTTGATTTTAAGATCGTTTAGCATGTGATGTGAGTAACGGTATTTTAGAAAGTGCTTACTCACAATCTTACTCACAAAAATTGGTAATTGCATGTATCACATTGTTATGGAAAGTTAGAATAAAAATATATTTAAATCAATTGGATAGATTGTAATGTAATTTGTATTTAGTGAAGGTTAGATTATTAATTGGCATGATGTAATTACATCTTCTTCCTAGATTAAAAAAATCCCTGCTAATGCAGGGATTTTTTTTATTTATAATGACTTATCGAAATAAAATAATCATCCATGTAAAAAATATAATCGCAAGAGAAACAAATTGCGCAGCACTGCCCATGTCTTTTGCATTTTTAGAAAGTTGGTGTTTTTCTAAAGAAATACGATCAACTACAGCTTCAATTGCTGAATTAAATAGTTCAACAATAATTGCAAGCAAACAAACAGCCACCATGAGTGCTTGTTCTAGGGCTGATACATGAACAAAAAAACTGATTGGGATCAAAATCAAATTAAGTAAAAGGACTTGTCTAAATGCAGCTTCATGACTAAACGCTGCTTTAAACCCTGCAAGGGAATAGCCTGTTGCATTAAAAATACGTTTGATACCACTTTTGCCTTTGTAGGGAGAGTAAGGCGTCATAATAAAACTGCTTATGAAGAAAACACTACTATTATAAAATTAAAAATAAGACAGAGGATTGGCAATAAGTCGCATGATTGCATTAAAAATGTAGTGTTTATGGCCATTTTAACTGCAACATTCAGATTTGATTTGTCAATTTCCTTTGCGCTAAGGATAATAAGCACATACAAATCGATGGAAAGTATTGCATGAAAATTATCGCAGATGAAAATTTGGCATTTACCGATTATTTCTTTGCGGAATTTGCAGAAATACAGCATAAAGCAGGGCGTACACTCACGCATGTAGATGTACAGGATGCAGATGCACTTTTGGTTCGGTCTGTGACCAAAGTGAATCATGCCTTAATTGATCAGACCAAGATTCAATTTGTGGGTAGTGCGACAATTGGTACAGATCATCTAGATATTCAAGCTTTGGAACAGCAGCATATTGCATGGAGTAATGCTGCGGGCTGCAATGCGCAAGCCGTTGCTGAATATGTGATTACTGCTTTATTGCATTTGAATATCGACTTATTAGAACAAGAGAAAGCTTTTACATTAGCAATTGTTGGCTTAGGCAATGTAGGGAGTCGACTCGCAGTGATGGCTCAATTGTTGGGTTGGAATGTGATTGGATATGACCCTTATGTGCAATTAAGTCATATTGAAAATGTTTCATTTCATGAGTTGTTAAAACGGGCAGATGCGATTTCAATTCATGTGCCTTTAACCTTAGCTGGTGATTATCCAACGCAACACTTGTTTAATGATGCTACGTTTGCTGCAATGAAAGCATCCGCAATTTTGATTAATAGTGCGCGTGGACCCGTGATTCAACAATCTGCATTGATGAGCGATATTAAAAAAAATAATCGTAAAGTTGTCTTGGATGTCTTCGAGTTTGAACCAGAGATTCCAGCGCAATTGCTGGATTTATTGGCTTTAGCAACACCACATATTGCAGGGTATAGCCTTGAAGGCAAAGCGAGAGGAACGCAGATGATTTATGAGGCATTTTGCGATAAATTTTCTTATGAAGCCTCAAAGCGTTTTGAGAGTCAATTGCCTCAAGTAGAACAATATTTCGGGCAGCAGGATTTAAAAGCTGCGCTTAAACAACATCTCACTCAGATTTACGATATTGCTGAAGATGATAAACAATTAAGAGCTTGTGTTCAAAATGCTAAAGTTGAACAAAAAGCATTTGATTTACTTCGTAAAAATTATCCTTTACGCCGTGAATGGGCGGCACACGGTGGACCAAAAGCATGAGCCAAGATATGAAATCCTATCAACCGACTTGTTCTATTGAGGCATTAAAAGCACGTGCAGAGATGTATCAAAAGATTCGTCAGTTTTTTGCGGAGCGTAAGGTATTAGAGGTTGAAACGCCTGTTTTGTCTCAAGCAGCTGTAACCGATGTTCATTTGGCATCTGTACAAGTACAACGTCATATTCATGGCAAATTAAATACCCAATACTTACAGACTTCACCTGAATTTCCAATGAAACGTTTATTGGCCAGTGGTAGCGGAGCAATTTATCAAATCTGTAAAGTATTCCGTGATGATGAGCATGGGCGTAAGCATAATAGCGAATTTACCATGCTGGAATGGTATCGACCAGGTTTAGATTTAAAAGGTTTAATGCATGAAACAGCGGATTTACTAGAAGTGTGTTTGGCACATCGTTTTGGTGAAGTTCGTCCGTATATTTTGAGTTATAAGCATGCTTTTCAAGATCGTTTAGATATTAATCCTTTACAAGCGACTTTAAAACAACTTAAAGAAACTGCGAATCGTGTAGGACTCAATCTTGATTTAGGAAATGATCGCTTGGGTTATATGGATTTATTGTTTTCGCATTTCGTTGAACCAAGTTTAGGCTTTGATGCACCTGTATTTTTAACTGATTTCCCGCCTGAAATGGCATCTTTGGCTAAGGTGAAAACAGATGAGGATGGTGAATTAGTCGCAGCACGCTTCGAGGTATACATTGAGGGTTTAGAGCTGGCCAATGCCTATGATGAGCTTTTAGATGCCAAAGTTTTAGCTGAACGTTTTGATGCCGATAATATCGAGCGTGCTCAACAAGGATTACCCATTATTCCAACGGATCAACATTTGTTAGCAGCGTTACCAGACATGCCAGCGTGTTCAGGAATTGCACTTGGAATTGATCGTTTACTGATGGTTGCGATGAATAAGATGAAAATTGATCAAGTGATTAGCTTCCCAGCGGAGATCGCTTAAAAACTTTGATCTTTACATGCTTATAAAAACTGCATCAATAATTGAATTAACTCACTTTGCCGATGCGTTTTGGTTTTCTTGAAAATCGCTTGTAGATGTTTTTTGACAGTATCAGCCTGAATATCGTGTGAGAGAGCAATTTCTTTGGTGGTTTTACCCTCAAGTAATTGCTCACATATTTTGTGTTCTACAGGTGTGAACATAAAAAGCTGAGTACATATTTCTCGTTGATATTTAGGTTTATGTTTTAAACCAGAAAATGTGGCGAGTAAAACTGGACGTAGACCAAAAATCTTGTGAGTTTTTTCTGGACTTAATAAATCCAGTGTTAAGAATAAATGATCATCAACCATCATAATTTTGCTACGTTCAGCGTAGCTTAAGTCATGATGGCGCTTATGTTGGCGTTCTAGCTCAATCAGGTTTAACTCAAATTGTTGTTGGCTACTATCATTAAATACAAAACGACGTTGTTTGATTTGGATCAGTTTACTATTTTCCAATAGCTGTTTTGCTTCTGTATTTAATTCAAGAATATCTCCATTCAAATTAATAATCGCAATTGGCTGATTCATTTTTTGAATTAATTGTGACCCGAGTAAGGTCATTGTCGAGTATTCAAAATGATGTCGATATTGTTGAATTTTCTGCTGTAGTATCGGTAATAATTCATAAATCGGCTGTAATTCAGAACAACTCAAAGCACCTCGTTCGGGGCTAGTCAAAAATGAAAGTATGATACAAACTTTATGATCATAAAGAATTTGTATTGCTGAACAAAAACGTAAATTTAGAGGTTTTAATACTTGTTGATAGACTTGAGTTTGAAGAATTTCATCTTCTGTGAAATGTTGAAAACAATGCATCCAACCTTGCATTGGAGCCACTAACATTTTGTTTAAGCGAGGATCATCATCTATATCTAAACGAATTTGTTTTAGTGCGGCTTGTTCAAGTTGATGTTCATCAAAATCAACGCCATGATGAACACTAAAAGATAGCGCTTGTACTTCAAGATCAACTGCGAGTAGTTGAGAGGCTTGTAGATTAAAATGTTGATTCAGTTGTTCTAATAAAATAATCCAATCATCAGCATGCTGCACCTTATTTAAGATTTCCATGACAGTGCTTTGTTGGCTTAGATCCATTCAAAAATCTCATTAAAATAAATAGAATACATTTCCATGTAGTTTATATGGGTTTTAATTAAATGAAATCAGTAACTGAAATATATTCTAGTTTTATTTATACAATTTGATGAGATGAATCATTTGAAAGAAAAAATTGAATAAACTTTACGGTTTGATAAAAATGCCTAAGCCTTATCAAAGCCTAGGCGAGATTGAATTTAACAACGTCCTTTTTTAGCCTGTCCTGGAGGACAAAAATCACCATGACGATCATGGTGATTGTCTGGGTCAACAATCCACGCTGCCATGAGGAGTATGCACTGCACAGGCAGATAAGCTAAATGTGATTAAAGTACTGAAGCAAAGCGGTATTATTTTCATCATTACATCCTATTTTTATTGCTTTCTTATTTACTTTAAATTGATCCAAACTTTTCGACTAGCGTAATGACGCATGTTTTGAATAGAGATTTGAATCATTCGACTGTACGTAAAATAGTTCTAAATCCCACATGGGTTGCTGCCAAATCAAACTCTTGTGGATAACGACTACTGTTTCGATAGCGGGCGCAAAAGTTGGAGGCACATAAAAAAGAACCGCCTTTAAGTACATATTGCGTTGCGGTACTATTTTTTTGACGCAGTTCCGCATAATTACCCATGTGTTGATCATGTGCGCCGTGATAAGCAGAAGAGGTCCATTCCCAGACATTGCCAATCATATCGAATAACTTAAAAGCATTAGAAGGATAACAGCCGACAGGCGCCACACTTTGAAAATGGTCCTCAACGCTATTCTGGAAAGGAAACTCACCTTGCCAATAATTGGCTTGTGGATGTTGATGTGTATCTTGTGGCGCTTGGTGTAAAGGAGTATCGCTTTTCGAACCTGCTTTGGCGGCATATTCCCATTCTTGCTCAGTAGGTAAATCCCGACCTAACCAAACAGCATAGTGCTCAGCATCATTTTTAGTGACATAGCGAACAGGTTCAGAAGGAAGAGGGGCTTGACCTGCTGCACCATTAGGATTTTTCCATGTGTAATCTGATTTCAGCTGCCACCATTGGTTTGGAGTGTTCACATTCGGTGAAAATACCGCAGCCTGTTTTTGTTTTTCTGCATCGGTGATGTAGTTTGTAGCTTTCACAAAACTAGAAAATTGGGCAACCGTCACTTCAGTTTGGTCAATCCAAAAACCATCTACTTGACGTTGTGGTTTGCCAAAATTCAATTCATCAGGATAGGCAAGATTTGAACCCAGTTGAAACGAACCTTTAGGAACCCACACCATCCCAGAGGTTTTACTGTTTTGCCATGCATTGGGTAAGCCTGAATATTGTTGGCATTGTTGTAATGTGCCAAGTTGTGTCTGTGTCTGTGTCTGTGTCTGTGTCTGTGTCTGTGTCTGTGTCTGTGTCGTGGTTTGGGTATGTGGATGACGGCTATCAGGCGTAACTTTACTACAGCCTGTCACAAGGGACAGGCTACAGATTGATGCGAATAAGAAAATAAACTTCATTTAATGTTGTATTCCTTGACGCCATTTTGTTGGGTGTATTGGTTATACACATTCACCAATTCTTGTAACTTGGCTGGATTATCCTGAGCAAGGTTTTGGGTTTCTCCGCGATCATTTTTGAGGTTATACAATTCCCAAGACCCAGTTCCTAGCTCTGATTTGCCTTGTAATGCAATTTTCCAGTCGCCTTGACGAGCATATTTACTACCATGTAGTTCATCTGCGAAATTAAAGTTCACTGGGCGAATGGCTTGGGCTTTATTGTCGAGTACAGGTTTCCATGAATAACCGCTTGGCGTATTGATTTGACGGCCTTTGTATTGACCTTGTGGGACGGCAATATTTGCGTAGTCGAGCACGGTTGGGAACACATCCAATACTGAGGCAAAACCATGATGCGTGGCTTGAGCCTTGGTTTGATAGGGTAGTTTTACAATTGCAGGTGCGGTAGTTGCACCTTCGCCCGCTGTATCTTTCCATAAATGAAATGGCGCAGCGCTGACTTCTGCCCAGCGTGGTCCAACATAGTGATAAGAGCTTGATGTACCTACGTTATTTACGCTGTTATCAAAACCTGATTCCGCTCCATAATTGCCACGAATAAAGCCTTCTGCACCATTATCCGAAACGAAGAAGATTAAGGTATTGTCATATAGATTATTACGTTTCAGATATTGAATCACACGACCAATATTGGCATCCAAATTTTCGACCATGCCTGCATAGATTTCCATTCTGCGCGCTTCTAAAGCTTTTTGCTCAGTTGAAAGCTCATTCCACTTGCCATATTTTTGCGGTACATTTTGTGTGGCGATTGGTTCAGCTGCTTTAAAGTTTGTTGGAATTAATCCGAGTTGTTTTTGGCGGGCTATGCGTGCATCGCGGATTACATCATAGCCTGCATCATAAACCCCACGATAACGGTCACGATATTCAGCGGGTGCTTGCAAAGGCCAATGTGGTGCGGTGTAAGCAGCATAGGCAAAGAACGGCTTGCCTGAGTTTTTACCTGATTCTAGATAGCTGATCAGTTTGTCGGTGAAGTAGTTGGTAGAGAAGAAATCATCAGGTAAGGATGAAATCGGAACTTGTTTGCCGTCTTCTGTATAAGTTGCATTACGCTTATAGGCATTCGGTGATTGTTTAAAATGTAGATCTAAGCCTTGTAATAGGGTAAATGAATGATCAAAACCTTTGGCATGTGCATTGGTTGCATCGGTTAAACCCAAGTGCCATTTACCACTGATATAGGTTCGGTAGCCATTGTCTTTCAATACTTCTGCAATAGAGAGAGAACGCTCATTCAAATAGCCCTCATAACCAGCTTGACCTTTTAGATGCTTAGGTGTGAGTTCAGCCATTGCACCAATTCCCGCTAGATGATGGTCAGTCCCCGAAATCAATTGCGAGCGTGTTGGTGAGCAGGTCGGGGCAGTATGATAATCCGTTAAAATACGACCTGCTCGGGTTAGTTCATCAATATTTGGTGTATGAATTTCCCCACCAAAAGAGCCTAAATCGGAATAGCCCAAATCATCTGCCATGATGAACAAAATATTGGGTTGCTTCTTGGTTTCAACCACAGTATTTGAATTATCAGAATCATTGCTGCAAGCTGAAATTGACAAGCTAAATAATGCAATAGAAAGTGTGCTAAGGAGACAGTTACGAGACATTAGAATCGACTTAATTTTATAGAAGAATTATGGCGAGTTTAGAGCGATGATTTTTATGATAAAAATAATTAAAATTTGATTATTAATCTTAAAAAAAGAAAAGCCCCAAAAAAGGGGCATGTATGATAAAAATTAAAATGGTATTTGAGTGAGTTGATTTAAAAAGTGCGGCAGTACTTTAGGTTCTAATAAAATTGTCATGACAACACCATACGCTGCTCCCCATAAGTGAGCACTATGGTTGATATTTGTGTTGCCTCTTTTGCCAGACCAAATACTATAAGCGACATATAAAATGGCAAAAATAATCGCAGGAACGGGAATAAAGAAAACGAAAATGAGCTTCCATGGTTGAAACAGAATATAAGCAAACAATACTGCAGAAACAGCACCAGACGCACCTAAACTTGCCCAATGAATATCATGTCGATGTTTAAAATAACTTGGTAAAATTGCTGCAATTAATCCACCTAAATAAAATAAGACAAAGCCTGTGTCATAAAAAAACTGACGATAAAAGCTTTCTATAATATTGCCAAAGAAGAACAGCGTGATCATGTTAAAGAGTAAATGAGTACCATCAGCATGAACAAAACCATGTGTGATAAAGCGGTCATACTGTCCACGTTGCAGTGCAGGTGGCCAAAAAATTAAACGATTCATCACCGTTTGATTTGAGAAGGCTAACAAGGAAATCACAACTGTAATGATGATCAGTGTCACAGTATGACTAAAGGGTAGATGTAACATAAATGTTTTAAAATTGATCAGTGTCTTAGCAATAATGCCATCAAAAACTTAATAAACAATGATCTTGCATAGAATTCCTACAAAAATGGTTGATTTTTTTTTATTACACTCCATCTTCGGTTAAGATAACGACATCAGCTTGAGGAATATTGTTATGTCGACTGAGAACACCAACACTGCCATTGCAGAAGAAATCCCAAACCTTTTGATTACTCCCTCTGCGCAAGAGTATTTAAGTGATTTATTATCAAAGCAAAATACTCCAGGGATTGGCGTTCGTGTTTTTGTAGAGCATCCAGGTACACCGCGTGCAGAATGTTGTATGGCATATAGCGCACCTGATGAAGTGGTACCAACAGACTACAAACAGGAATATCCTGATTTTCCTGCTTATGTTGATGCACCATCCATTCCATATTTATTAGATGCTGTCATTGACTACAACAAAGATCGTTTTGGTGGTCAATTAACTTTCCGTGCACCAAATTCGAAAGTGCCACGTGTTGGCCCAGATGCATCAATTGAAGAACGAATTACCTATATTTTACAATCTGAGATCAATCCAGGTTTAGAAGGTCATGGCGGTAATTGTAGTTTAGTTGAAGTAAAAGATGATCCTGAGCATGGTCTTACAGCTGTGTTAAAATTTGGTGGTGGTTGCCAAGGTTGCTCAGCGATTGATGTTACCCTTAAACAAGGTGTTGAAACGACTTTACAACAGCATGTTCCAGAATTAAAGCGTGTGGTTGACCAAACTGATCACTCTCAGTCAGAGGGTGCGTACTTCAAGTAATAAAACTTGAAATTTATTGCATTATAAAAGCCCTGAATAGGGCTTTTTTTATTGTTTATTTAGTCAAATTTTATTTGATCATTATGTTCGTGAATGTGTAAGTTGAATTAAATAATGAAAATACAAATAATAATTATTATCATTTATATTGAGTTTTATTGTTTCTTTGTTAGAATCTAGCGTAGTTTTTTAGCAAATCTTATGATTTATCTTAATTAGGTGGGAATATGTCTAATAAAATAGCACGCCATACATTACTCGCGACTTCGATTCTGAGTGGCATGATGACGTTTGCATATGCAGCAGAAACTACAGTTAATCAAAGTGGATTGGTTGAAAAATCAAATGAAAACGATGTTGTTAAACTGGAGACAATTGTTCTAACAGCAGAGGAACAAATTAAACAATCTCTCGGAGTTTCTAAGATCACTGCCGAAGATTTAGAAAAAATTCCAGTACGTAATGATATTTCTGAATACGTTCGTCGTATGCCAGGCGTTAACTTAACAGGGAATAGTGCAACAGGTCAGCGTGGAAATAATCGTCAAATTGATATTCGTGGTATGGGGCCTGAGAATACACTCATTTTGATTGATGGAAAGCCTGTTTCCTCACGTAACTCTGTACGCTATGGTTGGAAAGGAGAGCGTGACACACGGGGAGATTCAAATTGGGTACCAGTAGAAGCAATCGAGTCTATTGAGGTTTTACGAGGTCCAGCAGCAGCTCGTTATGGTTCTGGAGCGGCGGGTGGTGTCGTCAATATTATTACTAAGAAAGTAACGAATGAGACACATGGTTCCATTGAGCTATATAGCAATCAACCTGAAGATTCAAAAGAAGGCGATTCTACTCGAGCAAGTTTCAATCTAAGTGGTCCAATCATTAAAGACATTTTATCTTATCGTTTATATGGTAATTACAATAAAACTGATGCAGATGCAGTAGATATTAATAAATCAATTGGCAGTCAGGCTGCTGGTCGAGAAGGGGTTAAAAATAAAGATATTGCTGGGCGCTTAGCTTGGCAAGCAACTGATGAACAAACAGTATTGCTTGATATTTCTTCTGGTCGCCAAGGCAATATTTATTCTGGAGACTCTCAATTAAATTCAAATGCAGAAACCGATCCAATTCTTTCTCAACTTATCGGGAAAGAAACCAATACCATGTATCGAGATAGCTTGGCGCTAACTCATGAAGGAGATTGGGATTGGGGCAAAAGCAAATTGGTTGCGCAGTACGATAAAACACGTAATAAAAGACTTCCAGAGGGTTTAGCAGGAAGTGTTGAAGGAAAAATTAATAATTTAAATGATCGTGTTACATCTAAACTAGACACTTTTAGATTGAATGGTGAGCTAAATATTCCACTTGAGTATTATCTACCCCAAGCATTGACCTTAGGTGTCGAATGGGTGGAAGATAAATTCACTGATCGGACTTCTACAATACAAGGCAAGGATCAAAGTGGTGCTGGCTATGGCGATCAGCTTGCTAAAGGTGATCGTAGTAAAATGGAATCACGAATTGCATCGGCATATATTGAAGATAATTTCAAACTTACAGATATGACCGATGTTGTGGTCGGTTTACGTTTTGATGATCACAGTAAATCAGGCTCAAACTGGAGTCCAAGTTTAAACATAACGCAAAAACTAAATGATCATTTTACTTTGAAAGGGGGGATTGCCAAAGCCTATAAAGCCCCGAATATGTACCAAAATGCTGAAGGTTATTTATTAAGTACCAATGGTAATGGTTGTCCAGCAAATATTGCTTCGCGCTGTTTATTACAAGGTAATGGCGATTTAAAACCAGAAACTTCAATCAACAAAGAAATTGGGATTCAATTCCAAAAAGATGTTGTGAATGCTAGCTTAGCTTGGTTCCGTAATGATTATAAAAATAAGATTGTTGCTGGAACAGACATTGTTGGGACTGTGAATGGTTCAAGTACAAGTGCAAATGGAGGGGTTACGCAAACGACTTGGAATATTCTTCGTTGGGATAATACACCAGAGGCATTGATTCAAGGGTTTGAAGGGAGTTTAGGACTAGATTATGGCAATATCCGCTGGACCAACAATTTCACTTATATGATGGACTCTAAGGATAAGAAAACAGGAAATCCTTTGTCACTTGTTCCAAAGTATACGATTAACTCAATTTTCGATTATGACATTACGGATCAATTGGATGTGAATTTTGTTTACACTCAATATGGTCGTCAAAAATCACGTCAATTCGCAGAAAATAGGATTGAAGCAGGTGTGGGTTCAGGTGGTACAAGTAGTGCGATTAAGCCAAGTGATGTAAAAAGTTATAGCTTAGTCGGTTTAAATATGGGCTATAAATTTAACAGTCAATTCAGCACTCGTCTTGGTGTAAGTAATTTATTTGATAAACAAATTTTAAGAGATAGTAACTCAATCAGTCAAACATATAACGAACCGGGGCGGGCTTATTATGCAAGTTTAAAATATTCATTCTAAGCAAACAACGATAAAGCAAGGCACTTTAAGTGCCTTGTTTTTTTAGTATTTCATTGACTTGTTCTGAGTAATAAAATTTTTCTAGATGTGCGCGTGCACGTTGTTTTAAATATCCAGTTTGAATCACTTGCTGTAGCACGGGCGTGAGTAAGTTATTTAATTCATTCTGAATTAAATCTTCATCAATATTTAGATCACGCAGTAACAAATCGAAAGTTCTCTCTTGGTTTCTTGCGTACCACGCATAGACTCCATCATGAATCTGCTGTTTCAAGTAAGGCGTTTGGCGAATATGATCCCAAATTTCATGACCTAATCCCACGGTTTTAGGTAAGTCTTGAACTTCAAAGTAGTTTCGTAATACTGAAATCGGCATCAGTTTAATTTTATGCCAAAGATTTGCTTGGAAGTGATAGAGCTTGTCATCATTAAAATGTTGATTTAAAACTCTTTCACTCATTTGGCTGATCTTTAAAATATTCTTTTGTAAATAATGTCCAATGGTCTCATTGAGATTTGAATCTGTGACTGACTCTAAAACGGATTTACCCATTTTCATAAAATGCCCTACGCCAGGAACGCGTTTAGACATGACTGAATTATCTAGATAATCTTGAATTGAATGCTGGATAAGCTGCGTAATCAAGGCTGAAAAGGCTGGATTATTGACGATAGTTTGAATTAAACGTTGCCGATGTCCCGCTTTTCCTGCAACGTATTGTGCAATTGAGTCGATGGTCAATACAGGAATAACCTCTTCAATCCTGGTGGTATCATTGAGTGGATGAATGAGAGCGAAACGAATATGTTCAGCAATTTGCTCAATTAAAAATGAACTGGCTGGCGTAGCGAGAATTTGTTTCTCGATCAGTTTAAATATTTGTTCAAATGACCAAATATGTTGTAGTTGTTGTAAACGTAACCAATGATAGAACTGTTTAAATTCATATTGAATGGTTTCTGATTGTGCAAACTCTTGATCTAGAAAATCAAGTTGTGCATCTATTAATTGTTCTATCATTGGATGTTTAGACATAAAATCTCAAATTCTTAATTAAGTTTATGGTGAAGGGGCAGTTGCAGGCTTTTGTGTTTGGATCTTGCTCAAGAACGGTAAATATTGTTGAACGACCAATTGATCTGCTTCCAAGATGGGCATATGCCCCACATTATCTAAAATCACAGGTGCTTGCGCATTTTTCAATAATGATTTTAACTCAGGTGCTACTTCGACATTAATAATTTTATCTTGCTTACCCCATAAAATCAGGGTGGGAGCATCAATTGATTTTGCAAGCAGAGCAAAAGAATCTGGAGTAAACAATTTATTGAGTGCGATCACTTGATCTACCATCTTCTGTGTTTGCTCAACTTGACCAATCATCATTTTTTCCTGTGCTTGAGCAATTTCTTTTGGAATAAATGGCGGAGCATACATCGCCTGTTGCGTCAAGAAATTAAAGTCACCTTTTTTACTGACGATCATATTTTTCACATGGTTCGGATCTTTGAGATAAGGTGTTGTTGCTGACTTATATACACCTGCCGCATCAACCAAGAATAGGCTTTTCGTTTCAAAAGGATATTGACCTGCGTATAGCATTGCAATCGATCCACCAAGTGAGTGACCTGCAATATGTGCTGGACCTGTCAAATTTGCGGCTTCGATAAAACGACGTAATTTTTCAGTCACATTCGGAACTGAATAATCAAAGTCTTTAGGAACTTGCGTTTCGCCACTTGCAGGTAAGTCAGGGATAATAACATGGTAATTTGCCGTTAATGCATGTGCGACACGATTCCAGTTATCACGACTACCTGCTAAACCGTGAATTAAAATGACGATCGGTTTTCCTGCTTGACCACCTTCACTATATGACCACGTAATATCGCCCACTTTTAATGTCTTGGTTTGTAAGCCAGCCCAAGTACGTTCTTGTTGTAATAAGTTTTGAAAACTCATTTCTATTTCAGCAGCTTGAGTAGAACTTACAGCAATAGTTGCTAAGCTGAATGAGAGCAAAGTGGCAGTGATCGTTTTTCGGAATGGTGTTGAAAACAGTGTTTTGGTCATGATTGTTCTATCCTTGATTTATTTTTAAACCAATTGATTATTCTAGAAGTTTGGAGTGGAGTCATTTGCATAATCTACAGATGTATGGAAATTCTTGCCAATGAAATCATAAATTTTCCACGATTTAACTGATTAAAAGATTACTCATCAATGATGATAGTTTCTATTTTTGTCAGTGACTTTCGAAGATGCGCACATTAAACTATTTGCTCATGTCAATCATAGATGGATGTACGCATGCTCACCGCTCAAGAAGCCTTAGAACGTTTAAAATCTGGTAATGCTCGTTTTGTTAAAGGGGAAACGACCCAGCAAAAATTGCTCACTCACCAAGAGCGTGCTGAAATGGCAAGTGAACAAAATCCTTTTGCTATCGTCTTAGGATGTTCTGATTCGCGTGTACCTGCCGAAATGGTATTTGATCAAGGTTTAGGTGATTTATTCGTTATCCGAGTTGCTGGAAATATTGTTGCACCCTCTCAGGTTGGTAGCGTTGAATTTGCAGCAGAGCGTTATGATTGTGCAGTCGTCGTCGTATTAGGTCATAGTCACTGTGGTGCAATTCAAGCAACCATTGGTACTCTAATGAATCCTGATCAACCGCCGTCATCAAATTTGATGTCGATTGTGAACCGAGTACGTCCTTCAGTAGAAATTTTGATGCAAACTGACTTAAAAGATGATTTGAAAAAATTATCTGCACATGCAGTTCGCTCAAATGTATTTGCTTCTGTTAATCAATTACGTCATGGATCAACCGTGTTAGAAAACTTAATTGAAAAAGGTAAAATGATCGTGGTTGGGGCAGAATATTCGCTTGAAACAGGTGAAGTGACGTTCTTTGATTTTTAATTAAAATCGAAGACTCTAAAAAATAAGAGGTGCCTAAAGGGCACCTTTTATATAGGGATAAGCCAAATTTAACAGGATAGGTTGGGCTTTGGCGTTTGGGTGAATTTGATCATTTTGGATTAAATGTTTATGTCCCGCGACACCTTCGAGGAAGAAGGGAAGTAATTTGATTTTAAATTGCTGACTTACAACTTTATAATTATTTTCAAAAGCTGTGCTATAGGCTGTCCCATAATTTGGTGGTATTTTCATACCGAACAGTAAAACTGAAGCTTTCTGTTTTTGGCTGAGTTGTACCAATTCTGCTAAATTTTTTTGAATCATTTGGGGCGGTTGACCACGTAAGCCATCATTTCCACCTAACTCAATTACAACAATTTCAGGCTGATAAGTTTGTAATAATTTAGGCAATCTTGCCAAAGCACCACTTGTAGTTTCACCACTGACACTTGCATTGACCACTTTATGCTGTTTCGGATACTGTTGATCTAAACGCTGTTGTAATAGGTTTACCCAGCCTTGTTTGGCATCTATGCCATAACCTGCACTGAGACTGTCACCCAAAATTAAAATAGTCTTTGCTGAAACGAGTGTTGGTAATACGCCAATCGTGATGATTCCAAATGTTTTGGATAGCGAAAATAAAACTTTAGATATTTGCATTGCACTTCAAATTTGTCCTAAAGGATACGTGACATCATGCCACAACCGATTATTTCTGCCCAAAAAGTTACACAAAATATCCACATTAATCAGCAAAGATTAACCATTTTGAAAAATATTGATTTAGATATTTATCAGGGGGAACAGATTGCGATTACGGGGCGTTCAGGTTCTGGCAAATCAACATTATTAGGCATTTTAGCGACGCTTGATCGACCGAGCATGGGTGAGTTATGGGTCTGTGGACAAGCGGTACATACCTTAACAGAAGAACAGCGTGCTCAAGTTCGCTTAGAAAACATTGGTTTCGTATTTCAATCTTTTCAGCTTTTACCGCAGCTCAGCGCACTCGAAAATGTGATGTTACCCTTACGTCTTCAACCTGATTTCAATTTTAAACAAGCTGAAAAAAAGGCATTACAATGGTTGGAACGTGTTGGATTAGTTCGTCAGGCACAGCAAACCCCTAAAGTTTTATCGGGTGGTGAGCAACAACGTGTTGCGATTGCTCGAGCCTTAATTGCTGAGCCTAAGATTATTTTTGCAGATGAACCGACAGGTAATCTGGATGGACAAACCGCAGCAGAAATTGAGCAACTGTTATTTGATTTAAACAAAGAGTTAGGAACAACTTTAATCCTTGTAACGCATGATCAAAGTTTGGCAGCCTTGTGTCAACGACATGTCAAATTGCTTGACGGTCAAATCCAAGAAATTGTAAAAGTGCAGGAGGGCGTATGAGTTCAGTCCTCAAGCCACTGCTTTTGCAAAGCTTCCGTACAGGAGGATTGTATTTACTGATCATTGCTCTGTCTTTGGCAATCAGTGCCACCACTGCATTAAAATTTAGTAATACTCAAGTCCAAAATGCAGTTTCATTGCAAGCTGCTGAAATGCTAGGTGCAGATTTAGTTTTGTCTGATAATGACCCTATCCAATCAAAGTGGATACAAAAGGCCCAACAACTTCATCTAAAACAGACACCTGTCACTTTGTTTGGATCAATGGCACATACCCAAGATCAATTTGTAATGGTCAATGTCAAAGCTGTCGATGAACATTTTCCACTGCGTGGTAAATTAGAGATTCAACCGAGAGCGAAATCTATTCAACAAGGTGAAGTTTGGTTAAGTCCAAGAGCAATTGATCTATTAAAAGTAAAAGTGGGGGATCAGGTTGCAATTGCTGATGGCAAGTTTAAGGTAACAGGTATTATTGAGCATGATTCTAATCAGGAATTGGGCTTCTCAGGTTTTTCACCAACTGTGATTATTCATCAAGCAGATATTGCGAAAACCAATGCTATTCAGGTTGGGAGTCGGATTGATTATCGTCTGTTGATGGCGGGTGAGCCAAAACAAGTTGAAACATTTAAGACCGTTTTTAAACAAGAAACCAAGCATGAATCTGATCCCAAAGTTGATCAAAATCGTGGTCAGCAAGCAGAGAATAGTGAACAAAGTTCATTGAAACTACGTGATGCGAGTCAATCCAATACTCGTTTGATGAAACCCATTGAAAATCTGGATACCTTTCTACAGCTTGCCAACCTTTTAACGATTCTGTTGTGTGGGATTGCGATTGCTTTAACTAGCCAACGTTATGTGCAACAAAATCAGGATCATATTGCTTTGATGCGTTGTCTCGGTGCGAGTAAACGACAGATATTAGTCGCTTATATGATATTGCTTGCGATTGTCAGTGCCTTATCAATTGTGATTGGAAGCTTAATCGGAATTGCGTTGGGATATGGTTTGTTGCAATTGATGTTGCAACTGATTCCACAATTACAACTCAGCTTTGCTATTGCTGATTTGCTTATGGCATTACCCATTGCAATTTTTACTAGTGTTATGGTGTTAATTGGTTTCATTTTGCCAAGCATTTGGGAGTTACTGAATACGCCACCAATTCGTGTTATTCGTCAGCAAGAGCGTTCACGTAAATCCTATATCATGATGTTTAGTGTCGGTATTGCGAGTTTGGTCATATTTAGTTTGGTGCTGAGTGATAATTTAAAATTAAGCTTATTGGTCTTATCTGCCATATTAGTACTTTGTGTGACTCTATTTGCTGTGATTTGGTCATTACTGAGAGCAATTAAGCAGTTGAAACATCCTTTATCTGCTTATGTTCGAATCCCACATCAGACAGCCTTGCAAATTACTGCGCTTGCATTAGGTCTCAGCTTAATAACGGTTCTAAGTGTTTTAAGAACGGATTTATTAGAGCGTTGGCAGCAGCAATTGCCTGAAGGTACACCGAATCAATTCGTCTATGGTTTACCTCCTTTTGATATGCCACAGTTCAAACAACAGCTTGAGCAGAATAAGTGGCAAACGACGCCTCTTTATCCCAATATTCGGGGGCGATTAGTTGCTAAAAATGGACAGGCATTTAGCACTGAATTAATTCAACAAAATAATTCTTTACGGCGTGAGTTGAATTTGACACAAGCGGAACTTTATCCAAAAGATAATCTTATTACTCAAGGGAATCCAAAGTTTACCCAAGTTGGACAAGTGTCGGTAGAAGAAAAATTGGCTACTGAATTGGGGATAAAAATAGGCGACCAATTAAGTTTCAGTTTGCCTGAGGGAACATTACAAGCCACCGTTATTAATTTGCGTTCTGTTGAATGGGAAAGCTTTAGCCCTAATTTTTTCTTTATCTTTTCGCCCAAAACCATGGATGAAAATGCAGGAAGCTATTTAGGCAGTTTTTATGTTCCTACTGCAGATCAGCCAAAAATGGTGCGCTTGATTGAACAATTTACCAATACCGTATTTATTGATGTTGGGCGTGTTTTAGATGAAGTGAAACGTTTAATGAATATATTGGTTCAGGTGGTGACAGTACTGGCAATATTGGTTGGATTGTCTGGAGTTTTGGTTCTTATTGCTTGTCTAAATGTTTTAATGGATGAGCGCCGTAAAGAAGTGGCGTTATTACGATCTTTTGGTGTCGCAAAAAATAAATTAAAACAGATGCTCAGTTTAGAAATCGGTTTTATTGGCTTGGTGGCAGGAATTGTGGCATGCCTTTTTGCTGAAGTGATTAGTGCGATTGCCAGTTACAAGATGCAAATGGCAATCCAATTTCATCCTGAAATTTGGTTAATTTTACCGCTCAGTATGATGCTGTTATGTATGCTGATTGGTCGTTATCGACTGAGTTATTTATGTGATATTCCACCGTTACAGAGTTTGAGAGAGATGAATCAATCTTAAAAACTTAACTGGTTTTGACGCAGGATTTCACTCCATAAGGGATGAAGTCCTGTGCTTAACTCATTACAGTAAACATAAAATCCGAGCGTTAATAAACTAGCTAAAACCAGTGCAATGATTTGTAAGATAACTCGATGTTGAGTTTTATGACTGAAATACCAAGAGCCTGCAAGTAAAGCACCCATGATCATTCCACCGATATGTGCTGCATTATTAATACCTGAAACAGTAAAGCCAAAGGCAAGGTTAATAGCCATAATCAATAATAATGACTTTTTATCTAACCAAAAACGTTGTTGGGGTAAAGGTGGAAATAAAGAAACAGTTGTGAGCGCAGCACCTAAACCCATCACTGCGCCAGATGCACCAGCACTGATATGTGGAATGAGGGACGATTGAAGTCCCGCAAGGCGATCAAAATGTTGTAATAATTCATAGCCGTCACGAATACTGAGATAACTGGAAAGAACGCTACCCATTAAACCCGCGAGAAAATACAGCGCAATATAATAACGACGACCAAAAAGTGGTTCAGCAACACTCCCGAAAATATACAGTGCCCACATATTCAGCATTAAATGGATCAGACCGAAATGGAAAAACATACTGCTAAACAGACGTTCGGGCTGTCCAGAGAAGGTGAGTGGTGTAAAATCTGCTCCCCAAGTAATTGCATCCATAGGGGAAGGGTCGGTAATATTCACACCTGAAAGAATTTGCCAGCCAAATAAACCAACATTGATGGCAATTAATAATGCTGTAAACCACCATATCTGTATTTGCAACTTTTGAGTAATTTGTGGTGGAGTGGTTTCAGTCATATGTTTATGCAAGTTATTACGATATAAAAATAGCTTAGCATGAATTTGTTGCCCAAGGAGTGATGCGCTTTAATGAAAGCCTTTTTAGCACGTGCAGTGATGTTGATTATCGGTATCATTCTTCTCATTCAGCTTTGGATTTTTAGTAGCTTGGTGTGGTGGAGAACGCAGCCCGTTGAAACAACGATGTTTATGCGTTGGGATTACCTGACTGACTTTAAGCCAATTCAACAAGACTGGCGTGATTATGATGATATTAGTGATAACTTTAAGCATGCAATTTTGGCTGCTGAAGATGCTAAATTTATTCATCATCATGGTTTCGATTGGGCTGGGATTCAATTTGCATTAGAGCGTAATAATGAAAAAGGGGAAGTCGTTGCAGGCGGTTCCACGATTTCTCAACAGCTCGCAAAAAACTTATTCCTTTATAATCAGCGTTCATTTATTCGTAAGGGGCAGGAAGCTGTTGCTACATGGATGATGGAACGTATGTGGTCAAAACGTCGAATTTTAGAGGTTTATATGAATTCGGTCGAGTTTGGTCAAAATATCTATGGTGTTGAAGCTGCTGCACAATTTTATTATGGTAAGAGCTCGAAAAGTTTAACGCGTGAGCAAGCTGCTTTTTTAGCTGCTTTACTACCAAATCCTAAGTATTATCAAGACCATCGTAATGATCATAAGTTACAGTTTCGTAAGCGTGTGATTTTAAGGTATATGAATAGTACACAAATTCCACAATAATTCAGATAAATTAAAAAAAGCTCAATATTTTTGGGCTTTTTTACCAAATTGACATAATTTTGCAGCATACTTAAACCGTGTTTTGATGAATGATAAAGCGACAAGGTTCAGTATGAATACTG
This sequence comes from Acinetobacter sp. TR11, assembly GCF_027105035.1. NCBI lineage: Bacteria > Pseudomonadati > Pseudomonadota > Gammaproteobacteria > Moraxellales > Moraxellaceae > Acinetobacter > Acinetobacter sp. TR11. The sequence goes on from NZ_CP114256.1 coordinate 922,986, forward strand.
CAGTGACGACAACAACGCCAATAGAATATACTTATAATGATCGATATATAAATCGTGAACTTTCAATTCTCGATTTTCATTTACGCGTACTTGAGCAAGCAGTTGATCCTCTCCACCCATTATTAGAAAGAATGAATTTCCTGCTTATTTTTTCAAGAAATTTAGATGAATTTTTTGAAATTCGTGTTGCAGGAATGATGGAGCAATTAACTTTAGGCAATGAAAGTCGTACACCAGATGGTTTGACCCCTAAGCAAGTGCTCGATCAAATTTCTAAAACAGCACATGCTGCAATTGAACGACAATATCGTATTTTAAATGAACAAATTTTACCAAAATTGCGTGAGGAAGATATTTGTTTCTTACGTCGTGGCGAATTGACCCCAGCACAATCTGCATGGATTAAAAAATATTTCCAAGAACAAGTTGCACCCGTTTTAACACCGATTAGTCTTGATCCAGCACATCCATTTCCACGTTTAGTCAATAAAAGTTTAAACTTTATTGTAACGCTGGAAGGTAAAGATGCGTTTGGTCGTCAGATTGATCTTGCGGTTGTGCCTGCACCTCGCTCTTTACCCCGTGTGGTTCGTTTACCCGATGAGCTTACGGATGGTAAAGAGCATCATGTCATGTTATCTGCCATTATTCATGAACATGTTTCAGATCTATTCCCTGGTATGACGGCAACAGGTTGTTATCAATTCCGTGTGACGCGTAATGCCGATTTAGCCTTAAATGAAGATGTTGAAGATTTAGCAAAAGCTTTAAAAGGTGAGTTGAGTTCACGTCGTTTTGGACGTGCCGTTCGTTTAGAGGTTACGCATAATTGTCCAAAGCATATTTATGAATATTTGTTGGATGAATTTGATTTAGAAGAAGAACAGCTTTATCGCGTAGACGGTCCTGTAAATTTGGCGCGATTACTTTCTAATTTTAAACGTCCACATTTACGCTATGACTCACATACACCAGTGGTTCCAAAAGTATTTAAAAAGACTGAAAGTATTTTTGCTGCGATGCAAAAGCAAGATATTTTATTGCATCACCCATTTGAGTCATTTGCACCTGTAATTCAATTATTGCGTGAAGCAGCACGTGATCCGCAAGTTTTGGCAATTAAACAAACACTTTATCGTAGTGGTGCAGACTCAGAAATTGTTCAAGTCCTTGCCGAAGCAGCGCGCAATGGTAAAGAAGTCACTGCTGTGATTGAGTTACGTGCTCGTTTTGATGAAGAGTCAAATATCGAAGTTGCCAATGTGCTGCAAGAAGCGGGTGCTGTCGTTGTATATGGTATTGTCGGCTATAAAACCCATGCCAAAATGATTTTAGTCGTGCGCCGTGAGAATAATAAATTAGTACGTTATGTACATTTGGGTACAGGTAACTACCATGCCACGAATGCACGTATTTACACCGATTATGGTTTAATGACGACAGATAAAGATCTGTGTGAAGATGTACATCGAATTTTCCAAGAGCTTACGGGCATGGGGAAAATGGCAAAACCGAAAAAGTTATTGCATGCACCATTTACATTACATGCTCAACTAATCAACTATATTGATGAAGAAATTGCGAATGCCAAAGAGGGTAAATCGGCGCAGATTATTGTAAAAGTGAATGCGTTAACCGAAGTACAACTCATCAATAAGTTATATGAAGCATCGCAAGCAGGCGTACAAATTGACTTAATTATTCGTTCAATTTGTTGCTTACGTCCGGGTCTCCCGAACTTGTCAGAGAATATTCGTGTTCGCTCAATTGTGGGAAGATTCTTGGAACATACACGAGTTTATTATTTTAGTAATAATGGTAATCCTCGTATTTATTGTTCAAGTGCAGATTGGATGGACCGTAATTTATTTAATCGTGTAGAAGCATGTTTCCCGATTGAAGATCCTGCACTGAAAAAGCGTATTTATCAACTTGGTTTAATGAATTACCTTAAGGATAATCAGCAAGCGTGGTTATTACAAGGTGATGGTGTCTGGGATCGCGCTAAACCAGCACAGGGTGAGGAACCGCACAACGCGCAACACACGTTACTTGATGCGATTAAATAGATCTAAAAAACCGACCTTAAGGTCGGTTTTTTGTAAATATAGATTAGTTGGTTTTAATTTCTAAGACCAACTGATTGACTAAATCGGCAGCTTCCAACTCTCTAATTTGTGCCACATTGCTCCCTGCCCAAAATGCGCCATAACTAAAATCTTGGTGAGTATTTGCAATACTCATTAGTTGTTTAGCTAGATCATAAGTATAAGGATAGGCTGGCGTTTGAGGTCGATTTGGTGAGTCAATCAGTGTATGCCAAGTCCCCACTAAACCACGTGCTGGACGACCCGATAAGCTTGAACTGATTTGTGTAATCGATTGACTGAATAAAGCTTTTCGATAGGCTGCATTCGCACTCGAACTTTTACATTGCACAAATGCTGTACCCAATTGAACAGCAGCAGCACCTAATTTCAACATCGATTTTGCTTGATCACCATTCATAATACCGCCAGCAGCTACGACAGGTAATTTACAATGTGTTGAGATGAGTTGTACGAGATCACTGGTTTTAATTGCTGCATCAAAAGTTTGATTAAAAATGCCTCGGTGTCCTCCAGCTTCAATCCCTTGAGCAATAATAATATCAATACCCGCCGCCTCAATTGCTTTGGCCTCGATGAGATTGGTTGCAGAAACCATGGTGATAATTCCTGCTTGTTTTAGTGCAGAAATTTGATGAGCTTTGGGAATGCCGAAATGGAAACTGACAGCTTTGGGTTGGGTTTGTAAAACAATATCCAAATAATCATCGCTGTCTAAAAAGCTAGGATATATACAATTCAGTTGTTGGGGTGGTTGTGCATCAAATTTTTCAAAATGAGGGCGTAGGTAGTTGATCCATTGTTGTGCTACATCTTGATCAAGCTGTTCAGATTGATGACAAAAGAAGTTCACCTGAAAAGGTTTATCAGTTAATGATTGAGTTTTAATAATCTGTTCTTTAGCTGCTTCAGGTGTGTTTGCACCTAACCCAAGAGCACCAAGAGCGCCTTGGTTAGACACCTCCGCTGCAAGTTCAGGTGTGGAAACACCAGCCATTGGTGAAATAAAAATGGGATGTTTAATTTCTAATAATTCTAAAATAGTCATATTCTTTACCTACATCATTTTTATTCAACATAGCTTAAATGCTTAAAAAATGGCAAATAATAATGGCTATTTCTTTAAAGAATGATCAAAACTTATGTTATTTAAATAGATATAAAGATGCTTGGCTAACTGTGTAGCCAAACATCAAAACATTGGATTAAGAATAAGCCAGCATGAGCAAAGCCTTAAATATGCCTGCGATCAAAGCTAGACCTAAAAAGCCAACAAACCAAAGCCCAATAAACCATTTTACTTGTGAAGATTTCATTTGATTTAACCTCAATGATAGCCTTGGTCACCAACACGAACTTTATCTCTAAAAATCCAGTAACCCCAAAAGGTGTATGCCAAAATGATAGGAATCATCACGACAGCACCAATTAATGCAAACATTTGACTATTTCGTGGCGCAGCAGCTTCCCAAATCGTAACTGATGGGGGAATGATGTTGGGCCATAAAGTAATCACAAAGCCTGAGTAGGCGAGGAACATCAGCACTAGTGTGTAGAGAAAAGGCTTATGTTCATTTCGGTTTAGGCAAGCTCGCCAAGTTAATACGGTAAAAATAATCACCAAGATTGGAACAGGGCTAAAATAAATCAGTTGTGGCACAGTAAACCATTTCGCTGCAATTGCAGGTTGGCTATAAGGTGTATATAAACTGACAGCAGCAAAAATAATGAATAAAGCAATAATTAATTTTGGCATCAGCTCATACATTTTCTCTTGTAGACCATCATCAGTTTTCAAAATTAACCAACCACAGCCTAATGCAGCATACATCACCACCACACCTAGGCCTGTAAACATAGAAAATGGGGTAAACCAGTCAAAACTACCACCAACGTAGATTCCATTTTCAGTTTTTAAGCCCTGAATATATGCACCTAAAATCATTCCTTGGAGAAAACTAGCAATCGTGGAGCCTCCGATGAATGCCAAGTCCCAGAGTGCTTTGGTCCGATTGGCTTTAAATCTAAACTCAAAAGCGACACCCCTAAAAATAAGGGCAATCACCATGAGCGTAATCGGCATATATAAGGCAGAAAGCACAGTGGCATAAACGATTGGGAAGGCAGCAAAAAGACCTGCTCCTCCTAATACCATCCATGTTTCATTGCCATCCCAAACAGGCGCAACCGTATTCATCATGACATCACGTTCTTGTTGATCCTGAATAAAGGGGAACAAAATACCGATCCCAAGATCAAAACCATCTAGAACAACATATATCAAAACACCTAATGCAATAATCATTGCCCAGATCAGTGAAATATCCATGTTTATTCTCCTTTCTCATGATCATTAGATTCAAGACGTTCATCTACAGCACTGAGAGGGCGCATTGGTGTTTTAAAATGCCCAACACCACCTTGTTCCTCTATAGGTGTATGAATAAATTGTGGTCCTTTATGCATGAGTTTGAAGATGTAATAGATGCCTGTACCAAATACAACAGTATAAACAATGACAAAAATAATCAGGGTAATACCGACTTGATCAGCTGATACGCTAGACAGCGCATCTTTAGTTCGTAACACACCATAAACAACCCATGGTTGGCGACCTAGCTCGGTCGTAAACCATCCTGCTAACAATGCGATATAGCCTGTAGGTCCCATGATTAATGCAAATTTATGGAACCACTTTTTCTCGAATAACTGTTGCTTCTTGCGAAGTAAAAAACCAATCAAAGCGAGTAGAACCATGAGTGTGCCGAGACCCACCATGATACGGAAACTCCAAAATACCAAAGTCGAATTTGGACGATCTTCTGGTGCAAACTCTTTAAGACCTTTAACTTGACCATCTAGACTGTGAGTTAAAATGAGACTACCTAGATAAGGAATCCCAACTGCATATTTGGTCGTTTCAGCTTGCATATCAGGGATACCAAATAAATACAGAGGCATCGCTTCATCTACATTGGTTTCCCAATGTCCTTCCATTGCAGCTAATTTCGCTGGTTGATGCTTTAAAGTATTTAAACCATGATGATCTCCAATCAAAACTTGTGCAGGTGCAGCAAATAGAATCATCCACATAGCCATAGAAAATGATTTTTTAACTAAAGCATCCCGACGACCACGTAATAGATGCCAAGCAGCAGTGGCTGCAACAACCAAAGCTGAAACTAAAAAGGCTGCAACAGCCATATGTGCAAATCGGTAAGGGAAGGAAGGATTGAATACGATGGCAAACCAATCAGTCGGCACAATAATGCCATTTTCTATTGCGAAACCTTGAGGTGTTTGCATCCAACTATTTGAAGATAAGATCCAAAACATTGAAATACATGTGCCTAAAGCAACCATAAATGTAGCAAAAAAGTGTGCCTTTTCACTGACACGACCCCAGCCAAATAGCATGACGCCGAGAAAGCCAGCTTCTAGGAAAAAGGCAGAAAGCACCTCATAGGTTAACAGTGGGCCAGTTACACTGCCCGCAATCCGAGAAAATTCACTCCAGTTAGTGCCAAACTGATAGCTCATGACTACACCTGAAACGACACCCATACCAAATGTGACTGCGAAAATTTTTAACCAATATTTATATAAATCTTGATAAATCGGATTGTGACTTCTAAGCCATTTCCACTCTAGTACAGCGAGAAAACAAGCGAGACCAATCGAGGTTGCAGGGAAAATAATATGAAAGGAAACCGTAAAAGCGAACTGGATTCGTGCCAGTTCTAATGCCGTTAAGCCTAAATCCATGATGAATCCTCCATTTCTCTGATCAAAATATTTTGATTAACAGATTGAAAGAGTGCTTTTTTAAGGGTGTGTGTAACACGCTCTTGCTGAAAATCAGCAAAAGAAAAATGATTAAGCATAGATAAACTCACATTCTCAATAATTGATTAAATAAATGAATACATTGAGAAAGTAGAGGGCGGGGCTCGACCTTGAGGGATGAGAAATAGACGTTGTAGTGAAAAGAAGAAACCAATAAATACTTGATACAAATGCAAGTAACGGACTTGTACACGCACGAATACTTCTTTAATCCCAAGTGTGGGTGGTGCAACTAAGTGTCCATAAAAGAAACAAAAAGGACATTGGTGATTTAGATCGTGATGGTGCTGATCAGAATGAGAATCTGCTTGAGGCTGATCTAGATGCAAACTGTGGTGATCAGTATGTAAAACTTGTTCCGAATGTAGATGTAATTTTTGTTTTATTTGGGTAGACAGAAGCAAAACAGTCTCACATGCAGGGGAAATTTGATATTCCTCTGGCAATAAAGGCTGTAAAAAAACAGCGATCTGTAATGCTATTGTTGCAAAAGCCAACAATATCCTAAGTCGATGTATCAAGACACTTCTCTACATTGGACATTTCAAACCAGAAAGTTAGTTTTTGGTTAATTCAGACCATCAAACTAGGCTTTCTGCTATATGTCATCATACACCTAATTTTGAAAAAAATCTTAATGATGCTTGGGATATATTATTAATTTGTAGTTTGATTGATTGGTCAAAATAAAATGGCTATCTTACAAGGGTTGCACATTAAATAATGAGCCCACCCAACTTGAAAATGCCATTGCGATCACGCCCCAAATCACTATTCTTAGGCTTCCTTTAAGCATCGATGTGCGTGCAAAATAACTCGATAAAGCGCCTAGAACTGCCAAAGACAGAACACCCGTAATTAAAACAGTTTTTGATACCCATTCATTTGAACTTAATAAAATAGCGAGCATGGGGAGTGCTGCACCACATGAAAATGATGCGGCAGAAGATAATGCTGCTTGAATGGGATTTGCAGCCGTATTTTCGTGAATTCCAATTTCATCGCGAGCATGTGCGCCAAGTGCATCATGTGCAGTTAATTGAGTTGCAACCTCATGTGCAAGTTCAGGATTTAAACCCCGTGAGATATAGATTTCAGTCAGTTCTTTTAATTCAGCATGAGGGTTTTTCTCAAGTTCTTTAGCTTCTCTTCGAAGATCAGATGTTTCTATATCTTCTTGTGACTTAACCGAAATATATTCTCCTGCAGCCATAGATGTAGCACCTGAGATTAATCCTGCGATACAGGTAATCAATAAAGTATGAGAACTAACACCGCTTGCAGCCACCCCCATAACTAAACTCGTGACGGAAATGATTCCATCATTCGCCCCAAGAACTGCGGCACGCAGCCACCCTGAACGTTGCATAACATGAAGTTCTGAATGATGTGAATGTGACATAGGCTTACTCTTAATTAATTAATATTGTTAAAAATATTAAAGTCATTTATCTGTGATTATTGCTAAATTTTTCAATGATTCATCAACTTATCATACTTATAAAATAACTTATATTCACGATACTGTGATGATCTCTTGGTTATAATATGTGAATAATTTGATATTTTAATGCTTTTATTCTTCTTCTTCGAAGTTTTCGTTGTGAACCATAATTATTTGAAAATAAACCTTCATACACACATTATTTAACTTTAGTGTAAGAAGGCTATTGGACTAGTTTATGATAATGCTTGGAAAGCTTGAATAGCACGCTCTCGACTGGTTTTTAAGTCAACAATTGGATGAGGATAATCTAATTTCAATGCGGTATTTTGGGCATAAGGCTCATGAATGCGTTTGGCATCTAGTTGAGTTAGTTCTGGTACCCAACGTCGAATATAAACGCCATTTTCATCGAACTTTTGCGATTGGCTAATTGGATTAAAAATTCGGAAATAGGGAGCTGCATCAGTTCCAGTGGATGCACACCATTGCCAACCGCCATTATTTGCAGCTAGATCGCCATCAATCAGGTTTTGCATGAACCATTGTTCACCTTTACGCCAATCAATTAATAGATTTTTAGTTAGGAACATGGCACAAATCATGCGAACTCGGTTGTGCATCCAACCTGTAGAAAGAAGTTGACGCATACCCGCATCAACAATTGGAATACCTGTTTGTCCTCGTTTCCATTTTTCAAAACCTTCGCTATCATCACGCCATTGAACATTCTGTGTTGCAGCTTTAAAAGGCAAGTGCTTAGAAACTTGTGGAAAATCAAATAATATATGTTGATAAAACTCACGCCATAATAATTCATTTAACCACGTTTGTTGTCCTTCGGACTGGATAACAAAATCACCTTGTTGATGTCTAAATGCTGCTTGAATGCACTGACGAATTGAAATAATTCCAATATTTAAATAAGCAGAAAGTTGACTAGTTCCTTTAACCGAAGGGTAGTCCCGTAAAGCGTTATATTGAATAATTCGTTTTTCAACAAACTGATTGAGTAGGTTTTTCGCATGTTTTTCACCCACTCGCCATTCACTCGCATTTTTGTCTTTAATTTTGTCAGCATAGTGGTTTTGGATGTGCTGTAAATCTGTTTGGTGTAGTTGACAAAAATCAAACTCTAAGGTTGCTTGGGTTTCTGGGATTGGATAACACTGAGGTAAACCGAGCTCTAAGCGCTGATAGCAACTTTTTTTGAAAGCACCAAAAACTTGATAGGGTAGATTCGATTGAGTTCGAATACTTGCAACTGGAAACAGCGTTCGATCTTGAAACAGTATAAGTTCTTTTTTTTGACGATTTAAACTTTGTTGTACTTCATTATCGCGTTTGAGTTCATTGAAGCCAAATTCAATATTGGCATACACATTTTCAAATGGTAATTTTTCTGCGAGATCAACAAAAAACTCCGCAATGTCATCCCAAAGAGGTACAGTAAATATGAGTAAAGGGATCTGTAGTTTGGAAAGTTCTGTTTTTAGCTCTAAAAGTTGGCGTAAATAAAAATCAATTTTAATATCCGCATCGTCATGACGTTGCCATTGTTCAGGTGACAGAATACAAATCGCTATACATGGACCATTCTGACGGGCATGCCATAAAGCAGCCTGATCACGGACGCGCAGGTCTTGGCGGAACCAGATTAATTGATAAGTATTTGACATAGCAATTCTATAAAGTTCTTTAAAAATTATTATTTATATTTTATAGGTGCTTATGTGAAGAAAAAGCAAAGCCGAGGCTTTGCTTTTTGAGATGTTCTAATTCAAAAATGAATTAGTGGTGGTGACCACCTGCACCGTGAACGTGACCGTGATCTAATTCTTCTTGAGAAGCATCACGGATTTCAACGATTTCAACTTCAAATGTTAAATCTTGACCAGCAAGAGGGAAGTTTGCATCAACAATAACGTTTTCGCCTTCAACTGCTTTAACAGTTACGATTTGAACGCCATCATCAGTTTGAGCTTGGAATTGCATACCCGCTTGGATATTGTCTACACCTTGGAACATTTGAGCTGGAACTTCTTGTACGAGGTCTGGGTTATATTCGCCGTAACCTTCAGCAGCTGGAACAGTTACAGTAAATTTTTCGCCTACTGTTTTACCAAGAAGTGCATTTTCTAAACCTGGAATGATGTTGCCCGCGCCGTGCAAATATGCAAGTGGTTCACCTTGAGATTGATCAAGTGTTTCACCCTCAGCGTTTGTTAAAGTGTAGTGGAATGAAACCACGTGGTTATTTGCAATAGCAGTCATGTTGTTTGATCCATTCAATCAATTTAGGTGTACATCATAAAGTGAAAAATAGATTTTGTTGACTATTTTCCACTTTTTGAAACTATTTCGTTATAAATGGGAACGAAATAGAAAATTTCAACTCAATAAAGTTTAATTTTTGGACGTACACGACGTGTCAGAAAATCTTTCATGGTCAGCATTCCTGCTTGGGTATAACCATGAATATTGGCTTGATGTAATCGATACAAAGATACATACATTGTTTTGGCAATAAAACCTTGTACGCTTACATCACCGAGTAATTCTCCAACAGCCTGATTACTGCTTAATGAAACCAAAGAGCCTTTGTCACTGAAATTAAACATAGGTTGAGGTGAGCCAGATAAACGAGCGGCCATAGCATCTACCAAGAATGTCGCTTGTTGGCTGGCGACCTGTGCACGTGGTCCTAATGGAGGTTGACGTGCATCAAGCTGACAATTTGCACAATCCCCAAAGGCAAATACATTTGGATCTGAATAAGTTTGTAATGTCGCATAGACCATTAAACGATTAATTTTATCGCGTTTAAAATCTGTAAATGACTCCAAAACTTTAGGTGCTTTGACACCTGCCGCCCATACAGTAATGTCCGAATGCAAAACATGACCGTTGCTAAAATAGACATTTGATTCATCGACTTTTTGCACTTTATGTTGCGTCAGAATGTTGATGCCCATTTTTTGTAATTGTTTCGCGCTATGTGTAGCTGTTTTTTCATTGAGTGCAGGCAAGATACGATCTGAGGCTTCGATCAAGGTAATTTTAACTTGCTTTGGATTAATTTTCTTTAACCCATAACGATAAAAATTCTTCGTGGTTTCAATTAGTTCAGCCGCTAATTCAACACCTGTCGCACCCGCACCCACGATACCAATATTCAAGGCACGTTCAGTTGCTTGGTTTTGCGCTTCAATATAAAGATGGAATAAGTCCTGTTGGAAAATATCGGCTTGTTTGCGACTATCTAAGAAATGACAATTTTCACGTACACCTTCAGTTCCGAAGTCATTTGAAACTGAACCAACAGCTAATATCAGTGTGTCGTAGCTAAGACTCTGAATAACAGGAGTATGTTCTTTAGAAAGTTGAGGAGGTGAAATCGTAATTTGTTTTTGATCTTTATTTACGTTGATTAAGGTTCCAAGGATGAACTCAAAATCATGTTTTTCTGCGTGAGCAAAATAATTGGTTTGTTCTTCGTGAGGATTTAGTGAGCCAGCGGCAATTTCGTGTAGGAGAGGCTTCCATATATGCGTGAGATTTTGGTCGATTAGGGTAATTTTGGCTTTCTTTTTCCTGCCAAAACGTTCACCTAATTGTGTTGCAAGCTCTAAACCACCTGCGCCACCACCCACAATCACGATATGATGTAAGGTTTTGCTCATGATTAACCTAATTATTTTTGTGAAAGGATGGTTGGATTATGCCATCCTTTTTTCAACATTGTATGATTAATCTTGATAAAAATAGTAGGTTTTTTTATCCTTGATTTAAAGGATAAATTTTGGCAGCTTTGACATCATTTGTTGAAAAAAACGAGAATAAGTTCGCAAACCAAATCATAATTTTTTGAAAAATATTCGCTTCCTCAATTTCCACGTTATTTTCAATTTGTAAGCTACGAATTAACTGATTATTTTGATAAACCGTCACTGTGGCCAAATTCATGACTTGCGTCAATGGTGCTGTTAAATGCTGTTCATTGAGTTTGATATTGACGTGTGTTTTTGTCGTTTCAAGTGGTTCAATGGTTTTGATTTGCTGGTTTGTATCAAGCAAATGTATACGTTGTGTGAGTAAATCAAAACTATTTAAATCAATTGGTGTCGCTTGATCGTATAAAGATGTTGTTACGATAGTGGGTTGTTGAGTTTCAACTTTGAAAATTTTTAAAGTTGATTTGATGACAGGAAGTTCAGCAATTAGCTTTTGTTTTGGAATCACTTCTTCATCGCGTGTGTATGTATACGCTAAATTCATTAATTTATGCGCGACTTCAGCCCGTTTTACCGCACTTGGTGTTCCAAGTACCACTACAATCAAACGACGCTTATCAACATGTGGATTTAGAGTAGGGCGCTCAGCGGTTAAAGCCAAGTTGTAACCTGCCGCCTTGGTATAACCTGTTTTTAAACCATCTGCTGTTGGATCCATTTTTAATGCAAGATTTGTTGCACGGTGGAAACGTTGGTTATAGCTAAAACTTGGCATTTTTGAATAATGTAAATATTCAGGTGTCTCTTTTACGATCGCTTTTGCTAATAAACTCAAATCTGCTGAAGTTGAGTAATGATCTGTCATGGTGATACCCGCAGGATTACTAAAATGGGTATCTTTCATTCCTAAGGCTTGGGCTTCTTTATTCATTCGTGCAACGAACTGTGGAACACCACCTGAAATTTTTTCAGCAAGCGTAACTGCTGCATCATTGGCAGACATGACAATCAGTCCTGCTAAAAGTTGATCAACAGAAATTTGTTCACCAGCTTTTAAATACATTTGGGATTCATCCCACATGACCGTACTCACCACAGGTGTTGCGGTTAATACCTCTTCCTTACGTAATTTACCAGCTTCGATTTCTTTCAAAGCAATATAAGCCACCATCATTTTGGTGAGCGATGCAGGCGAACGTTGAACATGACTATTATGTTCAGCAATGATTTGACCTGATTGAGCATCTACGATCGACCAAGCTTGCGCTTCAACCGTTTCAGGAGCGATATTAAGTAAATTGGCATGTACTAAATTGGCACATAACAGACTAAACAACGTAAAGAGCGAGAGGAGAAATTTCAAGAGAACACCTAGTGCAGCCGATCCAATGGCATGGAAAGCGAAAAAAGCATGCTATGACTTTTTTGTTGCAGAATCCAGCAACTTTTGCCAACAATTAAGACATCTACGCATGACTTTGTAAAAAAATGCTAAGCTGTGTGAAACTGTTCCTATTTTTATGATCTAAAACTATGTTGCACTATCAAATTGAGTTTGACGATTATCGCCAACATCTTATTCATGTCACACTTCGTTTCCTCGCTAATCCGAACCAAGAACTTTGGTTACCGACATGGATTCCTGGCAGTTATTTGATTCGAGAGTTTTCAAAACATATTGAATCAGTAAAAGCATCTGATGAAGCAGGGCGGTTACTTAGTATTAAGAAAACGGAAAAGAACCGTTGGCAATTATTCAATACAGATCATGAATTGATTACGGTTGAATATGATGTCTACGCTTATGATTTGTCGGTACGAGGCGCATATGTTGATCAAACTCGCCTATATGTAAACCCTGCTTGTGTTTGTTTAGGTTTAATCGATCAAGAACAATCACCATGTGAAGTTGAAATTTTCTTACCGCATGAATTAAAACACTTTCAAATTGCAACAGGTTTAACTGCTAAGAGTTTGGTGAAAGGACGCTATACTTTAAAGGCAGATAACTACGATCAGTTGATTGATAGTCCATTTGAGTTGGCAGAGCAAAGCCGTTTTAGCTTTGAAGCAAATGGTATTCCGCATGAGTTTGTGATTTCAGGTAAACACAATACAAATCTAGAGCGCTTACAAACTGATATTCAGCAAATCTGTCAGACTGAAATTAAGATGTTCGGTTCTGCACCGTTTCAAAACTATACCTTTATGACTATGGCAACGGGCAATAGTTATGGCGGTCTAGAGCATTGTAATAGCACTAGTTTGATTACACCACGTGATGATTTGCCGAAAGCAGATGAAGCTGAAGAACCGTCTAAAGATTATCAACGTTTCTTAGGTCTGTGTAGTCATGAATATTTTCATTCATGGTTAGTGAAGTTTATTCGTCCTGAAAATTTTACGAATTATGATCTACATAAAGAAGGCTATACGAGCTTATTGTGGATTTTTGAAGGCTTTACTTCTTATTACGATGATTTAATTTTATTACGCAGCGGCGTGATTTCTCAAAAATCTTATCTGGATTTACTTAAAGCACAGATTGAGCGTTATTTGCAAAACCCAGGGCGCTTTATTCAGTCTGTTTCAGAATCTAGTTTTGATGCATGGGTTAAATTCTATCGTCAGGATGAAAATTCAAATAATGCAGCAACCAGTTATTACAACAAAGGTAGCTTAGTTGCGCTTTGCTTAGACTTGGGCTTACGTTTACGTGGTTCAAACTTAGATGCCTTGATGCGCCGTTTGTATGAAAATACCCAAAATGGCATTCAGGTCAATGAACGCACGATTTTTGAATTGTGTAATGAATTGACAGGGGATAACTGGATTGAACAAATTAATCATTTGATCAATACCACTGATGAATTGCCATTGGATCAACTATTCCCTGAGTTTGGTTTGAGCTATATCGTTAAAAATGACAAAGCATTACCTTTTGGCTTAAAAGTGCTAGATAAAGCGGAAGGTGTCATCGTGCAAAATGTTCGCCGTGATAGTGCTGCTGCACAAGCTGGTTTGTCTGCTAACGATGTCATTATTGCGATTGATGGTATCAAAGCATCAGAAAAGTTGTTGGCGAAGTATGCAAAACAAAAAGGCACATTTACAGTTTATGCATTCCGTCGTGATGAGCTCCTACAGTTTGAACTGCATGCTGGAGAGAATCCTCTGAATTCGGTTGAGTTAAAAGTTGAGGATCAAACCAAATTAGAGGTTTGGTTGAAAGGTTGATGCAATTGATAGCGTTGTACGCACCGTTAGCATAAATCGTTGTGTGAATGAGGGAACAGATTCAGTGTCCCTCATTTGTATATCAAAATTTGGTGGTGTTTCAAAATGTATGCTGATCATTTTAACATCACTATACAAAACTGTGGTTAATGTAAAAGAATCCAAGATTAAAAGCTTTTACATGATTCAATACCTTCTTCGAAAAACAGCATGTTCTTCTTACTGCTCGCCTTATGCGGTGTCTTAATCGGCAGTTGTTTCCTTCTATCCCGACTGTATAATATTTCCCTTCTTGGTCCGGCTTAAAAATTTTGATGAAACTTTCCCAATGATCACTCGATATACAATCATAAGTAATACCCAGTTCTTCTAAACGGTTTTTTAGCCTTTGTGCTGTATGAGCATCTCTTCCTCCCCATACAAAAGCCACTATTTCTCCGCTACTTCTATCATAGACGTACTGTAGCCAATGCTTATCTTTCTTGTTGCCTACAAATGTCCAAAATTCATCAACTTCCAAGCATTTATAATGAGTTCTTTGAGGAATTATTTCATGATTTGATTGTGTAAGCGTTTTAAGTATCTTGCCAATACTAAACCTCGTAATCTTTGCAATATCCCGAATGCCACAACATCGCACAAGCATAAGCAAAATCAATTTGACCGCTTTTGAATGACAGCCTAAATACGTCAAATTATGGTCACCCACAAACTGCCTATTACATTCTTTACAACGATAGTTTTGCTTACCATCGTGTTTAATGCCATTCTTCTTTATACTTGTACTCTGGCATCGAGAACAATGAAGTTCTATTTCGATTTTCACACATTTAAATATAGCTGAATTGTTCCTCGTTGCCTCCTTTTCTTATGAGCATACTTTTTAGAACACCACCAGAAACTAAACAGCTAGGTTATTACAAACTCATTCTTGATATGGATTATCAATTTTTGGATGAATTTTTTGTCATTTTTGAAAATCTATAATGAAAATTGAGCAGACAAAAAAGATTGAAAATAAAGAAACACCTAGATCAACTGATCATTGCTAAAATATAGGTTATTAGAAATGGAGAAGCTTGATGCAGTTGATGCCATTACCACAATGTCAGTTACAGTGTGGTCGTTTTACATTGGATTTATCCCAGCCACAGATTATGGGTATTCTTAATGTAACACCTGACTCATTTAGTGATGGCGGAAAGCACCATCAAAAAGATAAGGCAGTTCAACATGCCTTACAAATGATTGAAGATGGGGCAAAGATTATTGATATTGGTGGAGAATCTACACGTCCAAATGCATCGCCTGTAGAGCTAGAAGAAGAAATTCAGCGTGTCATTCCTGTGGTTGAAGCATTATCCAATTATGATGTAATCATGTCGATTGATACCAGTCAGCCTGAGGTGATTCGAGCTGCCGTGCAAGCAGGTGCGCATATCTGGAATGATGTTCGTGCTTTAACTCGTCCACAAGCTTTAGAAACGGCGGCTGAATTAAATATTCCTGTGGTGTTGATGCATATGCGTGGTGAACCGACCAATATGAATCAGTTGGATCAATATCAGGATGTGACTGAAGATGTGATTCATGAATTACAGCAGCGGCTTAATCAAGCAATTGCGGTCGGGGTAAGCAAAGAAAATATTATTATCGACCCAGGTTTCGGTTTTGCCAAGAATGCACAACAGAATTTTCAATTGCTGAATGAGTTTTGGAAACTGAATCGGATGGGGTATCCGATCTTGTCAGGGTTGTCGCGTAAGCGTTTTATTGGAGAAGCTCTAAACGGTGTACCTGCGCAGGAACGTGCCGTTGGAAGTGTCATGGGGCATCTACTGAGTATTCAGCAAGGCGCTAGTATTGTTCGAGTGCATGATGTTAAAGCCACTAATGATGCGATAAAAATTTGGAATGCGATGCGTTTAGCTCAGTAATTACAGAGAAATAATGAAGATAAAGATACATTCCAATACGATGTATCTTTATCTTTTTGCATACAATCACTTCAATCTTGTCATTCATTTAAAAGACATAAAAATTGGGGGATTTTAATATGCATCAATCTACAAAAATACTGACCTTAACCTTGCTAACTTCCATGATGATCGCCTGTGGTAATCCAGTAAAGGAACGTAGCCATGTAGTCGCTCCTGCGTCTTTGGTCATGTCTAATATGGCAGCGGATAGTACTCGAAAGATGATTGCTCCTGCTGCTTACATGGCAGTAATGCCTAGTCCAGAAAGAGTGCGACTAGAACAGAATACTGAAAAATATCAAAAGAATGAGGTCAATCCTATTTATCGGGTTGCAGATCAAGCAGTTTCAACCTTTAGTATTGATGTAGATACAGGTAGTTATACCAATACACGCCGTTTCTTGAATGATGGACGTTTACCACCTGTTGACGCCGTTCGTGCTGAGGAAATGATTAATTATTTTGATTATCAATATCCGCAGCCAAATAATGTACATCCATTTTCAGTCAGTACTGAAACTGTCGACTCGCCGTGGAAAGAAAATGCCAAACTGATCAAAATAGGGATTCAAGCCAAAGATTTAAGCACCAAACAATTGCCGCCTGCCAATCTGGTATTTTTGGTTGATGTTTCAGGCAGTATGGATGCAGCAGATAAACTTCCATTAGTTAAACAAACTTTGCGTTTACTCACTGAGCAACTCCGACCTCAAGATAAAGTCACCATCATTACTTATGCGAGCGGCGAAAAATTGGTATTAGAACCGACAGCTGGTAATGAAAAAGATAAGATTCTAGCAGTGATTAATACATTACAAGCAAGTGGTGCAACGGCAGGAGAACAAGCGATTCAACTGGCTTATAAGCAAGCAGAAAAAGCCTTTGTGAAAAATGGTATTAACCGCATTTTACTGGCGACAGATGGTGATTTTAATGTGGGTATTACTGACTTTAGTACTTTAAAAGGCATGGTCGCTGAAAAACGTAAAAGTGGTATTTCCCTCACAACATTAGGTTTTGGTACTGGAAACTACAATGAACAGCTCATGGAACAATTGGCGGATGCAGGAGATGGTAATTACAGCTATATTGATAATAAAAATGAAGCGAAAAAAGTGGTACAACGTCAGCTTTCATCGACACTTGCAACGGTTGCTCAAGATGTCAAAATTCAGGTTGAATTTAACCCCGCGACGGTAAAAGAATATCGCTTAGTCGGCTATGAAAACCGTATGTTGAAACAGGAAGATTTTAATAACGATAAAGTTGATGCAGGTGATATTGGAGCAGGGCATAACGTAACAGCAATTTATGAAATCGTTCCAGTTGGACAACAAGGCTGGCTCAATGATTCACGTTATCAGGCATCGACAAAAACAGATACAACGAAAAAATCTGAATATGCGTTTGTAAATTTGCGCTATAAATTGCCAAATCAAGAGAAGAGCATTCTTTTAAACCAAGTTGTAAAAGCTGAAAGTAAGTCCCTTGCTCAGGCCAATAGCGATACTCGTTTTGCCATTGCAGTGGCTTCCTATGCACAGCAGCTAAAAGGTGGGCAATACAATGCTGCTATGGGCTGGGATCAAATTATTCAGTTAGCTCAGCAATCTGCAAAACCAGATCCTTACCAAATGCGTGAGGAATTTATAGAGCTTGCCAAGATCGCAAGAAGTTTAAGCGCTAAAAAAGACTAAATTATCTTTTTAAAAAGCGGTCGGAAAGATCGCTTTTTTTATGTCTAAATATCGTGATTTGTATGAGATTATGTTATAAGCATGGCGTTTTATTGGCATATTATTTTATTTATGTTCGAAGATCTCCTTCTCCCCATGTTTGATGATGAATATTATCCTGATATTCTCGTTGCCGAAGTTAAACAACAGGTTAAACACTTTTCCAAAAAAGTGAGTCGCTCAGGTTTAACTGAAGCAGAAATATATCATTTTGCTCATCATACAATGATCGCAATTAATGAGATGAAACCCCAGTTTGAAGACCTAGATTCAAGTTTAGATGATACGGCTGCGGATTACATTGCTGAAGCTATGATGATGATTGTGCAAGAAGCAGGTTATTTTGAGATTGAAATGGAACAATTGATTGCAAATCGAGAGTGGTAAAATTCACTCTCGATGTTTAGAAATTATAATTATTCCTTATTTGAAATATCACTCCAAAATTTAGGTAAAGTAATTTGACCTGAAATCCATGCTTCAATTTTAGGTTGTTTAATTTTTTGATAATAAATACTTTCGGTCTGAATCAGTAAGCCTAAAGTATCGCCTTTATTTAAACGTCCATTAATACTAGGTAATTCAATAGTTTGATTTTCTTTCGATGCTGAATCTTTATTAGAAATAACTTGGTCAAAAGTATGTTTTTTGCTTGGATTCAATGCTGTTGTTTGATCATTTAAAATAGCATATTTACCCGTTTTTCCAGATTTAATGGCCATAGAAATAAACAGTGTTGGTTCTACTTTATTATTTGGCGTTTCGATCTTTAAAGTGAGTTGTGGTGTACCCGTGATATATGCCAATTCAGTTATTGTATGGATCGGAGCAAACACAGCTTGCGAATTCTGAGGTTCAATCCAAGTTTTATTTAAGGTGTAATGTGTCGTTGCATCTAAATCTTTGAGCTGCTGAACGGGGCTTTTATCAACACATAACTCAGGTAAATCATTTGTTGTGGCTTGGTCTTTGAGTTTTTGATCAAACCATCCCACGATCGTGTCTTGTAATTTATATTTTTTTTGATTTCCACAGGTGACAGATTTACCAATATACCAAAAAGGAGTATCACCCAATGGAGAATGCTGTGCAAATGGTTGTAAATGTCCGCCTTGTACGCCGAGTAAATGGACTTCATGCTGCGCTTTCTGAATACATTGAGCCGCTTTAACGCCTTCATTAAAAGGAAATAAAACATCTCTAAATCCTTGAATGATGAGCGCATCTGCTTGAGGGGCTT
The DNA here is from genome assembly GCF_027105035.1 of Acinetobacter sp. TR11. Classification (NCBI taxonomy): domain Bacteria; kingdom Pseudomonadati; phylum Pseudomonadota; class Gammaproteobacteria; order Moraxellales; family Moraxellaceae; genus Acinetobacter; species Acinetobacter sp. TR11. The sequence goes on from NZ_CP114256.1 coordinate 942,310, forward strand.
GTGCAGTTTCACAAAACCAACTGGCTTGATGCGTTTTTAGAAAATGATAGGTCGATTGTTTTAATTGTCCTTGCTGCGTATCTTGATAAGCTTGTTTAAGTTCTGGATCAAATTTGTTCCAATTCCACCAATCCCCAATCAAATTTAAGAAACTTAGCCAATCTCCTTTTGGAACGCCATTGGGTACAAGGCTATCGACGATATCGTACCAAGTTGTGATTGGTACAATTGCTTGTAGGCGAGGGTCTAAAGCAGAAGCAATGTATTGCACACCGCCTGCATAAGATTCGCCAATCATACCTGTACGAACACCATTTTGGTTTTGTGCGAGTTGTGGCAAATTTTTTTCAGCCCAGTTCATAATGCTAATCACATCTTGAGCTTCTTTTTCAGGATCCGTTAAGCGGATTTTACCCTGACTATTTCCATGACCACGTTGATCATAGCTGATTACCCAATAGCCATTTTTCCACGCTGTTTTGGCTACTTGACCAGTCGGAAGTAAAAAACCGTACAGACTGAGTTCAGGTCGTTTCATGCGAGATAAACCAAAACCATGGGTATGTAGCAGCAAAGGAGCTATTTGTCCTGCTTTTAAATGAGGTTGATACACTGTAAAGGCAATGATTGTTCCATCGGATGTGATTGTTTTTGCTTGAAAATAACGTTGTTTTAATTCTGTTGGTTGCGATTGAATTTTTTGAGGTTGAATTGTCGCATTGACACAACCTTGTAATAGCAAAAAAATGCCAAAGCAAAGCCATAAAATATTTGAACGCATAGATTCTTTCATCCTTGAGCAAATCTGTGGGAAATTCTAACTGGATGGTGTGTAGTTTACTGTGTCAAACTCGCCGAGACTATAAAAGGATAGGTCATTTTACCGACCTACCAGTTTTATTCTATTTTATCTGACGTGAGTTGGAGCGATAAGCATATAAGAATAACCCTGCACACAAGAAAATTAAACCTAAAATTAAGTGTGAGTTCAGTGGTTCATGATTGAAAAATATGCCCCATACACTTGCCAATACGGGGGTGATAATTGTAATTAACATGACTGTGGTTGGGTTGAGTTTTTGAATCAGATTGAAATAAAAAATCATCGCCAAAACTGATGAAAATACTGCGCTATACAACAAAGCAAGACTGACTTGTAGACTTGGAAACTGTACTGGTGCTTGAGCGATAAAGAAGGGTAATAAACACAGATAGCCAAACCATGAAATTAGCGTTGATCCTGTCGTTTGAATAATTGGGTGAATCTCCGCACCAATTTTTGCAACGAGAAACATGGAGATCACATAAAGTAAGACGGCAATAATTTCATAGCTAACACCAATGATATCCATTTGAATGTGATCAGAACCTATGCCCAGCGTGAGTGATAAGCCTAAAATGGCAATTATTAGCCCATACCATTGGCGTTTTAGAAAATGCTCACGTTTTAAAATAAAAACCGCAATCAAGCCAGACCATAAAGGTGCCGTTCCATAAATAATCGAGATCATTCCTGATGAGACTTTACTTGCACCCATATAGCAAAAAGCCATTGAACCAAATAATCCAAGCGCACCCGCCGCATAACTCATCATGGCTTTAAAGTTCAAGATAAGTTTAAGTCTGAAATAAAACAGACAAAGCAACGCAAGTGGAATGGCGAGGCTGAATCGAAGAAATAAACCCCAAGCCCAATGAATTTCATGCACAGTCCAGACGGCTGCCAATGGTGTAAATGACCAGATCAGCACAACTGCAATAAATTGACCGACTGTAGCTAGGCGAGGGTGAGTAGGGGCTACAGTCGGTTGAATCTGTGTCGTTTGTATAAAATTCTTTTGCTGAAACTGTGTCATGGAAATGCTCCTGTTGTCGTTGTGATTGCAACGCTGTATTTGAGTAATTAAAAATGAAGGCAATAAAAAAGGTCGCTCTTGAGGCGACCTGTACTTTTCAAATGATGCGCTTGTTAAATTGTCATCGGATGAAAGAGATATGCAAAGTCACCGTGCATAAAAATGCAGACACGTCGCCACATTGGATTGGCGGGAATGCAATCCTTAATGTGAATAAGACGAGTGGGTGAAACCTTGCGAATCAACATGAGAGAAATTTTAAAATAAGCTTTACATTTTTATAGCATAAGGCTTGAGTGAAAAATAGCCTTTGGCTTTAAAGCTTTAAAAATATGGCGAATAGAAGCGCATCAGATCAAGATTTTTTGGCTTGCTTAAATAAAGAATATTTCCATAATGTTGTCATTCGGATTTTCAAAGTAGTTTGCTCTTGTCTTCTTTAGAAATTATTGCCGTTATTATTAGTGTGATCGGTGTTGCACTCACGATAAAACGGAATATGTGGTGTTGGTGGTTTAATTTTTTGGCATTTATTTTATATGCTTACCTTTTTTTCACCTTTAAATTATACGGCGAAACGATTTTACAATTCTTATTTATGCTGATGAATTTCTATGGTTTTTATTATTGGCTGAAAGGTAAACGCCAAGACCATGAGATTCGGATTGAACCAATTGCAGCCAAAACGGTATTGATGCAAATGTGTTTAGCAGCAATTGGTGGATTATTATTTGGTTTAACACTTAAACATTTTACCGATGCTGCTGTACCGATCTTAGATGCGCAACTTGCTGCATTTAGTTTATTGGCAACCTATTGGACGAGTCGTAAACATATCGCAACGTGGGTACTTTGGGTATTTGTCGATATTGTCTATGTCGGTATGTTTATCTATAAAGAATTATTTTTAACTGCAGGTTTGTATGCTGCTTTTGTTTTGTTAGCAGCTTATGGTTGGTGGCAATGGGAGCAAGTTAAGCAGAAACAGTTGATGTCTCAAACATAAATAAAGGCAGTCAAACTGCCTTTATTTAGGAGTCTTGGATTATTTAGAGGTACTGAGATAACTTTGTACCGCTTGACGACCTAGCGCAGGGTCATCCGTGAATACACCATCTACGCCAGCCTTGAAGTAAAGTTGCATTTCCTTGATTGAACCTGTCTCACAACGCTCGGCTGCTTTGGACGTATCCTTACTACATTTTAAGCTGTCTGGTAGGAAATTATTTTCAGGGCGGAAGGTATAAGGATGTACTTTTAAATTGACTTTATGGGCATCTGCGATAAAAGAGGTGGTCTGTGTCATTGCGGCATCTTTAAAGACATAGACTTTCCATGGACCCACACCATTGGCGTAGGTCGAAACATCTTTGAGGCCTTGTGCCGTTGCTAGATCTGCATAGGTTTTAGGATTGTTTTGTGCAACATAATCTGCTGGTCTTGCTTCAGGCGAATCATAGAGCTGAATCAATTGTGCATGCTTAACACTCTTATGTAAATCGAGTTGGTTTTTTAAATATTTTAAATTTCCAACTTCAAAAGACTGTAAATAAATAGGGGCAATATCCCGGCTATATTGGTATTTGGATAAGGTTTTTAACAAAGTATCTTCCATTGCCAAATTTTGTTTTTGGAAATAGGTCGGGTGTTTGGTTTCTGGATAAAGACCAATAATTTTGCCCGTTTTTTGATAATGCTTTGCAGCTAAATCAATGATTTCATCGAGTGTCGGGATTTCAAATTGATCATTATATTGCGTATTGGCAGCACGATACTGGGGAATACGCTCACGTGCTTTGAGCTGTTTTAGCTCGGCCAAAGTAAAATCTTCAGTAAACCAACCTGTTAAACTCACGCCATCAATGGTCTTGGTTTTTTTACGGTCTGCAAACTGAGGAAGCGTTGCAACATTGGTTGTGCCGCTGATCTCATTTTCATGGCGAGCAATCAATATGCCATCTTTGCTTGATACCAAATCTGGTTCAATAAAATCAGCACCATCATCAATGGCTTTTTGATAGGATGCAAGTGTATGTTCTGGTCGAAGTGCGCTTGCGCCACGATGTCCGATGACCAAAATTTTCGGTAATTGATAACTCGATTGAGTGCTACTGTTTTGATCATTATTGTCATCATTACAACCCACAAGGCTGATGAGGCTAAGACAAACAACTGCTTTTTTTAACATTATGACGCTCAAATGTTTTTATTAAAGTCGTTAGTTTGTCGTGGAAATTTGTCAAGTGGATGACAGTTAAGTGATCGTTTTATGAAAATAATGAATTTTTTCAACTGAATGTTTGAAATTCAATATCTCATTTCAGGCTTTGATAAAGCGGGGTATGGAGGAAGATTATGACTTCTGTTTCCAATAAGGCCAATTTACTTCAGGCGTAAAACGATAATCACGATCTAACCAATAAGATTGCGGTGAAGCAGTTTTATTTTTAAGTCCCATGATGTGCATTAAATTGTTATCGAGTTCTGCTGTATTGAGCATTTTGTCTTTATTGACACCCGTGACTTGCATATTGTCATACCACATAATCACAGGAACTTGGTATCCTGCTTTTGTATTTGGGCTGTGACCAGCATAGTCAATTTCATGACCAACTTCATTTCCGTGATCTGAAACGACCATAAAAGATCTAAAGTCAGAATTATTATCAGCCTTTAGATCATCTAAAAATCTGGCAAGCAAGGAGTCTTCATATAACACTGCATTATCATAATCATTGCGTAGTGAACGAACCCAAGGATCAATATTGCGATTCTTGAGGTCGAGTTCGACAGCATCATTACTGTCTCCAGTAAATTTATTAAACGCTAATGGGTAACGTTCTTGGTAATTTGGATGTGCACCAATCAAATGAAGAATAATCAGTTTTTTAGGATCTGGATCTGCAAGAGCTTGTTGATAAACGGGAATAAGCTTTTCATCTAATGAATTACTACTTCTTCCTGATCGTGTATTTTTATAAACAGCCTTATCTGCATAAGAACCAAATAATGAAGATAAATAACTATCGTCTTGATTGCTTAACCAATAAATTTTATAGCCCGCTGCTCGAGCGTAAGCTAAAACGCTTTCTGAAGAATATTGATCATGTGCAGATGCAGGACTTTCAGTCAATAAAACACGTAGTGCATTAATCGTTGAAGGAGAAGGTGAAAATGCATTACAAAAGATTTTTAACTCATCCAGTTTTTTTGCTAATTCTGGAGTCGTCTCACGTTGATAACCACAAACACCTAAATTTAGACTTGTTAAACTCTCTGAAAGAACTAATACATGTGTTTGTTTCTCAACCTGTTTTTTTGTCAGAGTTAAATTTTGTTTTGCACTGATGTCCCATTGTCGGTGTACATTTTGATGCTGTTTAATTCTATTTTTAAAATCCTGAAGTTTTGTTTGATAGTCTGACCAAAAAATGATGGGATGAACTTTACGTGATGGCTTCATTAAATAGCTTGTTATTGTTAATAAAACAAGTAAAACGATACAACTACGATAAATTCGACTCTGCCACATTTGATCAAGATGGTGAGCTTTAATCAGTTTGAAAGTAGAAATACTGTAAATAATTAGCAAGCAAAGTAGGCTAAAAATCACACTTAAGATTGTGCTTAAGTGTAGTTGTATGAATTCCCGCGTTTCCTGCTGACTGGTATTAGCAATTGCTTCAATAATAAAATAGGCTTCATTATCACTATTAAATAAAAACCACGTACTCGAACGTAGTAGTACATCAAGCCAAGTCGCAAACCACCATAAAACTGTAAGTCCATACCAATATTTTTTTTGTGTTTTAATGGCAAGCAAAATTAAACCTACACCTGGCAAAGAAAGAAATCCCAGTCTTAGACCATCAGACAAATTACCAGCAATACTGAGTATCCCCCCAGTAATTAATGCGGGCAATAGAATTAGGAGCAGAATATTAAAATGTTTAAAACTGGCCTTCATATATGCCTAGAAAAATAAGGGAGCAACAGGGAGCGTGCTACTATCGGTTTAAGTAAGTGGAGTGTCAATCTAAAATTAAGAAGTATTTGATTGAATAGTAAATTAAATTTTTGATCCCATTTTTTTTCGATGAAATATGCTGATGATCAATAAAAAAATCCATTATTTCTCCGTAATTTTCGCTTTTTGCAATGATATGTTAATAAGGATGGTGTTTCCTTGAAAGCTCGGTAATGATCGTAGATTGAAAGAGCCTCTATTTTCCTATCTTTTTGAAAAGATTGACTGTTTCCACGATGGAATGAGCAGCCATGCTATCTAAATTTTTTATTGAGCGTCCAATTTTCGCAGGTGTGCTTGCCATTATTGTTATGGCATTAGGAATACTCGCAATTCTGAATTTGCCAGTTGAACGTTATCCTGATATTGCTCCACCGAAAATTACAGTATCGACCAACTATAGTGGCGCTGATGCCAAAACAGTTGAACAAAGTGTAACTCAAGTTTTAGAGCAGCAAATCCAAGGTCTCGACCATTTACTGTACTTTAGTTCAACCAGCGATGCAGCTGGTCGTAGCCGTATTACGATTAGTTTTGAAAATGGCACAAATCCCGATACAGCACAGGTTCAAGTACAAAATAAAATTAGTGGCGTGATACGCCGTCTCCCAGATGCGGTACAACGGCAGGGAGTAAATGTCACTAAGTCCTTGGGTGATACCTTTATGGTAATTGGACTGTATGACAGCACAGGGCAAGCAAATAATATTGCGTTGTCTGATTATCTATCTACGCATGTCCTTGATAATTTAAATCGGATTGATGGCGTCGGTGAAACAGATGTTTTTGGATCGCAGTATGCAATGCGAATTTGGCTAGATCCAAATAAATTGACTCAATATAATTTAATTCCAAATGATGTCGTTACCGCGATTACTACACAAAATACACAGGTTGCAGCAGGTGCGATCGGAGATTTGCCTGTTGTTCAAGGTCAATACTTGAATGCAAAAGTAACAGCAGGTTCTCGCTTAAAGACGATTCAAGATTTTGAACAAATTATTGTGAAATCAGATGTATCTGGAAGTTTTGTTCAATTAAAAGATATTGCTCGAATTGAATTAGGGGCAGAAAATTATCAATCTTTTAATACGATCAATGGTTATCCAGCTGCAGGTCTTGGCATTTCTTTATCTTCGGGTGCCAACGCAATTCAAACATCTAAACTTATTCATCAAACTTTAGATGAACTCTCTAGCAAGCTTCCAACAGGGTATAAGATCGTTTATCCAAGAGATAATACTCCCTTTGTGCAAGAATCTATTAAAGAGGTGATTAAAACACTTGTCGAAGCAATTGGTTTAGTTATTTTAGTCATGTTTCTTTTTCTTCAAAGTTGGCGCGCGACGCTTATTCCAAGTATTACTGTACCGATCGTGATTTTAGGGACTTTTGCCGTACTTGAATTACTTGGATTTAGTATTAATACCTTAACTCTTTTTGCATTGGTGCTTGCGATTGGTTTGTTGGTTGATGATGCAATTGTTGTAGTAGAAAATGTTGAACGGCTTATGCATGAGCAGCATTTGTCACCCAAACAAGCAGCCGTTGAATCTATGCAAGAAATTAGCGGTGCATTGATTGGAATTACGATGGTGTTAACAGCCGTTTTTATTCCAATGTCTTTCTTTGCTGGTTCAATTGGAGTTATCTATCGTCAGTTTTCAATCACTTTGGTTGCTGCGATGGTCTTATCTTTAGTAGTCGCCTTGGTGCTTACACCCGCTTTATGTGCTTTGATTTTAAAGCCAAACCATCAACCTAAGTCATGGGCGATTCGGTTCAATAACGGGATAGACACACTTAAAAATAAGTATTTATCTCTAGTGCAAAGCATGCTTCGTTATAAAATCTCTGTATCTGTGATTTTTATTGCATTAATTGCCGTATTTGCTTTGTTCTATAGCAGTCTGCAAAGTAGTTTTTTACCAAAAGAAGACCAAGGAATATTAAGTGTTCAATTTAAATTAGTGGATAGTGCACCACTTTCAAAAAGTCAGGAGGTCGGTGAGGCAATTCGTCAGTATTTTCTTCAGAATGAAAAAGCAAATGTCAATTTAGTGCTTATTCGCTACGGACGAAACAATTCTGGTACAGGGCAAAATCTTGGACAAGGCTTTGTTTCATTAAATCATTGGGAAGACCGCACTGGGAAGAAAAACTCTGCTGAAGCTATTCGCAAGAGAGCACTTAAATATTTTAGCCAATTTCCCGATGCACAGATTAATGTGACATTGCCTGCTTCTGTAAATGGATTAGGCGCAACAGATGGAATGGATTTATGGATTCAGGATATCAATGGGCAAGGTGAACAATTCCTTGATCAAAGTTTTAAACAGTTGCAACAGCTGGGACAAAAATATTCAAGTTTTGAAAACTTAGATAAACAATCCACTGATAGTAAAGCTACTTTGAATGTGAAGATTGACCATAAGCAAGCGATGGTAAATGGTTTAAATCTAAATGAAATTAATAGTACTTTGTCGACCGCATGGGGTGGGACATATGTGAATGACTTTATTGACCGTGGTCGAATTAAACAAGTTATTTTACAAGGTGATGCACCATTTCGTTCTAAGCCTGAAGACTTATATAGTTGGTCAGTACGTAATAATCAAAATCAAATGGTTCCTTTTAGTTCATTTTCAACGACATCATGGGGAGGGACACCAAGCATTGTGCAACGCTATATGGGATACAGTGCTTTGCAATTACAAGCTAACGTTGTCAGTGGTCAATCTTCAGGCCAAGCCATGAAAGATATTGAACAGTTGGTGGGTCAACAAGAAGGCTTAGGTTTGCTATGGACTGGGCTTTCTTATCAAGAGCAGCAATCGACTAATCAAGCAATTTGGCTATATTTAATTTCTATTGCATTTATTTTTCTATGTTTAGCCGCGTTGTATGAAAGTCTGCGTATTCCTATGGCTGTGATGACCGCAATTCCTTTAGGGATTGGCGGTAGTATTATTTTTGCCCATATTTTTGGTTTACCAAATGATGTTTACTTTCAGATCGCTTTACTTACAACAATTGGCTTATCCTGTAAAAATGCAATTTTGATTGTTGAATTTGCAGCGATGGCACAAACACAAGGAAAAAATGCCATTCAAGCAGCACTACAAGGTGCAGGGCTGCGTTTGCGTCCTATTCTAATGACGTCTTTTGCATTTGGCGCGGGAGTTATTCCACTGGTTTTTGCATTTGGAGCAGGGGCTGTAAGCCGTCAGGAAATTGGTATCAGTGTTTTAGGTGGTGTGATATTCGGGACAGTGTTGGTACTGATATTTATTCCATTTATGTTTGTACTTGTTGCTAATATCTTTAAACCTAAAGAAGAAATTGAAATTTTTAAATAAAAATAATGAAAGCCAAGCAATAGAAATGAATTATTCATGGATTCATTTAAGACATGAATTGTTCATTTTTGTTGTGTAAGTTGAGAATATAAAAAAATATTTGTAGTATGGCTCTGCCGTATAAACGGTTTAACTAGGTTTAATGCCCTAAATGGACACGCAGAGTTGTAGTTTAATCCAAATTACACATTTTTATATTCATCAAAATCTGAATGAAGCTTCTTATTCGACAATAAAATAATTTGTTGCGTTTAGCCTTTCATTGCAGATGATTTGTAGTGAAGAGGCAGAAATGAGCTACAATAACTTTTTATATTTATTAAGCGACGCACTCAAAAATAATCATATTGATCTTGCACTTGCATCAGTTAAAACCTTTCAAGCCATCGATATTGCAGATGTATTAACACAGCTTTCTGCTGAACAAAGTCAATTGCTGCTCACACATTTATCTGATCGTGCCTATGTCTTTTCCTATCTTCCTCCCAGTGAACAAGTCAAACTCGCCCAAGCCATGCCCAGAAATATTTTGGCTGAAATTATTGGCGAAATGTCCTCGGATAAACGTGCGGACGTGTTCAAATGTTTGGATCAAGAACAACAAAATGCGTTGTTGCCTGCTTTGGCACAAGCAGAACGCGAAGATATACGTCAACTATCTTCCTATTTAGAGGGAACGGCAGGCTCAATCATGAGCTCGGAATATGCGACTTTAAAACCGAATATGACGGTCAATGATGCGATTAAAATGCTGCGTCTCGAAGCTCCTGATACCGAAATGATTTATTTCGCTTATGTATTGCATGAAGCACGCAAAATTCTCGGGGTTTTATCTTTAAAGCAACTGATACTTGCGCCTGAAGAGCAAAATATTAATGAGCTCATGGAAACCAATGTCTTAACCGCTTATGTGGATACAGACCAAGATGAAGTGGCAAAAATCATTGCACGTTATGATTTATTAGCACTGCCGATTATCGATCATCAAAACATGATGGTCGGAATTGTGACCTATGATGATGCGATGGACGTGGCCAGCGAAGAGGCCACCGAAGACTTCTTAAAAGTTGGTGCGGTCAATGCATCATCTAAACTTAGTATTAAGTCAGCACCCATTTTGCAGCTTTATCAGAAGCGTGTTTTTTGGCTGGTTTTCTTGGTGTTTGGTAGCTTGTTGTCAGGGATTGGTATTGCTCATTATGAAGATGTGATTGCAAAAAATCTTGTATTAGTATTCTTTTTACCACTATTGGTGGGAAGTGGAGGCAATGCTGGTTCGCAATCATCGACCCTTATGGTGCGTGCTTTAGCGACAGGTGATGTGCAATTTAAAGACTGGTTCCATCTGCTCGGACGGGAATGTTTGGTCGCTTTATGTTTAGGGGGAACTATGGCGGTTGCCGTGTCATTGCTGGGTTATTTCCGTGGTGATGAGATGGTAGCTTTAGTTTTGGCGCTGAGTATGATGGGCATTGTATTGATGGGCTGTCTAATAGGAATGAGTTTACCGTTTATTTTAAACAAAGCTGGACTCGATCCCGCCAGTGCTTCCGCACCCTTGGTCACCTCGATTTGTGATGCGACAGGTGTGTTGGTGTATTTATTCATCGCCTCGATGATTTTATTCTGATTGGTAATAATAATTGTACCGACAAAATCGAAAATCTGCTTTATTCTCAAGCATAAACATGGTTTTTAGGTTAAGTGAATGACTGCTCCAATAGAACAAAAAAAATTAACTCAGCAGCAAGCGATTGCTGTTGAACGTGATTTAGCAAAATTTGCCAATACCATGGACAGTTTGGTTCGGATTCCGTTCACCAAACAAGGTGTTGGAGCCGATGCTGCACTGAGCACCATTCCATTTGCAGGTGATATCGCAGGTTTTATTCTAACCCTGTATGCATTTAAAAAGGCGAGGGAGGTCGGTGTACCACAGCATAAATTGAAGGGTGTGGTCAAACTGGCGATTATGGATATGTTGGTCGGTTTTGTACCGATTGTCGGTACCTTATTTGACGTATTTATTCGTCCAAGTCGCAAGACACTGGAAATCGTACATGACCATATCCGTGAGGAATACCAAGTGCACAGTGATATTCATGTGGTGCATCCATTCTTGCATGAATCCCTAGAACAAAAGCAGAAAACTTCAGCTTTCTGGCGTAATCCGATCGTAAGTTGGATTTGGTTACGTATCCCAGATTTATTGGGTATTGCCGTACTAATTTTATTGCTTGTTGCAGTTTGGGCAGGTTTTAGTTATCTGTGGCAGTTTTATCAATCTTTTCAAACACACTAGATTTTAAGCAAAAATAAAGCCTCCATAACGGAGGCTTTATCATTTATCTGATACTGATTATTGAACATTTAATTGCTGTATAGCGGCAACACGTTGTTCAATGGTTGGGTGAGTTTGGAATAAAGCCGCTAAGCTAAAGCCTTGTTCCTTACCTTCCGCAATTGCAAATGCTTTCATTTCTTTTGGCATTTGATCTGGCATTTCTGACTCTGCCTGTAAACGAAGTAGAGCAGAAATCATGGCTTGTTTGCCTGCTAAACGTGCACCAGCTTCGTCTGCGCGATATTCACGTTGACGCGAGAACCACATTACAATCGCAGAGGCCAAAATACCAAATACGATGTCGAGTACAATCGTAATGGCAAAATAAGCAAGACCAGGTGCTTCACCATCTTCACGACCGAATACATTACGGTCAATAAAGTCACCTGCAATACGTGCAAAGAACATCACAAAGGCGTTCACTACACCTTGAATCAATGCAAGGGTCACCATGTCGCCGTTGGCAACGTGACCGATTTCGTGCGCAAGTACAGCACGAAGTTCATCTTTGTTCATACGCTCAAGTAAGCCTGTCGAAACAGAGACTAAAGCATCATTTTTATTCCAACCTGTCGCAAATGCATTGGATTGGTAAGAAGGGAAAATACCCACTTCAGGCATTTTAATACCTGCACGTTGAGAAAGTTGTGCCACTTCTTGTAGTAACCAAGCTTCTGCTTGACTACGAGGAGCATTTGGGTCAATTAATTCAGTTCCAGTGGTTTTTTTCGCCATCCACTTCGACATGAATAAGGAAATTAAAGAACCCACCATACCAAAGACAAAACAGACGACTAAAAGGTTGCCTAGATTCAAGCCACCCGCGCCATGGTAACTACCGACACCGAAGAGTGACAAGATAATGCCAGCTACAACCAGTACCGCGAGGTTGGTCAGCAAGAACAAACCAATCCGCATCATTGAGAAAATCCTCTTATAAATAAAAACTGATCTGATTTATAAATTATAAATCATAACGCTAATATGCAGGGCGAACCCTAAAAATTCAAGCAAAAAATGAGCGTAGATACATTAAGCTAATAAAACAATAGAAGTGTTTTAAGAAGGGGGAAACGACTAATTTATTTGAAAAAAACAAATAAAATCATGATGTGAGAATAAGTGATTTCTTTGTTTAATCACTTACTCGGATTCGTGCAGAGGCAGTTGCATTGGCTGTGGTATATGTGGCTGGTGCATCTGTAAAAGTACCATCGGCCAATGTGATAATTTGACGGCTATATTGTTTAGGTGCGGACATAGCTTCTGAATTTGAAGATGTATAATTTGCCGATTGAGCAATCACTTGAGTGTTTGCATTATTAGAACTCGAAGTTGAACTTAGACCTGATGAATAGAGATTTTGAAAACGACTCGTGACACGACGGACATAATCTTGTGTTTCACGAAATGGCGGTATTCCACCGTATTTATCAATATTGCCTTCACCAGCGTTATAAGCAGCAATAGCAAGTTGCGTATTGCCATTAAAACGTTTTAACAACCAACTTAGATATCTCGCACCACCAAAAATATTTTGTTGAGGGTCGTAAGCATTACTCACATTAAAACGACGTGCAGTTGCAGGCATCAGTTGCATTAATCCTTGAGCACCGACAGGGGATCGCGCATTAATATTAAAACCTGACTCAGTATGCATAACGGCTTTAATCAGACCTTCTGAAACGCCATGCTGTTGCGATGCTTGACGGATCATCTGATCAAAAGCATTTTTATTACGACTATAACTTGGTAGAACAGAGGCTTCACTTGCCCCCCAGTTACTATAGCTATGAATATTGCTATCAGGATAATAGGTCGCTTTAATCACTTTTAGGTGATTGTATTCAGCTTTCTTTTTATTGGTCAGTAAAGTTGTACCATTATCATCTTTAAATTGATAAATGGTTTGACCAGCATAACTAGATACTGTCGTATTTAAAAAACCGATTGTCCCCAAAAAAAGGACGAAAATATATTTTGTTTTGTCCATCATTATAATATTCACAAAAGATGAGCATGAGTTCTTCACAGCAGTGTAACAAAAAAAAGCATAAAAAAAACTTTAGCTACAATTTTTTTATTTCCACTGTCTTACAAAAAGCAAGTCGATTTGTGCGAATGTTCAGCAAAAAAAATTAAATTATTTTTTTTAAAATCTAAGTCTTGACATATTTAAAACATTGTTTTTATTGAATAAAAATCATTGGTTAAAAAATGATCAATTTGATTGTAAGCCTTGTTCTCACATAAAAATACTTTGTCAATAGTGAAGAAATCCACAATTTTATCCACAGCTTTTGTGGAAAACTGTGGAAAAGTTTGAAATGTAAGCAATCCAGACCGTTTTGACATAATTCGGTCAGAATTTTACCAGTATGAAACTTAAATATGACGATTGCACGAAATTGAAAAATTCTTTAGGTGCGCATCTTTTCGGAATCGGATAAAATCTCGCGGTATTTTTGTTTATGAGTAAATCACGTCTATGTACGCGCCAGTGGAGTCCAACCAAGGATTTAATTTTAAGCCTGAGCTTCCGACGAGTTCGGCATATTATCGCCTGTTGAAAAAGCTTCGTCGTCAAGTAGGGCATGCAATTCGTGATTACAACATGATCGAAGATGGCGACAAAGTCATGGTCTGTGTGTCTGGTGGTAAAGACAGTTACACGTTGCTTGATATTTTATTGCAGTTTAAACGTATCGCGCCGATTAACTTTGATGTTGTGGCTGTGAATCTTGATCAAAAACAACCAGGGTTCCCAGAAGATGTTTTACCACGTTATATGGAAGAAAATAACATTCCATATTACATTCTTGAAAAAGACACTTATACGATAACTAAACGCCTAACGCCTGAAGGTAAAACCTACTGTGCGGTATGTTCACGCCTACGCCGTGGTTCGTTATATGGCTTCGCACAAGAAATCGGTGCAACCAAAGTTGCATTAGGTCATCACCGCGATGACATTATGGCAACTTTCTTTTTAAATTTATTCCATGGCGGTAGCTTAAAAGCAATGCCACCAAAACTTCTTTCTTCAGATAAAAAGAATATCTTGATTCGTCCTTTGGCTTATGTCGAAGAAAAAGACATTATTAAATATGCTGATCTACGAAAGTTCCCAATCATTCCATGTAACTTATGTGGTTCACAAGAAAATTTACAACGTGCAATTATTAATGACATGCTACGTGAATGGGATAAACAACATCCAAAACGTTTACATAGCATCTTTGGCGCCTTACAGAATGTATCGCCTTCACAATTGGCTGACCGTGAATTGTTTGATTTCGAAGCCTTAGATGGGCAACGTGAATTTGATATGAAAGACCCTGAAGAGATGAAAAATCGTCTTGATGTAGTGAACTTGAGTTTTGCTGCTGAATAAAATGTAAAACTTTTTGAAAAGGCACTTATTTAAGTGTCTTTTTTTTTATAAAAAAGAGCGAAAAAGTGAATTCTTCGTACAAAAAGCCATAGCCTAAAATAAAAATTACGTGCTATAACAGGGCACAAGCAAATTGCTTCATTTAATGTTATCTGGATAGATGACACAAGAAATTGAACAAATATATTTGAGGAATAATCATGGCTGCATTTTTAACTGATGATTGGTTTGCAACTGTTGAAAAACTTACTGCTGAAGCGGGTGATTTAAATTTACCACCAACACTTGCGAATTTAGCGATTAATTTAGTTGTAACAGATGCAGATGGTAATACCGAATTGGCTTTAGATGCTGGTAAAATCCAAAAAGGTTTGTCTGCAAATGCTAAAACAACTTTAAACATGGATGCTGAAACATTACGTAAAGTATTCTTAGAGTTTGATATGGCTGCTGCGATGCAAGCGTTTATGACTGGTAAGATCAAAGTACAAGGCGATATGTCTCAACTTATGGCTTTACAAACAGCGAAGCCAAGCCAAGAACAAAAAGATTTATTCAAGAAAGTACTTGAGCAAACTGCTTAAGTACTTTTCTCATAAAAAAGCTTACCGAGAGGTAAGCTTTTTTATTTTCAACTTAGACATCAATACGACTGTTGGTCTTTAAATGTTCTAAGTAAGTTCGAATACGTGTTACATATTGAACTGCTTGTTTATATCGACCATTTCGCGCTTGGTTACGCTGTAAGTAATCATATAAATTTACCCATTGATTTGGGTTTTTCCCTTGGGTTTTGATTCGGTTTTGAATCTGATTGACTGCACCTGGTCCCATGTTATAGGCGACCAAAGCATACCAATTACGGTCTGGATAAGGGACATTCGAAAACTGATCTAGCATCAGATCAAAATATTTCGCACCACCTTGAATACTTTGTATTGGATCAGATCGGTTGCTCACACCCATTGCTTGAGCGGTACTATTGGTCAACATCATCAAACCACGTACGCCAGTGGGAGAGACTGAGGTGGGTTTCAGATAAGATTCTTGATAGCCAATAGCAGCGAGCAAATGCCAATCTAAATTATATTTAGAGGCACTTTGTTTAAAGCTTGCTTTATAAATTGGCAAACGCTGATTCAGGTCTTTTTGAATCGTAGACCATGCTTCAGGTTTAACCACATTGCGATTATAAAAGGAAGCAAGTTGTTGGGTTGTACCAAGCAGTTTGCTTTGACAAACAAATCCACTTGCAGTGAGCGTTAACGGATCATCAGCTTGCTTAAGTACCCAATTGAGCTGAGGATTTAATCCATTTTTACTTAAAGTAGCTTGATCACCACAACTTGCAGAAAAAGACACAAGTTGTTTACTTTCAATGGCCGCTAAATTTGCAGTTGTCATAGCAAGATTAGCTTTACCTTGAGCAATCCATTTTAATGCAGTTGCATTATCAGGAACCGTTTTAAAATCGAGTTTGACATTTAAACTCTGGGCATAATTTCGTGCTAAATCGTAGCCAAAACCATGCAAAAATTGCCCGTCTTTAAATACAGTTGTTGGGTTTTCAACAGCAACTACCGTTAATGTATTGGTTGTTACAACTGTATTATATTGATGTGATTTTTCTGCGTTCAAACTATTAAAGGGAAGGATTGCAATTCCTAATACCATCGTTTGAAAGGAAAGTTTAGAAGATAAAGAGTTAAGGCTAGGCCTCGACCCAGAACTTGAATTACTGTGCATGTTGTCTCCGCTACAGGTAATTTATGCCCAAAAAGTTCAGCAAAACAAAGCTTTAACTTTTAAAAGTTGATAAATTCAATAAGGGTGGGCAAGTCATGACGCCATTCAAAATGACATAGGATTAATGGGAGAAATGATGTTCGTGTTACACATCATTCACAAAGTGTACAAAAAACAAACAAAATCAACTTAGGGGCGCATATTAAGCGCCGAAAAAAGGATTGTCAAATTTTGATCAATAAAAAAATGAGAAATACCTCACAAATGCATGATTTGAAAAAGAATAAAATTTATACACTGTTGTCATGCTAAAATAAGGAATACAATGCAAAAACTTGTAAATAGAATGTTGTTTTAACGTATTTGAACCCATGAAATCGAACTTAATTACGCGAACTGGACATGATTTATTGGTTGCCGAGTTGAAAAGACTATGGCATGACGAACGACCAGAAATTACTAAAAAAGTAAATTGGGCTGCAAGTTTGGGGGATCGTTCAGAAAATGCAGATTATCAATACAATAAACAAATACTCAGAAAAATAGATCGTCGTGTCCGGTATTTAGGAAAACGTCTAGAAGAATTAAAAATTGTCGATTATATGCCTGAGCAAGAGGGCAAAGTTTATTTTGGGGCATGGGTTGAGATTGAAAATGATGACGGAGAACAAAAAAAATTACGGATTGTTGGGATAGATGAAATTTATGATCATCATCCCCAGCATATTTCGATTGATTCTCCAATGGCACGTGCATTATTGAGCAAAGAGGTGGATGATGAGGTGGAAGTCATTACTCCATTAGGAAAAAAAGTGTGGTATATCAACTCAATTTGCTATGAAAAATCTAAAAATGTTTAAATTTTTACTGTTTTGATTTTATTTTGAGCATTTGATTGATTATTTTGAATAAAAGATTTGCCAATTCTAATTTTTATTTATATGATAGCCGCCATTGGAAGCGTGGCAGAGCGGTTTAATGCACCGGTCTTGAAAACCGACGAGGGTGTGAGTCCTCCGTGAGTTCGAATCTCACCGCTTCCGCCAAATATCTAAATAAGCCCTTGTTTTTACAAGGGCTTATTTTTTATCTGTGGTTTTACCCCTCAACCTATACCTCATCAAACTTTGGATTTAATTACATTTGATATTCCCAAGTTTGAAATTCCGTTGGTTGACTAGAAACTTGATTTAGTAATTGTTTTCAACTTATAGCAAAGTTGTGGTAAATGATGGTTTTATATGCTCTGATTCATAGTAGTAATGATTCAAAGGATAGAGCATATGTTTAAAAAATCTTTTCCATTCCTTGAAATTGATATCAGTACGATTGTTGCTTTTAGCGAATGGTTCAAAGCGTTTATCATGCAGGTCATTGGCAATGGTGATAAGTTGAATTGAATCCTTTTCGTATCTATCGCGAAATTGACTTAAATCAATATTGAAGTTAATTTCTGCATTTGGTTTAGCTTAAACAAGAATATTGACCTAACATTGGTCTGTCATTGTTCTTTGAATACATAAAATTTTATCTAAACCAATGTGATGAATGTGGTAGACAAATTTTTGATGTAATCGTTTCGCTGCTTGCTGTAGTAGTTTTATGTCACAGCCTAGGACATTAATCTCACAGTAAATTTTAAAACTAATTCGTGAGACTAGTGCTGAATTGTACTGTCTGAATAGCCGACCAAGATGACGAGTGCTTTCTTGGCTTAGTAACCAGTGTCTTCTTTTTCTGCTCTAATTTAACCCCATTGCATCCTATATAAAACGTAGATGTCTTATTACTTAATATGATCATTACTGATCAGAGAACTTTCTTTAGTTTGATAAATTCAGTTTGATTTAAGCTAATTCAGTTAACTTAAAAATACGGTAAAGCCGTACAAGTATAGTTACACCTTTCGCCACATTTCCAGATGTGGCTTTTTTTTAATCTGCTTAACTTTAATTATCTAATACTGTAAATATTCTGTTCCGTTTACGATGGTTTGTTTAAGTCAAAAAATTTTGGGTGGTGTTCTAAAAAGTATGCTCATAAGAAAAGGAGGCAACGAGGAACAATTCAGCTATATTTAAATGTGTGAAAATCGAAATAGAACTTCATTGTCCTCGATGCCAGAGTACAAGTATAAAGAAGAATGGCATTAAACACGATGGTAAGCAAAACTATCGTTGTAAAGAATGTAATAGGCAGTTTGTGGGTGACCATAATTTGACGTATTTAGGCTGTCATTCAAAAGCGGTCAAATTGATTTTGCTTATGCTTGTGCGATGTTGTGGCATTCGGGATATTGCAAAGATTACGAGGTTTAGTATTGGCAAGATACTTAAAACGCTTACACAATCAAATCATGAAATAATTCCTCAAAGAACTCATTATAAATGCTTGGAAGTTGATGAATTTTGGACATTTGTAGGCAACAAGAAAGATAAGCATTGGCTACAGTACGTCTATGATAGAAGTAGCGGAGAAATAGTGGCTTTTGTATGGGGAGGAAGAGATGCTCATACAGCACAAAGGCTAAAAAACCGTTTAGAAGAACTGGGTATTACTTATGATTGTATATCGAGTGATCATTGGGAAAGTTTCATCAAAATTTTTAAGCCGGACCAAGAAGGGAAATATTATACAGTCGGGATAGAAGGAAACAACTGCCGATTAAGACACCGCATAAGGCGAGCAGTAAGAAGAACATGCTGTTTTTCGAAGAAGGTATTGAATCATGTAAAAGCTTTTAATCTTGGATTCTTTTACATTAACCACAGTTTTGTATAGTGATGTTAAAATGATCAGCATACATTTTGAAACACCACCAAATTTTGATCTCTGAGTAGCCTAAGCAAGTTTACATCCTAGAAAGACCGCTATCGTATAAAATGAATTATATAAAATTGTAGATCAATCACTTATGTTTTAAGGGAGATTAAATTTCTCCCTTGTTTAGATCATTTTCTTATAATACTTCATCTTAAAAAATCACAAATTTTTCATCTATAACATCTTAATATCATCCAAATATTTAAATTCTGATAACAGATGATTGATAGTCATCTATTGCATGAATTTTTGAGTTTAATTCTAAAAAGTAAGGATGATTTTGTGATTCAGACAGCTCAATATCTCGATGGTGATATATCTAGAATTATTGAAATGGCTTGGGAAGACAGAACCCCATTTGAAGCGATCTCACGTGAATATGGTTTGAATGAATCAGCTGTAATCCGACTTATGCGGCTTCATTTACAAACCAATAGCTTTAAGCTTTGGCGGAAGAGAGTAAGTGGACGTAAGACAAAACATTTGCAGTTACGTTCACCTGAAGTGTCTCGTGGTTATTGTACACGCCAATACAAGCATCATTGAATAAGATCAGTGACAAATTAGAAGTTTTCGTTCATAACTAATTCTACAGTATAGATTTTATTTATATAGATCAATTGCATATCACTAAGGTAAAGTAATGTCTAATTTATCAATTGCTTATATTTTTCAACAACAGCAGCTTTTAGTGGATCAAGATTTCCAACTTCCTCAAGTCGAAAGATTGCATAACGATCTGGCGTTATCAAGTGATCATAAAGTGATTGCTCGAGATTTATCTGAAAATGAAACTATTCCTGAAGGATTCGATTTTGTACCGATTCGTCAATTAGTCCAGTTTTGGAATAAGACGCAATTTGAGCAAGCAAGTCGAGCTATACAATTACTTGAATGGCGACGTAATCATCAGTTTTGTGGTCGATGTGGAACTAAAACCACCCAGAGCATTGAGCAGTTTGCGATGGTTTGTTCAAGTTGTGGCTATACACAATATCCAAAAGTGAATCCATGTGTCATTACGATTATTACACGTGGGGATAATGAAATTCTACTCGCAAAAAATGCACGAAATAAAACGCAAATGTATAGTTTGATCGCTGGTTTTGTTGAGGTAGGGGAAACATTAGAAGATGCCGTTCGACGTGAGACATTTGAGGAAGTAGGCCTACATATTAAAAATATAAAATATTTGGCAAGTCAGCCTTGGCCATTTCCAAGTAATTTGATGGTTGCATTTAAAGCAGATTATCAAGCGGGCGAAATTGAATTACAGCAAGATGAGCTTAGTGATGCTCAATTTTTTAAATTTGATCAACTTCCAGAAATCCCATTTAAAGGCAGCATCGCCTATGCCATGATCATGCATATCATTCATGGTACAGCAGTCGCCGATGATACGAGTGATGTGTGTTGACAAAAACGGAGAGTTTAACTTGGTAAACTAAACATACTCATCAGGAGTTTACCATGAGCAAAAAACAAAAGATTTATACGACAGAATTTAAAGCTGAAGCAATAAAAGCCATTGAGGAAAATAAAGGTAATGTTTCCGAAACAGCGCGACAACTCGGTATTTCCATGCAAACCTTATCAAATCGGTACAAGAAAGCAAAGTTTGGGACATTAGCAGGAACACAAGAATATTTGCCCGATCTTGTTGCTCTACTCGAAGAAAATAAGAAACTCAAACAACAACTCAAAACTGCGGAAATGGAAAAAGAATTTCGGTGGTTTTTCAAAAACTATGCTGAAAAAAACAAGCTGAACTTTGATAAAATAAGGAAATGCAAATCACCCTACAAATCAAATGTCCAGCCTGCCTGAGTAACCGTATAAAGAAAAATGGCAAAAAGTGGATGGCAAAAATTACCAATGTAAAGATTGCAAACGTCAATTTATTGGTGACCACGCACTGAGCTATCAAGGTTGTCATTCAGGTATCACGACAAAGATACTCCACTTAATGGTAAGAGGTAGTGGTGTAAGAGATATTGAAGAGGTTGAACGTATCAGCATTGGCAAAGTATTGCGTACTTTAAGTCAATCAGAATATCAGCTTCATGCTCAACAAAGTTATTACGAATGTCTTGAAGTAGATGAGTTTTGGACGTTTGTGGGTAATAAGCAAAATAAACAATGGCTGATTTATGCTTACCATCGCGAATCTGGAGAAATTGTTGCTTATGTTTGGGGTAAGCGGGATTTAGCAACGGTTCAACGTCTTAAAGCTAGACTTAAAAAGCTTGGGGTTCAATATACTCGAATTGCGAGTGATCACAGGGATAGTTTTATCACAGCATTTCAATGTTGCAAGCAAGTGATGGGTAAGTTTTTTACCGTCGGTATTGAAGGTAACAATTGTAGAATTCGTCATCGAATCAGGCGTGGATTTAGGAGAAGTTGCAACTTTTCTAAAAAGCTCGAAAATCATTTTAAAGCCTTTGATTCGACTTTCTTTTACATTAATAACGTATTTGTTTAACGCCAGCATACTTTTTGAAACACCACTGGCTTTTTAAAGTTGGCTGCATAGAATCTCCCAAGTCGAAGAGTCCTGTTTTTTCAGCACACATCAATACCAATTGTTACGATTGTTTCGGTCAGGATGGATATAATTTAAACAGAGTATTTATTTTCTAAATAACCAATCACCTTTTATATACTGAGATATATGCAGATTTAGGTGTCTATTGGTGTAAATTATGCACTTCGTTTAAGGTGATTTTAATTCCATCTTGAGCAAAGAAAATTTGATATTTGATAGATCATCGAAAGAGTAAGGTATGCCCGCAAATCCTAGTAAAATCCAGAAACCTTTATATATTCCCTATGCTGGGAACGCTCTTTTAGAACTTCCACTCTTGAATAAAGGTTCAGCTTTTTCGACTGAAGAGCGTGAGCAGTTTAACTTACATGGACTGATACCTAACAATATCGAAAACATCGAAGAACAAACGCAACGCTCTTATCAGCAGTACTTGTCATTTGACAATAACTTGAATAAGCATATTTATTTAAGAAATATTCAAGACACAAATGAAACACTTTTTTATAATTTATTGAGTCAGCATTTAGATGAAATGCTACCGATTATTTATACCCCAACAGTAGGGGAAGCATGTCAGCGTTTCTCGGATATTTATCGCCGCCATCGCGGAATTTTTATCTCCTATGGCGAACGTCAATACATCGATCAAATTATTCATAATGTGAATAAGAAAAATGTCAAAGTGATTGTCATTACCGATGGTGAGCGCATCCTTGGTTTAGGTGATCAGGGTATTGGTGGTATGGGAATTCCAATTGGAAAATTATCTCTATATACCGCATGTGGAGGTATTAGTCCTGCTTATACGTTACCGATTACGATAGATGTTGGTACAAATAATCAAGAATTACTCAACGATCCAATTTACATGGGATTGAAGCAACCTCGAATCAGAGGGGAGCAATATTACCAATTTGTCGAACAGATTATTTCTGCTGTGCGTGAACGTTGGCCGAATGTGTTGATACAGTTTGAAGATTTTGCCCAAATTAATGCAATGCCATTATTGACTCAATATCGAGATAAAATTTGCTGCTTTAATGATGACATTCAAGGAACTGCAGCAGTTACAGTTGCCAGTCTAATTGCTGCATCTAGAGCACTTGGTAAACAACTTAAAGATCAAACCATTACTTTTGTTGGTGCTGGTTCAGCAGGATGTGGTATTGCTGAGCATATCGTTCGGCAAATGATGGATGAAGGGTTGAGCGATCATGAAGCCCGTTCACGTATTTTCATGGTTGATCGCTTCGGTTTAATGACTGATCAACAGCCCAATTTACTCGACTTTCAACAAAAACTCGCAACACCTGTGAATGCAATTTCAGAATGGGAATATGCAGGACAAGAGATTGCGCTACTTGATGTCGTAAAAAATGCTAAACCAAGTATTCTGATTGGTGTATCAGGGCAAGCAGGTTTATTTAGTGAAGAAGTGATTAAAACTTTGGCTAAATATTATAAGCATCCGATTGTTTTGCCATTATCTAACCCGACTTCTCAAGTAGAAGCTCAGCCAAAAGATATTATTGAATGGACGCAAGGTGCTGCAATCGTTGCGACAGGTAGTCCTTTTGCACCAGTATATTTCCAAGGTAAAACTTATACGATTGCTCAGTGTAATAATTCTTATATTTTCCCAGGAATAGGCTTGGGTGTGATTGCGTGTGGTGCAAATCATATTAGTGATGCAATGTTGATGGCTGCAAGCACAGCATTGGCAGATTGCTCACCGCGTTTAAAAAATCCAGCTGCAGATCTATTGCCAAATATTAATGACATTCATCAAGTCTCCAAATTCATTGCTTTTAAAGTTGCAAAAGCTGCTATGGCAGATGGATTAGCAGTACCCATGAGCAATGATGTGCTGAAAAATGTGATTGAAGATAATTTTTGGACACCTGAATATCGAAATTATCGCCGAGTTACTTTTTAATTGAGCAAGGTTTAGTCCGATTGCTGAAACGTAAATGTAATTCTGTAATCTAGAACAAAACAAAGCAAAACCTGACTGATCTTGAATGATCTTTCAGGTTTTTAGCTTATTATTTCTTTCATAAAACTATCTGTTATATTTTTTTTATAAAATCTGTATCTACCTTTATCATCTGTATTCATTCAAAGTATAACGAGGTTGATATGAATGGGCTAAATATGAGTTTTTTAAAAAAGAAAAATAATGCGAGTTTTGTGTTTTTTATTATCACACTCTATGCTTTTATCGGTTTTGGTTTAGGCTATATTATTTGGGAATATTTTCTTTAAAATCAGCTTCAAGCCTGATTTATAGGACTGTTCAGCTATTGATTTAATACAGCAAATTTAAGCTTGCGAATCTGTTTCGCTACAATGATCAACATCTACTGGATGCTGCTTGAGTTATATTCATCCAGCCATTCAAAATAATGAATAATATTCATAGCTCTTCATTAGAATAAATCATTTTATTCATAGATTTTTGTTCTGTACTCTAAAAATAAGCCGTATTTTAAAAATTAAATAAATGATGATTTGGGACGATGATCATCACATGTTCATCTTTTGAAATAATAAAGAGTGTCTGAATGAAAAAACTCGATTTTGCAATTATAGATCCGCATATCCATCAATGGGATCCATACCATACTCCACATTCTGCTGCCTTGTTGGTTAAAGCTTTGGGGAATTATCCCCGTGTGATGGATAAAGTTGTGCGATTCGTTAAACCGAAACCACTTTTAGACACGCTAGGATTAACTGAATATGCGTTGAGTCCTTATCTCCCTCAAAATTATCATGAAGATATGCGACATCATGCGATTGAAAGCGTAGTACATGTCGAAGCAAATTGGCATCATCATAAAGGCTTTGGTGTTGTTGAAGAAACCAAATGGATTCAACAATTAAATTTTAAAGACCAAAATTTAAAGCTAGGTGCAATTATTGCCACTGCTGACCCGCGAGATCGAAAATTTAAACAGATTTTAAAAGCGCATCAAGATGCCAGCCCTCTATTTAAAGGTATTCGTAAAATGGCTTCTTGGCATGAGGATTCTGGTATTTATCGTTGGTGTGATCAAGCACATTTATATCAGTCTAAAAAATTCCTTAAAGGCTTTGAACAACTTGCCAAAATGGATTTATCTTTTGATGCGTGGACTTATTCAACACAAATTTCAGAAATTACAAAATTAGCGAAACAATTTTCTCAAACACCTATAGTCGTTGATCATTTGGCAACACCCGCAGGGCTTTTTGGTGCTATTGGCAAAAAAACTGGTCAAACACCTTCACAACGTGCCGCAATTTTCCAGCAATGGCAGCATGATTTGGCAGTTTTGGCTGAGCAAAAAAATGTTTATGCCAAGATTTCTGGACTGATGATGCCCGTGTTGGGACACCGATTTTATCAACAATACCGTACTGCAACCGTCTATGAAATGGTGAATTTATTAACACCATTGATTCAGCATGCAATACAGGTATTTGGTCCAGATCGAATCATTTTTGCTTCAAATTTTCCTATGGATAAAGCAAATGCAACGCTAAGTGATTTGATCCAAGCTTATATTGAAATGATTACACCTTATGGTGATCAAGCGATGTATTCCATTTTTAGACAAAACGCTGCCAATTTTTATCAATTAAATTAGAGTCATCATATGAAAAGTTTTAATCAAAAGGTTGCTGCAATTACGGGTGCAGGTTCTGGAATCGGTCAACAACTTGCAATTTTATTAGCACAGCAAGGCGCTGATTTAGCTTTGAGTGATGTGAATGATCAAGGTTTAGCTGAAACATTATCTTTAGTAAAACAGTATCCTGTGAAAGTCACTTTAACCAAACTAGATGTTTCTCATCAGCAAGCTGTACGTGAATGGGCGGAGAATAGTTTCAAAGATCATGGCAAAATCAATTTGATTTTTAACAATGCTGGCGTTGCATTAGCAAGTACCGTAGAAGGGATGAGCTATGAAGAAATGGAATGGATTTTTAATATTAATTTTTGGGGTGTTGTCTACGGCACAAAAGAGTTTTTGCCTTATTTAAAGCAAAGTGGTGAAGGGCATATTATTAATATTTCTAGTTTATTTGGACTCACTGCGCAACCTTCTCAAAGTGCTTATAACGCAACAAAGTTTGCAGTGCGTGGTTTTACCGAATCATTACGCCAAGAATTAAATATGCAAAATAATGGTGTCAGTGCGACTTGTGTGCATCCAGGTGGTATACGAACCAATATTGCTAATAGTGCTCGTATGAGTGACAGTATCCGTTCTTTGGGTATGAATCCGGCAAAGGCTAGTCGATCATTTAATAAAGTCCTGAAAACCCCACCAGAAGAAGCTGCAAAAATCATTTTAGAGGCGGTCAAACATGACAAAGCTCGGGTATTGATTGGGAATGATGCCAAGATTTTAGATTTGATTCAGCGGATTACACCAACTCATTATTCTCAAGCATTAGATTTTTTAACCAAAAAAACTTTGAAAAAAAGTTAAAATATTCTTCAATTTAAGGATGCTCATTTAATTTGTGTGAGCATCCTAGTTAATTCATTTTAATGTGAATCATCATCTATCATTATGTTTTATATGTAGACAGTAAAATGCTGGTTTCACTATTATAAATACCTGAAATATTTCGAATTCGTTCGAGTGCCTTGTCAAAATTTTCTAAACTGTCGGACTGTAATTCAACCAAAATATCCCATTTCCCGTTTGTAGTATGTAGGCGTTCAACGGCTGATTCTAGGCGTAATTCACGAATAACCGCTTGCGCTTTGGTTCCTTCCACCATGATATTCATCCAAGCACGGATAATATTTTTTTCCACATTTGGGCGGAAGCGTACAGTATATCCCGTGATGATGCCCGTCGATTCCATATATTCAATTCGCTTTTGTACCGTTGCTCTTGATACACGTGTTTTTGCAGCCAGATCTGTAATTGAGATCCGAGCATTATCTTTGAGTAAACCTAAGAGAATATGATCAATATTGTTCATTTTGATACTTGCTATTAGCAAATTGATAAAAATTAATTCATTTTAATCATTATAAAGAATTTTGTGAATCAATTTGATTCTTAATAATAATCAATATACGAAGCCCCAAACATTTTTTTCGAATGAATCAAGAGATCTATGTTGACACGGAACGATGGGGTGAGCGGAAACCTTTGCAGTAAGGGAATCTGTAGATAACAGGGACAATTGATTAATTAAGGAAAAGATGATGTCTTTATCATATGCGGCTCAAAATGGTAGTGCTTGGCAAACCTTTCTCACTCAAGTAGATCGTGTAGCACCTTATTTGGATGCCGACCTCAGCAACTTTATCAACACACTGAAAACACCAAAACGTACGCTAATTGTTGATGTGCCAATCGTGATGGATGACGGCACAATTCGTCATTTTGAAGGCTATCGTGTACAGCACAATCTCTCTCGTGGTCCTGGTAAAGGTGGTATTCGTTATCACCAAGATGTTGAATTGAATGAGGTCATGGCGTTATCAGCATGGATGACCATTAAAACTGCGGTGCTTAATCTCCCATTTGGTGGCGCAAAAGGTGGTATTCGTGTTAACCCTAAAGAACTTTCAACACGTGAATTAGAGCGTTTAACTCGTCGTTTTACTAGTGAAATTAGCCCAATTATCGGCCCACAAATTGATATTCCTGCACCTGATGTTGGTACTAATGCCAATATCATGGGTTGGATGATGGATACTTATTCAAGTATTAAAGGTCATACGGTTACTGGTGTTGTAACTGGAAAACCTGTGCATTTAGGTGGTTCACTCGGCCGTGTTCGTGCAACAGGTCGTGGCGTATTTGTTACAGGTATGCAAGTTGCAGAGCGTATCAAATTACCTATCGAAGGTAGCAAAGTTGCGGTTCAAGGTTTTGGTAACGTAGGTAATGAAGCTGCTTATTTGTTTAATCAGGCAGGTGCAAAAATTGTTGCTGTGCAAGATCACACAGGCACAATTTTTAATTCTGAAGGTTTTAACGTAAAAGCATTACAAAAGCATGTTGCTGAACAGGGTGGCGTGAAAGGTTTTGCTGAAGCTACTGTGATCTCGGATGAAGAATTCTGGGATGTCGATATGGATATTCTGATTCCAGCAGCATTGGAAGGTCAGATTACGGTTGAACGTGCACAAAAACTCAAAGCGAAAATTGTGCTTGAAGGTGCAAACGGACCAACTTATCCAGAAGCAGATGATGTATTCGTTAGCCGTAACATTACTGTAGTTCCTGACGTAATTTGTAACGCAGGTGGTGTAACCGTCAGTTATTTTGAATGGGTTCAAGATATGGCGAGTTATTTCTGGAGCGAAGATGAAATTAATGAGCGTCTTGATAAATTAATGATTCAAGCCATGAGTGATGTGTGGAATACCGCAGCGCAGAAAGAATGTAGCTTACGTACTGCAGCTTATATTTTAGCGTGTGAACGTATCCTTAAAGCGCGTAAAGAACGCGGTATTTTCCCTGGTTAAAACCATTCATACAGTTAAAGCAAAGGGCTTGTTGAGTGTTCAACAAGCCTGAATATCCAAACAGGAAGTGAGTAAGTAAAATGAGCGATGTCGCAATTACACGTAGCAATTTTAATGATTGGATGGTGCCTGTTTTTGCTCCAGCAAATTTCATTTTGGTTCGTGGCGAAGGTTCTCGTATTTGGGATCAAAACGATAAAGAATATATTGATTTTGCAGGTGGTATTGCGGTTAATGCTTTAGGTCATGCACATCCAGTTGCGGTGAATGCTTTAACAGAACAAGCTCAAAAACTTTGGCATATTGGTAATGGTTATACTAATGAGCCAGTATTACGCCTTGCAAAACAATTGGTTGAAAGTACATTCGCTGACAAAGTGTTTTTCTGTAACTCTGGTGCAGAAGCGAACGAAGCAGCATTAAAACTGGCACGTAAAGTCGGTTTAGTCAGTGGTAATCCAAATAAAAATCATATTGTTGCATTTAAAAATGCATTCCACGGTCGAACTTTGTTTACCGTAACAGCAGGTGGACAACCTAAATATTCTCAAGATTTTGCACCTTTACCGGGTGGAATCGAGCATACGGCATTTAATGATTTAGATGCTGCTAAAGCTATTATTACTGAAAATACCTGTGCGGTGATCGTAGAACCGATCCAAGGTGAAGGTGGTGTGTTACCAGCCGACATCGAATTTTTGAAAGGCTTACGTGAATTGTGCGATGAGAAAGGCGCTGTGCTGATTTTTGATGAAGTACAAACAGGCGTTGGTCGTACAGGCTCATTGTATGCCTATATGAATACTGGCGTAACTCCAGATATTTTAACGACGGCAAAAGCCTTAGGTGGTGGTTTCCCAATTGGTGCAATGATTACTACAGATCATTATGCCAACATGTATGCGGTGGGTGATCACGGTACGACTTATGGTGGTAATCCATTGGCTTGTGCAGTGGCTGGTGCGGTGTTTGAATTTATCAATACACCAGAAGTTTTAGACGGCGTTAAAGAACGTCATCAATATTTCATCGATGCTTTGAATAAAATCAATGCTGAATATGGTTTATTCAAAGAAATTCGCGGTCAAGGTCTATTAATTGGTTGCGTACTGAAAGATGAATATGCAGGCAAAGCAAAAAATATCGTGACCTTAGCGGGTGAAGAAGGCTTGTTGGCGTTGGTTGCAGGTACTGATGTCGTACGCTTTACTCCTTCACTCATTATTCCAATGGAAGATATTGACGAAGGTTTAAATCGTTTTGCTCGTGCCTTAGCACGCCTCTAAATCTTGTTGTGAGCATCTAACCATGATGATTGTTAGACATGCAGCGCATCGGGACTTAGATGATATTTATCGTTTAGCGCAAAGAGCAGGAGAGTCGGGCATTGGCTTGACCTCCCTACCAGAAAACAAAGAAATTTTAGCTGAACGTATTACACGTACGACTCACACTTTAGCGGGTTTAACCGAAAAGTGTGAGGCAAGTTATTTGTTTGTTTTAGAAGATACCAGTATTCACAAAATTGTGGGTGTGAGTGCGATTGAAGTTGCAGTTGGTTTAAAAGAACCATTTTACAACTTCCGTGTAGCAAAACAGGTGCATGCCTCTAAAGCCTTAAATGTGTATAAGACTTTAGATACTCTTTTTTTAAGTAATGATCATACTGGTTGCAGTGAACTCTGCACTTTGTTCCTTGATCCTGAATACCGCAAAAACCAAAATGGTAAATTTTTATCAAAAGTACGTTTTCTGTTTATTGCTGCCTTCCGTTCTTTTTTTGAAGAAAGATTGATTGCTGAAATGCGTGGTTTCTCGGATCAAAATGGACAATCACCATTTTGGGATTCGCTCGGTTATCTATTTTTCAATATGGATTTTGCAGCTGCGGATTATTTAAGTGGTGTAGGACAAAAAGCGTTTATTGCAGAACTCATGCCGAGATTTCCAGTCTACGTTGATTTGTTGACCTCAGAAGCGCGTGCTGTGATTGCTGAAGTACATCCACATACATTGCCTGCGGCAAAAGTGTTGATGTCAGAAGGGCTTAAATATCAAGGTTATGTGGATATTTTTGATGCAGGGCCAACACTGGAAGCCAATATCGCTGAACTACGTGCAGTCAAAGAGAGTCGTTTGCTCAACGTTAAAATCACTGAGCAAGTTGAAACGACAGAAACTCATTTTTTGGTTGCGAATGACCAATACCAAGATTATTGCGTGTTGTTGATCAATAACAAAATCACTGAAAGTGACACTTTGCAGATGACAGCAGCACAAGCACAAGCACTGAATATTGCTGAACACGATCAAGTACGTGTTTTAGCATTAGAAAAAATGGAGAAGAACTAATGTCACAAGGTGCATTATTAATTAATGGTGCTTGGATCCAAGGACAAGGAACCGCATTCAGTAAAACCAACCCGGTTAACAATCAGCAAATTTGGGCAGGTCATGAAGCCAGCCAAGCTGATGTTGAGCAGGCATGTCTTGCTGCTCGTCAGGCATTTCCTGCTTGGGCACGTATGCCTTTAGAAGATCGTATCGCAATTATTGAACGTTTTGCGAGTCTACTTGAGCAGAATAAAAATGAATTGGCTCAAGTGATTAGCCAAGAAACCAGTAAACCACTTTGGGAAACATTGACCGAAGTGCAATCGATGGTTGGCAAAGTCGCGATTTCAATTCGTGCTTATGATCAACGTACGGGTTTCAGTGAAACTAGAATGCCAGATGGTATTGCTTCACTACGTCATCGTCCACATGGTGTTTTGGCTGTATTTGGTCCATATAACTTCCCAGGCCATTTGCCAAATGGTCATATTGTTCCTGCATTGATTGCAGGTAATACCGTAGTGTTTAAACCAAGTGAACTCACCCCTTGGACTGCGGAAGAAACGGCAAAGTTATGGCAGCAAGCAGGTTTGCCGAATGGCGTATTGAATATCGTACAAGGTGGGCGTAGTACAGGTGAGGCACTTGCTGCGGCTGAACAAATTGATGGTTTGTTGTTCACAGGTAGTGCGAATACAGGTTATCACTTGCATAAGCAAATGGCGGGCACACCTGAAAAAATCCTTGCTTTGGAAATGGGTGGCAATAATGCCCTCATTATTGATGAAGCAAGCAATATTGATGCGGTCGTGAATTTAGCTATTCAATCCGCTTTTGTTTCGGCAGGACAACGTTGTACTTGTGCACGCCGAATCATTGTCAAGCAGGGTGCAAATGGTGATGCTTTTATTCAACGTTTTGTGGAAGTCGCGAAAAATCTAGTTGTTGGTGAGTGGAATGCTGAACCACAACCATTTATGGGTGGTGTGATTTCTTCTCGTGCTGCTGAACAAATGTTAGTAGCACAAACTAAACTGATTGCTTTAGGCGCAAAACCATTATTAGAAATGACACGTCCACAAGCAGACAGTTCATTGTTGACCGCAGGTATTTTAGATTTAACACAGGTCGATGGTATTCCTGATGATGAATACTTCGGTCCATTGACGACGATTTATCGCTACAACACTTTTGATGAAGCATTAAGCATCGCCAATAACACTCGATTTGGTTTGGCGGTTGGTTTGGTTTCACCTGACCGTGATTTATTTGATCGTGTGTTAGTTGAAGCACGTGCGGGTATTGTGAATTGGAATAAACCATTGACTGGTGCTTCAAGTGCAGCACCATTTGGTGGAGTAGGCGCTTCTGGTAATCACCGAGCGAGTGCCTTTTATGCAGCAGATTATAGTGCTTGGCCAATGGCATCATTGGAAAGTGATAACGTGACGCTTCCTGCAAAATTATCACCGGGCATTGTGCTCTAAGACGGATCGCATCGGGACACATGGAGAATAAAATGTCTGGTTATGAAATCAATTTCGATGGTTTAGTTGGTCCTACGCATCATTATGCGGGCTTATCATTTGGTAATGTGGCTTCAACTAAAAACCGTAATAACGCATCAAATCCTAAGCTTGCTGCAAAACAAGGCTTGAAAAAAATGAAAGCCCTTGCAGACTTAGGGCTTAAACAAGGCGTGTTTGCACCACAAGAGCGTCCGCATGTGCCAACATTGCGTCGTTTAGGCTTTACAGGTAGTGATATTGATGTAATTGCTCAAGCCATGCGTACTGCACCTGCTTTGCTATCATCATTGAGTTCAGCTTCATCGATGTGGACCGCGAACTCGTGTACGGTATCGCCATCGGCTGACAGTGCTGACGGGCGAATGCATTTTACTGCTGCAAACCTAAATAATAAGTTCCATCGATCAATTGAGCATCATACAACGACTCGTATTCTTCAAGCGATGTTCAAGAATGATGTCTATTTCGCGCATCACGAAGCATTGCCAGAAGCTGCTTTATTTGGCGATGAAGGTGCAGCCAATCATAATCGTCTAGGCGGTGCTTATGATCAGGCTGGCGTGCAAGTTTTTGTTTACGGTCAACAACAACTTGGTGGTACGGTTGCACCACAAAAATTCCCTGCACGTCAAACGCGTGAGGCGAGTGAAGCGATTGCGCGTTTACATCGTTTAGATGCAAAGCGTACTGTATTTATTCAGCAAAATCCTGACGTGATTGATCAAGGCGTATTTCATAATGATGTGATCGCCGTGAGTAACCAACAGGTGTTGTTCCATCACCAACATGCTTTTTTAAATCAAGCTGCAGCCTTAGATGAAATTCGTCACAAGATGGCCGAAATTGAACAAGAGTTTGTTTCGATTGAAGTGCCTGAAAGTCGAGTGAAGGTTGAAGATGCTGTTTCAACTTATTTATTCAATAGTCAAATCTTAACCCGTGCTGATGGTGGCATGAGCATCGTTGTACCAGAAGAATCTCGTCAGAACTCAGCCGTTTGGAGTTACTTAAATGACATGATTCAAATGGGAACACCAATTGACGACATTAAAGTATTTGATCTGCGTGAAAGTATGCGGAATGGCGGCGGACCTGCATGTTTAAGACTTCGTGTTGCTGTAAACGAAGCTGAGTTGAATGCAGTCAATCCAAACTTGTTCATGAATGATGCTTTGTTCAAAACACTGAATCAGTGGGTGGATCAGCATTATCGTGATGAGTTAACGCAGGATGATTTGGCTGATCCAAGTTTATTGATTGAGAGCCGTACTGCGCTAGATGAACTCACTAAGATTTTAAATTTAGGCTCGGTTTATCACTTCCAAAGATAAAACAGCAAATAACAGCTTTTAAGGATGAAAGTACATGGTTGATCTACTCGCATTGACTTTAGCGCAACAGGAACCTGAGCAAATGCAGGGTGAAACAGTTGAGTTTACATGGCAATGGCTAGGTGAAGGGTTACTGCAATGTACACCTAAAACAGCGTATAGAAAAACCATGGTGCTTTCTGCTGGAATTCATGGTAATGAAACAGCACCGATTGAATTATTGTCTCGCATCATTAGTGACCTATTTGCTGAGCATTTAAAATTAGCGGTGCGTGTACTCTTTGTTTTAGGTAATCCTAAGGCAATTCGACAAGGTGTTCGTTATCTCGAAAATGATATGAACCGAATGTTTTGTGGTGCATATCAGCAGTTAGCACAAGATGATGAAACGCATCGAGCAGCACAATTAGAACAGTTTACTTCAGAGTTTTTTGAGCAAAGTCAGTTTGAAGCACAGCGCTATCATTATGATATGCACACTGCAATTCGTGCATCATTACTGCCTGTATTTGCATTATTTCCCTATCAAACACAGCCCTATGATGACTTCCTGATTCAAAGTTTGAATGCTGCGGATTTGGATGCTTTGGTGTATCACAATGCGGTTGGAAAAACCTTTACTCA
Source organism: Acinetobacter sp. TR11 (assembly GCF_027105035.1). Taxonomy (NCBI): domain Bacteria; kingdom Pseudomonadati; phylum Pseudomonadota; class Gammaproteobacteria; order Moraxellales; family Moraxellaceae; genus Acinetobacter; species Acinetobacter sp. TR11. The sequence goes on from NZ_CP114256.1 coordinate 976,715, forward strand.
TTTTACTGCTGAACGATGTCAAGCGGCGAGTAGTACCTTGGAGTTAGGCAAAGCAAAGCCGTTTGGTCAAAATGATTTAGCTGAATTTGCGAGTACGGATCAGGTTTTACGTGCGGTACTTTCAGAGCAGGCTTTGCCATGTAGACAAAAGCCAAGTATTCGCCAATTTAAGGTGGTGGACTCCGTTCTAAGGCAGAGTGACGATTTCCAATTGCAATTAAGTGCTGATGCACCTAATTTTTCGACCTTTCAGAAAGGTGAGGTGATTGCAACTCAGCAAGCAGGCAATTATGTCGTCGATAATCAACAAGTTTGGATTTTATTTCCAAATCCAAATGTGAAGATGGGCTTGAGAGCTGGACTGGTTTTAAAGGAAATTGGGTAGCATACACTACATCGACTTTTAAAAAATGGATGTGATACGGAATAGGCGTAAATGGAGTTTGAATATGGATGTTCAGTAGAAAACAAAAGATCGGAAAAAATATCCATTGGATATTCATTTTTATGAAGTGGAAAGCAAGGACAGGTTGTCATAAAAAGATAGTTGGAGTGATCGTGTATGATTAACAATATGGAAGTGGGTAAGCCGCTAAAACGTGCCATGACGAAACGTCATTTGGTGATGATTTCATTAGGTGGTGCAATTGGAACGGGCTTATTTTTAGGCTCAGGTGATGTGATTTCACAGGCAGGTCCCATTGGTGCGATTCTCTCTTACCTGCTTGGTGGTATCATTGCCTACATGGTGATGCTGTGTTTAGGTGAGTTGGCAGTACAGATGCCAGTTTCGGGTTCATTTGGTGAATATGCCAGAACCTATATTGGACCAGGCACGGGCTATATGATCACATGGTTGTATTGGTTGACGTGGACTGCAACATTAGGTACTGAATTCACAGCTGCAGCTTTACTCATGCAGGAGTGGTTTCCTTCCATATCCATGTGGACATGGACCTTATTATTTGCAGCACTGGTCTTTACGCTGAATGTGAGTTCCACTCGGTTATTTGCTGAGTCGGAATTTTGGCTATCTTTGGTTAAAGTTCTCACCATTATCTGTTTTATTGCATTGGGCCTAGCCGCTATTTTTGGCTTGATCTCCTATCATGGTCATGAGTCAGCACCGCTGTTTAGTAAATTGACCGAGCATGGTTGGTTCCCAAATGGTATTTACCCAATTTTTGCCACAATGCTGATCGTTAATTTTGCATTCTCTGGTACAGAACTGATTGGGGTTGCCGCAGGGGAAGCTGAAGAACCTGCGAAAACGGTACCGAAAGCAATTAATGCTGCAATTTGGCGTTTATTGATTTTCTTTGTTGGTACGATTGTGGTGATTTGTGCATTACTGCCTTATGAAATGGCAGGACTCAATGCAGAAGGCGTAAGTAATAGTCCATTTGTAACGGTATTTAATTACATCGGCATTCCATATGCAGAAGATATTATTCGTTTTGTGATTATTACTGCACTTTTATCGGCTGCTAACTCAGGCTTATTTGCTGCTTCTCGAATGATGTGGTCATTGTCAGCGCAGAATCAACTTCCTAAAGTGTTTGCTAAATTGACACGTTCAGGTACGCCAATTATTGCCATTATTGTCACCATGTTTGGTGCAATTCCTGGTTTATTATCTGAACAATTTGCGCCTGAAACCATTTTCAAAAATTTACTAGGTGTTGCTGCTTTTACCATGGTTGTGGTTTGGATCTCAATTTGTGTGAGCCAATTTAACTTCCGTAGACAATGGATCAAATCAGGTAAAACTGTCAAAGACCTTAAATTTGCTGCACCATTGTTCCCACTCACACCAATTCTAGGTGGAGTATTCTGTGTCATTACTTGTATTAGTATGGTGGCAGACCCTTCAATGCAAGTAGGTTTTGTCTGCTGTGTTTTATTTATGATTGCCTGCTATGTAAGCTACTATATGTTTTATAAAAACAAAGCTTAACTGTACAATTTAATATTTCATAAAAGACGAATCCTTACTCAGAATCTTTGAGTTGAGATTCGTCTTTTTTACTTTAGGAAATGATCATTTGGCTGTTTATAAAATATAAAAAACTTCAAATAGAGATGACAAAAAAAGAGCAAGTGCCGTAGTACTTGCTCTTTTCATTTGATTTAGGATATTTACTTATAGGTAAAATCGCTACTCATATTTTAGAAGAATCCAGCAGGTTTGGTTGAATAACTCACCAATAAATTTTTGGTTTGTTGATAGTGATCTAACATCATTCTGTGGTTTTCACGACCAACGCCTGATTTTTTATAACCACCAAATGCAGCATGGGCAGGATAGATGTGGTAACAGTTTGTCCAAACACGGCCTGCTTCAACTGCTCGACCAGCGCGGTATGAAGTATGTGCAGAACGAGCCCAAACCCCAGCACCTAAACCATAGATGGTGTCGTTTGCGATTTTGATGGCTTCATCAAAATCTTTGAAAGTTGTTACAGATAGAACTGGTCCAAAAATTTCTTCTTGGAAGATCTGCATCGCGTTGTGTCCTTTGAAGACAGTTGGTTCGATATAGAAACCTTCACCTACTTCTTGTCTAGCACCACCACCCGTAAGAAGTTCAGCACCTTCTTCTCGACCCGTGTTAATACAACGTAGGATTTTTTCCTGTTGTTCTTGTGAAGCTTGCGCACCAACCATTGTTTCAGTATCAAGTGGATGTCCAACTTTGATACGTTTCACACGCTCAATGGCTTTTTCTAAGAACTTATCCGCAATACTTTCTTGAACCAATGCACGAGATGGACAGGTACAAACTTCGCCTTGATTAAGTGCGAACATTGCAAAGCCTTCAAGTGCTTTATCAAGAAAATCATCCTCTTGATCCATAACATCTTCAAAGAAGATATTTGGAGATTTTCCACCGAGTTCTAAAGTCACTGGAATAATGTTTTCAGTGGCATATTGCATGATTAACTGCCCAACTTGGGTTGAACCTGTAAATGCAATTTTGGCAATACGAGGACTAGTGGCAAGTGGACGACCTACTTCGGCACCATAGCCATTCACAACGTTTAATACACCAGCAGGTAAAATATCTTGGATTAACTCTAAAACGAGTAGAATGCCTACAGGTGTTTGTTCTGCTGGTTTTAAGACAACACAGTTACCTGCGGCAAGTGCTGGAGCAAGCTTCCATGCTGCCATAAGGATTGGAAAGTTCCACGGAATAATTTGACCAACAACGCCTAAAGGCTCGTGGAAATGGTAAGCAATCGTATCTTCATCTATTTCTGAAATGCCACCTTCTTGTGCGCGAATACAGCCTGCAAAATAGCGGAAGTGGTCAATTGCCAATGGAATATCGGCAGCAAGTGTTTCTCGAACAGGTTTACCATTATCCCAAGTTTCTGCAACTGCAAGATATTCTAGATTCTGTTCTAGTCTATCTGCGATTTTAAGTAAAATATTTGAACGTACGGTTGGTGAACTTTTGTTCCACTCAGCTTTTGCTTTGTGTGCTGCATCTAATGCGAGTTCGATATCTTCAGCTGACGAACGCGGTATTTTTGTAAATACTTTGCCATCGACAGGAGAGACATTATCGAAGTATTCTCCTTTTATAGGTGCTATCCATTGACCGCCAATAAAGTTCTCATATTGAGCTTTGAATTGAACCTTTGAATCAGGTTGATTAGGATCGACATAACGCATATATATATTCCTTTGCTTATAATTGATCTGTTAAGCATCTACAGCTTTGGTATAAGGTACTTTTGTACGCTATTTGATTAGGATATAACTGGGAAGGTTGGAGAAAGGTTGGAAACCGTGGTCATTAGTAAGGGATACACAAATGTTTACAAAACGAGACCTATTACAACAACGAACATCAATTGATCAACTTAAGCGACACAATAGTTTGTCGCCGCAAGGTGCTGAAATGTTAGGACAAAGTATTGCCAGTTCTTGGCAACGCTCAGCATCTTCTGCTATTCCAAAGGAGCGCTTGGCAGCTCCTTTATTGGCACAACATAAGAAAGCAAAAACGACTTTAGATTTAGCATTAGAGGCTTGTTCAAATGATCTCAGTCATATTGCGGCACAGTCATCTATGGTCATCGCCGTTGGAGATGTTGGGAGTACAATTATTTGGACCGCATCGAGCACGCAGATGCAAAGCGCCGCTGAAAAGGTACATTTTATTGCAGGCGGTCAATGGGCAGAAGAAGAGGTTGGGACGAATGCCTTAGCGCTGTCTTTAAAGACTCAACAATCTAGTTGTGTGTTTTCAAATGAGCATTATATGGAGTCTGTACATGACTGGGTTTGTTATGCTGCACCAGTGATTGACCCATATTCCAAACAAGTGTTAGGTGTCGTGGATTTATCTACAACTTGGAAAAATCACAATACGCTCGGTGTATTGGCTGTTGAGCGTTGTGCATCTATTATTCAAACTGCTCTGATTGAACAGCAACGTCAGCGTTTATATATTCGCGCTTTCACTTCACCGCAGGTCATGTTTAATAATAAATCTTTAGTTCTAACACCACGCCAGATCGAAATATTGGCAATCTTGGCACTTTGTCCAAATGGCTTGAATCTGGAAAACTTGCATCAAGCTTTATATGGCGAACGTAAGGTGAGTGTTGGAACTTTGAAAGCTGAAATGTCGCAATTACGTGATATTTTAGGCGGAATGTTGGGTTCACGACCTTATCGTTTACTGGCAAATGTAGAGGCTGATTTCTTATATGTCGAGCAGGCACTCGATTCAGGTTACATTGCATCAGCACTACAATTGTATAAGGGTATTTTCCTATCAAAAACAGAAAGTCCTTTCCTGTGCGCATGGCGAGATTGTCTTGAATCACGTCTCAGTGATATGATTTTTAAAACCAAAGAAATTGATGTATTGCTAAAACATGTTGCTCATTTTCCTGAAGCAATTGACGCCGTTGAACGCTTAATTGAGTTGTTACCCTTAGACCATCCTGCACATCAATCTTTAAATAAATTTAGAGATATATCCTAGGGATAGTTTTTTAATTCCATATGTTTTCATGATTGATGTCATTGGAAAAGCTTGTAACCTGTTATGCGGCATGAAAATATCATGAGTCAACTTTTATGCTGATAACGTAATAACTGGCAAAATGTCAGTACTTTTTATGCTTAATTTTTTATTTGAAATAACGGTATAAAGCATACGCTATCTTTTCATTTCTATGCTGAATATTAAGAAAAAAATAGCGAGAATGATTGGTGCAGTCTCGCTATTTTTACAGTGAATATGAACTACACTTAGTTTTCTAATGTGTTTTTATAGATTTTTCCATCTTTCATAATGATCTTGAAATTGGTTTCTGGATCAGCCACTAAATTGATATTATCCAATGGATTACCCTCTACCAAGATGAGATCTGCATACGCACCTTCAGATATCTCACCAAGTTTTCCATCCTGATAAGGATTTCTTTTGCCGCTTAAATAGAGCAGTTGAGCATTATCGTAGGTTGCCATTTTTAACACTTGGTATGGTGAGAACCATCTTGTCATTTTAGCCAGTTGTTTGCCTTGTTTTGCTGCTAAAGATGGGTCAAACAAGCAATCTGTACCCCAAGCCAATTTCACATGATATTTTTTTGCTAAATTATACGCATTATCTGTCCCTTGGGTCATTTCTAGCTGTTTTTTTCGATTGGCAGAGCCTTCAGGAAAAGGGATTGCTTCTTCATCATCTAGAAAAGGTTGTAGGCTCCACCAAACGCCTTTTTCTGCCATTAATTTTGCTGTTTTATCATCGAGTAATTGACCATGTTCGATAGATTTTACCCCTGCATCAATTGCCGTTTTCACTGCATGGGGAGTGTAAGCATGCACTGTTACATAAGTTCCCCAATTAGCTGCTGCATCGACAGCGGCTTTAAACTCTACTTCAGTATACTGAGATACATCGAGTGGGTCATAGTTGGAAGCAACGCCTCCACCTGCCATGAGTTTGAGCTGGGTTGCACCTTGTCGTAGTTGCTCTCTAGAACGAATTAAGACTTGATCTGCGCCATCTGCAATCGCTGCCATACCATTCCGTTCTTGATAAGACAGTTCTCCAATTTTGCGAGGAACATCGGTTGGGAAACCAAAATCACCATGACCTCCCGTTTGGGAAATAAAAGCACCACTTGCGAAGACTCTTGGCCCATTGACTAAATTGTTATCTATCGCTTTTGCCAAAGAAAGCGCACCGCCGCCCAAATCACGAACAGTCGTGAAACCTCTTAATAATTGTTTCTCGGCTGATTTTGCTGCGAATAAATTGATAAATGCAAAATCAGAGAGTAATGCTTGTTGTTGAGGAATACTGTCGAACATCAGGTGTGCATGGTTATCAATTAAGCCAGGGATTAAGTATTTGCCTTTGGCATCTATGATTTTGGTCAGTCCACTGCGATTTGTGATGATGGCATCAGCGCTAATTTTTTTGATTAAATTACCTTCGATGAGTACATTGCCCTTTATAATTTTATTATCTTTACCATTAAATATATTAACGTTATTTAATAACACCACCGTTTTGGCGTCTTGTGCAAAAGTAGTACTGCTACTCATCAGGGCAAGAAACATGAGTGCAGCGATTTTTTTTAGGTCATTGAATTTATCAAAAATTACTATTCTATTCATTTGATTCTACTGTTTTTAATGATTAGTGATATCACCTTAGCATACTGCTTGTTGTGAATAAATAGTGTGCAGATAATTGATATTGTTGGAGTCAAATCATTTAATTATGAGGCTCTAAAAGTATGGCTAAGCGTTATTAGATAGCAATTATAGTACTTACATTTGAGTGTTTGCGTTTAGAGCACAAGTATTTTTCTAAATGTGTATTTTTCAATAGCATCAAGACCTATTTCAAAACTAGACATTCTCATATTCAGTCTAGCGAGTGAAACTAAAGGCAGTGAATTTTTGCTTATGTATGCAGCATTTTTACGTATTGGATTAAACGTTTGAGAGCGATGAGATTAAGTTTGCAAGTCAACTAAACTTTGTGAATAAAAGCGATGTAAATATCTAATGGTTAAAATATTGGTGGGGCTGGTTAAAAAAAAGGGAATACCTTTTCAGGGATATTCCCAAAATCAAGTAAGCCGACGGTCGGAGAGATTCGGCTTACTTTTCGGGGAAAGCTTGAATAATTACAATGCTGCTTTAAAAATTTCAACAACTTGAGCGTGTGTTGCTTTACGAGGGTTGGTCAGCATACATGCATCTTTTTGAGCATTCTCTGCCATAATTGCAAGGTCTTCAGTTTTCACACCAAGTTCAGTTAAACCAGATGGAATGCTGATAGATGATGAAAGTTCACGAATCGCATTAATTGCTGCATATGCTGCTTCAGTCTCGGTGAGTCCATCTGTGTTGACACCCATAAGCACCGCAATTTTTGCATAACGGTCTTGGCAAGCAATTAAATTGAATTCACAAACATGAGGCAGGAGTACAGCATTACATACGCCATGCGGTAGGTTGTAGAATCCGCCTAATTGATGAGCCATGGCATGGACATAACCTAGAGATGCGTTATTGAATGCCATACCTGCAAGGTATTGTGCATAGCTCATCGCATCCCGTGCTTCAATATTTTCACCATTTGCGACAGCTGGGCGTAACCATTGACTAATCATGGTAATCGCTTTTTCTGCACAGGCATCAGTGATAGGATTTGCTGCAGTTGATACATAAGCTTCAACAGCATGTGTAAGTGCATCCATTCCCGTTGCAGCGGTTAAACCAGCAGGTTTAGCCACCATCAGTTTAGGGTCATCAATTGCGATGAGCGGAGTACAACGCCAGTCTACAATTGCCATTTTCACATGCGTATCTGTATTGGTAATAATACAGAAACGAGTCATTTCTGATGCAGTACCCGCAGTGGTATTAATCGCAATAAGTGGGGTCATTGGTACTGTACTTTTATCAATACCTTCATAGTCACGGATATGACCACCACCTGCTGTAACAAGCCCAATCCCTTTTGCACAATCGTGTGAGGAACCACCACCTAAAGAGACAATAAAATCACAGCTATTGTCGTTATAGGCTTCTACACCATTATGTACATTGATGTCAGTGGGGTTGGGTTCCGCGCCTGGAAAAATGTGGCTGTCAACGCCTGCATCTTTTAAAAATTGTGCGATTGTGTCTGCGACACCAAATTTAAATAAGCCTTGATCAGTTACGATCAGTGCTTTTTTTGCACCAAGATTCTGTGCTTTCGCACCGATTTCTTTTGCACAGCCTGGTCCAAAGAGAGATACACAAGGGATGTAAAAACCGTTAGTTTGATCTGCAATATTTTTAAAAGCCATGGAGCGATTCCTTCTTCCATATTCCATTGTTTGTTATTCAGTGATCTCATCACTGTAGGCTCAGTATGCAAGGCTTAAAATTTTTTCCTACCTACCAAAAACCTACCAAGAAATGTCCCAGACTGTTTAAATGAAATAATATAAATTTTTATCTCAGCGCAATCGATGCATATTAGAAAATTAAATATCTGTATTTTTACTGAATATTGATGTTTTTAAATAATTGTTTTTTAATGTAATAAAGAGTAAATCTCACATTTTATTCACGGTTTTATCTCTATAAATTGTTTAGTTAATTTTGATAAAATCAAGAGGATAAAATGAAAGCTAAAACTTTATTGGGCATGACAATATTGTCTGCTGCAATGACTGCTGTTGTAATACCAATGCAAGCAAATGCTGAAAAACCCTCTGCTGTCGATAAAATTGATGTGAATCAATATGCTGGAAAATGGTACGAGATCGCTCATTTGCCAATGTATTTTCAACGACACTGTCTAAGTGATACGACTGCTGTGTATACACTTAATTCTGATAAAACCATTGGGGTTTTAAATAGCTGTAGAACTAAAACAGGGCAAATGGATAGTTCACAAGGTGTGGCTTATCCTGCTAATAGTGGGAATAGTAAATTGAAAGTTAGTTTCTTACCTAAAGGTTTACGTTGGCTGCCATTTACGAAAGGCGATTATTGGGTTTTACGCGTAGATCCTGAATATAAAGTTGCATTGGTAGGTGGGCCATCGACGAAATATTTATGGCTTCTTTCTAAGACACCAACAATTGATGACGCTACTTATAATTCATACCTTGAAACAGCTAAACAACAAGGTTACGACTTATCTAAGCTCATCAAAACTCCTCATCGGACACCATAAGTTCTTAAAATTTAATCAGGTATCTCAGTTGGATACCTGATTTTTACTATTAATTTTAGCTTGTGATTTACATTTTTTAGAGCAATATTGAACTTCATTCCAACATCGTTCCCATTTTTTACGCCAAGAAAATGTGAGGTGGCAATTTAGACAAACTTTCTCGGGTAAATGTATTTTTTTATGCATTTTTAGAGTTCTTCGATTTGATTTTGAAGATGGGAGGCACGTTTTAAAATACGATTTTGTTCAGATAATTCTAATTTATCCCATTGCTTATACATCATTGTCATCCGCGGATTTGAACTAAAAAAGACTCGATTTCGATGTAGAAAGTCCCAATATAAACTGTTGAATGGGCAACTATCATGATCAGTTTTGGTTTTTACATTGTAATGGCAGTGTTGACAGTAATTAGACATTTTATGAATGTAATTACCTGATGCTGCATAAGGTTTACTTGCAACAAGACCAGCATCTGCAAATAAAACCATTCCATGAGTATTTGGAAGTTGTACCCATTCAAATGCATCAGCATAGACACTCAAATACCATTCATTGACTTGCTTGGGTGAGATGCCATTCAATAATGTGAAATTACCAATCACCATCAAACGTTGAATATGGTGAGCATAAGCATTTTCCAAAGAGTTTCTTAAACATTCATGCATACATTGCATTTTTGTTTCAGCAGTCCAAAAATAGCTGGGCAAGTCTCTTTTAGCATTTAATTTATTGAGATCACGATAATTCGGCATGCACAGCCAATAAACGCCGCGAATAAATTCACGCCAACCTAGTATTTGTCGAATAAAACCCTCAGCAGCGTTCAACGGAATTTGGTTATTGTAATAAGCTGATTCAGCAGCATCACAAACTTCTTTGGGTGACAGTAATCCACAGTTTAGGTAGGGAGAAAGGAGGCTATGGAACATATAATCTTGTTGGTTGACCATAGCATCTTGATATTGACCAAAATGGACTAATTGATATTGGATAAAATGGTCAAGGGCTTGAAGAGCCTGTTGACGTGTAGTTGCCCAGTTGAAATGATCAATTTGACCAATATGATCTTGAAACTCTGCTTTAACTAAAGCGATCACATCTAAATCAATCTGGTCACGAGTAAAATATAAAGCAGGAGAGATAGTGGGCGTTCCATTCCACTTTTGACGATTATCACTATCAAAATTCCATTTTCCTCCAATTGGTTTATCCGCTTGCATCAAATAGCCTGTTTGCTGTCTTAACTTTCGGTAGAAAAACTCCATCCGTAGGACTTTGGTAGTTGAACTCCATTGTTTAAAAGCTTGAATCGAAGAGAAAAAACGATCGTCTATAAGGATTTGTACGGGAATGTTGAGCTCTTTTTCCCAACTATTTTCGATTTGATATTGTAAGCGGTATTCTCCACATTCGGTTATGACTAAACCTTTTGCATCTTGTTTATCTAATTGAGATTTAAGAAATTGAAGAAAATTGTTTGTTATTTTTGAACGGTCAAAAACTTGATAACGAACAGTCCATCCTTGTTGTTTAAGATGTTTGGCGAAATGCCGCATTGCACTAAAAATGAGTGCAATTTTCTGAGGATGATGTTTTACGTAGGTGGTTTCTTCAACCAGTTCTGCCATTAAAATCACATCTTCATGCTTATCAAGTCGTTTTAATGTAGCGATTTCTTCAGAAAGTTGATCACCTAAAATTAAACCATAGCGCATAAGCTTTCACGCTTAAAAATTTGAATATAGTTTTTCGGTTGTAAAGTTCTTGTGAATACTGCAATTCTTTTAATTGTATTGGATTGAGAGCTTTTAAATTAAGCAATATGGGCATTTAAATCAACAGCTAAACTTGAATATAGACTATGAAATATTCTCAGTGAAATAAACAGGTGACATCAAACGTGCATCTAATTTTTGACCGCAACAATTACAGCTCAGCGTTGGTTGAATGACATTGCCACAGCTTTTGTGTAAGTAGCGAAGTTCTGGGAACTGTTTATCTTCATTCTGCCATAAATTTCCCCAAACACTCATCGAGACAATGATGGGATAAAGTGCTAACCCTTTTTCTGTCAGTTTGTATTCATAGCGTTTGGGAGCTTCGTGGTAAAGCACTTTTTCAAAAATCTTGTTTTCAACCAAGCGGTTAATACGCTCAGTAAGCAAGTGTCGCGTGATACCCAACTGTTTTTGGAAGTCATCAAAACGTCGTGTTGCCATAAAAGCATTACGAATAATTAACAAGGTCCAACGATCACCAAAAATGGATAATGTCCTTGCAATTGGACAGTTCATTTCGCCGAGTTCATGCCATTTCATTGCTTACACCATCGGTTTGTCTTTAGAGGAAGCAAGCTGTCATTTTAGGACAACTTTAGCCACCATCACATCTACTTTATTGACAAGCTATTTTAGCATAGTTATTTTGTTCGCATAAGTTCCTTTTTGGAACTTACTATTTTAAGATGAATTCTTGAGGTGAGTTATGTCTATGTCAGTGTTGAAAGAAAAATCAAAGCAAAAAACACCTGCATCATTCCCAGTACGTCGTATGGATTATGAGTTTCAGGATATGCCCAAGTATTGGTGTAATAATGAGCCAGCGTTTACCCATTATTTCACGGGTTTGTCTACATTGTTTCCAGAAGGAGAGTCTTATTTTGTGCGATCAGTTCGTGCCTTACGAGATCGAATTAAAAATAATGAACAGTTAGATCGTGATATTGGTGCATTTATTGGTCAGGAAGCCATGCATTCCAAAGAACATCATGCATTTCATCGAAGTGCGCAGCAGTATGGTTTAGATCCTGAATCATTAGAAAAAACCACAGGGATTATTCTGAAAGCGATTGAGCGAACCTTTCCCAAAAAATGGAATTTATTGGTTACCGTAGGTTTGGAGCATTACACCGCCGTTCTTGTGGTGGAAATGATGAAAGATGTGAATGAACTCATGACCGATGAAACCATCCGTAATTTATGGTTATGGCACAGCGTTGAGGAAACAGAACATAAAGCAGTTGCCTATGATATGTATGAATATTTATATGGCAAAGGATTGGCTGCTTATATTCCGCGAGTTGCTATTTTTACCTTTAGTTTAGCCATGATTACCGTCATGTCGACGGCATATCAAGTCGTGCTTTTGAAGCGTGATCAACAATTATTAAACTTAAAATCATGGCGTAAATTTGCACAACATGGCAGAGAAAAATATAAAGTTTTCATTCCTAAATTTTTAGATTATTACCGTTTTAATTTTCATCCCAATGACAGCGATGAGTCTGAAATCGTCGCAAAAACCAAAGTAAAAATTGGATTATCCCAAGTCGAAAATCATTTACCTGTTTAAGTTCGAGGAATAAACCATGCAATCACAAGCATCAAAAGCAAGTTGGGCGATGATTCCTCGACAAGTGAAATTTGAATGGAATGATTCGCCCTTACATTGGATTCCACAAGATCCATTAGCCAGTCATGGTGTTAATCATTTTAGTTTTACCTTGGTTCGTGGCGAGTATTTTTTCTGCCGCATGTTCAATAAAGCATTGCCATTGATTGAAGATGAAAAACTAAGAGAAGATACGAAAATTTTTATCCGACAAGAAGCTATTCATTCTCAAGCACATAAAAGCTCAATTGACGCATATTTAGTTCGTTATGGCGTTGATGTAGAGCAGCAATATAAACGTGTCGTCAATCTATTTGATCATGTTTTAGCTGACAAACCTTTAGGGTTTAAGTTACCGAAATCATGGCAAAGACCTTGGCTGAATGCACGTGTTGGGCTTGTGGCTGCTGCAGAACATTTTACCTCTGCAATTGGTGAATATGTTTTGACTCGTTCCGATTGGGAAGCTCGTGGGGGTGATCCTGTGGTCAGTGATTTATTCACTTGGCATAGCGCCGAAGAAGTTGAACATCGCACGGTGGCTTACGATGTTTATCAGCACATTTCTGGAAATTATCTATTGCGTATTGCGGTGATGGCAGTGACAGCACCTATTTTTACTTACCTGATGGCAGCGGGTACGGTTCAGCTTGCGCAAGATGATCCATTGATTCCGAAGCAGCAAAAAAGCTTATGGCGACCTGCGTTTTGGAAGGCTTGGCATCGTTCGGATTTAAATGGTTATATGCCCGGTCCTGTATGGTTTTTTACCACCAGTTTACGGTTCTTTAAACCCAATTATCATCCGTTCTACGAAGCTTCAACCGAGCTTGCGCAAAGCTATTTGGCTCAATCTGCGGGTGTACTTGCTCATCAGCAAAAAGCAGAGACTTTGACACAGGTGCAGTCATGAATCATTTTGAAAAAACCAAGCATTATGTGCTTTCAGGCAATATCTGTTTAGCTGCTTATCATTGGGGGCGTTTAGATGCGGATCGAGAAACAATCGTATTGGTACATGGTTATCCTGACGCTGCTGATGTCTGGCAGTTGGTTGCCGAACGTTTAGCCGTTGATTTCAATGTGGTTGCTTATGATGTAAGAGGCACAGGATTATCTGATATTCCTGAAACCACGCAAGGCTATGCTTTTGATTATTTAGTACAAGACTTATCCCAAGTCATTCAAGCAATGAGTCCAGATCAAGCTGTTCATTTAGTTGGTCATGATTGGGGCGCTTTACAAGCTTGGGAAGCCGTATTAGGGGATCGTTTAAAGCCTCAAATTGCGTCTTATACCGCATTAGCACCGAGTGCGGATCATGTGGGTTGGTGGTTTCAGCGTCAATTGGCTCGACGAAATTTTCAAGGCTATTTAAATGTCGCTAAGCGCATAACCGCATCTGGTTATATGGCGATGTTTCAGATGCCGATATTGCCAGAACTGACGTGGCATTTAGGTTTAGATAAGTTGTGGTCAACGCTTGTGGGTTATTTAGAAAATACCACGGTCGAAGCAAGCCCAACACAACTGAGAAATGCAAAGAGCGGTTTGGGGCTATATCGTCAGAATTTAGTAAAACCACTTTTAAATCCTTCACGTCGTCGTACCACCATTCCTGTGCAGATGTTGTTGATGAATCAAGATCCGTTTGTACCCTTATCGTTGAGTCAAGGGATGCAGGAGTGGGTTGAGGATATTCGCTATGCCGAAGTGAGCGCAGGGCATTGGGGAATTCTAAGTCAACCACAGCCGATTGCAGAAAAGATTCAGCAATTTGTGCAATCCATTTCACAGCGTAGATCAAAGCAAATTGCTTAAACACTTTATTTCACATAGAAAATGAGATCAAACAGATGAAAACTCCAAATCAAATGACGGGTTTAGAAATCATGCAGGCATTTCAACAAGGTTTAGTGCCGCCACCAGGAATTGCTAAAACAATGGGTATGGAGGGTGTTGCTGAAGTTGAATATGGGCGGATTGTATTTATTGCGATTGCAGATGAACGGCATACCAATCCTTTAGGGGGCGTACATGGTGGTTTTGCTGCAACAGTATTGGATTCGGTGACGGGTTGTGCAACGCATACTGTGCTAGCAGCAGGTGAGGGTTATGGTACGACGGATTTAGCCATCAAAATGTGCCGTCCAATGCCATTTAATAAAAAACTCATTGCTGAAGGAAAAGTGATTAATGTTGGACGCAATTTGGTGATTTCTGAAGGTTATCTGCGTGATGAGGAAGGAAAATTATATGCCCATGCCACAGCAACCAATATGGTGATCCGTACTTAATCAATGTATTAGGCAGTATGTAGGTTCTGAATCGAAACTAAAATAAATTGTTGGAGATGAAAGATGCAAACCAATTTTTACGCTCGTCATTTCAATAAAGTAATGACTTTAATGGGATTGGGTTTTATTTCTTTTTTTGGTATTGCTTTATTCGCCATACTATTTGGTTGGACTGATCATTTATTAAAAAATGAGGTCGGAAGACTGATTTTACGTTTAATTCGATGGGGCGGTGTAGAACCACATGCTGAACACTATGAAGCCATGATCTCGATTATTTATGTTGTTTGGGGATGGTTTCTGCTCAAGATTGCCAAGTTTCCTGAGAAAAATATCGCATTCTTGGATTTTACCGCAATCGCAAATATAGGTCATTTCGGATTAATGACAGCAATGGCATTGGTCATGCCGAATGAAAAAATACATCTATTGGGCGATTTGCTTTTAGGTTGGAGCATATTGGTGTTATTTATCGTATTTTGGCTTCCGACTCGCCGAAGTATTTTGCAAGAAACACAATAATTGACAGGAAAAAAGAATGAAAAATTCAGTTGTTTTACATCAGTGGGAAATTTCACCGTTCTGCCAAAAAGTTGCTCGAATGTTGAAGTTCAAAGGCATTGCCTATGAAACCGTCAATTATAATGGGGTTCTAGGTGCGAAAGTGCCGATGTTGAGCAAAGTCGGTAAAGTACCTGTATTGGATATTAATGGTCAACGGATTCAAGACAGTACGCGTATCGCTCGTTATTTGGATGAGACTTATCCTGAATTACCTCGTTTATATCCAGTAGATCCTTTGCAAAAAGCCTATGTTGAACTTTGGGAAGATTGGGCGGATGAGCTGCTATATTTCTATGAAATTCATTTCCGCGTGAGTGATGCTGACGCGCTTAATCATGCTGTGGCAATGAGTGCTGAAGGTCGTCCAAAGCATGAAGTTATTTTGATGAAACCGTTACTAAGAACCTATCCAGAATATTTTCTATGCAAAAGTAGCCTTAAAAAGGCTAAATTAATGAACTGAAGGCTCGTATTTAGGTGCTTTTCACAGTTTTTCCAAAGCCTTCTACATTTTTCTAACCAAGCAAATGATCTTTCCACAACCCAGCGTTGTGGTATGACTGCAAATTTATGTAATTCACTTCGTTTAGCAACTTCAACTCGCGCTCTGATTAAATCATTAACAGCCAAAGAAAAGGGTTCGCCTGTATAACCACCATCAACAAGTACAACCTCTACATTTTGTAAGGTGTCTCTATGTAAAGTTATGGCATCTAATGCACCTTGACGATCTGTTTTATCTGCTGTCGTAATAAATATTCCATGAGGCAGACCTTGAGTATCAACAATGATATGTCTTTTAATCCCTGAAACTCTTTTACCAGCGTCATAGCCTTTATTACGTGCGGTATCTGTGTTTTTTACACTTTGTGAATCAATGATGATAAAGCTCGTTTGTTCTTTCCGTCCATTGTTGATACGGGCCTCGCCAACCACATTTTTTTAAAGCCTGCTCAAGTATGCTAGGTTCAGTTTCTGATGGTTTTCTATTCCAAATCGAGAAGTAATAATGCACAGTGCTTTTAGGTGGAAAGTCTCGAGGAAGCATACTCCATTGACATCCACTTTTTAGAATATAGAGCAAGGCGCAAAACACTTCATAGACATCAACGACTCTTGGACGCGTTTGTTTTCTTCCGCTCAATAGTAACGGTTCAATTTCTTTAAAGGCTTCTCGACTAATGTCGCTGGGATATGGTTTTCTCATGGGGGAGAATTTAACAAATTATTTTTCCAATTGCCAAAAAAGAATGAAATTAATATTGGATAGGTTCTAAAATCAGCGCTGAGTTTGCAACTAAAAATGCAAGGTACAGGACGTATGGCAAAAGCAGATATTGAAGCTGAGTTTATACGACATTTAGAACGCATCGAATTGGTTTTAAGCAATACAGGTTGGCTCGTTGGGGATGTGCAAACACTAGCTGATATTGCAGTTGGTTCACAGCTTTTGGAAATCGTGCGGACGAGTAAAGTATGGGGTGCAAAAATTAAGAGCTATTCACATATTGCACAATGGATTGTCCAATTATGAGTGTGCCAAGTAACAGCTTAAAGCTCACCAATCCGATACCATGTGCAGTGGTGATTGGTGTAGGCGCTCAGCAAGGCATTGGTGCGGCAGTGGCACGACGTTTCGCACAAGCAGGTTTAAAAGTCTATGTGGTCGGGCGTACTTTGCAAAAAGTTGAAGATGTCGCTGCTGAAATTCGATTACATGGTGGAACGGCAATCGCGAAATCTTTAGATGCGGAAGACCCTGTCCAAATTCAGATTTTGTTTGACTCGATCAATCATTCAGATGAACAGATTGCAGCAGTGATTCATAATGTCGGTGGTAATGTTCCTTCAATTTTCCTAAAAACGTCGCTTCAGTTTTTTACGCAAATGTGGCGTTCTACTTTTTTATCTGCCTATTGGGTATCGCAAAGTAGCCTAAAGATTTTTGAACAGCAACAAAAGGGCACGTTGATCTTTACTGGAGCAAGTGCCTCAATGCGAGGAAAACCATTTTTCGCAGCTTTTACCATGGGGAAGTCAGCATTAAGATCATATGCTTTAAATCTTGCACAATGCTATAAATCGCAAAATATTCATGTGGCGCATGTGGTGGTTGATGGCATGGTCGATGGTGATCGTGTCAATAAGGCTTTATTTGGCTTAGGGCGTTTGGCTCGGTTGACGCGTGGAACGGGTGGTTTAAATATCGAAGCAATTGCTGAAAATTATTGGATGCTGTTTCAACAAAGTAGTGATTTGTGGACACATGAATTGGATCTACGTCCGTATCAGGAGCGATTCTAAGATGAAGAAAATATTCACACGATTGTTTCAATCACATCTCAAGCAACAGTCTTGTATTGTTCTCTTCGGCGATGATATTCAAGCTTTGAGCCAAGTTTGTATCGAACAGCAGAAGCATAAAGCAATACATGTTTATCAGGTCTTACATGATACCAAGCAAAAATCGGTAAAGATTGAATCTCAAAATTCTGAATTGACGTTTGTCTCTTTGAACTTAATCAATCAGGCGGCTTTAAAAGATTTGATGCAGCATATTCGACGGCAAGCACATCAGATTGAACTATGTATATTTCAGCCTAGCTTTCATCCGTATCCTCAAAAAGAAACTGACTTCACTCAACAGATTGAACAACAGTGGCAAAATACGGGACTAAGTGCCGTCAGTGTTTCACAAATCATGATCAAGCAGATGCTTCGTCAGCAAGGTGGGACATTGATTTTTCTTGGAGGGCAACCGACGATGGCAGCACATATCGATCTTCTGAGTCAAAGCATGTTTGCAGGTGTTCGAGCATTATCACAATCGTTGGCGAGAGAGTTTCATCCGAAAGGGATTCATATTGCGTACTGTATGCTGCCTGATTGGGATAGCCAAAATAAGGCATTGATGACATCAGTTCAAAATCTTTGTTGGCATATTCATCAACAACCTGAGTCGACTTGGAGTCAGGAACTTAGTATTAATATTTAGTCCATGTTGCAGGTGATGATAAATGAAAAGCAGCCAGTTTCTATGTGAGTTACATTAATCATCTAATTTTTTTGGCATAGCTATTGCTTGATGCTGATTGAAAAATATCTATGTCCACACTCTAGAAATATATAGAAAGTATTTTTCGTCTGATTCGTTCCTGAAACATATTTCACGATATTTTTTGTGTTTTTGGAGTGAAATCTTTTGCTTATCGCTATATTTTTGAGAATATATCGTTAAGTATGAAGTATATTTCATCATTCAGGTCTCAATAAAATTAGAATCTTTAAAATGCGATCTTTGCAAAAGGGGAAAAGGCTTCATAATTTGGGTTGCACTAGATTGAGCTGTTTTTTTAATTTCTGTAGCAAACTGGTATGAACTCACATTAGGTGAAATGGAATTTCATCATGCTGTGAGATTTTATTTTGATTCATAACACCATTAAGAATAGCAAAGCCCTAATCTCTGTTATTTTTAGCATATTTTTATCTTTCGATATGTTTTTAAAAATATATCGATTTATGAGGAAAAGTGGCATGTCGATCAATATGAAAGTGATCCGTGTTTTATGTTCTATCTTTGGTTGTAGCGTATTTTCTAGTAGCAATGTTTTTGCGAATGAGTCTGTAACGGTCTATGCCGCAGCAAGTTTGACCAATGCGGTGAATGAATTAGATGCAATCTACGAACAAAAAAATAAAGTTAAAGTAAAGACTTCGTATGCGGGTTCTTCAATGCTAGCTAAGCAGATTGAAGCAGGTGCACCAGCTGATGTATTTATTTCGGCCGATGTGCAATGGATGGATTATTTACAGAATAAGCAGCTTGTTTCAGCAAGTGATCGCGTGAATTTACTGGGTAATCATCTAGTAGTGATTACCCCGAAAGACCGCCCAATTAAATTAAAAATGGATAAAAACGTTGATCCGAATAAAGTGATTCAAGGTAAACTCTGTACGGGCGATACCAAAAGTGTGCCCGTGGGTAAGTATGCAAAGCAAACGCTTACATCATTAGGATGGTGGGATAAACTTGAGCCACGTTTGGTGGAAACAGAAGATGTGCGAGCTGCTTTGAATTTTGTAGCGCGTGGTGAATGTCAGGTGGGTATTGTGTATGCAACCGATGCTGCAATTAGTAAAGATGTGGTCGTCGCAGGTATATTCCCTGAGAATACGCATTCACCGATTATTTATCCGTTGGGTCTCGTCAAGAAGAATGCTGAGTCGATGAAATTCTATAAATTTTTACAAAGTAGTCAGGCAAAGACAGTATTTAAAAAATATGGTTTTAGCGTAAGTAAGTAACTGAATCATCATGCTGACTCCTGAAGAACTCGATGTACTTAAGCTGTCATGTAAAGTGGCAGCAACCTGTCTTATCTTTAGTTTGATTCCTGCTATTTTGATTGCTTGGGTTTTGGCTCGAAAAGAGTTCTTGGGAAAATCTCTGTTTGAAACGGTGGTGTTTTTACCTTTGGTTTTACCTCCCGTCGTACCAGGCTATTTGCTGTTGCAGCTGTTTGGCAATCGAGGACTTTTGGGGCAATACCTTGCACCCTTGGGTCTAGAGTTTGCTTTTAATTGGAAAGGGGCTGTGTTGTCTTCTGCGGTGATGGGCTTTCCCTTATTGGTACAATCAATTCGACTCGCCATTGAACTGGTCGACCAGCGTTTAGAAATGACTGCAAAAACCTTAGGTGCATCTTCCTTCGGGGCATTTATGCAGGTGACATTACCTCTTGCCAGTAGTGGTATTTTGGTGGGGAGCATTTTATGTTTTTGCCGAAGTTTGGGTGAGTTTGGTGCAACCATTACCTTTGTAGGCAATATTGCCAGTGAAACACGGACATTGCCTTTAGCGATGTATAGTCTGATGCAGCAGCCTGATACTGAAGCAGCAGTATGGCGATTGATTATCTTGTCTTTGTCTGTGGCATTTTTTGCGTTGTGGTTTGCGCAATGGTTCAATCGTTATCAAAAAAATAAGCGTGGGCATTAACGATGATTGATTGTCATATCCAACTCAAACAAGGGCAATTTGATCTTGATCAACGCTTTCAGTCTGATCAGCCCGTGATTGGTTTATTTGGAGCTTCTGGTTCAGGCAAAACCACGATTTTACATAGCATTGCAGGTTTAGTTACGCCGCAAGCAGGTTGGATCAAAATCAAAAATCAAACATGGTTTAATCAGGCACAGAAAATTAATCTGACTACACAACAACGTCGTATTGGTCTTGTCTTTCAGGATGCGCAGTTATTTCCGCATAAAAACGTTAGGCAAAATCTATTGTTTGGATTTAAGCATATTCAACCGCAGCAACGTCAGTTTGAAGTGGATTATATTATTGAGTTACTCAAGTTAGAACATCTGATTGAGCGAATGCCCATCAAGCTATCTGGCGGGGAAAAACAGCGTGTCGCATTGGGACGAGCACTGCTGTATTCGCCACAATTGTTGTTATTAGATGAGCCACTTTCTGCATTGGATGCAGCACATAAAGCAGAAATTATTCCTTTTTTTCAAAGGGTCAAACAGGAATTAGGCATTCCGATGATATATGTCAGTCATGATAAATCTGAGATTGAGCAGCTCACTCATGAAATTTGGTATCTATAAATAGCGCTGTAATAAAGCCAGAAATTTCTGTACTTCCTCATCATTGACCTGATCAACATCTTTTAATACATGCTCTTTCAAGTGTAATTCCATCAGTTGATTCATTAAACCATTGACTGCGCCTTTGACCGCAGCAACTTGCTGTAATACGTCTATACATGAACTTTCAGGATTTAATAAGGACTTTTCTACTGCCGTCATTTGTCCTTGAATCCGTTTCACACGATTTAAAATTTTCTTGTCATGGTGTAGATGAGACATACTTTTTTTCCAAAAAAATATATACTAGGGGGGAGTATATTTTAAAGCTAAAACAAATGCAGCATACTAACCTAGAACGCCGTCATTCTCATCAGTTTGATCAAGGAAATCCTTTAGCACAAAAAAGAATTCTCATCGCTACAATCTTGACCGCGATCATGATGGTGTTTGAAATCTTAGGGGGATGGTTGTTTAACTCAATGGCATTGCTCGCTGATGGTTGGCATATGAGTTCACATATGCTGGCTTTAGGTCTAGCTTATTTTGCTTATCGAATGGCACGTCATTATGCCGATGACCCACGCTTTAGTTTTGGGACATGGAAAATAGAAATACTCGCAGGGTATAGCAGTGCGATTTTGCTGATGGTGGTTGCTTTATTGATGGGGATTCAGTCCATCGAACGATTATTTCATCCTGTCACGATTCATTTCAATGAGGCCATTCCAATTGCAATCATTGGGCTGATCGTCAACCTGATCTGCGCATGGTTATTACATGAGGGTGGGCATGAACACCATCATCATTCGCATGAGCATCATCATGACGATCATCATCACCCACATGATCACCATCATCATGATTTAAATCAAAAAGCCGCATTTCTACATGTGGTTGCGGATGCAGTGACTTCCGTGCTCGCGATTATTGCTTTATTTGCTGCGAAATATTTTAGCTGGAATTTTTTAGATGCCTTGCTTGGAATTATTGGCGCATTATTGGTTGCGAAATGGTCTTGGGGACTTATGCAAGAAACAGGAAAAACATTAATCGATGCTGAAATGGGGCATCCTGTGGTGCAAGAAATTAAAGAGGTGATTGCCGAATTTCCACAAGTTGAGATTACAGATTTACATGTGTGGAAAGTCGGAAGAGGCAAATTTTCTTGTATTCTTGGATTAGAAACAACGATGTCTGATCTTAATCCTGATCAAGTCAAAGCTGCATTGGCAATTCATGAGGAAATTGTGCATGCATCGGTGGAAATTCATCATATTCAATAGATTGGAATGACTAGAGTTGATTTATGCATCAACTCTAGTGAGGATTTTTATACAAATAGGTATAGAACTAAACCACAAAGTGCAGAAGCGAAAATCACATAGAGCACATTTATTTGGAATTTAAACAGCGCAATTATTGCAGCAATTGTGATGATTGCCGCTTCATAATTAAAAGCGTGATCGAAACCCTGTGGCCACAACACATGATAACTAAAGAACAGTGCCAGATTGAGAATAACCCCCACGACAGCAGCGGTAATTGCCGTAAGTGGTGCAGTAAATTTAAGTTCATTATGAGTGGATTCAATAATCGGAGCACCTGCGAGAATGAACACAAAGGAAAATAAAAAAGTAAACCATGTAACAATGACAGCACCGAGTGCACCCGCCAAGAACAGATGATCTGCACCTAATAAGGCATGGTTAAAGCCCCCTAAAAACCCAACGAATGCAACCACCATAATCAGTGGGCCTGGGGTACTTTCACCCAATGCCAGTCCATCAATCATTTGGGTTGGACTGAGCCATGAATAATGATTCACCGCACCTTGATACACATAAGGTAATACGGCATAAGCTCCACCAAATGTCAGTAATGCAGCCTTGGTAAAGAACCATGCCATTTGGGTATAAGCATGTTGCCATCCTAAGCTCAGGGTTAAACTGATCATTGGGATACACCATAATAATGCTGCAATAACGAGGATTTTAGTCAGTTGAGTCCAACGGAAAACAGCATGTGCAGGAGGTGGTGTATCATCGTCAATGAGGGCTGCGCCATAATGTTTCTGCTTGCTTTGATGGGCGCTTTGAGTTGCAAATAAATGCGGTTGCTTTTTACTTAGCAAATAGCCCAGTATCGCGGCACTCAATACAATCAATGGAAAGGGAACATTGAAGAAGAAGATTGCGATAAAAGCAGCAGCGGCAATCAAATATAAGAAATTATTTTTGAGTGAACGACTGCCAATACGATAGGTTGCATGAAACACAATCGCTGTGACCGCAGGTTTGATGCCATAAAATAATCCAGCAATAATCGGCACATCACCAAACTCAATATAAATCCATGATAGGGCGATCAGAATAAATAAAGAAGGTAGAACAAACAGAATGCCTGCAACTAAGCCACCTGCGGTTCGATGCATCAACCAACCAATATAAATGGCGAGTTGTTGTGCTTCAGGGCCAGGTAAAAGCATGCAATAGTTGAGTGCATGTAAGAATCTTTTTTCAGAAATCCAACGTTTCTGCTCGACCAGTTCTTGGTGCATCACAGCAATTTGACCTGCTGGCCCCCCAAAACTAATAAAGCCTAATTTCAGCCAAAATAAAAAGGCTTGCCAAAAAGAGATGCTTACTATGGGGTGGTCTGGTGGGTTGATCTGTTGTTGCATGATTATTCTCGAAAAAAATTGGCATATAAGCCATCAAAAACGTAATTGGATAATTCTAATAATTGCTGATCATCTTGGATTTTACTTCTTAGCCCCTGAATCACTTTCTCAATTCCAATGGCTTCAGGTGGTTCAATACCTCCCACATCAAGGAAATGCACAATCTCTGCAATTTTCTTTAATGCAGGTTTTTGATGCAGTGAGAAGCTATGCAACAGCACTTCAAAGGTAACCAAATGCTCAATATGGCTAAACGTAGCGCCATCAAAGTCAAAGCCTAAAGCAGATGATGGGCAGTCTGTCGGCGCTTCTAACCATAGGAATGTTGCATGAGGGTCAATAAAGTTTTGAATGAGCCAGGCCGAGGCTAAGCGGTCAATCCAAGGTCGTTTTCGGGTTGCCCACACTTTGTTTTGAAAGTTTTCTTGCAGTAGAGTTTGGATATTGCCTTGGTTCATCTGAGGTTCATTGATTTCGCCTAGACGTAGAATAATTTGTTCAAGGCTATTTATTTCATTACTGGTCTGTGTTTTGGCTTCGGTTGGGAAAAAGTCAATTTCAATGAGTGAATCAAGATTTTTGCGTAATTTACGAATCTGTTTTAGGGATTCTTTTTTATTGATTTCATTTAGATTTTCTCTTAACCCAATCAACTGCTGATAAAGCAAATCATATTCATCTTTGCGACTAAACATTTCAGCCAAATTGAGCTGTTCGGTCGAAGTCGTTTGAAAAATATAGGCTGTACCATGCTCTGAAATGAGGTCATTCGCAATCGGTGTAAATTTTTCTGAATGCTCGGCAGGTAAGAGGTAAACACCGTCTCTGAGTGTTGCTGCGCCACTTGCTTTAATTGACCGCCATACTCGCATACGGGCAGTGGTGCTTTGAGTGGGGAGTGATGAAATGAGTAATGATATATTCATGTAATATACTCAACAAATTTGTTATATATATTACATATAAAATTAATTTTATAAATCTAAAAATTGCATATATTCATGTGTTTTATATCGAAGTGATTTGAAAAATAGATGACAGAGGGCGAATTATTTTGATTTCTATATCTAAAAAATACATAAATAACGCATTTTTTCTTATTTTTAATCATAAAGCATGCCGCATACCATAAACTGATATTGTTGAAAGATCATCTAATTATGGGCATTAAGAACGCTAAGCCGTTAATTGTTACAGCGATCGTCCTTGTGGCGATTGTTGCTTTTATTGTCTATCAAAATCAAAAAGATGCTGCACCTGTTCAGTCTAAAAGCAACAAGGCAGTGGTGATTGCCTATCAAACTGGTGTGGATCCAACCAAGGTTGCACAAGCCAATGGTGATTATGAACGTGATAGTAATCAAGCAATTCAATGGCGCAAATTTGATGCAGGTTCAGATGTGGTCAATGCATTAGCTTCGGGTGATGTGGTGATCGGCAATATTGGTTCTAGTCCTCTGGCTGCTGCTGCAAGTCGTGATTTACCAATTGAAGTCTTTCTTGTGACGGCTAAATTAGGCGGTTCAGAGGCATTGGTGGTGAGTAACAAATCAGGCATTAAAACCCCTCAAGATTTGATTGGTAAAACCATTGCCGTACCATTCGTTTCAACCACGCATTACAGCTTATTGTCAGCGCTCAAGCATTGGAATATTGCGGATAACCAAGTCAAGATTATTAACTTACGTCCGCCTGAAATCACAGCAGCTTGGGAGCGTGGTGATATTGATGCGACTTATGTTTGGGAACCTGCATTAAGTAAAGTCAAAGCCAGTGGTCATGTATTAACAGATTCGAAACAAGTCGGCGAGTGGGGCGCACCAACCTATGATTTATGGGTGGTTCGTAAAGACTTCGCTGAAAAAAATCCAGAGTTCTTAAAAGCATTTGTAAAAACCAGTTTGAAACAAGTTGAAGCGTATCAGCAGGATCCAAAAGCATTTGAACAAAATGCGGACAATATCCAGAAAATTGCTCAGCTGACAGGCTCTGATGTGAAAGATATTCCCTTACTGTTGTCAGGCAATATTTATCTGAATGGTCAGCAACAACACGCGACTTTAGCGGGTGAGTTCGCCAAAAATATTTTCGACACAGCAACTTTCCTCAAAAGCCAAGGCAAGGTGGATCAAGTAAAACCTGATTATCAAGGTAATGTCACAACCCAATTCTTACAGCCATAGGAGATCTAAATGAGCGTATTAGCTGCCGAGCATCTTCATTTAACCTTTCCAAAACAGACCGTGCCTGTATTACAAGATATCAATCTGAAGGTTGAAGAAGGCACTTTGACTGTGATTTTGGGGGAGTCTGGTTGTGGTAAAACAACATTACTGAATATTTTGGCGGGTTTTCAAAAGCCAAGTTCGGGGCAGATTACACTGGATCATGAAGTGGTGACTGCGCCAGATGCACGCCGTGCGGTGGTATTTCAGGATCATGCGCTATTACCTTGGTTAAATGTCTCTGAAAATATCGGTTTTGCTTTGCAGCTCAAAGGTTTGAAAGCGCAAGACATTCAACAGCAAGTCGATGCAATTCTTAAAATTGTCGGCTTGAGTCATGTGGCTAAAGCCAATATTTGGGAATTGTCAGGTGGTATGAAACAGCGCGTTGGTATTGCACGTGCCCTGATCAGCCATGCGGCATTCATTTTGCTGGATGAACCTTTTGCTGCGCTTGATGCTTTTACCCGTGAAACTATGCAGCAGTTGGTTTTGGATTTATGGATTGAGCAAAATAAATCCTTTTTCCTGATTACCCATGACATTGAAGAAGCACTATTGCTGAGTAATCAATTGGTGTTGATGACGGCCCGTCCAGGTAAGATTGTCGAAACTTTAAAACTGGATTTCGCTGACCGTTATAAGCAAGGTGAATCGATCCGTGCAATTAAATCTGATCCTAAATTTATTCAATTACGCGAGCAATTGTTTGAACGCCTGCGTGTGCAGAAACAGGTAGGGCATGAGGTGGTTGTATGACAGGGCAAGCAAAGAATACAGCCTATGAGGTGAGTAAGGTCGAGGAACTACAATCGATAAACCAAGCACAGTCGGGTTCTATTTTTAGTCCAATTGGTGCTTTCTTTATTCATCATCGTAGTTTAGCACTCAGTCTTTCCAGTGTTTTGAGCGTATTGGTAATTTGGTATTTGATCACGGCATTAAAAATTGTTCCGAGTTTATTTTTGCCAAGCCCACAAGCGGTATGGCAGAAGTTCCTTGAAGTCAGCCAGCAAGGTTTTATGAAAGCCACCTTATGGCAACATTTGGCAGCAAGTATTTCTCGTGTTTTGTTGGCTTTAGTTGCCGCGATTGCCATTGGTGTGCCTTTAGGTTTATGGATGGGGCTGAACAAATGGGTGCGTGCAGTACTGGATCCTTTGGTTGAGCTATTGCGTCCAATTCCACCCTTGGCCTATTTGCCACTATTGGTGATCTGGTTTGGGATTGGTGAAACCACCAAAGTGCTTTTAATTTTCTTTTCGATTCTTGCACCTGTGATTATCAGTAGCACCCATGGTGTACTCAGCCATCAGCTCAATCGTGAACGTGCCGCTTTATCTTTAGGGGCAAGCCAATCCCAAGTGTTTTGGCATGTGATTCTGCCGACGGCCTTACCGCATATTTTAACGGGTATTCGTATTGGTTTAGGTGTGGGCTGGTCGACTCTAGTGGCTTCGGAATTAGTCGCAGCAGATCGCGGTATTGGTTTTATGGTGCAGTCTGCGGCACAGTTCCTGATCACCGATACAGTAGTTCTGGGCATTATTGTGATTGCGATTGTCGCTGTTAGTTTTGAATTGTTTTTGCGTTGGTTACAGAAGCAATTATCTCCTTGGTATGGCCAACAGTTATAAGTGTGAGTAGTACAAGATGACCTTAAATATTGAAGTTATTAAACCAACGATTGGTGCAATTATTCACGATGTTGATTTAAACACGGCTGATGAAAATACGACGCAACAAATTCAACAGGCTTTGCTGGATCATCATGTAATTTTCTTCCGCAATCAGCAGCTTGTACCTCAGGCGCAAGCTGAGTTGGCACGTAGCTTTGGTTCTTTGCATATTCATCCGATCTATCCATCTATCGATAATGTGCCTGAAATCATTGTATTGGACAGTTGGAAACAAGACTTACGTGACAATGAGCTTTGGCACACCGATGTGACTTTCAGCCAGAAACCGCCATTGGGTTGTGTATTACAAGCCATCAAGATTCCACCTGTCGGTGGTGATACGCTTTGGTCGAGTGGCGCAGCTGCATTTGCTGCATTGGATCAAGGTTTACAGCAAAAGTTAAAAGGCTTAACCGCAACACATGACATCCGTCAGTCTTTCCCGATTGAGCGTTTCGCGCATAACGATGTTGAGCGTAAAAAACTGGAAGAAACCTTTAAGCGCAATCCTCCTGTTGTTCATCCTGTAGTGAGAACGCATCCAGTAACGGGTCAGCCGATTTTGTTCGTGAGTGAAGGATTTACCACGCGTATTAATGAGCTGGATGAGACTGAAAGTGCTGAATTGCTACAGTATTTATTTGCGCATGCCACCAATGAGCAGTTTCATTTACGTTGGCAGTGGCAGGCAGGTGATGTAGCGATTTGGGATAATCGTTGTACACAGCATAAGGCTTTATTTGATTATGGTGAGGCGCATCGGATTATGCATCGTGCCACGATTAATGGTGATGTGCCGTTTTATCAAGCGGCAAGTTAAGGCTTTATTTAGATTAGAAAGCTTGGGTAAATCCTGAGCTTTTTTATTTTACGGTTCGATAGTTTCTGTGGAATCTTACTGAGATATTACCTTATTTCGGAATTTGCCTTGGCTTCCTCTCTTACTTTTCAGGGATGAAAAGTAACAAAAATCCTTTGTTTGGCTGATGATACTTCCTTGTATCACAGCCAAACTGGCGGCATCCATGCCGCCGAGCGCGGTAGTGAATTTTTGCGAGAATTTAAAATTACAAGAAAAAGCATTTACGGTCCGGTTTTATCTGCATCTGTGCTTGGAAATTTCTAGACCGTTTGATTCCTAGGCATTAAGTAAAATGATCTCTTGTTTATAAACCGAAGGCGCTTGTCCGGTCCAGCGTTTAAAGGCACGTCGGAATTCACGTAATTCGCTAAAACCTAATTGCAGGCTAATCTCACTCATGGATAGGTTCTGTTCCAGTAATTGCTTAGCTTTACGCTCCAACACATTTTGCCGAATTTGTTGAAAACTCAGCCCTTCTAATAATAATTGCCGTCTTAAATGCCGTTCGCTGATACGTAAATGTTCCGCAGCTTGCAGCATCTCGAAACGTTCAGGTAAATGTTGTTCAATCAAATGATCGAGTAAATGTACATAGCCGACTTGATTGAGCTGGTCGATTTCTTTTAAGGCCTGCTCACAGATTTGGATAGCAGTTGCGTAGTTGGCAGGGCTGTAATTTTTTAAGCTGCGCTGCAACAGGCTAGTGCTAAAACGCATGATATTTCTATCACTGTTAAATTGGATTGGGCAGCCAAAGATATGGCTATATTGTTGTTGATATTCGCTTGATAAATAGCTGATCTCAAGGCTTATTACATCATCATGATCGCCTAGCATCGCATTTAAACAGGTGATGATGCTGCTAAATAATTCATCATAGAAAAAGGCTTTCAGTTCATTGCAGGGATAGGGTTCAGTGACTTCCAATTCACAAAGATCAGCGTGGATAGAAAAGTCGATATTCAAGACACTGCCCGAAATCCGATGGTAGCGTAGCGCAATGTCTAAAGCATCTGCAACGGTTTTACAGGATTGCATGGCAAAGCCCAAAATCCCCATCGAAATCAGACCTTCGCTACTGCCAAGTTTTAAGCCTAGGTTAGGTTGTTGATAAGCTGTCATGGCTTGACGAACAACATCACAGAGTTGGCTAAAACGAACCACACCTTGGGTTTGCTGTATTTGTGCAATGTCTAAACCTGAATTCTGAAACCATGCAGCATAATCCCACTGTTGCTGCTCTGCATAATGGATCAGGCTCGCCAGAATGGTGGGTGGAATAAATTGCTGTTGATCATTTTTATCGCTGCTACGTATAGGCATAAGTCCGTTTTGCCCCCCAAAGAAAAGTGTCTTTAACCCTGTTGGGTATCGCATAATTTTGATTAACTTTCAACATGCTTTAACACAGTTAGAAAAAGAATTGAAAAAGGAAAGCACCAATGTATCAGGTGGGTTGGGATAAGCAGCAAATTAAAATAACACCGAAAGGTTATGCCATGTTTGGTTATGGGCAATGGTCTCATCGTGCCTATGAGCAGCGCACAGCTTTATTTGCACGTAGCGTGAGTATTGTCGATCAACAACATAACCGATTACTCATCTGTTGTCTGGACATAGGCTGTATTACCCATGCGATGCGTAGCCAAACAGTAGCGCGACTCACAAAAATTCTAGATTCACCATTTGATGAAAATCAATTGGTGTTAATGGCCACTCATACTCATTCTGGGCCTGGCGGTTGTGGGCATGAAGCTTTATACAACATGCCGACACCGGGTTTTGTGCCTGAACATTTAAATGCCATTGTAGAGGCACTTGTACAGAGTATTCAAAATGCGATTGTTTCTGAACAAGACACCGAGATTTTCTTGGAGGTTCAACATTTTCCAGAACAGACACCTGTCGCATGGAATCGTTCAATCAAAGCCTATAATCGGAATCCAGAAGTTCAACCACGTACCGAAGCTGAAACGCATTTAGCCTTGAACCGAGAAATGCAGCTGATTGGTTTCTATCGTGAGCAACATCTACAGTCCTTTATTTCCTTATTTGGGGTACATGCAACCTGTTTGGGAAATTCTTTAAACGCTTATGATGGTGATAATAAAGGTTATGCAGCCGCATTTTCGGAACAAGCTTTAATTGAGCAAGGGATTCAAAATCCAGTCACGATTTTTGCCCAAGCCACCGCAGGGGATGTATCCCCACATTTTCATGGCAAAGATCAGCTTAAGATTCGCAATCAAATTAAAGGCGAACAGGAATATCAATACGCGCAACAAAATGGACGTTATCAAAGTGAATTGGCTTTGACAGCCTTACAATCAAATATTCCTAAAAATTTGCAGAAAGTCCAAGGCAAGATTGATGCCGTTATGTCCTATGTAGACCTGAGTAATATTGAGATTCCAGATGAGTTTGCAGCGGGTCAAAAGCATGCAAAGACCAGTCAGCCTTGCCATGGTACGGCTTTTTTTGCAGGAACACCTGTCGATGGTTTAGGTGCGCCAAAAGTTTTAATTAAAGGGATGCAGTTTTTAGCCGATCAATTTCGCAAACAAAAAACTAAGCATCCCAAAGCAGCTGATTTTGCAGAATATCAACAGCTGTATGCCTCTCAAGGACCAAAACAGATCTTACTGGAAGCGGGTACTAAAAAAATTCTAGGTCAGCCGATTGGTTTTCCACCGAGTATTCTTGATCCGTTGATTGCAGAAATGAACCGACAGGTCAAAGCTGGTGCAATTCAGCACAGTCCTTTAGTCCCAAGTGTAGTTCCCTTACAGATTGTACGATTAGGTCAATTGGCTTTGATTTGCTGTCCGGGAGAATTTACCACTATTGCAGGGCGAAGAGTGGTCGACACCGTTAAACAGACACTTGCCGTACATGCTTCAATTGAAAGCGTTTGGTTAGCATCGTACTGCAATGATTATATGGGTTATGTCACGACCTATGAAGAATACCAACAGCAAGCTTATGAGGGTGGGCATACCTTATTTGGTCAATGGACATTGGCAGCTTGTCAGAGCAAATTCAAAGAATTAGCAGAACAATTATTATTAGAAAAAACTAAACGTCATTACGATGAAATGACACGACCACAGCCGATTCCAGAAAACGAACTCGCAAAACGCACTAATCATGGCAATTTAAAAACTGCCGTTAGCCAAGGAGAGGCGGTATGAGTAATTTAACACAAGGCATCTGGACGAACTGGTCAGGCTTTCAAAAAGCCAAGCCACAACAGATTTTACAACCAGCCAATGTGCAAGAGCTACAGTCCATTGTTAAAGCACAACAAAAAATACGGGTAGTCGGTGCAGGGCATTCCTTTACGCCGTTGGTGTGTACCGATGCGACCTTAGTATCTTTAGATCATATTGCAGGCATTGCATCGACTGATCTTGAACGATGTCAGAGCAATATTTATGCGGGTACACGATTATACGATTTAGATCAGCATTTACAGCAGCAATCCATCAATCAGGCTTTGATGAATCAGGGTGATATTGATCAGCAAAGTCTGGCGGGTGCGGTTTCTACAGGGACGCATGGTACAGGAGCCGATTTGCATTGTATTTCGGCTTATGTTGAAGCTTTTGAGTTATTGACGGCATCAGGTGAAATCCTAAAATGCAGTCGCACAGAGAACCCTGAAATCTTTGCCGCAGGGCGGGTTTCTTTGGGTAGCTTGGGAATCTTAACCAAGATCACTATGCAAAATCGCCCACGCTATAAACTCAAAGAACATATTCAACTTTGTCCTGTAGAAGACATGATGCAGCATATTCAGCAATGGAAGCATCAGCATCGACATATCGAGTGCTTTGTGTTTTCCCATGAAAAGCAGTTGATGCTGAAAACCTTGGATGAGACCGATGACGAGGTTTTGCCACGCAAAGAGAACTTTCCATCGGATGATACTTTACTGACTTTATGTTCTGAGTTGACCAAAAACTTTCCTTCACTGAATCCTTATTTACAGAAGCTGTTAGGCATCTTTGTCAAACCGACCACCTATGTCGATTGGTCGAGCAAGATATTTCCAACACCACGTAATACCAAGTTCAATGAAATGGAATATCAGATTGCTGTTGATCGTGGAGTTGAATGTCTGGATGAAGTATTGCATGCCTTAAGAAAGTATAAAGTCGCCACCTTTTTTCCGCTCGAATTTCGCTTTGTCAAAGGCGATGATATTTGGCTCAGTCCGTTTTATCAGCAGGACTCGATTTCGATTTCAGTGCATCAATATCATAAGCAAGACCCACGATTGATTTTTGATGTGGTTGAGCCAATCTTGCAAAAATATCAGGGTCGTCCGCACTGGGGTAAAATGCATCATATGACCAGCACACAGCTTCGGGCTTTATATCCAAAGTGGAATGATTTTATGGCGTTGCGTCAGCAGCTTGATCCAGAAGCCAAGTTTTTAAACCCCTATCTGGAAAAGCTGTTTTTAGGTTAAATAGATTTTTTATGAGTTAAAAGTATTTAACGGAATCATATCGAGTTCTCATCCAATTAAGGGTTAAGCTTTCAGCTAGACTTACTTTGATTTTGGCCTGAGAAATGTTTGAAGCTTCTAAGATGTATTTAAACGCTTGCCTTTGCCAAAGCTTTAGTTGCTTTGGCTTGTAGACGACATTCCCTTGTATAAGATGGTTTTTTAGGATCAGGATTAAATAAAAAAGGTATAGCCATGTTGGATCATTATTTTAAACAACTCAATCTTGACCTAAAAAAACAGGGGATTGCGACTCCGCAACTTATTGTGGATGCGGCTGCGTTAAAACAAAATATCCAACATGTTCAGATTCGTCTTGCTCATGCCAAACATTTAAAAGCCCGTTTGGTGGTGAAATCTTTAGCGAGCCTAGACTTGCTCAAGTTGCTATCTGAACAGATCAATACACAACGCTTTATGGTATTTCATCAACCGCATCTTGTTTCGATCTTAGAAAATTTTGCCGAAGCGGATATTCTGTTGGGTAAACCAATGCCTGCTCAAGCAGTATGTCATTTTTTTGATCAGCATGCAGAGTGGTCGAATGCCAAAATTCAGTGGCTGATTGATACCAAACAACGCTTACAACAATATCTTGAGATTGCTCAGCTCTATTCTCTGTGCTTGGATGTGAATATTGAGATTGATGTTGGTTTACATCGTGGAGGAGTACAGTCCGCACAGCAATTGACGGAAATTTTAAAGTTGATTCAACAGCACCCCCAGTATTTAAAGCTTTCTGGTTTGATGGGCTATGATGCGCATGTCACTAAAATTCCAGCCATCATTAGAAAGCCTGAATTGGCTTATCAAAGCTCGCAGCAGACCTATGCCGATTACCAAAAGCTAATTAAACAGCAGTTCCCAACGTTGTGGAGGGATGAGCTTTGTTTTAATGGTGGTGGCAGTCCAACCTTTAGCTTTCATACCACTGAAAGTGTCTGCAATGACTTGTCTTTTGGTTCAATGCTATTAAAACCAAGTGATTTTGACAGTGATTTTTTAAAGGCATTACAACCAGCATTGTGGATTGCTGCACCTGTATTGAAAATATTGCCATTTACCCAGCTACCATCAATGTCTTTATTGGATAAATTGCCACATAAGTATAAGGCACTGTTTATTTATGGCGGCTATTGGCTGGCCAATTATGTATATCCAAAACAAGCACATACTCATGCATTGTATGGACGAAGTAGTAATCAGGAGTTGGTGAATGTACCGAAGGATTGTAATATTCAAGTCGATGATTTTGTATTTTTAAGACCAATGCAGAGTGAAGCGATTATTCCTCAATTCTCAGAATTAAAACTATATCAGCAACATGTTTTTGAGACATGGCAAACTTTCCGTGAATGAAAGGCTGTTGAGCGGCTGAACTTTAAAATACATCAGTTAAATGGCAGCTTTTTGCTTCAGTCAGATTTTCAATGGAATAAACCAATAGAATATTGGTATCTTTTTCGCTTTTATAAGCTGCAATCACTTCTGCATAAATCGGCTGTTTGAGTGTCGTGGCTTTGGATAGAAAACTTGATACTGCCTTTTGCTTCGACCAATCGGCATCTTTCAATACATATTCATTCTGAGTAAGATCGCATCGCGTTAAAATGGCTTTTTTATCCTGAACGGTTAATGTGCCAATAAAAATATCCATCGTTTCTTTGGGTTCGGTTGAATTGGCAAAGGCGGTTAAAGGATGAACTAGGCTATATGCCAGTAAAGAAAATATAAGAGACATTTTTTTCATTGAATTTTTCCTAGCGATCAAATCAACTGTAAAAATAACATGGTCGAGATGCTAATTTAATCAGTTTCTTTGACGCAAGGAAATCGTTGAGTCGGAACAGTGGAAAGTGTTGCTACAAGACAACATATTGATTAAGTCGAATCATTAAAAACGATAGCCAATTTTTAGACCGTAGGCGATTGCGCTGTTATTTTTAAAATCAGCTTGTTCTGCGATCGACTTAACACCTTCAACTGGGATGTAATACGTACCATCTTCCGCAACCGCATCACCTAACCAGAAGTATTTCATTCCACCTGCAATAAAATAATTCGGTGCAGGGTTGAACTGAACACCTAAGCCAACGCCCCAAGCGCCTTTAGTCGGATTTAAGGTGGATGCAGGATTGCCTGTACCTGAGTCCCAACTCACTTCAGTGGATGCGCTCCATTGTTCAGTAAATTGATGCCCAAGACCCAAAGTCGTAGCCCATTGATCTTTTTGGTAGCTGTCTAGATCAAAGCCACCTGTATAAGCTCCTCCACTGATTAAGGTCGTCAGATATTCAGTCATCGCACCAAACTGAGTCGGACGAATATGGAATTCCTTCCAATTGACCCAACGGAAATTGGCATAGGCGAGCGTGTCTTTATAGACACCTGTTTGAAAATCAATATTGACGGATTGTGGTGTGCTAATGCTGGTTTTACTTGCTGCGGTAACTTCCAAAGGCTGACCAAACATAGTTTCAGTCACTTGCATATCGTGGTCGATCTTAGAGCGATAGGTCACGGCTACTTTCAAGGCAATATCTGGGATTTGATAACTCAGACCTGCCAGCCAGCCCACAGCATGGTTTTGTTTAAATTTCGCATCATAGCCATTAAAGGCTTCGCCATAGGAGTTGCCACGAAGTGCCACATCACCTTTGACCGATTGATAGACAGCACCGCCATAGACTTGAAAATTTCTAAAAGGATTGACACCTAGAATCATGCTAATGCTTTCAGTATCAACATTGACCGATGTACCTTGCTGGGTAAATTTATTGTCCGAAAAGGTATTATTCGATTGCATCGGATAGCGAATGTCGGCACCAAAAGGCTGGTCGTAGAGCAGACCAAAGCTGATTCGATCAGTCAGTTGCAGCTTGAGTGCGGCACTATAATATTGAAAGCTATTGCCCATATTGCCTGAGTTAAGATTGTTCGGATCATTGACCAGTTCTGGACGATTACGAATTTTTCCTGAAATGTCAGCATCAACAGCTGTGGCATTGACCTCGACATAATTGCCATTTTCCAGAAAAGGAAGAATGGATTGTCCCGATTGATCCAGTGCTGCTGCGTGGTTAAATGTACTCATGCACATTCCACACAGAGCAATCACCAGTGGGTTGAGTTTCATATTGATCATCCTTGTAAAACCGTGTCTTATTCTTAAACATGCTGTTTTTATTGACGGTCATCTTCTCGCTTTCATTGGAAAGTGAATGCAATGCCTTAGTTTGAGTGAAACATCTTTTAAATATATGGAATAGGGTTGGAGATCATCAATATGGGGGGCAAGTCGGTCATATCTATAAATTTTAGGCAATAAAAAACCTTGTATCGAGACACAAGGTTTTTTCAATTCAAGCAAATCGTTATTGTTTCACAATCAACACAGGAATATGGGATTCAGTTAAAACAGCACGCGCTACACTACCCAGTAATAAGCGTTTTACACCTGTACGACCATGTGAACCCATAATAATCAGATCCGCACCGACTTCATCAGCGACAAAAATAATTCCTTCACTCGCTGCACCATGCTGAATTTTGGTTTGAACCTCAATTCCATCGCGAATGAAAGATTGAGCAATATCTTGTAGTTGGGTTTTAGCATGCGCTTCAGCCTGCATAAAATGATCAGTAATGGCTGGTGCAACTTGATAAAAATCAACACCGACATATGGATCAACAGCCACCACGCTGAGTACAGTTACTTTTGCCCCTGATAATTTTGCTAAAGACAGTGTATGTTCAACTGCTGCATAAGAAATTGGAGAATCATCAACCGCGACTAAAATATTTTGATAAGACATATTTACTCCTTATAGTTTATCGTTGTAAAAGATAAAAGTATAAGAAGTTGATAACATATTGAACTCTGTCTAGCAAATGGGACGATCATCTAAAACCTATGATAACGCTGAAAATAATCTAGAAATATAGGAAATCCCTCAGCAAAATATGGGTCTAAGAGAATCTCTGTATTTTTGTAATTTTTCTTCATATTTATAGGCATAGGAACATCCGTGTTACTCAGTTTAGAAGCATTCAAACAACAAAAATTTGATCAAGTCGCTGCCAAAATTATGGCTGATCCAGAAGCTTATTTGGCATTTGATTCGGTTTCAGATTTTTATAAAGCCGTATGGTTGGATGAATTTCCACAAGGGACAACATGGTCAGCCACAGGATTGGATGATGGTGCAGAGCAGTTTTATGCAGTCATCCAATATGGCAATCACTATCTCTATATCAGCCGAATGGAACGAGTAACGGTAAAATTAGGTATAAGACATCATTACAATAAAAATTATTAATCCGATCAGTCATTAATTTTTACGTGTTCAGATTCTGTGATTGAAATGAGAATGATATAATTTTCTGCGATGATAAAACCTTAATTAAAACTAAACGGAAATTTAAAAAATGGCACATCAATTTACGGTAAATGAAACAATTCATGGCGTTTCAATTGAAGATTTTTCAAGATTAGTTGCTATGACTTCATTGCATGAAGCAGTGTGTAAACGTATTCCAGGTGAAAACTTAGAAATTATTGAATCGGCTGTAAAGGGTGATATTTATACCTTACGTCGTGAATATAATCTTGATGTAAATATCCCAGATGTGGCTAAAAAATTATTAAAAAATGCATTTCGTTTAAAACGTTCTGATATTACCGATTTGAAAAATTTAACATCAACGGTAGAGCTAGGCGCAAACTTACCTTTAGAAGCAAAAGCTGAACGCAAGGTGACAGGAAACAGTGAAAAAGTAGACATTGCACTGACTTGGACTGTTAAAGTTAAAGTACCTTTGATTGGTGGTATGCTTGAAAAGCATGCAGAAGGCGAAATTCGTAAATTTAGCCAACTAGAGATTGAAATTGTAGAAGAAGAATTAAAGAAAAACCTATAATTCTGAATAGATTGAAAACTCTCCGTAAGGGGAGTTTTTTATTTTAGAAACGCAGAAAATAGGGCAGGATTGAAAGAATCACTCCGATGACACTTAGCAACGCTGTACTCTCGATAAAGTATGGGTAAATCATGAGGACGAGACCACAGACTAAAGGAACGGTCATCTTTTGTTTTTTGCCATACATAAAATAGCCTAAGCCAATCGACCCGAAGATAACACCTAGAAAAAGTTGGGTTGCGTTCATTGTGTTTTGCCATACCTTATTTTTATTGCGCATATACTATGGCAAGATTCTTAAATGAAAATTATAGAAGCTCAACCTAATATCAAATAGTATGTAATTCACTATCTGGTCAAAAATAATAAGGTCATCTAATGAGTGTGATTTTACCTGTAGCACAACGGGGTGAGAGTGTTTTAGAACTTCAAGCTGCTCCTGTCGCGGCAAGTGAATTTAATAGTGAATGGTTAATGCAATTAGCTTCAGCAATGCACTGTACCATGCTTGAGCGCAATGGTGTCGGAATTGCAGCGCCACAAGTTTATATTTCCAAACGTGTGATCATCGTTGCTTCGCGATCAAATCCACGTTATCCCGATGCACCTGAAATGGATGCCGTAGTAATGGTCAATCCTGAAATATTAGAGTTTTCTCAAAGTACCTGTTTGGGTGAAGAAGGTTGTTTGAGCGTACCAAATGAGCGTGGGCAGGTTGAACGTGCTCAGGCAATAAAAGTGCGTTATTACACTTTGCAAGGTGAAGTGATTGAAACGGATTTTGAGGGTTTCCCCGCACGAATTGTTCAGCATGAGGTGGATCATTTGGATGGGATACTGTTTGTAGAACGAGTGAGTTAGGTTTATTGGTTAGACATTAAAAATATATGGTGAGCCTTGGCAATTGCTTGAGACATTAAAAAAATTACAAAAGCTATAATTTGAATATTATCAGTACTCTGTATTATAAAATTTAATTGATATGAACACTTTAAATCTTTAAAGGCAGACAACCATGAAAACGCCACTTCCTGATTATTTGGCACACGTAATTGATGCCTGTGATACTGATAATAGCGGTCGTCTAGCCGATTATATTCCTGAGTTAGCCAATGCCAATCCCAATCGGTTGGCTTTGGCATTGTCTACTGTAGATGGTGAAATCTATTCGGTGGGCGATGATGAGATCGAGTTTACGATTCAATCTATGTCTAAGCCTTTTACTTATGCCTATGTGCTACAAAAGCTTGGAATAGATGCAGTATTAGACAAAGTGGGTGTTGAACCTTCTGGCGAAGCATTCAATGAGATTTCACTTGGGAACGATCGCCGTCCAAAAAACCCAATGATTAACTCAGGTGCAATCACCACACATTCATTGATTCCAATCAAAGAAGGGCTACAAGGTGCAGAAATTCTACGTGAGTTTATGAGCGAACTGGCTGGGCGTGAACTACGTTTTGATGAAGCTGTCTATCAGTCCGAGGTAAAAACTGCCTATCGAAATCTTTCGATAGGATATATGTTGCGAACCGTCGGGATTTTAGAAACTGACCCAGTGGATATTGTGAATGGTTATATTCGCCAATGTTCGATTTTGGTCACGGTGAAAGATCTTGTACGGATGGGGAGTGTTCTTGCCAATGGTGGGGTTGATCCTAAAACAGGTAAACGATTATTGAATCGTGTAGTGGTACGCCAAGTCCTCAGTGTGATGATGAGTTGCGGCATGTATGATGCCGCTGGTGATTGGCTCACAACGGTTGGTATCCCAGCCAAAAGTGGTGTGGCAGGTGGGATATTGGGTGTATTGCCGGGGCAGGTCAGTATTGCAGCTTTTTCACCAAAGTTAGATGAACACGGTAATAGTGTTCGTGGTATTGATATTTTAGAACGGTTATCACGTGACATGGGCTTACATTTGATGGAAGGCACATCTTCGGCACAAACCATTGTACAAAGCCATTATCTGACAGGGAAAAATGCGTCATTAAGTGTGTATGTGCTGCGCGGTGTATTGAAATTTACTGAAGCGGAAATGTTGTTACGGACCTTGCAATGCGAACCTGTCAATAAAAGTTCTATTGTGATTGATTTAACCCAGATTTCATTGATTCATGATGTCGGAAAACGGATGTTTTTGGAAGGTATCGATCGTTTGATCGATGATGGTCATACTTTACTTTTGGTTGATCCTGAGCAGCGTCTGGATCATGCACGAACGCATAAAGATCGGGTGTTGCATGTTTATCAGAATCTTGAGGATTTGATTGAGAAGCATAAAGAGCTGTAGAAATAAAGACTTTATAACATTCCTAATGTTTATCGTTTTGGCTAACGTAGGGTTTTGAAAATCCATTAAATTTATTTGGCTAGGCGAATTCTTGTGGAGAGGATATAAATGTTTTGATAAAAGCTATTTCATAGCATAATAGATGAGAAGATCATAGAACGTGTGTAGGAAGAAAAATGAGTAATTTTGATTTATTTTCAGATGAAAACAATAGAATATATGAACCTATTAAAATCATAGATAAAGACTTGTATTTGGAACTTTATCCGGATTTTTTTTCATTTGAAGAGAGTGATAATTATTATCAAATATTATTTAATGAAATCCCATGGCAACAAGAAGAAATAAAATATTATGGGACAGTTTATAACTTACCGAGACTTACAGCTTGGTTTGGTGATAATGGAAAGGAATATAAATATTCTGGGATAGTTGTTAAACCATTTCCATGGACAAAAGTTTTATTAGAAATTAAGAATAAAGTGGAAAGTATTACTGGAGAGAATTTTAATAGTGTGCTCCTAAACTTATATCGTGACGGAAAAGATAGTATATCTGCACATAGTGATGACGAGCCAGAATTAGGGTTAAATCCTATTATTGCTTCGGTAACTTTTGGTGCCGAGCGAAATTTTTTATTCCAAAATAAAAAAAATAAAAATCTTAAACATAAAATTTTATTGAAGCATGGTAGTTTGGTAGTCATGAAAGGGGAAACTCAAAAAGAATGGCTACATTCTATTTCAAAAACTTCTGCTTGTATTAGCCCACGTATTAATTTAACATTTAGAAAAATTAAGAATAATGGAATTAATAATGCAAGATGCAGTATGGAATGAAATTTGTGAACATTATGATTTGAGTAATGATGAAGATAAAAAAAAATTTCTTGTGGATCTGAAACCTCATGTTAGAGAGCTGCGCAAAGCGTTTTCTCCTATAGAAGTTGATCCTAATTATTGTAATAAAGAGTATTTTGATATTTGTTATCTTTTGAGATATTTCCCAACTTATTCTCAGTTGATTTCATATTTTTTAAGTTCTATTAATTTTAATGTTAATATTTTTTTAAAAGAAGGTAAGAATGTCTTAAGGATTAGTTTTTTTTGTTCTGGTGCTGCACCAGAAAGTTATGGTTTATCTAAATTTTTATTAAATTCCTGTGAGGAGCTAATTTATATAGATAGTATTTTCTTAGATAAGAATTTAGAGCAATGGGAGAGAGCACGAAATATATGTGTAGACTTCACTGAAAAAATGGCTGAGCAGAGTTTTCCCCCAGCTAGATATGAAAACATAAATAATATTAATTTGGATTTTAATTGTGATGTTAACGATGAGGTTTTGGAGATAGTTTCTGAGTCCGATATCCTAGTTTTTCAGAATTGTCTTAATGAGTTGGATACTGAAATTTTTCAGGAAAACTTAAAGAAAGTTTATTTTTCTATGAACTCTGACGCTTGTTTAGTTTTATTAGATAGAAGTAACTATTCATCTAATATGTCAGTAATGGATGAGGTGTTACAATTTGTTGAAGAGGAAGGTGGGTATGTTTATGATTCTCAAGAAATTGTTTTTGATTGCCGGCAGTTAAATGATGAAATGCCATCCATTATAAAAGAAAATTTATTCTATGGAATATCAACATATTATGATGATCATGATGGCTTAATTTTAGCTAAAGATTTAAGGTATAGAGCTATTCTAATTTCAAAGTCTGAGTTACCTCTTTCTATTGATGAGTAACTTATTTTATCATGATACATTTTTGCTCATAAAAATATGAGCAAAAATGTATCATACTGGTTTCGTTAATCAACTAATCGAATCATCTAAATTCGGTGCTAACCAACGCTTCGCTTCATCTAGTGTCCAACCTTTACGCTTTGCATAATCCTCAAGCTGATCTTGAGAGATTTTGCCGACGTTAAAATATTCACTTTCAGGATGCGAATAATAGAAACCACTGACAGAAGACGGCGGCATCATCGCAAAGTGTTCAGTCAACTTAGTACCAATCTTCGCTTCCGAACCTAACCAGTCAAATAACACTGCTTTTTCAGAATGCTCAGGACAAGCAGGATAACCTGGCGCAGGACGAATACCGACATACTTCTCTTTGATCAATTCTTCATTGCCCAAAGTCTCATCGGCTTTATAGCCCCAAAATTCTTTACGAATACGCTCATGCAAATGCTCCGCAAATGCTTCGGCAAAACGATCCGCTAAAGATTGAACCAAGATCGCAGAGTAATCATCACCTTTGGCTTTATATTCATTTGCCAATTCTTCAGCACCAAAGATCGATACAGTGAAACCACCGAGATAGTCAGTATTGTCTTTCGAGGTACTAATAAAGTCAGCTAAAGATAAATTTGGTTTGCCTGTGACTTTGTCAGATTGCTGACGAATATGCTCAAAGGTATGCGTAACTTTTTGACCAGATTCATCAAACACGCTGACGGTATCTGCGCCTGTACGTTGTGCAGGGTATAGACCAAATACAGCACGGGCATCAAAACGGTTATTCTCGATAATGTCTTTCAGCATCTCTTGTGCTTGATTATATAAATCAGTGGCTGCTTCACCAACAACTTCATCTGTCAGGATTTTCGGGAATTTACCTGCCAAGCTCCA
This sequence comes from Acinetobacter sp. TR11, assembly GCF_027105035.1. Classification (NCBI taxonomy): domain Bacteria; kingdom Pseudomonadati; phylum Pseudomonadota; class Gammaproteobacteria; order Moraxellales; family Moraxellaceae; genus Acinetobacter; species Acinetobacter sp. TR11. Next base: position 1,019,602 of record NZ_CP114256.1, read on the forward strand.
AGAGATAAAGAATGGTGTCCAGTCAAAATATTCAACTAGTGTTGCCAATGGATAATTGGTAATGACTTGCGTACCCAAAGTGTTTGGAATTGGTGGCACATAGTTGTCATCCACCTTGAAACCATTTTCAATCGATTCGGCATAGCTGAGTTTGGCTGCTTTTGGTTGCTTATTGGCTAAACGCTCACGAATCTTGGCATATTCAGCACGATGTTCTGCAATAAAGTTGCCACGCATTTCTTTCGAGAGCAGGGTAGTTGCAACACCCACTGCACGTGAAGCATCGGCCACATAGATCACCGCATCATTTGAATATTGCGGATCAATCTTCACCGCAGTGTGTGCTTTCGAAGTGGTTGCACCACCAATTAATAAAGGAATGTTAAAGCCTTTACGTTGCATTTCTTTGGCAACAAACACCATTTCATCCAAAGATGGGGTGATCAAACCAGACAAACCGATGATGTCACATTTCTCATCAATCGCAGTTTGCAGGATTTTTTCCGCAGGTACCATCACACCAAGGTCAACAATGTCATAACCATTACAGCCCAAGACCACGCCTACAATATTTTTACCAATATCGTGTACGTCACCTTTTACAGTCGCCATGAGAACACGACCTTTAGACTGGCTTCCTGTTTTTTCAGCTTCGATGTACGGATTCAGCCAAGCGACAGCTTGCTTCATCACACGTGCAGATTTCACGACTTGAGGTAGAAACATTTTACCTGAACCGAATAGGTCGCCAACCACGTTCATACCATCCATCAATGCACCTTCAATCACATCGAGTGGACGCTTGGCTTTTAAACGGGCTTCTTCGGTATCTTCATCAATATAAGTGGTAATACCTTTGACTAAGGCATATTCAAGACGTTTTTCAACTGACTCATTGCGCCATTCAAGGTTCTCAGCTTCACGTTGTGCGCCACTATGACCACGGAACTTCTCTGCTACTTCAAGCAGTTTCTCTGTGGCGTTTTGACCTGATTCACCTTGGTTTTGGTTCAGAACAACATCTTCAACCGCATCTTTGAGTTCTTTGGGAATATCATCATAAATCGCCATTTGACCAGCGTTCACGATCCCCATGGTCATGCCTTGTTTGATGGCATGGTAAAGGAATACCGAGTGAATTGCTTCACGTACTGGTTCATTACCACGGAATGAGAAGGATACGTTGGATACACCGCCTGAAATCATGGCATGCGGTAGGTTTTGTTTGATCCAACCTGTGGCTTCAATAAAATCGACGCCATAGTTATTATGTTCTTCAATCCCTGTTGCGACTGCAAACACGTTTGGGTCAAAAATAATATCTTCGGCAGGGAAGCCCACCTCATTGACCAAAACATCATAAGAACGTTTACAGATTTCACGCTTCCGTGCAGCGGTATCTGCCTGACCTGTTTCATCAAATGCCATGACAATAATCGCAGCACCGTATTGACGGCATAGGCGAGCCTTTTCAACAAACTCGTCATAACCTTCTTTTAAGGAAATCGAATTGACAACGGGTTTACCTTGTACACATTTTAAGCCTGCTTCAATGATTTCCCATTTCGATGAGTCAATCATGATCGGTACACGAGAAATATCTGGCTCAGATGCCACAAGATTTAAGAAATGTACCATCGCATTTTGCGAATCGAGCATTCCTTCATCCATATTAATGTCGATGATTTGTGCGCCAGCTTCGACTTGTTGCTGCGCCACTTCTAATGCTTCAGCAAACTTTTCTTCACGGATGAGACGTAGGAATTTTTTTGAACCCGTGACGTTGGTACGTTCACCGACATTGACGAACAATGAATCATCATAAATATTAAATGGTTCTAAACCACTTAAACGACATGCAGGCTTTGTTTCAGGAATCTGACGTGGTTTTATATCTTTAACCGCATTGTAAATGGCACGGATATGATCAGGCGTGGTACCACAACAACCACCTGTAATATTGATTAAACCACTTTCTGCAAATTCTTTGATGAACGCTGCTGTTTGTTCTGGTGTTTCATCATATTCACCAAAGGCATTTGGTAAACCTGCGTTTGGATGGGCAGAGACAAACGTATCGGCCACATCAGCAATGGTTTTCACGTGCGGACGCATGGCATCCGCACCCAAGGCACAGTTAAAACCAATTGAGAGTAAATCACCGTGGCGAACCGAGTTCCAGAACGCTTCAGCGGTTTGACCTGTTAAAGTACGACCTGATGCATCGGTAATCGTGCCTGAGATCATTAACGGAAGTTCATGACCAAGTTGCTTAAATACTTCTTTTACTGCAAAGATCGCCGCTTTACAGTTCAAGGTATCGAACACAGTTTCAATCAAGATGATGTCTGCACCGCCTTCGATCAAGGCATGAGTGGCTTCGATATAGTTTTCTTTGAGTTCATCAAAAGTAATGTTACGGAACGCAGGATCATTTACATTGGGTGAAATGGAACAAGTACGCGAGGTTGGGCCAAGTACACCTGCAACGAAGCGTGGTTTATCTGGGGTTGAATATTTGTCACATGCCGCACGTGCTAGACGTGCTGCTTCACGGTTGATCTCTGGAACGAGGTCTTCCATGTGATAGTCAGACATTGAAACGCGTGTGCCATTAAAGCTGTTGGTTTCAATAATATCTGCACCAGCATCTAAATAGGCTTCATGAATCCCTTGAATAATTTGGGGTTGGGTTAAAACCAATAAGTCGTTATTGCCTTTTAGGTCTGATGCCCAGTCTGCAAAACGTTCACCACGATAATCTTCTTCTTCTAATTTATGGCGCTGGATCATCGTTCCCATTGCACCGTCAATAATGAGAATGCGTTGAGCAAGAAGTGATTTTAGGGTGGCAAGCGTGGACATAAGGAACCCCAGTAGATAATCAATATAAAAAAGCAGGGGCATTGTAACAGAAGCGCAGAAAAAGCGCGTATTTTCAGCATTAGCTTGAGGTGATTCATTGGTTCAAATGGAAAATGTCATAAAACTTTCATGAAATTGCAATAATTTCGGTGAATAATGCCTAAGAAGACGACATGTATTTTGAAATATGACAACTAAGTTTTATATTTCGTTGTGTTTGTTGCAAAATCAGACAAATAGTTCTGAGTAAAATTTTTTTGACTTAAAGTATTGTTTTTATACGGTTTAAATGAATATTTAGATGATTTTTTCTTTGAAAAATACAAAAAAATGTAAGAAAAATATGAAAATTTGGCTTCATATGACAGTCCTTTGTCATATAATTGTCATAATTTAATTAAACAATACAGAGGATTTTATTATCCTCTTACCGTCTACATGAATTCTAATCTTCCTCCTGTTTCGGATTCACCGCTTGCCAGTTCTACGGCAAAATCGACGAATGTACATGTACCAACACCGAAATTTTTTATGCCGGTGTTTTTAACAATTATTATTGCAACACTTATTTATATTGGTTTTCAGGTGAGTGCTGACTTAGCGCATGTACCACCTTTGAGTTTATATTCAGTTATTCTTCTATCTACGGCACTTTTCATTGCTTTAGGCTTTGAATTTGTCAATGGTTTCCATGATACCGCCAATGCGGTTGCAACGGTCATCTATACCAATGCATTACCTGCACCCGTTGCAGTGATGTGGGCTGGTTTCTGTAACTTCCTTGGGGTTATGGTAGCGAGTGGCGCAGTTGCGTACGGTATTATTGCTTTACTTCCTGTTGAACTGATTATGAATGTTGGCAGTGGAGCAGGTTTTGCGATGGTTTTCGCACTGCTGATTGCTGCGATTCTTTGGAATCTAGGAACGTGGTTTCTTGGTATTCCAGCCTCAAGTTCACATACCTTAATCGGTTCGATTTTAGGTGTAGGGATCATGAATCACTTGTTAAATGCCTCAACAGGTACAGCAAGTGGTATTGATATGGATCAAGTGATCAAAGTTGGTAAAGCTTTATTATTTTCTCCATTAATCGGTTTTGCATTTGCTGCAATCGTATTTTTGTTGGTGAAAACAATTTTCAAGCGTCAACTTGAACTTTTCCAACCACCTGAAGGCAATAAACCACCGCCACCATTAATTCGTGCGATCTTGATTTTCACTTGTACTGGTGTAAGTTTTGCACATGGTTCAAATGATGGTCAAAAAGGTATGGGCTTGATCATGTTGATTTTGATTGGTCTAGTTCCTTTAGCTTACTCATTGAACAAGAGTTTAGATGCTGAGCATTTACAATCATTTGAGCAACTTTCAACTCAAACAGCAACTGTTTTAAATGTAAATCAGAATGAGTTTTCAGATGAGAAAGCGCGTGCTGTATTGACCAAATATATTCAAACCAAAGAGCAAACGGCTGAAGTTGTACCTGCATTGGCAAGTATGACAGCGCACCTAGGTACACGTGTTGCAAATTATGGCGATCTTAAAGCGATCCCAGAAGCTGCGGTCAGTGAAATTCGCAATGATATGTATTTGAGTACGACTACTTTCAAGCGATTAGATAAAGCGAAAGCTTTGCCAGAAATGGATAAAGACCAAGCCAAAGTGGTAAAAGAATACCGTAGTAATCTTGATTCATTCCTACAATATATTCCGAATTGGGTTAAAGTTGCGGTGGCACTTGCGCTTGGCTTAGGTACGATGGTGGGGTGGAAGCGTATTGTGGTTACAGTGGGCGAACGTATTGGTAAGAATCATATGACTTATGGTCAAGGGATGTCTGCTGAACTTGTTGCAATGACAACGATTGCTGCTGCTGATGGTTTAGGTATGCCAGTTTCAACAACTCACGTTCTAAACAGTGCTGTTGCGGGTACGATGGTGGCAAACAGATCTGGTTTAAATTTTGCTACAGTGAAAACCATTCTTTCAGCATGGATATTTACATTGCCAGCAACGATTTGTTTATCTGGTGGCTTATACTGGTTGTTCTTACAGTTTGTATCATGATTTGATTTGTTTTAAAGCTAAAATCATTTTAAAAAGCTTTGCCTCGGCAAAGCTTTTTTATGGGTCATAAGATAGCGATAGATACGGACACAAACCAAGAATATTAGGCTCTAACTCAAATAGATTTGTTCTAATTTGAATGCCTGAATGCCTGAATGCCTGAATGCCTGAATGCCTGAATGCCTGAATGCCTGAATGCCTGAATGCCTGAAGTAATGATTGTTCCTAAATAAGCGAAGAAGATCTACGTGAACCTATTACAAAAAAGTTTTATTCCCCAAACGAGGAATATTTTTATTCTTGATTATCCGCTAAGATAACTGAGATATACAGTTTACTTAACTGCCTGTTTAAATCTATTTAAAAATATAGGCAATCGAAATTAGGGTTTACACTCCGCCATTCTCCAAAATAGAGAGTGGCTTTTTTTATTTCTATCTCTAAACATCGATAAAAAAAGAGCTGTCGAAACAGCTCTTTGCATGTATTACATGATGTTCAATTCAATTAAGCTTGTTGAATACCCGCAACAACCCAATCTTGTTGCGAACCAGCAGGCTTAACAAAATGCCAAATTTCGGTGAAAGGTTGTGGCAAACTATTTAAATCTTCGCTCACTGTTCCAGTAAAACGTACGCTAACAACGTACTGACCATTTTCAGTAGCCCTATCTACAACCATTGCGTTTAGATTACTAAATTCTGCAACATCTTGGTCTTGGTTGGCCATAATGTCACTGTACATAGATGAATAAAGTTCAGGCGTTAAATAACGACGAATTTCTTCAATATTACTGGCACTATTCACTGATTGAATATGATTAAAACGCTGACGAGCTACACGTAAGAACGCAGCAGGTTCAGTACCATCTGGTAACTGATTGCCATTACTCATTGATGCACCACCAAATGGTGCTTGAGGAGCAGCCGTACCGCCACCGACAGATTGACCAAAAATATTGGTATCGTCACCTGCAGGCGCTGTATTTTGGCGACCAAAATTATTTTGACCGTTATTATTTGGCGCATAAGGATTGTTTGCAGCTACTTTTTGTTTACCGCTGAATTTACGGAAAATAAAGAAAGCACCGCCTGCGATCAGTAATAACCAAATCCAAGTTGGGACTCCACCTTTTTTCTCTTGCTCTTGGGCTTGTTGTGCGGCTTGAGCATTCGCTGTTTGCTGATCAGTGGCAGTTGGGTTATGTGGTTTATCATCAGCTAAAGCATTAGCTGCAACTGCACCTACCGCTGCACCTGCTACACCAGCTGCAACCATTGAACCAACACCAGGACCTGATTTTTGAGGTGCAGTTTGTTGTTGAGCAGGAGCAGCTTGACGTGATGGTTGATAAGATTGGCTAGATGAACTAGATCTGCTCATACCGTGGCTTTTTCCACCACCTGCACGTTTTGCTTCTGCAAGTGGTGCAGCAACCAATGTTGCCATTAAAAGAGCTGCCATCAAGCCACGCTGGTGTACTTGCATCGAAAATTCCTATTTAAATCCTATTTGTAAGTGTATTTATGCAGGCATTCACCTGTAATTTCAACTATAAAAATATGTTTTTTTATGTCAACTCGTCACTCAATTGCATTGCTTCAGTGAGAGCCTCATGTAAGCGTGCAACGGCAATGATTTGAACGCCATCAATAGATTTTTGCGGTGCATTAGCTCTTGGTAAAATGACATATTTAAAGCCATGCTTGGTCGCTTCTTTTAATCTTTCTTGACCATTCGGTACAGGGCGAATCTCACCAGACAGTCCAACCTCACCAAAAACTGCCAATTGTTGTGGCAGGGCTTTACCTCTTAAACTTGATGCACAAGCCAATAAAACCGCAAGATCAGAGCCAGTCTCGGTAATCTTTAAACCACCCACTACATTGACATAAACATCTTGTCCAGATGTTTGAACGCCACCATGACGATGCATCACTGCAAGTAACATATTCAAACGGTTTTGTTCTAAGCCAAGTGCTACTCGACGTGGTTGCCCATGTGCATCATCAACTAAGGCTTGAACTTCGACGAGGAGAGGGCGCGTTCCTTCACGGCTGATCATGACAATTGAACCGGGAATCGCTTCATCATAACGACTGAGAAAAATTGCAGATGGATTGGCAACTTCTCGAAGTCCTTTGTCTGTCATGGCAAAGACACCCAGTTCATTCACTGCACCAAAACGGTTCTTTACAGCACGGATCATGCGATAACGTGAGTCAGATTGCCCCTCAAAGTAAAGTACACAATCCACCATATGTTCTAAAACTCGTGGACCAGCTAATGCACCTTCTTTGGTGACATGACCTACAAGGAATAAAGCAGTACCGCTATTCTTTGCAAACCGAGTCAAGAGGGCAGCAGACTCACGAATTTGTGAAACACCACCAGGCGCAGATTGCAGAGTTTCTGTATATAGGGTTTGAATTGAGTCAAGAATTGCAATAGCAGGACGTTCGTGTGCCAATACTTCACATATACGCTCGACACAAGTCTCTGCCATAACTCTGAGTTGGTCTGTGGGCAGATCTAAACGTTGAGCACGTAAGGCAACTTGTGAAAGTGATTCTTCGCCTGTGACATAAAGAGCTGAACTTTTCTTACTAGCCATGTGAGTTGCGGTTTGCAATAAAATTGTTGATTTACCAATACCTGGATCACCACCAATCAGTACAACAGAGCCTGTAACCAAACCGCCACCGAGTACACGATCGAATTCGCTAATACCTGTCTGTAGACGAGTTTCATGTGAAACTGAGATTTGATTAAGGGTTGTGATATTAGCACTTTGACCAGCATAACCACCGCCCATTTTAGGCTGAGCTCTATGACTAACTGTTGGTTCCAGTCGAACTTCTACTAGACTATTCCATTCGCCACACTCAGAACATTGACCAGCCCATTTAGAATGATCTGCACCACATTGTTCACATCGATAAACAGTTTTAATTTTTGCCATATATAAAATTGAAAATTTGCGATAAATTAGTTAAAAAGTAGAGTAATTACGGAAAAGATCAATATCGTTCATTTTCTTGATAAGGAATTAAGATTAAACGGTGTTTTCGTAATTGACTGGTTAAAGGGAAGTGCTCAGAAAATAACACGATCTAAGACTTTTACAAGTAAGATATAGTAGGTTTTTGAGTCGAAAATTCTTTAAATTCACTTTTCCACGGAAGGTCTTTGAGCATTTGCTCATTTGTTGTCATAAGAATTATATTCAATGGCATAAATATTGCTAATGCTCAGACAAATGAAAATGTATCAATTGATATATTTTAAAATTATACAAAAGGTTGGTGTTTATGAGTGCAGCAGAAATTGTTGATTGGATAAATAGTATTATTTGGAGCAAAGCTCTGATCTATTTATGTTTAGGTGCAGGTTTATTTTTCTCCGTCGTAACAAGGTTTGTTCAAGTTCGTCAGATCAAAGATATGATAGGGCTACTCATTAAAGGAGGCTCATCAGCACAAGGTATTTCTTCGTTTCAAGCACTCGCTGTTTCACTCTCAGGTCGTGTTGGTGTAGGTAATATTGCAGGTGTAGCAGCAGCAATTGGTTTTGGTGGACCAGGTGCGGTCTTCTGGATGTGGCTTGTTGCATTTTTAGGAGCGAGTACTGCTTATGTTGAATCAACCTTAGGTCAAATTTATAAAGTTGAATATCAAGGACAATATCGTGGTGGACCCGCTTTTTATTTTGATAAAGGTCTAGGTCAGCGTTGGTTGGGTATTTTATTTGCGATTGCCGCGATCATTTCATGTGGTTTGTTTTTACCCGGTATTCAAGCAAATGCAGTAGGTAATGCTTTCACACAAATCACAGGTGAAGGTGCAATTGTTTTTGGAAATGTCGGTACCTATAAACTACTCGCTTTAATTGTGATTGTAACATTACTTACAGTCATCATTTTTGGTGGTATCAAACGTATTGCAAAATTCGCTGAATTTGTAGTGCCGTTTATGGCGGCTGGCTATATTGTAATGGCATTAATTATTGTCTTTATCAATATTGATAAGTTACCTGGTGTGATTTCCTTAATTTTCGCTGATGCCTTTTCTCCTATGGCAGGTCTTGGTGCTGCAATTGGTTGGGGAGTAAAACGTGGAGTGTATTCTAACGAAGCAGGTCAGGGTACAGGACCACATGCCGCTGCCGCAGCTGAGGTAGAGCATCCTGCTCAACAAGGTTTAGTACAAGCATTTTCAATTTATATCGATACATTATTTGTTTGCTCAGCTACTGCATTTATGATCCTTATTACTGGAATGTACAATGTTCAAGGTACTTTAGAAGCTGGTCAATTTATTGTACAGAATGTTGCTGCAACAGCTGAAATTGGCTCTCCTGCGTTTACTCAAATGGCAGTAAGTACAGTATTTGGTGGTTTTGGACAAATCTTTGTTGCATTAGCTGTATTCTTCTTCGCATTTACAACGATTGTTGCGTATTACTATATCGCTGAAACCAATATTACTTATTTAAGTTATATTACTAAAACTCCATCTTTATTATTTATCACCAAATGCTTCATCATTCTTTCTGTTTCATATGGCGTAATCAGTGCAACAGGTTATATTTGGGGAATTGGAGATATCGGTGTAGGTTTAATGGCTTGGATTAATATCATTGGTATTATTGTCACTTACTTCATTTGGAAACCAACGATTAAAGCGTTGAGAGATTATGAAGAGCAACAAAAAGCAGGCGTTAAAGAGTTTACCTTTGATCCTGTTAAGCTCGGCATTCGTAATGCAACCTTCTGGGAAGAACGTATTAAAAACAAACAAAAATAAGTATTAAGTAGTCGAAATATAACTTTATATTTCAATAAAAATAAGCAGCGATTACCGCTGCTTATTTTTTTAAACCTAATAAGTCACAGTATCTGTAAGCGACTTGATTGTATTGTCCTATTCTAGTGCGTATCATCCGATACAATTTTTATTTCACTTGAAATATTGAGTAATACAGGCAGAAGTTGTTGAACTGAAAGCGTTTCAAAAACGTGTGTTAAAAAAAGATGCCTAATAATGGTGCAGATTGTTTTGATTCGATTTCAGGTTAACGTACAACAATACTGGAGATTTTTTGTAAAATGTCGAATCAAAATCTGAGTGAAGCAACCGATCAAGGCAGACTCCACCGTAGTCTCTCTAATCGACATCTTCAACTGATTGCAATTGGTGGAGCAATCGGAACGGGATTGTTCATGGGGTCAGGCAAAACCATTAGTTTAGCTGGACCATCTATTTTATTCATTTATGGCTTGATCGGTATCATGGTGTTTTTCGTCATGCGTGCCTTAGGCGAATTACTTCTATCCAATTTACACTATAAATCTTTTATTGATTTATCCACTGATTTAATCGGTCCTTGGGCGGGTTATTTTGTTGGATGGACATATTGGCTATGTTGGGTCACGATTGGTATTGCCGACCTATCAGCCATTATTTACTATCTTGAATTTTTCAATGGGGGTGAGTCATTTACTCCATTGGGCGGATTGTTGATTAGTAGTGTTGCGATTCTATTTGTACTGGGATTAAACCTTGTCACTGTAAAACTATTCGGTGAAATGGAATTCTGGTTTTCAATGGTTAAAATCACAGCAATTATTGTTTTAATTGCGGTTGGTTTATGGATGATCTTTACGGGGTTCACTAATGCTGCTGGTACAACGGCGAGTATTAGCAACTTGTGGACACATGGTGGTATGTTCCCTAAAGGATTAGATGGTTTCCTCGCAGGTTTCCAAATTGCAATTTTCGCCTTTGTGGGTGTGGAGCTTGTCGGTACAACTGCTGCTGAAACACAAGATCCAAAACGTAACTTACCGAAAGCGATTAACTCAATTCCAATTCGTATCATTATTTTCTATGTATTGGCATTGTTTGTGGTGATGTGTGTAACACCTTGGGATCAAATCAACCCTAAAGTCAGCCCATTCGTAAACATCTTCTCACAAGCGGGTATTGCTTCTGCGGCGATTATTATGAATTTGGTGGTGTTATCTTCAGTGATGTCATCAATGAATAGTGGTGTATTTTCAACCAGTCGTATGTTGTTTGGTTTATCAACGGATAAGCAAGCACCAAAATTATTTGGAAAACTTTCTAAATCGGCAGTTCCTGCAAAAGCATTAATCTTTTCTTCGATCTGTATTTTTATCGGTGCTTTTGTTCAATTCGTTTATAAAGTAAAGACAGGCACCAATGATGAAGTGACTGCATTTACTTTAGCGACCACTTTATCGACTATCTTGTTTATCTGTGTCTGGATTGTGATTATGTGGAGTTACATTAACTACCGCAAAAACCGTCCTGAGTTACATGCACAATCAACTTTTAAACTTCCTGGTGGTGTGTTTACTTGTTGGGCGGTCATTGCATTTTTCCTTGCAACGATTTATTTCCTTGCATTGGATGAAACAACTTTGGAATCATTAAAAGTGAGCCCAATTTGGTTTATCATTTTAGCGATTGGCTATTTCTTTGCGAAAAAGAAATAAGCTAGACGAGTTTGAATGAAAAAAACGCCAGCATAAGTTGGCGTTTTTTTATGTTTAGACTTTAGCCTGTGGGTTGATCACGCTATACTGCTGCGAATTGTAAAAGTTAGGTGCTCAGATGCGTCAAGTCATTTGTTCGATCGGTTTATTACTGAGTAGTGTGGTACTTACTGCATGTGGTCAGTCAGGGGCATTGCAATTACCTTCTGATATCAATCATGACAAACGTGCAAAATACTTGCTTTATAAAAATGAAACGTCTCAGGCTAAAACGTCATCTGATGATGTGAAAGCTGAAAACCAAGCAGCAACATCTTCAACAGTATCACAGACAACCTCACCTTAAGTTTGTAAATAAGGACATCTTCATGAGTTTCACTCGCATTAATGGAGTATTGCATGCTGAGCAATGTTCATTAGATCAGCTCGCACAGCAATTTGGCACGCCTTTATATGTTTACTCAAAATCTACATTTGAGAAGCATTATTTAGATATGCATCGTGCCTTTGATTTTATTGATCATCAAATCTGTTTTGCGGTGAAGTCAAACTCAAATATCGCTGTTTTAAATGTCTTGGCAAAACTTGGTGCAGGTTTTGATATTGTGACGGGTGGTGAACTCGCTCGTGTACTTGCAGCAGGTGGTGAGCCATCAAAAATTGTGTTCTCTGGTTTAGGTAAATCAGAAGCAGATATTGAAAAAGCATTAACTGTCGGCATTGCGTGTTTCAATGTTGAATCTCATGCTGAACTTGATCGGATTCAAAAAGTAGCAGCGAAATTAGACAAGAAAGCGCCGATTTCATTACGTGTAAATCCAGATGTGGATGCGAAAACTCATCCCTATATCTCAACAGGTCTGAAAGAAAACAAGTTTGGTATTCCAAGTGATACGGTGAATGAAACGTATCAATATGCCGCTTCATTACCCAACCTAGAGATCGTTGGAATTGACTGTCATATTGGTTCGCAATTGACAGAAACCAAACCTTTCGTTGATGCTTTGGATCGTGTCATTGTAATGATTGAGCAGTTGAAAGGCTTGGGTATCAACCTCAAACATATTGATATTGGTGGTGGTTTAGGTGTTCGTTATAAAGACGAAACTCCTCCAAGTGTTGCTGAATATGCCAATGCCATGCGTCCAGCTTTAGAAAAATTGGGCTTGAAAGTGTATATGGAGCCAGGGCGTAGTATTTCAGCTAATGCGGGTGCTTTATTAACCAAAGTTGATTTATTAAAACCAACCAATCACCGTAACTTTGCCATCATTGATGCAGCGATGAATGACTTAATTCGCCCCGCTTTATATGAAGCATGGATGGATATCCAATCTGTGAATCCAAATCCTGATGTTGAAGTTAAAACTTGGGATTTGGTTGGTGCAATCTGTGAAACAGGTGATTTCTTGGGTAAAGAGCGTAATTTAGCACTTCAAGAAAATGATGTCCTTGCTGTATTAGGTGCAGGTGCCTACGGTTTTGTAATGAGCTCGAACTACAACACCCGTGGTCGTGCTGCCGAAGTTATGGTCAGTGGTGATCAAGCCTATTTAATTCGTGAACGTGAAACCATAGAATCACTGTGGGAAAAAGAACGTTTATTGCCTGAGGAGTAAATTGAGATGTATTTAGAATTTACCAAAATGCATGGTTTGGGCAATGATTTTATGGTCGTTGACCTGATCACGCAGCGAGCTTATTTAGATACTTTAACCATTCAACGTTTAGCCGATCGTCATTTTGGTGTGGGTTTTGATCAACTTCTGATTGTTGAACCACCTGATTTTCCAGATGTAGATTTTAAATATCGTATTTTTAATGCAGATGGTTCTGAAGTAGAACAATGTGGTAATGGTGTACGTTGTTTTGCTCGCTTTGTACATGAGCGTCAACTGACGACCAAAACTAAAATTCGTGTACAAACTAAAGCGGGTATTGTTGAGCCTGAATTGGGTGCCAATGGGTGGGTTCGTGTAAATATGGGACCACCAAAATTTCTTCCAGAAGAAATTCCATTTCTTACCCAAGAACATGAAGATATTGAAGGCTTATACGCACTAGAACTTGCAGACAATCAAAGTATCAATATTGATGTTGTGAACATGGGTAATCCTCATGCTGTGACTATTGTGCCTGATGTATTAACTGCTGATGTTGAGCGTATTGGCCCACAAGTAGAATCACATACACGTTTTCCTTCACGCGTGAATGCTGGATTTATGCAGATCATTGATGAAAAGCATATTCGGTTACGTGTGTTTGAGCGTGGTGTTGGCGAGACTTTAGCTTGTGGTACAGGAGCTTGTGCAGCAGCGGTCAGTGGTATGCGCCGTGGTTTACTTGCCAATGAAGTTGAAGTTCAGCTTGCAGGTGGTAAGTTGCATATCGCTTGGCGTGAAGGTGATGTGGTGTGGATGACAGGTCCAACTACGCATGTCTACGATGCGCGTTTGGATTTACGATATTTCCAAGGCTGATGATCTAAGGTTTAAGAAAAAAGCGCGTTGATTGGAACGCGCTTTTTTATAATCTATCTTTTACTAAAGGCGAGTTTGAGTGCAAATAAAATAAAAATACTGCCTGTAATTCGATCCGTGTATCGAATAAATTTAGGTTGCTTTAAATAAGCGGAAATGGACTGCATCGCAGCAATTAGAAAAATTGACCAGATTAATCCGATTACTACATGTATCATCACAAGACTCATGGTCCAAATGACTGGAGATGCAGACTGTGGAATAAACTGTGGCAAAAAAGAAATATAGAAAATACCGACTTTTGGATTGAGTAAGTTTCCCCAAAAACCTTTCATAAACCAATTTTGCGTTGTCACTGCTGAATTATTTAAACTCGCAAGTTGGCTACGAGGTTTTAAAATAAGATTGAGTCCTAACCATGTTAGGTAAATTGCCCCTATCCATTTCAAAGCATTAAAAGCAAGATCCGAAGTCATCAACAATGCACCTAAGCCACAGGCCACGATCACTCCCCACACAATACAACCTAGATTAATTCCTAAAGCTGCTTGAAATGCTTTCGTTTTGCCTTCAAGTGTTGCGGTACGGATGATGAGTGTTGTATCCAGACCAGGAGTAATCGTAAGAATGGAGATTGCAATGAGATAGGGGATAAGCAACATTGACATGGTGATGGCGCTACAAAAAACTTGAAATATATTGTATTACACAGCTATATATACTTCGAGATTTGTTTAAAGATAAATCAGAAGAAAATTTGTTAAAATACAAGTTGGTCGATATTCCAAGATGGAGAGAAATTTGGAAACTCCTACAAAACTTCTTTCCATGTGGTTAAAAGAACGCATTATTCAAAATCAATCGGAACATACGATTGCAGCATATCAACGTGATTTAACCGATTTTTTAAAGTTTTGTGAATACAAAAAGCTACGATTGGAAGATGTCGAAGCATCTGATTTAAGGGAATACTTGGCTACACGAGTTGAGCAAGATCAATTGAGTTCGAGTAGTCTGCAACGCCATTTAACATCAATTCGTCAGTTTATGAAGTGGGCTGAGCAAGGTCAGTATCTACAACAAAATCCATCTGAAGACTTTCGATTAAAGCGCCAGCCGCGTCCTTTGCCAGGGATGATTGATATTGAAACAGTGAATCAGATTCTAGATCAGGCAGCGCCGGAGAAGCCGATCGAACAACAATTATGGCTACGTGATAAAGCAATGCTTGAACTTCTTTATTCCAGTGGATTGCGCTTAGCCGAATTACAAGGGTTAAAGATTAAGGATATTGATTTTAATCGACAATTGTTGCGTATAACGGGTAAAGGCAATAAAACGAGAGTTGTGCCGTTTGGAAGCAAAGCAAAAGCAAGTTTGATTGAATGGCTTAAAATTTATCGGATATGGCAAGGCAGTTTTGCAGCAGATTCGGCGGTATTTATCTCACAACGAGGAAATACATTACAACCTCGTCAAATTGAAAATCGCGTTAAATTGCAAGCACAAAGAGCAGGTGTTAATGTCGATGTACATCCGCATTTATTACGCCATTGTTTTGCCAGCCATATGCTTTCAGCAAGCGGTGATTTACGCTCAGTGCAGGAGATGTTAGGACATAGTAATTTATCAACGACCCAAATTTATACCCATGTTGATTTTGATCAATTAGCAAAAGTCTATGATCAAGCCCATCCGCGAGCACAAAAAAATGAGTGAACAACAAGAAACAGCTTTATCGTTGGATAATGAAGTATTTATTCAATGTGCGAATTATATTGAGAAGATTTTATTTCAATATCAAACAATAATAGGTGCAGACTATCAAGGTTATTTGAATCATTGTAAGCGTGTGGCTGTTTGCTGTTTAATCCTAGCCCAAGATGATTGCCAACAAACCCGTGACAAAATTGCGATTGCTGTTGCTTTTCATGATATTGGTATTTGGACAGCAAAAACGATTGATTACATTCAACCCTCTGTTCAGCAGATGAGGCAATATCTTGAAATCAATCAATTATCTGATTGGCAAAATGAACTAGCTTTAATGATTACGGAGCATCACAAGCTAACAGCTACCGAATGTGATGAATATCCCTTAGTTGAACATTTTAGAAAGGCTGATTATGCCGATTTTTCATTAGGATTATTACGTTCAAATATTCCCTTTCAAACTTTTAAATATTTAACGCAACAATATCCGAATTGTGGTTTTCATAAGAATTTAATGTTTCTTGGGTTTAAACGTTTTTTGCATAAGCCTTGGAGTCCATTGCCAATGTTTAAATGGTAATTGCGGTATTCTTTTTTGAGTAAAATTAGATCATAAAAGATACATGATGTTGCAAAGTTGAATGTTTAATAACCGACTGTTTTTTTTATTTGTAGTTGCAATTTATTGAACAGACATTCTTACTTTATTGCCAAGTTTTTGCAAAATGTAAATTGGATTAAGATTTATCAGAAATGATCGGTTACAGATCTTTTGTACGTGTTTTTATATAGCCAATTTAGGTGGTTGAATTATATAAAATATTAGCTAAATCAAAGCCTAATATAAGTGCTGAAAGTATAACAATATTTATATGCTGAATAACTCATCAAAATTAGTGAACTGAGCATTTCATCTTTTTTCCAGTCATAGCGAAAATTGTGACTTGACCGAAATGCCAAATACATTGCAAGATAGAGCACCTAAAAAGTTTCGATCGAAGAGTTAGAATGCTCTTCACTACATTTACTTGCTTAGAACAGCCGAGGATTACATGAAGGCTCTTGTCGCTGTAAAACGTGTGGTTGATGCCAACGTTAAAGTTCGTGTTAAGCCGGACAATACTGGGGTTGACCTTACTAACGTTAAGATGTCAATTAACCCATTCTGTGAAATCGCAGTGGAAGAAGCGGTTCGCTTAAAAGAAAAAGGAACGATTTCAGAAATCGTTGTTGTTTCAGTGGGTTCTAAAGACGCGCAAGAACAAATTCGTTCTGCAATGGCTTTAGGCGCTGACCGTGGTATCTTAGTTGAAACTGCTGATGAAATTGGCGCTTTAGAAGTTGCTAAAATTTTAAAAGGCGTTGTTGATGCTGAAAAACCAGAACTTATTCTTCTTGGTAAACAAGCAATTGATGATGACTCTAACCAAGTAGGTCAAATGCTTGGTGCTTTACTTGGTGCTGGTCAAGGTACTTTTGCATCTGAAGTTAAAGTTGACGGCGGTAAAGTACAAGTTACTCGTGAAGTTGATGGCGGTTTACAAACTGTTGAGCTTGGTCTTCCAGCAATCATCACCACTGACTTACGTTTGAATGAGCCACGTTATGCTGCTCTTCCAAACATCATGAAAGCGCGTAAAAAACCGCTTGATACTAAGTCTCCTGCTGACTATGGCGTTGCAACTGGTACTAAACTTAAAACAGTTAAAGTTGAGGCACCTGCTGAACGTAAAGCTGGCGTACAAGTTAAGTCTGTAGACGAACTTGTTGAAAAATTGAAAAATGAAGCGAAAGTGATCTAATACAGAAGGATAAAATCATGAGTATTTTAGTTATCGCTGATCACAACAACCAGTCACTTAACGGTGCAACTTTAAACGTTGTTGCGGCAGCTCAAAAAATCGGTGGTGATATTACTGTATTAGTAGCTGGTTCTGGCGCTCAAGCAGTTGCTGATGCTGCTGCTAAAGTTGCTGGTGTAAGCAAAGTATTACTTGCTGACAATGCTGCTTATGCGAACCAATTGGCTGAAAACGTTGCCGGTTTAGTTGCTGACATCGCGAAAGGCGGTTACAAATACGTATTAGCTGCATCTACAACAACGGGTAAGAACATTCTTCCACGTGTTGCTGCACTTCTTGACGTAAGCATGATTTCAGACATCATTGCTGTTGAATCTGCAAATACTTTCAAGCGTCCTATCTATGCAGGTAACGCAATCGCAACTGTTCAATCTGACGAAGCAATTATCGTTGGTACAGTTCGTGGTACAGCATTTGATGCTGTAGCTGCTGAAGGCGGTTCTGCTGCGGTTGAAGCTGTTGCTGAAGCGAAAGATGCTGGTATTTCTACGTTTGTAAGCGAAGAAATCGTGAAACTTGATCGTCCAGAATTAACTGCTGCGCGTATCGTTGTTTCTGGTGGTCGTGGTGTAGGTTCTGGTGAAAACTATCACAAAGTACTTGACCCATTAGCTGACAAGCTTGGTGCTGCTCAAGGTGCTTCACGTGCTGCTGTAGATGCAGGCTTTGTACCAAACGACTTCCAAGTTGGTCAAACTGGTAAAATCGTTGCGCCTGATCTTTATTTAGCAATCGGTATCTCTGGTGCGATTCAGCACTTAGCGGGTATGAAAGATTCTAAAGTTATTGTTGCAATCAACAAAGACGAAGAAGCGCCAATCAACAGCGTTGCTGACTACTGGTTAGTTGGTGATTTGAACACTGTTGTACCAGAATTGGTATCTAAACTTTAATTCTCTGAATTAAGTTTGAAAAAACCCTTGTGCAAACAGGGGTTTTTTATGGTCGAGAGATTAGAAAAAATCATTATTTGTTGTAAAACAGCAACGATCAGACCTAAGTAATCAGAAAGTAAAAAAAGTTTGCTTCAATTAAAAAAATAATTTTGCAAAATATAGGGAGATGCAAAATGAAAATAAACTCGTTATCTCAATGGGTTTTGGGGGTGTTTTGGGCAGTGTTGGCGAGTACAACTGTTTATGCAACTGATTCGATCGAAGGGTATTGGAAAAGTATTGATGACCGTACGGGTGAACCTTTATCTATCATTGAATTTAAAAAGAAAATTGATGGAACTTATTCTGGAACGATTGTTCATCGTTACCCCAACGTTAGCGGTGTGATCTTAACGCATTGTGTGAAATGTGCTGCGCCAAATACGAATAAGCCTATTCTAGGAATGGAGATTGTTTCTGGTGTGACCAAAGATCCCAAAAACCCAAACAAATATAATAATGCGACTTTGTTAGAGGTTTTGAGCGGTCGTACTTATCAGGGTAAGGGGGAAGTGACCAATAATGGCCGTTTGCTCCGAGTGCGAGCATTTAAAGGCGTTTCGCTATTTGGGAGGAGCTCTGTATGGGTGCGTACTGTTGCACCTATGGATGTCGAGGTTAAATCACCTTAATTCTTACAGGTCTCAAACGCTCCGAAAGGAGCGTTTTTATGTTAAAAATAGGAACAAATAAATGAGAGTATTACCGATTAATTATACTTTTAAGACCTATTTTCAGATGCTGGTTCTTTATAATCAGTGGGCAAACCAAAAGTTATTTTCTACGCTCATCAGCTTAACAGAGGAGCAATTAAATCAAGATTGTAAAGCTTATTTTAAATCCCTTATGCAAACGGCAAATCATGTATTGGTAGGAGATATACTTTGGTTTGAGGGTATCAAAGGCGTTCTTGCATCAACGTATACTTTGGATGAGATTCTTTATAATCAACTTGCCCAATTAGAGAATGCTCGAATTGCACATGATCAACGTCTGATTAATTTTATCCATGAACATGATGAAGTTTCATTCCATCAAATGATTACTTATGTCCGCCGAGGTCAAGTTTATACTGAGCCTTTGATTGAAATATTGGCACACCTATTTAACCATCAAACGCATCATCGAGGTCAAATGCACAGCATGATCTTTGAGCTAACAGCAAAGCCCTTGAAGCTAGACTTAATTTTCTTTCAAAGAGAATATGCCTATTTATATCGCTGATTAGGATAACAAAAGGACATAATGACTATACCATGTGTTAATTGCATGATTAATAAATGATATTTGTAATAAGGGGATGAGATTTCACATTTCCATGTAGGAAATTCAATACTCCAATCATTATTCATAAAGGTAAGATTGTCAGTCAGTTTCCATGAGATGTATTTAATACCGTATTTGAGTATTTCTTCTAAGTTTTCAGATGATTCTAATGTATGTAATGTGTTGATGAGTTGTTCAGTAATATAGTTTTCAATTTTGCCCGATGGGAAAATTTCAAGATCCCAATGAATATCACCTTTATGTAAAGAAATAGTCTCCTCTGTAGATGGGGTGCAATGTATATTAGAAAAATAATCTAAATGTTGTGCTATAAGACTTTGTTCTAAAAGCGCTGTATCAATTTTTCTGTGTTTGTTTTTTATGGGAAAAATACGTTGATAAAATACATTTGAAAATGGTGCATTGCATATCATACGACCAATTCCAAAAAGCATATTACGATTTTCGTCATTATAGTATTTGAACATACGTTTTGAGACACGGTAACGATATTCTTGATTTGGTTTTGACATATTATTTTCTAAATAAATTTTTGCTTAATGGTTTTATGTAAATTCTATATAAATAAAGAAAATACGACAATCTATTTGTATCAAAAGCTCCCAGTTGAGGAGCTATTTATGCTATAATTTTTCGCTATATTTTTTAATTTTAGTTCAAGTTTCTGAGCTAATTTTTTGCAAGATTGAATACATAAAAACAAGTAGAGCCATCTACTTGTAAACAAGGAGTATGCATGAGCGTATCGGAAATTAGACCGATTGCCATTGAGGACGAACTCAAGCATTCATATCTAGATTACGCGATGAGCGTAATTGTATCTCGTGCATTACCAGATGTGAGAGACGGTCTTAAACCTGTTCACCGTCGTGTGTTGTTTGCAATGCATGAATTGGGCAATGATTATAACAAAGCATACAAAAAGTCTGCTCGTGTTGTCGGGGACGTGATCGGTAAATATCACCCTCATGGTGACATTGCAGTATACGAAACAATTGTTCGTATGGCGCAGGACTTCAGCTTGCGTTACATGTTGGTTGATGGTCAGGGTAACTTCGGTTCTGTCGATGGGGATAGCGCAGCAGCAATGCGTTATACCGAAGTTCGTATGCAAAAACTTACCCATGAAATTTTGGCCGATCTAGAAAAAGATACGGTTGATTGGGAAGATAACTACGACGGTTCTGAGCGTATTCCTCAAGTCATGCCGACACGTATTCCAAATCTTTTGATTAATGGTACGACGGGTATTGCAGTCGGTATGGCGACCAATATGGCGCCGCATAACATGACAGAAGTCGTGAATGCATGTTTAGCCTACGCCAATAACCCGAATATTTCGATTGAAGGCTTGATGGAACACATTACGGGTCCAGATTTCCCTACAGGCGGTATTATTTACGGTAAATCAGGCATTGTTGATGCCTATCGCACTGGTAAAGGCCGTTTGCATATTCGTGGTAAATATCACTTCGAAGAAGATCAAAAAACGGGTCGTACGACGATTGTCTTTACTGAGATTCCCTACCAAGTTAACAAAGCAAAAACCATTGAGCGTATTGCCGAGTTAGTCAAAGAAAAGAAACTTGAAGGTATTTCTGAACTGCGTGATGAGTCTGATAAAGACGGTATGCGTATTGCGATCGACTTGAAGCGTGGTGAAAATGCAGAAGTTGCAGTGAATAACTTATTCCTGCATACCCAACTTCAAAACTCGTTCAGCATCAACATGGTTTGCTTAGACAACGGTCAGCCTAAGTTGATGAACCTGAAAGATATTATTGCGGCATTTATTCGTCATCGCCAAGAAGTTGTGACTCGCCGTACCATGTTCGAATTGCGTAAAGCACGTGAGCGTGGACATATCTTAGAGGGTTTAACGGTTGCTTTGGCAAATATTGATGCCATTATTGAAACCATTAAAACTTCTGCAAACCCTGCTGAAGCGCGTGAGCGTTTACAAGCAGGTGAGTGGGCAGGTGGCGGTGTGGTTGCATTGCTTGAAAAAGCAGGTGCGATTTCTGTTCGTCCAGATGAGATTGAAGGTGAAGATCCAACTCGTCCATTTGGTTTGTCTGGTGAGATTTATCGCTTGTCACCTACGCAAGTGGCAGCAATTTTAGAATTACGTTTGCACCGTTTAACGGGTCTCGAACAAGACAAGTTACATGCAGAATATTCTGAGATCTTAGGTCAAATCGCTGAATTAACAGCAATTCTCAATGATTTTAATTTATTGATGAATGTGATCCGTGAAGAGCTTGCTTTAATCTTGCAACAATATGGTGATGGGCGTCGTACTGAAATTGTTGAATCAGGCGTTGATTTCTGCCGTGAAGATTTGATCCCAGAAGAACAAGTGGTACTGACTGTTTCTCAAACAGGTTATGCGAAAACTCAACCACTTTCTGACTATCAAGCACAACGTCGTGGCGGTCGTGGTAAGTCTGCAACCTCGATGAAAGATGATGATATTATTCAACATTTAATTGTGGCATCCAACCATGCAACAGTTTTATGTTTTACCAATGTTGGTAAAGTGTATCGCTTAAGAGTGTTTGAAGTTCCGCAGGCTTCACGTGGTGCGAAAGGTCGTCCAATTATTAATTTGCTTCCATTGGATGCGAATGAGACTGTGACGGCAATCTTGCCATTGACTGAATTCCCTGAAAATCACTATGTATTCATGGCAACGGCATCAGGTACGGTTAAACGTGTTGAATTAGCACAATTTAGCAATGTTCGTTCAAATGGTTTACGTGCGATTGAGTTGAACGAAGAAGATACTTTAATCGGCGTTGCAATCACTGACGGTAATCAGCAGATCATGTTGTTCTCGAACGAAGGGAAGGCAATTCGTTTTGCTGAAACAGATGTTCGTGCGATGGGACGTACGGCCAAAGGTGTTCGTGGTATGCGGGTCAAATTGGCAAGCAGTACGATCGACGTTGAAGATGCTGATGTTGAAAATGATGACAGCGATGATAATGATGATTCATCAGATTCAACTGTTGTCAGTCGCATTGTTTCACTTGTGGTTGTACCTGAAACGGGTGAAGTACTGTGTGCTTGTGCAAACGGTTATGGTAAACGTACACCAGTGGATGACTTCCCAACCAAGAAACGTGGTGGTAAGGGCGTGATTGCAATCAAAACTAGCGAACGTAATGGTGAGTTAGTTGGTGCGGTATCAATTGATGAAAGCAAAGAACTGATGTTGATTTCTGATGGTGGTACATTAGTGCGTACGCGTGCTGCCGAAGTTGCAACCACAGGTCGTAATGCACAAGGCGTTCGTTTAATTCGCTTAAGCGATGCTGAAATCTTAGTCGGTGTGGTTTCGATTGAAGCTGTAGAAGATGACGAAGAGTTAGAAGCTATCGACGTTGTTGAAAGTATTGAGCTTCAAGCAGCAACTTCTGAAGAAGTTGTCGCTGAGCCGAAAGATGATACGCCTGAAGCGTAAGTCATCTAAGATCATAAAAAAGGAAGCTAATCAGCTTCCTTTTTTATTGGTTTCATCATCACCAACCGATAGTAAGAACATGCTAATAAAATTGCAGCTACCGTCGCAAGATAAATAAGTTTAGGAACAACAATAGATGTTGCGACACCCATTTGATTTAATTGCACAAACATTTGCACGCCGTGCGTAGAAGGAAGTAACCATGCCAACCATTGCATCCATTCAGGCATAGCGGAATGTGCCCAAGCTGTACCTGTTAACAAAAATAGAGGCACAGAGGTCACAACAATCAAATGTCCAACACGTTCGGGCATATCGACCAGAGAACCAACTAGCATCGCTAAACCAATAATACAACTCACATAAATCGGAACAGCGAATAACATTCCCCCAAAATTACCCCCATGCGGATATTCATATAACCAAAATGTAAAGCCAAATAAATAGAGACAGCCTAAACATCCGATGGTTAATATTGCGGCAAAAATCGCAAAAAATTCTGATCGCTTCGCCACCCAACCTTTTTCTCGATAACTGGCAATCAACATGGCAAGCCCAAGTAATATGGTTTGATGAATGATAAGACTGGACACAGCAGGAAAAATATAGCTGCCATAGCCAGATAATGTATTAAATAAAGGAATTTGATGAATTGAAATCTCAGGGGGGAATGAAGAAGCATGCCCAAATTTTTCTAAATATTCTTGTAAACTCGCTTCAATTGAAGTCGCTAGACCAATTCCCACTTCTTTGGTTCGAATGAAATAGGCTGTACTGAGGTAAAGTCCGATTCCGCCCATTTCACCACGTTTTAAGCTATTGGTTAGATTGTCTGGTAATAATAGAATACCTTCAGCTTTTTGATTTTTTACGAGTTTCTCAGCCTCTAAGAAGTCATCGGTAACTGTTGTGATTCGAATATGTGGACTATTAGCAGCTTGACTAATAATTTTTGAAGTTAAAATACTTTGCTCTTGGTCAACAATCACAATTGGTATATCTGCTGCCGACTGAGCTTTATAAGCAGTAGGGTAAAAAAAACTATACATGATTACAGCTGCAATCAATGTGGTAAATACAGAACTATTTGCAACAATATTTTTAAACGTTTGGATGTAATAGAAGCAAAATGATTTCATTGATTTTGCTCCTGAATATTTTTCTTCAATAAACGAATACTTAAACCTAGATAAAGAGCAGAGAAAATAACTAAAATGCCAAAAGGAATGAGAGATACGGAAATATCACTACCAATCACCCATTGCTCTGTTTGTAGTTTCGCATAAGGCGTATACGGAATAATCATTGACCAAAATTGAGTAAATGCTGGAGCATTATTCAGGGGTAGGGTAATTCCTGAAAAGCTTGGTGATGATCCGCCATAAAGTGCAATAAAACCAAAGGTTTTAGGTAGATCTTTGGTGGCTAAAACCACTGTGCTACTGATGACAGCATAAGAAAAATAAAGTAAAAATTGTGCAAGCAAAATCAGGCTGAGTGAACCTGCAATAAAGTAGCCACGAATATGCGCTAACCAAAACATCCAGCACCATGTCCACGCACAAAAAATAAAGACATAGACCAAAATTTTGCCCAACAGGCTAGAAATAATTTGTTTTGAATTTACCCATTCAGTTAAGGTTTTCCTTTTAAATTCCTGTCCGATCGCAAAAGCCACACAACAGCAAAGCAGTAAATGCAAAACTGCGGGTACCATGAACGGCTCAAGGAACAGTTCATAGCTCATATTAGGATTATATAGTGTAGAAATTTTGATATGAGGAGTCGGAACATCCAAGTAGGGGATTACATTTGATAAGTAACTCTCTCCCATATAATCTGCCATACCGTTTAATGTACTCATCAACATCGCAGAAGAAATGGTATTCCCAATACTAAAAAAAGATTGATTGTAGGCAATACTAATTTGTGCATCTTGTGCTTGTACTAATCTTTGTTCTGCGCCATCGGGGATTAAAACGAATCCCCATGCTTCAGTTTTATTAATAAGCTGTTCGGCTTCATCTTTGCTAGTGGTGATGGTTTTTACTTGTAAAGTATGATTGATACTCAGTGCATGAATGACTTTACGGCTCATTTCACTTTGATCTTGATCAATCACAACGATAGGTAAATGCTCAGCTTTACCCGATGCAAACATATTGCCAAAAAGAAGAATCACCAACAAAGGGGCAATGATCGCCATAAAAAAATCAGCTTTATGGCGTTTTAAATAGCGCAATTCCCGAAGCATTACTGCAAACATCGGTTATTTTGCCTCTGCAATGTTAAATAAAACACTCATACCGACTTTTAGGTCTGGAATGGTTTGTTCTGATACTAAATGAAATTTGAAACTACGAATATCATAACCGCCAGTTTGTCTTGTTGTCTTAATCGTTGCAAAATCACCTTCGGCATCAATTTTTTTCACTTTAAAATTTGCTTTACGGTTGAGTGCAGGAATAAAACCTTCCAGAGTTTTAGTTTTATAAATTGAGCTATACATGTCTTCACGGACATTCAAACTTACCCATAAATCATGGTCTTCAAGAATGCTTACTACAGGGATGCCTGTTGCGACCAACTCAGTTGGTTTGCCGTAAGTTTTAGAAACAGTGCCATCAGTCGGTGAATATAGTTTGGTTTCTTCGGTTAAAGCATTGGCTTCTTTAACCGCTGCTTGAGCCATAGCCACTTGTGCATCAGCAGTTGATTTTTGTTGCTCCGTACTGCCTCGTTGAGCGCGTGCGTATTGTTGATAAGCTGCTTCTGCAGTTTCACGTGCCGAAGTTTGGGCGGCTAACATTTCATCACGGCGTTGACGAGAAATGACACCTTGTTGAAATAAATTTTCACCACGTTTATAAGTGGTTGCTGCCAAATCAGCTTGGGTTTTCATTGCTTGCCAGTTGGCGTATAAGGTTTCGATATTCTCTTGCTGAGCACCACGATATACGGTTGAATGAAATGCTGTGGCACTTTGTAAAGCTGCTTGTGCTTGCTCTTTCTTTGCCTCTAACTCTGGACTAACAAAACGAACCAAAGCTTGTCCTTTTTTGACGGGTTGTCCATCAGTGACGTAAAATTCTTCAATACGGCTTGGAACTTTGGTGCTGATATGTACTGTTTCTGCTTCAACACGACCTTGTAATTCAATGGTCTGAGGTTGATAAGCTTTCCATAGACCATATGCAATTAAACCGAATAATAAAATAAGGATAATTAACCCAATAAGTTTGAATTTTCCATTTTTAGATGATTTATTCGGTGGAATTTTTTTATCCAAAGGTGCTGTTTCAGCTTCTACTTTTTCTGTATGTTCAATTAGAGAAACAGGCTCAGATGCTGCTTCTTTTGTTTGAGCATCTGTTGTTTGGTTGACTTGATCTGTATCACGTTCTGAATTGGATGATGATGGATTCTGGCTCATAAATTTCTCCAATTAGCGGATATAGTCAGTACGTGGTTGATTAACGTAAAGCTTAAATTCATCAATAGAACCATAGCTTTGTAATAAGGTAGCTAAAGATAAAATATATTTATATGAGTTAAGTGCCATTTCAGTTTTTAAAGCACTCAAAGCATTTTGTGCATCAATCACTTGCGTTGCAGTGCCCATACCTTCTTTAAATGAGAGTTGTTGAATGCGTAAATTCTCTTGTGCTGCTTTGGTATTCTGCGAGAGTAATTGATGACTATTTTGCGAAGAACTTAATTCACTATAGGATTTATACAGTACATTTTCGACTTCTTGTTTTGTCCGTTCAGTCATAAGCTCTGCTGCATATTTTTTGAGCTCTGCTGCACGGATATTTTTATTATTGTCTATACCTGAGAATAAATTGTATTTTGCCATCACACCAACAATCCAATTTTCTTTGCTATCTAAGCCGTATTCTCCAAAAGCAAAAACACTTGGTTTTTTAGAGGCTTGTTGAACTTTCACATTTTCATTGGCTAATTCAGTATCTATTTGTAGTTTTTTAATCAAACTTGAGTTCTGATCATAATTTGCAAGCAATTTATCCAAAGAATGATTCTGAGTTAAATTCACAAAAAGTGGGGTGCTTAGACTGACACTTTCTTTGGTTTGTAATAGATTCTGTAAACTAAATTCGCTCGCTTTTAAATTAGACTGTGCATTTTGGTAAGTACGTTCAGCATTATTGCGTGCAACTTCAAATTGCATACGCTGTCCCTTGTTAATAAAACCTTGTTTTTCAAGTTTTAGCGCATTGTTATAATGTTCTTGCATGGCATTCAAATTAAATAGTGCTGACTTGGCTAATTGTTGTTGTAATTGCACATTGAAATAAGCCTGAATCATTTCGAAACGTTGTGTATCTTGCTGTTGTTTTTCACTAATATTTGAGCGTTTTGCTTGAATGGTGGCGATTTGTTTAGCGCTATTAATTTTTCCACCTGTATATAGCGGCATAACCATTGAAACTGAAGTACGAACATCATGATCTTCAACAGTGACATCTAAGTTATTTGGAACTTTATTTAAACCATCGCTAACAACTTGATCAAAACCTTGGCTGACCTGATCGATGGCTTCGGGAGGTAATACATTTTGCCATTGAGATAGTTTTTCATCAAAACCATTTGTTAATGAGTTTTCTAAACGACGTTTACTTGATTCAAGAGGCACGCTCGTTTCACTATGAAATGCATAGGCTCGAGCATTTAAATCAATTCTTGGTAAGCCTAAATTTTTAACAGCTTCCATTTCTAATTGCGATGCTTGCTGTAAGGCTTGTTGCGCTTGAGAACTATAAGCATTTTGCACGACATATTGTTCAGCTTGGCTATAACTGAAGGTCTGAGCAAATGATGGTAATGAAAATAGGGTACAACTAATCAGGCTCATACATAGGCTGAGCTGTTTTGGAAACCGTTTGAGCTGAAGGCTCGGTCGATCATGTCGTTTCAACATAAGAGCATGTCGCAATTTAATAATATCCTCGGATAGTCTAAATTATTTTTATAAAATTGAAATATTATGTTTTTAATTAAATAGTTATATCACTTCAATTGGTGTATTGAATTTGTAAAAAATAGAGTTTTTAATCTATAAAGAAGAATGGGATTTAAACTGTGATCAGTGAATAAAATGCATCAAAATAATCAAAAGCAGATTAAAAAGATATATATGTTTTTTACACGAAAATTTAAATATTTACTCGATAAGCTGCTGCAACCTTCGCTAATCTATGATTAAATCCCCATTTCAATTTGTTTCACTTTGACAAGGGAAAACTCATGCGTGCTTATAATTTCTGCGCTGGTCCTGCTGCATTACCTACTGCCGTTTTAGAGAAAGCTCAACAAGAAATGTTGGATTGGCAAGGTAAAGGTTTGTCGATCATGGAAATGAGTCATCGTAGTAGTGACTATGTTGCTGTCGCGGAAAAAGCTGAAGCAGATTTGCGTAAGCTCATGAACATTCCTGAGAACTATAAAGTATTGTTCTTACAAGGTGGAGCATCGCTTCAATTTTCAGCAATTCCTTTAAACTTGCTCGGCAAGAATGCGAAAGCTGATTATATTCATACTGGTATTTGGTCTGAAAAAGCGTTGAAAGAAGCAAAACGTTATGGAGATATCAATGTAATTGAAGCGGGTACGCTCATTGATGGAAAACATGCCATTACTGAGCAAAGCATTTGGAATCTTTCAAATGATGCTGCTTATGTGCACTATGCGGATAATGAAACGATTGGTGGTCTACAATTTGCAGGTGTACCAGACGTTAATACGCCGTTGGTATGTGACTTTTCTTCAAGCATTTTGTCTGCGCCATTAGATGTCAGCAAATTTGGTTTAATTTATGCTGGAGCACAAAAGAATATTGGCCCAGCAGGTTTAACGATCGTTATTGTGCGTGATGATTTATTAGATCAAGCAAAACCTGAAATTCCAAGTATCTTGAAATATTCAGACCAAGCCAAGAATGATTCAATGGTGAATACACCTGCGACTTATGCATGGTACTTATCAGGTCTCGTATTTGAATGGTTACTTGAACAGGGTGGGGTAGATGCCATGTATCAAGTCAACCAAGAAAAAGCAAAATTACTCTATGGTTATATTGATTCTAGTGATTTTTATAACAACCCAATCGCGATTCCGAATCGTTCAATGATGAATGTGCCATTCACGCTTGCAGATGAAGCACTTGAGAAACTTTTCTTAAAAGAAGCTGAGCAAAATCATTTGCTGAATCTAGCAGGTCACCGTTCTGTGGGTGGTATGCGTGCCAGTATTTACAATGCTGTACCATTAGAAGGTGTACAGGCATTAGTTAACTTTATGGATGAGTTCGCGAAACGTCATGGTTAAGCAATAAAGTATAAAAAAAGCTCTCATCATTGAGAGCTTTTTTTATACATATAATCTTGGTCTAATAATCAGAATAAGCCAATATGATGAAAAATGAGCGCAGCTAGAAACATACCTAACAAAAAAAAGCAAAATGCGCCAACATCAAGTTTAAGCCCGTGATCACTTGCATGAAGCAGACTGGTGGTCGTTTGTTCTGGTATAATTTTCATTAGAACGCCTAGAAATGCAATTTATGTGATTTTTTGTCACTTTATACCAGTTTTAGCATAAATATTCGCCTGAATCCATAGGTTGCCGCGAATATATTCGCCAATGTTAAAGTTTTTATACAAATCATTTTTTGTTGCAATTCGAATTAAAATTGCAGGTAAATCATCTTCTAAAACTAAGGTCACATCATACAGTGTATATTCATCTTGCATAAATTGCATGGTTGTTTTGCCAACGATATTACCTTGGAACCAAGCTTCATCTTCTTGACCTAATGTTTCACCATACAAATATGCCACCATTTTAGAAAAATCAACGGTTACAGGTTCGTGATCTTCAGGTGTTTGTGGTTGCCAGTCGTTAATCAGCTCCTGTAAGTTTTCTGGTGCAACACCATTATGTTCAGCCAAAATAGCATTTAAAGCACGATGATGTTTAATCGATGCAGGGTCATCAACAATGATTTTCTCATTTTCAGCAACAGTTTCTAATTCATATGCCCAAGCATTAAATTGAACTTGATAAGTTTGATTTTGATCATATTGAGCATTATTCACACTGAATAAATTATCAAATGCGTAAATAACCGTATTTTTATTTAAGCTTAGACGTAATACGGCTTGGGTAGCCGAATTACAGGTAATAATACGCTCAATATTTGCCTCATATTTATATGGGCTTTCAAAACTTGGGAAGGCTGTTTTTAATGCGCGTGGTTTTTGATTTTCAACCGCAATAATTTGATTAATAGATATTGCTTGACCACTGGGTCCCTGAATCAACCAAAATGCTTGATCCATCTCTTGTTCATCTTCACATAGGCCCATCGGCATGACAGGTGCATCAAGTGCCAATCCTAACCATTTGGGAACATCAGTTTCAGGTGTATCTGTCAGTAAGTTCCAATGCTCAACATGATTACCGAAATTTTGATCTTGAATTTTAATAGTTTCTGGACTGTTTTGATTTTTCATAAAGCATGATGCTAAAAAGATTGAACTTATTCTATTAAATCGAGGGTAACATCCATTTTTCAAGTCTGGATATGTAATTCATTAAAAATTAATTCAAATTTCTGTTTTTGATCTCAAATCTAATCAATCAAATGGATAACAGCAATTAGTCGAATGATGCTAACTCTACTTTTACCGTAATCTGCTACACTATATTTTTATTTTTATGAGCTTGTGCCAACGTGCTGCCATTTAAATTATGGGTAGATGCGGATGCTTTACCTAAAATTTTACGTGAAGTGATTTTACGTGCGTCTGATCGTTATCAGTTAGAAGTTACCTTTGTCGCTAATCAGAATGTTGGGATTACGCCATCTCTACGGATTAATTCGATTCAGGTAATGAGTGGGGCAGATCAAGCAGATAAAGAAATCGTAGATCGTATGCAAGAGAATGATATTGTCATTACACAGGATATTCCGCTTGCAGCACAAGTGATTGAAAAAGGTGGAATCGCAATTCATCCTCGGGGTGAAGTCTATACGACAGCAAATGTCAAAGCACGTCTGCATTTACGTGACTTTATGGATACTTTGCGTGGAGCAGGTGTCCAAACAGGAGGACCACCGCCTATTTCAGAACGAGATAAACGTGAGTTTTCGAGTTCTTTAGATCAAACGATTTTCAAACAAAAACGCAAAACTGCTTCTTGAGCTGAATATGCCATCACGTATTAATTTAATGCTCACTTATGGTTTGCTTGTGTTTATTTGGGCGACCACACCTTTAGCAATTGTGTGGAGTGTGGCCGATCTACACCCAATGTGGGCATTGGTTTTACGCTTCTTTATCGCTTTGCCTTTGGCAGTGCTTGTATTGCTACTGTTAAAAATCGAATTTCCAAGACATAGAGTCGCGTTATTGAGTTATATCGCAGGTTCTTTAAGCTTGATCGGTTCCCAAATTTTTACTTATGCAGCAACACCTTATTTAAGTTCTGGGTTGATTGCATTGATGTTTGGCTTAGCTCCGATCATGGCTGGGCTGATTGGAAGATTTGGTTTTCAACAAAAGTTAGCGAGTTTGCAGTGGTTGGGGATGGGAACCTCAATTATTGGATTAGCGATGATTTGTCTGAGTGGAAGTCAAAAGCATGTGCAGCCGATAGGTATTGTTTTCATGCTGATGAGTGTTTTTGCATATTCGCTTTCTATTTTTCTGGTGAAAAAAATCAATGCTGATGTCCAACCGATGGCTCAAGCAACCGGTTCAATTTTGGTTTCAACAATCTTAGCCATATTATTACTCCCTTGGATTTGGCAACATGCACCAACGCATTTTCCTTCGACAAAATCATTGTTAGCATTGACTTATACTGTTGTAATGGCTTCATTAATTGCGATGTTTTGTTATTTTAAGTTGGTACAAAATTTGAAAGCCACCACCTTGTCACTGACGACGGTGATGACCCCAATGTTGGCAATACTCATAGGTGCCTACCTCAATCATGAACAATTATCTGCACAAGTTTTTGTTGGGGCAAGCATCATTCTATTAGGTTTGTGTGTTTATTTTTATAAAGATTTTAATACCTATCGCCGTTTGAAAATATGAAAACGACGTTTTCATATTTAATTTGGGTTGCTCTCAGTTTGTTGTGAATCTTGAATACTTTCCGCTAATTTGGCACGATCTTGTGGATTAAGGGTAATGAAATAAGCACCAATACGGAATTTACCTTGTTCATCTGCTGAGCTGTAAGCAACTTGAGCAGTTGCTGCGATATGAAAGTAGTTTTCAGGATGACTCAACGTAATATGAATGTAGGTTCCTTCATTAAGATATTGTGAGCTGAAGAAGCTCAAGCCATTCTCGGAAAAGTTAACTTGTTCAGGTACTGGTAGTAGGGATTGCACGATATTGTCGTAAAAAGACCCAGTAATCAGATTCAGTTTTTGATTGAAAAGGGATAATATGCGAGCAATTTGTTGATCTTTTTCATTTAATTGTTCTAATTCGTAGCGAAATGCATGATCAAATTGATCTAATTCAGCAAGTAGTAGAAAATAGCGTGGCAATACAAAGTGAGAATCATAAGGATCATTCAGCGCAACGTCGTCAGGAATGACTTGATAGTTGATTCTTAACACAGCATCAATACGAGACATCACTCGACGTTCAGAGTTGTCCTCAACAAGCTGATGTTGTGAATTTTCCATAATAAATCACCTCGGACTAGATGGTATGTTTAAGCCAATTTCGCTGTATATAGGGTTGAGATACACTCGTGCTCGGCGAAGTAATCATTTTATTTCTTTTATTGCCTTGGTTTCCATGATCGGTTTAACCCTTGGCGTTGCTGTCCTTATTACAGTACTTTCTGTTATGAACGGTTTTGACCGTGAATTAAAAAATCGTGTTCTTGGAATGGTTCCACAAGCCACAGTTTCTTCTACTCAGATACTAACAGATTGGCCTGAGCTTGTAAAAAGAGTTGAACACCATCCGCATGTGACAGGTGTTGCACCATTTACTCAATTGCAAGGGATGTTAACCGCTCAAGGGCAGGTTGCAGGAATTATGGTGACAGGAATCGAGCCTGAATATGAAAAGAAGGTTTCAATTATCCAAAATCATATGGTGGCTGGTGATTTAAATGCGTTGAAGAAAGGTGAGTTTGGTATTGTTCTTGGGAAGGACATGACCGATGCGCTTGGTCTCGGTTTAAATGACAATGTTACCTTAGTCTTGCCAGAGGCAACACCATCACCAGCAGGTGTGGTACCACGCTTTAAACGTTTTAAAGTCGTGGGAATTTTTAGTGTAGGCGCAGAAGTTGATTCGATGGTGGGTTATATCGCCTTAAATGATGCATCAACACTTTTGCGTTTACCTGATGGTGCACAAGGTGTGCGGTTAAAGTTAGATGATATTTTCGCTGCACCATCGGTTGCAGATGATATCGTGAAACAACTACCAAGTAATTTCTACGCATCGAATTGGACGTATACGCACGGTAATCTTTTCAATGCGATTCAGATGGAAAAAACCTTAGTGGGTTTACTTCTTGTTCTGATTATTGTAGTTGCTGCATTTAATATCGTTTCATCTTTAGTGATGGTCGTAACAGATAAAAAATCTGATATTGCGATTCTGCGAACTCTAGGTGCTTCACCGTCCATGATCACTAAAATTTTTATGGTACAAGGCACAGTGATTGGTGTCATTGGAACGATTGCAGGAACAGTGTTAGGTGTAACTTTAGCATTGACCATTAGTGATATTATTTCTTGGTTCAATACTGCTCTAGGTTTGAACTTGTTTGATGCCTATTTTGTTCACTATCTGCCTTCATATCTCAGATGGCAAGATGTTACGGTAATTGTTACTGTTTCATTATTGATGAGCTTTTTGGCGACAATTTATCCTGCATTACGTGCAGCCAAAGTTCAACCTGCTGAGGCATTACGTTATGAGTAAGATCGTCTTAGAAGCCAAAGATATTTATAAGCATTTTGATGATGGTAAAAGCAAAGTTGAAGTGATTAAAGGTTTATCACTTCAAGTAAAAGCAGGCGAATTTGTTTCCATTGTCGGTTCTAGTGGTTCAGGTAAAAGTACGTTATTACATGCGCTTGGTGGTCTAGAGCAACCTTCGCAAGGTCAAGTTTTTTTACAAGGGCAGCGTTTTGATAATTTAGGCGAAGCAGAGCGTGGTTATAAGCGTAATCAATATTTAGGTTTCGTTTATCAATTTCACCATTTGTTGCCTGAGTTTTCTGCTTTAGAAAATGTAGCCATGCCTTTGATGCTACGTAGTGAAAGTAGTTATAAGGATGTTAAAAGACAAGCAGAATATCTACTTGATCGTGTCGGTTTATCGCATCGTTTAGATCATAAACCCGGTGAATTATCGGGCGGTGAGCGTCAACGTGTGGCTTTGGCGCGTGCATTAGTGACGAAACCTGCAGTTGTATTAGCAGATGAACCAACTGGTAATTTAGATCGTAAAACAGCATTGAGTATTTTTGAATTGCTGACTGATCTCAAAAAAGAGCTGAATATGGCGATGTTAATCGTGACTCATGATGAGCAATTGGCTCAATCAGCAGATTCGATTTTGCATATGCAAGATGGTTTATGGATTGATCCAAAATAATTTATTTTGTTTAATCTCTTGTTAAAGCCCTGAAAACGGGCTTTAATTTTGCGTTCAGAAAAATCAAAAACTTAATTAAAAAATTACATGTTAAAAATTATTTTATTGGGCTGGATTGCTGGTATTGCAGTCATGGGATTTCATCTTGATTTTATCGAGCTGACATGGTGGATTTGGTTGGCTATTGCAATCCTGATCTTTAGCTTTTGCATATACAAGAAAGAATCCTATTTTTATCGACCTTTTTATAAAGCACTTATTTTACTCAGTGCAAGCTGGGGATTGTTTACAACAGGATATCATTTTGCAGATTCCGCATTAGAACAAAGACTGCAATTAAAAGAGTTTCAATCACAATCCTATGAAGCAATTGTTTATATTAAAAGCATAGATGAATTGAGTGATGATGGTCATAAACAAATTGCTGAAGTACTTAATCGACATAAGCAACCTGTTAACTGGTTACTTTATTTAAAACAAGACAAATATCAGTTTAATCAGAAACAAAGCTTAAAGTTAGGTCATTATTATCGAGTTCATGGTCAAATTAAACCAGCGCATAGTTATGCTGTTGTGGGTGCATTTGATCAGGAAAAATGGTTTTTGCAGCAAAATATAATGTCTGCATTTTCAGTGCAATCTATTCAACCTTTAAGCTTTGATGAAATTTACCGTTTGGGTTATCAAGGTCACTTAAAGCAACAGCAAAGCTTTTCTGCTAAATTTTTATTAAGCGTTGAGATGAAACGTTTAGAATTTCGGCAAATGTTACAAGCATCTAAGCTTCAGCACAAAGGTTTACTTTTAGCCTTGCTAACAGGTGATGAAAGCCTGTTATCCAATACATTGAAACAACAATTTCAACAGCTTGGAATTTCGCATTTGTTAGCGATTTCTGGTCCACATGTGTTGATTTTTGCATTCATGTTGTCTTGGTTGATACAACGTCTCATACAGCATTACTGTCCACATTTATACTTATGGCAGCCTAGACAAATTTTATTATTATTGCCATTTTTACTCAGTGTTCTGGTGTATGTGGCATTTGTTGGTTTTGAGATTCCAGCAATCAGAACTTTATTGACTGCTTTGCTTGCAAGTATTTTTCTCTTCTTTCGTCAATCGATTCGCCCATTTAGCTTATTGATCTATAGTGCCAGTATATTATTACTTTTTGATCCTTTTAGTATTCTATCCGCTGGTTTTTGGCTGTCATATGGTGCGTGTTTTATTCTACTTAGAGTTTATCAAACCATTGCACAATTACCGCAAGATCAGCCTATTACGTGGACTCAAAAAATATTTTTAGCTGCTAAAGTTTTGGTTGAATCGCAATCTAAGATCTTTATCGCCTTATTACCATTGGTCTTGATTTTCTTTCAGCAAGTTTCTTGGATTGCACCTATAAGTAACTTAATTGCAATTCCTTTACTTGGTGGCGTCGTTGTGCCATTGGATATTTTGGCTGCATGTATTTGGCTCATCATTCCTGCATTAGGACAGTTTTTATTTCAAATTAATGATTTTTTATTATCTATATTGATGTCAATTTTAGACATCTTGCAACATATTGCACCGCATTTATATGGGGTAAGTTATACACCCTTAATGATGGTATCTCTAACCCTTGGTATGCTTATTTTATTTATGCCGAGGGGGACGATTCCTAAAGCTTGGGCATTGATTTGTTTTTTACCTATATGTATAGGTGTAAAGACTCAACCTACGGTTTTAAATATTTTAGATGTTGGACAAGGGCAAGCTGTATTTTTACAACATCCCGAACAAATCTTTATGATTGATACAGGGGGTTCTTACAATGAAAATAAATTTAGTTTAGGAGAGCGGGTTGTTATTCCATTTATACGGCAACAAGGTGTACGCCATATCGACCATTTAATCTTATCTCATCTTGATCAAGACCATAGTGGTGCTTTTCCTATTATTCAAAAAAACTTTGAAATATCTCAAGTACAGTCAAATGAATATGACCAAAAAATGCAGTTCAAAAATAATTTCTCATTTTGTCAGCAAGGTCAGCATTGGTCCTATCAAAATCTAAAAGTTGAAATTCTATCCCCTAAATCAGATGAGCTTACTCATGCAAAGGATCAGCAAAATGAGTATTCCTGTGTGGTGTATTTGCAGTTTTTAAATGCCCAGCCTTATCAAAACTTCTTAATCATGGGAGATGCAGGTTGGGAGGCTGAATATAAATTAATGCAACAATATCCCGATTTAAAAGTAGATGTTTTGATCTTGGGACATCACGGGAGTAAACATAGTTCTGCTTATGATTTTTTAGCGACTTTAAAACCTAAGCTTGCGATTGCCTCGGCAGGGTTTGATAATCGTTATGGTCATCCCAGTCAAGAGTTGAAAAATCGTCTACAGGCACTACACATTCCATTGTTAACTACGGCTGAAGCAGGGACAATTCGTTTTGTTTTTGAAAATGGTCAGGTTGAGCTAAGGCAGCAAAGACAACAAATTAAATGGTTGGAAAGAAAATAACTTAAATATTGTAATATTTTCATATCACAATATTTATAGGATTAAAGCTGAATATTTTCTTGCTTACGAACTTCAGCAACTTTTGCTAAAGCTTCGTTGACATCAATATCATAAATTTTGTGTAGGCTAGGGTTTGCACTGAATCGTTTATAACTCCAGTGATAATGCATTGGAAGGCGTTGGATTAAATTTTCCAAAGTTTGATGAATAATAAGCGTACCATCTTCGGCATTGCCTTCATAAATTTGAGGATTGATACGCTCGATATGTATGTCAAATCCACCTTGTTCATTCCTCAAAGCATAAAGGAATAAAGTTCGTGCTTTTGTTTTTTGAATTAACTTTGCGCTTAAACTACTCGATGCTAAGGGAATACCAAAATACTTAATCATTTCACCACCGTGATCAGGGGTGTGATCAGGTAAAATAACAGTTGTACCACCTTGTTTTAATGCTTTAAAAATCTGACGAACTCCACTTTCATCAGTGGGTACTAAATTCGCTTGATTACGGCTACGTGCATCACGAACAAAACGATCAGCATCAGGATTTTTCACAGGCTTATAAAGGATAGTCATCTGAGTATGTTTAGATAGCCATGCATTCATCACTTCCCAAGTACCCAAATGAGGCATAATCAGGACAAGTCCTTTTTTCTCTGCGAGGGCTTCGTGAAAATAATGCTCATTATGAATCTTGTGAATGCGCTGAATATTTTTCTCATTTGAAGCTCCCCAAATGCTCACAAATTCAAAATAAGAGGTTAATTCATTTTTAATGGCTTGTTTTTTTAATTGATTTATTTCTTGTTGAGATGCTTCAGGGAATGCGATCTGTAAATTCAATTGTATAATTTTTGAGAGTTTAGAAAGCTGGAAGCTATTGAGCAATAACGCAACAAAGCGTGCGATAAAACGACCTAATTGAAGTGGTTGATGACTCAGAAATTGTATGAGACGGTAATTACTATTTGTTGATTTGGGGTGTGCCATATATCAAACATTAAAAAAATTACAAGAGGAGAGTATAACGTATAAAATAATTATAAGTTAAAACAAGTTATTTAAACAGTTTTCTATAAATCAGCGTATATAATAAATTCACTTTACAATACATTGGATTGGAATCTTATGTCCGATTGGCCACCAAAACCACAAAATGAACCTACAAATAGCAATAATGTGACAGGCAAAGAATGGCAGATTTTAGAAAAAGCTGTTTTGGCTTCTGTCGAAGAACAACGTCGTAGCCGCCGTTGGAGCATCTTTTTTAAATGCTTAGGTTTTGCATATTTACTTATCGTATTGATTGCAATGACTAAAGGCTGTTCGACCTCAGCAGAGAAATCAACCACGGATGTTAGCAGTGACCATTTAGCTGTTGTTGATATTGTTGGAACAATTGACTCGTCAAGCAGTCAATCTACAGTCAATAGCGAAGATACCAATAAGGCATTAAATCGTGCATTTGAGGCGAATGGAAGCAAAGCTGTTGTTCTAAATATTAACTCTCCTGGTGGTTCACCAGTGCAATCTGATGAGATTTGGCAAGAGATTCGCTACCTTAAAAAACAACATCCAGATAAAAAAGTCTATGCTGTGATTGGTGATATGGGTGCATCAGGTGCTTACTATATTGCTTCTGCGGCAGATGAGATCATTGTGAACCCATCAAGTTTGGTTGGTTCAATCGGTGTGATTATGCCGAATTATGGTTTGAGTGGTTTAGCACAAAAACTAGGTGTTGAAGACCGTACTTTAACTTCTGGGAATAATAAAGATATTCTGAGCATGACGAAACCAATCAATCCTGCACAGCAAGCACATGTACAAGCGGTTTTAGATAATGTGCATACACACTTTATTAATGCAGTCAAAGAAGGTCGTGGTAAACGTTTGAAATCGAATGATCCTGCAATTTTCTCTGGTTTATTTTGGACAGGTGAGCAAGCGATTGCACTTGGGATTGCAGATCGTAGTGGTAGTATTACTACGTTGATGCGTGATCTTAAAGTAGATCAGAAAGTGGATTATACCGTTCAACGTAATCCATTAGAGTCTATTTTAGGGCGTATGGGTACGAAAATTGGTGAGGGGATTAGCAGTTCTCTTACAGCACAATTGGAAACCCAACAAAACGCAAAAATACAATAATGTATAGATAGTCGTGTATTTCGATTAAAGCTTGGCTTTATTGAAAAATATATTGTTCATACTCAGGCTGTGATCATTCACAGCCTTTTTTATTTTAAACGTAACTGGACAGTTCTCCCTTTTAAATTGCAAAGCATTTGCAGCGCGAGATAATCGACCCATCAACACATAAATTAAAAGACAAGCTTATGAAACCTTTGATTCATTTTGCACATGCCAATGGTGTTCCTTCTAAAGTTTATCAGAAGCTATTTGAGCAGTTAAAAGATCAATATGACATTATTTATGTTGCAGAGATTGGCACTGATAAACGTTATCCAATTACGCATGGGTGGCGGCATTTAGTTGATCAAATTATTGATAGTATTGTGCAGCAATCACAAGGTCGAAAAGTCATTGGTCTAGGGCATTCATTAGGTTCTGTATTAACGCTAATGGCATCTTATCGTCGTCCTGAGTTGTTTTCTCAAGTGATTATGCTGGATCCACCATTTATTATTGGTAAAGCATCATTTGCTTTTCATCTTGCTAAAGTGTTTAAACCTAAATTGGTCGATAAAATTACGCCAGCAGGTCTATCAGTACGTCGCCGTGATCATTGGGAGTCTCGTGAACAAGCCGCAGAGCTGTTGAGTTCAAGAGGATTTTATCAACACTTTGATGCAGATTGCTTTCAAGCTTATATTCAGCATGCTTTGAGCAATGATCCATTGAAGGGTGGAGTGACTTTAACCATTCCGAAAGTGGATGAGGTTGCAATGTTTAGAACGACACCATCGATGTGGTGGTTACCTATGCCAAAACCTAGAGTACCTGTTCATTTGGTTGTTGGTCGTGATAGTGTGTTCTTAAAAGAAAAACTTCCTCAAGTTGCTAAACGGAAATTGGGTATTCCTTTTTCAGTTGTTAATGGTGGACATATGTTCCCATTAGAGCATCCGATTGAAACTGTGGAAAAAGTTAGAAGTTTGATTAATAAATAAGCTAAAAATAGTAAATTCAACCAAGTGCATTATAAAAAGACTTGGTTGAATAAATGGAAAATAAGAAATGCGATTTATTCAAATAATTTGCAAAGAAAAGAAATGGAAAGTTTATGCTTTAGGCGCATATGCGGTGCTTATTCTATTTTTCTATGGTGTGCAGTATTTTTATTATCAACAAACACAAGAATTATTGTGGTTAAGTTTAAATACAGTCGCAGGACGCTTGGTACAACATCCATTCATTTGGTTATTTTTTATTGTTGATATATTTCCTGTTTTATTTGCATTTTTATGCAATCAAACGCAATATAAAAAATATTTTAGATGGTTTGTATTTTTTCTCATTATTCCTGTAGATTTATTTTATTTTTGGGAGGTTGGGCTGCCATTTAACTGGATACTTTTCAATCTATTGACTGTCGGTATGCTAAATTCACAGCAGCATATCAGAACGTAAAAAACGCACCCGAAGATGCGTTTTATTTTTAGAATTGAGCAAACTGAATTGGTCGTTCTAAAGGTTTTTTATTGAAATAGGCTTGACCGTTTGTCCAAGTGAGTTGACCGTTACATAACCACTCTGCAACTTGAGGGTAGATAAAATGTTCCAACTTATGTACACGTTGCGCTAGGCTGTCTACAGTATCATGCAAACTTACTTGAATTGCAGATTGCGCAATACTTTGTCCAGCATCAAGTTCAGCAGTGACAAAATGAACGGTGCAACCATGCAGGCGATCTCCAGTATTTAATACGCGTTGATGTGTATTAATCCCTTTATAAACAGGGAGGAGAGAGGGATGGATATTTAACATTTTACCTTGCCATTTGCTGACAAAGTTTGGTGTTAAAATACGCATAAAACCTGCAAGAATGACTAAGTCAATTTCCCAAGCAAGCAATTGCTGATGCATCGCATCGTCAAAGCTTTCTCGATTTGGATAATCTTTATGTGAAATAACAGCGGTTGCAATATTGGCTTTCTCAGCACGCTGCAATGCATAGGCATTAGCTTTATTTGAGAGTACACCAA
The DNA here is from genome assembly GCF_027105035.1 of Acinetobacter sp. TR11. NCBI lineage: Bacteria > Pseudomonadati > Pseudomonadota > Gammaproteobacteria > Moraxellales > Moraxellaceae > Acinetobacter > Acinetobacter sp. TR11. The sequence goes on from NZ_CP114256.1 coordinate 1,061,156, forward strand.
TGATTTGCCCCGATAGATTTGCATCTATCAGGGCTTGTAAGTTGCTACCATTGCCTGAGACAAGTACAGCAATTCTCATTATGCAAAGATCACGCGAATTTTTTCGTCTGCACCTTCAACTGATTCAGCATTTTCTTGGATATGACCAATTTTCCATGCTTTTTCGCCTAGAGTATTTAATAGGTCAATTGCTTTATCAGCTTCGCTCGCATCAACAGCGATTACCATACCAACGCCACAGTTAAATGTACGATACATTTCAAAACGTTCTACGTTACCTTCACGTTGTAACAACTGGAATAATTCAGACCATTCCCAGCTTGATTCATCAATGACAGCTTGTGCGCCGTTTGGAAGAACGCGAGGTAAGTTACCTGGTAAACCACCGCCAGTAATGTGTGCCATTGCATGCACATCAACTTGTTTGCAAAGTTCTAAAACAGGTTTTACATAAATACGTGTTGGTTCCATTGCAACATCTGCAAGTGGGCGACCATCAACGATTTGATTTAAATCAACGTTCTTAACATCTAAAATTTTGCGTAGTAATGAGTAACCATTAGAATGAGCACCACTTGATGCAACACCGATCAGTACATCACCAGATTTTACTTTAGTGCCATCAATAATTTTACTATGCTCAACTACACCAACAGCGAAACCAGCAAGATCGTAATCTTCGCCTTCATACATACCTGGCATTTCAGCAGTTTCACCACCAACAAGTGCACAGCCAGCAAGTTCACAACCTTTACCAATACCCGTTACTACATTTGCTGCAACATCAACATTCAAATGACCTGTTGCATAGTAGTCTAGGAAGAATAATGGTTCAGCACCACAAACGAGTAAATCGTTTACACACATTGCCACAAGGTCTTGACCAATTGTGTCATGGCGATTTAGGTTTAACGCTAAACGTAATTTTGTACCTACACCATCTGTACCAGAAACCAATACAGGTTCTTCATAGCCTTTTGGAATTTTGCATAGTGCACCGAAACCACCAAGACCGCCCATTACTTCAGGACGAGTCGTGCGTTTTGCGACTGATTTGATACGATCGACCAGTGCGTCGCCCGCTTCAATGTCGACGCCCGCATCTTTATAGCTTAAACCAGTATTTGGGGTAGAAGTTGAGTTGCTCATAGTGAAGTCTCCGCATTGGCGGCAGATTATAACCTGAATATACGAAACTCTTATGTTATTTATGCTCGAAAATGCTATCTTTAATTAAATTTTTTTTCCATTTATAACGATTACACGAAAAAAGGCTAGATTTTATGCAAGATCAGGTACTACGTCGTATCTTTATCCTCGCAGGACTCGCATTACTACTTTGGGTGTTGTATCTATTAAAACCAGTTGTATTACCATTTGTTGGCGCTTTTTTTATTGCCTATCTCTTTAGTCCCCTTGTAGATGTCCTTGTAAAAATTAAATTACCTCGTTGGTTGGCGATCAGTCTCGTCTTTGTTGGGATTGGCGTAACCTTAACAGTTGTTTTATGGTTCCTTGTTCCATTGGTTTGGAAGCAATTAATCTATGCGCGAGATAGTATTCCAGCTGGTATACATTGGGTAAATGCGACATTTCTACCTTGGGTATCCCATACTTTTAATGTTGTCCCAATGGAGTTGGATACAGAACAGATTTCTAAAGCAATTATGGAATACATTCAAACGAATTACAGTGCAGATAGTATTCAAGTCATGGCTTTACGTTTAGCACAATCTGGTTTGAATTTTATTCAATTAGGTGGCGTATTTATTTTGATTCCTATCATTTCATTCTATTTCTTACTTGATTGGGAAAGAATGTTGCAAAGTATGCGTCGTTTAATACCTCGTCCATATGAAGAATCAACCTTAGTGATTGTTCGTGAATGTCATAGTGTGCTTGGAGCGTTTGTTAAAGGTCAGTTCCTCGTAATGCTATTATTAGGAATAGTGTATGCCGTTGGCCTGCAAATCATTGGTTTAGAAGTTGGTTTAATTATTGGAATGATTGCTGGTTTGGCCAGTATTATCCCATACCTAGGCTTTGGTGTTGGTATTATCGCGGCCGTGATTGCTTCATTATTCCAGTTTGGTCTTGATTGGATGCAGTTACTTTTAGTGGGTATTGTATTTATGATTGGGCAAATGGTCGAAGGATATATTTTGCAGCCTTTCTTACTTGGTGACAAAATTGGTCTATCTCCTGTTGCCGTTGTATTTGCGGTACTAGCTGGTGCTCAACTGGGTGGTTTTTTAGGGATGCTGATTGCTTTGCCTGTAGCGGCTGTGATCGTCGTGTTACTTAAACACGTAAGAGATAATTACGAAAAAAGCCGGTTTTACGGATATCCAATAGAGGTCAGTATTCCACATGGTGAAATTCAACGTATAAATGTTGATGCTGGTGATGTAGAACTTGATATTGAGATTAAAAACTCTCAAGATAGCGAAACTTCACATTCAAATGATCTAAAGTAATTGAGGAACAAATTAACGATATGCGTCAACTACAACTAGATATAGAACCACAGCTCGATGCGCGAATTAGCGATTTCTCGGGGCCAGGCTGGGGTCATGTAGTTGATGCGATACGACAGTTACATACTGGACTGGTAAATCGCTTTTATGTTTATGGCGGTGCTGGTACTGGTAAAAGTCATTTACTCTCTGCAATTTGTGATTCATATTTAGAATTAGGTCGTCGAGCAATAAAAGTCTCATTATTAGAATTATTAGATGCACCAATTGAAGCGATTACTTCATTAGAATTTTATGATTTAGTGGCATTAGATGATATTGATGCAATTAGTGGTGTACCTCATTGGCAAAAAGCTGTTTTTCATTTAATGAATAATCATGAGGGACAACTGGTCTTTTCATCTCGTGTAGCGCCGATAGAATTAAAATTAGAATTACCTGACTTACAGTCGAGACTGACTCAAGCGGTGAGTGTCAAAGTACCAAATGGAAGCTCATATACGGATCGACAGGCTTTATTACACTCTGTCATGACTAGGCGAGGAATTCATTTTGACCAACAAATTATTGATTATTTGTTGAGTAATGGGCCACATCAAGCTTCTATTTTATTACAGACATTAGCCCAACTTGAAAAGATGTTGAAAGGTGAGAAAACAAAGCTCTCAAATACAACGATTAAGCAAATTTTTGCTCTGATTGATGAATATCACTAATCGCATAAAATTTCTTGAGTAATTTTGACAGCTATGACAAAGTACGCACAAAGGAATGTCGTTGCAAATTTGTAGTTTGCAATACTAAGAAAAATGAAAAATAGAAGGAGAACGGTATGCTCAAACGGACGCTTGCCTGCGCTTTATTTGCGATTACTGGACATGTATATTCTGCGGATATTCAAGTTACAACATTAGTTGATGAAGACAAAGATGATACCGTTTGTTCATTACGTGAAGCTGTAACATTCTTAAATAATCGTACCCAAAAAGAATTTGAAAATGGTTATCATGGTTGCGGTAATAAAGATGCTTCATCGATTATTATCCTAGAACGTGATAAAGAATATACACTAAATAAATCTTTAGAAATCAAGGCTTCGTTAACGATTAACGCTGCAAGTAGTGGTAATTTTAATGATAATAAGTTTGGTTTAAATAATCCTACGATAAAAATGGTTGGTAATGATCGTTTGTTTTTAATCGATGATGGGAGCGTAGAAAAAGAATTAATTGAAGTTTTTTTTAATGAATTAAATTTAAAAGGATCATCAAGTAAGGTTAATGATGGTGGTTTAATTTATAATCGTGAAGCACTAAGCATAAAGTATTCTAAATTAACAGATGGTTTAGCTACTAGAGGTGGTGCTATTTATAATGCAGGTATTTATTCAAGCACTCAAAAAACAGCAGGTTTTGTTAATTTAAATAATACTCTTCTGCAAAATAATAAAGCGGATAAAGGTGCGGCAATTTATAGCGAAATGCCACGATATATTATCTCTCAATCTGTAATTAGAGATAATGAAGGCAGTTCATCTCCAGAGGGAGCGATATTATATGTTCAAACTGGTTTTACTGATGAAACAATTGGTGCAGCATTAACCACAGGTATTTCAGGTCTAAGAAATACAACTATTTTTCATAATAAAGGTGGATTTATTGCCAATATTCGTGAAGGTATGATTCTAAATAATATAACAATGATCAAAAATGCCGCTGGTTTGTACTTGCAAGCACCTCAATGGACTTCTAGAATTACCAATGGTACAACTACTACGACCAAAAAAATTCCAAGTGCATATATTTCTAATAGTATTATTGTTGATAATAATGACAAAAATTGTACCTTAGCGGGCGGTGATGAGTCTGTAATACAAAGCAATTTAGTTGGTGCAGAATGTAATTTAAATGCTCCAGCAAATCGTCCAAATTCTATTTGGAATAAAAATGATCCGAAACATCAATTGATTGCTGGTGGTGTAAATGATGAAGGTGTTTGTAACGCACCGCCTGCTGATGGTTTATTATGTCCTTACTATACACCGAAAGATCAAATGTTAGGTTTTTTTAGACCTCGTTTATTAATGTCTTATCTTAAACTTTCAGATTCATTAATTGTAAATAAAGGACGTATTTATAGTGATGGTACGACAGTTGGTTTTGCTGGCTGTGAGACGGTAGACCAAAGAGGAAAAAATCGAAGTGGTTATGATGAGTTTTGTGATTTAGGTTCAGTTGAATTAATTGTTGATCGTGGGAACATTTCGATTGCAGGTCAAGATATTTTATATGGTCAAGTCGCTAAATTTAGTGTTGCTGATGACCTATTGGATGGTGAGCTATTAGATCAAGAGTCTTGTAAAGCTATTTTAAATATGGAAAAAGACAAGAATGGACAACCGTGGCAACCAGGTTGTTTGGAAATTGTACAAACACAAACTCCATCTAAAGGGAAATTAACATTAGATCAAGATGGAAATGTGATTTATATACCTAATGGAAATTGGCATGGTGCTGATAAGTTTAATATGCGCATTATTACTACGACTACACGTTTTAATGATGTGTCGAATTACTATCTGACTATTCCTGCGACAATTGTCCAAGATCCACCAAATAACTTTGAAAGTAAAACTGTTAATGTTGGTGGGGGAGGTATTGGATTTTCTGCAATTTTCATATTGTTGGGATTAATTGGCTTACGACGTAATAAAGCTTAATTAGGGATGATTTAATGATGAAAAATTATAAAAAAGGGATATTAGCTACCTTAGTTGTTGCGACAATGCCATTAATTGCTGCAACTAGCGATGATACTATTAAAGTAACAACTTTTGCTGATGAAGATGGCGAGAACGCAAATGCATGTTCATTAAGAGAGGCGATAGAAACAGCTAAACGACGTACGCCTTTTGGTGGTTGTACAATTTCTGATATCTTACCCTCTACTACAAAACAGATTCAGCTTGAAGAAGGGACTTATGTTCTAAATAAAGAATTAGCACCTATGGTAGATGTAGTGATTTTGGGTGCTACACCAGCAAATTGGGAAAAAAAGAATGTAATTACTAATCAATATCCAGCTCAGACTCCCATTAAAACAATAATTGATGCGAATCATAACTCACGTATTTTTAATACAGCAGTTGGTGGAAAAACATTAGCTCTTAACTATGTCACTTTAAAAGGAGGGCGAGCAACAACTGAAGGGGGTGCAATCTATGCTGGTAATAATGTAAGTCTTCAGTATACTCAAATTTTAGATTCTCAATCAAACATTGAGGGTGGTGCTATATATCTTGCTGGCTCATCAGCGTCTTTAACTGTTTCGAATAGTCTAATTGATGGTAATAATGCGCCAAAAGGTAGCATTATAGGAATGACTTGTATTAATGATCAAAAGTATCCTAAAAGACCAATAACGATTAATTATAGTAGTTTGACTAATAATGGAACTGCTAATTCGAGTAGTATGTTAGAACTTTGTGGTGAACCAACAGCAATATTAAATACGAATACGATTTCTAAAAATACAGTTAATATAGCTACTGGAAATTTAATTAAATTTAGTGGTGATACTAAAGCTGGTAATGCAGATAATAATACATCAAGTATTTTAAGTAAAAGTAGTGGTTTAACACTAAATAGTAATACGATTGTTGAAAATACTGCAAATACAGTTTTTTTGTATGATGCTTTAGGCTCTAAGAGTTTAACATTTAATATTATTTCTCATAATACTAGTCAATATGCATGTCGTTATTTACTAGGTAAAGCATCGGATTTAAAAGATGCAAAAATTATTGCAGACTATAATGCTATAGCAAAAACTGGTTCTAATATTTGTGACTTACCAGATGATATTATACCAACAACAAATAATCAGAATGTCGATGTAAGTTCTATCTCTAATATTAGAGAATTACTTGGTCCGATACAAGAACCAACTGAATATACAGCATTTATGCGGTTGTACTATCCGCAGAAAAATTCAGAATTAGTTGATGTAAGTAAACTAGGGGCAGATGGATGTAGTCAACTCGATCAACGAGGAATTGCGCGAATAGCAGATGGAACTTTGTATTATAATCCTAGTAGTCGTAACAGTTGTGACATTGGTGCAGTGGAGTTGATGAAATTTACTGCGGGTGATTTGGAGGATTTATCTAACACTTCTATCTCGGCTCTTGTAGCAGGTTATCAGAAAAAAGTTGATGATTTTGATTATTTAGTAAAAAATCCTGATGATTCTGGTCTTCTCACATCAGATAAAGAAAATCTCGAAATCTATAAAAATCTTTTAGAAAAGACAAAAGCTAATTTACATTATCGTGCAATTTATATTGATTTGAAAAATTACAAATTACCTTTGCCAGAAGAAGTTGAGCAAGCTGATGGTACTCACAAGTTAAAATTCTTCGATAAAGATTTATATGACGTAACAACTGAGCCTTTATTGAGAGGGCAGATTGAAAGTCTAGCTGATATTGATAAGGACCCAAAAAGAAAAGATCCAAATTTAGTTTGCTTATGGAATAAAGATTTAGGTCAAATAATTCTTTATCGTAAAGATGGGAGTATTACTCAGGCCGGTGATAAGGAGTTCTGTAAATATACAATTAAGTCTAAGCCAGGTAGTGCAACATCTGTCGAATCTTCAGGTTTAATCAAAGCCCGTTTTAACAATATTGCTCCTGAGGCCAAAGATACATCTGTTACCTTGAAGTATCAGCAAAAAGAAACAGCCACGCTAAATTTATTGAATTTTGCGAATGATAATGGTGACACTGGTGAAGGTGGTCCAGGTCCAGAAAGTAATCCTAATAAATCTCCTTTCTGGAAAAATGACAAAGGTGTTGAATTACCAATCCGTTTGTCTAATGTACCTAAAACGAATTTAAAAGTAACTGCTGATCGTGAAGGTTCTTGCCCTGTACCAGATCAAGAGCAAACTTGCTATGGTGGAAATATTTATATTCAAGAAGTAAACGTATTTAATAAGTTTAATTATGAATTTAATTATCAAGTTTATGATAATGATGAAACACCTATGCTTTCAAATAAAGCAACCGTGAAAGTTATTAGTACTGCAACCACCTCAGATGATACTCGACCTGCGAAAAGCGGCGGAGGGAGTATGGGTATTTTCTCTGCATTAAGTTTGTTGGGTTTACTAGCATATCGTCGTTATAAAAAGTAAGATTGAATAAAAAAGAGCGCTTTAAAAGCGCTCTTTTTTATACTTTCAAATTATAAATTAAATGCATATAGCAAAAGAGTAATATTTAAAAGTAATTAGTGTTCAGAGTATTTGCTTAAATATTCTTCACGGATGTTTACTTTTTCTTCGGCAGTGGCATTTTGCATACGTTTACGCAAAGTATTACGCTCTTGAGTTCCCAGTTTTTGCCAAACATCACGCATTTTTTGTTTTTCATCTTCTGGAAGCTGGGTAAACCACTCCATTCGTTGTTGTAGCTGAGAACTTTGGTCTGTTGGAATTTCTTTTAGGCTTTGGTAACGTTTAATGAGAACACGTTGTTCTTCTGGAGATAAATCATCCCAAGCTTCTTCTGCGGTTGGTTTATTTGATTTTGAGAACACCCAAAAACGCTCAGAACCAGCAAAACTTGTTTGAAGTAAGCTGAGTGTACACACAACAATTGCTATTTTCTTAGCTGCCATGTGGAACTTTATCCTCACCAAGTACCATCAACATTTCCATATCTTCAACCATTTGTGGTGAAAGTTTTGGATTTACGACGACCTGACTTTGTGGTTTATCGGTCAGTTGTAGAGAGCTTGGTAATACAACGATGCCAGTAAGAGCTGCTGCTAAAGCAAAGCCTCCCATTTTCCACAGACTATAATAAGAGGTTGGTTTCTTTTGAATAGTGTCTAGAACATGGTTCATCACTAACATTTTTTTGTGATGTTGCTCTTTTGCTAGTTGATCGAGTTTGGAAGTCACTGATTTAGTGAACTCATCTTTATTCATTTGATGACCCTCCCGTATGTGGATTTAAATGCTCTAAAGCAGTTCTAAGCCCTTGGATTGCACGATGATAATGGGTTTTTACACTACCTTCACTGCAATTCATAATTTGAGCGGTGGTTGCCGTATCAAAACCTTCCCAGGCTCTTAACATAAATGCTTGTTGCTGACGTACTGGTAATTGATTAATTGCTGTTTGGATTTCATCCATTGTGACTTCTTGGGTTAGAAATTCGAATGGATTTGGCGTAGATTCATCTACGACATCAACAACTTCCTCATCATCGTCTAAGCTAATTTTTTTGAATAATGAGAAAGGAGTCGCTCGACGCGCTTCTTTGCGCCTCCAATCCTGTAATTTGTTATTTAAAATGGTATAAAACAATGGATACCATTCTTCAATACTTTTATCTGAATATGATTTATGCAATGAGATAAAGGCTTCTTGTACCAAATCCATCGCAATGCCTTGCTGTCCCTGTGTTGCACTTTCCATCATCACAAGTGCACGACCTGTAACGTCTTGCATAAAAAAACGCAGACGTTGTTCAACCGTACTACAATCAGTACCATTTTCAGTTCGAGCCTGTTTCGGTGCTAAATCCATAGAGATGGAAAATCCTGTCATGGATACCCACCATTATTTCAATTCATTAATCATATAACGTTGAAAATGGTGGATGCGTTGACAACTTAAGCAATTATTTTATGAGTGTAATGGATTTTTTCATTAAAAAAATCGTATTTAAAATAATTTAACGTTTTTATTGACGTTGGCGAACCATTTCAAAAAAGCAAATTGAACCTGCAATCGCAACATTGAGAGACTCTTGTCCACCAGGTTGGGGGATAGCAACAGCTTGAGCATGTTCTAAAGCATAATCGCTCGCACCTTGTCCTTCATTGCCTAAAATCCAGACACATGTTTGTGTTAAATCCTTTGTGTATAAATTTGTAGACTGATGTGAGCTTGTAACAAACACAGGGATTTGAAATTTAGGAAGAATATCTGTTAATTGAAAGTTTTCAAAACAATGTAGGCTAAAGTGAGCGCCCATACCTGCTCTGAGAACTCGTGGTGACCAAAGTGAAGCAGAGCCTTGTGTACAGATTACCTGTTTAATATTGGCTGCGGCAGCCGAACGCAATAGCGTACCAACATTTCCAGGGTCTTGAACATTTTCTAAGATTAAAGTATCAGCTTTAAAATCAATTGTTAATGATGTTTTCGGGAGATCGACAATTGCTAAGCAAGGTAGTGTTGTGCCTAAAGTACTCAAATCTTTATAGAGCACTTCACTAATCACAAATACATGGCCTTGGTGCAATTCGATTACTTTTTGTAGATCAGCATGTTCTAGTGCTTGTTCTGTTGTAAATAAAGAAAAAAGTTTTTTCTGTTGTTGTAGCCATGCTAAGCAGAGATGTGTGCCTTCTAGAACGGTTTGTTGATGTTTTTTTCGAGCGCTGTTGAGTTCAATTAATCCACGCAAATGTTTAATTTTCGCATTGTCTTTTGATTCTAAAAAAATGACTGCCATGAAAATATACTCAATAAAATAAGACATTTAACTAATGTGATGACGATGAGGTGTTATGCCGAGTTCTCATCTTGTTTGAGGGGGTACTGTGTCTGATATTTCAGTTGATATATTTCAACTTGATACGGGTTTTGCCTATTTTTCTGTTAGAGAAATTCAGCAAAACTTGCGCTATGAATAACGTAGCGCAAGCTCAGTAAAACCTAAATCATCTTTATTTTTACCAAAGCCTGAGTTGCTTTGGTTTACTCAAGTTATGAGTAATGATGCTTCTAACGATTAAAACTTCAAAATAAATTTTAGCCGATTAATGATAGCTTGTTACGCGTTCAACTTCATTTTTAGAACCAATAATAACAGGGACACGTTGGTGTAATTCTGTCGGTTGGATTTCCATAATACGAACACGACCTGTCGTAGAAGCACCGCCAGCTTGTTCAATTAACATGCTCATTGGATTTGCTTCATACATTAAGCGCAAACGACCTGCTTTTTTAGGATCTTTTAAATCATAAGGGTAAAGGAAGATACCACCACGACATAAGATACGGTGGATATCACCGACCATACATGCGACCCAACGCATGTTAAAGTCTTTTTCACGGACTGATGTTTTTCCAGCCAGTAGTTCATCAATATAACGTTTCACTGGATTTTCCCAATGACGTTGATTTGATGAGTTGATGGCAAATTCTTGTGTATCTGCTGAAACTTGTACTTGTTCAGTTGTAAGTAGAAATGCTTGAGACATTGGATCAAATGTAAAGAATGCAACACCAGCACCAACAGTAAGTGCGAGCATTGTTGATGGGCCATAAAGCACATAACCAGCAGCGACTTGTTCTGTACCTGCTTGCATAAAGTCAGCCGATTGAGTCACTGAATTTTGAGCAGGAAGGATTGAGAAAATTGTACCCACACACATGTTGATGTCGATGTTGCTCGAACCATCGAGTGGATCGAATAACACTAAATATTTGCCATTTTCTTGAGCAGGTGTGAAGTCATCTAACTCTTCAGAAGCTAATCCACCTACTTGTGGATGTGCTTTTAATGCATCAATCAGATAATCATTAGAAATAACATCTAATTTCTTTTGAGTTTCACCCTGAACATTTTCATTGCCAGCACTACCTAAGATGCCAGCCAAAGCACCTTTTTGTAGTGCTTGGTCAATCGTTTGGCATGTTGCAGCAATTGTTTCGATGACTTGTGCCAACTCTGGTGTCAAATTCCCATTTTGTTGTTCTAAATATTGGGACAATGTAAGGTTTGACATATTGAATCGCTCCGATTTAGCCGCGTCAAAGAATTGAGAAAAAGAATGTGGCTATTCTAGATGAGATCGCTCAAAAATAGAAATTATCTTACTTTATTTATGTTGCTTTTATGATTACAAGTATTCTATTACATGCTATGTTGGTCGGATACTAAACAGGAAGTTTGGAGAGGAACGATGTCAACCAAAAAATTTGAAGCTACCCCCACGCCAAGCGAATCAATTAGCTTAGATACGATTTCGAAAGAAAATGTCCAAGATGCTTGGAAAGAGTATGAAGCAAAGCCTGAATATAAAGAGTTTAATAAACACGATATGATTGAGTCGATGCAACCTCAGCCGAAGCCAGAGTCTTCATCATAATTAAAGTGATAATAAAAATGCTCACATCATGTGAGCATTTTTATTGGAAACTGAAATACTAAATGATTATTTTAATAATGGTGGTACGGCTTCATAGTTAATTTCTACACGACGATTCTCTTTCCAAGCCGCTTCATCATGTCCTGTATTTACAGGTGCTTCTTTACCATAGCTCACAGCTTCGAGTTGCTGAGGGCTTACACCATTGGTAATTAAATAACTTTCAACAGCTTTCGCACGACGCTCGCCCAAGGCCATATTGTATTCACGCGTACCACGTTCATCAGTATGACCTGTTAATGCGACACGAGAATTGGCATTTGCAATGAGAAATTGAGCATGTGCTTGAAGTGTTTGATAGTCATCATTTGATAGATCGCTGCTATCGTAATCAAAGTGAACGACACGTTTCGCTAAAAATGCTTTGTTCGCGGCAGTTACCCCTTTTGATGAAGCGCCAGCCAAGTTTTGTGCATTTAATGCAGCATCTTCACTTAGTCCGTCAGTGCTTACCGTGGTTGAGGTATTTGGTGCTGTATTGCCCGCTGTGATTTCAGCAGCAGGTTTACGGCTTGCACAACCTGTGAATGCAATTGTCGCCGCCAACAATGGAAGTGTCAGGTATTTAATATTCATGTGATTCTCCAATTGATCAAATTTATTTTGGTGCCCAAGCTGGTTCACGAACTTCACCTTGTTCGCTTGGTAAATTCATACGGAAACGACCATCTGTAGACATAATAGAGAGTAAGCCGCGGTTACCTTCACGTGTTGCATAAACAACCATCTGCCCATTCGGAGAGAAACTTGGTGATTCATCTAAACTGGTTGGTGTCAATATATTAGTAATCCCTGTACTAATATCTTGCAGTGCGACTTTGTAGTTACTACCACTTGGTCGATGAACTAAAGCAATCTTTTTACCATCAGCGCTTAAAGTACCCCGTGCATTAAATGCACCTTTGAAGGTTAGACGTTTGACTGAACTATCATCAAAACTATAGCGATAAATTTGTGGAGAACCGCCACGATCTGAGGTGAAAATAAATGATTTTCCATCAGGTGCATAACGTGCTTCAGTATCAATCGCTGAGTCATTGGTCATACGTTGTAGTTGGCGCGTATTTAAATTCATCTGATAAATTTCAGGATTACCATGCATAGAGGCAGTGAAAAGCATGGATTGCCCATCAGGTGAGAAGCTTGGTGCACCATTTAAGCCTTTAAAGCTCGCCAAAACCTCACGTTGACCTGTTGCTAAATCTTGAATATAAATTGCAGGGCGTTTAGTTTCGAAAGAGACGTAAGCAATTTTTTTAGCGTCAGGTGTCCATGTTGGGGAGAGGATTGGATCTCGTGATGACAGTACCGTTTTAGGCTGTTCGCCATCCGTATCAGCAATTTGTAATGTATAGCGTTGAGCAGGGGTTTCTGGATTACGTAATACATAGGCAATACGACCGCTAAAATCACCAGCAATACCAGTCAGTGCTTGGTATATCGCATCACTGATCATATGCCCAGCTTGACGAACGCGATTACTTGGTACGGTTAGAACTTCGTTTAATAAATATTGTTGTTTTTGTATATCATAGAGTTGGTAATGGATTTCAAATGTGTTCGCATCGATGGTTTTAATTTGACCAACTACCACATAGGGCACACCTGCATTTTGCCAATCACCAGCTTGGATTTGGTTGATGCTTGCAGTTGCAGGTAAGTTTTGAGATGCGCTTGTGAATCGACCTGAACGATTTAAGTCATTCTCAATAATTGGGTAAAGCGAGCTGTCATTTGTAAAAGGGATAATTGCAATTTTAGGCGCTTGTTCAGGCGCTTTTGCAATTTCAAGGTGTAATTGTGCAAAAGCTGCTGTCGGAACAATTGCGCTGATCGCAGTAAAAACTGCCAGAGAGATGAGGTGTTTACGAGTCTTATCCATAGTTGCAATTACTTGTGTTCGTATTTTTGTGGCTGTTGATTTTTTAACATAGTTACATGCTTTGTTCTATTAAAAGCATGTAACGTTAACTATTCATTACTGTTTTGCAATGAATGTAATTGTGACGCGACGAAGTTGCTTCACAATATCTGGATCATCAGGCATTGGTAGGGGGGATGCTTGTTTTACTGCGGCTTCTACACTCGCTTTTAAATCTGAATCGCTGCTATTCGCAACAACTGATATTACATTCCCGTTTGCATCAAGTGAAATATTAACTGTAATTGATTTTCCTTGAGAAGCTAAAGGTACTTCCCAAGCTCTGCTAATTTTGCTTTTAAACGCTGCTTTAGTGGAGTCTGCAATTCGTTTAACATCCGCTTTTTTTTGAGCTGCCTCTTGCTCTGCCTTTTTAGCAGCCGCCGCTTTTGCATCTGCTTCGGCTCTTTCGGCATCCGCTTTGTCTTTAGCTGCTTTATCAGCAGCGGCTTTGTCTTTAGCAGCTTTATCCGCAGCAGCTTTGTCTTTAGCTGCTTTATCAGCAGCGGCTTTGTCTTTAGAAGCTTTATCAGCAGCGGCTTTGTCTTTAGAAGCTTTATCGGCAGCGGCCTTGTCTTTTGCAGCTTTATCAGCAGCAGCTTTGTCTTTAGAAGCTTTATCAGCAGCAGCCTTGTCTTTAGCTGCTTTATCAGCAGCGGCCTTGTCTTTAGCTGCTTTATCAGCAGCGGCTTTGTCTTTTGCAGCTTTATCAGCAGCGGCTTTGTCTTTTGCAGCTTTATCAGCAGCGGCTTTGTCTTTTGCAGCTTTATCAGCAGCGGCTTTGTCTTTAGCAGCTTTATCAGCAGCAGCCTTGTCTTTAGCAGCTTTATCAGCAGCAGCCTTGTCTTTAGCAGCTTTATCAGCAGCGGCTTTGTCTTTAGAAGCTTTATCGGCAGCGGCCTTGTCTTTAGCTGCTTTATCAGCAGCAGCTTTGTCCTTTGACGCTTTATCAGCAGCAGCTTTGTCTTTGGCGGCTTGCTCTGTTTTGCGTTTTACTTCCTCATCAGCACGTTGTTTCTGAGCTTGAGCTTCTGCCCGTTTTTGACGTTCTTCTGCTTGTTTTGCTTGAGCTGCTGCTTCTTCAGCTTTCTGTTTTTGTTCTGCTAATTGAGCTTGTTTTTGCTGCTCAGCTTTTTGTTTAGCATCAGCGAGTTGTTGTGCAGTCGGCGTTGGAGGGGTGATCGGAAGATTTTCAGGTTGAGTGTTATCTACAACAGGGCTTAATATTTCTTCCGCTTGATTTTTAGTAGCCGTTTCCTGTTCTACAGGTTTAGCCATCGGCGGTGGCAAATCTTCTGGTTTAACTAAAATTGTGGTCAGTTTTTTAGGTTGCTCAGGCGGTTTACTTAGACCTAAGAAAAGCAAGCCAACAATCGCAATTGCATGTACCCCAAGGGTAAAACCTAGCGCAATTGCATTTTGTTTAAAAGGTGGCTCTTGAAATTTTTTCATAACTTATTTTAATGGATCTGTCAGTAAACCAACTTGAGTTAAACCTGCTTCTTGTAAACTTGCCATGAGTGATACAACTTCACCATAAGGACGAGATTTATCACCATTGACCAATACAGTGAGTTGTTTATTTTCTTGTTCTGCTTGCTTTTGAGCATCACTCAAAATAGTTTCAAGCTGTTCAAGTGAAAGAGGCTCACTATCTTTGTGGTCTTGGTATTGCAAATAAATATTGCCATCTTTGCCAATCGTTACCATTGCAGGCATATCTTTCGATTCAATAGGATTATTATTGGCTTGGGGCAGATCAACTTTGATACCGCTGGTAATCATAGGCGCAGTGACCATGAAAATGACTAAAAGTACCAACATGACGTCAATATAGGGTACAACGTTCATATCACTTTTCAGTGGTTTTTTGATACGTTCAAAACGTCCAGATCGTTGAATTGCCATTATGCATCTTCCTGTGACGATCTAATCGCTTGACGCTGTAAAAGAGCGACCATTTCTTCTGCAAATAATGCACGATCTGAATAAATTGATTCGCTTTTTGCAGTGAAGTGGTTAAAAGCAAGCACAGCAGGAATCGCTGCAAATAAACCGATTGCTGTTGCAATAAGTGCTTCTGCAATACCTGGTGCTACGGTTGCCAATGTAACTTGATCAACGGCGGCAAGACCGATAAAGGCATTCATAATGCCCCAAACCGTACCGAATAAGCCGATATAAGGCGCAACAGAGCCGATACTTGCAAGTGCCCCCAAACCTTGTTCTAAACCACCTTGATCACGACTTAGACCGACACGAAGAATACGTTCAGTACCTTCGATGGTTTGATTGGTATCTGCTTTGCGTTTCTGTAGTTTAAAAAACTCACCCAAACCCTGATAGAAGATGTCTTCTAAGCCGTTACGTTTGGAATTTAACTGAGCGTTGTTATAGAGCGTATTTAATTCGGCACCTGACCAGAACATTTTTTGAAAATGCTCATCATTTTGACTTGCTTTTTTAAAGCCCATCTGTAATTTGGCAATCAAATACCAGCTAAAAATTGATGCCAGTAATAGGATTAGCATGACCAATTGCACGACTGGGCTGGCTTGTAAAATCAGGTCAGAAATATGTAGAGAAGATTCTAAATTAGTTGCCATAAGTCACTGTGCCGAAAAGTTTATTTTTAGTCCTGTGCTAATTCTTTTTGAATCAGATCACGTATTTCCTCAGGAAGTCTACGCGGCATAAGTTCTTTGTTTAAACACGCCAACGTAACCTCACCTGAAGCCAGCAAGATTTCACCACGATAAATATTTTGTTGCAACACAAAAGATGCGGCTTTACACGAAATAACACGTGCTGTAACGGTAATTAAGTCATCCATTAATATTGGGCGTACATATTTCACCTGAATTTGATGTACAACGAAGTTGTAGTCTTGTTGATGCCAGTAATGATCGACGCCCGCTGCACGTAGCCATTCAGTACGTGTACGTTCCATAAAACGAATGTGATTGGCATGGTAAACAATACCGCCTGCATCTGTATCTTCGATATATACACGAATATTAAATTCAAAATGATTAGCCATATCCTTAACCTATTTCTGCATACTGCAAGCAATTGAGGGAATGATATTGCGTCAGTCTGAGGATGGGAATAGTAATAAATAACATATTAGACTTCTTTCATAATTGTTTAGACTGCCTTTATTTTCTTCTATTAATGAGAAAATAAAGGATTTATAAAAGAAACCTAATAATTTCATTCAGGCGGTGTCATACCAAACTGTAAATACGCCATATTGGTTGCAATACGACCACGTGCTGTTCGCATGACATAACCTTGTTGGATCAAATAAGGTTCGATCACATCTTCAAGCGTTCCACTGTCTTCTGCCATCGCGGCTGCTAAAGCTTCAACACCTGTTGGACGACCTTCAAAACGCTCAAGTAACATACTGAGATAACGACGGTCTAAAGTATCTAAACCATCTTTATCTACATTCAGCATATCTAAAGCACGTTGTGCCATCTCTTGTGTCACTTCACCCGTGCCTTTCACTTGCGCATAATCTCGAACACGACGTAATAAACGATTGGCAATACGTGGCGTACCACGCGCACGTCGTGCAATTTCTGTTGAGCCTTCTTTGGTAATCGGAACATCCATGAGATTTGCCGAACGAGTGACAATATGGGTTAAATCCTCAACAGAATAGAATTCTAAACGCTGAACAATTCCAAAGCGGTCACGTAAAGGCGAGGTGAGTAGCCCCGCACGCGTTGTTGCAGCAACTAAGGTAAATGCTGGTAAATCTAATTTAATTGAACGAGCAGCAGGACCTTCACCAATCATGATGTCCAGTTGATAGTCTTCCATTGCTGGATAAAGAATCTCTTCAATGACAGGAGATAGACGATGGATTTCGTCAATAAAGAGAACATCACCTTCTTCCAAATTGGTCAGCATCGCGGCTAAATCACCAGCTCGTTCCAGCACAGGTCCTGAGGTAGATTTTAAATTGCCGCCCATTTCGCGCGCGATAATATTCGCTAATGTGGTTTTACCTAAACCCGGTGGACCAAAAATCAAGGTATGGTCGAGTGCTTCACCCCGACCTCGTGCAGCACCAATAAAGATTTCCATTTGCTCACGTACCACTGGCTGACCAATATAGTCTTCAAGAGAGGTTGGGCGAATCGCACGATCAAAATGATCTTCTGGTTTTTCAGAACCACTGATTAAACGGTCTTGCATAATGAATTCAGTCTATCTTTATTTATTCAATGATTTAAGCGCAGCTCGGATAATATCGCTTGCTTCAGTAAAGTCAGCTTTAACAGCTTGAATTAGTTTTTGTGCTTCAAGTGGTTTATAGCCCAGTGATTGTAAAGCGGCTTCTGCTTCTGCAACAGCAGAGTTTCCAGTGAACTGTATTTGGGTTGATGTTGAATTATTTGAAACGGTCGTACTTGAGAATGCTTTAAAACGATCACGCAGTTCTATCATTAAACGTTCTGCTGTTTTCGCACCAACACCAGGTACTTTAACCAGTGTTTTTACATCACCATGTTCAACTGTATGGATGAGCATATCCACGCTCAATGTTGAAAGAATACCGAGCGCCATTTTAGGGCCGACACCATTGACCTTGAGTAAAGTACGGAAAATAATTTTCTCTTGCGCATCACTAAAACCATACAGTTGTTGCGCATCTTCTCGAACCACCAAATGTGTCCATAAAGTGACTTTTTGTCCTTTTTGTAATTGGCAAAATGTTGAAAGCGGCGTATCTATTTCATAACCAACGCCGTTTACATTAAGCAATACGGTTGGGGCTTCTAGGGCAAACACTTCGCCAATTAAACATCCGATCATGAAATTATCTTCTAAAGTAAAATGATTTAAAAAATTAGGTTGAAATGTTATGAGCAATGTCTTTCATTGTCATAAACAGTTTGTTTGGATATTGGCTCAATGCCTGAAATCCGTATTGTTGATAAAATTCAGCAATTCCATCTTTTGCATCAACTAATACCAGTGGAAATGCCACAATTGCACTCGCTTGATATAGGCGGTGTAAGGCATCTAATAATAAAATTGCCCCTAGACCTTGCTTCTGATAACGATGATCCACTGCCAAACGTGCAATTAAGCCTGCTGAATGCACAGAAGCATGTTTTTTTTGCAAGCTTTGTGGCAATGATGACAGGTCTAATGAGGTCATGGTTAATGTATAAAATCCCATAATCCATGCAGGGTTGACGGGATCAATGAGGACATAGGTTCGGGCATTGTCTTTTTTTGCTTCTTGGCTAGCGATTTGATTTAAATACTGATTCAACACCTGATTTTTGCAGTCAAAACGTTGCCGATCATGCTGTTGTTTATCCAGTAAAATAATATTCATTCTTGTGTTTGATGATAATGTTGAGCCGCTTGTTTGAGTTTTGAATGAACTTGAATAGGTTGATCCAATGCTGTTATTAATGCCAATGCATCTTTTTCATTGAGTTGTAAGCTTTGCTCTTGAATCAGAACTTGTTTAGCCTTTTCAATTGCGGCACTGAGCACAAATGCATTCAAACTTGGCATACCCAATAAATTGGCAGCTTGCAGCAATAACGCTTGTGTTTGCTCATCAACACGAGCTGTAATTCGGGGATGATAGGCTGACATGATTCACCTACTAAATTGAAATTTATGTGCCATTATGGCACACGAATAGTGATTTGTTAATTTAAAAAAAACCTACTTTATTGCCTTGTAACTCTTGCGCCAAGCTATAGGCTTGATGATCTGAGAACTTACTAATAATATCTAGAACTTGCATAATATTATTATAGTGGTTGTTTTGTAGATTTACGCCTGAATGTTGCAAAATTGACATCAAACGCTGCTCTTTAAAGCTTAGAGTTTTATGTGGCATAGTCAGCGGGATAAAGGCATCCAAAATTGTTTGTAAGCTTTGATGCGCAATAATTTCTAAACCAGATTTTTGAGGATGTTCAAAAATTCGATCTCTGGCAAGATTCTTCGCTGTTTGAATACCTATTTCAATATCGGGTGAGCAATATTGTAAAAGACTGCCTTTAAGCTGACCCGTTAAAATTTCATAATGATGTTTAGCAAAAGCAGTGGTGACTTCATCAACTAGACGTTTCATTACACGCCCACGTAAAGCTGCGATTTTTTGCTGCCATGTGGTATGGGGTAAGTGTAATTCTTCTGGTAGACCGAAATCCGCAATTAGATTCAGAAAGATTGGCTCAACTTCGGCATAGTTCAACATGTTCAGAATAATGCCATCTTCTAAATCAATCAGTGCGTAGCAAATATCATCTGCAGCTTCTAATAAATAGGTGAGCGGATGACGGCAATAGTGATACTCGCCAAGTTGAATCAAGCCGAGTTGTTCAGCTAATTGTTTTAAGATTTCTTTTTCAGATTGATAGCAACCAAATTTTGCTCTTTGGTGCGAGGGTGTATCGCCTTGTTCTTCAATCGTTTTAGATAACCACGGATATTTTAAATAAGCACCAAGTGTGGCACAGGTCAAACGCATACCACCATCATCAGGGTGGTAATCAATCCGACTAAGCAAGCGAAGTCCTTGTGCATTGCCTTCGAATTGACGAACATCGGCGGATTCTTCGGGCGTTAATTGGCTGAGAAAGTCACGATGTGACGCATCATCAAACCATTCACGAATCGCATATTCTCCTGCATGTCCAAACGGAGGATTACCAATATCATGTGCTAAACAAGCTGCTTGAATGATTGCGCCAACATCTGCTGGGGAAATCCACATCGGTAATTCATCTTTGATTTTTTCTGCGGCTAACATGCCAAGTGAACGACCAATACAAGAGACTTCAAGCGAATGAGTCAGTCGAGTGTGAATGCCATCATGTTGTGTAAGTGGATGAACCTGTGTTTTTCTATTGAGTTGACGAAAACTTTGGGAAAATATAATTCTGTCATAATCTTTGTGGAAGGGGCTTCGAGCCAATTCGGTACTGCTTTTTTTACTGCCTAAACGAATTGCAGACAGCAATTCCAACCAACGCATTTGTTCCATTCATCATTATTCACTATGAGTTCAAGAGCATCATGCCAAAAAAAAGATTAAAGCACTAGACTAGGGCGACATAAGTCGTCTTGGATAAGTATGTTGTCGTTTATAGTTTTGTATTCAATCATAATTTAAGGCATTTGTTGGTGCGTATATGTTGCTTGTATAAGGTGTTGATGGTGGCGTAAAAGAGTCATTTACAGGCAATGATCAATTCTTTTTTCAGTTTGGTATTTCTACAAAAGAAGAATTGCAAACAAGAAATATGATTTACACAGCAGGCTAAATGAATTGTTACGAATAAATTAAAATGGATAAAGCTACAAGAAATTAAGCCATTTGCAGTAGAAAACTCTGATTTTTAAGATGGATATAGCTAGCTGAAATGAGCCTTTCACAGTAGAATATGCGCTCTCTCATAAGTCACATTGTGGTAGGTTCGTTAGACCCGCCCGTGGAGCCAAAGTCAACATGTTTATCGTGGCCGGTGCATCAGCACATTCTTCTTTTAAGAAAGCTCAACTCTTAAACCGTTTAGCGTCAATGAGTTCTGTTCAATCTTTTGACAGCCAGTGGGTTTATTTGTTTGATCAAGCGCTCAACGAGCAGCAACATCAATCGGCATTACAACTTTTAAACGATGGTCAATCTTTCGAACTTCGCCAAGCTGCAAGTGATGAAATCCAAATTTTAGTAACACCACGTGTCGGCACAATCTCGCCGTGGTCATCTAAAGCAACGGATATTTTCCAAAACTGTAATACGCCAATTCACCGTTTAGAACGTGGTCTGCTATTTACACTAAAAGGTGTGAAAGAGATTTCGAACGAAGTGAAATTGGCCTTACATGACCGTATGACAGAGAGTGTTTTTGCTCAGATTGATGATGCAAAAGCTTTATTCTTAGAAACAGCGCCGAAACCATTGAACTCAATTGATATTTTGAGCCAAGGTAAAGAAGCGTTAGTGAAAGCCAACAATGAATTTGGTTTTGCGCTCTCTGACGAAGAAATTGATTATTTAGTTGCAGCATTTACCAAACTCGGTCGTAATCCAAACGACATCGAATTGATGATGTTTGCACAAGCAAACTCTGAACACTGTCGTCATAAAATCTTTGGTTCTGAATGGACAATTGATGGTGAAAAACAGCCATTATCATTGTTCCAAATGATTAAAAATACCTATAAAGAATCACCAACGGATGTGTTATCAGCATATAAAGATAACGCGTCTGTGATCGTGGGTTATGACACCATGCGTTTTTATCCAAAAGCGGATGAAAATGGTCATTTCGTTTATAAATATAAGAGCCAAGCTGCTCATATTTTAATGAAAGTTGAAACACACAACCATCCAACTGCAATCGCTCCATTTGCAGGTGCTGCAACAGGTTCGGGCGGTGAAATCCGTGATGAAGGTGCAACAGGTCGTGGTGGTAAACCAAAAGCAGGTCTAACAGGCTTTACGGTTTCAAACTTAAATATCCCTGGTTTTGAACAACCTTGGGAAGATAATTACGGTAAACCTTCACGTATGGCATCGCCATTACAAATCATGATTGAAGGTCCATTGGGTGGTGCGGCGTTTAACAACGAATTTGGTCGTCCAGCATTAAATGGTTATTTCCGTACTTTTGAACAAAATGTCAATGGTGACGTGAAAGGCTTCCACAAGCCGATTATGATTGCAGGTGGTTACGGTAACATCCGTCCTGACCATGTTGAAAAAGATGCAATTCAACCAGGTGACTTGCTCATTGTATTGGGTGGTCCTGCAATGTTGATCGGTCTTGGCGGTGGTGCAGCGTCTTCTGTAGACAGCGGTACTATGGGTGAGAGCTTAGACTTTGCTTCGGTGCAACGTGAAAACCCAGAAATGGAACGCCGTTGCCAAGAAGTCATCGATACATGCTGGCGCTTAGAAGACTTTAACCCAATTGTGTCTGTACATGATGTGGGTGCAGGTGGTGTATCTAATGCTATGCCAGAACTTGTGAATGATCATGAGTTGGGTGCAGTGCTTAACCTGCGTAAAATTCCATCATTAGAGCCAGGTATGAGCCCGATGGAAATCTGGTCAAATGAAGCGCAAGAGCGTTATGTGCTTGCCATTCGCCCAGAGTCTTTAGAGCAATTTGAAGAAATTTGTGCACGTGAGCGTTGTCCGTTTGCGGTATTGGGTGAGGCGACTGAAGCGCGTCACTTAACTGTTGAAGATCCTTTGTTTGAGAACAAGCCTGTCGATATTCCAATGCAGGTGATTTTAGGCGGTACACCGCGTATGCAACGTTCGTATGAAACGATTGAGCATACGGGTAACGACTTTGATGCTGCGAAAGTTGATTTAAAAGATGCGATTTTCCGTGTATTGAAAAATCCAACAGTTGCATCTAAATCATTCTTGATCACCATTGGTGACCGTTCGATTACAGGTATGGTTGCACGTGATCAGATGGTGGGTCGCTGGCAGGTTCCTGTAGCAGATGCAGCAGTAACGACTACAAGCTTGCAAGGTTTCACTGGTGAAGCAATGGCAATGGGTGAACGTCCACCAGTTGCTTTGTTAAATCCTGCTGCATCTGCACGTTTAGCGGTTGCCGAAGCAATTACCAATATTGCCTGTGCCAACATTGAACAAATCAGTGATATCAAGCTTTCTGCAAACTGGATGGCTGCGGCAGGTCAAAAAGGTGAAGATCAAGCCTTATTTGAGGGTGTGAAAGCGATTGGTATGGAAATGTGTCCTGCATTAGGCATCGCAATTCCAGTCGGTAAAGACTCACTTTCAATGCGTACCACTTGGAATGATGGTGAAGACAAAGCCGTTACTTCTCCAATGACAGGGGTAATCACTGCATTTGCACCAGTTCTAGATGTTCGTAAAACCTTAACACCTGAACTTAAGAATTTAGAAGACTCAGTGCTTGTACGTATTGATTTATCTAAAGGTCAATTCCGTTTAGGTGGTTCAATCCTTGCACAAGTATATAAAGCGATTGGTTCAGTAACTCCAGATGTTGATAGTTTTGATGATTTCAAAGCATTTTTTGCCTTGATCCAAGACTGGAACAATCGTGGCGTGATTAAGGCTTACCATGACATCGGTGATGGCGGTCTATTGGCGACTGTTGCTGAAATGATGTTTGCTTCACGCTTAGGTGTTGCTTTAGAAAATCAAACCACTGAAAGTTTATTTGCTGAAGAAATTGGTGCTGTACTACAAATCACAGCAGCTGATTGGGCGCAATTAGAAGTTGAAGTTGCAGCATCAAGTTTGAAAGATGCAATTGCAGTTGTGGGCCGTGTCAATACAACCGATCAATTGGCGGTAGATGGCTTGACTTTAGAACGTGCTGAATTACAACAAGCATGGGCAGAAGTATCGCATCAGATCCAACGCTTACGTGATAACGTTGAAACAGCTGATCAAGAATTTGCTTTAATTGCAGATAAAAACCACAAAGGTTTAATTGCTCAAGCAACTTATGACTTAAATGAGCCAGTTGAAGCGCCGTTTATCAATACACGTCGTCCAAACATGGCAATCTTGCGTGAGCAAGGTGTCAATGGTCATGTTGAAATGGCCGCTGCCTTTGATAAAGTTGGTTTCAATACCATCGACGTACACATGAGTGATTTGCTTGCAGGTCGTGTGAGTTTAAGCGACTTCGAAGGTGTAGTGGCTTGTGGCGGCTTCTCATACGGTGACGTAATGGGTGCTGGTGGTGGCTGGGCGAAATCAGTATTGTTCAACCCGAAATTACGTGATCAGTTCGAACAGTTCTTCCATCGTGAGAGCACTTTCAGCTTAGGCGTATGTAACGGCTGTCAAATGATGTCGCAACTTGCACCACTGATTCCAGGTGCAGAGCATTGGGGCCGTTTCCACCGTAATACTTCAGAAGTATTTGAAGCGCGTGCCGTGAACGTTCGTGTAGAAAAATCTGTTTCTGTATTGCTCGAAGATATGCAAGGTTCGATTTTACCAATCGCTGTTGCGCATGGTGAAGGTCGTTTAGTTGCAACAGAACAACAACTTGCAGCTTTAAATGCTGAAAATCAAGTGATCTTGCGTTATGTAGATAGCTTGGGTCATCCAACTCAACACTATCCATTGAACCCGAATGGTTCACCTGAGGCGATTACAGGTCAAACTTCTAAAGATGGTCGTGCAACAGTGATGATGCCGCATCCAGAACGTAACTTCCGTGCCCTACAACATTCATGGAAGCCTGAAGATTGGGCTGAAGATGGTGCTTGGTTACGTATGTTCCGTAACGCACGTAAATTTATTGGTTAATCTGAAGTCTGTGTTTTGAAAGCCACCTTCGGGTGGCTTTTTTATTGAATTGTCTTTTTGTTTTTTTAATTTTTTATTTCTCCCGTTGAAGTTGGTTTAGATTTTGCTTTTATATTTATGTAAAAGTGATATTGTGTAATAAATGCACAAATATCATGCACAATAGAAGAAAGATGGATCACTAAACAAGTTCAGTATCAATACTCATGTATGAGGTGATGACATGATTAAAACAGTTACATACGAAGCAGTCGATAAGTCTGCGTTGCGTAAAAAAGGATGGAAGTTGTTTGCTGTGATTTTGAGCTTGCAATTGATCTTTTTGATTTTGGGTTATATGTTGCAGGTGTGATTTTTGAGAATTAAAAAATCGCCATGAGGCGGTTTTTTCTTTATAAGAATTTTATTTTCACTTTTGATTGGGCAAAAGTAACAAAACCCTTTTGTTAGACTGATGGGACGTCCTGTCCCACAGTCTAACGTGTGACATCCATGTCGCAAGTCATGTGCTCAAATATTGTTAATTATTTTTTTTCTTTTGATATTATGGGTTAGTTATAAAATTTTATGAGATAAAAATTGAAAGATAAAAAGAGCAAATCAAAGATTAATACTGTTTTTGGAATTCTTGTTGGTTTGGTTGGAATAGCTTGTGGTTTATGGCTTTTAATTGTGTTAGAAAAAATAACTGGAGCTGAATTCGTTGCTTTAAGTCTTGGATTTTCCGTGATTGGACTAATTATAGCTTTTGCTTCAGAAGTTCAAGAGTTTTCGATTGCAGGAAATGGCGTCAAAATAAAAGAGTTAAGATCGGAAGCTGAGAAGACTATAGAATAGCTAAAAGAGGCTAGAAAGGAGCTATTTAGATTTTTAATAATGAAGAGTACTGAGTATTTGGTCAGTGATGCATATAATTCAGTGATTGATGAAAGAGTTGATCCATTTATTAAATTGTTTAAAAAAATCGAACAATTTGAATGTATAAACGCTTTAAAACTAGATATTAAAAAAGTACTAGATATTTTGATGTTTGATCAATACATGCAATTAAAAGTTATTCATAAAAAAGAAAAAAATAATATAGATGATTTTAACAATGAAGACCAACCAACCTTTTTATATATAAAACTAAATTCTGAAATAGTTTCGGAAAGAAGAAAAGAATGTTTGGGTGACATAGATATTGAAAGGGATCTAGTTCAAGGAATTGAATGCTATGCAAAACTTTATGCTATAAAAATTAAACTCGATAATTTAGTAAACTGAAATGCTTAAACTTATTTATTACGTTCCAGACTCTCATCTAGAGTCAACCAAACTTGCTGTGTTTGAAGCAGGGGCCGGTGGAATTGGCAATTATGAACATTGTGCTTGGCAAGTGAAAGGAATGGGGCAATTTAAGCCAGTTAAAGGTGCAAATCCATTTTTAGGACAATTAGACGAACTAGATCAACTTGAAGAATGGCGAGTTGAAACGATTGTCTCAGAAGAGAAAGCCAGTGCTGTAGCAAGGGCATTAAAAGCAAGCCATCCTTATGAAGAGCCTGCCTTTGAATTTCTGCAAATATTAGATATTGAATAATTATACTTTTTGAATAAATAAATCACGATCAAAACGATATTGCGGGAAGAACACACCATCTGTAGCCCGTTCACCTGCACCAATCACCATGACAGGATACTGTTGACCATTTAATTTTAAAATTTTACGAACTAAAGGTTCATCAAAGCCTTCCATCATACAGCTGTCAAAACCATAGGCACGTAAAGCCAATACTAGATTTTCACAGGCTAATGCAGTGGTTTTTGTCGCCCAAAGTTGGGTGTCAGCAGGGTTAAAAGCGGTTACAGGTAATTGTTTATCTAAGGTACGCACTACTTTAAATGCAACTTTTTTAAAGTTACCTAATGCATTAAAGTAACCTGTTTTATAATTGTATGGAATAAAACGATAATATTTTTGTACCATCGCAGGAGCTTCAGGAAATGGAAATTCGCTAATATTTCGTTTTGCCATTTCATCAATACGATCTGTACGTGCCACACATACAATTAATTCAGCAGCGGTTTTAGCCGCAAGTTGCCCTAAGCAAGCTTTGACTAATTGTTTTTTCTTACTTGGATTTTGCACCACATAAAAAGTCCAAGGCTGTAAATTTGATGAGTTGGGCGCAAGTAATGCCAAATCTAAGCAATCATCTAAAATTTCAGTTGGAATCGCTTTATCGGTAAATTTACGCACGGAACGGCGACTTTCAATCACTTTGCGAAAGTTAGCCACATCAATATCCTGTGGTGCAGCTTCGTAATAACGATTCTTTTCGGTTTTTGTTTGATCTGTCATGAGCGATGTATTTTCCTTAAGTGTTTATATCCATATTGGGATGCAAAATAAAAAAACCACCTAGTTTTTTAAACTAAGTGGTTTTTCATCATTTCTCAGTTTAATTAGTTAAATTGAGAGAAATCTGGTTTACGCTTTTGCATGAATGCTTGTACCGCTTCCATCATTTCAGGTGAACGTACACGCTGCATAAAGATTTCCGCCTCATCATCTACACAAGCGATGATTTCAGCTAAATCTTGTTTCATCAGTGCTTTGGTTTGCTTGATTGATGCGAGTGGTAAAGCCGCTAAATGTTGAGCTGTTTTTTGAGCTGTTGCATAAACATCTTCAACAATTTCATTGACCAAGTTTGCTTTGACAGCGGTTTCTGCATCAAATTTTTTCGCTGTGAATAACAATTCAGCTGCTTTTTGATAGCCTGCTTGTTTCACCAGTAAGCGACTTGCAGCGCCTTCTGGAGAAAGACCAAGGCTTACGAATGGAATTTGGAACAGGGCAGTATTGTCTGAAAATACGATATCAGCATGTAATAAGATGGTCACACCGATACCAATCGCAACGCCTTTCACAGCAATAATTAATGGCTTAGAAAAACGTGCTGCTGCTTTTAATAATACAAATGGTGGTTGATCACCTGCTTTGCCTTCATGTGGCTTTTGGATGAAGCTCATGAAGTCTTTCATGTCATTACCCGCAGTAAAGTCTTGTTCTGCACCACGGAAAATGACGACACGAACATCTTTACTCGCGTCAGCTTCATCAAAAGCTTGTGCGATCCAGAGGTAAAGTTCACCATAAAGTGCATTTTTTGCTTCTGAGCGGTTAATGGCTAAGGTGAGTACGCCATCTTCTAAATTTGCTTGCAAATGTTGATGAGGTTGTTGAATACAGCTAAGCGTCATCGTACTATCCTTGCTTTAATCCAGATTGATTTTTTAAGTGATCTCATTATGTCGTATATTTGCTTGAATGGCACAACTGATGAGTTCACAAAAAGTGAAATTACGCCTATGTACACATTTGACTATCTTGTTTTTATTGGACGCTTTCAGCCCTTTCATTTAGCGCATCTACAAACGATTGAAATTGCGTTACAACAGAGTCAACATGTAGTCTTAGCATTGGGTTCTGCGCAATCAGAACGGAATATCAAAAATCCATTTTTAGCCACTGAACGTGAGCAAATGATTCTGTCCAATTTTTCTGAGGCGGATCAAAAGCGCATCCATTTTGTGCATGTGATTGATGTTTATAACGATGAAAAATGGGTCAAACAAGTCAAAACATTGGTCAATCAAGTGGTTCAGCCAAATGCAAAAGTAGGTTTGATCGGTCATTTCAAAGATGAATCTTCGTATTATTTAGCTTTATTTCCAGAATGGGAAATGGTGGAGCTAGACAGTCTAAGAGATTCTATTTCAGCCACACCGATGCGAGAAGCCTATTATCGGGGAGAGATTCAAACCGAATTTTTCCCAAAAGGTACGATTGAATTTCTGACTGAATTTAAAAATACAAAAGTCTATGCGGAATTGCAGCGTAAATATCTTGCAGGTGATAAAAGTAATTTAAATGAGTGTTTTTAAGATTTTAGTTCTTTAATCAGAAAATCGATGAAAACACGAATATGGAATGATTCGTGTTTTTTTTGATGGATAAAGTAAAGAAAATGGGCGTGAACTACCTGAAAATTCCGTAAGGACTTCAATAAAATCTCCATTTTTAAGCTCTTTTTCTACAATAAAACGATAGGTTTGTAATAGACAAATAATAGGTACATAAAATGCAAAATAATTCGATAACTGAGATTCAACAGCAACTCGAAAAGTACTTTGATGGTCTGTACTTTTGTGATGTAGATAAATTGAAGAATGTATTTCATTCCGATGCTACTTATATCAATACAACGGATGAGCCTATGCTTAAGTTAGATATGGATACTTATTTCTCTATTGTGGAAAAGCGTATTTCACCCGCATCTCAAAACCAATTAAGACAAGATAAGGTTATTGCGATCAATTTGATTCATGATCAGTTAGCGATGGTACATGTTGAATGTGTGATTGAACCTAAATATTTTTATGATGCACTGACATTGGTACAAAAACAGGGTGAATGGAAAATTATTTCTAAAGTCTTCCATTATCAAACTTTAGCGGATTGATTAAGCATCTTCCCAAAAGATCAGTCGATTTGAAAAAGGATCAGTCATACTGAGTTCTAATGTTTCCCAGTCTGTTTTTTCGATTTGAGGTTTAGCAAATTGATAGTGCTTTGCC
The DNA here is from genome assembly GCF_027105035.1 of Acinetobacter sp. TR11. Taxonomy (NCBI): domain Bacteria; kingdom Pseudomonadati; phylum Pseudomonadota; class Gammaproteobacteria; order Moraxellales; family Moraxellaceae; genus Acinetobacter; species Acinetobacter sp. TR11. Next base: position 1,090,746 of record NZ_CP114256.1, read on the forward strand.
TCAAGTTCAGTATGTAACAAAGTAAGATTTTCCCAGTAAATACGAATTGCGCTATGTGGACTCGCATCACCAAAATGTTCTGTTAGGTGGATAATGCAATCATCTTTGGATATTTGTAAATATGAAGGTAAATTGTCTGCAAATTTGTGCTGCCAGTCGAGTTGGAAGCCTAAATAATCTAGATAAAATGTTTGAGCTAATTCAATATCAAAAATACGGAAAATAGGGGTGATTGAACCAGATTGCATTATTCGTCCTTGCTAGCGAACACCAAATTGTTGCGTCCAGTAGCTCTTTTGTTTGGTGGATTGGTCAGATGTACAGGCAATGGCATAGTCGGTAAACTTAGGATGCATTAGATTACTACAATGTACTGGGCTCGTAAGCCATACTGACATCACTTCATTTAAATTTTTTTGTCCTCTTGCAACATTTTCACCGCCACCTCGACCTTTAAATTCAGATTGTTTTAGACGTGCTTTTAAATCTAATCCAGTGCTGCTGCTATGTCCAAGCATGTTGTGACTTGCCATATCTTCGGCATGAGCAAAAGCACTTTGATATAAGTGCTGATTCCATGTTAAGGGTGCAGCAGCAGCGAAATGTTGCTGACCACATTGGCGTGGATGCTGACGAATTTCATTGATGGCATGGATAATCACTTGCTGATAGGCAGGGTTTTGTAAATCTTGGCAATGGATTTCTGTTGTTTCGATTTGAATTTGTGGTACAGAGACTAAGTTTTCTTCAGTCATTGCGGTTTGTGGCGCATTAGCATTACAACCTGAGAGTATAAAAAATAAAGGAAACAAATAAACTAGGCTGCGATAATTCATTGTAAATATCTTTAATTATTTTAATCTTTTTATCATACGTTAAGGTGTAAGCAGTGGGCAATTTACCCATAACAAAAAAGCGAGTACACAACTCGCTTTTTTGTTACTCAACATTATGAAGTGCCTTGCAATGCTTTTAGATCTTCCAATACTTGTTCAGCATGCCCAGCAGCTTTGACTTTGCGATAGCTTTTCACTAACTGTTTGTTGTGAAAAATAAAAGTTGAACGCTCAATGCCCATCACTTGTTTGCCATACATATTTTTTTCTTTAATCACATCAAAATGTTTGCATAACACTTCTTCTTTATCACTAATTAAATCAATTGTGAGTGCTTGTTTTTCAGTAAAATTTTGATGTGCTTTGACAGAATCTCTTGATACTCCAATAATTTGACAATTTAAGGCATCAAATTGATCTTTTAAGCATGAAAAGCCGATCGCTTGAGTCGTACAGCCTGGTGTTGAATCTTTTGGGTAAAAATAGAGTACTAACCATTCATTGGTGAGTTCAGCTAGATTCACTTCACCTTGTGTTGTTGGAAAAGTATGATTCGGTAGTTGAATATTCTCAGACATTTCGATTCCTTCAATAAAACTAAAGTTGGTCTAGTTCAAGTGGTAAAAAAGCATATTCTTCATGATAAACAATATCACCCTGTCGTACAGGAATTGCTTTGTTAAAAATTGGCCCATCAATAACTGTGGTATGGAACTCACCACCTTCGCCACATGGGTCTATCCCGCGATTTTCTAATTCTTGAATATAGTCGAGAGTGAGAATTTTACCCAGATCTTCTACTTTCATGCCTAGTTTAAGATTAACGGTCACGACGATACTGCGAAATCCTAAGCGAATAAACTCCTCAACGACTTCACGGTGAGGACGTAACCAAAGGGGCATACCCAATTTAAGCCCAACGTGTTGAGTTACACGATCATGCCAACAACCATATTTAGGCATATCTAGATCGCCTGTGACCAGTACTTCTGCACCTTGTTGTTTAGCTTGTTTTAAAAGCTCAATAAATTTACTTTCGTAATCAGCCCAACTTGAAGAAGTCGTAAATACAGGTAAACCAATCGCATCTGCTTGTGCTTGAATAATATCGAGTGGCATCGCATGTGAACGAGAGCGTTGACCTTGTTCTTCTAGCATGACAATCAATCCAGTCGCTTTGCCTGTTTGCATGGTATGGTACAGGGCAAGTGAACTGTCTTTCCCCCCACTAAATGAAACAATACATTGTCGTTGATGGGTATTGGTCTTCCATTGATCCTGCATGGTGTAATTCAACTTATTCAAGATAAAAGAAATTTTAACAGAGCTGATAAAAAAGCCTGCATCAATGCAGGCTTTTGGGCTTAGCTCAAAGTTAAGACTTTGGTGCTTGTTTTTGAGCTGATTTCATCGCTTCTTCAGTTAACTTTTCAAGCTTAGAGACCAGTGGTGCACCTAAGCAAGCTTGTACATCTTTATATCCCTGTTGTACAAATGGAAGTGTGTTGGGATTTTTCTTCGCATTGACAGCACTTTGCATTTCCCATTTTTGTGCTTCGGTTACTTTACCTTGAGCTTCAATAGTACAAGAGCAATATTTACTAACTTCTGCAGCTGTTAATTTACCGCCTTTCGCAGATTGGTCTTTACAAACATTAATTAAACCAGCTTTTATATTGGTACTTTTATATGCAGCTTGTAATGGATTATCAGCTGCGTGAGTTGCCATTGCAAATAAAGCAGTCGCTGACATCATTGTAGAAAGAATAAGATTTGATTTTAAAAACTTCATATATTGTACCTAATGATTGCCCTATATCGTTTATTCAGTATAACGTGTAGGGTCCGTAATACCTGCTTCGATGAAACCTTGTTGGCGTAAACGGCAACTGTCGCATTTGCCACAGGCACGTCCTTGAGCATCTGCCTGATAGCAGGATACTGTTTGGCTATAGTCTACGCCATGTTCGATACCTAAGCGTATAATATTCGCTTTGGATAAATGTAACAAAGGTGTTTCAATTTTAAGGGGTTTTCCTTCCACACCTGCCTTTGTTGCCAAACGTGCAAGATTGGCAAAAGCGTCAATAAATTCTGGGCGACAATCTGGATATCCTGAATAATCAACAGCATTGACACCAATCACAATGGCTTGAGCGTCAAAAACTTCTGCTGCTGCAAGGGCATATGAAAGGAAAATGGTGTTACGCGCTGGAACATAAGTTACAGGAATCCCTTCTTGTAATTGTTCAGGTACATCAATGTTATGATCTGTAAGCGCAGAGCCGCCTAAATTGCCTAAATCAATATTAATTACACGATGTTCTACACCTGCACGTTGTGCAAGTGCTTTGGCTGCATCAAGTTCGGTCGTTGAGCGTTGCCCATACATAAAGCTTAATGCAATACAATCATAATTTGCTTGTGCCCAAGCAAGACACGTTGTTGAGTCTAAGCCGCCAGACAATAATACGATGGCACGAGAACGCATATTATTTTCCATGATTCAACCTAAAAATAAATTTGATAAAAGCCGATCTATTTTGCAGAACGGATATGTTTAGTATTTTAACGACCAGATTCATCATTCCATAACAGCTTATGTAACTGTAATTGAAAGCGAACAGGGAGATGGTCATCTAAAATCCACTGTGCTAAATCGCGAGCCAAAGCAGGCAATCCGACAGCACCTTTTTCGATAGCAAAGGCTGGTGAGAACCATACCGTACTTACTTTATCTTGCAACTGAAATTGTTCAAGTTGCTGTTTTGACCACTCATAGTCAGCACGATTACAAATCACAAATTTAATCTGGTCATGTGGGGTGAGATGGTCAAGATTACTATATAAATTACGATGGTCTTCTTTTGACGTTGGTGTTTTTAAATCCAACACTTTAGAAACACGAGGGTCAACTTTCGATACATCTAAAGCACCACTGGTTTCAAGTGAAACTTCAAATCCAAGATCACAAAGACGTTGTAATAAAATCAGACAGTTTGGTTGTGCAAGCGGTTCGCCACCTGTCACACAGATATAAGGTGTTTTATGCTGGCTTGCTGTTTCGATAATCTGTTCAAGGGATAAACGTTCGCCACCTTCAAATGAATAAGTCGTATCACAATAACTACAACGTAAAGGACAACCCGTTAAACGAATAAAAACGGTCGGTAAACCAAAAGTATTCGCTTCGCCTTGCAAAGAATAGAAGATCTCGGTAATACGTAAACCAGCCGCAGGATCAGACACAGGAATTGCAGAAGAGCGTAAGGAAGCCATAAATAGTTACCACAAACAGTTGCTACATAAGCAGCAAGTACATAAAAAAACAAAATCTCTACGACCATAGCTGATCGTAGAGACGAGGAGCGATGAGACTCCGAGAAACGTTATAAATTAGTCTGCGCGTAATAAATCGTTCAAGCTAGTTTTTGCACGTGTTTTCGCATCAACTTTTTTCACGATAATTGCAGCGTAAAGGCTGTAAGTACCACATTTTGATGGAAGGCTACCTGCAACAACGACTGAACCTGCTGGTACGCGACCATAGTGGATTTCACCAGTTTCACGATCAAAGATTTTAGTTGATTGACCAATGAAGACACCCATTGAAATCACTGAACCTTCTTCAACAATCACACCTTCAACGATTTCTGAACGAGCACCGATGAAGCAGTTGTCTTCAATAATCGTTGGATTTGCTTGTAATGGTTCGAGTACGCCACCGATACCAACGCCACCAGATAAATGAACGTTTTTACCGATTTGAGCACATGAACCCACAGTTGCCCATGTATCAACCATGGTACCTTCATCTACATAAGCACCAATATTGACATACGATGGCATCAATACGACATTTTTCGCTTGGAAGCTACCACGACGAGCAACAGCAGGTGGTACAACACGGACACCAGCAGCTTTAAATTGTTCTTCAGTCCAACCTGAATATTTTGTTGCAACCTTGTCATAAAACTGTAGATCACATGCTTCGATTGGCTGGTTGTCATTCAGTTTGAATGAAAGTAAAACAGCTTTTTTTAGCCATTGGTGAACAACCCACTCACCATCGATTTTTTCAGCGACACGAAGTGTACCATTGTCTAAACCCGTTAATGCTTGTTCAACAGCTTGACGAATTTCAGTAGGGCAATCTGCTGCACTATAGTTTGCACGGTCTTCAAAGGCTTGCTCGATGATTGTAGAAAGCTGAGACATGATCTTCATTCTTCCAAAAATAAATTTCCGAGATTTTACACTAATTTGACACAAGAATCTTTGAAAAAAGTCGTTACAATAAATTGTTTTAAATATAAGCAATAAGATTGTAATAAACTCGGAGTGTGTTGTTTTTTATCTATAATTTTTAATTATACAATTATCCTTAATTTGTATCAAAAAATAACAAAAAGTAATCAGTTTCTGTATAAAAAGTTATCTGTCGATCTTTTATGATGCGTATACAGAAACAATTATATTTAATAAGAGCATTTTTGAGGAGACATCAATGAAAGCTTTGCGTGTTGTGTTAGCAGCGAGTGTTTTAACAGTAATTGCAGGTTCTACATTTGCAGCTGATGAGCAAGTTGTGAAGGAATCGGTTTATGCATTCCCTTCTTATTTAAATCCAGTTTCAGTTCGTGCTGAGGTCGGTACAACAGGTTACGGTGGTGCAATTTCCTACCGTGTTAATCCTTATGTAGGTTTAAGTCTTGGTTATAATGGTGGTGATATTTCATGGTCTGATGATGTCAAAATTGATGGCACCAAATATGATCTTGATATGGAGAATAACAACACATATTTGAATGCTGAACTTTATCCATGGGGTGCGAGTCAAAATGCGTTCGCTCGTTCGCTTTATGTAGCAGCAGGTGTTGGCTATCTCGATAATGATTATGATCTTCAAAAACGTACATCAGCAGGTCGTACTTTAACAATTGACAACAATGATTATGAAGTTGTTAATGCTGGGCAAGAGGGTGGTGTACGTGGCAAAATGTCATATAAAAATAACATCGCGCCTTATGTCGGTTTAGGTTTGAATGCACCAGTGTATAAAAATATTGGTTTGTTTGGTGAGGTTGGTGCCTACTACACAGGTAACCCTGATGTAAAACTTGATGCTTACAACTTAAAAGGTGTTAATGGAGCTAAGCCGATTGATCAGGCGGTTGCTGATGAGCAAGACAAAATTGCTAACAAAAGTAAATATGAGTGGATGCCAGTGGCTAAAGTGGGTGTGAGCTTTAAGTTCTAATCCACCAACTCTACATAAAAAAACGAGCTTAAAGCTCGTTTTTTTATGCTCAGATTTAAGGTCAAAATAAATGGTCAATAGTAAAGCCATTAATTTTGTTTGATTTATTCTTCAGGATAAGCAACTTTTTTAAGTTCTTTGATATTTGTTTTTGGCGAACATAAAGAAATAAACTCATAACCATAGCCACGTAAAAGATGTCCTTTACGCACAGCAATCCATGTTGTATTCACTCCAAAAACATCAGTTTTTAATTGTTCTAAACGGTAGTCTTTATCATTGTCATAGGCGACATCATTGACAATCCCAACCCCCATATTGAGTTCTACATAAGTTTTAATGACATCGGCATCCAAAGCGGACATCACGATGTCAGCATGTAGATGAGCATCTTCAAATGCTTTATCAATTTTTGAACGTCCTGTAAAACCACCGTGATATGTGATTAATGGATATTCGGCTAATACATCTAAACTAATTTTATCTAACTTAGTCAAAGGGTGGTCTTTAGGTGTAATGATACTATGATGCCATTCATAATAAGGTACGCTTGCTAAGTTCTCTTCCGTCGTCAAAGATTCAGTTGCGATACCAATATCTGCTTCACCTTGGAGTAGCATTTCTGCGATTTCAACAGGACTCGCTTGTTGTAAAACCAAATGTACTTTTGGGAATAATTTTTTAAATTGATTCACAATCGGTGGAAGAACATACCGTGCTTGGGTATGCGTGGTTGCAATCGTTAATGTACCTTCATCAACTTTATTAAAGTCATCAGCTAGACGTTTAATATTGTCAGCATCGACCAACATCCGTTCCACAATACTTAATAAGGATTGACCGGGTTCAGTCAAACCAAGTAAACGTTTACCTTTGCGTACAAAGAGCTGTACACCCAATTCATCTTCTAAATCTTTGATGTGTTTACTGACACCAGATTGGGAGGTATAAAGTGCCGCAGAAGCTTCAGTTAAATTAAAGTTTTGGCGAACAGTTTCTCGAATAATTCTGAGTTGTTGAAAGTTCATAATAATTTTTCCACATAAAAGATGAGGAACGATCAAATTTATTTAACCGCCCTCAAGATATTATTCTAAGCAACTTGAGTCGTTTGGTCTGCAAATAAATGAAGTTGAGCCGCACTAATCCAGACGGTTTGATTTGGTCTAAATTGATGTAAATTTGCTTCTTCTACACTAAGTAAAATCTCAATGGTACGTCCACTGCAATCTTGTAATTCCGCAATGACTTTGCCCGCAATCCAGACCTCACGTATAAACGTTGCCTTAATCGTATTCGCTTGAGGTCGGGTATGAATATGTAATTCATTTGGTCGTGCAAATGCAATCACTTTTCCTTGCGGTGCTTCCAATGATGTCGGTAATTGAATGCGATCATCACCGATACGGATAATACCGCCTGTATGTTCACCTTCAAAACGATTTGCTTGACCTAAGAAATCAAAAACAAAGGGGGTTGCAGGTTTTTCATACACTTCACGAGGTGAACCGATTTGTTCAACATCACCTTTGTTCATGACGATGATTTGATCCGCAACTTCTAAGGCTTCTTCTTGGTCATGGGTAACAAAAATTGATGTGATGTGTAGTTCATCATGTAAGGTTCGTAACCAACGACGTAGTTCTTTACGAACTTTGGCATCAAGTGCACCAAACGGTTCATCGAGTAATAAAACACGTGGTTCTACGGCAAGGGCGCGTGCTAGTGCAATACGTTGACGTTGTCCACCTGAAAGTTGAGCAGGGTAACGATCAGCTAAGAAACCCAGTTGAACCAAGTCTAATAAGCGCGTGACACGTTTTTTAATTTCGGCTTCTGATGGACGAGTTGCACGTGGGCGAACGCGTAAACCAAAAGCAATATTATCAAACACAGTCATATGGCGAAATAAGGCATAGTGCTGAAATACAAAACCGACTTGACGTTCACGAACATGAATATTGGTCGCATCTTCACCTTCAAGAAGAACCTGACCATGATCAGCAGATTCTAAACCCGCGATGATGCGTAATAATGTTGTTTTTCCACAGCCTGAAGGACCAAGCAAAGCAACTAATTCACCTTCAGGAAAGTCTAAAGAGATATTTTTGAGTGCATGGAATGCACCGAAGTGTTTTTCAATATTTTTAACTTGAATACTCATGTGTTCATTCCTTAGTGATTCGGTTGATGTTCATTTGCTTGGTCTTGGCGTATTTCTAACCAAGTTTTCAAGATCAATGTGATAATCGCTAAAAATGCCAGTAACGAAGACACAGCAAATGCAGCACTAAAGGTATATTCGTTATAAAGAATCTCGACGTGTAACGGCAGGGTATTGGTTTCACCACGGATGTGTCCTGAAACCACAGACACCGCACCAAACTCACCCATTGCACGGGCATTACATAGAATGACGCCGTAAATCAAACCCCATTTAATATTTGGTAGGGTCACTTTCCAAAAGGTTTGCCAACCTGAAGCACCGAGTACAATCGCAGCTTCTTCTTCTTCGGTCCCTTGTGCTTCCATGAGTGGAATTAATTCACGAGCAACAAAAGGAACTGTAATAAAAATTGTGGCTAAAACAATGGCAGGTACGGCATACAGGATTTTAATATCGTGATCCATTAACCAACCGCCAACCCAACCTTGTGAACCAAAAATCAGAACCAACATTAAACCTGCAATTACAGGGGAGACTGAGAATGGCATGTCAATAATGGTGGTTAAGATGGCTTTACCACGGAATTGAAATTTAGCCACAGCCCAAGCAGCCGCTACACCAAAAACTACATTAATCGGTACAGCAATCGCTGCTGTCAGTAAGGTTAGTTTGACTGCCGACAGGGTGTCTGAATCAGTTAAAGCATTGATGTAAACTGAAAGACCTTGTTTAAATGCTTCAACAAAAACCAAAATGAGCGGTAGTATTAAGCAACTTAAGAAGAAAATCAGTGCAATACTAATTAATGTATAACGGACCCATGTTGGTTCACGGGTTGAATCACGAGACTGCAACTTTATGGCTAAAGCATTGCTATTGGTATTTAAACTCATTGTGCAGTTCTCCCTGTACGACGACTCGCCCATGCTTGTACTAAATTAATTAAAAATAAAATGGCAAAAGAGAGAACAAGCATGACGACAGCAATCGTAGTCGCTCCAGCATAATCATATTCTTCTAAACGAGAGATGATCATGAGGGGGGCAATTTCAGTCTTATAGGGTTGGTTGCCTGCAATAAAAATAACGGAGCCATATTCACCGACACCACGAGCAAATGCCAAAGCAAAACCTGTTAATAGTGCAGGGAATAGGATGGGTAAAATGATTTTAGTAATGGTCTGCCAGCGATTTGCACCAAGTGCAGAAGCTGCTTCTTCTAATTCAGTTTCAATGTCGCTCAAAACAGGTTGTACGGTACGTACCACAAACGGTAAACCAATGAAGATTAAGGCAAGCGTAATCCCAATAGGGGTGTAAGCCACTTGAATTCCTAGAGGTTCAAGATATTGACCGATCCAACCTGTAGGCGCATATAACGAAGTTAATGCAATCCCTGCGACAGCAGTGGGCAAAGCAAAAGGTAGGTCGACTAAAGCATCGACAATTCTTTTACCTGGAAAATTATAACGAACCAAGCACCAAGCCAGTAGTATGCCAAAGATTACATTGACTAAAGACGCAATCAATGCGGCACTAAAGCTGAGTTGTAACGATTTTAAAATTCGTTCTGACGTTAAAATTTCCCATAATCCATCCCATCCAATCCCTAAAGATTTGATAAATACAGCTGATAAAGGAATAAGTACGATAAAAGACACATAAGCGAGGGTGAAGCCCAAAGAGAGACCAAACCCAGGCAGCACTCGGGAACGCTGCGACATGATATTTCCTCAAAGAGAAATGTTTGCTAAAGCAAGCAAATAAATAACACTAAAACCAAAAATACTGAGAGCGGAATCTAGGCAAATTTCAAATTAAAATTTGCCTGACTCATTCGAGTTACAGGTTGCAGTTTTTTTTCAGGCAACATGTAATTAAGGATGTCTGGAAAAGGGCCAAATCCAGATGCCACATTGATGTGACCTACTTGCCCCAAATTGATTGGTGTCAGTTTCCAAGCTTGAGCCAGTTGTAAAGCATCGAAATAACCTAACCAAGGATCATTTTCACTGATTAATAAAGTGGTTGGCACATCAATATTAAGCTGATGGAAATACTGTTTGTAATCAGTCAAGCTGTGACGAGCAAAGCCCGCTTCGCCAAACCGTGCAGGATTTGCAGGTGCGACCAAAATTAATTTTTTTACTTTTGTTTGTAACTCTGGATGTTCAGCTAGAGCAGCAACACTAGTTAAACAGCCAAAGCTATGAGCAACAATTTGTATTGGTGCTTCTATAGTTGCAACGGTTTTAACAAACTGAGCAACCCATTCGTTTAAGACGGGTCGGTCCCAATGTTTCTGTTGAACGCGAGAGCTAGACACGAGTTGTTGTTGTAACCAAGATTGCCAATGTTGAGCTTCGCTACCACCAACACCAGGAACAATTACGGTATGAATCATGTCCGCTCTCCTTATTTACCTAATTAGTAAATTATTTTGTGGTGCTGTTGATCTTGACGATTTGATCGAAAATACCGCCATTATCAAAATGAGTTTTTTGTACTTTTGTCCAACCACCAAACTCTTTATCGATCGTGACAAGCTTCAGAGGTTTAAAAGTGGCGTTATATTTCTTTAAAACAGCTGCATTGCGAGGACGATAGAAGTTACGTGCTGCAATTTCCTGACCCGCTGGAGAATATAAGTAGTTCAAATAGCCACGAGCGATTTGTGAATTACCTTTTTTCTCAGCATTTTTTTCTACAACCGCCACTGGAGGCTCAGCCAAAATTGAAAGTGACGGTGTAACAATCTCAAATTTACCCGGTTGTTCACGTACTGCTAGGAATGCTTCATTTTCCCAAGCCAGTAAAACATCACCGATGCCGCGTTCAGCAAATGTAGTGGTTGCGCCACGTGCACCTGAATCAAGTACTTTGGTTTGTTTGTAAATTTGGCGAACAAATTCTTGTGCCTTAGCATCGTTACCACCTTTTTGGTGTTTTGCCCATGCCCAAGCACCTAAATAGTTCCAACGTGCGCCACCTGATGTTTTTGGATTTGGTGTAATAATTTCTACACCTGGTTTAACCAGATCACCCCAATCTTTAATTTGTTTTGGGTTGCCTTTACGCACAAGGAAAACAATTGTTGAGGTGTAAGGCGTGGAGTTATTTGGTAGTTTCTTCTGCCAATCAGCTGGAAGTAATTTTGCATTTTCAGCGATTTCATCAATATCCGCAGCAAGTGCTAGTGTTACGACATCAGCATTTAAACCATCAATAACGGCACGCGCTTGTTTACCTGAACCACCATGAGATTGCTTAAATTCAATATCTTGTCCTGTACGCTGCTTCCAGAATGTACCGAATTGCTTATTAAAATCTGTATATAGCTCACGAGTTGGATCATAAGACACATTTAAAAATTCTTGTGCTGCAAATGAAGAAACTGAGAGTAATGCGGCAATAACACCGACTTTAATTTGAGATAAACGCATGAGAACCCCTTAAATTGGTCTGTATCAACAAACCTTCAATCATTGTTTGGAATATGGATGCAGCATAACGTCAGTTTTTTTGCAAAAAAAATAATTAAAATCGAATTTAATATGAATAAAAAAGAAATATAAAAAAGAGATAAGTTATGCTGATTTTTTGATAATAGATTGGTTTATAGCTAGAAAATCATTATGTTAAAAGCATTTGGTTTTGAATGTTTATTTAAAAAATTAGTTGAGGTCGATTGGGGGGAGTTGTTTTGCATACCTCTGCTTATTTGAGTTGTTTATAAACCATCAGATTCTCAATCATGATAAATCTGGCTAGGTTTCTGTGATCTGGCTTTTCCGAAGATTATGTTTCAAGGTATGATGAGGACAGACTTTAGACTGAACTCTCGATCATGCAGTGTTATAAAAATGGACAATTGATTGATTCGATCCCATTGTTAGATCGAGCCTTCCATTATGGAGATGGTTGTTTTACCACTGCGCGAATTTTTCAAGATACGTTTGAACTAAAACAATTACACTTTGCTCGTTTGGCATTGGCTTGCCAAAGATTAAGTCTTGATGTGGATTTATCGGTCATAGATAGATCCTTAGCACAACTACAACAACAGCATTTTACCTTGAATGGCACGTTAAAAATCGTGATTAGTCGGGGCGAGGGAGATCGAGGATACAGTCTGCCGCTACATGCTGCTGATGTTTATGTTTGGTATTACCCTAGAGTAATGCAAGCTTTTCAACCTGAATGGATTGAGAGTGGGGTGTTAAACCATGCTCTAGGTTTAAACATGCCACATTTAGTGGGTTTGAAAACATTGAATCGCCTAGAACAAGTTGTATTGAAGCAAGAAGCAGATCAGCAAGGTTGGCTTGAAGCACTGGTGAGTGATGTACAGGGTTATATTGTAGAAGGGGTGAGCAGTAATTGTTTTATTCGTATAAATGATCGATGGATTACACCAGAACTTCGTTATAATGGCGTCCACGGCGTCATGCGAGCTAAGATTCTATCTAGTATGAAGCAACAGAATATTGAATGTGAACAAGGTTGTGTAGAGATTCATGATATTGAACGTATTCAAAGTCTATTTTTCTGCAACGCTTTACATCCGATGAAAGCGGTTATTCGATTTAATGGTCGGGCTTTTGAGCAGCAACCCTACCTTGATTTATTTGAAACATTGAAACTTAGCCAGATTGATTAATATGCCAAAGCCACCAACAACCCCAGCCAAAACAAAGAAAAAGCCAAAAGCTCAACCGAAGTCTAAGTTTTCTATCAAATCCTTATTATTTATAATCGTCGTCTTTCTTTTGCTCGTATTCGGTGTGCTTTGGGCAAACTTATTTAAGAACTATCCGATTGAAGGGAAGAAACAAGTTTTAGTCATCTCTTCGGGTGATACTTACTCAAAATTTATTGATCATCTAGCCAAAGAAAACAAAGTTAATTTCCCTATTATTTTAAAGATTTATCAAAAATTTATGATTCATGATAGTTTGAAAGCTGGTGTGTATGAAATCAATAAAGGGATGAGTGTTCGTCAAGTGCTTGATATGTTGTCTGACGCTGAAAATGCACAGATGAATCGTATTTTGGTGATTGAAGGGACAACCTTTAAACAATTACTACAGAATTTAAAGAAAGATCCGAATGTTAGCAAGACTATTTTAGATCTACCACAAGACCAATTATTAAAAGCTTTAGATATTCCTTATTTACATCCTGAAGGTTTATTTGCACCAGATACTTATTTCTTTGCCAAGGGCGAAACAGATAAGAAAATCTTAACGGATTTATATCGTCGCCAAATGAAATCATTAGATGAAGCTTGGGCAAAAAAAGCACCGAACTTACCATATAACGATAAATATCAAGCTTTAATCATGGCTTCGATTATTGAAAAAGAAACCAGTTTAGATAGCGAACTAGAACAAGTTTCAGGTGTGTTTGTACGTCGTTTAAAAATCGGTATGCGCTTACAAACTGATCCAACTGTAATTTATGGTATGGGGGATAATTATAAGGGGAATATCACTCGCAATGATTTACGGACACCAACGCCTTATAATACATATACGATCAATGGTTTGCCGCCAACTCCGATTGCATTACCAAGTAAAAAAGCAATTGAAGCAGCGATGCATCCAGATGACGCTAAAAATATTTACTTTGTTGCGACAGGTAATGGTGGGCATAAATTTACAGCTTCTTTAGAAGATCATAATCGTGCAGTTCAAGAATATTTAACTGCGTTACGTGCAAAGCAAAAGTAGGATGAATGATGTTTATTAGTTTTGAAGGTACGGAAGGTGTAGGGAAAACGACACTCATTCGTAAAATTCATCAGTACTTTGAACAGCAAGGTAAAGAAGTCGTTTTGACCCGTGAGCCGGGTGGAACGCCGTTAGCTGAACAGATTCGCTCTTTATTATTAGCAGTGAATCACGAAGAACAAATGAGTCATGATACTGAGTTGTTATTAATTTATGCAGCACGTGCGCAACATTTACAACAAGTCATTATCCCTGCTTTAAATGCAGGTAAGATCGTTTTAAGTGATCGTTTTACTGATGCAAGCTTTGCTTATCAGTGTTCTGGGCGTGGTTTAAGTCAGGAAAAGTTGCAATTGTTAAATCAAACTTTTGTCGCGAAAATGCCGAATATTACCTTTTGGCTAGATGCCCCGATTGAGCTGGGAATGACCCGTGCTCGAGAGCGTGGTGCATTGGATCGTTTTGAGCAAGAGAAATTAAGTTTCTTTGCTAAAGTTCGTGAGGGTTATGAGACTTTGTGGCAAGCAGAACCTGAACGGATGAAGCGTTTGGATGCAACACAGAATGCGGATGTTGTGTTTGAAGATGCTTTGCAATATTTGAAATAGGCCAGTTCTAATGAATAAAGATCATGATAGCTATCATTTAGATAAGGCAATTGATGCGATATCTAGTCATACTGAACTCGCGATTTTTATTAAGAAATTACGTCAGAACTTTATAGATGATCCAAACAATTGGGAGAATATTAATCTGTCTGATTTTCTTGATGCTTTAGCTTCATGGACTGAAGATATGGACGGATATTATAAAAATACAGATCAGGTTGACCGTTTAGCTCAACCTGATTGGAAAACCTTTGCAGAAATGCTTATGGCTGCTCGAATTTATGAATAATTTTGGAGGCTAAAGATGTATAAGTAAGCATCTTTAGCCTTAATTTTATCATTCATTCACCAATGGTTGTTCCACCTTAAAGTTTGGTGGTGTTAGCACTGTCTTGCGAATCTCGTTTGAGAGTTCTGGATAATCCAGCGTGTAATGCAAACCACGAGATTCCTTACGCTCCATCGCACAACGTACAATCATTTCAGAAACCAAAACTAAATTACGTAATTCGATCAAATTTTTACTGACACGATAGCCTTGATAATATTCGTTAATTTCACGTTTCAGCATTTCGATGCGGTGTAAGGCACGTTGTAAACGTTTAGTGGTGCGAACAATACCCACATAGTTCCACATAGTTGAACGCAATTCATCCCAGTTTTGTAAGATGACAACATCTTCATCGGCATCAGTCACTTGAGATTCATCCCAAGAAGGTACATCTGGAAATTCAAAGCTAATATTATGCTTGCTTTGGATGTCTTCTGCTGCACTCATGCCATACACGAAACATTCAAGCAGTGAGTTACTTGCCATACGGTTTGCACCATGTAAACCTGTATATGAAGTTTCGCCAATAGCGTATAAACCATCTAGGTCAGTTTGGCTATGTTCATCTACAACCACGCCACCACAGGTATAGTGTGCTGCTGGAACAACAGGAATCATATCTTTGGTAATATCAATCCCAAGTTCGAGCAAGCGGGCATAAAGTGTTGGGAAATGTTCGGTGATAAATTCAGGTGATTTATGTGTGATGTCTAACCAAACATGGCGAATACCAAGACGTTTGATTTCATAGTCAATCGCACGTGCAACAATATCACGTGGCGCAAGTTCAGCACGCTCATCAAGGCGTAACATAAAACGTTCACCATCAGGCAAACGTAAATAAGCACCTTCACCACGCATGGCTTCTGTAATAAGGAAAGAACGCGCTTTCGGGTGGTACAAACACGTTGGATGGAATTGGTTAAACTCCATATTGGCAACACGACAACCTGCACGATACGCCATCGTGATACCGTCACCCGTTGCAATGTCAGGGTTAGAAGTATAGAGATAAGCTTTCATTGCACCACCACAGGCCAAAGCTGTGAAAGGGGCTAAGAATGTATGGACTTGTTCTGTCTTTTCATTTAGTGCATATAAACCAATCGCACGATTATTTTTGTCTTGATGACCAAGCTTATGTAATGTGATGAGGTCAATCGCAATATAATTTTCAAAAATTGTAATATTTTTTCGTTCTTTAGCACGTTCGACGAGAGTGGTTGAAATTGCTTTACCTGTTGCATCAGCTGAATGGATAATACGCCGTTGTGAATGACCGCCTTCACGAGTGAGGTGTAATTGCTCATCATCATCTAAAGTGAATTGAACACCTTGCTTTAATAAGAAATCAACAGAAGGCTTGCCGCCTTCGACTGTATGTTTAACGGCATCTAATTCACAAAGATGTCCGCCTGCAATCATAGTGTCATTAATATGTTGTTGAATTGAATCAGTCTCGTCTAAGACCGCAGCAACACCACCTTGAGCATAAAAAGTACTGGCTTCTGTGAGCTCAGCTTTTGCTAAAATGGCAATGTTGTAATGACTCGGTAAAGAGAGTGCAAGACTTAAACCTGCACCGCCACTGCCCACAATTATCACGTCAAAATGGTGAATTGTTTTTAAATCAGGCATGTCGATCTGCTTCAGTTTTAAACGTTCGCTAATGACAACGCTTTTTAACAAAAAAGGCAAGTGCCAATCTGCCTAGAATTGAACGATTTTTTAGCGAATGTAAACAATTTTTACTGATATGAATTGTCAATTACCTTAAAGTCTAACAAGTCTAAGTATTCAATACATCGTTTTAATCTAATATTAAGCTGCCCACGATAAAAAGTTAATAAGCTTATAAATCATGGAGACTTTCTCCATAATTTATTCACATTTCAATATGCTACATCGTTGTATGCATTGAAAATATCAACATATTTTTACGAAGATTACAGTTGGGTTATGATACAAACATAATCTTAATATTCTATAGATCATTAGTACGTAGGTTCTCACTTCATGAAAAGTCGCTATTTACAACAAGGAATGTATGCTGCGGTATTTACGGTTGCTGCAGTACAAGTTAACGCAGCCTCACCAGTAGATTTTTCAAACCTCGTTGAGCAGGTGAGTCCTGCAGTTGTCAGTGTCAATGTTGTAAAAAAAATGACTCAGGAAGAGTTGTTGCAGCAACAAGTGCCTGAAATTTTACGACGTTTTTTTGGTAATCAAGTCATTATTCCTCAACAACAAGGGCCACAAGAAAAAACTGCATACGGTAGTGCGTTTTTTATTAGTAAAGATGGTTATCTCGTTACAAACCATCATGTGATTGAAAATGCGTCTCGTATCAGTATTACTTTAAACGATCGACGTGAACTTGATGCAACTTTGGTTGGTAGTGATGAGCGCACTGATGTTGCTGTGCTTAAAGTAAATGGTGCAAATTTCCCAGAATTAAAAATTGGTAATGTAAACCAGTTAAAAGTTGGTGAGCCTGTTTTAGCAATTGGTTCGCCTTTTGGCTTTGACTATTCTGCTTCAGCAGGGATTGTGAGCGCTAAATCTCGAAATATGAGTGGTGAAACGTCAGTACCGTTCATTCAAACAGATGCTGCATTAAACCCTGGTAACTCAGGTGGTCCGTTATTTAACCAACGTGGTGAAGTGGTTGGTGTGAACTCGCGTATCTTTAGCGGTACTGGCGGTTATATGGGCTTGTCATTCTCGATTCCGATTGATGTCGCGATGGATGTAGTCCAACAGCTGAAAACCAATGGTAAAGTGACTCGTTCTTATCTTGGTGTGATGTTGCAAGATATTGATCGCAACCTTGCAGAAGCGTACAAACTGCCAAAACCAGAAGGTTCACTAATCAATCAAGTTACGCCAAAGTCTCCTGCTGAAAAAGCAGGTTTAAAATCGGGTGATGTGATTTTAAAAATTAATGGTTCTTCTATTTCCCGTACTAGCGATTTGTTAAATGTATTAAATCGCGTAGCACCTAGTCAGACTGTTCAATTAGAAGTATTACGTGATGATAAAGTCCGCACTATTTCAGCAACTTTAGGGACTGCACCAGACGATACGCCAGCCGCTGAGGATAAAAATAATCCAACCAGTGGTCTAGGAATGAGCATTCGTAATTTAACGCTTGAAGAGCAGACAAAATTGGATGTCCGTGGTGGGATATTGGTTCAAGATGTTAAGCGCGGCAGCTTGGCATCATTATCAAACATTGTTGCAGGTGATGTTATCCTTCAAGTAAATGGTACACCTATTTTAAATAGTCAAATGTTTGTAAAAACAATGGCGGCTCTACCAAAAAATAGTGTAGCTCGAGTAGCTATTATTCGCCAAGGTCAGCGTGCAATTTTAGGTTTACGTTTGCCTTAAGCTATTGTTCGTTTTTTTAAAACCACCCTGAAAATAGGGTGGTTTTTATTTTGTAATGTATAAGTGTTTAGATTAGTGTATGCGACTGAGCTTGGATTGACGAAATAAGTAGGTTTATGAGTACTATTTTTGATTTGAGAATAACTGTACAACCTGAACATATTGATGTTTTAGGTCATGTCAATAACGTCATGTATATTCAGTGGATGCAAGATGTCGCAGCAGCCCATATCGAAAGATTAGGTTTAGGTCTAGCTCAATATTTAGAACTCAAACATGCAATGGTGGCGGTAGAGCATCATGTTCAGTATCGGAAAGCAGCACTTGAAGGTGAAGAAGTTATCTTGCGGACATGGTTAGATGATATTAATGCGCTCTATTCCTTTCGTCAGTACGCATTTTACCGCCCAAAGGATCAAAGTATTTTATTCGTAGGCAATACCAAATGGGCGTGTATTGAAATTACAACAGGTCGTCCAAAGCGTATGTCACCGAGTTTTACTCATGCCTACCAACCGATTGGATCGGATCTAAATCCGATGGATTTTTCAACTTTATATGAGTAAATCGAAGGACTGAAATCACCATCTAGAGGCTTTGATGGGGTAATTATTTTGAATACTTTGAAATGCTGTTCTGCTATAATCCCCAACAATTTTGTTAAACCGCTTTGGCTCATGACTTGTCATAAGTTTCGAGCATTCTATTTTGTTAAGGTAACCCATGGCGCAAGCTAAAAAATCCGTAGATATCAAAAATATACGTAATTTCTCGATTATTGCTCACATTGACCATGGTAAATCAACCTTGGCAGATCGATTTATTCAAATGTGCGGTGGCTTACAAGATCGTGAGATGCAAGCTCAAGTATTAGACTCTATGGAGATTGAGCGTGAGCGAGGGATTACCATTAAAGCGGCATCCGTTACTTTGTATTACACGCATCCAAATGGTCAAGAGTATCAATTAAACTTTATTGATACTCCAGGGCACGTCGACTTTTCTTATGAAGTGTCACGTTCTTTGGCGGCATGTGAAGGTGCGCTTTTAGTCGTCGATGCCGCGCAAGGTGTTGAAGCACAATCTGTAGCGAACTGCTATACGGCGATCGAGCAAGGTCTAGAAGTTTTACCGATCTTAAATAAGATTGATTTACCTCAAGCTGAACCTGAGCGTGTCATTCACGAAATTGAAGAAATTATCGGGATTGAAGCAACAGATGCACCGACGTGTTCAGCGAAAACAGGTTTAGGGGTTGAAGGTGTATTAGAGCGTTTAGTCGATGTCATTCCTGCGCCAGAAGGTGATCGTGATGCGCCATTACAAGCGTTAATTATCGATTCATGGTTTGATAATTACCTTGGCGTTGTTTCTCTCGTGCGTATCAAGCAAGGTCGTATCCGTAAGGGCGACAAAATGTTGGTGAAGTCTACAGGGCAAGCTCATCCTGTAACGTCTGTGGGTGTATTCAACCCTAAACATACTGAAACCGATATTTTGGAAGCTGGTGAAGTTGGCTTCGTTATTGCTGGGATTAAAGATATTTTTGGTGCACCTGTAGGTGACACGATTACTTTGTCAAACACACCAGATGTTGCTATTTTACCAGGTTTTAAAAAGGTTAAACCACAGGTCTATGCGGGTCTTTTCCCAATTGATTCAAGTGACTTCGAACCATTCCGTGAAGCACTACAAAAATTACAAATTAACGATTCAGCATTATTCTTTGAACCAGAAAGTTCAGATGCTTTAGGCTTCGGTTTCCGTTGTGGATTCTTGGGCATGCTACATATGGAAATCGTACAAGAGCGTTTAGAGCGTGAGTATGATCTTGATTTGATTAGCTCTGCACCGACAGTAATCTATGAAGCGCTCACCAAAAAAGGTGACATCATTTATATCGACAGCCCGTCGAAAATGCCAGATGGTTCAACAGTTGAAGATTTACGTGAACCGATCGCAGAGTGTCATATTCTTGTGCCACAAGAATATTTAGGTAATGTCATGACCTTGTGTATTGAACGTCGTGGTGTTCAAAAAGATATGAAATTCTTGGGTAATCAAGTTTCAATCACTTTTGAAATTCCTATGGCAGAAGTGGTCATGGATTTCTTTGATAAGTTGAAATCTTGTTCACGTGGTTTTGCATCTTTAGATTACAACTTCGTACGTTTTGAGAGTTCATCTTTAGTTAAGGTTGACGTGTTAATTAATAGTGAAAAGGTCGATGCCTTAGCTATGATTTGTCACCGTCAAGATGCGCGTCATCGTGGTATTGCGTTGGTTGAGAAGATGAAAGATTTGATTCCACGCCAAATGTATGATGTTGCAATTCAAGCAGCAATTGGTGCACAAATTATTGCACGCTCTACCGTAAAAGCCATGCGTAAGAACGTATTGGCAAAATGTTATGGTGGTGACGTTTCGCGTAAGAAGAAACTTCTTGCGAAACAAAAAGAAGGTAAGAAACGTATGAAACAAGTAGGAAGTGTTGAAATTCCTCAGGAAGCGTTCTTAGCTGTATTGAAAGTGGATAGATAAAAAGAGAGAGGCTAGGTAAATAAATTTACCTAGCTGCAAAACGAGCAGCTAGGCTGCGGGAGAGGGCGTGTGGATTTTGATTTTAATTTGATTCTGGTACCAGTTACACTGATTTTTTTTCTAGTGTGGCTACTCGATAAATTTGTACTAAAACAACGTGCAAATAAAGGGCGTGATCAGGAAAATTTTGTTATAACGTGGGCATATGATTTTTGGCCCGTGTTAGCAGTAGTCTTAATCCTTCGTTCTTTCTTATATGAACCATTTAATATTCCATCTGATTCTATGGTGCCCACCTTGGAAACAGGTGATTTTATTTTAGTAAATAAATTTGATTATGGTGTGCGCTTACCGATTGTAAATGCAAAAGTAATTGATGTAGGTGAGCCAAAACGTGGTGAAGTCATCGTATTTCGTTATCCACCCCAACCAACCATTAGCTATATTAAGCGCGTAGTGGGTTTGCCGGGCGATCACATTCAGTTTAAGGCTGGCCAATTAATTATTAACGGAAAGCAAATTGCTAAAGTAGCAACTGAATTTAAACGTGATAAAGATCAATTAGAAACTCCTACAGTTTATTACTTTAAAGAAACATTAGGTGAACACCAACATTTAATTCGTTATTTAGATGGTCGTAATCCTTTAGCAGAACAATTTCAATTTGCAAAGTTACGTGGAGCTGATGCACTCGTTCCATTTGTTGCCAAAGAAAATAATGTTTTTATTCAAAGTAATGGGCAGGATTGGGAAGTAACTGTGCCAAAAGGACAGTATTTTGCAATGGGTGATAATCGAGATCAAAGTGCGGATAGTCGTTTTTGGGGATTTGTCCCTGAAGCAAATTTAACAGGTCGCGCTTTTTATGTTTGGATGCATAAAGAACCTGGTTTTAACCTGCCAAGTTTCAATCGTAATGGTAAGATTAACTAAATAAAAATACATAGGAAGTATAAAGATGCGTAAATCTCAACAAGGAATGTCATATTTTGCAATATTATTTGGAGTGATTTTTTTTGCTATTACCGTTAAAGCAGTCATTGCAATTTGGCCAGCCTATTGGGATGACAAAATTATTGATAATCAGATAATAGCTTTGTTGAAAGAAAGTCCTGGAAATATTACACCAAGTAAATTTTATACTCAGATGGATCAACGTTTAGAGATGAATAATATTCGTGATATACATTTCAAGGATATTGCTGAAGTTACTTATAAAGATGATTTAGTTGTAATGAAAAAGTATGAAGTGCGTAAGCCTTTCGTATTGAATATTAGTTTAGTTATGAATTTTGAGAAGACTTTTGACCAAAAATCTGCAAACCAAACTCAATGATACACGGCTGCAAGGTCGAATAGGTTACCAGTTTAAACAGTTTGAATTGTTAAAACTGGCTTTGACCCATCGCTCGGTCAGCCATAAACATAATTATGAACGCCTAGAATTTCTAGGCGATGCATTGTTAGGAATGATCGTTGCAAATTATTTGTACAATACCTATCCGTTGGAAAATGAAGGTCGTTTAACACGAATGCGTGCGACTTTGGTTCGACAGGAAGCATTAGGAAAAATCGCAAATGATTTGCAACTCAGTCGGTCATTAATTCTAAGCACAGGCGAGCTAAAATCGGGTGGACATCACCGTGAATCGATTTTGGCTGATACGGTTGAAGCCCTTATTGGTGCTATTTATTTAGACAGTAATGATCTCAACTTGCTCGAACGCATTGTGTTAAAATGGTATGAGCCATATCTTGATCATATCGAACCGACAGATCAACTGAAAGACCCCAAATCACGTTTGCAAGAGTATTTACAAGCATGTAAAAAACCTCTCCCAGTTTACGAGGTTGTAGATATTCAGGGTGATGCCCCTAATCAACATTTCAAAGTGGAATGTGATGTAGCGGGATTGCCAAAAATTATAGGCGAGGGCTCAAGTCGTCGTTTTGCCGAACAAACGGCAGCGGCAGAGATTTTAAAATTATTGGAGCAATAACCTGATGTCACATTCAGAAGAAAATAAGCCAGAAGCAACTGAACAGCAAGATGGCAATAATCTAGTTGATCAATTCTTTAGTTCTCAAGGAACAACAATTCCTTCAGATTTTAAAAGCGGTTTTGTTGCAATTGTTGGTCGCCCAAACGTGGGTAAGTCAACTTTGATGAATCATATCCTAGGTCAAAAACTATCGATTACTTCACGTAAACCACAAACCACACGTCATAAGATCGTGGGGATTGATTCACGTGAGAAATCACAGGCGGTATTTGTAGATACGCCTGGGATGCATAAGAAAGAAGTACGTGCCATCAATAAGATGATGAACCGTGCTGCACATTCTGCATTGCGTGATGTGAACTTGGTTTTATTTGTGGTTGATGCACAAAAGTGGACTCAAAACGATGAATTGGTTTTGGAAAAGCTTAAAAATGCAGAGATGCCTGTGATCCTCGTGATCAATAAGCTAGATACTTTCGAAAATAAAAATGAAGCTTTACCGCTGATTCGAGAGCGTGCCAAGCTCATGAATTTTGCTGAAATTGTTCCAGTTTCAGCATTGCGTGGTGCGAATTTAGATCATTTACGTGACACGATTGAAAAATATCTGCCGTATCAACCACCTTTGTATTCATTAGATCAGATTACTGATCGTTCTGAGCGTTTCCTTGCGAGTGAAATCATTCGTGAGAAAATTATGCGTCAGTTAGGTGAAGAACTGCCATATGATTTAACGGTTCAAATTGAATCATTTAAAACTGAAGAAGAAGCCGTAAATGAAAAAACAGGTCGTTTAAAGCCGCCATGTACATATATTGATGCGACCATTTTTGTAGAACGCCAAGGGCAAAAAGCAATTGTGATTGGCGACAAGGGTGGGAAGTTGAAAAGCATTGGCATGGATGCACGTACAGACATGGAAAAAATGTTTGAGCAAAAAATTATGCTAACGCTTTGGGTGAAAGTCAAAGGTGGTTGGTCTGATGATGAGCGTGCACTCAAAAGCTTGGGTTATAGCGATATTTAATCGCATTTAAGATAACGGAAACAGGTATGAAAACAACAATTCGTATATTCGCGATTGTGACATGTGTATTCATGTTACAAGGCTGTATTCACAAGCTTGTGACTGTACCTGTTAAAGTTGCTTATAAGACCACTAAAGGTGTTGTTAAAGGAACTGCTGCGGTTGTTGGCGCAGTGATTCCCGATGGCGATGATGAAGAAAAGGATGAGAAAAAGAAGGACTAGTCTCGTACTATGATGCGCAATGAAGTCCTACATGGTTATTTGATTCATCATCGTAAATATCGTGAAAAAAGCCATATTGTGCATTTATTTACACAAGAATATGGGCGGGTGGATGGGATTCTAAGACAGACCCCACCGCCGCAATATCAGCCTATTCGTCTGCAAGCCACAGGCAAATCTGAATTAAAAAACTTTACAAAACTGGAAATTCTGAATCAACCTGTATTTTTTCATGGTGATGCATTTTTTGCCGGTTTTTATTTAAATGAAATTCTATTGCGACTATGTCCCTTAGAAGAGATGATGCCGCAAACATTTGAACAATATCAGTTGATTTTAGTGCTGTTACAGCAATTGGCGACACACGAACAAGCTGCTGTATTTCTTCGGCAGATTTTGCGTCAATTTGAGCATGTATTATTGGTGGAACTTGGCTACGCTATTGATTTCTCAACAGATGCGAGTCAACAAGACATTCAGGTCAACCAGCATTATCAATTTCAGCTCAATGATGGCTTTCTGCCAGTTTCACAAGCCTCGCGTTCAACACTTGATGGTATGTTGATTGCTTCAATGCAAAGTTATGAAGATGGGCAGGATTTTTCTCACGAACAATTGCAATTATTGGGTAAACTATACCGTCAAATGATTAGCTCCTTGTTGGGTGATCGACCGCTGAAAAGCCGTCAACTTTGGATCCAAAGTACACAAACTTGATATTCCTGATCTATTGAAAATAATGATTCAGGGCTAAACCGATAGGATATTTTTTATGGCTGCAATCTTAGGTGTAAATATTGATCATGTTGCGACATTAAGACAAGCACGTGGTACAACTTACCCTGATCCAGTTCAGGCTGCTTTGTTGTGTGAACAGGCTGGTGCTGATGGGATTACTTTACATTTGCGTGAAGATCGCCGTCATATACAAGATGATGATGTACGTCGTATGCGTCCATTATTAAAAACACGTATGAATTTGGAATTGGCGGTAACTGATGAAATGGTTGCGTTTGCCAAAGAGATTCAACCTCAGCATGTTTGCTTTGTACCTGAGCGTCGTCAAGAAGTGACCACCGAAGGTGGATTGGATGTGATTGGGCATTTTGAAAAAGTGAAGGCGGCAACTGAAGCACTGAAAGCGATTGGCAGTGATGTGTCTTTGTTTATCGATGCAGATTTGGCACAAATTGACGCAGCTGTCGCATGTGGTGCACCCACCATTGAAATCCATACGGGTGCTTATGCTGATGCCGAGACAGATGAGCAGCAACAAGCTGAATTAGCTCGTATTATCAAAGGTGCTGAATATGCAGCAGCTAAAGGTTTAGTTGTCAATGCTGGGCATGGTTTGAATTTGGATAATGTGGCAGCAATTGCAGCAATTCCAGAAATTTATGAACTCAACATTGGTCATTCGATTATTGCTGATAGTGTATTCGTTGGTCTGGCTCAAGCAGTAACAGATATGAAAGCAGCGATTCAGGCTGCTGCGAGATAAGTTGATGAGTAGTGTAAATTATGATGAGTTGATGCAGCCTGTAATCGAGTTTTTGGGTTGTAGTACTCCTCAAGCATGGTTGGATGAAGCTGTTAATAATCTTGATGTATTAATGCAAGATCATGCTAACTGTGAGAAAAAAGCGGCAAGTACGGCCATGAATTTGATGTTCCGCTATAGCTTTTTTACAGATCTGCAAGTGAAATTGGCGCAATTGGTGCGTGAAGAAATGCTGCATTATGAGCAGGTTTTGGAACTCATGAACAAACGTGGCCAAGAGTGGAAGGGTTTGAGTGCAGGGCGCTATGCAGGTGGATTGCGTAAAGAAATCCGTACCTATGAGCCTGAAGCATTGATTGATGTTATGATTATTGGCGCATTTGTCGAAGCACGCTCGTGTGAACGCTTCTATGCGCTGGCACCTGTTGTAGACGATGAGCTGGGGCGTTACTACCGCTACTTACTTAAGTCTGAATCTCGTCATTTTGAGGACTATTTGGCTTTAGCTTTAGATGTTGCAAAAACGGCGAAACTTAAAGATCCAGAAGAGACGATCCAGCAACGGATTGAGCATATTCGTGCAGTGGAAAAGAATCTAATTTTAACGCCAGATGATACGTTCCGTTTCCATAGCGGTGTGCCTAGTCGCTAAACACGCCATTTTTGCATAAATCAATTAAACACGAGGTGTTTTAGACTACTTAGGGTTCTGATCAGCATTTAAAAATTTATAAATATTTTCAAATGGAATGTGGTCGCTAGCATCAGAACCGTAATATGTTTCAATAATATAACCTTGCTCATCAATTAAAAAATCTGCTGGCATAATATCACTTGGATTTTGTAGATTCTTTTTTAAACCCTCAGCCCCAATTATTTTGATGCCTAAAACCCATGAGACGAAATGTCGAAAAACGCTATAAGCAGAGCGTGCCATTGATCGTTCAATACCATAAGCTTGATAGGCGATATTTTCAGGATCGGCGACGATCGTAAAAGGGCGAGGGCGTTTTCTTACAAATTCATTGACTTCTTCATGTGTTGATGAAAAAAATGCAATGATTTCTAAGCCTTCATCCGAAAGTTTTTTATAATGTTGTGTTAATTGGAAAATTCTAAAATTACAAAAAGGACAGTTTGTATCACGAAAAAATGCAAGTAAAGTGCGTTTACCTGAGTCTAGTCGAACTACTCTGCCATAGCTATCTATAAGTTGAAATTTTGGTGCAGTTTCTGGCGATATAAGACGCATTATGATAAGACCATATATTTTTAAAGGTATGCATTGTGTTTAATATAAAAAAACCCATATCAATGATATGGGTTTTTAGAATCTTGGCTCTTCCACCTGGGCTCGAACCAGGGACCTGCGGATTAACAGTCCGTCGCTCTACCGACTGAGCTATGGAAGAATAGTAGATTGGCTCTCCAACCTGGGCTCGAACCAGGGACCTGCGGATTAACAGTCCGTCGCTCTACCGACTGAGCTATTGGAGAATCTGATGCGCATTTTAGGGGTGAATTTCAGATGCGTCAATAAGAATAATAAATAAAATGAATCGTTTGCTTGATAAATATGCTTTTTAATTTTTAATTATAAAAAAACTGCCCGAAGTGGGCAGTTTTTATTCAAGAAATAAAAATTATTTCTCAACACCTGCTGGTTGACCAGCAAGTTTTGCATTTGCATAGTCCCAGTTCACTAGGCTTTCTAGGAAAGTTGCGATGTATTTTGGACGTAAGTTACGGAAGTCGATGTAGTAAGCATGTTCCCAAACGTCGATTGTTAATACTGCAACTTGACCATGAGCAAGCGGAGTATCTGCGTTTGCAGTTTTAGTAATTGATAATTTACCATTTACTTCATCAGCAACTAACCAAGCCCAACCTGAGCCAAATTGAGTTGTTGCAGCAGCAGTAAATTCTTCAGCAAATTTTTCATAGCTACCAAAAGCTTCTTCGATTTTAGCTGCGATTGCGCCAGTTGGTTTACCACCACCATTTGGCTTCATGCTGTTCCAATAGAATGTGTGGTTCCATACTTGTGCAGCATTATTAAAGATACCTGCTTTAGAAGCATCACCAGCAGAAGCTTTGATGATTTCTTCTAAAGTTTTACCTTCAAGGTCAGTGCCTTTGATTAGGTTGTTTAAGTTAACAACATAAGTATTGTGATGTTTATCGTGATGGTATTCTAAAGTTTCGCGAGTGATGTGTGGCGCTAAGTCATCATAGCCATACGGAAGTGCAGGTAAAGTAATGGTTGTCATGTTCCAATCCTTGCAATTGCTGGGTTTTACGTTAAGTGGCTCTATTGTAAATGATTCCAAAGATAATAGGGCAGTCTTTTAAAGAACGATATACAATAAAGGTTCAATTAAAAACGATAAATAAAATCGGATTCGTCAATTCTATTAAATCGGATTATTTAGTTCGAAATAGATAGTTTCTACAGCAAACTGATTTGTAATTGCTTGAGCAAGGCGTTGTACGCCATATCGTTCAGTTGCATGATGACCACAGGCAAAATAATGAACCCCTAATTCTTTGGCTTCATAAAAAGTACGCTCACTGACTTCGCCAGAAATATAAGCATCACAATCTTTTTCTGCTGCTTTATTGATAAAATCTTGAGCGCCGCCTGTGCAAAATCCTACTTTTTGGATTTGAGTTTTCTCACTCGGCAAATGAATCACATTAAAATCAAAAATAGCCTGTAACTTTGCTTTGAATTGTTCAGGTCTAAGTGCATGCTCTAAATAAGCAATGTTTCCAATCGGATGTTTTTCAGATGAATCTAATGCTTCTAAGTTTTTTAAACCGATTAAATCAGCAATCGCTGCATTATTTCCGAGTACTGGGTGTGCATCTAAAGGTAAATGGTAGGCGATCAAAGAGATATTGTTCTGAATTAATTTTTTGATTCGATTACCACGCATACCTGTAATAGGGTAGGCTTCACCTTTCCAAAAGTAACCATGATGGACAAGTAAGACATCTGCTTGCTGCGCAATAGCTGCATTAATTGCATCTTCTGAGGCTGTAACAGCACAGACTATTTTATTTACCTCAGGCGTGCCTTCAATTTGTAAGCCATTGGGTGCGTAATCTTTAAACTCACTAACTTTTAAAGTTTGATTACACCATTGCACAATATCATGCAAATTTGCCATACGATTCCTCAACTGGATGACATTTATAGATTCAGCTTAATAAAAGCATATTTTTAAATGTAACTAAAGCTAGACAAAACTTTTTTAACTTTTACATTGCTTTAAATCAATTTACTTTACAATAACTGAAAGTTGTTGTTCTTCTTCAATAAATAAACTTGTCCATAACATAATTTTGCCTAGAGGATAATAAACGTGCGCCGTGCATTTACATGGTTACCTTGGGTTTTACTCGTTGTTGTTATATTTAGTTTTCTGGCTTGGCAGAAATCACATCAGCCGAAACCAACAGTCGCTGCTGATGGCGTCAAAATGCCTGCTGAAAAGGTTGAACCTCTGATTGATACAACTCGAACAGGTGGGGTGGTTTCGTATAGTGCTGCCGTAAAAGTTGCTGCGCCTGCTGTGGTGAATATCTTTACCACTCAGAAAGTGAAACAGATGAATCATCCTTTGTTGAGTGATCCTGTATTTCGTGAATTTTTTGGTAATCAAGCCCCTCAACAGCCTCAAAATGAAAATAGTTTAGGTTCAGGTGTTATTGTTCGTGCAGATGGTTATATTCTGACGAATAATCATGTGATTGCTCAGGCAGAGCATATTGTGGTGGCATTGCATGATGGTCGTCGTGCTGAGGCGAAAGTCATTGGTACAGATCCTGATACTGATTTAGCTGTGATTAAAATTGAGTTAGACAAGCTTCCTGTTCTACCGTTTAAACTCAGTGGCAATGAAGTTGGCGATGTTGTACTTGCAATCGGTAATCCATTCGGCGTGGGACAAACAGTGACGCAAGGGATTATTTCGGCGACAGGTCGTTCAGATTTAGGTATCAATACCTATGAAGACTTTATTCAAACTGATGCGGCAATTAATCCTGGTAATTCAGGCGGTGCATTAATTGATGTTGCGGGGAATTTAATCGGCGTAAACACTGCGATTTTCTCTCAATCAGGCGGTTCATTAGGGATTGGTTTTGCAATTCCAGCGAAAATTTGTCAGCAAGTATTAAATTCAATTTTGAAAGATGGTCGTGTTGTTCGTGGTTGGTTAGGTATTAGCTTAATTCCTAATACGATGGATGAGGACGTATTGACTGCGAAACCTGTTGGAGTCGTTGTTGCTGATGTCTTGCGTGATGGTCCAGCAGATGCGGCAGGTGTAAAACGCGGCGATAAAATTATTCAAGTCAATAATGAGCAAATTACTTCAGCCTCACATTTAATCAACTATGTTGCACTGCAAGCACCACAAAGTGTAATTGATCTGGTGATTGAACGAGATGGTAAGCAACAGAGCATGCAAGTAAAAGTTGGAGAGAGAAAAACCCAACTAAATGCGCAGTCGCAATATATCCCATTGCCTAAGCCTCAAGACTAATATGATCTTATGATTTAATGTGAATATGAAAGGCTACACAGGTAGCCTTTTTATTTATGAAAAGAAAAAAGCTTGCTGATAAAGGTCGATCAGCAAGCTTTTTGCAAATTTTGGAGTTTTTTATTTTTCATTACATCATCGAAATTTGATGATTTGATGACAGTTTTTTTATAATTAAATTACAACGACTCAATATCAGTATTTATAATCCATTTGCAGCCATAACTTTTGAGTATCTACAGAAAACTCTTCCGCTTGATAATCTGAGATTTTTGCTAGGGCAGACAAACCTTTAATAGGCAAAGCATGAGAATAAGAAATAGAGAATTCTTGACCATAATCCATATTTTTTTCATCACTACGATATTGATGTAGTTCAGTGCCTAATTTACCTTTACCAAATACATTAAAACTTGATGAAATGTACAAATCAGTCAAACCATTCACAGGCGTTGTCAAGAATAAGTCAGCCCATCCGTTAAACTTATGTTTAGTCGCCAATGGGGTTTGAAATGCAATTTTTCCATCATCACTACCAAGTACTTCATAGCCAAGTGCGATTTCACCCAGTGCTGAGCCTTTATCCTTGATGCTATAACCTAATTCTAATGCATAATAATCTGCATCATAATTTATAGGTTGCTCAGCATATTCACTTTGTTTGGCATATTCAGCAACGTATCTAAAATTGTTTTTCTTACCTGTTAAGCGTAAGCCATAGGTTTGATTTGACCAAGCACTTAAATCCTCGAAATCCATCAAATACCCATATATTGTTGCGTTTAACAATGGGTTGTAATTCATTTTAGCTTGAATTAAATGAATTTGACTGTTTTGTTTACCATCTTGGGCTGCTACAAATTTAGGTTTTGCATCTTCACTACCAAAAATAGTATTGACCTGATCAATATAGGCATAATACAAACCAAACTCTTTGCAAGGTTTAATATTTAAACTAATCGCATCAAAGGTTTGATCATTTTGACGCCAAGCTACGGAGCCTACAAAGCGCTGATTATCTAAATTAATAGCTTGACGACCAATACTTAAATCAAACTTTGGACTATAAGCATATTTTAAATAAGCTTGATTCAATTGTAGGTTTTGAGGATCAGGGACTGTACTGTAGTTTATTTCAGCATTACGTGTACTATTGAAATGATCATTAATTTCGACAGTGCCTTCTCCTTGTACAAATGCACTTAAGCCATGCCAAGAGCCAGTTTCCAGTGAAGGGCGTAGTCTCAAAGTCCAAGCATCAGCATTTTTTAGTTGGTTATCTTGGTCAACCAGCTCATAACGTAGGCGACTATCGAGAGAAAATTTAGTTTGGCTTAAAAAGTTATCTGCAGCAAATGTCGTAGTTGTTAAAACACTAAGCATAGCAAAGCTAAGAAGATTCAATTTCATATTGAGACCCCTGAGAGATTATAATTTCTGGATTTAATTTAGATATTGTGCAGGGGAAAGGTAAGTTTCCCCGCACTAAGTGAATGATGATTAAGAGGTGACAGAGTTGCGTTCAAGCACAGCTTGGTCAAACAGTTGTTGTTCTTTCGTTTTATGTTCTACAGAGAAGCGGATGAGAATGACACCGAAAGCGGCCACAGTTACAAGACCACCTAAAATCATGAGGCAAGTTTGAACATCTAGTAAGCCTTTAAGTAGGAAGCCTGCTGCAACCGCACCAACATTACCACCAGCACCAATAATGCCCGCCACACCACCAAGTGCATTACGGTCAATGAAAGGAACTAAAGCATAAGTTGCTCCGCAAGACATATGCGTGAATAGCGCGAAGACAGTCATACTGATAATAGCAAGAGCTACAGTATTCATTTGTGAGAAGAGAATGAGGAACAAGCCTTCACATAAGATAAGAATAAATAATACTTTTGTACGACCATCTAAACCTTTTGAAATCGCAACTTTATCTGAAACAATTCCACCTAAAGCACGAGCGAATAAGGCAAGTAGACCAAAGATACCCGCAGTTAAACCTGCTTCTTTTAAGCCCATGTTGAAGTGGTCGACATAGTACATTGCCGCAATGTTATGAATGAAGATTTCGATACCGAAACATGCTGCGTAAGAAACAAATAGAATCCAAACACGATAGTTACGAGCAGCTTGCATCAAGATAGCAACACCACCTTTCTTACCACTACCAACTTCTACGCCATTCGCACGTAATTCTTTAAAATCACCTTGAGGACAGTCTTGTGTAAGTTTCCAATAAAGTACACCAACAATTACCATCATAATGCCTGGTACAAGCAGCGCAATTCTCCAACCCATTGCTTGTTCAACGCCAAACATCACAATTGCACCGAGAATTAATGGCATGATTGCTTGTGTTGCACCTCCACCCGCATTTCCCCAACCTGCAGAAGCAGCATTGGCTGTGCCGACGACATTCGGTGCAAACATGACACTGGTGTGATATTGGGTGATGACAAAGCTCGCACCAATTGCACCGATTAAGAGACGGAAGAATAGGAAAGATTCGTAGGTATTTGCAGCAGCAACACCGAAAACAGGGATACTGCCAACAATGAGAAGAGCAGTATAGGTTTTGCGTGGTCCATATTTGTCACAGAGTGGACCAACAATCAGACGGATCAGAATTGTGATTGCAACCGCAGCGATATTGATGTTTGCGATTTGGTCTTTGGTTAGATTAAATTCACCTTTGATGACTGGCATTAATGGTGCACAAGCAAACCAAGCGAAGAAACATACAAAGAATGCGAGCCAAGTCATATGAAAAGCACGCATGGCAGGCGTTGAAAAGCTAAATAATTTTATTTCAGTTGCTTTCTTCGCATTTAGATTCATTTTTGAAGACATAACCTTCCCCTGAACTGAACGAAATATATTTTTGCTATGCAATATTTCTGCATACACAAACCGAACAGAACGGACTTCATTGGCCGCCAGCAAATTTTTATGAATCGTCGTTGATTCATGATGATTTTTAAAAGCAAGGAGTGTGCCAAAGAGTAAATTTGATCAAAATTTAAAATTAACTCTATAATTATTAATATATAATTATATTTACAATATTATTTGTATTGATGGATGCTATTTATCAATGAATCTCATATGCTTTATTGATATTCATGTTTCTTCATTATTTCGAAAATGATTGCAATTGGTGCATGTTTTTTATGCATGATGATTTAAAAGGTGGCGATAAATAAAAAAAACAGCCGAAGCTGTTTTTTTAAAAGTTTTATCTAAAAACGATAGCCAACGCCTAAATAAGTAATGAGTGGATCTATATCAATTTTAGTATTTGCTTGGATCAACTCTTTACCTGTATTGCGGTCAGTCACATAGATTTTTGCTTCATTA
This sequence comes from Acinetobacter sp. TR11, assembly GCF_027105035.1. NCBI lineage: Bacteria > Pseudomonadati > Pseudomonadota > Gammaproteobacteria > Moraxellales > Moraxellaceae > Acinetobacter > Acinetobacter sp. TR11. The sequence continues at coordinate 1,124,278 of NZ_CP114256.1, forward strand.
TTCATTTTTGAATAAGAAACTGATCCAACGGCAAACCAATTCGGATTGAAATCATAAGTTGCGCCTACTGTGACAATCGGAGCAAAAGTATCAGTCGCTTCCAATTTGACAATAGGATCTGCTGATGATGTCTTACCATCTAAGGCAGCTCCTGCTTTGCCGTCATGGATATTTTGGATCATGTGGCCAGCTTTTACTAAATCAGATTCTATGCCTGAGTTCATTTTAAGATCATTAAAATAAGCATACATTACACCTGCGCCAACGTAAGGTCGGAATTTATTCACGCCTGATTTACCAAACTGGTAATGGAGTTCTACCGCAGGTAGCCAAGCACGTGCAGTTGCTGCTTTGCCTCCTTGGGTCAGATCTGTGATGTGAAGATCCTGTTTTAAGTCAATATCACCTAAAATAGTACTTGCTGATCCACTCAATGGTGCATATATGTCACCTTTCCCTTTAATATCAACTTTTGGAGGAATTCCTGCCTTAATTTCTAGAGATAAATTATCAGTAAAGTGATAATTCGCCATAATACCGACGGTATCTACATTGTCCGCTTCTAAACCTGTACCTTGGCTTTGCCAGTTGGATAATCCTTTAATGGTAGCTGTACCTGTTGCAAGACCCGATACAGTATCGGTTGGCCATAAATTAATCGCGTCGTAAACGATTGGATTGGAATCTTTGACTGCTGCATCTAGTACGGCTTGTTTAGACACATCACCTACTTTAGATTGTGTTCCCTCAGCTACAGTCGTATTGATATTAATAGGATTTGCAGAACCTTGTGGCATGGCATGTAACCAACCAGCCGAAAGAGAGAAACGTTTGAAACCATCACCATCTTTTAAACTAAAATAAGGTGACTCCGCAAAGCTCATAGTGGGTAGGGTTGCAGCAATACCTATAGCAACACAAAGGATGTGTTTTTTCATAGTGAGGACTCCATGTCCGATTTATAAGGAACTTTTTATTCCCCTTAAAATAAACCTTTTTACTAAATGGTTTGTTTAGTTAAAATTTATAATTGTTATGCTTATGAAGACTTTTGTTTGATTTAGATGAATTGATGAAGAAATTATGAATATGAAAAAAAGCTACCGAAGTAGCTTTTATTTAACGAAATAAATTACATAAAACGAGATAAATCTTCTTCAGGGCGAGCAGTAAGTACTTCGATGCCTGTTTCTGTTACCAAAATGGTATGTTCATACTGAGCTGAAAGCTTGTGGTCTTTAGTAACGACAGTCCATTTGTCACCTAAAAGTTTTGTTTGCCAAACCCCTGCATTGACCATTGGCTCAATGGTAAAGGTCATGCCTGCTTCTAAGCGCATACCCGTACCTTTCTGACCATAGTGTAAAACTTGTGGTTCATCATGGAAGACATTGCCAATACCATGACCACAATATTCACGCACAACACTAAAACGTTCAGACTCAACATATTGTTGGATTGCATGTCCAATATCGCCAAGATAAGAGCCGTGTTTAACCGTAGCCATACCACGATACATGGCTTCTTGTGCAACTTGGCAGAGACGATTCGCAAGAATAGAAGTCTCTCCACCAACGATATACATCATGTTGGTATCGCCGTGATAACCATCTTTAATGACTGTTACATCAATATTGAGAATATCACCATTTTTTAAAACTTTACTTTCAGAGGGAATACCATGACAAACGACATGGTTAACCGAAGTACAAATCGAATGTTGAAATGCTGGGCGACCAGGTGCAGCGCCATAGCCAACACATGCTGGAATTGCTTGTTGTACATTTTCAATGTGATTACGACAAATTGTATCAAGTTCTAGGGTATTTACGCCTGCTTTAATATACGGCTTAATCATGTCTAAAATTTCAGCCGCCAGTTTTCCTGCAACACGCATCTTTTCAATTTCTTCGGGCGTTTTGATTAATCGACGAGGAGCTGTATAAGTCGTGTTCATGATCTCTAAAAACTTTTGGTAATTTACAAGCGTCTATGGTATAAATAGCCGCCTATTTTATCAAATGCTTTTCGTGACAATTTTGCTTATAAAAGTTGTGCGAAAAATTGATGAATAGTTATCAAAAATCCGCACATATATCGACACATTACTCTGGGTGCCTAGCAATAGGTGGAGAATGCGGATATATGGAGGCCTAACCCAAACTTTAAGGTAAAGAAAATGGCAGATTACAACGTAAGCATGCGCGACCTTCTTCAAGCAGGCGCACACTTTGGTCACCAAACTCGTTTTTGGAACCCAAAAATGCGTCAATATATTTTCGGCGCGCGTAACAAAATTCACATCATCAACCTTGAGCACACTGTTCCTGCGTTAAATGATGCTTTGAACTTTGTTAACAATCTTGCAAGCAAAAAGAACAAAGTATTGTTCGTTGGTACTAAACGTGCTGCTTCTAACATCATCCGTGAACAAGCTCAACGTGCTGGTCAACCTTATGTAGATCACCGTTGGTTAGGTGGTATGTTGACGAACTGGAAAACACTTCGCCAATCTATCAACCGTTTAAAAGATCTTCAAACTCAATCTCAAGATGGTACTTTTGCTAAGCTTACTAAACGTGAAGCTTTAGAGCGTACTCGTGAGATGGAAAAACTTGAACGTGCTTTAGGCGGCGTTAAAAACATGGGTGGTTTACCTGACGCATTATTTGTAATCGACGTTGATCACGAAGCGATTGCAATCAAAGAAGCGAAAAACTTAGGTATTCCTGTAATCGGTATCGTTGATACAAACTCTAACCCAGATAACGTTGATTATGTTATTCCTGGTAATGACGATGCGATCCGTGCAGTAACTTTATATGCATCAGCTATGGCAAATGCAATTCTTGCTGGTAAAGAATATGCTCAATCACAAGCGAATGCACAAGCTAAAGGCGATGACGCTGCAAAAGACGCTTCTGAGGCTTAATGCGGTTTGACGCAAGCTTGTCATTTTTGCGACATGTAATGGTGGCAAATTAAGCGTCGAGATTGCAAACGGTCCAGAGTTTCTTTGGGCCGTTTTTGTTGAACAGATTTATTTTCTACCGATTTTAGGAGATCAACATGACTGCAATTACTGCAAGCATGGTAAAAGAATTACGTGACCGTACTGGTCTTGCAATGATGGAATGCAAAAAAGCATTAACAGAAGCAGGCGGTGACATTGAACTTGCGATTGATAACCTTCGTAAATCAGGTCAAGCAAAAGCTGCTAAAAAAGCAGGTAACATTGCTGCTGATGGTGCGATCACTATCATCCAAAACGGTAATAAAGCAATTCTTGTTGAAGTTAACTGTCAAACTGACTTCGTTGCTAAAGACGAAAACTTCAAAAACTTCTCTGATAAAGTTGCTGCTGCTGCACTTGCTGCAAATGAAACTGATGCTGCAAAAATTGCTGAACTTAAGCTTGAAGATGGCGCAACTGTAGAAGAAGCTCGTGTTGCACTTGTTCAAAAAATTGGTGAAAACATTCAAGTTCGTCGTGCTCAAATCGTTGAAGGCGAAAACTTGGCTGTTTATAAGCACGGTTTAAAAATCGGTGTTGTTGTTTCTTACACAGGTGATGCTGACACTGGTAAAGGTATTGCAATGCACGTTGCTGCGTTCAACCCAGTTGCTGTAAATGCTGAATCAGTTTCTGCTGACTTGATCGCTAAAGAAAAAGAAATTGCTGAAGCGAAAGCATTAGAATCAGGCAAGCCTGCAAACATCGTTGAGAAAATGGTAACTGGTTCAGTTGAGAAATACTTGAACGAAGTTGCGCTTGATCGTCAAATGTATGTTATCGATAACGACAAGAAAGTTGCTGATGTATTAAAAGCAACTGGTACAGTTGTAGCTCAATTCGTTCGCTTCGAAGTAGGTGAAGGTATTGAGAAGAAAGCTGAAATGAGCTTTGCTGACGAAGTTGCTGCTGCTCAAGCTGCTGCTGCTCAATAATTTATATTGAATCAGTAAAAGTTAAAAAACCCAGTCATTACGACTGGGTTTTTATTTATGTTAATTTTTTAAAACTATTCACCATACTGTGCTTTAAATTTTGCTAAGGCTTCAATTCGATACTGAATCAGCATTTCACCAATTTCTGCACCTTGAATATGTTCAGGTAAATCCTGTGCTCTAATATTCCGAACAATCTCCATGGCATCCAGAATATACTGTGCTTGTGGGTAAGGACGATCTTCTAAACCTAATCGACCTTTAGCATCACATTCACAAGCTTGCACAAAAGCAATGACTTTTTCTGGTTTTCGTAAAACATCCAAGCGCTGTAGTAAACGCCATACAGTACCAGGTTTCAAATTTTTGATTTGATGGCATTTCAGATGTTCTTTGCAAACAATCAAAGCTAAATTTTTAAGATATGTGGGAACTTTCAAGCGTTCACAAACGTTTGTAACGGGTTCTAATCCACGTTCCTCATGCATGATATGCCGTGGTAATTCCTCAGTTGGGGTAAGTGCTTTCCCTAAATCATGCACCAAGACAGCAAAACGTACATCTAGTCCATAGTTGGCTTGACAAGCTTGTTTTAGCGCCATTAATGTATGAATACCGCAGTCTATTTCAGGGTGGTACTCTGGGCGTTGTGGAATACCGAATAACGCATCTATCTCAGGAAACAGTACTTTTAGCGCATCACAATCTCTTAACGTTTGAAAATAGACATCTGCATGATCTTCCATCAATGCACGAGAAGTCTCTTTCCATACACGTTCAGGTGTTAAAGCATTCAGTTCCCCTGAATTGGCAATCCTTTTCATTAATTGCAAAGTTTCTTCTGCAATTTCAAATCCATAACTGGCATAACGAGCAGCGAAGCGAGCAACACGTAGCACACGTAAGGGATCTTCTGTAAATGCATCTGAAACATGGCGTAGGATTTTCTGATCAAGATCTTTTTGACCACCATATGGATCATAAACTTGTCCAGTTTCATCCATTGCCATTGCATTAATCGTTAAGTCACGGCGAATTAAATCTTCTTCTAATTTAACAGTGGTATCAGTAAAAAATTGGAATCCGTGATAACCAATGCCTGATTTTCTTTCAGTACGTGCTAGTGCATATTCTTCTTTTGTTTTTGGATGAAGAAATACAGGAAAATCCTTTCCAACGGGTTGGTAGCCTTCAGATAATAATTGTTCAGGTGTTGCTCCAACCACAACATAATCTTTTTCATGATAGGGGCGACCGAGTAAATGATCTCGAACAGCACCGCCTACTAAATAAACTTGCATAAAAAACCTCTATTCTTCACACAATCATGCTACAGAATAGAGGTTTTCTCAAGCACTAAGCATAGCTTTTAATGTTAAAAGCTATGCTTAAATTGTATCAGTTTTGGCTTTGCTGAATTTCAGCAACAGTTAAAGCTGTCATATTCACTAAACGGCGAGTTGTCGCAGTCGGTGTTAAAATATGTACTGGTTTTGCAGCACCTAAAAGAATAGGGCCGATTGTTACATTGTTACCAGATGTTGCTTTTAACAAGTTGAATGAAATATTTGCAGAATCCAAATTCGGCATAATCAACAAGTTTGCTGAACCTTTAAAGCGTGAGTTTGGGAATGCAAAATGACGAATATTATCATCTAATGCAGCATCACCATGCATTTCACCTTCAACTTCAAGTTCTGGAGCTTGTTCAGAAAGTAAACGATAAACTTCACGCATTTTCTGAGCACTTGGATCAACTTGATCACTACCAAAACTTGAGTGAGACAGTAAAGCGACACGAGGGGTCATACCAAAACGACGCACTTCTTCGGCTGCTAAAATAGTCATCTCTGCAAGTTGTTCAGCAGTTGGATTGGTATTTACATAAGTATCGGCAATAAACAAGTTGCGATCTTCAAGCATTAATGCATTGAGTGTAAAGAATGTACTACGACCATCTTTTAAACCGATCACGTTTTTAACGAAATCTAAATGGATATCGTAGCTCGCATAAGTACCACATAGCATACCATCAGCTTTGCCAAACTTAACTAGCAATGCGGCGATTAAGGTTGAACGACGACGTGCCTCACGTTGTGCGTATTCAACAGTTACACCTTTGCGTTGCATAATCTGGTGATAATCTTTCCAGAAATCATCATATAAAGGATTGTTTTCTTGATCGACAATCTCGATGTTTACGCCATGTTGTAAACGTAAACCAAGCTTTTTGATGTTGTCTTCGATCACAGCAGTACGACCAATCAAGACTGGCTTAGCTAAACCTTCATCAACTACGATTTGAACTGCACGTAATACACGTTGATCTTCACCTTCGGCATATGCAATACGTTTAGGGTCAGTTTTTGCTTGCGAGAAAATTGGTTTCATTAAGAATGCTGAGTTATATACAAACTCAGAAAGTCTTTGACGATATACAGAGAAATCTTCAATTGGACGTGTCGCAACACCAGAATCCATTGCAGCTTTAGCAACCGCAGGTGCGATTTCTAAAATCAAGCGTTGATCTAAAGGACGAGGAATCAAGTACTCACGACCAAATGATGCAGATTTTTCACCGTAAGTCGCAGCATCTGCTTCAATATGTGCCATACGTGCAATCGCATGTACACAAGCAATTTTCATATCTTCGTTGATCGTTGTAGCACCGACATCGAGTGCACCACGGAAAATATATGGGAAACAAAGTGCATTGTTTACTTGGTTTGGATAGTCTGAACGACCAGTTGCCATAATCACATCTGGGCGAACTTCGTGCGCATGTTCAGGTAAGATTTCTGGGTCTGGGTTTGCAAGTGCAAAAATAATTGGGTTTTCAGCCATTTCTTTAACCATTTCTTTGGTTAAAATTCCCGCTGCAGAAAGACCCAAGAACATATCTGCGCCAGCCATTACTTCATGTAATTGAGTCGCAGAAATATCTTGAATGTAACGTTTTTTCGATTCATCAAGTCCTTCACGTGAAGTTGTTAAAAGCCCACGAGAATCAGCTACAATAATATTCGATTTATTTACGCCTAATGCACAAAGTAAATCTAAACATGACAATGCAGCAGCACCAGCACCTGATGCAACGATTTTAATTTCATCAATTTTTTTATTAACGAGTTGTAAAGCATTCAATAACGCTGAACCTACGATAATACTTGTACCATGTTGGTCATCATGGAACACAGGAATTTTCATGCGTTCACGAAGTTTCTTCTCGATATAGAAACATTCTGGTGCTTTGATATCTTCTAGATTGATACCACCAAAAGTTGGTTCTAATGAAGCAACAATATCAACGATTTTGTCTGGATCATTTTCCGCAATTTCAATATCAAATACGTCAACACCAGCAAACTTCTTGAATAGAACACCTTTACCTTCCATAACAGGCTTAGAAGCAAGAGGACCAATGTTTCCTAAACCAAGCACGGCTGTACCATTACTCACGACGGCAACCAAATTTCCACGTGCTGTATATTTTGCAGCAGCAGAAGGGTCACGTTCAATTTCTAGACACGGAGCAGCAACACCAGGAGAATACGCAAGCGCTAAGTCTCGTTGGTTTACGAGTTGCTTACTCGGTGTCACGCTGATTTTTCCAGGTGTAGGAAATTCATGGTAATACAAAGCGGCTTCTTTTAAAGATTGATCGTCCATCTGAGTCTCGATTGTTCCGATAATAATCAGGCATATACATGGCTGATGATTATATTAAGATAAGTGCACAAGAATATAGCACTAGTTCATGTTTTCGCCCAGTCAAAAAAGCTTATTTTCACTGAACGTATAGGCTTATTGACAATTTATATTGGGTGTAAATTAAACTGCCAAAAAGCTCAAAATATGGTTTTAACTGGAATATCTTGCAATTGCTAGACGCATATGTTGCTGTAAGTATTCAGTTGCATGTACGGCAGTTAAGGGTTTGGCAAATAAGTAACCCTGTAATATGTCACAGTTTTGTCGTTTCAAATATTCACATTGCTGTTCTGTTTCAACGCCTTCAGCGACAACTTTTAAGCCAATTGTTTTACCCATGGCAATCATGGCATTAACAATCGCATCTTGTTTTGGATTACCAATTTTCGAAATAAATGCACGATCAATCTTTAAAATATCAATTGGATATTCAGTTAAATAAGCCAGAGAAGAATAGCCTGTGCCAAAGTCATCCAGTGCAATTGAAATATTACGTTCTTTCAATGCACACAAAATTGTTTTAACACTCTCAGTATTTTCTAAAAATGCTGACTCGGTAATTTCTAACTCTAAATTTTCACCTGTAATAGAGTATTGATCGAGTACGGCATCAATATCATGCAATAACTGACCACGCAAAATTTGTTGAGCAACAATGTTTACAGCAATGTGGATGTTCGTAAAACCTAGTTTTTGCCATTCTTGTAACTGTTTCGCTGCCTCATACAAGACAAATCGTCCAATATCAGAAATTAGACTGGTACTTTCTGCTAAAGGAATGAAAATATCGGGCATGATTAGACCTTTCGTTGGATGTTTCCAACGAATGAGTGCTTCAAATCCATTAATTTGACAATTCTGAGCAGTGATCTTTGGCTGGTAATATACAACGAGTTCATTGTTTTGAATCGCCTTTCTCAAGTCAAGCTCTAAATCAGTATGTTTAACGACGAAGTTAGTTCGCTCACTAGAATAATAGCGGATTGTATTTCCACCTAAGCGTTTGGCTTCTGTTAAGGCTTGCTCTGCATGGGTATTTAAGTTGTCAACTTGACGACCGTGTTCAGGGTAAATCGCAACTCCAATCGAAATACTGACCACATACTCTTGATTAGCGATATAAAAGGGTTTGCTAAAAGCTTCAACAATATTACTGCATAACTGATTAATTGGCGGATGTAACGGTGACATTTCATAAATGATTACAAAATCGTCTGCACTTAAATGTGAGACTAAAAGTGCATCAATATTACTGATACGCAAACGTTGTGCCACTTGCTTCAAAAGTTCATTACCCGCTTGATTGCTGAGTAATTCATTCAAGGCACGGAAACGGTCAATATTGAGTCGGATAACTGCTAAATTTTGTATTGAAGCCTCATTAACCAAATATTGATGCAGTTGCTGGTGATAATAGAAGCGATTAGGTAGATCGGTCAGGGTGTCATAATTGGTTAAATATGATAAACGTTGCTCTTGATGTTTACGCTCAGTTTGGTCAGAGACAATCCCGATATAATTAATCACACGATCTGATTCATCTTTTACAGCGTTCATATGGATCCAAAGGAAACATGATTTTTCAGAAAGATAAGTTTCCTGAAACTCACCTTCGTACTCATGTTCTTCTTGCAAAGTAGCAAGGATAGAAAGATGAAAATTATGATGATGCTGTTTATTTTGTTTAGTAATCTCAAAAAGTTGTTTTTCTAATATGAACTGTTTATCTAAACCCGTTAATTGTTCATATTTAGGATTAACTTCAAGATAGTGGAAGCTATCATCTAGAATAAAGATACCTTCTGAAGCTTGTTCGAATACACTCGCTGCTAATTTTAATCGTTCTTGGTCTTTCTTTTCTTGGTTAATATCACGATGAATACCGACCATGCGTAGGGGGGTCTCATCTTTAGGATTTCTTAAAATGACTTGGCCAACATCATGAATCCAAACCCATTCACCACTCGGTCGTTTAATGCGGAAAGTTTCTTCGTAACGTTTAGTTTGGCCGCATAGGTGTTTGTAAAGTGTATTTTTAACACGTTCAACATCATCAGGATGTACGATTTTATGCAGCAACGAATAGTGATTCTCAGAATCACGTGTTACTTCTTTACAATGAGAATTGGTAATCCCAACAGTGTTATTTTCTAAATTCCATTCCCAAGGTCGAATACCCGCAGTTTCATGTGCAAAAGCCAAATTTTGACGATGTTCCTGCAAACTATTATTTATTTCTGTTAAATCAAAAGTACGCTCGCGAACTTTTTGTTCTAATAAATGATTGTTAAATTGTAATTGAGCTTCAATATCTTTCGATTTATTCACTTCACGTTGTAATTGTTGGCAAAGTTCTTCGGTCCATTGATTGTGTTGTTCAGCTACATCGACCAATTGTTTATTTTTTTCTAAAACTTGGTATAAACGTTGGTGAATTTTAAAAGTTGCTTGCGCACATAAAAATGTCGCAAAGAAAGATGAATAATAAGCAAGATAAAAAAGCGTATGTTCTTGGTCACGATGTAAAATTTGAGAAAAAACTAATGGGGTAATACTTGGAATAAAAAATAAAAAGAAATATTTAACATGCTGGGTAAGAAAGGTCAGAGCAATAATATGTGAGGAGGTAAGTAGTAGTGCTGTTAAAGTTAAAATATGGGAACCAGATAAATTTGGTACATCTTTGATCAAAAAATAATTGATGATAATCGTACTGATACCCAGTAATAATCCTGTGAAAAAGCAAATAATTTGAAAAGCGATACGTGTCTTATGTGCAAACCTAACAGATGAATAATGTTTTATCGAAAAATGACAAATACAATAAAAGCAAAATAAAATGCTCAGGCAAATACTCATCCAAGTCGTAAAAATATTTGTACTAAAAGAATAAAAAAATCCAAATAAAACATAATCTAAGAGAGAAATGAAAAACACACTCAATATAAATAGACGTACATGATTCGTATAGTTAATTTGATCCGTATAAACAAATTGCGGCAAATTTTTTTCATGAGCCCCGAGCATACAAAGAATAGTCCTTTTCATTATTTATCTATGCGTACAATCATTATTTTTTGTAAGCACGATATAGTTTTATTTTAAATTACCGTTAAACCAGATGGAAAGCAATGCAAATACCTTATTTGGTTGAAAAGTGATAATTTAAAATTGATAAAGCTACAACTGGAGCGGTTTCAGTCCTTAAAACCCGATCTCCAATACACCAGTTTTGAAAATGATTTTGGTTAGCAGCATCAATTTCTGCTTCACTTAAACCACCTTCTGGACCAATCAATAGGGCTAAATCAGGATGGCTATTTAGTACCACATTTTCTTGGTCTTTGTTTGGCGCTAACACAAAACGTGATTGTGGTAGCTGTGCCGATTTTACCCAATCGGTTAAACTAATTGGTGCTAAAACATTTGGAACTTTGTTCATTCCACATTGTTCACACGCAGCAATCGCAATTGACTGCCAATGATCTAATTTCTTTTGATCACGTTCATATCTTAACCGCATTTCGCAACGTTCACTAGTCAATAATTGAATAGTTGTGACACCAAGTTCAGTGGCTTTTTGAATCGCATAATCCATACGATCACCTTTGCTCATGACTTGACCTAAAATTACTTTAACAGGTGCTGTTCGATCTATAGGGTTGAATTGATCAATAGAAACAAAAGCATTTTTCTTATTAATTTCAGTAAGTGTTACGATATATTCACCACCTTTTCCATTGAAAAAGATGGCTTGATCTTGCTCTTTTGCACGAAGCACTCGTACCCAGTGATGAAATACCGATTCTGTTAATTCAATCGTATTGCCGGTATTTAATTCTGTTTCGATATAAAAACGATTCATGCTGGGTAAGGCTCGTACAAATTAGTTTAAACCAAGATCAACAACGAGTTGTCGAGTTGGCTCTGTTTGGTTCATTGAGTAAAAGTGTAAGGTCGGTGCTCCGCCAGCAATTAAACGTTCGCAAAGTTTAACAATCACTTCATGGCCGAAGGCTTTAATACTTTCGCTATCATCACCATAAGCAGCAAGTTGTTTGCGAATCCAACGCGGAATTTCTGCACCAGTTCCATCGGCAAAGCGAATTAAATTGCTTGCATTGGTAATTGGCATGATGCCAGGTGCAACGGGAATATTGATACCTTCTTTTTCCAATCTTTCTATAAAATAGAAGTAAGCATCTGGATTAAAGAAAAATTGGGTAATCCCTGCGTTCGCGCCTGCATTCACTTTCTCTACAAAGCGCTTAATATCAGCATCAAAGCTATCAGCCTGCGGATGCATTTCTGGATAAGCAGCAACTTCAATATGGAAATGATCACCTGAATGTTCACGGATAAAGCGAACAAGATCTTGAGCATAAGGTAATTCGCCAAGGCCAACTTGACCTGAAGGCAAATCGCCACGCAATGCTACGATGCGGTCAATCCCTTGTGATTTATATAAATCTAAGAGCTCGGCAATACGCGCTTTATCATCACCAATACAAGAAAGGTGAGGGGCGACGGGCGTGCCTTTGCCATTAAAATCATTTATGGCTGCTAAAGTACGTTCACGAGTAGAACCACCAGCACCATAGGTAATTGAGAAAAACTCTGGGTTTAATCGCTGTAGTTCTTGGTGAACGATACGTAACTTTTCAGCGCCAGCATCAGTTTTTGGCGGGAAAAATTCAAAAGAAATAGGAACACGTTTCGTCATTTCAAATCCTTTTTTAATCGCTTAGACATTATTTTAGAAAAAAGGGCAGTCCGTCAAACGTCTGCCCTAGTTTTCTTAGTATTTATAAGCGTCAGATTTGAATGGACCTTCTACAGGCACACCAAGGTAATCGGCTTGTACTTGCGTTAACTGGGTTAACACGCCGCCAAAGCCAAGAACCATTGCCGCAGCTACTTCTTCATCTAATTTCTTAGGAATCAGTTCTACACGGATTTTCGCAGCTTTTTGATCTTCAGGAAGATCGGCAAATTTCTCAGCAAATAAATGCATTTGACCCAATACCTGATTAGCAAAAGAACCATCCATAATACGTGATGGGTGACCTGTTGCATTACCAAGGTTCACTAAACGCCCTTCAGAAAGAAGGATTAAGTAATCATTTTCATTTTCTGAACGATACACTTGGTGAACTTGAGGCTTAACTTCAACCCATTTGTAACCACGGAGGTAAGCTGTATCGATTTCAGTATCAAAGTGACCGATGTTACACACTACCGCACCTGCTTTTAATGAATCAAGCATTGCCGAATCACAAACATGGTAGTTACCCGTTGTCGTTACGATAAGGTCAGTGTTTTGAAGAAGGTCAAGGTTGATGTCTTCTTTCTTTCCTGTTTGAACGCCATTTTTGTATGGAGATACAACTTCGTAACCGTCCATGCATGCTTGCATTGCACAGATTGGATCTACTTCAGTGACACGTACAATCATGCCTTCTTGACGAAGTGATTGTGCAGAACCTTTACCTACGTCACCGTAACCGATTACAAGTGCACGACGACCAGATAACAACATATCTGTACCACGTTTGATCGCATCATTTAGAGAATGGCGGCAACCATATTTGTTGTCGTTTTTAGATTTCGTTACGGAATCATTTACGTTGATTGCAGGAACTTTTAACGTACCATCACGTAACATTTCATACAGACGTTGAACACCTGTTGTTGTTTCTTCTGTTACACCGTGGATTTTTGCAATCACTTCAGGGTATTTTTCATGAACAAGTAGTGTTAAATCACCACCATCATCAAGAATCATGTTGGCATCCCAAGGTGTGCCATTTACATTGATTTGTTGTTCAAGACACCACATGTATTCTTCTTCAGTTTCGCCTTTCCAAGCAAACACAGGAATACCCGCAGCAGCGATAGCAGCAGCAGCATGGTCTTGAGTAGAGAAAATGTTACATGATGTCCAACGAACTTCAGCGCCAAGTTCTACGAGTGTTTCGATTAAAACTGCAGTTTGGATTGTCATATGAATACAACCCAAAATTTTTGCGCCAGCAAGTGGTTTAGTTGCTGAATAACGCTTACGTAAACCAATCAAAGCTGGCATTTCTGCTTCAGCAAGTTTGATTTCTTTACGGCCATAATCAGCAAGTGAAATATCAGCGACTTTATAATCTGTGAATGAAGCAGTAACCGCGTTCATCAGGATCTCCTAGAAAAATAGTATGGATCATTCTGTTCGCGGATGCCGTTGTTGGTTAACACGAATGTGTAACCGATCGTCGAGCCTGGCAAATTGATTTTTAGTGCTAATCAATCGTCGCAGCATCCCTCGACTGAGCATTATAATACTTGGAAATGACTTTAGTTCCAATGTTAATTTGTTTGACATGACTATAAAATGAAGACTTAGACTGGGATAAGTGATTAAATTTTTTGAATGAACGATCAAGGATTCCAAATCCTTTTGAAATCCTTATGTATGCACAAAAGAGTCACATTAAGCTTTTAAATGATCTTCAAATTCTTCGCCAAGCTGCATGGCTAAGGCATTTCCAGATAAGTCACACGTGACCAAACCGTATTCTTTTTTAAAACTAAAGGTAAAACCTTTATTGTCGGCTAAACTTTTTACTGAATATCCTAATTTTTCTAACCAAATACGAAAAGCCAATAAATTTTTTGCTTTCACAACTCTGTTTTTCATTCCAGAACTCCTTTTAACCTGTATTTATTAATAAGGGTGACCTAAAAATTTTTAAAGGGGGATTGCATATATTTATTTTTCTTCATGTAACTAATGTAAAATTAGATTAATTGAAACTGAAATTAATCTTAAATTTTATCTGATAAAATTATTTAAATAATTGATTTAATTTACTTGTATTGTTTTTTCTAGGATTGGGTTTTGATCCAAAATAAATGTAAAAAATGATTTCACTTTCTACTTTTTAAAAACTAAAGTTTAGCCTTTAAAAAGTAGAACTTTAAAATTAGAACTGATCTTTAAGCGCTCTGATCCGTGCGAAATCTTCGACACTTTCTGTGCGCAAGAACGGATTTGTTTCTAGCTCTAATTCAATTGTACTTGGCAGAGTAATTTGTTCAGCATCTCTCAATGCTTTGACTTCCTTTATGCGTTCTTGTAGTGCAAAATTATGAGGTTCAATTGTTAATGCAAACTCAGCATTTGCAAGCGTATATTCATGTGTACAATAAACTTTGGTTTGTATTGGCAATGCTGCTAAGCGATTTAATGAGTGGTACATTTGTTCAGCGGAACCCTCAAATAAGCGTCCACAGCCCATTGCAAATAATGTGTCACCAGAGAAAAGCGTGTCTATTTCTTCAATAAAATAAACAATATGACCTAGTGTATGTCCTGGTGTGGAGATAATTTCAACTTTTAAATCATTAAAGTTGAAATGGTCGTTATGTTGAAGTGGATTCGATATAAATGAAATTTTACTGAGTTCATCACGTGGACCGAAAACTGGTAAATTTTGCTCAGCCAATAGACCTTGTACACCATCAGTATGATCGCGATGCCAATGTGTTAACCAGATTTGTTTCAACTCAAGTTGATGTTGTTCGCAAAAATCGGTAACAAGTGCTGCTTTTGTAGGGTCAATTGCTACGACTTCTTGCGTACGAGTATCTTCTAATAACCAAATATAGTTTTTTAAGGCATTTTTTACGTCAATTGCATGAATTTTATAATGCATGGCCGAATCCTAAATCTCTGATTTATGTGGTTATTGATGAATAGAGTATTTGAATAATCAAATCACAATTAGTTTAAGTGTAAATGTATAAGAGTGCAAAAGCTTGCGTAAGAATTGATACAGAATGCTGACTTTTTAGGGCATATTATGACAGCTTCAATCATCAAGTATTTTTCAGGTTGACAATTTATACTTTTTCTATAAATATGATATAAAATTTTGATAAATTAATGATTTATATTCATCTTTGGTGGTGTGGAAATACTTAATTAAAGCTAACATAGTTTAAAAATTAGATTTAACAATATTTAACGAAGTAAAACATTTAAAGATGAAATGAAAAATAAATCATAAGAATAAAGTGAGAGCATTATGACTGATTTGGTAGATCATGAGATTGTCGTTATCTTCAAAAAATATTTATATCCTTTGTCTTCCAAACTCAGAGAAATGTTGAATGAGCATTTTAGCCATCAAACAGAACGTCGTGGTTGTGGTTATACTCAAGCCACTCGTGTGATTGCTGAATTTGTTTCACAGCCACGTGATATGTTGGGATTCCAAGATTTTCGTATTTTTGAAGACTACGAGGTAAAAGGATTGAAAAACATTTTAAATCAAAGTTCTTCATATGGTTTAGTGTTGGAAACTTGGCGTAATTTGGATATTAATATTGATGTGCAACAATATTTAGAACGTTCTAATTCACAAGATACATTTACTCAGAATTTGCAACAAGAAGTTGATTTTCAAGCGAAGCTTAGAAAAATCCATCAATATGCAGAGCTTGAAGAAAGCATTTTAATTTGCCAATTACTTGCAGATATTATTCTTCCACAAACAATTGATCAAATTGAAATGATTGAGTGTCATTCACTAGAGGAAAAGCCGAAGGTTGGCTCATGTCCGATGGCAGAAAAATTTTTCTTGCGAATTGCACATCATCGTTTATTGCGACAAGGTGAAATTAATATTTTTGTGGATGATAAAGGTTTACCCATCATGATGGAGAAACTGAATATGGGGGATAATCACTCCTGTATAAGTCTCGTGCCATTGATGATGAATGGGGTGCGCTTACCAGCAGGAAGTCTTTTCTCTGCAAGTTATGAAGTCGATGCGCTGGAAAAGAAGCCTAATAAACAATATAAAGGATATGTGATCCCAATTGCTCAAATGAATGGTTTTTGGTTTTTACGATTAACGACACTGGCTGTTTCGCCAAAAAACCGTGCGCGTGCGTTTGGGTATCATTTTAAACAACAGGTAGATAATGGATTATTTAGACCTGATACGACGGAACTAAGTCAACTGATTGAGATTGCAAAAGATCAAATTTATGTAGGGCATCCATGCTAAAAGCTTGTTACGCACCACGCTATTTTGCAAGAACACATACCAATAGTATGGAAAAACTGACAGCCGTCGCTGAAGTGCTGCGCACTCGTCGAATGGTTGATTTAATTGATCCAGGTTTAATTGATACTGAGATATTAAAAAAACTACATAACCCAGAATATGTGGAAGCCTTTTTATCGGGAGAATCTGCATTTGCTACTATTCAGGGTTTTAAACCTTGGAATGAGCAATTACGGGATGCCATCCTGTCGGTGCAAGCGGGGCAGCTTTTAGGAGCTGAGATCGCATTGAAAGAAGGGATTGCTGCAAATATTGCACAAGGTTTTCATCATGCGAGTTATGAATCTGGTGCAGCATATTGTACTTTTAATGGCTTGGCATTGGTTGCCAAACAATATCCTGAAAAACGGATTTTTATTTTAGATTGTGATCAACATGGAGGCGATGGCACAGCAATATTTACCAATCGAATGACCAATTTGATTAATTTTAGTATTTTTGGAGTTCGTTTCGGTTGTAAGGCTGGTGAACGTAGTTTGACTCGCTATATTCATCCTAAACAGGGTAATTTTGATTTGTATCGTGAAGCAATTTTTGAAGCATTTCAATATGCTTCCCGTTGGGATGCTGATTTAATCATTTATCAGGCAGGGATGGATTGTCATCAACATGATAAATACGGTTCGAAATGGTTTACCACAGAATTGTTGTTTGAGCGTGATCGTTTAGTTTTTGAGATGGCAAAAAAAATGAAAATTCCATTACTGTTTGTATTGGCGGGTGGGTATCAAGAACTGGATGATTTAGTGCCTTTGCACGTCAATACATTCAAAGCTGCAAATGAAATTTACTTTCCTTGAAATAGTAGAAAGATACAAAAAAGCCCTCAAAATGAGAGCTTCGTCTTATGCTGTGATTAGCGTAATTTTGCTAACCAATCACCAAATGATTGAACCAGTTGAACTAAAATTAGCAGTACAATCACGGTTAAAATAACAACACTGGTATCAAAACGTTGATAACCATAGGAAATAGCTAAATCACCGATACCTCCTGCACCAACTGCGCCAGCCATTGCAGTTGCACCAATTAAGGAAATCGTCCCTGTGGTCAGATTCAAAATTAATGAGCTACGTGCTTCGGGGATAATAAATTTAAAAATGATCTGCCAAGGTGAAGCTCCCATTGCTTGAGCGGATTCAATAATACCTTCATTCACTTCAAGTAATGAGGTTTCAATTAAACGCCCTAAATACGGACCTACATAAATGGTGAGGGGAACAATCGCAGCCCACGTCCCAATAGATGTACCAACGAGCATTTTAGTCAGTGGAATAACGGCAATCAATAAAATGATAAAGGGTAAAGAACGTAGTGCATTTACAATTGGGTTGAGAAAATAATAGATTGCTCGGTTTTGTAAGATACCACCTGTGCGAGTGACCACTAAAGTTACCCCTTGAATCAATCCCCAAATACAACCAAAAAGCAATGAGAAAAAAACCATTTGAAAGGTTTCTTGTAATGCCGTGACGAATTGATCAATTGAAAGGGAACTGTGCCAAAACGGCGCAGAAGCTTCAGTAAGCCATTGTACGATTAAATCTCTCATTGGCTGACTCCAGACTGTTCAACTTTCACGCCTTGTTGCTCAAGAAACTTAATAGCGTTTTGAATAGTCGCTGAATCACCCAAAAGTTGAATAAACATCTGTCCAATCACAGTGCCATTGATTTCAGTCATGTTGGCAAAAAGAATATTTAGGCTCAAATCAAATTGCTTAATCACAGCTTGAATTACTGTTTCTTGAGCAGATGTCCCCAAGAATTGCAGACTATAAATACTATTATGATGCTTATGTTCAAGGGTATTGAGGATATTAATTGGTAACTGTTGTTGTAAAACAGTTTGAATGAAAGTCTTTGTAGTCGAATGCTGAGGTTGACTAAAAATATTGAGGGTAGGGCCTGTTTCAATCACATGGCCTGCCTCCATCACTGCAACATAATCACAAACAGATTCAATTACGTCCATTTCATGCGTGACCATCACAATGGTGATATTTTGTTCTTTATTAATCTTTTTTAACAGTGCTAAAACGGATTGTGTGGTCTGAGGGTCAAGTGCAGAGGTCGCTTCATCACAAAGTAAAATTTTAGGATGGTTTGCAAGCGCACGTGCGATACCCACGCGTTGCTTTTGTCCGCCTGAAAGTTCATCGGGATAGGCATCTTTTTTATGTTTGAGATCGATGAACTCTAATAGCTCCGCTAGACGCTTTTCGCGCTCAGCTTTGCTATGTCCCAATAATTTGAGTGGCATTTCAATATTTTCAGATACTGTTTTAGTTTGCAGTAAATTGAAATGTTGAAAGATCATGCCGATATTTGCACGTTCTTGACGAAGCGTACGCGCATCCATTGCAGTAAAGTCTTTCTGATTGATAATTACCTGTCCCTGCGTTGGGCGTTCAAGCAAATTAATCAAACGAATCAACGTACTTTTACCTGCACCACTATAACCAATAATGCCGAAGATGCTGCCTTCTGGGATCTCTAAATTAATTTGATCCAGTGCGTTGATCGTTTGACCTTTCAATTGATAGTGTTTCGAAATGTTTTTAAATTGGATCATGTTCGTCAGTACTAAGCAAAAAAGAAAAAACAGGCAAATATCTTTGCCTGTTTCATTGAAAATATTATATTACGATTTTGCTTCACTGAGATAGCTTGTCGGTTTGTTTACATCAACTTTTGTACCCGCAAAATGTTCTTGCACATATTTTTTCACAGCTTCTGTATGATAAAGTGCACCAACTTTTTGTAGTACTGCATCGTCTTTACGAGATTCAGCAGTTGCTAAAACATTGACATTCAATTTAGTACTTTGATCAATTGGTTCGTAATAGATTGCATCTTTAAGAACGTTCAAACCACCTTCTAAAGCCAAGGTGTTGCCTAATAAAATCGCATCAACTTCGTCTTTTACACGTACAGCTGTCGCCATTTGAATTGGCTTGATTACGATTTTTTTACTATTTTCGATAATGTCAGCAGGCGTGCCTTTCACAGGATCGAAATCAGCTTTTAATTTGATTAAACCTGCGCTTTGTAAAAGTAACAATGCACGTGATTCATTTGCGCCGTCATTTGGGATTGCAATGGTTGCGCCTTGAGCAAATTCTTCAACTTTTTTGACTTTGCTTGAGTAAATACCCATCGGTTCTAAATAAGTCGTAGAAACAGGTGCAATCTTATCTTTATTTGCCGCATTAAAAGCAACAAGGTAAGCGTAAGATTGGAAGGCATTAATATCAACTTCTTTATTAGCAACAGCTGTATTCATGGCAACATAGTCAGTGAAGTTTTTGACTTCAAGTTTAATACCTGCGGCTTTAGTTTCAGGTAAAGTTGCAATATAACGCCAAATATCAGCATCTGATCCAGTAGATGCCATAACAACAGTTTGTAATCCACCAGCATTTGCTTTCTGCTCAGTAGATGCGGTATCAGGCTGTTTACTGCATGCTGCAAGTAATAACACCGATACACTTAAAAAAAGGCTAATCAGCTTTTTCATGTATAAATCCTAGTCGGAACAATGCCGAGAAAATCTTCATTCCTCTAGCATCAGGAATCGTAATGGTTTTGTATGTTGTAAATTGGCATCATCATTCAAAATTATTTTAGATTTTGAATCTAAGACGTTTTACAACATTGAAAAATAGATGATTGTTCTTGTCCTACTCTAGTGCTACTAGATTAAGAAGAAGAGCCAACCAAATTATTCTTACGCTAAATCTTGAAGTAGATGAAATGTCACAATTTAAAATTAATATTCTAAATATATGATAGTGATTAAAAAGAATCTTAACTATAGTTAACAATTCATCTATTAATTTACCAATCATACCAATAATTTAGATCTTGTTATAGTAGTTGTGCTAGATACTTCACAATCTAACGGTATGATTATTTAAGGAAAATTATGTTCTAAGTAAATATAAATGAATGATAGTTTTATAAATTTTTCTGAATACAGATTGCAAATGGTTTACTTTAAATTGGATATATATTTTTCTGAATTTGTTATTTATATAATGAATATAGATGCTTGATTTATGCACTATTTGTGAATAAAAAAGCCTTCCAGAGAAGGCTTTCTTTCATCGTGATAAGGCTTATTCAGCTTGTTCACGTGCAATCGCACGGTAACCAATATCGCTACGATATTGCATACCTGTAAATGTTACTTGACCACATACTTCTAAAGCATTGATCTGTGCTTCAAGTACAGTATCACCTAATGCTGTTACACAAAGAACGCGACCACCAGCTGTGATGATATGGCCATCTTCTGTCGTTGCCGTACCTGCATGGAAGATCTTAGTATCTTCAGGAGATTGTCCAATACCAGAAATCACATCACCTTTACGTACAGTGTCAGGGTATCCTCCAGCTGCAAGTACAATACCGATTGATTTACGTTCATCCCACTCAGCTTCTTTTGGAAGATTGCCCGCAATACCCGCTTCAACCAAATCAACCAAAGATGATTTTAAGCGCATCATAATCGGTTGTGTTTCTGGATCACCGAAACGACAGTTAAATTCAATAACGCGTGGTTGACCTTGTTCATCAATCATTAAACCAGCATATAAGAAGCCAGTATAAACATGACCATCTGCTGCCATACCGTCAACAGTAGGGCGCATTACTTCGTTCATGACACGTTCAAACACTTCTGCCGTTACCACTGGTGCAGGAGAGTAAGCACCCATACCGCCAGTGTTTGGACCTTCATCGCCTTCAAAAATACGTTTGTGATCTTGTGAAGTGGCCATTGGCAAAATGTTGTTGCCATCGATCATACAAATGAAGCTTGCTTCTTCACCAGCGAGGAACTGTTCGATAACAACACGTGAACCTGCATCACCAAACTTGTTACCCGCAAGCATATCGTCAATCGCAGCAAAAGCTTCTTCGTTGGTCATTGCCACGATTACGCCTTTACCTGCAGCTAGACCGTCCGCTTTAATTACGATAGGTGCGCCATTTTTTTCAACGTATGCTTTTGCCGCATCCACTTCAGTGAAAACGTCATAAAAAGCGGTAGGAATGTTGTGGCGTTTTAAGAAATGTTTGGCAAATGCTTTAGAACCTTCAAGCTGTGCAGCATACTGGGTTGGGCCCCAGATTTTTAAACCTGCTTCACGTGCAGCATCTACTACACCATTGACTAATGGTGCTTCAGGACCAACAATGACCAATGCAATATCATTTGCTTTTGCAAATGCGATGATTGCTGGATTGTCTAGAATATTAAGCTCTACGTTTGTACATTTATCTTCTGTTGCCGTGCCTGCATTACCTGGCGCAACGAAAACTTGTGTGACTTTTGCATCTTGTGCGATTTTCCATGCAAGTGCATGTTCACGGCCACCGCTACCCAAAACTAAAATATTCATTATTAAGTTATTTCCCTTTTTCAGTATCTAAGAATATACCTGTTCAGAATAAAAAAGTCCCTCTTAACCTCTCCCTTGCGGAACTACAATCGTTCCTCATCTCCTAAGAGGAGAGGGAACCCATATTGATATTGGTGTAGTCTCCCTCCTTTTAGGAGGGAGATTTAGAGGGAGGTAAATAAGATGGAATTTTTAAAGTAGTATTAGTGACGGAAGTGACGCATGCCTGTGAACACCATGGCAATACCAGCTTCATCCGCTGCTGCAATGGTTTCTTCGTCGCGCATTGAACCGCCCGGTTGGATAATACATTTAATACCAGCCTTAGCTGCATTATCAATACCATCACGGAATGGGAAGAATGCATCAGATGCCATTACCGCACCTTCAACCACTAAACCTGCATGTTCAGCTTTAATCGCTGCAATACGTGCAGAGTTGACGCGGCTCATTTGGCCAGCGCCTACACCAATCGTTTGACGATCTTTTGCATAAACAATTGCATTTGATTTCACATATTTCGCTACTTTCCAAGCAAAGATCAAATCATCAATTTCTTGTTCAGTTGGCGCACGTTTGGTCACAACTTTAAGATCATCTTTAGTGATCATGCCTAGATCTTGGTCTTGAACCAATAAACCGCCATTCACGCGCTTATAGTCAAGTTGTGCTGCACGAGCGTCAATTGCTGGAAGCTCACCACACACCAACACACGTACATTCTTTTTCGCACCTGTGATTTCAAGTACACCATCCGCAATGCTTGGTGCAATAATCACTTCAACGAATTGACGATCTACAATCGCTTGTGCAGTCGCAGTGTCCAATTCACGGTTGAATGCAATGATGCCACCAAATGCTGATTCAGGATCGGTTGCATAAGCAAGATCATAAGCTGCTTTGATACCATCCAATGAAACAGCAACGCCACAAGGGTTTGCATGTTTAACGATGACACAAGCAGGCTTCGCAAATGATTTCACACACTCAAGTGCTGCATCGGTATCTGCAATATTGTTATAAGAGAGTTCTTTGCCTTGTAATTGCTTCGCAGTAGACACAGATGCTTCTTTTGCATTTTCTTCTACATAGAATGCTGCGTTTTGATGCGGGTTTTCACCATAACGTAAATCTTGTGCTTTATTTAGTTGGGTATTGAAGGTACGCGGGAACAGATCCGCTTCGCCTTCAGTTTTGCCAACACGCGCGCCTAAATAAGATGCGATCATGCCATCGTATTGTGCTGTATGTTCAAACGCTTTTACCGCGAGGTCGAAACGAGTTTCGTAAGAAAGTGCGCCATTTGCTTTTAATTCAGCAACGACCGTGTCGTAATCAGTTGCATTCACGATAATGCCTACTGAAGCATGGTTCTTTGCAGCGGCACGAACCATCGTCGGACCACCGATGTCGATATTCTCGATTGCATCTGCAAGTGAACAGTTCGGTTTTGCTACTGTTGCTGCGAATGGATACAGATTTACAATCACTAGATCAATCGGATCGATGTTGTGTTCTTGCATCACTGCTTCGTCCAGACCACGACGAGCTAAGATGCCTCCATGAATTTTTGGATGTAATGTTTTTACACGACCATCCATCATTTCAGGAAAACCTGTATGTTCAGAAACCTCTACTACGGCGATATTGTTGTCTTTAAGCAACTTATATGTACCGCCCGTAGATAAAATTTCTACCCCTAGAGCTACAAGATTTTGAGCGAATTCAACGATTCCGGTTTTATCAGATACAGAGATTAAAGCACGTTTGATAGTCATGATTTTAGTCAACAGTTTGAAGTCTACAGATTGAAAATAAAAGGCAAAAAAAATGCCCACGAGAACGTGAGCATTTTATCAATTATTCACTCATTAAACCGTGAGCTTTTAACTTTTTGCGTAAAGTTCCGCGGTTAAGGCCTAAAATCTCAGCGGCACGTGTTTGATTACCGCGAGTATATTCTAAGACCACAGATAAAAGAGGTTTCTCCATTTCTGCTAAAACCATGTCATAAACTTGAGATGGTTGCTCACCTTGCAATTGTGCAAAATAATGACGAACTGCGCGATCTACATGGATGCGAAGAGCGACATCAGATTGAGCCGTAAAAATAGGAGATTTGCTATTCATGCGTTTTAATCCGAAAAATCAAAATATCACTTGGGTAAAGTGATATAAATGTGGTCTAAATTACTGAGTCCTGTTTTAGATCCTAAAACAGTGACTCTAAAACAATGGGACTATTAGCTTGCCACAAATCCTCGAATTGTGTAAAAAATAAGCGTAACAATAGTTAAATATTTGTTACAGCCTACTTTTAAAAACAAAAAAACCAACAATGCGCTTATGTGTTAGAAGCACAGTTCGTTTAACGATTTTATTGTCTATAAATAACGAGGAGTAAGTGGGTTAAGCATTCGTGGCGCGTATCATACCACTGTCTGCGAAAAAGTGAGCAAATTAACTGCACTTTTTTTTATTTTTTTGTCATTTTTTTACGCTTTTAAGGTTGTACAATTTCTAAACTATAATCATCGAAGCTTTTTTTACTCTTTGGTACTGTAAATTCGAATCGAAAAGGGCTATTCGTTGGGATTCTTTGGATGCTTTTTAAACTATCCACTAAATAATCTTGTGGCTTTAGCGTGATATCGGTGATGACTTCTCCATTTTCTTTTAGAATCACTTTAATAGAGGGGATCACAAGACTATCTTTGTGACGGTTTACTAATACACCCGTGAAGCTTGTTTCATCTTTGCCTACACGTTTAATTTTTACTTTTTCAAAACTAAGAAATTTATATTGTTCATTTTTTATTTTGCACGTTACTACATTGCAGGCATAGTTAAAGATGCGATTCAATGCTGGACTATCATGCATGAGTTTTGGATTGAACCATAAAATCTGAAAAGCAAAAACTAGAATTAATGCAATATTGCCTAATCCCCACAATGTGTAATAAAGCCAGCCATGTTGTTTATGATTTTGTTCATGGTCAATTAATAAGTTATCTTCTGATAAGTTCAAATTAGGCAATGCCGTAACGGGTTCAGTATTAAAGTAATTTAAATTATTTAAATAAGTCAATAAATCAATATTTGAGTTCTCAATTTTCTGATCAAAAATACTCAAAATTTGCATTTGCTTCTCAGCAAAAGAACTATCGGGTTGAATCGAAGAAAATAATGAACGATTTGGTGGTGTTGGGGTTGTGTCAGCCGTTTCAGAATCGATTAGATTCGTTAATGCATTAAAATTAATGATACATTTTGGGCAACAAACCATGCCCTGTGCAACGCTAAGTTGTGAAAGGGTTACTTTATACACGGTTGAGCATTTAGGGCAGCGGGTTTGTTTTTCACTCATAAGGAACAAATTTCTCAAATTGTTGTTTTACGTTTTCCTGAGATGCGACACCAGTTCTCTTCACGTTTTTCGATCTGTAATACATCAAAAAATTCAGAGTAAACACTAGAAACATCAGCAACTTGCTCTTCGATTACACCAGCAAGTGCGAATTCACCCTCATTTTTCAATAAAGTTGAGAATTCAGGCGCAAGTGCCATTAGCGGTGCCGCTAAAATATTCGCGACAAGTATGTCCGCTTGTTGTTGTTTGAATTCTTGCTCAAACTCTTCAGGTAATCCTACATAAAGACGCTCAAGTACACCATTTAATTCTGCATTTTGTTTTGTAGCTAATACTGCTTGAGGATCGATATCAGTGGCATAAACTTTTTGAGCACCAAGCAATAAAGCTGCAACGCCTAAAATGCCTGAACCACAGCCGTAGTCAATGACGATTTTATCTTTTACATCGGTTTTGCCTAACCATTGTAAGCATAGGAACGTACTTGCGTGATTTCCCGTACCAAAAGCAAGACCTGGATCAAGTTTAATATTTGTTGCATCAGCTTCAGGTGGCTCTAACCACTCTGGTACGATCCAGTATTTCTCGCCAATTTGGATTGGCTCGTAATAGTCCATCCATGCGCGTTCCCATACTTGATTTTCTAAATATTCATGACGCATCGGAACGTTAGGGAGTTGCACTTTGAGGAAAGCCTCTAAGGTATCAACATCAATAGGATCATCTTCTTCTTGTTGATAAATTCCAGTAACAATAACTTTATTCCATAGTGGCGTTTCACCCGGTAATGGTTCAAGAAGTGCCTGATCTTCAGCATCATCCAAAGTCACACTCACAGCACCTAGAGAGAGAAGCAGTGTTTCAGTAAGCTCAACTTGATCTTGATCAACGGTAATATGAATTTGTAGCCAGTTCACAGGAAAACCTAAGTAAATGTATTTGGGGGTATTGTAATAGATTCAGCTTGCCTAAAGGGATTATAAAATAGGCAGATTACAATTTTAAGATCTTTTTTTTGAATTTAGTGTGTTGATCACATCAAATATGATAAAAGAATGCGCTTAGGTCACATTCTTTTATCATTTTAAATATTTATAACTTTCCTATTTGCACAAATCTATGGTGTTTGTACTGAACTTACTGGACGAGGTGCGGACTGAGTTTCTGAAATTTTGCTTTGAGTTTCAGGTGTCGCGTTGTTAGCAGGCATCGGTGGCAGTAATGCTAGTTTTCCAGCTTCATTCGGTTCACATGTGCCATTATAAACAACACCTTTATAAGCAAAAGAAACTATATCACCTTGTTTTTTGCTTTTACAAACTTGTTGATACTTTTGAGCTTGAGCATCAACAGTCGATTTAGCATTTACTTGTGCAGTTAGAGCTAAACATAGGCTACAAAGAAACGATGAAATTAAAAACTTTTTGTTCATATCATTTTCCTAAAGTATTTTATGCATTAATTAGAATAAGAAATTCATTCAGTAAAACAGTGGCGATCAGGTTAATGATTGTGTGGCGCTTTGTTAACCATAGAAGAAAAATGCAACAGAAGGTTTCTTTTTGTGTGTTTTGTATGCAGATTATTGATTTCTAGTGAATAAGAATATTGACGGTTTTTGTCAACTTAATATGAAAAATCCTGTATAATACTCTGTCATTTTTTGAATACACATTTACCACTATGCACTATCCTAAAGTTTACGACGTTATCGTAATTGGTGGCGGTCACGCTGGTACGGAAGCGGCACTTGCTGCAGCACGTATGGGAAGACAAACATTATTGTTGACGCATAATATTGAAACTTTGGGACAGATGAGCTGTAACCCTGCGATTGGTGGTATTGGTAAATCACATCTTGTTCGTGAGATTGATGCCTTAGGTGGTGCAATGGCACTTGCTGCGGATAAAGGTGGTATTCAATTCCGTATTTTAAACTCTCGTAAAGGTGCTGCGGTTCGTGCAACGCGTGCGCAAGCTGACCGTGTACGTTTTAAAGCTGCAATTCGTCATACCTTAGAAAACCAAGCCAACTTGGATATTTTCCAACAAGCGGCAGATGATCTTATTGTAGAAGGCGATACCGTTAAGGGTGTTGTGACTCAAATGGGCATCCGTTTTGATACCAAAACTGTGGTATTGACGACAGGTACATTCTTGGGTGGTGTGATTCATATTGGTCTACAAAACTCAAGTGGTGGTCGTGCGGGCGATCCACCGTCAATTGCATTAGCTCATCGTTTGCGTGAACTTAAATTGCCAGTAGGTCGTTTAAAAACAGGTACACCACCACGTATTGATGCGCGTACGGTTGATTTCTCTGTGATGACGCCACAGCCAGGTGATTTCCCATCGCCTGTAATGTCATTTATGGGTAATGCATCCATGCATCCTGAACAGGTGAATTGCTATATTACCCATACAAGTGAAAAAACCCATGAAATTATTCGTGGTGGTCTAGATCGTTCACCTATGTATACGGGTGTAATTGAAGGTGTAGGCCCGCGTTATTGCCCATCAATTGAAGATAAGATTCACCGTTTTGCTGATAAAGATTCACATCAAGTGTTCTTGGAGCCAGAAGGCTTGGATACGCATGAACTTTATCCAAACGGGATTTCAACATCATTACCATTTGACGTACAGTTCAATTTAGTTCGTTCGATCCGTGGTATGGAAAATGCGCATATCTTGCGCCCAGGCTATGCGATTGAATATGACTATTTCAATCCACAAGCATTGAAATTTACACTTGAAACCAAAGCGATTCAAAATCTGTACTTTGCTGGTCAAATCAACGGTACCACAGGTTATGAAGAAGCGGGGGCACAGGGTTTGCTTGCTGGTTTGAATGCTGCACGCCGTGCGTGGGAACAAGAAGAGTGGACACCAAAACGTGATCAAGCTTACATGGGCGTATTGGTTGACGATTTGATTACACTTGGCACCAAAGAGCCGTACCGTATGTTTACCTCGCGTGCGGAATATCGTTTGATGTTGCGTGAAGACAATGCTGATCAACGTCTAACATCTATTGGTCGTGAGCTTGGCTTAGTGGATGATGAGCGTTGGGCTGCATATAGCGAAAAAATGGAAGCGGTTGAGCGCGAAACTTCTCGTTTACAACATTTGTGGGCTGCGCCAAACAATCCAATGGGTAAAAAATTCGTTGAAATGACGGGTGCTGATCTTAGTAAAGAATGTAGTGCGATTGATTTATTAAAACGCCCAAATATCAATTTCAGTCAAATTGCAGAATTAACGGGTTCTGAGGTTTCAGAGCAAGTGGGTGAGCAAATCGAAATTGCGGTGAAATACGAAGGCTATATTCATCGTCAGCATGAAGATGTTGCACAGTTAAAGCGTCTTGAAGAAACCAGAATTCCATCTGATTTTGAATATGATGGTATCTCTGGTTTGTCACGTGAAATCACCTTGAAGTTAAAAACAGTTCGTCCAGAAACTTTGGCACAAGCTAGTCGTATCCCAGGTGTGACTCCCGCAGCAGTACAATTATTGATGATCACCATTCGCAAAAACAATATGGCGAAGAAATCAGCATAATTCTTGTATAAAGTTACGTGTTAAAAATACCCTCTTTTTATAAGAGGGTATTTTTTTTAATTTTGTTCTTAACCATTTATCTATGGGAAATTGAATGAAGAATTGGCTCATTTTATTTATCGCAATTGTTGCTGAAGTGATTGCTACTTCTGCTTTAAAAAGTAGTGAAGGGTTCACTAAGCCGATTGCATCTATTGTTGTTGTACTCGGTTATATGATTGCATTTTATTGTTTATCTCTCACATTGAAAACAATTCCCGTTGGTATTGCTTATGCGGTATGGTCGGGTGTTGGAATTGTTTTGATTACCACCGTGGCATGGTTTGTATTTGATCAGAAGTTAGATGTTTGGGGAATTATTGGGATTGTACTGATTATGAGTGGTGTACTGATCTTAAACTTATTGTCGAAAACGAGTTCTCATTAATCAAATAAAAAACCGAGCTGATATTTGCTCGGCAGATTAAAATCATGTTCACTTTATCATTTACAAAGCGATTTCAATCCCTTGACGCAAATTGTGCTGATCTAGTTGAGTATTCGCATCAATTTTTGCATAGGCTTTAGGTAATACACGGCGAGCAACACGATTCACTTTTTTTTCTAACCATAATGGCATTTTGATGGCTAGAGGGTTTGTTTCCGTATGCGATACATCAGTTAAAACACGTGTTCCCATAATATAGTCAAACCAAGGCTTGGTTATACACCAGTTGGCATTTTGGTTACTGGTCATGTGGTGGTCATAATGCCACGGAATTCGTTGCTTGGCGTATTCAGGGTCTAAGTGTGATTTGGCATGAACTTTCCAATAATTCCAAATACCATAATACAAACCAGCAGTAAAAAAAGGCGCAACGGGCAGGAAAATTGTTGATGCTGCTGCTAGACCGATAAGTGCTGATTTTTCATTATATATTTCAGAATTTTTAAACATTGATTCTGCATAACCTTCATCATGAAAGCTATTTAGGCGTGCGCGTTTGTGGTGAGCAATATGCGTGAAAAATGGACTGTTTCTATTTTTGCTTGGAAATTCATGCAACCAGACTTTATGAAAATACCATTCCATACCATTTGCAACAAAGATACCTACTAGAAAACCAATCATGTGAGATGACCTCGTAAAACATGCTTCAGATTTTAAGAAAATCACGATCAAAAGTTTTGACCGAGCTGACAGTTTTAATCTGCCTATCAAATCAAATTATTTTTTTTCTTTGTCGATAAGCAGTCGGTGTTTCTCCAGTCCAACGTTTAAATGCTCTAGAAAATGCAGATGGTTCAGAAAATCCTGTTAAGTAAACGATTTGATCAATATTCTCTTGTGTCTGAGATAACAAGCGTCTAGCTAAACGTTCAAGATAACCCGCAATCACTTTTTCGTAGCTAGTATTAAGTAAATGTAAATCAGCCCTTAAGCTGCGAGCGCTACGATTTAAATGTTATGCGACTATGTTTTGGTCAAATTCGCCTGATTCTAGTAAACCGTTGGCTAGAATTCTTTCTATCTGCTGGATGAGTTGATGTTTGTTAAGGCGTTCAAGTTGAGATTCTGCATGATGCTCGTGGATTTTTAATAATTCAGGTTCATATGCAGGTGAGGGAATATTTAATAGTTGTTGATCAAAGCAAATATAACCATCTGTTTGTCCGAGTTTGACAGGACAGCCCCATACTTTAAAATATTCTTCTTGTGTTGCACCTTCTTGATAAGGCAAACCAATTTCAATCGGTACAAAAGTATTTTCACTCATATATTTTAAAAAATTGAGTAAAATTCCAATCTCACATTCTAAATAATGTCGAATTGGATGATTAAGACCAGAAATAATTGTAGTCGTTTCATTTTTGAATAAAAGCTTAAATGACATTGCGTCTGTCAATAATGCTTGATAGCGAATCGTTCTTTTTAGACCTTCGCCAAAGGTTGGGCTACTGAGAAAAAGATATTCAATTACTTGCCCACGAAAGGCGGGAACATTGATGCAATATGCAAACCAACATTTTGATCTCGACTGATTTCTGCTGCTGCATGCCAAAAACGTGATTGAGTTGAATTATCACGGCGGACAAATTTATCAGGAGCTTGATCGGGTAAATGTACACTGGCAAAAATGGCTGCTGCGTCTAGATTCATCTTTTACATGGTTTGATAAACCATCCATAAAAAGATGCCTGCATCACTGGTTTTTTTTGAAGTCATAAAACAGGGTAAGTATTCGTTTTAAAACAATATACTATTTTTATGATCAAAATGAATTGTATTTTATAACAAGGTGAAAGAAAGGCACTTACAGCAAGTAAGTGCCTAATCGACTTATTCAGTCACTTCTACAGTAACACTATAAGTATAGGTTTGAGTCACAGGTTGTTTGGTATTATCAGGGTTTGCTTCAGGATAAGCGGCTGTAATTAAATAAATACCAGCTTCATTAAATTTAACTTCAACTTCACCTTTTGCATTGGTTTTCACATGGGGTTGTTCACGTTTTGCATTTGGTTGATAGCTACTTGCACCTTTAAAGACATCAACTTCTAAGTTAGGAACAGCTTTGCCATCCATTAAAACTTGTGCTTTAAGTGATTCACCAACATATAATTCATTTGGATGTGTTAAAAATTTAAACTCAAAACCTTTATTTTCAACTTGTGGAGTTTGGCTTGGTTTGCCTTTCGTTACAAAACTTTCGGCAATATAATAATTGGTGGTTTGTATTGTTTTTGCATTGGCTGGAACTTGGTCTTCAGCAACAAAACGAGGTGGTTGATTCGCAGGTGCTTGTTGAGGTGCTTTTTGTTCAGCATTTGCTTGGGGTTGTTGCATTGGTGATGCATTTGCAGGGCGTGGTGCGCGTACACGTAACCAATGACCATCCACTAAAGCATATTTGGTTGGATTACCTACAGCATCTTTGGTTCGGATACGGTAGGTTCCTTCATTGGCTAAAGTGAATTCAGCAATATTAAACTTTTTCAGTTCTGCTGCTGCATTAAGTGATGTCGTCTTTCCATCAGGGCTTGTAACTTGGTAACTCGTTTTAAAGTTTCTGCTTGGAACAAAGAATTTTTCTACAGTGATACTACTTTGGAAACTAACATTGTCTGACTTACTATCAAATACTTCTGGCAATAAAAAAGGGCTAGCAGTATGGGCAAAACTTAATGTTGGTAAGGCAGAAAGTAATGCAATCGTAACCAAATGACGCATGAAGAATTCCTTAAAAGATAAATAAGCAAAAACGCACAAGATTTGTGACAATCTACTTGATAACGAGTATCAATTGCAATATTATTTCGATAAATTTTTAATCGTCAAGCTGAAACACTTGGATTGGCAATTAAAAAAATATTTCCCTCGCTTATGTGAAGCCTAATTTTGATTAATGTCATTGATTTTATTTAATAATATAGTCATTCATTCTGCCAAAATTTTGCTGAAAACAAGATGAGCATTAAGATAAAGTTAAGAGCATTATTTTGAATCTATTGATCAATAGATTTTAGGTAAATCTTGGAGAATGGAACCCTAGTATGTCATCAACTCAACAACTTTCTCGTCCAGTACAGATACTCTTTCGTTTATCACCGTTGATGGCAGCGTTGGCTGTATTCATGTCACCAATCACGGCGACTCAAGCAAATGAGCCGAGTCTCAGTGAAAATGCAATACAACAGTTATCTGAGTCAGCTCAAGCACCAAGTTATCGTTTTCATCAAGATCATGTGCTAGGTACATCTTTAGATGTTGTGGTCACTACATCTCAGCAACAAGATGCAGAAAAGGCATTACAAGCGATTCAGACAGAAATTGCTCGACTTGATCAAATTCTTTCAGTTTGGCGTGCTGATAGTGAAATTAGCCAATTAAATCGTGAACACCAAATTTCTGCTTCATCTGAACTTTATGAGGTTGTTGCGGCTTGTGAGCAATGGCGCAGTGCAACATGTGGTGGTTTTGATGCGCGTTTAGGGCAGTTGATTCAGTTGTGGGAACAAAGCAATCAAGTCCAACGCTTGGATGACAATACTCAAGAATCATTACTGCGTCAGTTACAAACGCAAAGTATTGAACTGAATCCTGAAACGAAACAAATTAAAACACCTTCAGCAGTTAAAATTGCACCTGATGCTTATGCCAAAGGTTATGTGATTGACCGTGCTTTGTTGGCAGCAAAACAAGCTGTACCACATTTACAAGGGATTCTGATTGATATTGGCGGTGATATGCGTGTTTGGGGGCAATCACCTCAACAAGCGGGTTGGAAAGTTGGTGTACAAGACCCGAATGAACGTTTTGATAATGTTGCACCAACTCAAGTACTCAACCTTAAAGATCAAGCTGTGGCTTTTAGTGGTCAAGGCTATCGTGGACTCGCAAATCAATCGCATTTGTTAAATCCACATACAGGACAACCGATTCAAAACGTTGAACAATGTGTTGTGGTTGGACAGTGTGCTGCTGATTCAGATGCATTAGCAACCGCATTAACTGCAATGCCTGCACATGAGGGGATGCAACTGATTGAACAACTCGTCGGTTATGAGGCTCAACTTGTTGCAACTGATGGCACACGTTATCAAAGTTCAGGATGGTCATCTTTAATGGATGCCAATCAACCTGGAATGATGCGTCATGTTGCAGCGAATGGTGCAGCAACAGCTTGGCCAAAAGGCTATCAAGCTCAGTTAGAAGTGAATATTCCAAAGATCGCAGTAGACAACTACCGTGCGCCTTATGTCTCGGTTTGGGTAACAGATAGTGATAAAAAGATTGTGCGTACACTGGCTGTCTGGGGTAAAGATGAGAAGTGGATTAACTCTAACTATGTTTGGTGGCGTCGATATGGTCGTCAAATGCCAAACTTAGATGCTGTTGCAAAACCTTCACGTCAACCAGGACAGTATAAGTTGGCTTGGGATGGTAAAGATGAAGCGGGTAAAATAGTGAATGCAGGTAAATATATTATCCATATTGAAACTTCGCGTGAGCATGGTGATCATTCTTATCAAACCATTGAGTTGAATGTCACACCAAAAGCTGCAACACAAACGCTGCCTGCTCAAGCAGAAATTGGTACAGTTAAATTGAATTTCCAACGTGGTGCTTAAGCTTTAGCATCACTCCATCTATGAGGCTAGTCCCTTGTATCAGCGCCGTGATTTTTACCGCCATGCACGTTATGTGCATGGTTGGCTTTCTGCCTTTGCCTTTATCGTTTTGATCTTCTTTGCTGCTACAGGTTTATTTCTCAATAATCCTGATTGGTTTAAATCAAAAAATGCAGAGCAAACGACCACATTCACTTTACCGCCAACCTTGGTTGCGTCTCTGCAAAAACAAGAGAATCCAAGCCAAAGTATTGTGGAATATGTTCGTACAAAACAACCTTTGATTGGTCGTTATAAAAGTAGCGAAGTGATGGATGGTGAAGTCATGATTCGTCTCGAAAGCCCCGCAGGTTCAACCGACTTGTGGGTGTTGCTCGATAATGGTGATGTTGAAATTACACAAAAATCAGCTACTCCTGTTTCACTATTAAATGATCTACATCGTGGCAAAAACGTTGGAACAGCTTGGCATTGGTTAATTGATATCAGTGCAATCATCATTATTTTATTGTCGTTGGCAGGTTATATCCTGTTTCTGACTATTAAAACCCGTTTAGTGACACATCTGCTTTTAACAGCATGTAGTTTATCGGCAATTATTCTGCTCATTTGGTCTGCTATTTAAGGTGAAAGGATGACTCAAGCTGTACTGACGATTATTGTGATATTGGCAATATTATTGAGTCTACATCTTTTTATAATCGTTTGGTTGTTATGGCAACAACGTCATGCGAAGCAAAAAGCCAATCAAGATCATCCTGCTTATTTAGTGGTGTATGCAAGTCAATCAGGTCATGCTGAATCTTGGGCAAAGCATACGGCTGAACAATTGCGTTTAATTGATCATCACACTGCAATTCGAAATATTCAAGAACTGAGTATTGCTGATTTAACCCAACATCAACATATTTTATGGGTGGTGAGTACTTATGGCGAAGGGGATGCACCTGATGCCGCCCAGTCATTTGTCCATAAAATATTGTCCCAATCTTTAGATTTATCGCATTTATCCTTTGCAGTGCTTGCATTGGGTGATCAACGCTATGCGAATTTTTGTCAGTTTGGAAAAACACTAGAACAATGGTTATTGAAGCAGCAAGCTCAGGCTCTATTTTCGACTGTTTGTGTCGATCAGCTTAATAGTCGTGATTTAGAACAATGGTTGCTTGGTCTGGAGCAATTAACCACCACTCAATTTTCAGCGCTATCTCTTGAAAAAGAGCATGTGGAATTAAGATTTGCTCATCGCCAATGTTTGAATAGAGGCAGTATTGGGGAAGCAATTTATAAAATCCAATTGATTCCTGAACAAGATTTGGTTTGGTCATCAGGTGATATTTTAGAAATTCAATGTGAAAATAATACGGCTGATATTCACGATTTTTTAGCAGCACAACAGCAAAAAGATGCAGTGGATTTCATCCCTCAACTACGCCGCTTAAATTTAAGAAAATTACCGCCTAGAGCTTCGCTTTCATTCGCAGAATGGATTGCACAGTTTGAATCATTAGCTCAACGTGAGTATTCGATTGCGAGCTTACCTGAAAATGGTTTAATCGAATTGGTGGTGAGGCAGCAACAGACTGAATCAGGTTTAGGACTAGGTTCAGGTTGGTTGACGGCGGGGTTGGAACACAACCAATCGCTGCAAGCCAATATACGTCATAATCCAAGTTTTCACTTAGTTCATGATGAACGACCGCTGATTTTAATTGGCAATGGTACGGGAATTGCTGGTCTAGTTGCGCATTTACGCCAACGTGAGCATTGGGGATATAAAAATAATTGGCTAATTTTTGGTGAAAGACAGCAGCAGTTTGATCATTTATACCAAACAGAGATTCGATATTGGCAGCAGCATGGTTTTCTGGATCAGGTGGATTATGCTTTTTCACGTGATCAGGCTGAAAAAGTCTATGTGCAAGATTGTCTAAGAACACAATCGGTTCAATTACAGACATGGATTGCACAAGGTGCAGCGATATATGTCTGTGGTAGCTTGCAAGGCATGGCGAGTGGTGTGGATCAAGCACTAAAAGAGATTCTAGGGTATGAACACCTAGAACAGCTTAAACAGGAACAGCGTTATCAACGAGATGTGTATTAAGTCTTGCGATTAATCGAATTAGGCTAAGACTAGTGCTTTAATCTTGTCAGCTTTTTCAAAATGATCAAGCCGATGCTCTATGATCCACCAATGGGCAGCTTCCATTAAGCGTTCAGGATCATCATTTTTATTAGCAAAGAAAGCATAAAAAGAAAGTCCGACGTTATTGCCTTTTTTGCAATTTTTTCATCGCAGACCTGCACGATTTTAGCTTTGAGTTCGGCTCTCATATTATCCTTTATTCATTAAAGAAAATAATATGCAGATCATAGCATTCCCAATATCGAAAATTCTCATAGTTAGATTTTTAATATCTATTTTGAAATCTAAAAAGCCAGCTATTTTTATAACTGGCTTTTGTTGATCAAGAATCAATGCAGTCTTGGTGGGAAAGTTAGAACTTTTTCTCAATAGAGAATTGGAAACTAGGCATGCCTTGGTTTGTTCTTGCTTGATATAAACTACCATCAGATTGGTTGGTCAATCGTTCTTTATAATCTGTGCTTAATACATTGTTCAGATTCAAACTTGCTGCCCAACCATGAGTAAAGCGTTTAGTTGCACTTAGATCTACACCAAATCGTTCATTGGTGGTTCGATCATAAGGTTGATTATCTAAGCCGCGAGTGAATTCAGGGGTATAGCTCACATTGATACTGGTAGAAAGTTGCCAAGGCTTAAAGTTATAAGATAAACCTGCGCTTGCATTATAGGGTGCAACATCACTCACTAAACGTTGATTGTGTTGTTCATCTTCAACTTTGGCACGGATGGTTGATACTTGACCATTCAGCATAAATGAATGACCCGCATCTGTTTGTTTTAACGCATAACGCCCAGAAAGCTCAACGCCGTAAGTTGTTGCTTCATTTTGGTTTTGTGGGCGTTCAACATAGCGAGAGCCTTCAAGGGCAATCACCTTTTCGATGTAATCTTTAATTTCGCGATGATATGCAGTTAAACTCATACCACCATTCGCTGAGTCATATGCCAGTGTTGATTCAGCAGCACGGGTTTTTTCTGGTTTTAAGTTTGGATTTCCACCACGATCTGGATTGTTTAATGAACCAGCATCACTATCTGTAGAAACAGTCACATTAGAAATGAGACGTTCGGTTTTTGGTGTGTTAAATGCTTGGCTGAGATTTGTTTGAATTGACCATTG
Organism: Acinetobacter sp. TR11; assembly: GCF_027105035.1. Classification (NCBI taxonomy): domain Bacteria; kingdom Pseudomonadati; phylum Pseudomonadota; class Gammaproteobacteria; order Moraxellales; family Moraxellaceae; genus Acinetobacter; species Acinetobacter sp. TR11. Next base: position 1,161,784 of record NZ_CP114256.1, read on the forward strand.
TTCGGTCAGATCAAAACGATAAGCCAGTACTGGACTCAAATGCTGATCTTGATAATCGACTAGACCTGAGCGATTTAACCATTCTTGGCGCGCACCTAAGGTAATCGTTTGTCGATCTGTAAAATGCCAGCTTCCTTCAGCATATAAAGCATAGCGTTGTTCGTCTAAACTTTCGCTTACATTACTATCTAGATTATTACTACGTAGATCAGCCCCAAATTTAATTTGACGATCTGGGTCTAATTTACGCATACCATCATAAGCTAAACCATATTCATTAATGGTTTCATCCGTGTAAATGGTATTTTGAGGTGAATGTGTCAGTTGAGTTTCTGTTTGGCGTTCAACAGATAATTTGATTTTATCGCTGAGATCTTTGTCTTTGCGTTCATAGCGTGTATTTAAACGGATGCTATCATTTTTATCATCTTGAGTTTGATTTGCTGAGTACCCATCCATTTTAATATTGCGATAGAATAATTCAGCGCTTAACTTTTGTTGATCATCAAGATCATATTGCAAGCGAGGGGCAAACATTTGCATGGTGCGATTGACAGTACGTGCTTGTTCACGTATTCCAGTTGCCGTCTCAGTTTTAGTGAGTGACGTATTATCAATCCACATTTGATTTGCAGATACACTATATGACCATGCATTGTCACGACCATCAGCTTGAATATTAATTTGTTTATTTTCAGATTCTTGCTGATTACTATTGCGTAGACCATAACCTACTTTTACTGAACCACTTATACGATTATCCAGTGGTTCTTTTAAAATAATATTGATCACTGCCGATGATGCAACTGAAGCTTGAGCAACACTTGGTTGTTTAACAATCTCAATACGTTCAATCATTTCAGGGGTAATGGTGTCAATAATAGACATTCCACCACGAGGGCCACCTTGCACTGGTTCACCATTGATTAAGAATGTCGGGCCAGCACCACCACGAAAACGCATTCCAGAAGCACCGCTACCACCACGAGGACCTTGTCCAGGCGTTGGAAGTTGAAAACCTGCCGCACGGCGTAAAGCATCCATGACGGATTGATCGCCATATTGCAGCATTTCATCTCGGGTAATCACTGTCTTTGGAACTGCACTGATGTCATCATCTTTTTGTTTTTGTGGCTCTGCAGACGCTTTAAAAGAAAGAGTAGGTAAAGTTTGAACTACTGGTTCGGCAGATGGAGGCGTTGTGTTGGTATCGGCAGCAAAAATTGAAGAACTTATACTGAGTAATGCCGAACTGAGTGCGCTTAATTTTCCATAGTAGAGAGGATGTTTCATTTTAAATGCCCCAAAAAAGAATCAAATTATTTTGCATGTAGCCTAATGTAAAATTGTGTAGAAAAATGGAATTTAGCTTAAATAAGCCTCAGATTTAAAAAATATTTTTTAATCAGTTATGCGCTATTAAATAGCATGATTTCATAAAAATTGACTGCTAAATAAGCTGAGGCAAAGAATTTATGTAAAATATGATGAAAATAAGAATTATTTTCATTAATATTGTATTGTTTTTTATATTTTAAGTTTTTCTTAATATTTGTCTGATTTTTTGTTTGGAATTTTTATGACATCTCGATATGTTACGCTCTCTCACAAGCCTATTTTTAGATTTAGTGCATTAAGCTTAATGCTCTTACAAGCGCAGTACTTATTTGCCAACGAGAACAATACTCAGGCTGCGGTTATGCCAACCATTAAAATTGAAGCGATGAGTGAGCTTGATCCAATCAAAAGTTACATTGATTATGATCAAGCCAGTGTGACTCGAAATGGACTAAAGAAAAAAGATATTCCTCAAACGATTGATACCATTGATGTTCAGAAATATAAAATCTATGGTGCAAATGATTTAAGTGTCATGTTGCAGGGAACACCTGGTGTATCAACAAGTTATGACATGCGTGGAGATGGTATTAATCTTCGGGGATTTAATGCAGATACTGGCGATATCTATCGTGATGGTATTCGTGAAAGTGGTCAAGTTCGCCGTAGTACTGCAAATATTGAGCGTATTGAAATATTGAAGGGACCATCTTCTGTGCTTTATGGACGTAGTTCAGGCGGTGGGGTGATCAATATGGTCAGTAAATTTGCCAACTTTGACTCTAAAAGCTCAGTTGGTATTTATACGGGTTCGTACGATAACTATGGTACGACTGTTGATTTGAATCAAGTTGTAACGGATAACCTCGCATTACGTTTGACAGGAGAGTATGGCGAATCAGATAGTTTTCGTTCAGGAATTGAAAATAAAATTGAAATGTTGTCACCAAGCTTTACCTATAAAAATGATGAAGGTCTCACTTGGACAATGCAATATACCTACGATAAGTTACATCGAGTGCCTGATCGTGGTCCATCATTTTCTGCCCTTCCTCAAGGCACTTCCATCAAAACAGGTTTCGCACAAGAGGGCGATTATGTAAATGATATTTTACAGGTTGCTCGTTCTGATTTGAATTATGAATTTGCGCCAAAATGGAATTTTCACTGGGCTGTGAGCTACCGAGAGGCTCAACAAAACTTTGATCATTTCTACTTGGGAGGACTTTGCACTACTGAAAATACCGTGATTGCAAATGCGGGTTCATGTAAGGGGCATGTTGGTGAAATTTCGCAAATTTATTATTGGCAGCAAACCAATAACAAAACCACCAGTAACACTTTTGATATACGTGGAGAGTTTGATACAGGTGCTCTCAAACACAACGTATTGGTTGGTGCTGACTGGACATACGAGCAACGAGAACCACTTTTAGCAAACCAAAATAAAAATGGTTCTGCCATATACGGCTATGTAAACCCGTTAACAGGAGATCGAACCAGTTCTAGAGGGACAGGTGATTTAAATATTAGAACCCATAATTACTATCAGAATGAAGCTTATGGTCTATTTGTTCAGGACTTAATAAGTTTCAATGATTATTTTAAAATCATGTTGGGTGGTCGTTATGACTATTTTCAATCCGAAACAACCAATCGTCTGAAGACTAGTGATGCTTTGGATTATCATCGTAGTATCGATGGCGAAAGCTTTAGTCCGAATGTTGGTTTTATTTGGCAACCGATAGAGAGCCAAAGTTTTTATGCTTCCTATAGCAAAAGCTTCGCACCTTTTGGTGGGCGTGTCAGTGTTAATGTGGTCTCTGGAGATAGCAAGTTAAATGCTTTTGATGCCAAGCCACAATATAACGAACAATATGAAATTGGGGTAAAAAGTGATTGGCTTAATGATCGATTGAATACCCAGCTTTCGGTCTATGATATCCGTAAAAATAATATTCGCTACCAACCAGATCCAGACAATAAGCCAAATGATTGGGTTGTTGGGGGACAACATCAGTCTAAAGGTGTGGAGTTTAGTTTTATCGGACGCGCGTTAGATAATCTTTTTGTTCGCGGTGGTTATAGCTATATGGACACTGAGGTGACAAAAGACAATAAGACCGCAAATATTGGTAAGGTGTTGAACAATACACCACGTCATACAGGTAACGTATTCGTGCGTTATTTACCTACAGATAAAATCTATGGTGAAATCGGAGCAACTTATGTCGGTGATGCGAAGATATATTCAAATGGCAGTTTAGATAATAAGCCTATCGATTTTCAAGGATTCACGCGTTTAGATGCTGCAATTGGCTATAGTGCTGATCCATGGAATGTGACTATTGCTGTAAATAACCTAACCAATAAAGACTATTGGCGCTCAGAGTCAATGCCTGGAACACCACGTAATGTTCTAGTTCGATTGAATTATCAGTTTTAAACTTGTTTAGATCGCATATGAGTAAAAGCATCTTTAGTTAAACTAAAGATGCTTTTTTATTTGATTTTTGATAATAATCCATCTTTAATTTTAACAAATGTTATAAAAATACTTAAATTTCGATCTATCTTATTGAATTATATAAAATGGAATTGCTTTAAGAATATAAATAATTTAAGATCTATTTGGGTGAAAAATGTACAAAATCAATTTATAAACAATCATATAATTGTGAATTATTTCTAATTTGTGATTATTTAATGTTAATTAATTCTCATTTTTGTTTATTATTGTTAATATTCAAGAAAAGCATACAATAGAGATAATAATAATGAAGATATTCCTTCCATTGCTTGTTGTTTGTTCGATTGTTGTTTTGGGTTACGCTGCATATGTAGATGCCCAAGATAAAAGACGCCAAGAGCTTACGAAAATTGTAAATGATGCGGAACACAGTTTGCATATGATCCAGAATAATCCTAATTATACCAAGCATACACATTTGTCATCGTATAAGAACAATCAATAGTCATTGATATTAATCAATAATTATTGCAATTCAGTGTATGTGTCTTTCTAGGATGTATGATAACTAGGCTTTTTTTGATTTGAAGCCATCAAGTTTTGCTTAGAATCTGTTAAAATATTTACCATTGAATAAAAAGCTGCATCTCGTTATGCAGCTTTTTACATTTTGATAGCGGGTCAGATTTATACATCTTGTCGGTGTCACAAGCATTCGGCTGGCATAGAGATTGCTTTATCGTTGTGTATGCCATTTCGCAAATTCAAAAAAGATTGAAATGCAAGTGTATAGATTTCAATTCCTAAGATCTCAGATTTTAACAGGTGCTATGTTATGACAACGCCTAATGCTTCGGTTGGTGTTTTAGAACGCTTATTTAAATTAAGTGAGAACAAAACCAACTTCAGAACAGAAGTTCTAGCGGGTGTAACTACATTTTTGACGATGTGTTACATCATTATTGTAAACCCACTTATTCTTTCCGAAACTGGAATGGATCATGGTGCTGTGTTTGTTGCAACCTGTTTAGCTGCTGCTATTGGTTGCTTGGTAATGGGGATTGTTGCCAATTATCCAATCGCACTTGCACCGGGGATGGGCCTAAATGCGTATTTTACCTATTCGGTCTGTTTAGGCATGGGTGTACCTTGGCAGACGGCGCTTGCGGCTGTTTTTGTTTCAGGTTTAGTCTTTTTGGCAATCAGCTTTTTTAAAATTCGTGAAGCAATTGTCAATGCCATTCCTATGTCGCTTAAATTTGCGATTGGTGGCGGTATTGGTTTATTCCTTGCCCTCATTGCGCTTAAAAATGCAGGCATCATTGTAGACAATCCAGCGACTTTAGTTGGTCTGGGAAATATCAAGCAACCTACGGTTTTACTGGCTTTATTTGGCTTTTTAATGATTGTGGTTTTACACCAGTTAAAAGTTCGTGGTGCGATCATCATTAGTATTCTTGCTGTGACTGGAATAGCGACAGCTTTAGGCTTAAATGAATTTAAAGGTGTTGTTGGACAGATTCCATCGATTGCACCCACCTTTATGCAAATGGATTTTGAAGGTCTATTTACTGCAAGTATGGTTGGGGTGATTTTTGTCTTCTTTATTGTCGATTTATTTGATAGTACAGGGACTTTAGTTGGTGTATCGCACCGTGCAGGTTTACTACAAGATGGTAAGTTACCTCGTTTGAAGAAAGCGTTGTTCGCTGATTCAACAGCAATTGTTGCAGGCGCAGCATTAGGTACATCTTCAACCACGCCTTATATTGAATCTGCATCGGGTGTTGCTGCGGGTGGTCGTACGGGTTTGACTGCTGTTGTCGTTGCATTCTTATTTATTGGCTGCTTATTCTTGGCGCCGTTAGCTCAATCTGTTCCAAGTTTTGCAACAGCTCCTGCATTATTATTTATCGGTGTGTTGATGATTCAAGGAATCACACATATTGATTGGGATGATATTACAGAAGCAGTGCCTGCATTTTTAACGATTGTATTTATGCCATTTACGTATTCAATTGCGGATGGTATTGCAATGGGCTTTATCAGTTATGCATTGGTTAAGTTATTTACGGGCAAGGCAAAGACCGTTCCTTATATGGTTTGGATTATTGCTGCACTGTGGGTATTTAAATTTATTGCATTTGGTGGCTAAGCCATTTAAAAGTTATTGATAAAACCTTTAGAGGGTGTACCGAACAGGCAACACCCTTTTTTATTTAGACCTGGAGTTAATATGAATCAAGTCGAGCTGATTCGTGCTTTACCCAAAGCCGAATTGCATGTGCATATTGAAGGGACTTTTGAACCAGAACTGATGTTTGCAATTGCACAGCGTAATCAGATTCAGATTCCTTATCAATCGGTTGAAGAAGTAAAGCAAGCGTATAACTTTCATAATCTTCAATCTTTTTTAGATATTTATTATGCTGGTGCGAACGTGCTGGTGTATGAACAAGATTTTTATGATCTGGCTTGGGCATATTTTGAGAAATGTGCTGAAGATCGTGTCGTGCATACAGAGATGTTCTTCGATCCACAAACACATACTGAGCGTGGGGTTGAATTTGCAACGGTACTGGCAGGTTTAAAGCGAGCTTGTAAAGATGCTCAGGAAAAATTAGGGATTAGTTCTGAATTGATCATGTGCTTCTTGCGTCATTTAAGTGAAGAAAAAGCATTTGAAACACTTGAGCAAGCCTTGCCATTTAAAGATGACATTATTGCAATTGGTTTAGATTCGAGTGAAGTTGGACATCCTCCAGCAAAATTTGAGCGTGTATTTGCTAAAGCCCGTGAAGCTGGTTTCTTGATCGTGGCACATGCGGGTGAAGAAGGCCCACCAGAATATATCTGGGAAGCTTTAGACTTGTTAAAAGTAAACCGTATTGATCATGGTGTGCGTTCTGAAGAAGATGAGCGCTTAATGGCGCGTTTAATCGCTGAGAAAATGCCTTTAACAGTTTGTCCTTTAAGTAACTTAAAGCTTTGTGTTGTAAAAGACATGGGTGAGCACAACATTCGCCGTTTATTACAAAAGGGTGTGCATGTTACTGTAAACTCGGATGATCCTTCATATTTCGGTGGTTATATGAATGATAACTTTGTAGCAATTCAGCAGGCTTTAGATTTATCGAATGATGAGCTTAAGCAACTTGCAATTAACTCTTTTGAGGCGTCCTTTATTTCTGATGACGAGAAACAGAAATGGATTGCGGAAGTGAAAAAGATTTAAATGTAAAAAAACCGCGTTAAGCGGTTTTTTTATGTGTCAGGATTTATTTAGGTTGGCGCAACATACTCAATAAGACATTATCTTTATCAATGATGTGATGTTTTATTGCTGCTAAAGCATGACCAACAATAAGTAAACCTGCAAACCAAGAAAGATAAATGTGTAATGGTTTCACGATTTCAAGCAGGTCAGGATTGTCTTGAACTAAGCGAGGAATTTCAAATAAATATAAAACAGGAGCTGGATGTCCAGCACTCCAACTAAATAAACAGCCTGTAATGGGTAGTGCGAGTAGCATGAGATATAATAAGAAATGCCCAACATGTGCCAATATTTTCATGGTCGGAGACATTGTGTCAGGTAGCTGTGGTGCAGGGTGGGTATAACGCCAAAAAATTCGAATCACAACCAGAAAGATAATGGTGGTCGCTATATTTTTATGTAGTGTAATAACATTCCCTTTAAAGCTTCCATCAACGTCATAGCTGAGAAAATTGCCACTATAAAAGCCGATCAGCCAAGCAGTGATAAAAATAACCGCCATCAGCCAGTGTAAAATTTGCGCTGTGCGTGTGTAATATTGTGCTGAGGTTGACATCGCAACATCCTAGCGGTGAGATATGAGTTTTACAATTTTAAATAGCTCATTTTTCTTCATATACAGCGTATATGTAACAGAGCGTTTTATGCTTGGAACAGTAAGTGGAATGCAACGTCATTGTTATATTATGTAAAGAATCTACACAGTCATTTCTTTCAAGTGATCCTTTAGGCACAATACGCGTGCTAAAATTTTGGATACAGGTTTGAGTTCGTGAAAAAATTATTTTTTATTGTGCCTATGTTATTTGCTTTAAATGGTTGTGTTGCGCCAAATACTAATAATTCCACTGCAACAACATCTCAGCAGTTGGGTGTGACGGCATTAAAAATTGCAGTGAATGCGAAATGTATTAATGAAATACATACATTACCCGCATGGAAAACAGCAACTCGTTTAATGACATCTGAGCAACGTGAAAACATTCAGACGAATGTATGTGGCTGTGTTAGTGAAAAAGCACCAAATAGTGTAACGACGATTGAATTGGCAACAGCTGCGATTGATCCTACGGCACGTGCAACGATTGTGAATCAAGTTGTTTCTAAAACAGTAAATGCCTGTGTCGCAGAGGTGTTGAGAAAATAATGAGTTTAGAGATAAGACTGGTGATTAAATTGGTCTTATTTCAATTGATCGCAATAAGGTTATGTTTATTTTGTAAACTTTAATTATGTTATCTGAAATGTAGAATAAGATTTAAAACTCATTATAAATAATACAATAAGGTGAGTGCATGTATAACCATAAATTTTTTTTGCTTTAGTTTTGACTTTTATCTCATCATTATGTGTAGCGCAAAATGCCGAGCAACATAGTTCCCACATGGTAAATTCAGCCATTCAAGTTGCTGCCCAAACAAAATGTAAACATGATCTTGATGATTCCGCGGATTGGAAAGTTGCGAGTAAATTAATGACCAAGAACCAAAAACAACAGAAAAAAAAGCAAATTTGTAAATGTATTGGTAAAAATGCACCTACTGTATTATCTCCATCAGAGCTTGCTTTAGCGGCAGTGGATTCAAAAGCTAGAACAGCATTAACAGGCGTTGCTGTCGCAAAAACGATGAACGCTTGTGTATCAGAAGTGATAAAATAGAACAGTTTAAATAAGTTGTAATTAGTTGCTCTGAAGCAGCTGATCTTTGTGAGTAATATCATGTTTGTTGCTGGTGTAGATGAAGCAGGGCGTGGGCCTTTGGTAGGTTCAGTTGTTGCTGCTGCGGTAATTTTAGATCCCAATAATCCGATTGAGGGTTTAAATGATTCTAAAAAATTAACTGAAAAGAAACGTGAAAAACTTTTCTTAGAAATTCAAGAGAAAGCCTTAGCTTGGTCAATTGCAGAAGCTTCTCACGCAGAAATTGACGAAATTAATATTTTACAGGCAACTTTTTTAGCCATGCGTCGTGCTGTAGATGCTTTAAACATTTTGCCTGAAAAAGTGATTGTTGATGGCAACCAAATTCCGAAAGGAATTGAAATATCGTGTGAAGCGATTGTTGGTGGGGATGCAAGCCATGCTGAGATTAGTGCAGCAAGTATCTTGGCTAAAGTAACACGTGACCGTCAAATGCATGAACTAGATCAGCAATACCCTAATTATGGTTTTGCAAAACATAAAGGCTATCCAACTAAAGCACATTTTGAAGCAATTGCAGCGTATGGCGTGATTGATCAACATCGTCGTAGTTATGCGCCAGTAAAAAAAGCACTGGGTTTATAAATATATAATTGAGTCTCCATAAACAATTAAAGCGACTAAAGATTAGTCGCTTTAATTGTTAGAGAAGAATTCTGTACATTAACGATTGAAGTTATTATGTCGAGTGAAATCGTTATTATCTTCTTCAAAAGAAAGTTGATAATCTTGATCAAGATGTTGTAAATGCTCATGCATAGCACGTTCATGTTGGATACGTTGGTAAATTTCCTCACGATGCACGGAAACTTCTTTTGGAGCATTTACACCAATACGCACCTGATTACCTTTTACGCCAAGCACAGTAACACTGACTTGATCCCCAATCATTAATGTTTCTCCGACACGACGGGTCAGAATCAGCATGTTTATCTCCTTGCTAAACGCTTAAACTTGCGACAGGGAATTCATTGTTTGAAAGCACAGCCTTAATATACAGAAAATTCTAACAGAAATATGTAAAAAACAGCTTTTTTTCGTAAGTTCTGCCAAGTTCTTCTGAAAAACCTCACAACTTAATATAACAGAGCCACTGTAATAAAAACTATAGTGGCTCTGTATTTTTTACTATTTACTTGAAAGTAAATATGCTTATTGTGCTATGAATTAAGCACGTGCGCTGCTTTCGCCATGTTCACGGTCTAAACCAAAAGCAGTATGTAGGCAACGTACAGCAAGCTCTAGGTAGTTTTCTTCAATGATGACAGAAATCTTAATTTCTGAAGTAGAAATCATGAGGATATTAATGCTTTCATCTGCAAGAGCTGTAAACATTTTGCTTGCTACACCAGCATGTGAGCGCATACCTACACCAACAATAGACACTTTTACGATGTCATCGCGAGTGACAACTTCACAGCCTTCTATGCTGCTTGCTGTTTGATCCAAGATTGCTTTAGCTTTAGCAAGATCATTGCGATTTACAGTAAAGGTAAAATCAGTAGTACCATCTTCTTCAACATTTTGGATAATCATATCCACTTCAATGTTGGCATCACTAATCGGTGATAAGATTTTAGAGGCAATGCCCGGTTCATCTGGAACACCCAAAATCGTTAATTTTGCTTCGTCACGGTTAAATGCAATGCCTGCAATAATTGGTTGTTCCATGTCGTCTTCTGCCTCAGTCGTGATTAGTGTGCCTACGTTTTGTTTGAAATCTTCATCAAATGCGCCGTCATTGTCATTATCAAAGCTTGATAATACACGTAATGGAACCTGATATTTGCCTGCGAATTCAACCGAACGAATTTGTAAAACTTTTGAACCTAAAGATGCCATTTCAAGCATTTCTTCAAAAGAGATACGGTCAACTTTTTTCGCTTTAGGTGCTACACGAGGATCAGTGGTATAAACACCATCCACATCTGTATAAATTTGGCATTCATCTGCTTTTAAAGCGGCTGCAAGTGCTACGCCAGAGGTATCTGAACCACCACGACCTAATGTTGTGATATTACCTTCAGCATCAAAACCTTGGAAACCAGCGACAACAATCACACGACCAGCGTCTAAATCATTGGTCATTACATCAGTATCAATTGATTCGATACGTGCTTTGGTAAACGCGCTGTCAGTTTTAATCCCAACTTGACGTCCAGTGTATGATTTAGCTTCTACACCAATTGAATTCAGTGCCATAGCTAACATGGAAATCGTTACTTGTTCACCCGTAGACACCATTTGATCAAGTTCACGTGGGTTAGGGGTGCTAGTAATGGCTTTAGCAAGCGCAAGTAAGCGGTTGGTTTCACCACTCATTGCCGATACAACCACGACCACTTTGTGACCATGATCATGCCAACGCTTGACACGATGAGCAACATTTAAAATGCGCTCAGGAGTACCCATAGAGGTACCGCCATATTTTTGAACGATTAATGCCATAGTTGTTCCATATAAGCCATGACCCTGAGAGGCATCAGGGTCAGTTACACAAAAGTGAAGTTGTTATTATTGCTCAAGCCAAGCAGGCAATGCTGCAATCACTTGATCAAACTTCTCGTTAAGTGGCGCGCCACCTTGTGCTAAGTCAGGTTTACCACCACCTTTGCCACCAAGCTCTTGAGCTAAATGTTTGATGATGTCACCTGCTTTTAGAGTTGCAGCGTATTGTTTAGCGACGGATGCGATTAAACTCACTTTATCACCTTCAACACCAGCTAAAATAATGACTGCATCTTCCAATTTTGATTTTACGCTGTCATGAAGATTGCGTAATGATTTGGCATCTAAACCTTTTACCGATGTGATAAGCGTTTGACGACCCGCAATTTCTTTCACTTGATCTAAAAGCTCAGCCGCTTGGAAGCTGGCTAATTTTTGATTCAATTGTTCGATTTGCTTTTGTAGGCTAGAAGCAGTTTCAACAATTGCTTCAACTTTCTCTACAGTTTGGTCTTTTTGCGCTTTCAACAAACCGTTAATGATTTGGATATCTGTTTCTGCTTTTTGAACTGTTTCAAGTGCTTTCGTACCCGTCACGGCTTCAATACGGCGAACGCCCGCAGCGACACCACCTTCAGAAGTGATTTTGAATAAACCAATGTCACCTGTACGTTTAACGTGAATCCCACCACACAGTTCGATTGAGAAGTTTTTATCTTCAATCACTGAACCCATAGACAGTACGCGAACTTCTTCACCATACTTTTCACCGAACAGCATCATCGCGCCTTTCGTTTTAGCTGATTCAATATCGAGCAGTTCAGTTGTTACAGGAGTGTTGGCAATCACTTCGGCATTGACTAAACGTTCAATCTGTTGCAATTGTTCAAATGAAACAGGTTGGTCATTGGCAAAGTCGAAACGTAAAATATCGCTTGCAACCAAAGAACCTTTTTGCTGAACGTGATCACCTAAGATTTGACGTAAAGCTGCATGGAGAAGGTGAGTGGCAGAGTGGTTGCGCGCTGTTGCAGCACGAATATCCGCTTTAACGGTTGCTTCAACATTCTGAGTTGCTTTGAGGCTACCCATGGTCACGAGACCTTGGTGTACAAAAGCACCACCAGATTTTTTGGTATCTTGAACTTCGAAAATACCTGTATCGTTTTTGAAAATACCTGTATCACCGATTTGACCACCGCTTTCTGCATAGAAAGGGGTTTGGTTCAATACGATGAGTGCTTCGTCACCTTCGTTGATTTCATCAACCTGAACGCCATCTTTATAGATTGCAACAATTTGACCTTGGCCTTGAGTTGCATCATAGCCATCAAATTGAGTTTCACCTTCAACTTTAACAATGCTGTTGTAATCAACTGCAAACTTACCTGCATCACGTGCACGTTGACGCTGAGCAGCCATTTCAACTTCGAAGCCAGCTTCGTCAATCGTAAGATCACGCTCACGTGCGATATCAGCAGTTAAGTCAGTCGGGAAACCATATGTATCATAAAGTTTAAATACAGTTTCACCAGCAATCACATTACCTTTAAGTTGAGCCAATTCACCTTCAAGTAATTTCAAGCCTTGTTCAAGTGTTTTAGCAAATTGCTCTTCTTCTTTAAGCAATTGTGCTTCAATGCGTGCTTGCTGTGCAGCAAGTTCAGGATATGCTTCACCCATGACTTCAATCAGAGGTTGTAACATTTTGTAGAAGAATGAACCAGTCGCACCGAGCTTGTTACCATGACGCACTGCACGACGAATGATACGACGTAACACATAACCACGGCCTTCATTTGAAGGGTTTACACCGTCAGCAATCAAGAATGAGCATGAACGTGCATGATCTGCTATCACTTTTAAAGAAGCTGGGTATTCAACTGGTTTATTTTGACCTTGCGCTTCAGCCTCAATTGCAGTGGTATCTAAACCAATGATTTCAGCAGCTGCTTTTAATAAGTGTTGGAACAGGTCAATTTCGTAGTTTGAATTTACATGTTGCAATACAGCAGAAATACGCTCCAAGCCCATACCTGTATCTACAGATGGTGCTGGAAGAGGGTGCATTACACCATCCGCAGTACGGTTAAACTGCATGAAAACGTTGTTCCAGATTTCGATGAAACGGTCGCCATCTTCTTCAGGTGAACCTGGTAAACCACCCCAGATATGATCGCCATGATCATAGAAGATTTCAGAGCATGGACCACAAGGACCTGTATCGCCCATTGCCCAGAAGTTATCAGATGCGTATTTGCCACCTTTGTTATCGCCAATACGAATGATACGTTCAGCATCGATTCCGATTTCTTTGTTCCAGATATCAAATGCTTCATCATCGGTATGATAAACCGTGACATATAAACGATCTTTCGGTAAGCCTAACCATTGTTCGCTGGTTAAAAATTCCCAAGCAAATTTCAGTGCATTTTGTTTGAAATAATCACCGAAAGAGAAGTTACCTAACATTTCAAAGAAAGTATGATGACGTGCGGTATAACCTACGTTGTCGAGGTCATTGTGTTTACCGCCTGCACGCACACATTTTTGTGATGAAACAGCACGTACATAATCGCGCTTTTCTAAACCTAAGAAACAGTCTTTAAACTGGTTCATACCAGCATTGGTAAATAGCAAAGTTGGGTCGTTGGCAGGAACGAGAGAACTCGAAGCAACACGTGTATGCCCTTGCGATTCGAAGTAACGCAAAAATGCTTCACGGATTTCAGCGGATGTCATAAAACGAGTACTCACAACCAAGCGTCCATAATTTTAAAAAGTGCTAAATTATAACGGAAAATACCAGTCCAACCAACGATTTTACAAGCAATATCATATAAAACTGTGTTTAAGCTAAAAATCTATATTCAATAGCGCTGTTCATGTTTTACCATATAGCATAGAAAAGATGATGTTTTGATGAATAAGGGCTCTGCATGCAACGTATCGCTATTAATGGATTTGGTCGAATTGGTCGAAATGTATTACGTGCGTGGTTTGAGAGTCCAAAGCAATTTCAGTTTGATATCGTCGCAATCAACGACATTGCAGACGTACAAACTTTGGTACATTTGTTTAAATACGATACCACCCATGGACGTTTTGCAGGTCAAGTTGAAATTCAGATTGAAAATGAGCAGATATTTTTAAATATTCAGTCCAATCAACGACAGTTAAAATTACAAGTCTTTAAGCAAGCACAACCTGAATTGCTCTCTTGGGCAGATTTAAAAATAGATGTGGTATTGGAATGTACAGGTCTATTCCGTTCACGTGCTGATGCAACTCGCCATGTCGAAGCAGGGGCAAAGCGGGTCATTATTGGGGCTGCGCCTTTTGATTCGGTCGATGCTGCAATTGTCTATGGTGTCAATCACAATGATGTGAAAGCAACTGATCAAATTATTTCCAGTGTTTCATGTACCACACAGGCATTAGTACCATTAGTTAAAATTATTGATGATGCTTTTGGTATTGATACGGCATTAATGACAGAAATCCATGCGGTTACAGCAGATCAATCGGTATTAGATCACGCACACCGAGATTTACGTCGTGCGCGCGCTTCAGGACAAAATATTATTCCAACAACTTCGAGCGCATTAGGGGCATTAAAACAAGTGATGCCAAAAATGGAAGGCCGAATTGATGGTTATTCTATTCGTGTTCCAACCATTAATGTCGCAGCAATTGATTTGAGTTTTGTCTCGCATTCAGCCATTACAGTGCATAAAATTAATCAAGTATTGAGCAAAGCGGCACAACTTGATTATGCGCAGATTATGCAAGTGACAGATGAAGATTTGGTTTCAAGTGATTTTAATCATTCGCCCTATTCTTTAATCGTCGATTTAACTCAAACCATGGTGGTGGGTCATCAAGCCAAAGTGTTTGCGTGGTATGATAATGAATGGGGATATGCGAATCGTTTACTTGATTTGTGTGAATCTTTTTGTCGTTAAATAGATCATATATTAGAAATAAAATTTGAGGATAAAATTATGACATTGATGTTGATTTGGGGCTTCCTGATTGTTTTATTGGTGGCTGTTGCTTTTTTATTTTGGTTTCAGTTTAAGACATCAACAATAGTACCAAACCAAGATACACACGTTTTACAACTTGAGGGAAAAGTTGTACATCTAGAGTTGCATCTAAAAAAGAGTTTGGAAATTATGCAAGATTTAGCAAAGAAGATGCATGTACAACAAGAAGTTTTAGATAGAACTGTGGCAAATATCGCAGCATTGGAGAAACAAAATGCTGAGTTAGTGAATGTGTTGGAAATCGTGGTGAAGGGCGGTAATAATAAAGGTCTCTAATTTAGCAATACTCTTATGAAATTTTGAGTATAAAAAACCAAAATACAAAAGATTTAGTGGACTAAAACAATTGATTGTCATTCTATAGACAATATGTGATTTTTCCAAAAAATTATGTTCAGATTTATGAGCAAGTGTTCTTCTTTACTTTATTTATACTGAGGTATATTGGAATTGGTCGTTCAAATATTGGCCGAATCTTATATAAAAACCTTAGGTTTGATATATTGATTGACTAATTTCAATCTATTGAATTAACTCGTTAATTGTAGTTTAAAGATTCAAGATAAAGAGAATTGAATCAATCACATTTCTTCAAATTCTCAGGTGCATCATATAAATCTTCGTGCTACACTACGCTGAATCGGGCATTCACCCGATTTTTTTATGTGGTTGCTTTTTGTGTGGATGCCTCCACATTGAACAGATTTTAGGTTTGAACATGACCATTTCAGAGACATGGTTGCTCCCTGATGGGGTAGCAGATGTATTGCCCGAACAAGCGCAAGTTGTTGAAGCTTTGCGTAGACAAGCATTAGATTTTCTTGCAGTTCGCGGTTATCAATTGGTATATACACCATTTATTGAATACATCGAATCGTTATCTTCACTTTCAGAATCAAATCAAGACTTAGATTTGGTTACATTTAAAGTTATTGATCAACTTTCAGGTCGTTTGCTTGGTGTCCGAGCGGATATGACACCGCAAGTTGCACGTATTGATGCGCATGTTCGACCAATTGAAGGTGTAGCTCGTTATTGCTATGCAGGTACAGTCCTTCATACAAAACCGCAAAACTTTAATGCAACACGCGCTCCACTCCAGTTGGGTGCGGAGCTATATGGTCATGACAGCATCGAAGCTGATGTCGAAATGATTGATGTTATGCTTGGTTTGTTGGAAAAAACAGATAGTTTACAAGGTGTTCACCTAGACTTAGGTCATGTTGGTTTATTCCGTAGTCTGGTTAAGCGTGCTGGTTTAAATAAAAATACTGAAAATCAGCTGTCTGATTTATATCAGCGTAAGGCTTTACCAGAATTAGAAGAATTTACTCAAGACTTGCCAATGGGTACTGATTTTTATGCTCTAGGTCGTTATGCGAGCGATCTAGAAGCTTTGCAAGCACATTTAAGTCCAGATGTTTTAAATGATGTTGATTTTAAAAATGCGTTTGATGCATTGAGAACAACTTTTGCAGAAATAAGATCTCGCTGGTCTAGTCTTGATATTGGTATAGATGTCATTGAACTGCGTAGTTACCACTATCATACGGGTTTGATGTATGCCATTTATGCGCCTAATCGCGCTGCGCCACTTGCTCAGGGTGGGCGTTATGATGGTATTGGTGAGCACTTTGGTCGTGCTCGTCCAGCAACAGGTTTTAGTTGTGATTTATATGCTTTAGGCGCTACACAATTTGCTGAAATTGAAACAGTTGTCGCTCCTAAAGGCAATCAACAAGATCTATTGAATGCAATTGCTGATGCACGTACTCAAGGTTTAAGTGTAGTGCAATTGTTAGGTAATGATGATTTAAGCTCTGTACCTTGTGCGACGCATCAAATGGTGTCGCAAAATGGGCAATGGGTAATTGAAAAAATTTAATTGCTAAGTTTAAAAAAAACTTAGCTTCCAATTTTAACAGCATGATGTAATGAGGCTATTATGGGCAAAAATGTTGTGGTACTGGGTACCCAATGGGGCGACGAGGGTAAAGGTAAGATCGTCGACCTGCTCACAGATCAGGCGGCTGCGGTCGTACGCTATCAAGGTGGACACAATGCAGGTCACACACTTGTCGTCGGTGGTAAGAAGACTGTATTACACCTCATTCCATCAGGTATTTTACGTGAAAACGTATTGTGCTTAATCGGGAATGGTGTTGTTCTTTCTCCTGAAGCATTAATTAAAGAAATGGCAATTCTGGAAGCGGAAGGCGTACCTGTTAAAGAGCGTTTACGTATTTCACCAAACTGTCCTTTAATTTTGCCAAACCATATTGCACTAGACCAAGCACGTGAGAAAAAACGTGGTAATGCCAAAATTGGTACAACAGGTCGTGGCATTGGTCCAGCTTATGAAGATAAAGTTGCACGTCGTGCTGTACGTGTAGCTGATTTAATTCGTGGTGGCGCATTACTTGAAGAAAAACTTAAGGAAATGCTAGAGCTGCATAACTTCCAACTTTCTCAATTCTACGGTGTTGATGAAGTGAAGTTTGAAGATGTACTTGAGCTTTGTAATCAATGGCGTGAAGTGCTTGCACCATTAGTGATTGACGTGACCAAAGTGTTACATGATTACCGTAAAGAAGGTAAGTCAATTATGTTTGAAGGTGCTCAAGGTTCGTTACTTGACATCGATCATGGTACTTATCCGTTTGTAACAAGTTCTAATACAACCGCTGGTGGCGTAAGTTCTGGTTCTGGTATGGGCCCATTACATTTAGATTATGTATTAGGTATTACTAAAGCATATACAACACGTGTTGGTGCTGGTCCATTCCCAACTGAGTTGCACTACGATGCTGCTACAGATACGGGTGATGCGATTGGTCGTCATTTAGGTACTGTGGGTCACGAATTTGGTGCATCTACTGGTCGTCAACGTCGTTGTGGCTGGTTCGATGCTGAAATCCTACGTCGTTCAGTTGAAGTAAACTCATTATCTGGCATTTGCTTGACTAAGCTTGATGTATTAGATGGTTTAGAAGAAATCAAAATCTGTGTAGGTTATGAAGATGTTGATTCAGGCTGTGCAGGTTCTTCTGATGCAATTTCATTTGAAAGCTTAAAACCAATCTATGAAACAATGCCAGGTTGGAGTGAATCAACTGTTGGTTTGACTCAAATTGATCAACTTCCTGCAAATGCATTGGCTTATGTGAAACGTCTTGAGCAGTTAATTGAATGCCCAATTGATATTGTTTCTACAGGTCCAGACCGTGCGGAAACAATTGTATTACGTCATCCATTTTCAGCATAAGCTGATGTGAGGATTGAAAAGCTCCCGTATGGGAGCTTTTTTATTTTATAGATTTAGTTATTCAAACGGCCTAGCAAAAAATCAGCTTTTGATTTCAATCTTTATTATTTCACAGCTTAAAAAATCCTCGTTATATTAACGATACATTCAAACAAAGAGGGCTTTAATGATGACGAAAAAGAGAATCCGTTACAATGGATATGAATTAGCATGCCAATGTTAATTCAATCCAAAGTGATGAATGAGGTACAAACCAATTTTGATCGGGCGGGGAGCGAAATTGGTTTGAACATGTTTAATATAATAAGAACAAACCTTAAGCTTAAACATAAGACTGATAAAAGATTTAAGAGAACTGAAAGGTTCTCTTTTTTATTCAGTATTTTCCTCAACCTCTTTCACTGCATTATAAGCAGCAGTAGGTTCAATATTTAGTAGTTTTTTGCCAAAGCTTCTGAGCCACCAAACCAGTTGAGAAGTAAAAGGAACTGTTGCACTAACCTCAACAATATTTTCTTCTAACGGCGTAATCTTTTGGTCTTTACTTAACTGACTTTCATAAAAACTTTTTGCTGTATTTTCTGTCATCGTCAATTTGAGTTGAATCTGTTCAGTCGGTTTGTTGTAATCTACACGGAAACCAAGCGCACCAGATTCAATATAGTTATCAATATCAAAATTTACGGGATGTAAAGCACGGCTATCAAGTACAGTTGCTGCTTTAAAGCGGTGCAAGGCAAAAGTTTGTACTTCAGTTTTATCATTTCTGGTACAGATTAAATAAATTACTGCACCTTTTTGAACCAAAGCTAAAGGATTTAAAATATAGGACTTATCTTCGCCTGAATTGGTTCGTGCTTTATATACACATTCAATTTGTTTATCTTGTAGCAAGCCTTCATAAATTGCTTGTTGAGCTTGTTTATCAACCATCGGAGGGATTAATGGTTGCGAAGCAGGAACAATACGAACGCGATTGATCCATTGTCTGACATTGTTTTGTGTAGACAAACTACGTTTTGCCAGATCAAACCAAGGTGTCATTTCCTCAAGTAAACTTGGCGGAAGTAAGTGTCTTAAATGCTCTTCTACCATCATAAAAGTTACAGCTTGAGAGCTGGTCATATGTGGCAAGCTTTGGATTGGTGCATCTGAACGCCAACGCCAACCTTGCGGTACAGTCTTATTGCTTTCAATGGGAAAGCGTTGAGCAATCTGATTTAAATCCCGCTGAATGGTTCTCAGGCTAATTTCGATTCCTTCACGTTGTAATGTTTCTTGTAATTCACGTGTCCCCATCCATTTCCCTGTAGAAAGACGAGACAATATCTGCCATTGGCGATAAAGGCTATTGGAAGTTTCTTTTTCTTGTACGGATGACATAAGCGTAATACGTAATTTAATGGTCTAAAGCAGACACAATAAAAAAACTAGCACTATTTAGCAAGCCTATGATCTTGAGATTACGTATTTACGACTGAAACAACTGTCGATTTATTGAATGATCTTAAGTCTGATGAAAAAAATAATCGCTTTATATAAGTGGCATTGAAATTGCTTATTTAAGATATAAATAAATGATGAGACGAGGTTTCTATGTCAGAACAAGAACACCACCTACATGTCAGTGCGGATTATTATACTCAAGAGCAAACGGCAGCGGTATCAGTCCATTCGTCTACATTTATCCCACAGCTTAGTGTCAGCACAAACTTGTTTGAACAGCTTAAATCTGAGTTTTTTAACGAGATGCTTGATGACAAAAGTTTTAATGCGGAAGCTTCGAAAAAAATTGAACAGTGGTTGAGTATTCGAAGTCTCGATGAGTTACGAACACTTGGGAATCAAGCGAAGCAACATTTCCTTTATCAGGGAATCACATTTAATGTTTACGGCGATCAAGAGGGTGCTGAGCGAACCATTCCTTATGATTTGATTCCAAGAGTGATTGAAAAGAAACAATGGGAAAAAATTTCATCAGGTTGTGCACAACGCGTGAAAGCACTCAATTCATTTTTGGATGATATTTATCATGGGCAAAATATTTTAAAAGAGGGGCTTATTCCTGCTGATCAAGTGATTACGCATGAAGCATTTCAGCCACATATGTTAAATCATCATCTTAAAGGGAAGGTTTATTCACAAATCAGCGGTATTGATATTATTCGTGATGGTCAGGGTGATTTCTTCGTACTTGAAGATAA
The DNA here is from genome assembly GCF_027105035.1 of Acinetobacter sp. TR11. NCBI lineage: Bacteria > Pseudomonadati > Pseudomonadota > Gammaproteobacteria > Moraxellales > Moraxellaceae > Acinetobacter > Acinetobacter sp. TR11. The sequence continues at coordinate 1,182,537 of NZ_CP114256.1, forward strand.
CTTAAGAACACCGTCTGGCGTATCTTATATGATTGAGAGTCGTAAGATTAGTCAAAAACTAATGCCTGATTTGTGCATCAGTAACAATTTGCAAGGTATAGAACAATATCCAACTTTATTAAGAGCAATTTTAGAAGAGAATGCTTATGTGGATAATCCACTTATTGTGGTATTAACACCGGGTCGTTTTAACAGTGCTTATTATGAGCATTCATTTTTAGCACGAGAAATGGATGTGCCATTAGTCACAAGTCGAGATTTATTTGTTGAAAATGATCGAGTGTTTGTTAAAACAATTCGTGGTCGTCAGCAAGTTGATGTGATCTATCGCCGTGTCGATGATGACTTTCTTGATCCGTTAACTTTTAGACCTGATAGTACATTAGGCGTCGCAGGCTTGATGTCGGCTTATTTGCAAAAAAATGTTGTGATTGCAAACGCACCAGGTACAGGTGTTGCTGACGATAAATCAATTTATCCTTATGTTGATAAAATGATTAAGTTTTATTTGGGTGAAACAGCAATTTTAAATAATGTTCCGACATATCAATGTCGTGACCAAGAACAATTGGATTATGTCCTTCATAATTTAGAAAAATTGGTCGTGAAAGAGGCTCAAGGTTCGGGTGGTTATGGCATGTTGATTGGGCCGCAAGCAGATCAGCAACAAATTGAACTATTTAGACAAAAAATTATTGAAACACCACACTTATATATTGCGCAACCCACTTTAGCGCTTTCGGTTGCACCAACATTAACGTCTGAAGGGGTTGCTGAGCGACATATTGATTTACGTCCATTCGTTTTGAGTTCTCCTTACCGTACTGAGATTGTGCCGGGTGGTCTGACTCGAGTTGCGATGCAAGCGGGTTCTTTAGTGGTTAATTCTTCTCAAGGCGGTGGTATCAAAGATACATGGGTTGTAGAAACATTACATTCTTGAACGTTTTCCTTAAGAGTTTTAGTCCAAAGTATCTGGCCTAATGCCGTACTTTGGGAAATTTGATCATATATAAGGGAGGACATTTATGGTTTTACTTAATTCAAGCGCTCATCATATTTATTGGTTAGGTCGTTATTTATTTAGAATTGGTCATGTTGCTAGCCATTTGCCATTTTGTGATGATGAACAAGCAGCAGGTTTTGCTCAAGCGCTTTGTTTACATATTGATGATGCTGATAATCTGAATAATTTTATGCTAGATCATCAACAACCCTATTCTTTATTGAGCCAGCTTGAGATTGCTCGAGATAATATTCAAGAATTACGTGGTTTACTGACAGCTCATACTTATGCTGAGCTGAATCATATAATTAAAAATGCAGTATCTGATGGTGAAGAGATTCAAGCCGTCGTAGGGAAGTGTTGTGCTCTCTTAAAAACAGAACAAAACGATGTTTTCTTATTCTTTCATGTTGGACAATGTATTGAAAAAATTGATACGCATTTCCGTTTTCAACATAATATTCAGGATGTTATAGCTTCGATTGATCCGATTATTGAACAGTTATTTGAACTAGGTTGGGATGACTTGCAGCCAAATTGGCAGATTCTAAAAGAGCAACCTTATTTAAATCAGTTTTATGCTTTCACCTATAAGCTAGAAAATCAATTTGAGGCATTCTCATGAAACTCATGGTGAATCATCAAACGCACTATCGTTATACGCAAGTTGCTCGAAATAGTGTGCAATCGATTAAAATGATGCCGCAGAGTTCTATGCACCAAAGCATAGAAAACTGGCATATTAGTGTGCCGGGACAATATTCATGTCAAAGAGACGCATTTAATAATTTATGGATTACTGCAACTCAGAGACATGAATATCGCTACTTGACCATTATGGCGCAAGGTGTCGTTGATTTATATGCAACAGAACTCGGTTATGTAGAAACGGATGTTTCTCCAATGCTTTTTTTGCAGCGTACCATGATGACGTGTTGCGATCTAAGTATGCTTGATTTTGCTCAGGCAGTGGTCAAAGTAAAAGATCGTAAGCATTTAATACTTTTATCTGAGAAAATTTTACAACAAGTTCAGTACCAGCCTGAGACCACCTCAGTGACGACTTCTGCAATTGATGCATTTCATGCAAGACAGGGTGTATGTCAAGATCATGCACATATTTTAATTGCGATGTGTCGTGGATTACATTTACCAGCTCGTTATGTATCTGGCTATATCTATGATGAAAATCAACCGCACCTAGCCAGTCATGCATGGGCTGAGGTTTTTGTAGAAAATGAGTGGTATTGTTTCGATGTAAGTAACCAGATATTTACCCCAAAAAATCATATTTATGTCGCAGTTGGTCGTGATTATCTAGATGTTGCACCAATTCGAGGTATCCGTGAGCAAGGTGGGGTGGAAAGTATGATATCTACGGTTCAAGTTTTGGCTTGTTGAAGGTAAGAGAAGAAGAGATGACCTATTGTTGTGCATTAAGATTAGAGCAAGGTTTGGTATTGATTAGTGATACTCGAACTAATGCAGGGGTCGATCATATTTCTGTATTTCGTAAATTACATACCTTTGGTGTTGAAGGTGAGCGTTTTATTGCATTGCAAACAGCAGGTAATTTAGCAACAACTCAAGCTGTCATTGGTCATTTACAAAATGCTTTAGCATTGCATCAAGAGCCAAATTTATATAGCGCAAATACCATGTTTGAAGTTGCTGAATTAATTGGAAAGACTTTGCGTAAGGTGCTTGAGGATGTTACGACTGATACTCAGGAACAGATGAATTATTCCTGTAGTATTTTGGTCGGTGGACAGATACAAGGTGAGGAGATGCAACTTTATAATGTCTATCCTCAAGGCAATTTTATTTGTGCCACTACTGATACACCATATTTTCAGATTGGTGAAAGTAAATATGGAAAGCCAATTTTAGATCGTGCACTGCACTATACGATGCCATTGGATGATGCGTTACGTTGCAGTTTGATCTCTTTTGACTCAACATTAAGGTCTAATGTTTCTGTTGGATTACCTTTAGACGCGTTGGTTTATCATAAAGATAGTTTTAAAATCCCTGAAGGAAAACGCATCCGAGAAGATGATCCTTATTTTACTCAAATTAGTAAGCAATGGTCTGAAACCTTACGCCGTGGACTTCAAGAGTTGCCAAAACCTACGACTGATTATGGTTTGTAATCATCTAAGAAAAATCCAAGCAAAGGCTTGGATTTTTTATCTGTTTTAAATCACTTTTCGAATGGGTCTATTACTTAACCGACATAATAATTCGTAACCAATGGTGCCGTTTGCCGCAGCGACATCATCGACGAGTCGATGTTTGCCCCATAGTTCTACTGTAGTACCTAATTCAGCTTTAACCTGAGTAACGTCAATCGCAATCATGTCCATGCTGACACGACCAATAACAGGAACAAGTTGTTGATCAATCGCAACGAAATTTGGTTTTAAATAAGCACGTGGGTAACCATCACCATATCCAATGGAAACAATGGCAATATTTGATGGGTATGAAGCCGTAAAGCTAGAACCATATCCTACAAATTCACCTTGTTGAATTTGATTGAGCGCAATGATTTCTGCACTAAAGGTCATTACAGGCTTTAAATCAAGTTCATATATATTTTTGTCAGCAAATGGACTTGCGCCATAAAGCATGATACCTGGGCGAACGAAATCGAAATGCAATTCAGGATATTTATAGATCGCAGCAGAGTTACAACACGATGCTAAGATAGGGGCGCATGCTTCTTTGACATGGAGAAATTGCTGCTTTTGTTGTTCATTTAAAGGGTGATCGGCATCTGCATTGGCAAAATGCATGGTGAGGACACAGCTAAAGCCTTCCGATTTTAAACGTTGGATGACATCGATAATTTCAGTCACTTTAAAGCCTAAACGGTTCATTCCGCTATTTAGCTTGACCCAAACTTTTAAGCCCAAAGCATTATAAGCTTGCTTATGCTGAATCAACCATTCAACTTGCTGACTTTGATGAATCAGGCATTCGAGTTTGTACTCAATTACTTGTTGCATTTCGTCTTCTGAAAATATGCCCTCAATCAAGGTGATTGGCTGAGTATATCCGAGTTGCCTGATCTCTAAAGCTTCTTCTAAACAGGCGACACCAAAGGCATCTGTTGCATCCAAGGCGGCTAAACAGTCTTTAACTCCATGTCCATAGGCATTGGCTTTGACCATACTGACAATTTTTGAATGTGGAGCAAGTTGTTTAACACGATTTAAATTATATTGTAGTGCATCACTATCAATATAAACTGTTGCTTGGCGCACCCTGATTTCTCCTTTGGGTCGACATGGAATATTTAAGGCAGATCAATAACTGAGGGACTATTCCTCGTCATCGTATTGAGCATAGAACTCAGGTGAAAGGTTACTAAAGCGAGTGTATTGACCTTCAAAGGCAAGACGCACTGAACCAATTGGACCATTACGTTGTTTACCGATAATAATTTCGGCTGTACCAGCTTCTTTAGACTCTTTGTTATAGACTTCATCACGATAGATAAACATGATCAAGTCGGCATCTTGCTCGATTGCGCCTGATTCACGTAAGTCTGACATCACAGGCCGTTTATTTGGTCTGTTCTCCAAACTACGGTTCAACTGAGACAGTGCAATGACAGGGCATTGCATTTCTTTGGCCAATGCTTTTAAGCTTCGAGAAATTTCGGAAATCTCACCCACACGGTTATCGCCCATGCCCGGCACTTTCATCAACTGTAAGTAGTCGACCATGATACAGCCGATTTTTCCATCATGCATTTTGGCAATACGTCGCGCACGCGCACGAAGTTCGGTTGGCGGCAGAGCAGAGGAATCATCGATATAGAGGTGCATTTCTTGTAATTGAAGAATAGTTCCTGTGACTTTGGTCCATTCGTCTGCATCAAGATTACCTGAACGTAGATGACCTTGATGGACTTTACCCATTGCTGAGATCAAACGCATAGCAATCGAATCTGCTGGCATCTCCATTGAGAATACGAGAGCAGGTAAGCGGTTGTATTGCAGTACACTTTCAACTAAGTTCATGGCAAAGGTAGTTTTACCCATCGAAGGGCGGGCTGCAACAATAATCAAATCCCCAGCTTGCATACCTGAAGTTTTATTATCTAACTCTAAGAAACCTGTGGTTAAACCTGTAATGTTGCCATCTAATTTAGAAAGTTCATCGAGTTTAGAAATCACATCAGCAGTGACAGAGCTAATCGATTTTGGCCCTGAATCTTTCTTGTTATTGTTATGCTGTTCGGCCAAAGAGAAAATACTGGTTTCTGCTAAATCTAGGATCTCACTGACAGGGCGACCTTTAGTGTCATAAGCATTTTGCAAAATATCACTACTGACTTTAATCATTGCACGTAGTGTTGAAAATTCTTTAATTTTATTGGCATAGATTTCAAGATTATAAAAACTTGAAGGTGAATCTGCCATCAATTGCATTAAATATTCTTCACCACCAATTGCATCAAGCAGGTTCTGTTTGAGTAACCAATCATTGACCAATACAGCATCATAAGGCGAGTTTTCTTGTGCTAGTTTTTCGATGGCACGATAAATATATTTATGACGTGTCGCATAAAAATCATTTTCTTTAAGCAAATCGCTGACTTGTTCAAATGATTCGGCAACTGTCATTAACGCCGCTAATACAGCTTGTTCAATTGCGAGATTGTGCGGTGGTGTACGAAATTCTTTTAATTGACCTGAGTCACTCACTTTACTCTCTGTGTTTGGAGAATTTTTCGTAAAATTGGCATTCGCCTGTGACATAACAAGACCTAATAAAAAGATGAAACTGTAACGACTGACTATCTTAATCCAAATGGATGCAGACAGGAGAATTTAATTGGAAGAAAATTGTTTAATTGGTGGAAAAGTAGAGTGTACTAAAATATAAAATTTTAGACATAAAAAAAGAGCATGTAAAAACATGCTCTTTTCTTTGCAGAAATTACTCAGATACGATAGTAACGAGAACTTCAGCAACAACATCATGGTGCAATTGGATTGCGATGTTGAATTCACCAGTGTGACGAAGCGCACCGTTTGGTAAACGAACTTCTGCACGGTCAACAACAAGACCAGCATTAGTTAAAGCATCAGCGATGTCACGAGTACCGATAGAACCGAAAAGTTTACCTTCGTCACCAGCTTTCGCAGTGATTACAATGTTAACTTCGTTCAATTGTTCAGCACGTGCATTCGCAGCAGCTAATACTTCAGCTTCTTGTCTTTCAAGTTCAGCACGACGTGCTTCAAAAGCAGAAGTGTTTGCTTCAGTAGCAGCGACTGCTTTACCTTGAGGAATCAAGAAGTTACGACCGTAACCAGCTTTAACTGATACTTTGTCGCCTAATTTACCAAGATTCTTAATGCGTTGTAATAAGATAACGTCCACAGCTCACCTCACTTACTTATGGTTGTCAGTGTACGGAATCAAAGACAAATAGCGAGCTTGTTTAATAGCTAACGCTAATTGACGTTGATAACGAGCTTTAGTACCTGTAATACGGCTAGGAACAATCTTGCCGTTTTCAGTGATGTACTGTTTTAAAGTGTCGATATCTTTGTAGTCGATGTACGCAACATTCTCAGCTGTAAAGCGGCAGAACTTGCGACGACGGTAAAAACGTGCCATTGAGGTTCTCCTTATTCAGCTTCTTGAATTGCTTGTTGTGCTTCTTCACGTTGAGCTTTACGCGCACGTTTTTCTTCAGCACTCTTAGCAAGTAAAGATTCTTCAGTAATTGCGTTTTCACGACGGATAATGATGTTACGAATGATTGCATCGTTATAACGGAACAATTCTTCTAATTCATCAAGAGTCGTTTGACCACATTCAACATTCATAAGAATGTAGTGTGCTTTGTGAATCTTGTTGATTGGGTAAGCCAATTGGCGACGGCCCCAATCTTCTAAACGGTGAATTTGACCTTCAGCTTCTTTGATCTGAGAGATATAGCGTTCAACCATACCTACAACTTGATCGCTTTGGTCTGGGTGTACCAGTAGTACGATTTCGTAGTGACGCATTGTCAGCTCCTTACGGTTTAAGCAGCCCCTAACTAAAAAGTTAGAAGCAAGGAGTCATAACTAAAAAGTTATGTCGCAAATTGCGAAGCTGGGATTTTAGACACATTTCATTTAAATCGCAAGTAAATTCATGTTTTAGATCGAAGTAAAAAGATGACATAGCCTTTAAAATGAGGGTCATTAAGATTGTTTGAGTTATTTTGACGTAACCCATTTTGTACAAAACCGATTTTGTAAGGCAGTTGCATTGCAGAGATACGTTTTAAATATTGTGGGTAATTGGGAATGGTGGTTGTACCTTGATAGGTTTGGATCACCAGTTCACTGATATTATTTTTCAAAATAGTTAAAGTTTTCTGATCCTTAAAATTTGTCCAGTCAAGTAATCCTGTAATGCTAAGTTGATAGGAGGGAGGGAGTCTTTTTCTGAAACTTTCTAGAAAAAGGGCATATTCTTTTAAATCATGGGTTTGACTGTCGAAATCAATTTGAATTCCCTGAACTTGATTCCCTTGATTTCTCCAATGTTCTAAACGTTTGAAAACAGTTTGATAGTTTTGTTCGTTCCAAACCAGATGATGTGTTCGAAAAACTAACCAAATTTTCTGACGTGGTAATTTGAGGATAGAAACACCTTGTGGGATCAATATAGAACTATGTTTTTGTTTTGAATATCGAATTTCTCCTTGCAAAATATACAGTTCTTTTGCCTTACTTAAGTAAGGCGCAGATTGAATGTTTCCCCAAATCCAAAATGAATCGAAATGATTGGCATCAATTGTTGATGTTGCGGATTGTGCAGGTTGGCAAGCAAATAAGTTAAAAATAAAAAAAGTGAAAATGATTGCTTTCAGCCACTTCAACATCGTCAATTACCAATAATATTTCAGTGATTTTGCCCAAATGCTATTTGGATAATCTGTTTTGATTTGATCAAACCATTGTTTGCGGACAGATTTGTTTACTTCATTACCACCACAATCATTAATACCACTCGGCGCATAACATTGTATTGCGCGATAAAGGGCGTAAGCTTGTAAATCGCTTTTGCTTGATGATTTGATGAGATCTTGATAAATCTGACCACGAGCAAAAATTTTGCCTGAAAAATTTGATGTTTGTTTTTCATTATAAGAAAGTTGCTGCAACGAATATCCTTGTTCACTACGGAAATATTCTCCTAAGCAAACATTTAATAATTGATCTTTAGGTGTTTGAGCCAATTGATTAACTAAAGTCTCTAAATTTGAGCATTTTAGTTGCGGTGTAATATTCGCTCCATTCCAAATGAAATTAGAAAAATCTGGTTTGTTTTTTAATTGTTCATTATCACTGTTATAACCTTTGTATTGCATGGCATTTTTGGGCATAAAAGCATAGCTTTGTTTAAACAATTCGAATTGTTGATGTACTAAGCTTTTACTCAGAAGGGTGTAGATCGCAGCTTGTTTTTGATCTATGTTACTTTGATCAGATTGAATTAATTTTTGCAAACTGTTTGTATCTGCGATTTGGGTAATAAAATTTCTCTGTAGGTTCGGCTGAGTAATTTGAGCTTTTTTTCCTATAAATGCTGAATAGTCCTGTTTTATTGCCAAATGATTGGATAATGCTGTTTCAAATAAACCGCGTTGATAGCTGTCTTTGGCCTGTGCAAGTTGCTGACGCCAATATTCTTCAGCATTTTGAGGTTGTCCAATTTTTTCTAAAATTTGTCCTCTCAAAAAAGTTTGGCTTAACTGCAAATAACTACTATTTTTAGCATTTGCTTTAGCTAAGTAATTTTGAGCTTCTTGAGCTTTATTTTGAACAAAAAATAAGTGAACAGCTTGTAAATATTGAAATAGTTCAGGTTGGGTTTTGAAAAAATCTTTTTGTGCATTCAGTTGTGCCCAAGAAATCGGACGATAATTCTCTGAACTCGATTCACGCATATGCATCAAATCATATACTGCCAAAAAGAAAGGGTCTTTTAGATTGTTAACATTAAAAGCTGAGCTATCGAACACTCGGCGATCAATTTCGGCGGGAAGTTCACTCATTTCCAAATTATAAAATTTTGATGTTGGGTTTTTGAGTTGCCAGACAATTTCATTAACCAATAAATCTTGGCGTTTTGAAAGCCAAAAACCACGACGCATAAAACCACGCGCACTCGCGATATATTGTCCATTTGGATAGGCTTTGAGGTAAGTGGTGATATTATCCAAAAATTGTTTGAGTAAATTTTGGTTAATATTGTCTAAATAAACATCACCATATTTGTCTACACCAGTTGCATAGGCTGAATTGAGTGATGTCCGAATTAACATATATTGTGATGTTTCTTTTAACCACGTATCTTCAATGGTGGTTAAGGCGGTATAAATTTTAGTCGCTGCTGAATAATTGCTATTATAAAACAGAATACTCGCATTTAAATAAGAAGCATATTGACGTGTTGTGATTGACCAATTGGGATTAATCGCAATCAATTCAATTTTGTCACCACACTGATTCATTTTCTTGCGTTCAGAAATCAAAATTTGCTTTTCTAGATTTGGAATTACTTTATTATTTTGCACTTGTGTATTAAAAGCTTGATTACCTGAATCAAAGCTCGTGCAACGTTCGTCAAAAACGGTGTCATTTCTTTCTAATAGTTTTCTTTGATTTGGCATTTTATTCTGAGTCAGAGATGACAGATTCGCTGCATCAAAAGGTACCGTTCCATATACCGCATCCCATAAATTGGCATCAGCTGTCATTGGCTTAATTGTTGCAAGCCCTAAGTCGCTGAGTAGTAACGTCATATTTGTTTGACTATCATTTGCTGGATATAACACAGGAAGATTGCTACAACCGTTTAAATTTTTGTCATTTATGGCAAGGTTTGGCTCGCAAAATTGCTCTACACCAGCATAGGTGATTGGGCTATAGTAAATTGCCAGTGAAAGCGAAGAATAGACAATTGATTTGAATATAAATTTGTTTTGTAGTTTCATTTAGGCAATAAAGGGTGAAATGTTTTTATTGCACGAAATGATAACAAGTGAAGCGGGGAATAAAAAGACAGAGAAGTCTCTATCTTTTTAAAAAATAGGGAGGAAGGGTGCAGGGCTTTTAAATGTAAAGCTAAAGCTCAAACTCATCACAGTAATTAAGATTACTGAAAAAAGGAAAAAGCGTTTTGCCCAAAGCTGATCATCTTCAGCTTTAAATCCTAAAATACCAATGTAAAACCAGTAAATACAAAGTGCATTACAGATGACCAAGAAAATAAGATTGGTATATCCATATATATACAAAGCATTCATCGCAACAGTGAATAAAACCACATAGATCAGCGATTCGATTTTAGTTCTATGAATAGAACGTGCAACAGGTAAAATAGGCACGCCTGCGTTTTTGTAATCTTCAAAACGATAAATCGCAATTGCCCATGAATGCGGCATTTGCCATAAGGCATATGCAATAAAAATGAGAAGAGCAGCCATATCGAAATGATGACTTACAGCCGTATAACCAATAACAGGTGGACTCGCTCCAGAAATACTACCAATCACGGTTTGATGGATCGTGGTACGTTTCGTCCACAAACTATAAAAACCGACATAGACGACAAAACCAATAATTGCGAATAAAAATGCATAGGCATTCACATAGAACCAGAGCATGCTAAAACCAATAACACCTAAGACAAGAGCATAAAACATCGCAATAGTAGGAGATATGGTTTTCTTAACAAGAGCACGATTCATTGTGCGTTGCATTTTTTGATCGATATCTTGATCAATTACATTATTGACTACACAACCAGAAGCAACCACAAAAGTTGTTCCAAGTAATGTAATTAATAATAAGAGGAAGTCTATAGAGCCTTGGGCGGCTAAAAAGAAGCCGCCCAAGGTGGTAATAAAATTACCGAAGAGAATTCCTGGTTTAGTCAGGAATAAATACTTTTTCCACATGACAATCAGTTTAGATCATCATGTTGTAGTGTAGGTAATTCATAATCCACACAGAGCCGACTAAAAGTACAGCGATACATAAAATTGTGTAGATAAATGCAATAAGGTTCCAACGTTGTTCAGATGATGTATTCATGTGTAAGAAATACACAAGTTGTACAATTACCTGAGCAACAGCAGCGATTGCAATAACAGTAACTAAGATGCCACGGCTAAATCCGCCCGCCATCACCATCCCGAATGGGATGATGGTGAGGATAACAGATAGGATGAACCCAACAGTGTATTGCTTAAAGTTACCGTGCGACGCACCTGCAGCATTATGGTCATGACCACTCATTAGAGAACTCCCAGTAAGTAAACGACGCTGAATACACAGATCCAAACGATGTCAAGGAAGTGCCAGAACAAGCTTAAGCAAGCAAGACGACGTGTATTCGCTAATGTCAAACCATTCTTTTTGATTTGATACATCAATACCAACATCCACACTAAACCAGAGGTTACGTGAATACCGTGTGTACCAACCAAAGTAAAGAATGATGATAAGAATGCACTATGCGTTGGACCATGACCTTCATGTACAAGGTGATGGAACTCATTGATTTCCATACCGATGAAGGTTGCACCGAAAAGGAATGTGATAAATAACCAAGTAATCACTTGATTCACATTCTTTTTATAAGATGCAAGCACTGCAAAGCCAAACGTTACAGAAGAGATCAAAAGGGCAAAGGTTTCACCTAATACATAACCCAATGATTCACTGAATAAGTCTTTTGCACTTGGAGTACCTGGTGGAATATGACTGCTTAATACAGCGAACGCAATGAAGAGTGATCCGAAAAGAATCAAGTCACTCATCAAATAAGTCCAGAAACCAAAGACCGTTAAGTCTGTATCATCATGTTCGTGATGACCGTCATGACCGTGGTTGTCGTGATGAAGTACTTCAGCCATTTCCTTAGTCCTTCTTCAAGTGTTTTTCAAGTAAAGCATAGCGTTCGTTTTCAATACGCTCAACTTCAGCAGCGGGAACATAATAATCAACATTCTTCGTGAATGAGCTTACGATCAAGCTAACAACTGCAGCAACGAATGAAACAACGACTAGCCACCAAATATGCCAAATGAGTGCAAAGCCCAATACAGTAATGAACATTGCAATGACAAAACCAGCAGCACGATCAGTCGGCATGTGGATGTCTTCATATTTAGTATCACGTGCGTATGCTACACCATTTTCTTTGTCAGTCCAGAAACGGTCAATACCGCTAGCATCTGGTACATGTGCAAAGTTATAGAATGGAGCAGGAGATGACGTTGCCCATTCAATGGTACGGCTATCCCATGGATCACCTGTGTAATCCATGTTGTCCTTACGTTGTAAGAAACCAACGATGATTTGCATTAAGAAACATGCAATACCAATTGCAACAAGAACAGCACCAAATAATGCGATTGCTAAGTATGGGTCCCATTCTGGGTTGTCATATGTATTCAAACGACGAGTCATACCCATGAAACCAAGGATATAAAGCGGCATGAATGCAAAATAGAAACCGAAGAACCAGAACCAGAACGCAGCTTTACCCCATGCTTCGTTGAGCTTCCAACCAAACATTTTCGGCCAATAGAAGATGATGCCGGCAAACATACCAAACACCACACCACCGATAATTACGTTATGGAAGTGAGCGATCAAGAAGAGTGAGTTGTGTACGAGGAAGTCCGCAGGTGGAACCGCCATTAATACACCAGTTAAACCACCGATACCAAATGTGATTAGGAAGCCAAGCGTCCATAACATTGGAGTAGTAAAGGTGATGCGACCTTTATACATTGTGAATAACCAAGAGAAGATTTTCACACCTGTAGGAATCGCAATAACCATGGTCATGATACCGAAGAACGCGTTAACGTTCGCACCAGCACCCATGGTGAAGAAGTGGTGAAGCCATACAACGAACGCAAGTACAGTAATCGCAATCGTTGCATACACCATAGACTTGTAACCGAACAACGCTTTACGAGAGAAGGTTGCAACGATTTCTGAGTATAGACCAAATGCTGGTAATACCAAGATATATACTTCAGGGTGACCCCATGTCCAGATCAAGTTCACATAAAGCATTGGACTACCGCCAAGCTCATTGGTGAAGAAGTGGAAGCCGAAGTAACGGTCTAGCGTCAACATTGCAAGTGTACCTGTTAATACAGGGAATGATGCAATGATTAATACAGCCGTACAAAGTGAAGTCCACGTAAAGATTGGCATATCCATCAATTTCATGCCAGGCGCACGCATTTTAATGATGGTAACAAAGAAGTTAACACCAGATAAAAGTGTACCAAGACCAGAAACCTGAAGAGCCCAGATGTAGTAGTCAACACCAACACCAGGAGAATATTGAATGCCAGATAGAGGAGGGTAAGCCATCCAACCAGTCGCAGCAAATTCACCCAATACTAATGAAACCATCATCAAACCAGCAGCACCAGCGAATAACCAGAAGCTTAAAGAGTTTAATAATGGGAAAGCAACGTCACGTGCACCAATCTGTAAAGGTACAGAGATGTTCATCATACCAACAACAAGACCCATTGCTACGAAGAAGATCATGATTACGCCGTGTGCCGTAAAGATCTGATCGTAATGGTCAGGATGTAGGTAACCTTCACCGCCGCCTTTCGCGAGGAAAAGTTGTAAACGCATCATGATCGCATCGGCGAAACCACGCAAAAGCATGACCACAGATACGATGATATACATGATACCGATTTTCTTATGGTCTACTGATGTAAACCATTCATTCCATAAGTATCCCCATTTTTTGAAATAGGTAATACCGCCAAGAACTGCAATTCCACCAAGTGCCATAAGGACCATGGTGACAAGTACAATTGGCTCTGTTGGGATAGAGTCCCAACCCAGTTTACCAAAAATCATATCCATGTCTTATTCCCCTTGAGCAGCGTGTTCAGCTGCAGCATGAGTTTCTGCTGTTGCATGTCCAGCAGAGTGGTCAGCACCGTGATAGTTACTCATATAGCGGTTGATGATTGTTTCAAACAACTTAGGCTCAACAGAAGAGTAATAAGTCACAGGGTGTGGCTTAGTCGGGAACGGTTTCATTGCTTCAGCTTTAGCAACTGCTTCTTCATCACCAGCAGCTTTAGCACGATTCACTAAATGCTCGATCTGATGCTTAGAACGATCACCATCTTTAAGCGTTGCTAACTCAGCTTGGTCAAGTGTACCTTTTTGAATCGCTTCAGCATTGATACTTGTACCATTACCAGCTTTAACAGCTTCTACCCATTTTGCAAATTCAGCTTCAGTTACACTGTGTGCTTTAAAGCGCATTTGAGAGAAACCGTAACCTGAATAGTTTGCTGAGAAACCACGGAATACACCTGGTTCATCTGCTAACAAGTGAAGGTGAGTTTGCATACCCGCCATTGCATAGATCTGACCACCTAACTGTGGGATGAAGAACGAGTTCATCGTAAAGTTAGACGTAATCTTAAAGCTTACAGGCGTTTTTTCTGGGAAGCGTACTTCGTTTACCGTTGCAATATTTTGCTCAGGATAGATAAAAATCCATTTAAACTGTTCAGCGACAGCTTGAATAGTTAATGGTGCTTTATCTGATTCTAAAGGACGGTAAGGGTCGTACTTGTGGGAACCCCACCAAGTTAACCAAGCTAAAATACCAATAATAATGACAGGAACACCCCAAACAACGATCTCAATTGTCGTAGAGTGTGCCCAAGTAGGTTTATAGTCTGCATCTTTATTCGATGCGCGATATTGCCAACCAAACCATAATGCCATTACGATTGATGGAATTACCACCAATAGCATTAGATAGATCGCAGTCATCATCAGGCTACTTTGACCTTGACCAACTGGACCTTTATTGTTTAGAAGTACCATATCACCACCACACCCAGTTAAGAGTGCAGCCATCGTTGATAAAGACAATACAGCTAAAATCGTTTGTCTCATTTTACAACCTCGGTGAAGAGTCCCATTCCCTAATTAAATTATGGGATAGCGATTAAAGTGTCGCATGATTGATAAGAATTTTTTGTGAAATGCTTAGCAATCATGCGACACCGCTACGTTGTTGGGCATTATGCCTCATATTGAAAAACTAAGCTATATCTAACACGGTCAGAAATACTTGTTTTAAAACCCGATTTATTTTGTAGGAATTGTTATTTAATTGTATATCTTTTCTATAAATATCAATTTTCTATGTAAGAAAAGAGGAATAAATCCTCTTTTGCTTAGTTAATTAAAAATTATTGCTTTACGACCTTAGTTTTTGCCAATTTATCATGCAAAGTTTGACGATTTTTATTAAATGCAAAGAAAGCATAGTCGATAATGGTAATAAATGGCATAAACAATAAATTCAGAATGATAAATAAAGCACTTCTCAACCAAAAAGCTCTAATCGTATTGACTGACGCATGTGTTTCAGCATCTACGATTTTAATTTTGGTTGTTTTTTTACCAATGCTTTGTCCTGATTTTGCAATTAAAAAAGCTTGTAGCATCAGCATAAGGATCAAATAAACAAAAATACTCATCCATGCTTCATTTGGAATAAGCTGCATAAGTTGCTGTTGTAATTCAACAGCTTTGCTTGATGCGACTTGAGCAGCTTGTAATTGTTTCTGAATCTCGAATAGTTCAGCATATTGACTTTCATTGAAGAAGAAAGATGGGATTGCTGCCATGGGCAACCAAAGTGTTAAATCAATTACTTTGGCAAGTAAACGTGAGTGAAAAGAAGCAAGTTCAGTCGGTTTTTGTTCAACTTTGATTTTAAAAGCTGACTGCTCAGTTTTATTGTTAATTTGATGATTGAATGATGAATAACCTACAGGTTCGTAGACAAGTTTTCCTTGAGTGAGTTCGCCAAGAGTTTTCCATTCACTCATACCTTCGTGCCAAACCAAGTCTGTAAGTAATACTTGTTGGCTAGAAAGCATTTGGTTCAGTTGGTCTAAACTATAAGGCCCAGCTTGTTGGTTATTACGAGCCAAGTAAATTTGCATAATTAAAAATTCTCAATGACTAAAGATGAAAAAAGACCCTACGAAAGGGTCTTTTTTAAAAAAGACTAAGCTTTCTTGATTTGTTCTTCAGCAAGGAAGAACCAAGTATCAAGCACTGAGTCAGGGTTAAGTGACACAGATTCAATACCTTGTTCCATGAGCCATTTAGCAAGGTCAGGGTGGTCTGAAGGGCCTTGACCACAAATACCAACATATTTCCCTGCTTTACGGCATGCATGAATTGCCATAGAAAGAAGGGCTTTAACCGCTGGATCACGCTCATCAAATAAGTGAGATACGATACCAGAATCACGGTCAAGACCAAGTGTTAATTGTGTTAAGTCATTTGAACCAATCGAGAAACCATCAAAATGTTCAAGGAACTGTTCAGCCAATAAAGCATTGGTTGGAAGTTCACACATCATGATGATTTTTAGACCATTTTCACCACGTTTTAAACCATTTTGAGCAAGCAACTCAATCACACGTTTTGCTTCAGACACTGTACGCACGAATGGGATCATGATTTGAATATTGGTTAAACCCATTTCATCACGAGCTTTTTTCAAAGCACGGCACTCAAGTTCAAAACAGTCACGGAAGTTGTCAGATACGTAACGACTCGCACCTCGGAAACCCAACATCGGGTTTTCTTCTTCTGGCTCGTATAATTTACCGCCGATTAAGTTTGCATATTCATTTGACTTAAAGTCAGACATACGAACGATGACTGGTTTTTCAGCAAATGCAGCTGCAAGTGTTGAAATACCTTCAACTAATTTTTCTACATAGAATTCGATTGGCGAAGAATAACCTGATGTACGTGTCATTACAGCAGCACGCGTTTCACGTGGTAGGCTGTCAATATTGAGAAGCGCTTTAGGATGTACACCAATCATACGGTTGATGATGAATTCAAGACGTGCAAGACCAATTCCTTCATTTGGAATTTGAGCAAAATCGAATGCGCGGTCTGGATTACCAACATTCATCATGATCTTAAATGGAAGTTTTGGCATAGAATGAATTGAGTTACGTTGCACTTCAAAATCTAATGCACCTTCATAGATAAAGCCTGTATCACCTTCAGCACAAGAAACAGTGACTTCTTGACCATCGGTTAATACTTCTGTTGCATTACCACAACCCACGATTGCTGGTACACCTAACTCACGTGCAATGATTGCAGCGTGACAAGTACGACCACCACGATTGGTTACAATCGCTGCAGCACGTTTCATTACTGGCTCCCAATCAGGGTCAGTCATGTCAGATACAAGAACATCACCGTCTTGTACTTTATCCATTTCTTTAATCGAAGTGACAACACGAACTTTGCCCGAACCGATACGTTGACCAATTGAACGACCTTCACAAATGACAGTGCCACGTTGTTTTAATAGGTAACGTTCCATTGTGCCGACATTTTGACGGCTTTTAACAGTTTCAGGACGTGCTTGAACGATGTAGATTTGACCATCATCGCCATCTTTCGCCCATTCGATGTCCATTGGCGAACCGTAATGTTGTTCAATAATCAATGCTTGTTTAGCAAGTTCATGCAATTCGTGATCATTTAATGCAAACTGTTGACGTTCTGGTTTTTCAACATCAACGACAACAACGGATTTACCTGCTGCGCCTTCTTCACCATAAATCATTTTTTGGTGTTTAGAACCGAGGTTGCGGCGTAAAACTGAATGTTTACCTGCATTTAAAAGTGGTTTAGATAGATAGAATTCGTCAGGGTTAACAGCTCCCTGAACAACCATTTCACCCAAACCGTATGATGCAGTAATAAATACCACATCACGGAAACCTGATTCTGTGTCTAGCGTAAACATTACACCTGCAGCACCAGTCTCTGAACGAACCATACGTTGTACACCCGCAGATAGGGCAACAACACTGTGTTCAAAACCTTGATGTACACGGTAAGCGATGGCACGGTCATTATAAAGCGAAGCAAAAACTTCTTTAATTGCGATAAGAACGTTATCAATTCCGCGAATATTTAAAAAAGTTTCTTGTTGTCCTGCAAAAGAAGCATCAGGTAAATCTTCTGCAGTCGCAGAAGAACGTACAGCAACAGCGATGTCTGGATTACCGTTTGAAAGTGCTGTAAACGCGTCACGAATTTCTTGTTCTAAATTAGCAGTAAGTGGGGTATCAACGATCCATTTACGGATTTTAGCACCTGTCTCTATAAGTGCGCTTACATCATCAACATTTAGCTGCTCAAGTTCAGCCTGAATTCGAGCATTTAAGCCGCTTTGATCCAAGAACTCACGATAGGCAGCTGCAGTTGTTGCAAAACCACCAGGTACCGATACACCAGCATTGGATAAATGGCTGATCATTTCACCCAAAGATGAGTTTTTCCCACCTACGAGTTCGACATCGTGTTTCCCTAATTTTTCCAGACCGATTACGCGCGCTTCCAAAGTATTTACTCCACTTTTTTTGCAGTATGAATGACCATCATTGGTATGAAATTATACGAATGTGCTTAGATTTAGTATTTTACTAAGCGACAGTCATGTTAGATGAGTTTACTATAAAGATTATAGAGCACTAAGACAAATGTTTAAGGAGAATTTTGATGCCTGAAAGTAAACAAATTAAACGGAGTGTATTTTTTATTTCGGATGGTACTGCAATTACCGCAGAAACCCTTGGACATTCACTACTTGCGCAATTTCCGAATGTCGATTTTGATATTCATATTATGCCTTATATTACCACTGAAGAAGCTGCAATGAATGTCGTTGTTGACATCAATGGATGCCAATCAAGAGATGGATGTTTACCACTTGTTTTTGACACATTGGTAGACCCAAATGTCCGTGAAATTATTAATACAGCTAAAGCCGTAAATTTGGATGTTTTCGAGGGATTGATTAGTAAACTTGAGCAAGAGTTGGGGACACCACCGACAACTTTAGTTGGACAGACCCATGCTGTAACAGATTCTGAATCTTATAAGGCTCGTATTGATGCAGTACATTTTGCATTAGACAATGATGATGGTGCTCGAACTCGTCATTATGATAAAGCTGACTTGATTTTAGTTGGCGTTTCTCGATCTGGGAAAACACCAACCTCGATTTATTTATCATTACAGTTTGGAATTCGTGTTGCGAACTATCCTTTAACTGAAGAAGATTTAGACGATAATCGCCTACCTGCTGTGCTACGAGCACACAAAAATAAGCTCTTTGGTTTAATGATTGATGCTGAGCGGTTGGTCGCTATTCGTAGCGAAAGAAAAGCCAATAGTCGTTATGCAAGTTTCAGTCAATGCCAAATGGAATTACGTGCCATAGAGGGTATTTATATTTCTGAAGGTATTAAGTATTTGAACGTCACTGAAATGTCGATTGAAGAAATTTCAACGCGTATTTTACAGTTGACTGGTTTAAAGCGTCGTATTGGATAATTGTGCCATTCAAAAAGCGTAGAATTGTCTACGCTTTTTGAAGAATCCAATCCACAGGAAATAATAATGAAAAAAATTGTCTTTTTATTATCGCTAATTTTAATTTCAGAAACACACGCGGAAACGTTAGCTGAATTTGAGGAAAAATTAATTCAACACTATACACAAAAAGACTTCTACGAAGTGAATCAAACGATTGAGTCAGAAGTAGTCGCAAAAATAGAAAGTGATTCTAGAAGTTTTAATTATACTTTTCCTATATTTCAAGACCAATATAATCTACGTATTCATTATTCACCTGATAAACGTTTAAAGTTTTATACTTTCGATGTGGGAAGTGGAGGTACTATGGGGGAATATTCTTCTTATGTGCAAACTCAAAATGAACGGAAATTTACTTTAATGCCTATCGATACGGGCTTTATCTTAGATGTAAAACAATCTGATTTCGTTAAACAACCTATTTATTTGGTTGAAAACTATTATAAAGGGAGTAGTTGTATCGGAGCTTATGCAATTCATGCGTTTCAACCTATTAAGACAGGGAGAATTCAGCCGATAAAAATTTTTCAGACAAAGACAGCAAAATTTGATCACATCAAAGTCGATTTTGACTGTAAAAATCACGAAGGACCGAGTGATATACCTGATTATATTCGAATGGATAAGAATTTGAATAATATTGATATTATGTTGTTAGATAAAAATTATAAACCACAAGGAAAATATTTACGTTACAGTAAAAACAATACTGTTTATCAATATGTCGGTGTGGTGGAGTAAGCATTATTGTTGTGAATAATGCTTACTTGAAAATGAGAAATTATTTGTTTTTAATATCCATCAACAAACTAAAGTTTTCTAATCGTTTTTCAGTATCATAAATATCACATGTAAAAATGAATTCATCAACATCGTATTGACTAGCAATCTTATTTAATCCAGCTTTCACAGTTTCTTTTGAACCAATTTGTGCCATCGCATAAAAATTTTGAATCGCCATCTGTTCTGAAACTGAAGCCAATCCTTCAATTGAATCAATTGGTGGTCTCAACTTTAGGCTATTGCCACGAATCAAATTTAAAATTCTTTGATAAGAACTAGTTGCTAAATATTGTGCTTCTTCATCAGTTGCCGAAACGACTGTTGGTACGCCCATTGAAACATAAGGTTTATCAAGATATTCAGATGCTTGAAAATTCTCACGGTAAATTTCGATTGCTTGACCTAACATACGTGGGGCAAAATGTGATGCAAAAGAATAGGGAAGTCCGAGCTTTGCGGCCAATTGTGCACTAAATAAACTTGAGCCAAGTAACCAAACAGGGACATGGGTATTTTGACCTGGCGTTGCAATTATTTTTTGATTTGGTTGTGGTACTTTGAAATATTGCAAAATTTCCATTACATCTTGAGGAAATTGATCTTCAGTTTCTTGACGCCCGCGTCGTAATGCACGCATCGTCATTTGATCAGTTCCTGGAGCACGCCCCAAACCAAGTTCAAAACGATTTGGATAAAGTGTTGCTAAAGTCCCGAATTGTTCTGCAACAACTAATGGTGCGTGATTAGGTAACATGATGCCACCAGAACCTAAGCGAATTTTTTGTGTATTTGCTGCGATGAATCCTAGTAAAACTGCCGTTGCGGAACTCGCAATTCCATCCATATTGTGATGTTCAGCTAACCAGAAACGTTCATAACCAAGCTTTTCAGCATGTTGAGCAAGTTCTAGTGCATGACGAAGTGAAAATTCAATACTTTTATCGTCTCTGACAGGAGCTAACTCCAAAATTGAAAATTTAATCTCTTGTAGTGACGTCATTTTTTGACTCTCAAAATCATATATCGAAATAATACGATATTAGATTGTTTTTGTATATCGAATATTGTCGATATTTGTTGCGAATTGGATAAAATAAAAAAAGCGCCCGAAGGCGCCAATAGAGAAAGTGTTAGGATTTGATGATTAATCTTTATACCAACCACGGTGATAGCCATTATCATGACGGTAATGATGACGAGATTTATAGTATCTACGATCATCATAAGAACGACGGCTGTCATAACGGCGCTCATCGTAAGAACGACGATTTTCGTAGCGACGGTCTTCTTCACGATCTTGACCAACTTTTTGACCTAAAGCAGCACCACCTGCTGCACCCAAACCAGCGCCAATATAGCCGCCATTCGTTCCACCGACATTACGTCCAACGGT
Organism: Acinetobacter sp. TR11; assembly: GCF_027105035.1. NCBI lineage: Bacteria > Pseudomonadati > Pseudomonadota > Gammaproteobacteria > Moraxellales > Moraxellaceae > Acinetobacter > Acinetobacter sp. TR11. Next base: position 1,204,258 of record NZ_CP114256.1, read on the forward strand.
GTAACCACCAACACCACCTAGTCCACCACCAATCGCGGCTTCAGTGCGATCACGTTTATTGCTTGATGCCGCAGCACCACCAGCACCACCAATTGCGGAACCAATCATGGCACCCGTATTACCGCCAAGTTGTTTACCAACTGCTGTACCAACAATACTACCGAGTGCTGAAGTTGCTGCAACACGTGCTGTATTATCTGCATGTGCAACAGTCATCATTGAAGAGGTTGCCAAGATGACGCTACATAACCACATATTCGATTTCATGGTGAAACTCCTTATCCATTCTTTTGGACAGTATTCTTTTGCTTGAGACAAATGTAACAAGACTTTTAAGTGAAAATATGGAGCGCAATAGGATGATTGAGAGAGTTTGGCGAGAGTTTTGTATATGTTCTATTACAAATGAACAGATTGTGAATAAATTATAAAAAATAAGAATGAGTATGCTGTAAGCAACGATGCCTACCTGAATCGAGTACAATAGACTTAGTTTGAGATGAGGATGTAGTTATGCTGTTGGAAAAAATTTTGCAATCGCAAGGCTTTGGTTCAAGAAAGTATTGCCAACAGTTAATTAAAAATGGTTCTGTGCAGATTGATGGACAAGTTTGTGAAAACCCTAAACAGAATATAAATACGGATCAGCTTTGCTTTCAAGTATTTGGCGAAGAATACCAATATCGAGAACATCTCTACATTGTTTTAAATAAACCGAAGGGTTATGAATGTTCACATCAGGCAACGCACCACAAAAGTGTATTTAGCTTACTACCTGAAATTTTGATCCATCGGGGTATTCAATGTGTGGGAAGGCTAGATCAAGATACCACAGGATTATTGTTATTGACTGATGATGGTCAATATTTACAAGCCTTAACCAATCCGCGTAAGCATGTGCCAAAAGTTTATCATGTAACGACTGCCGATCCGATTTCAGCTGAGCAATTAATGGCTTTAGAACAGGGAGTTGAGCTAAGGAATGAAAAAGGTATTTATGCCGCAACCAATGTTCAACTATTTTCCACACATCAATTGGCAATGACAATTCATCAAGGTGTTTACCATCAAGTTAAACGTATGCTTGCAGCAGTCGGAAATAAAGTTGAGCTTTTACACCGCCAGCAAATCGGATTACTTGAGCTTCCTGAATTACCAGAAGGTGAATGGATGTATCTTACATCTTCTCAAAAACGATTGAGTCAAAATATTGCCTTAGATGTCGAATAACTATTTTAAAAAACAGTGAAAGGTTTTGAATTCATCATCTTGAATAAATCCCATTTGTTCATAAAGACGGCGGGACTCATAATTATTTTTTTGTGTTTCAAGACTAATTCTTTGTGCATTTTCATGGCGAGCAAAAAGGATTGCGGTGTCAATTAATTGCTTAGCCGATCCTTGTTTTCGATAAGATGGGGTTACATAAACATCATCTAAAATATAATAGGTTTCGCAAGAAACAGATGAAAAAGCAAGGTACAGTAAAACAAAGCCTGTGAGGACATCATCTTTAACGTGAATGAAAATGACACTATCTTTATTTTCGAAACGATGTTTTAGAAATTGATAGGATTGTTCAACATTGGATGATGTACCATAGAATTGACGGTATTCATCAAACAAGACAGCAAGTTGGTGAAGATCTTCTTTTGTTGCTCGTTTAACAATCATTCCTGTCCATCCTTGCACTTATAATTTTATTTGGACTGTCAGAATAACGAAAAAATTTAAGCTTAAAAAATAAAAACTTGTTTATAAATGCAACATTGTTAAGTTTTGTCACTTTCGCCTAACAGTGCATTCAATTCTTCAAATAGGTCTTCATGATCGTCTTCAACATCCAAGTCTACAGCAGCAGGATCATTTATTGCTGCATTTTTAGATTTACGAAGCTTAAGTAACTGCTCCATATTGATGTTTTGGTTTTCAATTGCAAACGGGATCGACTTCGTCAGAACGACTTGCTTAAAGAAAAGACGAACAGCTTGAGCAGGGGATATACCGAGCTGCTTAAAAACAGCAAAAGCTTGTTTCTTTTCCTGTGAATCAAGGCGAACTTGATAAACTTCTGTTTTTCGCATACAGAATACGACCAAATATTTTTAATTATCGTCATGTATTCTAAACCATTGCAATGTAATTTCAATATTTTTGAAGTGAAAAAATAGAAATTTTGTCATTACATTGTATTTACAATGTCAATTCAAATTTAGAATTAAAATGCATTTCTTGATTTAAAACAGGATCTATAAAATAAATCTGTTTTGCCAATAACTGGAGTGGTTGTTCAAAGTCATCATCAGCTTTATGTGCGACAACTGGATAAAAAGGATCATTTAAAATTGGAATGCCTAAGTAATTAAGGTGCACACGCAATTGATGTTGTTTCCCTGTCTTGGGTTTAAGCTGATATTTTGCATAATGTTGATTGTGTTCCAAAAGCTCTATCAAAGTTTCAGAATTTTGAGGTTTTTCAGAATTAATTTTCATCGTGTAAAACGGCTGACCTTTTTCTAAATGGAGCTGTAATATTTGCGGGAAATGTAATTCAGCTCGATAAGCTGCAATCGCATGATAGATTTTTTGTACTTTTCGATCTGCAAAAAGCTGTTGGTATATTCCTCTTTGTTCTGGCTTTTTGCAGAATAAAACGACACCTGCTGTTTCTCGATCTAATCTGTGGATTGGCGTCAGTGCTTCATAGCCTGTTTGTTTCTTTAAGCGGACGAGTAATGTTTCTTGAACGTATTGTCCTGTCGGTGTCATTGTCAGAAAGTGGGGTTTATCAACGACGAGTAAATTTTCATTTTCAAATAAAATCTCATGCTGAAATGGGACGGAAACTTCATGAGCAAGAAAACGATAATAAAAAATATGGCTATTAGGCGTATAGTGACTTTCTATGCTTAAGATGCCACCATCAGCCGCATAAATTAACTGATCAGCAAAGCGTTGCTGCCATTCGCTTGATTGAATATGTGGAAAGTGTTGGCAAAGATAAGCAAAAATGGTAGGTGCAGAAATGTCATGGGGTAAAAAGACTTTACTGGCACTGACACCGTTGATTAAGGGGGGAGAAAAGATAGATGCAGTAGAATCAATCATATTTAGTTAGTAAGTGATCAAGTTTATTAAGATTGCTGATTTTTATAGATATCGTGTTTAGTTTTTATCTCCTGATAGCATTGAGTACAGACAACAGCCATATTATTAAAGTTATGGAATGAATCTGTCATACCATTCTCCTGAGTAAAAACATATTCACATGCCAAACACCAGCCTTGTGGATTCGTTGGGGTAGAAACATTTTCAATAAAACCCAGAGGATAATTATTGTTATTTTGAATCAAATGTCCGCATACGACAGCAGCATAATTTTGACCATGACATTCGCAATGTATAAATAAAGATTCAGAAGACATTTCTATCCTTTAATATTTAGCTCATGATTGCATTAAAAAGAATCAACTTCTTTCCATAGATTAGGCTTTACCTCAGGGCGATGTTATCATAGTCAGCATCCCAATTTTATTCTATTTGCCATGTCATATTCAGTGAAATTTACTTTAAATCATGAACAAGACACTCAAAAATTTGCGCAGGTGCTCTCAGAACAAGTGCATTCAGGCGTTATATATTTGATTGGTGATTTAGGCGCTGGGAAAACGACATTTACGCGTTATTTTATCCAGAATCTTGGACATCAAGGTTCAGTAAAAAGTCCAACTTATACCTTGGTTGAACCCTATACCATTCAAGGCAAAGAAATTTTCCATTTCGACTTATATCGTTTAGATGATCCCTATGAATTAGAACTGATGGGAATTCGTGATTATTTAGAAACACCAGATGCTTTATTCTTATTTGAATGGCCTTCAAAAGGTGGAGATGAAATTCCAAAACCTGATGTAGTGATTGATATTCAAAAATCAGATGATGAATTGACTCGGTTTGTCACGCTAACCACTGAATCCGAATCTTTATCTCAAACTTTGCAGGAACAATTGAATGGCGCATGATTCAACTCGTCGTATTCATACCCTTGATGCTGCCTTAGCCAACCAGATTGCTGCGGGTGAGGTGATTGAACGTCCATCATCAGTTGTTAAAGAATTATTAGAAAATGCAATCGATGCTGGCGCAACCGAACTTATTATTCGCGTGGCGCAAGGTGGTTCGACCCTGATTGAAATCATTGATAATGGTCATGGAATTCATCCTGAAGATTTACCATTAGCGGTGATGCGGCATGCGACAAGTAAAATTAAAACATCGGAAGACTTGCATGCAATTGTTAGTTTAGGCTTTCGTGGAGAAGCATTAGCTTCGATTGCTGCAGTATCACGTTTGACGTTGACCAGTAGCCAAGATGAACAAGGCGTGGGTTATCAGGTTGAAGTGAATGGAACAGCGTTTGATCATCAACAAATACAGGCTGTTGCAGCACAAAAAGGTACACATATCCGTGTACAAGATTTATTTTTCAATGTGCCAGCGCGCCGAAAGTTTTTAAAAAAACCAAGTACAGAATTTGGTCATATTGAAGAAATAGTCCGCCGTTTGGCTTTGACTCATTTTGAAATTCGTTTTGTACTCGAACATAACGATAATATTCGTTTAAATTTGCCGATTGCTGATAGTGGTGAATTACGTTATCAGCGTGTCCAGCAGTTGTTAGGTCAACAGTTTATTCAAAATGCATATTGGATTGATGCTGAAAGTATTAATATGCGTTTGTCTGGTTGGTTGGGGCATCCTTCCGACGCAAGAGCACAGGCTGATATGCAATATGTCTATGTAAATGGTCGTATTGTCAAAGATAAAACCATTTCGCATGCTTTGCGTATGGCCTATGAAGGTATTTTGCATGGGCATCAACACTCCTCTTATTTGTTGTTTTTAGAAGTTGACCCTGAAAATATTGATGTGAATGTGCATCCAACCAAGCATGAAATTCGTTTTCTGAACCAGCGTGAAGTACATGAATTTGTACGGCATTATGCCAAAGCAACCTTGTCTCAATTTCAAACCGCAACTGCTGATTTAGCACAAGCGATGAAAACAGATGAAGCTGAGGCAGAAAACTTTAATTATCAGCCTCAGCCAAAATACCAAGAACAATTCAATTTACATCGAGCAGTAGCAGAGCCTGAGCGACAAGCCAATCAGCAGGTTATTGTTTCGACAGATTTACTCACTGAGTTTAATCAAAGCCGCCCACAGGCAGTACAGTACAATTCAACAGCTCAAGAACCTCGTTATAACGGTTCTGCACAGTTAAATAATGCACTCAAAAGCTATTTAGCGCCTTTACGTGAAGAAACAGAAGATGAAAATGATCAAGGCCTATCACGTGTGGATGAGTTTCCTTTGGGAATTGCAATCGCACAACTGCATGGCATCTATATTTTGGCGCAAAATACTGAAGGTCTGATTATTGTAGATATGCATGCGGCACATGAACGTATTTTGTTGCAGCAGATGAAGTCGGCATGGGATAAACCTGAGTTTTGGACTTCGCAACAACTGCTGATTCCTAAAGTTGTTTCCATTACGCGAATGCAAGCGACTCGCGTTGAAGATTTACAACCACAATTAGAACGTTTGGGTTTGGAAATTGATCAATACGGCGATGATCAGGTGATTGTGCGTGGTGTGCCTGCCATTTTGCATAAAGCTGACTTTAGTAATTTAATTCCAGAATTACTAAATGATCTTGATCCAAATGATGAAGCCAGGGGGCTATTACAAAAACGTGATGAGCTTCTTGCTGGTATGGCATGTCATGGTGCTGTAAGAGCACACCGACAACTCAGTCTTTCGGAAATGAATGCTTTATTACGTCAAATGGAACAAACTGAATTTGCCAGTCAATGTAATCATGGGCGTCCAACTTGGCGCGCATTTCCATTGCATCAATTAGATAAATTATTTGCTCGAGGAGAGTAGTTTTACATGTCAAATCAATTGCCCGTCATCAATCTAATGGGGCCTACCGCAAGTGGTAAAACAGCATTGGCATGCGAACTCTATGAACGCGGTAATTTCGAATTGATTTCTGTAGATTCGGCTTTAGTTTATAAAGATATGGATATTGGGACTGCTAAACCCACAAAAGAAGAGCAACAACAATATCCGCATCACTTAATCGATATTATTACTCCATTGGACGTATACTCAGCAGCACAATTTGTTGAAGATGTTTGCCCATTAATTGATGACATGCATTCGCGTGGCAAAACACCAATTTTAGTGGGCGGCACAATGCTATATTTTAAATCGCTACTTGAAGGATTAGCTGATAATCTACCAAATGCGGATCAAAGTATTCGTGATGCGATTCTTGCTAAAGCTGATCTTGAAGGCTGGCAGTCTGTTTATGATGAATTGGCTTCTGTTGATCCAATTGCCGCACAAAAGTTCAAAGTTTCAGATAAACAAAGAATTATTAGGGCATTAGAAGTTTACCGAATTACAGGTGAACCAATAACAAAACTACAGGCAGAGCAGCCTAAAAATCAACCATATCGTTACAAATTTCATAATTACGCATTGATGCCAGATCGGGTAGAATTACATCAACGCATTGAGCAACGTTTAAGCAAAATGTGGAGTATTGGATTTTTAAATGAAGTAGAGGAATTAATTAAAAAATACGATTTAAATGATAATTTACCATCCATGCGGTCTGTGGGTTATCGTCAAGCTTTAGATTTTTTATTAAAAAGTGACCTAAGTCTCAAAAATAAAGTAGAAATGGAGAACAAAGCATTATTTGCGACACGGCAACTTGCCAAACGTCAATACACTTGGTTACGTTCTTTGCAAGAAATACACGATTTTAAAACTTACGTCACGATAAAGCAGGCGAAAGAAGACTTGCGAAACTTCTTTGGATAAAGCAAAATTCGCAGGCTGTCTTTTTATAATTTTTAGCTGAAAAATAAAGATAGTTTTTTTGCGCTGATTTAAAATTTTTTTGGAGTTAAAAATGTCTAAAGGTCAAACTTTACAAGATCCGTTCTTAAATTCTCTCCGTAAAGAACGTATTCCAGTTTCTATTTTCCTCGTGAACGGTATTAAATTACAGGGGCATATCGAGTCGTTTGACCAATATGTAGTTTTATTAAAAAACACTGTAAGCCAAATGGTTTATAAACACGCGATTTCTACAGTTGTTCCTGCACGTAATCCACGTCCAGCTGGCGCTCAAGGTGCTACTGGTGGCTTCCCAGCTCAAGGTGCTACTGGTGGCTTCGGTGGTCAAGGTTCTACTGGCGGATTTGGCGGTCAAGGTGGATTTGGCGGTCAAGGTGGTGGCTTCGGCGGTCAAGGTGGCTTCGGTGGTCAAGGTGGCTTCGGTGGTCAAGGCGGCTTCGGTGGTCAAGGTGGCTTCGGTGGTCAAGGTGGCTTTGGCGGTCAAGGTGGCTTTGGTCATCAAGGTGGCTTCGATAGCGAAACTAAATTTGAAGATGGTCAAGAAGACGAAAATAATCGTTAATTGATCTATGATCTTTTAAAAAAGCCAGTCTAATAATAGACTGGCTTTTTTTTGTGTGTTTTTAGATAGCTAGAAAAAACTATGGAAATGATTGTTGCAGCTGCATGTTGTAGTGTATTGGTCTCGATTCTTTTAAAATATCTAAAAGCTAAAGGTTTTGATGTTTTTCAAATCATTGCATGGAATTATTTGAGTGCCAGTCTTTTATGCTTTTATTGGTTTAAAACCGATATTACTCATATTTCTCTCAATAATACGCCTTGGTGGTTAATTCTTGTTTTAGGTCTATTATTACCAAGTATATTTTTATGCTTAGCCAAGTCCCTACAATTTGCTGGTATCTTAAAAACTGAAATTGCCCAACGTTTAGCGGTGATATTGTCGTTATTAGCAGCTTATTTTGTTTTTGGTGAGCAATTTAGCCAATTAAAATTAATCGGGGTCGTTTTTGGAATTATTGCAATTTTAGCGATCATTATCGGACAGGCCACCGAGCAGGCAAGTAAAGGCATGAGCTTAAAATCAGCCTTATTTTTGTTTAGTGTTTGGGCGGGTTATGCAGCTATTGATGTATTATTAAAATATAGCAGTAGTTTAGGTTTACAGTTTGCGGTCACGCTAAACTTAACTTTTATTACAGCCTTTATTTTATCTATCATTTATATCGCCATCACTCAACCGAATTGGCAACCTAAAAACATTTTTATGGGATTATGTTTGGGTGTACTGAACTTTGCAAATATTGCTTTGTATGTTAAAGCACATATGATTTTCAAAGAAACCCCAGCCATTGTCTTTGCTGGTATGAATATTTTTGTCGTGTTACTTGGCGTGCTTAGTGGCGTAGTATTATTTAAAGAACGCTTAAAAGCTTATACCTGGATTGGACTAATTAGTGGTGTAGTTGCAGTCATGTTATTGGCTAAAGCAATGATGAATTAAAACAATGGGAGTAAATTGAGTCACTCCCATTGGATGAGGGATTATTATAAACGTGTAAAAACAACCTCATTAGATAGTCGTGATTTAGGTAATTTGGCATTAAAGTCATTTTCGCTGCGATAGCCGAGTGAAACAATAACAGATGCTTTTAAGCCTTTTTCAGTTAACTCGAATTCTTTATTGATTAACTCTCTGTCAAATCCTTCCATTGGTGTTGCGTCGATTCCTTCTAGTCCTGCAGCAAAAAGCAGTTGCCCAAGTGCTAGATAGGTTTGATTTTCCATCCATGCAGGAAGATTTTTCAATTCATTACGATAAAATTCAACATAGCCTTGGCGTGTGTCACGTTGACCTTGTTTGGCTGTCTCATCTTTAAAACGACCACTGACATCATCTTGCTGTAATAGTTGTTCTAAGTATTCAGCAGAAATATCAGTACGCGTGCAAAATACTAAGGTGTGGGAAGAGTTTAGAACTTTAGCCGCGTTATAGATGTAATTGCCTGTTAAAGCTGATGCAATACGTTGTTTAGCTTCATCTGTTTCAGCAATTAAAAAATGCCAAGGTTGAATATTTACGGAAGAAGGGCTGAAACGTAATACTTCTAAAAGTTTTTCAAACTGCGTTTGAGGGATTTTTTTCTCTGAATTATAAGCTTTTGTCGCGTAACGTGTTTTTGCTGTAACTAAAGTGTCCATCTGTCACTAACTCGATTTAAAATTTTAATTTATTTTACTTGATCTAAATTCCACGAAAAGTAGCTAAATGTGATTTTTATATAGATTTAAGTCGTATGTGAATGAACTATGATTACTAAACTGACTGAAGGTTTAGCGAAGTAATAACAAATGTTTTATAAAATGGTTAAAGATGAAGAAACAGATGAGTACGACTATTCAATAATGATCAATAGAACCACTGTTTAAAATCTAATTGATAATTTTCTTGCTTATTGAGTTCTAAAATCCAAGCGGAATCTGCACGCCAATCACCTAAAACAATACGTTGTTTATTCAATACTTGATGAATTTCAGGGCGATGAGTATGACCATGAATTAAATAATCGACAGGTGCGATGACTGATTCTACTGCTTGTGTATTCACATCCATAATATCATAGCTTTTCATTTGCTTAGTTTCACTACTTTTCTTACGGAAACCATTAGCAAGTTTTTGTCTAAAACTCAAAGGAGTGCGTTTTAAGAAACCGAGTAAAATGGGGTTGCGAATTACTTTGCGAAAACGTTGATAGGCAATATCGTCTGTGCATAAGGCATCACCGTGTTCGAGTCGAAATTTTTTGTGATCAATTTCGAGTATATAAACATCAGGTAATAGAATACCGTTAAATTGCTTTAAGAATTTTTGACCTAAGGCAAAATCTCGATTACCCACTTGGAAATACACTTGATTGCCTGCTTCAGCGAATACTTGTAAAGCGCTGACAATTTCATCTAACCATGGCGCAGTGTAATCATCACCAATCCAAGCATTAAACCAATCACCTAGAATATAAAGTTGGGTATTTTTATTTTGATACTCTTTCAATAAAGCCAAAAACCCTCGAACGAGTCGAGGGTGATCAGGTGACAAGTGTAGATCTGAAATAAACAGGTAGGTCACACTTTTTTCCTTTTAATCTCCCTAAATCCCTCTTTAAAAAGAGGGACTTTCCTCCCTTTATAAAGGGAGGTTAGGAGGGATTATTACTCAGCAATAATTTTAGCTGATTCAATCACAACGTTCTCTAAAGGAACATCTGCATGGTAACCACGGTTACCCGTACGCACACCTTTAATTGCAGCTACAACATCCATACCTTCTACAACTTTACCAAATACCGCATAACCCCAGCCTTGTGCAGTTGGCGCTGTGTGGTTTAAGAAAGAGTTATTTTTTACGTTGATAAAGAATTGAGCTGATGCAGAATGAGGAGCTTGCGTACGTGCCATAGCAATTGTGCCTTCATCGTTGCTTAAGCCGTTGTCAGCTTCATTTTCGATTGAGTCACGTGTTGCTTTTTCTTTGAAGTTTTCGTCCATGCCACCACCTTGGATCATAAAACCATCAATCACACGGTGGAAAATTACGCCGTCATAGAAACCGTCGCGTACATATTCTAAGAAATTTGCAACCGTTTTTGGTGCTTTTTCAGCGTTAAGCTCAAGAACAATACGACCTTTGTTGGTATTTAATTCGACTTGAGGAAAACTCATTACATTAATCTCCTAAACATGGGCTTGTGACCATGGGTTTTTGGTTGAGAGAAGCATAAGCAAACTGTAAACTACAAGGCAAGTAAAAAACGTTAAAATCTTTCAGAAAAAGCAAAGATTGCGTTTTATTTCCTATTTTTTTAACTGTAAGAAGTGATTTACACCCTATGAAGCCAAATGATGTTGTTTCAGAACTGCCAAAGACCCCGACACCGAATACTCAAACCACTGTCGACGCCGCGCAGCAAGAACAACAGGCAGGCTTGGATTTTGTACGTCAAGTGATTACAGATGACTTAAATCAAGGTCGTACTCAAAAAGTTGTGACTCGTTTTCCACCTGAGCCAAATGGTTATCTACATATTGGTCATGTCAAAGCGATTTGTCTCAACTTTGGTATTGCTGAAGAATTCGACGGTTTATGTAATTTACGTTTTGATGATACAAACCCAGATGCCGAAGAACAAGAATATGTTGATGGTATTGCCAATGATGTGAAGTGGTTAGGTTTTAACTGGAATGGTGAGCCTCGCTATGCATCAAGTTATTTCGATCAACTTTACACGTGGGCTGTTCAATTAATTGAACAGGGGGATGCCTATGTGGACTTGCAAACACCTGAAGAAATTAAGTTGAATCGTGGTAGTTTCATTGAGTTAGGTAAAAACTCGCCATATCGTGATGCTACAGTTGAGGAAAACTTAGCGCGTTTCGAACAAATGCGTAATGGTGAAATCCAAGAAGGTGGTGCTGTTTTACGTGCCAAAATTGATATGGCAAGCCCGAATGTACATATGCGTGACCCGATTCTTTACCGCGTATTGCATTCAGAGCATCATCAAACAGGTGATAAGTGGAAAATGTATCCAATGTATGACTATGCTCATCCATTGTCAGATGCAATTGAAGGGATTACCCATTCACTCTGTACTTTAGAGTTCCAAGATCACCGTCCATTCTATGATTGGGTTGTGGAGAAAGTTCATTCTCCTGCTGTACCGCGTCAATATGAGTCATCACGTTTAAATATAGATTATACGATTACCTCTAAACGTAAATTGCGTAAATTGGTTGAGGGTAACCATGTACAGGGTTGGGATGATCCGCGTATGCCAACTGTAGTGGGAATGCGTCGCCGTGGTTTTACCCCAGAAGGTTTACGAGATTTCTGTAAGCGTGTGGGTGTATCGAAAACAGATGGTATTGTGGATGTGGCAATGCTTGAGTTCTGTATTCGTCAGTCTTTGGAAAATGCAGCAGCACGTGGTATGGCTGTATTGAATCCATTAAAAGTAACCTTGACTAATTTACCTGAAGAATTAGATTTAACTCATTCACGTCATCCAAATGTTGATATGGGTGAACGCGTTATACCGTTAACACGTGAAATCTATATTGATCGTAAAGACTTTGAAGAGGTTGCACCAAAAGGCTTTAAACGTTTGATTCCAGAAGGCGAAGTGCGTTTACGCCATGCTTATGTGATCAAGTGTGATGAAGTAATCAAAGATGCCAATGGTGAAGTAATTGAGCTTAAATGTTCAATTGATCCTGAAACGTTAGGCAAAAACCCTGAAGGTCGTAAAGTCAAAGGGGTCATTCATTGGGTCTCTGCAACGAAAGGTATACCTGCTGAAATTCGTATTTACGATCGTTTATTTACTGAAGCAGCACCAGATGCGACGGATGATTTCTTGGCAAATCTAAATCCTGAATCATTGAACGTGGTACAGGCTGTGATTGAACCTGCATTAGCACAAGCGAAGCCAGAAGATCGTTTCCAGTTTGAGCGTGAAGGTTATTTTGTTGCAGATCAACATGATCATCAAGTTGAAAAACCTGTGTTTAACCGTATTCTTGATCTTAAAGATAGTTTTAAGGCTGAGAAGAAGTAAGTTTCAATCAGGGATTTATATTCGTTCTTAATATTTATAAATTTTATAATAGTATTCATCTAAAAACCCAGCTTTAGAAGTTGGGTTTTTTAGATGAATCATTTATGGATTGATGTGATAAAAATAAATTACCATTGAAATAAGTAGAAGAACAGATATGAATAAATAGGTATTGATAGAGTGAAAACTCTTTATCAGCTTAAGCATATTCTATAGTCCAGCTAAAATAAGATGAATGCTCATATTCTATTGTCTTATCCAAAAATAGCTTGATTGTAATGTCGTCTGTTATTGGTCTTAATGTGTGATTATGTAAGAAAAGTTTGAAAAGTGTAATATTTTTAGTGTATTTTTTGCTTAAAACCACTCAATTGATATAATTATCGGCTGTGACAAGCATATGCAATTTGAGTGGTTATATGGATTTAATTATTTATTTTATCTAAAAATGTTTGGACAATTGTTCGGCATTGCCTTTCCAATTGCGCTGCATAATTTAAATTATCTTGTCGTAACTGAGGAATTGATAAGCCTGCATGCCGTATTTCACACGTATGCCCAATGAGCCATTTCTCAAAACTGTGTTGGTTTATCTCAAGATGAAATTGTAAAGCTAAGATGTTATTCCTGATAGAAAATGCCTGATTGGGATAAATTGCCGAGCTTGCAAGTAATGTCGCATGAGGTGGTAAATCAAATGTATCGCCGTGCCAATGCAGAACTTCAGTGTTTTCAAGTGCAGATAAGGGATTATGCTCAACGGCTTTGATTTCCAACTGACTCCAACCAATTTCTTTTTGATGACCTGCGTAAACTTTTGCACCTAATGCGTGTGCGATTAATTGTGCACCTAAACAAATACCAATAGTTGGTTTATTCGCATTCAAGCGTTGCTTGAGGCCTTCAATCTCTTCTATAAGAAAAGGGTAGTCTTCAGTTTCATAAACACCAATTGGTCCACCAAGAATAATGGTAAGACCTTCATAATTTAAAGCGGGTTTAAGATCATCTACACCTGCTTCGAAATAACGAACACGAAAACCGAGTTGATAAAAAATATCTTCTAATGAACCTAAATCTTCAAAGGCAAGATGCTGAATTGCATAAACTGTTTTAGGTAAAGAAATTGAAGTATCCATAATCTGAGTAATCACTATAAATAGAGCTTAATTAAGGCATTTTTTGTTCGAGCCAAGAAAATAAATCTTGATAGACTTTCTCTCGCACAGGCGGTGCAGACAAGACCAAATCATGTAAGCCATTTTTGATTGCTAAGGTTTGTACATCACCTTTCATTTTCTTTGCATTGTGTGTCATATCTTTGACATCTAAAATCACATCACTTTGCTGTGCATCAACACCCCATTTTTTTGGATATTTGGATTGGTGTGAATGCATAATCAAGGTTGGAATATTTAAACTAATACCGCGATGGATTTCTTTTTGTGCTTTGTGGATCGCACGTACAAAACATAAATGAACAAAAGGGAGTGATTTGGGTTTCCAATTTAAGTTGAAATCCCATTCACCATAGAAATCTTTATGTAGGCTTGGTGTATACCATTGATTTAAGCCACTTGGGAATTTTGCATTTGGTAAACGTTCGCCAACTTCGCTTAATAAGGGAATACCAACTTTTTTCTCTATTACACTTTTATAAAAATCATAAAAAGGACTGTTGGTCCATAGTGCTTTAATCAGGCGGTGATCTGGGTAATGTGCGGCGTAGAGCGTTGTAATTAAGCCGCCCGTTGAGTGCCCAGCAAGTAAAACTTGATTGTGATTTTCTTGGCCAATAATTTCGAGTGCTTTAGTGATTTCAGCATCATATTCACGTAAGTCGAGTAGATAATAAAACTTCTGATGCGGTAATTTTGAGCGACCATATTTTCTGAGATCGAGAGCATAAAAATCATAACCATGCTGGTTAAATTGTTCTGCCATTTCTGTTTGGAAAAAATAGTCAGAAAAACCATGAATATATAGAACTGCTTTCTTGGTGGCTTGAGCTGATTTCTTGCGAACTAATGTTGCAACGACTTTCCCATCATAATCATCAGCAAAATTTAAAGTGAGTTGCTGATAATCTTCTCCCAATATATCTGTTTGATATTTATATGAATTTGAAATGTTCATTTTTATATCTAATCTGAATTAATTAAGAAACACATTAAATGAAAATGTTTGGATGTCAATGTAAAAGTGAGATACAAACAGTTCTCAAAATCAGTTTGAGTTTTTACTTTTACAAAAAAATCGTTAAGCTATGTGCTGTTGTTTTTGACTGAAGAAATTATGAAACAAGAGACTGCACTGAAGTTACTTAAAGCTGGGGAAAATGTTTTTTTAACAGGTTCCGCGGGTGCAGGAAAAACCTATACGCTAAATCAATATATTCACTATCTTAAAGCGCGAAAAGTCCCCGTTGCGATTACGGCTTCTACTGGGATTGCGGCTACGCATATGAATGGAATGACCATTCATACGTGGGCAGGGATTGGAATTAAAGATCGTTTGAATGATGATGATCTGAAGCGTATGAAAGAGCGTAAATATCTAAAAGAGCATTTAGAAAATGCCCAAGTCTTGATTATTGATGAAATTTCAATGCTGCATGCCAAACAGCTTAATTTAGTCAATCAGGTGCTTAAATACTTCAAAGAAAGTGATGAAGCTTTTGGTGGAATTCAAGTCATTGTTGCAGGTGACTTTTTCCAGTTACCACCAGTAGGTAAGAAAGATGAAAGTAATCGAGATAAATTTTGCTTCATGTCTGAAGCGTGGGTTGAAGCAAAATTTCGGGTTTGCTATTTGACTGAGCAACACCGTCAGGATGATGAAATTTTAAATCAGATATTAAATGCGATTCGAGCACAGAGCATTCAGCAGAATCATATTTTCGCATTACAACAATCGCGTCAGCACGATATTGGCGAAACCTTTACCCGTTTATACACACATAATATGGATGTGGATAACATCAATTATCAGCATCTGAACGAAATTGAGAATGAAAGTCATCAATTTAATGCTATTTTAGATGGTAATGAAAAATTAATCGAAACACTGAAGTCCTCGGTACGCGCACCTGAAGAATTGACCCTTAAAAAGCATGCCAAAGTGATGTTTGTCAAAAATAACTTTGATATGGGCTATATCAATGGCAGTTTAGGTGAAGTGATTGGTTTTGAGGAAGATGATAAACAAGGGATTTTACCAAAAGTCAAATTGACAGATGGAACGACATTACTTGTTGAGCCAGAAACATGGTCAATTGAAAATGAAGCAGGCAAGGTGATTGCAAGTTATCAGCAAATTCCTTTACGTTTGGCATGGGCAATCACTATTCATAAAAGTCAGGGTATGACTTTAGAAGCAGCAGAAATTAATTTAACGCATACTTTTGAAAAAGGTCAGGGTTATGTGGCTTTGTCTCGGTTAAAGTCACTAACTGGACTGAAATTGCTTGGGTTTAATGAACAAGCATTAGAGTTGGATAGTTTAGCAATTAAAGCAGACCGCCGTTTTCAGGAATTATCGACTGAAGCAGAAGTGAACTTTGAAAATATTGATCTAACCCCACAGCATAATGCCTTTATTCGTCATTGTGGCGGCACGCTGAATGCAGCTGAAATTGCACGTAATGAGAAAAAACTTTCGAAAGGCGAAAAACAAAATTATGCAGCAGCGACTTTAGAGGAAACGCGTGCTTTATTTGAAGATGGATATGAAATTGAAGATATCGCGCATGAGCGAGGGCTAACGCCTGCAACGATTATTAACCATCTCGCGCGATTGCATAAAGAACAAGGATTAGATATTTCCATTGCTAACCCTGGTGATGAAGTCGTTGAAGAAGTTCGTAAGATTTATAAACGTTTGCATAAACGTAAAAATCCAGAACATTTTACCGATGATGGTTCAATTAAGTTACGTCCAATTGTGGAAGCTACAAGTCCACGTATGGCTTATGATCAAGTCCGTTTAGCTTTATTGTTTGTTGAATAGGGCGAATCAAATGCCTCATATGATTGTTCACTATTCAGCAAATTTAACAGCGTTAGATCCGCTAGAATTGCTCAAAGACCTAAATACAGTGTTGCTTAAAACTGAGCTGTTTAGCGTAAATGATATTAAGTCTCGTGTTTTTAAAGATGAGGTATTTTTAATTGGGTTGGAGGATCATCAAGAAGGTTATGTTCATCTAAAACTTTATATTTTGAGTGGACGAACCCAAGTTCAGAAGCAAGCAGCAGGTGAGGCATTACTCCGATTGTTAGAACAAAAAGGTTATCTAAAAAATGAGGCTGAATATTCAATTCAATTATGTGTTGAAGTGATTGATATGCCAAAAGAGAATTATTTTAAGGCGACGATTTAATTTGATTTGAAAATCCGCAATTCTGATCAAGTTTACAGAATATGAATCTTGCAAATTAGCTTTCATCAAATGAATTGAGTTAAATGTATGACGCTATATGATCAGAAGTTGCAACGTGTATGTGAGTACATCCAGCAACATCTAGATGATGAGCTAGATCTGAATACGTTGAGTCAAGTTGCATCACTATCTAAATTTCATTTTCATCGCATTTTTGTAGCGAATACAGGTGTGAATCTGATGAAGTTTATTCAGTTGTGTCGTTTAAAACGAGCCTCATTTCAACTTGCATTTTGTACAGACACCAAAATTATTGATATTGCTTTACAGTCTGGTTTTGATAGCCCTGAAGCATTTAGCCGCGCTTTTAAACGTTCATTTGATCAAACCCCAAGTGCTTTTAGAGAACAGCCCCATTGGCTATCTTGGCATGAAAGGTTTATTTTTTATTTACCTCCGAGAGAAATCATGATGAACGTTAATATTGTAGAAAGAGCAGAAGAGAAAATCGCATTTATTTCTCATCACGGTGCACCAAAACGTGTATTTGAAACGGCAGCACAATTTATTCAGTGGCGCAAAGAAACGGGATTATCTCCTATAGCAAAAAGCCGCACCTACGGTATTCCATTTTCTGACCCTGAACAGACTTTAAGTGATGAATTCCGTTTTGATATTGCTGGAACAATCACGGCGGATATCCCTGAAAATACATACGGTGTAAGCACAGGTACTCTTCCCAAAGGCAGCTATGCCGTTATTCGGCATTTGGGCAGTCACGATCATATTAAAGACAGTGTTTACTATCTATATCGGGACTGGTTACCACAATCAGCGCGTGAAGTAGGGGATTTCCCTATATTTTTTCACTACCACAACTTTGTTCATGATGTAGATGAATGTGATTTGATCACAGACATTTATTTATTACTGAAATAGCTCTCAAGCTCTGCTAATTAAGCAGAGCTGAATTATAAAATTTCAATATCTACATATTGCTGAATCAAATTGTCATCGAGCATGTGTATGTAATCTAAAAAAGCGACATTAAAGCTTCCAACTGTTTGAGCATGGTCATATGCCAGTTTGCCTGCAATAGCAAAATGAATATGTGCAGCAAGCGCCGCAATGGTTGAATTCGTTACTGCATGATAAGCAGCGGTTAATGCACCTAGAGCGCATCCTGTTGCAGTAATTTTAGGCTGTAAATGGCAACCACCATTTACTTTGATTACCATATCGAATTGTTTGGAAATGATATAGTCAGATTCACCAGAAATCGCAACACACTCAGTATGCTGTAACAAGCTTTTTGCTTGAACATAAACATCATGGCTATTTAGAGTGCTATCAACACCTTTGGATTGAATTTGACTACCTGCCAGCGTACTGATTTCAGAAGCGTTACCACGAATAATACTAGGTTGAAACTTAAGTAATTGATCAACAGTTTCACTACGCCATTTCAGAATTGATCCATAGCCAACAGGATCGAGTACCCATGGTCTTTGTTGCTGTTGTGCCGTTTTGGCTGAAATCAGCATCGCTTGAGTTTGTTCAGTCGTCGGTGTACCAATGTTGATGCTTAAAGCTGCACAAATTTTTGTAAAATCTGCTGCTTCAAATGGATTGTCGATCATTGCGGGCGATGCACCAGCTGCAAGTAAGATATTTGCGACGTAATTATTGGCGACACTATTGGTAATACATTGTACCAATGGGGCTTGTTGCTGAAGAGCTTGCCAAGCTTCAATCACTTGCTCAATGAGTTGTTGTTTTTGTGACATTCATCACCCCTTAAAAATTTAAAAAAATAATAGTTTAACGCGTAAAGTAGTGGTCTTGATGCTTACATCGACGACAAATCAATGATACATAGTCTGTAGCATCATAATCGACTACAAGATCATTTGAACCGCAATACATGCAACGCTTTACTGCATAAAAATTTAAACGAGGTTCGATCTTGCGCCAAGATTTCCAGACAGGCTGAATAAAAACACTCTCGTCATAACCCAAAAATTTAAATAATAATACTTCGCTCATTTTACTAAATGGAATGGTATATGGGCGAGGTAATGTCGTGGTTTCCCAACGTTCAGCCAAAGCGCGTTCACGATATTGTTCTAATGTCTTTTTGAGTAAGTTGGTATTAATAAATTTATCGTTTCTTGGCTGCAATGCTTTTTGCTTATAGAGGTACTCTAACGCAGTTTGAATTAAGTAAAAAATTTGACCCACTGCGAGCCCTTCCATCAGACGATAGCAAAAGGCTTGAAATGAGCGATTGCCAGCGATTTGAATGCCCCAAGTTCTACAATAAAATTGCATGAACTGGACGATTTCTTGATAAAGAATCAAATACAAAGCATCTTTAACTTCATCTGTCGTTTTGAAGGGAATACCTAAACTTAGATTCTCATAAAACCAATGGCGCAATTGTTGGGTTACACTAAATAAACTCGGATCAGAATAACCATCAAGCCGAAGATTAAGATAAAAATGTTCTGTTTCTAGGCTCGAATCTTGTGATTTAAATATGCCTAATTTGAGTAACTCTTGAACGAGTTGATTTTGAAATAAATAATTGGGGGTGAAATCATGATATTTAATGTTCTTCCAGTGGATGAATTCATCATGCTGTACATCTTCACGAGCATAACTGTCCAACAAACTGAGTAAAAATAATTTATGCATAAAGCTGAGTTGATTCAGGCTATAAATCACTTCATCTTTGACTTTGTATTTACGTTGTTCTTGTAAAATGGTTTGTTGAGTTTGTTTTTTGCGCTGAGCGGTGCATTGAGCACAATGGCAATTCAGTTTGCTGTCACTTTTAAATACACGATGTTGGCAATGACTACATTCATGAAATTGGAATTCTTGTGAGTATTGCTCAGCTTCAATCCAGAACATGGATGCTTGGCACAATGGACAATGGCTACTTTCATCTAACTGCTTTTGCAGAATCTGTAAATCCATTGACAATAAACCTATATAACCACGAAATGAAAGGATTATACATTGCTCGTGCTCGGAGTGAGAAAAAGATTATTTGCACTGAAAAAGTAGTTTTGTATTGAGATTTAATCCACTGAATTTTATATAAAAGCTAAGCAGGTGGCTGATCTATTTTTTAAAGTATGGTAAATTTTTGCCCCATATTAAAAGATGTTATTAAGTTTGTTTATAGAAGTAGAAAGAGATAAGGATGAATAATCAAATATTGTTGAAATGCTCTATTGCATTAATTGCTTGTTTTACAAGTATTCTCTCATATGCAAGTTCAATTGAAGGCTATTGGCGCAGTATTGATGATCGAACGGGTGAGCAGTTGACCATCATTGAAATCAGGAAAGCACCAGATAATACCTATCGCGGAAAAATCGTTTATATCTATCCGAATGCGCAAGGGGCGATCGTAACACATTGTGTTAACTGTCCACCGCCATATACAGGAAAGCCACGTTTAGGTTTAGAAGTTTTAACTGGTTTGGTTGAAGACCCCAATAAAGCAAATAGTTTTATTAATGGGCGCATCTTAGAGAGCAAAACTGGAAAAGTGTACAAAGGTAAAGCTCGATTAAATGCAGATGGTAAGCATTTAAATATGCGCGGTTATGTTGGAATTTCGGCTTTGGGTAGAAATACGGTTTGGATACGCACAGTTAGTGCGAACCCGTAATCATTTCTTTCTTATTATGTGAGTTGCTTAAAATTCATTGTGATTTTAAGCAATTAAATATCCACTCGTCTTGTTGACTGTCTAAGAACATTGGAATAAAAATATATTAGATGGATCTACTTTGCACTTAGGGAGAGCATATTATGCAAAAACATTCACTCATGAAAGGAATCGTGGGAATTTCATTTGCCCTATTCGCAACTGCTAATTTCGCGATGACACCTGAAGGCTTTTGGAAAAGTATTGATGACCGTACGGGTGAACAGCTTTCAATCGTAGAAATTAAAAAGAAACCTGATAATACTTATACTGGCACAATCGTATATCGTTACCCAGTACCGGGTGGTGGCACGGTATTAACCAATTGTGTGAAATGCCCTGAGCCTTTCAAAAACAAACCTATTTTAGGACTTCAGATCGCATCAGGTTTGCGAGAAGATCCTAAAAATCCAAACCATTTTATTGACGGAAAAATACTCGAACCTAAAACGGGCAATCTTTATAAAGGCAAAGCTCAGTTAAGTGCTGATGGTAAACGTTTACGTATGCGTGGATATATGGGGATTTCTGCTTTAGGTCGTACCCAAGTTTGGATTAGGACTGACAGTGCCAATCCTTAACCCTGTTGAACAAATAAATTTGGTTCAATATCAGGGTTTATGTCTTAATGAATTTATGTCTAATTATATTTTAGCCATTTTATGAATTCATCTATTTAGATCAGTTTCAATGCTTTGATATTGAATCAAAGAGGTTTTTTTATGCTCTATCCTAAGAGATCGAGCATAAAAAACATTTTCCGTATTCAAAATGTTGAGG
The DNA here is from genome assembly GCF_027105035.1 of Acinetobacter sp. TR11. Taxonomy (NCBI): domain Bacteria; kingdom Pseudomonadati; phylum Pseudomonadota; class Gammaproteobacteria; order Moraxellales; family Moraxellaceae; genus Acinetobacter; species Acinetobacter sp. TR11. Next base: position 1,225,700 of record NZ_CP114256.1, read on the forward strand.
CTTGTATGTATAAAAATTCATTAAAGAAATGCCTAATCGGAATGGCATTGGTTATTACAAGTGTTGGTAGTTATGCAAGTTCAATCGAGGGTTACTGGAAAAGTATAGATGATCGTACGGGGGAGCAGCTTTCAATTGTCGAAATTAGAAAAGGCACTGACGGTTATTATCATGGCAAGATTGTCTATCGTTACCCTAATGCACACGGTATTAAGTTAGCCAATTGTGTTAAATGCCCTGAGCCATATACTAATCATCCAATCCTTGGCTTAGAAATCTTATCAAAGCTTAAAGATAACCCTGATAATCCAGATGCGTATATTGATGGTAGAATAATGGAACCAACCAGTGGCCGGATCTACAAGGGTAAGGCACTTGTAACGAGTGATGGAAAACGTTTACGTATGCGTGGTTATATGGGAATTTCAGCATTAGGTCGAACAGTGGTCTGGTTGAGAACAGATCGTGCAAGCCCTTAAAATAAAACTGTGATATATCAGGTCAAAGAATTTGTTTTTATTTATTTTAAAATAATGTTATTCATTACATGAATTTTACCAGTTGGATCAGTTGTTTTTTAAGCAAAAGGACTAATTGGTAGCGTGAAACTTATCTGAAAATATGGTAAGTTTCAATAATTAAACCTATAAATATGAATGGGTTGGCTTTTAAAAAGACGGGGTTAGTATGCTAAATCAAATGTTTCTGAAAGGAATCATGGGAGTTTCTATTGCTTTTTTAAGCATGACTGCTTTTTCAGCTTCGATCGAAGGTTATTGGAAAAGTATTGAAGAACGTACAGGTGAGCAACTTTCGATTGTTGAAATCCGTAAAGGATCAGATGGTCGCTTTCATGGGAAAATTGTTTATCGTTATCCTAATGCTCGTGGTTTTTCCCTTGCGAACTGTACCAAGTGCGCAGCTCCAAATACCAATAAGCCAATTCTTGGCTTAGAAATTTTATCAGGTTTTAGAGAAGATCCAGATAAGCCAGATTCATATATTGATGGTCGAGTATTAGAAGCAACAAGTGGTAAAGTTTATAAAGGTAAAGCGGTCGTAACGGGTGAAGGTAAACGTTTACGTATGCGCGGTTATATGGGCGTTTCTGCCTTAGGTCGTACAGTCGTCTGGTTACGAACAGATAGTGCAAATCCTTAATTAGTGTAATAAAAAACCTCGAAAATATTTCGAGGTTTTTTATTAAATGTAAAAGTTAAACAGGGCATGGTAAGTTTTCGTCCTCCTGACCGATTTTTTTGGCTGCAATAAGTGCTTGTACTTTTTTACTCGGCAATTTTTCTTTGCCAAGTGCATCATAAGTGTTCACAATGTTGGTCACTTCTAAGGTTGTCAGTTCAATTCCTTCTGCTGTTAAAAAAACGGAAATTACATGATGATCGACGCCAGCTTTTGCAAGATCATGGATCGCTTTAATATTTTCTAAACGGTATAAGTGTGCTTTTAATTCCATCGTCTTAACCCTCGCTTGATTTATTGTATTACCTACATTGGCATATAAATTTAAGCAATAACCGTGCACAAAATGTAAAACTCAGGAAAAAAATGTAAGTTGCGCGATAGAACGCAATTGGTTCTGTATTTTTTATTTAAGATTGGAAAACGATGTTGTAATTTTGTCTAAATGATCGGGCAATTTGCAGATCAAATTTGAAAACCTGAATAGTAAACCCAATAAAATTATTAAAACTGATACCGAGCCGTAAAGACAGGTTTTATAAGTTGGCGTATGATCTGATAGAGTTTCACCGATACTTCTGACAAAAGTGATTTGTCACAAAAATTTAGGTGAAATAAGGCATGATTTGTGCAACCGAATGACTTTAATCAAGAAGTCTTGCTAACAAGACCATCTAAACGACATGATGAAAGATAAGGAATACTGATGAATATTGCGGCACAACCTCCCGTACAAGCAGATCAAACCATTTACCTCAAAGATTATCAAAAACCATCTTTCTTGGTTGAATCAATTAACTTAGATATTCAAGTCTATGATGATCATACGATTGTTGACTCAACCTTAGTGATGAAACGTCAAACGACTGGCGCTTTGGTGCTTTTGGGGCGTGATCTTGAATTAAAATCGGTTCAATTGAATGGGCAAGTCCTGAGTGCAGAGCAATATCAGTTAGATAGTGAACAATTGGTGATCACTGATGCACCAGATCAGGTCATTCTACAAACTCAAGTGATCATTCATCCAGAATCGAACACGCAGCTTGAAGGTTTATATAAGGCGGGTGATTTATTCGTTACCCAAAATGAACCTGAAGGTTTCCGTAAAATTACCTTCTATCCAGATCGTCCTGATGTATTGGCTGAATTTACTACCCGTGTCGAAGCTGATAAGAAATATCCAGTATTACTTGCAAATGGTAACTTATTGGAAACAGGTGAGGTTGGTGAAGGTCGTCATTTTGCGATCTGGCAAGATCCGACCAAGAAACCAAGCTATTTATTTGCCTGTGTGATTGGTGATTTGGCAGTATTGAAAGATCGTTACACTACGTCTGAAGGTCGTGATGTTGCTTTAGAAATTTATGCAATCGAGAAAGATATTCCGAAATGTCACATCGCAATGGAAGCATTAAAGCATTCGATGCGTTGGGACGAAGAACACTATGGTCGTCCGTATGATCTCGATAACTACATGATTGTCGCGGTCAGTCAGTTCAACATGGGTGCAATGGAAAATAAAGGTTTGAATATCTTTAATACCTCATGTGTGCTTGCCGATGAGGAATACACCACTGATGCTGCGATTATGCGAGTTCAGTCAGTCATTGCACATGAATATTTCCATAACTGGACAGGCAACCGAATCACCTGTCGTGACTGGTTCCAATTGTGTTTAAAAGAGGGCTTAACAGTTTTCCGTGATCAGTCTTTCTCTGAGGATTTACAATCAGCGGCCGTACAACGAATTGATGATGTAGCGGTATTGAAATCACATCAATTCCCAGAAGATGCTGGCCCATTATCGCATCCGCCACGTCCAGATCATTTTGTCGAAATCAATAACTTCTATACTGCGACAGTGTATGAGAAGGGTGCTGAAATCAACCGCATGATGGCAACGTTATTGGGTAAAGAAAAATATCGTCAAGGGACTGATGAATATTTCCTGCGTCATGATGGGCAAGCAGTCACAGTTGAGGACTGGGTTGCTGCATTGAGCGCAGGTTCAGGGGTTGATCTATCTAACTTCCTTACATGGTATAACCAACCAGGTACGCCAAAGTTAGAAGCGAAAGGTGAATATGATGCTGCTGCACAGATTTATCGTTTAAGTTTCAAACAAAGCTTGAAAGCACATCCAAAATATCCAAATCTCAAGGCAGTGCCAATTCCTGTGGCTTTAGCCTTATTTAATGCCAATACAGGTGAACAATATACCTTGCACAGCACTGATCTGTTTGTGAATGAAGTCAAAGATGGCGTGTATTTATTTGATCAAGATGAAGCAACAATTGAATTTACAGGGGTGACTGAGCAACCTGTAGCTTCGTTATTACGTAATTTCTCTGCACCTGTCAATTTGGTGTTTGATTATTCCAATGATGATCTTGCATTTTTGATTCAGCACGAAACCAATGGCTTTAATCAATGGCAAGCGACACAAACTTTATTGGAACGTATTCTTTTAGAAGACCATAAGGTGGATACCTATATTCAGGCAATTAAAAATACCTTGCCAGACTTAGTGAATAAAGATCCGTTATTGGCATCGCGTTTATTTGATGTGCCAAGTGAAAACTATTTAGGCAGTCGTATTGATCAAGACTATGAACCTGAACTGATTCGTGAAAAGCGTGAAGCTGTGCTAGATCGTTTAGCACGTGATTTAGGTTCATTCTGGAAAGAGACTTATTTGGCCTTAGATCCAGACCAGCAAAAAGAGTTTTCTTTAGCAATGGGCGTACGTTCATTAAAGAATATCACTCTGAATATGTTGGCGCGTCAAGGCGATGAGTCTGTGTTTGATTTGGCTTATACCCAATATCAACAAACAGGCAATATGTCTGAACGTTTAGGGGCATTACGAGTTCTAGTCTGGAATGATGCACCGCAAGCACAGGCTGCACTCGCAGATTTCTATGACCGTTTTAAAGATGAAGCCTTGTCTTTAGATCAGTGGTTTAGCATCCAAGCATCGAATCCATGTGCGACAGCGGAAACGATTGAGTATCTGACTAAGCACGCCGATTATGATTTGGGAACACCGAACCGTATCCGTGCAGTGAGTGGGGGACTTGCTGCAAATCCAGTGAATACGTGGAGCTTTGGTGTCGATCATTTTATTGAGCTTGCCGCTTATTTGGATGAGAAAAACCCAATTTTAGGTTCGCGTTTATTACAAGTGCTGTCACGTTGGTACACCTTGGCTGAACCACAACGTAGTCAGGTGCAACAGGCGCTTAAGGCGTTGCAGCCTAAAGTAAAATCGAAAAATGTAGCAGAAACATTGAACAGTTTACTCAGTATTTAATTTACTGATTGAATGAATAGGAAAAGGATGTCGTCAGACATCCTTTTTTATTTGACAATTAATATTGTCAAAAATAGTATGGAAATCATTCAAATGTAACGGATGACTACAATGGAAATAAAAACAATCACATTACCGACACGTCAAATCGAAGTTGAAGTGTATGTACCTGCACAAAGCTCTGAAAAAACGCCTGCGATTTTATTGCTACACGAGTTATTTGGTATCCTCGATGTTTATAGGGAAGATGCACAAGACTTGGCTGATCGAGGTTATTTGGTTTACGTGCCTAATTTATTTAGTGGTGGTGCAGTCAAATATTGTATTCGTGCTATGGTGAGTAAGGCAGGACGTATCAATTCAGCGGACAGTGAAGTTAATCAAGAAATTCATGTATTACTCGATGCATTAAAGGCAGACCCAAGATCTAATGGTCGCTTGGGTATGTTAGGTCAATGTTTAACAGGTGGTTACGTCATTCAAATGGCAAAGCGCGAAGATATGTTAGCACCTGTGGTTTATCATCATTCTCTGGGGATTCAAGGTGCTGGTGTTCCAAACAACGAGTCTCTGGATGAAGTTCGCATTCTACAGGGACATTGGTCTACGGTTGATCCATTTTGCCCAGCGACCAAACGCAATAAACTGATCCAGCAATTGGGTGATCGGGTTGAAGCTTATACTTATAATATGCCGCATGGTTTTCGTAGTGTCAGTCGAGGACTGCCTGAGGCGAAAATGGTTTGGCAACGTACCATTGATTTTTTTGAGCGCGAGTTAAAACAAAATATTGTATAAATGCTATGCTAATAAAGCGATTATTTATAAGCATTTATGTCTATAGAAATAGAAAAGTGAGGGGAAAATGTCACATAAATATGAATATGCAGGTTTTTGGATACGTTTAGGTGCATCTATTATTGATAATATTATTATTATGGTTGCATTAGTGCCGATTGGAATGTTGATGGGTTGGAACTCTATGTATTCATCTGAGATGACCTCAACCGCAGATTTGCTTTGGCAAATTTTAATGGCCGCTTTCTGTGTATTCTGTTGGGTTAAATTTGCTGGAACTCCAGGTAAACGTTTGTTGCGTTTGAAAGTCTTAGATGAAAGGACTGGAGAAAATGTCACAGTTGGTCAAGGGATTATTCGTTATATCGGTTATTTTCCAGCAATATTAGTTCTATTTATTGGTTTGATTTGGGTGGCTTTTGATTCTAAGAAGCAAGGCTGGCACGACAAAATGGCAAAAACAGTAGTCGTTAGAGAACTTTAATTTAGAGTGAAATTCTCTCATGTAATGAAAAATTCATACGATAGGGCTTGTGGATCAATTCGCATGTCCTATAATGCCATTGAGTTTATTCACGGAGATCCTAAATGGGAAGTTGTTCGAGGTTCGGGTTTAATAAAGGATTAAGCAAAAGCGAATACTGAGCAAGTGAGCTATTTAGGTCGGCTATCTTGCAATGAGATAGCTTTGTTAAATATTCTAAACCCTCCTATAAAATTTTGCTGTATCCGCAAAATTTATTGTATTGACTGCATCCTGTTTAGTTTCTCACCTAAAAAAGACGGCACTTGGTCTTATCAAGTCGTACCTGCCTGTAATCTCAATCAAAATTTAGAAGTATCTTTGGGCTATCACTCAAGTAAAGATCAAGATCAGATTCATGGCTTTTCAGTTCAAGCAAAAAGCATTTTAAGGCCAATGGAGAATGATTGGGGTGTTGCCAGTAGTTTACAGCTATCCCGTGATGATGTTGCTCATCATGGGGATTTAAACTGGTTTTTGAATGTTCCTGTCAGTTTTCAACTCTTAGATCAACGTTTAGCATTGGATACCAATCTAGGTTATCAGCCTGTCCGTTGCTTTTATTCTCGGTGCATTGATTGGATTTGAACGTCAATATCGACAACGTACAGCAGGACTTAGAACAAATGTTTTAGTTGCTGTGGGAGCGGCGATTTTTGTAGATATTGCAATTAATTTGACTGAAGCTGATGGAGCAGTTCGGGTGATTGCTTATGTTGTTTCAGGAATTGGTTTCTTAGGTGCAGGTGTGATTATGCGCCAAGAAGGCAACATTCATGGTTTAAATACGGCTGCGACATTATGGTGTTCTGCTGCTATCGGTGCTTCGGCAGGCGCTGATTTGATTGTTGAAGCGATACTTGCAACTGCTTTTATTTTAGCTGCGAATATTTTGTTAAGACCTATTGTTCATGCCATAGATCGCCGCCCATTAGATGATGAGGCAGAAGTCTTACATGTCATCTATATTATTTGTGATCGTACTCAGAGTAAGGTAGTCATGGACGAGCTGAATCTAACTTTGAAACATCATAACTATCCTGCCAAAGATATTGATGTAACGCCGTTTGGTGAAAAAGAGGTTGAGATCGAAGCGACACTGATTGCGAGTTCAATTGAGGCTGAAGATGCGCTGCATATTATTAATCATCTGAACGTGATGCCACAAATTCGTCAAGCTTTCTGGGATAAAAATGCAATTAACTAAGTTATGTATATCAATATTTTAAATAGTTCTATTGAGAATAACTATCTCGTAATTGATATATAAGTCTTTTATTGTTTCACATACAATAAAATCAGATAAATAAAAATGAGAACAGTATGAGTTCAGAAGTACACTCAATCAGTTTAATCGCGCCAGTTGTTTTATTGGCTGCGGCTGTAATAGCCGTTCCTATTTTTAAACGAATTGGCTTAGGCTCAGTTCTTGGTTATTTAATTGCTGGCTTAGTTATTGGCCCATTTGGATTCGCATTTTTTCATGATTCTGCTTCGATTCTACATATTGCAGAGCTTGGTATTGTCATGTACTTATTTGTGATTGGGCTGGAAATGCAGCCCTCACATTTATGGAGTCTAAGGCGTGAGATTTTTGGCTTAGGAACTTTGCAAATTATTGCTTGTGCTTTGGCATTAACAGGTGTTGGGCTCTTATTTGGATTTAAATGGCAAGTTGCATTTATTGGTGCAGCAGGTTTTGTACTGACGTCTACCGCAATTGTGATGCAACTCTTGGGTGATCGTGGTGATATTGCACAGCCACAAGGTCAAAAGATTGTCGCAATTTTATTATTTGAAGACTTATTGATTGTTCCTTTACTGGCAATTGTTGCTTTTATGGCACCGAATCATGTAGTGGAAAGTACCTCAGCACGTTTAGAAAATATAGGTATTGGGTTGATTGCAATTGCAGGTTTAATCGCCGCAGGTTATTGGTTGCTCAATCCTTTATTTAGATTACTCGCTGCGGCAAAAGCACGAGAAGTGATGACGGCTGCTGCACTTTTAGTGGTTTTGGGTGCTGCTTTATTGATGCAAGTCAGTGGCTTATCTATGGCAATGGGGGCATTTCTTGCAGGCGTGTTGCTATCAGAATCAACTTTTAGACACCAAATTGAAGCCGATATTGAACCATTTCGAGGAATTTTATTGGGGTTATTTTTTCTTGGTGTTGGAATGTCACTAGATTTATCGGTCGTGAAGCAAAATTGGCAACTGATTGTGAGTGGCGTTATTGCAATGATGTTTGCTAAATCACTCATGATTTATATTGTTGCTCGTTTGACCAAAAGTCGGCATACCGAAGCTTTGGATCGTGCTTTATTGATGGCTCAAGGTGGTGAGTTTGCCTTTGTTCTGTTTTCCGCGGCGGTCACTGCTCAAGTGATTGATAATACAGTTAAGTCGAATCTAACAGCAATTATTGTACTGTCTATGGTACTGACCCCAATCTTAGGCATTCTTTTTAAACGATTTACCGAAACCAAAGATTCAGTTTCTCTTGATAATGTCGATATTGCTGAAGGTCTAAGCGGCAGTATTCTAATGATTGGTTTTGGTCGTTTTGGTCAGGTAACCAGTCAATTGCTTTTGGCAAGAGGAGTTGATGTCACGATTATTGATAATGACATCGACATGATTCAAAACGCAGAAAAATTTGGTTTTAAAATCTACTACGGCGATGGTTGTCGTCTCGATATTTTGCATGCTTCAGGTGCTTCGACGGCAGAAGCAATCGTCATCTGTGTCGACAGTAAACAAACAACCAATCGAATTGTGGAATTGGTGACACATGAATTTCCATTAGCCAAAGTCTTGGTTCGTTCTTATGATCGGGAGCATTCACTACATTTAGTCAAACAACAAGTCGATTATATGATTCGTGAAACCTTTGAATCTGCGATTAAATTCGGTGAAGTCATTTTAGAGCAATTAGGTGTCGATGAAGATGAAGTTCGCATGATCTCAAATGAAATTCGAGAACGTGATAATGAGCGTTTTGAAACAGAAATTGCTGCGGATGATGTCTATGCTGGGGTGGGTTTACAGTACTCACATTCTCATCCTCGACCTACAGCACCATTGATTCGTCCTAAACAAGCAGGACGAATTTTAAATGGTGAAGAAACTGAAAAGGATGTAGAAGATAGGTAAATCGACTTTGAAATAAAATGGATTGAAATAAGTCTTAGCTAGACTAAGACTTATTTTTTAATTTAAATTTGAATAAAACTAAAACAAAAATACCCAATAAAAGCCCCCAAAATGCAGAACCAATTCCGAAAAACTGAATCCCAGATGCGCTACATAAAAAGGTGAGTAATGCTGCTTCTCGTTCTTCTACGTTTGCAAAAGCCACTGCAATGTTATGGCTAATCGTGGCAAATAGGGCAATACCTGCAAGTGCAACAATAAAAATAGGCGGAAATGACATGAGTAAGCTGACTAAGGTTGCAGCAAAAAGCCCCATTAAAATATAAAACAAACCACAGCTTATACCTGCAATATAGCGTTTGCTCGGATCAGGATGCACTTGATCATCTAAACTGACCGCTGCACTAATCGCGGCTAAATTTATCGAGAAACAACCAAAAGGGGCGAAAATCGTATGTGCAATACCTGTCCAGCCTACTAGTTGATTGACGTGTGGGTGATAACCATAACTTTTGATCATGGCGATACCAGGCAAATTTTGAGAAGTCATATTGATGACAAACAAGGGTAAGGCTAGACCCAGTAATGCAGACCATGAGAATGAAGGTTGCATCCATACAGGTTGGGTGAAAGACCAAGTAATTGAATGCAATTTGAAATCAATAAATAGAGGGCAAATCATTGCACCTAAAATCACTGTCAGCACAATGCTATAACGAGGTAATAAGCGTTTTGAAACAAGATAAATTGCCAACATGCTCAAGATAAAACCGAGCTGACTTTCTAAGCTGCTAAAGATTTGAATCCCAAATTTTAATAAAATTCCTGCAAGCATGGCACATGTGAGGCTTTGAGGAATATGCGCCAACAGCTTTTGAAAAATGCCTGAAAATCCAACGATTGCGATCGCGACGCCACAAACTAAGAAAGCACCAATCGCTTCATACAAATCATAATGGCCAGAAGATGCAATAATTAAAGCAATTCCGGGCGTCGACCATGCGGTTGCGACAGGGTATTTATATTTCCAAGATAAGATGAGTCCTGATAATCCAATCGCTAAACCTAATGCCCAAAACCAAGAGCTAATTTGTGCTGTATTTGCACCGAGAGATTGCGCCCCTTGAATGACCAGTACCGCAGAAACACTTATTCCAATCAGAAAGGTAATAAAACCAGCAAAAATGGCAGGAATCGAAAAATCTTGAATTAGACGTTGCATCAATGCATCTATACTTGATTAAAATTTGTTGAAAAGTATATCGTTAATTCGGCGAAAATCGTAGTTTTAAAATGATTGAATGAGTTGACCATATGATCAAAACAGAGTTATGCAAGGGTAGAGGTTGCTAGTCGTAATCCAAATATAAAGAATAAAATGCCTACGCTACAAACACCTCCTGCGGCAAGTTTGTAATTATGTTTGAAAAAGTCTGCTAATTTAACACCTGAAAAAATCAAAGCAGTCAGATAGGTAAAACTGACCAGTTGCACAATGATGGCTAAGGTTAGAAAGCTGAGTGCTGGATAAGCATAATTGGGTTGTACAAATTGCACGAAAAAAGACAGGAAAAACAGAATCGCTTTAGGATTGAGTAAACTGATACTGAGTGCGGTACGATAGGGATGAATTTGATCTAATCGTGGTAAATTAGCCATTTCTGTAGGGTGTGGAGGCTTATTCCATGTCTGATAGGCACTTTGTAATAGTTTGAAGCCTAGATAGGCGAGATAACAAGCACCTGTTAACTTGAGAACGATAAATAAAATCGGAAAGGCTTTTAATAATGATGCCGCACCTAGAACCGTACACAGGATTAAAATAGAATCACCTGTGAATACGCCACATGCCGCAGCATAACCTGTACGAATACCATAGCGTGAAGCGACGGACATCACATATAAAGAGTTTGGGCCAGGCAATAACACAATTAAGATTGTACCAATAATGAAAGTGGTTAAATCTGTTATGCCGAACACAATCTACTCATTAAAAAAACCGATTTTCGCTAATATAACAAAAATCGGTTTTTATAGGTGAAAAATAAACTAATTAAGGTCGAATCTCTGCATCAATACCAAAAGATTGACGCAGTAATAAACTCAAATGATCACGTGCTTTGATAAAGCCATCAATACCACCTTGTAGTAATTGGAAAGCCATTAAATCTTGCTCAAGTTCAGCTTTAAAACTTTCTTTGGTTTGAGCTGTACGTTCAATTTTCTCAGCTTGTTGCGCCGAAGTTGGGCTAAGTTGAGCTTCAACAACCTGTTGATCTTGTTCAAGTTGAGCCAATAGATTTGGTGCAATTGTGAGTAAGTCACAACCTGCTAAACCAAGGACTTGTGCTGTGCTACGGAAACTTGCTCCCATGACCTGTGTCGCAATGCCGTGTTGTTTGTAATAGTTATAAATTTTCTTGACTGAAAGAACACCTGGATCGTTTTCGATTGGATATTGCTCAACGCCTTCCGCTTTTTTATACCAGTCTAAAATACGACCGACAAAAGGAGAGATCAGGGTAACTTTTGCATCTGCACAAGCTTGAGCCTGATGCAAACCAAATAATAATGTTAAGTTACATGGAATCCCTTCAGCCTCTAAAACTTTAGCTGCTTGAATACCTTCCCACGTTGACGCGATCTTGATCAAGACACGAGATTGCTCAATACCATAGTCTTGGTAAAGTTTAGAAAGTTCACGCGCTTTGGCAATCGTCGCATCAGTATCATAAGAAAGAGAAGCATCGACTTCAGTTGAAACACGTCCATCGATCAATTTTAAAATTTCAACGCCAAACTTCACCGTCAAAATATCAATGGTGCGTTCAATCAGTTCATCACTTTGATAGCCTTCTTGTTTTGCTTGTGTATAAGCATCTTCAATCAGTTGCTTACTTTCAGGTTGTTCAGCCGCTGCTGTAATAAGTGATGGATTGGTTGTTGCATCTAAGGGACGAAATTTTTCAATCGCTTCTAGATCACTACTATCGGCAACAACGGTTGTTAAATTTTTTAATTGGTGTAATGCAGTCTGAGTCATTGATATAGCGTTCTTACTTAAACAAAATTATGGATAAGTTCTTTATAGCACAATCTACAGGAAAGCAAAGCATCGCTTTGAATACATTTAAACCTGAGTGATTTACTCTATTTTCTAGGTTGCTGACGTAGTTGTCGAATGTGCTCAATCAAAAATCTAGCAGCAATACCTAACTCGCTTTCTCGACTCCAGACTAGATCGACGTAGTATTCAAACTTTGGGGTGAAATCATAAAGTTCCAAAACTTTTAGTTTTTTCTTTAGTTCGGGATTCTCATTAAACATTTCTAAGGGTAAAACTCCCCAACCTAAATTCCGAATAATCATCATACACGCAGAATGATGATTATCTGTGCGCCAATAATCTTTAGAAAATAGTAGTTCTGGCTTGATGCTATGGTTACGGCTAGCCACCACGATTTGGCGCGTCTGCACCATTTGCTCAAAGGAAATTTGCTCAAATTGAGCTAAAGCATGACCTTGAGCAATCACTGGAACAAGAGCTTCTCGTTTTAATTCAACAAATTGTTCACGACTATCTAATTGTTCTCGTTCAAACATGAGTGCAAGTTGTGCAGATTGATCGAGCAACATCTGTAAAGCATCTTCTTGAGGAGCAGAAAAAATATTAATCGTCAGATTCGGAAAATGTTGTTCAAGCAACGTAATGTAATCTGTCCAATTGGTATGCAGTAATTCAGAGACTACGACAATGTTTAAGGTTGACTCTAGCCCAGTGCTGAGCGCATGAGCATGCTGTTTCCATTGATTTATTTCAATCAAAAGTTGTTGAGTTTTCTCGTATAAAACCATTGCCGCAGGTGTTGGTGCAGGTTCACGTCCAATTCGCTCGAATAAATTTAGATTCAGATCAATTTCTAAATTGGCAATTGACATGCTCACTGCCGAAGGAACTTTGCCGAGTTTCCGTGCAGCCGCCGAAAATGAGCCTGTCTCAATGACAGTTTGAAACATCAGAAGTTGTTCTTGATTAATATTCATCTGTCAAAAAAACTGAAAAAACCTAATTGGATTAATCAAAATTATAAAAATAAGGTGGTGTTTCAAAATGTATGCTGATCATTTTAACATCACTATACAAAACCGTGGTTAATGTAAAAGAATCCAAGATTAAAAGCTTTTACATGATTCAATACCTTCTTCGAAAAACAGCATGTTCTTCTTACTGCTCGCCTTATGCGGTGTCTTAATCGGCAGTTGTTTCCTTCTATCCCGACTGTATAATATTTCCCTTCTTGGTCCGGCTTAAAAATTTTGATGAAACTTTCCCAATGATCACTCGATATACAATCATAAGTAATACCCAGTTCTTCTAAACGGTTTTTTAGCCTTTGTGCTGTATGAGCATCTCTTCCTCCCCATACAAAAGCCACTATTTCTCCGCTACTTCTATCATAGACGTACTGTAGCCAATGCTTATCTTTCTTGTTGCCTACAAATGTCCAAAATTCATCAACTTCCAAGCATTTATAATGAGTTCTTTGAGGAATTATTTCATGATTTGATTGTGTAAGCGTTTTAAGTATCTTGCCAATACTAAACCTCGTAATCTTTGCAATATCCCGAATGCCACAACATCGCACAAGCATAAGCAAAATCAATTTGACCGCTTTTGAATGACAGCCTAAATACGTCAAATTATGGTCACCCACAAACTGCCTATTACATTCTTTACAACGATAGTTTTGCTTACCATCGTGTTTAATGCCATTCTTCTTTATACTTGTACTCTGGCATCGAGGACAATGAAGTTCTATTTCGATTTTCACACATTTAAATATAGCTGAATTGTTCCTCGTTGCCTCCTTTTCTTATGAGCATACTTTTTAGAACACCACCAAAAATAAAATGGTGCATATCCAAACAAAAGAGTGTTATAAAATGTTGATTTCCAGAAGAAGACTCATTCATGCAATTAGCTATGAAGTGATCTTATTGGTCATCATCGCGATTGCGTTAAGTTTTATTTTTAGTATGCCACTCGAAGTAACAGGTATTTTAGGTGTAATCATGGCTGTCATTTCGGTGATTTGGAACATGATTTTTAACCATTATTTTGAGAAAATTGAACATAAACATCAGTGGAAACGAACGATTCCTGTGCGTATTTTACATGCGGTTGGCTTTGAGGGTGGTTTGATGCTTGTGACCATTCCAATTATTGCCTATATGATGAAGATGAGTTTTATTGATGCATTAATTTTAGATTTTGGTTTAACGATGTGTATTTTGGTATATACCTTTATCTTCCAATGGTGTTATGACTTGATCGAAGAGCGGTTTTTCCCGAATGTAAAATTTGCATCTTAAACAAGAGTGAGATTTATAAATCTCAAGAAAATTTAAGCTACGGAATAGGGTCTGTTGAAGATTATTCCGTAGCTTATTTTATCGAATATAAATCGTTTCTTTTGGCAATAGTAGACGTGCTGCTTGCATTTTATTTTGTTGGATTAATCCATGAATCTGATGTGCAAGTGGTGTAATGTCTGTAATCGAAACAATCCATTGATTGACATAGCGTTGAACAGCTTCTTTACTCAGTCCGATTTGTATCGCTCTATGCTCAAGTGGTTGTAATAATAGATCACGTTCAGGATCCCATTGAATTCGTACAGGTGAATGATCTTTGCGTTGTTGCCATTTTTCTTCGCTTAATGACGGATCACGATGACTGAGGCAGCTATGTGCCAATGCCCATTCAAAACCTTCAAGGGTGATGTCTATAGCTAAAATGCGATTTTGCCCATCATCTTTAAATCCCCAGCCAGCACGATACATCATCCAAAGGAATGAGGGTTTAATCCATGTCATTCTTTCCATTTTAAATGGTGGTGAAACAAACGTTTGATTAAGAAGGGCGGCATTTGCAATAGCATCAGAATAAGCTTGATAAACACGAATCGTCTGATCGTTATAAACAGCTCGGATTTGCTGGGTGGGAATATTGGTTATCATGGGTGTGGATTAAATTTCTCTCTTAGTTTTATTGAAAAAATAATTTTAAATATATGGTTTATAAGTCAAATCTTATTGAGTAACCAATTGGTTTATTCACGTTAAATGATGTTGATAGGATAGGGAATAAAATAGCCTAAGTAAACTTAAATCGTTTGGGTGATCAGTCGAATTTATTCTTCAAGTAAAAAACTCCATGCTAAACTAAGCGCATTGTCTTTTCGATTACATGATTTTCTCTATGTTTCAACAAGAAATTTCTCAATTAAACTTAAAACAATTCAAAGCAGGCGAAAAACGCTGGATTGGTTCCTTACTTGGATCGTCAGCAGCATTATTATTCAAAGAAATTGCCACGCAAAGTTCAAATCTATATGTGATTGTTGCGAGAAATAATCAGCATCTTGCTCAGCTCGAAAGTGAACTCGAATTTTACGGGATAAAACCAACGATTTTTCCTGATTGGGAAATCTTGCCTTACGATCGTTTGTCTCCGCATCAAGATATTGTGTCTGAACGTTTGGCGATTTTATCGAATATGCCACAAAAGGGTATTCTGCTGGTTTCTGCAAGTACTTTGGCTCAACGTGTTGCACCATATTCATGGGTGGTGGGTGAACACTTTGATATTAAAGTTGGACAACGACTTAATTTGGAAGTGCAGAAAAAGCAACTGGTGCAGGCAGGTTATCGTTTGGTCGATACTGTTTATGATCATGGGGAGTTTGCTGTTCGTGGTAGTATCATGGACATTTATGCATCTGGACAAGATCAACCGATTCGAATTGATTTATTTGATGATGAAATTGAAAGCTTAAAATTTTTTGATCCAGAAACGCAAAGAACCACTGAATCTTTAAAAAACTTCACCGTTTTACCTGCAAAAGAATTTCCTTTAAAAGAGGGACGTTCTACCTTTAGAGATCGTTACGCAGAAAGTTTTCCAACTGCGAATCCTAAGAAAAACCCAATTTATCAAGATGTACTTGAAGGAATTGCAACACCGGGATTAGAGTTCTATTTACCTTTATTCTTTGAGAAAAAGGTGATGGAAGCGCAAAGTATGCTTATGACATACTTACCAAAGAATTGCGTTGTCATTACAAATAACGAAGTTGAAGATGAATTAATCAATTTTTGGAAAGAAGTGGTTCGTCGTTATGAAGATCGCCGTCATAACATCGACCAACCAATTCTTCCACCTGAAGAGCTTTTTTTAATGCCAAATCATGTGTTACAGGCATTAAACCAATTTCCAAGGATTTTAGCTTCAGCAGAAGCATTTGACGAAAAAGTAGGTGTTTTAAATCTTGCAGCAGAACAACCACCAAAGCTTGCAGTTGATCCTAAAAAAGAACAGCCCTTTGAAGCAGTTAAACATTATATTGACCAAGTTAAACATCCTGTTTTATTGGTAGCAGAAAGTGCAGGTCGGCGTGAAACCTTAAAAGATGCATTACGTTCGGTTCTAGGCGACATCCAAAATGTAGAGAGTTTTGTTCAATTTCAGAAAGACAAGCTACAAGTTGCAATCACAAGCGCGCCATTAGATCGCGGACTCGTGCTAAGCAATCAACTCTCAGTCATTTCTGAAAATCAACTCTATGAACATCGGGTAGTACAACGACGTCGTAAGCGTCAGCAAGAAGTTTCTGAAGAATTTCTTGTTCGGAGTTTAACTGAACTCAGTATTGGTGCGCCTGTAGTACATATCGATCATGGTGTTGGGCGTTATGCAGGCTTAATTACCTTAGAAATTGATCAACAGGATCATGAGTTTTTACAGCTCGATTATGCAGATGGTGCGAAAGTCTATGTGCCTGTCACTAATTTACACCTGATCAGTCGTTATAGTGGTGGCGATCCTGACTTAGCACCTTTACATAAATTAGGTACAGATACATGGAGTAAAGCCAAGCGGAAAGCTTTAGAGCAAATCCATGATGTTGCCGCAGAGTTATTACATATTCAGGCACGCCGTCAATCGAAACCGGGTTTTGCCTTTGAATTGGACCATACGGGATATATGCAATTCTCTAGTGGCTTTGCCTATGAAGAGACTTTAGACCAAGCCAATGCGATTGAAGCAACCCTCCATGATATGCAGCTTGCCAAACCAATGGATCGTTTGGTCTGTGGTGATGTTGGTTTTGGTAAAACCGAAGTGGCGATGCGAGCAGCTTTTGTTGCAGTCCAAAACAACAAGCAAGTTGCGGTATTAGTTCCTACTACGCTATTGGCACAGCAGCATTATGAGTCCTTTAAAGATCGTTTTGCTGATACAGCGGTGCGTATTGAAGTGCTGTCTCGTTTTGGTAGTAATAAAACGCATCTGAAAACAATTGAAGACTTAGCTGAAGGCAAAGTTGATATTGTGGTGGGAACACATAAAATCCTGCAAGAAAACATTCAATTTAAAAATCTAGGTTTAATGATTGTTGATGAGGAACATCGTTTTGGTGTTCGTGATAAAGAACGGATTAAAGCTTTACGTGCCGATGTGGATATGCTGACACTCACAGCGACACCGATTCCACGAACTCTGAATATGGCATTCTCTGGGATGCGAGATCTTTCGATTATTGCAACGCCGCCTGCCCGCCGTTTAGCAGTCAAAACTTTTGTTCAAGAACATACGGATGACTCAATTAAAGAAGCGATTTTGCGTGAGTTGTTACGTGGTGGTCAGGTTTATTTATTACATAATGAAGTTGAAACCATTGAAAGAGCAGCAGAAACGATTCGTAATTTAGTCCCAGAGGCACGTGTTGCAGTTGCACATGGACAAATGCGCGAACGTGAACTTGAGCAGGTCATGCAGCAGTTCTATCACAAAGAATATAATGTTCTTGTATGTTCAACCATTATCGAAACGGGTATTGATGTACCGAATGCCAATACCATTATTATTGAACGTGCAGACAAACTGGGTTTAGCGCAGTTGCATCAATTGCGTGGTCGTGTTGGACGTTCGCACCATCAAGCGTATGCCTATTTATTGGTTCCATCGCTAAAACATCTCAAAGGCGATGCAGAAAAACGTCTTGATGCCATTCAACGTGCTTCAACACTGGGCGCAGGATTCATGCTTGCAACTGAAGACTTGGAGATTCGGGGTGCGGGTGAATTACTTGGTGAGCAGCAAAGTGGTTCGATGCAAGCAATTGGTTATAGCTTGTATATGGAAATGTTAGAGAAAGCGACCAAAGCCATCCAAAAAGGCAAAACACCAAACTTTGATGCACCTTTGTCATTAACTGCTGAAATTAACCTACATATGCCAGCATTGATTCCAGATGATTATTTGGGTGATGTGCATCAGCGTTTGTTGTTCTATAAGCGCATAAGTAATACGGATACACAAGAGAAGCTTGATAATATTCGGATGGAACTCATTGATCGCTTTGGCATTCCACCACAGTCAGTCAAACAATTGTTTAGTGTGCATCAATTGCGTTTGAAGGCAGAGCAGTTAGGGATTACTAAGATTGATGTCAATAATAACGGTGGATACATTGAATTTTCGCCGGACACACCTGTGCAGGCAATCAGTATTATTCAATTAATGCAAAAGAATCCAACCTATTATCGTATGGAAGGTGGTCAACGCTTAAAGATCACAGTGCAAATGGCTGAGTACGATAAGCGGATTCAGTTTATTGTTGATTTGTTAAATAAATTGCTAAATGAGCTGCATAGTTAGTTGAAAAGTATATTTTTTGCTGACGAATTGAACAGCTTGGATTCCCTTTAAGCAAAGAATTTGCTTTTTGTCGGATGTCGATGTAATAAATAAGGAAAATCATTGTTATTTGTAATCAAACAGGCGACTAATAATATTCACATCAAAACTGATGTGATAGTATTGATCATCATTATTATGCATCATTTATAAAGATATGTTTAGTTTGCATCCACAACTTGCTCAAGATACATTTTTTGTAGGCGACTTTCCGCTTTCAACATGTCGTTTAATGAATGATATGCAATTTCCATGGTTGATTCTTATACCACGTGTACCAGGAATCACCGAGTTATATGAGCTTAGCCAAGCTGATCAGGAACAGTTCTTACGTGAATCAAGCTGGTTATCTAGCCAATTGGCACGCGTATTCCGTGCAGACAAAATGAATGTTGCAGCACTCGGTAACGTTGTGCCACAACTGCATTTCCATCATGTTGTTCGTTATCAAAATGATGTTGCATGGCCTAAACCAGTTTGGGGAACGCCAGCCGTACCTTATAGCAATGATGTACTTGCACATATGCGTCAGACATTAATGCTTGCATTACGTGGTCAAGGCGATATGCCTTTTGACTGGCGTATGGACTGATTTAGAAAATAGAATAAAAAACAGTCTTCTATAACAAGGAAGGAGGGTAGGGTGTCACTAGACAGGTTAATAGATAAAGAACCTAGACAGTTCGCTTATTTTCATCGTTTGATGGGATATTCGATATTGTCGCTTATTCTGGTAATTTATACGTTTACCTCTCCCAGTGCTAACTATCAGCTTTATATCCTTCCTTTTTTATTGATCCATTTTCTTATTTGCCCCAAATTAGAAAAATCGCTGCAGTACAAATTTGATAAGAATACTGAAAAAAATGTACTTTTTGGATGTGAAGCCATTATTGTTGCGATTGTTTTGGCGGGTTTACATTTAAGTTTAGTTCCTACATTTACCATTTTATTTGCTTTGCTGTATGTCGGTTTAAATAATAAAATTACTTTACCTGCATCATGTTTAATTGGGTTAATCGGTATTCTTTCTTTTTACTTCTGTACTTTTTTTATCTTCGGTGCAGAGGAATATTTTGAACCGACCAATCCAGAACTAACAGTTGTTAGCCTATTTGGTTTAATGATGTTTATTGTGATTGGTAACTATTATCAACATAGAAGAATCAATATTTTAGGACAACAACGTCAGCACTATCATAACCAAATGACACGTTATATTGCCTTTGCAAATCAGCTCAGTCGTTATGCACCATTACAGTTATGGCAGTCGATCATGCGTGGGGAAGCTGAAGCTAAAATTGAATATAAACGTAAAAAATTAACAATTTTCTTCTCTGATATTCAAGGGTTTACTGAGCTTTCAGAAAGCCTTATTCCTGATGATTTAGCTTTTTTACTCAATGATTATTTAAGTCATATGACTGAAATAGCAAAACAGTATGAAGCAACCGTTGATAAGTTTATGGGCGATGCGATTCTCATCTTCTTCGGTGATCCAAATTCTCAGGGTGTTGAACAAGATGCGAAGTCTTGTGTAGAAATGGCGATCGCAATGCGTCAGCAAATGAAATTGTTACGTGAGCGTTGGAAGAAAATGGGCTATCCAGCGTTGCACATTCGAATGGGTATTAGTACGGGTTATTGTCACGTAGGCAACTACGGGGCTTCACATCGTATGGCTTATACCATTGTTGGTCGTGATGTAAATTTAGCAGCACGTTTGCAGTCTGCTGCTGAAGTTGATGAAATCTTAATTGCTGATGACACTCACCAACTGATCAAAGGTGAGTTTTTGTGCGTACCGAAAGTGCCAATTTATTTAAAAGGGATTCAAGGACCTGTTAAAACTTGGCAGGTAATGGAAAAATTCACAGGTAAGAAATCCGATACACAAAAATGGTTTGATTTTGATTATAAAGGCTTCCATCTAGTTTTGAACTTAGAGGAAGTGCAGAATTATGAATATCCAGAATTGGTTGAAATTTTGGAGAATATGGTTCAGCGTATCAAAACACAACAAAAAATTACCAATGCTCAGGGTATTCCAAAACTGACTTTGGATGATGAAGTAAGATAAAAATATCCAATAATTATTGATAGAGTTGAAATAATGTCTGCATTCGTTTCACAGTATCCATTGGCTATTGATGAGAGCATGGTGGGTGAGTATCCTGCTTTGGTAAAGTCAGGTGCAGGTTATTTTTATGATGATGTTCTTGAATATCGAGTTTGGTGTCATCCAGAACGTGGTGCGCTAGATGAATATGAGGGGCAAGATTATTATTGTGCATTTTCCAGTTATGAAGATGCCAAACAGTTTTCCGAAAAAACAGCTGGAGCGGAACATCCTTTGGTTTTGATACGTCAAAGCTGTTGGATTAACGAACCTCAAACAGGCGTATTTACTGCTGATCGTGGAGAACGTTTAACTGAGTGGCAAGTGATTTGGTTGAATAATGCAAAACGACAAGATGGTGATATTGAAAATTTCTTTGCAAAACGTGGAATTGCATTTACAGGCTATCAGGAAGTGATGGATGCGACGCCTTTCACCAGAGATTTTAATCCGCAAGCATACAAAGCAT
Source organism: Acinetobacter sp. TR11 (assembly GCF_027105035.1). Classification (NCBI taxonomy): domain Bacteria; kingdom Pseudomonadati; phylum Pseudomonadota; class Gammaproteobacteria; order Moraxellales; family Moraxellaceae; genus Acinetobacter; species Acinetobacter sp. TR11. The sequence goes on from NZ_CP114256.1 coordinate 1,247,041, forward strand.
TCCCACAATATTTAGGGGTTATTGCGTGTTCTTGTGTCATTGATGGAAAATTGCCAATACGTTGGGTATCTCATGCAGGCGGAGATTGGCAAATGTATTGTCATGTGGATGCACATGATTTTTCTGAAAATAGTTTGGATTTTGAGCAAAATATTCAATTGACCAATATGGCACAATTACTCAAATATAATCCAGATTTGCAAATATTATATGATCTACCTATAGATAAAGGTGCTTATAGAGATCATGTAGAGTCTATTTGGCAATATTTTGATGATTATGATGTTGATCAATAAATTTAAATTAAAAAAACTCCTCTAATAAAGAGGAGTTTTTTTATGAATAAAGCTTAGTGATTTTCCGAAGCATGATTAATTGTGTATTTCGGAATTTCAATTTCTAAATCTTCATCAACAATCTCTACCTGACATGACAGGCGAGAGTCAGGCTCTAAACCCCATGCACGATCAAGTAGATCTGCTTCAACATCGTTCATTTCTTCAAGGCTATCGAATCCTTTACGAACAATCACGTGGCAAGTCGTACATGCCGCAGACATGTCGCAAGCATGTTCAATTTTAATGCCTTGTTTCAATAAGCTTTGGCATAAATTGGCGTTTTGTTCGACTTCAAATTCTGCACCTTCGGGGCAAATGAGTGCATGAGGAAGAACTTTAATACGTGGCATATTGATCACCTATACCTTTAGTTTGAGTTTGACCAATCTTCAAGTTTTGTACCTTTTAAGGCATGGTCAATATGTCGATTCATACGAAGTGCCGCAAAGGCATCGCTGTGAATTTTAAGTTGTTGAACAGCATGTTCAATCGCTGCAAGCTCATCGGTTTTAAGACGAGCTTTTAACGCTTCAGCAGCAAGCATCAAGTCACGTGCCTGTTGCTGAGAAAGTAAGTCAGTATCTGCTTTTAACGCTTGCTCTAATGCTTCTAACTCACGTTGTGCTTCAACTTTGGTCTCTTGCAAATGGCGAAGTTGTTTATCTTCCTCAGCATATTTGAAACCATCAACCAAGAGGCGTTCAGTATCCGCTGCAGATAGACCATAAGATGGTTTGATATCAATTTGCGCTTGAACACCAGAAGTAGTTTCTTTTGCAGATACTGTCAGTAAGCCATCTGCATCAACTTGGAAGGTCACTTCAATACGTGCTTGACCCGCAGTCATTGGTGGGATGCCATGTAAAACAAAGCGACCCAATGAACGACAATGTTCAACTAAATCACGTTCACCTTGTACCACATGAATCAACATGGCAGTTTGACCATCTTGATAAGTGGTAAATTCTTGGCGACGTGCGACTGGAATTGCAGTATTACGTGAAATCAATCGTTCAACCAATCCACCCATGGTTTCTAGACCAAGAGAAAGTGGTGTGACATCAAGTAATAATGAACCATCTTGACTGTTGCCAATGAGCTGGTTGGCGGTAATTGATGCGCCAATCGCAACCACTTCGTCTGGATTGATCGTACAGAGTGGTTCACGTTCAAATAATTCTCGCACTGCTTTTTTAACTGCATAAGAGCGAGTCGAACCACCGACTAGAACGACATGTTCAATTTCATCGAGATTAAGTTTGGCATCACGTAATACACGCTTGCAGACACTCATGGTTTTATCGAGTGCAACTTGAATAATTGATTCAAATGTTGGACGGTCTAAAGTGAGGCGATCATCCAATAACGTTAATTCAGCAGTGTCATGGTCAGTTAAATATTCTTTGGCTTGACGTGCAGCGACAACAAAAACAGCATATTCTTCATCGCTTAAAGTTTCGATATTAAGCTGTTTTTTTGCCCATTTTACGATTAAACGATCAAGGTCATCACCACCAAGCGCGGTATGTCCACCAGTCGCAAGAACTTCAAAGACACCTTGTGAGAAACGTAAAATAGAAACGTCAAATGTACCGCCACCTAGGTCGTAAATCACGTAGTTACGATCTGTGCTGAGGTTGGTTTCTTGATCTAGTCCATAAGCAACGGCTGCGGCAGTTGGTTCATTCAATAGACGTAGAACATTTAAGCCTGCAAGTTGCGCTGCATCACGTGTCGCTTGACGCTGTGCTTCATCAAAATAAGCAGGAACAGTAATCACTGCACCATTTACAGGGTTATTTAGACTAGCTTCTGCACGATCTTTCAATTGTTTTAGGATTTCAGCCGAAATTTCAACAGGTGTTTTACGACCAGCAGCAGTTTCAAATGCCGGCATTTCATTTTCTGCGCCAACAAGTGTGTAGGGGTGTTGAAACTTGATATCTGCTTGTGAGCGACCCATAAAGCGTTTCACTGAAACAACAGTATTTTTGGGATCAGTCATCATAAACGGCTTGGCTTCATAACCAAACGTCGTTGAATCTTTTGCGTAATGAACAATCGACGGCAGTAATACACGATCTTTGTCATCTTGTAGAACTTTCGGTTTTCCCGATAGCACTGTCGCCACTAAAGAGTGGGTTGTCCCTAAGTCAATGCCGATCGCAATACGATGTTGATGCGGAGCAGTAGATTGACCTGGTTCAGCAATTTGCAAAAGTGCCATGCGTGAGGTATCCCTTGAAAATATTTGGTAACAGCGGATTAAAAATCATCATCGAGATCGAAGCTATCTTCTTCGTCCAACATACGATCTTCAGCTTTATCAATATCATTCATTACACGTTGAAAAAAACGTAGTTTACGAACAGTATCACGAGCCTCAGCCCAATCTTCTTCAGCAAAATCGATTTTAAATTCACGAACTAAACCGTCAATCCATTGCTGAACTTCAACTTTTAAGGTACTAAGTTGCTCGGTAGAGGTGGCCTCATCAAGCTGTTCACGCATTTCGAGTGCAGATTGTAAAAATTCAAAATCGCTAATGGACTGATCCAAGTGATGATCTTGTTTTTTTAAGCCAAGTAAATACGCCGCACGACTATCAACTTGTGAGAGCACTTTATACGCTTGATTGATTTCACTCGACTTGATCAATGCTTGATCTTTGTCAGTGGCTTTATCGGGATGATATTGCTGTTGCAAACTTAAAAATTGTTTTTTTAAAGCTGCTAAATCTATATCGAGTGCTTCTGGTAATTGGAACAACTCAAAATGATTCATGGGAGATGAATTCCGCTATTAATAAATACGTTAAAACAGTGCGGAACACACTGTTTTGACGAAAAGAAAGAGGGTGTTGCTAGTTAGACGGTAAATGATTCACCGCAACCACATTCACCTTTTTGATTTGGATTGTTAAACTCAAAGCCTTCATTGAGACCATTTTTAACATAATCCATCTCTAAACCATTGAGATAAACCAAGCTTTTAGGGTCAACGAAGACTTTAACGCCGAGTTGTTCAAATACTTGGTCATGTGTGTCGATATTATCGACAAACTCAAGTACATAAGCCAATCCAGAACAACCCGAAGTTTTCACACCAATACGAATGCCTTCACCCTTACCGCGATTTTGCAGGTAATTGCTGATGTGAGTCGCAGCATTTTCAGTTAAATGGATCATGAAAACTCCAATATTATTTCGGTCATCAATTAAGCTTTCGCTTTCTTACCACGATAGTCTTCAATCGCAGCTTTGATTGCATCTTCAGCCAATACAGAACAGTGTACTTTTACTGGTGGAAGTGCAAGCTCGGTTGCAATATCAATGTTTTTGATTGATTGAGCTTCATCAAGTGTCTTGCCTTTTAACCATTCGGTAACAAGCGAACTTGATGCAATTGCAGAACCACAACCGTAAGTTTTGAAGCGAGCTTCTTCAATTACGCCATTGTCATCAACTTGGATTTGTAAACGCATTACATCACCACAAGCAGGTGCACCGACCATACCTGTACCTACGTTTTCTGCATTTTTGTCTAATACACCAACATTACGAGGGTTTTCGTAATGATCAATTACCTTTTCGCTATAAGCCATTTCGCTTCTCCAAACCTCGGGGTCAGCCTAATATTAATATGAGGGTTAAAACACTGTTTTCAATGAAGAGTTCAATTCAAACTACAATGAATTAGTGTTCAGCCCATTCAACTGTTGAAAGGTCGATACCTTCTTTATACATATCCCAAAGCGGAGAAAGTTCACGTAATTTCTCAACAGCAGCTTTGGTAATTGTTAACACATGATCAATATCAGCTTCAGTTGTATATTTACCAAAACTGAAACGAATCGAACTATGTGCTAATTCATCAGATAAACCTAAAGCACGTAATACATATGAAGGCTCTAAAGTTGCAGATGTACATGCTGAACCACTTGATACTGCAAGATCTTTTAACGCCATCATCAATGATTCACCTTCAACGAAGTTAAAGCTGACATTAAGATAGTTTGCAACGTTCTCAGTCGGATGACCATTCAAGAACACTTGCTCAAGGTCTTGGAAGCCATTCCAAAGTTTGTCACGTAGGTGGCGAAGACGCTCTTGTTCTGCCTGCATAGTTTTACCAGCAATTTCAAAAGCTTCACCCATACCTACAATTTGATGAGTTGCTAAAGTACCAGAACGCATACCACGCTCATGACCACCACCATGCATTTGTGCTTTTAAGCGAACACGTGGGCTACGGCGGACAAATAGAGCACCAATTCCTTTAGGACCATAAATTTTATGACCAGAGAAACTCATTAAATCAATTTTCATAGTTGAAAGATCGATTTCAACTTTACCAGCGGCTTGTGCAGCATCAACGTGTAAGAATGTTTTATTCGCACGTGTTAGCTCGCCAATAGCTGCTACGTCAGTAATCGTACCGATTTCATTGTTCACCATCATCAGTGAAACAAGAATGGTATCTGGACGTAAAGCTGCTTTCACCATTTCAGGCGTAATTAAACCTGTACGTGGTTCAGGTTCTAAATAAGTAATTTCAAAACCTTGTTCTTCTAGCTCACGGCAAGTATCTAACACGGCTTTGTGTTCGATTTTACTAGTAATGATGTGCTTGCCTTTTGAACCGTAAAACTGAGCAATACCTTTTAGTGCTAAGTTGTCAGATTCAGTTGCACCAGAAGTCCAAACGATCTCACGTGGATCTGCTTTAACTAGGTTTGCAACTTGTTCACGTGCATATTCAGCTTTTTCTTCAGCTTGCCAACCATAGGCATGCGAGCGTGATGCAGGATTACCAAAAGTCCCTTCGAAGGTTAAACATTCCATCATGCGTTCTGCAACTTCAGGAAGTACTGGTGTTGTTGCTGCATAATCAAGATAAATTGGACGTTTCATGTCAAATACCTGTAACCGATAGGAGGGCTGAATCTAAACTTGCTGAGTTTTGGCGAAGTGCAACAGTTTGAACGTTGTCGCGTGCAATCAGGTCTGCAAGAGAGATTTTTGCGAGATAATCGGCAATATGGTGGGAGAGTTCTTGCCATAAGTCATGTGTTAAGCACATTGCACCATTTTGACAATTGCCTTTATGATCGCAACGTGTTGCATCGACGGTTTCATTTACAGCTTCGATAATTTCTAGCACGGTAATTTCAGTTGCATTTCGTGCAAGATGATATCCACCATTAGCACCACGAACACTCGAAACTAACCCATGTCGTTTAAGTTTTGCGAATAACTGTTCTAAATAGGCGACTGATATGGATTGGCGTGCTGCTATTTCGGCAAGCGTGATCGTTTGTTCAGTTGGCTGCAAAGCTAAATCAAGTAGAGCAGTCACTGCGTAACGACCGCGAGTTGTAAGACGCATGATTCGGTACACATGGTTAGACTAGATGTCTAAATTTTATGAATTCCGACTAAAATAGTCAAGTTTTTTAATTGCCAAAATGCGTGTGAAAAGTGAAATATGTTGGAATTATTGTATCCACATATTATAAACGAAAAAGCCTATTAAAATAAAGCTGAATACAGCGAATGAGATATTAATCCAACGTTGGCGTTTTTGCATGCGATGAATGCGGTTTTGATATTGTTTAACTTCAACCAATAATGAGTTGATCTCAGAGCGTTGCTGATCAATTTTATCAAGCAATGGCGCAATTCGCTGCTGAGACGCAATAGCTTCTGCATCACTATCAAATGCATTGAACCATTGTTTCCAATTTGCGAATATACTTGTGAGTGTGAGGTGAGGGATTAAATCCATCACATCTTCTTGAAGTCTTGCATCGCCTAAAATACGCATATTGTAGATACTGCGCTGATTATTAAATACGAAAATTTTAATCAAATCGATGAGTGTGCTATTTATTTCTAGGTCAACTTTTCGATCTAGGGCTTTGATATCAAATAAAATTCCTTTTTCGGTAAATTGGACATAAAAGTCAAAAAAAGGAATATAGCTGTTAATTCGAATGGTAACTTTTTCATCGATAAGCTTTTTCGCTTGCAAGCGTAAAGTTGCATCATGGGTGAGAATGAATGAAAAAAAAGTTTCTAAAACAATGATGACAATGTTTAGCAACAAATGGGGGTGTTTATGTCTTTGTTGCGTATCACTCATAGGTCTCTTTATCCTTGCCAATCACACTATAAATTTCATAAAGCACGTAAATCTGAGTATCCATACTCAATTATTAAAAATAATTTACATGACTTTATTGCTTTGTAGAACAGTTTTTTAAAACGATCAAGTCTTAACTTTGATATTATAAAAACATTTTTATGGTTAAATACGACATACTGTTTGTAAAGTGTTTGGGAGTAATGGTTAATGGACAACTCAAATGTAGAACACCCAACTGATGAGGCAGAGGTAAAAACTAAGCTAAAATCAAAGAGTTCTAAAAAATCTGCCCTTGATTTCAAAAAGTATACGCAACAGATTTGGCTGGCTGGATTAGGTGCTTTTTCACGCGCAGAAGAAGAGGGAAATAAATTATTTGACTCTTTAGTCAAGGTGGGTGAAGAGCTAGAATCCAAGACTGTAGATTTTGCTGATAACACTGTTGGAAAAGTGACTGAAAAAGCCAAAGAATCAGTGACGGATACTAAAGATAAAGTTGAAAAAATTTTAGACACAGGTGTGAATCATTCGTTGAATCGTATTGGTCTAGTCACTCCAAAAGATCTCCAACATATCGAGCAACTTTTAGTTCAGCTACATATTAAAGTAGATGCATTGATTGAAGAAAATAATCAATTAAAGAGTAAATTGAATAAAAAGTAAAAAAATATAGGCACTCGTCTGTTTATGTGGTTTTTGAGTATTTATTTTTACTAAAAAGCCTTTCTAGTATTGCGTTCTCCCCTAAAGCATTGCTATAAAGGCGGCATGGCCTTTTAAACTATAGCCTTGGATCTTAACAAACGATATTAAGAGGATATTTTGTATCATGAATAAATCAGAATTAATTGATGCGATTGCTGAAAAAGGGGGAGTATCTAAGTCGGATGCTGGTAAGGCACTCGATGCAACGATTGCGTCAATCACTGAAGCACTTAAAAGCGGTGATACGGTTACTTTAGTTGGTTTTGGTACATTTAGCGTTAAAGAACGTGCTGCACGTACTGGTCGTAATCCTAAAACAGGTGAAGAGCTTCAAATTAAAGCAAGCAAAGTACCTAGTTTTAAACCAGGTAAGGGTTTAAAAGATTCAGTTGCGTAATCTTTTTAAATCAGAAAACGCACCATTTTGGGTGCGTTTTTTATTTATTGAATGAAATACTTTATTCAGCATTCATTCGCTTTGGTTTTTCAGTTAAAATTGCCCCGAAATAAAATATTGGAATACTTATGGAATCATTTCGTACAGTCATTAAGGGTTGGCTTGGCAAAGTCCTATTAGTTTTGTTTTTGACCCCTTTAGCGCTTGTAGGTATTGAAGGATATTTTAGCGGCAGTAATAAAGCAGACGTTGCGAAATCTGTTAACGGACAAGATATTTCTAATAAAGACTTGGAAAGTGCGACTAAAAATTATAAAGATCAATATTTATCAATGGTAAAAGGTGATGAGTCTCTTTTAAATCAGCCAGTTATTCAGCAAAAAGCTTTAGATGCGCTGATTGCACGCTCTTTATTGCAACAACAGGCGGAAAAGTTAGGTATTTCTTTAAGCGATACTCAGCTAGAGCAAATGTTGGCACAACAACCAAGTTTCCAAGAAAATGGAAAGTTTTCTCAAAAGTTGTATGAAAATTATTTACGTTCAGTCGGAATGACTAACCAAGCTCTAATTGCTAGCTTGCGTCAAGATCATGCACTAAAAATGATTTCATCGACTTTGTTAGATTATGCATTGGTGAGTAAATCTGATTTACATCAGCTTGCGAGTTTGCAAACAGAACAGCGTACTTTGCATTTAGCAAGTATTAAGTTGGACGATTATAAAAAAGGTTTGACTGCGTCAACTCAAGAAATAACAGATTACTACAACAAGCATAAAAATGAATTTAAGCAAGTTGCGAGTGTTGATGTTGATTATGTGGTTTTAAGCCCAGCGTTATTGCCTCAAACTAATTTAAATATTACGGAGGCTGATTTACAACAGGCTTATAAGGCTTTTGTTGAAAAGCAGCAGAAAGATGCAAAACGTGAAGTTAAACATATTTTAATTACAACTGATGCACGTGATGCGGCAGCAGCTCAAAAAATTGCGAATGATGTTTATGCCAAGATTCAGGGTGGAATGTCATTTGCTCAAGCGGCTGCACAATTCTCTGAAGATCCAACTTCAAAAGCACAGGGTGGTTTAGTTGATGCTTATGTACCAGGTATTTTCTCAGCTGACTTTGATAATGCTGTTAATGCCTTAAAGAATGGTGAAGTTTCTAAGCCTGTTAAAACACAATATGGCTACCATATCATTGAAGCAAATGCACCAGCTGCAAATATTCCTTCTTTTGAGACTGAGAAAGCTCGCTTAACAGCTGAAGTACAGAAGGCAAAAACTGCAAATTTATTTAGCGATACTGTAAATAGCTTAAATGAAATGGTTGTGGGCAATGACTCTTTAGAAACAGTTGCTCAAGAAGTGAAGGGTACTCGTGTTGAATCTTTAAATGGGGTGACTTTAACCACGCAAAACCCTTATTTGAGCGATTTAAATGTTAAAGCAAAACTGTTTAATGATGATGTGAAAAACGGTGATCGTAATGCATCTTCTAATATTCAGTTAGCGAATGGTGATACGATTTGGATTAAAGTTCGTAATTACCATGCAGCGGGCGTTAAACCATTAGATCAAGCGACTGCTGAAGTAAAAGCAAAAGTCATTGAAGCAAAGGCGTATAAAGCTGCTCAAGCAAAAATTGCAAAGATTTTAGCTGATTTTAAAGCGTTACCTGCTGCACAAGTTGTTGCAGAATCACAAGTCATTTTTGAAGATGCAGGCACATTTACACGTTCTCAAGGTTTAAAGCGTGCAATTGAGCGTGCTGCTTTCAGCATTCCAGCGCCAACTAAGGAAGGTATGTGGTCTGCTACGACAGCAAAATTACCTAATGAGTTGGTTATCGTTGCAGTTTCAAACGTGAATACTAATGCTGCAAATGAGTTACCGCCAGAGCAAATTACTGAGTTAACTAAGTTGTATCAGCAGTTCCGTGGACAGCAGCTATTAGAAGACTATACTGATTATTTAAAATCAAAGGCGAAGATCAAATAAGTTTGGTCTAAGCTTTAAAATTTAAAAAGCCAGTTCTTATGAACTGGCTTTTTTGTGCATTATAAGCATTATTTTTTCTGAATAAATTTAGCTTCTTCGGATTGTGGATATTGGTTAAGCAACTTCGTTTTATACTGGTTGGCAAGAGCAGTGTTTTTATCGACTTCTTTTGCAATGCTATAAAGTTGATAAACCGCTCGAGATGCTTTTGCTGAATTGGGATAGCGTGTTACTACGATATTATAGTTTTGCTTGGCTGCTTTATAGTCGACAGGTTCAACCGCTAAATAAAACTCAGCCAGCCAAAAGTAAGCATTGCCAACATAAATTCCATTTGGGTGGTTCTTAATGAAATTTTGCATTGGTTGAATGGCTTTTTTTGCCCCACCTTGTTTGTAGGCATCTAGTGCAACCGTGTATGCTGCTTTTTCTAGCTCAATTTGGTTGTTGGTATTGCTCGTGGTAGCAGTATTTGACTTCGGTTGTACAATTGGTGCTTGGATTGTTGAATCTTGTTTAGCTGGTGCTGCAGGGGGTGTTGTTGTTTCTGCTTTGGGTGCTTCAGTTGTAGTTGTATTCTCTGTTTCTGTGTTTTCTTCTGGTGGATCAATTTTTTGAGAGAGTAATTCTAAACGTTGATCTAAATCTGTATAGCGATTTGCTAGTTCTTTTTTCAGTTGCTCAATTGAATTGTCATGCTCTTCTAATTGACCACGTAATTTGCGTACTTCTTCTTCTAGTTTTTGGTTCTTTTGAATGAGATCCCAATTTAGGTTTGAGCCAGTATTAGACATATTTGTATTATCTGCAATCGTCTGGCTGAGTGCACGAGATTCAATGGGAACATTTGCATATAAATGTGCGCTAGCGAGTAGGGCAGTAAAAAGTACGGAATACTTTTTTAGCATAAAAATTCATCCATAAAGTTAAAAAGCCGTGAGCGAACAAGTCCTCATGTTTACTTGTGGCACACTAGATCTATGTTTTTGATTTAGTCATTAAAGCAGCAACTCATTTAAATGCAATAAGCATTTACAATCTTCAAGCATTTTTCGAATAAAGAAATTATCTATTGTTTAATGTTTATACACTTTTAAATTAAATAGATAATATAGAGATAGATTCTGCTGATGAAATAAGCAATTGAATCAAAAAGTCACTTAAAAACAGATACAAGTCTTGCAACTCAGGCAAAAATCTCTATACTTTGTCAGGCAATGGTAGCCCTGCTGGTAGCTTCGCAATTGTACTCTATGAACCCCGCCAGGACCGGAAGGTAGCAACGGTAATAGATCTATGATGTGCCGAAGTAATGCTAGTAGGGCTGCCACCATTTATTCTTCATCGCTCGTTCGAGCAATTGCTTTCATAATTATTCCCATATCAAATCCTCGGTATTGTAAGAATCTAATTTGTCTTGCTTTTAGTTTTGGATCTGTCTCTACATCTATCCCAAATTTCTTTATTTTGAGTTGATAAGCTTGATTTAGCCAATCGACCTCTGAAAGTTCTTCTGTAATAAGTTCTGTATCGAGTTGTTTTGCTTTTAAAGCCTGTTTAATTCTTTGTAATCCTTTACCTTTTCTAAGTTGACTGGCCAATGTGAGTTCTGCAACACGTTGGTCGCTTTGGTAATTTTGTTGTGCTAACTCATCAACTAGATTTGTGACTTCTTCTGGATTGATCGCATATTGATTTAATTTTGCTTCGAGATCTGCTTTGGAATAATCCCGACGTGTAAGAAGGGCGAATGCATAAGAGCGTAATCTTGCACCTGTCAGTGTTTTGGGCTTTTCTATTTTTTCAGAATTAAACAAGTTTTATATCCTCATGAAAGAAAAACGCCCCGAAGGGCGTTTCAGCTTAGCTTTCTAAAAAATCTGGTTCATCTTCATCTTCGGTTTGAGCTGCTTCTTTGTTGTTCTTAGTAAGAAGTTGTTCACGAATGACCTTTTCAATTTCTTGAGCCATTGCTGTATTTTCTTCAAAATGACGAATCACATTATTTTTACCTTGGCCAATTTTATTGCCTTGATATGAATACCAAGCACCCGCTTTTTGTACGATGTCTTGTTGAACGGCAAGATCAACCAATTCGCCTAACTGATTAGTGCCTTTGCCATACATGATTTGGAACACAGCTTCTTTGAACGGAGGCGCCATTTTGTTTTTCACAACTTTAACACGCGTTTCGTTACCTGTGATCTCGTCACCTTCTTTCACTTGACCAATACGACGGATGTCTAAGCGTACAGAAGCGTAGAATTTAAGTGCATTACCACCTGTAGTGGTTTCTGGGCTACCAAACATCACACCAATCTTCATACGGATTTGGTTAATGAAGATCACCATACAGTTAGAGCGTTTCGCATTACCTGTAATTTTACGTAGGGCCTGACTCATTAAGCGTGCTTGTAAGCCCATGTGTGAGTCACCCATTTCGCCTTCAATTTCGGCTTTAGGGGTTAATGCTGCTACAGAGTCGACAACGATTAAATCGATTGCACCAGAACGCACCAACATATCGGCGATTTCGAGCGCTTGCTCACCGTGGTCAGGTTGTGAAACCAATAGATTATCAATATCTACGCCAAGCTTACGTGCATATTCTGGATCTAATGCATGTTCTGCATCGATAAAGGCACAGGTACCGCCATTTTTTTGACATTGAGCAATCGCTTGTAATGTCATAGTAGTTTTACCTGAAGATTCAGGACCATAAATTTCGATAATACGACCTTTAGGTAATCCTCCAATCCCTAACGCGATATCGAGAGTTAAAGAACCTGTAGAAACCGCTTCAACAGCTTGTACAGTATTATCACCTAAGCGCATCACGGTATTTTTACCAAACTGCTTTTCAATTTGGCTTAATGCTGCTTGTAACGCCTTGCTTTTATTATCATCCATCTCAAAACCTCAAAACTTTATCTTCTTAACGACTAACCCAAGTGGATGTATTGAATCTCAACTTGTTGGGACTTGAGTATAGTGGCAGATTCTAGTTGTATATTCCACATCTGATCTGTGCTAATACGACACAAGATGACGCGTCCAAATTAGAAAATTTTATTCATCATGATATGACCATGATTGTACATTTTCTTGTTTAAAACGATTGATATCACGACGATCTTTTTTACTTGGTCGGTGATCAGGTCGGGCTAGATTATGCAATTTTCGCTGTGAAGCATGCAACTCTCTGCGTTCAATACTTTCAGGCGTTTCTTCATAAAGAAGTTGAGCCGTGGGGGCACCACCTCGAACAGCTGATAGTGCTTTCACAACAACGGTCTTTTTCTCAAAACCTTGCTGGATGGTGAGTTCCATTCCAATACGGACGTCTCTAGAAACTTTAACGCGGTCATTGTTGTGATGGACTTTACCACCTTCAATTGCGGCTTTGGCAATAGAGCGTGTTTTAAAAAAACGTGCAGCCCAAAGCCATTTATCAATGCGCATGGCATCCATGCTGTCTGATTCATGCTGTTTTGGCATCTGTTACCTGTAAGTTGGTGTCAAGATAATCAAAGAGATTGGTTAAATGATCAAGAGATGGGTACGCTATTTCCGTGGCGAGTCGAGCTGGTTTAGCGCTAGACGGTTGTAAAATGCTAAACAATTGGTTAATACCAAAACGTTCAGCGCCTTGGAGTACCGCAACCGTATCATCAATAAATATTGCTTGAGCTGGATCAAATGGATGTATTTGTTGTAACTTTTGCCAAAAAGCGACTTCTTCTTTGGCATGCCCAAGCTCTTCGCTACTGATCATGACTTCAAAATAAGGGCTAAGTTCGACATTTTCAAGCTTCAGTTTTAAGCCTGCTCGATCGGCATTGGTCAGTAACCAACAGCGATAGCCTTGAGCTTTGAGTTGTTCTAATAATTCATGACAACCTTTACGTGCGCGAATTTTTTCACGATGTTCATATTGTAGTTGTAAAACATCTACGCCAACTTTAGCAGTCCAATACGCCGAAGAATACCAAGATAGTGTATGCTTATGTTGTTGGTAAAATTGGAATAGTGTTTGTTTACTTTGCTCTAAACTGCATTGATGTGTTTGGGCATGACGTTCAGGTAAACAATGGTTCCAAATGAAATCATCGAAGGCTAAATCGAGTAATGTGCCATCCATGTCGAACATGGCGATAGGCTGCTGCTGTAAATCTAAATATGACATAAGGCTGATCTATGTTTATTAAAACGCTTGCCCCACAAGATCAATTTATTCTGAAACTTGTGCCAATCATGGCGCAGGCAAGTCAAATATTATTGGAAGAATATCAAAATTATTGTGCGGGTGGTGAGTTTAATATTCAGGAAAAAAGTGATGATTCGCCTGTGACTCAGGCAGATTTGAAAGTAAATCGTTTTTTATTAAAGCAGTTAGCGGAAATTACGCCAGAGTTACCAGTGTTGTCAGAGGAGAGTGATTATTCTGCTCGATCTGCTTGGTCACGTTGCTGGATGCTCGATCCTTTAGATGGTACGAAAGAGTTTATTCATGAGCGTGATGAATTTACGATTAATTTAAGCTTGATCGAGGGTAATGAAACGACTTTTGCAATTATTGCCGTACCCTGTGAACAGGTCATGTATATTGGTTATCAGTCACAGTTACCTTATAAGTATAGTTTTAGCCGTCAAGAATGGTTTCAATACAAGATTGAAGAACATGATTTGGCAGCACCACTTCAAATTGGTTTAAGCCATAGCAGTAAAAACCCCAAATATAAAAACTTTATCGAACCAATTTTGCGAGATCGTGCTGTAGAAAGACGTGAGGCAGGGAGTGCCTATAAGTTCTGCATGATGTTAGAGGGTGAAATTGATATTTATCCAAGATTTCATCCAACTTCAGAGTGGGATACCAGTTCAGGACAAGCTTTACTTGAAAGTATCGGTGGTGGATTGATGACTTTGGATGGAAAACCATTTCAATATAATCAGCGTGAGACTGTTTTGAATGGTGGTTTTATCGCGTTTAGAGATCAATATTGCAAAAAAATTGCTTACGAGGCATTGGCGCATTCGGGCATTTTAGATTGAGTCTTCTAGCGTGCGTGGTATAGTGAGCTAAATTTAAGCTTGTATGTGAATATGGCCCTGCATTTATTGCCCAAAAGCATGTTTGAAGCAATTGATTTACTGCCAGATGCTTCAACACCTGTCACTTTGTTTACTCGTCACTCTTTACGTGAGTTGGTGAATGGGCAGGGTTTTGCTGGCTATGACTTGCAATTAACGGAGCAAGGTCGAGATTTGGCTTATGCATGGGGTCAATATCTTATTAAAAATACGGATCGAGCAATTCAGCATTGTATCTCTAGTCCAATTCAGCGTTGTGTTGATACGGCTGCATTAATGATTCAAGGTGCAGATGGGATTCACGAGGCAGTAAATACGCATACGATCGAAATTGTTGAGCAGCGATTGTTGGTAGAACCCGGAAGCTTTGTGCTGGATATTCAGCAAGCAGCCCCTTACTTTCGTAAACAAGGTGCATTAGGGTTTATTAATAGTTTTGTGAACAATGCTTTGCCTGGTATGAAACATCCTATAACAGGCGTTTTTGATGTTTTGGAGCTGTTATATCACACCCATCCGACGCAACATCAAGGTTTAAGCTTGGCTGTTAGTCACGACACCATTATTGCTGCGATCGTTGCAGTGATTTCAGGTCAAACACAAATTGATAAGTCGGATTGGCCTGAGATGATGGAGGGCTTATTTGTGTGGTTTGAAGGTGAGGATTTTAGCAATAGTAAGCTAAAATGGATTTGGCGTGGTCAAAAGCATGAACTGGTCATTAAGGATTTTCAGAATAAATAAGATTTTGGAAAAGTATGATTTAATTGTGCAATTTAAAATTAAGAAACTACTAACGTTGCATTACTAAGTTGAAGACAATAAAAAAGCCCGAAAATCGGGCTTTTTTACATGCATCAAATTAGTTAGCTAAAGCTTTAATTTGAGCGTTTAAGCGGCTCTTGTGACGAGCAGCTTTATTTTTGTGGATGATGCCCTTATCAGCCATACGGTCGATTACAGGTACAGCTGTTTTATAAGCTTCTGAAGCAACAGCATAGTCACCAGCAGCGATCGCATTTACAGTACGTTTGATGTAAGTACGAACCATAGAACGCAAGCTTGCGTTGTGTTTACGTGCTTTAACGTTTTGACGAGCACGTTTTTTAGCTTGAGCAGAGTTTGCCACTCGTGCACTCCTTGAAAATAAGTTGGTCTGGGCGGGCTGAAGTTAAAACCAAAAAATCTTGGCAACATTCACCAGCCCGTAAACAAGTGCCATATTTTGAGGAAACTAAGCCCCGAAGTCAAGCCTTGTGATACTTTTAAGTACATTTAACAGGTGATAATCTTGCAAGAAAACGTTACATTAGGCTTAGTTATGAGTCGGAATAAATAAAAATGAGAATAGGTGACAAAAAGGCAATTGTTATTGGTGCTACCGGGCTAGTGGGTGAAGCGCTAGTGGCTGAATTAGAACAGTCAAATGATTTTAGTTCTGTGACTGTTGTAGTAAGGAAAAATTCAGATAAATTAAAATCTTATAGTAAAGTTACCCAACTTATTCTAGAAGATTTTTTGCTTTTGAATGATGAAGATGTCAGTGCTCATACACATGCATTTAGTTGCTTGGGTAGTACGATCAAACAAGCTGGATCGAAAGACGCATTTTATGCAATTGACTATGAAATTAACGCGCATTTTGCTGATTTAATCCAAGATAAAAATATTCATTTATTGGTGGTCAGTGCCTTAGGAGCGAATGCTAATTCACCAGTTTTCTATAATAAAGTTAAAGGTGAGTTGGAAAACTACTTAAAAAGCTTGTCGATGTATAAGCTCTCAATTTTTCAACCGTCACTCTTAATTGGTAAGCGTAGTGAAGTACGAGTTTTAGAAGATGTGGCACAAACGCTATTTAAATTGGTCGAAAAAACTTGGACCAAGCCGTTTAAATATAAGCCTGTAACCGCAGAACAATTGGCGCATACTATGCTAAATGCAGCTCAAACTCAGACAGCAGCATTCAAACTGTACGATAATTTGATGATACAACAAACCCAATAATGGAGATTTTTCAGTGACTACGATTCCTTTTGTAACTTGCGACTTGTTAGATGATAATCCTGAGAAAGATTTACAGGTCGTAACACCATCTTTAGACGGTAAGTTTTTTAAGAGTTATGGTGCACGCAAGAGCTTTGGTGGGCAGGTTGTAACAGTTAAGTGTTTTGAAGATAACTCACGCGTAAAAGAGCTTTTAGCAACAGAGGGTGCAGGAAAAGTCTTGGTTGTTGATGGCGGTGCATCTATGCGCTGTGCTTTGATGGGCGATTTGATTGCTGAATCAGCTGTGAAGAATCATTGGAATGGTGTTGTGATTTATGGTTGTGTGCGTGATGTTGATGCAATTGCCGAACTTGATTTAGGTGTGCATGCATTGGCTGCAATTCCACAAAAAAGTAATCGTAAGGGCATAGGTGAAGTGGATATTACACTGTATTTTGGTGGTGTGACGATCAATTCTGGCGATTATATCTATGCCGATAATAATGGCATCGTAATCGCGAAAGAAAAACTAGTTGACTGCTAAAGGATAGCAATATGCTCAAAATGGCGAATCATCAATTCAAGGTTTTACAATCTGTTGTTGCAACTTTAATTGAAGGTGGAAGAGGTGTGATGGGAACACCACAACCGAATCAGCCTTCAAAACCATTAAAACTTTATGAGTTTGAAGGTTCACCCTTTTGTCGTCGTGTCCGTGAAGTTGTTACGTTATTAAATTTAGATGTGGAAATTTATCCATGTCCGAAAGGTGGTCAAAAATATCGCCAAATCGTTAAAGAAAAAGGTGGTAAAAGACAGTTTCCATTTTTGATTGATGAAAATACTGGTGATCAACTCTATGAGTCACAAGAGATCATTCATCATCTATTCAAACACTATGGTAAAACTGGGAAAACGCCGAAAAAATTTAGCCATTATCCAAAACTTCCTTATGTTTCAGCTTTAGCATCGGTTGCCAATGCAGCTCGTGGTGTATGGATTAACAAAAAAATTGTTAATCGAGCAGCACCAGCACAATTGCTCGAATTGTGGAGTTTTGAGGCAAGCCCTTATACACGATTGGTTCGTGAAGTTCTGACTGAGCTGGAAATTCCATATATTTTGCATAATGTTGCCAAAGAGCGTTGGCAAGATATAGGGCCAGCAATCTTGCGTTTAAAACCTGGTCAATACATTCCATTACCGAATGGAAAGCGCGAAAAGGTTGTTGAGGTGATGGGACGAGATATTCAAGTGCCATATTTGATTGATCCAAATACAGGCGTGAAGATGTTTGAGTCAGCGAAGATTGTCGATTACTTGAAAAAGCAGTATGGTTAATGAATTACAGAAAAGCATCTTTTAGAAGATGCTTTTTTTTATCAGCGCCGTAGCTTGTTGCTTCTCTGATGTATTTAGCTGTTTAATACAATCGAAATATAGTGATGTGATTTATAAATGTTAAGCCAACTGACCAATCTATTCAAAAGCACCAAAGAGACACCTGAGCAGTTATTTTTAAAAGAACATGCTTTATCATTTGATGTAGAGAAAGGTGCGATTCTGCATGGTGTGGTGCTGAATGAGTTGGGCTTTCGTTTGGAATATTTCTCAAACCGAAAATTAGATCGATTTGATGATCTAGAGAAGCTGTTTAGGATTGCACCGCAAATTAATGAAAAGATTGATTTGGAATTGCACTCACAGCGATTTGTTGAGCGCTTAGGAAATACAGAAGAAAACCTTAAAGAACTCAAACAAGCGATTAAAGTTTTAAATGATTATTATGTGAAGTTTCAAAGACCAAGATAAGTATAAATATTTTTATGAGTTTTAATATCTAAATAAAAAAGCTGAATCATTTGATTCAGCTTTTTAGTATGCAAGCTAACGATTATTTTTCAATAATTGCTGTCACACCTTGACCGCCAGCAGCACAGATCGAAACTAAGATACGACCTGAACCTTTTTGGTTTAAGATTTTCGCAGCAGTCGCGATGATACGACCGCCAGTTGCAGCGAATGGGTGACCCGCAGCTAAAGAAGAACCTTTAACGTTTAATTTGCTACGATCAATAGAACCTAAAGGTGCATCTAAACCTAAACGCTCTTTACAGAATTTCTCATCTTCCCAAGCTTTCAAAGTAGAAAGTACTTGTGATGCAAACGCTTCGTGGATTTCGTAGTAGTCGAAATCTTGAAGTTTAAGGCCAGCACGCTCAAGCATACGTGGAACTGCATAAGCAGGAGCCATCAATAAGCCTTCTTTTTTACCAACGAAATCAACTGCAGCTGTTTCAGAGAAAGTTAAGTAAGCTAGAACTTCGTGACCATTTGCTTTAGCCCATTCTTCAGAAGCTAAAAGTACACATGAAGCACCATCAGTAAGTGGAGTAGAGTTACCCGCTGTCATTGTTGCAGCTTCGCCTTTACCAAATACTGGTTTTAATTTTGCTAATTTCTCAGCAGTTGAGTCAGCACGTAAGTTGTTGTCACGGCTTAAACCTAAGAACGGCGTGATTAAGTCATCGAAGAAACCTTCTTCGTATGCTTTCGCCATTTTTTGGTGAGAAGAAGCAGCTAAAGCGTCTTGATCTTCACGAGCAATACCCCATTCAAGGGCAGTAATTGCTTGGTGATCACCCATAGATAAACCAGTACGTGGTTCACCATTTTTAGGTGCATCCATAAGATCTTTAACGTTAATTTTAGATAAAGCTTTTAAACGATCTTTACCTGTTTTAGCGATGTTGAGCTCAAGCAAAGCTTTACGTAAACCATCACCGAAAGCGATCGGAGCGTCAGATGTAGTATCAACACCACCAGCGATACCTACTTCGATTTGGCCTAAAGCAATTTTGTTTGCAACTTGGAATGCAGCTTGTAAACCAGTACCGCAAGCTTGTTGAAGATCGCAAGCTGGAGTTTCAGGAGCAAGTTGAGTATTTAAAACACACTCACGTGTCATGTTAAAGTCACGGCTGTGTTTTAATACTGCACCAGCAACCACTTCACCTAAACGTTGACCTTGTAGGTTGAAACGCTCAACCAAACCGTTTAATGCAGCTGTAAACATGTCGATGTTAGAAGCTGTAAAATAAGCGCCGTTAGAACGTGCGAAAGGAATACGGTTACCGCCAATAATGGCAACACGGCGAACAGTGTTTTGGCTCATGATTTTATCCTGTTGAACAGAAGGTTTGGTTGTTTTAGCTGGTGCTACTTTTGTAGATGTAGAAGAAGCAGTGCTTTTTGTACTACGACTGTTAGAACGAGGACGAGTCGTTTTAGTTGTCGTACTTGCTGCTTTAGGAGTTGCGTCAGCACTTTTACTTGGAGTAGAAGTTGCTTTTGATGTATTTGACACAGTCTCTTGAGCAGAATTCTCGACTGCTGGATTTTCTTGAGTTGTTTTGCTCATAAGGCTTTTCCAAGCATAATTGCGATATTCTTGCTATAACCATAGCATATTTCCAATACTGCTGTATTGACTAGAATGACGCTTTAGACCACATTCAGGTCAAGACATCCAGACATGAAGTCAAGTATGATTTATTGTGAGTCAATCAAACATTGGTTTCATGTTATTTTGCTGACATGGTTTAGATGTTTGTAAAAAATTCATTTGTATGAGAGATAATAATCATGACCGATCAATACCAAGCATTTACACAATCACCTTTGGGTAAATTTGTTGTAAAAAATTTAGGTTTACCATCACCAGTTAGCTTAGATCGTTTTGAAAGTGCCCAACCTGTTGTAAATGGTGCCGTATTGCTTGGCGCAGCACCTTCAAGCACTATTTCTGCTTCTATTGCACAAGTTCTTAGCAATATCCATGCAGATAGTTATGTCGGCAATAATGTTGAATTACAACAAACGGCTGCAAAAGTAGGTTTAAATCTTCGTCCTTTAAATGCGGATGATAAAGAGTCTAAATTTAAAGCAGTGGTGTTTGATGCATCTGGTATCCAAGATTCAGAACAATTAAAAGCGTTGTATAACTTTTTTAATCCAATCGCTCGCCAAATTTCAAGTTCAGGTCGTGTGATTGTCATTGGTACAACACCTGAAACAGCAAAGACTGTAAAACAAGCAATTGCACAACGTGCGCTTGAAGGTTTTGTGAAGTCTGCTGGTAAAGAATTCAAAAAAGGTATTACTGCTCAAGTGGTTTATGTAGACCAAGGTGCAGAAGCAAACTTGGAATCAACGCTACGTTTCTTAATTTCACCACGTTCAGCTTATGTTTCTGGTCAAGTGATCCGTATTTCTAAAGCAGAAACAGTGAAATTAGATTGGGCTAAGCCACTTGCGGGTAAAACTGCACTCGTAACAGGTGCAAGCCGTGGTATCGGTGAAGCAATTGCACAAGTATTGGCACGTGACGGCGCACATGTGATTTGCTTAGATGTTCCTCAACAACAAGCTGATCTTGAGCGTGTTGCGGGTTCAATTGGTGGTTCAGTATTGGCAATCGATATTACTGCTGCTGACGCTGGCGAGAAAATCAAAACTGCTGCTGCTAAACAAGGCGGTTTGGATGTAATCGTACACAATGCTGGTATTACTCGTGACAAAACTTTGGCAAACATGAAGCCAGAGCTTTGGGATCTAGTCATCAACATTAACTTGTCTGCAATTGAACGTGTTAACGATTACTTACTTTCTAATGATGGTTTAAATGCAAATGGTCGTATCGTTTGTGTATCATCAATCAGTGGTATTGCGGGTAACTTGGGTCAAACCAACTATGCAGTGTCTAAAGCAGGCGTAATTGGTTTGGTTAAATTTACTGCACCAACATTGAAGAATGGTATTACGATCAACGCGGTTGCACCAGGCTTCATTGAAACTCAAATGACTGCCGCGATTCCATTTGCGATTCGTGAAGCAGGTCGCCGTATGAACTCAATGAACCAAGGTGGTTTACCTGTAGATGTTGCTGAAGCAATTGCTTGGTATGCTTCTACTGGTTCAACAGGTGTGACAGGCAACGTTGTTCGCGTATGCGGTCAAAGCTTGTTGGGCGCTTAAGCGTTAAAAGTTTTGAAGAGGGGTGCTTGTGCATCCCTTTTTTATAAAAATATAGAAAGGTTCATTATGAATACACGCCATTTTAGTCAATTACCAAAGCCTTACTTAGCTTATCCAAAAGTTATTCAAGGTTTAATTTTTAAAAAGCCAAAAGGCGAAAAAGTATTACCACAAGTTGAATACGTGGTAGATACACTTAACATTGATGCAAAACATTTAGAAAGCTATAACGAAATTTGTGGTTTTAAAAATGATGGTTTTGTTCCTGCAATTTATCTAGCTGTGTTGTCTCAAAGCTTGCAAATGCACATGATGACCAGCGAAGCATTTCCATTCGCAATTTTAGGTTTGGTGCATATTCGTAACCAAATCAAACAAACACGTAAAATCGCTGTAAATGAGCAAATTACGTTGTCATGTAAATTTGGCGAACTTCAGCCACATGATAAAGGCTTACAATTCGATTTCATTACAACTGCCAAAGTGGGCGGTGAAGTGGTGATGGAAAGTTTAACGACTTATTTATCACGTCAAAAAACTGAGAAAAAAGCTTCTG
Organism: Acinetobacter sp. TR11; assembly: GCF_027105035.1. Lineage (NCBI taxonomy): Bacteria > Pseudomonadati > Pseudomonadota > Gammaproteobacteria > Moraxellales > Moraxellaceae > Acinetobacter > Acinetobacter sp. TR11. The sequence continues at coordinate 1,269,304 of NZ_CP114256.1, forward strand.
AAAAATCGAAAGAATCTAAAGAGCCTGCATATCAGCCAAAAGCAGAATGGAATATTTCTGAGAATACTGGTCGCCGCTACGCATTGATTTCAGGTGATTTTAACTTGATTCATATTCATGCTGTCACAGCTAAAGCCTTTGGTTTTAAACAAGCGATTGCACATGGCATGTGGAGTAAGGCGAAAGCGTTAGCAAGCATTGAGTTACCTGCGGCTTATGAAGCAGATGTTTGGTTTAAATTGCCAATGTATTTACCATCAACTGTTGAGTTTTTAACAGCTGCTGAATCAAAACAAACTGATTTCTTGATTCGTAACGTTAAATCTAAAAAGCCGCATGTTGCGGGAACAGTAAAAGCACTTTAATACTGAATAGTATTATTGAGTCAGCCCTTTTGTTCGCAAGAGGGTTATTCTAAAAAATATAAATATCATAAGGATATGTGCATTGATTAAAGAGATTTTATTTGCCGATACGCATAACTATCATGGCAAGGTTGATGAGCGTTTTATTGACTTAGCAATCCAATTCAGTCGTTTTCAGGATGCGAGAAGCCATCAGGGTGGCGCTGCATTGGTGGTATATTTCCAAGGTCAGAAAGTTGTTGATATTTTTACAGGCAAAAAATCTCAAGAACAAGATTGGCAATCTGATACTTTGGCAATGTGTTATTCGACAGGTAAAGGAATTTTAGCAACGCTTGCACATATTTTAGTAAGTGAAGGCTTACTGGATTATGATCAGCCAATTGCACATTATTGGTCTGAGTTTGCCCAAAATGGTAAAGCCAATATTACATTACGTCATGTTTTATCGCATCAAAGTGGTTTATTCGATATCCGCAATACGATTGAGACAGCAACAGAAATGTTGGATTGGTCGCATATGTTAGAGGTAATGGCGGCTGCTACGCCACGTTTTGCAGCAGGACAAAGCTTTGCTTATCAACCGCTGACTTATGGTTGGCTCGTAGGTGGGGTCATTGAAAAAGCAGCGAAACAGCCTTTAAGTTGGTTAATGCAGCGTTATCTGGTGCAACCGCTTGAATTGGATGGTGCATATTTTGGTACACCAAACTCTGAATTACAGCGAGTTGCTCGGTTACTTGAAAAACCTAAAAAACCATCTGCACCAAAGCCACAAGTTAAAAAAACTGATCAACCTCGCAAAGCCTCATTATCAGAAAAGTTCTTAGAACTTTCAGGGCAAAGCCCTCAAGATTTCCAAGATGCCATGATTCCAAAAGGCATGCGTAATTTTAGCTTCTATAGTGATGCTGGTTTACAAGCTGTTATTCCAGCGGCAAATGGAGTCTTTACCGCAGATAGTTTGGCAAAAGTCTATGCGATGCTTGCCAATCAAGGACAGTGGAATGGTCAACAATTGATTCGTCCAGAAGTGTTTAAGCAGTTAAGCACCGTACAATCTAAAGCACGTGATCGAGTGATGCCAATTCCAATGCATTGGCGTTTGGGTTATCACCGTATTTTGACGATGGGCAAACGTGCGCCACATGGTTTTGGTCATGTTGGTTTTAATGGTTCTGGAGCGTGGTGTGATCCAGATCGTGAACTGAGTTTTGCTTATACGCATAATTTTAATATTACCTCTGCAACGGGTGATTATCGTTTGTGGGGTTTAAGCCAAGAGACCTTGCGTTGTGCAGATGCTATTTTAAATGGAAAGAAAGGGTGGTTTTAGATTGGGAAAACCATTTATTTAATTGCAAATAAAAATGATTTTATAAACTTTGATTAGGAAAAGTCTATAAAAAAGTCTTTTTATCCATGATGGTGAGTGCAAAACTTGGTTGGATGATATAGGACATTACTCTATTTGGGAAGGTTAGTCGATTCAGCTAATATCTTTTAAAGTTGATTAAATTTAACTTAATTTTTTAGAGAGTTTGGGCAATAAATATGAGTCAAATTAGATCAAAAGATTTAAGTCTAGTCGATTTACATAAGCATGGAGTGTGGACTTGGAGTTCAGATTTATACCAAGCGGAAGATTTGCTAGTAGCTGTGTCGATGAAATCAGAAGAAGGATTGGCTGAGTTTGAAACATTGCTAATTCATGCAGTGTTTACATTAGCAAATGGACAAATATTAGAAGGAATCATCGTTTATGATCTAGATTTAGAAACGGTGTTTGCGATTGAATTATTTATTGAAGATACCAGAATTGCTTTAAACCAATATTTACCAGACATTTCTTTAAAAGAGCTAAAACAAAATACTACGTTGAATACAGAGATAAATAGCCAAATTTTTCCAATAAGGTTTGAAGCAATCCCAAGGACATTTTCAACAATAAAAGGGGAATTTAGCTTTTAATTGTCTGACTAATTTATAAACTACCAAGCTAGTGATTATTGAATTTGACATAAGCTTAACTTTACATTTCTCTTTTTAACTAACTTAATCTTGATAGGGCGGAATATGATAAATCACCGACTCATATTTCCTTTGCATCTCGTATCCAACAATAGTTCCACCTAGAAAATTAGCCAGTTTACGACTAGGCTGATTTTCGACTGTAACTGGATATAAAAAATATTGAACTGGATGGCTAGAAGCCTAACACAATACTTCTAAAATCGCTTCTTTGGCAAAACTTTGATTGTGACAATTTTCCCGAATCCATAAGCCAAATTCTGGTGTCGAAGTGTGTAAATGATGAATACCAATTAAGCCAATAAACAGATGGGTTCCTTTATCACGTAGAACAAAATGATGGTCGGTATACTTTGTTTCAGCAATTAGCCATTTTTGACCGATTTGCTCCAACTCTTTGAAGCTTTGAGCAGGTTCCCAAATCATATAACGGGTTAAAGTTGTTGTTACGTAAGGATAGATGTCGGCAAGATCATCCATTTGAAATAGAAATAAATCGAATCTTTGACTTTGTAAGAATGGTACTTTCATTTTTATTTCATTTCTTTAGATTCTATTCTTAAAAAGTTCTGCCTGAATAATCGCGTCAGTATGTCTTTTAAAATCTACCTCATTTAAACCATTCAAACCCAGTTTATAAATGCCTTCTAGTCCACAGACAAAAGCAATCAATCGCCAAGCAATATCATGACTATTCGTGTCAAATTGAAATTCCCCTTGAGCTTGACCTTCATCAATCATGCGTACAATCGAAAGATGCCAATCTTGCATTGCAATATTATAGGCAAATTTAATTTCTTGATCCTGATCAATTAAAACTTCAGCTTCATTCCACAGTCGTAAGTAGGGTTGAATTTGTTCAATATTTTCACATCCAAGTAGAAGTGAAAGACGTTGTAAATAATTTGTTGTATTCACTTGGCTTTCAATCTCATCAAGTTGCTGCATAAGCTTAATAAATGCTTCTGCTTTGAGGTGTGAGTTAGATGCAAAGTGATGGTGGACTTGTCCTGTCGAGGTTTGGGCTTCTGTGGCAATACGGCGAACGGTCATCGCAGAGAAACCTTCATTCAAAGCAACTTGCATGGCTGCTTGTAGAATCATTTCACGACGTTGTTCTTTATTTAAATAAGCCATACTTTCAGTGCCTTAGGCGATAGTCACAAACACGAACAAAATAACGTATATTTTGAAATTGGACAAGTGTCCAGTTTCGCTTATAATAATGCTAATTTGAACGCGTGTCCAATTTAGAGAAATTTATGTCTAGCAAGTGGTTAATTCTTGCAATCGTTGTATTGATCTACCTCCCTGTATCAATTGATGCAACTGTCCTCCATGTCGCAACACCGACGTTGAGTGAGTCACTTTCATTATCGGCAAATGAGTTGCTGTGGATTATTGATATTTATTCTTTGGTCATGGCAGGTCTTATTTTGCCGATGGGGGCATTGGGAGATCGTATTGGCTTTAAAAAGCTCATGGTGATTGGTGGGATTTTATTTGGTCTAGCATCATTGGCCGCTGCCTTTTCTTTTACCGCATATGCACTGATTGGTTCTCGTGCTTTATTGGCTGTTGGTGCAGCCATGATTTTGCCTGCCACTTTATCTGCGGTTCGTAATACTTTTCTTGATGAAAAACAACGTAATTTTGCTCTAGGCATTTGGGCGACAGTCGGCGGTGGTGGTGCAGCCTTTGGCCCATTACTGGGTGGTTTTCTATTGGAGCATTTTCATTGGGGTTCAGTCTTCTTGATTAATGTTCCGATTATGCTTGCTGTCATTATTTTTACTATATTTGTCATTCCGAAACAGACGGGGCAACCCAAACAACATCTCAATTTATTACAAGCTATTGTTTTAGTGATTGCCATCCTAAGTATGATCTATGCGATCAAGACTGTAATGCACGGCTTTAGCATCTGGTCAGTTTTGATCTTTGCAGTGGGTTTTAGTTTGTTGATTGGCTTTATTCGTACACAGCTCACATCAACCTCTCCAATGATTGATATTCAATTATTCAAACATCCTGTGATTGCGACAGGTGTCGTGATGGCGATTGTATCAATGATGGCTTTGGTTGGCTTTGAGTTGCTGATTTCTCAGGAACTGCAATTTGTTTATCAGCTTTCACCATTGGCAGCAGGGGCATTTATTCTACCCTTTATGATTGCGATCAGTTTAGGAGGCCCAGTCGCTAGTATGCTGGTCAACCGTTTCGGTCTGCGCTCAGTTGCATCGCTTGGTATGTTGATGAGTGCTTTAAGTTTATGGGGCTTGGCAAATACCGACTTTATACAGGCGAAGATACAGGTCTGGAGTTGGATGGTGGTATTGGGTCTGAATGTTGAAATTGCATTATTGGCTTCAACTTCTGCAATTATGTCCTCAGTTCCACCAAGTAAAGCCACAGCAGCAGGGGCAATTGAAGGGATGGCTTATGAACTGGGGGCGGGTCTGGGAATTGCCTTTTTCGGTTTGATGTTGTCATGGTTTTATGCCAACTCGATTGTGGTGCCAACCGATGTGCCACATAACATCATTGAACAGGTAAGCAGTTCGATTGGTGAGGCGGTTCAAGCTGCCAAGCAATTACAGCCAGTGATTGCTGAGCATGTGATTGAAGCTGCAAAACAGGCTTTTAGCCAATCGCATCGTTCAGTGCTGAACGTGGCTGCGCTCTTGTTCTTGATCTTGTCGATTTTTATTTGGTTTGCATTGCCGAAAAGAGTTTATTCAGTTGAAGAATAGTTGGTTTACCCTTATCCAAATTGGGTTTGGGTAAGGGTGTGGCTAAAATAAGCGGTTAGTATTAAAATTTGATAGCGTTAAAGCAAAATCGCATATTAATAATTTGTTATGCTGTAATAAAGGTTCATAAATGTAGTTTTCAGTGCTAATAATGAAATGCTATACTAATTTTTCATATATTTTGCAATAACTTATAAAATGAAAAAAATTTCGCTATTTCTTGCATTAATCGCTTTGATGGGATCAACCTCAACACAGGCTTATGAAGCAGAGCCAACAAAAAAAGATATGAAGGAATTTTATGCTTTATTAAAAATTATTTATAGCGATATGCCTGCATTAATGAATGGATTTGAAGTTTTAATAGATAATGATTTTGATTTGAATAAAATAAAAGATAAAAAAACTGTTTGTGATGCGGTACAGGCAGCGGAAAGGATTACTTATATAGCTAATCAATCTAAAGTTCATCCATATTTTCAGAAATCAATCGACCAGTTAAGAGAAACAATGCCTGAAGATAATGCAAAGGTTATTAAACAAGGTCTTCAGGATAGTGGCTATAAGTGTTTATAGTAAATAAAAAATTGGTGTTGGCATCTTTTTGAAAAAATACCTTGTCTCAATAATCTTAGATAAGGTTTTCTAAGGAACTTTAAGCTCGAAAGCACGTAAGATCTTGCATAACTGAATCATGGGTAGACCCATCAACGTAGTTTGATCGTCACCAACCATTTTATCAAATAAGCTAATCCCCAAGCTTTCACATTTAAAACTACCCGCACAATGCAAGGGCTGATCTATTTCAATATAACGCTCAATTTCAGCCAGCGTCAGTTGACGAAATTTCACTTGGTAATGCTCAACCAGTGTTATTTCAAACCTTGATTGCAAGTGCTGAACACTGAGAGCGGTGCTAAAAAATACGATTTTCCCTGAGTTTTCTTGTAATTGTTGAATGGCATTTTCAACACTTAAAGGCTTACCAATAAAATCATATGGTGCGTGTTCACGCCAAGCGACTTGATCAGAACCAATCACAATCGCATTTGGATGTTGTTGTGCAATAACTTGCGCTTTCTGAAAAGCGAGACGTTTAGCTAAATCATCGGCATGCAATTCACCCATTGCAGATTCATCAATATCGGGTGAAATGCAATGATAATCGAGCCTTAAACGATCCATCAAGTCTTTACGGGTTTGGCTGCTCGATGCCAAAATCAATTCAAACTGATTCATTAGACCGCATATTCCACGAGAATATTCAGTGGTACATAATGTAAAACAGCATTATGACAAGCATTCAATTTAATTGGTGGGGCATGACCTGCTTCGTATGCTTCAACCCAACGTGTGATGCAAATACACCAAAAATCACCTGGTTTTAATCCAGGGAAACCCACTTCTGGTAAAGGTGTAATTAAATCATTCCCAACTTTTTGTGAGAAATTTAAGAAATCTGAAGTCATTTGTGCGCACATGGTGTGCTGACCTAAGTCCGTGACCGCCGTATGGCAAAAACCATTACGAAAATAGCCCGTGATCGGGTCAAAGCAACAACTAGATAAAGGTTCGCCAAGAACATTTAAACGATTAATTTTTGGATCAGGATGAATAGACATAAGAATACAAAGATTTAATGACGATGATTATGATAATCAAAAGTGAAATTTTAGACAGCTTTTCTGCAAAAAAACTCACCTTTATTTCAGAGAATCATTTAAAATTGTGCCGTTTTTAAAATCAACTAGAGAGCCATCCATGAATTTTCAGCGCATGACTGACCTTGATTTAGCAGGTAAACGTGTTCTTATTCGTGAAGACTTAAACGTTCCTGTAAAAAATGGGGAAATTACCAGCGATGCACGTTTACGTGCTGCATTACCAACAATCAAAGCTGCGTTAGATAAAGGCGCTGCGGTAATGGTATTTTCTCATCTTGGTCGTCCTGTAGAGGGTGAGCCAAAGCCAGAGCAATCACTTGCACCAGTTGCAGCTTATTTAAGCACTGCTTTGGGTCAGGATGTTAAATTATTTACTGATTATTTAGATGGCGTTGAGGTTGAAGCGGGTCAAGTGGTATTACTTGAAAATGTACGTTTCAATCATGGCGAAAAGAAAAACAAAGAAGAGCTTGCACAAAAATATGCAGCACTTTGTGATGTATTTGTTATGGATGCATTTGGTACTGCTCATCGTGCAGAAGCGTCAACAGAAGGCGTAGCACGTTTTGCAAAAGTTGCTGCTGCTGGTCCGTTATTAGCCGCTGAATTAGATGCGCTAGGTCGAGCAATGCAAACACCTGAAAAACCAATGGTAGCAATTGTTGCAGGTTCTAAAGTATCAACAAAACTCGATGTATTAAATTCACTCTCTACTATTTGTGATCAATTGATTGTGGGTGGTGGTATTGCTAATACATTCCTTGCTGCTGCTGGTTTCAATGTTGGTAAATCTCTCTACGAAGCTGATTTAATTGACACTGCAAAACAAATTGCTGCAAAAGTAAGTGTTCCATTACCAACTGATGTCGTTGTTGCTGATGCAACTCAAATCGACTTCAGTGACTTCTTGGGTTCTTTAGCAAATGCTCAGGCAGTTGTTAAGAAAGTAGAAGATGTTGCAGATACTGACATGATTTTAGATGTTGGTCCTGAAACGGCACAAGCTTTTGCAGAAATCTTAAAAACATCAAAAACGATTCTTTGGAATGGTCCAGTAGGCGTATTTGAAGTTGATCAGTTTGGTGAAGGAACCAAGACACTTTCGTTGGCAATTGCTGAATCTGCTGGTTTCTCAATTGCAGGTGGTGGTGATACATTAGCAGCTATTGATAAATATGAAGTTGCTGATCAAATCGGTTATATCTCAACGGGTGGTGGTGCATTCTTAGAATTTGTAGAAGGCAAAACTTTACCTGCGGTCGCTGTACTGCTTGAGCGTGCTTAATAAAGATTTACCCTTTGATATATAACGAAAGATAAAAAAGGAGTCGATGCAAATCGGCTCTTTTTATTTTGTCATCAAATTGTCATATATTTGCAATATGATTGTCATCAACTTAACCAACTAACTGTGGAAAGCCGTGATGAAAATGAAATTAACCCTTGCCGCTTTAATTATTGCTCCAATCATGTTAACTGCATGTGGAAAGAAAGAAGAAGCAAAAAATGTTGAACAGCAAGAGCAAGTAGCTTCAGAAGTATCAGCACCGACTACTCCAGAGCAACAAGCTGCGATCAATGCAATTGATAAGCCAGAATTACAAGATAAGAAAAATGCTGAAGCAGTAAGCCCAGCTTCGGAAGAGGCGGCGAGCGAAGTTCACTAAGCTGAATGTAATAAAAAAGCCGATATTAATAGATCTCTTGCATAAATCAAAGAACGATCAGTTCATTGATTTTTTTTGAACTAATAAGTGGGCTATTTTTGTTTATAATGACGGCATGAAATATACCGATATCAAATTATTACCCGAGCATCAATTTAAACGATTGATTGGCATTAAACCATCAACATTCTATCAGATGATTGATATGCTTAATGCCAATCAACCTGAGCATAACCGTGGCAGACCTAGCAAACTTACCATCGAAGAACAACTATTACTGACTTTAAGTTATTGGCGCGAGTATCGAACCCTCTTTCATACGGCAATGAGCTTCGGTATTCATGAATCTAGTGCTTGTCGTGCTATTAGAAAAATAGAAAATATACTGATAAAATCTTATTTATTTCATTTACCTAAAAAGTTACCACGTGGTGAGGGCGCGGATTGGGAGGTGGTGGTGGTTGATGCAACATTTCATAAAAGAGCGGATACTCAGGCGTTATTGGAACAACAAGGGCATCAGATCTTTGGCTTCCTGCATACAGTCCTGATTCAAATCCTATAGAAAAGATGTGGGCATGGGTTAAACGCAAGCGTAAAGAGTGGTTGATTGATTCAATTGATCAATTATTTCGGTTATTTTTCAATAAATGTATGAATAATTAAACGGTTTTACTATAATTCTATATTAGATCATCCAAAAGAAATTCCTATCCAATGATAAATTTTAATAATATTATTTATTAATTAAATATAAGAGATTAATAAAGCTAATAGTTAAAGCGGATTAAAATTATAGATAGAGTTGTGATATTTAATTAAATAAAATTTTACAAGGATAGTTAAGTGAATATTAAATTTATTAAAATAGGGTTGGTACTATTTAGTATAGTATGCATTAATGCTTCATGTTATTTAAATAAATTTTCAGAATCAGCCAAAAGAGAGTCTGAGCAACGAAATTTACTAGGAGTTAAATATTTCTCCAAGGCTAAGATAAAAGGAAAGGTAAAAGAAATAAATTTTATAGAGGATAGAGAAATATATGCATATGATATTATGGTTATAGGTGATGTTGATAATATGTTGAAGATCAATCCAACATATTTGTTTGTATATTATGATAAGGGTGATAATATGAAAATGTTAACTATTTATCTAAGTTCGAGTCTTAATATTAAAGTTGGTCAAACTATCTGTAAGGATGAAAATAGTTTATATTTTTATCCTTGTTAAAATTTAAGTAAACTAGCTAAATAGTGGTTAATATATTAAATTCTAATTAAATTACTCTAAGCCATTAAATTGAGTATATATATCTTAAAAAAGGAAGCGATTTGCTTCCTTTTTTATTGCTAATTTTGCTTAACGCATTTTCGCCAAGAAACGGCTTAAACGATTAATTGCTTCACGTAGCTCATTTTCAGCAGGTAAGAACACTACACGGAAATGATCTGGTGTTGGCCAATTAAAACCTGTGCCTTGAACCAATAAAACTTTTTCAGCTTTTAATAGATCTAACATCAGTTTTTCATCATCTTCAATTGGATAGATCTCAGGATCAAGTTTTGGGAAACAGTACATTGCTCCATCAGGCTTAACACAACTTACGCCAGGAATCTCATTCAACATTTCCCATGCAATATTACGCTGTTCATACAGACGACCGCCTGGACGAATTAAATCATTAATAGACTGATAACCGCCGAGTGCGGTTTGTATAGCATATTGTGCTTGATGATTCGCACACAAACGCATTGAAGCGAGCATGTCTAAACCTTCAATATAATCCGCTGCACGTGATTTATCACCTGTGATCGCCATCCAACCTGCACGATAACCAGCAATACGATAGGCTTTTGATAAACCATTAAATGAAATGCAAAGTTGATTGCCAGCTAAAGCTGCAACTGCAACATGCTCAATGCCGTCATAAATGATTTTGTCGTAGATTTCATCAGCAAATAAAATCAAATCATGTTTTTTTGCTAAAGCAACAATTTGCTCTAATACATGACGTGGATAAACTGAACCTGTTGGGTTATTTGGATTGATGATAACAATACCACGTGTATTTGCTGTGATTTTGCTTTCCATATCCGCAAGATCAGGATACCAATAGTTTTCTTCATCACATTTATAATGAATAGCTTTACCGCCAGACAGATTGACTGCTGCTGTCCATAATGGATAGTCAGGCATAGGAACGAGCATTTCATCGCCATCGTTCAGTAAGCCTTGCATCGCCATCACAATCAGTTCAGACACACCATTTCCGACATACACATCATTAACGTGCATATCAAAAACGCCTTTTTGCTGATAATACTGGCAAATGGCTTTACGCGCAGGGAAGATCCCTTTTGAGTCTGTGTAACCAACCGCATTCGGTAGGTTTAATGCAACATCATTGATAATTTCTTGTGGAGCTTCAAAACCAAAAGGTGCAGGGTTGCCGATATTGAGCTTGATGATCTTGTGTCCTTGCTCCTCCATTTCATTGGCGGCGCGTAATACTGGTCCACGAATGTCATAGCAAACATGCTCAAGTTTCGATGATTTCTTGATTTCACGACTTGATTGAGCGAAGTGGGATGTAACAGTATTTTTAGACATAGCAGGATTCACTTTTGCATATCGGTATAAATAACTTTTAAAGGTTTCGACACTTACCAAATCAAGATCATGTTGATCTCTAAGTAATTCAACAATTTTTTCATAGGTAAAACCTGATTGTTGATATTGTTTAATTGTTGGTAAGAGTTTTTGAAAAACCACACTTTTTTTCTGAGACATTTTTTGTCCTATACAACCGTGCCCAACAAGAATAACACTATCTTTGCTTACGAGAAAGATAGTTTTGTTAAAATTTGCTTACCTCTTAATTTTAAATTGCTTTCTTTTTGCTATTGAAAATTAATGCTTAAATTTCACTAAATTGTACGTTATGAGACTAGAGTTTTTGTTATGAATGGCGTAAATATAAAACCTGATCATCGAGATATTTTTAACATCAGAATAAAAGGTGTAGGTTATGGGAAAAGTCAATAAAACAGACCGGGAATGGCAAAGAGAACTATCATCAGAAGAATATCGCATTACTCGTCAGAAAGGTACAGAACCAGCATTCACAGGACAATATTGGAATAACAAACAGCATGGTATTTATGTCTGCCGATGTTGTGGTGCAGAACTATTTTCATCTGAAACGAAATACGATAGCGGTTGTGGGTGGCCGAGCTTTTATAGAGCAATTGATAGTGTGGCGATAGAAGAACATGAAGATTTATCGCATGGTATGGTCAGAACGGAAATTGTCTGCCATGATTGCGATGCACATTTGGGTCATGTGTTTGAGGATGGCCCACAGCCGACAGGACTGCGTTATTGCGTGAATTCGGCATCATTACAACTTAAAACAGAAGAAAAGAATGATGAGGAAACCTATCCATGAGTAACATTTATCAGTTTGAAGCTGAATTGTTAGAGGGAGAAACAAAAGCGCTCGCTGATTATAAAGGCAAGGTCATGCTAATTGTAAATACTGCAAGTAAGTGTGGTTTTACGCCACAATTTGCAGGACTTGAAAAGTTGCATGAAAAATATAAAGCTCAAGGCTTAGAAGTTTTAGGGTTCCCTTGTAACCAATTTGGTGGTCAGGATCCCGGCACGAATAAAGAAATTGGCGCATTCTGTCAAAGAAATTATGGTGTAAGTTTTCCAATGTTTGCAAAGGTCGATGTAAAAGGTCCTGAAGCACATGTTATTTTTCGATTTCTAACGCGTGAAGCGAAAGGCATTTTAGGTAGTCGCAATATCAAATGGAACTTCACCAAGTTTCTTGTTGGGCGTAATGGCGAAGTTTTAGGGCGTTATGCTCCAACGACTAAACCAGATGCCTTAGAAGCAGATATTGAAAATGCATTAGCAAAAAAATAATATTGAGCAACAAAGAGACGGTCATTTGACCGTCTTTTTGTTGAATATTGCTTAAGCCTGTTCAATTGATGTGGGCTTTGTTTTTCTAAAGCTGTGTAATTTACGGTTGATATCATCAATGAAGGTATAGACTACAGGAATAACCAATAACGATAAGAAGGTACTGGTAATCAACCCCCCAATAACAGAAATTGCCATTGGCGCACGGAAACTTGGATCTGTTCCGATACCCAACGCAATCGGTAACATACCTGCACCCATTGCTAGAGTTGTCATGATAATTGGGCGTGCTCGCTTATGGCAGGCATCCAACAACGCATTTAATCGAGAATAATCTTTTTCCTTTCTTGCGATAATGGCGTAATCAACCAGTAGAATCGAGTTCTTACTGGCAATCCCCATCAACATAATCAAACCAATGAGACTTGGCATCGAAAAGCTACTTTTTGCTAAAAGCAATAATACGAATGCACCGCCAAGAGATAAAGGTAAAGCGACCAGAATTGTGATCGGTTGTAGGAAGTCTTTGAATAAAAGAACAAGAACAACGTAGATACACAATACACCTGTCAACATTGCTAAACCAAAGCTTGAGAATAACTCTTGCATGACTTCAGCATCACCAATATTGGTACGTTTAACTGTTGGCGGTAGATTTTTCATGGTTGGAAGTTGATCGACTTTAGCAGCAATATCACCCAACGGTTGATTATTCAGCTCGATATTAAAATTGATATTACGCAAACGATTGAAGCGATCAATTTGCGATGGTCCACTTTCAATATTCACATCTGCAATCGTACCTAACATCACAGGGCCGTGGCTGCCTTTGATCATCAAGCGTTTCATTAACTCCTGATCTTGGCGAGCAGCCAAAGGAAGTTTAATGACAACGGGAACTTGACGTTGAGATAAGTTTAATTTTGCTAGATTCTGATCAAAATCACCTGCGGTGGCGATACGCAAAGTTTCAGCAATATCATAGGTGGTCACACCTAAATCTGCGGCTTTGGCAAAATCAGGGCGAATCACCAGTTCAGGACGAATCAATGCTGCACTTGAGGTAATACCTCCGATATTTGGAATCGTTCGTAATTCACGTTCAAGTTGGCGTGCAGTCGACATCAAAGCTTCTGGATCATCGCCTGAAAGTGCAAGTTGATACTGGGTGTTATTTCCTGCTAAACCGACTTGAATACGTGCACCCGGCAATGGCGCTAAACGTTGACGAATCTGATTCTCAATCTCTTGCAAGCTAGCACTTCGATCAGAGCGCTCAGTAATTTGAATGGTTAATGTAGCTTTTCTTGGTTCGCTCGAAGCTCCCCCTGAAAAAGGATCTGTTCCTGCTGCACCACCACCAATGGTTGTATAAATACTCTTGATTTCAGGATGATCTTTAATCAGATTGCGTGCATATTCTGCTGTTTTTAAGGTATCAACAAATTGTGAACCGGGTGCGAGTTCTAGACGAACTTGGGTTTGCCCTGTATCTGGTGGTGGAACGAAACCAGTAGGTAGTAAAGGAATCAGCATCACTGAGCCAACGAAAAAGGCAATTGCCCCAAATAAAGTGACCCAACGATGATTTAAACACCATGTGACTAAACGCATATAGCCACGCATGACACGTCCATCGTTGGCGCGGTCTCTGGCTAATTTTGTTGTGCCATGATCTAATTTTGCTTGGTTGTCTACAGTTTCATCTTGCTTGTCAATTTGACCAATCCACGGTTTTAAAATGTAAGCCGACATCATTGGTGTAAGCAGACGTGCAACTAATAAAGAAGCAAAAATTGCCAATGCAGCCGTCCAACCGAATTGAACAAAGAACTTACCTGCAATTCCACTCATAAACGCTGTTGGTAAAAATACTGCAATTAAGGTGAAGGTGGTTGCAATGACCGCTAGACCAATTTCATCGGCAGCTTCCATAGCGGCTTCATAAGGTGTTTTTCCCATTCGCAGATGCCGAATAATATTTTCAATTTCAACAATTGCATCATCGACTAAGATACCTACAACCAATGACATGGCGAGTAAGGTCACGGTATTTAGGGTAAATCCGAAGTAATACATCCCAATCAGAGCAGGTAATATAGACAGTGGTAGGGCAGTTGCAGCGATAATTGTTGCACGCCAATCACGTAAAAATAGCCAAACCACCAAGATTGCTAAAATTGCCCCTTCATAAAGAAGCGACATTGAACCTTTATAGTTATCTGCAACTGGTTTAACAAAGTTAAAAGCTTCTGTAATTTTAATATCAGGATGTGAGGCTTTTAGTTTCTCTAATGCTTGAGCTACACCTTTTTCAACATCGACTTCACTGGCACCTTTGCTGCGAGTAATTTCAAAACCAATCACAGGTTTACCATTCAATAGCGCAGCAGAGCGTCGTTCTGCAATTCCATCACGAATAGATGCAACTTGATCAAGGCGAATATGGCGACCATCGCTGAGTGCAAGGTCCATTGCGCCAATCTCTGCAGCCGTTTTAACGGTTGCAATAGTACGAATTGATTGTTCGCTGCCCCCAATTTTGGTTTGACCGCCTGAGGCATCTTGCTGAATCAAGCGTAATTGACGGGTAATATCAGTAGCAGTTGCATTCAATGCCAATAATTTTTCAGGGTCAAGTTCAACTTCAACTTGGCGTGTAACACCACCTACACGTGCGACAGCACCGACACCTTTCACCTGTAACATGGCACGGGCAATATCGTAGTCTACAAACCATGACAGTGCTTCTTCATCCATCTTGGGTGATTGAATGGTGTAGGTAAGAATTGGCGAGCCTGACAAATTGATTTTACTGACAATCGGATCGCGTAAATCGGCAGGTAAATCAGAACGAACTTGAGACACTGCATTTCGAACATCATCAACCGCTTCTTGGAGTGGTTTTTCGAGTTGAAATTCTGCTGTAACCGTAACAACACCATCTTGAATATTGGTGTATTGATTTCTCAAACCTTGCAAAGAGGCAATCGAGTTTTCAATTTTACGTGCAACTTCTGTTTCCAGTTGTGGTGGGGCAGCACCCGGTAGCGCTGCGCTTACGGTGACCATCGGAAGTTCAATGTCTGGGAATTGTTGTATTTTCATCCAGTGAAAACATAACAATCCTGCCAAACCAAGCATGATAAACAATAAAATGCCCGGAATTGGATTGCGGATTGACCAAGCAGAGAAATTCATCTTATTTCTCCTGTGTGGTCACAAGCTGTTTGCTGAGAGGTGTGTCAGGAATATCTTTAGCAACAGTGACCAAATCGCCATCCGTTAAGAAACCAGTTCCTGAAGAAACCAATTTTACTTGTGTTGGTAAATCCATAATCTCAACGCGATCACCCAAACGGCGACCTACAGTGACTTTTTGCTGTGTTACACGATTATTGTGATCAACAATAAACACATAAGAAAAACCATCTCGTAGTAATAACCCCGTTTGCGGAATAGTGAGAGCAGATTTTTCACCGAGATCAAATTCACCTTTCACAAACATACCCATACGAACTGCTTGAGTTGTTGGAATATCGACATAAACCAAACCGTAACGAGTTTGTGGATCAATCACAGGTGCTATCATCCGAACTTTGCCTGTGACTGTTGCTTGGGCTGGGTCTGGTGAAATGATGCGTGCAGTCATCCCTTGTTTAAGTTTATATAAATCAGATGAGGTGACTTCAGCGCGCCATTCTAAGCGATGATCTCGAATTAAACGGAAAAGTTCTTGTCCTGTCTGTGCCAAAGAACCAACGGTTGCGGTACGTGCTGAAATAACGCCATTATCAGGTGAAACCACTTGGGTTTGAGCTAGGCGTAATTGATGACTTTCAATTTGAGCTTTGGCTGCATCAAGACGGGCTTGTGCAGTGGCTTGAGAGGTTTGATATTGCGTAGATTCCTGCGCAGAAATCGCCCCTGTATTTTTAAGTTGTTGAATGCGTTTGTTATTGGTGATCGCATCAGCTAACACCGCTTGTGCTTCGGCATAACTTGCCTGAGCTGCGGCGAGGTCAGCACGTATTGTTTCACTGTTAATTTCAGCTAAAACTTGACCGCGTTTTACCTCATCACCAACATTCACATTGACGCGAGTAAGCCGTTGACCTGATAGCTCGCTCCCAATGACGACTTCTTGCCATGCTGCAATGTTTCCATTTGCAGTAAAGCTTTGTTTCCAATTTTGCTGTTCAGGTTGAACTACCGTTACCGTCAGAGCTGCTTTTTGTTCTGCTGAATTTGCCCCTTTGCGCTTTTCCATATTTGCTGAGTTTTTGGCTTTATTTGTTTGCCAAAACATGATTGCGATTATTAGAAAAACAACAATGATCGCTAAAATAAACCAAATTTTTTTCTTAGTTTTCTGGGGAGTTTGAGAAGCCATCTTTCCATAATCGCCAAATATTGATGGCCTAAGTATAGACGAAGATTTCAACAGATGGTCAATAGTAAACTGACAGATGAAAAAATTAATAAAGGGCGAGTTTCAACACAATATAATAGGATACGGCTTATAAAGTAATCACTCGCTATAATTTCAGATTGCTATAAAGGAAGTAAGCGATTAGTCACCACGCTTTTCATTACAATCGTGGAGGTAAGGCGCTGTACATTCGGTAAAGCAGATAGACTGTCGTCATAAAGTTTTTGAAAACTTGCCAGATCTTTGGTCACCACATGCAACAAATAATCAGGATTGCCAAACAGTCGCTGTGCTTGAATCACATTTGCAATTTCACTGACCTTTTCTTCAAAGCTAGACAAAGCCCGCTTATCACCATCTTTTAAAGTCACAAAAATAATTGCCGCAAAATTAAAGCCAATTTGAGACGCTTCAAGGTCGGCATGATAGCCCTTAATGACCCCAGATTCTTCTAAAGCTTTCACTCGGCGATGGCAAGGGGATAGACTTAAGCCTATTCTTTCAGCTAATTCGGTGATAGATAATCGCCCATTTGCTTGTAGTTCAGCAATAATTTTCTTATCAATGCGATCCATTTGGAATAATCTACCTTTTGGGTTTAAAAACAAGCAAACATTTGGAATAACATTTTAAGCATTAAAGCCTATTCTCTCAAATCTATTTTCACCAAATGGTGAAAAATAATAATGATGACGAGTAGGTGTCTGATATGGATCTAAGTGTAATTTTTGCTTTTTGGTGTGTTTCAATTTTATTTGTTTTAACACCGGGTGCAGATTGGGCTTATGCGATTCTAGCTGGCATAAAGGGGCAGTTTGTTATGACAGCGGTGATTGGCTTGGTGTTGGGTCACTTAATCGCTATTTTATGTGTTGCAGCTGGTGTTGGCACTTTGCTTAACCATTATCCTATTCTTTTAAGTACCATGACGATTGCAGGTGCTTGTTACTTATTTTGGATGGGTATAAGTCTATTGATTCGCCCCGTGGTGATTTCAAATGAGACTAAACAAAATCAGTCACTTGAATCTGCTCAATCATGGCTAATTAAGGGAGTGGGGATTAGTGGATTAAACCCTAAAGTGCTGTTGTTATTCTTCGCTTTATTACCTCCATTTATCCATCCCAAAGTCGCACTTTCCCCAACAGCACAAATTATTGTGTTAGGAATGATTCATTTGCTAAGTTGTGCTGTAGTTTATATTTTGGTTGGAATCGCAGCGAAGAAATTATTAAGTACACGACCTCAAGCTGTAAAAATAGTCAGTCGTATTTCGGGGAGCTTAATGATTTTGATTGCCACCATATTGATGATTGGACAGCTTTCATAAGTTGCTGAAGAATCCATGCTTTGACATAGATTCTTCAGATATTTTATTGATTAAAGAATTGCTTTTAGTCGTTTTACCACTTCTTCACACTGTGCTAAATCTGCGACTAGTGCCATCCGAACGTGTCCTTCGCCCGGATTACCTTGTTCGGTATCACGAGATAAATAGCGACCAGGTAACACCTTAATATGGGCTTTTTCCATCAACATTTTTGCAAAAGTTTCATCATTATCAACTTTCAACCAATAATAAAAACCTGCATCAGGTTTTTGTAACGGTAGCAAATGTCCTAACTCTGTTTGGAATAAATCAAATTTAGCACGGTATTGTTGACGATTTTCTTCTACATGTGCCTCATCATTCCATGCCGCAATCGAAGCCAATTGATGTTGAACAGGCATCGCAGCGCCGTGATAGGTACGATATTGCAAATAAGGTTTTAAGAGTGCCGCATCACCTGCAACGAAACCAGAACGCATACCCGGGAGGTTTGAACGTTTAGAAAGGGAATGGAATACGATACAATTTTTATAATCATCACGTCCTATTTCAGCACAAACTTCTAAAAGCCCAATCGGTGCTTCATCAAACCATAACTCTGAATAACATTCATCAGAAGCAATCACAAAACCATATTGATCAGACAGCGCAATCAACTTTTTGAATTGCTCTTTTGATAGTACTGTCCCTGTCGGATTACCCGGTGTGCAAACGAATAATAATGCTGTGTTTTCCCAGACTTCCGCAGGAACGGCATCAAAGTCGCCTAAATAACCATTTTCCTCGGTGCAGTTGATAAAGTAAGGCTTTGCACCTGCCAATAATGCAGCACCTTCATAAATTTGATAGAACGGATTTGGCATCACGATGTACGGTGCATCTTCGCGTTTAATTAAGGCTTGCACAAAAGAAAAGATACCTTCACGTGTACCAGAAACAGGCAAAATATGTTCTTCTGCACTAATATGATTCAGTTTGAAACGATTACTAAGCCATTGTGCAATACTTTGGCGCAGTTCAGGTTGCCCTTTACTATTAGGATAAGTCGACAAATGTGCAAAATTATCAATGATTGCTTGTTTAACGAACTCTGGTGCAGGATGTTTTGGTTCACCAATTGATAATGGAATCAATGGTAAATTGGCAGGTTGCACATCTTTAAAAAGTTGATTTAACTTTTCAAAAGGATAGGGATGCAATAAAGACAAGCTGGAGTTCATTTAAACAATTACCCAAAATAAGCGTTATAAGTCCCCAAAGATACGACATGATCATCATACCCAAGGGGGATTCAGGGGATTTTAAGATGGATTACAAATTTGATTCGATGCTTCATCTAAAGCTGCTTTCAACGTTTCCGCAAAAGCTTTCACCTCTTCATGGGTGAGTAATATACCGTTTTTCTTGGTCACAAAGAAAATATCTTCGGCTCTTTCACCTAGTGTTGCAATTCTTGCTGAGTGAATATCCAAACCTTGGAGCATAAACAATGCCCCAATCCGAGCTAAGAGACCCGGTTGATCGAGTGTTGAGATTTCAACCATATGTTGTTGTAACGTCGGATTCAGTACGATATCCACGGTATTTTGTACATCGAAATGACGTAAATGACGTGGAATGCGGCGTTGCATAATACCCGGATATTGATCTGAATGGCTCAGTGCATCTACAAGCGCAGCTTTCACTTTACGTTCACGATCAGGGTCGGTGAGTAATGTGCCAAAACGATCAAGGACTAAGTAGGTGTCTAAACTAAATGAGGTGGTTGCAGTAATAATTCTTGCATCTTGAACATCAAGATTCATGCGATCTAAGACAGCAACCGTGGTCGCAAATAAGTTCGGTTGATCACGGGTATAAATAAAGATTTGAACGGCGTCATCAGCAGCATTTCGATGTGCGCGTAATAAAACCAAAGGCTCTGGGTTATCGCCATGCTGTAAAATCGCTTGAGTATGCCATGCAATTTCATTGGCTGATTCTTTAACGAAGTATTCATCACCAAGCTCTTGCCAAACTTTTTCGACTTCCGCGAGAGAGAAGTCATTGACCAATAATTCACTGGCAGCAAATTTGGTGTCTTCAATTAACATTTGATAGTCAACAGGACGACCTAAGCCTGAACGAATGACATCTCGCGCATAGGTATACAACTGGCGCATAAGGGAAGCACGCCACGTATTCCAAAGTTTAGGATTGGTGGCATTAATATCAGCGACCGTTAAAGTGTATAGATAGTCCAAATGTTCCATGTCACCGACTTTTTCGGCAAATTCTTTGACTTCATCTGGATCAGAAATATCTTTTTTCTGTGCAGTAAGGGACATGAGTAGATGATTGTTAATCAACCATGCTACAAGTTTACATTCACGTTCAGTAAAACCATGCGTGCGACAGAACTCGATGGCATCTAATGCCCCTAATTCACTATGATCACCGCCACGACCTTTCGCAATATCATGGAAAATTGCTGCCATATAGACAATATCGTGACGCGCAATACGTTGGAATACTGAACTCACCACAGGAAATTCTTTAGCGAATTCAGGTTCTTTAAAGCGACTTAAGTTTCTGAGCAATAATAAGGTGTGTGCATCTACAGTGTAGATATGGAACAGATCGTACTGCATTAATCCTGTAATCTGTCCAAACGAAGGAATGTAGTTCCCTAGTACGCCATAACGTTTCATCGCCACCATCGTGTCATATAAGTGCGGTGAGCGAATAATTGACATGAATAATGCTTGATGTTCTGGATTGTCCCTGAAACGTTGGTCAATCCGTTTTGCTGCGAGCACAAGAAGACGCAAGGTACGGGCACGTATGCCTGTAATTTCTGGTCGATTGGCTAACAGATAGAATAGTTCTAAAATTGCACTCGGCTCTTCAGAAAATACTTTGTGATGCTGAACAGCGAGTTTGCCGTCTACAATTTTAAAGCGGTCATTAATGTCGATAATTTGGCGTTCATAATCAGGCAGACGAGGAGTAATGACTGATTCATTGAAATAGGCAAGTAACATCTCATTCAGCGTTGAAACTTGTTGAGCTGTTCGATAATAACGTTTCATGAATTGTTCAACTGCAAAGTTCACAGGTTGACCTTCTTCGCGAACATAACCAAATTTTGCTGCTATATCTCTTTGATATTCAAATAATAAGCGGTTTTCATCTCGTTTAGCGATACGATGCAAATGGGTTCTAATCTCCCATAAGAAACTTTCAGCTTCTTCCAGTACGCCTAATTCAAATTCAGTAATAAAGCCTAAGTGGACTAAATCATAAATACGATTGACACGGAAGTGACGTTTGGCAATCCAACCAATCTGATTAATATCACGAATACCGCCAGGTGCATTTTTGATATCTGGTTCTAAATTGCTTTCAGTATTATTGTGTTGAGCGTAGCGCTTGGTCTGTTCCACCATTTTGGCATCATAGAACGTTTTATCTGTCCATGTTTGGGCGACAATACGACGTGGCCATTTAGCCAGTTGTTCATTGCCTGTAATTAAACGTGCCTCGATTAAAGTTGAAGCAACAGTTAAATCATTTGCTGCTTGTTCAACACAGTTTTGAATCGTACGAACGCTAATTCCTGGTTTAAAATTACCAACATCCCATAAGGATGAAATAAAAGTTGAGATCAGTTTTTCTTGTTCTTCGCTGATTTCATCTTCAGATAAAATCATAATGTCGGTATCGGAATATGGCAGCATTTCGCGACGGCCATATCCTCCGACCGCAAATAAACCTAATTCAGTTTTATTTAATTCAGCATGATTCCATAAAAAGACTAAGGCCTCATCAATCGAGTTTGAACGAGCCTTAATCACTTCACGAATGGCTTGCCCATTTTCATAACTCTCTTGTAATTGCTTTTCTACATCTGTTCGCCATTGATTAATGGCTTTAATATCTTGATGACTGGTGACATAGTTCAGCAAAGGAGATGTATTGATCATGAAAATGGGTCTACTCAATTTAAGTTAAGAGTTTGTGTGTACGCTCACTTGGTCAGCAGCTTGTTGCGCTAATTTACGTGCTTGGTCTGTTGTTTCAGCGCGTGCTGTTGCAACTCCCATACGGCGACGTTTAAAACCTTCAGGTTTACCAAATAAACGTAAGTCAGTATTCGGATTGGCTAAAGCAAGATTCAAGCCATCAAAGCTGAGGTTATTCGCATCTACACCTGCATAAATCACGGCACTTGCAGCAGTGCTATGGCGAGCTGTATTAACAGGTAAACCTAAAATAGCACGCGCATGCAATTCAAATTCGCTTTGGAATTGAGAAGCTAAAGTTACGAGACCTGTATCATGTGGGCGAGGGGAAACTTCGCTGAACCAAACTTTATCGCCTTTGATAAATAGTTCTACACCAAAGATACCACAGCCACCTAATGCAGTTGTTGCTTTGTGTGCGATAC
The DNA here is from genome assembly GCF_027105035.1 of Acinetobacter sp. TR11. NCBI lineage: Bacteria > Pseudomonadati > Pseudomonadota > Gammaproteobacteria > Moraxellales > Moraxellaceae > Acinetobacter > Acinetobacter sp. TR11. The sequence continues at coordinate 1,291,914 of NZ_CP114256.1, forward strand.
GTTTAGCTTCTTGTAAGGCAGCAGCAGTCATTGGTTGAGGTTGCCAGCTTTCGACATAGTCACCCGCATCTTGACGGTGTCCAATCGGATCACAGAAATGTGTTTCGATTTCGCCAGTCTTAGGATTTTTTGCACGAACTGTTAATAAGGTGATTTCAAAATCAAAATCAATTTGTGATTCGATAATCACTGTACCTTGGTTAACACGACCGCCTTGCATCGCATATTCCCAAGCGGCATCAACTTCATCAAAGCTTTTAACGCGAGACTGACCTTTACCCGATGATGACATCACAGGTTTTACAAAGTTTGGATAACCGATGTCATCACATGCCGCGCGGAAACTTTCTAAAGTACTGGCAAAGCGATAAGCTGATGTTGGTAGACCGAGTTCTTCAGCAGCTAAACGACGAATTCCTTCGCGGTTCATTGTGAGATTGACTGCTTTAGCTGAAGGAATAACGGTTGCTGTTTGGCTTTGTTCAATTTCTACAAGCACTTCAGTTGCAATCGCTTCAATTTCAGGAACAATCAAATTGGGTTGAATTTTTTCAATGAGTTGTTTTAATTCAGTTGGATCAGCCATATTCAAGGTATAAGAAAAATGTGCAACTTGCATGGCTGGTGCATGATCATAACGATCTGCGGCATGAACTTCGACACCTAAGCGTTGTAAAGAAATCACAACTTCTTTACCTAGCTCCCCAGAACCTAACAGTAAAACCTTAAATGCAGAAGATTGAAGTGGAGTTCCAAGAGTGACGCTCATGCGTGTAATCCTATCCTGAGTAATTTGTGGTTAAGCATAGCAGAACTTTTTGATGAATTAAGCTTGCCTGATACAAAAAAACAAGGTTTTGTTAGACAAAAAATATGACTTATCATCGTGTTGATCTGTTTAGACATTGACTTGATAGTTAAGTCGTAAGTCATCTGCATTTTGACCACGGATTCCCCAATTTGATTTTGGGGTTTCAAAAATTGTAATTTCAATATCTTGTGGGGAAATACCACATTGCTGCTGAATATTAGAAAAAATTGATTGAATAAATTGTTTTTTTGCCGAAGTTGTTCGCCCCTCAAACATTGAAATTTCAATAATCAAATATTGTTCACTGCGATCATTTGGATATATAAAATTTTCTGGGGCTAAAGCAATAAAGCGCTGAAATTTTTTTTCTACAGGATAATCGAGGCTTGTAACCAGTGCTTGGTGAATAGCATCTGACAATTGAGTTCTAAATTGTTGAATCGTTTGATGTAGTGCATAAATTTTGATTTGAGACATAAATAAGTTATTCCAAAATTAAGATTAGAAATTTTGATTCACATGATATTTTTATTTCACCACTTTAAATGATATTGGCATTAAATCAATTCTTTAGAGCGTAGATTGTTCTATGGGATAAATAAGTAACAACGATTGTGTATTGTTGCTGAATTGACTAGCATAATGCGCAGATGTTCCATTGGCGATTTTATATGTTTAATACAAAAACTCATGTAGCGACAATAATGTTGTTTAGCAGCCTTTTATTGACTGCATGTGATCATTCAAGCAATCAGCCAGAAAAAAAAGTGGAAATTAAAGCAGCTCCCAAACTTAATAATGATGCAACAAGTTACGCACAAGCTGCTTGGAAGCTCATTAATGAAATTGATCCAATTGTCTACAATAAACAATCTGCTGAGATCGAAGATAAAGTCAGAAAACCATTACGACAACTCAGTACCGATTGGCGAATTAATGTCAAAATGACGGATTCTGTGACTGAAGGAAAATATGCGCTATGCCGTAAAGCATTGACCAGTCTAGATACTTGGGCAAGAGATGTTAAAGATAATGCGAGTTCGTCAACGCAAAAGCAAGCTGACTACGAACGAGACAAGGCACAGTGTAAAGATGCAATTGACAATCCAGCTTTAGGCAATACCTCACCTAAATAAAAAAGCGAGATGATAAATCTCGCTTCAGCTGGTTAAAGCTATCATGAGTTTGGGGTTATGAGGTTTTTCCTGTTTTTGCGGCTTCCTGCTTGATTTGTGTGGTTGATGTTGTTGCTGCTTTTTTAGTATCCGATGACATTTTCATAGTGTCATGTTTCATTGTATCTTTTGCTTTCGTGGTTTCTTTTTGGGTTTTTACGACATTTGCTGCTACGCACTTGCCACCTTTATGATTTGGTCCTGTGCCACCCTGTAATTGAGTTCCTTTCGGGCAAGCAAATGCACTTGCGCTTAATACGGTGAATAATCCTGCTGTTAGAATTGTTGCGACTTTTTTCATAATTGTCATCTGAATCAGGTAAGCGATAGTGCTTAGGATTAATTTAGACGAGTTTTTAACAACAAAGCAAAATGATTTTGTGAATAATTTAAACTGAAGTGTAGTGTTTTATAGCGAGAGTTTATCTTTTAATTTATGTTTAAGGTTAAGCGGGTATTGCATAATAGATGATCTAATTTTCTAAATAAGATCATACTATCGCCGTAACACTTTATTGCTTTAGATAACCGACAGCAGCGACTTTCTTTAACTTTTCAATATCAATCACCTCAATTTTTTTAAAACCAAGTTGGATGATTCCTTGTTTTTCAAATAGATTTAATTCTTGATTAACGGTTTGTCTTGAGATTGTTAGCATATTGGCAAGTTGATCTTGTGAAATTTGAATATTGAAATCTTTGATACAAGAGCGATTGCCATAGCCTTCAAGTATAAATAATAAACGTTGTGCAAGACGCTGGCTGATACTTTGAGTCTGAATTGCAATTTGTTCTAAAAAGACATAACGGAGTTTTTGACTGGTAAGCAAAGCAAAGTAATACCAGTAATAGGGATTTTGCAGTAGAAATGCTTTAAGTGATTGTGCTGGAATTTGTAAAACGACACTTTTCTTGAGTGCAATAGCATCATGAGAGCGTGGTTGCTGGTCAATAAGAGAAATTTCTCCAAACCACATGATAGGTTCAGCAATTGCAGCAATCGCCTCATTCCCATTCACATCGATGTATCCCAAACTAATCGATCCTTCAAGCACACCATAAACACCATCAAAAAGGTCTTGAGCATGAAATACGGCAGCATTTTTTTCTATGTTATATTTTTTTCCATGCTTGATGATGAAGTTTTGAAATGGTAAATCTAGGTGACTGAACCAAGCATTTTGATGTAAATGTTTAATATAAATTGCATCTAACACAACATTTCCTTTGTTAAAAATAAATCCATTTGTCAGCTACATGACAATTTCACATATTCATTTCTTATAGATTAACAGCATAAACTAAATATATGAGGAATGAGCAATGACAAATTTGGAACGACAACTCAGTCAGTATGCTGCTTACCATTTAGATCGAAATAATATTATGACCCATTTTGTGGGGATTCCTTTAATTGTTTTCTCAATCTTATGTTTAACTGCGCGAGCAGGCATCGAGATATCAGGTTTTCCTATGACATTGGCAATGCTGCTCATTGTTTTAAGTAGTATTTATTATCTTACACTCGATAAGCTATTTGGCACTTTAATGCTGCTTTTGTTGGTATTGGCTTATCCTTTTTCAGTAAAAATTGCAGCTTTATCTATGTGGAGTTGGTTAGGTGCTAGCATTGGTATTTTTGTTGTAGGCTGGGTCTTTCAGTTTGTAGGACATTATTTTGAAAAGAAAAAACCAGCATTCGTTGATGATCTGATTGGTTTGGCAATTGGCCCATTGTTCGTTTTAGCTGAGTTCGTATTCTTACTGGGTTTCCGTAAACCATTACATCAGCGTATTTTGAAAGAAGCTGAAAGCAAACGTGCCGCGATGGATATGAAAGTCCAAACTGCATCTTAAGCCCTAGATGATTTTAAAAGAGCCGAGATCATTTAGATTTCGGTTTTTTTATTGCAATAAATAGATCATTTAAAATGTGCGATCGGCTTGTTATGCTGAATGGCCTTTAACCCAAGATTTATATTTAAAAGCAAATGACAGGACTTTACGAATATTGGTCATTACCGCACAAGTTAAGCATTAAATGTCCATCATGTCAGCGCAAAGCGAATTTTGAATTTGCTCGATTTGCCAAGATTCAGCTCAAAAAAGACATCGAGTATTTTCAGCAACATTCAGATTTTGAATATCAGCGTTTTCAAGATAGCTGTGGTGGTTATTGGAATGCTGCTTTTTACTATCCTAATTTATCAGTTGATCTTCAGCAGATTCGCGATTTACCTGAGACTTATGATCTACAAAAATGGTCTGTGCCTTACTCTGCAATGAATAAAGGCGGAGTGGTGTGTGAATCTTGTGGTTGTCGTCAAAAACATGAACTGAATTGGCCAAATGATGCCTATTATGTGGTGATGTATAGACAACAAGCGCTATGGGCATTTCATCGTGAAGCGGCGATAGATCTCTATGATTATTTAAAAGAAGATTTACGTGATCATAAAAAATATCGCCACTCTTTCTTTTTGTTGCATATCCCGACAATTTTTAAACAGAAGAAGGCAAGAGCGCATGTAACCAAACAATTACAGAATTTATTAAAAAATCAGTAAGACTAGATGACTGATTTTTAGTGTCATTTTAGGCGTAGAGTGCAACAAATTCCTTTATGATTTGAACAATCAGTTGCGGTTTTTCTCGATGGGGAACATGCCCGCACGCTTCAATCAAATGTAATTCTGCATCCGCATAATGAGCTAATCGTTCAGGTTGCGCTAAGCTGCCATGTGCTGCGGAAAACAAGATTGCCGATCTGGCCCAGCAATTTAATTTTAGTGAGCGGAATTTAAAACGGCGTTTTCAATTGGCGACGCAGATTTCTCTCAATCAATATTTGCAACAGGTGAGAGTTGATAAAGCCAAGAAGTTATTATTAATCACAGATATGACTATTCAGCAAATTGCTTATGAAGTGGGCTATGAAAATGTGAGTTTCTTTATTCGAATATTTAAAAAGATCACAGCTTGTACACCGACGCAATGGGTCAAATAAATGATTGAATCGTGGTTTGTGATTTACCTAAAGATTTTGATTGATACATGAGCTGATCTGCTGTCTTGGTTGCATCTTCTAGGTTTTCTGGCAATTCAGATAAAATGGCTAAACCCATACTAAAATCGACGCCATATGTTTGATTTAAGCCACTTTCTGCAAATGATGTTCGTAAGTGATGATCACAAAGATATGCTTGGGTTTCATCAATATCTAATAAAATAATTGCGAATTCATCACCGCCTAAACGGGCAACAATGTCTGAAGAACGACATGATTTTTTTAGAACTTGTGAAAATTGCAATAAAACTTCGTCACCACGATGATGTCCATGAGTATCATTCACTGCTTTAAAACCATCGAGATCAATAATTCCAACGGCGAATAACGACTGTTTACGAAAATTTAATTTACGCAAAATACGATATTCAATATCGAGAGCACGGCTATTATCGAGAGAGGTGAGCTGATCTTTCATTGCTAAATTTTTCATTTCTTGCCAGTTTCTTCTAACATTTATGAGCAAGAAAGCAACGATTGAGAACAAGCCTAGACGAACGATTGTATTCCAAAGGGGAATGATAGGGTTTGAATACAGATGACCTGCATTAATATCAGCAAATAACCATGTAATTGCTGATATTAAAATTGTAACTACGGTAACTTTAGCATGGTCGTACCATGCTGCAATTGAAACAGGCAGTAAATAGAACACCGAGAACGAATACTCATAACCTGTCGCCAAGTCAATCATACCAAGTACAGCAGTGATGAGCAGAATCAACAACCGCCGTATCATTGGATTATGCGCAAATAATCGTCCTAGGGTTTTTTCCATAGTGCCTTTATATTGAAATAATTACACGTTAAAACGGAAGTGTAATACATCGCCGTCTTGAACGACGTAAGTTTTACCTTCTAGACGCCATTTACCTGCTTCTTTGGCACCGCTTTCACCGTTGTATTGAATAAAGTCATCATAAGCAACACATTCAGCACGGATAAAGCCTTTTTCGAAGTCAGTATGAATCACACCAGCCGCTTGTGGCGCAGTCGCACCGACTTTAACTGTCCAAGCACGAACTTCTTGTACACCTGCAGTGAAGTAAGTTTGTAAGCCAAGTAAGCTATAACCTGCACGAATTACCACGTTTAGACCAGGTTCTTCCATGCCCATCGCTTCAAGGAATTCAGCGCGATCTTCATCTTCAAGTAATGAAATCTCAGCTTCGATTTGGTTGCAAAGCGGTACAACGATTGCATTTTCTTCAGCAGCAAGTTTTTTTACTGCTTCAAGATGTGGGTTGTTTTCAAAACCATCTTCTGCAACGTTGGCAATATACATGGTCGGTTTTAGTGTCATTAAACCAAAACCACGAACAGCTTTGCGTTCGTCATCAGAAAGGTCAGCGGCACGCGCTGGTTTACCTTCGTCAAGCAAAGGTTGGATTTTTTCTAAAGCTGCTTTGGTTGCAATCGCATCTTTGTCGCCTCCTTTCGCTGCTTTAGTTAAGCGTAACAGGGCTTTTGCAACCGTATCAAGATCAGCAAGTGCAAGTTCAGTATTGATGGTTGCGATGTCATCTAATGGGTCAATTTTACCATTTACGTGAATCACGTTTTCATCTTCGAAACAACGAACCACGTGTGCAATTGCATCTGTTTCACGGATATTGGCAAGGAATTGGTTACCCAAACCTTCACCTTTTGAAGCACCAGCAACCAAACCTGCGATATCAACGAATTCCATCGTAGTTGGAATAACACGTTGCGGTTTAACAATTGCTGTAAGCTTGTCTAAACGTGGATCTGGAACAGGGACAATGCCTGTGTTTGGTTCAATGGTACAGAACGGAAAGTTTTCAGCAGCAATCGCTGCCTTTGTTAATGCATTAAATAATGTAGATTTACCTACGTTTGGCAGACCAACAATACCGCAATTAAAACCCATGAAACCACTCACAAATGTGTTATTTAAAAATTGTTGCTGATTTTACATGAAAGCCATGACAAAGTCAGGTCATGGCTAGAGTGGATTTTTATTTCAAGCTTAAACTTTGCGTTTATCGAGCTGTTTGGCAATATTATCGCCTGTGGTTTGTACCAACATCACCAAGACAATCAGCACTAAAATTACCGCCAGCATGACTTGCATATCAAAACGTTGATAGCCGTAACGATAGGCAATATCACCGAGTCCACCTGCACCAATGGCACCTGCAATGGCAGAGGAACTGATCATGGTCACAATGGTCACGGTAAAACCTGCAACTATCCCTGGCAAGGCTTCAGGGAGTAACACATGCCAAAGAATCTGTTTACGATTACAGCCCATGGCTTGCGCTGCTTCAATCAACCCTTGATCGACTTCACGTAGGCTGACTTCGGCAATACGGGCGAAGAATGGAATAGCGGCGATGGTTAAGGGCACAATCGCAGCCAAGACCCCATAACTGGTGCCAACGATCCAACGGGTAAATGGAATCAATGCCACCATTAAAATTAGAAAGGGTACGGATCGAGTGATGTTAATCACCCAGCCCAAAGGCTGATTAATTTTCTTGGATGGGTAAATCCCAAAATCTGCGGTACTGACCAGAATCAAGGCAATCGGCAGACCAATCAAAAAGGCGAGAATCGCAGAAACACCGACCATGATTAAAGTATCGGTCGTACCTGTCAGTAGCAGATCAATGAGTTGATTGTACATAACCGATCACCTCAAGTTGTGTTATTGCAGGATGTTTTGCAAATTGGGCCCTGTTCAGATCAAAGTCGAGATTACGAATCCCGATGATCAAGGAGCCGATGGTACGTTGCTGAATGCTATCAATTTGACTGTGATAAATCTGAACTGGGCTATTAAAGCCATCCAATAGTTCATATAAATCAGGCACCGATTTCGATTCACTGACATATTTCAGTTTTAAAATCTGATGCGTACTCTCAGGCAGAATAGTTGGGCTCAGTTTAAAGGGTAAATTTACTTGTTCAAAGTTGAGTAATTCCTGCGTGATCTGTTGTTGCGGATTGGAAAATACCGACCAGACTTGCCCTGACTCGATAATCTCACCATGATCAATCACGATCACCTGATCGCAAATTTCTTGAATGACCTGCATCTCATGCGTGATCAAGACAATGGTTAAACCGAGGTCTCGGTTAATCTGTTTTAATAAGGACAGAATATTGGCGGTACTTTCAGGGTCTAGTGCTGAGGTGGCTTCATCACAGAGCAGGATCTCGGGTTGAGAAACCAAGGCCCGTGCGATCCCAACACGTTGTTTCTGTCCACCTGAGAGTTGAGCAGGGTAATCATTTCGCTTTGCTTCTAAGCCAACCAATGTCAGTACATCACCGACCCGTTGTTCAATCTCAGCCTTGTCATAACCCGCAACACGGAGTGGTAAAGCCACATTTTCCCACACCGTTTTGGCAGACATCAAATTAAAATGCTGAAAAATCATGCCAATTTTCTGCCGGGTCTTGATCAATTCGGCATGGTTGAGTTCAGCAATATTTTGTTGATGAATCAGGATGCTGCCAGTATCAATCGACTCTAAGCCATTTAAGGTGCGGAGTAGGGATGATTTACCAGCGCCACTTTTCCCGATAATCCCAACAATCTGTGCTTTGGGAATATCAATATTAATGTCTTTTAAAGCATGTAAGCGTTGGCCCTGTACATCATAAAACTTATTTAAACCGCGTATTTTCAGATGCGGGACTGAAAAATCGACCTGTGAACCAAAACTCACCATGATTGTTCTCCTTATTTCCAACCTGGGAACCACAACGTTGGACCGAAATCGCTATCCAAGGCTGCTTTAACTTTTGCTGAGTTTTGATAAATCTCGACAAATTTCTGTAGCTTGTTGTCTTTGTCCTGATAATCATCACGAACCACAAATAAAATCGCATAACGTTTATTGGTATTGTCATCAAACAATAAGGCACTTTCAGGATCAGCCGTCTTAGCTAAACGTAAGTAATGAGGATAGCCAAAAGCGAGATCAACATCATCAATGGCACGTGCAGTTTGTGGGCCTTCAACTTCAGTAAATTTCAGGTTTTTCGGATTTGCGGTGATGTCTTTCAGTGCTGAAAGGTGATTATTACTGTCTTTCAATTCAATCAACTTGGCTTGTTGTAATAGTAATAAAGCACGTCCTTGATTAACGGGGTCATTTGGAATAGCCACCGTTGCACCATTCGGGAGTTCATCAAAACTTTTATATTTTTTTGAATACAGTCCGACATGCGATGCTGCACCTGCAGCAAATGACTTTAATTTAAAGCCAGTTTCTTTAATCGCATTATCTAAAAAGGGCTGATGCTGGAAAAAGTTAGCATCGATATCACCATGATTCAAAGTGATGTTAGGCGTATTCCAATCGGAAAACTCGACCAATTTGACATTCAAACCTTGCTGTTTGGCTTCATCCGCTGCAACTTGCAATGGATGGGCAAAAGAAGGACTGATCCCAATCACCAGTTCACTGCTATGGTTCTGTCTTTGTTTATTCCAAATCAATAAGGCAATAATCGCAACAACGACGACAAGGCCAATACCAAGCCATTTTTTAGAGGCTGTTTGAGCCATATATTTCTCCAATTCTTTTCTTAAATGTTAAGCACTAATTTCTTCAATTATTTTTAGGTCATCTGCGTTGTTATGTGGTCTACATCGGAACTGATCAGCAGGATGGCTTGCAGCTAAATGATCGCCTTGAGCAAACAGTTTGTTCCGCAGTGAGCCCGTTGCATATTCAGTTTTATAACGTCCACGTTGCTGTAACTCCGGAATCACCAATCGAATAAAATCATGGTGTGATTCAGGGGCAACCGTGCGAGTCAGGTTAAAACCATCAATGCCAGTTTGATCGAGTAGCTCAATCAAATATTTCGCAACTTCAGCACCACCGCCAACAATGAGCGGATAACGTCCACCCAGAATATGTTGGGCTTTTAAGTCATTCTTGCTGATGCGCTGTTCTTTAAACTTCTCATTGACGGAAGCAATGCTATTACTCTTTTGATAAGGAATCGCTTCATCATCTGCAAACTTGGCAAGATCAATTCCGACTGAACTGGCATAATGTGCTAAACCTGCTTCAGGGCTGGCATATTGGCGGTATTCAGCCAGTTTTTGCTGGGCGAGTTCATGTGTTTCAGCCACAACCACAGTAATGCCGACAAAGATTTTAATCGCATCTTCATCTCGACCTTGTTGCTGTGCTTGTAGTCGTATTTTATTAACTTGCTGACGAATCTTTTCTGGCTGATCACCGCCAATAAAAATACATTCGGCATGACGCGTTGCAAATTGTAGTCCCTTCGGTGAAGCCCCTGCTTGGAAGAGTGTTGGCGTACGTTGAACCGAAGGTGCAACTTGAAACACACCTTGGCTTTGGTAATATTGCCCTTGATGATTGATGGAGTGGACTTTATTGGGATCAGTAAAAATGCGTTGTTGCTTATCTTTCTTTAAGGCATCATTTTCCCAAGAGCCTTCCCAATATTTATAGCAAAGCTGTAGAAATTCTTCGGCCTGATCATAACGGGCATCATGGTCTTTTAAGCCTTTTTGTCCAATTAAGCGTTCGGCACTATCCAGATAACCTGTGACAATATTCCAACCCAAACGACCTTGGGTTAAATGATCCAGACTGGCAAAGCGCCGTGCAAATTGATAGGGCTGTTCATAACTTAGATTGACGGTCACGCCAAAACTCAAATTCTGCGTAACCAAAGCCATCGCCGAAATCAGGGTGGAAGGATCATGGCTAGGTAACTGAATCGATTCTTTCAGGGTGAGATCGATGCCATTTTGATAGACATCATAAACACCTGTAATATCTGCAAGGAATAAGCCATCAAACAAACCTTGTTCCAGAGTCTGTGCCAATTCGGTCCAATAACTCAGCTCATTAAAGCGATGTGATTGATCCCGCGGATGCGTCCATAAGCCATGATTGATATGACCGACACAGTTCATATCAAAGGCATTTAACAAGATTTTTTTAGCAGCCGTTTGACTCATTACAAAGTCCCCCGACGTGGAGGCAGAATGCCATTCAACACATAATTACCGATAAAGTAATATTTCCAGCGTGCAGCATCATGCAAGGTATGTACCCGTGCATTACGCCAATGACGATCAAGACCATCAGCACGTTGACTGCCACGACTACCCGCCAACTCAATCAATTTCGATGATGCCTTTAATGCAGTTTCAGTACTATGCGCACGTACTTTTGCCACATCAATTGAAGCCTTGGCTAAGCTTTCAGCGTTGAGATTCTGTTTGGCGGCATCTACAGACTTGGCGGCCTGTTTAAGTAAAAGTTCACTGGCTTTGACATCGGTTGCTACACGACCCAACTCAGATAGGGTTAAGGGGTCTTGAGTGGCCGATTCAATATTGGCATCAATCCAAGGGCGGGCAACACGCACACGCTCCAGTGTTTCGTCAAATGCAGCACGAGCAATCCCGACTTCAATGGCAGCATGCATGATTTGAGCAAATGGCCCCACCAAAGATAGCTGCTTAAAGGCAGTATCAAAAGGAATCACATCCTCTTTGGCAACAAAGACCTGATTAAATTTGACTGTACCACTGCCCGTAGTCCGTTGCCCAAAGCCAGACCAGTCATCAATCAATTCTAGTCCTTGGCTATCTTTTTGTACAAAGGCTAAAAACTCATTGCCCGTTTCATCAGCCACTAAGGTTGGAATACGATGGGCGAATAGGCTACCCGTGCAGTAAAACTTTTCTCCTTGAATCAGATAACCGTTTTCGCTTGGGATTAAGGTGCTTTGTTTATGTGCAGAAGTGCGGGTTTTAAATTCCGCCAGCGCATTACCAAAGCGTGCACCTTGTAACACTTCTTGATAGAGGCGTTTCTTTTGCGCTTCCGTACCAGTATTGCGTAATACTTCCAATGCATAAAAATGGTTTTGCGGAATCTGACCGATTGAACCATCTGCACCACTAAACAACGCAATCACTTTAGCGACGGTGAGGCTGGAAACCTCTGCACCACCATATTGCTTAGGTACCGTAATTGCCCATAAACCTGACTGGCTATAGGCTTCGATTTCTGTAAAAGGTAAGTTTCGATTGGCATCGCGTTCAACCGCAGCTTGTTTAAACTTTTGACTGAGCTGGGTTGCAATTTCTAGGGCTTCGGCGTCGCTTTGAATAATATGTGCCGCTTTCAGATGGGCTTTGGCAAAACCTTGTAATTCTTGATATGAAGTCATGACGATTTACTCCTTAAATCCAAGCATGGCGAGCAGGGTATGTACCGTTGAGGTAATAGTCACCAATGGCATGGAATTTCCAACGCACAGGATCATGTAAGGTATGTACACGGGCATTACGCCAGTGTTGATCAAGATTATGTTGGCTCAGGCTGGCACGGCTGCCACCAAGTTCGAGTAATTTTTCTGAGATATGCAGGGCAGCGTCATTGGCATAGATCTTTGCTTCTGCCACTAAAATAGAGGCGCGAGCGGCTTGCTCGGCAGAAACCTCAGTGACTTGATCCAGTTCATCTAGATATTCGGCAGCATCGTCCAGTAATAAAATGGCAGCATCGAGCAGGATGTTGAGCTTGCCAACTTCTTGTAAGGTGTAGTGCTCTTCACTGGCTTTTTCTACACCTGCATCAATAATGGGACGTGCTTTACGAATGCTGGATAAGGTGTCGTCAAAAGCTGCTTCGGCAATGCCAACATCAATCGCGACTTGCAACAGTTGTGAATACGCACCACGCACATTTGGAGTGTCGGCAATAATGCGTTCATCAAAAAATAATGCAGGATCGGTGATGACGTTGTGTAGTTTTACTGTTCCACTGGCTGTGGTGCGTTGACCAAAGCCATTCCAGTCATTAATCACTTCAACACCAGCGGCATGTCGATCAACGATCGCCAATACCGTATAGCCATCTGGATGTAAGGCACGAATCGCTAACCAATCTGCAAAGCTGGTTCCAGTCGAGTAAAACTTTTCTCCATTTAAAAAGTATTGACCATTTTCCAAGCTTAAAGTGGTTTGAATGGCTTTGGTGTCTCTTGAGTTTTTCTCAGGCCCACCATTGGCAATGCGTTTACCTGCCAGAATTTCAGCGTAGATAAACTGCTTTTGTACATCTGAACCAGTGATATTCATAAAATTTAAAAGGCCGAATTGGTTTTGTGGAATTTGTCCCACATTCGCATCGCCTTTAGTTAAAATACGAAATACATGGACCAAGGTCTTATTGGAGACAAAAGCACCGCCATATTGTTTTGGAATACGAATACCGCCTAAGCCTTTTTGACTGAACTGAATAATTTGTTCGATGGGTAAAATACGATTTTGGTCTCGTTTATTTCGATCTTCTAATGCAAAGTCAGCAACTTGATAGGCAGCATTAATCGCCTGCTGATCATTTGAAATCAGTTGTACTTGAGTTCTAATGGCTGATGGTTTACTGGACATGTGAGTACCTCTAATAGCTAAGAAATACTTTATAAAAATTTTACTTTTCCATTAAACTAGTAGTTATGCCTTGTATATCACAATAATTCCTAAGCATTTTTTATGAGAAAAATAACAAAAAAATTCATATACAATCAAAATATAAAACAATAGTTTATGTAGATTTAAACTTTATTAATGAGTATGAAAAGCTCTTTTCTATGAAAGAAACGAATATTCTCACCACGAATATTCATAAAGAAACTTTGCCAAAATTAAAAATGATAGAGCAAAAAGGACATTGTATTGATTAGCTTTTACTTCTAAAGTAGAGCAAACCTTAGGTTTGATCGAGTAGAAAAATAAATTTGGAGAATTTATGCGGGTTTTATACCAATTTCCTTTGTCTCATTATTGTGAAAAAGCTCGCTGGTTGTTAGATCATAAGGAATTGGATTATGTGGCACATAATTTAATTCCTGGTTTTCACCGAGCATTTACCTATCTCAAATCTGGGCAATATCTATTGCCGATGTTGAAAGATGATAAACGCTGGGTTGCTGATTCAACACAAATCGCTTTATATCTTGATAGTACTTATCCTGAACATGCATTATTGAGACGTGATGAACAGTTACGCGAGCAAGCTCTAGAAATTGATAAATTATCGGGTGAGCTGGGTGTGCATGTCCGACGTTGGTCATTGGCGCAAGCGTTATCTGTTGGCGATCATCCACTTGAAATTATGATGGGTGAGCAAGGCTATTTACGCCAGTTTGAAAAAATTTCTAAACCAATTTTAAAGAGTTTAGTTTCTTCCAACTATAAGTTAAATCCTCAGAAAGTCGCAAAATCTAAATTGAGAATGACCGAGTTGATTACCGATCTCAATCAGCGCCTGATTGATAATCAAGGGCGTTATTTGGTTGGCGATCGTCTTGGTTTAGCAGATATAGCAGTTTGTTCAATTCTTGCGCCTTTACTCGTGATTAAAGGTACGCCGTGGGAATTGGAAAATGATGATATTGAACAATTCACGGGTGAATTGAAGGAATATCATGACTATCTATTAGATTTGCCAATTGGACAATATGTGCAACGTATTTATGCGACTGAACGTAATGCAAGGGTTGATTGGCGCGGTTTGTAAATCAAATTTTGAGTCGAAAAGCCCTGATGAATAAAATCGGGGCTTTTTTATGAGAAAGAAAATTGAAAAATTGTTGATAAATCAAAAAATAATTAGGGAATAAAATTAATAATTAAAAGAAAATTCGTTTTAAGCAGAAAATATTAGAAATTATTGCCAAATTTACTTTAAAAAAACTGAAAAGAGGGAAATAATTATAAAAAGGCTTTGCTATCTTATGTTTCAGGGTGTGATGGGGATCGAAACAAGTTGTTCACTATTGGGAGATGAGTTGAACAGTTGCTCAAAAGGTCTTGTTTCGGCTTTGAGACAAAGATAAACCAAAAGTTTATCGGAATCATGTTTGCGTTATCCGTGCAGCATCGTCAAAAGTTAAACGAATGTTTTCCCTTGACCCTTAAAAATTACTGAGTGAGCAGTTCCGATAGAAGCATAAATTCAGAGTGAGAACTGTAGAATGGAATTGGATCGTTTTGATAAACAAATTCTTGAAATTTTGACCCATGAAGATGTCAATCTAAATGAGCTTTCAGAGCGTATTAATCTCTCAGTGAGTTCGGTGCATCGCCGCATTAAAAACCTGATTGAATCCCAAGTAATGGGGCAGCTCAAACGAGAAATTAATTTTAATAAGCTCGGCTTTAGCTTACATATACTTTTACAGGTTTCTTTGAGTAAACATGACAGTGAAACCTTTGATAAGTTTTTAGAAGAAATTGAAGATATTCCAGAGGTGACCAATGCATTTCTAGTGACAGGGCAGAGCGCCGATTTTATTTTAGAGTTAGTTGCGAGAAATATGGATGATTATAGTGAAATCTTACTACGCCGTATTGGTAAGATTGACAGCGTGGTGGCTCTACATTCAAGTTTTGTGATTAAAGAATATAATGTATTTAACTGCTATAAACTTTTAAATAAGCTATAAAAAATGCATCTAAAAAGATGCATTTTTACTGATCTGAATGAATTAAGCATCAAGTTGAGCTAAAACTTCTTCAGTAAACTCCACGTTTGTATAAACGTTTTGAACATCATCAAGATCTTCGAGCATATCAATCATTTTCATGATTTGTTTAGCTTGATCAATATCATTGATTTCAGCTTTAGTCGATGGGCTCATCACAACTTCAGCATTATCAGATTTTAAACCTGCTGCGGTAAGTGCATCTTGAACATCACCAAAGCTTTCTGGGCTAGTAATGACTAAGATACTATCTTCATCGATCTCGATGTCATCAGCACCTGCCTCTAAAGCGACTTCCATGATTTTGTCTTCTAAAGAGACATCTTCAAAAGAAATTTCACCACGTTTTGTGAACAGGTAAGCCACCGAACCGTTGGTTCCCAAGTTACCATTGGTTTTAGAAAAACAATGGCGAACATCTGGAACAGTACGGTTTAAGTTATCTGTCATGGTTTCAACGATAACCGCAACACCACCCACACCATAACCTTCATAGGTTACTTCTTTTAAATCATCGTTATCATCACCGCCAGCACCACGTTGAATTGCACGATTAATCGTGTCACGTGTCATATTTACTGAAAGTGCTTTTTCAACAACAGCACGTAAACGAGGGTTACTCGCCGCATCTGGGCCGCCCAATCTAGAAGCGGTTACGATTTCACGGATATATTTGGTAAAAACTTTACCGCGACTTGCATCTTGTTTAGCTTTACGATGCTTAATATTGGCCCATTTAGAATGACCCGCCATGGAAGTAACTCCAAAAAATTAAAACTCAAAAAAGTGCGTGAATATTAGCATAGCGATAGTTTTCTTGAAAACTGCCATAGCTCATATTCAAAATTTAAAATTTTGATTAAGCATCAAAAAATGATCATATAGTTCAGACGATTTAGTTAATTTTTACATCAATATCATATTCGGCATATAGTGCTTTGATTTTTTCTAAATCCTGTTGCAGATCAGTAGGGTAAATTTTACCTAAAATGCCGCCTTGTTTGGTTCTGGCATTTGCATACATCAAGATGATGGGAACATTCGCTGCTTTTGCTATATGCCAGAAGCCTGTACGAATTGGTTTGCGTGCTTCACCATCTTTAGCGCGTGTGGCTTCGGGTGCAATCACCAGATTAAAATGGTCATTTTGATTAAATAGATCAACCATTTGAGTCACGATATCTTTATTTGCTTTACGATCGACAGGAATACCACCAAGTTTTTCTAAAATAGGCTTGAGAGGACCTTTGAATAGTTCTTTTTTTATCAGTGTATGTATTTTTAATTCTAAAATTTCAAATAAAGCCAGAGAAAGGATGGTATCTAGGTTTGAGGTATGCTCAAATCCAATAATGACTTGTTTTTTTTCTAAAATGGTTGGATCAACCTTGTATTCCCAACCTGTTGCTTTAAAAATAGATTTTCCTAAAATTTTTCTCATGTTTATCATCGTAGGTTTTGAGTCGCAGCAGTGTAATACGACTTTTCAGGAAAATACATATCCGAAAATACCATATCAAAATAAATTTAGATGTCTTATTAATGATCAAAATAGTGCTATATGATCTTTACTCAAGCCGTAAAGATCATATAGAATCAGCTCAGTTTATGATTTTTAACATTATTTTAGTAATTTGATAAAATCATCTGCTTGTAATTTAAGTTAAATTTAACTAAGATCTAGTCGCATTTTTCATATCGAGTATATGATCAAAGTTTAGGGCCTATAGCTCAGTTGGTTAGAGCAGCGGACTCATAATCCGTTGGTCGACAGTTCAAGTCTGTCTGGGCCCACCATATAAAACAACCACTTACGTGTACTAATCGTAAGTGGTTTTTTGTTTTATGAATTTAGTAAGCACATGGTAAGCAAAATATATCAACTATTATGACTATTATGGGTAGCTGATATTATCCTCAAGAAAAATGTAAGTATTAGGATTTTTATAAGAATCACCATCTAAACGAAAAGTATCAAATTTTTCTGTGAGGGGTTGATATCTTTTTGGATTCAGATTTATCTCTTTTAGTATGCGTGATAGTGTCTGCTGTTGATTTAAATTGGATTCGATAGTAAAGCTACTTGATACAGAATCTTCTGGTTGAAGAAGGTGAAGTCGCATTAATTTTAATAAAAAATATCCGATTGTGCCAAATTGGTTCAAAATGTGATTGGTATTTCTAGAGAAGTAAAAATAAATTTTTTCTACCTCTTTGGGATCGATTTTAAATTTAGCTTGGTAATACCTATAAATAATACAACTATAAAATTCTAGCAAATTTTCAAATTTTGAAAAATCATTTCCGTCTGTATAAGTAAAATTGAATAAACAAGTTACTTCATTACTTTCTAAAAGTTGTCTAGAGTTTTCACTTAATTGAGAATAAAAAAATCGTAAATCAAGTTTGCCAGTAGGTAGAGCTTTTAAAAAGTTCCAAATCGGGTGGTTAAAGTATATTGAAGAGCATGGAATTTTATTGTCGACCAAGGCTAGGCTTTCACTGTTTGGACTGTTTGAGCCAATCGAATATTTGTACCAAATATTTGAGTCCTCTTGATCAAAAAAAACTTCTAAACTTTTTAGACTTGCTTTATTAGATTTTTTTTCGTTCTGTGATGGAGTGACATTTCGTTTTTGATATGTTTGGAAAACTTGAACGGCTACATATTCAAACCAGACTAATGTTTTCAAGATATCAATTACTGTCTTCTGTGGGCGCCCACTTTTTTTTAAATTCATTTAATGCTTTGTTTGTCAAGTGTCAAGAAATTAACATATATCTGTACACTAATAAAAACAATAGAAATCAACTAAAAAATACTTAATTCAATTGAACAGGATGCTTCATCATGAAGCAAGAAAGCTTATTACTAACAACAACTGAAGCGGCTAAGCTTCTTGGCATGCAACCCCAAACCCTTCGTAAATGGGCTATCTATGAAAATGGACCGATAGTTCCAAAAAGGCATGGTCGTTTGTTACGTTGGAATCGGAATGAAATTTTGAAATTTGCTGGAGAAATTGAATAGTTTTCTCCTGAAAAGCAGGATTTTTTTGAAATTAATTCCCTAGCATAGATCCCTCCTTAAAAATTCAATATGAAGTTTTCTGCTTGTTAATTCTATAAGTGGAGTGGAGGGGTTTTGCTTTAATTTAAGGTTGAATAGGTAGTATAGAATGCTTAAAGATAATTCTAAAAAAATTGAAGTTATTGTTAATCAAAGCGAATGTGATGATCGTGTCTTCTGTGTTGAAGGTACTGCCTCTTTGGTTGTTAACACTGATCCGGTGACGGGAGTCAAAACTGAATATTTTTCTTTAGATGAATTTTCTAGAGATTGTCTTGATTTAATAAAATTTGTTGTTAAACAAGAGTGCTATATTTATTCAAAACATCCTTTTCATGATTGTGCGGGTTGTATTGTCTTACCTTTAGTTAATCCTAAAAAATTGATAGAAGTAACTGGTTATCAGATTTTTGGAAACATTCGTCAATATGATATGGAACAAGAACCCTATCAAATTATAGATTCCCAAAAAGTATCTTTTTCAATTGGAAAGGGTGTGGTTGCTGCAAATATTAATAATAAACGTATGAATCATGTCATAAGTACTGATGACCTAAACTTATTTCTCCAAATTGCGAAGGCTAGTGAACCAATTGTATTTCATGAAAATATTGATATGGCTTATCAAATTGCAAATGAGGGTATTCCTGAATCGATATTCCGTATTATGGTGGGTATCAATGAGCCTATGCATAACCAAGATCTTTTTATAAAACTGGATGCCAGCTTTAAGGTGCTTTCAAGGGGTGATATCAATAAATTGCTTATTGAAAAGGTTAATTATCTTAAACAGACAATTGAAGCTGATACATTTAAACATGGTTCAGTGAAGGACTTAACAAAGCAGCATCGAGTTTATTGGGGTGACTTAATCCCATTGGTACAGGCAGATGCATCTATCACACAGCCCTACCCAATACATGCACTACCCCCATTGGCGAGAGGAGCTATGTACGCTATTGCTGAGCATGTACAAGCCCCCATTGGCATGGCTGCCCAATGTGTCATCGGTGCAATGTCACACATTGCACAAGGATATGTTAATGCACCTCATCCATTCGATGAGCATGGTGAACCCTGTAGTTTATATTTACTAACTGAGGGGCAAAGCGGAAGCCGAAAAAGTACCAGCAGAAGCTTGGCAGATAAAGCTATTATCGAACATGAACGCAGACTATATGAGCAATATTGCCAAGAGCTTAATCAATGGAAAGCCAATCTAGCCGGATTAGATAAAAAAGAGAAAAGCGAATTTTTAATAACTAATCCAGCACCATCGGATCCCATTACACGGTTCAGTGATATCACATTAGAATCGTTGATGGGGCTATACGTGGATGGTGTTATTAAAAATGCCTCAGTTGCAAGTGATGAAGCAGGGCAGTTTTTTGGCGGTTATACGATGAAGTCAGATACGCGTAATCAGGCAATTGGTGGGTTTGCCAAGCTTTTTGACGATGGTACGGTAGATCGGATACGCTCAAAGTCTAACCTCAATGGTAGTGGTAGAGCGTATGACGTTCGGTTAACTTTCAACTTACAAGGTCAGCACGAGGTTTTAGCAGATGCACTAAAGGATCCAGTATTAAGAGGACAGGGCTTTTTACCTCGATTTATTCTGACTATTCCTGATAATTTAGCAGGCACACGTTTACAGGATGAAACATACCAAGCCAATAATGCGAACCTAGACTATAGGCTGATTGCTTATTGGGCAAGGTGTACTTATTTGCTGGAAGACTGTCCTCTACCTCGTACAGCAGAACAACCAACAGGTGGGCGTTATGTCATTCCCATGAATAAAGAAGCCCAGTGTTTAGATAGAGATTTTTATAATGAGGTTGAACGTTTACAAGCCAAAGGTCAGCGCTATGAATATTTACAGGCCTTTGCCAGTCGAGCCAGTCAATTGGCACGCCGTATGGCGACTGTATTTGCATTCTTTGAGGGATTGACTGAGATAGACCGTAAAACATTATCAGGTGTATGTGAGGTTATCCGTCACTCATTAGGTGAATGGGAGAGATATGCAGAGATTGAACGGGCTAAAGAAAGTGAAGCTGAAAAACTCTTTAAAAATATTTTAGCTAAATGCATCAAAGCTAAAACAAGTCGCATCTTAAAAACTTTAGCCTTAAAAGGTGCACCATCAAAGTTGCGAAAAGTGAACCAGTTTGATTCATGTTTGAATGAGTTAATTGATTTTAATTATGTTCGATTGGTGACTATTAACCGATCGACTTACATTGAGTTAAACCCATTATTGCTAAAATAATCGCGATTTTGTGATTTTTGCTTGTAACCTTTATATAGTGCTGTCTTTTATATCGCAAAGGGATTGCGAAACTATGGTTTAAATTGCGACAGGCATAGTAAATCGCAATACAATACAAAGATATTGCGAAGCAAAAAGCCTTGCAGTGCAAGGCTTGCAGAGGTAATCGCAGAATCTCAGTTATCTCTAATCAATAAATGACATAATTGATAATTTAACTTTAGCGTTAAATTGAAAAATTATTTCTTCATAAACTTTCTGAAAATTGGATAACTTTGAAGGCCTAAACCCATATGCTTCAAAATATTGATTATCCGTGAAGTATGCAACCGCCTCATAAGTATTAAGATGTTGAGCTACGTCTAGCTGACTACAAAATATTGGATTAAACTGAAGTTGTAGCCCCGTAGTTTTAATAATCTTTGTAGCTATGATTTTAGAAATTTGACGTACATTCAAATTTCGAATTGCTGGATGAATAGTAATAGGGATGTGGCCTGGTGAATTGCTCATAATAGACTCCAAGATAAATTTACTTCAATGGTCTGTTATGAAAGAATGCAAAGGTAAAACGTCGAAATTTTACATCTTTCATTTCAGCGATTTGATATGAAAAGCATGAGTGTTTTATTGTCGAGATAAGACACTCATGCACATACACTATTCTTCATATTAAATTTCCTCTTTTAAATTCTTTTGATGATGTCTTTTTGTCGAAATAGACAATAAAATGCTGTCATGTATATATATGAAAACTTGTCGATATAGTCAAGTATTTATTGTCGATTTATGGTGTTTTATGTTGATTGAGATGGATTCTGAGCTGTTTTGTGCACGGCTTAAAGAAATAAGAACACAAAGAAAAATGACGCAGCAGGATATTTCTGACAAAACAGGTATTCCTTCAACATCTATTTCACATATCGAAGCTGGCTCTCGAAAGCCATCTTTAGAGAATTTTTACAAGCTTGTGGTTGTTTTGAATGTGTCTGCTGATTATTTATTAGGGCGTACAGAGCATTCTTCAGATCTGGGCACTGATCCTATTTCAAAATCTATTCAAGAGTTACCAGAGTCTGAAAGAGAGATAATTCAGAAATTCATCTTGTCTTTGCAAAAGGCATAACTGGAAAAAATAAATGCTCAAAGAAAATGAGCAAATCAGATATATAAATTGATGTGGAAAAATTATGAACCTTAATGAACTAAAACAGTTAGAAGGTCAACTTTGGTCGGCAGCGGATAATCTACGTGCAAATACAGACTTAAAACCGAATGAGTATTCAACACCTGTACTTGGTCTAATTTTCTTAAAATTCGCAGATAACAAATACGGCGCTGCTGAAGAAGCGATTTTAAAAGAGTTTAATGAACTTAAAGGGACACGCCGTGAAAAGCCTCTGGCTGAAATTGCGATTAAACATTGTGGTTTCTATTTGCCGGATAATGCCCGTTATAACTACTTACTCGAACTTCCTGAAAGTGAAGATTTAGCATCAAAAATCAAAGAAGCGATGCAGGCGATTGAAGATCATCAAGGTCAAGAAGATTTTAAAGATGTCTTGCCTAAAAACGATTATCAGGCATTTAATCGCTTAGCTCAAAGTAAACAGGCTTTAAAAGCTTTGGTTCGTAGTTTTTCAAATATTCCTTTTGATGCTTCAGGGGATGTGTTTGGTAAGATTTACGAATACTTCTTAGGTAAGTTTGCTTTGTCTGAAGGTCAAAAAGGTGGTGAATTCTTTACACCAACTTCAGTTGTTCGATTGATGGTTGAAATGATCGAACCGTATAACGGCTCTGTATATGATCCTGCCTGTGGTTCGGGTGGTATGTTTGTTCAGTCTTTACAATTTGTAGAGCGCCGTAAAGAGCTGAGCAAAAAGCTAGGTGAAGCTGAGACAAACAATAGCTTATTTGTCTACGGTCAAGAAAAGACACTAGATACTGGCAAACTTGCCAAAATGAACTTGTTCGTGAATGGCCTTAAAGGCGATATTCGCCAAGCAAACTCTTATGCAGAAGATCCGTTTAAAGGGTTTGAGAAGTTTGACTACATCATGGCGAATCCACCATTTAACGTGGATGACGTAGCACTTGCGACAGTTGAAAAAGATCCTCGTTTTAATACCTATGGGTTACCACGTAATAAGACTAAAACTAAAAAAGCAGATGATAATGCTAAGGCTGAAACAGTGCCTAATGCCAACTATCTTTGGATTAACTTATTTGCCACTTCACTAAAGAATGCAGAACAAGCGAAGCTATCTAATAGTGGTCGTGCAGCGTTAGTTATGCCTAACTCAGCTTCAGATGCACGTAATTCAGAAGCTGATGTACGTCAGACATTGATCGAGAATAATTTGATTTATGGCATGCTGACTTTGCCTTCAAATATGTTCTATACCGTAACACTGCCTGCAACCTTGTGGTTCTTTGATAAAAATAAAACAGATGACAAGATTTTGTTTATTGATGCCCGCAACATCTTTAGACAGATTGACCGTGCACACCGTGATTTTACCGATGAGCAGATCCTGAATATTGCCATGATTAGTAAGCTACATAAGGGGCGTAATCATGAATATATTAGTTTGGTGGATGATTACTTTAGACAAGGTATGGCAAAGCTTGAAGCTACTGTGCCACACGTAGAGCCGAGCTTTAAGAAGCTTAAAGAAGCTTTAAAAGATGATGCGGCCATTGTTCAAAGTGTTGATACGCTAAATACACATTGGCATGCGCTTAAACCACTTCAAGAAAGCTTTGATGCTTATGTGAAAACTTTCCCTCAAGTGGTCACAAAGGATTTAGTGAACCAATTGAATGAAGCTCAAAAAACATTAAGAGCTAGTTTTACGCCGTTCTTTAAAGCCATTGCTGATGAAGCCAAAATTTTAGACAAAGCCATTCGTGAAAAAGAAAAAGCACATAATGAGTTAGTTAAACAGACTCGTGCTGAAGTCGCTGAAGCGAAAGCAAATGACAATAAAGATCTGCTTAAAGTGAAGGATGCGAAGCTTAAAGAATTAAATGCTTTATCCGCAGATATTAAAGAAGTCAAAGCATTGCTTGCCGATATTAAAGCTGACCGTAGTGAAGCTGAGTATTTCTTTAATCATATTTCATGGTTACAAGAGCGTTTCCCAAATGCGGAATATGAAGATGTAACGGGGCTTTGTAAGTTAGCAACGCCTGAAGAGGTAAAAGAGCAAGATTATTCTTTAAATGCTGGACGTTATGTTGGAGTTGTTATTGAAGAGGATGGTAAAACACAAGAAGAATTTATTGAAGGATTGTTGAACCTTAATGATGAATTCCTAAATCTTTCAACCACAGCAAAAGACATTGAAAACGTAATTGCTCAAAATTTTAAAAATATCGTGGAGGCGTAATGGACGGTTTTAATGAAACAACATTAGGACAAATTCTTACGTTTCAGCGTGGATTCGATATAACAAAAAAAGAGCAAACTTTGGGTGAAGTACCAATCGTGTCTTCATCGGGTATATCTAGTTATCACAATGAGTTTAAGGTTAAAGCTCCAGGGGTGGTTATTGGTCGAAAAGGTACATTAGGTACGGTGCACTTTATTAGTCAAAATTTCTGGCCACACGATACAACTTTATGGGTAAAAGACTTCAAAGATAATGATCCTAAATTTACTTATTATTTTTTGCAGACGTTACATTTAGAAAAATTTGATACTGGATCCTCTAATCCAACCTTAAATAGAAATCATGCCCATAAGATTAAAGTGTTATTTCCTAATATTTGTATTCAAAAGAAAATCGCAGCTATTCTTTCGGCTTACGATGACCTTATTGAAAACAATAAAAAACGTATCCAAATTTTAGAAGATATGGCTCAAGAGCTGTATAAAGAATGGTTTGTACGTTTTCGTTTTCCAGATTGGGAAAATACAGAGTTTGAGAAAGGGGTTCCTAAAGGTTGGGATGTTGTTGAACTAAAAGATATTGCTGTTGAATGTTCAAAATCGACGAAAGCTGGTGAGCATCTAGAAAATAGATATTATTTGCCTTTAGATGTAATGTCCACAAAAGCTTTTTTACCTGATGACCATTATGATTATCAAGAAGCTCAAAGTAGTTTGGTTACTTTTGAGAAAGGTGAAATCATATTTGGAGCGATGCGTCCATATCAACATAAGGTGAATATCGCTCCATTTAATGGAATTACACGTACAACATGTTTTGTAATTAAGCCAAAGAATGAGTACGTATTTTCATTCCTATATTTACTACTCTTTCAAAAAACTACAATAGATTATGCAATGTTAATTAGTAACGGAGCAGATAGACCCTATGCAGTTTGGAATAGAGCATTTGAACGTTTAAATTTATTATTGCCAACAGAAGATTTGCTCTTGTCATTTAATAATCTTATTAAACCTATGTTGGATAAAATTTTAAGTTTCTACTTTATTAATAGAAATTTAGAGGAAACTAAAAATGAGTTATTGCCTCGATTGATTTCAGGAAAGATTTCAGTTGAAGACTTAGATATTCAGTTTCCACCATCAATGCAAGAACAGTAAGTTATAAAAAATAGACGTATTTAGAGGGATATAGGGGATTAATTGTGACAAAAGTAACACGTAATTTCATAAGTGAAGACGACATTGAACAAGCAACAATTGCATTTTTAAACACTGAATTTGATTATCAGCATCTCAATTGCTATACCGCAGATTCAAGTGATTTAAATGATGGTTCAGGTCGTACAGACAAAAAAGATGTCATTCTAAAAGATCGTGTTATTGCCAAATGCGTGCAATTAAATCCCCAAGTCCCTTTAGATGTCATTGAAACAGCTGTTTCTAAATTGATGGATCGCCGTGGTTCAATGTCGGCAATTAAAGCCAATATGGAACTATATACAGCGATTCGTGATGGTGCATCGATTACTTACGAAGATGCCCACGGCGAAAAACATGAAAAT
This sequence comes from Acinetobacter sp. TR11, assembly GCF_027105035.1. Taxonomy (NCBI): domain Bacteria; kingdom Pseudomonadati; phylum Pseudomonadota; class Gammaproteobacteria; order Moraxellales; family Moraxellaceae; genus Acinetobacter; species Acinetobacter sp. TR11. The sequence goes on from NZ_CP114256.1 coordinate 1,317,801, forward strand.
GTCCCTTTAAAACTGATTGATTTTGAAAACCCTGAAAATAACGAATTTTTGGTGGTGTCTCAGTTATGGATTCAATCTACAGGACGTACACCTCATTGTGCTTATCGCCGTCCTGATCTCATTTTATATGTAAATGGTTTACCACTCGTATTTATTGAGCTGAAAAACTCCAATGTAAAGCTCAAGAATGCCTTTGATGACAATTTAAAAAATTATAAAAATGACATTCCACAACTGTTTTTAACCAATGCTTTTTGTGTGCTATCCAATGCAACAGATACCAAGCTCGGAAGTTTTACGGCTGAGTGGGAGCATTTCTTTAACTGGTTGCGTATAGATCAAGAAAAAGAAAAGGTCAACAAAGAAGAAATTGAGGGACAAGGCACAAGTATTGAGTACTTGTTACGAGGTCTTTGCCGTCCTGAAAGACTATTAGACTATATTGAAAACTTTATCTTATTCCAAAATGAAAAACATAAAATTATCGCTCAGAACCATCAGTTCTTAGGAGTGAATCATGCCTTTAAAAAATTTTTAAAGCGTGATGAGTTACAAGGTCGTCTTGGTGTGTTTTGGCATACTCAAGGCTCTGGTAAAAGTTTCTCGATGATTTTTTATGTCAGAAAGATTTATCGTAAAGTCACAGGTAATTTTAGCTTTGTGGTGATTACGGATCGTGAAGACTTGGATTCACAGATTTATAAAAACTTTATACAGACCAAAGCAGTTTTAGAAAAAGAAGCAGCACAACCGAAAAACAGTACCCATCTTCGCACCTTACTCAGTCAAAATACCAAAATTGTATTTACCCTAATTCAAAAGTTCAGATACGAGAAAGGTCAAGAGTATCCACAGCTATTCAATCCTGCTGAGCGGGAAGTGATTGTCATTGTCGATGAAGCGCATCGTACACAATATGAATCTCTTGCCGAGAACATGCGTAAAGGTTTAGACGGCGCACATTTTCTTGCTTTTACGGGTACACCGATCCTTAAACAGAAAAAGACCAAGCAATGGTTTGGTGAGTATGTTTCGGAATATACCTTCCAACAGGCAATTGAAGATAAAGCAACGCTGCCACTGTTCTATGAAAAACGAGTTCCAGAAGTATTACTTCAAAATGATGATCTGAATGAAGAGCTCGCTGAAATTTTAGAAGATGAAGAGTTAAACGAAGCACAAAAAGAAAAGCTTGAGCGGAAGTATTCTACGGAACTTGAAGTTATTAAACGAGATGATCGTCTAGATCGTATTGCCCAAGATATTGTCTACCATTTCCCACGCCGTGGATATTTGGGTAAGGGTATGATGGTCGCCGTAGATCAGTTTACGGCTGTACGAATGTATGAAAAAGTTTCAAAACTTTGGAAAGAAGAGCTTAAACATTTACAAACACGTATTCATAACTCTAAAAATGATGTTGAAAAACATCGTTTAAAGCAACGCCAAAAGTATATGAGCACGGTGCAAATGGCGGTGGTCATTAGTGATCCGAGTGCAGAAAAAGAACGCTTTGATAAACAAGGTCTAGATATTCAGACACATATTGACCGCCTGAGTAAAGTTGATACGAATGGGGCTGATATTGAGGATAACTTTAAAGATCCAGCGCATCCGCTACAACTTGTTTTCGTCTGTGCAATGTGGCTGACAGGTTTTGATGCGCCAACGGTATCTACGCTGTACTTAGACAAGCCAATGAAAGGTCATACCTTGATGCAAACCATTGCTCGTGCCAACCGAGTAACGTCATATCGTATTCAGAATACCGACGGCGAGTTTGTAGAGAAAAGAAATGGTGAAGTTATTGATTACTACAACGTATTTAGGAATCTAAAAACAGCTTTAAAAGATTACGGCCAAGGCACTGGTGAAGATGGAGAAACAGATGCGCCCGTCCAGGATAAAACCGTACTTTTCGATATGCTGGATGAAGCGATTACGAAGACCCTAGAATATTGTGAGTCTAAGGATATTGATCTAAACAAAATCTTAGAAACTCGTAATGAGAATGGCGGTACGTTTAAAGAGAATACTTTATTTGGTGAATATGCCGATCGGTTACTAGAAAAAGATGAATATCGAAAAACATTCAATGTTCACTTTAATACCGTTGCTGCCTTATATGAGGCATGTAAGCCTAATATCTTAGCTAAGCCACGCCCGATAGTATCTGTAATTCAATTTTTACATGGATTTATTGAAGCCACCATTGAACAGCAGGATCTGGAAACAGCAGGTGTAGCAGTTGTGGATCTCTTAGATCGAAGTGTGATTATAGATGCAGATACAGCGAAGTCGGTTAAGGATTTTAAGCAAAGCTATAGTTTGATCCATGGTCAAAAATGGGATTTAAGCACGGTTGATTTTGAAAAGCTAAAAGAACAATTTAAAGAAACCAAACACAAGAACATTGCTATTGCAGATATGCGAGCATTTCTTGAAAAGAAAATCATTCAAATGCTGAAGCAAAATGGTGGACGTATTAATTTCGCTGAACGTTATCAGCAAATGATAGATCGTTATAACTCTGGTGCCACGGCGACTGAACAACTGTTTGAAGAAATTCAAAAGTTCACAAAAGGGTTGCAGGAAGAAGACCAACGTCATATCAGAGAAGGTCTGACTGAAGATGAGTTAGAAATCTATGATCTGCTCTTAAAAGACAAACTCACCAAAGATGAGCAACAGCAGGTCAAGTTAGCAGCGAGAGATTTGATTACAGCACTTTTGAATACAACACCTAAAGTTTTGGTTCAGGATTGGTGGAAGGATGGGCAGACCCAAGCATTAGTTAAAGATGAAATTGAAAAGGTATTGGATAAAGACTTACCAGTCAGCTATGACGTGACACAATTTCAGGAAAAAGTTTCAACAGTTTTTGAGCTAGTTAAAAATTTAGCTATGAATGATGATAAATGGGTGAGTTAAAAGGAATTATAAGATGAATCTTAAAGAGGATATGGATTTAGTAAATCAGCCTTTTGAGAAGGTGCTACTTATATAGAATTTGGTGAGATAGATCGTAGATACACATGATATTACTCATAATTAAATATTGAGCAGTGTAAAAGTTAAATAGCATACATAGATAGAGCTTTATGAAAAAAAACGAAGAGTCACTAGATATCGCAGGGCAGAGTATTTCTTATTTTCAGGGTGCATGGAACCAAGTACAGGGTGATGCTTTAAACCAAGCTTTGAATGAGTATAGTAAAGGGATAAAAGATGCCATCTCTCAAAAAAATGGAGGATTTACTAGCCAAACAATTGATGTTCAGCAAGGATTTGCAGCAGAAGCTCATCATGCAGGCTCATTTAATATCGAAGCCGCAGCTAAGGGACATAATAATCATCGGGCTACACTAGATGTTGGAATGCATAACGATCCTGTTGCAGATATCCATGTTGTAACGCCGGATGGTACAACCAAACATCAAGTGAAATTTTATAAAGATGGTGAAAAGACGGCAGGTGCTCTATCACCAGAAAAATATGATGGTGTTGGTAAAATTGTACCAAAAGATCAGGTTGACTCTGTAAAAGCGGCGTCACGTAAACAGGCACTGAGAAATAAAGAAATACGTCCTGAAGTATCTAAGAGTTATCAGGATACTGCTGATAATGCGACAGATAAACTAACATCGAGTGATGGTAAAGTGTCCAGCACAGGTCTGAACCGAAAGGGTGAAGGTAGTGCTGAAGAATTGGTACAGGAAACTAAAAAAAATCAAGAAGGGCCTGAATACAAAGATAAGCAGCGAGTACGTTCTGAGTTTAACACAATGCAATATCGTAATGCAGCAAAGGCAGGGGCGATTGGTGGTGCTGTTAGTGAATCAGCAACGATCTTGCTAGAAGTTTTGCGTAGCGATGATCCTTTAACGATGGATCAATGTATGCAGATAGCACAGCGTATTGTAGCTAGCTCAGTCAAAGGGGCTGGTAATGCATTGTTGGTCACTAGTATTCAGCATGCAGGCCAAGCCATGGTTGATGCGGCAACTCAGCAAACGGGTAAGGCGATAGGGCAAACAATCGGTAAGCAACTTGTTAAAGGCAACGTTGCAGCCGCCGTCGCCCAAATTACATTTCAGCTAGCTCAAAACATCTATAAGTTTTCAAAAGGTGAAATTGACAATCTTCAATTTGCTTCATCCACGATTGGGGGGGCTGTACAGGTTGTTGGTAGTAGTTTGGCATTTAGCTTAGGAGTGGGTGCGAGCTCTTACCTTGGTGCTGTTATACCAGCAGCAATATCTGGTTATGCAATTGGGGGAACGACTTTAGGTGCATTAGGTGTAATGGCATGTGGAACTGTATTTGCGATTGGCTTTGCTGTTGCAGCTGGGGCATATGTTAATCATTTCTCATCTAAGGGGGTTGCGATTGCCAATACTGAACTGAAATCTGCGCTTGAATTGCTAAATGGTGGACAAATCGATCTCACCACTTATGTAGGTAAAGTTGGCAAGCTGTCAGAGTTGACTTTTAATTGGAGTGACATGCTACCACTGAGTGGTGCAATTTCTGTAATTTCAGAGTATGGGGTTCGTAAGAATCAATTGCGAGCTGTTCAAAGTAATATATATGCCCAGCTTAAGGCTTTGCCTGAACAAGAACGAGAAATGATGCAAGAGTTAGCTCTGCAGTATGAGAAGGCGATTACGACCATCGACTTACAGTATGAAGCGGCTAGAGCAAGCATAACAGAGCAAGCATTTGATCAATTTGATGCCATGAGTAAAGACCTTAATCAACATCTTGAAATGCAATATTTAATGTTCACATCTGTACGTAAGACTTATATCGAGCATACAGAGCTAATGGATATTGAGCGACGTAAGCAACAACAAGATCAACAACGTTCCGAAGCTTTTGCAGATGAACTTGAAGAGCTGCAGAAGAAAATAAAAGATTTGGCCATCTCGGATCAAATCGATGTCACTATCCAGAAAACAATGCAACAAACGATTCTCACACGTATGGGAATACTTATTCCCCATAGAACTGGCTGGGATCAAGCCTGTGAATTTTTAGAAATGCAGTAAGGGGGGATTATGATTTTTAAAGCTATTGCTCATTGGTGGGCAAGTTCAAATTTAAAAAAAGAAGAGGCTCGTACAAAGTCTTTAATCCGTGAGTTAGATCGTGAAAAAGAAGCCATAAAACAGCGACTTCAAGTTAAAAAAGATGGCTATTTAGAGAGAATTCAATCTCACCAGGAAAAGAGAAATAAAGAGCTTAAAGAACATATTGAGTTTATGAATCAACAATTAACTATTACCACTGGTTATTTGCCTAGACTTAATAGATTTCAAGATTTGATGTTTAGTTGTGTGGATTCTTGGATGTATATGGATCTATACCAACAAGAGTTAAAGATTCTTGCAAAAAAAATAAGTAATTTATTTTCCATAATTAATCTCCTTGATGCCTATATGTCTGAGCTTAAAAAGTTATCTCAGAGTCAGGGTAGATATGATTGGAGAGAATTAACAGCTAATCGAGAACTTACTGTTAAAAACGATTTTATTTTAAAAACGAATGAACGTATTGAACGTACTTCTAAATCTAGCTACGAAGAGTTTAAAAATGAGCTTAGACGTCTTCAAAGTCATCGTAGCGCCCTTTTAAAACAAGTCAATGAGCTACGTGCAGAACGTAGTGATCTAGATGAGAAGAAAAAGGTGGCTGAAGAAGAACATAAAGCGAATAAAGATACTTTGAAAAAAGAGTATGAGCTATGTGTGGATGCTTGGGGTCAAATTGCTAAGAAGTTTGAAGCTTATTATGCCTTCAAGGATTGTGATCTTGAACAGGTGAATATGTGGATGATGGGGCTTAGTGAAGGGGGGACGTTGACAGAAATTAGACAGATCGTTTTGAAAATGGCAAATGAAGATGTAGCACATGCTACTCAAAACTTTAACGAGATTAAAAACGAATTCCAACTGTATAAACGTCGAGTTCAAGATGCACATGATACTAAGGAATATCCAGATAGTTTTTCCAATGATAAAGCTAGACGTGATTATTTAAAAATACAGCACAATGAAGCATTTGATGAAAGAAAAAAACTTATTGAGGCTCGAACATTTCTATATACTCGGCGCGATGAATTGAGGGGTTATATCGAACGTATACAACCATTACATCCAGATGCTGGGATTGATTCATTGTTTGAAATGTTATCGCTAGATCGTGATTTTGATGCCTGGTCGATCTTTGGAGTTAATACAGCTAAACAAAAACGTAAATATTGGGAGGAGAAGCAAAAAAGGAGTGAAAAATATGTCTAAAGTCGAATTACAGTTTTATTGGAGATATTTTGCTATAGAAGAGGCTGTCTTTGCAGTCACCAAAGCAGTAATGAGTGGATATAACACCAAAGATAAACTTCTTTCTGTATTACCTCAGTTCTCACTCCATAGAATTGCTTTAGCTATAGATCTTTTGATCACAGCAGATATGTTGGAAAATAATCTTGGTGAACTCACTATTCATACAGATATGAATATTATCTTTGAATTACTGAATAATAAATTTGAGTTGCCTTTATCTATGGATGAGATGCAGATTCCAGGTATACGCCGTTTACTTCTTAATAAATTGGGCTGTAAAAATCCTGCAGGAGTAGAGATGCTTCTAAATACAAAATACGTCGAGGCATAAATGGGTCTCCATAATTCTCAAATATGTGATGAAGCTAAACAGGTAATTGATTTTATTGATCATATTGATCATTGGTTGGAATATCTTACAGAGTTGCTTGTTAATGTTGATCGGGCTACTAGAACCAAGCTTGAGCGTCAAATAAGGTGCTTATTAGGTTTCCGTGCAGGCACTAATTGTAATATCAATCATAATCGAATCCTGCATTATTATTACGACAATAACGCCGTTGATGGGGATAAGCTTTTTGATTTAATGGATGATCAATCTAATATTCATGTTAATCAAAAAACAAATAAACAAGCCTTAAATGCACAAGAAAAAATTGATGAGTTTATTGCTGAGTTTCGAGCACGTGAATGCTCGTCTATGTCTATTTGTGCAACTCAACCAATACAGAAAAGTTATGAACCAAATGATGCTGCATTTAAGTTAATTCAAAAAGCTTTGGCAAGTGAAGATCTCTTTTTTATCCAAGGTCCACCAGGAACGGGAAAGACGACAGCAATTGTAGAGATAATTCTGCAACTAATTAAGGCTAAACCCAATGCTCGTATTTTGATTAGCTCTGAAACACATGTGGCTGTCGATAATGCAATAGATCGTCTGTCGAATGAAATTGGTCAAGAATTTATAAAATCAATTTTACGATATCCAAAATTTAGTATTACTGAATTCGAGTCTGAAAAAGCTCGAGAGGCAGATGCTCTGACACGAGCAGATACTCTTTGGCATCAAGCTTATGGCATAGCTCCAGAACTAACTATAGAATTATGGAGTGAGCTAAATGCCTCTAAAACCAATAATGATGACGATGTTGTATCCATTGCTCATTGGCAAGCACGGAATTTAGCAGAAATGCACCAAGTGATAGGTGTTACCTGTAATCAGATCGACCATTTGATGGATAGTGAAAGTCAGACATTTGATTTAGCAATCGTTGATGAATGTTCCAAAGCAACTATGCCTGAATGGCTTATGGCTATGAGTGTTGCTAAGAAATGTATTTTGGTGGGGGACCATAAACAATTACCTCCTACCTTTTGTACAGAAGAGTCTGAAGTTCTGGAAAAAATGGATGCACAAAAGGAATGCTTAATTCGTAATGGTGTAATTGACCGCTTATTTGATAACTTTCCAACTACTATGAAAGGAACATTAGGAAAGCAATTTCGGATGCTCCCACACATTGGTCAATTTATCTCCGAGCATTTTTATAAAGGCGAGTTAGATCATTATAGAAAGGAAACTGATCATGAATTTCAGGATTTTGGTTGGCTAACGTATAAGTCTCAAGGATATCGAGTACCAGCACAAAGAGGTAACGAAAAGAAAATCTTGATCAATGAATTTGAGATAGACATTATCTTGAAAAAATTGACAGAAATGAGTAACCGCTTAAAAAATAATTCAGTAAAGAGAAAGATTAGTGTAGCACTGATTACACCTTACCGTGCTCAATGCAAAGCTTTACGTCAAGCATTAAAGAAATATGATTATGGTGAACTACTTGCAGTAGAGGTTGATACTGTTGATGCATTTCAAGGACGTCAAGCTGATGTTGTTTTCTTCTCGTTTGTACGTAACATTGGGCCTGCAACTTTTTATGCTGATGACCGTCGTATTAACGTAGCGATTTCAAGAGCTCGTGACGCAGTGTATTTGGTGGGTGATATAAAGTATATCTCTAGTAAGCGTTTACCTGTACTTGATGCCCTCGTCAAACTACCTATCTTGAATACTGATAGCTGAATACTGTAATTAAGCTAGTTAAAAGTGTGCTAAGCATCTTAGTACTAAAGCTTTTTTACATATGGCTGGATTAATTAATTTTGTTGAAAAAGTAGATATAAAATGATTGAAAGTGAAAAACTATTCGTTGGTAAAGTTTTTGAAAAATGGTACAGAGTACCTGAGTATCAAAGACCATATGTTTGGGGTAAGGATCAAATAGCTGAGTTTTTACAGGATTTGTGTGATGCAATGAATCGTGATGAAAATTCTCAGTATTTTTTAGGATCCATGGTTTTACAAAAGAAAACTTTGGAAAAAAACAATACTCATTATGACGAGTATGATGTTCTTGATGGACAACAACGACTAACTACACTTTTTCTACTTATTGCAGTAATTCGCGATTTAACTAGTGATAAGGATTGTTTTGAAACATGTAAAGAAATTATTTTTCAAAAGAAAAATACATTTAAAAATATTCCTGAACGATTGAGAATAGTTTTCGATATTAGGCAGGAGGTGAAAGATTTTATTAATACTTATGTGAAGGATGATGGCGCCACATGTAAGCTTAACTCAACACTCATTCAAGGTTATGGTAAAGACACAGATCTTTCTGTAATCAATATGTCTAAAAATATTGTCCAAATACGAGAGTTTTTTGAAGATAATCAAAATTTTGATCAGTTTGTTAAATTCTTACTTAATAATGTCTTAATGATTTACGTCGGGTCAGAAGAGTTGGATGATGCTTTTAGATTATTTACTGTTATGAATAATCGAGGGGTTAAACTTCGTAGTAGTGATATTTTAAAAGCTAGTAATTTAGCTCTTGTCTCTGATAATGAGGAAAGAGTTAAAGCTGCAAAGAATTGGGAAGAAGCTGAAAACTATTTTGGTGAAGACTTTGATGAATTTTTATCTCATCTACGTTCAATCTTAGTTAAAAAGAAAGCAACAGTTAGCCTTTTAAAAGAGTATGAAGATAATATTTACGCACCAAAAGAATATGATCGCTCTAATAAAAGTACGAAAAATTTACCTCCTCTATTGAATAAAGGTATAGATACTTTTAACTTTATTGATAAGTATAGAAAGCACTACATTGAAATTTTTGATAATAATCACTATGAGTTATCAAAAAGTTTTGAACTGAATAACTTGCTTGTAATGATGAGATCGGGTTTTGAGTCAGATTTCTGGATTGCTCCACTATTAAAATATTACAATAAATTTGGTAATCATGAATTAATCAATTTTGTAAAATCATTAGATAATGCATTTGCTTATGATTGGTTAGTGGGTTTAACTCCAACAAGCCGAATAGAAAATGTAAATCACTGGATGGAAGCTATAGATTCAAAAACTAGTGAAGAAGTTATTATGTTGTTAAAAGGACATATAGATCAAACAGAATTAGCTCTTGAGCTAGATAAGAAAATTTATGGTAGGAGAGCTGCCAAATATCTTATGCTTAAATTGGATTGTATTCTGCATGGTCATACAACTAAATTAGACTTTCCAAGTACTATTAGTATCGAGCATATTCTTCCTCAAACACCTAAGGTCGACAGCCAATGGTTACAAGATTTTACTGAGGGGGAGCGAGACTATGCTAAAGACAGATTGGGGAATTTAGTATTACTGTCGAGACGAAAAAACTCTTCTCAAAATAACCGAGATTACGCTGATAAAAAGCAAAAATATTTCCAAGGAAATATTGAATTATTCAGTAACTCAATAAGAATTTTTCAGCAATATGCCACTTGGACTGTGACTGATTTTAGTAAAAATCATGCTTATGTGAAAACAAAATTGCTAGAGCATTTTTCAAGTTAAAACAGGTAATACCCAGACTGAATACAGTCTGGGTATTATAGAGCTGCGTATGTTCATTTAGTGTTGGGAAATTAGTCCTTTTGCTTGATTGGCTTTAAAGAACTCAGCTATTTCAGGCAAAAACACACGACGTCCTTCATCTGCTTTTACATAGCTTTGTTCCAATTGAGCCCCATGCTTGAGCATAAGATCGACAGCATAAGCATTATCTTTTTCAACAGCTAGCATGAAGGGTGTATAGCCTTTTATTGGATACTGAGCTGTATTTTGATTTGGATCGGCACCATATTGTAAAAGTAACTCGAAAATCTCGTAGGCATCGCAAACCTTCTTGTCCCCAAGAAAGATTCGCTTCACCTCCTCAAATAATACCTTTCTAGGCTCATGGCTTGGTAGGCTCTGGAGTTGCTTATAACTTTCAATATCGCTACCACCGTTAGAATGACGTCTAATCGAATCTGCAAGATATTTATCATTTGCTTGCTCAACTTTATGACCATTCAATAGGCCGATCACACCTAAATTCTGGTAAAGCATGGAAATACCATAGAGACCTGTAACATTAGGATTAGCCCCATTCTCTAATAACAATTTTGCAAGTTTTGGCAGATTTTCCTCAATAGCGTGGTTTAAAGGGCAAGTCTGCTTTTTCGCTGTACGCTCATTTAAAAGTTCTTTATCAAAACCACATTCGAATACATATTGGATGAATGCGTATGTTTCATCGGATTTAGCGGCAATGTGGTTCAATGCCAAAAGTATAATACTTTCTTTATTTGAAGTTAATGCATTTATGTTTGCACCAGCTTCAATGAGCTTTCTAGCAGTAGAAAAATCTCCGATAGCGACAAAGTACTGAAGTTGAGGCCATTTACGTCTTTGTTCAATATCAATGTAAATGCTTGCATTCACTTTTTTAAAGTCAGGGCTAATATCCATGGGAACTGTAAGGTTGCCGATTTTAGGAATTAATTTCTTAATTTCGGTACCTTTGTCGCTAAAAGTATCGGCAGTAAAATATTTAAAGAAGCCAACTATGGTTGCTTCTTTTTCCCATTCTTCAAATACAAATTCTGTTTTGAAACGGTCAGGGCGCTCAATTGGATCAAATATTCCAACTTTAAGGTCAAATTGAATCGCTAAATTTGAAATCTTTCCAATGAGTTTGTTTTGGCTCTCCACGAGTGAGGCAGTGCAAAGCATCTCATTTAGTAGTACTTCTAAATAACGCATATCACGATATAATAAACCATCCAAGCATAGTTCATATTCAGCGAGTGCTTCCTTAAATTGATATTGATATACCAAATTAATCGCTTTAGCCCAATGAATATATGGCAGTAAGTGAGCTACTTCTTGGTGCTCGGTAAGGTACTTGTCGATTTGGTTTATCATCAATATATTTAGTTGAAACGTTGTTTCACCTGTTGAGCTATATACCATTGATGCTAAACGAGTATCAGTTTGATCAATACGTTTGACGTGCGTGCTATCAAAAAACACCTGAGTTAACTTCTGATATGAAAATGGGATCTCCATCAGAAAAGGAAAATGTGTTTGTGCATTGGCAATAGCCATGGCTCTAAATGTCAATGCTTGTATATCGTGTTCCGAAATACGGTGTGATTTCAATTTTTGATTATGTTGTTCCGCTAAAAACTGAATAAAGTTTCCATGTTGCAATGAGAACCCATATTTAATTTTTAAGGCTTGTAGCAAGCGTGCAAAACACAACAATTCATAATGCGTCTGCGATGATTCCGTATTGGTCAAAAATAGGCGTTTTAAGGTCGACGGCGTAGGTAAGGCATCTGGACGACCAAATTTGCTGATGTAATTTTTCTCATCAGGATTTAAATCATCACTTTTCCAAAAATTAGCAAAGTTTTCATCATTATTTTTTAGATAGCTTAAGCTTTCTTGAATAAAGTTTTCTCCTTTCCAGTGCTTAGTGATCCCCATTTGTGTAATACAAAAGCTTATGAGTTGATGAAGAGATGGAACTAAGTAATTCGACCATAGTGAATTTCGGATAGAATCAACATTCATCAAGGCAGTTAAGCGAGCATGTAATAGCATTGCATTATAACGCTCTAACACATTGCGTTTAAGCAATGTTATAAATTGCAAATTTGTACGTTCTGAAAACTCTTTTGGGCACAACTGCTCCAAAAATAAGTCTACATCATAGTGTGAAGTGAATAGTTTGTTTGATGAACCATCTAAGTGTTTAGAGTCTGTCTCCGAGAGTTGGCTCTTGGTATCCATGTGACTAAATAAATCACGAACAATTTCTATAGTTGTTGGAAAGGTATTCTTTGGCATTGTAAAGCTCTGCGTATATCTGTCTTAAAGTTTAAATAGGTTTTTCGGTCACTAGGTGTACCTGGTATCGTAATCTTCTGTATTTGGTTTACAAGCAAAAAATCATGTTTTTTACCAGGTCTAAAAGATGCGACACCATCCTTAATAAGTTGCCGAATAAATTTGTTCAGCTCTTTGTCATTACTGTACTTTTTCATCGGTAATCCTGGATTAAGGGGATTGCTCCCCTTAATGATTATTTGGCATTACCACGACCACCACCTGATGGGCGACCTGTTGTACTTGGCCAATTGCCACCAGGGCCAGGATGGGATGATGGTGGGCGGTTGTATTGAATGTGCATGAAGTATTATCCTTCGTGTGCATAGCGAAATTGCTATGAATCGAAGAATATAGAAATGCAAGATTTTCTTCCTCTGAGAGAATGGAGTTTAATTTTTAAAAACTAATTTTGGCTTGTTCTAATACCCAGTTTTCATACTTCTGTAGATGCCCTCGCAACATATCCATGGGGCGAACGGTATAGTGCTTTTCAGCTAAAGCACTTGGTTTATGTCCAGATATTTGTGCAGTGACACCTACAGGAATATCTACCCATTCCGCCAATGATTTAAATGAACGTCTAAGAACCTATCCAATATTAATTTCATTCTTTTTTGGCAATTGGAAAAATAATTTGTTAAATTCTCCCCCATGAGAAAACCATATCCCAGCGACATTAGTCGAGAAGCCTTTAAAGAAATTGAACCGTTACTATTGAGCGGAAGAAAACAAACGCGTCCAAGAGTCGTTGATGTCTATGAAGTGTTTTTCGCCTTGCTCTATATTCTAAAAAGTGGATGTCAATGGAGTATGCTTCCTCGAGACTTTCCACCTAAAAGCACTGTGCATTATTACTTCTCGATTTGGAATAGAAAACCATCAGAAACTGAACCTAGCATACTTGAGCAGGCTTTAAAAAAATGTGGTTGGCGAGGCCCGTATCAACAATGGACGGAAAGAACAAACGAGCTTTATCATCATTGATTCACAAAGTGTAAAAAACACAGATACCGCACGTAATAAAGGCTATGACGCTGGTAAAAGAGTTTCAGGGATTAAAAGACATATCATTGTTGATACTCAAGGTCTGCCTCATGGAATATTTATTACGACAGCAGATAAAACAGATCGTCAAGGTGCATTAGATGCCATAACTTTACATAGAGACACCTTACAAAATGTAGAGGTTGTACTTGTTGATGGTGGTTATACAGGCGAACCCTTTTCTTTGGCTGTTAATGATTTAATCAGAGCGCGAGTTGAAGTTGCTAAACGAAGTGAATTACATAAATTTGCAGTCATACCACAACGCTGGGTTGTGGAAAGATCATTTGCTTGGTTAGAAAAATGTAGAAGGCTTTGGAAAAACTGTGAAAAGCACCTAAATACGAGCCTTCAGTTCATTAATTTAGCCTTTTTAAGGCTACTTTTGCATAGAAAATATTCTGGATAGGTTCTAAGACCATGTATTGTTAGCTGAATATCTATTTCATTACAGATTTTCTTAAATTCTTTGTAAGGATTAACGATGTATCCCGTCGCAGAGGTATTACTGCTAAATATATAAGATGAATCGCTGGTTTTTTTTAAGTCACGTAGTAATTTTTCTACGTATTTGGTCATAGGTATAATACGCCCATTATCTTCAACTTTATCCTTCAGTTGGATTGTTTTCCACCTAAAATCTAAGTCTTCCCATGTAAGTGATAGAAACTCATCTTTTCTGGCCCCAGTTAATAGACAACAAATATAAAATGTAGCCAAGGCTTTATTTTGAGAATTGAGAACGGTAGAGAACCATATGTCTAATTGTTCTCTTAGGAGGCAATCTTTTCTTGCTTGAACTGGCTTTACTTTGGATCTTACTTTTTTAGATTTAATTGCATTTGTAGGTGCTATTCCTTGGAATCTATCATCTTCTTCACACCAATTTAAAAAGGCTCTAATGAGACGGAAAGCTTTACTAGCTGTAGTTTCTCGGTAATTATTATTCTGAAGCCATTCAGAAAAAAAGTTGTTATCAAGATCTGATAACCTTTTTTCTAATAATTCAAAAATAGGCTGAGGTTTATAGTGAAATTTTTTTATTTCATCAAATCCACCTTTTGATAGTAATAAATGATCAAGGTAGGTGCGTTCTCTCCATCTTTCTTTATTTTCTTCAAGATAAATATTCCAAGCTTCTTTGAATAAAGTTTCTTTTCGTTTTTCAGTCTTAAGATATTCTTGGTCTGATTTAATACGTTTATTTTTTTCAACTTTGGGGTCGATCCCTTGCGTACACATGACAGCAAGCTCTTTAGCTTTTTCACGAGCTTCAGTTAGTCGCCAATCTTTAATGTTCCCAATTGTTATACGTCGTGTTGTAGACCCTACACGTCCCTGAAAGATATATGTCTTTTTATTGTTTGGGGTTACTTTTACCCCAAAACCGCTGGTAGAGCTATCCCAATAGAAAGAAGGCTTTGAGTCAGATAGGCATTCTAGTTTTTCAATTGCTGGTTTTGTAAAATTCATATAGATACCAAAAAAATAAGCAATTAGTAAGCATATTTAAGATACTATAATCAACTTTAAAGGCCAATGTTTGAAAAATAAAGTTTCGTATCTTATTGTATATAAAAATATATTTGATTTTTTTCTTGTGTGTTAATGTATGGGTTGTAGAACTCATAATCCGTTGGTCGACAGTTCAAGTCTGTCTGGGCCCACCATATATCAAACCTCATAACTATTTGAGTTATGAGGTTTTTTAGTGCCTATTGATTGTGTTTCTCACTGCTTTTTATAGACCGCAATATGGTCGATCGGTTCGATAATCCGATGGTCTATCTGTCTGATTGCCTACACAGTACCTACATATATTCTATGATTTACCCCCAGATCTGTAAGTTTTCGCCCAATTTTGCACTAATTCATTTTTAATTTTGCACTGAATTTTTATATATTATTTTGCACTAGAATATAAATAAACAACTAGTTTTAACCCCTTATTCACACCCATAGCAATTACTTATTAATAAACTGAGCAAATCTATATTAATTCATCATTAAAACACTTAAGTTTTAATGATGAACATTAATGCCAAGTTCCGTGGGCGTACTGACATAGTGGCTTGAACTGCTGTAACTGGGTCTTGTGTTTCTGCTGCGCTGGATAAAACGACTAGATTTGTTGAATCAATTATGGTGGCTTCACCGTTCAGTGCATTCATCATTGTCTGTTGATTATCGTCAGCGGTGTTATATAAGTTAGCAATACGACCTGCCGTAACTGAAGGATCTCCCATAAAAACGGATGTGGCATTTTGGAAGCTACCGAACGCTCGAATATGATCCCAACCTCGTGCAAAATTATCTAGCATATTTGGGACAGCAAAGGTTGTCACACCATCACCGCCAAAGGTGTTGCCAAGAACAGCGAACAAATTTGGATAAGCTGAAACTAAGTATAATTCCCCATTACATTCAAGATATCCCGCTGGACAAACTGAATTTGTCCATAACTCCATCGTTCCAGTCTTTACAAGAAATGGTTGAATAGCTGAAGCTAAAGCCGTTATTGCAGCCGTTAATCTGCTATCAACTTCTTGAATGTTCTCATTTGTTGCAAACAACGTGAATAGAGCAGCCTTTAATTGGTTTTTGTTATTCGGATCAAGAGGCTCATGTACCTCAACTACACCAGCAATTTCTTCTTGAATATGATTACACCATGATGGGTTAATGTAAGTAGCATCTTGTCCGCTTAAATCAGCATTATCATGAAAGCCTTTTTTACCTGCACCATTTACATTAGCACGTGCATTAACGCTATTAATACGTTCCATTAGATTTCCTCAATATCGTAGCGTAAAAACGCGGGTAAAAAATTTGAAATAATGCAATCAATATCAGCTAAAACAGGGCTTTGTAGCTTGAGTTTGACTTTATACCTAAGCTGCTCAGTATTGACTGCCGAATTGCAAGGCGCTGTACATTGCATTGGTTTATAAGTAATTAGCTCAAAATCAATGTTAAAAATCGCTAAAAGCTGCTCTAAGTAATCAAGGTTAAAAACATTTTTGATATTTTTAATCCAGTTGATCACTTGCAACCTTTCTTCAATTGTTTGAGCGACATTAGTCTGACATTTCAATGGCAAACCATATTCTTGCTCATACTCGCTTAGAAGTTCAGGTGGAATGCCTTCCAATACTGATAAAAGCCGCTTGGCATCAAGGTCACATTGAGCTAATGCTTTCGCATGAGCATATATATCTTTAGCAACCACAGTATTTAAAGCTGTGTCATAACCACCCACAGGCAACAACTGACGCAATACTGAAGCATAAATTTTTGTTGTTTCTTCTAAAGTCATTATGTAGCACTCACTGCCAAAGTGCCGATCCGTAACCAGTTTGTATCCATCCAGTCCACGATAGGCACAACGTTAGACGAAGGTGTCAGCGTCACATCTGCGACATTTGGCAAAGCCACAATTCGGGCTGTCAAAATAGCTGCTTGGTATATATCAGCGGGGGCAAGCTCAGCAAAATAATCTCGAATCACTTGCTCAACTTGATTGAGATTTATGCCGATGCCTGAGACAACAGCCGTTATATTTACTAGCTGTAAAGTAGGTAAATAGACACGACAATCAGCCCAAAAGCCTGTGTAAGTATCTAATGCGGCTTGAGCCGCATCGAGTAGCGTTTGGTTTGGTAAAGTTGGTGGATTGCCTATAGCCGTAATCGCCACATCAAGCGAACCAAGTCCGCGACGTTTTGGATAAACATAAACATGCTGAACGCCTGTCACACCTTTCATAAAACCAATCAAGTCAGCTTCACGGTCACGTGATAAACCGAGCTGCTTACGTTCTAAAAGCCTAGCTCGCCATGCCTCTAATTCTTCTTGATCTGAACCGCCGCCAATGCTTACATCAGTAGCCTTACCACTCAAGCCCGCGACAGGACTAACCCATGATAAAGACCCGTTAAAATTCCATGATGCACCTGTTTTATCAGCAATAACATTCACAATAGCAGGCGTGTTCGCTATCAATGAAACATTAGCAACTACGCTCCAGTAATGGCTTTTACCGTCAGTCAACTTAGAGTCTATCCAGTATTAATTTCATTCTTTTTTGGCAATTGGAAAAATAATTTGTTAAATTCTCCCCCATGAGAAAACCATATCCCAGCGACATTAGTCGAGAAGCCTTTAAAGAAATTGAACCGTTACTATTGAGCGGAAGAAAACAAACGCGTCCAAGAGTCGTTGATGTCTATGAAGTGTTTTGCGCCTTGCTCTATATTCTAAAAAGTGGATGTCAATGGAGTATGCTTCCTCGAGACTTTCCACCTAAAAGCACTGTGCATTATTACTTCTCGATTTGGAATAGAAAACCATCAGAAACTGAACCTAGCATACTTGAGCAGGCTTTAAAAAAATGTGGTTGGCGAGGCCCGTATCAACAATGGACGGAAAGAACAAACGAGCTTTATCATCATTGATTCACAAAGTGTAAAAAACACAGATACCGCACGTAATAAAGGCTATGACGCTGGTAAAAGAGTTTCAGGGATTAAAAGACATATCATTGTTGATACTCAAGGTCTGTCTCATGGAATATTTGTTACGACAGCAGATAAAACAGATCGTCAAGGTGCATTAAATGCGATAAATTTGCATAGAGATACCTTAGAACCTATCCAGTATTAATTTCATTCTTTTTTGGCAATTGGAAAAATAATTTGTTAAATTCTCCCCCATGAGAAAACCATATCCCAGCGACATTAGTCGAGAAGCCTTTAAAGAAATTGAACCGTTACTATTGAGCGGAAGAAAACAAACGCGTCCAAGAGTCGTTGATGTCTATGAAGTGTTTTGCGCCTTGCTCTATATTCTAAAAAGTGGATGTCAATGGAGTATGCTTCCTCGAGACTTTCCACCTAAAAGCACTGTGCATTATTACTTCTCGATTTGGAATAGAAAACCATCAGAAACTGAACCTAGCATACTTGAGCAGGCTTTAAAAAAATGTGGTTGGCGAGGCCCGTATCAACAATGGACGGAAAGAACAAACGAGCTTTATCATCATTGATTCACAAAGTGTAAAAAACACAGATACCGCACGTAATAAAGGCTATGACGCTGGTAAAAGAGTTTCAGGGATTAAAAGACATATCATTGTTGATACTCAAGGTCTGCCTCATGGAATATTTATTACGACAGCAGATAAAACAGATCGTCAAGGTGCATTAGATGCCATAACTTTACATAGAGACACCTTACAAAATGTAGAGGTTGTACTTGTTGATGGTGGTTATACAGGCGAACCCTTTTCTTTGGCTGTTAATGATTTAATCAGAGCGCGAGTTGAAGTTGCTAAACGAAGTGAATTACATAAATTTGCAGTCATACCACAACGCTGGGTTGTGGAAAGATCATTTGCTTGGTTAGAAAAATGTAGAAGGCTTTGGAAAAACTGTGAAAAGCACCTAAATACGAGCCTGCAGTTCATTAATTTAGCCTTTTTAAGGCTACTTTTGCATAGAAAATATTCTGGATAGGTTCTTAGAACACCACCAAGTTAGGCCACCTGACCTAACGGGTTAATCTTATCATAGTACATTGCTTCAAACTCAAAAGGCGACTTGTAACCCAATGCACTGTGTAAACACTCTTTATTGAACCAATCTACCCAGTTGAATGTCGCAAGTTGTACATCTGCTAAACCTTGCCAATCTGCTTTTAAATATTCAATCACCTCTGTTTTGTATAAGCCATTCACCGTTTCAGCCAGAGCATTATCGTATGAATCACCAGTCGTACCGACTGATGCTCGTAAATTTGGGTGGTGTTCTAAAAAGTATGCTCATAAGAAAAGGAGGCAACGAGGAACAATTCAGCTATATTTAAATGTGTGAAAATCGAAATAGAACTTCATTGTCCTCGATGCCAGAGTACAAGTATAAAGAAGAATGGCATTAAACACGATGGTAAGCAAAACTATCGTTGTAAAGAATGTAATAGGCAGTTTGTGGGTGACCATAATTTGACGTATTTAGGCTGTCATTCAAAAGCGGTCAAATTGATTTTGCTTATGCTTGTGCGATGTTGTGGCATTCGGGATATTGCAAAGATTACGAGGTTTAGTATTGGCAAGATACTTAAAACGCTTACACAATCAAATCATGAAATAATTCCTCAAAGAACTCATTATAAATGCTTGGAAGTTGATGAATTTTGGACATTTGTAGGCAACAAGAAAGATAAGCATTGGCTACAGTACGTCTATGATAGAAGTAGCGGAGAAATAGTGGCTTTTGTATGGGGAGGAAGAGATGCTCATACAGCACAAAGGCTAAAAAACCGTTTAGAAGAACTGGGTATTACTTATGATTGTATATCGAGTGATCATTGGGAAAGTTTCATCAAAATTTTTAAGCCGGACCAAGAAGGGAAATATTATACAGTCGGGATAGAAGGAAACAACTGCCGATTAAGACACCGCATAAGGCGAGCAGTAAGAAGAACATGCTGTTTTTCGAAGAAGGTATTGAATCATGTAAAAGCTTTTAATCTTGGATTCTTTTACATTAACCACAGTTTTGTATAGTGATGTTAAAATGATCAGCATACATTTTGAAACACCACCTAAATTTGCAGCTTCTAAACGATGGGTATAGCGAATAGAAAGATATTGCACACCTCTGTCGGAATGATGAATCACATTCTTTGGCATGCCCCGATCATGCAATGCTTGCTCCAATGCATCGAGCACCATATCTGTATTCATTCGTGTAGATACTTTCCAGCCAACAATGGCTCGTGAGAACACATCAATAATAAAGGCGGTATAGACCCAGCCTGAATTTGTTTGAATATAGGTAAAGTCAGCGACCTGAGAAGCATTGCTTCGCAAGGGTCAGGATGATCAGCTCTAAAATTCCGTTTCACCAAGTCAGGTGCTCGTTTTTGGTCATCTCGGCTACGGGTGGTTTGTTTGTTCTTACCACGCCAAACACCTTGTATACCTAGCTTTTTCATTAATCGAGCAACAGTGCAGCGTGCAATAATATAGCCTTCACGTTTCAGTTTTTGCCAGACTTTACGTACACCATACCGACCTGAACTTTCCTTCCAAATTCGTTTAATTTGTTCAGCATGATGCAAGTCATGTAAATCTCGCTTTGCTCGATGTTCCCTTGCGAAGCAATGCTTCTCATCGCAGAGATCTAAAGTTCGGTAATAGGTTGAAGCTGCGATCGGTAAAATCTTACAAATCGCATCAATACCATATAAGTCTTTATTGTTATGGATGAAATCCACCATTATTTGTGTGGGCGGTCGAGCTCCGCCTGGGCGAAAAAAGCGGCTGCTTTACGTAGAATCTCATTGGCGCGTTGCAGTTCTTTATTTTCACATTCGAGTCGTTTGATACGTTCTTGGTCTGAAAGCTGCTGTACTTTAACTGGATTTTGTTTATCTAAATATTTTTGATACCAAACACGTAGTGTTTCAGGAGTACAACCCTTGCGCAGTATACTGCTCAGGGAGCAATAGCGGTGATCGCAGCCCAATACGATGGATAGTCTCTCAGAATATTGACTCTCCGACAAACACGGTACGGTTCAGTTGAAACGGATTCAAAAATTGCTGAGATAAATTAGAGGTCTTATATTTAATACAGCTAAAGGATATGCCATTAAATCTCTAAAATGAGATCTAATGGCTTTGGCTAAATTAACGACGTTTATTATAAACTGCCAGAGCAGCAGGTAAATTTTTACGCATATCACCAATACGTTGACTATTTGATGGGTGAGTTGATAAGAATGATGCACCACCAGCACCATCTAGACGATCCATTTTTTCCCAAAGACTAATTGCTGCATTTGGATTATATCCTGCTTTTGCCATCAGCATTAACCCACCAAAATCAGCACGACTTTCTAAACTACGAGAATAGGGTAAACCAATACCAATTTGACTACCTAAAGCAATTGCTGCATTACCAGCTTCACCAATATTCGCACCCGCATAAGACGTACCAATACCAATCGCTAAGTTTGTAAGTGCTTGCGCACCAATTTTACTTTTGGCATGTTCTTCTAAGGCATGGGTCATTTCGTGTCCCATAATTGCTGCTATTTCATCATTGGTCAAATTTAGCTTGTTCACAATACCCGTATAGAAAACGACTTTCCCACCTGGCGCTACATAGGCATTTACAGTATCTGATTTTAGTACTGCTAACTGCCAATCAAAACGCTGACCGGTTTGGTTCATTTGGTCAGCATACGGTTTTAAGCGCAAAAATACTGAGTTAATACGTTGATAAGTACTAGAACTCATATCCAATTGATTTTTGGCACGAGCTTCCTGTGTCATCTTTGCAAAGCTTTGAGCTGACTGAGCATTTAAAGTGGCACTGTCAGCACCTGCCATATCTGCAAATGATGCACAACCTGAAATCGTTATTACAGTCATTGCACAAAGGCTTAAAGCCAATTTTTTCATACTTATTTGCTCCAAATCAGTATCTTATAAATATACCCATGATTAACAAGAATTATAAAAAAAGTTCGCAAGGCTTTAAATTCTGATTATCTCTATAATCATAGTAATTATGTAAGCAGAATTAATGAAAAGCTAAATAGTTTAGCTTTATCTGAATAAAATTAAAGCCAGTGGTTTGCACTGGCTTTGAAATTAGCTTAAAGCTAGAGGGGATTAATCCTCATCATCAAATTCATCTTCAGAAAATGCGTTATCATCTAAAGAAGTATCAAAAATTAAAATTGCTTTACCATCAGTTTGAATCATGCCTTGATCTTCAAGTGTTTTTAAAACACGACCAACCATTTCACGTGAACAACCCACAATACGACCAATTTCTTGACGTGTAATACGAATCTGACGACCATTCGGTAGAATCATTGCCTCAGGTTGTGCAGATAAGTCAATTAGACAACGAGCAATACGACCAGATACGTCGATAAATGCTAAGTCAGTGACTTTACGCGTTGTATTCTTCAGGCGGCGAACAAGCTGAGCAAATACAGCATAGCTCAGGTCAGGATATTGCTTGCTGAGTTCGTGGAAATTTTCATATGAGATTTCTGCAATTTCGCAAATATCTCGAGTACGGACTTCAGCAGTACGTTGAGGGTTATTTTCAAACAACCCCATTTCACCAAAGAAATCACCTGGATTGAGGTATGCAACAACAATCTCACGCTCATCGTCTTCACGTAATATGATTGATACTGAACCTTTTAATATTAAGTACAGTGATTTTGATTCTGTTCCAGCGTCAACAATCGTGGTGCGTTTAGGGTATCTATTAATGTGAGCACGTTTTAGCAATGCTTTAACTGATTCAGGTAATTGACCTGGAGACAAAGCATCAGTGCTAAGATGTGAAAAATTTGAAGTCATGCTTAAAATTTCCGAATTTGGATAAAACCGATCGCACAGGCCCCATTAGAGCCTTTTCTACACAGAAGAGATGAAATTCCTTATCAACTCATTTTATGTTAGTGTACAAGAACTAAAGTAAATTTATAACGTTTTTCGGGTAGTTGCAATGCAAACAAGTGTACATTGGTTAGAGAATGTTGCTTTTGAAGCGAAATCAGAAAGTGGCCATAGTGTGGTGATGGATGGTTCTGCTGAGTATGGTGGGGAAAACCGTGGTCCACGTCCTATGGAATTGATTTTAATGGGACTTGGTGGGTGTGCTTCGTTTGATATTGTGACTATTTTAAAGAAATCACGCCAAGATGTGACCAATGTTGTGTGTCAGTTAAAGGCTGAAAGAGCTGATACGATCCCAGCGGTATTTACAAAAATTCACTTACATTTTGTTGTGACGGGAAAATCTGTTAAAGCCAAGCAAGTTGAAAAAGCTGTTGAGCTTTCGGCAGAAAAATATTGTTCAGCAAGCAAAATGTTGTCTGATGGTGGGGTAGAAATCACACATGACTTTGAAATTGTAGAAGCTGAATAATTTTTATTATTAAGTTTAACTAAAAAGTGGTCTAAGTGGTTAGATCACTTTTTTATTGCCTAAATAATTTTCATTTTATAAATAACTGCGGATCTACACGTGCATTATTTAGACTCATTCCCCAATGTAAATGTGGACCTGTCGCGCGACCTGTATTTCCAACTAAACCTAAAAGCTCACCTCGAGTAATGTGTTGTCCCTTTGAAACCTCAATTTTACTGAGATGGCAGAACATACTGATTAAACCTTGACCGTGATCAATCAAAACAGTCTTACCATTGAAAAAATAATTACCAGTTTGAACGACAATGCCATCTGCTGGCGCTACAACTTTTTGGCCAATTGGTGCTGGAATATCTAGACCTGAATGTGGGGCGCGTTCTTCATTATTAAAGAAACGTTTGCGTCCGAATGAGTTACTAAATTTGCCTGCTGTTGGTGGAATAAAAGTTGGAAATTCAGTCCAATCGCTTTGACTGAAAGAATTATAAATCTCATTTTGTTCTTTTGCTTCCGAAGCATATCGATCAAGTTGATTTTGATTCGGATTAACATAGTCTTGGTTTTTTACATTGAGGTGCTGTTCAGCATATTGATATGGCAGTATTTCAATCTGTATGGGCACAGTATTGGTTGATAGGCTTAACGTTCCCAACGGGGTAGAAAGAGGAATTCCAAAAATAGCGTATCGTTGAGTGCCTTCTTGTGCAATTAGAATTGGTTTTTTCTCATAGAAAACTTGGGTAGTCGTTGATGAAAGTGGGATGACGGCTATACCACCTGCATGTCGTGAATTCTGTGGTAATTGAGCAATAGCTATCTGAATAGGAAAAAGGTAAATACTAGCTATTACAATTCTTCTTAAATGCATAACGATCATTTTTAAATGAAGTAAAGTCTTAAGTTAAAAGTTTCACCGTAAAATAACAATATGGATATTGTTTAAATCAGAATAGATAGAAAATTATACAAAATATACTTGAAATAGATTGTTTATATACCCATATTATTACCAAGTTTTATAAAGTTAAATTTAAATAAAATATTGAAAAATATATAAATTTTATTTGAAATTTTAAAAAGTGTTCCCATCTTAGTGGTAAGTTAAAAATTTGTTGTGAGGAATAACAAGAATGCGTTTTGAAAAATTTACGAACCGTCTACAGCAAGCTCTTTCAGATGCACAATCATTGGCAATGGGTAAAGACCATACTTCTATTGCGGGTATTCATATTCTATCGACTTTGTTAGAAGAACCTGCCAATTTAAGTTTGTTGCAGCAATCAGGTGCTCGCTTGCCTGAGTTGAAACAAAAGTTAGAACAAGCGATAAGAAATGCACCGACTTTATCAAATCCAACAGGAGATATTAATCTTAATCCTGAAGCGGTAAAGATCTTAAATTTAGCTGATCGTTATGCGCAAAAAACAGGTGATGAATTCTTATCAACGGATTGGGTGTTGTTAAGTCTAGCGGAAACAGGTGAAACCAAAACGATATTAAACAGCGTTGGGGTAACACCAGATAGTTTACGCAAAGTAATTGAAAATATTCGAGGAAATGACAAAGTCATGAGCAATAATCATGAAGATCAACGCGATTCATTGAATAAATATACCATTGATTTAACAGAACGTGCTTTGGCAGGTAAACTGGATCCTGTAATTGGTCGTGACGATGAAATACGTCGTACAATACAGGTCTTATCACGCCGAACTAAAAATAACCCAGTCTTGATTGGTGAACCTGGCGTGGGTAAAACTGCGATTGTTGAAGGTCTAGCGCAACGTATTATTAATGGTGAAGTTCCTGAAAGTTTAAAAAGTAAACGGGTATTATCTTTGGATCTGGGTTCGTTGCTTGCAGGTGCTAAATATCGCGGTGAGTTCGAAGAGCGTTTGAAAGCCGTTCTGAATGATCTTGCAAAACAAGAAGGTGAAGTCATCCTGTTTATTGATGAATTACATACACTTGTAGGTGCAGGAAAAGGTGATGGCGCGATGGATGCAGGTAATATGTTGAAACCTGCTTTAGCGCGTGGTGAGTTGCGTTGTGTTGGAGCAACAACTTTAGATGAATATCGTCAATATATTGAGAAAGACGCGGCACTAGAACGTCGTTTCCAAAAAGTACTCGTTGATGAACCAAGTGTGGAAGATACCATTGCGATTTTGCGTGGTCTAAAAGAAAAATATGCAACACATCATGGCGTTCAAATTTTAGACTCAGCAATTATTGCAGCTGCAAAAATGTCGCATCGTTATATCACAGATCGTCAATTACCTGATAAAGCCATTGATTTAATTGATGAAGCTGCTTCACGTATTAAAATGGAGATTGATTCTAAACCCGAAGCTTTAGATAAACTTGATCGTCGTTTAATCCAGTTGAAAATGCAATTGGAAGCAGTGAAGAAAGATGAGGATGCTGGTAGTAAAGCTGAAGTGAATCATCTTGAACAGCAAATTACTGAAAAGCAAAAAGAATATAATGATCTAGAGGAAATTTGGAAAGCCGAGAAAACACTCGTTGAAGGTGATAAGAAAGCTCAAGTTGAATTGGATCAAGCACGTGTTGCTTTAGAAAAAGCAAAACGTGAAGGTGATTTGGCTGAAGCAGCACGCTTACAATATGGCGTGATTCCTGAGTTGCAAAAACGCTTGGAACAAGCGGAAGTCGCTGAGGAAAATGAAGAACCGAAGCTAATTCGTACCAAAGTGACTGAAAATGAAATTGCTGAAGTAGTGAGTGCGGCAACAGGCATTCCTGTGGCGAAAATGCTACAAGGTGAACGTGAAAAACTACTGAATATGGAAGAGTTTTTACATAACCGTGTAGTCGGGCAACATGAAGCTGTGGTTGCAGTTTCCAATGCAGTCCGTCGCTCACGTGCAGGTTTATCTGATCCGAATCGTCCGAGTGGATCATTCTTATTCCTTGGACCGACAGGTGTAGGTAAAACTGAGCTAACTAAAGCATTAGCAAACTTCTTGTTTGATAGTGATGATGCCATGATTCGTATCGATATGTCTGAATTTATGGAAAAGCATTCTGTCAGCCGTTTAGTGGGTGCTCCTCCGGGATATGTCGGTTATGAAGAAGGCGGAGTTTTAACAGAAGCTGTTCGTCGTAAGCCATATAGTGTGGTGTTATTTGACGAAGTGGAAAAAGCCCATCCAGATGTATTCAATATCCTGTTACAGGTATTGGATGATGGTCGCTTAACTGATTCTCAAGGTCGTGTTATCGATTTTAAAAATACGGTCATTGTGATGACATCTAACCTAGGTTCACAAGATGTTCGTGAATTAGGTGAAGGTGCAACTGATGAGGAAGTTCGAACAGTGGTCATGAGTGCTGTAACTCAACATTTCCGTCCAGAGTTCATTAACCGTATTGATGAATTAGTCATTTTCCATTCGTTGAAGAAAGCTCAAATTCGTGGTATCGCGGATATTCAATTGAATCGTTTACGTTCACGTCTGAGCGAACGAGATATGGGTTTAACTGTTGATGATAGTGCATTTGATATATTGATTGATGCTGGTTTTGATCCAATCTATGGCGCACGACCACTAAAACGTGCAATACAGCAACAAGTTGAAAATAACTTGGCTCAGAAAATCTTATCTGGTGAATTCCAGCCGGGAGATAATATTCTGATTAAAGGTGATAGTGGTCAGCTTGTGTTTGATAAAATGAAACTTAGCTAAATCTAATTTGAATGATTGACTAAAAAGATGGTGATGAAAATCGCCATCTTTTTTTATATCAGTGCAATTTATCTGATTTCCTAAGGAATATTACCAATGACATTGCGATTTTATGAAAAGCTTGATAGTTTCGGAATAAATAAGAAAAAAATTCAGGATGAATTAAAATGGAGAATAAGCAGCATTATTACACTTATATTGGTGTAATTGTGTTTTTGACGGCTTTACCATTAATTGGTTCGGCTGCACAACCGATGACAGAGGGAACTTTAGCCTTGCAAACAGGTATGTTGAACAAGGCGCTGCCTAATATTATTGAGAAAGCACAGCGGGATGCGATGCAGCCGGAAGAGGAGCGTTGGCGTACGCAACGTGTTTTAAGCGATCGTAATTTACGTGAGATAAGAATTAGTATGCTTGGTGAAGGAGCTTTGTCGCCTTACGAAGAGCAAAAGAAAACATCAATTTCAGATGTTCGTGAAAAAAGGAAAGCAAATATGAAGCCCCATAGTGAAGCTCCAGATCGATTTATGATTTATGAGTTTGATTCATCTAATGTTAAAAAAACCAAAATAACCTATAGATAAATTAGGGTCTGTTGACATTTCATAATGGCAACCAGATGTATATGCAAGCTAAAGCAACAGCATTTTCATAATTACGTTTTAGCTTGTCATATCGAGTTGCTATTCCTCTAAATTGCTGCAATCTTGCAAAAGTATTTTCCACTAAGTGCCTATTTTATATAAATTCCAATCCATATGATTATTGTTGGACTGCGTATTTGAACCGTACCGGGTTTGTCGGAGACTTTTTTATTTAAGTTAGGCCACCTGACCTAACGGGTTAATCTTATCATAGTACATTGCTTCAAACTCAAAAGGCGATACATAACCCAGTGCACTATGTACACGCGTTTTGTTGAACCAATCTACCCAGTTTAGTGTCGCAAGTTGTACATCTGCTAAACCTTGCCAATCTGCTTTTAAATATTCAATCACCTCTGTTTTGTATAAGCCATTCACCGTTTCAGCCAGAGCATTATCGTATGAATCACCAGTCGTACCGACTGATGCTCGTAAATTTGCAGCTTCTAAACGATGGGTATAGCGAATAGAAAGATATTGCACACCTCTGTCGGAATGATGAATCACATTCTTTGGCATGCCCCGATCATGCAATGCTTGCTCCAATGCATCGAGCACCATATCTGTATTCATTCGTGTAGATACTTTCCAGCCAACAATGGCTCGTGAGAACACATCAATAATAAAGGCGGTATAGACCCAGCCTGAATTTGTTTGAATATAGGTAAAGTCAGCGACCTGAGAAGCATTGCTTCGCAAGGGTCAGGATGATCAGCTCTAAAATTCCGTTTCACCAAGTCAGGTGCTCGTTTTTGGTCATCTCGGCTACGGGTGGTTTGTTTGTTCTTACCACGCCAAACACCTTGTATACCTAGCTTTTTCATTAATCGAGCAACAGTGCAGCGTGCAATAATATAGCCTTCACGTTTCAGTTTTTGCCAGACTTTACGTACACCATACCGACCTGAACTTTCCTTCCAAATTCGTTTAATTTGTTCAGCATGATGCAAGTCATGTAAATTTCGCTTTGCTCGATGTTCCCTTGCGAAGCAATGCTTCTCATCGTAGAGATCTAAAGTTCGGTAATAGGTTGAAGGTGCGATCGGTAAAATCTTACAAATCGCATCAATACCATATAAGTCTTTATTGTTATGGATGAAATCCACCATTATTTGTGTGGGCGGTCGAGCTCCGCCTGGGCGAAAAAAGCGGCTGCTTTACGTAGAATCTCATTGGCGCGTTGCAGTTCTTTATTTTCACGTTCGAGTTGTTTGATACGTTCTTGGTCTGAAAGCTGCTGTACTTTAACTGGATTTTGTTTATCTAAATATTTTTGATACCAAACACGTAGTGTTTCAGGGGTACAACCAATCTTAGCTGCAATAGCGGTGATCGCAGCCCAATTCGATGGATAATCTTTTTCGGATTCAATCAATAATTGAACCGCTCTTTCTCTGATTTCAGGGGTATAGTTTGATTTTTTCATTGGAGTAGTCTCTCAGAATATTGACTCTCCGACAAACCCGGTACGGTTCAATATTGAACTGGTGGAAAAATGATTTATGCAAGAGGTTTAATATCGGCTTTTTTTATTTAAGCATTAGGTTTGCAGTAGAAGGTCAATGTCGTTTGGTAATCATCATCTTTGGCTAGAGAAGCATTTTTCCCAGTAAGTGTGCCGATTACACCCGCAGCAGCTTCAACCAATTTGCCTGTTTGTTCATCGACTACACCTTTTAAAACGCCTTGATATGCAGTTTTCTCATCAACCACGACTGGTGATGTATTTCGGGTACAAGTTTTTTGAGCGGCACTAATGGCATTATTCTTAGCGATCAAATTGGTTTTACCAATTCCCGTCACTTCATATTGATTATTTTCTTTTTGGATCGCTAAGGTGTTGGTCGGTGTTGATGCACATGCGGTGAGCCCGAGTACCAAGCCACCTAATAAACTCATGATTAACGTTTTTTTCATTGCTTGTTCTCAAGTAGTTACCTAATTGGATTATTTGAACATATTATTTTTAATTGCTTTTGCAGGTTATGTACAGTTTGTAGTAGCGCTCTGTTAAATTTCTCAAATTGATGATTAAGCAAGGATTAAACGTGGTGGAAATTGGCTAGATTATGCTAATCTAAACAAATCCTTGTGTTAGTTAGATTCATGTCAATGACGGACTCAAATATAGAGACAATTCATCAAAATATTCATCAACGTCAATCTGTTGGTCAGCTTGTTGAACCAGCGCCAAATTTACAACAACTCGAAAAAGCAGTACAAGCTGCGTTGACTGCACCTGATCATCATCGTTTAAAACCAACACGTTTTGTGGTTGTAACACCTGAGCAACGAGCGGCTTTTGGTGAGTTTTTAGCAAATGCTTTAGCTGATATGGGCGAAAATGATCCTGCACAATTAGAAAGAGTGAAGCACCATCCATTTCGCGCGCCTTTACTTGTTTTAGCCTTAACCACGATCCAAGATCACTCAAAGGTTCCGCACTTCGAACAAATTTTAAGTACGGGTGCTGCTGTTCAAAACTTCTTACTCTCATTACAAGCACAAGGTTTTGCGAGTATGTGGCGTTCTGGTGCAGTTGTAGAATCCAATTGGCTTAAGCAACAATTCGGCTTAAAAGAGCAAGATTTAATTTCAGGTATTATTTATATTGGAACAGCTGCTAAAACGATTGCACCTCGTGCAGAAATAGAGAGTCAAGATTTTTTAAAAGTATGGCAACATGTTTAATCTTATTGATGAATGATTAAAGAAAGAAATTGGTTTCAGGAAAAAAAATGACAGAGTTAAAATTTAGTAATTTAGTTGAGCCTGTGGCAGTAGATCAAAAAACAGCATTAAGAATTACGGTATTGGGCGGTGGAAGTTTTGGTACAGCAATGGCAAATTTAGCTGTACGCAATGGTTGCGATACCATGATTTGGATTCGTGATGCGGCTGTAGCAGAAGAAATTAATCAAACACATATTAATAAACGTTATTTACCTGATTATCCGTTAGAGCCAGCTTTGCGCGCTGTTGCTGATTTAGAATTAGCAGTAAGAGATCGAGATATTATTCTGGTCGCTATTCCTAGTCATTCATTTCGAGATGTTTTAAAACAAATTGCGCCGTTTATTACAGCCCAAGCCGTAGTTTCATTAACCAAAGGTATTGAAGCAAAAACCTTTAGTTTCATGAGTGAGATTATTCGCGCAGAATTACCAGAAGTTCCTTACGGCGTTTTATCAGGGCCTAATTTAGCCAAAGAAATTATGGGAGGTATGCCATCAGGAACAGTGATTGCAAGTGAATCGGAATTGGTACGTTATGCGGTACAACATGCTTTGCATAGTGCGTTATTCCGTGTGTTTGGTAGCGATGACGTACACGGTGTAGAACTGGGTGGAGCATTAAAAAATATTTATGCAGTTGCTATGGGGATGGGTGCTGCTTATAACATCGGTGAAAATACCAAAAGTATGATTTTAACCCGTGCTTTGGCGGAAATGAGTCGTTTTGCAGTCAAGCAGGGTGCAAATCCTTTAACTTTTTTAGGGCTTTCTGGTGTAGGTGATTTATTTGCAACTTGTAATAGTCCATTAAGTCGTAACTATCAAATTGGTTTTGCGCTCGGTTCGGGTAAAACACTTGATCAAGCAACCAAAGAATTAGGTCAAACAGCCGAAGGGATTAATACCATTGTCCAAGTACGTGCTAAAGCACAAGAACTGGATGTTTACATGCCGATTACCAATGCTTTATATGAAGTTATTTTTGAAAATGCGCCACCAATGACGATCGCTTTATCATTGATGAAAAATGGTCATCGTAGTGATGTAGAATTTGTTTTACCACATCATGAAGTTTAATCAGAAAACTGTCATCAATCATTGTTAATATATAGGTATAAATAATAAGGTCGTTATATGCAGTTAACTTTAGTACGTCACGGTGAAGCATCTCCAGCAATCAATGGTAATGATACGCAACGCCCATTAACAGTGCGTGGACATCAACAAGCAGAGCAAACAGGACATTTTTTAAAAGATGTCATTCAGCCTGAAATTTTTATTGTTAGTCCGCTATTACGTGCCCAAGAAACTTTGGCACACATCAAGGCTCATTTTCACGGTATTCCTGTTTTAATTTGCGAGAAAATTAAACCTGATGATGATGCTAAAGATGCAATTGAATGGTTATCTAAATTACCCTATGAATCCATTGCTGTGGTTTGTCATATGAATGTAGTTGCACATATCGCAGAGCAATTGACCCATGAGAATTTTAATCCGTTTGCATTAGCAGAAGCACGTATTTATGATCAAGCTGTGATTGCCAATGGTTTATCAACACAAAAGAATCGTTTTATACCAACACTATAATTTATATATCCGCGATAGGATAAGGGTACTGAACACCGATGCTGTATATATGGATGCCCGAAACCAATGGAACATGGTATTGGTCGGCAGGGGAAAATTGGTTACAGGCAAATAGTCTTGAGCAGTTGATTCAGGACTTACAAGTGCATAATGGAAAAGAGGCGGTGGTCTATTTTCCAAGTCGTAATGCGCAAATCTTGCAACAACCTATGACAAAAATGCACTACAAGCAGTTAGGGCAAGAAGGGCTTAAATACTTATTAGAAGAATATGTGACTTTGCCAATCGATCAAATGAAGGTGGTTCATCATTTTCAAAATGATCAGCTTAATGTGATGGGTGTGGCTCATTCCACAGTTGAGACATGGCAACACGCACTTAGTCTTTTGCCAATTCAAATTGCAGCGTTCCTACCTGATTTTTTAATCTTACCAACACCAGAAGAAAACCAAGTGGTGATTGCAAACCTGTATGATCACTTATTGGTAAGAGAATCGGAATGGTCTGGTAATTCAGTGGATGACTTGGGATTATTCCTTGAGTTTCAAACACCTGAAACGAACTATAAGCTGGCAAATCTTAATTCAACTGAATTAGCAACTGTTATGGCTGCTTTAAGCCATGATCAATACACTGAATTTAGTTACCAATGTCAGCCCTTGGCAAAAGCAAAACAGCATCCATTTAATGTTTTGCCAAAATCCAAGAATGCAGAAGTTCAGTGGTCAGGTTATTGGAAAGCTTCAGTATTGGTTTTGGTTGCCGTCATTTTTGTTCAATTGGGTTATGATGCTTTGCGTTGGTCTAAACTAAAAAAAGTGGCTGATCAGACATCGGCTCAGGCAATAGATCAATATAAATTCTGGTTTGGTGAAAATAGTCGCGTTACTGAGCAAAACATTAAAAGTCAGTTCGAAAGTCAATTACGTATGAGTCAGCTAGGTGATACACAAGCACTTTCGTTGTTGAGTAGAGTAGGACCGATTTTAATGCAGAAACAGATCATTGCTCAGCAAGTCAATTATGATGCTTCGACTTTAGCAATGTCATTAAAAGCTAAATCTGCAGATGACTTACAAGGATTAACTCAACAATTAAATCAACAAGGTTTGCAAGCTGAATTGGGTAACGTTCAAGCAGATTCGATTGGTGCGATTGGGGTGGTAAAAGTAAAATAATGAAAGCATTAACAGGTCTACAAAATAGTTTCGATCAAAAAATTGAAACCTTAAATCAATATTTACAGAGCTTATCTGTACGTGAACGCGTGATGGTAATTTTCACAACAGTTTTTTTAGTTGTTGTGATTATTGGTTTTGCATTATGGAAAATGCATGCATCGGCCGAGCAACAGCAAAAACGTTTAAATGAATTAAAAGATTTAACGGTTTGGATGCAAAGTAATGCAGCAACAATGAAACCAGCAAATGATCTGGAGCTCTCAGCGGCAGATAAAATTCAACGTACGGCACAACAACAAGGCTTATCAGTTTCTTCACAGCAAAATGGTGAGCAAATTCAAATTGTCGCCGAACATCAAAATTATGCTGTTCTTGCAAACTTTTTAATGCAACTCTCTCAAATGGGGTTGAGCATCCAAAAAATGGACATGGTTTCAAATAACAATCAAATCAAGTTAACTGCGACCGTGCAATAAATATAAAGGAGCTTGTAGCTCCTTTATATTTATAAATTCATCATAATTAACTCTGAATGACTCGAATGATGGTTTGACCACGCTTGGACTGAACATCCATGACAGAATGAATTTTCTCAAGGCGAATTTTCATGCTGCGTAAACCAATATTGACATTTGCACTATTCACTTCATCGACATTAAAGCCGATACCATCATCTTCAATCTCTAAAATAATTTGTTTAAGGTCAGAAAAATACAAACGAACAATGACTTTTTGGGCGTAACTATGTTTGATGACGTTGGTAAGTGCTTCTTCTGTAATCCGCAATAATGTCAAACATTCCAATGCACTAGGTTGTGAATGCCAAACTTCTGCAAAATCCCAAACAGATTGAATACTTAACTCATTGAAAATTTGACTAAATCGATGTCTAACAGGTGCTCCCCATAAAATAGGTGTTTTCGGAACTTCACCTGAGATACTTGATCCACTATCGATGACTTCTCTGAGATCATCACGTAGCAGTTTCAGAATAGATAAGAACTGTTGGTTATCAAAATTTTCTTTGCTTTGGCTAATCACACCAATAGAACGAACTAAAGAGCTGCCTAAAATATCATGTAAATCATGAGAAAATTGTAGTCGCTCCTGACGTCTCATTCTCTCTAATTCTGTTTGATGAATATTTAAAATATCTTTGATATTACTGATAATTAATAATGTTGAAAAAATCAGCAGCCCAAATAAAAAGCACAATTGTATTTGAAACCAATCATGATCTGTGTGCACTGTTTGAAAAATAATTTTCTGATCGATGAGAGGGGCTATAAAAATTAAACCTGATGATAGAAAAATAATTTTGATCATTTTGTCTATCATACTATAGCTATTTACAGCGAAGATTTTTGGAAATTTTAATCCAACAATACACGCCGAAAAAAGGAAAGAAATAAGTAAAGTAAGTTCTAATTTTGAATTTAGATAAGCGAAATAAAATAATATAGGAATAAAAATACTAACCAGAATAAAAATCAGTTTGAAAGAAAAAGATTGATTGAATTTATATAAAACTGCTTGAGCAAATGAGAAAAAAACACCTAAATAAATTAAGCTGAAAAAGAAATACCAATGAGGTGTTTTTTGAACAGGAGCTAAATGCAGAATTAATAAACTAGATCCTGTCATCATTAGAAAAATTGATAACCAAGAAATAGAAGGAGGTAAATATTTTTTTAAAGTTGTGGTTAGTAAAATAGCACCAAATGCCATGATGAAAATAGGAATAAATAGGTTAAATGAATTTTGAATAATCGACATTTATTTATAATTTCTTTCCCAATTTTCAGAATAAACCCAATGAATATGCAATTTTTATTGCTTTAGAACGACTATCTACCGCAAGCTTACTATATATATTGCGTAAATGAGCTTCTACGGTATAACGCGATAATCCTAATTCATTTGCGATATCTTGATTGTTAAATCCCTGAGTAACGTAATCTAGAATTTCTAATTCTCTTGCAGATAAATTTTCTGGTGAATTTTTAATCTTTTGTGGCTTTTTGACCATATTTGTTAAAATAATCTGAGCAAGAAAAGGGTCGATTGGAATACCACCTTGTAATATTTGTTTAATTGAAATAGTGACTTCATAATCATCACGTTCTTTCAATAGATAACCAGTTGCACCAGCTTGTATTGCTTTAAAAATTGCATCTCTGGTACTCCAAGCTGAAATAACAAGAATTGGAATGGTAGAATTTTTTTGTCTCAAACTACGAATTAATTTTGTACCATTGCCATCAGGCAAGCCTAAATCGACTAAGGCAAATGCAATATTATGTTGTTTTACCTCAAGCATAGATTGAGATAAGTTTTCAGAAAATATTAAATCGTTATTGCTATAGTTAAGGTCGATTAAAATTTTTTTTAATCTATTTTGAATTATATAGTCGTCATCAACAACCAGAACTGGTTTTGGTAAAGCAGAGCTAAGTAAATTTTGATCAAAAAAACTTAATCTATCTTTTATTTGTTCTATCATGATGATTATCAAATATACGTATATTTTTTATTATAATCATCGGTTCTGTATTTGCTATATTTTTTTAAATTAATTTAAATTGTTTATAAAATTTAAATTAATTTTTATAATATAATTAATAGTTGTTTGAATAAATCTTTATATGTTTGGTTAATATCAACAAGCTTAGAAATTACTAAGCTTGCTGTAAGCAAAGAATGACCATAGTTAATTAACAACTACCAACCACTGTACCGCTCCAAAGTGCTTGATCATTGACATACAACGTGATTTTAAGCCCTGTTGGAATTCCCCAAGTTGTGCAAACATCACCACATACGCGTAAATTTGCATTTGCAGGGATGCCGATTGGAACATTTACACAAACATTTCCGAAAACAGGGAAGTCAAAACAAACATCGCCGTTTCGATAAGAAGCACCTACACAAGCACTTAGACTTAAAGCTTGTACATTGGTACTACTTAACTGATTTTGTACAGATTCAATTGTATTTGTTGTTTTTACACTAGATTGTAAAGCATTACTATTTTCACCATTAAAACCTACTTTTGTGTAGTCTGGAACGACTTGTGGATCACATTGACATCCGCTCATTATTTTACTTCCTTTAATATTTATAAAAGTTATAGTTCGTACTCTTATGGCTTTTCCGAATATCGCCCCATTTTTTGTAGTGGTTTCTGGCATCCACAATAAGTCTTAAGACAAGCGATGAAGATCGTTTTAAGACTTAATTCTATTGATTTGAATTCTTATGAGCGTGAAGGGTATATACCTTCTAAGCTGATCACATAGTAAAGAGCTAAATACGGGTTTGTGATATTGACGGGCTGGCTGCCTCCAGATATTCCTGTGTTTTGCACAGGAACAACGACTTGCGTGGTGGCATTTAACTGTTTCATATTGACTAATTGACTTGTATCTTGAGTAAACACGTCATATACACTGCCTGTGTTAGGATCATTTGCATTTGCCCATGCTGCATTAGCAGGGCTACTTGTATTACCACCGGCTGAGCTTGCTTGTGGTGTTAATGAAACTGAAGCATTGATGGTTTGACTAGCAACGACATGTGTATGTGCTGGTAAGTTATTGATTGTGAGAGTCGTACTTTGACTTCCTGCGGCTTGTCCAATTGGAAAATTATTGTTTACCCCTAGTGCGAAGCGTCCACCTAAATTTGGTAGTGCGAAAGTAGTTTTCCCATCACCACCATAAATGGTACCAAGTAAGCTGAAAAGTGCTTGGTTTTGTGCGATTGATAATAATTGTCCATTGCATGCCGCCCAACCTTTTGGAACGAAGTTGTATGGAATTAGCATGATTTCACCTAGGTATGGATCTGCGCTCATAATTTTTACCTTTTAATTTTCAGTAATATTGTTGATGTTTTTGTGTTTGTTAATTTACTGAAATTTCTTCATGAGCCAATATCCCCAAAACATCGTATTTTGATTGAATGGTTTTGAGTTTTCGATTAATTGATTTCCGATAACTATAGACAGTTTCAATGCTGAGATTTAATTGGATAGATATGTTGGAGCTACTCAAGTCTTTAGATAAAAGCTCGACGATCATTAATTCTCGAGGTGTGAGTAGGTTTAAAAATTCAGAATAATATGATGAAAATTGCAGCAGGAAAGATCTGTGATGAATGTCGAGTTTTTGATAAATGTTTTCTTGGTGGGTAGTAACAGTTCTTTCACTAATATGAAGTTTTAAGGAGATCTCTTTAACTCGATAACCATGTACTAACATTTAAAAAAATTTGATGCTCACGTTTACTTAGCACTTTTAAAGTATCCATTTTTATCCTTTGTATTGAATTAAAAATTAAAATTTTTATGTGGATTTATTAGAGATAAATTACTTAGCGTGTGCATCATTGAAATTTGTTATTCCAAACAGTTTTTTTATCGATATTTTTTTTATTTTTCTACCAAATTTCAATGATTCTTTATTACTAAAAATACTCTCTAATTTATGTGTTTATATTCACAAAAAGAAGGGAATAGTATGAATCTTATCTTTAAAAAAATTTGGAATAAATCTCTAGGGTGCTGTGTCGTTGTATCAGAAAATACCAAAAATTCAGGTAAGGGGAGTCAGGTCACTGGAAGCGTGCAACAACCATCAAAAATAGCCAGTAACATTCAGTTATTTAAGTTGAAACCATTGGTAGTGGCTACAGGTCTATCTTTAGTGAGTTTGGTTTCACAACAAGTGTTTGCTGAGCAAGTGATTACATGTGGCGCACAAGGCTCTAACAATAATCCGAGTATTGCGACTGCTGCATTGAATAATACGATTATTTCACAACAATATTGGGGAACGCTTTATTGTTTAAATCAACCTTCAGGTACATTGGTATCCGATAATAAACTGTTGAATGATGATTTAAATGTAACAATTAGCACGGATACTTTAAAAGTTGGAGCAGGCGGAATTACCTCTAAGGGGGCATTAGGGAATGATCCTGGAAATGGTTCAATTTCTTTCAATAATAATAAGATCACCAACCTATCAAACGGTATATCTACAAATGATGCAGTTAATTTTGGCCAACTAAATTCGTTGGCCAATGTTTTTGGTGGTGGTGCAGGTTTTAGCGGAGGTGTATTTACTGGCCCAACTTATGTCATACAAGGGTCAAATTATACAAATATAGGAAGTGCTTTTACTGCTGTAAATACTAAATTAACGAGTTTACAAAGCCAGATTGATGGTTTACCAACAGGCGGTGGTGCTGATGGTAAAAGTGCTTATGAACTTGCAGTTGTAGGTGGATATGTTGGTACACAAACTCAGTGGTTAGCCTCTTTAAAAGGTGACAAAGGCGATAAGGGTGATAAAGGTGATGTCGGTGCTACGGGCGCGACTGGTGCAACAGGAGCTACAGGTGCTCAGGGTGACAAAGGCGATAAAGGCGATAAAGGTGACGTAGGTGCTACGGGCGCAACTGGAGCCACAGGAGCTCAAGGTGATAAGGGCGACAAGGGCGATAAAGGTGACGTAGGTGCTACGGGTGCAACAGGAGCTACAGGTGCTCAAGGTGATAAGGGCGACAAGGGCGATAAAGGTGACGTAGGTGCTACGGGTGCAACAGGAGCTACAGGTGCTCAAGGTGATAAGGGCGACAAGGGCGATAAAGGTGATGTAGGTGCAACAGGAGCTACAGGTGCTCAAGGTGATAAGGGCGACAAGGGCGATAAAGGTGACGTAGGGGCTACGGGTGCAACAGGAGCTACAGGAGCTCAAGGTGATAAGGGCGATAAAGGTGACGTAGGTGCTACGGGCGCAACTGGAGCCACAGGAGCTCAAGGTGATAAGGGCGACAAGGGCGATAAAGGTGATGTAGGTGCTACGGGTGCAACAGGAGCTACAGGTGCTCAAGGTGATAAGGGCGACAAGGGCGATAAAGGTGACGTAGGGGCTACGGGTGCAACAGGAGCTACAGGTGCTCAAGGTGATAAGGGCGACAAGGGCGATAAAGGTGACATAGGTGCTACGGGCGCAACTGGTGCTACAGGAGCTAAGGGCGATAAAGGTGACGTAGGTGCTACGGGTGCAACAGGAGCTACAGGTGCTCAAGGTGATAAGGGCGATAAAGGTGACGTAGGTGCTACCGGTGCAACAGGAGCTCAAGGTGACAAGGGCGATAAAGGTGACGTAGGTGCTACGGGCGCTACGGGTGCAACTGGAGCTAAAGGTGACAAGGGCGACAAAGGTGATATCGGCGCAACTGGTGCAACAGGCGCTCAAGGTGACAAAGGCGATAAAGGTGATATCGGCGCTACGGGCGCGACTGGAGCTAAAGGCGACAAGGGCGATAAAGGCGATGTCGGTGCTACGGGTGCAACTGGAGCTAAAGGCGACAAAGGTGATATCGGCGCGACTGGCGCAACTGGCGCAACTGGAGCTAAAGGCGATAAAGGTGATGTAGGTGCTACGGGCGCGGCTGGTGCCACAGGTGCTCAAGGTGACAAGGGCGACAAAGGTGATGTCGGTGCTACGGGTGCAACTGGAGCTAAAGGCGATAAAGGTGATGTAGGTGCTACGGGCGCGGCTGGTGCCACAGGTGCTCAAGGTGACAAGGGCGACAAAGGTGATGTCGGTGCTACGGGTGCAACTGGAGCCACTGGTGCTCAAGGTGACAAGGGCGACAAAGGTGATATCGGCGCGACTGGCGCAACTGGAGCTAAAGGCGATAAAGGTGATGTCGGTGCTACGGGTGCAACTGGAGCCACAGGAGCTCAAGGTGACAAGGGCGACAAAGGTGATATCGGCGCGACAGGAGCTAAAGGCGATAAAGGTGATGTCGGTGCTACGGGCGCAACTGGAGCTAAAGGCGATAAAGGTGACGTAGGTGCTACGGGTGCAACTGGAGCTAAAGGCGACAAAGGTGATATCGGCGCTACAGGCGTGACTGGAGCTAAGGGTGATAAAGGTGATGTAGGGACTACAGGCGCGACTGGAGCTAAAGGACCGAAAGGAGATACGGGAGCAAATGGTAAAAGTGCATTTGAAATAGCCGTTGACAATGGTTATTCAGGTACAGAACAAGAGTGGCTTGCATCTCAAGGTGGTGGTAACAATCCTTACTTTGATGCGAATCCAAATGTAACGAGCTCTGGAGCTAAAGCTACAGGCTCTGGAGCTACTGCTCTTGGAGATGGTGCTGTTGCCGATGGTGAAAATAATACGGTGGTGGGTTCTGGAGCTTCAGCAAAAGGAAAATCAAATACTGTAGTCGGTAAAGGCAATAAAGTTGAAGGTGAGCGTTCAGGTGCCTTTGGTGATCCAAATGTCATTCAAGCAAATGGAAGTTAT
This sequence comes from Acinetobacter sp. TR11, assembly GCF_027105035.1. Classification (NCBI taxonomy): domain Bacteria; kingdom Pseudomonadati; phylum Pseudomonadota; class Gammaproteobacteria; order Moraxellales; family Moraxellaceae; genus Acinetobacter; species Acinetobacter sp. TR11. Next base: position 1,358,618 of record NZ_CP114256.1, read on the forward strand.
GCTGTTGGTAATGATAATACGGTCACTGGTGATAACAGTTTTGTTGTTGGCAATAACGTAAATACTGCTGCCAAAAATGCTGTTGTTTTGGGTAATGATTCAGCTTCAGACAGAGATAATACTGTTTCAGTTGGTGCTGCTGGTAAGGAACGTCAGATTATTCATGTTGCAGCTGGTGTGCAAGATACTGATGCTGTAAATGTTAAGCAGATGAAAGATGCGAATACCAAAACTTTAACTGATGCTAAAACTTATGCAGATGCAGGTGATCAGGCAACATTAACAAGTGCAAAAGGATATACAGATAGTCGTGAAGTGGTAATGCGTCAAGAATATAAAACTGCTGATGCAAAAGTGCTTTCTGATTCGAAAGCTTATACTGATACCAAAGTTATGGATCTAGAAAATAACTTTAGAGATGTATCTAGCCGTGTGGATCAAACCAATCAAGATGTTCGTAAAAACCGAGAAATTGCCGCGCAAGGTATTGCTGGTATTACTGCGATGACAAATATTCCAATGCCAGCTGAACAAGGGGCTTCTACTGTTGGTATGGGTATGGGGTATTATGATAGTCAGTCTGCTATCGCTGTGGGAGCAAGTCATTACTTCGATAATGGTGTTGCAATCAAGGGAGCATTCTCAACAGGCTTTAATAATGGTAATACAACTGCTGTAGGTGCTGGTGTGTCTTATTCTTGGAAATAAGTAACATTTCTACAATTTAGTGAAAGGAACTAAGCTTTAAACGAGCTTAGTTCCTTTTTTTATTGAACTGCGAAATGTGAATTTGAATCAATTGCAAATGACCTGACCAAGATTAAAAACCTGAATAAAACCAGAAAATTGTTTAATCAAGAAGCACTAAAGCAAAGACTCTACAAAATAAGCATATGTCAAGCATGGTGTTTTGTTGAGCCTATGCCTATAATACGGCTACTTGAAAAATCAGTAGACTGTGATTGGTATGTTATATTCATTGGCTCGCCCTTTGTTGTTTACTTTGGCACCAGAGCGTGCACATGAACTCACACTTTCTATGCTCGATACAGCGCATAAATTTGGATTGATGCATCAGAAAACTGCACATAAACCAGTGAGCTGTATGGGTATCGAGTTTCCAAACCCTGTTGGTCTTGCTGCCGGTTTAGATAAAAATGGTGCGCACATTGATGCTCTAGCTGCATTAGGTTTCGGTTTTATTGAAATTGGTACCATTACACCACGTCCACAAGCAGGTAATCCTCAACCACGTTTATTTCGTATTCCAGAAGCGAAAGCAATCATCAATCGCATGGGATTCAATAATGACGGTGTTGATCAACTGATTGAAAATGTTAAAGCTGCTAAGTTTAAAGGCGTTTTAGGAATTAATATTGGTAAAAATGCAGATACTGCCGTTGAAGATGCGGTTTCTGATTATTTGATTTGTTTAGAAAAAGTTTATAATTACGCATCATATATTACAGTTAATATTTCCTCACCGAATACAAAGAATTTACGTAGTTTACAAAGTGGCGATGCACTTACAGAGCTATTACAAACTTTGAAACAACGTCAACTAGAACTTGCTAAAGAAAATAATCATTATGTTCCTTTAGTACTCAAAGTAGCGCCAGATTTAACGTCTGAAGATATTACATTTATCGCTAAACAATTATTGAAATTTAAGATTGATGGTTTGATTGTTACCAATACAACATTAGGGCGAGACGGTGTTGAAAATCTGCCAAATGGTAATGAAGCTGGTGGTTTGTCGGGCGCACCCGTTTTTGAAAAAAGCACCGAATGTTTACGTCAGTTCGCCGATGTTTTAGATGGAAAAATTCCTTTAATTGGTGTCGGGGGAATTGTTTCAGGTGAGCAGGCCGTAGCAAAACAAGAGGCGGGCGCGAGTCTCGTTCAAGTATACAGTGGCCTTATTTATACAGGTCCAACACTAGTAAAAGATTGTGTTAACGCGATGACTGTGTGACATGAACACACTTGATATCATCATCCTGATCATCTTGCTCATTGGAGGGCTAAACGGTTTGCGTCAAGGATTTATTAAAGCCTTTGCGAACTTGATCGGGTGGATATTCGCATTGGTCATTGGGGCTAAATACGCGGTCATTTGGGCACCTGCGATGAGCAGTCTAAGCCAAGACCCAGTTGTACAAAAAATTGCTGCTTTTGCTTTTATTGTATTAGCCATCGTGATTTGCACGTGGGTTATTACCGCATTCCTGAATGGGCTCTTGAAAAGTTTAAAATTGGGCCCATTAAATCGTCTAGCAGGCGGTGCATTTGGTTCACTAAAAGGTTTATTGATTGTCTTGATTGCGATGCAGGGTGTCGGTCCTTGGGTGAATAGTTCACCGCATTGGAAGCAATCAAAATTTGTACAGATTTTATTGCCATACGCGCCATTAGCGACCGAAATATCAAAAGATGCTGCAAATGAAGCGATACATCAAATGACATCTGAAGGTGCGTTATTACATCGCCCTTCGACTGAAATGGAGGAGTCAGAACGCGCTTCAGTAGATCAACGTTCTGATCATTCCACGAAAAATCCTTTTTATTAATTGGGGTTAAACCCCGTTCCTAGCTTGTCGCGAGGTTGCTATGTGTGGAGTTGTTGGGATTGCCGGTAAATCGCCAGTAAACCAAATGTTATTTGATGCCTTGACGATGTTACAACATCGAGGACAAGATGCAGCAGGGATTGTAACTTGCCATCAAGGGCGTTTATTCCTCCGCAAAGATAATGGTATGGTGCGTGATGTATTCCATACCCGTCACATGCGTGCTTTGCTTGGTAACTATGGGATAGGACATGTTCGTTATCCAACAGCAGGTTCATCAAGTAGTGCTGAAGCACAGCCGTTTTATGTAAACTCTCCATATGGTATTACCCTTGCACACAATGGTAACTTGACCAACGCCGCAGAAATTCATGATGATCTGTTTAAAACAGATTTACGTCACATGAATACTGATTCTGATTCTGAAGTTTTACTCAACGTGTTTGCACATGAGTTACAGAAGATCGGTACACTCAACCCAACGCCAGAAGATATCTTCCACACCGTATCTCGTGTTCATGAGCGTTGTAAAGGTGCTTACGGGGTTGTTGCGATGATCACAGGTCATGGGCTTGTTGGTTTTCGCGATCCAAACGGAATTCGTCCTTTAGTTTATGGCTCTCGTGAAACTGAGCAAGGCACTGAATATATCATTGCCTCTGAATCCGTTGCGATTACAGCGCTAGGTTTTAAAGTTGAGCGTGATATTGCACCAGGTGAGGCAATTTTCATTAATTCAAATGGCGAATTATTTACCAAACAATGTGCAGTAAATCCAGAATATCGTCCATGTATTTTTGAATATGTGTACTTTGCTCGTCCAGATGCAACAATTGATGGTATCTCAGTTTATAAAGCTCGTTTAAAAATGGGTGAAAAACTGGCGTATAAAATTTTGAAGGAATGGGGTGAGGAGCACGATATTGATGTGGTCATTCCAATTCCAGATACTAGCCGTACTTCAGCATTAGAATTGGCTAATATTTTGGGCGTGAAATTCCGTGAAGGTTTTATGAAAAACCGTTACATCGGACGTACCTTCATTATGCCAGGTCAACAGCAGCGCAAAAAATCAGTTCGTCAAAAGCTAAACCCAGTTGAGCTTGAATTTAAAGATAAAAATGTACTGTTAGTGGATGACTCGATTGTACGTGGCACAACCTGTAATGAAATTATTCAAATGGCACGTGATTCTGGCGCGAAGAAAGTATTCTTTGCTTCGGCTGCACCTATGGTGAAATATCCAAACGTGTATGGTATTGATATGCCAGCAAAATCTGAATTAATTGCTTCAGATCGTACAGTTGAAGAAATTCGTGAGATTATTGGTGCAGATCGTTTAGTCTTCCAAGATTTGGAAGATTTAAAGAACGCAGTGCGTACTAGCAAAGTACCTGATTTAAGAGAATTTGATTGTTCAGTATTTGACGGGATCTATGTGGCTGGTGGGATTGATAATGACTATCTGATAAATCTTGAGCAGAAACGTAATGATTCAGCAAAAAAGAAAGCAGATGGTTATATTGATGTAAATATCGATGCTTCTTCTGTTGATTTAACAGGTATTAAAGAAGAGTAATCATTTAAATCTATAGAAAAGCGGGAAATTCCCGCTTTTTTATTTTATGATACTTAAGGTTTCAAAGCCTCTAAGATCAACAATGTAATCAGGAAAATTTACATTGAAAGAAATGAGCCATTATTTAATTGAAAATAAAAATATTGCATGGTCGGTAAGTTTTTGCTTGCTCGCTATGTTGTCGACAGTTTTTATTCTCAATTTGATTTTGGGTTTAGTCGTTCATTTCTTTGACTACACTCAAGCCATTTGGTGGCATGTTCTTAGTCCATATTTCATCTTTCTTTTATTCTTCGTTATGGTTTGGTCGGTTGGTGCTGAACTGTATGTCTTACGTGAAGGTGGTCATTCACTCGCAAAACAACTTAAAGCAAGACGCCTTGTTTTTGATGAGAGTACGCCCGAAGAAAGCACAGCATTAAAAGTCGTAGAGCAAGTTGCTCAAAGTTTTATGATAGATACACCTGCTGTTTATGTACTTCCAAATGAAGTGGGCGTCAATGCTTTAACAGCAGGCTTCAGATCTCAAGACATCGTAATTATTTTAACGTGGGGTGCTTTACAAAATTTGGATGAATTAGAGCTTTATGGTTTATTGAGCTATGAATTTAATCAAATTTTATCGGGTGAGGCTGTAGAAAACACCAAATTAAAAATCTTGTACAGTGGTTTAACCACTTTTAGCCAATGGGGGAGTAAATTAGCACAAGCTGGATACAATCCTTATGCAACGTCTTATCGAAACAAATTCGAAACTATTTTTGTTGCGATTGGTGGTGTTATTTGGTTGGCAGGTAGCTTAGGTATTTTGATTACACGGTTGATTAAATATTTAACTTTGAGTGGTCGAACCTTTCGTAATGACCTGAAAACTATGCGTTTGATGAATAATAATGCCAATATTCAAACCTTGTTACGTATCTATGTGCACCATTCAGGTTCGCAAATTCATAGTGCGTATTCAGAATCGATTTCACATATGTGTTTCGCAAATTCACTTAGCCCACAAAGCTGGATGAATATTCATCCAAGTATCAAAGATCGAATTTATGAACTAAATCCTACTTTGTTACAGGATTTGCAATTAGAAAATTTAAAAAAGCTACGCAATCGTCCTTTATTTAGTCTGTTTCGTTCTTTGGAAGAAGAAATGGCAGATATGACCTTACCTTGGAGTTCTCCACAGCCTTTACCTTTATTGCGTTTATCGCCGATCAGTTTCGCTTTGAATGATGCAATTAAGCCTTTAAATTCTGAAATGCGGAAGAATAAAAAGCGCCCAGAATTGATACAAAGAGCGATGCAAACGGCGACAGGTTCAAGGGAAGTGATGGTTGCGATTTTGATGATTCGTCAATATCGTGAATTCATTCCTCAAGAAGCCGCTGTAAGTCATGCAATCGTAGATTCTTTATTGAATTTAGATGGTCGTATTCATGTTCAAATCTTCCATGATGCCTGTAAGAATATTGGGCATATGCCGACAAGTATTGCTCGTCAATTTTTGACTAAATTGGCTTGTATTATTCAAGAAGATGGTGAGGTGGGTTTGCTTGATGCTTTGTTATTGGAGCGGGTGAAGCGTGAACTCAATCTTATGCCTGCACATTTACCAACGTCATTTGAAGATGTGAAAGCACAAATTGTGCATTTAATTGATGCTTTATTGCATGTACAACAAATTAATAGTCCAAATCAGCTTGAGGTGCGTGAACGAATTCTGCAACAGATTTTAGCACCCGAAGAAATGCAGATTTACGCAGATATTTCTGATGAACCACTTGATTTAGCAGAAATTTTAAATGATGTTTCAGGCTTGTTATTACGTGATCGTCTCAATATTTTAGCAATTGCAGAGCGATGTTTATGGAGCGATCGTATCATCACGCAGGATGAATTAGATGTTTTAGAATTGCTTTATTGGCGTTTAGGATTCGATACACATGAAGTTGTTGAACAAATGCAAAAGAAAAATAGTTTGATGATTATTTAATAGAAAACCCGTATTAGAGCGAGAAAGATCAAGCTTAAAACATTACGTGACAATCACATAAAATGATTTAATTTCAAGGTAAGCTTGCGCTTTATTTTAATCTTGAATTACGCATTTTTTGAGTAAGTTATGCAACATATTGAAATTTTAAAGGCTTTATTTTTAGGGTTTATTGAGGGTTTGATCGAATTTTTACCGATTTCAAGTACAGGTCATTTAATTTTATTTGGTCACATGATCGACTTCCATTCTGACGATGGGCGTGTATTTGAAGTTGTCATTCAGCTTGGTGCAATTTTAGCTGTCTGTTGGTTATACCGACAAAAGATTTTTGATTTGATTAAAGGTTTTTTTAGTGGGGATTCAGAAGCGCGTCATTTTGCTTTTAGCGTTTTAATTGCTTTTTTTCCTGCTGTCGTGATTGGTATTTTTGCAGTCGATTTTATTAAAAGTGTCTTATTTAGTCCACTTGTGGTCGCAATCGCACTGATTGTTGGTGGTCTGATTATTTTCTGGGTTGAATCCAAGAATTTTGATCATAAAACAACTGAAGCGACAAAAATTACTTACAAGCAAGCTTTTTTAGTCGGTTGTGCACAATGCGTTGCGATGATTCCAGGGACTTCTCGTTCTGGTGCTACCATTGTGGGAGGAATGTTCTCAGGTTTGTCTCGTAAAGCGGCAACAGAATTTTCTTTCTTTCTCGCAATGCCAACGATGTTGGGGGCTGCAACTTTTGATCTTATTCGTAATGCGGATGTATTGACACAAGATAATATGTTGAATATTGGGGTCGGTTTTGTTGCTGCTTTTATTTCGGCATTATTGGTGGTGAGCGCATTAGTTAAATTTGTTGAACGCCACACTTTACGCGTATTTGCTTGGTATCGGATTGTACTGGGTATAATTTTCTTATTTGTTTTTCTATAAAAATAAAATCTCCCTTTTAGAAAAATTACTAAAAGGGAGGGATTCTAAGTTAAAATTCTTATTCTTTATTTCTTTTTTCATGTTTAGAACTGGTTCGATTGTAAGATGACAATAGCTAAAATGAATGCCCGAGATTTAATCATTGATTTACTTTTAGGGCTACAAGGTCGTGAGATCTCGATTAAACAAATTATTATCGCAGCGAAGCTTTTTGAGATTAGCGAAAATAGTATTCGTGTCGCAGTAACCCGATTATCTAGTGATGGGGTGATTGAGGCGATTGAGCGCGGTATATATCAATTTACGGCTAAATCACACGAATGGGCCGATGTGATGTTGAACCGTAAAAACGGAATTAAGCAAACAAAACAATGGGATCATCAATACTTAGCTGTCTTTACGGGTGAATTAGGGCGGGTTGATCGTACAGCTTTAAACCGCCGAGAACGCGCATTAAAGCACTTCGGTTTTAAAGAGTTAGAACAAGGTATTTATATTCGCCCTGATAATTTAGCCATTTCTTTTAAAGAGGTATTTGGGGGATTACAAGCTTCTGGCTTAGAAAAAAGCGCCAAAATTTGCCAAATCAATCATTTCGACACCACAACATTAAATAAAATTCCGAAGCTTTGGCCCACTCAAACGCTTAACCAAAACTATAAAAAATATAGTCAAATGATTCAAAAGTGGTTGGAGACAGTTGAGCAATTAAGCTTAGATATTGCTGCTAAAGAATCGCTATTGCTTGGTCGGCAGACCATTTCTTTGCTGATGAATGATCCATTATTACCTGAGGATTTTGTTGATGTTCATTTACGTGATCAATTTGCATTAAGTGTTCAGCAATTGGATCAGACTGGACTGGAATTGTGGCAACGATTCTATGAAATCAGTTTAGTATAAATATTACTAAAAAATTAATTTTAATATATTGACAGAAATATTACTTAATTTAAAATAAAAATCATATTTACGTATCTATAGAAATAGAAAAATTGTAGGGTAGGGATATGAATACACGTACATCAATAAGTGATTTGTTCACACGAGAAGAAATCACAGAATTGACAACAAAGTCAGATTTACACGGTAGTTGGGCTGTTTTATCAACGTGGGCAGTCATTGGTGGAACCTTCGCTGCGCTTGCCAGTACATGGGAGTATTTACCTGTCTGGGGCAAATTACTGATGTGTATAGCTGCATTGGTAATATTAGCGGGTCGTCAACTTGCGCTTGCAATTATTATGCATGACGCTTCACACCAAAGCTTATTTAAAACCAAATGGCTGAATGATATTGCCACAGATTGGCTTTGTGCTCGCCCGATTTGGAATGATTTAAAGAAATATCGTGCGCATCACTTACGTCATCATAGTAAGACTTCTACTGTGGATGATCCTGATTTGTCGCTTGTTGAAGGTTTTCCAACCTCAAAAAAATCGTTGATGCGTAAATTTTTTCGTGATGTTTCAGGGGTAACAGGCTTAAAATTTGCACTTGGACGTGTGCTAATGGATGTTGAGAAAATGGAATGGACGGTGTCAAATGACCGTCGTTGGATTTCTCAAGAGGGGCGTCATTGGACAGATTATCCCAAAACATTCTTAAAAAATAGTGGTGGTGCGATTGCAACTAATGCTGCTTTATTTTCAGTATTGTGGGCAGCGGGTCATCCTAAACTGTATGCACTTTGGGTATTGGCATATTTAACGCCTTTTCCATTGTTATTACGTATTCGTTCTATGGCTGAACATGCGGGTATGCCAACTAGTCATAGTGCTTTAACCAATACACGTACCACAAAGGCTGGTTATCTTGCCCGTGCTTTAGTTGCGCCTATCCATGTCAATTACCATAAAGAGCATCATTTGATGGCAACAGTTCCATATTTTAAGTTACCTAGAATGCACCAGATGTTATTAGAGCGTGGACATGTTCCTGAGCCTCCTAGTTATTGGCAAGTCTTAAATGAACTTTCAGACCAAGCTGATTAAATGTTTGTTTATAGTTTTAGGCATAATTCAAAAATAATCTAAGTCATTTGGGATGTATTGTGATGGCGCTTAGTAAGCATGAAATTACTCATTTTTTGGCACAGGAATTTCCTCAAGCACTCGAAAAAACTAGTATCGAAGAGATTAGTCCTAAAGGGGCACAGTTACTTTATAAAATCGATCAGAACGATTTACGTCCAGGTCAAACTGTATCAGGTCCAACCTTGATGTTGGTGGCTGATTTCGCGTTATATGTTGCGATTATGGGGCATTTAGGTCTAATTGCTATGGCTGTGACCACCAATATGACGATTAACTTTTTCCGTAAACCGAATGGAAATCAAGATATTAAAGCTGAGTGTAAATTAATCAAAGTTGGTAAAACATTGGTGACAGGTGAAGTGTGGTTATATTCTTTGGATGATGATGAGCCTGTAGCACATGTGATTGGGACTTATGCATTACCACAAAAGTGATAAGTTTTGAAAATTTATTGAGAAAAACACTTAAAAATCATAACAACATTTAAGTATGCGAAAGAGTAAGAACATGCTAAAACTAATTATGTTCAAATTTATTTGTTCTTACTATACTCGGCTAATATGACGCAATCGTTCGACTTCATACCCTTATCGCAAATTGAATCAAATCAAGAACATGTTTTAGCGATTAAACGTAATGATTTACTTCCTCTACTCAATGATCCACATCGTTTGAATCATTATGCAGATCATTTAGTTCAAGCTCAAAGTGTATTACTGAATGGTGTTGACCCTAGATTGAATCAGCAATTGAGTGAAGTGATTACCCAGATTATTCAGCAACTTTCAATTTCCAAAAAACATTTAGGTGGCCGTCGTTTTAACGCGTTGCAAAAATGGTTAGGTATAGATGTTGAATATGATGCTGGACAAGTAAAGTTTGTCAAAGATCTTGAGCGTTTAATCAATGAAGCAAATCATTTAAGTCAGCGATTACAGATCGAAATCCAAAAATCTCAATCACGACTACAGCAAGCTTTAGGTTTAAGAGAACAGATGGCCACTTATATCCGCGCCGCTGATGAGTTTTTAATAGAATATCCTCAGTTTACGCAACAGCAAAAGCTTGACCATTTTGTTGAACGGCTCTCGAAAAAAATAAATACCTTACAAACCTTACAAGCGAGTAATGATATTGCGATGAAACAAATGCAGTTATCACAAGAGTTATCTTTTGGCTTGCTAGATCGATTTAAAGAAGCACAACAGGTTTTGATTCCTGCATGGCAATATCACGTTAAACAAAGTACAGCATCGACTTCAACAAATACACTTGATCAGCTTGATAAAAGTCGAGAAGATTTAATTAAAAATTTGAAAAAATCATTACAGAAATAAGAGGGAAAAAAGATGTCAGATTCAGAAATTAGCAAATTATCTCATCAGCTTGAAGTGAAGCCTGAGCAACGTTTTGAACAGTTGAATTTAAAAGATTTAGGATTGCAACCACATGATCTTGCAGAAGTAATGGATGCACATAAAGAACTGGCAGATATCAGCACCACAGTGGTGGCGGAATATGGCAAAAATATTGCGAATAAAACTTCAACTTATACCGATGAACTGTTAAATCTTGTTCAGAATAAAGATTTGGACACGACTGGACAAAAACTTAATGAGGTAGTGCAAGTCGCACAGCAATTGAATACTTCAAGTATTTTGAATAAATCAAAAAGCTCTGGGTTTTTTGGCGGGTTACTGAGTAAGTTTAAAAGTGCTAAACAAAATTTTGATCAGCATTTTAATACCACTAAAGAGCAGATTGATGTATTGGTTCAAGAAATTGAAAGTTCTCAATCGGGGTTGAAAGCTCGGGTTGGAACCTTAGATAAAATGTTTGATGCGGTACAGGATGAATATAAACAGCTTGGTGTTTATATTGCTGCAGGGCAATTAAAACAGCAGGATATTCAGCAACAGATCTCAATGCTCACATCACAAGAGCAGGATCGACAAACGACGCAACAGATTTATGATCTTAATCATTTGGCGAATAATCTTGAGAAAAGAGTCAGTGATTTGCAGGTTTTACAACAGTCTGCAATGCAGACTTTGCCAATGATTCGGATCATCCAATCGAATAATTTAATGTTGGTAGATAAGTTCTATGCCATTAAAAATATTACGCTACCAGCATGGAAAAATCAGATTAGTTTGGCGATCTCATTACAAGAGCAAAAGAATAGTGTCCAGCTTGCCAAGGCTATTGATGACACAACGAATGAATTATTACGTCGCAATGCTGAATTATTACATCAAAATTCAGTCGATACTGCGAAAGCGAATCAACGTTCAGTGATTGATGTGGAAACACTTGAACATGTGCAAAACACCCTCATTAAAACTGTAAATGATGTGATTCAGATCCAGAAAGAAGGGATGCAAAAGCGTGCGGAAGCAACAACACGTTTACGTGCTTTGCAAGAGAATTTAAATCATTTAGTGCTTGAGCATAGCCAGCCACCAAAATCTTGATATTGTTAATTTTTGAAGGAAAGATCATTGTCACCCATAAACGATTTTAGTGTACAACCGATTGACCAACGTTTAGATGCATTAAAAAAACGTCAACGTCACTTAATGATCTGGTTTATTTTAGCCTGTACATTGGTCGTTATTACAGTTGCATCGTTATTTTTCCAAAAAGAATTTATCTATCGGTTCTTTGATCTTTCCACGCATGTTCAGGCATTAGATTTGCCTTATCATGTTCAAGAATTGGTGCCATTTAAACAACCAGTCGATTATTTTTTTAATTTATTATCATGGTTTGGTTGGTTGTTTCTAAAAATTTTGGTTTCGTTTATTGGGGCATTTTTACTGCTCAGTTGGATGAAGAAATTTAAGTTTTTTCAGCAACGTTTCCAAGCATGGACACAACGAGTTTTGGCTTGGATTATTGCCTTTATTTTGCTTTGGTCTGGTCTGAGCTACATTCAATATGATTGGAAAGATGAAACCAAGCAGGCGTATCAACAATGGATGAGCTATCAAAATAATATTGTTGAAAGTCAAATTGCTCAAGATTTACAGCAGTCCAACATTTCATCGACTGAAAAAGCCTATGTGTTGGCACAAGTGGCTTTATTGCATCAACCTGTCGATCGTAAAACTGCCAATGTCTATGTGAATCAATTGATTGTCGCTGAGAAGAATAACCCGATTCAGTTTAAACAATATGATTTTAAGTCTGAACAGTTATGGGTCATGCAGCAACAGCTCTACGGTAAAAGTATCACCTCAATTACACAACCTTTAGATATCCGTGCGCAACAAGCTGAGCGTATTTCTCAGATTGTGAAGCTAATTTTATGGGGATTGATTGTATTGGCTGTCGCTTTAAGTACGGTTTTATATGTGCTTGCCAAAAACTTTAAAAATCGTCGTGTTCGAATTATCCAAAAATTGGATGCTTGATAAATTATCGTTCGGTTTATCCGATTAAATTTATAAAAACATACTGTTTTACCTATTTATACATTTTGCGTACTATAGCTTCATTGAATGAATTTAGCTGATTTGAACTGCTTAGAATTTGGAGAAATACATGTTAGATCAAAATATTAAAACTCAATTAAAAACTTACTTAGAACGTTTAGAAAGTCCAATCGAGTTGGTTGCTGCTTTAGATGAATCAGACAAAGCCGCAAAAATCAAAGAACTCGTGACTGAAATTGCAGAACTTTCTGACCAAGTTACGGCGCGTTTTGATGGTTCAAACGCTCGCCGTCCGAGTTTCGGTGTGGCTAAAGCAGGTGAACAACCACGTGTGTTCTTTGCTGGTTTACCGATGGGACATGAGTTTACTTCTTTGATCTTGGCTTTATTACAAGTGTCAGGCTATGCCCCTAAAGTCTCTGATGAAGTATTAACTCAGATCAAAGGTTTAAATTTAAAATCAAACTTTGATGTGTTTGTATCTTTAAGCTGCCATAACTGTCCAGATGTGGTTCAAGCCTTAAATTTAATTGCAATCTATAACCCGAATGCAACTGCGACCATGATTGATGGTGGTTTTTTCCAAGAAGAAGTTGAGGAACGTAAAATCTTGGCTGTGCCAATGCTGTTCCAAGACAATGAACATATTGGACAAGGTCGTATGACTTTGGAAGAAATCGTGGCGAAGCTAGACACTGATTCTGCTGAGAAAGATGCCGCAGCACTCAATGCGAAAGAGGCTTTTGATGTATTGGTGATTGGTGGTGGTCCTGCAGGTGGTACAGCAGCGATCTACGCAGCACGTAAAGGCATCAAAACAGGTATCGTGGCTGAACGTTTTGGTGGTCAGGTCATGGATACCATGGACATTGAGAACTTCACCACAGTACAAAAAACGGTAGGTCCGAAGTTTGCTCAAGATATGGAAGCGCATGTTCGTGAATATGGCGTGGACATCATGAACTTACAAAGAGTCAGCAAGATCACAGGTGCAGATCAAACGGCCAATGGTCTGGTTGAAGTTGAATTGGAAAATGGGGCTAAGCTTGAATCTAAAACCATTATTCTTTCAACAGGCGCACGTTGGAGAGAAATGAATGTACCGGGTGAAGCAGAATACCGTACTCGTGGTGTGGCGTACTGCCCCCACTGTGATGGTCCATTGTTTAAAGGTAAACGTGTTGCGGTGATTGGTGGTGGTAACTCTGGTGTAGAAGCAGCGATTGACCTTGCAGGCATTGTAGAGCATGTGACGTTGGTGGAGTTTGATACCAAACTTCGTGCAGACCAAGTGTTGCAAGACAAGTTAAACAGCTTGCCAAATACTACTGTGATTTTGAATGCGCTTAGTACTGAAGTGGTCGGTGATGGTTCACAAGTGACGGCGTTGAAATATAAAGATCGCGCCACTGATGTTGAGCATACGGTCGAACTTGCAGGAATCTTTGTACAAATTGGTTTATTACCAAACACCGATTTCTTGAAGAACAGTGCGGTTGAACTCAGCAATCGTGGTGAGATTGTGATCAATGATCGAAATGAAACCAATGTCAAAGGTGTGTTTGCTGCGGGGGACTGTACCACCGTGCCGTACAAGCAAATCATCATTGCCACAGGTGAAGGTGCCAAAGCTTCTCTAGCAGCTTTTGACTATATGATTCGCTCTGATGTTTAAATGATTTGATTAAAAAAGCCCCAATTGTTTGGGGGCTTTTTTATTGTGCTTAATTCTTCGGTTTATATAAACCATGATCAACTAAATGTTGGCGTAAGATGCGACGAAGTTCTAACACAGCTTCGGGCGTTTCTTGAATAGAGTGACCACCCGTAAAAATTTTCTCAGAAACTGCTCCATCTAAATGTGCACTCTTATATGGAACGATGCCATCTGTAATCACATTCGGATCATCACTTTTAGTAATATTGCCCATAATAGAATGGAAAACCAAGCCTTTTTCGGGTGGGATACTCGCTGTCAGTTCCATAAATTTAGATTTTTTACTTAGATCACTTGGTCCATTTTGAATGACATCATTAGTCAGTGTTTTGACAAAATCTTTTAAATCAACATCATCACTGGTCAGCGTATCTGCAAGGGTCGTTAAGAAAGTTGCAGGAAGTTTAATAATTTTTCTTGCTGCTAGAGTAAACCAACGGTCTGCGTAGTCTGTCCCTCGGTGTGGTGCTGCGAGAAAAATAGCTCGATCAAAATTTTCAATTGGTTTCATTTTGAGTCTTTCACCAATGACAGGGTGTTTTCTTAGACGTGTTTGTTGGCGATTATTCATCAATTCTAAAGCTTGTTTAGAAATATCTGCATCACTCACTAAAAGTCGACTAATAATTCCACCCATACTATGCCCAATTAAAACTGCATCTTGAGCCGCCGCATCTTTGGGATTAAGTGAACCAAATGCTTGTTTTAATAACGCATAAATTTGAAAACGGCTTTCTAAAATTGGCATATTGGTAGAGTAAAAAATTTGCCAAACTTGATAATGTTCTCTTAATATTGCATCACCCATAATGTCATTAGTTACCGCAATCCATGCTTCAGGGCTACTTGCTAGACCATGTACTAATACAATGATTTTTTTATTCGGGTTATAGGGTTCCAACATATAGAGATGCGGCATTGCCAAATGCTGATCGCGGTCAATTAAGGTCAAATATGCAGCCGCACCTAAATTATTTTCTGCTAGCCATAAACCATAGGGTGCAGAAAAATTTGCTGCTAATGAATATGGTTTACCTGCAATCTCTACTTTCTCAACGCTATAAGGATCATAAACCTTAATTTCAAAATTCGGGTTTGTTAAAACATCTTCTATCGTTGCATTCGATTTTTTAGGTTGAGCAATAATTGTGGCTGCTAAATAGCGTGCTTTATGGATATTCGGATTTATCCCTTTAGGATAATCATGAGTTAAAGGATTAAGAATATATTTATTTTCTTGTGATGATGAGTCGGTCGATGGAAAGACTGCGACAAAATCAGAACCGAAACCATCACGGCGGTTAATCGCTCTTAATCCAGAAAAATTCATGTTGTAACTGGAAATAAATTTTTCCAGTTTCATATTTTGTAGGCGTTGATATGCTTGAATATCAATTGTATAAGTACTTTTTCCAATTTTAATCGTTGGGGTAAGATTGGTCGATGGATTCCTTAAACTATGACCATTCACCAATTGAGTAAGTGCCTGATTGTAGAAATCTCGAATTTGTACTTGGCGGTTATCAAAAAGTCGTTCTTGTGGCTGACGTGATGTTTTGAATAAATACGCATAACTATAACGAATACTTTTATCCAAAGCTTCAAGCTTCTGATCTAAACAACTTTCATAATTTTGCTGAATTAGCTTTTGTTCATCAGCGGGTTTGTGTTTAGGCAATTTACTGATTTTACATTCTGAGGAGTCCGACAGTGACATGGCTTTAGCAAGATATAGTTCACTGGCTGTCGACAATAATTGTTCGTCTTGAATCTGAGGAATTTTATGTAGATCTGCAATGCATTCATTCGGGGATTGCATACAAATTTTTGCTTCTTTACCTGACATCGATAAGACGTTCAGGCTCGCTTCACTTAACTTTTTCTGAGTTAGTATGCTATTACGTTCATTGGCTATGGTGACATCAACCGCTTGTTGCTTGAGGCTAACGACCTGACAGCCATTTAAAGCAATAGTTGATAACAGCGTAAAGGCAAATAGATATTTGTTTGAATTAGATGCTTGCATTATCAAGGAGCAAATTTAGCTGGAAGATTCTAGCTATAATACGAAAAAAAGATGTTTTTTCAATCAACTTAAAAAAATAGACTGTTCTGAACAGTCTATTTTTACAAAATCACAAATCTTTAATTTAGGACTTGCCAAACATTCCAGCGTTTTCCAGATTCAACTTCTTTGATAAGTTGATCTGCAACTTCGGCTTCATCTGGATAATTAATTTTATAATTTTTGAGTGTTTGAATCGCATTTTTCTTTTGCTCTAACCAGAGATAGTTATTTGCAGCAGAAAGATAAGCTTCTTGTACACCGCCTTTAATCGCTTTATCTAGATATGGAATCGCTTCACGTTGACCGCCACCTTCAGATAGACCAAAACCAAACCAGAAATTAGTTTCAGGGTCATTTGGGCTAATCGCAAGAATACGCTGTGCATAGTTGAGTGATTTGGTTGTATAGGCTGTACCTAAGTCCATATTACGTGCCATAACGCTTGCTTTAAATGCACGAGTAAGTACATCCAGAGAAGCATTGGGCTTTTCTGCTAAAGCATCAAGTTTCTGCGTAATTTCACGAAGTTTTGCCTCATAACCTTTACGTTCTTGGCGTTCAGTAAAACGTGGTGGGTAGTGACGCGCTTTACCTTCAACCAATTGAAGAAAATCATCAATTTCAGTGACATCTACTTCATTATCGCCAGCAAGCACCGCATATTTCATATTACGTTGCTTCTGATCAATCGTAGGGACAATTAATTTATTCACCTCAAGGGTGGTTGATTTTGATGGGTCACCTTGAAGTGAAACAACCATTTTTGTTACAGGTTGAGCCGATGCATCTTTAATTGCAACTTCAAAGCTTGGTGGAGCATCATATTTAACTGGATTTAAAGCGTAAAATGGGGGAGTTGGATCAGGTTCTTTGAATACAAAAGGTTCAGCAGCTTTTTCTTTTTTTACTGGCGTAGTACCACAAGCTGTTAAAAAAGAAGTTGAAAGTACAAGAAGTGCCAAAGGCTTAAAATTCATGCTTTACATCCATTAATTTTAGTGAATTAACTAGGTCGGTCGTTGGTTTTACCAGTCTAGGAAAAGCAAAACCAACTTGCAACGAGAAGCTTGTTACATTTTTTATAAATTGGATTAGTTCGAAGAAGTTTTGCTCTGAGCTTCACATTCACGTCTAACTTCTTCAATAATTTTAAGTTCTTCTTTACTAAATGGCTGGGTCTTCTGTTTTTGACCGTTAAATGTTGGGTCCAGTAGCGAGAGGCGCTGGCAAAGGGTATTCATGCGCTTTTCATTTTGCTGCATCCGATCCAGTAAAACACGAATACCTTCTAAAATTGGGTCTGACTGATCTTGCGTGGTGGCATAAGGCTGGAAACCGATGCTTTCAGCATAATCACGGCGGCGTGCTTCATCCTGCTCAATCTGGGTTTTATCCTTGAAAATGTATCGTGCAGGGTTGCCAACAGCCGTTACACCCTCAGGAACCTCTTTGGTGATGACTGCATTTGAGCCAACTTTTGCACCTTTATGTACAGTAAATGGTCCTAGAATCTTTGCTCCAGCCCCAACAACGACCCCATCTTCGAGGGTTGGGTGACGTTTTCCTTTATTCCATGTTGTGCCACCTAGGGTCACACCATGATAAAGCGTGACATCATCACCAATTTCAGCTGTTTCACCAATGACAACACCCATGCCATGATCGATAAAAAAGCGTTTACCAATTTTTGCGCCAGGATGAATTTCAATTCCTGTTGCAAAGCGGCTAAATGACGAGAGTAAACGTGCTGTACCTTTGTATTCTTTTTTCCAAAGCTCATGTGCCATACGATGCATGATCAAAGCATGAATACCTGGATAGGTCGTCAGAACTTCGAGTGTATTTCGGGCAGCAGGATCACGTGCAAATACAGCCTCGATATCTTCTTTAAGCTGTTTAATCATTGGTATGATCCTCCGAATTGGTTTGTTTCCATGAGCCTTTGGCTAAAGCCTGTACACGGCTGAAAATTCCGCGCAATAAATGATATTCCATACGATCTAATTGTATCCTTCCGAACAGGCGACGCAAGCGTAATGGAAGTAAACGAGGATTATTTGGATCTAAAAATTCGATTTCAGTCAGCATTTTTTCAAGATGAGGATAGAATTCTTCCATTTGTTTTTGTGTTACTAATGGCTCATCCCATTCCATGCTTTGCTGTTGTTTCAGTTGCATGTGATCATCTGGTGTTGCTGTCACTTGTGAATTTTGTTCAAGTGCTGCCATTCTCAACTCGTAACAAACCACTTGAATCGCTTGTGCGACATTTAAAACACCATACTCAGGATTAACTGGGATGGTTAAGTGATAATTGGCTAAAGCAAGTTCTTCATTGGTGAGACCACGGTCTTCACGACCAAAAACAATAGCGATATTTTGCTGTTGGCTCGCGCCTTGTAAAGCTTCCTTTGCAGCAGGACGTACGTCCAGTAACGGCCATGGAATGGTACGGCTACGTGCGCTGGTTCCAAACACGAGATGACAGTCTTGAATAGCTTGCTCTAAAGTATCAACGATCTCAATTTTTTCAATTAAATCCTGTGCACCCGCTGCTAAAGCATCAATATCTGGGTGTGGATAGGTTTTAGGAGCAACTAAAACGAGTTGAGATAAACCCATCGTTTTCATTGCGCGTAAGGCACTACCAATATTGGCTGGTAGGGTGGTATTGACCATAACAATACGCACATGATCCAAGTGTTTGGACACCTTGTTTTGGGTAACAGGGTTTGAGTCAAACAGGTTCATATATCATCCAAAATTAAGAATATTGAGAGATTTCAGCTTGGTAAAGATCAAGTGCTTCATCCATTGACATGTTTTTAGGTGGAGGCGCGACAACCGCTATTTTAGGTGCTTCCGCCACTTTTGCAGCTTTGGATTTCACTTGGTATTCGATAAAAATCGCGTCCTTACCAAAATAATCACGTAGCTTGCCTAGCAATTCATCTAAAGGTGCGACTTTCCATTGCGGACCTAGATGCAACTCTGCTGTCGCAAAGCTTTGTTCAAGTTGGATTTGTAAAGCAATATGCTGACACATATCGACATTGCAATAAGGTAATAAAATTGCCTGTAAATCTTTGGCTAAAGATTTGGTCATTAAATCTTGAGGGAGACGAATTTGAATACTTTGGGCACGTTTTTGGCGGATTTCATTGAGGCTAAAAGCTTTACTCAAACGAGCCATCGGGCGATCAAAACCCTCACGCTCATAAATTTCGCCTTCGATAACAATTACTTGTTCTAGACGAACGATTTCTTTATAACGTTGAAAACGTTCATGATTACAGCTGATTTCAACACGAGCAGTGCCATCATCTACTGTAATCATGATACGGTTCGGGAAGTTGGCAATATCAACGACTAAACCAGCAAAGACGGTCGTGACACCACGACGTGTCGGGGTGAGTTCATTTAATTTCGCTGGAATAAATGACTTTAATTCTGGGCGATAGACATCAATCGGATGACCAGTGAGATACAATCCAAGCGTATCTTTTTCACCTTTAAGGCGAACTTCGTCTGACCACGGTTTCACAGGTTTAGCAGGTTTGCGTTGAACTTCTTCAACTTCACCAAATAAATCCATGATACCCGTTTCACGGTTAGTTCGTGCTTGGTCGGCTGCTTGAACAGCTTCAGGCAATTGAGCCATTAAGCTTGAACGTTCAATGCCTAAACAATCCAACGCACCCGCACGAATTAAGGCTTCTAAGGTACGTTTATTGATCTTTTTCAGGTCGATTCGATGACAGAAATCGAATAAATCTTTGTATGGACCTTCATTGATGCGTGAGTCGATGACCGACTGCATCGCTTGTTCGCCGACACCTTTAATTGCACCGAGACCATAAACAATGGTTTTCTCATCACTGGCGTGGAAATGATACAAAGACATATTTACGGAAGGCGGTAGCACTTCTAATTTATTATTACGGCAGTCATCAATTAAGAATACGATACTGTCCGTATTCTGCATTTCCGACGATAAAACGGCTGCCATAAATTCTGATGGATAATGTGCTTTTAGCCATGCAGTGTGATAGGCAACAAGGGCATAGGCTGCGGCATGTGATTTGTTAAATCCATAACCTGCGAACTTTTCCATATAGTCGAAGATATGGTTTGCTGTTGCTTCATCAATCTCTTTTTTTGCAGCACCTTCAATAAAGATTTGGCGCTGTTTAACCATTTCTTCAGGTTTCTTTTTACCCATGGCGCGGCGCAGTAAATCTGCACCACCAAGCGTATAGCCTGCGCAGAACTGTGCTGCTTGCATCACCTGTTCTTGGTAAACCATAATCCCATAGGTAGGTTCCAATACGCCTTCTAGCAATGGATGTAGATATTCGAACTCACCACCATGCATACGATGGATAAAGTCTGGAATTAGATCCATTGGACCGGGGCGGTATAAAGAAACGAAGGCAATAATTTCTTCAAATTTACTCGGTCTTGCTTCCTTGAGCATCTTTTTCATGCCGACGGATTCAAACTGGAATACCGCAGTTGTATTCGCATCCGCAAAGACTAAATAGGCATCTTTGTCATCCAACGGAACATTGGCAATTTCGAGTGGAATCTCAGATTTAATTCTTTTATTAATATTTTGAACGGCATCTTCAATCACCGTTAGGTTACGTAACCCCAAGAAGTCAAATTTGACCAGACCTGCGGCTTCGACATCATCTTTATCGTATTGGGCAACACGACTTGTTCCATCTGCTTCACACAGTACCGCTGAATAATCGGTAATTTTACCGGGTGCAATGACTACACCACCTGCATGTTTCCCGGTGTTTCGTGTAATGCCTTCGAGCTTAAGTGCCATTTCCCAAATTTCAGCAGCATCATCATTATCTGGATTTGATGGGTTGGTCACAATGTCTTTCAGCTGTGGTTCCATGTCAATCGCAGTTGCTAAATCAACACCCAGTGGCTTAGTTGGAATCATTTTAGAAATGCGGTCAGCCAAACCGTAAGATTTGCCTAGAACTCGTGCAACGTCTCGGATGGCACCTTTTGCAGCCATCGTACCAAAGGTTGCAATCTGTGAAACGGCTTCACGACCATAGTTTTGTGCAACATATTCGATCACTCGGTCTCGACCTGCAATACAGAAATCGACGTCAAAATCGGGCATTGAGACACGTTCAGGGTTTAAGAAACGTTCGAAAAGTAGGTCATAACGTAATGGATCAAGATCAGTAATTTTTAAACTGTAGGCAACTAATGAACCAGCACCCGAACCACGTCCTGGCCCTACAGGTACGCCATTATTTTTTGCCCATTGAATAAAGTCCATGACAATCAGGAAGTAACCTGGAAAGCCCATTTTTAAAATAATATCGACTTCGTACTTAATACGATCATCATAGGGCTGACGAATCTCAGCCCAATCTTCATCACGTTCAGCAATAGGATAAAGGTGATTTAAGCGTTCCTCTAAACCTGTACGAGATAAATGTTCGAAATAGGTGTCGATGGTATAACCATCTGGGATCGGGAAATCAGGTAAGAAATAAGTCCCGAGTTGTAAGGCAACATTACAACGTTTTGCGATCTGGTAAGTATTTTCAATTGCACTTGGGATGTCTGAAAATAGTTCAGACATTTGCTCACCAGTTTTAAAATACTGTTCAGAGCTATAATTCTTAGGACGTTTATCGTCACCAAGTACATAACCATCAGCAATACACACACGTGCTTCATGTGCTTCAAAATCATCTTGTTCAACAAAGTGAACATCATTATGTGCAACGACACCAATTTGATATTTAGCAGCGAGTTTAACGGCTTGTTGAATAAAATCTTCTTCACCAACACGTTCAGTACGTGTTAATGCTAAATAAACACGATTACCAAACTTTTCAATCCATGCTTCTAATAAAGGTTCTGCTTTTTGTGGATTGGATGAACAAAGCATTTTGCCGACATCACTATGCTGTCCAAGCAATACAATTAAATCTTCTGATTGTTCAAGTATCCATTCTTTTTGTACGCATGGGATACTAAGTTGTTGTCCTTCAATAAAGCCCCGAGATACGATTTCGGTTAGATTTCGCCACCCTTTACTGCTCATAGCTAATAAGGTTGCGCGATGCTCTGCATCATTCAGTCGAATGACACTGCCTAAAACAGGTTTAATGCCTTTTTTTAAACAAGCTTCATAAAATTTCACCGCAGCGTGCAAGTTGGATAAGTCTGTTAATGCAAGCGCAGGCATGTCATCTTTAACGGCAGCTTTGACCAAATCAGGTATGCGAACAATCGATTCCGTAATCGAAAATTCTGTATGGATACCGAGATGAACAAACCGCATAGAAGGACTATCCTTTTTCAAAGCAATGCATAGTTTAGCATGCAAACCGAAAATGGCATGCTTAATATTTTGGCAAACTGTCTATTTGTTCTGTGCTTTTTATAAATTAATAAAAATTAACTTTTGATTTATATGGAAATATAAATATACATTTACTTAAGTTGTTTAGCCGCTAGAATGTATCTGCATAAAAATGTACCAAAGTAGGTTCAAGAATGAAATTAAAGAATATCGTATTTTCAATATTATTAAGTATGAGCGCAATTTCTTTAGCTCAAGCTGAGGATGTATCTTTTAGTCAGGAACTCGTTCAACAAGCAAAAAGCGGTGATGCGATTGCCCAAAATAATCTTGGAGATGCTTATTATTATGGAAATGATGTCGATCAAGATTTTGGTAAAGCATTAGAATGGTTCAAAAAGGCGGCTGCAAAGGGAAATGCTGATGCACTTTTTTCCGTAGGGTATATGTATGATTATGGCGAAGGGGCTGAAGAAGATAATCCCACAGCGTTAAAGTGGTATACACAGGCGGCACAAAAAGGGCAATTATACGCTCAGTATTATTTAGGTTTTTTATACCTCTATGGCGATGACGGCGTTAGTATTAATACTAAAAAAGGCTTGGAATGGATGACCAAATCTGCTGATGCGGGATTGGATCTTGCACAAGCTGAATTAGGTCATTTGTATAGTGATGGGAATGATGAAGTCGCTCAGGACCTTAAAAAAGCATTACATTACTATCAGTTAGCTGTAAAGCAAGATGAATCTTCAGCAATTAACAATCTTGGTATTTTCTATTTGGAAGGCAAAGCAGGTTTAAAGCAAGATTATAAAGAAGCTTTACGTCTGTTTACCTTAGCCTCTAAAGCTGAAAATGGCTTAGGTTCGTCTAATATTGCTTATGTTTATGAAGAAGGTAAGGGCGTTGAAAAAAATTATAAAAAAGCAGCCGAATATTATTCACTCGCGGTAGAGCAGGGTGAAAATGAAGCATTGTTGGATTTGGCGCGTTTATATGAAAATGGCGGTTTTGGCTTAGCTAAGAATTTAAAGAAGTCGAAAGAGTATGAAGCGCAGTGGGATGGGCTGCAAAAAACTGAATAAATTTCATCTCGGATTTTAATCTTGGAAGGTGGGATAAAAAGAAAAGAGTGATACGATTTGCTTTCTATTTGTTAAAATATGGAAAAATTGACAATTTATTTCACCTATCAAGACATTGTTATAGACAGACTTTTCTATGATAATTTGGTTGGTTTTAACTAGGTTCTGTTGACATTTTATAATGGCAACCAAGTGTATATGCAAGCTAAAGCAACAGTATTTTCATAATTTACGTTGGGGCTTAGGAAGTTAAGCATATTAAAAAGTATGGTAACTTCCTTATATGAAAGAAAAAAATAGATACTATTTCCGTTCAAGAATCGCAGAAGCAAAATTCAGGCAAATCATTCGCTTTTTTGACATGGATTTTACTGCATCTGATACTGTTAAACTTACCAATATTTCTGTTCGCTGCATCAATACAATTTATATCAAATTGCGTAAAAAGATTGCTGTCCAATGTGAAGAAATATCTCCCTTCAATGGCATTGTTGAACTGGATGAATCTTACTTTGGTGCTCGTCGTGTTCGTAGTAAGCGAGGTCGTGGGGCATCAGGAAAAACCATTGTATTTGGGTTGCTCAAACGAGATGGAAATGTGTACACGGAAATTGTACCAGATTGCTCAAAAGCTACGCTGCAAGGGATTATCCGTGGGCATATAGAACTGATTCAGTCATCAATACAGATGGATGGAGGTATAGATATTGGCTTTGATAAGCACTTAAGATTAAATCACGGGGACAATGAATTTGCCTGTGGGGAACGTCATATTAACGTTATAGAATCCTTCTGGGGGCTATGCAAAGAAGCGACTCAGTAAATTTAATGGAATTCACAAGAAGATGTTTTATTTGCATCTTAAAGAAACGGAGTATCGCTTTAATCATCGGCATGGTAATTTATACCTCGATTTGCTTTAACTACTCCGTAACAACCCTCTTTAAGTTCCTAAGCCCCTAATTTAAATTGGTTGGTGTTGGATTTTCCAAGCACGATGAATTTTCTGATTACGTTTAAAGTCTAGGCCTATCGTTTCAGAAGTAATTTCTTCAACTTGATACATTGCTTCGATTTCTTCATCTAACTCAAACCCACGATAGTTATTTGAGAAGTACAAAGTACCATCACTAGTTAAACGGTTCATTGCACGTTTAAGCAGAGAAACATGGTCGCGCTGTACATCAAATGTGCCATAAAACTTTTTCGAGTTAGAGAAAGTTGGAGGGTCAATGAAGATGAGATCGTATTGTTCATGGCCTTCTTTTAACCACTCAAAGCAATCGCTCGAAAAGAACATATGTTGTTCATCAGCATGATCTACAGTTAAACCATTCAATACAAAATTTTCTTTTGACCAATTCAAATAAGTATTTGATAGGTCGACACTCGTGGTACTTGCTGCACCGCCAAGTGCTGCATGTAAGCTAGCAGTTGAGGTATAGCTATAAAGATTAAGAAAATGTTTGCCACGTGCTTCTTTGGCAATTCTTAGACGAATTTGACGGTGATCTAAGAATAAACCAGTATCTAAATAGTCTGTTAAATTGACGAGAATTTTAGCTTTGCCTTCCTGCACAATAAAACGTTTAGACGCAGTGCTTTGTTTTTCATATTGATTGGTTCCCGTTTGCTTTGCACGAGTTTTGATAAAAATTGCGTCACGATTTAAGCCTGTTACTGCACGAATGGCAGCTAAACCCAAATTAAAACGTTTTTTTGCTTTTTCAGGATCAATTGTTTTTGGTGGTGCATATTCCTGAACATGCAAACGATCTCCATATAAATCGACGGCAATGTTAAAATCAGGTAGATCGGCATCATACAAACGTAAGCAAAATATATTTTCTTTCACAGCCCATTTCTTTAAGGCTTGCATATTTTTTTGCAAACGATTGGTAAAGTCTTCCGCACCTTCAATTTTTTCAAATTGCTGAGGTTGCCACGTCGCTAAGAATGGTTGAACTACGGCTGCAGGTTTTATTGTGCCGAAACGGATATAAATTGGAAGTTTACCATTCATCAAACGTAAAGTTTGAGGTTCGGTGATGGCTAGTACATCTGCTTGTTCAATTTGTGCTGCAATCACGGCAACAGGTTGATTTGGAAAATTCTTTTGTAATAATCCTGATAGACCTAAATAGAATGATCGACTAGAGGCTTTATCACCTAAACGTTCCCCATAAGGCGGGTTGGTGACAATAAAGGCTTTTTTACCTTCAGCGTGGAAATCATCCCAATCAGCTAAAGTACGTTCCTCAATTTGAATCTGATCGAGGATTTTTTCAAAACCTGCTGCAATGATGTTTTGGCGAGTAGCTTTAACTGCTTCCCAATCCGCATCGTAGGCATAAAACTTAGGCAGAGGTTGCTCTAAAGCCTTTGCATGACGTTCTGCTGCTTCTGCTTTAAGTGATAACCACAGTTCACGATCATGTCCATGCCAACCATTGAAGCCAAAGCGACGTACTAAACCTGGTGCACGATCAGTTAAAATCATTAATGATTCAATAATGAATGTGCCTGAACCACACATTGGGTCAAGAATTAAATCAGGTTGCAGTTGTTGTAGTTTTGCTTTTTGTAAGATTGCCGCTGCAAGGTTTTCTTTAATCGGTGCATCCGTCATAAAGTGACGATAGCCACGTTTATGTAAAGAATCACCTGATAAATCTAGGCAGTAAGTATGCTCGGTTTTACCAGCTAGTACATAAAGTGTAATTTCGGGCTGTTTAATATCAATACTTGGGCGTTTTCCAACCGCTTCCATAAATGAATCAACTACACCATCTTTAACTCGTAGAGTAGCGAATTGTGTATTGACTTTAATTTCGCGTTCTACATGTAGACGAACAGCAAAGGTACTTTGTGGTGCAAAAATTAGAGACCAGTCAAAGCTAATTGCACCTTCATAGAGCTCTTCTGCAACATCACGTGCATCATGCGTAAATTCAAGTTCATGGGTATGAATTGGTAACAACACACGAGAGGCAAGACGTGACCACATACAAACGCGATAGGCATTCTCTAGTGTGCCTTTAAATATTAAACGTCCAGCAAAACGTTGGATATTTTGAATGCCTAAATTCTCAAGTTCTTGTTGTAATAAGGTTTCAAGCCCGTCAGCACAGGTCACCCAATAGTCTGTTAGACGTGGTTTAGCGTTCATTCAAATTTCCAAAACATTTTTAGCAATCGGCTATTTTAACTGATTTTGGAGTATTGATGCGGTTGATATTTGCATCATTGGTAGGAATTTTAAAATTTATTTACATCAAACTGGACTCTCAAACCCCAAAATAAAGTGAATTGTTTTGTATAAATTTTTTAATTATTGCCTTTGTTCACAGAATTGGCAGCCTGCCGATCAATCGGATTAAAACTTTTGTGCTGTATTTGATGTGTCCGATTTTCTTTTCAAAGTGTATTCACAGCATAGGTATTGGATGTGAATCGTGGGAATGTTTATCTATTTTTTCTTATATAGACTCAGAGTATCATGATGTAAAGAAAATAATTTTTTGAATATATTTGAATAGTTGGTATATGTTTTGCTTCTCTCTAAGCGGATGATCAACAAGCACTTCTCCCAACGATGTGAGGACGTTATGAAAGCAAATATGAACCATGAACTTGTACTAAATGCCGAAGCTTTTTCTGTTGCAACTCAAATGTACGTGCGATTAAGACGAGTGTCTGGTCGAGTTATTGATGTTATGTATTTAGTCCACGATAAAGATTATGCAAAGTATGTCGTAGAAATCGCATTAGCAACTGAAGATACAGAGTTAGAACGTTATGCTGCACGCTTAGGTTCTTTAATTGATTTATACCCTGAGCCAATTTTGGCCCTTGATGAAGCTAAAGATGATTCAATCAATACGATGATTGATGATTTGGATACATATTCCTCAGAAGTAACTGATGAGGAAATTTACAAAGCGCAAGTTGCTCATCACTATATTGGTGCATTACGTTAATTCATTATGTTGCAACTCCCTAATTAATTGCAACATAATGGTGAAAAGTTGTTCTGCGAAAGTAGAGAAATTGGGCTACACTATGCAAGTTTTGGTGATTCGACCTATAGGAATCTTTTATGCATATTGCAGCCCTGCATCAACCAAGTCAGGTTCAATTGAATCAACAAGGAAATTTAAAGCACTTCTTAACCATTGAAGGTCTTTCTAAAGAAAGCCTGACCAAGATTTTAGATACCGCACAAAGTTTTTTAGACGACAATAATAATTTGATTAACCGTCCGTTATTAGAAGGGCTGACGGTAATGAATCTTTTCTTCGAAAACTCTACTCGAACTCGCACTACATTTGAGGCAGCTGCAAAACGGTTGTCTGCAAATGTTCTGAATATCGATATTGCACGTTCAAGTACCTCTAAAGGTGAAACTTTACGTGATACGCTTTGGAATTTGGAAGCGATGGCTGCGGATATTTTCGTAGTTCGTCATTCATCTTCTGGGGCAGCACATTTTATTGCTAAAGATGTTTGTCCTAAAGTTGCAATTATCAATGCAGGTGATGGACGCCACGCGCATCCGACTCAAGCAATGCTCGATATGTTGACGATCCGTCGTGAAACCAAGAAGCCATTTGAAGCACTTAGTGTTGCCATTATTGGTGATATTAAGCATTCACGTGTAGCACGTTCCAATGTGGCTGCTTTACAAACATTAGGTTGCAAAGATATTCGCGTGATTGCACCAAATACGCTATTACCAGTTGGTTTTAATGAATATGGCGAAAATGTACGCCTGTTTAATAAAATGGATGCAGGCGTGACAGACTGTGATGTGATTATTGCATTGCGAATTCAAAATGAGCGTATTGATTCACCTGCATTATCTTCACAATCTGAATTCTACAAAATGTATGGTCTAAACAAAGAACGCTTGGCGCTCGCTAAACCTGATTGTATCGTTATGCATCCTGGTCCAATGAACCGTGGTGTTGAAATTGATTCAAGTGTTGCCGATGGAGATCAATCGGTTATTTTGAAGCAAGTTACTAATGGGATTGCGGTTCGTATGGCAGTGTTGGCACTTGCGATGCAAGGGCAGTTACAGGAACAAGGTTTAATTGAAGCGATTGCACTTTAAAGGATAGATCACATGAGTATTGTAAAAGTTGAAAATGTCCGTGTGCTCGATCCAATTCAAAAAACTGATCAAGTTCAAACGGTTTATATTAAGAATGGTAAATTGGTCGATAGCGCAGATCAAATTGATGAAACGATTGACGGTCAAGGTAAATGGTTAATGCCAACCATGGTTGACTTGTGTGCACGCTTACGTGAGCCAGGGCAACAACAACATGGGACATTAAAGTCAGAAGGTAAAGCTGCGCGTGCGAATGGTATTTTGCATGTCATTACTCCACCAGACTCAAAGCCAATCGTACAAGATAATGGCGCACTCATTCATGGTCTGATTGAAAAGGCACAACTAGATGGCGGTATTTATCTACATATTATTGGTGCACAAACTCAAGGCTTAAATGGGAAGCAACCAGCGAATATGGCAGGCTTAAAGAAAGGTGGTTGTACTGCCGTTTCCAATGCCAATGCCGCATTTGAAAATGATGATGTTGTGATTCGTACTCTTGAGTATGCTGCTGGTTTGGATTTGACCGTTGTCTTTTATGCCGAAGAGCCACAGCTTGCAAAAGATGGTTGTGCGCACGAAGGTTTTATCGCTTCTCGTCAAGGTTTACCAATGATTCCTGCGATTGCTGAAACAGTTGCCATTGCTAAATACCTTTTGATGATTGAAGCAACAGGTGTGAAAGCACATTTTGGTTTATTGTCTTGTGGTGCGTCAGTTGATTTGATTCGCGCAGCTAAAGCCAAAGGTTTGCCAGTCACTGCAGATGTTGCGATGCACCAATTACATTTGACTGAACAACTCACTGATGGTTTTAACTCACTTGCGCATGTTCGCCCACCATTACGTTCTGAGCAAGATAAAGCATTGTTACGTCAAGGTGTGAAAGAAGGCGTGATAGATGCAATTTGTACTCATCATGAACCATTAAGTAGTTCAGCAAAAATGGCACCTTTTGCAGAAACGCAACCAGGAATAACGGCTTTTGATACTTATGTCGCTTTGGGTCTGCAACTGATTCAAGAAAGTCTGTTTGGACCATTAGAATGGGTTGAAAAAGTGACTTCAATTCCAGCGCAAGTTGCAAATATGACTGAACGTTGGCAGCAAGAAGCCGGTTGGGTATTGGTTGATCCAGAACTAGAGTGGGTAGTATCAAAAGAGACAATTTTATCTCAAGGTAAAAATACACCTTTGCTAGGTCAGACTTTGAAAGGTAAAGCAGTACAGACATTCATCTAAACTTTGTTGCTGAGCAGAATAGGTTTTGTGACTTATTCTGCTTAACTTTTTAGTAGGCTAATTCATTATTAGAAATTTTCCGTAAATAATTTAATAATGAATAGCTTTGCTTGTATATAGGTCGAATAAAAATGAGAATTACATTTATTGGTGCAGGGCGCGTTGCTTATCATTTAGCAAAAGTACTACATCCTGATCACCAGATTGTACAAGTTTTTAGTCGTGATTTAGAAAAAGCAAATCGTTTAGCATCTTTAGTTGAAGCCACTGGGATTAATCATTTTGATCAATTAAACTCCAATACTGATCTCGTTATTATTGCCATATCAGACCAATCCATACCTGATGTTATTCAGGAAATTAATCATTATTTGCAGCAAGCATTAATTGTTCATACCTCAGGAAGTACCAGTTTAGAGGTGCTTTCAACAGTACATGAGAGATCTGGCGTATTTTATCCCTTACAAACTTTTAGTCATGAGCGTGCGATTGATTGGGCGGAAACACCTATGTTTGTCGAGGCAGTTCGTTACAATGACTTGGAGTTGCTCGCTTCATTAGCGCATAGTCTGACTCCGAAGGTTTATCAATATAGTTCTCAACAACGCCAGACATTACACATGGCTGCTGTTTTTGCATGTAATTTTAGCAATTACTGTTATGATCTTTCTAAACAAATTGTTGATGAGCAACAGGTTGATTTTTCTTTACTTTATCCATTGATTTTAGAAACTGCTCAAAAAGCAACGATCAATAATCCTAAAGAAATGCAAACAGGTCCTGCAATGCGTGGTGATGAAAATATTTTAAAAATGCATCAACAATTATTAGAAAAGAATTCAGGAAGCGATTTTGTTGATGTTTATAAACTTCTAAGTGAAAGTATTATGAAACGACATTTACACGGAAAATAATGATAGGGAAACCATTTCATTTTATTTGTGATGGACAAAATTTGAATGATTTTTAATATCAAGAAATGTTAGAAAAGCATGTATTTGTATTCTAGAAAATCGAGCGATTATCTGTAAATACATTGAGCTGATACAATTTTTTAAATATCAGCTTAGAAAGAATGTAAATATGCCTTAAGCTTAATCAATTTTTCTGTTTAAAACGATGTTTACATTTGAGGCAAAGATAGTCTTGGAAAATATTCTTGTCGATCGCCACACCTGCTTTTTTCCCAAAAATATTACCTACGATTCCTCCAGTAATACCGACACTAATTGCACCTACAAATGTTCCGATAGTCCCACCCACAATGACGCCTAATGGACCTGCTACAGTACCAATCGTGGCACCAACTGATGCACCTGTTGCAGCTCCACCCACTGTTCCTGCAGTAGTTCCAGCCGCAGTCATTAGAACTCCGCCTGTTGTTTTTAGTAATTTGTTATGATCACGTACTTCGATTTCTGTAGAACCACATTTAGGGCATTGCAGTGTTTTTTCCATAAAACCAACCTATCTTCATCATTGAGTTAAATCATTACAGTGAATAGCACTCATTGTTTATGAAACGATAATTTCTTAAAGGGATGTAAAAATTATCTATCTCTCATTTTAGCTAAATATGAGTAAAAAATATTTATAGATCATGTAAATAGAAGAGCTTAAATTTGATCAGATTTGATTTTATAAAGTGAGTTCGATAATAACGGTTTTAGAGATATCGTTTTTATCGTCTATGGACACCAGAGAGCATTCAGTTTTTTGTTCTTTTAAGATTTGAAAAAACTAATATGAGTAAGCCAATAAGAGATAAATAGCATTAAATAAATAATATTTAATGCTATTTGTATTTGAAATTTTACGAGTCACTACTTAATTTTTTTAAAAATAAAGTCATTGATCTTGTGACCAGATTCAAGTCCACGACGTTCGAATTTAGTTACTGGACGCCATTCAGGGCGAGGGTAGCTATTGCCTTTACCTGCTAGATTTTCTAGATTAGGACGATGATCTAAAACGTCAAGCATCCATTCTGCGTATGGCTCCCAATCAGTAGCAGCATGGAAAGTGCCTCCAAGCTCTAACTTTTGTTCAACCAGTTGCATACGCTCGTGAATCACAAAACGACGTTTAAAGTGACGTTTTTTCTGCCATGGGTCTGGGAAGTACAGTTGCACACAGTTAATGCTATTGTCTGGCATTTCACGTAGTACTTGGATCGCATCTGCATCGAGTACAAACAAGTTCTTTAAACCAGCCATACCGACTTCATACACACATTGTGCGATACCAGGAATATGCACTTCAATCCCGACAAAGTTACGCTCAGGATTTGCCTTTGCCATTAACATTAAAGAACGACCCATACCAAAGCCGATTTCGACTGTTAATGGGCGCTCAGGGTGTTCAAAGTGTTGACGTAAATCACCAACAGGATATTCCAAAATTAAATCACGATAATCTTCTAAAGCAGTACGTTGTGAAGTATTGAGCGGAGCTGAACGACGCATAAACGTCACAATTTCACGGTGCTCTGGCAAATTGTCGAGTTCCGTAATTTGCGTTTCTAACTGATCGTTTGACATGATTCTGGAGATATAAAGATAGAAATGCCGTATTTTAAGTGTTCAGGTGGTCAAGTCAAATGTTTAAATGACTTTATTTAAGGGTTCATTTTTTTGATTGCCTAAAACTTGTAAAAAAATCTTCATATCGTTGTCACACAGATTGAATAGCCTAATGTCGATTTGAACATTAAGTAAAAAATTTATGAAAAACTTTAAATTCCATTCGATTGCAGTTTGTTTAGGATTGTTGGGTGCATCTTCGATATTTTCTGTGGCACATGCGCAGCTTATGTTTAGCCAGTATATTGATGGCAATAGCAATAAAAAGGGATTAGAAATTTATAATCCAGATGCGACATCGGTTAACTTGGCTGATTATGAGATCCAACAGTTTAATAATGGCACGACGTTGAAGCCTTTAGTTTTTCCTTTGAATGGGAACCTGAAAAGTAAGGGGCGCTTTCTAGTTGGACATGCTGCATTACAAACTGAGCTAGGTGATAAGGTTAATCAAGTCGCTGGATTTACGTTTAATGGTGATGATGCAATATTATTAGTTTATAAAGGCAAAGTGATTGATCGTTTTGGACGATTAGGTGAACAACCTACATCAGGCGGTTGGGGAACAACTACTATCAGTAAAGCGAATAGTTTTACTCGCTTGCAAACGGTCAATCCTGTAACTGAAATTGATCCAACCACAGCATTTGATTTAGATGGTTCATGGCGTGCATGGAAGGATCGGAATGATTTTTCAAATATAACAGGTTCAGCAACAACACCTCCTGTCAGTGAAACAGTGAGTTGCTCTAGTACGGACACAGCGATTGCAGATTTAAATAATAAAGCAACTCAAGGGCAAAACTATACGCTCCGCGGTGTGATCACTGCTGATTATCGTTATGAAAATGGTTTTTCTGGCTTCTATATTCAAACTGTTGATAGCAAAGCTAAACCAAACGTGAGTAATGCGATTTTTGTTTATATTCCAGCGAGTAGCTCTGTTAAAGGTGGGCAAGTTGGGGATGAAGTGATCTTACGAGGACGTTTGACTGCGTATCAAAACCAATTACAGATTGATCAGTTACAGCAAAATATTTTGACCTGTAATAGCAATATGGCAAGCCAGGTACAGCCAAAAAGTGTTGATTTACCGTTTAATAGTTTGACTGAATTAACTGTAAATTCACCACAACTTTATCAAGGAATGTTGGTAAAACTACCACAAACTTTAACCATCAGTGAAAATTATAATTATGGTCGCTTTGGTGAGCTGTCACTGAGTAAGGAGCGATTATTTATTCCAACAAACTTATATCCACCTTTATCTGCTGAGGCAAAAGCATTAGCACAGAAAAACTTATTATCGAAGATTATTTTAGATGATGGTTATAACAATCAAAACAGAACGCCTTGGTTGCCGCAGAGCTTCAGTGCAACAAATAGTTTGCGCTCTGGTGATCAGCTTAAGAACATTGAAGGGATTTTAGAATATCGTTTTAATGGTTGGCGCATTCAGCCTATTCAGGGGCGTAATCTCCCAGAATTGGTCGCTAAAACACCATCAAGACCAAATGTCGCCACTAAAGATACGCAGTTGATTCGTGCAGCAGCATTTAATGTCTTAAATTATGATAATGGTAAAACAGGTTTCCCTACTGAACGTGGTGCAACGAGCCAAGCTGAGTTTGATAAACAACATCGTAAAATTATCAAAGCATTAAAAGCAATTGATGCCGATGTATACGGTTTGATGGAAATTGCAAACAATGGCTATGATAAAAATAGTGCAATTGCATATTTAACCCAAGCTTTAGGCGCTGATTGGAAATATGTAGTTCCTGAAAATCAGGATCGTTTAGGAACAGATGTGATTGCTGTTGCCATTATTTATAACAGCAAACGTATAAAACCTGTGAACAAGCCAGTTGTACTTGATTTAGGTGATAAGAATAGATCGACGATTGCGCAAACTTTTCAACCGCTTTCTGGAAAGCAAATGTTCACGATTATTCCTAATCACTTGAAATCTAAAGGATGTACAGGTGTTGACACGAATACAACAGACGCTGATCAAAAAGATGGGCAGGGTTGTTGGAACCCGACACGTGTGAAAGCTGTTCAACAGCTCGTTCAATGGATGGCAAAAAATCCAACTCAAGTAGAAAAGCCAAACATCTTAGTTTTAGGGGATATGAATAGTTATGCCAAAGAAGATCCGATTCAGGTGTTTGAAAAGGCAAATTACAAAGTTCTATTAAATGACAAAGTTGTAGGGCAAGGTGAGCAGGCTTATAGCTATGTATTTGGTGTATCAAGTAATACGGAAGGCTATGGTGGCGCAGGCAATTTAGATCACGCAATTGCAGATGCAAATTTATATAGTAAAGTAAAAAAAGCATTTACTTGGCATATCAATGCAGATGAACCAACAGTCTTAGATTACAACGAAGAATATAAAACCGATGCACAAAAAGCATTATTTTTCTCAGAAGATGCTTATCGCTCTTCAGATCATGATCCTGTAATTGTTGATCTTGATATGAGTGATGTCGAGAATAAACCTTCACCGTCAAATACTTCATCGGGGAGTTTTGGATGGTTATCGATCTTAGGTCTTTTGGGTCTTGCAAGTTTTTCCAAGCGCTCAAGAAAAGATAAAGTGTGATCTATGCAAAAAGAGGAGGATAGAAGTAATCTATTCTCCTCAAAAAATGATCTATTTGAGCAGGATATATACGATGATAATAAAAAGTTGACATAAGACTACTTGCAAAATCATGTAATTTCACTAATAGTCAGATCATTCAGTATTTTTTACTTTTTTTGACAAATTTGTGGAAACACATTTTGCAAATTAAGGTAAAGCATTTTAGAACATAAGCGTTAGATAACAAGGATCAATTATGAAGTTGTATTATTCGCCTGGTGCTTGCTCATTGGCAGCACATATTATTTTAAATGAAATAAATGTAGATTTTGACTTAGAACGCGTTGACCTAAAAACACATAAAACCTCGAAAGGGGTAGATTATTATGAAATTAACCCGAAAGGTTATGTTCCAGCTTTAGAGATTAATCCTGGTTTAATCTTAACTGAGAACGTTGCCATCTTACCGTTTCTGGCACAACACGATCCTAAACAGGATTTAATTCCACCATCGGGCATGGGGCGTGCCAAAGTCCTTGAATGGTTAGGTTATTTAAATTCTGAGTTGCATGATGCTTATGCAGTTTTCTTTAGTGGTAAGTTAACTGATGATGAAAAAACCAAAGCGTATGCTGAAGTAGATCGTTTACTGAAATATATCGACAATTATTTAGCTGAATCAGAATATGATTATTTAGTGGATGATAATTTTGGTCCAGCAGATGCATATTTATTTGTACTTACAAATTGGTCAAATCATATTGAACATGACTTAACACCTTATATTCATATTATCGCTTTGCGTAATAAAGTGGCCGAACGTCAGTCGGTACAAATTGCAATGCGTGATGAAGGATTACTCGGTTAGTTTTCTCTGCATTAAAAAAGCCTCTGTGATCAGAGGCTTTTTTTATAATCAAAAGATTATTGTTGAGCTTTTTCTTTTACATCAGCAGCGCCGTTTTCAACTGCACCAGCAACTTTAGCAGTTGCATCACGTGCAGCGGCTTCAGTTTTTGCAGCAGCTTCAGCAGTTGCATTCGCAGTATGATCAGCAGCAGCATCAATTTGATCAGCAGCAGTATCTACCGCAGTAGCAACATTGCTCGCAGCAGAATCAGCAGCATTTTTTACATCAGCACTCGCTTGATCAGCGGCATGTTCTAAGTGTTCGCCAGTAGTTGCCCCAGTTTCAGGCGCTTTATCTTTATTACAGCCTACAAGTGCAACAGTAGCAGCGAGACCTAATGCAACAAGTAATTTATTCATTTTCATGTTTCCTTTTCTTTGTGGCATCCAATAGGTATGGATAGCGAAAATATAAACATAAACTGTATGAATAATAAAGTTGAAAATTTGTTGATAACTTGTAAAAACACGCACTTACATTTTTGAAATGTAAATGCGTGCACATGTTTTTAGATTATTTTAAACATCAGAGCGAATCATATAGTCAAAAGCTGATAGAGAAGCTTTCGCACCTTCACCTGTCGCAATAATGATTTGCTTGTACGGCACGGTGGTACAGTCCCCCGCAGCAAACACACCTTTGACATTGGTTTCATTTCGATCATTGATCACAATCTCACCACGATTGCTGAGTTCAACCGCACTGTTCTTCAAGAAATCGGTGTTTGGTAATAAACCAATTTGTACAAAGATTCCTGCAAGTTCGACCGTATGCTCAACATCAGTCGCGCGATCTTTATATTTCAACGCCGTCACTTGTGAACCATCACCGACAACTTCAGTACTAAGCGCATTCAAAATCACAGTAGTATTTGGCAAGCTGTTTAACTTGTCTTGCAACACTTGGTCTGCACGAAGCTTGGTATCAAACTCCACCAACGTCACATGCTCTACAATGCCTGCAAGGTCAATCGCTGCTTCTACACCAGAGTTACCACCACCAATCACCGCAACACGCTTGCCTTTGAAGAGTGGGCCATCACAGTGGGGGCAGTACGCCACACCACGGGTACGGTATTCTGCTTCACCTGGTACATTCATTTCTCTCCAACGTGCACCTGTTGAAAGAATAATGGTTTTAGATTCAAGCTTAGCCCCATTTTCCAATTCAACTTCAACCAGACCATTGGCTGTCTGATCTGCACCTGTGATCTTGCTGACACGTTGCAAATTCATGATGTCCACACCGTACTCACGTACGTGTGCTTCCATATCTTGAGCAAACTTTGGACCTACCGTTTTTTGTACTGTGGTGAAGTTTTCAATGTCCATGGTATCCATGACCTGACCGCCAAAACGTTCAGCCACGATACCTGTTTTGATGCCTTTACGTGCTGCGTAGATCGCTGCTGTACCACCTGCAGGACCGCCACCAATCACCAATACATCAAAAGCATCTTTGGCATTGAGTGCTGCGGCATCTTTCTCAGCAGAATTAGTGTCTAGCTTCGCCACGATTTCTTCCAAAGTCATACGACCTTGTCCAATATGTTGATTGTCTTGAAACACCATCGGTACAGCTAAGATTTTGCGTTCTTCAACTTCTTCTTGGAAGAAACCACCATCAATCATGGTCGCAGTTGCATTTGGGTTATAGATTGCAATCAAGTTGAGTGCTTGAACCACATCTGGACAGTTATGGCAGCTCAATGAAACAAACACATCAAAGTTTGCTTTTAAGTTTAAGCTTTTGATCTGAGTTAATACTTCATCAGAGACTTTAGGGGCATAGCCTGACACTTGTAATAAAGCCAAGATCAAAGAAGTAAACTCATGTCCCATCGGTAAACCAGCAAAGAACACACGTGGTTGTTCACCTGCTTTAGCCACACCGAAACTCGGACGGCGAGCGTTTGAACCGTCAAAACGTGCCGTGACTTGATCAGAAAGTTCTGCAATTTCAGTCACAAGTTCTTTAATTTTTGCGGCTTTGTCTGATTCATCTAAAGCAGCAACCAACTCGATTGGACTTTCTAAACGTTCTAAGTAAGCTTTTAATTGCGTTTTAATATTTTGATCTAACATGTATTTCTCCAAATTCTAAGCAGTTCAAATCAGCTAAATTCATTCAATGAAGCTATAGTACGCAAAATGTATAAATAGGTAAAACAGTATGTTTTTATAAATTTAATCGGATTTTTGAATTTTAAAGTATATTTGTGGAACTTTTGTGCGTACATGAGCATAAAAATTTGAATCGAATCGAACTTGTTATATAACTGCAATCATTTCATGGCATATATAAGGAAGCAGAAAATGGTATTACAACGTGGTATTTATCAACACTACAAGGGTCAAATTTATCAGGTATTTAATGTTGCTCGACATAGTGAAACTGAGGAACAACTTGTTGTATATCAGTGTTTATATGGTGATTATTCAATGTGGGTGCGTCCATTATCAATGTTTGTTGAAACAGTTGAACTTGAAGATGGGCAAGTTATTCCACGTTTTAAATTAATACAAGCGACTTAAATTTGACCTTTTGCTTTTGAGCATTACGGAGACAAGACATGACGAGCACCGTTTTTTTACAACGTATTGCTGATTTATATGATGAATTTAAGCAACATGATGCTCGGCAGTCTGATCGTTTAAGACGTTACCGAAATATTGAAGCAGAATCTGCTAAGTTACTTGGGATGTTAGTACGTACTCAGCAATCAAAGCAGATTCTAGAAATTGGAACATCGACAGGATATTCAACCTTATGGTTGGCTGAAGCTGCAAAATCGGTCGGAGGTAAAGTTCAAACCTTAGAGATCAATGCTTTCCGTAGTGCTCAAGCCAAGAAATATGCTGAAGAATTTGGATTAGAGAGTTTTATTGATTTTTGGGTGGGCGATGCCTCAGATTATTTGGCACAAGCAACTGAATCCTATGATCTAATTTTATTAGATGCAGAGCGTGGCTGTTATGTGAGTTATTGGAATGATTTAAAACGTCTATTGCAGTTCTCGGGTAATACTTTAATCGTAGATAATGTCATTTCGCATGCTGCTGAGGTCAAAGATTTTCTTGAGTTGATCAAAGCAGATGAAAACTATATGAGTACCATTTTGCCTGTTGGTGCTGGTCTATGTCTGGTCGTCCTGAAGTAAGGGCATCTGATTTTGATGTTTTAGACGATAGCTTTGTGGGCTACAACCAATAATTTTATTAAATGCACGGGTAAAGTTGGCAGGGTTCGAATAGCCTAATTCATAAGCAATATGGGTGATGGTAAACTTGGAATTCTTTAATAAATCAATGGCCCGCTCGGTGCTAATCTGCTGCTTTAAATTTTGAAATTCAACTCCTTGTTGCTGCAAATAACGTTGTAAAGTTTTGGTGGAAATATTTAGAACTTTAGCGCATTCAGTTAATGTTGGAATCTGATTGGCTTGTCTTAACATCATGCTGACCCATTCAACAATTTCACCTTGATGATAAATTTTCTGAATCTGTTCCTGACAACGTTGTTCAACCACTTTTAGGCTATGAGCATCCGCTAAAGGTAAGGGAAGTGCCAGTTGTTGTTGATCAATCACAACGCGTATACCTGATATCCATGTGTAATTAAAATGAAAATTTGCTTTAACGAGATGTATATAGCGTTCAGCATAAACAGGCTCGGGTATACTTAAATAAATTTGGTAACGTTGTAATTGTTGTCCTGCAAGTTCTAATAAGCTGTAATAAAATCCAACGGCAATTGCTTCAATATGAAATGCTAAACATTGCTTGTTCATTTGCAAGATGGGTTCAAGTAATAACTCAACCTTATGTTGATTAGTTGGAAATTGAATCGATAGCTTAAAGCTCGGCATAATTAGCCGAAAATATTGTGCGATTAATCTCAAAGCATGTTCTAAATTTGGACTGGTCATTAATGCATATCCAACCAAACTATGCGAACTGAGTTTTAGATTTTTACCGAGTTCAAAAGCCAAATCTTCTGTATTTGGTAGGCTCAGGCCAAGTGCAATAAATTGTTCAATTTGTTGAATTGATAAAAGCTCAGTTTTAGAGAGTTCGTTATGAAATGCGTTTAATACCTCATTATCATATTGATGAGTACCAATCAGAATTTCGATCAACCGCAAATAATAACGAGACGGAATAACAGGGATTTGCTGTTTTTGCACAATAAAAATCCAGTAAAGTCTTAAAATGATAATATCAAGTCTTAAAATGATAATATAGAGTGACTGTAAAAGAACACAATCAATTCAAGCAAAACTTTTTGTGTTTGATTGAGGAGTTTCTAATGAATATGCATACTCAACTGGATGTAGAGCAAGCAACAACAACTTTTAAAGATAAAAAACGTCACTTGTGGTTATTGGGTTTGGCTGTACCGACTATTGCAATGAGTGGTTTAGCAGGTTATCAATTTGGACCGAAAAAAACCAAAAAATTCTTTGCCTCTTTTGGCCCATTATTTATTCATGGTGTTATTCCTGCATTGGATAAGTTAATTGGCGAGGACACAGAAAATCCACCACTTGATGCGATTGCAGATTTAGAAGCTGATCCATATTATTCTCGAATTGTTAAACTTTTTATTCCATTGCAATATGCGACCAATATTTACGGCACTTATTTGGCAAGTCGTAAAGGTACATCACTTGCAGATCAAGCGTTATTGGGTACTTTGGTGGGGATGGTGAATGGTATTGCCATCAATACGGCGCATGAATTGAGCCATAAAAGTGGTCGTCTCGAACATTATTTATCACATTTGGCATTAGCTCCATCGGGCTATAATCATTTCCGTATTGAGCATCCATATGGTCATCACCGTCGTGTTGCAACGCCAGAAGATCCGGCATCATCTCGACTTGGTGAAACTTTCTGGAAATTTTTACCTCGTACAGTGATTGGTAGTTTCAAATCAGCGATTGAAATTGAGAAAAATCGTTTAGAACGTAAAAAATTGCCATTCTTCTGTAAAGAGAATGAATTGATTCATGGTTGGGCGATGTCTGCCGTATACCATGCTGCTATGTTTAGCAAATTTGGAGTGCGTTCAGTACCATTCCAAGTGACACAGGCTGCCTATGCGATTACTTTGTTTGAATCGGTAAATTATATTGAGCATTATGGTTTAAAACGTGAAAAGAAAGCCAATGGTCAATATGAGCGTACTTTACCTGAACATAGTTGGAACAATAACAATGTAGTGACTAACTTGTTCTTGTATCAATTACAGCGTCACTCAGATCATCATGCAAATCCAACACGTAGCTTCCAGACTTTACGTCATTTTGAAGATGCACCGCAATTACCAGCAGGTTATGGTGCGATGATTTTGCCAGCCTTTATTCCTTCATGGTGGTCAAAAATTATGGATGATCGAGTTGTAGAGCATTACAAAGGGAATATGGAGAAAATTAATATTCATCCAGACGCAAAAGAAAAAATATTAGAGAAGTATGCTGAACAAGCTGAAGTCGAAGCTGCTTAATAAATTTAAATAAAAAAACCAGCCTTAATATAGGCTGGTTTTTTATTTATGAGGCTAAAAGATAAAGTCGTTTAAAGTGAAGATCAAACTCAAGGTATTTATGAACAAATGCGGTCTTATCCGAGGTGCGTAGTAAATTATTATAAATAAACTCTGGAACAGGGTGATAAAGCTCGGCAGTGCCATTGCTATAGAAAATTTTTAAATAACGTGAAGAAATATCATATTTCCAAGAGGTTACAACAACAGTTTTTTCCATATATTTGCCCCCATTTCAGTTTGATCATTTAGTACATACAAAAAACTCTTTATGTTTCATAATTTGACATTACTCCATGTAATGCAGGCTGACAATTGATAAATGAATTTCGCTATAAATTTATAAGTATAAGAATTGTAAAAAATTTACTATTGAATTGAGATCGACGTATCGTAAAAAATGACCAAATGACAAATAAAAAGAAACCACTCTTTTTAGAGTGGTTTCTTTTCAACATTGTTAAATCTAAAAATTAGATTTTACCAACGAGGTCGATCGATGGAGCAAGCGTTGCTTCACCTTCTTTCCATTTAGCAGGGCAAACTTCGCCTGGGTGGCTTGCTACGAATTGAGCAGCTTTAAGTTTACGTAAAGTTTCTGATACATCACGCGCAATTGCATTGTCATGAATTTCAGCAGTTTTAATCACGCCTTCAGGATTGATGATGAACGTACCGCGTAAAGCTAAACCAGCTTCTTCAATATGCACATCAAAAGCACGTGTTAATTGATGCGTAGGGTCGCCAACTAATGGGAATTGAGCTTTACCTACAGCAGGAGAAGTTTCGTGCCATACTTTGTGAGAGAAATGAGTATCAGTTGTTACGATATAAACTTCTGCACCAGCTTTTTTGAATTCTTCATAGTTTTCAGCAGCATCTTCAACTTCAGTTGGGCAGTTAAAAGTAAATGCAGCTGGCATGAAAATAAGAACAGACCATTTGCCTTTAAGATCAGCATCAGTTACTTGAATGAATTCACCGTTACGGAATGCATCAGCTTTAAATGGTTTAACTTCAGTATTAATTAAGCTCATCATTGTCTCCATGATTGAGGTTTTATTGAGAGGCTATGCCTTACTTGTTTACGAGGTCAAGAATAAATAATTTTTAGTTATTGGGGAAATAGTATTTTTACATGACTAAAATCGGAAAATTGAATGAATCAATATAAAACGATTTTCACCCTAAGATATAAGCCTATTTGACTCCAACAAGATGAAGCAAATATGACGAATACCTAAAACTAACTTGCATAACAACATGCAGTCGATAGTATTAAAATTCAAGGGTAAAATTGAAAAAATCTAAAAAATATAGAGAAAACCAAGATATAGATTTAAGCACACGATAATTGTAATACGATGTTTTTATCGAACTGAGAGCTTATATTGTTTGTTTTCTGAGCTTGTGTTAAATATTTGATCACTTTAGAATCCGCTAAATTTGATGGATGCTCAAATTTTTTTATTTGAGAAAAACGAAAATTTTAGCTCGGAAATTTACATTCTCGGGTATACAGTGAAATCTATAAAAATGACTGATCAATTAAGACAAAAATTCGAAAATTTAGAGTTGAATGCAGGCTTAGGTAAAATTAGTGCTTTTATTTCAATGTCCTTGGGTTTGTTAGCTATTTTTGGGGCTTTGTGTTTTATGTTCCCGTCGGTACTGACTATGCCTGAACTACGTCCTATTTATGCCAAACATTATGATATTTTTTATTTCAGTTTGATGTTTGGTATTACGCTGAGTGCTGGTTTTGGGATTTTTAGTGCGTTATTTCGACAAAATCGTTATGGTTTTTATGGCTTATGTTTTGCTGTTGTGGCAGCAGTTTTAGGCTGTGGATTAATTAAAGCGCCAACCTTACCCAACCTACCTTTTTACGCAGGTATTGATTATTTCATTTTAACCCTAGTGCTCTTGGCTCTTATCTTCATTCCACTTGAGGGGTTCTTTGCTAAAAATCCTGATCAAAAAATCTTAAGGGTAGGTTGGGTGACGGATATGAAATATTTCATGTTGAGTCATATCGGAATTCAATTGTTCACCTTTTTGACAGTGATGCCGATTCAATACTGGATTACCCACTTACCCAATAATCCAATCGTACCTTTTGTGCAAGCTCAGCCAATTTGGTTGCAGTTTATTGAGTTATTGATTGTGGTTGATTTCGTCGTGTACTGGTTGCACCGAGCGATGCATGAAATAGATCTATTATGGCGTTTCCATGCGATACATCATTCCACCGAGTATATGGATTGGTTGGCATCTTCACGACTGCACATCGTAGAAGTACTAATGACACGTTTTATTGCTACCTTACCTATTTTCCTACTGGGCTTTCATACATCGGCTGTATTTGCTTATCTTGTTTTTATTTCGTTTCATGCCATTT
Source organism: Acinetobacter sp. TR11 (assembly GCF_027105035.1). Taxonomy (NCBI): domain Bacteria; kingdom Pseudomonadati; phylum Pseudomonadota; class Gammaproteobacteria; order Moraxellales; family Moraxellaceae; genus Acinetobacter; species Acinetobacter sp. TR11. The sequence continues at coordinate 1,402,776 of NZ_CP114256.1, forward strand.
TTATTCATTCAAATGTACGTTTTCGTTTTCCATATTTGCGCTGGCTAATTGCAACTCCTGAGTTTCATCATTGGCACCATTCTTCAGAGAAGCCTGCGATTGATAAAAACTATGCTGCTTTTATTCCAATCTATGATGTGATCTTTAAAAGTGTATACATGCCAAATCATCTTGCGAGTGTTTACGGCACAGTTGGTTATAAGATACCGAATAGTTTTGTTAAACAATTCACATGGCCATTTAAAAAGTATATAAAACGTTTGCGGCAACATTTTGATCATTCATCTAAATCATAAGCATAAAGACATAACTGCATTAATATTCTGAACAGATTGATGCAGTTTCTTTGCATAGCAACGCTTTAAGGCGTAAAATAGCCGATTATTTTTATTGTTAGGAAAGCTGTTCAGTGCAGAGTCATTTAAATGTAGATCAATGGGTTATGGCACGTGACCGTCACCGTTTAAATCGACTACGCAAAGATAAAAAAACAGAAACAGCGGAAATAGAAAAACTTTTTCAACAGTCAAATGACAAAGTCAAACAACGCTTAGCGCGTATTCCCCAAATTAAACTCAATCAAGATTTACCTGTTACTCAGTATGCAGATCGTTTGATTGCCGCAATACAAAAGCATCAAGTGATTATTGTGGCTGGTGAAACGGGTTCGGGTAAAACCACGCAGTTACCACAAATTGCCATGCTTGCTGGTCGTGGTCTCACTGGGATGATTGGGCATACTCAGCCGCGACGTTTAGCTGCTCGCAGTGTCTCACAACGTATTGCAGAAGAAGTTGGGCAGAAACTAGGTGAGGCGATTGGCTTTAAAATCCGTTTTAATGAGCAGGGGTCACAAGATTCTATCGTGCGTTTGATGACGGATGGTATTTTGCTGGCTGAGCTGACGAACGACCGCTTCCTTTCAAAATACGATACTATCATTATTGATGAAGCCCATGAACGTTCACTGAATATTGATTTCATCATGGGTTATCTCAAACAGTTGTTACCAAAGCGTCCTGATTTAAAAGTAATCGTGACGTCGGCGACTTTAGATGTAAATCGTTTTAGCCAATACTTTAATGATGCACCGATTTTTGAAGTAGAAGGGCGTAGCTTCCCTGTTGAAGTACGTTATCGTCCAATTTCGGAACTCAGTATTATTGGTAGTGATGATGATGAGTTTGATGATTTTGAAGAGAACTTACCACGTGCTGTGGTACAAGCAGTTGAAGAGTGTTTTGCCGATGCAGATGCCAAGGGGCATCCTGAACACGCTGATATTTTAATTTTTGCCAGCACAGAGCAGGAAATCCGTGAATTACAGGAAACGCTGCAAAAATATGGTCCTCGGCATACAGAAGTGTTGCCTTTATATGCACGTTTGGCACTCGCCGAGCAGCAAAAGATTTTCAGTCCAAGTGGTAAAGGTCGCCGTATTATTATTGCAACCAACGTTGCTGAAACAGCATTAACCGTTCCTAATATCCGTTATGTGATCGATAGCGGTTTTGCCCGTATTTCACGTTATAACTACCGTTCACGTGTGCAGCGCTTACCGATTGAAGCGATTTCACAGGCAGCAGCCAATCAGCGTAAAGGTCGTTGTGGCCGTATTGCTGCGGGTGTTTGTATTCGTTTATACAGTGAAGAGGATTTTTTAAGTCGTCCTGAGTTTACTGAACCAGAGATCAAACGAACCAACTTAGCTTCTGTCATTTTACAAATGCAAAGTTTGGGTTTAGGTAGTTTAGAAGATTTTGACTTTATTGAGCCGCCTGATTTCCGTTTGGTGAATGATGGGCGCAAGCTTTTGATTGAGTTGGGTGCATTAAGCGAACGTAAAAATGATTTAACTAAAGTGGGTCAAATGATGGCACGCATGCCGATTGATCCACGATTAGCTCGTATGCTGATTGGTGGCGCTCATTTTGGTGTACTGAAAGAAACTTTAATTATTGTCAGTGCCTTGGCGATTCAAGATCCACGAGAACGACCTGCCGATAAACAAATGCAGGCTGATCAGAAGCATGCTTTATTCAAAGAAGCAGATTCAGACTTTTTATTCTATTTAAAACTTTGGAATACGCTGCAAACCAGTCCTGATACGCAGTCTGAAAACAAGCGCCGTCAATTTGCGCGTCAACATTTTTTAAGTTGGTTACGTTTACGGGAATGGAAGCAAACCCATCAACAATTAGTTGAGTTGGCTGAAGGATTAAAGCTGAGCTTTAATGAAAAGGCAGCCAATTATGAAAATTTACATCGTGCTTTGTTAACGGGTTTACTTTCATTTATCGCCAATAAAACCGATGAACGTAATACTTTTATGGCGGTACGTCAGCAGAAAGCCAAGGTATTTCCTGCCAGTACGCTGCATAAGACCAATACTGCTTGGGTAATGGCATTTGAGATGGTGGAAACTTCTCAAGTGTATTTACGCACTTTGGCAAAAATTGATCCTGAATGGATTTTATTAGCTGCACGTGACCTATTGAAATATCACTATTTCGAACCACATTGGTCGAAAAAAGCAGGCATTGTGAATGCCTATGCGCAAATTTCATTGTTTGGTTTAATTATTGAACCAAAACGTATGGTGAATTTTGAAAAAGTGGATCAAGCCGCGGCACATGAAATCTTTTTACGGGATGCCTTAACGACTGGTAATTTGGGTATTACGCCACCGTTTTTAAAGCACAATTTATTGAAGCTTGAAGAAGTTGAGCGTGTTGAAGATAAATTGCGTCGTCGTGATTTAGTGGTCGATGAAGAAACTATTTATCAATTTTATGCTGAAAAAGTGCCAGAGGAAATTGCCAGCCGCAGTAGTTTTGAAGATTGGCGTGCAACAGTAGAGCCAGATCATCCGCGTTATCTTTTTGTAGAAGATGATGCCTTATGGATGAATGATCGGCCAACCACACAGCAATTCCCAGATTATTTACATAATGGACAATTGCGTTTAGCTGCGAGCTATCGTTTTGATCCAAGCCATGATGAAGATGGTGCAACGGTTAAAATTCCTGTGCAGGCTTTGCCACAAGTAGATGAAAAGCAATGGTCATGGGGGATTCCTGGGTGGCGTCAGGATTTAATTGAAGCTTTGCTTAAGGCGTTGCCTAAAGATAAGCGTCGTAATTTAGTTCCGATTCCAGATACTGCGAAAAAACTGATGCAAGGTGTTGATGCAGTACATTTACGTGAGCACTTATTTAGTTATTTAGCTTTTGCTCTGCGTGGTGAGCAAATTACTGAAAAAGATTTTTCTTTTGAACGAATTGATCAATATCTCGTACCTTTTATTAAAGTTGTGGATGAAAAAGGCAAACTCATTGCGCAAGGACGTGATTTAGATGAACTCAAAGCACGTTGTCGTGTTGAAACTCATCGTCCTGTGAAGCAACAAAAGGGTGAGTTCCATACTTTCCCTGAAAATTTTGTATTTGAAGCGTCTCAAAAAGTCACGGGTGTGGTCGTAAAGCAATATCAGGCTTTGGTTCCAAGTAAAGTTTTTGCTGAACTTGATGTTAAAGATGAGTCGGGTGTAGTGATTCAAATCTTTAATGATCAAGATGAAGCAATTAAGCAACATCGTGAAGGCGTGATTCGTCTTTTACACATGCAATTGGGGGATTTAATCCGTCAATTGAAAAAACAGATTTCCAAACCATTGGCTTTGGCATATTCACCTTTAGGTGATCGGGCGAAGTTGGAACAAATGCTGGTTTATGCAACCTTACAAGTTTCAATAAAAACTTTGCCTAAAGATACAGCGGAATTTAATCAGCTAATGGCTGATGTAAAAAAGCAATTCTTGGTAGATGGTCAAAAGGTTTTAATTGATATTACAGAGATTTTTACTCAATGGCAGCAAATTCGTCGCGAGTTATTGGTTTTAGATCAGGATATCTTTGGTCGAAGTGTAGATGACATAGAAGACCAACTTGATTTAATGTCATTAGGGAACTTTGTCTACAGTAAACCTGTTGAGATTTGGCAGGAATACCCACGGTTTTTAAAAGCATTACTATTGCGTTTGGATCGTTTGCCAAATAATCTACAACGTGACCTCGCTGCAATTGACGATGTCGATCCATGGATGGACAAAGTATTTAAATTTAAAAATGATCCTAAAATCAAAGAATTGTATTTGATGTTGGAAGAACTTAGAATTTCCTTGTTTTCTCAACCGATGAAAACAAAGATGCCAATTTCACCAACTAGATTGCAAAAACTATGGGATCGATTAGCAATCGGTTAAACTGAGCAATAATGAAAGTTAGAAGCATTCTTTACAGGAGTTTTACATGGGCATTCGTATAACAGGTACAGGGTTATTTCACCCAACCGAATCTATTTCTAATGAAGAGTTGGTTGAAAGTTTAAATGCTTATGTAGAACAATTTAATCAAGAAAATGCTGAGCAAATTGCTGCTGGCGAGATCGAAGCATTACGTGGCTCAAGCCCAGAATTTATTGAAAAAGCGTCTGGTATCCAGCGCCGTTATGTGGTCGAAAAGTCAGGTATCCTTGATCCGACCCGTTTACGTCCGCGTTTGCAAGAACGTAGCAATGATGAGCTTTCACTTCAAGCGGAGTGGGGCGTAATTGCTGCAAAACAAGCGATGGAAAATGCAGGTGTTACCGCAGAAGACATTGATGTTGTCATCTTAGCTTGTTCAAATATGCAACGTGCCTACCCAGCTGTTGCAATTGAAATTCAGTCAGCTTTGGGTATCCAAGGTTATGCTTATGACATGAATGTGGCTTGTTCTGCTGCAACATTCGGTTTGAAGCAAGCCTATGATGCAGTGAAATGTGGCGCACGCCGTGTATTATTACTCAATGTTGAAATTACCTCAGGTCATTTAGACTACCGTACTCGTGATGCACATTTCATTTTTGGTGATGTTGCAACGGCTTCAATTATCGAAGAAACTGAAACTAAATCAGGCTATGAAATCCTAGATATTCATTTGTTTACTCAGTTCTCAAATAACATTCGTAATAACTTTGGTTTCTTAAATCGTAGCGAAGATGCAGTTGTTGATGACAAGCTATTCCGTCAAGACGGTCGTAAGGTCTTTAAAGAAGTTTGTCCACTGGTTGCAAAAATCATTACTGCACAGTTAGAAAAACTTGAATTAACTCCTGAGCAAGTTAAGCGTTTCTGGTTGCATCAAGCCAATGCGAATATGAATGAACTCATTTTAAAACTTGTTGTGGGTAAAGAAGCTGATTTAGAACGTGCACCTATTATTTTAGATGAGTTTGCCAATACGTCTTCTGCGGGTGTAATTATTGCGATGCATCGTACAGGTGAGCAAGTTAATAATGGCGAATATGCTGTGATTTCATCATTTGGTGCGGGTTATTCTGTAGGTTCAATCATCGTGCAAAAACATATTGCATAATAATTATCTCTATTTAAATAAAAACACCACAATCAAAGTTGTGGTGTTTTTTTATGTGCTCTAAGTTCTACTTAAATAAAATTGCTAAATCAATCACTTGAGGTGTGCTATTGGTTCCGATTGTAGACGCATTTAGATTAGGTGTTCCATCCACATTAATTGCTAAACGTGCTCTTGGAGTTGTAATTGTAGTATCACTATTTAGATCAATACGATATAACACAGAAGGTCCTGAAGCACCTGAGACTGCTGCTAAAGCTAAGCCATTATCTCCACCCGCAATATCAAAGCCATTATCAGTGCCAAGATTAATACCTAGACTTCCAATTAGGCTCAGGGTGCCGTTATTAGGTGGATTCTGTTTGGTTAATGTCTTATTGGTTTGATCTAGATCAAACAATTCGGTAGCAAGTGTAGCCACAGGGGTTTTAAAACTGTTGGTATAAGCGGCTGCTGTTACTTTTGCACCTGAGGCACCATTAATATCACCATCTTTAATGGTGTCACCTGTATCTACATTAATTCGTAGATTTTGGCCTGTATTACTGATGACACGTAATCGATCCGCAGTTGGATTGAAATCAACAGCAAAGCTGGTTCCATCCAATGCAGTAAAACTACTACCTGCTGCTGGTTTTAATGTGCTTACTAAGCTTGCTAAGCCAGATTCAGGATTAATCGTGTATAAATTCGCTTTATTTGTTAATCCGTAAAGTTTACCCGAATGATCAGTTGCTGTTCTCAAACGATAGTCAATTCCCACAAATCGTTCATCAACGAGCAGACCCGTTAGTGATTTTTCAGAAACTGAGTTTGGATTATTTAAAGCAAAATTTAGTAATTTATTATTGGCCGTTAAACCAAAAGCTTGTGCAGTAGAGTCAGAAGCTCTTTTCAGAGCAATTCCACGAATTCCCATCGTATTAAAACTATTATTTAAATCACTAGAAGCAAACACGGCATCATTACTGGTTCCAACATTGGCAAGATTGAGTTGGAAGAATTTATATGCTCCAGAGGTGAGTTTAAGTACTGCGAATCCGACGTTGCTGACCGGATCAATGTCTAGGCCACCACCGCCATTCGTATTGATATCTGCACCTAATGCTGCTGAAGCTCCAAGAGTTCCAGCATTCGCATTTTGGATATAAATTCGATCACTATTTTGATCAATACTATAGAGTTTGGTTGATCCAGTTCCTGCAAATGCATTGGTATATGCACCAGCAACAATAGTAGGGTTGCTTTCTGTTAAATTGATCGCACCATCCGTAATCGTTGCGCCAGTATCCACATTAATTCGAAGATTTTGCCCCGTATTTGTAATAACCCTCAAACGATCTGCAACTGGATTGAAGTTCACGGTAATCAGATTTGCATCGCCTAAAATCTTAGTAAATGCTGCATTTCCATCAGTCGTATCAGTAGGATCAGCCATTAATTTTTTTGTAAAAGTGGCTGAACCGGTTGCAGGATTTAAAGTATAAATATTACCTAATAATCCCACCGCATAAAGTTTTCCATCTTTCGGGCGATAATCGATTCCAACGAGTTCATCATCTGTTTGTAGACCTATAATTTTAAGATTTGACACGATTTTATTTGGCATCATTCGATCAATTGAACTGATCATACCGTTATTTGTTAAGATTAAAGTGTCACCTGTATTAGTATTTGTAGTTTCTGTATCGTTGTTAGAGTCATTATTACAACCCAATAATATTAGGCTACTCAGGGTTGCTGCGGTTAAAGTTAATGCTCGTTTATTCATAATCGTTTATCCTGATACATATTTAAGTTATAAGAAGCTTTTGAGAAGTATTCCCTGTTATTTATTAACTGCTAGCTTCTTGTTATTGGATTGCTGTAATGAGTCTAGCCTTAGAAAAGATATCGACTTTTATTTTTAAATAAATAATTTAAAAATCTTATATTTACTTTTCTTAGATTATGTAGGGTAAAGTCGAAAGTAAATTAGTATTTTTAAGTGATTTTTGTGTATTTGAGTTTTTGTTTGTAATTGTTCACGCCAACTTCACGCTAGCTAAGAAATTCTAAATTATTAAAGTAATTGTTGTGGTAAAAATATAATGTTTAAAATCCCAAAAAAATCGAGAGAATTTTAAAAACCCTCTCGATTTCGATATATTTATTGATTACGCTTCTACAGTTTGAACTGCAATTTTTTTCGCTGGATCGACTTTACGTCGTACTGCTGGGACAGGTTCGCCATGATATTGACGATCTGCGAAATAGCTAGAACGAACCATTGGCGCTGACCAAATATTTCTAAAACCTAATTTTCGACCATGTTCAGCGTAACGCTCAAATTCTTCTGGAGTCACAAAGCGATCAATCGGTGCATGTTGCTTAGAAGGCTGTAGATATTGACCAATGGTCACGTAATCTACGTCGTGCGCACGAAGATCATCGAGTAAAGCAATCACTTCCTCTTCTGTTTCACCAATCCCAACCATCAAACCACATTTAGTTGGTACGTCAGGACAGTATTCTTTAAACATTTTTAAAAGATTTAAAGAATGTTGATAGTCAGAACCTGGACGCATTGCTTTGTATAAGCGAGGAACTGTCTCGATATTATGATTGAAAACATCGGGTGGACATTCGGTCATGATGCGTAAGGCAATATCCATACGCCCACGGAAATCTGGAACTAAAATTTCTAGTAAAGTTTTTGGACTGAGTGCGCGAGCTTCTTTAATACAATCCACAAAGTGTTGAGCACCACCATCTAATAGATCATCACGGTCTACAGAAGTAATCACTGCATACTTAAGACCTAAGTTGGAAATGGTTTCGGCCATGTGGCGTGGTTCATCTGCGTCGAGTGCATTTGGTCGGCCATGCGCCACGTCACAAAACGGGCAACGGCGAGTACAAATATCACCCATGATCATAAAAGTAGCAGTACCACCACCAAAACACTCAGGGAGGTTAGGGCAGGCAGCTTCTTCACAAACAGTATGGAGTTTTTGCGAACGTAGAGTTGTTTTTATACGCTGAACCTCTTCAGGTGCAGTCATTTTGACGCGAATCCAGTCTGGTTTACGAGGCACTTCAACCGTAGGTATAACTTTTACAGGAATTCTTGCGACTTTTTCTGCGCCACGAAGTTTTAAGCCCTGTTCAGGTTTACGGTGTTCAGACATATTATTTTCTACAACCTATTGCTTGAGATATTCGATTATTATAGTCAAATTTATTGGTTTATAGGATGAATTAGGTATTCATTTTGAAAATGTGAATATATAAAAATATATGGTTGAGAAATACATCAAGCCATAGCATATTAGTTATCATATATATAGAAGTAAACAGCGAAGAGACAAAGGAGCTTTGAATGCCACGTAAGAAAGAGGTCGTTGGTGGGAATGTTGTAAAATTTGATGCAGTAATTCTCGGTTCTGGCCCAGCTGGTGAAGGCGCGGCAATGAAGCTAGCTAAAGCAGGTAGACGTGTAGCGATCGTTGATATACGTGATCAACTTGGTGGTAATTGTGCTCACGTAGGAACAATTCCTAGTAAAGCATTACGTCAAACAGTATCAAGTATTATTCGCTATCAACGTGACCCTATGTTTCAAAAGGTCGGTGAGTGGAAACAATTCACCATGAAACAAGTGCTACGTAATGCACATAAGGTAATTCAACAGCAAGTTGATACGCATACACGTTTCTATGATCGCAACAAGATTGATGTGTTTCATGGACGTGCTTATATTCAAGATAAAAATACGGTTTTGATTTTTGGTCAGGACGGAATTAAAGATACGATCATTTGTAAGCAAATAGTGATTGCAACGGGTAGTCGTCCTTATCAACCACAAGGTTTAGATTTCAATCATCCGCGTGTATTTGATTCAGATAAAATTCTTGATTTGGATTATTCAATTCAAAAAATCATTATTTATGGTGCTGGTGTGATCGGTTGCGAATATGCTTCGATTTTCATTGGTTTAGATCATAAAGTTGATTTGATTAATACCCAACAAAAGCTTTTAAGCTACCTTGATGATGAAATCGCAGATGCATTGTCATATCACTTGCGAGAGCAAGGTGTATTGATTCGACATAATGAGCAAATTGACCGCTTAGAAACTTTCGATGATCATGTGGTTTTACATTTGCTGAGCGGTAAGAAGATTAAAGCTGATGCAATTTTATGGTGCAATGGTCGTTCTGGTAATACAGATGGTCTTGGTTTGGAAAATGTCGGTTTAACACCGAATAACCGTGGTCAGTTGATGGTCAATGATCAATACCAAACTGAAGTTGATAACATCTATGCTGCAGGGGATGTTATTGGTTGGCCATCACTTGCATCGGCTGCTTATGACCAAGGTCGTTGTGCGGGTGCAAATATGGTTGGTGAGAAAAATGTTAAGCCAATTAAAGATGTACCAACAGGTATTTATACAATCCCAGAAATTTCTTCAATTGGTAAGAACGAGCAGCAATTAACTGAAGAAAAAGTACCTTATGAAGTTGGTCAGGCTTCATTCCGCCATCTAGCTCGTGCCCAAATTACGGGGGATACGGTTGGTGAATTAAAAATCTTGTTCCATCGCGATACTTTAGAAGTACTAGGTATTCACTGCTTTGGTAATAATGCGGCAGAGATTATTCACATTGGGCAAGTGGTGATGCATAGTCCCAACAATACGTTGAAGTACTTCGTTGAAACGACATTCAACTATCCAACGATGGCAGAAGCATATCGTGTAGCAGCTTTGAATGGTATGAATCGTTTGTTTTAAATGGCGATAAATTTAGTTCGATAAGCAACAAAATGCCAATCAGTTTGATTGGTATTTTGTTATTTGGATTTAGTTAGGAAATTTGCGATGAAAACTAAAATAAATAATCTAATTCTTGTAGTAATCATTTTGTTGCTTGCAGCTTATTTGGGTTTTGATTTTAAAGAAAAGCAAAATAATAGAATTACTAGCAGTAACACACAAACTTCAGTTTCAAATACTAATATTTCTGTCGATGATCAAGACAAGATCATGCAGGCTTATCAACAGCAAAGAAGCAATATTCAAGTTCAAGCGCAGGGTATTGTAAAAGCAGTTTTGCCAGATGACGATCAAGGTTCAAAACATCAGAAAATGATTCTTAAACTTGAGAATGGTTTAACGGTTTTGATTGCACATAATATTGATTTAGCCCCAAGAATAGATGGACTTAAAAGAGGTGATCAGCTTGAGTTTTTTGGTGAATATGAATATAACCCAAAAGGCGGTGTGATTCATTGGACCCATCATGATCCACAAAGAAAACATATTGACGGATGGTTAAAATATGAAGGGAAAATATATCAATAATATTTTCCCTTAATCACTCATTCTATTTGTATGTTCTCAATCAGCTTGTAAGCGCTAATTTCTGACGAGATTTCCATTTAGGTAGGACTTTAGCTAAATAAGCGTCCACGCACCATACAGGGCCAATCAGGAGGAATTGTAAGTCTTTAAAGAAAGAAGGCTTTTTCCCTTCAACTTTGTGACCATAAAATTGGCCAATCCAAGCAATCACAAAGACACCAATATAGAATCCTACGCCTACAGGTAAAATAATAATGAGCCATGCCATAACGGCTAACAGTGCAGCCATTGCAACAGCGAGAACAATATCCAAACGAGCATAAAATACTAAAGTGAGTACAAGAAGCAAAGCGGTGAGTAGGGTGCTAAAATGAGCCAAAATACCAATAATTGAAAAAAGAATAGCTGGGACACAAACCCAATGAATTTTTTTATTCGTTTGGTTTTGATGGCTGTCACTATACTCATCAAACCATGCATCAATTGACTTCATATTAATTCCTTTGCTGTATTTATTTTATTTGCTCAATATACCGAATTGAATAAAAAGGGTCAAAATCATTCGCTGATATGATGTTGTTCTAAAAAGTAACTGTATTTTCTAAATTCTTTTGTCTCATAATAAAGAAAGCCACACTAGATGGCTTTTCTTGGAGAGTGTAAAACTAAGTTATTAAGGTTATTAAGAACTAGGTCCATCAACTCGTTCGATGCTCACATTACCAGTACCAGAACCAGACATACCAAGTTGCTTTGCAGCACCATAAGATAAATCTAGCACTCGATTGCCATGGAATGGACCACGATCATTTACTTTTACTACAACACTCTTGCCGTTCTCTTTATTTGTTACACGGATATAACAGTTTAAAGGAAGGCTACGGTGAGCTGCAGTTAATCCATTCATATCGAATGTTTCACCGCTTGCTGTTTTACGACCATGAAATTGACGTCCATACCAAGACGCAACGCCACTTTGGCTAAATTTACGAACTGTGTTCGAAGCAACAGTATTCAGTTTTTCAATCACTGAAGGCTCGTCTTCAGGAATATCGATTTTTGCAGCAATCGTCTGGCGACGGATTTGGTCACCTGAACTCTCAGTGATTGAAAGACTATTAACGTTTGAAAAACGCGAATTAAAATTTTGAGAATCTTTGCTTAGTACGCGGGCAGCTAAATTAGAACCCTCCACATCATTATTCATTGATGTCGATTGTACCATTTCCGCATGTAACGGGCTTAAACTTAAGCCTGCCGTCAGCGCTAGAATATATTTTAGCGAAAACTGCATTGTATAAACTCCTAGAGAACATGCTTTTCTATTTCAAAAAACAACTTTGAAATATAGTGCACATGTCTAATTATTCACTTTTGCAATTACTTTACTTGAGTGGATAATATTCATCGCTTACGAAGTGTGTCTAGTCTTTAACGATAAATAGTTACAAAAAGGGCAAAAACTTACAGTTTGCGGTTAAAAAATAACCAATATTGTAACAGATTATATTTTTTGCTGAATATGCGATCTTTTCGCTTTATTTTTTTATTGACTTTTCAGAATGTTATAAAAAAGCTAGTCTATCGACTAGCTACTTCGGTGCCCAATAACCATACTGCTGTTGCATACATACGACTTTTATTATAGGTCGTAATCACTTGGAAATTTGGATAAGTAATATAGTAAATTGGACCAAATTGGTCTTGTAATTGAATGACATTCACTAAGTCTAAATCATCAATTTTTACCAAAGGGTCAACAGGGGAAACCCCTAATCTTTTCAATTCTCCATAGGGAATAGGTTGGGTTAAATCCTTGGAAATAATACTATCTGGGTTGTTGCCTAAGTAACGGGCTGGAAACCCAATTGGCCGATCGCGCTGCCAACCATGTTGAGCTAAATAGTTAGCAATAGAGCCAATAGCATCTGTTGCAGAATTTCTTAAATCAATGTGACCATTTCCATCATAATCTACGCCCAACTTTTGAATATTGCTTGGCATGAATTGCGGAAAACCAATAGCACCTGCATATGAACCGACGATACTATTTGTTGGATAACCTTCTTTATATGTCCAAGCGATCAAGGCCGCTAGTTCATCGCTAAAATAATCTGCTCGACGAGGATAACCGAAAGCGAGCGTCGCAAGCGCATCTCTAGTGACGAAAGAGCCCTTATTTGCACCATAACCTGTTTCTACACCTAAAATGCCCAGAATGACTGTTTTAGGTACGCCAAACTGCTGTTCAGCACGATTCAACGCGTCTTGATATTGATATTTAAAGTTTGCCCCGCGTTGGATAGTGCCATCAACGAGAAACATTGAACGATATTCATACCAAGGTTTACTTTCGCCTGGGCGAGTCATGATATTGAGAATATTAGGTAAATCTTTAGCGCCACTCATGGCTGCATCAATTTGTTCACTTGTTAAATTATAAGTTGACATTGCTTTCTGCTTAAAAGCAAAGTAATTCGGATGTGTATAAAATTCATTTGCTTGAGCCCAATTACTGCTGACAAATAAACTGGCACTCAAACCAAGCAATTTAAAAATTTTATTTAAATTAGGAAGAAACATATGTTTATAAAATTCCTCATTATCGATGTGTATGAATAGACATAACCAGTCCAAAAGTAGACATCAGGGTAATAATTGCCGTCCCACCATAACTCATGAAGGGTAAAGGCACACCAACTACGGGTAAAATACCACTGACCATACCTGCATTTACAAATACATAAACAAAAAATGACAAACCAAATGCGCCTGCAACCAAGCGACCATAGTTATGGAAGCTCTGCAATCCAATTTGGAATGTTCTAAAGATAATTGCACAATAAAGAATAATAAGCAGTGTCACGCCAATTAAGCCAAATTCTTCAGAATAAGCGGCAATAATAAAGTCGGTATGACCTTCAGGTAAGAAATGTAGATGAGATTGGGTACCTTCTAAGAACCCTTTACCTGAGAATCCTCCTGAGCCAATCGCAGTTTTAGACTGAATAATGTTCCAACCTGTGCCTAGAGCATCTGCTTCAGGATCTAATAATGTAAGAACACGCTGACGTTGATAATCATGCAGTAAAAATTCCCAAGCAATTGGAATAATAATTGCAGCTAGACCTGCGGCTGCAGCGATGAGTCGCCAAGATAAACCACTTAAAAACAGTACGAAAATACCACTAGCCAGAATCAGTAGTGATGTACCTAAGTCAGGCTGTTCTGCAATAAGTAGAAAAGGTACGACAATCAACATCAATGACAGTACAACTTGTGAAAGGCTCGGAGGTAATGCTTTTCGTGAAAGAAACCAAGCAATCATCATTGGCATGCCAATCTTCATAAATTCACTGGGTTGCACACTGCCGAAGCCTGGTATATCAATCCAACGTTGTGCTCCCATACGGACTTCACCAAAAATGACGACTGCCACTAATGAAAGTACACCAAATACATAAAAATAAGGTGAAAATGCCTGATATACCTTGGGGGGGATTTGAGCCAAACTACACATAACAACAAAGCCAATCCCAAAGCTCATTGCTTGCTTACTGACTAGTCCGACATCTTGGGCCGAAGCACTATATAAAACCGTGAGTCCAAGTAAGGCATTTAGAACCAAAAAAGAACAAAGCCAAGGATCGATATGCAATTGTTGCCAACGAGAGGGCTGTGCAGCTGTACTCAAGCCATCACGAGGTGCTTGACGTAAAAATTTGTATTGTGAGCTTGGAGACATGTGATTCTAAATCAGGTAAATCAAGGCTTCGCGAATGCTAACATAAACGTGATCAGGACCAAAGCAAGGCTTTGTTTATCGTGTAAAAAGCAAAATAATCTTACAATTTATACGGGATAGATTATCTTGCATTTGTTATCTACGCGCATAAAAAAAGCGATGATTTTGCAATCATCGCTTTCTCGTTATCTCGAACTTATTTTTGTACCAATAACTGATCGAAATGTTTAGTAAACACTTCGAGTTCAACTTGGCTTAAGCTCGGGATTAATTTTTTAATAACGATATGAACAGCTGTCTCTACGCCACTTGTTGCAACGCTTGCAACACCACGTTTTACCATACCAAGACCTAAAGTCTTGTTGTATTCAGTCATAAAGTGATGAATGAGTGCATCAGCAAAAGATTTAAATTGATGTGTTAAAGCATCACGTTGTTCTTTGCCATTTCCAGCAGCGACTTCAGCAAAACTCTTTTTCATTTCAGAAACAAGTGCATCAGGTAGAGCAGTACCAATACGTTGTTTACCTTCATTATCAGTAAACAAGCTTTTTTCCATAAATGCCAATGATTCTAAAACTTGTTCATTAGAAGCTTTGCCTAATAATTGCTTCATTAATGTAGAAACAATACTACGAATCTTTTGTGCGAGTTCTTCAGTTGTATCTCGTTTATCACTTGGTGGAAATTGTTGAACCAAATGAACCAACATGGTGTCAATTAACTCATCAGTAAGCTGTAGAGAAATTTTGTCACGTAAAGGGTACTGTGGCTCTTTACTATCACGGTTGGCTTGTGCAAGTTGAATGTCCTGACTCAACGCTGCAGATGGAAGAATACCGAAATAACTGGTCATTGAAGAACGTCCTCTATATCAAATTTATTCGTTTTATTGTCGTGCCAAGCGAATTGGCTCTGGCATCCATGACAAATCTGATACTCGACATGGGTTAATATCCAAGCCCCCTCGACGAGTATAAGTTGCATAGACCATCAGTTTTTCTGGTTGAAGCAATTGCCAAATATCAGCAAATATTTGCTCGACACATTGCTCATGGAAACCATTGTGCTGACGGTACGAGATAATATAGGCTAATATGCTGCGATAACAAGGTTTTTTACCTTGAAAACGAATAAAAATCGTACCCCAATCTGGTTGTCCTGTGACTGGACAATTACTTCTTAAAAGATGAGAGTAAAGTTCAATTTCAACACTTTCTTCGGTCGTTGCAGGATCTAACTTTAATAGAGTTGAATCTGGATGTTCAGATAGACGCTCAGGGATGAGAGCATCAATACAAATCCCTTGCGGTTTAGAAATTTCTAAATCATCAACTTGGAATAATTGTAGTTCAACTTTTCCACCCGCCGCATTGGATAAGTCACGTTCAACCGTTTCGACAAAAGCTTGTTGAGACTCAAACTGAGTGAAGTTCATGCTATTGAAATAAAGTTTAAGTGACTTTGATTCAATTAAGTTGGGTGAGTTGGCGGGTAAAGTTAAACGACCAATTGCCACTTGTGGTAAGCCGAGATTATTCAGCCATGAAATTTCAAATACATGCCACCAATCTTTACCTTGTGTAGTTCCTTCAACATGTAAATACTGTTGACGAGACTCAGCACGGGAAATTGGAAATAAAACATCGGGCTGATATTGAGTAGGGTATTGGGTATCTTTGCCCAATAAAGAATGTTCAACACTCATTCACGCATTCCTGAACCACGAGCTAATAAATGATAAGCAACTGTATAGAGAGCAACGCAGCATAGGGTAACGATACTCAATGAGAAAGTTACATTGACATCACTGTGTCCTAAAATGCCAAAGCGGAAAGCATTGACCATATATACAATTGGATTGACTAAAGATAAATTTTGCCAAAATGGGCTAAGTGCACTAATCGCATAAAAAACACCGCCTAAATAGGTGAGTGGAGTTAATACAAAAGTCGGGATAATAGAGATATCATCAAATGACTTCGCATAAACCGCATTGATGAAACCACCAAGCGAAAATAATAATGAAGTAATAATGACTGTATATATAGTCACAAATAAATTATATATTTCTAAATGAGTAAAGAATAAACTCATAATGGTTACAATTAGACCAACCAAAACACCGCGACTAACGCCGCCAATCACATAGCCCCAAAGAATTAGATGTAATGGTACGGGGCTCATAATGAGTTCTTCAATACTTTTCTGGAATTTAGCACTAAAGAAGCTTGAGGATACGTTGGCGTAGCTATTCGTGATCACCGCCATCATAATTAAGCCTGGCACAATAAATTGCATATAGCTAAAGCCACCCATTTCACCGATACGAGAGCCAACTAAGTTGCCAAAAATCACAAAATATAGGCTCATTGTGATTGCCGGCGGTAACAAAGTTTGTGGCCATATCCGCATGAAGCGGCGAATTTCTTTAACAACCAACGTCCAAAGTGCTGTTTTTAATTGATTAAAGTTCACTGATTCGCTCCAGCAAGATTCTTCTCGACCATTTTCACGAATAATTCTTCCAAACGATTGGATTTATTACGCATACTGCTGACTTGAATATTTTTCGATTGTAGCAATAAGAACAGGTCATTCATGCTATGCGCTTTGTCCATGGTGATTTCTAAAGTCACTGGATCAATTAAATTAAACGTGAACCCAAGAATATCGAGTTGCAGTGTTTCAATCGGTTCAGCCAGATCGCAAATGAAAGACTCTTCATTGAGTTGATTGAGGAAACCTTTCATGGTGGTATCTTCTTTAATCACACCACGATCAATAATCGCGATACGACGGCACAGCATTTCTGCTTCTTCTAAATAGTGAGTCGTTAGAATAATAGACGTACCGTTTTCATTCATTTCGGTGAGAAAATCCCACATTGAACGACGTAACTCAATGTCTACACCCGCAGTCGGCTCATCTAATATAAGCAACTTAGGTTCATGCATCATGGCACGTGCAATCATTAAACGACGCTTCATACCACCTGAAAGCATACGTGATTGAATATTACGTTTTTCCCATAAACCGAGTTTTTCTAAATAATATTCAGCACGTTGTTCAGCAAGTTTTTTGGGAATGCCGTAATAACCTGCTTGTGTCACTAAAATATCGAAAGTTTTTTCGAATTGACCGAAGTTAAACTCTTGAGGAACAACACCAAGACATTGTTTTGCGTGGGATGGATGGGTATCTAAGTTATGCCCAAAGATTTCCACTGTACCCGATGTTTTTTTGGTTAAGGAGCTAATGATACTGATCGTTGTCGATTTACCTGCGCCATTAGGGCCTAATAATGCGTAAAATTCACCCTCAGGTACGGTTAAATCAATACCTTTTAACGCTTGAAAACCATTACGATAAGTTTTGGACAAATCGCTCAACACCAAAGCATCAGTCATGAACGTCTCACGTTGTTAAATAGAACGACTATTTTGAGTGATATAAAAAAATAAACCAAGTAGAAAAATAGGTTTATGATGTGTCAGAAATGGAACGCTCGTGGAAATGAGCAAGCAAGAATGAAGTGTGGGATTCATATGCAATAGGTATGAATTGAATAAGTTTTCTTTATAAACTAAGGTTTAACTTTAAAAGACCATTATGCCATAATCTTTTACTACATGGTGATGGAATGAGGCAATTACTTTTTACATTTGTGATGTTTTATTTTCAATCTATGGTTAAATTATATTGAATTAGGTTTGAAAAAGGAGAGATTAATTGAAAAAAATTATTATAGGAACAATCGTGCTCTTAACATTTTTTGAGAATACTCATGCAGCTTGTACTTATAAATTTGATGCTTCTCCCACACAAATTCATAACATGACTAGAAATAAAACACTCAAAATATTTCCAAAAATAATTGAACAGAATTTTTCATTTAGATTGGAGGGGGAGGATGATAAATCCAATATTTATAGGGCTGCCAGTTCAAAGGCGGCTGAAGAATTTTCTTCCCATACTTATGACTTTGTCGGTGATAAAAGCATTCCTTTATCTGGGAAAATTGGTATAGAATTTTTGGTCAATGATTTTGTTAATAAATATGATCGGGCCCATTCTTTAGAAAAACTAAATATGATTGGTACTGGATTTAGCTTTATACTTTCTGATGATCATAAATATTTAAATTATGGAGATATATCAGTGAATGATGAGAGAGTGACTAGGCATATTGGGGTAATGATTCAAGGTAATAATCCAAATAAAAGTAATTTTTTAATGGGGGAGAATTATGAGATATCCAAAGACTCTATTAAAGAAATTCGTTTTGGACTCATAATAGATCAAGATAATAAAAAAATAGATGTAAACATAAATGGCGATTATAAAGGATCTATAGCATCGTTAAGTGGTAAGCCTACAAAAATAAGTCTTTTTGTAGATGGGTATAGCACAAATATTGAACCAAAAAATCCATTCATAGGTCAGACAATTTCAGCTGAATTGATAACTGATCAATCAAATATGAAACTAAATTACAAAGTTGGTACAACGGATCTCTGCGGTTCACCACTTTAACGGTGTTTAATTTATATATGAATTCCGTTTTGCAATGGTCTTGAGAAGAAATGAAAAACAAATCTGGTGCGCTCAGCGGGACTCGAACCCACGCCACAGGCTTCGGAGACCTGTACTCTATCCAGTTGAGCTATGAGCGCATACATGTGTGGCACATCATAGGCAAAAAATACATATAGGTAAATATAAAGACGCAATCAATATGATCTATTGTTTATTAAAACAACGATTTTGAACCTTAATTGCCAAAATATTTCAATCATGTTTGCAAATGCTGTACTGAATAATTAATCAACTTCAACGTTTGATTCAATTGTGCTGGCGGAATTCGTGATTCTTGAAGAAAAGTAATCCATTGCATTTGGCAAGCTTTTAATTGCTGTAGATTTTTGATCATCTGTATTTTTTGTATCAATGGTCGCGCCATCAAACCACAGTAAGTTGTTAAGGTTTGAATCATGACTTGTTGAATTTCAACAAAAGGAAGTTTTTCTAACGTGATAATTTCTGCTTCAAGATTTTCTGTTGGATTAGGTATGTTTTTATTTTGATCTGGTTGAATATGTGGGATTACTGTAGAAGTATCATTGTCTGTTGCTGTGACTTCTTCTTCAATATGTATGGATTCGGGTTGTTGATGTGCTAATAAGCCCATATCAATCAGTTGTTGAACTAATTCCGTAGGTGCTATTCTTTCTTTATATCCATGATCAAGTTCTTGAAAATCTTCATGATCAATCAAAAGCAATAAACGACGCTGCCGTGCAGTTAAAGCACTATCACGTTGTTGCAGGGCATTTTGCCCGAGTTCCGTTTTAAAAAAATTAGACATTTCTTAATCCCCACAAGCACAAGATCTAGCATGAGGATTAAGATAAGGTTAAAAAATGACAATAATGTTAACAATTTATTAAATATCATTGTCTTGATTGGAATGACTGGAAAATAATTTAAAAGATTTTCTAAGAGGGCTTATCTAACTAATTTTGTTTCCAATGCCTTACGTAAATAGAGATCAAGATCGTCTTGGCGTAAAAGCCATTGAATATAATCTGCTGGAAGATCTCGAATCGCAGTACCTTTGTGTTTACCAAAAGTAATACTCTTCGGAATACGAGCTTCTTCTGAAGCTATATAAAGCTCTTCAATATTTTCAATGTTTAATTGATGAATGATATGCATCAAAATATTAGCCGTTAAAATAATGTCAGCATCAGCTCTATGAGCACCTTTGAGCATTTCTCTGGCTTTATCACTCCCTTTGGAGATGAGATAAATTAAGGCTGAAATATTATGTGCTTCCGCATTTTCCCAAACACGACGCGCAAGTGCTAAGGTGCAAATTGGTTTAATTTTTGATGTATCTACGCCGCACTTTGCAATAGCTGTAATATCGTAATCAACGTTATGACCGATAATATATTGGGTTTGTTCAGGCAGTTGAAACTCACTGTAAAAAGGTTGATCGGCTAGATCTGATTCTAATATGTGATGCACCGCCATCGCGGCATAAGAGATAGGTTGACCAACTTGATACAGCTGATCAAAAATCTTTTTCTTATCTAAGCTTAGCTTTCCATGCTCAATTTCAATTGGCGCGTAAGCAATTTCAATAGGCAAACCATTTAATGTATGTGTTTCCGTATCTAAAATAATGGCTTGCATAAAGTTGAACCTAATTGGGTAGGATAGTCTCTCAGACTTTTTATCTTACAAGAAATTTAGGATGAGCTGTGCTTAATCATGCTTAGATTGATTGGATTTTAAATAAATTAGTAGTGTATTGCGCAAATAAAAAGCAAATATAAAAGGATATAAAAAAAATACTTGAAACAATTTTGTAATAGGCGTAATTCTTATGGATGTAGTTGCCTTAGAAAAATAACATCTAAGGATAAAACCAAAAAAGAAGATAGTTAAGGAAAAACTAAATGAAAATTAAACTATTAACGGTTGCAATGCTGAGCACGACTTTGTTTTTGACAGCTTGTGGTGGTGGTGATAATGGATCGACAGTATTTGTACCTAAACCTGAGATTCCTGAAAATAATATCAAAGACCCTGTTGTTGGCATGCCAACAGCATATACAAAAAGTGATTTTAGTCTTGTAGCGTCAGAAAGCTCTGTTATGACTTATAAAATGTTAGGTCAAAATGGTCAAGAAACGACGGCAACAAGTTTAGTTTTTGTTCCGAAAGGGACGATGCCAGCGGATGGTTGGAAAATTGTCGCTTGGGCGCATGGAACAACCGGTGTGGCTGATATATGCGCGCCGAGTCGTAACGTGACTAATGAATATGTGTATGCAATGATTAGTAAATTTTTGGCAGCAGGTTACATTGTCGTTGCACCTGATTATGAAGGGCTTGGTGAACCGAGTGGGCGTGAACTTCATCCATTTTTAAATGTAAAAAGTGAGGCATATTCTATTACAGATGCTGTAGTAGCAGCTAGATCATATTTATCTAGTCAAGGAAAAATGACATCACGTCAATGGATGACGGTCGGGCATTCGCAAGGTGGGCAAGCCGCATTAGGAGCAGCTCAATATGCGAGCCGCGCAAAATTAGAGTATAAAGGAACAATTGCTGTAGCACCTGCATCTAATCTTGGTGCAATTTTAACAAATGGAGAGCTATCTGTAAAAGATGCGCCTGTAAACTTTCAAATTCCAGTTTATGCACAACTTGATACTTTTACTGCATTGATTACTGCAGGTCTAAGAAATAATAATTTAACATTCAGTTATTCAAATGTATTTAAATCACCAACTGACTTAATTGCAAGTAAAGCTGAGTCAAACTGCTCAGGTGCGTTAGGCAATCAGTTTGTTGGCGGGATGCAAAATTATCTAAAAACAAATGTTGATTTGAAAAATTACCCACGTACTCAAACAAATTTTATGGCTTTACCTTTAGTGAAAGAGTTTTTAGAAAAAGATTCTCAACCTGCACAAGTTAAGCTTAATCAACCTGTTGTAATTTATCAGGGAGCAAAAGATACAACTGTACCTAAAGAAGCAACTGATGCTCTAGTTTTGGTTGCCGCTAGTAAAGGGTCTGGTATTCGATATGTAACAAATCCTGAATGGGATCATGGAACGGCATATGTGTTTAATATTGAAAATATTGTGAATGATGTCAAATCAGTAATGCCACCTAGTAATTAAGATTTTAAGTTTTATCAAAGCCCAATTTTCGTGATTTGAGGATTGGGCTTTTTAATTTAGTTTTTAATGACCACGGTCTCCCAACCGTCATATTCACCATCTAACTGATTTGCTAATTGAGAAAGCTGTAATGTGCAGTAATCTATTGATTGTTGATCAACAAATTCAGTTTTAGAAATTTGTAACTGGTAAGGAAAACCATCATTTTCTTCTATTTTATTTTTTTGATTTATTTGAAAATCCCACGATAATATTATTTCCACAAATTTATTCAGATCTACTTCATTTTTAAAATATATCCAATGATCTATATTTCGAGCAACTTCAAGATTATCTCCATGATTTTGAAGGTTTTCAATTACGGATCGATTAGAGATGGTTTGCATAATTTCTTTACTTGGATACATATAATTGAAATATGTTGACCAATCTGAATCAAGCTTTTGACCAAACCTATAACTATATTCTGGATAAACCTGCATTACCTCATTAATGATATGTTCTGGATCTATTTCATCTTTACAATAAAAATAAAAATCTCTTAAATGATTGTGTGTTAAACGACCAACATACAAGATAGCAAGTTTGCTTGTAAGAGCAGGAATAATTTGATCTTCCATTTGAGCGAGGTGTTCAAATTCTTCACTTGAAGATAACCCATCCTCTCTTGAGCAGTTCATCTTTACTTCAACCCAAAGTAGGGTTGATCTATTGGTTATAGGGGCAATTTTAGCTAGAGCTAGATTTAGAAAGTAACTTGCAGGAACATCATCTATTTGGCACATATAAAAATTCCAGTTTTCTGGAACTTCAAGAGCTAAATCAGGTGAATCATTTTCTTGTAAATCTTCTTGAAAAGTATTGTTTTTTTTATGCCAAAATTTTAAGAAAGAAAACATATTTAGCTCTTGTGAATTTTTATCCAAAGCTTATCAGCTAAATTCAGTCAAATTCACCAATAATTAAATAAATATCAAGCTCTGTAACAGCAAACTTCATGCTATAATTCGCACCAATCTTTAGCACGGCTTAAAAGCCCTAATTTATAGGACCCTCCGCTAATGTTTGCCAATATCTCTATTGCTGAATTTGATCCAGAATTAGCTCAAGCGATCGCTTCTGAAGGCGACCGCCAAGAAGCTCACATCGAGTTAATTGCTTCTGAAAACTATTGCTCACCAGCTGTAATGGAAGCTCAAGGCTCGAAACTTACTAACAAATATGCAGAAGGCTATCCGGGCAAACGCTATTATGGCGGTTGTGAGTATGTTGACGTTATTGAGCAACTTGCAATTGACCGTGCAAAAGAGTTGTTTGGTGCAGATTATGCAAACGTACAACCACATGCAGGCTCACAAGCAAACTCAGCAGTTTACTTAGCACTTCTTAATCCTGGTGATACAGTATTAGGTATGAGCTTGGCTCACGGTGGTCACTTGACTCACGGTGCTAAAGTTAGTTTCTCTGGTAAAACTTATAATGCGATCCAGTACGGTTTGAACCCTGAAACGGGTGAAATCGATTATGAAGAAGTTGAGCGTTTAGCTTTAGAACACAAGCCACGTATGATCGTAGCAGGTTTCTCTGCTTATAGCCGTGTTGTAGATTGGCAACGTTTCCGTGATATCGCGGATAAAGTTGGTGCTTACCTTTTTGTTGATATGGCGCATGTTGCTGGTTTAGTTGCTGCTGGTGTGTATCCAAACCCAGTTCAAATTGCTGATGTAACGACAACGACTACACATAAAACACTTCGTGGTCCACGTTCTGGATTAATTCTTGCAAAAGCAAACGAAGAAATCGAGAAGAAACTTCAATCAGCTGTATTCCCAGGCAACCAAGGTGGTCCTTTAATGCACGCAATTGCTGCTAAAGCAATCTGTTTTAAAGAAGCTATGGCACCTGAATATAAAACTTACCAACAGCAAGTTGTTAAGAATGCTCAAGCAATGGCTGAAGTATTCATTGCACGTGGTTATGATGTTGTATCTGGTGGTACTGATAACCATTTATTCTTATTATCTTTAATTAAACAAGAAGATGTAACGGGTAAAGATGCTGATGCATGGTTAGGCGCTGCTCATATCACAGTAAATAAAAACGCTGTTCCAAATGACCCACGTTCTCCGTTCGTGACTTCTGGTATTCGTATTGGTACGCCAGCTGTAACAACTCGTGGTTTTGGTGAAGCTGAAGTTCGCGACCTTGCAGGTTGGATCGCTGACATTATCGATAGCAAAGGTGATGAAAAAGTTATCGCTGATGTTAAAGCTAAAGTTGAAACGGTTTGTGCTAAATTCCCTGTATATGCAAACTAATTTGTATATCTAAAAAAAAGCACCCCTAAGGTCACTGCTGTCCCACAAATATCACAAGAAGAACCTCAGTTGAGGTTCTTCTTGCTTATTCCACTTTTTGTCAGGTAAAAACAGAGCCTTCAATGGTTTCCTTTCAAATAAGTTCACCTGAATAATTCTTAATAATCTTTGAACACTCCATCCTTCTTGTGCCATATTTTTCGCAAAACTCACCAGTAAATACGCGATTAGTGCAATCCATATTTGTGTTTGTATCGCATTGCGGCTTCGGCCTAGAAACGATTTCAATTTTATGTTTTGCTTGATCGCTATTAAAAAATAGTTCTATAGTAAAACTGTTAAAAATAGCATACACTCATGGTATGCTAGGCTTAAGAAAAAAGAGTAAGCCTATGGATGCCATTGGAATAAAAGATTTCTCAGCTCTGACTGGGTATACAAATGCCATTTTAGAAATCGATGAGTGGCTTGAACACAAACCTTATTTCTATGTGATTAAGGATCAGTATTTGATTGATGAGGCTATTCGTGTTGAATATATCATTATTCAATAATTTTGAATTTAGGGGAGCTTATAAGTGAAAAAAATTTAGTTTTAATATTTTTAATGGTGGTTTGTAATACGGTTTTGCTGGGGAAATTTACAAATGTACGATAAAAGGTGCTGTCACTTATCAAGCAAAACCTTGCAGTGGAACAGGAAGTAAGCTAAATATTCCGCAAGCCTATCGTTCAAATACATCTAAGGAAAGTATACAAGAGAAAACGAGTGATGCGAAAGAATCTGATGCTGCTAAAAAAGCTGGATTGGCGATTGCTCAGGAAGCCTATCAAATGACAAAAAACCGATAGTTTCTTATAGGCTCATCTATTATTTATTGTTGATCTGAGATTGGGGTTTGTGTTTCAAATAATAGACATAATATTTTGATTTATTTGTTATCTTTAAATTTTTGCAAGATTTCAAATTATGAAAAAAATTCTATTTTTAGCTTTAGCAATTACTTCATTAACAGCCTGTTCTTCAACACCCAGCAAAGATGTTACTCCACCTAAAATTGGTATGGCAAATCCTGCAAGCCAATACTGCGTTGAACAAGGAGGCCAGCTTGAGATTCGTAATGAGACAAATGGTCAGGCTGGATATTGTAAATTACCTAATGGGCAAGTGATTGAGGAATGGGTATTTTTCCATGCAAATCAAAGTAAATGTGTTGCTGATGAAGCACAAAAACTTGTAGGGCAGACTGGTTTAACCGAACAGCAAATTAAGCAAAAAACCAAGTCCGAAATTGTGCGTAGTGTAGGACCAAATCAGCCAGTAACGATGGATTATCGTGAAAATCGAGTGACGGTAACGATTGATCCGCAATCTAAAAAAATTCTTAGTGCAAATTGTGGTTAATTGATGAAATAAGTTCTTGCTTTCAAGTTGGTATCTACCAATTTGAAAGCTTTTCTCATCTAAATGAAAGATAGACCTTGATAAATCTATTTTTGTACCCATCAATTATAATATTGCAGTAATATTTTTTGTTTTGGCTTTGACCAAAAGTATAATCACTGTATTTATTTTCTAATTTTTGAGATAGACGAAACTTTGACATGAATCTACTTCTTATCGTAGTGTTTGGCGCAATTGCTGAGATATTAGTATGGATCGGCGTGGGCGACCTTGTTGGGAGTATGTGGTACGTATTCTTTTGGTTTGTTATAACTTTTTTCGTGGGTTTGAATCTCGTTCGTTCTAGTACATCTAATATCATGCCGCAATTGCAACAAATGCAGATGACAGGTCAACTTGGAGCTGATCCTGCAGTTACTAAGAAATTAGCAATTGCAATGTCGGGTTTCTTGTTAATGATTCCTGGTTTGATTTCTGATGTATTGGCTGTATTGGTTTTAATTCCTGCTGTTCAAACAGCGTTTAGAAATATGTTGATGAAATCAATGGCAAAGCGTCAACAGGCGATGATGGATCAAATGATGGGTGGAATGGGTGGTAATGCTGCTGGGCAGAATCCATTTGCTGATCTCATGCGTCAAATGCAGGACATGCAGAATCAACAACAACGTGGTGGTCAATATCGTGACTCAACTATTATTGATGGCGAAGCGAGAGAAGTTCAACCTGATCAAAAGAAAATTGAATTCAAAGATGTTAATTAGTTGTTGATACGCTTAAAAAGCACATCCTAGTTGATGTGCTTTTTTATGTTTCATTTTTAGCACTTTGCTCTTGTTTGGATTCTATTTTGTCTAGTGTTTGTTGTTCTTTGCTCTGAGGTTGATAGTGGGTAGGAGGAAGATTTGTTATTTCATTTTCAGATTGTCTATATGAACGACTTCGATTAGCTCGTTCACGAAATCCACCTTTATTGATCAATTGAGCCATAGTAATGTCATCTATGATTTGAAAGATATATTTTAACAAATTATGTGAAAGATCAAAATAATACTGAGCGTTAGTTGAATCTAGCTTTGTATATCCCCTTTACAATGTATCTAAGAGAATTGTTAATTTGAATGAATTGTTTTTAAAACTAGATTGAATTCTCATTTTTTTTCTCATAGGATAAAAGTGCAACGAAAGAAATTGTTGTAAAAAGAAAATAAAAAATAGTAAGTGGAAGGAGGAATGATGTTATATCAATATCATTGCGCATGTTGTGACAAGGTAGTCGCTTCAACAGATAAGGAATGCCCTTATTGTGGTTCTCAGCATATTAGAAGTCCTTATGGTTTATGGATGTTCTGTGTGGCTGCGTGTTTTGTAGTTGTACTTGTAATTAAGATGGTACATGTATATTCATTAAATCATGAGGAAGATCAACCAACTCAGACAAGTTCTTTATTTGAAATTTTTAAACAAGACAGTGCTGAATTTAATAAATAATAACAAATAAAAAAGTTCGCAATGTGCGAACTTTTTTATGAGCGATAAACTTATAGTCCCGCAGCATCTTTTAGGATTTCAACTTTATCGGTTTTTTCCCATGTAAATGCAGAATCAGAACCTTCACGACCAAAGTGACCATAAGCAGCAGTCTGCTTATACATCGGTTGAATCAGATTCAACATACGGGTAATGCCGTATGGGCGTAAATCGAAGTGTTCACGAACAAGTTGAATAATCAACTCATCAGATACTTTGCCTGTGTTGAATGTATTAATCGAAATCGAAGTTGGCTCAGCAACACCAATTGCATAACTGACTTGGATTTCACATTTGTCTGCTAAGCCAGCCGCAACAATATTTTTTGCCACATAACGACCAGCGTACGCTGCTGAACGGTCAACTTTCGATGGATCTTTACCAGAGAAAGCACCACCACCGTGACGTGCCATACCACCATATGTATCTACGATGATTTTACGACCAGTTAAACCACAATCACCCACAGGTCCACCAATTACAAACATACCTGTTGGGTTGATGTGAAATTTAGTGCCCGCATGAAACATTTCAGCTGGGATGATCGGCTTAACGATCTCTTCAATAATCGCTTCTTTAAGCTGAATTTGAGAGATTTCAGGATCATGTTGTGTTGATAATACAACTGCATCCAAACGAACAGGCTTGCCATTTTCATAGGCAAATGTCACTTGGCTTTTTGCATCTGGGCGTAACCACGGTAATGTACCTGAACGACGTAATTCTGCTTGACGCTCCATTAAGCGATGCGCATAAGAGATAGGAGCAGGCATGAGAACATCAGTCTCACGGCTTGCATAGCCAAACATTAAACCTTGGTCGCCAGCACCTTGATCTTCAGGCTTTTGGCGATCAACACCTTGAGCAATCTCTGGAGATTGTTTACCGATCATATTGATCACGGCACAAGTTGATCCGTCGAAACCTAAATCAGAGTGATGGTAGCCAATACCATTTACGGTTTGACGCACAATTGCTTCAAAGTCGACATTTGCTGTCGTTGTAATTTCACCAGCAAGAACAACCGCACCTGTTTTTACTAATGTTTCACAAGCGACTCGCGCATACGGGTCTTCTTTTAGGATTGCATCTAAAATAGCATCACTAATTTGGTCAGCCATTTTGTCTGGATGACCTTCGCTTACAGATTCTGAAGTAAAAACAGCATACTCGCGCATGAACGTCCTATCATGGTTATTTTCAAAAAGACAGAGTATGTTACATCGACTTGGCGGATAGGACTAGCATAAGCTGACTAAAATGCATGAATTTATTTCATTTTCATTATGTTTTTATTGATATGTGTATCAGTAAAACTAATATTAATGCTTTAATTAATAAAGTTTTTCTGAATTGTAAATTTTCATATTGGAGTGAATGCATTTTAGTGGTTGTTTAGATGGTGAGCATTTATATAAAGAATTGTATTTGAATGATCAAAATATAAGAAATATCGTGTATTGCACTTTACCCCATCTTGTTTTTTTAAGACAATAGTCGCAGTTTTTGAAAGATGATTTCTCATCTTCTCTCATCTTATTTGATTTAATCGGATTCTGACTTATGACAACCCCTTTAAATGAACGTCGTATTGCAAATGCAATTCGTGTCTTGGCTATGGATGCTGTGCAACAAGCAAACTCAGGGCATCCTGGTGCTCCAATGGGGATGGCAGATATCGCTGATGTAGTTTGGCGCGAATTTTTAAATCATAACCCAAGTAATCCTCAATGGGCGAACCGTGATCGTTTCGTATTATCGAATGGTCATGGCTCAATGTTGCAATATGCGTTATTGCATTTGACGGGTTATGAATTATCTATTGAAGATTTAAAACAGTTCCGTCAATTACACTCTAAAACTCCAGGTCATCCAGAATTGGGTTATGCACCTGGTATCGAAACCACAACAGGTCCATTGGGTCAAGGTATTGCCAATGCTGTTGGTTTTGCTTTAGCTGAAAGAACTTTAGCTGCACAATTTAACAAAGATGGTTTAAACGTTGTTGATCACTTCACTTACTGTTTCTTAGGTGATGGCTGCCTGATGGAAGGTATTTCTCACGAAGTATGTTCACTTGCAGGTACTTTAGGTCTTGGTAAGCTGATTGCCTACTACGATGACAATGGCATTTCGATCGACGGTGAAGTAGAAGGTTGGTTCAGTGATGATACTGAACAACGTTTCAAAGCCTATGGTTGGCAAGTACTTCGCGTAGATGGTCATGATGCTGATGCGATTCGTCAAGCAACAGTTGAAGCGAAAGCTGAAAGCAATAAGCCGACGATCATTATCTGTAAAACGATTATTGGTTTAGGTTCACCAAACAAACAAGGTAAAGAAGATTGCCACGGTGCGCCGTTGGGTAAAGACGAAATCGCTTTAACACGTGAAGCATTAGGCTGGAAAGAAGAAGCATTTGTTATTCCTGAAGATGTTTATGCAGCTTGGGATGCAAAAGCAAAAGGTCAAAGCTCTGAAGCAGCTTGGAATGAATTGTTTGCTCAATACCAAGCAAAATATCCAACTGAAGCAGCTGAATTATTACGTCGTATCAATGGTGATTTACCTGCTGAATTTGCTGCACAAGCAGATGCATTTATTGCTGAAACCAATGCAAAAGCAGAAACAATTGCAACACGTAAAGCTAGTCAAAATACTTTGCAAGCATTCGGTCCATTACTGCCTGAATTATTAGGTGGTTCTGCTGACTTGGCTGGCTCTAACTTAACACTTTGGAAAGGTTGCCAAGGCGTACAAGAAAACCCAGCGGGTAACTACGTGTATTACGGTGTTCGTGAATTCGGTATGACTGCAATCGCGAACGGTGTGGCTTTACATGGTGGTTTCGTTCCTTACGTTGCAACATTCTTGATGTTTATGGAATATGCGCGTAATGCAGTACGTATGTCTGCATTGATGAAACAACGTGTGATTCATGTTTATACACATGACTCGATCGGTTTGGGTGAAGATGGTCCAACGCATCAACCAATCGAACAAATTGCATCGTTACGTGGTACACCAAACTTAAATACTTGGCGTCCATGTGACACAGTGGAAGCTGCTGTTTCTTGGAAATCTGCACTTCAACGTAAAGATGGTCCAACCGCATTAATTTTCTCTCGTCAAAACTTGCCATTCCAAGCACGTAATGAAGCTCAAATTCAAAACGCTGCGAAAGGTGGTTATGTACTTGCAGAAGAAAAAGGTGAGTTGAAAGCAATCATTATTGCTACAGGTTCAGAAGTTTCATTGGCGATGGAAGCATATGCACAGCTTGAGGGTGTGCGTGTAGTGTCTATGCCATGTGCTGAAGAGTTTATGAAGCAAGATGCTGCTTACCGTGAAGCTGTATTACCTGCACATATTCGTGCGCGTGTAGCGGTTGAAGCGGCTCATGTGGATTACTGGTGGAAGTTTGTTGGTTTAGACGGCAAAGTGATCGGTATGACCACTTACGGCGAATCTGCTCCAGCAAAAGACTTGTTCCAATTCTTCGGTATTACCACTGAAGCAGTTGTTGCTGCGGTTAAAGAATTGACTGCTTAATCAAATTAAGTGGTATAAAAAAGCGTCCTGAATAGGGCGCTTTTTTTTAAATTGGAATAAGAAATGAGAAGATTAGCTTTATCGAATAAGAAAGAACGAGGAATACCAAGGAAATTAAGAAATCTTAGATGCTGGAGTGAAAGTTTTAGAGGATATTTTCCTGATTTAAATGGATATGAAGATCGATACTATAATTGGAAAATACCTGTTCCGATAAACCTTGTTGAGGGTAAGCATGCAAGCCAAGAAATCAAAGCAGAATGTGCTCAACACCTAATCAATGCTTGTAAATATTTAATTGAAGCGAAACCTCAAGGACTTAAATTCTGTAAAGTAGTTTGTATGATTGAACAGCCAAATATGTTTGCTAGCGAGATTTGCTTATATCTGGATGAAGATTATTTTAATGCACATACATTATCAGCAGATAGATATGATTCTCAATATGTGTTGGCAGATGGGTTAAGTTTGGCTAAAAGTTGGAATCTGCAAATTCCTGAAAATATCTATGAACGAGGGGTAAAGATTCGGTATATTGATCCAGAAGATGAAGCTGATAGTTATAGAGCTGATCAGTGGTACTTTATTGAAATTTAAGAGATTAAGATGTTGCGATGAAAAGTGAATTCGAACTTAGTGCTTTTGAAAAAATATTAAATAATGTCAAATCTTTATACTTTTTTAATTTGAATGTAGATAAAAGATTTTGGCAACATGCTGAATATGGTTTTTTGATTTGTTTTCTCCACGAAAGTTCAAAGATAAAGGAGCATAAAAAGAGAGTTGATAACTATTCATCTCGATTACGTTCCTATTTTGATAAAGTAATTCAAAATAGACTTAAGCTAGATATAAATAAATCATTATTAAAATTAGAAGGAAAAATTTTAGCTTTCAATGTTCATTTAACCATGTTTGATAGTTTGGGTGAGGGTGAAACAGGTGGGTTTATCGATGGATGCGATACTCCACCACCTGAGTTTTGGATTCATTTTGATGGGGAAAATTTATATTCATTTATTCCAAATGAGCTCACAAATATTGTCGACCTAGCAATAGATATCTCTATGAGTGGTTCATTGGAATGGTATACGGATGTAATTGAAATTTAGTGTAAGAGGTCTCTCATCCGATATTTAATTCACTCTGAATTGAAATATTCGACGTTAATAATTTATGCACAGGACAGCTTTCAGCTACTTTGAGTAATCGTTTGTGCTGATCTTCGGTAAATTCACCTTTTAAGATAATTTTACGTTCAATATTGTTTTGACCTGCTTCAGGTTCAGCATTGGGATTTAAGGCTAAATCGACCTGAACATGATCAAGCTTAATTCCTTTATGATTCGCATACATCTCTAAAGTAATGGTTGTACATGCACCTAAAGCAGACAAGAGTAACTGAATTGGATTTGGTGCTGTATCTTGACCACCTTTATCTGCTGGTTCATCTGCATACCAAGTATGACCCGAAGAATCCGTCAACGAAACGCGATAAGGTGTAGATGTACTGAGTGCTTGTGCTGTATGTGTCATGTTTTACCTTGTTATTTATCTTTAAAAACTAGATGAAAATATACCCATTGATCATGTTACTTATAAAATCAATTGTCCACTACCTAATGGTCTTATGATAATTGTGTTTGATATGTGCTGTAACGCTTTTATTGTTGCACGGATGAAACATATCGTTTTATAAAGAATAATGAATAAAAATACTTGATCTATAAACTATTGCTTATATCAAACAAGGATACGAAAAAATGCAATTTAAAACATTAAGCCTCGGTTTAGCATTCGCTTTAGCTAGTTCTGTAACGTTGGCTGCGCCTGTCGACTATAAAATTGACCCTACACATACTGCGACCGTATTCAGCTGGAATCACTTTGGTTTCTCTACACCAAGTGCAAATTTCACTGATATTCAAGGCACAATTAAAGTTGATAATGCAAAACCTGCAAATTCATCTGTAGAAGTGACGATCCCTTTAAGCAGTGTAAATACCAATGTTGTTGCTTTGGATAAAGAATTCCAAGAAGAAGCTTGGTTTAATGCTGCGAAATATCCAAACATTACTTTTAAAAGTACTAAAGTAGAAACTAAAGACAAGAAACACTTCAAAATTACAGGTAATTTAACCGTTAAAGGTGTGACTAAGCCTGTGGTATTGGATGCTATTCTGAATAAACAAGGCGAGCATCCAATGGCGAAAGTACCTGCGATTGGTTTTAATGCAACAACAAGCTTTAACCGCTCAGCATTTGGTATCGGTAATTACGTACCAAACGTAGGGGATAAGATCACTGTGAATATTACAACTGAAGCAACTGCTGCAAAGTAATATATAATAAATCAATTGTTTATTAAAAAATCTCACGCTATCTACGGCGTGAGATTTTAAATTTTTTAGGCGTAAATTAAATACGATTTTCTACAACTATTATGTTGTTGCATTAAATGCACCTGAATAGATGGCATAGCCACTTGGTACGTAGTCGGTAAAAACAAGAATTTGAAAATACTCTGCAGGAACACCTTCTAAGATCAATCTAGTATTAGCCTTAAACCCAAATTTTCCATAATAATTAGGATCACCGAGTAATACGCATCCTTTTGCATTCAGTGCCTTGATCCTATTCAAACTTTCTTTCATAAGTTTAGAGCCTATACCTTTTTCTTGATATTCAGGAAGAACGGAAATAGGACCTAAGCCATACCAGTTTGTCGTACCATCGGAAATAGAGACAGGTGAAAATGCAATATGACCAATGACTTCCCCCTGAGTTTCAGCAACTAAAGAGAGATTAAGTTGTTTGGATTCACTAAGCGCATTGACGATAAATTGCTCTGTGTGGCTAGAATGTTCTACATCATTAAAAGCTTTTTGTGTTAAATCAAAAATTGCTTGGATGTCAGTGCCTTGTTCATCACGGATTTGAATATTCATTTTAATTGCCTATATGTTTTTAAATAACTGACGAAGCAAAATTATGTTGTTGCTTCATCAGATGATTGTTAAGGATGTTTATTGATTATCGAGTTGAGGTCGTACGTTTCTAAGCCCATTCAAATTGATTTGATAGGGTTGTCCTTCCTGTGATTTGATCAATCTTTTCTTTTTAAATTTTCGAAAAACATCGAGTGTGCAATCAGATAATACAAAACCTTCACGGCTATAACATTCTACAGCGATGAGTTGTCCTGATTCATTTTTGAGTTTTACGATTTTTCCGCCTTTTGCTAAGACGTGTAAAGTCCTTTGTTCAGACTTGGATAAGTTCATATTGGAATCCCAGATATAAGTAATCAAAAGCAAAGCTAGGCTTTTAGCCCGAAAATTCGCGTTGATAAATATGAACTATGGACAAAACAACAGATTGATTAAATCTATGAGCAAATTAGGAAACTAAATACGCTTATTTTTATTATATTTATCCTTTAATGATAAATATGCAGGAACTGATCTTTTTGCCTGCCGACGTAGCATCATTTTGATATATAACACGAGGGCAAAACAAGCCGTCGCAATGGTTAACATGATGCTATTCATATAACTCATGATCGAACTAATATAACCAATCGTTGCTAAACGCCGTTGCATACGCTCAACCTGAATACTCGATTCAATTCCAGTGATTGCCCATGTACATAAATGTTCGCAATTATTGATAATCAAATGGTAATGATTTTCATGCATACGCGAGTGCATACGACGAACGATCGCTTTCGCCTTGTAACGAGGGGAATGATAATTTTTCGTATAAATCGGTTTTCCCCGAGCGAAGCGCTGAATTGAGGTCGTCTCAATTGGATGTTTTTTAAAAATATGTGCAAAACCTGAATAATGGATAACTCGTCCACGACCTGCATAAATACCATGATGACTATAACCAAAGTGTTTAACAATTAGGTGTGCACCGAGAGGGAAATGTCGCTGTGTTTGCTGCATACTCATACAAGACTATTGTATTTACAGATGTATTTTAATCAAAAAATATGAATCTATCGAGTGCATTTAAAGACTCATTTATACGATTATGTGTGGAGATTGTATCTATTCTTTTTATGTTGAAATACATTGTGGGACAATGAGGTTAGTCGATTTGAACAATATTAAATTATGCTAAAAAAATGGTTTATAGCCTCATTGGTCAGTATTTGTATGTCTCATGTTTATGCGATGCAGCATCAAATAATTAAAGTAGACAATATTTCATATGATGTAATTAAAGTAGAGCATTTACAGCAACTCAGACTTTTCCTAAAAGATCCAAAGAATGCTCGTTATTATCAAAAAATTGCTCATATCCAAAAAGTGCTTCCAACATGTGAACATCTAAGTTTTGCTATGAATGCAGGTATGTATCACCCGGATTTTCAACCTGTCGGTTTATATGTTGAAGAAGGTAAAGAAATTATTGAACTCAATGAAGCGCAAGGATTTGGTAATTTTTTTATGCAACCAAATGGCGTGCTTGCATGGAATGATAAATATGCTGTAATTAAAACAACGACAGATTATAAATCCATGAGATTTAAGCCACGGTTTGCTACGCAGTCTGGACCAATGTTGGTTTATAAAGGCCAAGTAAATAGCCAATTTGTAGCAGATTCAAATTCTCTAAAAATAAGAAATGGAGTCGGTGTTAGAAATAATCATTTGTACTTTGTAATTTCACAACAACGAGTCAATTTTTATCAGTTTTCACAATTTTTCAAGCAAAATTTAAAAATTGATAATGCCTTATATTTGGATGGTTCAATTTCAAGTTTATATTCCTCCCAAACTAAACGTCATGACAAGACTTTTAATTTAGGTCCAATCGTTGGTGAAATTGCTCAAGAGAATTGTAATTAATCAACTTCTCATCTTCTATGCATTAGAAGATGAGAAGCACTTATTTTTATTGAATTGGCGTCTTGATAAGTGCAAGAAGCTCTTTGCGGCTATAACCTCGGGAAATGAGGACTTTCTTTATACCTTTAATCACATCTTCATCTGTCGCTTTGACTAAAGCATCTAGTAGTTGTTCATTTGATTTGCAAGAACAATCGTTTTCAACGCAAGAGGTTTGGTTCTTGTGTTCATTATATTGCTGATCTGCATTAAACAATTTTTGCCAAAAACTCATAGAGCCTTCATATACAACCTAACATAGATCGAAATATAGTCACTTTAAAATAAAATACAAGTCATCTTAAGTGATAAAAGCAGCAGTTGAACTTCAGTTTTTTCGATGATTCTTTTTGTTTCTAACGAAATTATGACAGTTGAATGACTTGATCTTTGAAAAACATCATTTTTTTTAGTAAAAACTTTAAATAAAAATAGAGAGTTATGAAAACTCTCTATTTTTAATGGTTACTTTGCAATAATTTGTTTAAATCTTTTCGAGCAATACACCAGATTCCACATGATGAGTAAAAGGGAATTGATCGAACATAGCAAATTTTATAATGCGATGTGTTTGACTGAGTGTTTTTAAATTATCATGTAAGGTATCTGGATTGCATGAAATATAAAGAATACGCTCAAAACCTTGTAATAATTTAAGTGTTTCGTCGTCAATTCCTGCACGTGGCGGATCTACAAAAACCGTGTCAAAGTCGTAGCTTTGAATATCAATTTCTGCTTCTTGGAGTCGTCTAAACGCTCTTTCACCTTGATACGCCTGAGTAAACTCTTCGGCAGATAAACGCGCCACCTGAATGTTCTCAATCTGGTTTTGCTCAATGTTCCATTGCGCTGCGTAGACTGAAGATTTAGCAAGTTCAGTTGCAAGGACACGTTTAAATTTCAAAGAGAGTGGTAGAGTAAAGTTACCATTACCACAGTACAATTCTAATAGGTCTTTCTCAGAGCTTTCAGTAGCATCACAAGCCCACTCCAACATATGTTGGCACACTTGTGCATTGGGTTGTGTAAAGCTACTTTCAATTTGTTTGTATTTAAAAGTACGACCATGAACATTGAGTTGTTCAACCACGTAGTCGTCACCAATAATCACTTTTTGGCCACGGCTACGCCCCATAATTTTAATCTTCAGCTTTTCTGCTAAAGCTTTCGCAGCGATTTCCCAATCTGCATCTAAACGGCGATGATAAATTAAAGTCACCAACATTTCTCCGCTCAATGTGGCGAGGAAATCAGCTTCAAAAATACGTTGCGATAAAATAGCAGTTGCTTTTAATTCTTCTA
Source organism: Acinetobacter sp. TR11 (assembly GCF_027105035.1). Lineage (NCBI taxonomy): Bacteria > Pseudomonadati > Pseudomonadota > Gammaproteobacteria > Moraxellales > Moraxellaceae > Acinetobacter > Acinetobacter sp. TR11. The sequence continues at coordinate 1,439,996 of NZ_CP114256.1, forward strand.
ATAAACGTGGCATCAAATCATTGATGCTGCGATCTGCAATTGGAAACTCATCAACTCGTATAACTTCTTTTTGTTTACCATCTTCAGCGCGTTCAAACATGGCATAGAACAAATCATCTTCTGTATGCCAGATACGAAACTCTGCGCGCATACGGAAATGTTGGTCAGGTGATTGAAACACTTCTAAAGTTGGGGGATTGAACGGAGCGAATTGTGTGGTAATGCGTTCAACTTTCTCTTGAAGTTGCTGTTGATAAGATACGGTCATAAAAAGAAAGCTACAGCTGAAATCTAAACGGGAATGGTATCAAAAAAATTAAGATCGACCTAGTTCTGTTATATGAAATATAAGAGTGGATCATAAATAAAGAAGTATTGAATTTAAACCAAGCAGGCTTTAATGTATTATTACCTGCTTTGATTCAGTTTTTTCATATAAGCCTATAAATAATAACTAGTTTTAGTCATTAATTTTGATATAGCTGTCATGGTAATACGCACAGGTACGGGTAAATCAACACCTCCAGCCTTTAAGGCTGTTTCGCGGTGGTGTAATTCATCTTCATTCATTTGTTCTAAAATTTTACGTGAACGATCATCATGAGATGGAAGTTGTTGAATATGTTCCTGTAGATGTTGGCTGACTTGACGTTCCGTTTCAGCGACAAACCCTAAGCTATATTTATCGCCAGCAATACCTGCTATTGCACCCATACCATAAGATAGACCATACCAAATTGGATTGAGCACGCTCGTATGACTGTCTAATTCTTTTAAACGATCTTCACACCAAGCGAGATGATCTTGTTCTTCTATCGCAGCTTGTTGCATTTCTTCTCTAACATGAGGCAGCTTTGCAGTGAGCGCCTGACCGTGATAAAGCGCTTGCGCACAGACTTCGCCACTATGATTGACACGCATTAAACCTGCTACATGGCGAGCATCGCTAACACATAATTGTGAGGGTTCTGTATTTGCTGGATTAGATCGCTGAGCAGCAGTTGCCCCTGGCACTAAGCTACGCAAAGCCTGATCAAAAGAATTAATAAGTTTATCGATACCTGTAAAATGACGCATATATTAATCCTCTAAAGTATTGGGTGCATTTTCCAACAATGGTTTTAAACGCTTTAATAACCAAAATGAGAAAATAGCACTTAAAACTGCAGTAATCGTAAATAATATTTTAATATCAATTTTTAAAATGCTTAAGATTAAAATTGAGAAAACTGCAGAAGAAACCATAAATACAGCATTTAGAATATTATTTGCGGCCACCACACGCGCACGGTGAGAACGTGGCGAGTAAGCTTGCATCATTGCATATAGCGGCACAATATAAAATCCACCACTAATACCTAATAAAGTCACGGCAAGCATGACATGATAGTACACGGCACCTTGGGTAAAAATATCTTTTAAACTCAGTAAATCGCCAGTTCGCTCAGGAACAAAAGAGAGACTCGCTGCTAAATACAAAGCAAAGATCGTTAACCCAATCGCACCATAAGGTACCATTTTAATATTGATCTCTGTACCACCGATACGTCTGCACAGCAAAGAACCTACACCAATACCAACAGAGAAAAAGGTGAGGAGTAGACTGACAACGTTTTCAGAAGCATGCAGGTTTTGTTGGGTCAATTGAGGAATTTGAGTTAAATAGGTTGCGCCATAAAACCAATACCAAGAATTACCGAGCAAAACAATAAATATGATTGGAAGGCTTTTAGCATATTTTAAAGTTTGAAAACTTGTACGAAAAAAATTCCAGTCAATTTGTAAATCTGGCGCTGCAACCTTTTGAGGTAAAATAAATCGGCTACATAAATAGCCTAAGCAAGCTATGATGACAACAGTGACACTAATCCACAATAAGTTTCCTTCCGATGATGCAATGACTGCACCTCCAAGAATCATTCCTAATAATATTGCGATCGATGTACCTGATTGGAAAAGTGCATTACCAGACATCAATTCTTCTTGTCTTAGAATTTCTGGTAAAATTGCATATTTGATTGGACCAAAACAAGTTGAGTGTGTCCCCATCAGAAATAATGCAAAAAGTAGTAACCATAAATTTCCAAGCAAGAACCCTGCGGTTCCAATCAACATAATGATAATTTCTAATATTTTTATAAAGCGAATGAGTTGAGATCTTTCATATTTATCAGCAATTTGCCCAGCAGTTGCAGAAAAGAAAAAGTAAGGCAAGATAAATAATAAGGCAGCTAGATTATTGAGTGTACTGACGGGAGCACTTTGTTGCTGGATCCAACCATAAGTGATCACTAAAAGTAGAGCTTGCTTAAAAACATTGTCATTTAAGGCTCCAAAAAACTGAGTGAAAAACATCGGTGCAAACCGACGTGATGTCATTAAGCGCTCATCTTGTTTCATCGTGTGTTCACTTCATTGTGTTTTATAAAAAAATGTGACGTACTGTAAAAATGCTACAAAATGCATGTATGATACTTCAAATCTTTGATTGGATGAAAATCAAAGATTTGAAGTATTTTCACCAGTCACAAATGATAAATTAAAAATAAGTTTAGAGTTCTACATGTCATCTAAAGCTAATTTTAAACAGTTAACGTTGGTTCATTCTATGCATTTAATATTTAAAATGCAGAGCTTTCCTAAACTTATTTGTAGCACTTTTTTAATTACTTCTTGTATATCAGCTGCTTGTGCGCAAGAACAATTAACAGATACATCAAATAATAAAACCGTAGACCAACAGTCTTTGAATCAAGTTAAATCTGATCAAAATACTGAGGACACATCAACTGTTTTATCAAGCAGTACAAATCAGTCTCTTGTTAATCAAGCCGAACAAGACAGCTTGTTGGCATTGAAACAGCAAGAGCAGTCTAATAATCAGATTAATGAATTAAAACCGATTCAGCTTGATGATAATTTAGAAAATTTGCCAGTTATCCCTGTTGATCAAATAATGGCAAATGAAATTTTTCGTGAGGCTGAGAGTGCAAAAAATGAGGCCCAAGCTTATCGAGAAAGTACGTCAAAAAATCCGCCAACAGTTGTTAATGACATTTCACAGCCTGAACTGATAGAAATTACTAAGGCTCCAGTGGATATTAATCTGCTGATGCAAGACATTCAAACCGACAGTAAGATTGTCGTTGAAGCAAATGAAACGGGTAGAACATTACCAGAGTTTCAAACACAAAGTGATCAGCCTAAAGAAAAAGTCGGGTTCTTCCGAAAAATATGGAATCGTTTTCACCCAGATAACTTGATGGGTGCAGAGAAAATTCCGCGCATTACCGCTGATGTAACTGGTGCTCCCCCTGCGTTGGCTGCAAATATAAAAGCAAAACTATCAAGTTTTACTCAAGAATCTTTTGAAGACTTTAACGTTGCTTTACCTCAATTAAGAGTGTTGACCAATCAGGCTGCACAAGCTGTAGGCTATTATAATGCTACGTATAAATTTGAACGGGTAAGTGATAATAAAGTTAAAGTCATTGTGACACCGAATGAACCCGTCCGTATTAAAGAGCAAAATATTGAATTTTCTGGTGCGGGTGAAAACTTGCCTCAATTCCAAGTTTTACGTTTGATCCCAGAACAAGACAAAGGGGACATTTTTAATCACGGTAAATATGAAACAACAAAAACAAAGATAGTGAATGCCGCATCAGATAACGGTTTTTTTGATAGTTATTGGCGTTTGCATGATGTCAAAATTAGCCAGCCAGAAAAAGTAGCTGAAATTAATCTAAAATATGAGACGGGTGAGCGATATAAACTTAAACAAGTTGAGTATCGTATGAGCGATCCAACTAAGCCATTGCCTTTAACTCAAAAAGTTTTAGATAGTTTGGCACCTTGGAAAGAGGGTGATGACTATGCATTTTGGCGTGTAAATGCCTTAGCAAATAACTTAACGAATACACGTTATTTTAATTACACATTGGTAGATACGATTAAACCTGACCCAGTTCAGCCTACTTTAGAGTTAGCGCCAGATCTTCAAGCTTTAGTCGATCAACAGAAAATCCAACAATCCCAATTGCTAAATAGTCAACAGAAAGCAGAATTGGCAAGACAAAAAGTAACTTCTGCCCAAGAAGTGACGCAAAATGTCGTTGATGAAACACAATTCTCTGGAGGTCAACCCCCTCAAGCCTATGCTCTAGCACGCTCTATGCCCTTATCACATGAACATGATGATGACGAAGATGAACGCCAGAAATTAGAAGAGCAAACGAGAATTGAGAAAAAAATTCCAGTCGTAGTCACGCTTAATGCAGATCGTTTGAATAGTTTAGAAACTGGTATTGGTTACGGTACAGACACGGGTGCTCGTGTGCGTAGTCAATACAGACGAGCGATTGTGAATAAATATGGCCATGCATTTGATGCCAACATTGAGGTGTCACAAATTCGTCAATCTATAGATGGGCGATACAGCATCCCTTATAAACATCCACTCAACGATTACTTTAACCTTGTGGGTGGTTACGAGCGCGAAGAGCGCAATGACATTGGCCCAGATATTAATTTATTGGTTGAGTCCGCTGTTTTAGGTGGTGAACGTGTTATTAAAAATCCTTTGGGTGATTGGCAACATATCATTGGTTTACGTTACCGTTTAGATCGTCTAACTAAAAAAGGTGATATTGATATCAATGAATTACCTGATGCTTTTAAAGTATCAGGGATTGATTCGGAACAAGAGTCCTTGTTATTTGGATATGAACTTTCTAAGACCAATAGTAATTCTCGCTTGAATCCAACTAAAGGCTTTAAGCAAACCTACAAGCTTGAATTAGGGACAGAGTCATTATTCTCAAATGCAAATATGGCAATTTTGACAGGCGGCTGGCGTTTTATTTATTCATTGGGTGAAAATGAAAATCACCAATTTGTAGGTCGAGCTGACACCAGTTATATTTTCACAGATGATTTTAAAAAAGTGCCTTATAACCTCCGTTTCTTTACAGGTGGAGACCAGTCTTTACGCGGTTTCGATTACAAAAGTCTTTCACCAGAGGAGAACGGTTTTAAAATCGGTGGACAAGCTTTAGGTGTAGGATCTTTAGAGTACAATTATCAGTTTAAAGATGGTTGGCGAGCAGCAATTTTCTCTGACTTTGGTAATGCATATGACAAACAGTTTAGTAACCCAACCGAATATAGTATTGGTGTTGGTATCCGTTGGAGATCACCAATAGGACCAATACGGCTTGATGTGGCATCTGGTATTTCCAATGACAATAACCCGATCCGATTACATTTCTTCATCGGCTCACAGCTTTAATAATTTAAAAACATCCTTTAGAAAAGCTCAAACAATTTTAGGTTGATTATGACGGAAGTAGAACCGCAACTAACGCCACCAGTTGGACCAAGATCAGAACGACGCATCATGAGAAGTGTTGCGTTAATTTTGTCGATCATACTTTTGTTATTGGTTAGCTCTTTAATCGTTATGATTTCTACCGACAAAGGCAGTCGTTTTTTATTAGATCGGGTACTGCAAAGCCAAAAAATGATTCGTTATGAATATGAGGGTGGAAATTTACTCAGAGGAATCATCCTTAAGAATGTTTTAGTTCAATTAAAAGCTGTAGATGTTACTTTGGATCGTGCTGATGTTTCTCTTGGTTGGCGCGCAATCTTAAATAAAGAAATACATTTAAGTCATGCTGATGTACGTAATCTGAGAGTGATCAACAAAAAACCGCCTTCAGGTAAACCATTTGCCTTTGATGCAATCAAACTTCCATTCGTATTGCGTGTAGATGAAGCAACTCTTGACCATCTTGAGATTAAAACTCAAACATCGAAAGTTGGTTTTAATGATATTTACTTGAAAGATGCCCTATGGTCTGGAACCAAATTAGAGTTTAAAGACTCTAAAATGGATATGGGGTATTTGGCAGTGCAACATGCTACAGGAAAAATGGATTTTAGTGGTAAATATCCAATTAATGCGAAAGCAGATCTAATTATTCCATCGTTAAAAAGTTTAAATATTCATACTATTAAAGTTGTTGCAGCGGGATCTTTAGATACATTAAAAGCAGGTATCGCAACACAGACTCCAGATTTATTAACGGGTTGGGCTGTTATACATCCAGTGCGTGATCACGTACCGATGCAAGGCGAACTGCTTTTTAAAAATTATCATTTACCTTTGTTGCAAGAACAGAAATTATTTGCCAAAGATGGTGTGGCAAGATTTAGCGGTGATATTCAAAAATTGTTCCTAAATCTAGATACCGATTTGACAGGTGAGCAAATCCCCGAAGGTAAATACAATGCTTTAATGGAGACAGATCTAAAGAATCAATTGAATATTCAAGACTTTAATGGTCAATTAATGGATGGATCTATTGCGCTCAAAGGTTTAGTCAATTGGCATGAACATGTTTCATGGGATATTAAAGGTCGTTTGGATCATTTAAATCCTAAAGATAAAACTGTTCCGCAAATCGCACAGGATTTTTTACCACCTAATTTAGATGCTAATTTAAGTTCATCCGGATCTTTGGAAAAAGGTTTAGCTTTAAGTGCACAGCTTGCTTTTGATAAATATGAAACTTGGGCTGTTAAACTCAATCAAGCTGCATCGAAAGATCAAAAACCGCAGCCGATGCTATTAAATGTTGCATGGAAAAATATAGATCGAGCAGTCCCTTATATTGGTTGGTTGAGTAGTGAAGATGGTCATACCGACATCGCCTTAAAACAAGGTCAACAAGATATCTATGTTTCTACAACAGTGAAACCTCATGAGAAAGCATTATTACCAACAGGTAAATATGATGCCCGTCTTGATATAAAATCAAATCTGCTGAATGTTGAAAACTTTCGTTATCAGGCTGCGAAAGGGAGTTTGTCGGGGCAAGCAAAAGTTAAATTACCTACTGAAAAGCAACAGTTGGCGTGGCAGGCTCAACTTAAAGCCGAGAATTTCAATCCACAAACAGTCGTTGCTACTGCACCTGTTAATCTATTAAATGGCGATATTAAAGCAACTGGTTTTGCAAAACCGAATCAACAAATCATTCAACTTGATCGTATTGATTTAAAAGGTCAAATTGTTCAGTCAGATCGTATAGAAACCGTTGCATTAAAAGGCAAAAGTACAGCCGCATTAATGTTTAATGATCAGAAGTCTGGTGGAGGTTTTAAAAGCTTTGCAGTTGATTACAACGGTTCATTAAATGCATTAAATCAAGGCAATGGATTGTTGAAAATCAACGTGGCAGGAACACCAGAATATATAAAAATTAATGAGTTAAAACATGATGGTGTGGCAGGTAAGATTTTTGCTACAGGTGCTGTGAATCTAAAAGATAAACTTGGTTGGGATATCAATGCATCTTTAGTACGCTTCAAACCACAGTATTTTGTTTCAACACTTAAAGGTGAACTCTCAGGGCATGTTAAAACACAAGGTGTTTGGTCTGAAAAGCTTAAGCGCATTGATATTCGGGATTTAAACGCGGCAGGTTTTCTCAATAATAAACCTGTTCGTGGTCGTGGCAATCTTACTTTATTGTTAGACTCCAATCAGAAAGGTTTTTTACCGCAACAGTTTGAAGCCAATAACTTATTTTTTGCCTATGCTCAGAACCAGTTACAAGCCACAGGCAATGCACAAAGTTTAAGAGTGAAACTGAATGCTCCAGCCTTGTATGAGCTTTATCCGGGTTTGCAAGGTCGTGCCTACGGCGTTTTAAACGTTCAATCACAACCACGTTTAAAAGCAACAGCCAATATTGCCGTGGATAATTTTGCATTTAATGAATTGGCGAGTATTCGATCTTTACGTATTCAAGGTGAATTGCCTACTTCTGAAGCAACACCTACATTATTAGTTGCCAAAGTTGATCATTTACGTAGTGGTAATCGTGAAATAGAAAATGCAATGATTAATTTGGGTGGTACGCGCAAAGCACATATATTAAAAGTTGAAAGTAATAATCGCCAATCTAATTTTTATGTACAGCTTGCAGGTGGTTTCAATCAGAACAATGAATGGTTAGGACAATTACAAAAAGGTCACTTTAAATCACGCCGTATTGATTTAGTACAAAATCAAAGCGCGGCGATCATTTATTCTACAGCTCAATCTGAACTTTATATTGGACAGCATTGTTGGCAAAGTCTGCATAGTCAGGTTTGTTTGGATCAATCGGCACGTATTAGCCAAAATAAAGGTAATTTTTCAGTTGTTACAAAAGATCTAGATTTAAATGATTTTGCGGTATTTATGCCAGAAGGTTTAGCAGTTACTGGTCAACTCAATGGTTATGCTCGAGCTTCGTGGGCTAAAGGTAGTCGCCCAAAACTAGATGCAAGTTTAGTCACACGCAAAGGGGCATTGGGCCTTGCACCTGATGATCCTCAAGATATTGCGACCACAGTTACCTATGATGAATTGAGCTTAATTGCGAAAAGTGTCAATGATGGCTTGTTATTCCGTGTGGATATGAAAACACCAGACATTGGTACAGGTTACGCTAACGTGATCGTGAATCCATTTCAAAATGGAATGCCAATGCGTGGTGAAGTTGCTTTTGATGATGTACAACTCAAAGTATTCAAGCCATTTATTAAAGATGTACGTTCAATGGCGGGGACATTAGCACTTGCTGGAAAAATTAATGGCACACTGACTCAACCACAATTTACAGGTGAAATGCGCTTAAAAAATGGTGCAATTAGTATGATTTCACTGCCTGTAAATCTAAACAACATTCAGCTTTATTCGTCTATTCGACAAGATTCAGCAAGTATTGATGGTGCGTTCAACAGTGGACAAGGGGTTGGGCGATTAAAAGGTAGCTTTGATTGGAAAGAAGATCCTCATCTCGCGCTTAGCTTGAAAGGCGATAATCTTTTAATTCGACAAGCGCCGATGATTACCGCAATCGTGCAACCAGATTTAAATTTGGATGTTTACCCATTTAAACAACAATTGAGTTTAAGAGGAACGATTGATGTACCACGTGCTCGTATTTCAATGCCAGAGACTACTGCACCAGTTGTAAATATTTCACCAGATGTACGAGTCGTACAGCAAGGACAAGATTTGCTTGCGACATTGAAAGCAGCTAAACCGTGGGATATTCGTGCGGATATGACACTGACATTGGGCAATCAAGTGATCTTCCAAGGTTTTGAAAGTAATATTCCATTGGTTGGTCGCTTGCATTTATCACAACGTGGTTTAGAAACTGCAATGCGAGCAAATGGTGCAATTGGTGTAAGTCAGAAAGTGAAGATTGAAGCTTATGGTCAAAGCTTAGATTTGAACCGAGCAATCGCACGTTTTAATGGTCCACTTGCGAATCCAACACTTGATATTGATGCGAATAAATCAGTCCAAGGTAGTATGGTTGGTTTGCGTGTTACTGGGACAGCAACCGTTCCAAATGTTCAAATTTATAATGATGCAGGTTTATCTGAACAAGAAGCATTGAATGCGCTAGTTACAGGTCGTATCAATGAAGGAAGTAGCGGCCTAAGTAATACAGAAGGCTTTAAATCTGATGTAAATAATACCATTGCAGCCGCAGGCATCAGTATGGGCTTAGGAGGAACGCGCGCGTTAACGAATCAGATCGGTCGAACATTTGGTCTCAGTGGTTTAGCACTTGATGCACAGGGTACAGGTGATGACACCCAAGTGAGTTTAACGGGCTATATCACGCCAGACCTGTTTATTCGTTATGGTATAGGCGTGTTTACACCTGTAAATAAATTGACCTTGCGTTATCAAATGAATCGCCGTTTATACTTAGAAGCAAGTCAATCTTTAGAGCGAGCCATTGACGTATTCTATAACTGGCGCTTTTAAAGCTTTTTTAGAAAACCTGTTTTATGAAAATAAAGCAGGTTTTTTTATGCTAGATATTTTTAAAAATATGTTAAAATAAAAATAAGTTATTGAAAAATATATAGATTAATGACATTTTTTGGAGATAGTGAATGAAACCTGTCACTTTAAGTCAACTTTTGGCAACTATAGGCTTAATATTGCTCAGCTTTACATTCCAAGCACATGCAAAAGAGTATTATAAATGGGTCGATTCGAAAGGGGTAACGACTTATTCTGCAACACCACCGCCCACTCAGAAGCAAGATCCTCAACTTGATCCAACTAAAAAAAATATAAATACAACGGTGACAACTCCCAGTGCGATAAATGTTTCTGTGGCCAATAACAAAGAACAAAAAAATGTTCCAACGGTAACGACACAAACTGCGAAATCAACAGGTACAACTACTGCAACCTCAAATGTAACCATTACAGCCGCGAGTGAAGCACTGATCCCTGTGAAGAATTGTAATGGTGTAAGATGTTGGGATGCGAAAGGTAAACCTTATAATTTAGTTGCAGGCACAACGTATCTTTCTTCTATAGGCGGTAAATGTCAGAAAATGGGTAATAGCATGCGATGCAGTAAATGATTTGTATTATTTTATTGCAGCTCATACCGATTTAAACGCTTCTTTTTTGCAAAATGAACAACTTTCAGTATGATGTGTGCATCAAATTAGTCGCAGTATGATGATGAAGAAAGTTTTATTGATTGCAATAGGTTTGGTTCTCGTTGCTTGTGCAGATAAAAAACCATTAACTCCGGCAGAACAGTGGCATGGTTATTGTGTCAGTGTGGGGAATGCAGCACGTTCAATTACTTTAGATCGCCAAAATGGAATTGAACACAAGCAAGCAATAGAACATGCGACTAAAATTGAAGATGAAACAACACGTAAATTTATTTTTGAAATTATTGAGACGGTATATGCGTTACCTGTTGACCAGCTCAAGGCAAATCCTGATGCAGAACGTGAACAGTTGAAGCAAAAATTTACAGCGCAATGCTTAGCAACACCACATGATAAGCTACCAAAGTATAAATCATTTTAATGGATTCACAGAAAAGACAACACGTGTTGTCTTTTTTTATAGATCTAATCTGTTGTTTTATTTGGCTTTGATCTAAGACCAAAGCGGTATTCAAAAGAGACGAACATTTCGCTATAAAATAATGGGCATCACGTAGAAATACGGTAGTTGCATTAACTTTTAACGCGAAGTCTAGTAAAATTTTGCTGTCCATATTACTTGTATAGCTTGTAGCAAGCTGGAACTTACAAGTAATTTTTTAAAAAAGAGGAATAACACTGTGCTAGAAGCTTACCGCCAACACGTTGAAGAACGTGCCGCACTCGGAGTCCCACCGAAGCCGCTTGATGATGCTCAAACTGCTGAACTTGTAACTTTATTAAAAAATCCACCAGCAGGCGAAGAAGCATTTTTAGTAGATTTGCTTGAAAACCGTGTTCCAGCAGGTGTTGACCAAGCTGCGTATGTTAAAGCTGCTTTCTTGGCTGCTCTAGCAAAAGGCGAAGCAACTTCTCCACTTGTAACTAAAGAGCGTGCAGTTTACTTACTAGGTACGATGCTTGGTGGTTATAACGTTGCTCCTTTAGTTGAACTTCTTGACAATGCTGAGCTTGCTGAATTAGCTGCAGAAGCATTAAAGAAAACTCTTCTTGTATTTGATGCATTCCATGACGTAGCAGACAAAGCAAAAGCAGGCAATGCTGCGGCTAAAGCTGTTTTACAATCTTGGGCTGAAGCAGAATGGTTCACAAGCCGTGCTGACGTTCCAGAAGAAATCAAAATCACTGTGTTCAAAGTAACAGGTGAGACGAATACTGATGACTTATCTCCAGCTCAAGACGCTTGGAGCCGTCCAGATATCCCATTACACGCAAATGCAATGTTGAAAAACGAGCGTGACGGTATCAATCCTGAAAAACCAGGTGAAGTTGGTCCATTAAACCAAATCAAAGAATTGATCGCGAAAGGCAACCAAGTTGCTTACGTGGGTGACGTTGTTGGTACGGGTTCAAGCCGTAAATCTGCAACTAACTCTGTACTTTGGTTCTTCGGTGACGAACTTCCACACATTCCAAACAAAAAAGATGGTGGTGTGTGCTTAGGTTCTAAGATCGCTCCAATTTTCTTCAATACAATGGAAGATGCAGGTGCATTACCTGTAGAAATCGACGTTGCTAACATGAACATGGGCGACGAAGTTGTATTGAAAATTGATCATGCTGCTGCAAAAGTAACTGCATTCAAAGACGGTGCACAAATTGCAGAAGCTGAGCTTAAAACGCCTGTACTTTTAGATGAAGTACGTGCGGGTGGTCGTATTAACTTGATCATTGGTCGTGGTTTAACTGCGAAAGCACGTGAAGAATTAGGTCTTGCACCTTCTACTTTATTCCGTACGCCAGTACAACCTGCTGACACTGGTAAAGGCTTTACACAAGCTCAGAAGATGGTTGGTCGTGCATGTGGTTTAGCTGAAGGTCAAGGTATCCGTCCGGGTACTTACTGTGAACCTAAGATGACAACTGTTGGTTCTCAAGATACAACTGGTCCTATGACGCGTGACGAGTTAAAAGACTTAGCGTGCTTGGGCTTCTCAGCTGACTTAGTGATGCAGTCTTTCTGTCACACTGCTGCGTATCCAAAACCAGTTGACGTAACAACTCACCATACATTACCTGACTTCATCATGAACCGTGGTGGTGTATCTTTACGTCCAGGTGATGGTATTATCCACTCTTGGTTAAACCGTATGTTACTTCCAGATACTGTTGGTACTGGTGGTGACTCACATACTCGTTTCCCAATCGGTATTTCATTCCCAGCGGGTTCTGGTCTTGTTGCGTTCGCAGCTGCAACTGGCGTTATGCCACTGGATATGCCTGAATCTGTACTTGTTAAGTTCAAAGGTAAAATGCAGCCTGGTATCACTTTACGTGACCTTGTACATGCGATTCCTTACTATGCGATCAAAGCTGGTGACTTAACTGTAGAGAAGAAAGGTAAGAAAAACATCTTCTCTGGTAACATCCTTGAGATCGATTTATCAGAAATGGAAAATGACTTGACTGTTGAGCAAGCATTTGAACTTTCTGACGCATCTGCTGAGCGTTCTGCTGCTGGCTGTTCAATCACACTTTCTGAAGAGAAAGTTGCTGAATACTTACGTTCTAACATCACCATGTTGAAGTGGATGATCGCAGAAGGTTATGGCGATGCTCGTACAATGGCGCGCCGTGCTGAAAACATGCAGAAGTGGTTAGACAACCCAAGCTTGTTAAAAGCGGATGCTGATGCAGAATACTTAAAAGTTTACGAAATCGATCTTGCTGACATTAAAGAACCAATTCTTTGCTGCCCGAACGATCCAGATGACGCGAAACTTCTTTCTGACGTTCAAGGCGACAAAATTGATGAAGTATTCATCGGTTCTTGTATGACCAACATTGGTCACTTCCGTGCTGCGGGTCAGTTACTTGACAAAGTACCAAGTGGTTCATTGTCTACTCGTTTATGGTTGGCTCCACCAACACGTATGGACGAGCATCAATTGATGGAAGAAGGTTTGTATAACATCTATGGTCGTGCTGGTGCGCGTACAGAGATGCCGGGCTGTTCATTGTGTATGGGTAACCAAGCACGTGTAGCGCCGAACACTACATGTGTATCGACTTCTACTCGTAACTTCCCTAACCGTTTAGGTCAAGGTGCAAACGTTTACTTAGCTTCTGCTGAGCTTGCATCTGTAGCTGCTGTTCTTGGTAAATTGCCAAGTCCAGAAGAATATCAACAGTACGCGTCGCAAATCGACAGTGCTGCTGCTGACATCTACAAATACTTAAACTTCGACAAGATGGGCGAATATACTAAAGAAGCTGATCAAGTTGATACTAAGAAGATTCAAGCTGCTCAATTGACTTAATGAGCTAGGATCAAGAAAAGCCGAAAGGCTTTTCCCTAGCGCAAGAACAAAGCTATGCTTTGTTTGAGCAAAAAGCTAAAATAAGGGCTGAGTAATCAGCCCTTATTTTTTATAAAATGAAAAGTATTTTGACGATAAAAGATAATATTTCTGAACTAGTTAATATTATCCATAAAAAGCAGAAGGTTGAGGATCTAGAAATAGCAATTAAAGATTTAGTTTCTTTAATGTTAAAGGATTATCCTTATTTAAAACCGCCAAAATTTTCAATTATTCCGACAAAAACTTTAGCATTTTCTGTTTGGTATGAGGAACCAAATGCAATTACAGAGACATTACTGATTGAGCAAAATGGTTTTACTGCTTATTTATGGAGGTGTGATGACCAAAAATGGTATTTGGATGATTTAGATTCTGAACCTCATGAAATTGCTTGCAAATTAATAAAAAATATACCCGTACTTCACTCTATTCCTGAGAACCCGAAAGAGATTAAGCATTTACTTGAAATTGGATTAATATATTTTAATCCAATTTTATTTCCTTGTTTTTCAAATAAAAAATTAGACGACAGTAGAGAAGTATTAACATGGGACGATCGCTTTTTATTAGTAGGTACTCAACTGAAGAATCTTAAACTTTATAGCCATGAAGAGTGGAAAGCTTTGATAGATAGAGAAAACTACCATTTAAACTGAGGTTCTATTTATGGCATTACTACATGATTTTGTTTTATTGAATAAAAATGAATTCTCTTATGATGATTGCTGCGAGCTAGTCGGTAAGGTTTCTTATGATGTTTCAATCCATGATGATCTTATTATTTATTTTAATGATTTTTTAAAATGGATACCTACCTATAATCCAAGTTTAAAAGTTAGGCATACTGGTTTAAATTATTATGGTGTAACAGTGATTGATGGAGATGGAGCTAAAGAAGCATTTCAATTGTTTTCTAGTCTAGTTAATATTCTAAAGTTATCGCCAAATGTTTTAAAGTTAACAGGCGCATATACTTTTGTTCACGCATATGATGATGTGACTGACCCAAATGAAAATGTTGATCGTATTTTACGAGAAACAGCAGGCTATGAAAAAATTATTATGCAAAAGAGTGAAGTGATAAGACAATTTGAAACATTGGCAGGGCTTATGCAAAAGATCATTGATTCAGATGGTCATTTGTATGTTTTACATTTTGGTATTTAAATTTAGAGGAACATTTCTATTCGTACAGTATGTTCCTCATATTCAAATCACCAATAACCCAACACTTTCCACCAAAGTCCGCCAATCACCACAAAGATGATGATATTAACAACACTCATGACAAAGCCAGCTTTCCACCATTCACCCAGTGTAGTGTAGCCTGAGCCAAAAACCACAGGCGATGTACCTGTTGCATAATGGGTTAAAGTCATCATGATGCTTGAAGCCGCTGCCATCATTAAGGCAAACAACATCGGTGGGGCACCTAATGCCAGTCCCGCTGTATAAAAGGCTGCAAACATGGCGGTGATATGTGCTGTGGTACTGGCAAACATATAATGTGCATACAAATAAGCGAGCATTAACAATAAACAGGCAGGCATCCAGCTTAGCCCTAAATGACCAATCCCTGTTTCTAGCACACCTGAGAACCAAGTGATTAAACCGAGTTTATTTAAATAAGTCGCCATCATCACCAAAGCAGCAAACCAAGTAATGGTATCCCATGCGCTTTTTTGCGTCAGGATATCTTCCCAAGTCAATACGCCAGTAATCAACAGCAAACCCAAACCTATAAAGGCTGTTGTGGTTGGATCAACCGCCCAAGCTGAGCTAAAAATCATGGCAGGAATACCTGCTCACAAGAGTAATAGGATTCCGAAAAAACCAAGCATAATGATTTCATTTTTACTCACTGCACCCATTTCTTTGAGTTTTATTTTTGCAAATTGAGCTGCATTTAGTGTTTCTTTGAATTCAGGTGGATACATCCAGTATATGATCAATGGCATGATGATTAAGGCAATTAAACCAGGCGCTAACATTGCGATTGCCCATATACTCTAACTTAATGAAATTTCACTATGGGTTGCTTTTGCCACAGATCGACCACCAACGGGTTAGGGGCGGTTGCGGTAATAAACATGGCAGAAGTAATTGGATTGGCTTGGTAGTTGATCAAAGCTAAATATTTCCCCATACGACCTTCGGTGCCTTTGGCTGGGTCAGAGTCATCACTGGTGGAAATTGCACGTACAATCGGATGAATAATCCCACCGCCACGTGCGGTATTACTCGGGGTAACAGGTGCGAGAATTAGTTCAGACAGCACTATGCTATAACCGATACCAATGGTTTTCTTGCCCCAAACCGCGATAAACAAATAGCCTAAGCGTGCACCCAATCCCGTTTTTTGCAAACCTTTGGAGATCATGATCGAAATACCAATCAACCAAATTAGCGGGTTAGCAAAACTACTCAGTGCATCTTGGATAGCTCCGCTGGGATTATCATTGGTGACACCCGTCACGGCAACTAAGGTAATCGCAATAATGGCAATTGCACCAATCGGCATGGCTTTACCAATAGTCGCGGCAATGACAGCGACAAACATGGCCAACAAATGCCATGCATTCGGATCGACACCAGAAGGAACTGGAATAATGAACCATCGTCCAAGAAAAAAATTCGGTTTTAGAGGTCCGAGTCAGGTATTATTTCAAGAGCATGGTGTTGCACTTCAAATGCTAATCTAAGTAATTAAAAATCAAATTAATTTGAGAGTTTGATATGAATCAACCGAAGATTCTATTTTTAGCAGCTATTATTTTAATTTTGTTGCTACTTTTATCTGGCTTACAACCGTATGATAGAGCGACATGGTTAATGGAAGTTGTTCCTGTCCTCGTTGTTTTACCTATCTTATTTGCAACTTATTCCAGATTTTCACTAACTAATCTCTTGTATAGCCTAATTTTTTTGCATGCAATTGTATTAATCGTCGGTGGGGCATATACCTATGCACGTGTACCTTTAGGTTTTGAGATCGCTCAATGGTTCAGTTTAGATCGAAATCCTTATGACAAGATTGGACATTTTATGCAGGGTTTTGTGCCTGCCATCGCTGCACGGGAAGTTTTGATTAGACATCAGATTTTAGCCAAGGGGAAAATGCTTAGTTTTATTGTGATCTGTATTGTACTAGCCATTAGTGCGACTTATGAATTGATTGAATGGGCAGCTGCATTAGCACTTGGACAAGGTGCGCAAGAGTTTCTTGGTACACAAGGATATGAGTGGGATACTCAATCTGATATGTTCTTTGCTTTAATTGGAGCAATCGCAGCCTTGCTATTCTTATCTAAATGGCATAACCAACAACTCAATAAATTGATCAGTTCATAGCGATAAATTGATTAATCTGCCGTTAAATTACGGCAGATTGATTTTTGTGAGTGTATTTAGCATAAGCCAGAGCAATTAATAAGATTGCCAATCCCCCTAAACTCAGCACAAACCCAACCCATATCGGTGCTAACCAGCCCATATTATGGCTAAGTACCCATCCTCCAAGAAATGCGCCTAAGGCATTCGCTAAATTAAATGCAGAATGATTTAAGGATGCTGCTAATGTTTGTGCATCGCCTGCGATGTCCATTAAATGTGTTTGTAATGCGCCACCTAATCCTATCACAGTGAAACCAATCAGAAATAAGGCTGTAATCGCAGTATAAAGATTAGACATCATAAAACTTGCAAGTACAAAGGCGAGTGCAGAACTCACCAAAATTCCAATCATCGTTTTAAATAGGCTCTTATCAGCTAACCAGCCTGTTACTAATCCACCGATCACCATGCCAATGCCCCAAATGGCTAGAGCAATCGGAACAATTTCAATATTGGCATGTGTATATTCGGTCAAGATGGGTGAAACATAGCTATAGACAGAGAACATGCCACCAAAGCCAATCGCACCGACAGCAAGTGTAAGCCACATATTGATATTTTTTAAACCTTCCAATTCAGCTTTGATACTGGCTGTTTTTTGCAGTGGAATATTGGGAACAAATAAGCCAACGCCAATTAGGGTAATGAATGCGATGACTGCAGAAAACTCAAAACCTGCTTTCCAACCGAATTTTTGACCTAGCCATGTAGCAATAGGCACACCAATCACATTGGCAATGGTTAAGCCCATCATGACTTGTGCAATCGCAGTTGCTCTACGTTGTTTTCCTGCCAATTCGGCTGCAACTAATGCTGCTACACCAAAATAAGCACCATGAGGAAAGCCTGCAATAAAACGGGATATCAGCATAGCTTCAGATGATGTTGCGAAAGCGGTTGCGGCATTGGCTAAACCATAAAATAACATCAAGCTGAGTAATAGCGTTTTACGCGGTACTTTAGCTCCTAAAATTGCAATAATTGGTGCGCCAACCATAACACCAAGCGCATAGGCGCTAATGAAATAGCCTGCATGTGGAACACTGACATTTAAATCAGTGGCAATTTCTTGGATCAGACCCATTGCCACAAATTCGGTTGTACCAATGCAAAAACTTCCTATGGCAAGAGAGAAAATAACTAAGAATAAGGAGTAATTTTTGGCAGTAGGAGAACTGAGAACAGGCATAATATTTCAAAAATAATAACACCCAAGCATTATATTCAAGTGAATTTGAGAAAGGTGAAAGAGAACGTAATTTTTATGTTGATTTGCTGAATTACTTCAATTGATAGATATAAAGTTAAAATTAATGATAATTATTTGCATTTATGTATAATGCTCAACATAGAATTTTATTAAACAATTTAATGTGATGAGAGTCATGTTGGATTATTAAAGGTGGGAAGAACGAGTGAACAAATTATTAATTGCATCATTTCTTTTAGTTTCAGGTTATAGCTTTGCGCATGAACCCTATGTTGCTCCGATTGCCTATACAACGGAACAAACACAAGTAACAATCATTTCTGGTTATGCTGAAGAAGCTTTACAAAGTGAATATGCATTAAAAAATGCAAAATTTGAAATCACGAGTCCAAATAATACCAAGACCACAATTGAAGCAGATTCTAAATTAGGTTCGGCTACAGTTTTTGATTTGAAGTTACCAGAAGTTGGTACTTATAGTGTTCAAACCAGCGCGAGTTACCCTTTGAAATATGTACAAGATCAAAAAGAATGGAAAATGTTCTTTGATATGCCAGCAGACAAAGCACCTGCCAAATCTGAACGTGATTTTGTGATTCCTGCGGATTTAAAAGCTAAAAAAATTACGCCTGTTGAAATTACTCGTGAATGGACATTATTGACTTATGTATCTAAAGACAAGAACACACCTGTTCAGGTAAGTACAGCACCAATTCAAGTTGGTTTTTTAACACATCCAAGTGAACTAAAAGCGAATCAAGCCGTAAAAATTAAAGTATCTAAGGCCAATAAAGCATTAGCAAATGCCGATGTCGTGATTCGCGCGAAAGGAGCGACTGATAAGCAAGGCATCAGCTTAAAAACGACAATTGATGGCAGTGCTGATTTACTATTTGCCAAAGCAGGTGAGTATCTGATTGAAGTGAGCGAAACAGGGGATATGAAGCAGAAGCCAAGTAATCAGTTTTATAGCATTATTAGTGTCTCTGTAAATTAAGCAATACGAAGGCTGATCGAGATAAGATTAGCCTTCTAGATTTTGAGGGTTTTAATCTGTAAGAGGCGAATTCTTTTTTTGATGGCAAAGATATTTTAAGGTGTATGGCGAGAAATTTTGCAAGATAGGCACATTGTTGGGCAAATTTAGCAATCATTTTTGCTATGGGATAGTTAAAGTCTGCATGTTCAGAAGCAATCTTCTGATGATGAATTTCATCTTTTTGAATATCTAATACTGCATGATGAATCTCCATATCTTTTTCTTTGAAGAAAATTGCAGCTTCATCAAGTTCTTTGTTTACAATATTTTCAATGCTTGCAGTACTGATCCAAATTGCATTTCTACCTAGTAATCCAATCAATAATCCATAAATTATTCCGCCTGCGCACCAAAGTATAGAGGGGAAGACAACAGTATTTTTATATTGAGCAAAAAATATCCAAAAAAGTTGAAATGTTCAGTTTCATGTTGATGCATTTCATCTAGCGTTTTAACCATGTCTTTAAAAAATAGTTTTGCAATCAGCCTATGAGCGTAGTAAACCCCAGTTGCTCCTTTTTCACACGCATGAATGATTCTTAGTTGGGTTTCAATTTCTTTGTACATGCTCATGGTTTATCTTCATCATTATTATTGTTTGGAAAATATACAGTTCTTGGGTGAGTATGGGTAATTAACTAATTGAATTATCTTATAAAAAGCTTTTAAGATTAGATGATATTCTTATTACGTAATTCGCTTTCCTTATTTTTATAAATAAGAACATAAGCTTAAATCAATATAGTCATGATTCTAATTGTTAGTACATTTCATCTTGTTAAAAAATAATAAAATAAAATTCATAGTGAGACACACTCATGAATAACATGATAGGATGAATTAAATTCAATTGTGGTGATCGTTGTGTTAGAACTGCGTCATTTAAAAACTTTAATTGCCTTAAGAGAGCATGGTTCATTGGTTGCGGCTGCGACAGATTTATGCCTAACTCCTTCAGCAATTTCTCATCAATTAAAAGAACTTGATCATTGGTATGGCGTAGAGGTTGTTAATCGCCGTAGTCGTCCAGTAAGTTTTTCTAATGTCGGCGAGCGTTTGCTTCGACTAGCAGATGATGTGTTGCCTCAGGTTCAGATAGCACAAACAGATATTACTCGTATCGTGCATGGACAAACGGGGAGAATTATTTTTTCATCCGAATGTCATAGTTGCTTTGATTGGCTCATGCCGTTATTAAATCAATATCGCCAGCAATATCCAGATGTAGATTTGGACTTTGCAGCAGGTTTTGAGGCAAATCCACATGATCTATTGCAGAATGCTGAATTTGATTTATTGATCACGGCTGACCCAATTGCTTTAAAAGGAATTGAATATTTCCCAATCTTTGAATATGAATCACGTTTGGTTTTGTCCAATACACATCCTTTGGCTCGTGCTGAACAAATTTCAATACAAGATTTAGCTGAACAAACGTTGATTACTTATCCTGTCGATAAGCACCGTTTAGACATTATGGCGCATTTGTTTATTCCCGCGAATATTCATCCTAAGCACATTCGGACAACTGATTTAACGCAGATGTTAATTCAGTTGGTTGCAAGTGGGCGTGGTATTGCGGCTTTACCTGACTGGGTCGTTAATGAATATGAACAAAAGGGATGGGTTGTCAGTCGTCGTTTAGACTGCGTGTCGCCGCAAGGATTGAGACGAACATTATATGCAGGTTATAGAGTTGAAGATAAAGACAAAAATTATTTTGAAGGTTTTCTGAAGCAACTTGAGAAATTTTCAAAGAAGCGTGCGATGTATTATGAAGATTGATTAACTTTGTTATCTAGGTCGTAAAGGGAGATACACATTCTGCTTGAACGGCTTATATACTCTTATTTGCATATATAGAATGATTAACCAAGATGCCAATCCATAAGCATTGGCTTCAACCTATTAAGATTTTCCAATCAAAAGCGATAAAATACCAGCAGCAATCAGTGGGCCAACAGGAACACCACGTAAGAGTGCAACACCAGCGACCGTCCCAATTAATAATCCTGCCACAATATCAGGTTGATTACTCATTAGTTTTACACCGCGACCACCTAACCATGCCACGGCTAAGCCAACGACAATCGCAAGCAATGATTTAATACTGATAAAAGACTTGAGAATACTGTGCCCGCTAATTTTACCGCTTGCAATCGGTGCCAATACGCCAATGGTTAAAATAATAATACCAATATTTAGTCCATAGTCCTGAATATAAGGGAAAAACTGATTTAATGGTGTGAGTTTTACCAGTATTAAACTTGCAGCCGCAATTGTGATAGCTGTGTTTTGACTAAAAATACCACAGCTTAATAAAATGAGAAGAACCAATAAGTTGAGATCAAACTGAGAAAACATGAAGTAGGATATGTAGGAAAATAAAGTTGAATTATATCGTAAATAGCTTTGGGCAAGAGATTCTTTAGTTTAGAGCATTAGGGAAATTAAAAATATAAGCAACCTTTTAATCTGTAAATAAAAAAGCCATCTCCAGTTGAAACTTCGAGATGGCTTTTTTGGAGAAATTAAGCTCGTTTTTTATATGTTTCATATTGGTAAGCAATTTGTTCATCCCAAAATTGCTGCCATAGATCACAGTATTCTAAGCAGGTTTTGCGAATTGCACTGTAATCTGATTCAACGCAAGCTTGAGCAAGCACGAACCATAAATCATCTTCATGATCATCATCAGCAGCTTCGGCTGTTTCATCATGTGATACACCGTGAACGTAGTAATATCCACTATCTACATCAAAACCGACCGCATTGGTTGCTTGACGAAGTGCTGGGCTAAATAAAATCACTTCTTCTTCCGCAACCGCAAGTAAAGCAGAAACGACTTGATAACGATCGAAAGATTCTTCTAAATAATTACGTACTTGTTGAGCAATAAGGGACGGTTGGTAATCATTACGCTCAGATTGGCTCAACTCAAAATCATCAAGTACATCTTCAAAGAGAGGATAATGTGCATACTCTGGATTTCCAGAATAATAGCCGTCTTGATCAAGTCCTGGACGGAAACCAAACTCATCTAAGATATTAAGATTAAGTAAGAAGCGAGGATACATCTTAGAACCAGATAGTAAACGTGGCTCTAATTGCTTTGTTTGGAACTGTGCCATGAGCAATGCATCCGTAAATACCTGAACAATTGCATGGCGGTATTCTAGATGAATATGCTTCAAGGTTTCTTTGTCAATCACACCATCATTTAGAAGTTGAATGGCTGGATGGGTCGAAACAGGATGGTTGGAAATTTCTGCTCGCAACTCTTTCAGAAAGTTCAGGTTCTTGTTCCATAATTCTTCAGAAATACTATTCTTCATTCCGTCTATAGCTTTCTGTCTAGGGCTGTTAAAACATTCGAATTTTTTTGGCATAGTCTTCTACTCAATGAATTAATATTATAGCTTTTCCAATTATATAATTTCGAGTTTCTTTGGCTGCTTTTGAATAACTATTAGTTCAACCAAATATCTTTTTATTGGATTGCATAAATATAAAATGAATTTTTTGTGAAATCAATTTATTAAACAAGCTAAAAAATCATGATAGAGATTATTAATTAACTTAACGTTAGTAAAAAGTGATATACTTCACGGTATATTCTGATTTTTTTAAAATAGAAATTTTTTTTTACAAATAAACTTGTTTCTGAAATGGTTTTTGCTTAATTTATAATGGAGGGCATATAACAAAAGATTTTAATTTTTTATAATACGCTTTATATAAATAAGTATGGGTGCCAGAAATTATCCAGCATTTAACTATGTCTAAATAATTAATTAAATTCTTTGATAAAATTCTAAAAGGATAATAAAATGTCAAAAAAAGAAGATATTATTATAACGGCTCTAAATCTCTTTAACCGCTATAACTATAGTTCAGTCGGAGTGGATCGAATCATTAGCGAGTCTGGTGTTGCCAAGATGACCTTTTATAAGTACTTTCCTTCAAAAGAGAACCTGATAGAGGAGTGTTTGTCTCGTCGTAATCAAAGTATTCAAGCTGCAATTCAACAAGAAATTAGTCTACAGAAAGATGATGATTATCTAGGAAAAATTAAAGCAGTATATTTTTGGCACTTAGCTTGGTTTAACTCTGATGATTTTCATGGCTGTATGTTTCAGAAAGCATCACTTGAAGTATTACAGCAATATCCGTCCATTATTCGACCAATCATGGGATATAGAGAATGGTTGATGCAATTACTTGAAGGGTTGTTTGAGAAAGCAAAAGTATTTCAACCACATGTGCTGACAGCAATGTACATTAATATTTTAGATGGTATGACTGCTTATGCAAAAGTAAACAAAGATCATACACAAATAGAAGAGTGTTGGTATTATATTGAGAGGCTAATCAATTTAGATGCTGCATAATTATTATTTTTAGATTTTCTAAATAATTTATTTAAAATAAATTATTTAGAAATTAAATAACGATTTTAAATAGATAAAAAGAAACCGAGGGATTACCTCGGTTTCTTTTATATCGTTATTGACGTTTATTTTTCAACAAATGCACGTTCAATAACATAATCACCCATTACGCCCATACGAGGAGATTCAACTAAACCATGTTGGTCAAGTAAAGCAGCCACGTCTTTTAGGAAAGCAGGACTACCACAAAGCATTGCACGGTCAGTTTCACGATTGAAACGAGGTAAACCTATCTTTTCAAACAGTTCGCCTGATTCGATTGCCGTTGTTACACGACCTTGAGTGTGGAAAGGCTCACGTGTTACGGTTGGGTAATAAACAAGCTTATCTTTAATTCCTAATTCTTCGAAAAATTCATTGCTTGGAAGTTCATTCAGAATCAAGTCTTGATAAGCAAGTTCAGATACATAACGTGTACCGTGAACCATAATGACCTTTTCAAACTTTTCGTAAGTTTCTGGGTCACGAAGTAAAGAAAGGAATGGTGCTAATCCTGTACCAGAAGATAAAAGATATAAGTTTTTACCTGGTAATAAATCATCGTGTACAAGAGTACCTGTAGGTTTTTTAGAAATAAGGATTTCGTCGCCCACTTGTACTTTTTGTAAGATAGAAGTGAGTGGACCATCTTGTACTTTAATCGAGAAGAATTCGAGTTCTTCTTCATAATTCGCACTCGCAATCGAATAAGCACGCATTAAAGGCTTACCATTCACTTCAAGCCCGATCATCACAAACTGACCATTTTTAAAACGTAAGCTCGTATCGCGTGTCGTTTTAAAACTGAAAAGCGTGTCATTCCAGTGGTGAACATGAGTAATGCGTTCAACGTTAAAAGCAGCCATTAAAGGTCTCGATCACAGTTAAAAGAAACAGGTTGCTATTCTAATCTAAAATCATTCCCTATAAACTGAATATATTTAATTGTGTTTATAAGAAAAAGTGATGAATAGCTCTGTCGTCATGCCGATCATCGGTTATATGTCTTCTCCTTATCGTGAAAAATTTGGTATTCCAAGGCAGCCAAATTTGGTGCAAGTCGAGTCTTATATAGAGATGGTCGAACCTTATAACGATGTTTTAGCATTTGAAGGAATTGGGGATTTTAGTCATTTATGGTTGTTGTGGCAGTTTCATGATAATAAAAATAATACCAACACATTGAATCAAGAGCCTAAATTTCGTTCACAGGTGCGTCCACCACGCTTGGGCGGAAACCAAAAAGTTGGTGTTTTTGCAACAAGAAGCATGTATCGCCCATCTCCAATCGGTTTATCCGTGGTTCGTTTTGTTCGGGTTGAGAAGCATGGGAAATCGGTTCGTTTATATGTCACAGGCAGTGACTTATTAAATGGGACACCAATTTTAGATATTAAACCCTACATCCAATATTCAGATGCAATTGCGGATTCTGTGAGTGGCTATGCTCAAGATGAACCCATACGCAAAATGGTGATCTGGATGGAAACTGCACAATTACAGCAACAGTATCTTCTAAAGCTTGGAATTTTGAATAAAAAGATATTAGATGAACTTGAACAAGTGTTATCTTTAGACCCTCGACCTGCTTATCAAAATGATATTGAGCGAGTCTATGGAATGTGTTTTGCGGAATTAAATATTCGGTTTACAGTGGATGAAAACAACGTCACAGTTATTGCTGTAGAGTCGAATCAATAATCTAAGAAATATAAATTCGCAATGAATTGGGGGAACTGACGGTTATGCAAGCTCAGACAAAATTTGCAAACTTTTCTTTTACGGTTGATGTGACTTGGTGTTTAGAACAATTATTAAAAGATGGTCGTATTACAGAACGAGATAAGTTGTTAATTCAAACAACACATCGTCAAAAAGATCAGTTGAAATGGCATCCGTTGCAGTGGGTTGGTCATTTCAATTTAAAAGATCAATTAAATATTGCTTCGACCTTAACTGTAAATCGTTTATGCCAATGGTTGGCTGAGAAAGCTGAAGTCCCATTATTTGTCATCGACCCTTTAAAAGCAGATGTGACGGCATTGACCAGTGTGATGTCGCAGGAATTTGCGGTCAGAAACCGTATATTGGCTGTTGAAGTTAGTGTTGACCGTATTTTGATTGGTACGGATCAGCCATTTATCACAGAGTGGCAAAATAACTTAGAACGTAGTTTAGCACCTAAAAAGATTGAAAGAGTTTTATTAAATCCTGAGCAATTACAACGCTATTTAGTCGAATATTATCAAGTCAGCCGTGCAGTAAGCTCATCGCAAAATGCGAGTGTATATGATCGTGAAAATAAGGGCGTTGAAGCCTTATTACAATTAGGTGATACACAAAATCCTGATGCGAATGATCAGCATATTGTAAAACTGGTGGATTGGGTGTTGCAATTTGCCTTTGAACAAGGCGCGAGTGATATTCATTTAGAGCCTCGTAAAGACAAGGGTAAGGTGCGTTTCCGTATTGATGGTGTGTTACATACTATTTATAACATGCCAGCCAATACTCTTACGGCGGTGATTTCCCGTATTAAAATCTTAGGCCGTATGAATGTTGCGGAAAAGCGTAAGCCTCAAGATGGACGTTTAAAAACACGTACACCTAAAGGTCAAGAAACGGAATTACGTCTTTCTACGCTGCCAACTGCCTTTGGCGAAAAGTTGGTCATGCGTATTTTTGATCCTGAAGTATTAGTGCGTAGTTTTCAGCAATTAGGATTTGCAGGGCATTTATTACAAAGTTGGCAGCAACTGACGCAGCATAGCCACGGTATTATCTTGGTGACGGGGCCAACAGGTTCAGGTAAAACCACAACGCTATATTCGTCTTTAAAGCAATTAGCAACAGAGCAAGTCAATGTCTGTACCATTGAGGATCCGATTGAAATGTTGGAGCCGAGCTTTAACCAGATGCAGGTCAACCCAAATATTGAACTTGGTTTTGCTGATGGTGTACGCGCGCTGATGCGTCAAGACCCTGACATTATTATGGTGGGTGAGATTCGTGATCACGACACCGCAAATATGGCAATTCAGGCTGCTTTAACGGGGCATTTGGTTCTCTCGACTTTACATACCAATGATGCACCTTCGAGTCTTACTCGATTACATGATTTGGGTGTACAGCCCTTTTTGACAGCAGCGACGATTTTAGGTGTTTTAGCGCAACGGTTGGTGCGTCGACTTTGTCCACTTTGTAAGCAAGAAACAGCAATTAACGAACAAGAATGGGGACATCTTACTTTTGATTATATGATGGATATGCCAACCACGATGTATAAGGCTGTAGGATGCGAAGCATGCCGTCATACGGGCTATAAAGGTCGTGTGGGTATCTATGAATTTATGCCTGTCAGCCTAGAGTTAAAATCGATTATTAGTGCGCATGGCACGTTAAATGATTTAAAGGCTCAAGCAAAGAAAGAAGGTGTTGAGCCATTGCGTATTGCGGGTGCGCGTAAAGTGATTGAAGGTGCGACGACGTTAGAAGAGGTACTCCGTGTAGTGCCGTTAAGTTAAAATGATAGATCTTCAGATTCACCTCATCTTCATTTGTTTTAATGACTATATTGAAATAGTGAATTGATGATGAGGGCATGAATATGAATACTTTTTCTAAAGTTGCAGTAATTGCGAGTTTGATTGGTGCAACCACTTTTGCTGTGGCTAATACTGGTGCAGTAAATCAACAAGCCTTAGCACCGTCCATGACGACAGTAAAACAAGCTTTGACTTTAAGAGATGATACACCTGTAAAACTTAAAGGCTATGTCGTAAAAGCAGTTGGTGATGAAAAATATCAGTTTAGTGATCAAACAGGCATGATCACGGTCGATATTGATGATGATTTATGGCAAGGTAAACCTGTATCAGCGAAAACACCCGTGACGATTATCGGTGAAATTGATATTGACTATAAACCAACCAAACGTCTCGAAGTTGATGTCGATCAAGTACAGTTCTAAGTCGTAATTTTTTACAAAACCACATGAACAACATGTGGTTTTTTACGTGTAGGGTATTTAAAGGTAAATTTGAGTGCTCAAATGAGAGGATTATTTTATGCGGATTTTATTGGCGGAAGATGATGTTTCTCAGGCAGAAAGTCTTAAAGACTGGCTAGAAATGGATGGTTATAGTGTTGATTGGGTTGAGCGTGGCGATCATGCGATTTTAGCAGTAGAACAGCACCAGTATGATTGTATCTTGTTAGATCGTGGTTTACCCCATACCTCTGGTGATGAAATCCTTAAAATAGTTCGTCGTCAGAATACCCAAACTCCTGTCATTTTTATTACGGCTAAAGATCATATCCATGACCGAGTTGAAGGTTTGGACTTAGGTGCAAATGATTATTTGGTGAAGCCATTTAACTTAGAAGAATTATCGGCACGAGTTCGTTCACAGTTACGTCAGCATCAAGCACAAGCTGGGCAGTATTTGAGTTTTTCAGATTTACAACTCGATCCACAAGCGAAAACCCTGACCAAAGCAGGGCAGTTGATCAACCTCACTGCCAAAGAGTTTCAGATTTTACATAAACTGATGCAAAAGCCCGATCATATTTTGACAAGAGAACAACTTGAAGAGTCGCTGTATGCGTGGGGCGATGAAATTGAAAGCAATGCGATTGAAGTTTTTATCTATCAAATTCGCAAAAAAATTGGTGGACAATACATCAAAACGATTCGTGGTTTAGGTTATCGAATGCATCAGGAATAACAGCATGAAAGTCGTGTCATTACAGAGCAAATTGGTAAAGACTTCGTTGCTGAGTTCAATCGTTGCAGGTTGTATTGCATTACTTTTATTCGTGCTGATTTCAATATATCAAACCATGCAAGTACAAGATGAAATCATGGATGAGATTTCTGATATGTTGCTGATCGCCGACTTAAGCAAAACATCTGGGCACCAGATAGATGAATTAAGTGATCAGTTTGATATTCGATATCGTTTAAGTAACCAACAACAGATATTAACGCAGTCAGAAAATTTTCAGCTTGATCAATCGTATTACCAGCTCATCTTTAAAACTACTGATCATTATGGCTTGATTTGGCAGGATCATAAATTATGGCGAAGTTATACAACCGATGAGGCAGATTCACAATTGCAAGTCATGCTATTGCAACCATTGGATGAGCGATTTGATGAGTTAATGCATAGTTTTCTGAGCTATTTATTTATCCTATTGATGGTCTGGCTATTACAGTGGATCATTGTACATTTCTTGATTAAGCGTCAATTTAAAGTAATTCATCAACTAGCAGCAAAAATATCAGCAAAAAGTGCAGATGATCTGAGCCCCATTCAATCGAGTGAGGTTGAGCTGAAAGAGTTACAACCGATGCTAGGGCAGCTCAATCATTTATTGCATCGTTTAGATCAATCTTTACAAGCGGAGCAACGCTTTACGGCTGATGCTTCACATGAGCTACGTTCTCCTTTGTCTGCGATTCAAATGCGCTTACAGCTTTTACAGCGTAAATACCCTGAGCATGCAGCAGATTTTACGCAAATGCAGCAAGATGTGAGTCGAGGGATTCAGATACTAGAAAACTTACTTTTATTGGCACGTTTAGACCCAGAGCATGCTGAAAATTTACCCAAAACACAGGTTAATTTGCATGTTGTGCTTGATGAAGCTGTACAGGCTTTGCATTTATTTGCAAATCAAAAGTCGATTCAATTCCATCTACAGTCTATGACAGATGAAAATCACACGATTATTGCCAATCAACAGTTACTCTTTACCTGCATTCGAAATATTGTTGATAATGCAATTCGTTATACGCCAGAACATGGGCATGTGTATATCATCTTAAAGCAGCAACAGGACTTGGAGCTTATCATTGAAAATGAAGGGCATGGGTTAAATGAAGCAGTGTTTGAGCGGCTGGGTGAACGTTTTTATCGTGCTTTAGGTACAAAGACACAAGGTTCAGGTTTAGGGCTGTCGATTTGTACAAAAATCATCGAATTGCATCATGGGGAAATCAAGTTTGCACAATCTCAGTACGGTGGTTTAAGTGTGAGGATTCGACTGGCATTGACTTAATTTGAGAAAATAAAAAAAGCAGTATGCGCTGACATACTGCTATTCCCACGTTTATTATTATGCGGTTGTTATTATATTACTTCGTTAAAATCAGGCGATTATTACGAGTTAGGCGTAGGCGATATTCTTCGCCAGCATGCATAATGCGGATTTCACGACCTAAAGCAAAAAGGTTGTTGGAATGCAGCATTGGTAACGATTGAGCTGCGTCTGTACTACGAGTAAATAAGTTAAATGGTGCGTTCATTTGTTATGCTCCGTGGTGTGTTTTTTAATGTTTTAAATGATAATCATTATCGAATAGGCCTGTCAACGTAAATTTTAAGAATTTACAAAATCATTTATTAATTTTGTTTTTGTCATGTGAATTAGTTGGCAAATTACTTAGAATTGTTATGAAAAGATGTGGGATTTTAGACTGTTATGGCAAAAGCTATAGTTGATGTTGCAATCGCAATTTTATTACACAAGTCCAAAGTATTGGTGGGTTGGCGACAAGCAAATCAACATCAAGGCAATAAACATGAATTTCCAGGGGGGAAAGTTGAGCAGGGTGAAACACCTGAACAAGCCTGCCGTAGAGAAATTTATGAAGAAGTTGGTATTGGTCTAAAAGATTGGCACATGTTTGACATGATTCAGCATGAATATGATGACATCATTGTCAATTTGCATTTATTTCATGCCTATGTGCCTGATGAATTGCTTAATCAAATTCATCAACCTTGGGCTTGGTATCATCGTGATCAACTCGCTAGCTTAAATTTTCCTAAGGCGAATGCTGTGATTTTGCAACGTTTAATCTGGTCTCATTTGATCAAGATTAATGATCAAATTGATGCTTTACCTCAAAGTAATGCCCAATTGTATTGGCGTATGCAAACAGGTGAAATCGAGAAAATTGAACAGCAGTTGAGGACTTTAAATGATGCTCAGCGACAAAAATTGATACTCAATATTGATCTTTGGCGAGAGCTGAATACAGCATTACAAGCCAAAATTGATACGATTCATCTTAAACAGTCCCAATTGATGGGGTTGAACAAAGGTGAGTTAGTCATCGGGAAACGTTTTATTGCAGCATGCCATGATGCGGTTTCACTACAACATGCACATCATATTGGCTGTGATGCGGTATTTTTAAGCCCTGTCAATGCGACTGAAACGCATCCTAATGCAAAAGTTTTAGGATGGGATGATTTTGCTGAGTTAGCAAAGCATAGTGATATTCCAGTCTTTGCTTTAGGTGGTGTTGCACCTGAAAATTTAGAACAAGCCCAAAAACATCATGCTTATGGGCTTGCAGGAATCCGTCAATTTAGTTCAATTGATTAATTCAGTTTTACAGTGCCTGAATGGCTTTTTTAGCTTCTTGGGCTTTTACTGGATGATTACGAGCTTCGCTTGCACGCATTACAATTAACCAAAGCTGTTTTTTCATCGAGTTACTTTGTGCATAGCTTAAACCACGGCGTGCTAACGCTTCCGCATTTGCATATTGTTTGCGTTGGTCTGCAATCAATGCTAAATACAAGTAAGTTTCTGTGGCTTGTGGAGCAATACGTTGAGCTTGAAGCGCATAACGTTCTGCTTCCGCAAGTTGTTGTTGCTTATAAGCAACTTGGGTTTTTTGCATCAACGTTCGAAAAGCAGGAAGTTGGCTGCCATCATTGAACTTTTGCTGAACTTTTTGTTCAGGCACAACCACTTGTACGTTTTGACGCTTTATTTCTTTCTGCTCATACGGCGTAATTTTTACATTCGACGCTGGTGGTGCAGTTTTCTTTTTCTGCGTGTTCGTCGTAGTTGGTGGCTCACCTAATTTGATGACCACTTTTTTATTTTTTGGCGGAGGAGCAGAAGTACAACCTACGAGCAGCAATACCCCAACTACCATCGTTACTTTCTTAATCATGTCCAATCATCCTTGTAACTTAATTTTCACCGCTATAACTACCGCTGGAAATTACGCGTGTTGGGTTATGATTAGATAAATCTGCATCCATTTGGTTTTCACTTTCTCTAATATAATTGGTGTTACCATCATTGTTGCTGTCGTTTGGCATATCTTCCGCTGATGGGATATTGGTAGGCTCAACCCCATAATGTGATTGACCACATGTTGTCACACGACGAGGTACAGTTTGTCGAAGTAGAGGGATGTACATCGCGCCATCACAACCTTGAGCAGATAGATCACCAGTTGCACTGTCAATCCATTGCCATTCCACATTGTCTGTTTGACGCAGATTAACAGGTTGTTGGCGTAGTTGTTTCATCACATTGGTCCATACAGGTAATGCACCCGAAGAACCTGTTAGCCCAGTCACTTTGTTGTCATCGAGACCTAACCACACAACGGCGACATGATTACCTGAGTAACCAGCAAACCATGAGTCACGTGTATCGTTAGTTGTGCCTGATTTACCTGCCAAATTCAAATTTTCAGGTAAGCTGTCATAAGTTGATCGTCCAGTACCTGAACGCATAACTTGTTGCAAACCATAATTTAAAATATAGGCAGCAGCAGGATCAATCGTTTGTTGAACATTTAAGCTATAACGTTCAAGCAAATGTCCTTTTGCATCAACAACAGTACGAATAGAACGAGGAGGATACTTGAAACCACCTGTTGCAAAGTTGCCATATATACCAAGCACTTCCATTGGGGACATATTCACTGCACCCAAATAAATAGATGGATAAGCAGGAATATTTGAACTGACACCAAATTGTTTTAATTTATTGGAAAATGCTGATAAACCAAATTCATTGCCTAGGCGAACAGCAGAAAGGTTGTATGAGTTTGCCAAGGCTTGTTGCATAGGAACAACACCGTGTTCGCCACCACTATAATTTTTTGGTGTCCAGCTCTTATCACCCTCAACAGGAATATTTACCGCACTATCTTCAATCGGGCTTGCCCAAGTATAACGCCCAGACTCAATTGCATTTAAATAAATGATAGGTTTCAATAATGAACCCACTTGGCGTTTAGCATCCAAAGCACGGTTGAAACCTGTAAAGTCTTGGGTTGAACCCACAGCAGCAACAAGCTCGCCATTTTCAGGGTGGGCAACCAGTACAGCACCTTGTAAATTTTTCAGGCGCGCTGGATTTGCTTTTGCCAAACGTTCAACAGAATCTTTAAAAGCATTTTGAACTTGAGTTTGTGCAATCGGGTCAAGTGTCGTAAAGATTTTTAAACCTTGATTGGTAATATCACTTTCTTGATATTCTGTGCGTAATTGACGGCGTACGACATCAAGGAAATCTGGGAATTTTGCAGGCCCTAAAGTTGGTTTACTCACGATATTTAAAGGACGTGCGATTTCATCCTGATATTCCGCTTCACTTAAATAGCCCATCACCATCATATTGTTCAGTACAATATCACGGCGTTTTTTTGCAGCTTCAGGATTGCGCCAAGGATTATATAAAGTTGGACCTTGTACTAAGCCAACCAAAAAGGCTTGTTGGGAAATATTTAATTCACTCAGAGGTAAACCAAAATAGAATTGTGAAGCTAAGCCATAACCGTTAATTGAGTAATTGCCATTTTGACCTAAATTTACTTCATTTAAATAAGCTTCTAGAATTTCATCTTTGCTGTAATGCAGCTCAATCAACAACGCCATAAGGGCTTCATTGACTTTACGTTTGAGCGTTTTTTCTGGTGAAAGATAGAAATTTTTAACTAACTGTTGGGTTAATGTCGAGCCGCCTTGACGTCTACCGCCTGTTGCATTACTGACTAAGGCACGTGCTGTACCTCGAATAGAAATACCATGATGGTGATAAAAATTTCGGTCTTCTGTTGAAATTAAGGCTTCAATTAGTGTTTTTGGTACTTTATTTAGCTTAATGAGGACACGGTCTTCATTATGTTGTGGATAGATACCACCAATTAATAGGGGTTCTAAACGAGCAATGCCTGTACTAGAGGGTTTAGTGGAACGAATTTCACCGACTTGACCTTGATTGAAAGCAATCTCAAGCACCTGTTCAGGTTCATTACTATCACCATAGTCAAAACCACGTGTATGAACATACATTTGGTTACCTTGAATGATGTAACTTCCTGATTTTTCATAGTTCGCGGTATTTTTATAGCCCAATAATTTTAATTCTTGGACAAAATTTTCTTGAGTAATCGGTGCATTCGCATAGATTTCTAATGGACGAGCAAATACCTTGGCAGGAATATCCCAACGCTGACCTTCAAATTTATTGCGAATAATATTATCCAAACGGATCAGATAGATACTAAAGGCAATAAACACACCAATCACTAAAATTGAAAAAATTAGTGCTAGAAAACCAATACCACGTTCACACTTCATAGACTTGCGTTAAAACCGAAACAATGTGAGTAATGATGCGATAGCTTATTGTCATTTTGCAATCATAAAACTGTGAATAAATAGCAACATGCAATAAAAACTTTCAGAAGGTGTTGATATTAATCGTATAAAAAAACAACGAATAGACATTTTTATACTTTTTAATCAATCATCAACGAAAATTTGATTGTTAATGATATGATAGTCAATAGTCGCGGTGGAGCTGAGTTATTCGTGCAAATTTCACATAAATCCTTTCGAAATATTGGTCTAATTGGGCGACCAGATAAGAATTCTGTAGTAGAAACGTTATGTTTAATTCATGATCATTTGATCACTTTAGGCTTAAATCCCGTTTTTGATCAGGAAACAGCCAAACTTGTACCTTATAGTTATGGTCAGACCGTGAGCCGTAATTTATTAGGTGAAGTAGTCGATTTGGTGATCGTTGTGGGTGGAGACGGTTCTTTACTTCATGCGGCACGTGCTTTAGTCAGATACAATACACCCGTTATTGGGATTAACCGTGGTCGACTCGGATTCTTAACTGATATTAAGCCGGCAGAAGCAATTTTTAAACTGGATCAGGTACTACAAGGTCAATTTCAACTAGATCGACGTTTCTTGCTCGAAATGGAAGTTCGTACCAATAACGAAACCATTTATGATGCAATTGCCCTAAATGATGTGGTGTTACACTCAGGTAAATCTGTTCATATGATTGATTTCGAACTGAGTATTGATGGGCAATATGTTTATCGTCAACACAGTGATGGTTTAATTGTGTCAACACCAACAGGCTCGACCGCTTATTCGCTTTCGGGTGGTGGACCAATCCTACACCCAAGTATGGATGCGATTGCACTTGTACCAATGCACCCACATACTTTGTCATCTCGTCCAATCGTTGTCGGTGGACAAAGTGAGATTAAGATCACCATCCGTGAAAATCGTGTCTTACCGATGGTGAGTGCCGATGGACAACATAGTGTTGCATTAAATGTGGGGGATACGGTGCATATCCGTAAACATCCGTTTAAACTAAGCTTATTACATCCACCTGGTTATGATTTTTATATGGCTTGCCGTACTAAACTGGGTTGGAATCAAGATTTTGAATCTTTTCAACAGGATGACTCATGAATATTGAACAAATGCTCGCTATTTTAAATCCTGAAATTGTTGAGCGTCTGAAAACTGCTGTTGAAATTGGTAAATGGCCAAATGGTATTGCATTGACCAAAGAGCAACGTGAAATTTGTATGCAAGCCGTGTATGCATGGGAAATGGAAAATTTACCAAAAGAACAGCGCAGTGGTTATATTGACCGAGGTACGAAAGAAGAAGGTGAAGAGTGTGATGATGATCATCACAAAAATGAGCCTGAGTTTAAGCCGATTCGGTTTGTTTAATTAATTTCTACAAATCGTATTTAAAGCGATGATTTTAATAAAGTCATCGCTTTTTTGTTTTCAGGTTTATATTTGATTCAATAGTTGTATGATTTCCATATATTAACTTGATAAATTTTTATGAATTATCATTTAGTTAATTTGGCATCTCACTGTACTTGGTTTTTCTCTTTGCAAGATTAATTTCATCTTCATTTAATCAGGTGTACGAGAAATGAAACCTGAATTAATTGCCTAACTTTGTTATAAATGAAATACAATTAGCATCTGTTAAGATAACTATAGGTAATTAATCTTGAAAAAAATAATTTGTATTTTTTGGGTTATTGGACTTATTAGTTGTGGTAAAAGTCAAAAAGAAACGCACCTAGAAGAACAAGTGCAAAGACAACTTTTAGAACTAGAAAAACTTAATTCAGAAAAGTTAAAGAAAGAACAAGAAGCTCAAACAATGGTAAAGGAATTATCATTTGACCCTGAATCTGTTAAATTTCAGAAAATGAATGGTTCTTGCGGGGAAATGAATACAAAAAATAAGCTTGGAGCTTATGTAGGATATAGGAGATTTATGGTATCCAATTTTGGAGAGGAAAATGAAAGACAAGCCTTTGTATCAGGTATGTCTGTAAGTGAGAATTTAACACTAGATAAATTGGTTAATTTAACATTTGAACAAAAATGGCTAGTTGAATGTGAAAATTTTAAAGTAAGTAAAAATGCAAATCTAACTCAATGTGCTAAAGAGTCTCAAACAGCCTTTATGACCTCCGACTTTTACCTAAAACATAAGGGCGATGCTACCATTGAAGATATTAGGAGTGTTCTTACCAAAAATAAAGAGGAGAAAGAAAAACAATATGTCATTAATATATTAGATGAAATTAGTAATCTGGATAAGAAAGGTCATGTGCAGATGTTTGCTAATCCTACGGAATTTCCAATTAAATATGGCATAGATAAATATAAAATTTGTATTAGCAAATGATTTTTATCTTGTATATTAAGGAATCAATATAAGTATTCTATTAATTCAAGTATCTATAAAACAAAGTCGAAGGTAATGATCACTAGTAAGAAATAAATTCTTACTAGTGATGCTGAGTTTAAATTAGTTTAACTCAGCACTCTATCTAGTTGGAATGACACGTTGGCACCATAATTAGATATTTTTATTTTATACAAAAGAATTTACAAGCTTTATTAAGTGTTCAGATTTTTCGTGTTTCCCAAAGCTCTTTTGCTTTAATCATTGCTTCATCATAACTATTCACAGCACCCATCGTGTATAAAGCAATTCCCATCGTTTCAGTCACAGCCATTTCACCATATTCGTGAGATTGTTCGCCCAACCAAACAGCTTTAAATACTGCAAGATCTAGTTCTTCTTCGATTGGACTACGGTCAGGTGTTAACTTTGGTAGTTCGTGTTCGTACAACTCACCATTTTTAATGCCACAAATTAAAGTCTTGGCATCAGGATTACGTTCAAACTCACCACCTTCACCTTTAATTACCGCACTATTTTGATAGCCCAATCGAAAAGCCGTTTGTTGATGAGAAGTACGGTAAGCAGGGTGGAAAATTGCTTGTAAGGTCGCTTTCGCATTAAATGGATTAATCAAACGAGCAAGGGTATGAATTGGAGAGCGTAAACCCATCACATTGCGGAGTGAAATCAAATCACTTAGAACAGGGGAAATAGTTTCAAGTGGAAGAAATGCAAAATTATGTTGATCAAGTTGTTCACGAACATCTTGCTCATTTTCACAAATAGAATAGCCTAAGTATTGTAAAACTTGTTCGGTATAAACACGGTTAATCGTATGACCCGATGCGCCATGCATGACAATTCTATAGCCATGATGAGCCAGTGTTAATGCCGCCAATAAAAACCACGGATAGTGCTTACGCTTGCCTGCATAAGATGACCAATCAAGATCGACATCAAGTGGCTGAAAATTGAGTTGATCACGTGTGGCTTGAACAAAACCAGCCAATTCATCGACAGATTCTTCCTTAACACGTAAAAGCATTAAGAATGCACCCAACTGAACATCCAAGACTTCATCTTTTAAAATCATGCTAAATGCTTGATAGGCTTCTTCATAACTGAGCGAACGAGAACCTGTTTTCCCTTTACCCAAGATACGAACATACTGAGCAAAGGGGTGTTCTACAGTTTTATAGATATTTCGTTTTGTATTCATGATCGTATGAGAAGTCTTCGCCAACAATAAAAGGAATATGACATAAAAGTGACTTATTTAGCGTAAAAAATATGAGGAGCTGTCTAATCAATAAACAATTAGCGTTTGCTTATGCAGAGTGCAAATAAAATTATTGACCGAATCAGTCTAGTGATTTGATGTAAACGGAACATGACATCCAATCTAAAAATCATTAGCATGGCTGCAAATCGAATTTTTAAAAACAATGAAAGCGAAAGGAAATTAAAGATGTTAGCTTACGATGCAGATTTGGAACTCTTCCGTGATAACTTTAAACGTTTTATGAGCGAACACATTGCGCCTCATTATGAACAGTGGGAACGTGAAGGGCTTATGCCGCGTTCTGTTTGGACATTATTGGGTGAAAATGGCTTTCTCTGTGTAGATGTACCAGAGGAATACGGCGGTTATGGTGTTCCAACACATTACTCATTAATGTTGGTTGAAGAATCTGCTCGTGCGGGTTATTGCGCATTATCGACAGGTATTTCATGTCATTCAGAAATTGCTGCACCGTATATTCAACATATCGGAACTGAAGAACAAAAGCAGTACTGGTTGCCAAAAATGGTTTCTGGCGAAGTTATTGGTGCGATTGGTATGACTGAGCCAGGTGCTGGTTCTGATTTACAGGCAATGCGTACTAATGCAATTTTGCAAGATGATCATTATGTGTTAAACGGTTCAAAAACCTTTATTTCAAATGGTCAACATGCGGATGTTGTCGTTCTAGCAGTTAAAACTGATCCTCAAGCACGTGCAAAAGGTGTGTCTTTGATGTTAGTTGACACACATTTGGATGGTTTCAAGAAGGGAACTAACCTCGATAAGATTGGCCTACATTCACAAGATACATCTGAATTGTTCTTTGATAATGTCAAAGTACCCAAAGACCAATTATTGGGGAATGCGGGTTCTGGCTTTGCTTATTTAATGCAAGAATTACCGCGTGAACGTACTGCAATTGCTTCAACTGCTCTAGGTGCAATCCGTGGTGCAATTGATTTAGCAACTGCTTATGTAAAAGAACGCCAAGCATTTGGTCAAGCAATTGCTCAATTTCAAAATACACGTTTTGTATTGGCTCAAGCAAAAATTGATGAATTAGCAACAGCAGCTTTCTATAACCAAAACGTTGCTTTGTATAATGAAGGTAAGTTGGATGTAGAAACCGCAGCGGCATTAAAGAGCTTTAGTACCGATATGCAAATGAAAGTGGCTGATAATTTACTTCAGTTATTCGGTGGTTATGGTTATATGACAGAATATCCGATCTCACGTTTCTTTGTTGATGCGCGTATCCAA
Organism: Acinetobacter sp. TR11; assembly: GCF_027105035.1. NCBI lineage: Bacteria > Pseudomonadati > Pseudomonadota > Gammaproteobacteria > Moraxellales > Moraxellaceae > Acinetobacter > Acinetobacter sp. TR11. Next base: position 1,479,284 of record NZ_CP114256.1, read on the forward strand.
CGTATTTATGGTGGAACGAATGAAATTATGAAAGAAATTGTTGCACGTGGATTGATTGGTAAAGCTTAAGCACAAAAAACATCTCTATTTAGCAAATGATTTTCAGACTGAATCAAGAAATTTGATTCAGTCTTTTTATTTGTAGTGATGTTTTTAAGATCAAGGGGTGACTGGCTCATCAAATAATGCGGAACAACTTTTATGATCTATACAACCTGCCAACATAATCGCTTTGGGTAAACTGGCATAGAGATTAGTTAAATGCTGCTCTGCTGGATGTTGAAACTTCCAAAATAAAAATTTTTCTGAACGTTGTTTCTTAAAATTTTGATAAAAATCATACTGCATTTGTGTTGAGTCTTCATTTGATTGCGTTTCTTTACGTCGCTCATGTGTCCCAACTGTTGCCATAAGCATTGTATTTTGCATTTTATTGGCTTTGTTATTTAACCAATCTGCCTGCCGATTGAGCAATGCATAATTATCAAACCAAAGCGAAGGACTAGCGGCGATATAACGCTGAAAAGTTTCTGGATGTGTCATAAAGGTATGCAAAACGAATAGCCCACCAAAAGAATGACCAAATAAGCTTTGTTGCCGTGTATTGATTTGAATTTTGGTCTGAATGGCAGGCTTGAGTTCTTTCTCTATAAATTGAATAAATTGGTCTGCACCACCATAACTGTACTTGGCTTGTTTTTGAAATTCGGCTGATGCTTTAGGCGTGTAGTCTAAAGCTCGCTTTTCTACGTCAAAAGTACTTTGTTTTGGATATCCAATCGCCACAATGGCAACCGGACTCAAACCTAAACGATTGGCTCCTCCACCCACAGATTTAGCGATATTGGCGGCACTATCAAATGTGGCATTACCATCGAGTACATAAAGCACTGGGAAACCTTCACTTGGAACTTCGCTAGCAGGAACAAAGGTCTGAATCAAATAATCATGTTGGGTATATTTTGAGCTTATTTCAAAGCTTTGCTGAATATTGGTTTGTGCTTTTAACGGCGGCTTGTTTGTACTGGTACTCGTTGGTTGTGCAAAAGACAATGGTGTGCCAATGAGCAGAGAAAAAGTCAAAATACCAAATTGTTTAATCATGATTTATTCGGAAGCATTAAAATTTTATTAGCAATATATAATGAAAATCATTATCAATAAAGTTTGGTAATAAAAAGAGTTAAAACTCAGCGTGTTTAATAGCTTAAAGTGTTGTTATACTAGCTCGGATAATCAATTCACAGATGAATTGTAATCCATTCTTATAGATGATTTTGCTGAGGCTGCATTCAATGGTAAACGATGGACAAAACACATCGACTTCACTTAATTTAGAACAAATTCGCGATGATATTGATAGTGTTGATCAACAAATTCAAGAATTATTAAACCGTCGAGCTTCTTTAGCTGAAGCTGTAGCGAAGGCTAAGTTTGCAGCTGAAGACAATCCATTATTTTATCGCCCTGAACGCGAAGCTCAAGTATTGCGTAAAGTCATGGAGCGCAATCAAGGTCCTTTATCTGATGCAACGATGGCACGTTTATTTCGTGAGATTATGTCAGCATGTTTGGCACTTGAAGCACCACAAAGCATTGCATTCCTCGGACCTGAAGGCACTTATACCCATTCAGCTGTGTTAAAGCATTTTGGTAAAGATGCCGTTGTACGTCCATTGCCAACTATTGATGAAGTGTTCCGTGAAGTTGAAGCAGGCAGCGCACATTATGGTGTCGTTCCCGTAGAGAATTCATCAGAAGGGATTGTGAACCATACCCTCGATTGCTTTAAATCATCGACAGTGAATGTGATTGGTGAAGTTGAACTGCGTATTCATCATCAATTCCTTGTATCTGAAAATACACGTAAAGACAGTATTAAGCAGATTTATGCACATCAGCAAACCTTGGCACAATGCCGTAAATGGTTAGATGCCCATTATCCAGGGGTTGAGCGTGTCGCGTTGAATTCAAATGCTGAAGCGGCGCGCCGTATTCGTAATGAATGGCATTCTGCTGCGATAGCCTCTGATATTGCTGCAAGCATGTACAATCTTGAGATTTTACACAGCAATATCGAAGATAACCCTGAAAATACCACTCGTTTCCTTGTGATTGGTCGTGAGAAGATTCCTCAAAGTGGTAATGATAAGACCTCTCTGTTAATCTCTGCCCATGACCGTGCAGGTGCTTTGTTGGAGATTCTTGCGCCATTTGCCAAGCATAAAATCAGTTTGACCAGTATTGAAACGCGTCCAGCCTTACCTGAAAAATGGGCTTATGTGTTCTTTATCGATTTAGAAGGACATATCGGTCAGGAAAATGTTGCGGCGGCATTGGAAGAAATCCGTCCAATGGTGAAAGAGTTACGTGTCCTCGGCTCATATCCAATCGCTGTTTTATAGGTCTATTTATTGTATTTTGAATCCCTCCTGAGCAGTATAACTGCGCAAGACCTTTAAAAAGGGAGGAGTTTCCCCTCTTTTTAAAGAGCTTACGAAGCGGGGTGCTTCTCAGGGGAGATTTTTACATAGGCAAATATGTTTTATGTCTCAACCATTATTTAAGAAAGTTGCATTTATTGGGCTTGGGCTGATTGGGTCGAGTCTTGCTCGTGTGATTGTGGCTGAACAACTTGCATCTCAAATTGTGGCTTCAACACGCTCAAAAAAAACATTAGAAGATGCCAAGGCACTCGGTCTTATTCAACACGGTTATGCAACGCCAGAAGAAGCAGTTCAGGATGCTGATTTAATTGTTTTAGCCTTACCTGTTCGTGCGACACAAAAAGTGCTGGAACAGATCAAGCCTTATCTTGCAGACAATGTCATTATTACCGATGTGGGCAGTACCAAAGGCAATGTGGTTGCAGCTGCAAAAGCAGTATTTGGTGAAAATTTACCAATCGGTTTTGTACCCGGTCATCCGATTGCTGGTGCAGAACATACTGGTGTACATGCGGGTAAAGTTGATTTATTTGCCAATCATAAAGTGATTTTGACACCACTTCCAAGTAGTGCGGATTGGGCGGTTGCAAAGTTGATTCAGCTTTGGTCAGCGGCGAAAGCAGAAGTGATTTGTATGGATGTCGCCAAGCATGATGAAGTGCTTGCCCATACCAGTCATTTACCACATTTGATGGCATTTAATTTAGTTGAGCAACTGGCAAATCGTGAAGATAATTTAGATATTTTCCGTTATGCTGCGGGCGGTTTTCGTGACTTCTCGCGTATTGCAGCCAGTGATCCACAGATGTGGCATGATATTTTCTTTGCCAATAAAACTGCAATTCTGAACGCTGTTGATGGCTTTGAACAGCAATTGTCAGTTTTAAAGAAATTGATTGAACAGGAAGACTCGCAAGCATTGATGGGTCTACTTGGACACGCGCAAGCCGCACGCCAACATTTTAATCATATGTTAGCCAAAAAACCTTTGATGGAGAAAAACAAGGTGACACAGCAATTTACCATTTTGCCCGGAAAGAAAACATTTACAGGTAAATTCACCGTACCAGGTGATAAGTCTGTGTCACATCGCTCAATCATGTTTGGTGCGATTGCAGAAGGCACAACCCATGTGACAGGCTTTTTGGAAGGTGAAGATGCACTCGCAACTTTACAGGCTTTCCGTGATATGGGTGTGAGCATCGAAGGGCCTAAGAATGGTGAAGTCACGATTCATGGCGTGGGTATGCAAGGCTTAAAAGCACCAGCGAGCGCGTTGTATATGGGTAACTCTGGTACTAGTATGCGTTTGCTATCAGGTATGTTGTCTGCACAAAAATTTGATTCAGTGATGACGGGTGATGCGTCATTGTCGAAACGTCCAATGGAGCGTATTGCTAAGCCACTTCGTGAAATGGGTGCACAAATCCAAACCACAGGTGAGAAAGGTACGCCACCAGTGAGTATCACGGGTAGTCAAGCGCTTAAAGGGATTCAATACGATTTACCGATGGCATCTGCTCAAGTGAAATCAGGCATTTTATTGGCAGGCTTATGGGCTGCTGGTGAAACTTCAGTGACGGAACCTGAACCGACCCGTGATCACACTGAACGTATGCTGCGTGCTTTCGGTTATGATGTGAAAACTGAAGGAAATAAAATCTCACTTGTGGGTGGTGGTAAATTAGTTGGTACAGATATTCAAGTGCCTTCGGATATTTCATCTGCTGCATTCTTTATGGTGGGTGCTGCCATTACTGAAGGTGCCGATGTGATCCTTGAAGCAGTGGGCATCAACCCAACCCGTACAGGCGTGATCGAAATTCTTAAGCAAATGGGTGCTGATCTAACTGTAGAAAATGAACGTATTGCAGGTGGTGAACCCATTGCAGATATTCATATCAAAGGTTCAAGAACATTGAAAGGCATTCATATGCCTGAAGATCAAGTACCGTTAGCAATTGATGAATTCCCAGCATTATTTATTGCGGCTGCATGTGCAGAAGGTCAAACGGTATTAACGGGTGCGGCTGAGCTGCGTGTCAAAGAGTCTGACCGTATTCAAGTCATGGCTGATGGCTTGAAAATCATGGGCATCGACTGTACCCCAACCGAAGATGGTATTATCATTGAAGGTAAAGGCAAGTCAGGTGACTGGTCGGCAATCTTTGCTGGCGGGGAAATTGAATCTCACCATGACCATCGTATTGCCATGAGTTTTAGTATCGCAGGTTTGCGTACTTCCGGTGAAATTACCATTCATGGTACAGAAACTGTCGCAACTAGTTTTCCAACTTTTACTGAGCTAGCAAACTCAGCAGGTTTAGATTTACAAGTCGTAAATCAGTAAACGAATCGAAAAATGCAGTATTTAGAATAGTTAAATGCTGCATTTTTTATTTGTTTATACATAAAAATAAGTTGTTAGGTGCAAATATAAAACTTATAAATAATGAAAATGATGAGTTTGGTCATGTACATATCTAATTAGGTCTAAATTTATCAATTTAGTAAAATAAGTAAGACAATCGGCTAATCAATTAAAGACAATTGTATATATAATCATTCTTACCGTACGAGTCGGTTTTATGCTGCGATCCAGCTAAAAACATAAAAATAGAGGGAATACCATGAAAACATTGCAATTTATAGCAGATTGCCCTAAACATGGGGTAATTGATCATCCACCAAATGAATGCTATATCACGCAAGAATATGTTGCAGCGCTACTCTATAAACAATTAGAACATTATGGTTTTGATGCAGAACATATTCGTCATGAGCATGAAAAAATTGAAGTACGCATCGATAATCATCAACTACCTCTGTCAATCTTATGCTCTCAACAAGAAACAGAAGGTCATATTCTCTGTGAAATCTCTGCCAATCCACAGCAAGAACAAGCTTGGTTTGAACGAATAGAAACGCAAAGTATTATCCGACAGTTGGCTCAAGCCGTAGAAAATAGCTTAAAAGCAGAGCATAGCTTTTCTCAATTTGTATGGAAAAGCTAAGACGATTTTGCTAATAAAATCTTAAATAAAGTGATTTAAGCATCGCCATTTAGGCGTATGGTGTATATTTGTTTAAACACTTCATTTGAGAGTATTGGTGCATGATACAGGTCGATTTTTCTAAATTATCTCCACAAGTAGTTTGGCGGCATTTTGAGACCTTATGTACAATTCCTCGACCATCTAAACATGAACAACGGTTAAGACAGCATTTAAAAGATTGGGCAGAACAGCGCAATTTGGAAACCTATGTCGATGAGATTGGTAACCTAATTATTCGAAAAGCGGCAACTAAGGGTAAAGAACAAGTCGCAGGTGTGATTTTGCAAGGTCATCTGGATATGGTGACACAAGCCAATCGTGGTACCCAGCATGATTTTTTTAAAGACCCAATTCAACCAGTCTTAAAAGATGGCTGGTTGATTGCTGAAAATACCACCTTGGGTGCAGATAATGGGATTGGCGTTGCACTTGCACTGGCGGTATTAGAATCCAGTGATATCGAGCATGGGCCGATCGAAGTTCTGCTAACCATTGATGAAGAAGCAGGAATGAGCGGTGCTCGTTTGCTTGAGTCAGGCGTGTTAACTGGACAGTGGCTTTTCAATATTGATACCGAAGAATGGGGTGAGCTGTATCTTGGCTGCGCAGGCAGTATTGACCTAGAAGTGGGACAGTCACTTGAATATGAAACAGCACCAAGTGATTTAATCTTTGTAGATTTACAGGTATCAGGCTTGAAAGGTGGTCATTCAGGTGTTGATATTCATTTAGGTCGTGGCAATGCCAATGTCATTCTAGCTAATTTTCTGAATGATTATTTGGCACAACCCAATGGTCGACTGGTTGAGTTTTTCGGTGGATCAGCAAGAAATGCCATCCCGCGCGAAGCGGTGGCAACCATTGCAATTCAAGCAGAGCGATTACCCGAGTTGAAAAATGCCGTTGCTGTGGCACAAACTGAATGGCAACAAAAGTTACAGAACATTGATGATCATCTACAGATCAGCTTACAGCAAAATGCTGACCCGATAAATGAAGTTATGACATTGCAGCAACAGCAAGTTTGGTTGCAAGCATTGGCAAGTTGTCCATACGGCATAGCACAGTGGAGTAGTACTTTACCCGATGTGGTTGAGACTTCGAATAATATTGGTGTGGTCAAATTGACCAAAGACGAAGCGAAAACCTTAATTATGGTTCGTTCGATGGTGAATCAAGAAGCAGTAGCATTTGCTCAAAAGATTCAACAGCATTTTGCCAATTTCCAGATTCAATCTGAATTAACGCCATTAGTATCAGGTTGGACACCAAATCCCGATTCGGCTGCATTGAAATGTTTGCAACAGGCTTATCAATCTGCATTTGAGATTGAACCCAATCTAAAAGTCATTCATGCAGGTTTGGAGTGTGGCATTATTGCGGAACATTATCCTGATTTGCAGATGGTGTCTTTTGGCCCTGATATTCAAGGGGCGCATGCACCAGGTGAGCGAGTTAAAGTAGATACTGTAGAGAAATGCTGGAAGTTACTGGTGACTGCATTGGAAAGTGTGAAATAACGAATTAATCCTGAGATCAGACCAATGATCCTGTCTTGGTCTGATCAATCAGTGATAAATATTGAGTTGGTACATGTGTTATGAGCCATACACCATTTTCTGCTTGATGAAACGTAAAGCCGTCTTTATACATTTGTACCGTGTCGATCAGGAATAAAATGGGCTTTCCATAACGTTGACCTACATTGAGTGCCGTTTCTTTATGTTCACTGAGATGCACATAATGACGCTGTCCCGCAATTAGGCCTTGTGCCTGAATTGATTCCATAAATCGACTGGCTGTACCATGATATAAATGTTGCGGTGGTTCAATTGCAATCATCTCTCTTTGTACGGTAGGGGTTGAATGACCTTGTACTGCACGAATATTCAAACCATCGTCTGAAATTTGAAAGCGTTTCTTGTCACATTGCGCCACAATTGTTTGGATTAATTCATCATCCAAAAATGTATTGTGTTGCTCTGCTGCTTCAATCAGCTCAGCAATCTTTGCCCAACCTTCTTGATCGAGTTGAAGCCCGATTTGCTCAGGTTTATGTCTTAGGATTAAACTTAAGAATTTACTTGTTTGAGTATGTGATTTCATTTCTAATCTTCATTATTTAACGTGTACATTGACTTGAAATTGAGTTTTTTCAAGTTCGATAAACTCAATATTACAATCAATAAATTTTTCAATCATTGCTGCTTGGGTGCGAGTATGTTCACTGATGCATTGAGCCGTAAAACGACCGCCTTGACCTAATGCTAAAGGTAACAAGAGTTGATCTGCTAAATACTCATCAACGGCTGCTTTTGAGTTTAGATAATATTTGACGTCCTCAGCTAAATTGTTCGCAATTTGTTCTGCACTTTTACGCATTTCACCTAAGGCTGTAAACAGTTGGGTGTGATGCTGATGTTCAACTTTGACATAAACGGTATTGCCTTGGCTGATTCCCTTTAAATGAAAGTGCTGCTGAGAATTGAGTGCTAACCTTTTATTTAAAGTCGCTAGTTCCCGTTGTGCGATTTGCGCTTCTTCTGAAAGATTCAGCACCGCTGCAAAAGCCTCAATGGTCTGTAATGAGCCAGAATCTAATAAATCTAGTTTTTCACGGTCTAGCCATGGTTGAATGGTGACTTGTATTTCTCCAGCACCAATCGGGAAGAAGCCTGCTTTGTTTAATTTAAAATCGACACCAATTCCTAGCTTTTTTAGGCAAGGCAAAAAACAATGCTCAATAAAATCAGCAGTTGGTGCAAGTGGATTATGTGTACCACCAGAGATGGTGAGTTCACTGGCTTCATTTTGTAATAGTAAAGCAGGCAGTAATGTTTGCAAAACGAGAGTTGTGCTTCCTGCCGAACCGATTTGAAATTGGTATTTTCCACTTTGTACATGTTGTGGCGCAAAGTACAAACGTTGGCTATGTAGTTCAGCACCTTCAATATAAGCTTGGCTGATCTGTTGAGATGCCTGTACACAGACCAAATGTTGACGCATCAGACCTGATTTTTTACGTCCAGCCCGAATATTAATTAGTTCAAACGCTTGACCTGTAATCATTGAAAGGGCAAGGGCGGTTCTTAAAATCTGTCCGCCACCTTCACCTTGTGAACCATCAATTTGGATGGTTGCTGGCATATTTGCCAAAGCTTTATTCACGTCTATTTTCCTTGTTTTCTAATTTAATGAACATACTGTCAGTACATGGTAATGCGAAGTAACGCGTGACTTTGCTTTTGGCAAAGGTTTGCTAGGTACATGGTGCTGAGCCTAATCAGTGAAGATTGATGCACGGCTCACATGCTGCCATAGCCGCCTGAATTATTTTCAATCCCTCAGATCGGAGTAAAGCGGGATCTTGTACTCGCCCAGTATGTTCAAACTGGTATTGTGAAATAAATCCACAAAATCTGTTGTCTATTCGACTAAGTCAATCTGCCAATTGGCAGCCTGAATGTTGATATTTAAGTCACGCAATTTTGCACTGATATCATCCGCCTGTTTTTGCAAGCTAGAAACGGGGATGACTTTTTGCCATTTGATCTCACGTGCGCTATAACGATCAGGCTCACGATGGGTATTGGCAATCGCATCAACGAGAATCTTATGTTGTTCAGCATAACTATCACGTAAGCTTAATAGGGATAGCAGAATTTTTCCATCTTCCAACTTGGCTTGCGCATTGGTCAAATGAATACGACAAATCAATTGATTGCTTTCTTGGGTTAAAGCAAATACTTGTTTGATCAGTTCATTTGGATCTTCACTCGGTTCATCACCATCTTGTACCAATACATTGGCATTGATCCGTTGTTTTAATGAAGCGAGCTTTTTTTGTTGATCGCTTCGAAGTAAAAGTGCTTCTGCAAGTTTCATTCTTTTTACCTTTTATTCAATCTGTACAATGACTAACTTTGAAATACTTTCCAATTGCATACCGATTTTTGCAAACTCAATAATTTCATCTAAACTTTCATTCTCATGCCAAGTGGTCATAAAACAAGTATCAATTGGCGGTTCATTGTTATAAAAAGCCACATAAGTCTCGTCTAAAACATCGTCCCAAATAGAACATTCATGTCCTGTAACCATTGCTTGAATACATAGTCTTGAATGGACAATCTGTTCACACAGCTGATTGCGCCATGATGGAGAAACCTGATCAGTGTTTATCATCAAAATGGCAAAATAATCATTCTTCGGCAAAGTTAATGTAATGTCCTCATTTGCTTCAGTTGTGACATATTCAATATTGATATTTTCAGTATTCATTACATTAACCTACATCTCTTAAAATTGGTGGATATGACGAGATTCGAACTCGCATCAACACAGTAACCTTCGTTTTTAGTCGAAAGGTCGAGAAGTATCATTGGAAACGTGCGCCAGTCGTAACCCTTACACAGAGCTAGTCCCTGCAATCCGCAACCTTACTGATGAACCCACTTACCTACCATGCCTAGTTTTACCCAGACCGCCTCCACTCAAACGTTTTAGGCGGTGTCGCTCCCTGTGTGACAGCATACCCATAACTTTTTAACCTTTCACACAAACCACTTGTCGTAAGGTATACACCACTTCAACCAAATCTTTTTGTGCATTCATTACATCTTCAATCGGTTTATATGCCGATGGGATTTCATCAATCACAGCAGCATCTTTACGGCATTCCACACCTTCAGTTTGTGCAATCTGATCTTCTACGGTAAAGCGACGTTTGGCTTCAGCACGGCTCATCACACGACCTGCGCCATGCGAACATGAGCAGAACGATTCTTGATTTCCAAGCCCGCGAACGATGAAAGATTTAGCACCCATTGAACCAGGAATAATTCCATATTGTCCAAGTTTGGCACTTACAGCACCTTTACGTGTCACCATGACTTCTTCGCCGTAATGTTCTTCCTTTTCCACGTAATTATGGTGGCAATTCACGGCTTCCAATTTGGCATTAAACGGCTTTGGAATAATGGTTGCTAAAGCTTTAATTGCTGATTGCATCATGATTTCACGGTTTTTCATGGCAAAGCGTTGTGCCCAACCCACAGCAAACCAATAATCATCAAAATGCTCAGTGCCTTCGACTAAATAGGCTAAATCTTTATTAGGTAAATTAATAAAGTGCTTTTGCATATCTTTACGCGCAAGTTCGATAAAATGATTACCAATGGCATTACCAACACCACGAGAACCTGAATGTAACATAATCCAAACGTGATCGTGTTCATCCAAACAGATTTCTACAAAGTGATTTCCTGTTCCTAAAGTTCCCAATTGTTTTCGGTTGTTGGTGTTTTTTAGGCGAGGGTGCTTAGCACAAATCAACTCAAAATCAGTCACTAAGTCAACCCATGCTTGATCGACCATTTCAGGTGGTGTTTCCCATGAACCTTGATCACGGCGACCACGTGTTTTAGTCATACCATGTGGAATCAAACGTTCAAGCTCGGTTCTTAATCCATGTAAATTATCAGGTAAATCTGAAGCCGTTAGACTGGTGCGAGTTGCCATCATTCCACAACCAATATCGACACCCACAGCCGCAGGAATAATCGCACTTTTGGTTGGAATCACACTTCCAATGGTTGCACCTAAGCCAAAGTGTACGTCTGGCATCACTGCCATCCATTTATAGATAAATGGCATTTGTGCTGTTTGTAATAGTTGTTGTTTTGAGTTGTCATCAACAATTACGCCATTTGTCCACATTTTTACAGGCATGCTTTTTTCGTTCTGTAAAACTTGATAGGCACGTTTTTGTTGCTCTTGTTCAATTTGAGCTTGTTGCTTAACTGCTTCAATAACTGACATTTTCACTTTCCTTTCAAAGCCTGCCTGCCAAGCGGTTGCAGACAGATGATATACACAAGATCCCAATGATGTTGTGTATATATACTATTGCAGTGAGTGTGCCAACTTGTTGGTAACAGATGAAATTAATTTTAAGATATTGATAATTAATTAAAATAAATTTTTAAATATTTTCCATAAGTATTTGTGCTGGTGATTTTGTCGATACTTATATATCTAAAAAGATATTTTAGTATCTTAAAAGATATGTGATCTATATGTAGTTTTCATTGATAGATCACATAGGAGGAAAAATTATGATGATGCAACGATTTTTGAAAGTTGACCTGTTTCATTTAAACTAAATTGATCAAAATCATCGGCTAAATAGAAATTGCCTTGATAAAGTTCACGAACTTCTTCAGCAATCGCTTGTTGTCCAATATTATCCTGATGACGAGGGCTAAAATGAGTCAGGATGAGATTGCTTAAATTCTGCTGTTGCACAAATTTAGCCACCATTTTAGCGGAACTATGCATTGGGCCTTTACCCACTTTATCCAAAATGACTTGGGTATACGTTGATTCATGAATCAGAAGTTGAGCATCTTTACAGGCATCAGCCAATAATTCAGGCTGATCATTATCACCACCAACAATGGCATGCATGCGCTGCGTTTGTATTTGAATAAAATCACTTGCTTTCAACGTTTTTTCATTGAACTGAATATCTTTACCTTGTTGTAAATCACCCCAAGCTTTGCCTTTTGGTACGCCGAGTTGACTTAAAGTCTGTGTATCTAATTTCTTTTGGGTGTATTGCGCAATAATACTAAAGGCAAAACTCGGTACTCGATGACTGAGTGGGTGGGCTTGAATCGAAAGCTCATCAGTCAACCGTTGTATTTGAGTGGCTTCATTCACATCAATGAATTTCAGTGGATAGGGTAAATGCAGATCCGTCAATTGTGCAGTTATTTCAATCCATTGTTGAATTTCTTTGGGTGCAATAATGGTTAAGGGCGCAGTCCGTGCATTCATGCCTGCGCTTGCCAATAAACCGACGAGCCCATAACAATGATCACCATGAACATGAGTAATGCAGATGGCAACTAAGCTTTGTAATGAAAGTTTGGCCTGTTGAATCCGATGTTGAGTGCCTTCACCAGCATCGACCAATATCCAATCTTTATTCTTGCTGTTACGGATTGCTAATCCCGAAACATTCCGAGTCAATGTGGGCACACCAGAAGATGTGCCTAAAAAAGTAAAATGAAGCATATTGTTGGAATTTTTCACTGAAATGCGTATTGTATATTATAGGCATTTATAAAATATTATAGAAATCATGGCGAATGCAAAAAAAACTGTCGTTATTGGCTTTGTGGGTTCTACCTTAGATCAAGGAAAACGTCCTGAACGTTGGCAGCGTTGGCGTCCAACGCTGAGTCTACTCATGCATGAAGACTTTATCGTGGATGAGCTGGTTTTATTACATGATCGACAGCACCGTAATTTGGTCGATTTTATTCGAGAAGATGCAGTCGAAGTTTCTCCTCAAACCACAGTTTCAGGATATAAAATTAGTATTCGTGACCCTTGGGATTTTGCTGAGGTATATGGCGCACTTTATGATTTTGTAAAAACCTACTCCTTTGATACTGCGAAAAATAATTATCTTCTGCATATTACGACGGGAACGCATGTTGCCCAAATTTGTTGGTATCTGTTGGTCGATGCGAATTATTTACCTGCCAAGCTGATTCAAAGTGCCCCGAATCAACAAAAAACACCACAGGGCGAATATCGAGTTATTGATTTGGATTTATCTCGATATGATGTTTTAAAACAACGTTTTGAGGATGAGCAGCAACAAAACTGGCAACAACTTAAAGCCAATATTTCGACTTATAATCATGATTTTAATCAGTTGATTACTGAAGTTGAAATGGTTGCAACACGCTCTAGTGCGCCGATTTTGATTATGGGAGCAACTGGGGTTGGAAAATCGCATTTAGCTAAACAAATTTTTCAGTTAAAGAAAGATAAATTTCATTTGAGTGGACGTTTTATTGATGTGAATTGCGCAACTTTGCGTGGTGATAGTGCTATGTCGAGCTTATTTGGTCATATCAAAGGTGCATTTACAGGCGCAGCGGCTTCTCGTACAGGTTTATTAAAAAGTGCAGATCAGGGCATTTTATTTTTGGATGAGATTGGCGAGCTTGGGCTAGATGAGCAAGCGATGTTGCTGAAAGCACTCGAAGATAAATCTTTCTTCCCAGTTGGGAGTGATAAGGAAGTACAGGCTGATTTTCAGTTGATTGCAGGAACGAATCGAGATTTAAGAGTTGAAGTGCAAGCAGGGCGTTTCCGTGAGGATTTATGGGCGCGTTTGAATACATGGACTTTCTTTTTACCGAATTTAAAAGATCGTGTAGAGGATATTGCCCCTAATATTGAGTTCGAATTGCAACGTTTTGCGGCAAACCATCAACGGCAATTACGTTTTCAACGTGATGCACTTGATGTGTATTTGAAATTTGCCAAGTCGAAAGAAGCATCATGGCAAGGCAATTTTCGTGATTTAACTGCAAGTGTCACACGCTTAGCGACTTTATCCAGTGGCGAGTTGATTCGCTCGGAAACAGTAGAAAAAGAGATTCAACGCTTAAAGCAACTTTGGTCAATTCAGACTGCTGCAAATGAGCTGAAAGAACAAGATATTTTACTGAAGTATCTAGATCAAACACAACTTGCAGAAGTAGATGAGTTTGATCAGATTCAACTGCGTGGTGTACTTCAAGTTTGTGAATATGCCAAGTCGATGGCAGATGCTGGACGAAAGCTTTTTGCTGCTTCACGCCAACAGCGTAATACCACTAATGATAGTGACCGAGTCAAAAAATATTTGGCTCGGTTTGGTTTGAGTTGGAGTAACTTTCACTAATCATTTAGCTGGATGATCTTTCTTTATTTGGGATTGATTGGGTATAAACTCTAAATTCCAGAGCTTTTCGGCATGCCGACCAAGCCACCAGAAAGATGCTGCCAGCAGAATAAAGAAAATGGCTTTATGCATACCATTCCAAAAGAACTCAAAATACTTGGTGTAGAGGTTAATAAATAAGAAGGTGATACCAAAACCACGTGAAGTGGCATCATCATGTTTTAAGCCATAGATAATCGCGATGATGGCAATAAACGCGAATAGCACGCCCCAATGTAACAGCTCATATTGCTTAACGCTGTACCAACTCCCTAAGTCACCATAATTACCAAAAATTGAAAGAATCCATAAGGCAATAAATAGATACAGCAGACTCATGACATAGGTTGAATGTGCAAAGCCTCTAAAATGCGCATAGCGTTTAAACAGCAAGCTTAATCCAATCAATACACCACCAAACAAGACAAAGCGTAAAGGAAAGTTCATCCCTAGGTAATAGGCACCCCAACCAGACATATAGCCTGTTTCAGTTCCAAACCATGAACCAAGCGAAAGCAGCGAAAACACCCAGATCAGTTTAGAAGGGAACCAGAATGCAAGTGCTACATAAATGATGGTGGAGAGAAGGAATAACAAAGAAAAATGCCCACTGCCGGTATCAATTGCTTGGCCGAAATAGGCGACAGACGCTGCTGTAGACAGCACGCCTGCAAAAATAATCGCTTCATTGCTAAATTGATGTAAGGGTTTGGTTCTGCGTCGACGATAGGCAAAACCATAAAAGGCCGCTGCAACTGCAGCAAAAATCAGACAAGGAATAATTTTTGAATCAATAAATATTTTTTCAATCAATTCCATCAAGAATTTATCTGCGGTAATTGCGGCAACCGCAATCACGGCGCAAATCATAGAAATCCAGAATGAATATTTTGCTAATCGTTCCCAATCGAAAGGTCGAATCGAAAAGCTGTGTTTTAACTGATTGGCTACATCAGGCGTAATCGTGCCTTGTTGTTGCCAATGTTCAATGGTTTGCTTTAAAAAAAGTCCCTGTTTTTTATTTAATTTCATTATGAAAGAATCCAAATGCTCATTTTATCGATATTGATATAGCAGAAATGGGGTATTAGGAGTATTTCTTTTAGTAATCGAATGAATGTTTTATTATATTTTTCAATGGTTAATATTTGATTTTATTATTTGAAAATGGGGGTTTTTTGATCTTTTGTTGTCATCCAATAATTGCTTTCATGGTAGAAATCTGAATAGGCATAAGGCAACTCTTCAATAGTTAAACAATTAAGCATATTTTGATACCACTCAATATAGGCAGAATTCTTATTTTTGCATTGATTTAAAAACTCTTGATGTTGTTGAATAAATAGCTCAGTCAGTTCAGTAATATCTTGAGTGATTTCTGTTTTGCGGATATCTCTATTTTTTTGAATCCAGCTAGAAATAATAATGGTAGATGCATTTTTATGGCTATTCAAAAAAGAACACCTCCAATGACAACCAGAAGGAGATATAGAGGGTTCAATATATAAAGATTCAAAACCTCGTTTATGTAATTCATGAGCAATATAAAGTGTTTTTTTAAGATTAATGATATAAAAATCCTTTTTCACTGTTAAATTCCTATTTTTATATTTAGGTCTATAATTTTAAAAAGTGAGTAATTACTTGTCTTAACTGTTTTAGATAACCCGTAAAGAAATGATTGGCACCTGGCAAAATCGTGATCGGGTGTTTTTGTGGCTTTGCCCAAGCAATCATATCTGAAAGCAAGGTAATGTCATCTTGCTCACCATGAACAAATAAGATATCGCCATCAATTGCAGGAGTTGTGTAGTGGCGTAAATCCACCACCGAACCTGTTGGCAAGCCGCATAATACCAATTGCTTTGGACGTAATTCATCGCTGAGTTGTGCTTGGCATTTTGCGAGTACATGAGAGCCGAAACTGAAACCGCCTGCATAGAAGGTAAGTCTTGCATGTTTTGCGCGGGCATATTCAATCACGGCCATAATATCCTCAGTTTCGCCATGCCCTTGGTCGTGAGTACCTTCACTGCCAGCTAAACCACGGAAGCTAGGACGGTACACCACACACCCCATTTCATTAAAAATCTGAGCCAGTAAAACAGGGACTTTATGATGCGGTGTACCACCTTGCAAAGGATGTGGGTGGCAGACGACAGCAAAACCTGTGATTTCACCTTGGGGCTGATCAACAAACATTTCGATTTGACCAACAGGACCTTGGATGAATAATTGCTCAGACATAAGATACGCAATGGATAATGGAAGAATCCACTATTTTACCGATAAAACTGAACGAGAACACGAATTGGCATTAAAAATTATCAACTGTTATAGTTTCACCAAGATAAATTTATTTTGATTGATTATGCTTGCTTTAATTTCTCCTGCTAAAACACTCGATTACACCACAGCACTTCCTACAGATACACATACCCAACCACGTTTGTTGGCGCAATCACAACAATTGATTAATGTTTGTCGCAAGCTTTCTGCGACAGAAATTGCATCGTTGATGACCGTGAGTGAGAAAATTGCCAATTTAAATGTAGAACGTTTCCGTGACTGGAATGCAGATTTTGATTTTTCCAATGCACGTCAAGCCTTGTTTGCATTTAAAGGTGATGTGTATACCGGTTTATATGCTTATCATCTAAAAGATCAAGATATTGATTTTGCTCAACAGCATTTACGTATGCTGTCTGGTCTTTATGGTTTATTGCGCCCATTGGATTTGATGATGCCATACCGCTTGGAAATGGGCACTAAACTAAAAAATACCCGTGGTCATAATCTATATGAATTCTGGGGTAGTATTATCACCGATCAAATTAACCAAGATTTAGCTGAAATTGATGCAAAAGTGTTGGTAAATTTGGCCTCTGACGAATATTATAAATCTGTGAATGAAAAGAAAATTCAGGCAGAAATTATCAAGCCTGTATTCTTGGATCAGAAGAACGGAAAATATAAAGTCATCAGTTTCTATGCGAAAAAAGCGCGTGGGTTGATGGCGAGATACTTGATTGAAAATAAATTAAGCCAAGTAGAACAATTAAAAGCATTTGATAGTGAAGGGTATTATTTTGATGCTGAAAGTTCATCGAATAAAGAATTGGTCTTTAAGCGAGATGAGCAGCACGCAGCTTAGTTTTGCCCTAGGCAGGGTGGGATGTTAACCAAAGAACATTTATTAAAACACGCGATATCGTCTGATCAAGTTTGTGTCAAAGGACACCTGACCGAACCTCGAAGTTACGGGGTGTATGCATTGCCGCTTGATCGAGACGGTACTCGACGATTCCGATTTGGTAATCATCCTATGCGCCAACAGGAACTAAAACATGAGTTTGGTTCCTGTACCTTGTATCAGCTTTTTTTAGAGCGTAAAGATGCTGAATCATTGGCAAAGTGGCTGAATAAAGAAATCCAATGAGGATGAGCAATGCCGCAGTATTTATCTACATTAGAAAAATCATGGTTTGAGCTGCATCAGTATTATCATTTTTCTGAACCACAGAAAGTTTTTAATAAGTTGATTGCTGCCTACAGTGAAAAGCAGCGGGCTTATCATACGCTGCAACATTTGTATGAATGTCTAGTTCTAGTTGATTCGATTCGAGCTGATTTAAATGATGCACATGCTGTTACATTGGCGCTCTGGTTTCATGATGCGATTTATGATCCCCAAGCAAAAGATAATGAGCTGAAAAGTGCAGAGTTATTCGAGCAATATTTAGCTCAAGATTTATCAATTGATATTGTTCAGAAGATAAAGCAGTGGATTATTGCCACGCAAAAGCACGAATCGACGAATGAGTTGGATTTGCAATTTTTACTGGATATTGACTTAGCGATTCTAGCTGCTTCGCCAGAGCGTTTTGCGGAATATGAACAGCAGATTCAACAGGAGTATGCTTGGGTAGATCTAGATATTTATTCGATTAAAAGAAAACAAGTTCTAGCGCATTTTTATCAGACAGAACCGCTGTATCAAACGGAATATTTTCAACAGAGTTTGGAGCAAAGGGCGAAAGAGAACTTAAAATTTAAGCTTTTTTAGAGAATTAAGAATTTCAATAATTCTCTAATAATCTTTCTTTAGTAAAATTTAGATATTAGGACAATAATTTTCATAAAGCGTTGTTAAAACAACCTGTAACTTAGGGTCACTAATTGAATAAAAGATTTGCTTTCCATCCCGACGTGTAGAAACTACATTACTTTTTCTTAACATCATAAGCTGCTGTGACAGGGTAGGTTGTAAGATATGGGTAGCTTCTTCAATTTGAGACACATTTAATTCTTGTTTGGCTAAATGACATAAAATAATTAAGCGATCTGTGTTTGCCAAAGACTTAAGTACATTGACAATAGAGCTTGCAGACTCTCTCATCACGTTGATCTCTATATCCTTTTGCATACTTTTCTCACTACATTCAAGCCGAACTTAGTATAAGGTGAGAAAAACATAAAAATGTATTAAAACTTGAAAAATACAATGGTTTTTTGTGAATATCTATATCAGTGAAACTTATATTTTTCATTCATAACTATTAGGCTTTAAAATTTGGTAGTTTAGATATTTTAAGCAATGTTAGAAACATTAGTAATTGTTAAAATTTTCTAAACAATAAAATTATGTAATTAATTTAATTAATAAATATAAAAATTTTAAAAATTTTCTTTGTGCTTGTAGGAAAAGCGTATATAATGAAAAACAAGACAGAAAGATCTGTCTTCATAAGAAGGATCGGGATGTGCAATTTGTACGACCGCCAGAGGGTAATATTTTTATTATTCTTTTTACAACTCAGACGCAAGCGTGAGCCACAATAACAACTATAAATCACGCTTTATTTTTTATATTTTCAATTTCATATTATTTTTTTCACTCAGTTTTCTGAGAATTTTATGATGCCATTTGCTTTTCAAAATTAATTAAATGTTCTACGCGAGTCCAATACTCACTCATTTCAACAGAGTTTTTATTTACATGCGCTTGGATGGTCATTCCATCTAAAATACTTACGATTAATGTAGCCAAGTGTGTCGGGCTTCGAATATCTAAATGAGTCAGTAAGTTTTGGATCAAGGCTGTTAGCCATATTTTATATTGTATCGCAGGTTCAAGGGTTGAAGGGTAAATTTTAATCACTTCTTCAAGTGCTTTTTGGAACATACAGCCGTTAAAGTCTTCGCTTTGGAACCAAGCATTGTACCATTTGAATATCGATTCAATTTGCTCTAAATAATTTGATTGATCACATTGAGCTAATGTTTCATTCAATGAGGTTTGAAGGTTAATATTACGTTGAAGTAAACATTCCTCAATAAGCTTTTCCTTCGATGGGAAATATTTATAGAATGTCATTTTTGCAACGCCTGACTCACTAATAATTCGATCAACCCCAATCGAATTGTAGCTATGCGAGTTAAAAAGTTTTAATGCTGTGTTAATAATATCTTCTTTTTTTGACATACAAACCTCGAATTCGCTCTCTACTAATATGAGCTGAGCATTATTTGCATTCCATCATGCAATTTTGGCACGAATTTTACATGGTATTAAAGAAATATCATAGAAAAAAATAACATTATTTATTTAATTGATTCTTAAATTTACAGTTTATTAGTTATTTTTTAGTTAAATATATGAATTAATTAAACTAATCTAAATAAAACAGAGTAATTGTAATGTGATTTATAACTCTATAATATGAATTTAAACTAATTCACATTTATTTAAAATTATGATAATTGAATAATAAAAGTCAGTTATTAAATTTTTAAGATAAATAACTGACTTTTATATATTTTATTAAAAATTAGCTTCTTGCTAAAGTTTCAATTAAACGCACAAAATTTTGATAAAGCGTTGATTGTTGAGTAGGTGTATATACAGGGCGTTTAATTGTGCCTTTATTGGTTTGGATCATTAAATCGACATTTTTTGCATTTCTAAGTTCATTAAGAAATAAACTCGGGATAACAAAAGTATTTGATGAGTGTTTAGGAATGAGACGATTGATGTATTTCTGCTGGGTTTTTCCAACAGGTTCATAACTGAATAATTTATTATCAACGCTGAATGTCATACCTGTAATGTCATAATATTCATAAGTACTACTCAATGCCACATCAATTTGTAGGCGATCTTTTTGCTGCTTATCCCATTCCACGACAACATTTGGACAAAGTTCATTTGCCTTGCAACTTAATGAACCTGCTGTTGCGAGTTGACTTATATTTGTAGCATCTGATGTTGGATTTGTTAGGTTACTACAACCACTTATTGCGATACACAGGCTAAGACAACCAAGTACTTTTTTCATATTTAACTTCTCGAGTTTATTTCTATTCAGGTGTTAATGATGTAACTCTGGACCAAGAAATTCAAATGGTTTTGCAATTTTAAATTGATCAGTCGCATCGCCAGCAAAAGTATTTTGTTGGTCTTTACCAAGATCTAATTTACGCGTGACACCATCTTTAAAGTTAATTTTCTTTAAGTCCACCCAGAAAACATTAGGAGATACAGCAGATTCAAAAAAGTAGAGTAGTTGTTTGTGATCTGCAACTGTCCGCCAACGTGTTGAAGAAATATTGGGCTCTTCTTCTGTATTTAAGCCAAAAGGAACCGATGCATTACGTATAACACTAAAGACAGAGGCAATCGCTTCTTTTGAATTATCATTTTTAGGGATAGCGTTGATATAAAATGATGCTCGGGCAAATCTATCGGATGCTCTATTCGTTCCTGGTAGCATTACAGTGCCACCAATTTGCTTCCAGTAGGTATTTAAAGCCAATTGTTGATCGAAGGTAGGGGAGTTGGTCATCACCTGATATTTCTTATTATGATGGATGACTTGTTTTCCATTAATGTATTCAATGATTGCACTATCACCAGTTTTGTCTGAAATTGATAAATGAAGTGTTGCTAGCCTTTGTTCATCAGGAACACTGTCTGTAATTAGTATAAATGGTTCTTTTTCTAAGGCTGTCACTGCTTCCGACACAGTTGCATAGTTATCAAGCACATATTGTGCCCAAGCAGAAATACTTAATTGTGGCTTATTTGATTGTTTTGCATTTGGATATTCTGATTCAACTAGCCATAACACATTTGCCATTAGACCAGCTTCATTCATGCCATCCGTGCTTGATATATCATAGCCTGAAGCGATGACACTGCCATATTTCGATTTCCATTTAAGTGATTTAGGACCTGCATTACTATCGCGATTTACACCACTCGGCATGATCCATAGGTTAGTTCCGACATCTACTTTCCAATCCATTGATCGTGCTGTAATGATGTGATTGTCATTGCCTAGATAAACTGCTCGAGTACAAGCTTGGGCTGTTTGAAGTACTAATGAAGATGCGATCAATGAACAAAATAGTGTTTTTTTAAACATATTGATTCTCCGTTATAGTAAAGAATAATTTAGATATAATTTATGTTTTAAGTTGTTATTAGTGAGTTTATGAAAAATATTATATTTTTCAATACTTAAAATGTAATCATTATAAAAAATTTTTAATTTTTTATGTCGAATTATAAAAGTAGAAATAGTCGAAACTACTTCTACTTTAATTAGATAGAGGATGTATCAGGCTTAATGAGGTGGTAACAACATAATAACTGCTTGATTCAGTAACAATACGATATCTTCTAAAATATCCGTATGATTAAATTCTTCATCAAATGCTAAGCTTGCACCATCTGCAATTTGTTTCAGTTGTGCTTGGAAAGATTGAGAAATACAGATATTTTCCCCATTTGCCCAAAAGTCTAATAATTGATCTTGTTGTCTATAGAGCAATCTTGATGCAGGTTCCAGAATAACTTGATAGCCGCCATTGATAACTTCAAGTAAATCATCTACCACAATTTCTTCTGGCTCAGGAATACTATTGGGATATTTAGACTCACTCATGTATGCCATGATCGCCGCATCAAATTCTGGTGCTTGGGTAAGATAATCAAGTAATTGAGTCTTGAGATAAGAAAACTCGGAATTATTTATCTCTCCAATAGCATTTGTTTTTATACGAGTAATATCCGCGAGAGGATTTGTTAAGACTGAGTTTTTTGCGAATTGTTCACTGAGTCGATCTGTCATTTCAGCTAAATTTGGCATACGGAAGCCAAAAGAGAAAGTTAAACAATCATCCTCAGCAACGCCATAATGAGCAAGACCAGGTGGTACATACAATAGATCGCCAGGTGCAAGTACCTCATCAAAATCTACATTGATTTGAGAAAGGAGTTTTAATGGTTGATCTGCAACAAACTCTGTTGATTCATCACACATTTGACCGAGTTGCCAACGGCGATGACCATGCCCTTGTACAAGGAATACATCATAGAAATCGAAGTGCTTACCAACAGAGCCACCTTTAGGTGCATAAGAGACCATGATGTCATCGCGGCGCCATTGAGGGATAAATGGAAATTTTTTCCAGAGCTCAGCAATATCAAAAGAATAATGGTCCACCGCTTGAACTAGGATCGTCCAAAGATTCGGTAACTTTTGGAAATCACCTTTAGTGAGTGGTGATGATTTTACATGCCATTCATTTGGATTTTTATTTTTTTGACGAATCAAGCGAGCACTGACATCTTCTTCTAGCGCAAGTTCTTTGACATCCTCAGGTTCTAATAAACCCATAATTTCAGGCATTGCATTGCGAACTAACAATGGTTTTTTTTGCCAATATTCATTCAGGAATTGTTCTGCGGTAATACCGCCGAGTACCGCTAAGGATTGAGACATGTCAAATAGACCAGCAACTTAAAAATTATGGTGTATTCTCTATTGAGTTGAATATCGGTGCAAGTCTTGTGATGATTGTAAGTAAATCTATAAGAAATTCGGTTTAAAAGCTCCAGAAAGTATTTAATCTTGATCAATTAGAAATGGACTCGTTCACAGCCTTTCAAAAAAACAGTATGCTTAAGATGCAGAAAGGAGCATACATGTATCAAGTACTGGCAAGAAAATACCGTCCTCGTAATTTCAATGAGTTAGTTGGGCAAAACCATGTTTCTCGTGCTTTAACCAGCGCATTAGAACGTGGGCGTTTGCATCATGCTTATTTGTTTACAGGAACGCGCGGTGTCGGTAAAACCACGATTGCCCGTATTTTAGCCAAATGTTTGAACTGCGAGACAGGCGTGACCTCAACGCCGTGTGAAGTTTGTGCAACTTGTAAAGCGGTCAATGAAGGTCGTTTTATTGATTTAATTGAGATCGATGCGGCATCACGGACCAAGGTTGAAGATACTCGCGAGTTACTCGACAATGTACCTTATGCGCCGACGCAGGGTCGCTTCAAAGTTTACCTGATCGATGAAGTGCATATGCTTTCAACGCATTCGTTCAATGCCTTGCTCAAGACACTGGAAGAACCACCTGAGCATGTGAAGTTCCTCTTTGCAACGACAGATCCACAAAAATTACCAATTACTGTCATCTCGCGCTGTTTGCAATTTACCTTGCGTCCTTTGGCTGTCGATGAAATCACAGAGCATTTGACAGCGATTTTAAATAAAGAGCATATCGAAGCCGATCAAGATGCAATTTGGCAAATTGCAGAATCTGCACAAGGATCATTACGTGATGCATTGTCTTTAACAGACCAAGCAATTGCCTATGGTCAAGGTGCAGTCCATCATCAAGATGTTAAAGATATGCTCGGTTTGATTGACCGAACCATTATTTATGATTTGATTTTGGCAATCCATCAAAATCAGCAAGCACGAGTAAGTCAGTTACTTCTACAATTCAGACAGCAAGCTTTAGATGTGTCGTTGGTTTTAGACCAATTGGTTTCTACCTTGCATGAATTGGCATTACTGCAATATTTGCCTGATCTTGCTTTGAAATATAGTGAAGAAATTAATCAGAAAATTTTGCAACTGTCTAAACTCATTTCTGCTCAAGATTTGCAGTTGTATTATCAAATTGCATGTAAAGGTCGCGCTGAGTTGCAACTTGCGGTGACGCAAGAGCAAGGCTTTGAAATGACGGTGTTGCGTTTACTTGCGTTTAGACCGTTGACTTTGAATGAAGTCATGGTTACGGCAACGCCTGTTATGCAAATTACAGCACCTGAAGTGCAGCAGCCAGTACAAGATTTAAGGATAGAAAATCAGCTTGCAGTTCAGCAAGAAACGGTTAGCGTTGAACCTGAACCTGAACCTGAACCTGAACCTGAACCTGAACCTGAACCTGAACCTGAACCTGAACCTGAACCTGAACCTGAACCTGAACCTGAACCTGAACCTGAACCTGAACCTGAACCTGAACCTGAACCTGAACCTGAACCTGAACCTGAACCTGAACCTGTTGTGCAAAATCCAGATAGCAGCTTAATAGTTTTTGATGCAGAAGATGGGCAGTTGATTGGATTGGATATATCAGCGCAACAACACACGATTCAGTCGAATATCGTTGAAGTGGATGATGTATTGGTTTTTCCTGTTGAGCAAAATCCTCAAGTACAGCTAGAGCAACCTCAAGCTGAACACGCACTTGATCTCATCGCAGAGCAAGTGCTTGAAGCTGTTGTTTCGGAACCGATTGTTGTCGCACACAAACCAGTAGCACCTGTAAGACAACAGAAAGATCACAGACAAACTGATCTGACGCCTCAAGATATTTTAAAATTGCGTGAGCAGGTTTTGGAAGGTGAGTGGAATTTGGAGAAGTGGGAATACTGGTTTAGAACCAGCCAGCTTTCACCTGCTGTACAAGAGTTAGCCCAACATGGTGTGATGCAAGGACAGATCAACGGTACTTCTATTTTCCATATTCCTCAAGAATATGAAGGTATGTTGTCGCAATTGCAGCATGGCTTAGAAGATGCATTAAAAGAACAATGGCCACAAACGTTGTTCAGTGTGCAATATGGTGCTGTGAATTCTAATACGCCTTTAATAATGCAGAATGAACGTAAAGAAAGAGCTTATCGTCGTGCCGTCGAGCTATTAAACCAAGAGCCGACAATTAAGAATTTGGTTGATACTTTTGATGCAGAATTGGTCAATATTCAGCTCAAACCTTAGGTGGAATAGACAGAAGAGTATTTATTTTTTTACTTTGTAATGATTTACATAGGTCAACAGTGTAATCTATGTTTAAAATTTAAATCATAACAAAATAAGGGTAAAAAATAATGCGTCGTTTACCAGTTTATTTATTACTTGATACCTTAGGCTCTATGCACGGTGAGCCTATAGAAGCCGTAAAAAATGGGATGCAAATTTTACTTTCGACTTTACGTCAAGATCCTTATGCGCTGGAAACGGCCTATTTATCTTTAATCAGTTGCGACAGCCAAGCCAAACAGTTAGTGCCTTTAACTGAATTGGCTGTTATCCAAGCGCCAGATTTGCAGGTCACAGGAACCACAGCCTTGGGCAATGCTTTAGCGCTATTAGCCGATAAAATTGAACAAGAAGTGGCAAAAACCACAGCAGAGGTCAAAGGTGACTGGAAACCATTGATTTTCATTATGACTGATGGTGTGCCAACAGATGATTGGCGTAAAGTTGCAACGTTTACAACAAGTCAAAACAGGGGTAATCGTGGCCTGCGCAGCGGGACATGGCGCTGATACTTCAGTTTTAAAACAAATCACAGAAGTTGTTGTTGAATTGGCAACGGCAGATTCAAATACGATTAAAGCATTCTTTAAATGGGTTTCTGCCAGTATTTCAACCGGCAGCCAGAAAGTGGATGCAGGACAAAAAGAAGTCACAGGCTTGGGCGATTTGCCACCTCCACCGCCTGAAGTCAACATCGTACTATAAAAGCAAAATAAAGATTAAATAAGAGGGTAAAACCATGGCTGTGAGTTTAAATAAAGGTCAAGGCATAAGTTTAAATAAAACTGAAAATAATTTGTCTCAAGTAACCATTGGTTTAGGTTGGGATATTCAGGAACAGAAAAAAGGTTTTCTTGGCGGATTATTTGGTGGCAATAGCGCTGAATATGATCTGGATGTGATTGCCTTTCTGGTGGGGAGTAATGGCAAGGTCAATAATCTGGGGCGAGATGCGCAGGGGAATGTCACCTTAGAAAATAGTGATGTTATCTTTTTTAATAATCAAAAACATTCTTCAGGGCATATTTGGTTAACAGGTGATAACCGTACGGGTGCGGGTGATGGCGATGATGAACAAATTATCGTGAAGCTCAATGACCTTGGTCAACAATACCAGAAAGTCGTATTTGTGGTGCAAATCTATAAAGCTGCTGAAAATAACCAACATTTTGGGCAAGTCAAAAATGCATTTATCCGTGCAGTAGATACCACGGGCAAGGAAATGGTTCGTTTCGATTTGTCGGGCATGGGACAATATGATCAACAGCGTTCATTACTGTTTGCTGAACTTGTCCGTGAATCAGCAGGATGGAAATTTAATGCAGTCGGACAGGCTTCCCAATCTGATTCATTTGTGGAATGGTTAAAACAATACGCTTAAAAATTTGATTTTCGGCTAAAGAAAGGTTTAGAACAACATGCGCCGTTTACCCGTTTATATTTTATTAGATACCTCTGGATCAATGCGAGGTGAGCCAATTCATTCGGTGAACGTCGGCTTGCAGTCCATGTTGAGTGCATTGCGCCGAGACCCGTATGCATTGGAGAGCGTACATTTAAGTATTATTACCTTTGATCTGGAAGCGAAGGTTTATTTGCCTTTAACGCCTTTGGATCAAGTGCAACTTACCGATATCGATGTGCCGAGTGCAGGCGCAACTTTTATGGGAGCTGCGTTAGAATTACTGGCAGAACAAGTGAGTCAGCAATTACAGAAAAGCACTGATGAGGTCAAAGGGGATTGGCGTCCGCTATTATTTGTGATGACTGACGGCTCACCTTCAGATGTCTATGCTTACCAGCAAGCGATTCCTGTCATAAAACAGTTAAACTTTGCCAGTATCGTTGCCTGTGCCGCTGGGCCAAAAGCCAAACAGGAACATCTCCTACAACTGACCGATAAAGTTGTGGTATTGGATACTATGGATGCGGCCTCTTTTGCAGGATTCTTTAAGTGGGTGTCTGCCAGTGTCGTGGTGGGAAGCAGTAGTGCGGGGATTTCAGACTCTGTTTCATTGCCGCCACCGCCACCCGAAGTGCAATTGGTGTTGTAAATAAAATAAAGAATATATTAAGGATAATCAGAAGATGCGCCGTTTACCTGTTTTTTTCGTATTGGATTGTTCTGAGTCGATGGCGGGGAAAAATATTCAACAGATGCAACAAGGCATCCAGTTGATTATGCAACAATTACGTCAAGATCCATATGCCTTGGAAACCGTGTATGTTTCTGTTATTGCCTTTGCAGGGATTGTCCGAACCTTAGTTCCGTTAGTGGAAGTGTTTGCTTATTATCCTGCGAAATTACCTTTGGGTGGCGGAACACATTTAGGCAAAGCCTTAGAACATTTGATGAATGAATTTGATCGTCATTTGATTAAAACAACAGAAGAAACCAAAGGGGATTGGAAGCCAATCGTATATTTGTTTACAGATGGCCGTCCGACCGATGAATGTAAAGATGCGATATATCGCTGGCAAAAGAAATATGCACGACGCTGTACGCTGATTGCCTTAGGAATGGGTAAAAACGTTGATTATGCAACGCTCAAGCAATTAACAGAACACTGTATTGCTTTTGATGAGTTGAATGAACAAGACTTTAAAAAGTTTTTCCAGTGGATTAGTGCGTCCGTGGTTGCACAAAGTAAAAGTATTGGCGATGGACAGCAGCAAGATCATTTACCGCCAATCGATGAGCGTTATATGCGTCTGGTCAAGGATTTGCCAGCCAAAAAAACCTTGGTGGATGAAAACTGTGTCACTTTTGTGGGGCGTTGTGGCAAGATGAATCGACCCTATTTAATGAAATTTGAACGTGAAATTCAGTATCAAGCGCCTCAAGATTTAAATATCAACCTGAATTTATATCATTTTCAATTGACCGAATGCTGCAAAATTGATGAGGATTATTTTACTTGGTCTGATCAAACCCAACATCAGCAGCAGGTCAATACCACGCTATTACAAGGTACTCCAGAATGTCCACATTGTTTGGCTGAAACGGCTTTTGCCATGTGTGGTTGTGGCCAATTGATGTGTTATGACGGTTTTAGCGAGGGCGTGACTTGCCCATGGTGTCGTCGCCAAGTCAGTTTTGGTTATGGTGGAATGGACGGCTTCGATGTGCAACGAGGACGTGGTTAACAATTGGATCTAGGAAAAGCCATGTCGCAAACTTTAACTCCTGACGTTCAGACCGCTTTTTTAAATACATTAAAGCAGCTGTTACAAGATCAAACTCAACAGAACCCTCTGTTACTGGATGATGATTCTCTTGATCAATTACTAAGTAGCAAGAAAATTTATAATGCCTATCATGATTTGGCTGAACAGATTTATGAGCAAATAGGCTTTCAATTAGAACAGTCAGCAGCGTTTCAGCATTCTTTATTACAGCGCATCTTGGAGCAGGGGCGCTTGCCGGTTTACATCTCGAAAGCGGAAAATATCAATAGCGCTGAATCAAGCCAACCGCTATTCGATCATACCCAAATGATACAGAATCCAATTCATGAGACTGATGCATTGGAGTCAATTGATCAGCTTGACTTTCTAGATGAGCTTTATTTGTCACCTCCCGTTGAAGCAGAAGCTGAACCATCTTTCATCAATGATAGCTCTGTCGCTACGTCACTTCCGACAACCTCGTTAATTTTAGTTAATTCGACTGCAGATATTGACGCAAAGAATACAGACCACAATCAGAATAATGCCTCAGGAAAACCAAATCATGAGGTGAAAATGGTGAAAAAAATGCCTCATTTTCAGATACCCAATGCGCGTGTTGGGCAAGACTATCAAGCCCGTATCCAAATGCAATATCCTGTCAAAGAGGATGTACTGATTTGCTCTGAATCGATCAAGATTCCAGAAGACTTAGGCATCGTATTTGATGATGACGCACAACAATTACAGGGCATACCGCTACAAGCAGGTGAATTTAAACTGGCATTTCAGTATAAAAATAACGAAGCCACGCAATCATGGTCTTCGGGTGAGGTGACCTTTATTATTACCGCTGATCCGCGTAGTTTATGGCAGGTCAATGAACCTGATATCAATGAACCTTATCAGAAAGCACATAGTGACCATCAATTGATTCAGACTGAGTATTTTAACCTTGCTGCCTGTAGCCAGCGCGGGCGCTCACATGAACACGCAGGTACTTTCCGTGATGATGATTTTTTGATTGCACGTGTTGCAGAGACTGATTGGTCAGTGTTGATCGTTGCAGACGGTGCTGGCAGTGCCAGTTACTCTCGGCAAGGTTCTTTACTTGCGGTGCAAAGTGCAGCCAAAACGCTGACGGATTACCTCGAACAGCATCATCCGCATCTGGATCGCTTATTGCAGCAATGGCAAGTTGGCAGTGATGATGAAATGACCAAGTCTGTTGCACAGCAGATTTATAAAAATTTTCATGATACCTTCTATAAAACAGCCCAAGTGGCGATTGAGACCATTGAGCAGGAAGCTGAGTTAAAGCAGGTTGCAGCCAAGGCCTATGCTACGACTTTATTGGTGGCTGTGGTTAAACAGTGTGAGCAAAAAACCTTCATTAGTACCTTTTGGATGGGCGATGGTGCGATTGCTGTATATGCCACAGATAAAGTACGTTTAATGGGCAAACCAGATGGTGGCGAGTTTGCTGGGCAAACCCGTTTCTTAGATCGCAGTTTTGCACAGCAGTTTGGTAGCCGCGTCAATATTGGCTATTACGATGATTGCGAAGCTGTGATTTTAATGACAGACGGTATTTCCGATCCGCGCTTTGAAACAGATGCTGGACTTGCGAACCACGAAAAATGGCAGGCATTATGGCAAGAAATTGAACCACAGTTACAGCAATCGCATCCAGATCAGGCTTTATTGGAATGGTCAAAGTTCTTTAGTGCAGGACATCATGATGATCGTACTTTGGCTATTTTATGGAATAAGCCTGTGATTGCGGATGTGGAGGATGTTGTCAATGACTAAGATTATCCAATGTCAAACTTTAGATGGTCGGCCAGTTGCATTCGTTGATGAAGTCATTGGCTCAGGAGTAATGAAAGATGTCTATTTTTCTCCTGATAAATCTTATGTGGTGTGTTTTTTTAGCAAAGAGAAAAACCATTTCTATCAGTCACATGCTGAGCTGGAAAGACAGAAGGACCGCTTGAAGGAAATTGTTGGCAATAAATGGCAAGGTATTTTCAACAGTGCTGGTGGTGATTATTGGAAGAATGTGTTTTGTTGGCCCGATGGTTTGGTTGAATATAATGGTTTATTGGGTATTACAGCCCCGACGTACCAAAAACAGTTTTTCTTTGAATATGGTTCTAAAAATAATGACTTTTTAGGTATCAAGGGTAAGGAAAAAGAAGGGAAATGGTTTGCCAGTGCTAATAACCAAAATCGGTTTTTAGATGAAAAAGAAAAAGGCAATTGGTCGAATTATCTACGTATTTGTATTTTAATTGCCCGTGCTGTGCGCCGTATGCATGCAGCAGGTTTGGCGCATTCAGATTTATCCTACAAGAATATTTTGATTGATCCTGTAACTGGCCGTGCCTGTGTAATTGATGTTGATGGTTTGGTTGTGCCTGGAAAATATCCACCTGATGTGGTCGGAACGCCTGATTTCATTGCGCCTGAAGTGGTGAAAACCAATCATTTAAAAAGAGATGACCTACAGCGGAATCTTCCGAATATCATGACTGATCGCCATGCTTTGGCAGTATTGATCTATATGTATTTGCTGTATCGGCATCCATTGCGTGGTGGGTTAGTGCATGATCTCAATGATCCTCAACGAGATGAAAATCTCGCAATGGGTGAACAAGCTTTATTTATTGAACATCCAACGGATCATCGTAATCGAGTCAAAGTAAGTCAAGTTCGTCCGAGTGCTTTACCTTGGGCTGATCCAGAAAAAATTCCTTTTGATGTGACAGGTCCTTATTTAAAAGAACTGTTTTTACAAAGCTTTGTGACAGGTTTACATCAACCGCAACAGCGTCCCTCAGCAAATGACTGGGAAACGGCCTTGGTGAAAACAGTTGATTTAATTCAACCTTGTCTAAATACGAATTGCAGTCAAAAATGGTATATTTTTGATAATACGACAAAACCTATATGTCCTTTCTGTGGTACTCAATTTAAAGGGCAATTACCTGTTTTAAATTTATATTCAGCGCGTCAAGAAGGCAGTTTTAGACCTGATAACCATCGGTTAATGGTCTGGACAGGGCAGTCAATCTATCAGTGGCATGCGAATAGTTTAATTGCACCCAATGAGCGTCTGACTGCTGAGCAAACTAAACGTGTGGGTTATTTTATTTTTCATCAAGGGCAATGGTGGTTGGTCAATGAAAATTTACCTGATTTGATGGATGTAGCAACGAAGACAGTCGTGCCGATTGGTACAAAAATTGAATTAACAGATGGCAAGCAAATTTTATTATCCCGTCAGGATGGCGGGCGTTTAGTGGTGGTTCAGATGGTAGTGTGTTCTTCATGATAAAGTTAAATTTAAATGCTCCACAAATTGATGAAACAAAGGTTATTTCTCCGCATTCAATTGGAATTTGGTTTACTCAAGCACATTCTTGTCAAAGAGATTTGGTCTTAGCTGCAAAGCAGATGCGTTCAGATTTTTCGATTCATATTATTGCATCTCATCAAGATTTGCGCCCTGAAATTACATCTGCTGCGGATATCGCCTTACAAGAGCCTATTTTGTCAGAACGAGTGGAATGGGTGTTGGAGCAAGCACAGCGCTTACAGGTTAAATTGATTGTTGCTGGACGATTTGGACGTATTTATTTGGAGCAAAAGCATCGTTTTGATGCGCTTGGTATTCGTCTAATGGCAGGCTGTGATACCGCAGAAAATGTAGGGCAGCTACATGATAAATCAGCATTTACACAAATTTGCACAGAGCATGGTATTCCTGTTGTGCCTGCAACGACTGTTGAAACAGCGGATCAATTACAAACTGCTTATGATGAATGGTCAGCGCAAGGTGATGTCTGTGTAAAGCCTGTGACAGGGGTATTTGCTTCTGGATTTTGGCGTTTAGACCCAAATGCTACACCGTTCGATATGTTTCATAACAGCCAAAATTTTAAAGCTCATCCACAGACCTTTATTGAAAGTTACCGTCAGCTCACACAAACCCCAGCCTATTTGGTGATGCCATTTTTATCTGGGCATGAATGTTCTGTCGATATGTTCTGTGTTCATGGTGAAGTGCGTTATGCCGTGGCTCGTTATAAACATCGTGGTGATTATCAAACCTTAACCTTAGATGATCCTGCGATTGATCTTGGGCGACGCGTAGCACGTTTATTTCATTGTGATGGTTTAGTGAATATGCAGGCGCGTTATAACCATGTCGGTGAACTCTATATTTTAGAAGTCAATCCACGACCTTCAGGTGGAATTAGTCATACCTTCCATAGTGGTGTTAATTTAGTGGTTGCTCTTATTTCAGAGTTTCTTGAGCATGAGTACCAAGCGGAAGTTTTGTCTAGCAATATAACAGTTCGAAATATTAGTCAAAGTCTGCAAGTTTAACTTCCAGATTTGATCACTAAATATACTTTTTACTGATTTGAATGATAAAAATTTATGATTAAGATTGAATTGCAGCGCGGCACATTAACCTTACAGCCTAGCAAAGATAATGTATGGCAATGGCAAGATTTATTAGGTTTTGCCGAACGTATTAACCCAAAACGTGCTTTTTTATTTGTATCAAAAGTATTGGGGCGGCATATTCCAGTGAGTCCTGTGATTATTCGCCAAGCTTTTACTGATTTAGCACAACAAGTTCCTGCAAATTTACCTGAACCTGTTTTGGTGATTGGGATGGCAGAAACCGCCGTTGGTTTGGGAGCAGGTGTGCATCAGGTGTTACAACGACAGTATCCTGATGCTTTGTATGTCACAACGACTCGACATCCTGTGGCAGACGCGCCATTACTCGTTCGTTTTTTAGAAGAACACAGTCATGCGCAAGATCAACTGTTATATAGCTCTGCTGATCCAGAAATTCATGCTCAGATCTTAGCGAGTAAAAGTATTGTTCTGGTTGATGATGAAGCTTCGACAGGGAAAACCTTTATTAATCTGATCTCAGCTTTGCAGAATGCAGGTTTAAATGAGATTTCGCATGTGGTGACTGCAACTTTAGCGGATTGGTCATCAGGGATTCATATTTCAGGTCTAGAGTGTCAATCTGTGGCGTTGATGACAGGCACATGGCAATGGCAAGATGCTGAAAATCCTAAAAAAATTGAGATGCCAAAAGTCGATACGATTGCATTTGGTGAATTTGAAGCTTTAGCGCAACCGACATGGGGACGCTTACCCGTAAAGGATACAACTGCACATATTCGACTCTCTGCTCAAGCACAAGAAAGAATCTTGGTTTTAGGCAGTGGTGAATATGTTTGGTCTTCTTTTTTATTGGCGGAACATTTACAGCAACAAGGTGCAGATGTGAAATTCAGTGCGATTACACGTTCTCCTATCGCAGAGGGACATGCGATTCAGTCGGGATTGGCATTTTCAGATAACTATGGTCTAGGTATTCAAAATTTTGTCTATAATATCAATCCAGTAGCGTATGATCGTATCCTTATTACGGTTGAAACGACGAAAGATTCAGTGGCGACCGAATTATTAGCTGCGTTACCAAATGCCGAAGTAATTAGTGCTGTAGATTACCCTCACCATATTTCTTAATTGTATGTTTTTATGACTGATTTTTTATTAAGTTCAACTCCCGTTTTAGCTCCAATTATGTTAGTTGATTTGGATGATACTTTATTTCAAACACATCGACGAATTACGCCTCAACCTGACTTCAAAATGGCAACGACCGATAAACAAGGGCAAGCTTTGGCGTATATGAACCCTGTACAACAACATTTTGTGCAATGGTTATTACAAAGTACGCATGTGATTCCAGTGACTGCACGTAGTGCGGAAGCACTGTCTCGTGTCCATTTGCCATTTCAGTATGGCGCGGTATGTTCTCATGGTGGAACTGTTTTAAATGCTGATCTGTCAATTAACCAAGATTGGCATTCACAGATGCAACAGGTTTTACTGCCTTATAAAGCGCGGTTGCAGGCTTTGATGCAAGTGATACAACAAGCAGTTGACTTCGGCTCAATTCGGACATGGATCGTTGAAGAACAAGGTTTGGGTTTATATCTTGTTGCCAAGCAAAATACTGAAAATGACAATCCATATGCGCCGAATTTTTTACCAGAACTATTAAATAGTTTGAGTGATGAATTATTAGATGGGTTTTATTTTCATTTGAATGGTAATAATTTGGCGTTTATCCCAAAACCTGTCAGTAAAGCCAATGCTGCAAAATTCTTATTACAGCAACTAGATGTGCCACAACGTAGTATTTTAGGTTTTGGTGATAGTTTGTCTGATGTTGAATTTTTAAATTTATGCGATTGGTGGGGCATGCCAAATCATAGCCAATTGAATCGTTGGGTCAAACATAACTTGGCGCAACAATATGTACAAGAAGGGTATTATGGCGATTATCAATAAGCAACAAGCCGATGCACTGATTTCAAAACAAGGGTTTAGTGGCAGTTATTTACCTGAGCAAGTGACCTTTTTATTGCGCCGTACTCATATTCAAGCAACGGATACTGTAGAGAAAGAACATTTAATTCAGTCTGGGAAAAAACACTATTCTCAAATGATTAGTCAGGAATACGCACCCTCTGAACGTCATTTAGCGCTGTATGAAAATGCTTTGCAACAAGGGCAGCAACGTTTGGCGGAGAATGTACAACAGTTGGCTCAAACATTGGTAACAGAATTTGTTGAGCCAATTGTATTAGTCAGTTTTGTTCGTGCAGGTGTGCCTTTAGGTGTGTTGCTTTATCATGCTTTACAAGATTTGGGTCGTCCTTGTATCCATTATGGGGTAAGTATTCTTCGAGATCGTGGCATCGACTTTGCTGCGTTAGAAACTATTATTGCCAAGCATGGACATCAATCCATTGTGTTTGTAGATGGTTGGACAGGCAAAGGTGCAATTCGACAAGAATTACAGCGTAGCTTAGGAGATGACCCTCGTTTTGCCAATCGACCACTGCCTTTGGTTGTATTGTCTGATATTGGGGGCTGTGCATGGTTGGCTGCAAGTGGTGATGATTGGTTGATTCCGTCAGGAGTGTTGGGTTCAACAATTTCAGGTTTAATTTCGCGAACGATTTGTGAGGGTGAACCACTGAAAGCCGAAGAGATTAATGCGCAAAATATTGACCAATGGCATAGTTGTATTGAATATACTCAGCTAGAAAAATTTGATCAATCACAACAATTTATTGAAAAAATTAACCAAATCCGCCGTCAATGTGCAGTTCAACCGAATGCACTTTGGACAGAGACACAACGGCAACAACAGCACCAACAAAGCCAGCAAGTGATTCAAGACTTGGCACAGCAATATCAGATCACCAACTTAAATCGAATTAAGCCGAGTATTGCAGAAGCAACACGTGCAATTTTGCGCCGTGTGCCTGATTTGGTGTTATTACGAGATGCCGATGATGCGGATACTGCTTTATTACGCCATCTTACGGATATTACCCAGACACCAACCAAAGTCGTTGGTGATCAAATTGCACCCTATCGTGCCATTACATTAATTCAAAAATTAGGGAAAAACTAATATGTTATCTGCATTGTCATTGGGGGCAACGTTATATATGCCAGCCACGCGACCAGATTTGTGGCAAGTGGTCAACGGTGAAAAATATCCTGAATTACGTTCAGTTGTATTATGTTTAGAAGATGCCGTGGTCGAGCATGATGTTGAATTTGCGAAAGAGAATTTAAAAAAATTATTACAACATTTACAACAGAATCAAAGAAACTCACAGCATCCACAGTTATTTATTCGTCCTCGTCATTTGGAGATGGCAGAAGAACTGATGCAATGGGCAGAGATTCCGTTATTAGATGGTATGGTTTTACCTAAATTTGGCTTATCTAATTTGAATCAATGGCATTCTATTTTATCATCTGATTTAAAATTGATGCCGACCTTAGAAACGCCTGATACATTTGATATGGGAGCGATGAAGGAATTAAGGCAAGCTTTACAACAACAGTTTCATCCTGTATTGGTCTTGCGGATAGGCGGTAATGATTTATTAAATTGTTTGGCATTACGTCGCCCAAATGATATGACTTTATATCAAACACCAATTGGGACTTTAATTTCAAATTTAGCTGGTCAGTTTTTGCCACATGGATTTTCTTTAAGTGCGCCTGTATGTGAACACTTTAGCCAAGTTAAATTATTGCAAGATGAATTGTACTTAGATATTCAACATGGTTTATCTGGTAAAACCATTATTCATCCAGCACAGATTCCGATTGTGCATCAAGCATTTCAAGTCAATGAAATTGAATTGAAACAAGCACAAGATATTTTAAATCAAGATGCACAGGCCGTTTTTGCATGTCATGGTTCTATGCTTGAACCTGCGACACATAAACATTGGGCAGAGCGAATTTTAGAGCGAGCTAAAGTTTTTGGTTTAAAAATCTAATTGTCGCTATGATGTAAAAATAATTAAATTTCATTTAAAACAAATCCAAATAATATAAACGAGGGTATCGCAATGCAACAACTCATTCCTGGAGCGAATTTAGCTTTAACACAGCCCCAGTTTCAAATAAAAATAAAGACAGCGATGCCCGAACAAATAAGTTTGGATATGAGTGCATATATTCTTAATGCCCAAGCTAAGGTGCGCGGCGATGCGGACATGATTTTTTATGGACAAAAGCAAACGCCAAATCGTAGTGTGGAATTACTAGAATCCACGCATAAGACGCCTTACTTAGCGCAATTTAATGTCAATACCCAATTGTTGGAAGCTGAAATCAGCAAAGTTTCATTTTGTGCTGCAATTGATGGAAACCTGACGATCAATGCAGTTCAGGATATTCAGATTGAGTTGTGGGAAAATGGTCAGTTGTCTGCCACTGCAATGATTAAAAGTGCAGAAAAAACGGAGAAAGCCTTAATCTTGGCAGAAGTTTATCGCTATAAAGAATTGTGGAAATTCCGTTTTGTGAATCAAGGTTTTAATGGTGGATTAAAACCATTGTCAGAATACTTTGGTGTAGAGATTAGTGATACACCGCCTACTGTTCAAACTGCTCCAGTACCGCCAAAACCTGAGAAGTTAAGTTTAAGTAAGGTTAGTTTAGATAAACAAAACAATAAAATTAATCTAACAAAAAAAGATCAGGCTTTTGGTGAAATTAAAATTAATCTGAATTGGAATCAAAAAACAGCGACAAAACAAAATAGCTTTTTTGACAAAATGCTCAATCATGGCAAAAGTGTTGATCTAGATTTGGGTTGTCTCTTTGAGATGCAAGATGGAACGAGGTCAGTGATACAGGCTTTAGGAGACTGTTTTGGAAGCTTCCATAACTTTCCATTCATTGAATTGTCTGGTGATGATCGTACAGGAGCATTGCAAGGTGGCGAATGGTTGAGAATCAATGGGAAAAACTGGGATCAGATTCATAGGGTTGTGATTTTCGCATTTATTTATCAAGGTGTTCCAAATTGGGCTGAAACAGATGCTGTTGTGACCATTTATGTACCTGAACAACCACCGATTGAGATTCGTTTGATTGAAGGGCAACCATTCGGCATGTGTGGAATTGTTGAATTAGTGAATCAAAAAGGTAATATTGAAGTGCGACGCCATGTTCAATATGTTAAAGGACATAAAGAACTTGATCGGGCATTTAGTTTTGGATTGCGCTGGGTTGCTGGCAGTAAATAAAAGTAAGATCTAACTTGAAGATTAGATGAAAATATTTTTATAGAAATTAATTTTATATCTATTTTTAAGTATTGAAGACATTAATTATAAATTTTATCGAGGAGAACATACAAAATGGCAATTAGTTTAAATAAAGGGGGAAATCTTTCCCTTAGTAAAACAGATCCTAACTTAGTTCGTATTTTAATTGGCTTGGGTTGGGACGAGCGTGCAACGGATGGAGCAGCATTCGATTTGGATGCAAGTGCATTCTTATTAACTGCAACGGGTAAGGTTCGTGGTGATCATGACTTTATTTTTTATAATCAACTTAAATCACAAGATCATTCGGTTGAACACACAGGTGATAACCGTTCTGGTCAAGGGGATGGTGATGATGAAACATTATTGGTTGATTTATCGAAAGTGTCACCTGAGATTGAAAAAGTTGCCATTACCGTAACGATTCATGATGCACAAGCACGTGGACAAAACTTTGGTCAAATTGCGAATGCTTTTATTCGTGTCGTAAATCAAGACACCAATGTTGAAGTGGTTCGTTTTGATTTAGCAGAAGACTATTCAACTGAAACAGCAATGGTTTTTGGCGAAGTTTATCGCCATAACGGTGAGTGGAAGTTCAAGGCTGTGGGTCAAGGCTATGCTGGCGGACTTGCAGCAATGTGCCAACAATATGGTATTCAAGTCGGTTAAGTTTAATTTTTAAATTATGACGATAAGATTTTATCAAAAAGGGGCACAATGAAACATTTTCGTTTCTCAATTATTTTCACGGTAATCTGCTTAGCGTTATCCGCTTGGTGGGGTTTCAGCCATGGACCAGAGGCAGGTATTCAAACCATGCTTCGCGTTTTATTAATTACTGCCATTTTAGCAGTGATGGAGGTTTCTCTATCTTTTGATAATGCAGTGGTGAATGCTTCGATCTTACGTCATTGGGATGAGTTCTGGAAAAAGATATTTTTAACGGTCGGTATTCTGATTGCTGTATTTGGGATGCGTTTAATTTTCCCAATTGTGATTGTTGCAATCACCGCAGATATGGGAATGGTTGATGTTGTTAAAATGGCACTCAATGACCCAGTCCATTATTCAGAAAAACTGCTTGCGCACCATGCTGAAATTGCAGCTTTTGGTGGCATGTTCTTATTGCTTGTTTTCTTGAATTTCTTGTTTGACGATGGAAAGGATACGCACTGGTTTCACTGGTTGGAATCACGACTAGCGAATCTTGCCAATGTTCCAGCAATGTCTGTATTTGTTGCCATGATTGCATTGCTGATTATGGTGAGTTTAGTGGATATGGAAACTAAACTGGTGGTGACTTTAGCCGGTATTTGGGGGATTGTGGTATATGTCGGTGTTCAGGCATTAGGACATTTACTTGAAAGTAGTCAGACAGAAGAAAGTGATGAAAGTCAGGATGAATCAAAAGCATCAGGCGCATCTAGTACGATTGTAAAAGCAGGTATTGGTGGATTCCTTTACTTAGAAGTACTGGATGCATCATTTAGTTTTGATGGTGTTATTGGTGCATTCGCAATTACTACAGATGTTGTGGTGATTATGCTTGGTTTGGCAATCGGAGCAATTTTTGTCCGTTCGATGACGATTTATTTGGTTGAGAAAGGCACATTAGAAGCATTTGTATTTTTAGAGCATGGCGCAATGTATGCGATTGGTATTCTTGCTGCAATTATGCTTTATACAGGTACAGGTGGTCATGTTCCTGAAGTTGTGACAGGATTGATTGGTGTCGCTTTCATTATCTGGGCAATTTTTTCATCGATTGCTTATGAGAAGCGACAAGCAAAATCGTCATAAAATATATAGATATAGTAGAGAAAATCTGTTATATCAAATGAGAATCAATATTTATTTGAACAGTAGAATAAGGAGTACACTTCAATGGCAATTAGTCTAACCAAAGGCGGAAATGTTAGCTTAACAAAAGAAGCCCCTGGAATTACCAAAACGACAGTAGGTTTGGGTTGGAATCCTCGTGTAACTGATGGTCAAGCATTTGACTTAGATGCGATTGCATTTCTTGTCACTGAAAGCGGTAAAGTACGTGCTGATAATGATTTTATTTTCTTTAATAACTTAAAATCATCTGATGGTTCAGTCGTACACAATGGTGACAACCGTACTGGCGAAGGCGCAGGCGATGATGAGACACTGAGCGTTGATTTAAGTAAAGTCCCAGCGGATGTTGCTAAAGTGATTTTTGCAGTGACTATTTATGATGGTCAAGGGCGTAACCAAAACTTTGGTCAAGTTGCAAATGCTTATATCCGTGTTTGTAATGACGCAGGCGGTAGTGAAATCGCACGTTATGACTTATCTGAAGATAGCAGCACAGAAACAGCAATGATTTTTGGTGAACTGTATAAAAATGGTAGCGAATGGAAATTCCGTGCCATTGGTCAAGGTTTTGCAGGTGGTTTAGGACCTTTAGCAGCATCTTTTGGTGTAGCTGTATAATTGATCCCATATCAGAGGATGATACTTCGGTATTGTCTTCTGATCATTACTATAAAATATAAATGAAAAAATAGGCAATTGTGTCATATGCTGAGTTTAATTCGTGGGCAAAAAATTAAATTAGATGATCTTTTACAAGGACAAAGTTCTTTTTATATTCACATTGAATATCAAGCCAATTTCGCTTTAGATATCGCTAGTTTTGGATTAGATCCAGCATATAAATTAAGCGATGAACGTTATATGACGTTCTATAATCAGCCTAAAACACCATGCCAAGCAGTGCAACTAACGGATATTCAAGCTCAGTCTAGTCGTTTTTCGATTGATTTAACAAAATTACCGCCGACGATTCAGCATTTAGTGATGACCATTGCTATTGATGGTCAGGCAGTGATGTCACAGACACAACAGATCTTAGTTCAAGTTCTGAATTTACAGCAGCAAGTCATTGCTGAGTTTAGGCTTGATGGTCATATGTTTGATCAGGAACGTGCTGCAATGCTGATCGAAATTTATCGCAAAGATAATGTTTGGCGATTAG
Organism: Acinetobacter sp. TR11; assembly: GCF_027105035.1. Taxonomy (NCBI): domain Bacteria; kingdom Pseudomonadati; phylum Pseudomonadota; class Gammaproteobacteria; order Moraxellales; family Moraxellaceae; genus Acinetobacter; species Acinetobacter sp. TR11. The sequence goes on from NZ_CP114256.1 coordinate 1,520,573, forward strand.
CTGCTAATGGACAGGGTTTTAGTGCGGGTTTAGCTGCATTGATTCAACATTTTGGTGGTGAAGTGGCAGAAGAAGCTGCTCCTCAAGTCACCGTACCACCATTAACCAGTATTGATTTAAAGAAAAAATTGTCTTTAGAAAAAGCAGAAAAAACAGGCAATGCTTCAATTATTGACCTAACTAAGAAATCCTTGGTTCAGTTAGAAAAGAAAAATTTACTGGGAATAACGGCGCGTGTTGCCTTGGTTTTAGATGCATCTGGTTCGATGGATGGACAATATCGCCGTGGTGATGTTCAGAAAGTTGTGAATCGTTTAATGCCTTTAGCGATCCATTTTGATAATGATGGAAGCTTTGAGTGTTGGGCATTTGCAGCTAAAACAACACAGCTAGATGAAGTTACTCTGAGCAATGTAAATGACTTTATTAATACGACCCAACGAGGCTGGAAAAATTGGCAAGTTGGCGCTCGTTTCAATCAAGAGATTCCAGCCATTGAGGCAGTCATTAATTATTATCAAAAATTCACAGATAAGATTCCCACTTTTGTACTCTTTGTTTCGGATGGTGGTGTAGGCAGCCGAAGAGAAATGCAAAAAATCTTAACCCAAGCTGCAAAATTGCCAATTTTCTGGCAGTTTGTTGGCATTGGTGGGCGAGATTATGGGGCATTAGAAAAATTAGATGATCTAAAAGGGCGAGTGGTTGATAACTGTAATTTTTTTAGTTTAGATCGAATAGACAGCGTTTCTGATGATCGTTTATATGAATTGCTGTTAGAAGAATTTCCTGATTGGTTGAAAGCTGCAAAACAACATCAAATTATTGAGAATTAAGGGTTAGATAATATGGCTCAATTTAGTTTAGTCGGTTCACCAGAACCATTCTTACATGTTGCGATGCGCCGTGGCGATAAGATTTATTGCGAAAGTAATGCAATGGTGATGATGGAAGACCCATTGGAACTCAAAGGGCGTTTGCAAGGTGGTTTAATGCAGTCCTTATTGCGCCGTTTTGCTAACGATGAATCATTATTTCAACAACATATAGAAGCAGTGCGCGGAGATGGGGATTGTTTACTTTCCGCAGCATTAGATGGTGATATGCAAATTCTTGATGTTGGCGCAACGCAATATATATTAAGTGATGGTGCCTTCGTAGCAGCACATAATTCGGTGGAGATCAAAGCACGTCTAAATAGTAGTCTTGGTGGTGCTTTCTTTGGAAATACGGGTGGTTTTCTCGTTATGGAAACCAGTGGACAAGGTCAGGTGGTTGTTGCAGGTTGCGGTACATTATTTGAAATTGAGGTTGAGCCCAATAAAGAGATTGTAATTGATAATGGTCATGTCGTATGTTGGGATTCACGCCTAAATTACAGTTTATCTGTTTCTACCTCACAGAGTAGTGGACTCTTAGGTAATTTGATGAATAGTGTCATGAGTGGTGAGGGCATGGTGTTACGTTTTTCAGGTAAGGGCAAAGTTGTCATTTGTTCACGTAATCGCCAAAACCTTCTTGCATGGTTACAGAGTAAATTGAGTCCACGTTCGAATCAGTAATTTTTACAACGAAAAATCATTTAAAACATTTATTTAACAAAGAGGGCTTAATGATGGCGATTAATTTAGAAAAAGGGCAAAAAATCAATTTGCAAAAAGCAGATGGTAGCAGCTTACAACAAATTTTTCTTGGTGTTGGTTGGGATGTTGCCAAGAGTAAAGGCTTTTTAGGTTTTGGTGGTGGTAGTGCAGATATTGACCTTGATGCCTCAGTGATTTTGTTTGATGAGAATAAACAAGTTGTCGATGTTGTTTATTTTGGGCAATTACGCAGTAAGGATGGCAGTATTACCCATTCTGGCGATAACCTCACAGGTGCGGGTGATGGTGATGATGAAATCATTCGTGTAAATCTGACGCAAGTGCCAAGTCAAGTGAAATCATTGGTTTTTACGGTGAGTAGTTTCCGTGGTCAAACTTTTGAAAAAGTAGAAAATGCATTCTGTCGTTTGGTTGATCAAGCAAGCAATCAACAAATTGCGAGTTACAAATTGTCTTCACAAGGCGGTCATACAGGTCTAATTATTGCGAAAATCTATCGACATAATGACGCGTGGAAAATGCATGCGATTGGTGAGAATGTACATGGTCGTACTTTCCAAGATATCGTGCCATATGTATTGCCACATATCTAAAAAGTAATGTTAAAACCTGCCGACATGGTTATAGCAATCATGTCGGCAGGTTTATTTAAGAAATAGATAAAAGATATTCTTGTAAAATATTTCGCATGTTTTTAGGAATTGCTGTACTTTTTCGATTTTCACGATCTACAAACACATGCACGAAATGTCCTTGTGCTGCCGCTTCAAATTGATCTTGTTTAAAAATTGCCAGTTCATATCTAAGCGAGGAGTTGCCGATTTTTCCAATCGCAACACCAACCTCAACGACTTCTGGAAAGGAAAGCTCTTGCAAAAAACTACAGGCAGAGTCAACCACTAAGCCAATAATTTCACTGTTGTGAATGTCAAATCCTGTTTTTTGAATCAGTAAAGAATTGGCAGCGGTATCAAAATAACTATAGTAGGTCACATTGTTCACATGACCATAAATATCATTATCAGCCCAACGAGTTTGGATCGGGAAGAAAAACTTAAATTGCTCTCGTGTTTTTAAAATAGGTTTGGTCATGCATAAATCGCCTGATAGATCTGTAATGCGTCTTGCTCGGTCATTTCCCTTGGATTGTTTTGCAACAGTCTGGTTTGTAGCATTGCATCTTTTGCTAACTGAGGTAACTTCGCCTCAGGAATGTCTAAATCTTTTAATTTCAATGTTAATCCACTTTGGTCCAAATGATTCTCCATATGATCAATAAATAGATCACATAAACCATCGGTACAACCTGTACTACGTGGATCTAACAATTGCATGAGTTCTGCATACTGTTGCTTAGCTTTAGGTGCATTAAACTTTAGCACTTCAACTAAAACTAAGGCATTGGTATGTCCGTGTGAAAGATGGAAATGTCCGCCCAATGGATAAGCGAGGGCATGGACTGCTGCGACTGGGGCATTAGCAAATGCTTGACCAGCAAGCATTGAACCGACCAACATATTCTGGCGAGCTTCTAGATCAGCACCATTTTTCAATACCTTAGCTAAATTATGATTTAATAATTTCAGTGCATTTCTGGCTAACATATCTGCATAGAAGTTCTTTTTAACATTTGAAGTGTAGGCTTCAATTGCATGTACCATCGCGTCAATACCTGTTGCCGCTGTGATATGAGCAGGTAACCCTTGCGTAAATGTTGCATCTAAAATTGCGACATCTGCATATAGAATTGGAGAAACCACGCCCATTTTTGTGGTTGCGCCAGTGGTTACGATCGAGATCGGGGTGACTTCCGAACCTGTTCCAGCTGTTGTTGGAATAAGAATGAGTGGTAAACGCGGTGCTTTAGCTTGGTTTACCCCATAGATTTCACTCAGTTTTTGCTGTTGTTTAGGGTGTGCGAGCAAGGCAATGATTTTAGCCACGTCCATGGAACTACCACCACCAAAACCGATGATCACATCAATTTGCTCTTGTGTCGCAAAATCAACAGCTTCTAATACAATATGCTCTGGTGGATCTGCTTGGATATCGGAATAAATAATATACTCAAGACCAATCTGAGTCAGGATTTCTAAAATGGGCTGATGCAATTGATGCTGTATCATCCCTGCATCGGTCACAATGAATGCTTTTTGATAATTTTGTTGAGTAAGCACATTTTTAAGTTCTTGTATCGAACCTAGCCCCGAGATAATGTTGGGAACAGTTTGAAATTGAAACGGGTTCATACATACATCCTTATTTTCATCGTAAATACATCATTTTTATATCAAGTGAGTATAAGTTTCACTGTCCAAATAAATTAGCATAAGATGCTGTTAAAAAGTGTAGCTTTGAAGCGATTCTGCCATTTTGAAACTGTTATGGTGATGTCTGTGGGTCTTGGGATCAAACCAGATTGAAATATTTTCTCGCTTGATTAAAGCTTGGTTATACGAGGACCAATTGGTGTACGGTAGATTTTAGGTGCAGGTTTCTTCATCTAGAAATTATATTGCTGAAGAAGCCTTCAAGAACAGCTTTGTGCAACAAAGCCATATTCATCGTTACTATTTCCTTTCAAATCAAAGCAATTTTTGACAAAATACCTGATGTCACAATGGTCAATTCACGTATGATCACATTTAAGCAGTTTGCAGGAATTTTGTATGCAATATTTATATTTTTTTAAAAAACAAAATCTTGGAATGTTTTTTTAATGGAAAGACCGTATAGGGTTCTATGCGTTTGTTTAGGGAATATTTGTCGTTCTCCTACAGCAGAAGCAATTCTCAGACATTATTGTGAGACACATGGTTTAAATGTGGTGGTCGATTCTGCGGGAACTAGTAATTATCATCCAAACAAAGCGCCTGATTTACGTAGTCAAAAACATGCCATACAACGTGGTTATGATTTATCGACATTAAGAGCAAGACAAATTGTTTTAGCAGACTTTGTTGAGTTTGATCTTATTCTTGCGATGGATCATGAAAATTTTGATGATATTCAGGCATTAATATCAAAAGCGGTAAAACAATTCGGTGCTGATCGAATTCGAGCCAAGATCGCATTGATGAGTGAGCATGACCCTCATTTTATGCAACAAGCTGTTCCTGACCCTTACTACGGTGGATCGGATGGATTTGATCGAGTACTTGATCAATGTGAATCTAGCAGCCAAGCATGGGTTAACGTTTTTAAAAAGCAAATGAAAGTAGGGTAATAGGATTTAATTTAATATGCAGGTACAAGCACAAGTTCAGCTTAAAAACTTAAATACATTAAATTTGAATGCTATTGCTTCGCATTATGTTCAAATCAATCATCCTGATGATGTGATCGAGGCATTGAACTTTGCTGAGCAACACAATTTGAATGCTTTGATTTTATCTGGTGGAAGTAATGTGTTATTACCCCAACAGATTCAAGCTTTGGTGTTGCATTTAAATATACAAGGGATAAATGTTCTCGCTGAAGATGAAAATACCATCACAGTTAAAGTAGGTGCTGGGCAAGTGTGGCATGACTTTGTGTTGTACAGCACTCAACAACAATGGTTTGGTTTGCAAAACCTCGCACTCATTCCTGGTTTAGTGGGTGCATCACCTGTGCAGAATATTGGTGCCTATGGTGTTGAAGTTGGCGAGTTTATCGATTCTGTTCAAGTCTATGATCGTCAACTAAAAGTGTTTGATTCTATTTCAGGTTCAGACTGTCACTTTGCTTATCGCCATAGTATTTTCAAAGATTATCCAAACCGCTACATCATCGTGAGTGTTACTTTCAAATTACTAAAAAAGGTCGATTTGAAGTTGAACTATGGTGATCTTAAACAAGCAGTTGGAGATGAACTGACCGCTGAAAATTTACAAAATCAGGTGATTCATATTCGTCAAAGTAAATTGCCTGATCCAAAAGAATTTCCAAATGTTGGAAGCTTTTTTAAGAATCCAATTTTGACTGAAGCTGAATTTGGCAAAATTGCTCAGCATTTTCCAAATATTCCCCATTATCCTCAAGCACATAGCAATGTTAAAGTTGCGGCGGGTTGGTTGATTGATCAAACAGGTTGGAAAGGTAAACAACTTGGTTCGGTTGGAATGTTTGATAAACAGGCGTTGGTGTTAGTGAATTATGCAGATGCGACATTAGCTGATGTTAAAAATACCTATCAAACTGTACAAAGTGATGTAAAACAGAAGTTTAATATTCAATTAGAACCTGAACCAGTGTTGTATAGTGAGCAAGGCTTAATCCAAGCGCATCATGTATAAGGAATTTTATGGATAAAGTACATTGGATGATTGGCTTAGTACGAATCATAACTATATTTTTCGTGCTATTAGGCTGCTTTGTACTTTTTTTATATTCGCCATTTTATTCGCAATTGGTTGTAAAGGGGCTAAACCGATTTGTGCCTGTTGATGTGAATGAAGTTGCCGCACAAAGTCAGAAACCAGCTGCGTTAAGCGAGCATGAAACTTTGGAGCCGGGGTCTAATTTGTGGATTGCGCGCCAAGCTTATCTCAAGTTAATGGAAAAAACATTTCAGTCTGAAAAACCTGAAGATTTGAGATTAATTCAAGCACGTTATAAATTATTACAACAATTGATCATCGAAGAGCAAGAACGCGAAAATGTAGAAGAAAATCAGCAAACGAATATTCCATTAATGGCGGAAAAGTCAGAACAGGAACAAGAGAGTTCTGCTGTAGCAGCAAGTACGCCAATGGATTTTTTACAGTGGAATACGCCTGATAATCAGGCTTTAATGGGAAAATATATTGCTTTTTTAGAAACATATCCTGTTGAATTACCTGTTTATCCAGATGAAAAAGAGGAGACAAATAAAGATTTAGTTGAGCTGAAGAAGAACAAGGATGGAATGAACGAGTCGCAAGGATTGTCTCAGCCATATGCAATTGTTGTTTTAGGTGGTGGCTTGACACTTGGTGCAAATGGTAAAGATATTGTTGTAAATAACTATACACGTCTTCGATTGGAAAAAACTTTGCAAGTCGAAAAGCAATATCCTCTTCCTATTGTTTTAAGTGGTGTTGAAGCACCTTATATGCAAGCTTGGCTGAAAGAACGCGGTATAGAAGCGAAGCTTCTAGAAAATAGAAGTATGAATACCTGTGAAAACTCCCGATTTAGTTCATTATTACTACAAAAGAAAGGTGGCGCACCGACAGTCATTCTCATCACAGATGAATATCATATGCCACGAACAAGACGTTTATTTGCACTCAATGGAATTGAAACTGTTCCTGTGATCGCACCGATGCCAACCACATTGACAGACTGGCGACCAAGTGAACAAAACTATGATCACAGTCGTCGTGCTAACTATGAATTGCTAGCAACGATTCGTGATACGCTTTTTGGCTCAAGTGATTGTCGAGAGATACCATAATATGTCCAATATTCCATTTTTAAATCCGACAATACTTAAACAATTGGATTTACCTATCCCCAATAGAGAAACAACGCCTCAGCTTTTAGAGCCGCTTGATTTATCAAAAATAATAGAACCTTCAAAAGCACTACAAGCCTATAGAAAGCTTTATGGTTTAGATTTACTTGAATGCGAACACTGGCAAGGCTATGTTGAAATGCCATTATTTCGTTTACATGTACAAGTATTTCAGCCTCAACGTGAAAAGATTTTAGGTACTGTATGTTTATTACATGGATACTTAGAACATAGTGGTATTTATCAACCCATTATAAAAGAAATTCTTGATCAAGGATTCAGTGTTATTACATACGATCTGCCCGGTCACGGATTAAGTAATGGCTCATCAGCAAGTATTCAGAATTTTGATCATTACCAGCAAGTATTGCATGCAGTTTATGATGTTGTTCGTAGTGCTATACAATTACCAAAACCATGGTTAGGAATAGGGCAAAGTACTGGTGGTGCAATTTGGATGCATCATTTACTTGAATTTGCTGAGCGTAGAGAAGATCCGATCGTTAATCGAGTATTGCTCTTATCGCCATTGATTCGACCTGCAAAAACAGCTTGGTGGCATAATTCTGTTGGCTTAGGAATTATTCGTCGTATAAAGAGCCAAGTACCACGACATTTCCGTCGTAATAATCATAATCCTGAATTTTTAAGATTTATTCGCCTAACTGATCCATTGCAGCCTCGAATGATGGGGATGGATTGGATTTTAGCAATGTCTAAATGGATGTTAGAAATGGAACATCGACCTGCATGTCGTATACCTGTATGGCTTGCTCAAGGCGCACTCGATCAAACAGTAGATTGGCGTTACAACATTGAATATATTCGCCGAAAATTTAGATTACAGACCTTGTTGATGCTGGAAGAGGGTTCACATCAATTGATTAATGAGCGTGCAGATATTCGAGCTGCTTTGACTGGATTGATTCCAGCATTTTTACATGCAAAACCAAATCACCACTATTACTAGTGGTGATTTTTTATAGCTTAAGCATTACTAGAATTAGAATGTATTAGCATCTGCTAATTTCCACATTCTATAGTAGAAATTTTCCTCATCGTTCAGATCATTTTGCAGTAATTCATTTTCTTTGAGAAAAAAATGAATTTGTGCATAATTTTTGATTTCACGATCATTCATACGCTGGGCAAGATGATGGGCTTTAATATCAGATGGATGCTTTAAGCCTGCAGCTGCAATCATTTCTGATAATGCATGTAATGTATTTTTATGAAAATTAAATACACGTTCTGCTTTAGTCGGGACATCTATCGCTTTTTGACGATCTTGATCTTGCGTTGCAACTCCAACAGGACATTGGTTCGTATGACAACTTTGCGCTTGAATACATCCCACAGCAAACATAAAGCCTCGTGCTGAATTAACCCAATCAGCGCCCAAAGCAAAGCTGCTCGCAATATCAAAAGCACTAATCATTTTTCCACTGGCACCAATTTTGATTTGTTGTCGTAAGCCTGCACCTATTAAAGTGTTATGTACAAAGCGTAAGCCTTCTCTTAAGGGAGTGCCGATATAATCACTAAATTCAATTGGTGCTGCACCTGTACCCCCTTCAGAGCCATCAACGACGATAAAGTCAGGGATGATTTTGGTTTCAAGCATCGCTTTGACAATACTCATAAATTGCCAAGGTTGACCAATACACAGTTTAAAACCCACGGGCTTTCCACCAGATAGCTCTCTAAGTTTTTGAATAAAGAACATCATTTCGATAGGTGTGTTAAAACTTGGATGTTTTGCAGGAGAAATACAATCTTGGTCTCTAGAAACACCTCGTATTTCTGCAATTTCCTGCGTAATTTTGTGTTTTGGTAATATTCCACCATGTCCGGGTTTCGCGCCTTGAGAGAGTTTGAGCTCAATCATCTTAATTTTTGGATTTTGTGCTTGTTGTCTAAATTTCTCAGGATCAAATAATCCATCAACAGTGCGACATCCAAAATAGCCACTTGCAATTTGCCATACGATGTCACCACCATTTTCCAGATGATAAGGGCTCAAGCTACCTTCACCCGTATCATGATAGAAATTTCCTAGATGAGCGCCTTTGTTGAGTGCACGAATTGCATTCGCACTTAAACTTCCAAAACTCATGGCAGAAATATTCATTATGGATGCACTGTAGGGTTGACTACATTGGCTATTGCCAATCTTTACGCGAAAAGTGCTTGGGTCGGCAGGCGGGCATGGAGAAATTGAATGAACGATAAAGCGATAGTTTGGTTCATAAACATCAATAATTGAACCAAATGGTTTGTCTGCATTTTCATTTTTTGCACGTTGATAAACAAGACTACGTTGCATTCTTGAAAAGGGTAATGCATCTTGATCTGACTCTATAAAGTATTGTCTGATCTCAGGTCGAACATCTTCAAAGATAAAACGGAAATGCCCTAAAATCGGATAGTTTCTGAGTATTGCATGCTTTTTTTGCAATAAATCATGTAGACCCAAGAGGCTTAGTAAGCTGGTGACAATCCATAGCGTATTTAATAACGTATCTGAAATAAAATAATAAATGGTATGTGGTGTATAAATCGTTCTAAACCAAGTAATGGTTAAAGCAGTAAAAATACAAAGAAACCAAACTGAGTGTCTTGAAAAGAAAGTATTAAGTAATTTATGTCTTATTGCTTGAGCAGGGCTAGCCATAGGCAACAATTTCCTATAATTCAGCAGTAGTCAAACCATGCCCTGAACCTATGCAATCTACAAGTAACGAATTGTTAGATTTGATAATTATTTTTAATTGCCATGTAACACATCGGTATTTATTTACTCGATTTTTAAGAATGTCAGATTTTGATATGGCGTGCTTGTTTTTTAAATTTTATTCTAGTGAAAATTCACCTAATTTTGGTGAGATTGAAATCTCATTAAATTACATTATTCATAATTGAATTATGTATTGCATAAATTTAATCTTTCTTGTAGCATGGTTTTATGGATTAAAACCAATACTGAGAATAGGTTTTCTAAAAGATGTATTGGTTGCAATAAGGACAGGAAAGGTTTCAATCAGGATGTTTTTGAGACACTTATAAAAACACTTGTTACCTTTTCTAGTAAGTTAAGCAGATGCTATTGATTGTTATACATAAGCATGTGTTTAGTATTCAAACGGATGAATTTATCTAAATAAGGGAAACTAGATGGACATTTTAGATAACCCATTAGAACTATGTGGTTTTGCTTTTATTGAGTTTGTTTCGACGGAAAATGGCTTAGATCAAATTTTTGAAACAATCGGTTTTTCTAAAGTCGCAAAACATAAATCTAAAAAAGTTTATTTATGGCGCCAAGGTAATATCAATATCATTTTGAATTATCAGCCTGAATCTTATGCTTCATTCTTCTTCAAAGAACACGGCCCATCTGCATGTGCAATGGGGTTTAGAACCCGCGATGCAGCTAAAGCCTTTAAAAATGCTGTTGAGCTTGGTGCTGAGCCGATGTACACACAAGCTGGACCGATGGAACTCAATATTCCTGCGATTAAAGGAATTGGTGGAATGCCAATTTTCCTTGTTGACCGTGATATTTATTCTAATGACTTCGTCTTCTTTGATGACGTAGATAAAAATCCCAAAGGCGCTGGTTTAAACGAAATTGATCATTTAACTCATAATGTCTATAAAGGGCGTATGGATTATTGGGCAAATTTCTACGAGAAGATTTTTAATTTCCAAGAAATTCGTTATTTTGATATTAAAGGTGAATATACTGGTCTGACTTCAAAAGCTTTGACTGCACCAGATGGCATGATCCGTATCCCATTAAATGAAGATTCAGATAAAGGTAATGGTCAAATTGCTGAATTTTTAGCAGATTTTAATGGTGAAGGCATTCAGCATATTGCTTTTATTACTGATGATTTGCTTTCAACATGGGATAAGTTAAAAGGGTTAGGTTTGGAGTTTATGACACCACCACCAGAGACCTATTACGAAATGTTGAAGGATCGTTTACCAGCACATGGTGAACCCACTGAAGAATTACAAAAGCGTGGTATTTTGCTCGATGGTAATACCAAAGATGGTCAGAAAAAGTTGCTGTTGCAGATTTTTTCCCAAAATATGCTTGGACCAGTGTTCTTTGAGTTTATTCAACGTAAAGACGATGATGGTTTTGGTGAAGGGAACTTCAAAGCACTATTTGAATCAATTGAACGTGATCAAATCCGCCGCGGTGTATTAGAAGCAAAATAAAAACTTTAAAAAGAGAAAGCCAAGAAATTTATTTCTTGGCTTTTTTATTTGCAAATATTTATCGTGTTTGAATAAATTGATTGATTGCAGCGACTTCGCGTTTAAAAAATTCGAGTTTTTCACTGTCTTGATGTACAGGTAAAAACATTTCGCTATCTAAAGCAACAATACAAAATTCCATCGAGCGGTGAGCATTGAAGATTGGAATACCGACAGCATTGATTCCAACGAGTAAATCTCCTTGGGCAATCGCCATACCAGATTCTAATGTTTTCTCTTTTAAGGCGATGAACTCATTCCAATCGTTCGGCTTGATCGGATAATGATTACGAGTCGCTTTATCCCATTCAGCCTGCATAAGGGGCTTAATAACTGCTTCAGGTAAATATGAGGCAAACACACGACCTGCAGCAGAGTTGACCAAAGGCATAATTGAACCTACTTTGGTCACAATTGAAATCGGGTGATTTGATTCGATTGACTGAACAACCAAAGGACCTTGAGGTGACCATTTGCTAATCTGGATGCCACAACCGATCTTATTCTGTAATTCATAAATTAGATGCTGAACCAGTTGTAAAACATCAGTATGTTGAATACAGCTCAGACCTAAACGCCAAGCTTGATCTCCTAAAGTATATTGCCCATCATCTAATTGTTTGGCGTAATTCATACGAATTAGGCTAACCAAATAACGATGTACTTTGGCAGGATGCATATCTAGCTTATGAGACAGATCTTTCAAAATAATTGGTTTATTGTGTTCTAAAAGTGCATTGAGTACGGTTAAACCTACCTCAAGAGATTGAACCCCACCAGATAACTTTTCTTCAATCATTCAATAGCCCTTAATCTAGATTCTCTTTAGTGGTGTTCTATGGATCATTTTTACAACATCAACTCAGCACATAATGCCTGAGTAATGGATAAAATAAAAATCATCTTTTTAAATGACTTAAATAGGTGAATTGTATAAGCATATTTTGATGATTTGTATTCTTACACTCCACCTTATCATATTAAAAATAAACTTAAGGATGCGACTTCGATGAAATTTAGGCAATAAAAAATCGGTATTAAAGCTATATTTCTTCAATACCGATAGAAACTTATGCTGCAAGTGTATTTCGAATTTCAATACCAGTTGCTGCTTGTATTTCATCGAAGCTCACTTGCTCTGCTAATTCAACAAGTTCCACACCGTGTTCTGTGATATCCAGTACACCTAAATCACTGATAATACGATTCACAACCTGACTACCTGTTAGAGGCAAAGTACAGTTCTTTAGGATTTTGGGTTGACCATCTTTGGTGGAGTGCTCCATCAAGACGACAACTTTCTGTACTCCAGCAACCAAATCCATTGCACCACCCATGCCTTTAACTTTCTTTCCTGGAATCATCCAGTTGGCAAGATCACCTTGTTCTGATACTTCCATTGCACCTAAGATGGCCAAGTTAACACGTCCACCACGGATCATCGCAAATGATTCAGAACTTGAAAAGAATGCGCCACCATTTTTTACAGTTACGGTTTGTTTACCAGCATTGATTAGATCTGCATCGACATGTTCTTCAGTCGGAAACTCATCAATACCCAATAATCCATTTTCAGACTGTAACCAAACATCTATACCAGTAGGAATATAGTTTGCTACTAAGGTTGGTAAACCAATACCCAAATTTACATAAAAGCCATCTTGTAATTCTTGGGCTGCACGTTGTGCCATTTGTTGTTTAGTCCATGCCATGACTCACTCCTTATACAGCAACTTTTAATGTACGTTGTTCAATACGTTTCTCTGGATTAGCATTCAAAACGACTGCATTCACATAGATACCTGCTAAGTGAATATCATCTGGATCGATTTCGCCTAGCTCAACAATTTGCTCGACCTCAACGATGGTATAGCGACCCGCCATTGCACATTCAGGGTTAAAATTACGCGCAGTTTTTCTGAAAACTAAATTTCCTGCTTTATCTGCTTTATAAGCTTTGATTAAAGCAACATCAGCGGTTAATGATGATTCGAGTAAATAAGACTTACCTTGAAACTCTCGAACCTCTTTACCTTCAGCGATGCTTGTTCCGACACCTGTCGCTGTATAGAATGCAGGAATACCTGCACCCCCAGCACGAAGTTTTTCGGCGAGTGTCCCTTGAGGAGTGAGTTCAACTTCTAATTCGCCGTTTAAAAATTGACGTTCGAATTCTTTATTTTCACCCACATAAGATGAAATCATTTTTTTAATCTGTTTGGTTTGTAACAATAGACCAAGCCCATAGTCATCTACGCCAGCATTATTGCTAATACAGGTAAGTTGTTTAACACCACTTTGTTTTAAAGCTTGAATCAACGCTTCTGGGATACCACATAATCCAAAACCACCAACAGCAATGGTTTGACCATCTTTGACGATACCTTGAAGTGCTGTTTCGGCATTTACAGAGACTTTGTTGACCATGTCTATGCTCCTAATTCTTCTTCATGCAAGAAATGTGTATGTTGAGGTGCTCGTTTGGTACGGCTCCATTCATCTAACATTTCAAGTTTCATCTCTTCAGTGATACGAGCAATTTTGGCATCAGCATGACTATCGTTATAAGTGAGTTCTAGGCGATGTCCATTAGGATCAAAGAAATAAATAGAATGGAAAATACCGTGATTAGTTACACCTAACACTTTTACGCCATGTTGTTCTAAATGTGCTTTTGCATCTAATAGCGTTGCTTGATTTTCAACTTCGAAGGCAATATGTTGTACCCATTGAGGTGTATTTTCATCACGCCCCATTTCAGGCTGTGTTGGAAGTTCAAAAAAAGCCAGTACATTTCCTTGCCCAGCATCCAAGAACAAATGCATATAGGGGTCAAAAGCTTTAGTTGAGGGAACATGGTCTTCAGCAAATGCTAGGATAAAGTCCATATTCAGCATTTTTTTATACCATTCCACTGTTTCTTTGGCATCTTTACAGCGATAGGCAACGTGGTGAATTTTTTTAATTGCAAAACTCATATCAAATTCCTTTTCATTATTCCCAATCTGGTTGTTGTTCTGGTGAGGCATGTAGAAATGCTGGGAGAGTTAGACAATGCAGATAAATACTTTCAATTTTTGGAAAAGCACTTAAATCAATTTTGAAACGTTTTGCGTTATAGACTTGGGGGATTAAACAACAGTCTGCAAACGTTGGTTTAGTTCCAAAACAGAATTGTCCATTTGAATGTTGCAGTTGCAGTTCTAGACTTTTAAAGCCTTCGATTATCCAATGTGTGTACCAATCATTTTTTTGCTGATCACAGATAGCAAGTTCATGATTGAGATATTTCAAAACCCTTAAATTATTTAAAGGGTGAATATCGCAGGCAATTGCTTGGGAAAAAGCACGAACTTTGGCACGCTCAACCAGATTTTTAGGTAATAGGGCTTTGGTTGGATATTGTTCTTCCAAATACTCTAAAATACTCATCGATTGTAAGAAAACGTTATCTTCATCAATGAGCGTAGGCACCAATTGACTAGGATTTAAATTTTTATAGCGATCCATTTGTTGTTCATTTTTAACTAAATGAATGCTTTCTGTTTCGTAGCTAAGTTCTTTTAGGTTAAGTGCAATACGGACACGATAGGCAGCAGAGCTACGAAAATAACTATACAGTTTCATACTGATCAACCTCTTTTTTATCGAAGTTAAATGTATGCGCTGCAAGAATGGTATTTTCGACTTGACCGAATCCGATACGAATACCATCTTTTTCACAATAACCTTTCATGATGACGCGATCTCCATCTTCTAAGAAACCGCGTTTTTCCCCATTAGATAGGGTAATAGGTTTGGTCGTATTCCAAGTTAATTCTAACAAACTTCCATAAGAGTCAATTTTTGAACCAGAAATCGTACCCGAGCCCATAAGATCACCAACTTGGACATTACAACCTGCAATGGTGTGATGAGTGAGTTGTTGTGCCATCGACCAATACATATATTTAAAGTTTGTTTGGCAAATGACATCCGTTGATTGTGATTGAGGGCTTTGTATCTCAACGCTAAGATGAATGTCGTAGCTATTAGTAATATTTTCTTGTAAATAATCTAGTGGTTTTGGATCTTGCTCTGGACCTTTTACTTTAAATGGTTCAAGAGCTTCCATGGTAACAACCCACGGAGAAATGGCGCTTGCAAAAGTTTTTGCATTAAATGGTCCTAAAGGAACATATTCCCATTGTTGAATATCGCGTGCGGACCAATCGTTCAATAGCACCATACCAAAAATATGATCCCATGCATTATCGATAGAAATAGGCTGTCCTAGTTCAGTCGATTTACCAACAACGAACGCAGTTTCTAACTCAAAGTCTAGTTTACGGGTAGCAGAGAAAATAGGACGGTCAACATTTGGTAGTTTGATCTGACCTGATGGGCGAACGATATTTGTGCCACTGACCACGACTGAACTTGCACGCCCATTGTAGCCAACTGGAAGCTCACTCCAGTTCGGAAGTAAAGCATTTTTAGGATCTCTAAACATCGTACCAACGTTAGTGGCATGTTCTTTTGATGAGTAGAAATCGGTATAGCCAGGAATATGAATTGGTAAATGTAGCGTAATGCTATCTCTTTTCAATAAAGCTTGAGAAATCAAATCATGATTATTGCGAAGTATTGGATTATCAATTGAAAGTAAACTTTGCAGCATTTTGCGCACGTTATTCCAATTATGTTTACCTGACTCAATAAATTTATTGAGTGTAGGTTGATTGAAAAAATTTATATTTCCATCAATATTTAATAAGCCTTCTGACTCTAATAAGGCTAAGTCAAGTACCCATTCACCAATTGCAACACCAACGCGCTTATGACCATTAGGCACTTCACTGAAAATACCATAAGGTAAATTATGTATTGTGAAATCTGAATGGGGATCTATTTCAAGAAAAGATGTTAAAAGTTGCGTCATAATTTGCTTTCCTTGTCTCAAATTTTGTCAAAAACTATTTGGGTTGTTTATCTTTCTGAGCCTAATAATATGAAATTTAATAAAATATTTTTATTTCATATCGCTTATTTACTTCGATTAAGCAAGAAAGGTGGTGTCTTATTTATTCTATAATACGCAATTAAATTAATTACGCAATACATAATTTAATTACATAATTCATAATTATTGTTATTTATTGAGATTTCTGCTTATATGCGCAGTTACGAGAAAAGTAACTTAATTATTTTTCAATCAATACTAGGCATTTCTGATTAATTTATGATATACGTAATTTTGAATAATAAAATTACGTGACAAGGATGAGAATAATCATATGTCAAACCAACAGCAAGGAAACCTGAAACACGGTTTAAGCAATCGGCATATCCAACTTATTGCACTAGGTGGTGCAATTGGTACTGGATTGTTTCTCGGTATTTCTCAATCAATCAAGCTTGCAGGACCATCAGTCATCCTGGGGTATGCAATCGCTGGGTTTATCGCTTTTCTAATGATGCGACAGTTAGGTGAAATGGTTGTACAAGAGCCTGTGAGTGGTTCTTTCAGTCACTTTGCTTATAAGTACTGGGGCCCATTCGCTGGCTTTATGTCAGGTTGGAACTATTGGGTACTAAATATTTTAGTTTGTATGGCGGAGCTGAGTGCAATTGGTCTATATATCCAATACTGGTGGCCTGAAATTCCGACATGGGCTTCAGCATTAGCCTTTTTCCTATTAATCAACGGTATCAATTTATTG
The DNA here is from genome assembly GCF_027105035.1 of Acinetobacter sp. TR11. Taxonomy (NCBI): domain Bacteria; kingdom Pseudomonadati; phylum Pseudomonadota; class Gammaproteobacteria; order Moraxellales; family Moraxellaceae; genus Acinetobacter; species Acinetobacter sp. TR11. Next base: position 1,537,627 of record NZ_CP114256.1, read on the forward strand.
CATGTAAAATTGTTTGGTGAAATGGAGTTTTGGTTCTCAATCATCAAAATTTTGGCGATTTTAGCAATGATTGCTTTTGGTTCTTATTTACTTGCTACAGGCACTGCTGGCCCGCAAGCTAGTATTAGTAACCTTTGGGCACTAGGTGGTTTCTTTCCGTATGGCATAAAAGGTTTAGTTATGGCTATGGCTGTAATTATCTTCGCATTCGGTGGAATTGAATTATTTGGTATTACGGCTGCGGAAGCGCGTGATCCAGATAAAACCTTACCTAAAGCGGTAAACCAAATTATTTACCGTATTTTAATTTTCTATATTGCGACACTTTTTATCTTATTTGCTTTGTTTCCTTGGAATCAAATGGCAAATGGTGGTAGTCCATTTGTGATGGTGTTTGCATCATTAGACAGCCAAGGTGTTGCGACCATGTTGAACTTTGTAATTTTAACGGCGGCGGTTTCAGTTTATAACGGAACAAGCTATTGTAGCAGCCGTATGTTATTGGGCTTGGCGCAGCAGGGTAATGCACCTCAGTTCCTGAAGAAAATTAACAAAAATGGTATTCCTACAAATGCTGTACTGATTTCTGCATTTGTAACAGTATTGTGTGTTTTACTAAATTATGCTTTCCCAGAAAAAGCTTTTGGCTTGTTGATGATGCTCGTTGTTGCAGCGATTGTGATTAACTGGGTTGTTATTTCTTGGACACATCTAAAGTTTCGTAAGACGATGCAAGCACAGGGAGTAATAAGTAAATTCCCTAGTATCGCGTATCCATTCAGCAATTATCTATGTATCGTTTTTATGCTTAGCATTTTGGTGGTGATGTCTTTAACGCCGGATATGCGTATTGCCGTTATGATGATTCCAGCATGGATTCTTTGCTTAATGTTTGCGTATTTTCTTAAACAGCGAAAGTTAAGAAATGCTCAACCAAGTGTGGCTTTTCATACGGATATATAACGGCTGAAGTATATCTAAATTAATAAAGGGGCTGAATATTTCAGCCCCTTTATTATTGTTGAATGAAAAATAAAAGTTACTGAGGTGGATATTCATCATAAATAAAAGGACGAATTAAAGATCTAAATCCGCTAAAATTTATGTTTATCGAAAGGCAATACATCTTGTTGTGAATGATAGATGTTGATCCATGTAAAAGGCGCGTGAATTGTTTCAATCTCTAAGTATCCAAACCCGATTGGGCGGTTTCTATTTGTTTTACTATTCCATAGTGGGTACATTCATGCCTTATTGGAACTTGTATCTACAAGATCAAGGTTTCAATTATCAAGAAATTGGTATTTTGTCTTCAATTGCGATTATTACTCGTTTTTTTGCACCTTTGATTTGGGGATGGGTTGCTGATAAGTCAGGCAAACGAATGTTGCTAGTGCGTATTGCAACATGGATGGAAGCCTGTATCTGGTTTGCCATCTTCATCATTCCGAATAGTTTTCAATCTGTTGCACTACTCATGCTGATCTTTAGTTTCTTTCAAAATGCAATTTTGGCGCAATTTGAAGGTGTTACTTTATTCTGGTTGGGGGATAAACGCGCAGAGCTTTATGGAAAAGTTAGAAAATGGGGATCTGTTGGCTTCATATTGGGTGTATTCATTATTGGTGCTTTATTAGAAATTATTCAAATTTCCATGCTACCCATTTTACTTCTAGCGGTTTCTTTTTTAGCTTTTTTGTGGTCATTTACCATTAAAGAACCTGAACATGCGCCAAGCTCGCAAAAAAAACTAGAATCTATAATACCCATTTTAAAACGACCTACTGTGGCCGCATTTTTTGCAATTGAATTTGTTTTATTATTTTCACAAGCGCCATTTTATAGTTTTTATAGTAATTTTTTAAAAGAGATTGGGTTTAGCACAACACAAATTGGAACGCTGTGGGCAACAGGCGTAATTGCAGAAATTATAATGTTTTCCGTAGCGCAAAAAGTTTTCTTTACTCGTTTCTCTTGGCGGACACTAGTTGCAGTATGTTTGATTTTGACCAGTTTACGCTGGTTTCTGGTTAGTATATTGAACACACATTTTTGGGGGCAGTTATTTGCTCAATGTTTACATGCCTTTAGTTTTGGATTATTTCACTTAATTGCAATGAAAGTGATTTTTCAAAATTTTTCAGCTGAGCAACAAGGGCGGGGACAAGCACTTTACAGCACCATGTGGGGGTTAGGGGTCGCATCTGGAAGTCTATTAGCTGGGCATTATTGGCAAGTATTTTCAGGCGCAACAATTTTCTTATATGCAAGTGGTATCGTACTGGTTGGTTTGTTTTTAGTATTTTGGCTGCCGAATCAATTGGACACGGCAGCTAAAACTTAGATTAGAGTTGAATATTCTGATATTGAGACATCCATGGTTGTGTCTGTTCTAATTGTGCTGCAAGTTGCAATAAACGATCTTCACGTCCAAAAGGTGCAATAAACTGGCTGCCTAAAGGTAAGCCATTTTTGTTCCAATATAATGGGACTGACATGGCGGGTAGACCTGTAACATTTGCTAACTGCGTAAAAGGTACCCAACTTAAATTATCCTGTAACATTTTTTCAACTAATTTCCCTTGTGCGAGATAGTGCGCTTTTCCTAATTTTAATAGTCCTTTCAAGATTGGTTTTTGCCAATTAGGTGTGGCAACTTCCCCATTTTTTGGTGCGACTGATGCTGTTGTTGGGGTTAAATAAAGGTCATATTTTTCAAAGAAAATGTTCATTTGAGTGCTATAAAGCCCCCAATTATTAAGTGTATGAATATATTCTGTTGCGGTTGTTTTGGCCCCAAAAGCAGCGAGGGCAATAGAATCTAATTCGAAATCATGATCAGTTGCACCTGCCATTTGTTTAATTTGTGTCTGCATATATGCGAATTGACTAAACCAAGTCGTTACAAAGTCTTTTCCTAATGCCAAACCATCTATTTTTGGACGATCTTCTACAACAATATGCCCTAAAGACTCCAGTAACTTAGCAGTTTGTTGAACAGCTTGAATCGCATCTTTAGAAACCTTCGTTCCAATTGGTGATTGAGTATTAAAAGCAATTTTGAGTTTTCTTGGAGCCTGTTGAATGATATCTAAATATTTCTTTTCAGGTGCTTCTATTCTAAAAAGTGAAGTTTGTTCTGGACCTTGAACTGCATCGAGCATGGCAGCACTATCGCGAACTGTTTTGCAGAGAACATGTTGCATGGCAGCACCATGCATTGCTTCACTGTATTGTGGCCCCCAAGGTGTACGACCACGACTCGGCTTTAATCCAAATAAACCACAATAAGAAGCGGGGATGCGAATTGATCCGCCACCGTCACCTGCGCCTGCAACTGGGACGATTCCACTTGCAACTGCAGAGCCTGATCCACCAGAAGAACCACCACTATTGTGTTTTAAATTCCACGGATTGTGGCAAGTGCCCCAAGCATCGGGTTCAGTAATTCCTTTGATACCAAACTCAGGCGTGTTTGTACGACCAAAAGTAATAATCCCTGTTTGTTCCCAGCGGTTTACGATTTCAGCATTAAAATCAGGGGTATAATTAATTTTTTTTAGCGCTTGGCTACCATAAGAGGTTGGAATACCTTGATATTCTTGGAATAAGTCTTTGACTAGAAATGGAACGCCTGCAAATAACCCAGAGGATTCTTGCTGTGTGCGCTGCTTCGCTTGCTCATACATTGGAATAATAATGGCGTTTAGCTTTGGATTGACTTTATCTGTTCGTTCTAATGCAATTTTTAATAATTCTGAAGGATGAACTTGTTTGCTTTTGACCAGTTTTGCTAATCCTAAACCATCATATTGCACGTATTCAGAAAATTTCATGGCTTTTATCCTTAAAGCTAAATCTTTATAATGTAAATAAAATTACTGTAAATCTAGAACTAGCATACCTGAAAAAATGCCATAACAATCAACTAAAGCTCAAGCTAAAAATATTGTGTTTATATGGTTATGAATGCATGTTTTTCTCAAAAAATATGCTAATTTAAAGCCTTGCACCGTTTAGATTACGACTTAATTAAATCTATGAAAAATATTTATATTATTGGATTATTATGGGCTTGCTCAACATGGACTATGGCAGACACGGTCGTAAATGAAAAAGCAGTAACAGCACAACAATTGGCTAAAGCAAATGCGATTCGGGTGATAACTCGTCCTGAAATCATGGGGCTATGGGCAATGGAAATTCCTAATAATAAGAAGTGTGTCGAATACTATAATTTTCGTGGAATGAATGAAGTCGTGATTAAGAGTAACCAAGAGTGGTCTTATGGTTTATATGATTATCAACCTTCAGAAGATCATAAAGAGCGTTTACCAGCATTAGTTTTACAGATTAAGTATGACAATAATCAGATGGATTGCTCAGGTCAAGCACTAGACCAAACTGGTGAGGTTTCGCAATATTTTGTGAAGTGGGAAAATGATCACACCATTAATTTTTGCGCCAATGAAAAAGGCGAAAAATGTTTTGCGACATTACGCCGTGTCCTACCTTAGAAAGATTGAATAATAAAAAAGCCTCTTAACTTAGAGGCTTTTTTATTTATGCTTTTTCAGCTTTCGGTTCAAGCTGTTTTAGCAGATGCTTTTCTAGATAATGAATATCCATAGCTTGTTCACAGAAGTTTTTGTCCTGCAAAATAAGATCTTTGTGCAATGGAATATTGGTTTTAATTCCAGTCAAAATCATTTCATCTAAAGCTTGACGCATACGAGCTAAAGATGTTTTGCGATCTTTACCATGAGCGATGAGTTTTGCAATCATGGAATCATAATACGGTGGAATACTATAGCCTTGATAAATATGAGAATCTAAACGAATACCTGCGCCGCCGGGTGCATAGAAGTTTTCTATTTTACCAGGAGAAGGTAAGAAGGTCGTCGGATCCTCGGCATTGATACGGCATTCAATCGCATGGCCTTTTACTTCGACTTCATACTGTTCAATATTTAAACCTAAACCAGCCGCAATCCGCAGTTGTTGTTCAATAATATCAATGCCAGTAACCATTTCAGTTACAGGATGCTCAACTTGAACGCGAGTATTCATTTCGATAAAGAAGAATTCTCCTTCTTCAAATAAAAACTCAAAAGTTCCAGCACCACGGTATTGCATTAACTTACAAGCATTGACACATGCTTCTAAAATATCAGCACGTGCTTGTTCTGGTAGATTTGGAGCAGGTGCTTCTTCTAAAACCTTTTGATGGCGACGTTGTAAAGAACAGTCTCGGTCATATAAATGGATTGCATGACCGTTACCATCACCTAGCACTTGTACTTCTACATGGCGAGGTTTCTGTAAGAAGCGCTCCATGTATACAGTATCATCACCAAACCACATCTCAGCATCACGTTGTGCAGCTTGAACTGATTCAAGTAGTGTGTCGACACGTTCAACGATACGCATACCACGACCGCCGCCGCCTGATGCAGCTTTGACGATCAACGGGAAGCCAATTTCTTTTGCTTCAGCAAGTGCATTGTTAATCGTTACAGCATGGTCACATCCAGGCACGGTAGGTACGCCAGCCTTTTTCATGGCAATAATCGCGGATACCTTGTTACCCATAAGACGAATGTGTTCAGGGCGAGGACCAATAAAAATAAAACCTGAGCTTTCTACAATTTCAGCAAATTCAGCATTTTCAGACAAAAAGCCATATCCAGGATGAATTGCATCCGCACCTGTAATTTCTGCAGCAGTAATAATTGCAGGAATATTTAAATAACTTTCACTTGTGGTACCCGGCCCAATACAGACAGCTTCATCAACGAAGCGTAAATGCATTAAGTCTTTGTCAGCATCAGAATAAATACCAACTGTTTTAATGCCAAGCGTTTTACAAGCTCGCGTAATTCGTAAAGCGATTTCACCGCGGTTTGCAATCAATACTTTTTGCAACATTGGAATCCCCAAACTGATTAGGCGCGGTAGCGGAAAAGTGGTTGACCGAATTGGATCACTTCACCATTTTTCACTAAAATTTCTTCAATCACGCCGCTTTTAGTTGCCTCAATTGGGTTCATGATTTTCATCGCTTCGATGATACCCAGTGTTTCACCTGCAGAAACTGTTTGACCTACATTTACGAATGGGCCTTCGCCTGGGCTTGGTGCAGAATAGAACACACCAACCATCGGTGACGTTTCTACAGCGCCACGAGGTGTTTTTGCTGCTGGAGCCGCAGGAGCAGAAGCACTAGGTGCTGCTGCCAAAGGTGCCGCTGCGTAAACTGGAGTAGGGCGAGTTAATGAGATGGATTGATCACCTTCCTTAACTTCAATCGCTTGTAAGTCAGATTCAATCATCAAATCGATGAGTTTCTTGATTTTACGGATATCCATGAGTGAGCATTCCTGAAATGTATAAATTAGTTAGAAGATTGAATTTTTTCGATTGCAAAATCGAGAGCAAAGGCGTAACCCTTCGCACCTAAGCCACAAATAACACCAACGGCTTTGTCTGATAAATATGAGTGATGACGGAATGATTCACGGGCGTGAACATTTGACAAATGAACCTCAATAAATGGAATCGCAACGCCAAGGAGGGCATCGCGTAGAGCAACTGATGTATGAGTCAAGGCTGCAGGATTAATAATGATAAATTTAACCCCTTCAGTTCGTGCTTGATGAATGCGATCGACAATCGCACCTTCCCAGTTGCTTTGAAATGTATCTAGTGTAAATGATGCTTGATGAGCCTGAGTGGTGAGTTGCTGGTTAATATCATCTAAGGTGAGATAACCATAAACCTCTGGTTCGCGTTTTCCTAGCAAGTTCAAATTCGGTCCATGAATTACCAAAATGGTTGAGCTCATTCAGCCTGCTCCAGTTCTAAATCTGCAAATGTTTTTTGCAAGATGTCTGCAAAGTTTGCTTATTATGGCACAAAATTCTGCATTTTTTCTTATAATTTCTTTTAATGGATGAAGAAATTTGCATACCAAGCATGGTGCATATAATGAAAACTTTGCAAGGAAATGGCAATGTTAAAATATGACAAATTTCAGGCTTATTTATTTTTCACTATTTTAAACTGAATTACCTTATTTCGTTCATGTAATTTGTGTAACTCGAAGGTCATGTAATTTAGTGATTTGCTTTTTTGAAACTTAAATTGAGTTCTAATTAGTTCATGTGTTTATTTCAAGCCATGAATAATTTTTTAGTCTAAGTTCATGAAAATTATTTTTTTTATTCTAATAGGTTTTTCAAAAATAGTATAAATATACTTCTAAAGAGAGCAGTGGATGAAGCGTAGTAATACTGATTTATAAAAAATATGCCAGTTTAGATTGATAATAAGCATTAGCTTCAATTTGACATTGGGTTCAAGCTTGTGGGTAGGGATTGATTAAATCGACGAAACTGGCTTATTGGCAAAAAAGATGAATTGTGAAGTTTTGTATGGCGGCTAATGACATGAAAATGTCCGAAAAAGATAAATTGAATATAGATAATATAGTTATTACATAAGAGATAGCTCTCGATTGGCAGAATCTCTTATGGGTCTTTTCAAAGCTGTCTTTTCACAAGACAGCTTTTTTTTATCACGAGTTCTCTTATTTTGATGCTGCTAAATAAGTATCTAATAGTAGAAAATTTTGTGCTTTATTTTCGTAATCTATAGAACCTACAGGCAAATTGTTCCATTTTTGCATTTGCTGAAACAACCATTCAAAATCTTTACTTCTAGGTATAGCGCTACTTTTAACGAAGTTCCGAATTATATCTTGGATCGTATAGTATTTTTCAACATGAATGCTTGGCGAACATTCAAACTGGATGACATCAAAATCAATTAAAAGTTGCCATACAGGTTCAAAATCTTCTAACACACGTAACTCTTGCTGAGCTTGCAAGATTGCGCGAGTTAAGGCAATTAATGTATTTGGATGCTGTTGAGCCCATTCTTGCGTTACAGCTAGAACTTTATCTGCAACATTTGGAATGATGTCTTGACTTGAGCCAACAATTTGCCCTAATCCTGCCAGCTCTGCCTGAGTATTCCATGGCTCGCCAACACAAAAACCATCAATTAAATGGTTATTTAATGCTTCTACCATATATGGAGGTGGTAAGGTTTTGACTTGTATTGAATGTGCCAGTTCAGGATCTGCTAATGCTAGCCATTCTCTTAAGCAATAATGATGGATGGAATGCTGGAAAACATGTCCTAAAGAAACCACATGATTTTTTTTCATGTGTTCTACTAATTTTTTAGCTGATTGCTCTACAGCATCATATTTCTTTATATCTAACTGATAACACAGTTTTTGACTTAAACTTATAAAAGCTCGATTTTCACTGAGAATGAGTGGTGTTTGTAATGGAATACCAATTTGATCAGCACCTATTGCTGCTGCAGGTAACATGGCAGATAAACAATGTGCAGCATCTAAAAGACCAAAAGCCAGTCGATCACGTAGGCTTGCCCAAGAAGCTTCTTTGGTTAAGGTAACGTTTAGACCTACTGCTTCAAACAAACCACGCTGTTTTGCCCATAATAGCGCAATACAATCGAGCAAAGGGATGTAGCCAAGTTGCAATTCACTTTTTTCTAAACTGCTCATTTATTCATCCTTTAATTGATTGTTCAAAAGCTGTTGTGCATCGAGCAAGCGACGTGACATTTCACCAATGGTCATACGATGGCTCATGGCATTTTTTCTAAGGAGTTGGAATGCTTTGTCTTCGGTTAATCCGTGTAATTGCATGAGTAGGACTTTAGCTTTCTCAACATCTTTACGATCTGCTAGTTTGGTCTTTGCATCTTTGAGATCACCTTCTAACTTTTTATGTTTTTTATATTGTTGAATCGAAATATCTAAAATGGTATGTAATCGACTTGGATCGATACCATCAACGATATAGGCGGTAATCCCTGCATCAATCGCCTGTTTAATCATATCTCGGTCAGTGTTCTTGGTGAATAATACCGTTGGTAAGTCAAAATTGCTTACGCAACTCTCAATTACATCACGATGAGGATGATCCATATCAAGCAAAATGACATCTGCTTGAAGATGTTCTAATTTAAAAACATTGAGGTGATCTAAAGTCAAACTAGCAACGACATCAAAGTCATGTTGAATTAAACATGTTTTAATGTATTCAGCTCGAGCCTGATCATCGTCAATAAGTGCGATTTTGAGTTTCGGCATAAATATAAAGTCAAATTATAAGTCAATGCACATTTAGCATAATGTGCTTTAAGTATTTTTTTGAAGCAAAATTAATGCCATCAGGAATGATCTATTCAGTGCAGGCATTACTTTAGCCTCGATTTTGTGCGCTTTATTGTATCGTTGTAGCTAAGGGAAACAAATAAAAAATAGATGTGATCTTTATTAAAAATAATTAATGTTCATTGTTGGTGCATAAAAAGAATTATTTTGAAGCATGTTTAATTGTGCTTTAAAACAGTTCATTCATATATTCGGCATTTATTTAACCATTTAAAAGATATTTAAAATGCTATTTATTTTACAAAAAATCATTATTAAACAATAATTAATATTATTTTTTTATTTTTATTTTGTTAATTGGCATAACACTTGCTTTGTCTTTATTGAGTCAATGAAGACTTTTTAAAAAATTGTAAGACGGCCAACGATGTCCGATCTGATCGGTTTGTTTACACAGCGATATGTGTCAACAAAGCAATTACGTTCAGTATAGGAGATGGCAATGTCTTTAGATTTATCGGCGAAAAAAGCCACATCAATTAAGTTATTTAACTTCTCAGCGCCAGCGATGCGCGCATTCCACATGAGTTGGCTTGCATTCTTTGTTTGCTTCTTTGCTTGGTTTGCCTGCGCACCATTGATGCCTGTCATTGCAGGTGAGTTTCATTTAACCAAAGATCAAATCGCAAATATTAACATTGCCGCAGTTGCAATCACCATCTTAGTTCGTTTGATTGTTGGTCCTTTATGCGATAAATACGGGCCACGCAAGACCTATACCGCCTTGTTGATTATTGGCAGCATACCTGTATTTGGTGTGGCTTCAGCAAATAGCTATGAATCGTTCCTTTTCTTTCGCCTCCTTATCGGTGCGATTGGTGCAAGTTTTGTGATCACGCAATACCACACCAGCACCATGTTTGCTCCGAATGTCGTAGGTACTGCAAATGCTGCTTCAGCAGGTTGGGGAAATGCAGGCGGTGGGGCAACTCAAGCACTCATGCCATTACTGCTTGCTGCTTTAGTTATGTTTGGCGTTGAGCAAACAATGGGGTGGAGAATTGCACTGATTGTACCGGGTGTCATGATGGTGATTGTAGGTTTCCTTTACTGGAAATTGACACAAGATTGTCCTCAAGGCAATTTTAAAGAGCTCCGTGAACAAGGTATAGCGGTTGGTAGTGATAAAAAAGGTGGCCTTGCAATCTTAATGCATGCTGCACGTAACTATCGCGTATGGGTTCTATTCTTCTCGTATGCAGCATGTTTCGGTATCGAAATCTTTATTCATAACATCATCGCGATGTACTACGTCGAGCACTTCAGTTTTGGATTAAAAGAAGCTGGTTTAGCAGCAGGTATTTTTGGTTTGCTTGCATTATTTGCCCGTGCATTGGGTGGGATTCTTTCAGACAAAGTTGCACTCAAAAAAGGCTTAGATGGTCGTACTAAAGTGCTATTTGCTTTAATTCTTGGCGAAGGGCTTTTCTTAATGTTGTTCTCACAAATGAATGGTCCTGTGTTGGCAATTCTAGTGATGACTGTGTTCGCATTATTTACTCATATGGCATGTGGTGCAACTTATGCGCTTGTTCCATTCATTGATCGTGAAGCGCTAGGTGGTGTTGCAGGCATCATCGGTGCTGGTGGAAACGTTGGTGCAGTAGCAGCAGGTTTCTTATTGAAAGGTATGTTGGATATTCAAACTTGTTTAATGGTTTTAGGTGGCTTAGTGGTCATTGCTGCGAGTTCGGTCATGCTGATCCGATTTTCGGTAGAGCATAAAGAAAAAGAACAACGCTTGTTTGAACAAGCGATTTTAGAACGCGGCTCAGAACAAAACAGCGCAGCTTAATCTCAGATTAGATTTTAGGAGAAACACAATGAAATTAGTGATGATTGGTCACGGTATGGTGGGTCATAAATTCATCGAAGCCATCTTAGAGAAAGCTGATGATGAATTAGAAATAACGATTCTTGCTGAAGAACCACGCATTGCATATGATCGTGTTCATTTAACTGAATATTTTTCAGGAAAATCAGCAAAAGACTTATCACTTGCACGTTTCGATTTTGCAGATGCACATGGTATTGACTTACGCTTGAATACCAAAGCAATTGCAATCGATGCTGTAGAAAAAACAGTGACAACAAGTTTTGGTGATGTGATTAGTTACGACAAATTGGTATTGGCAACAGGTTCATATGCATTTGTTCCACCAATTTCAGGCAATGATCGTGAGAACTGTTTTGTTTATCGAACCATTGAAGATTTAGATTCAATTCGCGCTGCAAGCTTAAATTCAAAATCGGGTGTAGTGATTGGTGGTGGTTTATTAGGTTTGGAGGCTGCAAAAGCTTTACGTGATTTAAACCTAGAAACGCACGTTGTTGAATTTGCACCACGCTTAATGGCGGTTCAAATTGATGACTTAGGCGGTAAAGTTTTACGCCGTAAAATCGAGAACCTTGGTGTAAAAGTTCATACTCAAAAAGCAACTTCATCTATTGAAGCGGGAGAAAGCACAACGCATGTGATGAAGTTTGCGGATGGTAGCGAGCTTGAAACAGACATTATTCTATTCTCAGCAGGTATTCGCCCGCGTGATGAACTTGCACGCAGCAGCGGGTTGGCACTTGGTGAGCGTGGTGGTATTAAGATTAATGATTATTGCCAAACCTCAAATGAAGATATTTATGCGATTGGTGAATGTGCACTTTGGGACAATAAAATTTATGGTCTGGTTGCACCTGGATATGACATGGCGCGTATCGCAGCCAAACATATCTTAGCTGAAGAAACACATTGTTTCTCTGGTGCTGATATGAGCACTAAGTTGAAATTAATGGGTGTAGATGTGGCATCAGTGGGTGATGCACATGGTATGACACCGAATTCTCTCAGCTATTTCTATGCTGATGAAGATACTTTAGTTTATAAGAAAATCGTTGTCGATGCGGACAAAACCAAATTACTGGGTGCAGTACTGGTTGGTGATGCAAAAGAATATAACGATCTTCTACAAATGATGTTGAATGGTATCGCATTGCCAGAAACACCTGAAAGCTTAATCATGCCTGGATTTGCTGATTCTGGTGCGAAGGCGGGTGGCAGTGGTGTTGATTTACTTCCAGACAGCGCAACCATCTGTTCATGTAATAACGTGTCAAAAGCAGATATTTGCCAAGCGATCTGTGATGGTTCTACTTCATTAGGTGCTTTAAAGAAATGTACCAAAGCAGCAACGGCTTGTGGCGGTTGTGCACCATTAGTCACTCAAGTTTTAAAGTCTGAGTTACAACGTCAAGGTGTAACCGTCAACAACCATGTCTGTGAGCACTTCCCATACTCACGTCAAGAGATCTATCACTTGGTACGTGTCAATGAAATCAAAACATTTGATGATTTGATTCAACAACATGGTCATGGTTTAGGTTGTGATATTTGTAAACCAATGACAGCAAACATTTTGGCATCGTGCTGGAATGACTTTGTATTGGAACCAACGCACGCAGGTCTACAAGACAGTAATGACTACTACTTGGGAAATATCCAAAAGGATGGTTCATACTCAGTTGTACCGCGTATGGCCGGTGGTGAAGTCACTCCAGATGGTTTGATTGCTGTAGGTCAAATTGCTAAAAAATATAACCTGTATACCAAAATTACTGGCGGTCAACGTGTTGACTTGTTTGGTGCTCAACTACACGAGTTACCATTTATTTGGGAAGAGTTGAATGCAGCAGGCTTCGAGTCAGGGCATGCTTACGGTAAATCATTACGTACAGTGAAATCATGTGTGGGTAGCACTTGGTGCCGATATGGTGTGGATGATTCTGTTGGTTTAGCGATTGAATTAGAGAATCGCTACAAAGGCTTACGCTCACCGCATAAATTAAAAATGGCTGTGTCAGGTTGTACCCGTGAGTGCGCTGAAGCACAAGGTAAAGATGTCGGTGTAATTGCGACAGAAAAAGGCTGGAATCTATATGTGTGTGGTAATGGAGGAATGAAGCCGCGTCATGCAGAACTTCTAGCATCTGATCTTGATACCGAAACTTTGATCCGTTATATCGACCGCTTCTTTATGTTCTATATCCAAACTGCTGATCGTTTACAACGTACCAGTGTATGGCGTGACAATATGGAAGGTGGTTTAGATTATCTCAAAGCTGTGATTGTCGATGATTCGCTTGGCCTTGCAGAAGAACTGGAAAATCGTATGGCGCACGTGATTGGAACTTATCAAGATGAATGGCGTACTGCGGTAGAGAATCCTGAAATTCGTAAACGCTTCCAAACTTACATCAATGCAAGCGCAGAAGAGCAAGCTGATCCATATATTCAATTTACCGAAGTTCGTGATCAAATCCGTCCATTAAATGAAGCTGAACGTTCAGTTGATCGTATCCCGATGGTAGAAGCATAAGGAGAATCAAAATGACAAATTTAAAAGACATGAGTATGCTTCCAGAAAATCAATGGGTCGATGTATGTAACCTTGATGACATCACACCAAATACTGGCGCAGGTGCACTTATTGCAGGACAATCAGTTGCTTTATTTCGCGTAGGGAACGAAAAACGTATTTATGCATTAAGCAATAAAGATCCATTCAGCCAAGCAAATGTGATGGCGCGCGGTATTATTGGTGATTTGCAAGGTGAACGCGTGATTGCCTCACCGATTTATAAGCAACACTTCAGTCTAGCAACAGGTCGATGCCTAGAAGATAAAGATCAAAAGCTTTCTGTTTTCCCAACCAAAATCGAAAATGGTCGTGTCTGGGTCGGAGCTGTACCACAAAAAACTTATATTACCAACAATGGAATTTCACAAGAGAAGTTAAAGCTTGTTCTGATTGGTAATGGTTTGGCTGGGATGCGTTGCCTAGAAGATTTGCTTGATATGGCGCCTGATCGTTATGATGTGACAGTCATTGGTGAAGAGCCTTGGGGTAACTATAACCGTATCATGCTCTCACCAGTGCTTTCTGGTGAGAAAACCATTGATGACATCATGTTGCACCCACATGCATGGTATAGCGATAAAGGGATTAAATTTATTGCCGACGATCCAGCTGTGAAAATTGACCGTACTCGTAAAGTGGTACATACGCAAAACGGTGAAAGTGTTGATTATGACCGTTTAATTATTGCAACAGGTTCTAAACCATTTATTCCACCAGTTCAAGGCGTGGACTTGAAAGGTGTGATTAGTTTCCGCGATATTTATGATGTGAATACCATGATTAAATATTGTGAAACTAAAAAAAATGCAGTCGTGATTGGCGGTGGTTTACTTGGCCTAGAAGCAGCATATGGCTTGAAGCAACGTGGCATGAATGTAACGGTGCTGCATCTAATGGATCGTATCATGGAGCGTCAATTAGATGGTCGAGCAAGCCGTATGCTACGTCATAGCATTGAAGAGAAAGGCATCAAGATTATTACTGAAGCCAATACCGAAGCTTTAATTGGTAAAAATGGTCATGTCAGTCAGATCCGTTTAAAAGATGGTACTTTATTAGATGCTGATTTGGTGGTCTTTGCTGTAGGTATTCGTCCAAATATTGCTTTGGCGCAAAGCGCTGGATTACGTTGTAATCGCGGCATTTTAGTGAATGACACCATGCAAACCTTTGATCCAAGTATTTATGCTGTTGGTGAATGTATTGAACATCGTAATCAAACCTTTGGATTGGTGGAGCCACTTTGGGGACAAGCATTTATCTGTGCAACCCATTTGGCTGAACATGGTAGCTTAACGTTCAAGTCTCCAACTGTACCAACTCAGCTTAAAGTTAGTGGTGTCGATGTCTTCTCAGCAGGTAATTTTGAGCCTAAAGAAGATTATGAAGACATCATTCTAAATGACGAAAAACGCCATATTTACAAGCGTATTATTATCCAAAAAGATAAAGTGATTGGCGCTGTTTTATTCGGTGATACCGAGGATGGTATGTGGTATGCCGAGTTAATTGCGGATCAAACACCTGTTTCGACATTTAGAAATAAATTGTTATTTGGTAAAGATTTTGCATTGAAAAAAGCAGGTTAATCTTACTTTGGTTTAGGAGAAATTTCTCCTAAACCAAAAACTCAGTCATTTAACTACTTTATGGTAGTCAACTAAAGATTCACAATAAAAGTTAAGGCGTAGATTATAAATTGGCTATTGATCGCTGATCATACAATTTTAAGTGATCGAAACTTTAGTTAGGGCAAAGATGGAATAGGTAAAGGAGCAGTCATGAACAGTATTCAAAATTTAGAACACAGTCGCTCCGATCATGTACAAACACTCATTACAAAAACAACTTGTCCATATTGTGGCGTTGGATGTGGTGTTAATGTTGAAGTTCAACATAAAACACAAGGTTCAAATATTAAAGTTTCAGGAGACACAGAACACCCTGCAAATTTTGGACGACTCTGTATTAAAGGGAGCAATTTAGCAGATACCTTAGGGTTGGAAACCCGTGTTTTAAATCCGATGTTGGGACGCAAAAATCACCGTAATGTGACAACATGGGATGTTGCAATTGACAAAATTGCAACTCAATTTCAGGCATGTATTGAGCAATATGGACCTGAAAGTGTGGCATTTTATGTTTCGGGGCAGTTATTAACTGAAGACTATTATGTGGTTAATAAATTCGTAAAGGGTTATTTAGGCACAGCCAATATTGATACCAATTCACGTCTATGTATGTCTTCAGCAGTTGCTGCGCATAAACGTAGCTTTGGTGAAGATATTGTACCTGCAAGTTATGAAGACTTTGAACATGCTGATATGGTGGTATTGGTTGGTTCAAATACAGCATGGTGTCATCCAGTTTTATATCAACGGATTATGCAAGCGAAGAGTCAAAATCCTAATTTATTTGTGGTTGTCGTCGATCCACGATTTACGAGCACTTGTGAGCAAGCAGATTTACATTTGCCAATCTTGCCAGGTCAAGATGTGGCCTTGTTTAAAGGATTATTACAATATTTATATCAACATGGTTATGCTGATCATGAGTTTGTTGAATCTTACACAGAGGGGCTTCAAGCACTTTTAGAAGCGAATCGAACTGAACAAGATTTTAAAGCTGTTGCAAAACGCACAGGGATTTCAGAAGAAAAATTACAACTGTTTTTTGATAAATTTGCCACAACTGAAAAAGTAGTAACTCTTTTTTCAATGGGAGTTAATCAATCATCTCAAGGGGTGAATAAAGCCAATAGTATTATCAACTGTCATTTACTGACGGGTAAAATTGGTAAGCTGGGTGCTGCTCCATTTTCAATGACTGGACAACCCAACGCGATGGGTGGTCGTGAGGTTGGTGGACTGGCCAATATGTTGGCAGCACACTTAGACATTGATAATCCAACGCATCAAAATTTGGTGCAAAGTTTTTGGAATAGCCCAACCATTGCGACACAAGCTGGACTTAAAGCAGTTGATTTGTTTCAAGCGGTTGAAAGTGGAAAAATTAAAGCAATTTGGATTATGGCAACCAATCCTGTGGTGAGTCTTCCTGATGCTGATCAAGTGAAACGAGCCTTAGAAAAATGTGAGTTTGTTGTCGTTTCAGATATCTGTTCCGATACCGATACCACTGCTTATGCTGATATTTTGCTACCAGCATTAGGTTGGGGGGAAAAAGATGGGACGGTAACAAATTCAGAACGTCGAATTTCACGCCAACGCGCATTTTTAGCTTCACCAAAACAAGCCAAAGCAGATTGGTGGGCTGTTG
The DNA here is from genome assembly GCF_027105035.1 of Acinetobacter sp. TR11. Taxonomy (NCBI): domain Bacteria; kingdom Pseudomonadati; phylum Pseudomonadota; class Gammaproteobacteria; order Moraxellales; family Moraxellaceae; genus Acinetobacter; species Acinetobacter sp. TR11. The sequence goes on from NZ_CP114256.1 coordinate 1,554,592, forward strand.
CTGAAGTTGCAAAAAAACTTGGTTTTTCTGGTTTTGATTTTAGCAATGCGTGTGACATCTTTAATGAGCATGCTGCATTGTCTGCATATCAAAATGCAAGTTTAGCTGAACGTGATCAGGTAGAAAATTTTCGTTATTTTAATTTAAAAGGTTTAACCAATCTAAGTCTTGAAGAATATAATGAGTTAAAACCAACGCAATGGCCTGTGTGGGAAAAAGGTCAGACGACATCGGTTAAGCAACTTTTTGGTCAAGGTGAGTTTAGTTATGCTTCTCGTAAAGCAAAACTTATTCCAACGATCGCAATCGATCCCGTACACTCAATTTCTGAAGATTATCCGTTAATTCTGAATACGGGACGTATTCGGGATCAATGGCATACCATGACACGTACAGGTTTATCGGCAAATTTGACCACACATCGTGCTGAGCCATTTTGTGAGATTCATCCAAACGATGCGCTTAAATTTGGTATTCGTGATAAAGGATTGGTCGAGATTCGTTCGGCATGGGGAAGTTGTGTATTACGCGTGACATTGGCTCAAGGTGTTCGCCGTGGACAAATCTTTGCCCCGATTCATTGGACAGAACAAGTCGCTTCAGATGCTCGGGTTGGTAAAGTAGTTAACCCTGTTGTGGATGCAATTTCAGGTGAACCTGAGTTTAAGCATACGCCAGTATCGATACAGCCTTTCCATACGACTTGGCAAGGCGTTTTATATGTTCGAGAAGGGTTCGAACATCAAATCAAAGCATCTTTACAGACTTGTGCTTGGTGGACAAAAATCAAAACTGCAAAAGCAATGCGTTATGAGCTTTCCGATCGACACAGTATTGATCAAACTCAAAAAAACTTAAAAACCTTTTTGCCTTTTGTCGATGAAACATATGAATGGTTAAGTATTGAGGATATTTCATCGCAACTCAGTCATAGTATTGTACTCAAAGATGGGATTTTAATCGCAAGTCTTTATATTGCACCTGCTGAGTTATTACCAGATCGTGATTGGGTTGCAAGTTTATTTAAACGTGAACGATTAAGTGCTTTGCACCGTAAAGCATTGTTGGCAGGTATGCCAATGTCTGCTGCTAATAACGATGGTCCATTGGTGTGTAGTTGTTTCAAAGTAGGAAAAAACAAGATTATTGAAGCGATCAAAACTCAAAATATCACGCATGAAAAGCAAGTCACGGCATGTTTAAAAGCGGGTGGTAACTGTGGTTCATGTTTACCAGAAATTCGTGGTTTGATTAAGACTTGTCAGTTGGAGGCAGAAGCATGACTATACAAATTCCCGCTACAGATCTAGTGATCTTGGCGGGAGGACAAGCACGCCGTATGAATGGCATGAATAAATTACTTCAACAATTTGATGATCAAATTCAACTATCTAAAATTTGTCAGAAATTTAAATCAGAAGTGCAAAGCATTTGGGTAAACAGTCATCGAGATAGTTCGATTTACAAGCAGATTGAACCGAATATCTATTGTTATTCAGATGATCAAACAGGTTTTTTAGGTCCATTAATGGGGATGAAAAGTGCGTGGTCATATCTACAATCGGACTATGCTTTATTTATTCCGTGCGATGTTACGTATATACCCAATCAAGTTTTAATTAAGTTACATCGCGCACTACAAAAAAATCCACAAGCACTAGTGGCTTATGTTGCAATTAATGGAGATGCTTTATATCCATTTTGTTTATTAAAAAAAGAAAGCCTGCCAATTTTACAACAGCAAATTACTACCAATAAATTAAGTTTAAGAGATTGTTTTAAGCAATTGCATGCACAAAGTGTTTCATTTAAAAAGCAAAGCCTGTTCTGCCATAGTATTAATTCTTTGGATGAGTTACAGCAGTACAAACAGATGAAAGCTTTTCATCAGATATTTACAGCATACTAGCTTCTTTTAGCTTTCATAAAATATAAAGTTTTAGATAAGAATTCTTGACCTTTGTTTAAACAAGTTCTATTTTGGAACTTGTTTAATTTTACATCGAAATATTTTTAACAGATGTGAACTAATATTCTGTAGCTAAAGGAATATTAGAAAAATAAAAGGAAAGGGGCTTCAGATGTTCACAATTCGTTATCAACAGATTCCGTTGCATTTTTTGTTGGTGCATCAGTCAACTCTGGCTGGTCTCGGACAGATTGGACTTCGTACTTTAAAAAAGACCACACCAAGAGCGTTTGATTGGCAAGTTGTTGCTCCGATTATCGAGGTGATTGATCCTGCAAGTAACGATCTGATCGAGCATTATGTGAAATGGACGGGTTCAAAAATCAACAAATATCGAGACTCAATTCCTCCACATATGGTTTCTCAATGGGGGCTATCATTTGCGACACGTTTGTTATTACAAACTCATTATCCACTGAGTCAAGTAATTAATCAGGGTGTCAGTCTGAAAATAAATGGCAAGATTCCACGAAATGAAAAATTAATGATTCAGGCAAAAATTGCACAAGTTGATGAACGCAATGGCTTAGCTCGGGTTTCTGTTCAAATCACGACTGGAACGATTTCTCAGCCTGATTTGGTTGAAACCATATTGCATATGGCGTTTATTTTGCCAACTTTCAAAAAAGTTAAACGCACAGAAACACAAGAGCATAAAAATTGGACGGCACAAGGAGAATGGTCTGTTCAATCAGATGATGGTTTTAAATTTGCACTTCTTACAGGTGATTTCAACCCGATTCATTGGGTAGGTTTGTTGGCAAAGTTTTCGAATTTTGGTCAAAAAGTACTGCATGGCTTTGGGGTATTTGCAAAAAGTTTTGAGTTACTCCCAGAAGAAGTTAAACAAATTGATGTTCGATTCTTAAAGCCAGTAAAGTTACCATCACAGCATAATCAAGTTGAAACATGTACTGAACAGAGCGAAAAGTATATTCGAGTTGTAGGTTCTGCTGGACAAGTTTGTTTAATGGGGCAATTTAAATAATAAAGACAGGATGATGGAAAATGACAACAACAGTATCTGCATCGAAGCAAGACGTGACAGCGTGTATTTTATGTTCTCGTAATTGTGGTTTAAGCGTTGAAATTGAAGATAATCAGTTTAAAAAAATTAAGGGTGATGATCAGCATCCTTTCTCGCAAGGGTATATTTGTCAAAAGGCAGCTCGCCTGCAACACTATCAAAAACACGCAGATCGATTGACCACACCCCTAAAACGTCAGCCAGATGGCTCATTCCAAGAAATTAGTTGGGATCAGGCTATTCAAGAAATAGCAGATCAACTCGTGCATATTCGCGATACTTTTGGTGGAACTGCTTTTGCCTCTGTGGGTGGAGGTGGACAAGGAAACCATCTTGGTGCGGCTTATGGGCGCCAACTGCTATACGCGATGAAAAGCTTTTATGCATATAACTCTTTAGCCCAAGAAAAGACAGGTGACTTTTGGGTGAATGGTCGTTTGTTTGGCAGTCAGGCTTGTCACACGACAGAGGACGTTGAGCATGCGGATTATGTTTTGTTTATTGGAACAAACCCATTTCAAGCGCATGGTATCCCAAACGCACGCGATACCTTAAAGCATATAAAGAAAGATCCAAATCGTACTATGGTCGTTTTTGATCCACGTGTGACAGAAACTGCGAAACAGGCTGATATTCATGTGCAACTCAAGCCCGGAACAGATGCTTATTTAATGTCTGCTATGATTGCAATTATGTTACGTGAAAATCTTTATGATCAAGATTTTATTCAAAAGCATACACATGGTTTTGAAGAGGTAAAACAGGCATTTCTTGCTCTTCCGATAGAGGAATATATTCAAAAAGCAGATGTTTCAGTCGCACAGATTTATCAAATTGTTCGCGATTTTTCTAAAGCTAAACGTGGATGCGTTCGAATTGATTTAGGCATTCAACATACGCTAAATACGACACTGAATGGTTATTTAGAAAAACTTTTATATTTATTGACAGGGCATTTTGGTAAACAAGGTACGAATAATTTACATACCATGTTTATTCCGATTTTGACCAATACTGATGAGCGAAATCCTAAATATCGCCGTACAGTACATCATAAAATGTTTCCAATTTCTGGGTTCTTTCCGCCAAACATTTTGCCAGATGAAATTCTAAAAGCAGGTGATAAGCGTATTCGGGCTGTATTCGTCGATAGTTGTAATCCTTTACTTACGTACCCTGATACCACTGCTTATGAGCAAGCGTTTAAAGCTTTAGACTTATTGGTTGTAGTAGATGTTGCAATGACTGAGACTGCTCGCTTTGCAGACTATATTTTGCCTGCACGTAGTCAGTTCGAAAAATGGGAATTTACAGGCTTTAATTTAGAATTTCCAAAAAATGGATTCCATTTACGTCATCCGTTGTTTACCGCACAAGGTGATTCTTTGCCTGAGGCAGAGATCTATACTCGCTTGCTTGAAGCGATGAAGGTGATACCTCAACAATTTCCTATTTTGAGTAAAATTGCAGAAAAAGATTCAGCTAAAACAGCCTATCTTCCTTACTTTGGTGTATTAGCTGCAAGTTTTGCTAAAAATAAAAAGTTGATTCCTTTTGCTGCATCAATTATATATCGCACATTAGGTAAGACTTTGCCGAATGATGCGGCTGCCTTGTTATTACCATTATGTATGCAATATGCCGCTCAGCATTATCAGGCAGTTAAACAAGCAGGCTATGAGGGCAATCGTTTAAATCTTGGTGTTAAACTATTTCAAGCTATTTTGCAGCAACGTTCAGGTGTGGTTTTATCACAACATGACTATGCTGATGTATGGAGTTTGATTGCCTATAAAGATAAAAAAATACGTTTAGCTATTCCAGAAATGTTTATTGAATTAGCCCAACTCAAACAAAAAAATCTTCTATTAACAGATGATTATCCATTTATTTTACTTGCTGGCGAACGTCGTAGTTACAATGCAAATCAAATTTATCGTGATCCGGCTTGGCGTAAGGTTGATGCAGAAGGTCGATTAAAAATAAATCCAGAAGATGCATCTCAATTTGCTATTGAAACAGGTCAGAGTTTGCGATGTGTCTCTGAGCATGGGGAAATATATGTTGTCGTTGAAGTTGATGGGGGGATGCGTAAAGGCGTTGTATCATTACCGCATGGTTATGGCTTACGCTATAGTGGTGGTGAACCCATCGGACCTGAGTTGAATCGTTTAACGTCTACTCAACATTGTGATCCATTATCGAAGACACCCTATCATAAGTATGTACCCGTAAGATTGGAACGTTTAGATGTATCCGTTATTGCGGATTAGCTTTTACAAGAAATGCACCAAATTATTTCATTTTTAGCGGAAAATGGGAAAAATTGGTGCAATGTTTTTTATTAGAAAGGTTTACCTTATTTTAATTGTTGTTTACAAATTAAGATGATTGCTTATTTGAGTGAACAATAAGCGTTGTAAGTAAATAGATTTCATATTGGAATAAATATTGCTGTATTAAAATTAATTCGCTGTAAACTCGATAGCAAAGATGCACAGAACTTGTGCTGAAGGTAGTAATAAGTTTCACAATATGAGTGCAAATGATGAAGCATGATATATCTACGAACATTCCGATCTTAGAAGATCAGTATGGTCGTATTAAACGTAAGTTACGGATTTCCGTGACAGATCGTTGCAATTTCAAATGCACCTATTGTATGCCTGAGCATCCAGAATGGATGAAAAAACAAGATTTACTCAGTTTTGAAGCATTGCTGGTATTTTGCCAATATATGGTGAGGCAAGGGATTGAAAATATTCGTATTACTGGGGGCGAACCTTTAATGCGTCAGGGTGTTGTTCATTTTATTCGTGACTTGCAGAGCTTACGAGTTTTGGGCTTAAAACGAATCTCGATCACTACCAATGCACATTATTTGGCTAAATATGCGGAGTCCCTAAAACAAGCTGGATTAGATGATCTTAATATCAGCCTAGATAGTTTAGACCCAGATCAATTCAAACAACTGACTAAAAAAGAACTCACTCCCGTATTAAATGGGATAGAGGCGGCAAAAAAAGCTGGGCTTGCTTTCAAAATCAATTGTGTGTTGATGAAAGGTCAAAATGATGATCAGATTCTGCCAATGGTAAAGTGGGCGAAGCAACATAGCATTCCATTACGTTTTATTGAATTTATGCCTCTAGATGGCGATCAGCATTGGACAGATCAGTCAGTTGTGAGTGAAGCTGAAATTTTAGAGAAACTTCAGCCTTTTTATCAGATTCAAGTTTTGCAACAGCAGCATGAGCCCGCACGTCAGTATCAGTTAGACGGGCAATATTGTATTGGTATTATTTCTACGATAACTCATTCATTTTGCGGTGATTGTGATCGAATTCGATTAACAGCACAAGGTGAATTATATAATTGTTTATTTGCACAACAGGGTTTGAATATAAAGCCGTATTTACAAGCTGTGATTAAACAGAAACAACTAGCTCAAGAGATCAATTATCAAGAGCTTGATCAGCAAATTAAACCTTATATTTGGCACAAAGCGAAAGGTTATCATGCGATAAAACACCAACAAGTACGCAAAATTAGTATGCATATGTTGGGTGGTTAGTTTGGAAAAAAGTGGTCTGGAGAGAATATGCAAACTATTGACATAAAAATAGAAGCTTTTGGTGCTATTGAACGGTTATTGCCAAAAGAGCTTGCATTTGAGTTTGCAGAAAATCAAACGGTTGAAGAAGTACTAAGTCACATTGTGATGCTTTACCCAGAAGCAACAAAAGCGATGGATAAATGTGCGTGTGCGATAGGTGAAGATATTGTGCTACGTCAAACAGCATTAAATACTTCATGTACTTTGGTATTGTTATCACCTGTCGCTGGAGGATAAGTATGCGTGAATTTGCGAGAGTTCAAGATCAGGCTTTAAGCCTAGATTGTTTTGATCCGATACAATCTTTTCCTGAATGCGGTGGTATTGATATTTTTATTGGTACAGTCCGCAATCATCATGAAGGCAAAGAGGTGAAGGCTTTAAAATACACCTCGTATACGCCTGTTGCTGAAAAAATGATTCGTGAAATCGAACAGCAAATCAAAGAGAAGCATCAAGTCTCTTATGTGCGTGTGATGCATCGGATTGGATATTTAGATGTCAGTGAAATGGCGATTATTGCAATTGCGTATGCTGCCCACCGCCGTGAAGCTTTTCAAGCCTGTGAAGAAGCCGTTGAGCGTGTAAAACATGAAGTACCAATTTGGAAAGAAGAGTTCTTTATGGATGGTACCAGTCAATATGTAGAAGGTTGCTGTATTCGTAAAGATGCCGAAACTGAAATTCATGTCCATAAACATGAGCATCACCATCACAACGAACATTGTGCACATGAGCATACACACGAATAAAGTCTTAGGAAGTTAAAATGAAAAATGTTGGGATGAAACCCGAAAGTTATCGTGTTGCAGAAGCACAAGCGATTTTGTACGCACCACCACATTGTATTCAGCTATTGCGTGATGGAAATACTGAAAAAGGTGATGCCTTAAAAACGGCACGTATTGCAGGTATTTTGGCAGCAAAACGCACAGATGAACTGATTCCACTTTGTCATCCTTTACCGATTTACCGTGCTGATGTTGAATATGATTTACAACATGATCACGTTGTAATTCTGACGACTGTAGAAACCATTGGGCCTACAGGGGTTGAGATGGAAGCCTTAACGGCTGCAAGCCTTGCTGGTCTAACTATTTACGATATGTTGAAGCCACATTGTGAACCTGATGAATTATGTTTAGACCAATGTAAATTGCTTAAGAAAAAAGGGGGTAAGTCCCATTTTAAAAGGACTCTTCGTCAGCCTGTTTCAGCGGCAGTGATTGTACTCTCGGATACCGTTGCAGCAGGACGTAAACCTGATACCGCAGGGAAATCAGTGGTTGAGACCTTAACTGAAGCAGGTTTTGATCCAATTCATTATCAAATTTTGCCAGATGAATCAGATCAATTGAAAGAATTGGTACTAGAATTGACAAAGTCTTATGCATGTATCATGACGGTTGGGGGTACGGGCATTGGTAAACGAGATATTACTGTTGATACACTTGAACCACTTTTAGAACGTAAATTAGATGGTCTGATGGAAGCGGCACGTTCTTTTGGCCAAAAACGCACACCGTATGCAGCAATGTCTCGTGGTGTAGCAGGTTTTATTGATCGTTCCTTAGTGGTAACGCTGCCGGGTAGCCGTGGTGGTGCGAGTGAATCAATGGCAGCTATTCTGCCAGCTCTGGTTCATATTTTTGATGTTTGCCGAGATTTACCACATCCAGGGGGATATGAATAATGTCTGGATGTGGTGCTGAAAAGGGTTTAATCAGTATTGATGAGGCACTTGAACTCATTCGAACTCAGCCTAAAGCATTGACGACTGAAGTCTTGGCTTTAGCGCAAGGTTTGAATCGTTATCTAGCCAAAGCGATCTATTCTGAGGTCAATTTACCGAGCTTCTCTCAAAGTGCGGTAGATGGTTATGCGATCAATAGCTCACTTGTACAGCTTCAAGATGCCTATTTTGAGGTGATTGGTGAGATAAAAGCAGGTAGTGAACTTGATTATCAATTGGCTGATGGGCAAGCGATTCGTATTTTTACGGGTGGCAAAATTCCTGAAGGCACCACGCATGTTGCTCGACAAGAGATCATTCAGGTTGAGTCTGACAAAATTCGATTGCTTGAACAGATCAAGCCACATGCTGATATTCGATTTACAGGCGAAGAAGTACAACAAGGTCAACAGCTTGCGGACGTTGGTCAGAATATCAATATCGGTGCACTTGCTGCTTTAAGTATGGCAGGTGTGCAAACTGTCGAGGTATTTCAACAGCCTAAGATTGCTGTGGTTATTACAGGTGATGAGGTTGCTGAGCACCCTGAAGATTTACACGCTGGTAAAGTTTTTGATGCCAATGGGCCGTTACTGAAAGCTTGGTTCAAAGATTATGGCATAGATGTTGAAATCCTACATATTGCAGATGAAGCTGAACAGGTCACGGCATGCTTTGAGCGATTAAAGCATACATACGATGTGATTATTACGACTGGCGGCGTTTCAGTGGGTGATTATGACTTCGTTCGTCCATGTGCTTTTGAGGCTGGATTTGAACAGATATTTTGGAAAGTCAAACAAAAACCGGGTAAGCCATTATTTTTTGCAAAATATGAAAATCCTGACCATCATTGCTATTTATTAGGTTTACCGGGTAATCCAGCGGCGGTTTATGTGTGTATGCAGATTTATGGCAGCGCTTTATTAGATACTTTGCAAAATCAACGGGAGCTTATGCAATGGTTTAGTGGATTACTCACCCATGGACTGAAATCTGATGCACGTGAGCGATTTTTAAGAATGCATGCTTATTTTGATCAGGGACAGCTCAAGTTACAAAGCCTTGCGAAACAACAATCACATATGTTGAGTAATTTAATGCATGCCAATTGTTTAGTGCGTATTCCTGCAAATATTCAGTTAGATGCTGGACAAGAACTTTCAGGTGTTTTTATTAATCGCTAAGTTATCGAATGAATTTAGATGAAATGATCTGTTTTTTTGATATTTAACTGAGTGCCAATATTGCATCTGATTGATCAGGTAGTTTAGTGTATATTTTATAGTGTTTAGTTTCTAAATATGACGGTTCAAGGCATCGATGAGATGTCTTTAAAGTTCTAAAAAATGATCAGGTGATAATAATGAAATGGGAAGAAATTGGCGATCAGCCATGTTCAGTTGCGAGAACGCTTTCTGTACTCGGTGATCGTTGGACAATGCTAATTTTACGTAACGCTTTCATGGGAATACGTCGTTTTGATGACTTCCAACGTAGTTTGGGATTGACCCGCCACGTACTTTCAGAGCGTCTTAAGCGTTTAGTCGAGCATGGTATTTTAACCAAAGTACCTTATGTAGAACGTCAAGAACGGTTTGAATACCAACTTACTGATAAAGGTTTGGATCTTTATCCTCTTATTTTAGCGATGGTGCAGTGGGCTGATAAGTGGATGGATATGGGACTTGGAAAACCGATTGAGTTTACACACAAAGGTTGTGGTAAGAAAATGAATCCAAGGGTGGTTTGCTCAGAATGTGATGAACCGCTGAATGTAAAAGATGTCCGTGTATCAGCTGGTCCAGGATATTTTGCTTTTATTGAACAAAAACAAAAAACTGCATAATTTTATCAATGCTGCCGTTCTTGCTCTTGTTGAATAGCATGAGATAGAACGGCAAAAACCTTCGAGTTGCTGCATTGTGCGACATTAAAACGGATAAAATTCTTAAAATTTTGACTTTGGCTGAATGCATTCCCCGGCGCTAAAATCACACCATTTTCCAAACAAGTTTGTGCAATAGACGCAATATCTAAATGTTTAGGTAGTTCACACCATAAAAATAATCCTGCTTCTGGCTTAAACCAAGGTGTTATATTTAGTTTCTCTAATTTTTTGATGGTTAAATCCATTGCTTTTGCTAAGTTGATTTTTAGTTCTTCTAAATACTTACGATAATTCCCATCCGTTAATGCTGCATACAGAATTTCAGCAGACAATTGATTACCGCCAAAACTTGTTGCAAGCTTAATATCTGTTAAGTCCTCAATCCATTCTGGTTTAGTGGCAATATAGCCTGTACGAACTGAACCTGATAGGGTTTTAGAAAAACTCCCAATATGAATTACTCGTGATAAACCATCAAGTGCGGCAAGTCGTGAAGCAGTGTGCAATTCTAAATCTGCAAAAATATCATCTTCAATGACAATCAAATTTGACTGTTCTACCAGTTTGAGAACTTGATAAGCTGTTGCTGCATTTAATACAGCACCAGTTGGATTATGAATTCCAGAGTTAGTAATGTATAGCCTTGGGTTGAAGTCTTGAATAGCAGTTGCAAATGCGGCTAAGTCAGGTCCATTTTTGGTATAGGGAATGCCAATGATTTGAACTTGATGCACTTTTAGCAGAGCATGGAAGTTAAAATAACAAGGGTCGTCCACCAATACCACATCATTTGGTTTTAAAAAATAACGGCATATCAGATCAATCGCTTGCGTACCAGAATCAGTCAATAAAATCTGATTTGCAATCCCTTCAATCCCTTTGCTTTGCATTCTACGAGCTAACAATTCACGTAAGGCAGGAAGCCCAAGTGGGGTAGAGTAATCCGTCAGAATATTTGAATTGGTTTTAGAAACTTTACGGATTGCCTTACGAATATGCTCATGTGGCATCCACTCATTGGGTAGCCAGCCGCAGCCAGGCTTTAGTACATCAGCTTTTGCTTCTAAAGCTTGTCTTGATATCCACAAAGGGTCAATATTTCGATCGATTTTAGGGTGAATTTCAGAAATCGATAGAGGTACAAGTGGCCCAGCTACAAAGAAGCCTGAACCTGTTTTTGCTTCAATTATACCTTTTGCCACAAGACGTTCGTAGCCTTCGACAATGGTTGAAATAGATAAGTTTAATTGTCTCGCTAACGCACGAACGGAAGGTAGTCGAGAACCAGGCATTAATGAACGATTGTTGATTTGTTGATTAATGTGCTGTATGACTAAATCAATTTTTGTTATTTTCATATCATTTATTCGCACTGTGTTGGTAAAAATACCAATACAGTTCTTTGAAATTGTACTGTATCGTATGTGGGAATATAACATATTACAGATTAAATTCTCCAAATAGATTTGGAGAAAATAAATGAAAGTTGCGAATCAGGGTTGGTTAAATGGACTAATCGGCGTGATTATTTTTGCGGGTTCTTTGCCTGCAACACGTGTCGCCGTCATGGATTTCAGTCCTACTTTTTTAACTGCTGCTCGGGCTGCAATTGCTGGTTTATTAGGTTTATTCTTACTTTTGCTATTAAAACAACAGTTTCCTGTTAAAAAGGATTGGCTTGCATTATCTTATGTGGCAATCGGTGTGGTGATAGGATTTCCGTTATTTACTGCGCTCGCTTTGCAATATGTGAGTGCTGCACATACGATTGTTTTTGTTGGTTTACTTCCTTTATCGACTGCTATTTTTGGTGTATTACGGGGTGGAGAAAGGCCAAATGTAAATTTTTGGTTATTTGCCATTTTAGGTGCTTTGATCATTTTTACTTACATGATCATTCAAAGTGATACATGGCGATTTGGCTATGGCGATATTTTTATGTTACTTGCAATCTTACTGTGTGGCTTTGGTTATGCTGAGGGTGGAAAATTATCAAAGCGCTTAGAAGGATGGCAGGTTATTTGTTGGGCGCTGTTAATAACTTTGCCAGTTATGCTGTTGATTTCATATCTCTACATGCCTGCGGACTTCGCGCAGATTTCAAATGCTGCGAAATTGGGGTTAGCTTATGTTTCTCTATTTAGCATGTTGATAGGTTTCTTTTTTTGGTACAAAGGTTTAGCACAAGGAGGTATCGCAGCAGTAGGACAATTACAATTATTGCAACCCATATTTGGACTAATGATTGCAGCTGTTTTGCTTCACGAGCAAGTAAGTGTTGCGATGTTTGCTGTTACCATCGCTGTGATAGCCTGTGTTGCATGCGCCAAAAAATTTGCATAATTTATAGCAGTTATAAACAATTGGCAGGTTTGGGAACACCAGCTAAACGACTTAGATGACGCGCGACTAAACCTGTGTTAAATCTTTGCTGTAATTCAGCATTATTGATTTCAGCACTAACCGTCTTCATCAAAAATTTAATCAGTGGACGAGTTGCTGGGGAATGTCCAAATTGTTGATAAAATTGACGTACGGCGTGGAGAATTTCGAAATGCCAAGCGGTCAGTTCTAGATCAAGTGATTGAGCAAGTTGCTGGGCAACTTCAGGATTCCAAATTGTATAATCGACCAAATGACCGTCTTGATCTAACTCTAATTGCATGAAATAACCTAATTAACTAAAAATAATTTATTTTAAAGAAATACATCGTTTGAATTGCAGAACTAAATCAGCGAATTCAGCGTATTCTATAACTTTGACCTCAGATTTTATTTCATCTCCAAGTAAACTTTGCTCATTACTTAAGCAGTAAAGATTTGAATAAAGATCTACAATCTTTTTAGTTAGCACTAAAAGTCCATCCCCCATGACTACAACCGTATCATTCACATGTGCCATTTGAGCTAACTCAATCCAGATTTTATCTGTGTTGTAGTAAGGGGATTGAATCAAAAATAAAGTTGAATTTTCCATGTTTCTGAGCTCTACCAGTACAAAATATGATCGAAAGATTGAATAAATTCAGGTTGAATATCAACCAACTCGATTTCTTGATCACTATCTTGCACAATCGCCAAGTGTTGATTTTTAGTTTCAACTAAAATCGGGGTTAAATCATAGAATTCAAAACTGTCCACCATATTGGCAGCAACTTTGAAAGCTTGTTTGAATTGATCGAACTCTAATTTATTGTTCAATAAGCTCAGTGCAGCATCTTTTAATAATACTTTGACAGAAATGCCAAAGGTTGCTAAAACCATAGTTGCAGACACGCTTTCGTTGATCTGCAAACTAGTTAAATTGGATTGCGTTAGGATGACGAGTACAGATTTCACACAATTTACCTTTTAAAAGCAACACTCTATTAATGAACTTAAACTAAAATTGAATTAAACGAGAACAGCTTTGCACAGCATCAGCTAGCTCTCCAAGCCCAACTAGCTCAAAACCTTGCGCTAAATTGTGTTGTTGAAGTGAATGACGTTGGGCATTGCTTGCATCAGTGATTCCCCGAGCAAGGGCAGCACTGACACAGACAGGGAGTCGAATGCCAAGCTTTTGCCATTCTTGTTTTAGATTGCGTTGATCATCAGGAAACCACTGTAAATCATTCGCAACCTGAACACCATCTTGGTAAAAGAAGACACGAAAATCTTCGGACTTATTTCCTAATGCTTGAGCTAAACCAAAAGCATGCCAAGCCATAATTGAAGTAGGTGCAGAAGTTATTAACAGTAGTGTACTCATTGAACATTCACTATGGTCACGTAAGCAAAATGATGGACAGATTAAAAAGAAGGTAAGTATACAATGATTTTGGTGACAGGTGGTTTAGGCTTTATCGGTTCACATATTGCTTTGAGTTTATTAGCACGTGGGCAAGAAGTTGTTATTGTTGATAATTTGGCCAATTCGACTTTACAAACCTTGGAGCGCTTAGAATACATCTCAGGAATGTATATTCCATTTGTTAAAGTAGATGTGAGAAATACACCTGCCTTAAATAAAGTATTTGAACAATATTCAATTCATACTGTTATCCATACAGCCAGTTTTAAATCGCTTGAAGAATCTGTTCTAAAGCCATTGGAATACTACAATGATAATGTCAGCAGCATTATGAGCTTATTGAGAGCAATGCAGCGGATGGGAGTTAGAGAATTAATCAATATTTCTAGTTTGGCTGTATATGGGCAATCTAATCCAAGTGTAGTTGAAGAGACTGAGTTTAATTATCGCTACCCAAATCCATATATTCGATCTCAGCAAATGGTTGAAGATATTATTGCAGATACTTATAAAGTCGATCATGAATGGAAAATTATCAATCTCAGGTTATCCAATATTGTTGGTGCTTTTGAACATGGAGTTTTAGGAGAATACGTAACTCAACTCCCTAAAAATATTGTGCCTTTAGCTTTACAAGTTGCAGCGATGCAGCGAGATTGTATCGAATTGCAGAATCAAGCACAGACAGAAGATGGAACGGTTGAAAGGAGCTTTTTACATGTTTTGGATGCTTGTGATGCAGTTTTGATCGCATTAAATTGGTTAAAAACACAAACCAGTTGTTTGGAAGCATTCAACATTGCACATCATCAACTTACATCTATACAAAATTTGATTGATGAAGTTGCGAGAGTCACTCAGACCGAAATTAAAGTGCAACCTGCTGTATATCAAAACCAAGAGTTAGCGCAATTGGGTGCAAATATTGATAAAGCAAAAAAAATATTAAATTGGGTTCCTAAACGTTCTCTATCACAAATGATTGAAGACGAATGGCGTTTTTATCGAAATACCTTAACAGGCAATTAAGATAATGATTCTTATTTACAATTTTAATGGCTTTGTTTAGGATAATTAAGACTTATCGAATATACATCAATATGAACTGAGTCTTCGCTAGCCAAAAGCATCAGTTTGCTTCAGCCCGTGAACATTTTAACCAAATAAAGCAGAGGTTGTTTATGCAAATGCGAATTGAACATGACACTATGGGCGAAGTTGAAGTTCCAAATGACGCCTTATGGGGTGCACAAACGCAACGAAGTTTACAGAACTTTAAAATCGGTCAAGAACGTTTACCGCGTGCCATGATTCGTGCCATGGGTTTGGTGAAAAAAGCAGCTGCAATTACCAATGCTAAATTAAAACAGCTCCCTGAAGATTTAAGTCAATATATCGTCGGTGCGGCGGAAGAGGTGATTGCTGGACAATGGGATTCGCAATTTCCATTGGTGGTTTGGCAAACAGGTTCTGGTACGCAAAGTAATATGAACTGTAATGAAGTGATTGCAAACATTGCCAATCAAAAATTAGGACAAGTACTCGGTGCACAAAAACCAGTACATCCAAATGATCATGTCAATCGTGCACAATCAACCAATGATTCTTTCCCAACAGCAATTCATGTGGCTGCAAGTATTCAGATCAATGAACTGCTTATTCCTGCTGTTGAAAAGTTAAAAGCGACCCTACAACGCAAGTCTGAAGAATTTGACAGTATTGTTAAAATTGGTCGTACGCATTTACAGGATGCAACGCCTCTGACTTTAGGACAAGAGTTTAGTGGTTATGTGTCGCAGTTGGATCATGGCTTAAAACGTTTACATCAGGCGCTTGAAGGTTTGTATGAACTGCCATTAGGTGGGACAGCCGTGGGGACTGGACTAAATGCTCATCCTGATTATGCGGCGAAAGCAGCTGAGCAACTGGCTGAACTTACAGGTTTACCATTCGTGACAGCACCGAATAAGTTTGAAGCTTTGGCAGGGCGAGACGCAGCAGTATTTGCTTCAGGCGCTTTAAAAACATTGGCTGCAAGCTTAAATAAGATTGCTAATGATATTCGCTGGTTAGCCAGTGGTCCTCGTTGTGGTTTTGGTGAGATTCGTATTCCAGAAAATGAACCTGGTTCAAGTATCATGCCGGGTAAAGTCAATCCTACACAAAGTGAAGCGATGACCATGGTTGTTGCTCAGGTTCTAGGTAATGACACTACCATCAATGTGGCGGGTGCATCAGGTAACTTTGAGCTGAATGTATTTATGCCAGTGATTGCTTATAACTTATTGCAATCTATTCAGTTATTAGGAGATGCTTGTAATAGCTTTAATGATCATTGTGCGGTAGGTATTGAACCAAATCGTGAGAAGATTGATTATTTCTTGCATAACTCTTTAATGTTAGTCACAGCACTCAATCCTGTGATTGGTTACGAAAATTCTGCCAAAGTTGCCAAAACCGCTTATAAGGAAAATAAAACCTTAAAACAAGTTGCTATTGAATTAGGTCTAGTCACAGCAGAGCAGTTCGATGAAGTGGTTAGACCCGAAAATATGGTTTCTCCGAATAGTAAGTAAGTCGTATTGGTAGTTTAAAAAATCCTTCTTTAACCTAGGGGGATTTTTTATGAGTAGTTTTTATAAATCGATCTGCGTACAATATGCTTTTGATTTACCTGATTGTTGCTTCATTATGCTCAATATTTATTTGACAGATACCAAAACCAATATCCAGTTTTCTGATCTTCCAAATGAAAATCCTGTTAAATTTGTATTGAATTTAAAGAAAATTTTTCCAAGTACGGCTGATTTGTTGTTGCCTGTATTACCAGAAGACAATGATTTAGAGAATGTGACTTGGGAAGCAACTTCTAAAGATTTCGAAGTATTTAAGAAATTATTGGAAGGTTGGGGAATCATTGAATTACGTTTAAGTGCTATTACCGCTTATAAAGATAAAAATTTTGCCAACGAGTTAGTCAAAAAAGCGCAAGTTAAACGTAAGCAGATTTCTCAGAAACAAGCACAGCTTTCCTTGATTGCATTGGATTATGTGTTGATGCATGAGATTCATGCACTGATTGATGCTGAATTAGTGATGATTGGTGAAAAATTCTATTTACCAACGTTACGAGAACTATGGAAAGGACAGTTTTCAGATCAAATTTTGCAGTGCAAATTTTAATCTTCAAAAGCAGACGTTAAAGTCTGCTTTTTTATTGATTTATTTTGATTAGCACTGAAAGAGATACTTGATCTACAAAGAATTACAAGAATTTAGTGTTGGTATTTTTGGTCGGCATATATATTGCTTATAGGGATATAAATATTATTGCGGGAGAGAAGTTCTTCAATGAACTCGCCGAAGGAGCAACGACCCCGGAAACTCTCAGGCAGAAGGACTGTAATGATATAAATACAATCTGGAGAGCAGTGTTCGATTTGAAGAATTATAAGAGAAAAGTTTCTTCTACGATTAACACTCACCGAAGGGGAAGGCTTAATGATTAATTGGTAATCATCTGCCAAAACTCTCAGGTACCATGACAGATGGGGCTAAACATTATGAAATGTTATGCATTTCAAGGAGTTTGCTATGCCACATGTTGTTGTTATTGGTGCGGGGATTACGGGTGTAACGTCTGCTTATGAATTAATTAAATTGGGTTATGAAGTCACAGTGATTGATCGTCATTTATTTCCAGCAATGGAAACTTCATTTGCCAATGGTGGGCAGTTGTCTGCTTGTAACGCTGAGGTCTGGAATCAGAAGGCAACAGTGTTGAAAGGGATTAAATGGATGAGTAAGAAAGATGCGCCTTTATTGCTCAATCCGTCTTTTAGTGTGCATAAATATCGCTGGCTAGTCGAGTTTTTGACTCACATTAAGGACTATAAGGTAAATACAATTGAAACAGTTCGTTTAGCGTTGTTAGCAAGACAACGATTATTTGAAATTGCAGAAAAAGAGGATATTGCTTTTGATTTAGAAAAGCGCGGTATTTTGCACATGTACCATACTAAACAAGACTTCGATATTGCCAAAAAAGTGAATGATGTTTTAGTCGAGGGTAAACTTGAGCGTTATGCAATAACACCTGAAGAAATGAAATCTATTGAGCCAAATTTAACTGGTGATTATTATGGTGGATATTACACTGCTGCGGATGCAACAGGAGATATTCATAAGTATTCTGTTGGTCTTGCCGAAAAAACAAAACAATATGGTGTGAAATATCGCTTTGGTTTGGATGTTCTTGATGTTAAATGTTTGCAGGATAGAGTTGTAGTAGATTGCAAAAATAGTTCTGAGAATATGCACCCTGATAATAATCAGCTGACTCAAATTGAAGCTGATATTATTTTAGTGTGCGGTGGTGTTGGAAGTTATCAGCTTGCAGATTTGTTGGGGGATATAGTCAATATCTATCCTGTAAAGGGATATTCAATTACAGTCCAGCTTAAAGATGAGCGAAGTGTAAAAAATGCACCGTGGGTGAGTCTGCTTGATGAAAGCGCAAAAATTGTTACTTCTCGTTTAGGCGCTGATCGCTTCCGTGTCGCAGGCACAGCCGAGTTTAATGGCTATAATCGTGATATTCGCGCAGATCGAATCCAACCTTTAATTAACTGGGTGAACCAAAATTTTGATATTTCAACTGAGCACGCTGTACCATGGGCGGGCTTACGTCCGATGATGCCAAATATGTTGCCTGTAGTGAAACAGGGGAAACATGCGCGAGTATTTTACAATACTGGGCATGGGCATTTAGGCTGGACTTTATCTGCCGCAACAGCGGTATTGATTAGCGAGGAAATTGCACAAAAATTCCCAAGTTAAATATAAAAAGCCGATGTGAAAACATCGGCTTTTTATTTATCAATCATACAAACGATAAATTCCTGTAAAACGTTCACAACCTTTTTGCTCACTTTTTATAATTAATAAGGCTTTTTGAAAGTCAAATTGGTACTGGCACTTTTTCTCATTATCAATAATAAGATTCTTTTGTTCGGGAGTCGTATAGGCAAGTAAAGATAAAGTTTGAGTCTCTACACGATTATTGGGATTACGATAAGCAATTCCTTCGATTTTTAACTTATCTTTATCCAGTTGATGAATCTGGATGTGAACAGGTTGTTTGGCTAAATCACCATGTTCAAATTTTAAATAGTGTTGTGTAAGCGTCTGATTCATAGAAGTATAAAAGTTTAAATCATCTAAACGAATATCAAATTGTTGCTGATAACAATTTTTAGATTTGCACTGCTGGATTTGATTAAGCCAAAGCTTTTGTGTGTCATGTAGTAGTTGAATTGGAGCATCAGTCACAAGATAAGCGGTTAAAAACTTATTATTCAGCTTAGTTCGTTGGTCTTGATACTGCTTAGAACAAATTTTTTTTTGCTCAGCATTCTGTGTTGTACAATTAATTGACGCGGCAAATACAAATGATGAGCAAAAACAACTCAATGTGATGATATAACCAGATTTCTTTAATTGATTTATTAAGGTGTTCAACAGCATAATCACTTATATGTTCAGCCTAATTTGCTCACTGTACTATAGCGAAATAGAAAGCCTGAATACAAGATTTGTTCAGTATATTGTAAAAGGAAAATCATATGGTTGCTCAGATTCGTATTGGACAAGGGATTGATGTACATGCTTTTGAAGAAGGCAGTTTCGTTACTTTAGCTGGGATTAAAATTCCGCATACACATGGTTTAAAAGCGCATTCAGATGGTGATGTAGTCTTGCATGCATTGAGTGATGCTTTACTTGGCGCATTAGCATTGGGAGATATTGGGCAACATTTCCCAGATAATGATCCTGAGTATAAAGGGGCTGATAGCCGGATGTTATTGAAACATGTATATCAATTAATTTTAGATCGTGGTTATCATTTAAATAATGCTGATATCACAGTTGCGTGTGAACGTCCAAAGCTCGCAAAACATAATTTAGAAATGCGCCAAAGTGTTGCTGATGTACTTGAAGTCGATATCACCCAAATTAGTATCAAAGCAACAACAACGGAACAACTAGGATTTACAGGTCGTCAAGAAGGCATTTTAGCAACAGCAACAGTCTTAATTTCACATCAAGCAAGATGATCTACATCCATTAATGATTGTTCAAGTTCAAGTGTTGCTTTACGACCTTGCAGTTGTAAAGTAATACTATGAATTAAACCAGTCCAAGTCTCATTCGGTTCCCAAATCTCATGAAGTAATGCTTGAGCTGTGGGCATATCCATATCCATATAAAATTGACGATATAAATACATCAAACTACTTACACGCATGTTTTTGGCACAATGCAGCCAAACAATTTCATTTTGAACAAGATGAGCAATTAAATCTAAAACGAATAAGCATTGTTCTGCACAAGGAAGATCCCAATCAATAGGAATATGAATGTAGTTTAAGCCTAAATCCAAGCAGATTTGGTCTTGTTTCGCTAAATGATTTTCTGATTTGCTTGTCGCAAGATTGATTACTGTACTACAGCCATATTCTTTAATTTGCAATAATTGTTCAGCGCTTGGCTGAGCAGAACTAAATAGATGCTCGTGCACCAAAGAAAAACTAGGAATTTCAGACAGTGCTTGTTCGAGTGAAGTCATAATGTTCGCTTTGTAGTTATCAAAGTTTCAACCAAGAGGAGAAACTTCTTCTAATAAAAGATTTTCTACTATAAGTGTTTTTATTTAAGTGTTCAATTTAGATCGCAAAAATAAAAACAGCATCATGATGATGCTGTTTTCTTTAGCTATTTAGTCTTTTTTCAAATTCTCATTTAATAAGAATTCCATTAATGCCTTTTGAGCATGTAAGCGATTCTCTGCTTCATCCCAAACAACAGCATTTTTATGATCCAGCATGTGTTCAGAAATTTCTTCGCCACGGTGTGCGGGTAAGCAATGCATAAATAAACAATCTGGATGAGCCAGATCCATTAATTTTTCATTCACTTGGAAATCAGCAAATGCTTTTTCACGAAGTTTTTGTTCTTCTTCTTGCCCCATGCTTGCCCATACATCAGTTACGATCAAGTCAGCATTAACCGCAGCATCCTCAGCTTTATTGAACACTTCTACACAATCGGCAAATTCAGTTAAAAACTCAGGTTTTGGTTCGTAACCTTCAGGTGCAGCAATTTTGAGTTTAAAACCCATCATATGTGCTGCTTCAATGTATGAATTACACATATTGTTGCCATCGCCAATCCAAGCAACCGTTTTACCTTTGATGCTTCCACGGTGTTCTTGAAAGGTTTGTAAGTCAGCAAGTAATTGACATGGATGGTGGTCATCCGTTAATCCATTAATGACAGGAACTTTCGAATAAGAAGCAAAACGTTCAACAATATCATGGCCAAAAGTACGAATCATCACGATATCAAGCATGCTTGAAATGACACGTGCTGAATCCTCAATTGGCTCACCACGACCTAATTGAGTATCTCGTGGAGAAAGGAAAATCGCGTTACCGCCAAATTGGCAAATGCCAGCTTCAAAAGAAATACGTGTACGTGTACTCGATTTCTCAAAAATCATTCCTAAGACTTTACCTACAAATGGTTGAAAAACCGTATTTGCATGTTGCATGCGTTTCAATTCTTGAGCACGGTCTAAAATGCGTTGCAACTCTAAAGTTGAAAGGTCTCGTAAAGTCAGGAAATGCCGAAGCGCCATAGTTACTCCCACAATAATTATTGAATAAAAACAATAATTAATTGTTATTTAATGGGTGGTGATAAAAAAGGAATTGACTACTATACTACACCACCTAAAAAATGCAAAAGAATTAGACTTTTTGATGAGCTTTTAAGAATAAATCAACGGAATAATTAATATAATCAGTTATTTCAGCGTCATTTGCTGATACTTCTAAACCCATTAAAAGTCGCCACTCAACATCACGTAGAATTCCGAAATACATCATGGCAGAGAAATGAGGGTTAGAGCAGTATATTTCATTGAGGTCGTGTGCCTGACCTAAAGCAAATGCAATCGTATTCTGTATATTTAAAGCACATTGGTCATAAAAATAGTGCGCTAATTGTATATCTTTTTGAGTTTGCTCTGTGAACATACGCATAAAGGCAATATTTTCAGGTTGAATAATATGTTGATAAAAGCGTTGTAATGTTTGTACAAGGTATGTTCTTAAATTATTTTGTTCCGAAGTGTATGGAAAACAAACACCTTTAAAAAACACCTCACGACGATAATCACAAATCGCAGTAAAAAGCCCTTCTTTGTTGCCAAAATATTTATAAATAGAAGCTTTTGAGCCACCTGCATGATTGACAATATCATCCAAGGAAACCGCATCATAACCTTTTTCAAGAAATAAATCGGTTGCACATAGTAATAAGGCAAGGCGACGTTCTTGACCACGACGAGTTTGAGGTTGTTCGCAACTTGGGTAACAAATATCAGTCATTATATTCAATGAGCGTTGAGGGAATATTTTATTATAGCAAAAACCATATGTATTGTATGGCTATGGCATTGGATCATGTATCTAAACATCTCAATGTAAAAAAGCGAGTAATGTGATCATTACTCGCTTTTATGGACTATTTATGATTTATGCTGAACGCACTTCATCGTCTTCATCATCGTCTGTTGAATCCATGCCAAGCTCTTTAAGTTTGCGAGTAAGCGTGTTACGGCCCCAACCTAAAAGCTCTGCTGCATGGCGTTTGCGACCACGTGTTTGTTGAAGGGCTGCATTAATCAAAGTGCGCTCAAACATTGGTGTTGCGATATCTAAAATTTTCATTTCGCCATTTTTTAATTTTTGAATTGCCCATTGAGCTAGTAGCTCATCCCAATGATGTACAGCAATTCTTTCAACTAAAGCTGGGCTTGTAGCTGATGCGTCATTTGTCGACTTTTGTATAGCAACTTGTTTTAGCTCAGCAGGTAGATCTTCTGGATAGACTTCACGTCCAGTAATCATTACTGTTAACCAACGACAAGTATTTTCTAATTGACGAACGTTACCTGGCCAAGGGAGTTGCTGCATATAGTCAGTTGTTTCTGTACGTAAGATTTTAGGACTAACACCTAATTCTTTACCTGCACGCGCCAAGAAATGTTGCGCAAGCATAGGAATATCTTCGCTACGATGAGCAAGTTTCGGAATATGAATGCGAATGACATTAAGGCGATGGTACAAGTCCTCACGGAAACGACCTTCATTCACCAACTTCTCTAAGTCTTGGTGAGTTGCGGCTACAATTCGGACATCAACTTTAACTGGAATGTGTCCCCCAACACGGTAGAACTCGCCATCAGCAAGGACGCGAAGTAAGCGTGTTTGTGTTTCAAAAGGCATATCACCAATTTCATCAAGAAATAATGTACCGCCGTTGGCTTGCTCAAAGCGACCTTGATGCTGAGTATTTGCACCTGTAAACGCGCCTTTCTCATGCCCAAATAACTCAGTTTCAATTAAGTCTTTTGGAATGGCAGCCATATTGAGTGCAATAAATGGTTTAGCACGACGAGGCGAATGTTTGTGTAATGCATGTGCAACAAGTTCTTTACCTGTACCAGATTCACCATTAATCAATACCGTGATATGGGATTGAGATAAACGTCCAATTGCACGGAATACTTCCTGCATTGCAGGTGATTCACCAATGATTTCGGTTGATTGTAAAGGCGTCGTGGCTTTGGTTGCTTCTTGTTGTTGCAATTTATTGATGTGCAAAATAGCACGATTCACTAATGCTAAAGCTTCATCGATATCAAATGGTTTTGGTAAATACTCAAATGCACCAGTTTGGTAACTCGAGACAGCAGATTCTAAATCAGAATGTGCTGTCATGATGATGACAGGTAGATCTGGATGTGTGTTTTTAACTTTAGATAAGAAAGTTAAGCCATCAATTCCAGGCATGCGAATATCTGTCAAAATGACATCGGGTGCAGCATCATGCAAACGTTCTAGCGCTGTTTGTGCTTCTTCAAAGTTGGTGACGTCAAAACCTTCTTCTTTAAAAGTTTTTTCGAGTACCCAACGCATGGCACGATCATCATCTATTACCCAAATTTTATTTCGTGACACGGTCTAACTCCCAAGGTAAATATAAGCTAAATATGGTTTTTCCTGGAACGGACTGACATTCGATCATTCCGTTGTGTTGATGCATAATGTTTTGCGCGATACTGAGGCCAAGTCCTGTACCTTTTGCTCGTCCAGTAACAAGCGGGTAAAATACAGACTCTAATATGCTTTCTGGAACACCTGGTCCATTGTCTTCAATATCAATTCTTATCGATGAGCGATTCAGAACACCGTTAATTGTCACTAAGCGTTGAATGCGCGTTCTTAAAATCAGCTCTGGTTCTGAATCGACAAAAAAATCTTTATTTTCAGTCATTGCTTGCACAGCATTTACGCTGATATTGAGCATAACTTGAATCAGTTGATCACGGTCAGCCATCACATCAGGTAAAGATAGGTCGTAATCGCGGGTAATCTTAATTTTTTTCTTCGTTTGATTCACAATAAGTGAACGAACGCGCTCTAAAGGTTCATGAACATTAACCAGCTCGTAGCTTGGTAATTGACGTGAACCAAGCATGGTATCTGCTAGATTGGTTAGGCGATCGACTTCACTAATAATAATGTCGGTAAACTCACGATAGCTTTCATCATTTAAGCTGCGAGCAAGTAATTGTGTTGCACCACGAATGCCCGCTAAAGGATTTTTAATTTCATGTGCCACGCCACGGACCAATTGGCGCGCGACTTGATGTTGTTGTACTAAATTTTCTTCTTTAGAAATTTTCAACATTCGATCAATTGGATTCAGTTCGATTAATAAAAGTGGGTGATAACTTTTACCTGCATTTAATTGTGAGACCGTATAATCCACATGGATTGGTTTAAAGTTCACATTAATTACAGCTTCGCGACGTGTGTAATGTTGTCCGCTTTCTAATGTATTTAATAAAGCTTCATGTGTATTAAATGCATCATCATGTGCATGAAGCAGATTGAGCACTGGTTGGCCTGACGCGCGAAGTAAACTAACATCGAATAATGCTTCACAAGCCGAATTTAAATAAAAAATATTAAGATTACTATCGACCAATAATATGGCAGTGGTCAGATTATCTACGAGCAGTCGATAGTCGATAGTGTTATGTTGATCCATTTGTGAATCGTCCTGTTTTAAAATGGCGCAATAAATATCAATGTAGATGAATAGCCATTAACTTCTGAAATGTATTTAATGCAAAATGCAAGCCAACTTTGTATTGGCTAATATTCAATAACTTAATTCATAAATAATGAGTTTATGCTGTATTTTTCACATAGATTGAGTTATTTCAATATTTTATCATGCTTTAAAATGGTGCGTTGTTGGGGTTTGTTTAAAATTTTGGTTGTATTTTGGTGCATTACACAAAGAGATGGCTTTGTAGCTATGCGGCAGCAAAGAAAAGTCATACAATACGCCGATTCAAGTGGAGCGCAGATTCATGAAGACCCCCAAAGTCGGTTTTGTATCTTTAGGTTGTCCTAAGGCATTGGTAGATTCTGAACGAATTTTAACTCAGTTAAAGACTGAAGGTTATCAAGTTGCATCAGATTATGACGGTGCAGATTTGGTTGTTGTTAATACTTGTGGTTTTATTGAATCTGCAGTGCAAGAGTCTTTAGATGCCATTGGCGAAGCCATGAGCGAGAACGGTCGTGTGATCGTTACAGGTTGCTTAGGTAAAGATGAAGATAAAATTCGTCAAATGCACCCAAATGTGCTTAAAGTTACAGGGGCGGCAGCTTATCAAGATGTAATGGAAGCTGTACATGAATATGTACCAGCTCCTCCAAAACATAACCCATTTATTGATCTAGTCCCAGAACAAGGTGTGCGTTTAACACCAAAACATTATGCTTATTTAAAAATATCAGAAGGCTGTAACCATCGTTGTACTTTCTGCATTATTCCAAGTATGCGTGGTGATTTAGTTTCTCGTCCTGTAGGTAGTGTGTTAGATGAAGCAGCAGCATTAAAACGCGCTGGTGTAAAAGAAGTATTGGTTATTTCTCAAGATACTTCTGCTTATGGTGTCGATACCAAATACAAGTTGGACTTTTGGAATGGTCAACCTGTAAAAACTAAGTTCTATGATATGTGTGAAGCACTTGGTCAGCTTGGTATTTGGGTGCGTTTACATTATGTCTATCCTTACCCACATGTCGATGCAGTCATTGACCTAATGGCACAAGGAAAAATCCTGCCATATTTAGATATTCCTTTTCAGCATGCCAGTCCGCGCATCTTAAAATTGATGAAGCGACCAGCTCATAGTGAAAATACATTAGAGCGTCTGAAATTGTGGCGTGAAAAATGCCCTGAATTGGTGATTCGCTCAACTTTTGTTGTGGGTTTCCCTGGTGAAACTGAAGAAGATTTCCAAACTCTATTGGAATGGTTAAAAGAAGCCCAATTAGATCGCGTGGGCTGTTTTACTTATTCACCAGTAGAGGGTGCGACAGCGAATGATCTTCCTGACCATGTGCCAGAGGAGATCAAGCAAGATCGTTATGAGCGTTTCATGGAAGTTCAGCAAGCGATTTCTGCTGCAAAACTACAAAAGCGTATTGGTCAGACGATGACAGTATTGGTTGATAGCTTGGAAGAAGAATTTCCAGTTGCTGTTGCGCGTTCATATGCAGATGCACCAGAAATCGATGGCAACGTATTTGTTGAAGATATTGATAAGAGTGTGATTAAAGCGGGTGATTTACTCGAAGTCGAAATCACGGATGCAGATGAATATGATTTATTTGCTAAGTTGATTCAGATTAAATCAGCTTGATATTGAATTAAATTGAAGAAATTTTGAGATTAGTCGGTTTGGAGTAAAGGTATGTCAGCTTCTAAAAATCCACGTTATGCACGAATCTTGCTAAAGCTTTCTGGTGAAGCTTTAGCAGGCAATAAAGATATGGGTATCGATGCCCAAGTATTAGATCAGATGTCACTTTCAATTGCGCACTTGGTTGGTTTAGGTGTGCAGGTTGGTATCGTTGTTGGTGGCGGTAACTTATATCGTGGTAGTCAGTTACAAAAAGATGGTCTTGTAGGTCGCGTAACAGGTGACCAAATGGGGATGTTGGCAACTGTAATGAATGGTTTGGCAATGCGTGATGCATTAGTGCGCCGTAATATCAAAACACGTTTAATGTCTGCACTTCCAATTGGCACCGTTGTTGAATCTTACTCAAGTCGTGATGCAATTCGCCACCTAAGCCAAGGTGAAGTTTGTGTATTTGTTGCGGGTACAGGTAATCCATTCTTTACCACAGATACAGCTGCTTGCTTACGTGGTATTGAAATTGAAGCAAACCTCATCTTAAAAGCAACTAAAGTTGATGGTGTTTATAATAAAGATCCAAGTAAATATGATGATGCAGTTAAGTATGATAATTTAACTTTCGATCAAGTACTTGATGAAAAGTTGGGTGTAATGGATCTTACAGCAATTTGCTTATGCCGTGATCATAATGTCCCATTACAAGTATTCGATATGAATAAATCGGGTGCTTTACTTTCTGTTGTAATGGGTGAAAAAGAGGGTACTCACGTTACGAATTAATGTACGTGAGCCATAAAGCGCTTTATACTAATGTCTAAATATTTTGTAATACCTAATGAATAAGTAAGGAAGATCATATGATTAACGATCTCAAAAAAGATAGCGAATTGCGTATGAATAAAACACTTGACTCTTTGGAGCAAGGTTTTGCAAAAGTTCGTACTGGACGTGCGCATCCATCTATTTTAAATGGTGTGATGGTTCCTTACTATGGTTCTGATGTTCCATTAAACCAAGTTGCAAACGTAGGACTTGAAGACTCACGTACACTCTTAGTACAACCATTTGAGCGTTCAATGGTTTCAGCAATTGATAAAGCAATTCGTGAAGCTGGTTTAGGATTAAATCCTATTACAGCAGACGCAATTCGTGTACCGATGGCTGCATTGACTGAAGAAACACGTCGCGATATGCAAAAAGTTGCACGTACTGAAGCTGAGAATGCCAAGGTTGCAATTCGAAACATTCGTCGTGATGTATTAGGTGATATCAAAGCATTGTTGAAAGAAAAAGAAATTTCTGAAGATGATGATCGCCGTGCATCAGAGGATATTCAGAAAATTACGGATAAATTCGTTGCTGAAGTAGAAAAGCGCTTGGCTGCGAAAGAAGCTGAATTAATGAAGGTCTAACTTTATGACCTTGCAAGAAGATCAACTTCTTCCTCAGCATGTTGCCATCATTATGGATGGCAACAATCGCTTTGCCAAAAAGATGCAAATGCAAAAAGGTGATGGGCATCGTGAAGGCAAAAATGTCTTGGATCCGATTGTCGAGCATTGTAAAAGTGTCGGCGTAAAAGCATTAACGGTTTTTGCATTTTCAAGTGAAAACTGGAATCGACCACAATATGAAGTCGATTTACTCATGAAGTTGTTAGAAGATACGATTCATGAGCAGCTTCCTCGTATGGAAAAGTTTAATATTGCTCTACGTTTTATTGGTGACCGATCGCGCCTCTCAGATCATTTAAGTGATTTAATGCGATATGCAGAACAAAAAACAGCTGCCTTTGATTCCATGACCTTAAGTATTGCGATTAGTTATGGTGGTATGTGGGACATGGCGAATGCTGCAAAATGTATTGCTCAAGATGTTCTTGCTGGAAAAGTTCAAACAAATCATATAAATGTTGATTTATTTGATAAATATGTCAGTCTAAATGACCTACCTGCTGTGGATTTATTAATTCGTACAGGGGGGGATTATCGCCTTTCAAATTTCTTATTGTGGCAAGCTGCGTATGCAGAATTGTACTTTACAGAAACTTTATGGCCAGAGTTTAAGGTCGAAGAATTGGATTACGCATTTCGTGTTTTTTCAGGACGTGAACGACGTTTCGGTAAGACGACAGAACAGATTCAACAAGCGAAAATAGAGAATTAATAATGTTAGAGCGGATTATTACCGCATTGGTGTTAGTTGCTGTTGTTTTAAGTTGCATGTTTGCGACGCAATCACATTATCCAATGTTTGTGCTTATGATTTTAGCAGCTGGGGTTGCAGGCTATGAGTGGTTTAAGCTTATGCCTCATAAAGAAGCTATTGTTTCAAAACCTAAGGCTTGGATATATGGTATATGTGTAGCATCGGTTTCAATACTCGCTTTATTTTTTAATGATGTTGCATTGTTGTTATGGGCAGCATCTATTCTTACGTGGCTAGGGAGTATTTACTGGGTTAAAAGCTTTCCAGAATCAGATAATTGGTACAATATGTCATTGTATGCTATTGGTTTTATTCTAATTTCTGCAGCAGTGACTGCGCTTTATGCGGTTTGGCATAGCTCACCTTGGTGGCTGATGTATTTGTTCTTGTTAGTTTGGGGGGCAGATAGTGGCGCATATTTTGTTGGTCGTAAATTTGGTAAAAGAAAACTTGCTCCTACAGTAAGCCCGAATAAATCAGTTGAAGGATTGTATGGTGGTATTGCAACAACAGTTGTGATTATGTTGGTTATACAATATTTCTATTTAAATTTAACGACAATCCAGCTTATTTTGTTCTTAATTCTTTCAATTATTACCGTATTTGCATCAGTATTAGGTGACTTATTTGAGTCAATGATTAAACGTCGTGCAGGTATTAAAGACTCAGGGCGTGTACTTCCAGGGCATGGTGGAGTATTAGATCGAATTGATTCACTTCTTGCTGCCGCGCCTATTTTTGCAACTGGTATGTATGTATTAGTAAAACTCATTGGTGTAGATCTTTAAATGACACAAGCTGTTTGTATATTGGGTGTTACGGGTTCAATTGGGCAAAGTACCTTAAAAGTATTGGCACGACACCCAGACCAATACTCTGTTTATGCGGTTTCTGCATATAGTCGTTTAGATGAACTGGTAGAAATATGTAAAAAATACAGCCCTAAAATAGTGGTTGTTCCGAAAATAAAAGCATTAGAACTAGAACAACGTTTAAATCAAGAAAATCTAAAAAATATTGAAATTTTAACAGATGAAGCGGGTTTGATAGCCATTGCTGAACATGATGCAGTTGATATTGTTATGGCTGCAATCGTCGGTGCTGCTGGCTTATTACCAACACTTGCCGCAGTCAAAGCAGGCAAACGTGTGTTACTTGCAAACAAGGAAGCCTTGGTGATGTCAGGTGACATCATGATGCAGGCAGCACGTGATCATAATGCTTTATTGCTTCCTGTCGATTCAGAGCATAATGCGATCTTTCAGTCATTACCACACAATTATTTACAGATTGAGAGAACAGGTGAGCCACAACTTGGTGTGTCTCAGGTTTTATTGACAGCTTCTGGTGGTCCATTTCTTAATCATTCTTTAGAACAATTACATGATGTAACGCCTCAACAGGCTTGTAAGCATCCAAATTGGTCTATGGGGCAAAAAATTTCGGTAGATTCAGCGACTTTGATGAATAAAGGTTTGGAATTGATCGAAGCGTGTCATTTGTTTTCAATATCAGAACATTTTGTTACAGTTGTTGTTCATCCACAAAGTATTATTCATTCCATGGTGCAATATGTGGATGGATCAACTTTGGCACAAATGGGTAACCCAGACATGTGTACGCCAATTGCGCACGCATTAGCATGGCCGCAACGCTTAATGACGGATGTTCCTGCTTTAAATCTGTTCGAAACAGCTCAATTAAATTTTCAGGCACCTGATAATATTAAATTCCCAGCTTTAAATTTAGCTCGTCAAGCCATGCGTGCGGGTGGGTTAGCACCTACAATTTTGAATGCTGCCAATGAGATCGCGGTTGCTGGATTTTTAAAAGAGCAAATTCGATTTACTGACATTACGCAAGTGGTCGAGCATACTTTACAAGTTGTACAAAATGCTAAAGCAGAAAGCATAGACATCATCTTGCAGACTGATATGATCGCAAGAGGTATCGCAGAGAAGTACATCGTAGGTATAGGGGGTTAAATCGTATGAGCGCACTATTTATGATTGTTGCAGCGATTTTATTATTAGGCCCTCTGATTGCGATTCATGAGTTTGGCCATTATTGGGTCGCGCGTAAATTAGGCGTTAAGGTTTTAGTTTATTCTATTGGCTTTGGACCGACTTTGCTTAAATGGCAATCGAAAAAATCAGGTATACAATACCAGCTTTCAGCATTGCCGCTTGGTGGTTACGTTAAAATGCTGGATGAACGTGAAGGTAATGTTGCTGAGCAAGATTTACCTTATGCATTCAACCGACAATCTCCATGGAAGCGTATCGCAATTGTTGCTGCTGGACCGTTGATTAATCTTATTTTTGCAGTTTTATTGTTTTGGATTTTGTTTTTACCAGCCCAAGAACAGCTCAATACCCGTATTGGCAAAATCATGCCAAATACACCTGCTGCCCAAGTCGATTTACATGTTGGCGATAAAGTGGTGATGGTGGATGGTCAAACAACTGCAACATGGGAAAAACTGAATTACGCTTTGGTTAATCGCGTTGGAGAGACTGGTCAAGTTTCGATTGTTGTTGATCGTGCGGGAACTGAAAAACAATACAATTTGCCAATTAAAGACTTTTTAAAAGATCAAAGCCAATCTCCATTAGATGTATTAGGTTTCTTACCTTATCGTCCATTTATATCAGCGACTGTAAAGGAATTGAGCCCAGATGGTGCTGCAATACGCCAAGGTATGAAAGTGGGTGATCGCATCGTCGCAATTGATAGTGTTGCAATGAAAGATTGGTTTGATGTTGTGAATGTTGTGCAAAATTCACCTGAAAAACTTTTGAATATTGATGTAATACGTCAAGGTCAACTTGTACATTTACAGGTGATGCCGCAAGGTCAACGTGACAATATGGGTAATATGAGTGGTGTTCTTGGAGTGAAAAGTGATGCGGGTAAAATCACGATTCCCAATGAATACAAACAAACCATTCAGTATTCACCTGTTGAAGCATTAGGTGTCGCTGTTGAAAAAACAACACAATTGTCAGGTATGATTTTTAGTTCGATTACTAAAATGGTACGTGGACTAATTGGATTGGATAACTTATCAGGTCCTATTACGATTGCAAAAGTTGCAGGACAGAGTGCTGAAATGGGGTGGCAAACCTTTATTTCTTTTATGGCGTTGATGAGTGTAAGTCTGGGTATCCTAAATTTATTACCAATTCCAATGCTTGATGGTGGTCACTTAGTTTATTACTTTATCGAAGCAATTCGTGGTAAACCTGTTTCCGAACAAATACAAATGTTTGGTCTAAAAGTTGGTATGGTACTGCTCGGTAGCATGATGCTTTTGGCTTTATTTAACGACTTCATGCGTTTATAAAAAAACGCAAACGGAATTTAACTTACTGGAAAATATATGGGCATGCGTCACACACATTTATTAATGCCTTTGGCACTGGTTAGTGCGATGGCAGTGGTACAACAAGCATACGCAGCAGATGAGTTTCTTGCACAAGATATACGAATTGATGGCCTCGTGCGTTTAACACCTGCAAGTATCTATTCTATGTTACCAATAAATAGTGGCGATAGAGTAAGTGATCCTGTGATTGCTGAGGCGATCCGTACTTTATATGCTTCAGGTCTATTTGATGACATTAAAGCCTATAAAGAAAAAAACGTATTGGTTTTTAAAGTTGTTGAGCGTCCAATTATTTCTAAATTGGAGTTTAAAGGTAATAAGCTGATTCCTAAAGAAGCCTTAGAGCAGGGCTTAAAGAAAATGGGGATTGCAGAGGGCGAAGTCTTTAAGAAGTCAGCATTGCAGATCATTGAGACTGAACTTGAGCAGCAATATACTCAACAAGGTCGTTATGATGCTGATGTAACGGTTGATACCATTGCTCGTCCAAATAACCGTGTTGAGCTCAAGCTTAATTTTAATGAAGGTACGGCTGCAAAAGTTTTTGATATTAATATCATTGGTAATACTGTATTTAGTGATAGTGACATTAAGCAGGCTTTTGCAGTTAAAGAAAGCGGTTGGGCTTCGATTGTTACACGTAATGATCGCTATGCACGTGAAAAAATGGCAGCAAGCTTAGAAGCATTACGTGCTTTATATCTGAATAAAGGTTATATCAACTTTAATATTATCAATTCACAACTCAACATCAGTGAAGATAAAAAACACATTTTCATTGAGGTCTCAGTTGATGAAGGCGGTCAGTTTAAGTTTGGTGAAACCAAATTCTTAGGCGATGCACTCTATAAACCTGAAGAATTAAAAGCACTAAAACTATATAAAGATGGTGAAACTTATTCACAAGAAAAAGTAAATGCGGTGAAGCAATTACTACTTCGTAAATATGGTAATGCAGGTTATTACTATGCTGAAGTGAATGTTGTACCTGAAATTAACAATCAAACTGGTATCGTAAACCTCAATTATTACATTAATCCTGGTCAGCAAGTCACTGTTCGTCGTATTAACTTTACTGGAAATAGTAAAACAGCGGATGAAGTATTACGTCGTGAAATGCGCCAAATGGAAGGTGCTTTAGCAAGTAATGAAAAAATTGATTTATCAAAAGTGCGTTTAGAACGCACAGGTTTCTTTAAAACTGTTGATGTAAAACCTGTTCGCGTACCTAATTCTCCAGACCAAGTCGATTTAAATGTAGATGTTGAAGAGCAACATTCTGGCACAACGACATTAGCAGTAGGTTATTCTCAAAATGGTGGTGTGACATTCCAAGCTGGTTTGAGTCAAACCAACTTTATGGGTACTGGGAATCGTGTTGCGATTGATTTATCTCGTTCCGAAACACAAGACTATTATAACTTAAGTGTGACGGACCCATATTTTACTATTGATGGTGTTAGTCGTGGTTACAACGTTTATTATCGAAAAACGAAGTTAAGTGAGAACTATAACGTCAATAACTACGTGACAGATAGCGTCGGTGGTAGTTTAAGTTTCGGCTACCCAATTGATGAAAATCAGAGTATTAGTGCGTCTTTAGGTATCGATCAAACTAAAGTAAGAACAGGTCCAAGCGTATCTACATACATTCGTGATTATTTGCTGGCAAATGGTGGTAAAGCAACAGCTCAATCCACTTGGTGTCCAAGTGGAAAAAATCAGGTTATAGATCAAAAAGAAGTTCCAGGAACTTGTGAAGGTGGTTTTAAAAACTATGATAGTGCTTTTGAAGGTACATTCTTAACTTATAATTTAAACTTAGGTTGGTCTTATAACACCTTGAACAGACCACTATTCCCAACTTCAGGTATGTCGCACCGTGTGGGTCTAGAAGTAGGCCTTCCAGGTAGTGATGTTGACTATCAAAAAATGACTTATGATGCTCAGGCATTCAAATCATTGCCGATGGGATTTGTACTTAGAGGCTATGGTAAATTAGGTTATGGTAATGACCTACCATTCTATAAGAACTTCTATGCGGGTGGTTATGGATCTGTTCGTGGTTATGACAATAGTTCACTAGGACCTAAATACCCAAGTGTAATTTTCCAAGCAACTGGTAAAAATGACCCGAGCCCAGAAGAAGTTGGTGGGAATGCCTTGGTTCAATTTGGAACAGAGTTAGCATTACCTTTGCCATTTAAGGGCGATTGGACACGTCAAGTTCGACCTGTACTTTTTGCCGAGGGTGCTCAGGTATTTGATACGCAATGTAATG
This sequence comes from Acinetobacter sp. TR11, assembly GCF_027105035.1. Taxonomy (NCBI): domain Bacteria; kingdom Pseudomonadati; phylum Pseudomonadota; class Gammaproteobacteria; order Moraxellales; family Moraxellaceae; genus Acinetobacter; species Acinetobacter sp. TR11. Next base: position 1,589,353 of record NZ_CP114256.1, read on the forward strand.
TACCAAAGGGTAATATATTAGTAGGTGCTAGTACTGTTGATATCAAACAATATTGTAATGATAACTACAAGTTCGATTTTGGCAATATGCGTTATAGCGTTGGCGCTGGTTTTACGTGGATTACGATGATTGGTCCATTATCATTAAGTTATGCTTATCCGCTTAATGATAAGAGTGGTGATAATACCAAATCTATTCAATTCGAAATTGGTCGTACTTTCTAAGTACGGCCCTTAAACTCTTAAAATATAAAAGGACGAAATAATGAAAAAATTAACGATGTTGATGTTAGGCTTAGGTTTAACGGTTTCTGCTATGACGAATGCTGCTGGTATAGGTGTTGTTGATCTAACTCGCGTAGTTGAAAGTAGCACATATCTTAAACAACAAAATGCTGCTCTTGGTCAATCAGTTAAACCAACATCGACGAGATTAGAACAATTAGGCAAAGAATTAGAAACTATGCAGCAAAAAGCGCAAACTGATGGTCCTAAGATGAATCAAGCTGATATTCAGAAAATGACTGCGCTGTATCAAGCTAAGTTAAATGAGTTCAATACAACCCAACAGGGCTTACAGACTAAAGTACAGTCTTCATTGCAGTCAATGAACACTGCATTTGAAGGAAAAGTGAAGCAAGCAGCTGAGCAATTAAGAAAAGAAAATAATTTAGATCTTATTTTGAATAAAAATTCAACAATTGCCTCTGACGCTCAGTATGATTTAACTGATAAAATGATCCAAAAGGTTAACGCACTGAAATAATCAATGAATAGACGTAGTTATCGTTTAGAAGAAATAGCTCATCTTGTAAAAGGTGAGCTTTTTGGTGATAAAGATTTTAAAATTTCTAATTTGTCTAGTTTGGAACAGGCACAAAATCATCACATTTGTTTTGTAAATGGTGAAAAATATTTAGCACAAGCTGAAGCAAGCGAAGCAGGTGTTTATATTGTAACAACTGCATTAAAACAACAATTATCATCGAAGCAAAATTTTATCATTGTAGAAAATCCTTATCTTGCTTTTGCAACTCTTACACATTTATTTGAGAAGAAAATTTCTCGAAAAGGTATCGAAAGTACTGCTCAAATTCATCCTTCTGCAATTGTGGCTGATAATGCTTATATAGGGCACTATGCTGTCATTGGTGAGCATTGTGTTATTGGACATAATACAATTATCCAAGCACATGCTTTTATTGATGATGAAGTTGAAATTGGTAATGACTGTTTCATTGATGCGCATGTCACGATCACGGGCGGTGCAAAGTTAAAAGATCGGGTTCGTATTCATGCGAATACTGTGATTGGATCAGAAGGTTTTGGTTTTGCACCTTATCAAGGAAAATGGCACCGTATTGCTCAACTCGGTTCGGTAAGAATCGGTAATGATGTCCGTATTGGCTCAAATTGTAGTATTGATCGTGGCGCATTAGATGACACAATTTTAGCAGATGGCGTCATTATTGATAACCTTGTGCAAATTGCCCACAATGTTCAAATTGATCAACATACAGCCATCGCTGCAAACACGGCAATTGCTGGAAGTGTCCGAATTGGCAAAAACTGTATTATCGGTGGTGGCAGTGCAGTTGCAGGGCATTTAAATATTGCGAATAATGTGACGCTTACTGGAATGTCAATGGTCACAAAAAGTATTTCTGAAGCGGGAATCTTTTCTTCGGGAATTGGACTATTTGAAAATAGTCACTGGAAAAGAACTGTTGTACGCCTTAGACAATTAGCAGATGTGCCATTGACCCAAATCACTAAAAGGCTTGATCATATGCAAGCTCAATTAGAGTCCCTTGAATCAACCTTTAAGTTACGTAAATAATTTATTATGACTGAGTCTACATCTCCAGCATTTACAATGCCTGCATTACCCATGGATATTCTGACGATTCGTGAATATTTACCGCATCGTTATCCTTTTTTACTTGTTGATAGAGTTACAGAAATAACTGAGAATAGTATTGTCGGCTATAAAAATGTCTCTATTAATGAAGAGTTTTTGCAAGGGCATTTCCCGACATACCCGATTATGCCGGGTGTGTTGATTATTGAAGCTCTCGCACAGGTCTCAGGAATATTAGGCTTTGTATTGACCAATCAAAAGCCAAAAGAAGGATCATTGTTCTTATTTGCTGGCGCAGAAAAAGTAAGATTTAAGAAACAAGTTGTTGCTGGTGACCAGCTTGTCTTAAAATCAGAACTAGTGATGCAAAAACGTGGCATTTACAAGTACAATTGTAAGGCTAGTGTCGACGGTATTGTCGCTGCAACAGCAGAGATCATTATTTCCCACCAAAAAATTGAGCAGACATGAGTAGTCAAAACCTAATTCACACAACCGCAATTATTGACCCATCTGCAGAAATTGCATCTGATGTACAAATTGGACCTTATTGTATTGTTGGTCCGAATGTAACGATTGATGCTGGGACTAAATTACGTTCACATGTGGTAATTGGCGGTTTTACGAAAATTGGAAAAAATAATGATATTTTTCAGTTTTCGAGTGTCGGTGAAATTTGCCAAGATTTAAAGTATCAAGGTGAAGAGACATGGCTAGAAATAGGGGATAATAACTTTATTCGTGAACATTGTACTTTGCATAGAGGTACGGTTCAGGATAATGCAATAACAAAAATTGGCAGTCATAACTTATTCATGGTGAATACTCATATTGCACATGATTGTGTAATTGGTGATCACAATATTTTTGCCAATAATGTGGGCGTTGCGGGTCATGTCCATGTAGGTAATCATGTTATTGTAGGTGGTAATGCGGGTATTCATCAGTTCTGCCGTATTGATTCATATAGCATGATTGGTGGAGCATCTTTAATTCTTAAGGACGTTCCGGCTTACGTGATGGCATCTGGTAATCCTGCACATGCTTACGGTATGAATATTGAAGGCATGCGACGTAAAGGTTGGACTCGAGATACGATTCAAGGTTTAAGAGAAGCATACAAGCTGATTTATAAGGCTGGTTTAACCACTGAGCAAGCCATTGAGCAGATTCGTAGCGACATACTGACGAAGACGCCTGAAGCACAATTGTTTATTGATTCACTCGAAAAGTCTACACGCGGTATTGTCCGTTAAAATTTACAAAAATAAAAAAAGACACTTAGGTGTCTTTTTTTAATATTCTAATTTTCTGCTTCGATAAATTGCTGTCGGTATTGTTTGGGTGATAACTCAAAAGTCCGTTTAAATGCTTGACTAAAAGCTGTTTCGGAAGAGTAGCCCACTTTGTTTGCAATCAGATGAATGGAATAATTACTTTTACGTAAATACTGGCTCGCTAAGCGCATACGATGTTGTTGTAGATAAGCCAAGGGGGATTCTCCGATCACCTCATGAAATAAACTTGCAAATTTTGAACGTGACATACAGCATTGTTCTGCAAGGGTTTCAACTGTCCATGCATCTTCAGGATGGTTATGAATTGCAGCAAGGCTATTGCTGAGCTCAGGATGATTTAAAGCGCTTAGCCATCCATGTTGATTTGAGATCTGTTGAATATGATCTCTTATACATTTGATCAATAAAATATTTACAAGATGATCAATAATAATATCTCTACCTGCCTGAATATTTTGTGTCTCTAATGCTAAAAAGTGCAAACCAATTTGTAACCATTCAGGTGCTGTATTTTCTCCGTGTTGAATATGAATGATTGAAGGTAACGCTTGAATAAAAGGGCGTGCCATGATGGTGTCAATCTGACAACGAACAGTTAAAATAAGATTTTTCTCTGACGAATCTGTACCGAATTCAATAGCATCCTCTTTATGTCCATCAAACAATTTTGAAATATTGACTGCATTCACAAGCTTTGTGATGGAGTTATCTGCACCCGTATGTGCTGTTCCAGAAGGAATTAGGACAATTTCACCAGCATGAGCAGTTAAACTATTTTGTGAATCAATTTGAATGAAAACAGAACCAACTAAAACAATGTATACGATAAGTGCTGTTTGATCTTGGCACGTAAAACTCCATTCTCCTTGAGTTTTCAAGTAGATATATTCCGTATGGTTTAAATGAATATCAGCAAATATTTTACTTAAAGCATCCATATGATTTTTAAATTATGTATTCATTGTAAATTATAGAGAGCTCTCCCAATAACTCAATATGTGTTTTTAGGACAAAAACATGGAAGATTATGCCAAAGACTTTCACATAGGTTTTTTGGACGCTTGCAACTGTCATGAAACTCATAATTCATCAAAATATACATATATATACAAAGACATGGATAAGATGATGAATGCACCAGTAAATGTAGAGCAAGAACGTACGCCAGTAAGCATTCCAAAATCGAAAACTGAATTGGATCGTAAACGTTATTTATGGGCAATTAGCCCAGCTTTACCTGCAATTGGCATTGGTATTTTAGCAGGTTATCAATTTGCACCTCGTCCATTAAAAAAAATCTTTGCATTAGGTGGACCAATTGTTTTGCATATCGTTATTCCAGCAATTGACACATTGATTGGAAAAGATGCAAATAACCCAACTGATGAAGATATTAAACTACTTGAAAAAGATCCCTATTATTCACGCTTAGTAAAAAGCTTTCTTCCATTACAATATGCAGCTAATTTTTACGCATGTTATTTATCTAGTCGTAAAGAAACTTCGTTTATCGATAAAATCCTATTGGGTATTTCAATGGGTGCGATCAATGGTATCGCAATCAATACTGCACATGAACTTAGCCATAAACATGATCGTATAGATCATATTCTTTCTCATCTTGCTCTTGTACCTACAGGATATAATCACTTCCGTGTAGAACATCCGTATGGACACCATAAACGCGCTGCGACACCTGAAGATCCAGCATCTTCACAAATGGGAGAAACATTCTATGAGTTTTGGCCACGTACAGTAATTGGTTCTTTCAAATCTGCTATTGAAATTGAAACTAATCGTTTGAAACGTAAAGGTAAAGAATTCTGGTCAACTGAAAATGAATTATTGCAAGGCTGGGGAATGAGTGCTGCTTTTCATGGTTCAATGATTGGATTATTTGGTAAAGGTGTAATTCCGTATTTAGCGACTCAAGCTTTTTACGGTATTAGCTTGTTTGAAATTATTAATTATATTGAACATTATGGTTTAAAACGTCAAAAAGATAAAAATGGTAAATATGAACGTACGATGCCAGAGCATAGCTGGAACAATAACAATATTGTGACCAACTTATTCTTGTATCAATTACAGCGTCATTCAGATCATCATGCTTATCCAACACGTCCATTCCAAGCACTGCGCAATTTTGATGAAGCACCAGAATTACCTAGTGGTTATGCAACCATGTTATTACCAGCATTAATTCCACCACTATGGTCAAAAATGATGGATAAGCGTGTATTTGATCATTACAAAGGTGATTTGAATAAAGCCAATATCTATCCAAAACGTCGTGCAAAACTGTTTAAGAAATTTGGTGTAGTGGATCAATCTTTAGTTGAAACTTCAGTAGAAGCTGTGGCAGCCGAATAGCTTAAAACTTTCCCAAAAGTAGAGCACTGATGATTTATCCTCAGTGCTTTTTTATTTTCTTGTATTAAAACTTTAACAAAATAAGTATTCAGAACTTTGTTGCTGTATATCTAATACTTATAAAATAATTTTGTAATTGATTCTATGAGGCAGTAATGACAAAACATTATGATTATATTGCGATTGGTGGTGGTAGTGGTGGAATTGCATCAGTTAACCGTGCTGCAATGTATGGAAAAAAATGTGCTCTCATTGAGAAAGCTGAAATAGGTGGCACCTGTGTCAATGTCGGCTGTGTGCCTAAAAAAGTCATGTGGTATGCAGCACATATTGCTGAATCAATTCAAAAATATGGACCTGATTATGGCTTTAACAGTAAAGTTGAATCTTTCGATTGGCAGACACTGGTCAAAAATCGTCAAGCTTATATAGAACGAATTCATCTATCTTATCAAAATAGCCTAAGTAATAATAAGATTGATCTTATTCATGGTGCGGCTCATTTTATTGATAAAAATACTATCGAAGTCAACGGTGAGAAATTCACAGCAGACCATATCTTGATTGCAACAGGGACACAGCCATTATTACCTAATATTGATGGTGTTGAATATGGGATTGATTCGAATGGTTTCTTTGAACTAACGGCTTTACCTAAAACTACTGCCGTGATTGGTTCTGGTTATATTGCAGTTGAGTTGGCAGGGGTACTCAATGCTTTAGGTTCACAAGTTGGATTATTTATTCGTAAAGATTTACCTGTTCGACGTTTTGATTCTTTCTTGAGTGAAACTTTGGTTGAAGTGATGCAAACAGATGGAATTACTATACATACACAAGCTGTTCCTAAAGAAATCACCAAGAATACCGATGGCTCTGTCATATTACATTTAGAAAATGGCGAAAGTCATACGGTCGATTGCTTGATTTGGGCAACGGGTAGAGAGCCAAATACGGCGAGCTTGAATTTAGAAAAAGCCAATATACAGCTCGATGATCGAGGATATATTCAAGTCGATAAATTCCAGAATACATCCCAAACGGGCATTTATGCGGTAGGAGATATTACAGGGAAAATGGAGCTTACACCTGTCGCAGTTGCAGCGGGTCGTAAATTGTCTGAGCGATTATTCAATCATAAGCCAGATGAGCATTTAGATTACGATAATATACCAACGGTTGTTTTCAGCCATCCTCCGATTGGAATAGTAGGGATAACTGAGCAAGAAGCGATTGAGAAATATGGTCAGCAAGCTGTGAAAGTTTATAATTCATCATTTACTGCGATGTATAGCGCCATTACGCAACATCGTCAGCCGACCAAAATGAAGCTAGTCTGTGTGGGTGAAAATGAAAAAATTGTCGGTATCCACGGTATCGGTTTTGGCATGGATGAGATTCTGCAAGGTTTTGCGGTTGCTTTAAAAATGGGAGCGACGAAAAAAGACTTTGATAATACTGTTGCAATTCATCCTACTTCAGCAGAAGAGTTTGTGACGATGCGATAGCGTGCTATATGAAAATAAAAAGGACGTAAATAACGTCCTTTTTAAATTTTTTGTTTAAATGGGTATTTATTTCAATTCACTCGAAGATTTACCCAATTCACGACGAGCAATGATGAGCTGTTGAATCTGTTGTGTACCTTCAAAAATATCAAGGATTTTTGAGTCACGTGCCCATTTTTCTAATAACTCATCTTCACCATAGCCCACGCTTGCAGCTAATTCGACGCATTTGAGTGTAATTTCATTACCTACACGCCCAGCTTTTGCTTTAGCAATAGAAGCTTCTTTAGAATTAGGCTTTTTATTGTCAGCCATCCATGTGGCTTTAATCATAAGTAGGCGAGCAGCTTCCCACTCAGCTTCCATACGATAGATTTGAGCAGCCAAATTCGAAGTTTGCAAATAAGGCGTTTTGTAGTCCGGATCAAGCTGATCTTTAAAAATTTCTTTAATACGTTCTAGAGATGCCTTTGCACAACCGATTGCCATGGCTGCAACAAGTGGACGAGTGTTATCAAAAGTTTCCATAACACCAGCAAAACCTTTAGCAACATCAATTTCTGGATTACCTAATAAATTAGCTGCTGGTACACGACAGTCAATAAAACTTATAGCAGCTGTGTCAGAAGCTTTGATTCCCAGTTTGTGCTCTAAGCGTTCAACTTTCATACCCTGCGTACCTTTAGGTACAACAAAGGATTTAATAGCAGCACGACCAAGTTTTTTATCTAGTGTTGCCCAAACCACAACTGAGTCTGCACGATCACCAGAAGTGACATAAATCTTTTCACCATTAAGGATATAATCATCGCCATCTTTGGTTGCTGTTGTACGAATAGCCGCTGAGTCTGAACCACAACCTGGTTCAGTAATTGCCATAGCAGCCCAAGTCCCTTTGAAACGTTCAAGTTGCTCATCATTCGCAACTGCTGCAATGGCAGAGTTGCCTAAGCCTTGACGTGGCATACTGAGCAGTAAGCCTGTATCACCATAACACATTTCAATAATACCAAGTGCCGCAGACATGTTACCGCCATTCACAATGGCATCTGGGTTAGCTGTCCCTCGTTTACTCGCATTGGCTGCACCGACACCTTCGCCACTTTCATTCATGCCATCTAATAGCGCAGCGAGCATATCGAGTTCTTTAGGGTATGCATGTTCTGCTTTGTCATATTTACGTGAAATAGGGCGTAATACATTCAATGCTGTTTCATGCGCCTGATCAACCAACATTTTAAATTTTTTCGGATTTTGTAAGTTCATTCTTCTTCTCCAAAATTACGCATGTAAGCCAGAATGTAAGATAGCGGTCGCGCGTAAATCACGATACCAACGTTCAACAGGATGCTCTTTAGTAAAACCATGACCACCTAAGATTTGTACGCCATCTGTACCAATTTTCATTGATTTTTCGGCACAAAGTAAGCGAGCAAGATAGGCCTCACGATGAAAAGGTTTACCTGCTTCAGCCAAGCTTGCCGCATTTAAAACCAACATACGCATAGCATCAATTTCAATGGCCATATCGGCAATCATGAAAGCAACACTTTGACGATGAGAGATAGGTTCACCAAAAGCAGTACGTTCATTGGCATATTTAATACAGTAAGCTTTGATTGCTTCACCTGTACCAATCGCCATGGCGCACCACATTAAGTTTCCAAGGTCGACAAATGCAGTGTAATCAAAGTCAGCATCGCCTAAACGCAAAGCAGGAGTTTGGTTGAATTGAAGTGTTGCTGTTTCAGTTGCTTTTAATCCCATTGCTGGATTAGCTTTGATTGCAATCGTTTGATTTGACTGCACAACAAAAATATCAGGTTGACCATTAAACTCAGCACTTACAAGGAATACATCCGCAGTGTCACCGAGGATAACTAAGGTTTTTTCACCGGTAATGTAGAATTGACCGTTTGCTTCAGTTGCAGTTGTTTTTAACTGATATGGATTAAATGCAGGAGTTGCTTCTTGAAATGCAAATGTTGCGGTAACGTCAGTATCTTCAGCAAATACAGGCAAATACATCGATTGAACTTGTGTTGAACCCCAACGTGTAATTGCATTAATAACGCTAAATGTGCTGAGTAGACCTGCTGTTAAACTGAAATCACCTTTAGCTAAACTTTCTGCGATTAATATATTACTCACAATATTTTGTTCAGCGGCAACACCACCTAATGCTTCAGGTAAAGCATAGTAGTTCAAACCTAAGTCGACCAAATGTTGCCAAAGTTGTTCTGGGAATTGTGCTTGATGATCAGCGTCATGCGCTAAAGTATATAAAACTTCTTCAGCGAATTGAGACATTGCATCGACAGTCATTTGCTGTTCTTCAGTAAGGCTGAGATCAAACAAATTTTTATTAACTTGATTCGGGAGGCGTTGCTTATCAATTGCTTGCGGTTTAAAAGCTTTTTGTGTCTTATTCAGTACTTTAAAACCTGTTTTTGATCCTTGATATAATGATTTCTCTACAAATTTTCTTAATTTGAGTTGATCTAATACTTCGCTTCCTGCGATTTTAGTGATCAAAGATAGCCCAAAGCCTTGAGCTTTATTCATCATATTCGACATGATTTTATCCTAGAGGATGGTTGTAAAATTATGCTGACATGCTCTAGTCAAAAAAACTATGTCTTGTTTGACGTGCTAAATTAAGAAAGATAAAGGGTAAAATGGTTCGTACATGGATTTTATATTATTGTTTTTAAATGAATAAAAGAAATATCAGAAAAATAAATTTTAAAAAAATTGACCAAACTGACAAATCAGATTGGTCAAAATGACTTTAGGTATAGCGCTTATGCAAACTGACGAATCATTTTTCGTACATTTGTCTTTGCTTCGATCACAGTCATAAACGTATATGCACCAATAAACTTACGGCTAATAAACATAAATTCTTTTGGTGGAACAGAGAAATAACGAGATGCCATTGATTGTGCTGCTTGTTGCATTACACGACTATGGAGTTGGCTTTTTTTCCAATCGTAGCGGTCTTGGTCATCCATTATACCAGCTGGCATATTCGGATTATTACTTGGGCAACTAAAGGCCTCTGTTGCAATCAAGAACACGTCTGCCATACCTGGTTTTATACTTTCTGGCATTGCATCAAAAAACTCATAACCAGTCATGGCTTTGACCATTGCAGTTTTATCATGGTCATAACCTGCATGAATAAGATTCCGTGCTACAGCAAGTAAGTTATCATCAAATTGACGGATCGCCCCGAAATCAAGTAAAACGATTTTATCCTTTACATCACCGCCGTTGCCCAAACGAACAAGGTAATTACCAAAGTTCGGATCAGTTTGCATTTCACCCCATTCAAATAATTCACGTACTGCAATTTCCAGAGAAGCTTCGCCTAATTTGTTACGACGTTCTTGGGGGAGGGAAAGCATTACCGGACTATTGATTGGTACACCGCGCTCGAAAGTCATGCACAACACTTTATTAGAGCAAAATTCATTTACGATTTCTGGTACCACATAGCGTGGATCATTCTTTAAACGATCAGCAAATCGACGCGTCGTTGCGGCTTCGATGCCATAGTCGACTTCTCGATGCATCATTTCACGAACTTCATCAAACCACTGATCAAATTCACGAGTTTGTGGCACCATACGGGTGAGTTTAAGCATGTTCTTAAATAGATTCATATCAGAATCAATTGCTTCCGCCACACCAGGGTATTGAATTTTAAGAACGAGTTCTAAACCATCTGATTTACGTGTCGCACGATGAACTTGGGCAAGTGAAGCTGTACCAATTGGTTCATGATCAATCGTGAGTTCATCTAATTTTGAACCTAACTGTTCTTGCAAATGCGCTTTGATTGCAGGCCAAGCAAGTGCGACAGTTTGATTGTTCAATGTATTTAATGCTTGTGTAATTTCTTCAGGTAAGAAATGTTCGCCGTATAAAGCCATCATTTGACCAATCTTTACGATAGATCCTTTTAGTTTTCCTATTTCAGAAACTAAATAATGAGCTTGTTCAGCCATGGCTTTTTTACGCTTTTTCTCTTTTTCTTCTTCACTAGAAAAAATTGAAGTAGCGCTAGCAGTCGCCCAACGTGTTCCAGCGAGTAAAGAGGCTTTTGCAATAGATAAGCGACGATCTACAGAGGAGGTTTTTAGATTCTTAAGCTTATCGTTCTGATCTGACATGAAAGAAAAATCCTATGCTGAAATCGGAGGGTTGAAAGCCGAGACTTAAATTGTAGCGGATATTACAGCTTTTGAACGTATTAAAATAGTTCAATCTCTTGAATTATCAGTCTAAATTTGTGAATTAGGTCAATAAATCAGAATAGCCTAAGTAAAATTTAAATTTCAAATTTGGCTTTACTATACAGATGTCCTAAATCCTAAACTGAATTTTTAGAGTAGATTTTCTCATTAAAGCTGCACGATTAGTATGAATATGAGCAATCAACATATGCTTTACATGACTATGATGAAAGCCTAAAGCATGAGCTTTCACAATAATGATACTGGGTAATGTAAAGAAAAAATACTTGGTGTCGTCTAAAGTCGCATCTTTAAAAATACCTTCTTCAATCAAAGTATTCCGAAGAAAAATTTTCTCTTCTTGCACAGTAGGAGATGACTCATCATCCCAATAATTCTGACGCATTGCCATCAAATTATTATGTTTATAACTCATCGTTGCTTGAGCTCATTCTGTTTACTGTTAGCAAATATATGAGGTTAATTGAATTTTTATCAAGAATAGATTTATCTCAAAATAGCCTAAGCAAATTTAATCCTTAATTTTTAAATGCTACACTTATACTACTTTAATCACTAAATCGAAGAACTGAAAAGAAATGACTCCAGCTTGTAAGTTATTAGAAAAAAATAAAATAGCATTCACAGTTCATGAATATGAACATGATGTAAATGCAAAAAGTTTTGGCTTAGAAGCCGCAGAAAAACTCAATCTAAATGTAGATGAAGTATTCAAAACGCTAATGGTCACCGATGAAAAAAATTATTTCATCGCAGTTTTGCCAGTGAATTATCACTTAAATTTAAAAAAAATTGCATCAGCAGTAGGGTGCAAGAAGCTACAAATGGCCAATCCAAAAGATGCTGAACGTTTAACTGGTTATTTAGTCGGTGGAATTAGTCCCTTAGGACAGAAAAAACGACTCAAAACTGTAATCGATGAGACAGCCAAGTCATTAAACAAGATTTATGTAAGTGGTGGAAAAAGAGGTTTGGACATTGGTCTTAACCCAGTTGATCTAGCTAAGTTACTGGAAGCGACGTTTTCAGATGTTTTAGATTGTTAATATATTTAAAAAAGACTTTAAAGCAGAAAGTCTTTTTTATTTGATTCGTAAAAACAATAAAAGAGTAAATTATAATTGAAATTATTAATAATTGGAATTATAATTTTTTGTATTTTTCTTGATCTAAATTAATTTTTCATATTAAAAAACAAAGTATTAAGTGCAGAGGTTTAGCTCAAATTTATAATTGATATTATTAATGATAATAATTATCATTAATAATATCTTATTTACTGTGAATAACATTGTAATAAGGTTTGTTTAGAGCTCAAAACATTCGAAAAAAAATTAACTCTCTCTTTATAAGAGGATACCGACAGATGCAATCACTTGCCAATCGGTTGGCGATACAACACTTCGTCAACGCATATACGCAAGAAACTGGCAAAGGTCACTTGCTTAATAAAAATCAGCAAAGTCCGCAACAACAAGCGTTTAGCCAAGGTTTAACGCTGTTATCAATCCCTATCCATTCTATTCAAGCTCAATGTAATTTTCCTTTATCTTATGTCAGCCGAGTCGGGCGACATCGTGTAGCAGATGTTCCACAAGTTATTATCCATGGACAAATCAAAACTTTAAGCCCTATTACAATTGTAGGTCTCCTGCTTGAAGAACTGGTTTTTGAATCGTCTATTCCATTAGATGCTGCATCTTTAGTAGAGAAGTGGATTCAAAGTCGTGATGCACTGCAACAGTTTTTAGTACAACGTGAGAGCGATTTTGATGATTTGGTCAAAGCAGGTCAGAGTTTTATTGAAACAGAGCAGGCGCTCATTCTGGGGCATAGTATGCACCCAGCACCAAAAAGTAGAACAGGGTTTGTGCATGAAGATTGGTTAAAGTTCTCTCCTGAACATAAAGGCAAGACGCAACTGTATTATTGGTTGGTTCATCAAGACTATATTTCTGAGGGTAGTGCTACTGATGAAAGTATTTCAGCTCAATTAAAAACTGCTTTACAGTGGTATTTATCTGAACAAGATATCAATCTATTAAAAACCCATATCGAATATAAATTACTGCCTTTGCATCCATGGCAAGCACGTTACTTACAAAGTAAACCGTGGTTTGAACGTCTTAAACAAACGGGGCAGTTAATTGATTTAGGCTTACGAGGCTGGCAATTTTCTCCAACCACTTCAATCCGAACCTTGGCGAGTTTTAATGCACCTTGGATGGTGAAACCCTCACTTTCAGTGATGATCACCAATTCTATTCGCGTCAATTTAGCCAAAGAATGCCATCGTGGTGAGCTGACGCATCGTTTATGGCACAGTGAATTGGGTCAAAACATTTTAAAACAGTGCCCAAGCTTAAAAGCGGTGAATGATCCAGCGTGGATTGCTTTAAAAATTGATGATGAAGTGGTCAATGAAAGTATCTGTATTTTCCGTGATCAGCCATTCCATCCTCAACAGCAAGTTACCTGTATTGCATCCTTATGTCAGGATCATCCAGATAAACCTTTAAATCGTTTTAATGCTTTATTTGCAAAAATAGCAAAAACGCACCATGAAACCGATTTTTCAGACATTGCTTTGGATTGGTTTAATCGTTTCCTTGAAGTCAGCTTGCAGCCTTTAATGTATGTCTACCATCGTTATGGTATGGCTTTTGAATCACATCAGCAGAATGTGTTATTGGAGTTAGAAAATCATTTCCCAAAAACCTTGTGGCTACGTGATAACCAAGGTTTCTATTACATTGAAGAATTTGCCACGGAAATTCTACAAGCCTTACCTGAGCTGAAAGAAAAGGCGTTTGCCGTCGGGCCTAAAGATTTCGTGGATGAACGTTTTAGTTATTATTTCTTTGGAAATACCTTGTTTGGCATGATCAATGCGATTGGTGCAACAGGCTATATCACCGAAGATGAATTGCTTGAACATTTAAAAACTTTCTTACAGGTGCAATTACAGCAATACCCTGATAGCACATTATTGCAGGGGTTATTGTTCAATCCAACTTTACCTTATAAGGGTAATTTACTGACTCGTTTGCATGAATTAGATGAACTGATCGCACCCGTCGAAAATCAATCCGTTTATGTACAACTGCCAAATCCACTGTTTATGACAGAAAAGGATGTCAGTTATGCTTGATTTTATTGGAATTGGTCTAGGACCATTTAATTTAAGTCTTGCCAGTCTGCTACAGAATAAAAGTGCATTGAACTATGCATTTTTCGAGCAAAAAGCTCAATTCGATTGGCATGCAGGAATGCAGTTACCGAATACGGTATTACAAGTGCCATTTATGGCGGATTTGGTGTCGATGGTTGATCCAACCAGTCCATTCAGTTTCTTGAATTATCTGCGTCATCATCAACGTTTGTATAAATTCTATTTCTTAGAGCAACCACATATTCCACGTTGTGAATATAACCATTATTGCCAATGGGTTGCAGAACAGCTTGACTGTATTGAATACCAATCTCGTGTTTTGATGATTGAACCTCAAACCATCGGTTTTAAAGTACTAGTTGAGTCAGAAGGGATTCAGCACAGTTATTTATGCCGTCATTTATTGATTGGAAGCGGCAATGTGCCTTATTTGCCTGAATGTCTGGAAAAAGTTCAGCAACAGCAACCACAAAAATGTCTGCATTCAGCTCAATATATGACGCATGCTAATACGGATTTACATGGCGATGTGGTGGTGCTTGGTTCAGGGCAATCTGCGGCTGAAGTCTTTATTGATCTGTTTGATGAACAGCAAGATGAGGCAAATCATCCATTTGATTTGCATTGGTTTACCCGTTCTCAAGGTTTTTTCCCGATGGAATATGCACCATTGGGACTGGAGCACTTTAGCCCTGACTATGCGCAGCATTTTTATGATTTGCCAGTCGAGAAAAAAGAACAGCAATTGCAGCAGCAAGCCTTGTTATACAAGGGGATCAGTGCAAAAACCATTCGTGAAATCTATCAAAAACTTTATCACCGCAGCATCGCGGGTCAAAGTTTACAAACACATTTACATAGTCAGTGCGATTTAAAAGATGCTGAAGTATTAGATACTCAAAAGATTCGACTGCATTTTCAGCATCGTGCCACGGCGCAAAGCTTCCATCTCGATTGTGATTTCCTTGTGGCAGCAACAGGTTACTTTACGCCTGACTTTGGTTTTATGCAGTTGCTGAAACCTTATATTGAATTTGATCATAAACAGCGTTGGCAAATTACCGAGGACTATCGAGTTGTACATCATCTGAATGGTCATATTTTTGTTCAAAATCAAGAAATGCATAGTCATGGGGTTGGTACACCAGACTTAGGTCTTGGCGCTTATCGTGCAGCTACGATTATTAATCAATTGGCTGAGCGTCAGATTTATGAGCTTGGGCAACAGGTACAGACTTTCCAGCACTTTAACCTCTCTCAAAATCCTAAAATTTGTATGGCAGATAAAGAAGCCGTTTTAGAAGATTGTCTTTGTGAAAAGACAGCGAGTAAAAACCTTTCGATTTTAAAGACAGCAGAACAGAACACGATAACGACACCTTCAACCAGTCGTGGTGTAGGCACACGAACACAAACTGCTGCTGTGTATTCAACTTATGAGAAATTGATATGAACTTTGCAACTTTAAAAATTAATCAGCAGCAATGGCGTGCCGCAGGGCAACGTCTCATTGAAATGGCGATTGCAGAGTTTCTCTACGAAGAAATTATTGAAGTTAAAGCCTTATCAGTAGGACGTTATCAGTTAGATTTAGGCAATCGTCAGTATGAATTTCAAGGACATCAATATTTACTTGGACACTGGAATATTCAGGAAGGCTCGGTACGTGATGTAAGCAATGGTCAGCACAGTGATCAGCCTGCTTGGAATTTACATGAGTTTATTGTCGCAATGTCTGACAGCTCGAATGTCAAGCCATTCACCAAAGCGTATTTGATTAAGGAAATGAATAATACTTGGCTGGCAGAAGCACATTTGTTCAATGAAACGCGTTTGCCAAGTGCTGCGGTTTTAACTGAATCGCATTATAAAGTTGAAGGCATGTTACGCGGTCATCCTTGGCTGATCATGAGTAAGGGACGTATGGGCTTTGGTTATGATGATTATTTAAGTGCTGCACCTGAACTCTCACCAGAAGTCAAAGTATTATGGTTAGCTGTACATCGTGATTTAGCGGAATATCGTAGCACTGAACAATGGGATGCTTGTGCTTTGTATCAACATGAGTTTGATGCCAATGAACTTCAACAATTTCAAAACATTTTACAAATCAAAGCGTTGAATCCACAAGATTATTTCTTGATTCCTGTGCATGCTTGGCAATGGCATCAATGGCTGGTTCCAACCTATGCCAATGAAATTGTCGATCAGAAAATCATTGAGTTGAACATTAGCCAAGACAGCTATGTACCGATGCAGTCAATTCGTACGTTATGCAATACATCCAACTTACAACGTCATTACATTAAACTGCCAGTGAGTATTTTTAACACGGCTGTTTATCGTGGATTACCTTCAAAACGTAATCTTGCAGCACCTGCTGTTACTGCATGGTTAAAGCAAATTCATCAACAAGATCAAGATTTGCAAGAAACAGGTGTGATTTTCTTGGGTGAAGTGGCGACATTAACCATTCATCAACCGTGTTTTGACCAAATTGAAGGTGCGCCTTATCAATTTAAAGAATTATTTGGTTGCTTGTGGCGTGAAAGTGTCGATCGCTATATTGATTCATCACAGCAAGTACTTTCTCAAGCTGCCTTATTACATCGAGATATTTCAGGTCAATCCATCCTTAGCGTACTGATTCAAGCATCTGGTTTAAATCCTTTGGCTTGGTTAGCGCAATTTGCGCAAGTCTGTTTAAGTCCGTTATTACTCTGTTTGTATCGCTACGGTTTAGCATTCTCACCACACGGCGAAAACACCATGTTGGTGCATGAAAATGGTGTGCCAAAAGCATTGGTCTTAAAAGACTTTATTGATGATATCAATTTGGTGGATGAAGATTTCCCTGAATTAGGTCAACTGCCATCTGAAGCTAATTTGTTATTACGTCATGAAGCAACCGATTTAAGTCATTTCATTTTCACAGGTCTGTTCATGGTGCATTACCGCTATATCTGTAATGTGTTCTTGCAAGATTATCCTGAATATTTAGAACTTGATTTCTGGCAAACCATTTCCAACGTTATCGTTGAGTTTAACCAACAGCATCCTGAATTGGCTGAACGTGCTGAAAAATTTGCCATGTTACGACCAACTTACACCAAGATTTGTTTGAACCGTGTTCGTTTATTTACCACAAGTTATAACGATGAAGCAGAACGTCCTGTGCCTGTTTTCCTTGATCCAATTGCAAACCCAGTGAGTCCAGAGACATTGGCGGAATGGGGCACTCAACAAGCTAAATCTAAAGCTGGCTAAATATTTCTAAGATTGAATAAATAAAGGTCTGATATGAACACAATCTCTCAGCGACTCCCTGATTACTATGAATACCATGAGAATGGTACGCAATATTATTTAAGACAAGTGCAATATCCACAAGATATTCCTTTATTGCATCAATGGATGCATGAGCCACATGTGATTCCACAATGGCAATTGAATAAATCTGAACTGGATTTGCAGGTGTATTTCGACAAGATGCTTGCAGATGACCATCAGCGTTTATTAATTGTTGGGGTGGATGGTAAAGATGTGGGTTATACCGAAATCTATGAAGGTAAACGGGATCGTTTAGGTCGTTATTACGAAGGTGATGACCATGATCTAGGCTGGCATCTACTTTTTGGCGATAAATCTGTGTTTGGCAAAGGCTTTTTGCGTCCAACCATTCGTTTGCTCAGCTTCTATATTTTTGAACATTCACAAGCGAAAAAAATTGTGGGTGAACCAGATCATACGGTTAAGCCTTATGCGGCAGTGGTCGAGGAGATGTGCTACGAAAGCCAGCGTCTCATTCCAATGGCTGAGAAAACCGCCATGTTGTACTACTGCTTTAGAGAAACTTTTTATAACAAGTTTGGTCAATCGCTCCAAACATCACAGCAATTACAACAACAGCTCGCAGATCAGCCAGCCAAATTCCTGAGTACTACATGAGTTTATCAATCAATGAGATGCACATCTTAGACATGCGCTTTGCCGCGCATGTCTCGGTGGCAGAATTTGAACAATGGTTAGCGCATATCCAACAATATTTCGAACAAAAAAGAAATTTTGTGTTGATTATGCAAACTGAGCTGAATACCGAATTTCCCGAAGAATATCGGGCAATTCAAGCGAAATGGTATAAGCAATATAAACCAGACTTTTATCAATATTGCCTAGGTTTTGCTCGTATTGCCCAAGATGAAGCAGATCGCATTCGATTAGATACACCAGCACTGCAAAAAGCGTGGCATGTGCCTTATTTCGTCAGTTTGAGCCAAGCCGATGCTGTGCAATGGGCTGTGCAGAGGTGGTTATGAATCAACAATTGAATCATGACAATGCCTTTCCAATCAAAACAGTATCCACACTGAGCCTATCGGTTGTGGTGGTACTGTACCTAGCACATGCTTTGCCATTGTATTTTTACAATGTGGCTTTACCTACGATTTTACGTCATCAAGGCGTGGATTTGCGTTGGATTGGGATGTTGTCGCTACTGTATATCCCGTGGGCATTTAAGTTTTTTTGGGCACCATTGCTTGATCGCTTTTATTTGAAATCATTGGGTAAACGCAAAACTTGGCTGTTATTTACTCAGATTGCATTGGTCTTGGGCGTGGTGGCTTTGGCATTGACACAGTTTGACTATGGTTTAAGTGTCTTTGTGATTGTGGGTTTATGGATTTCGACTTTTGCTGCAACCCAAGATATTGCGATTGATGGTTATACCGTTGAAACATTTTCCGAGTCTGAATACCGATTAGGAAGTATGGCGCAAAGTATTGGCGTTGCTTTAGGCAGTATGGTGGGTGGTGCTGGTACTTTATGGTTGTATCAACTCTATGGTTGGCAAACGGCACTAATTGCTTTAGCTGCAATGACAGCATTCACAATGTTGGCTATTTTCCAAATCAAAGAAAGATCGAATACAGAAAAAATTGCCAAGCAAGCACCGAGCCTGATCCGAGCGTTTAAACGCCCTGAAATGTTATGGGCTTTGACTTTGATTGTCTGTTATCGCGTGGTTGAAGCCCCCGCGATGGCAATGCTCAATCCCATGTTGATTGATCAAAAGTGGTCATTGGCACACATTGGCGTACTGATGTCTGTAGTCGGGGCTGGTGTCGGTTTATTGGCAGCAGTATCCGCAGCATTTTTATTAAAAAAATTAGCGGCAACTCAATTATTGATTTGGGCAGGTTGGGCACGAACTTTGATTTATGCCTTGCTTGGGGCTGCTGTCTTATTGAGTTGGTTTGATCAATGGCAAATGTTACTTGGTGTATTTGTCGTGGTCATTTTAGCTATTCGTTACGTCGCGATGACCGCTTTATATGCTCATTTCATGCAAACCAGTTCTAAAGAGCAAGCAGGAACAGACTTTACGATTTTAGTCTGTTTTGAGCTGCTGGTTTATTTCATTGGCGGAGCAATGTCAGGTTTCTTGGCTAAGGCATTTGGCTATGGAAATTTCTATCTCATTCTTGCAGCCGCATCTGTACTGAGCATCTTGCTCAGTCAAGTTCTAGTTCACAAAGCAAAACAAACGCAACAACATACCTAGGGGTAATTTATGAAAGTTCGTTCACTTTCGACATCATTCACACTGTTGAGCTTAGCCATAAGTACACAGCTTTATGCTCAAACTGTTGAAACAGCACCATCTACTCAAGCAGTTGTTGTAGAAAGTCAAAAAATAGCACAACTTGCACCGATTGTGGTGACAGCGACTCGTTCAGCTCAAAGTATTGCGGAAATTGCAGGGACAGTTTATAGCATCAATAAAGAGGATATTGCTAAACAAGCGGCTGCAGGTAAGAGTACTGCTGATATTCTAGGCTTATTAGTTCCATCATTAACCCCAAGCTCTGGTACAACCAGTAATTATGGTATGACCATGCGTGGGCGAACAGTACAATATATGATTGATGGTGTTCCACAAACAGGTTCTCGTGACAGTTCTCGTCAATTGAATAGTATTAGCCCAGATTCAATTGAAAAAATTGAAGTGGTTTCAGGTGCGAGTAGCATTTATGGTTCAGGGGCAACAGGCGGTATTATTAATATTATTACCAAAAAAGGTACTGAGGAAGGTTTAAGCTTTGAATCAAAAGTTGGTGTGACCTCTGGTGATAATTTTAAAAATGATGCACTTGCTTATGAGGCTTATCAATCGGTTGCCTTTAACCAAGGGGATTGGAATGGTTTCTTAGGTGCAGGCTATACCAAACGTGGTGAAATCCAAGACAGTCATGGTCATCGCATTGGACCAGAAATCGCACAAACTGATCGTCAAGACACTGAGACAATCGATGTAAATGGTCGTTTAAGCTGGCAATTAACAGACAAGCAAAAGTTAAGTTTTGGCGCTCAATATTATGATGATCAACAAGATTCAGAATATGGCCCTGATTATGGTCCTGATTATGCAGTTTTCAAAAAAGGTAGTGCACCAAGTTTAAATGCGTTAAAAGGCTTCGAGGTCGATAAACAACCTTTTACCAAACGCTATGCTGTTAATGCACAATATCAAAATACAGATTTATTAGGTCAGGAACTTAATGTTGAAGCGTATTATCGCAATGAAAATGCGCGATTTTATCCAACAGTTTTAAGTAATTTCATGAGATCTAATTATTACCTAGCATACCAATCAGAATCTGATATTGACGTTACTGGTGTTCGTGCTGCGATGACATCAAAACTGAACATTATTAATCGTGATTTAAAACTGACTTATGGTATTGATTATGATCATGAAAAAGATAAGCAAACAGCTGATCTTTATAGCATGGCTAACAATGGATTGAAATATAATAACACGGGTCGTAGTTATGATTTTGGTCCAGATGCAACCATTAAAAATTTGGGCACATTTATCCAAGCAAATTATGATGTAACGGATGCATTAAATCTTCAAACAGGCATACGTTATCAACGTATTGAAAGTGATACAGGGGCATTTAAACCAACTGTTGCAGCCATTCAAGGTGATATAACAGGTCAACCAGCTGGAATAGTTGCGGCTGGTTCAGTCAAACATGATAAAACTTTATTTAATTTAGGTGCTGTTTATAAATTAAATGATCAACAACAAGTGTTTGCTAATTTCTCACAAGGCTTTAGTTTACCTGATATTCAACGTGTACTACGTGATGTATCAGCAGGTTATGTTGTACGTTCTGAAAATGTAGATCCAATTACCGTCAACAACTATGAGTTGGGTTGGAGAATGCAGAATGATCATGGAGCGAATTTAGGTTTAACCTCGTTCTACAATACATCTGATAAAGTGATTCAGTTTAAAGCTGATCGTTCTATGACTGTAGCTGACACAGACCAGCGAGTTTATGGTTTAGAAGTAAATGCAAGTATGCCTGTACTCGATCAGTTTAATGTTGGTGGGACGCTTTCTTATACCCGAGGTCAATTTAAAGATGCTGCTGGTACTTGGCGAGAGCTAAATGCTTTACAAGTTTCTCCAATCAAGGGAACAGTATTTGGTGAGTGGAATGATGACAAAGGCAATGGGTTACGAGTGCAGATGCTTGCAGTCAAAGGAACAGATAAAGCGTATGAAGATGCTTTGGTTGCTAAATATGATACCAATGTTCGCCCTAATGCTGCGACAAAAATCAAAGGTTATGCTGTGATGGATGTGATTGCCAATGCAAAAGCAGGCCCTGGAACAGTTGGTTTTGGTGTCTACAATGTTTGGAATACGGAGTACAAAACTGTATTTAGCCAAGCTGCTGAAGCTGTATATAGTGCGATGTCTAGTTTACCTGCACAAGGTCGTACTTATGGTTTGAGCTATACCCTCAAATACTAATCTAATCAAAAAGGCATCTTTTTTAGATGCCTTTTCTTTTTATGACATTCATTATGCAAAGAAATTTTAAATTATTGGCTTGGGCAACTTTAGCCAACGGCACTTGTTTTTCCATGATTTTGCCTTTGCTTGCACCTTTAATTCGGCAGTTACACTTAACCGAGCTTCAGGGGGGCATGATTGTATCCGCGGGTGCGATTTGTATGGCAATTGCTTCAATCTTTATTGCTAAGCATCAGAAAATACAAACACCATATCAATTGATGAATTATGGTTTTTGGGGGATGACCATTACATGGGCGATTTTTACACTCATCCTTTATTTTGGCATCAATCAAAGTTTAGCTCCTATCGCAATTTTTATACTTCTTATACTCAGCCGTGCAAGTACAGGGGCATTCATGGCAATGCCACAAATTGGTTTACAAAGTTATGTGATGCAGCATGTCATTGATACAGAACAACGAAGTCAAAAAATGGCAATGTACGGTGCAATGAACAGTTTAGGGATGATCATTGGGCCATTTGTAACTTCTATTTTATTGCTAGGTGGGATTTTATTGTCAATGTGGGTGGCTGTTATTGTACTGATGATCTTTAGTGTTTTACTGACCGTATTTTTTCATAAAGACACGATTACTCAGATCAATTCAATACAACAACAAAGCTTAAAAGATGAATCAACAGCGTTTTCAATCAAGCCTGCTTTACCGTGGTTAATCCTTGGTTTTAGTACTTATATGGCAATCGTGACTTTGAATATGACAGCAGGATTTTATATTCAGGATCGCTTTCAACTCAACATACAGCAGAGTGCAAGCTACTTTTCTCAGTGTATGTTAATTGTTGGTTTTAGTTTGGTTCTGACTCAGATTATTATCGTGAAAATTGTTAAATTAAGCTTACAAGCCTTGGTAGGTTTAGGGATTACGGCAATGCTTGCTGGTTTATTATTGTCGTTAAATGCAGATCAAATCATCTTTTTCCAAGCCGGCTATATTTTATATGGAATAGGAGTTGCAAGCCTGCTTCCTGCATTTACGACAGGTGCGGCACAATCAGTAAGCCAAAGTGCACAAATTAAAATGGCAAGTTTATGTACTGCAATTCAGGCGCTTGGTTTAATTGTTGCACCTTTGCTCAGTACATTTTTATATCACTATGCGATCAATTTACCTTTTTATTTACTCAGTGTGTTAATGCTCAGTGTGGGTTTGTATTTGGCTTGGATCTTAATGCTACAAAACAAAATATCGACTAAGCTCGTGATTTAGATTCGAGTCTATAAGCACAAACATTTGCCGTTTTTGCTTAAAAAAACAAGCATATTTTTTGGAATAATGCAAATTATTAACAGAATGAGCGGCTCTTGAATCAAAAAATAACCATTTTGGTGTGTTTTTTGATCAGATTTATTTCATTTATTTACGCCTTGGATTTTGATGCACTTTTTTAGTTAACCTAAGAAAAGTCTGGTTCATAGCAAAGGAGTAAAAATGTTAATTTTTCATGATTATCCTGTCCAAGGGGCACTTTTTGATATGGATGGAACAATGTTTGATACTGAGCGTTTACGCTTTCAAACATTGAAACAGGCCTCCAATGAGTTCATTGGACAGGAGTTCTCAGATGAATATTTAATGCAGTGTCTAGGATTAAGTGCAAAAGCATCTGAACAACTGGCACAAAAGTTTTATGGTACAGATGTTCCTTATACTGCTATTCGCAAACGAGCAGATGAAATTGAACTGGCGTTTGTTCGTCAAAATGGTGTTCCCATTAAAAAGGGCTTAATCCAAGTTTTAGAGCGTTTGCGTAAGTCTGGTTTAAGAATGGCAGTTGCAACATCGAGTCGTCGTGCGATTGCAGAAGAATATCTAATTAATGCCAATGTCTATAAATTTTTTGACTTATTGGTCTGTGGTGATGAAGTCGAACAAGGGAAGCCACACCCTGAAATTTTTATCACAGCGGCACAAAGACTAAATTTACAACCGCAACAGTGCCTTATGTTTGAAGATTCAGAGAATGGGATTAATTCTGCATCTGAAGCAGGTGGAATCACAATTTTACTTAAAGATATCAAAGAGCCGAATGATAAGATGTTGGCTCAAACAAAATTCTATTATCAGGACATGAATGAATGTCTGAATGCTTTAGATCAATATATTCCTGAAATGGGCATGCCACAGTTGAAAGAATCTTTTCCACAAAGTTTGAATCAATTAACCGTTGGGATTCATGGTTTTGGTGCGATGGGTGGTGGATACCTTGCACAAGTATTATCACATTGGGATGGTTTTACTCGACCTCAGCGGATATTGGCATCAACCAGAAATCATTTATATCTTGAATCTGTAAATAGTTTTGCAAGCTATAGTATTCGCTATAGCCAGTGTTCTTATGACGAACGTATCGAAAATCTAACAGTGATTGATGCGGATGATCAGCAGCAAATGTTAGACATGTATATGCAATCGAGTTTGATTGCGCTGTGTTTACCAGAACAGGCGATTCCATCTGAAGCAAAAATAATTGCAAAAGGCTTGCTCGCACGTTTTATGTCACAAGAGATACAAAATGATGAGCCAATTACTTTCTTAATTGTGTTGAATAAAGTCTGTGCAAAATATTTGGTACTGAAGCACCTCCGTGAAGCTTTGCTTGAAATAACAGATGAAGATATTGCTGAGCATATTTTAACTGAACATTATTTCTGTGATACGGTCGTAAACAGGATGGCTTCTAAACTTACAGATCAGGCGTTGTATCGCCAACTGAATATCAAACACCAATTATTTAAACAATATCAGTCTGATTTAAATGAAGATAGTATTGAACTCTCAGATGAAACGGCTTTAACTGAACAACAAGAACAGCACCTGAGTTCATGCTTAGACGATATGAAAGGGCAATTCCAAGCTGGTCAGTTTCTACAGAATATGGACTTAATTTTGTTTCATAGCGAAACGGATATGCCAATTTATGTAGAGAATCGCAGTCCATTACTTCATAAAATGCGTCAAATGATTCTGGTTGATCAGATTGCGGATATTCAAATCATTAAAAATCGTTTGTGGAATGGTTGTCATGCGATGCTTGCTTGGTATGCCAGTTTAAATGGGCATGAGACGATTGGTATTGCAATGGCTGATTTAGCAGTTCGACAATATGCTGAAAGACTGGTTGATGAAGTTAAATTAGGTTTAGCTAATTTAATCCCAAATCAAAAAAAGCAATTGGATCGAATGGCTGAAAGTTTTTTAAACTCATGTCGATCTGCTTATAAAGATCCGTGTGAACGTGTTGCAAGAGAGCCGTTAAAAAAGCTTAATTTTAATGAGCGTGTTTTAGGAAGTTTAGAGAACCATATTCAACAACAGTTGCCTGATCAAAATCTCTTAAATGGGGCAATTTATGGATATGCCTATGCTTTGAAGATACTTGAATTAGACGAAATATTGATTGTTCAACACATTCAAAAAAATGTCGCCTACATGGATGTGACCGAAACTCAAAAGAAACAGTTGTTAGATCATCTTTATCAAGGCATTCAACATGAATTAGCCGATGTCGATTTAGCGTTTAACGCGACGTTTGGGGAAACCAAGTCGGAGTATGTTTGAAATGAAATATTGAAAAGAACTTTAATGTTTTAATTGATTTGTGTTTGAATAGTACAACTTTAAACATGTTGTCGACGTTGTGTTATTACAAGCATCTACTCAACTGATTGCAACTGAACTGCGAGATTATCCTGAATGGCATCATGGTCGTTCAGACTACGGACTGTGGTATATCGAAATTGATCAACCTGAATTGATTCGGTATCTAGATCAGGTCAGAACACCATTTTCAAATCTTCTCATCCCATCAAATCAGCGCCAGTATCATATTACTTTGTTTGTTTGCGGTTTTTTGACAGCAGATGTTAAGAAATATGATGATGATTTCCAAATTGCACAATTAAATCGACAGATCGACTTGGTTAAACAATTGCAGTTAAAGCCCTTTGAACTAGAAATCACCCAGATTGATAGTTTTAGCAGTGCTTTATTCTTGCATATCAAAGATAAAGATCATGTACTGGCTCAAATTCGTCAACAATTTGCTCAACTATCTGGAGAAATTGCGGCACTCGAATATTGTCCGCATATTACTTTAGGCTTGTATCGTGAAGCTTGGCTGAGTGATATTGTACTTGAACGGATACAACAGCATTCGATAAAAACTATAAATATTGAGGTCAAAAAACTGACTTTTGGCTATTATAAGGCACAGATTTTACAAGGATTCCTGTATCCTTATCAGCAAATTGAACTAGGTTAGATATGTTGCAACTGATTTTAGGTGGGGCGCGCTCAGGTAAAAGTCGTTTGGCAGAACAAACAGCCAAAGAGACAGGTTTATCTGTCATTTATATTGCAACGGCGCAGTCCTTAGATAAAGAAATGCAGCAGCGTATTGCGCATCATCAACAACAACGTCCTGATGATTGGCAATTGTGTGAAGAACCTATTTTTCTTGCGGATCAACTGTTGCAATTAGATCAAGAGAATCAAGTGATCTTGGTGGATTGTTTGACCTTATGGCTCACCAATTTATTGTTATCCGATCATGCTGAATTACAACAGCAGCAAACAGAGAAATTTTTAAACCTATTACCCCAACTCAAATCACATATTATTTTAGTGAGTAACGAAACTGGACTGGGTGTCGTTCCTATGGGGGAAATTAGCCGTCGATTTGTGGATGAAGCAGGACGTTTACATCAAGCTTTAGGGCAGTTGGCAAATAAAGTGGTGTTCTGTGTGGCAGGTTTTCCAATGATTTTAAAAGATGAGAAATAATATGACTGAACAAGCGCAATGGTTTTTAGCCGCAGTACAACAACCTGATCTAGATGCGAAACAGCAAGCAGAACAACGTCAACTCCAATTAACCAAGCCAACAGGTGCATTGGGTGATTTAGAAACAACGGCAATTCAACTCGCAAGTTTGCAGGGTACAGTTCACCCTAAAATTCAACAGCCTTGGATCACGATTTTTGCTGGTGATCATGGTGTTGTGGCAGAAAATATTTCAGCCTATCCTCAAGCAGTAACTCGTCAAATGTTGCAAAATTTTGCATCGGGTGGTGCAGCAATTAGTGTGATTGCCAAACATCATCATGCCCATTTACAAGTGACTGATTGTGGGACAGTAGGCGATAGTTACAATTATGTGGGAGTTGAATGCCATACTATTCGTGCTGGCACTGCAAATTTTGCACAACAAACAGCCATGACCGAGCAAGAATGCCTTGCCGCCCTTGAACTGGGTAAAAATAGTGCAGATCTCGCAAAAGCGCAGGGAAGCGATATTTTTGTTGCAGGTGAAATGGGCATTGGGAATACCTGTTCAGCTTCAGCACTTGCCTGTTTGTTACTGAATGAATCAGCGCAGCAGCTTACAGGCTTAGGCACTGGAATCAATATTGAACAATTACAACATAAAATTAAAGTCATTGATCAAGCGGTCAAGCTCCATAGACCTCATGTTGCGAATGATGCTTTGAAAATTCTAGCCGCTGTTGGTGGCTTAGAAATAGCAGCGATGACAGGGGCTTATTTACGTTGTGCGCAAATTGGTTTGCCGATTGTGGTGGATGGTTTTATCAGTTCAGTTGCAGCTTTATGTGCGGTGCGTATTCAACCACAGAGTCGTGAATGGATGTTATTTGGACATCAATCAGCAGAATATGGTCATCAACGTATCTTAAAAGAACTTGCAGCACAGCCAATCCTCAAAATGAATTTACGTTTAGGGGAAGGCAGTGGTGCTGGTGCGGCATTATCTATGATCCAACTTGCTTGTGTATTGCATAATCAAATGGCAACTTTTGCGGAAGCGGCAGTAACAGGTGACAAAGTTGCAGATTGATTTACTGCGACATGGTGAAACGACTTTAAGCCATACGCTACGTGGGCACTTGGATGATGATTTGACTGAACAGGGTTGGTTGCAAATGCAATCAACCATTCAGCAGTACATGACTACTCCAGTGGATTGGGATGTGATTATCAGTTCACCTTTGCGGCGTTGTCGTCGCTTTGCAGAGCATTTGGCAGATCAACTCGGATTGCCAATGTGGGTCAATGAGCATATCAAAGAAATGTATTTTGGTGATTGGGAGGGTATTTCAACCCAAGCCATTTATGAAGCCGAACCTGAGCGATTAGCAAATTTTTGGCAATTTCCTACGCAATATCATGCGCCAAATGGTGAGTCTTTGATTCAATTCAAGCAGCGAGTCATGTGTGGGTTTGATGAAATTTACGAGCAAATGCAACGACAGGATTGGAACAAGGCTTTAGTAGTCACACATGGTGGGGTGATCAAATTACTTACCTGTTTAGCGCAAAAACAAAACCTAGATGATTTATTAAAAATGCCTGCCGAACTGGGCAAGCTCTATCAACTTGAATGCTCTAAAAGATTAGATAAGATGTATTTTGAAGAAAAACATTGATAAATAAGTAATAAGAGATTTTTCGATCATCACACACTGCCATAAAACTGTAATCGGACTGTCATTGTCACTGCCTATGATACAGGGCATTTCTTAAACGATAAGTAATGTCTATTCATGAATATTTTATTTAAAAGCAGTCTGTTATGTGCAAGTATATTGTTGGCAGCATGTCATAATAATGATCAACAATCACAGTCTAGCCCTGAACAAAATACCTCATCAAAATATTATCAAACCAAAACACCATATCAACCTCAACAAGACCTTAAAAAATACGAAGCAATTCCACAAGGTTTTAAACCTGTTTTCACTGAGTTAGTGGCACGTCATGGCTCAAGAGGATTATCGAGTATTAAATATGACTTGGCACTTTATAATTTATGGAAACAAGCCAAGGCTGAGAATGCTTTAACGCCTTTAGGTGAGAAACTAGGTGCCGATTTAGAAAGTATGATGAAAGCCAATATCCTGCTTGGTTATGGGGTGGACGGAATCCGTCAGTATGGATATGGCAATGAAACGATGCTCGGTATTCAAGAACATCGTGGCATCGCAGACCGTCTTTTACAGCGTTTACCTGAGCTATTTAAAACAGCAGCGACACAACCTGAATCTATTTTAGTTCAAAGCTCAGGCGTAGATCGTGCGGTGGATAGTGCCAAGTTCTTTACTGCTGAATTGATTCAACAGCAACCCCAATTGAAAAATCAAGTTACACCTGTTTCATATACCAGTTTAACCAGTACGAGTATCCCATCTATTGAGGATGGCGGCGTAGATCGTTTTAAACTTTATTTCCATAGCTTGAATAAAGATCAAGATTTGCTTAAACCATTATCAACACAACAACAAGCAATCTATGATGCAAGTCAAGCCTATCAAAAATTTGAAGCTGAAGATGTATATCTAAAAAATAAGTTAAATGATTTGGCAAAAGATACACGCGCACAGCAAATTGCACTGAGCGTGCTTAACCCAATTTTTAAGCCTGACTTTATCAAAAAATTAGGTACGACTGGTTATACTTTCAGTAATAGCGGCACTTATACCGTGACATCGCCAAAAGGTGAGACCATTACAGAAAAAGGGAAAGGAAAAAATACCATTGCAAGTGCTGTGGATGCAGCAGCTTATCTTTATGAGTTGTATTCAATTTCTGGTGGTATGCAGCTTGAATTAAAGGGTATGAATTTTGATCAATATATGCCTGTAGATGCAGCAAAATTCTATGCTGAATTTAACGATGCAAATGATTTTTATGAAAAAGGGCCAAGCTTTCAAGAATCAAATGCTGTCACCAGTAACATTGCTCAAGGTCTAAAACAAGATTTGTTTAAGCAAGTAGATGCAATTGTCGATAAACAACAGTCCCACCGTGCTGTGTTAAGCTTCGCACATGCAGAAATCATTATTCCACTGGCGACCAGTTTGGAGTTACATGACAACATGATGCAGCCTTTACCTTTACGTCAAACCTATAACTACAGCAATAGTACGTGGAGAGGTGAAGTGGTATCACCAATGGCTGCGAATTTACAGTGGGATATTTACCAAAATGCTCAAGGCACAACTTTGGTAAAAATGCTCTACAATGAAAAAGAGACCTTGTTTAAACCATCATGTAAATATGCACAATATAGTACCAACAGTTTCTATTATGATTATTTGAAACTAAAACAATGTTATCAAATTCAATAATCTAGTTGATTCATCATTTTAATTTGGGAATAGGGTTCTATTCCCATTTTTGTTTCTTCATAATCTGTAAATCATCAATATTGTTTGACTGAGATTTCTTGCATGACGGCTTTTTGGATTGCTTTGCAATTTTTAACGGTTTTGCCCATTGAATTAAAAACAATGCCAAGTGCAAAGCAAAATGGTCAAGCGATTTTGTTTTATCCATTTGTGGGTTTGTTGATCGGACTTATTCTATTTGGTGTCTCTGTGATTTTAGTCAAACTGCCAATTTTATTGATTGCCAGTATCATTTTAGTGTTATGGATATGGCTTACAGGTGGGCTTCACCTTGATGGTTTAGCCGATACAGCAGATGCTTGGGTGGGTGGTTTTGGTGATCCTGAACGTACACTCAAAATTATGAAAGATCCAAGCTGCGGTCCAATCGGTGTGCTGAGTCTGGTTGCTGTTTGTTTACTTAAATTTGCTACGCTGTATGTGCTGCTTGAGCAGCATCTCAATACTTTTTTGATTCTAGTTCCAATGCTTGGGCGTAGTGTTCCATTATTTTTATTTTTAACCTCAGCTTATGTTCGTGATAAAGGGCTAGGACGTTCAATTACTGATTTTATTCCAAAGAAACTTACATGGGCTGTTTTTGTCATTACAATTTCATTACTTTGTATGTTTAAATGGTTGGGGTTGGTGACTTTTATCTGCTTTATTACTGTATTATTTTATTTAAGAGCTTTATTTATCAAAAGAATTGGTGGGATTACTGGTGATACTGTTGGTGCTGCAATTGAGCTGATTGAGACAGGATTAATGCTAAGTTTTGTGATGGCTTCATTTTATATTTGATGGGTTTAATTCTAAAAAATTGATCCTCCTTAAATTAAGAAGGATCAACACAGAACTTAGGATGCTTTTCGGGCTGCTAATCTACAACCTAAGATCACCAATAAAGCGATGAGTCCAGCAATACTACCTAAGAACCTATCCAGAATATTTTCTATGCAAAAGTAGCCTTAAAAAGGCTAAATTAATGAACTGAAGGCTCGTATTTAGGTGCTTTTCACAGTTTTTCCAAAGCCTTCTACATTTTTCTAACCAAGCAAATGATCTTTCCACAACCCAGCGTTGTGGTATGACTGCAAATTTATGTAATTCACTTCGTTTAGCAACTTCAACTCGCGCTCTGATTAAATCATTAACAGCCAAAGAAAAGGGTTCGCCTGTATAACCACCATCAACAAGTACAACCTCT
This sequence comes from Acinetobacter sp. TR11, assembly GCF_027105035.1. Classification (NCBI taxonomy): domain Bacteria; kingdom Pseudomonadati; phylum Pseudomonadota; class Gammaproteobacteria; order Moraxellales; family Moraxellaceae; genus Acinetobacter; species Acinetobacter sp. TR11. The sequence continues at coordinate 1,621,118 of NZ_CP114256.1, forward strand.
ACATTTTGTAAGGTGTCTCTATGTAAAGTTATGGCATCTAATGCACCTTGACGATCTGTTTTATCTGCTGTCGTAATAAATATTCCATGAGGCAGACCTTGAGTATCAACAATGATATGTCTTTTAATCCCTGAAACTCTTTTACCAGCGTCATAGCCTTTATTACGTGCGGTATCTGTGTTTTTTACACTTTGTGAATCAATGATGATAAAGCTCGTTTGTTCTTTCCGTCCATTGTTGATACGGGCCTCGCCAACCACATTTTTTTAAAGCCTGCTCAAGTATGCTAGGTTCAGTTTCTGATGGTTTTCTATTCCAAATCGAGAAGTAATAATGCACAGTGCTTTTAGGTGGAAAGTCTCGAGGAAGCATACTCCATTGACATCCACTTTTTAGAATATAGAGCAAGGCGCAAAACACTTCATAGACATCAACGACTCTTGGACGCGTTTGTTTTCTTCCGCTCAATAGTAACGGTTCAATTTCTTTAAAGGCTTCTCGACTAATGTCGCTGGGATATGGTTTTCTCATGGGGGAGAATTTAACAAATTATTTTTCCAATTGCCAAAAAAGAATGAAATTAATATTGGATAGGTTCTAACAAGATATCCCTGAGTGTTTTATCTAGTGGTAGCCATGTCCATTTATGTAGATAAGCAAAACTAAAACCTTCTAAAGCATCTTGTTGAGTGACTTGCGCTGCAATCACACCGCTACTTGGTTCAATATATAGCCTGAGTTGATCACTTAAATTGCTTTCAACTTTTACTACGGGTAAACGCTTATTGATAAAACCATATTCACCACCAAAACTGGTGACCCAAGAGCTTTGAGTAAAGTGACCCACTGGTAAATGTAAATAGTCGGCAGCCAACTGCTTACTTTGCTCAAGCGTATTTAATTTTGTCGCGGTATTCGCATCAATCAATTCAATTGCAGGGGCAGCACTTTTAGCATGATGATTATGATCATGTTCTTTGGCTGCGGTCATGCTGCCTTGTAGCTGTGGTTTGCCTGTCAATTGAACTATCCAACCTGCTTGAGCGTGATCTTGACCAAAGGAGATCGGTACAAGGTTAAGGCGTTGTATTGGCTGTAGAACAGCCGTTTTCCATGCGACAGCACTTAAATCCTGTGTATAAAACATCGGTTGAATGTTCACAATCTCAGATTTTTTATGCCAAACATGATAGAAACCACTGAATACCCATAGCAAGATAAATATACTTAGACTGATGCCCAAATAGCGATGTAAAAAGCGAATTGGCTTGTTAGCTAAACGATGGTTTTGACGATTACGAATCCTAAAAAATAATCCAATACCCATACAAGTCAGCACTAAAATGCCAATTAAGGCAATTTGCATCAGTATACTTTGTCCTGTCCACGGTTGATCGCTCCAGGTCCATGTATGACCTAAACGAAATATTTTCGCCATCCACATTTTTTGGTCATTGGAGAGCGTGGCTAATCGAGATTGTGATGGATCGACATAAGCCCTTAAACCATTGTCAAAACTTACACGCCAAACAGGCAATAAACGATTCACACTTGGATAGTCATCACTAAACTCAGTGATCAGTTCAGTCGAAACGATCTGTTGTTTGGCTAAACCTGTATACCAAATCGCAAGACGTTTTGCATCTTGTTGCTCGGCATCCTCAATGAGTTGACCCGATTGACTATCAAAATACTCCGCAATGTTTTGATTTGGTTTTAAAACTCGATAAGCCACAAGTTCAGGTTGTAATTGAATGGTTTGTAGTGCTGTAAATTTTTCAATTTTATACTGCTGTAAAACCAAAGGTGCAGGCAAAGCATTTGTTAAATTCAGTTGCTGAGGTGGAGGCATTCTTTTGACGGGTTGAGGTTGTGTTGCACTCATGATTGGATGCAACACACCTGTTAAAGACCACATCAAAACGAGAATGCCAAGAACCATTCCAAAGCTACGATGAAATTTCAGTAACTTCTTAAGTTGATTGGCATTCATTATTTATTTTCCAAAATGATAACGTAAACCTAATAAATAGGTTCGTGGTGCTGCAGGCGTATAACTAGCTTGATTACTGCTATATGAAGTACTTTCCGCATAATGGACATCAGCTACATTAAGAATTTGTCCATAAACCTCATAAGCTTTTTTACGATAATTGGCACGTAAATTTAGAATGGTATGCCCATCATATTTTTCAGTATTAGCATCATCAATCCAATATGAACCGACATAAACACCTTCAGCCGAAAGTAATAATGCTGGAATAGGTTTGATTTGATACTCAATCGTGCCAAAACTTTTTGGAGAGTTTGCCATCGTATTATCACTATAATTAAGTGTTAAAGATGGCTGCCATTCTTTATACTTATGCTCTGCAAAACTTCCAGATAGCTTCAAACGCTGGTCATACAGTTCACTGATTTTCCAAGTCCCACCAATTTCGATGCCTTGATGTAAGGTTTTGCCTGCATTGCGAGGTTCACGTATTTCACGTGTATTTTCAATTTTTGTATAACTAATTATTTCATCCTTACCTTGTAAACGATATAAGGTAATTTCTCCATCCAGTCGGTCATCTAAAACTTTGAAACGTAAACCCGCATCAATATTATTAAATGTAGCTTCTTTTAAGTTTGGTGTGACCAGATTTGCGCCATATAAACCACTAACCTCTGGTGGCACAAAACCTTGTGACCAATTGCTATACAGATCTAATTCAGGTGAGATATTCCATACAAAACCAAGTTGAGGGCTTGCCTTGTGAAAACTACGTTTTTCATCTGGCGCACCTGTAACTTTAGAGGGGATAAGCTTGTTATCAAAGTCATAACTGATCCAATCATAGCGAGCGCCACCGACTAGATTTAGGTTGGGCAAAGCTTGCCAATTTGCTTGTGTGTAAAGTGCTTGGTTATTTACATCAACTTTGAAATCACGTAACAACTGACGTTGTTTGTAACCTGTATAAACTAGCGTATTTGGATCACGAAAAACTTCAATATCATTGGTTTGAGCTTGGTTCGGCGAATGATCTGCCATCGCCCCAACGATTAATTTTACCTGATCCAAATTAATCGAATGTTGTAAATTTAAGCCATAAGATTGAAAAGCGTTATAGGTGGTTTGCCCACTATACGTTCCAGTAGGCTTTTTATCTTTTACATCAGTGCGAATATTGTAGCTCGGATTTTGATCTGTCGTATTATCGCGATAATACACGGTCAATTGACTTTGTTGCTGATCATTCCATTGATGGTTAAGCTGTGATGAAAGGCGGGTCGAATCTACTTCTCGATATGTAAATGTTTGATAACTATAACCTGGACGTTTGTTAAAATCTTCAGCATTAAGGCTACCCGTCATATCGGTTTTTAAATGGTTGTAGCTGAAAATATTTTTGATTTGAGTGGCATCTGATATGCGCCAATCATGTCTTAAGGTCACACTTTGCTTATTACTTTCAGCATGATCTTGCCAGCTATCACCACGATCACTGGCATAGGCAGACAGTCTTAAACCATGTTCACCATACTCTGTATCAAACGTATTGGATGCACCTAAGTCTAAACGGCGATAACCTTCAGAGCTTGCACTCACACCTAAATCAGCAGTTGGGGTTAAACTCGGTGCTTTGGTGAGGAAATTAATCGTGCCACCAATTGCGTTACTTCCATACAAGCTACTTGCTGGGCCACGCAAAATTTCAATGCTATCAATTCCAGCTAGATTTACTTCATATAAAGCATTGTGGTTAAACACACCGACTGGGCGGATCGAAATGCCATCTTCCAAATATTGATAAACAGCAGAAGTGGTGATGGGTTGACGAATCGACATCATGTGTTGTTCGTTGCCCAAGTTATTCATTAACACACCTGGCGTTTGATTAACTAACTGACCAATGAATGTGGCATGTTTATCATCTATATCTTGGCTACTAATTTTGCTAATCGCAGCAGGAGTATTATTTATAGATTCTCCTTCACGACTTGCTGTGACTACGATTGTAGCTAGGGTTTTTGTTTCATTTTCAGAAGCTGTTTCAGCAAGAGTGATTGAGCTGTAGGTAATCGATAGACATGCAGCCGTTAATACTGACAAACGAAATTGAGTATTCATATTTAACTCTATAAAAGCAATAAACGAGGCTGTACCGCAGTGATTCACTGGATACGAAATGTTAAAAAAGCATTTTATAGAGCAAGAGGAGGAGCTTGTTTAATCGGGAAAATATAGAAGATACGTGGAATATGCAGATCTTCTGACCACGTATAACATAGACATCGCACACGACTAAACCAAGCCAGTACAAAGATTAAAATAAATGCAATTAAAGGAATAATTGCAACAGCATCTAAACCATGTGTACATAAAGGACAATGCTTCATGATTTGACTAGCAAGGGCAAAAACCTCTTTTGCATAGTCACTCAGTTGATCATACGCAGTCGATTGTAAATGCTGTTGATGATGCATTTCATGCATAGCGTGATGGTGACTTGAATGAGATTCAGACAACATCAAACTATTTTTAATCTCTGTAACTTGGCAATGTGTAGGCATTGCATAGAGTGCAGGTACGACGCCAGTATGTACCATCGTTGGTAAGAAGATATGCCAGAGTAAACAAAGCAAAGTAATCGCACCGAATGAGGCACGCCACTTTAGCAAGTGTTGACGAAAACTGGACTTCATATCAGCGATACGACGTAGGGGAAATATGGCAGCAGTATAATTAAAAAAATGTTACAGTTCAAAACAAATCCGATATTTAAGAACACAAATATATGGCAGATTACCGTATAAATTTTCCAGATTTTTTCGATGACGAAGAATCGGTGTTTGAATCTAAAGGATGGATTATTTTAGTATTAACGTATAGAAATAAGAATTATGAATTAGTTTTCTATGACCCTGTTCGTTTGATGCAAACCATAAATGATGATTTGCATTCCAGTCAATATTTTATAGAACAAAATTTAATTGTAATCCCAAACGTAAATAGGGCGAATATTGAAAAAGTAATTTTAGATCTAGTGAGTCATGAAACTTTAATGGCAAATTTAAAAATAAAAACAGGCTCATGAGAGCCTGCTTTACATCTACTTAAAGATTAACGATTTGGTAAAACATCTTTAAGTGCTTCGTGCATCTCTAATAGCGCTTTTTCAGTTGTATCCCAATCGATACAACCGTCAGTCACAGATTGACCATATACCAGATCACAAAGGTTTTCAGGAATATCCTGACGACCGCCTTTAAGATGACTTTCAACCATGATACCTACGATTGATTTATTACCATCAAGAATTTGCTCTGTGATGTTTTTGAGAACCAATGGTTGTAAGTATGGGTCTTTATTTGAGTTCGCATGACTGGTATCAATCATGATTTTGTTACTTACTTTTGCTTTAGCTAAAGCAGCCTCTGCCTCAGCAACCGATGAAGCATCATAGTTTGGTTTACCATTACCACCACGTAAAACAACGTGCGCATAAGGATTACCATTGGTATTGATAATTGCAACCTGACCATTTTCATTTAAGCCGAGGAAGCTATGACCGTGTTTAACCGATTGCATAGCATTGGTCGCAACCGTTAAACCACCATCTGTACCGTTTTTAAAACCAACAGGAGATGATAAGCCTGAAGACATTTCACGGTGTGTTTGGCTTTCTGTAGTACGTGCGCCAATCGCAGACCAAGAAATCAAATCTTGATAATATTGTGGTGAGTTTGGATCAAGTGCTTCAGTCGCACATGGCAAACCTTTTTCATTTAATTCAAGTAAAAGTCCACGACCAATATGTAAACCTTTTTCAATATTGAAAGAGTCATTCATATCTGGATCGTTGATTAGACCTTTCCAACCGACTGTCGTACGTGGTTTTTCAAAATATACACGCATCACAAGGTATAAAGTATCTTTTACTTTTTCACTTAATTCTTTTAAGCGATCAGCATATTCATTTGCAGCTTTAACATCATGGATTGAACAAGGTCCAATCACCACAAACAAACGTTTGTCATTGCCGTCTAAAATATTACGTACAGTTGCACGTCCTTGTAACACAGTTTGAGATGCAGTCTCAGATAAAGGTAAATCAGCTTTCAGTTCCGCAGGGGTAATTAGAGTTTGAATGCTTTTAATATTAACGTCATCGATATCTGGCTGAGAAACTGGATTTGACTGTAGAGTATTCATTGCTGTCACAAATTCAATCGAAAGAAGAGGTTATTTTGTCTACGAATATAGCATGAAAAAAGGAATATTTCTTTTAAGAAGAGTATTCCTTTTCAAAAAGTATTCTGAATTAGATAAATTATGTTACTCGATCTAAAATATGGATCTGTATAGATTGTAACTACTTACAATTATAACAAGAAAACCTACAAAAATTAGCAGAGCTTTAGTTGGAATTCGTTTGGTCAAGAAAGCAGCAAATGGAGCGGCAAATAGACCACCAAAAATTAGACCTGCAATAACTTGCCAATAACCAAATCCAAGTAATATTGCAAAGGATACACCTGCGGCAATTGAGATAAAAAATTCTGCCGAGTTTACACTGCCAATTATTTTACGAGGTGCACCACCTCTTCCTATTAAGGTACTTGTAACCACAGGTCCCCATCCACCACCACCTACACTATCAACGAATCCTCCAAACAGCGCAAGAGGTACAATATTTTTAGCATCCATCTCATGTTTTACTTTTGCACGCTTATATGCTTTTAATAAGATATAGAATCCAATAAACACCAAATACAATGAAATATATGGTTTTAATGCATCACCTTTAATCGAAACAATATATGCACCAATAATTGCACCAATTGCACCAGGAATAAGTAACTTTTTGAATATTGAGAAATCAACATTTCCCATTTTGTAATGTGATAGCCCAGAAAATGCTGTGGTAAATACTTCTGACATATGGACTGAACCAGTAGCGGCAGCAGGAGGAACACCTAAAGCCATTAACAAAGTTGTTGATGTCACACCATAAGCCATACCAAGTGCGCCATCAATAATCTGAGCAACCAGTCCAGCAAAAACTGCGACCCAAAATAAATGAGTTAATTGGAAAGAACTACTTCCAGTGAAGTGAGGGAAAACAAAGAATACAACGATACTAGATACAACAAGCCCAAGTATGGTTAATATCAAGACTGATTTAAGATCTTTACGTAACGCAAGGTTCTCAATATTCTGATCATGGGGCATAGGTTCTTCTTCAGAATCTTGTTTAGGCTTGGTTAAATTCCAGTTACGAGGTTTCATAACCGCTTACACTCCAAAATTTGATGTTTTACACATTGAATAACGAGCAAATCATAATTATTCAATAAATTTGCGCATCTTATACGTTTTTTAGATAAACCGTTGTGATGAATAGTGATTTACTTATGCAAAAAAAAGCTAAAGAATATCAATTAAAGTATAAAAATTGACTGAATTACACAGCCATGTTTCATTAATTTGCCCCATGTAATCATCGAGTAAATCTTAACTTGATCAAAGTGACGTAAATAATTAATTGAAAAGTAGAGTGATTTAAACATTCTCTACTTTGCTAAAATTTTATTTTTGTTAGGTTTTAATTCATTAACCCATAACACAAGTAGAAATGTAATCGGTGTCGCAAATAACCACCAACTTACAAATCCTATAGCGCTTCCATATTCAAGACAGAGTAGGCTTCCCGAAATTAAAAAGCAGAGGTAAGCAAAAATTTTGAAGAAAGTTTTATAGCGAATGAGATATATTTGCTTCGTTTTGCTGATTTGCTTAGAACTACATTTATATAAAAAGGTCATTCCAATCAGTATCAAAATTAGACTCAAAAAAATCATGCCTTCACCTTATTTTGCGCTAATTTTGTTTTAATTTTTTGTATGGACTTTTCCTGAATAGGTTGAATATTTCTAAAAATAAAAATAGCGAATACGGCGCAAATGAGCAGGAATAAATCAACACGCAGAAATAACCAATAACTTGAAAGGTCCGAAATTAATCGATGATTATTGAGATACACTAAGTTATATATTGGTAAAACAACTGCAATCAAACCGAAAAAGAAAACTTGTGATTTCCATAAATATTGTTTAGGAGTGAGTAGGGCTATAATTAAGCTCAGCATCCACACACTAAAAAAAGTATAAATTTCATAATTTGGAGTGGTTTCAGTAATATGTATCAATCTGTTTGCAAAAAGATAACCTAACATGGCGATTGGTAAGCCAATAAACGTCGCAACATTCAAACGATCCACTAAATAAAAACCAAGGTGAAACTTCTCAGATTTATTTTGGATTTGGCGCTTGAGACTCCATAGTAATAGTCCTGACGCAATCATCAAACAACCTAGTATTCCTGAACAAAAGAAAGCAAATCGTAGTAGTGGTTGCGCAAATGTAGCCATATGTAGACCATAAACGCCTGCATTTAAGGTTGCTACTGGACTATTATTTCTTGTGTTGCCTAAAATTTTTCCAGCACCATTTAAGGTAATTTGTGTTTGATTTAAGGTAATGGAATGATCTTCTAATTGTTTGAAAGTGATTTTTGCTTGATTGGTATTTGGATTTTTAACCTCAATCGTTGCAAATTCTTTGTTTTCCCATTGCTGTGGTAATTTCTCTAATAACACAGTGATTGGCTGCATATCTGCTGGGCTTGGGGGAGAGTCGATATCGGTTGTTTGAGAGATCGTTCTGATCTCCGTGAAATATTGAAATGGCTTTTCAGGATATAATTGTTTCATACCCCACGGTAAATATAAGTAAAAGAAAATAGCTAAACCAGTAAAAGTAATCGTCAAGAAAAAGGGAAGAGCAAGTACAGAGCAAACATTATGAAAATCGAGCCAAGAGCGTTGTGATTTAAAAGTTCTTAATGTAAAGAAATCTGTAAAGATTTTTTTATGGGTAATAATGCCCGAAACCAATGCAACCAACATAATAAAAGCTGCGATACAAACGATTAGGCGTCCAATAAGGACAGGTAATCCGTACAGCTGAAAGTGGAAATTATAAAAAAAGTCACCACCTTGTGTTGCAGAAAGTTTAAGTTCTTGACCAGTATTTGCATCCAAGTCTCGGCTTTCATAACCACCTATACTTTTTTCCCAATAAATCTTATTTACAGGTTCTTCTTTGTTCGCAACTTTGATATACCAAGATTTAGCATCAGCTGCATTTTTTTCTAAATATTCTGTTGCTGTTTGAATAGCCGTTACTTGATTAATTTGATAATGCGATAGTTGTGGCTGCATCCATAAATTAATCTGATGACGATAATAGGCACTCGTTCCCATCAGAAAAATGGCAAATAAAAGCCATCCAAAAATTAAACCCGTCCATGCATGTAGCCATGCCATAGATTGGCGTACACTTTTGTTTTGCATTATTAACTTAAACCTACAGATAAGCCGAATAAAGTACCTGCCAAAATCAAGCTAATCCAAGTGAGTTTTAACAAAGAATTCGTGCAGAAACTAACAATGATAAATAGTAAATAAAAAATTATTGAAATAAAGGCAGCCAAATAAATGGCTTCAGCTTTAGCGAATGAATGAAGAAATAATGCCGTCAGACATAAGCTCAAATACATCATGCAGACGTAACCAACAACAAAGCTCAAGGTAAAGCGGTAAAAAATACTTAGGCGATAGATGAGCGTAAGTGATGTTGATTTTGCCATAAATGATTTTTAACTAGCCAATAGGAGAATAAATTTCAAATGAAAATGATTATTGTTAATATTAATAAATTAGCAGTAAACTCGCAATCATTTAGCTATCGTTAATCAAGATGATTCTTGAAATAATGAATGGAATTTTAGATCAAAAATCATATTCACCAATCTTGAACAAATTGGATAGCTTATTATGATTCGATGTAAAATCATTTTGTTAGAATCATTCAAATATTTCAGTGGGGCATTGGTCTTGTTAAAGCAAAAACTAAAAATTGGTATCGTGGTGGGAGAAGTTTCTGGAGATACTCTAGGAGTGAAACTCATGCGCAGTTTTCGCGAACAAGGAATTGATGCTGAATTTGAAGGTATTGGTGGTCCACAAATGATTGCTGAGGGTTTCCATAGTTATTACCCAATGGAAATCTTATCAGTTATGGGAATTGTCGAGGTTTTGAAAGATATAAAGAAGTTATTTGCTGTACGTGATGGTCTAGTTGAACGTTGGACTGAACATCCAGTGGATATTTTTATTGGAATTGATGCACCTGATTTCAATTTACGTCTTTCTAAAACAATAAAAGAAAAGAATTTAACGATTAAAACAGTTCAATATGTCAGTCCATCTGTTTGGGCATGGCGTCAAGGGCGGGTACATGGCATTAAACGTAGTATAGATTTAGTCTTGTGTTTATTCCCATTTGAAAAAACATTTTACGAAAATTACGATGTTCCAGCAGCTTTTGTTGGGCATCCTTTAGCCAAACAATTACCTTTAAAAAATCCGATTGTAGAAGCAAAGCATCAGCTTGGCTTATCTGCACATGAAATGCATGTTGCTTTATTACCAGGAAGTCGAAGAGGTGAAATTGACAGGCTATTGCCTTTGTTAATTGGGGCTGCGGAAATACTACATAAGAAATATCCTGAACTAGAGTTTCTGATTCCAGCAATTAATGATGCTCGAAGACAACAAATTGAACATGGTATTCAAAATTTAGATGTAACTTTAAAATCAAAAATTTATATTTTAGAAAATACGGATGCTGAATCTAAAATAGGTCGTATGGTCATGAATGCGAGTGATATTGTAGCACTAGCATCAGGAACTGCGACGCTTGAAGCAATGTTATTGCATCGCCCAATGGTGACTTTTTATAAGTTGCATTGGTTAACTTATATGATTGCTAAGTTTCTCGTTAAGATTCCATACTACTCTTTACCTAATATTATTGCAGGTAAAAAAGTCATCCAAGAACTCATTCAAGCTGATGCAACACCAGAACACCTGGCTTCTGAAATTGAAAAATTAATGGATAATGAAACAGCACATATTCAGATGATGCAACATCTAAGTATGCACAAACAATTAATCTCAGGAGATACTGAAAATCCTGTTGATGCAATTCTGAATTGTTTAAAAACAAATTAAGTTAAAAAAGGTGGCATTTCAAATGCCACCTTATCATTTACGCTCTTAGAATCATTTCATAGCCTGTGTATTTACGAATATTGATGACACCAATATCGAGTAATAAATATTGCCCCTTAATGCCATGTAAAACACCACGAATTTTGGGTGTTTTATCCAAATTTAAGGACTTAATTTTTTCTGGATATTGCTCAACAGGATAAATAAACTCTTTGGGTAACTCATGTTCTAAGAATTCCAGCTCTTCATTAAATTCTAGGTTTTGGCTAAATTCATCTCGGATCGTTTGAATTTTTGGTGCAAATTCTTCCAAAATCTGGTCACGTTGCTCAATTAAATTCAATGGTTCAGCTTCACCTTTAAGGAGCTTACGCCAATCCGTCTTATCGGCAATTTGTGTACCAAATAAAGTTTCTAAATGACCAGATAAACGACGGGAACCCACTTTCAAAATAGGTAGAGCTTGTGTAGCACCTTGATCAAGCCAACGCGTCGGCATATTAACGATACGGGTAATTCCGATTTTCAAAGCACTGGAATTGGCTAAATACACAATATGTGGTTGGAAACAAACCTTGTGTGCAAATTCATCTTCACGACAAGTTCCAAGATGATAATGGCAAGTCTCAGGTTTCATAATACAAAGATCGCATTCAGCTTTGGTCTTGAAGCACTTGAAACAGTGACCTTGGGAATATGATTTTGGAGTCTTTGCACCACACGAAGTACAAAAAATATTTCCAGTCCATTCAATTTCTAATTCTTGACCTAATACGAAGGGTAGATCAGTTTCTGAACGATCTAATATAAATTTATATTCAACATTTGCCTTGCTGCTTGGTTGATCAGTTACACTATGCGTTTTGAGCGCTGCGTGCATTTTGTGACAAATGCCTTGTAGTTCCATCAATAAACTCTCATCTTTCTCAATCAAGGGTTGCAGTTATGGCTGAACAAAATGTCATCACTTCTATGCTAGACGATTTATCTAAAGAACAGCCCATTCATACTGCACTTTGTATAGGTCAGCAAATTGATCAAAATGCTGAAATTCAATGGCACTATTTTAACGTAACTGACATTTTAAATCTGCCATTTACACAACGCTATGATTTAGGTTTTGTATTATTTGATACAGATGAAATGCAAAGTATCAGTGAAGTACAAAAATCGCAGTTATTGGTGAAATTACGTGACTTAATGGCAAAAAGGATTGTTGTTGTTAGTAAACGAAACGATGAAAAGTTATTACGTTCACTAGGTTTTACTCAACTTATTGATAAAACGACGCATGATAGTGATTTTGCTCTATGGCAATTTAATATTTTAACTTACAAACATGTTCCTGATTGGTTTAATTCTAAATTTTGGGCAAATCCAGAAAATTGGAATAAATTTCGTTGGTAACGCTGAAATCATTTTTATCTTTTAGAAAAGTTTAGAAAAAAATAAAAGGGCAATTTGCCCTTTTATTATTTGTCTTATAATTTACTTCAAATTAGAAGCTATATTCCATACCTAAACCAATTGTGGTCTTCTTGTCATCTTTAGTTAACCAGTCACGTTTTTGTTGACCAACAACACCGTAGAAACGAGCTTGTTTGTTGATTTGGTAGTCAGCACCGAAACCATAAAGGTCTTGTTTACGATCTTTACGACCATCAGATTCAGTTGTTGAAGAAATGTATTGTGCTTTTAACTTCACAGGTGTAGATGGAATAACATATGCTGCTGTTAAGCCATAAGCATCTTCTTGTAAGCCTTTATAAGAGGTTACAACAGCAGGCGTGCCGCTTGAAGTTGATACTGTATCATCAGATGGTTGAGCAGTTTGCCATAAAGCACCGAATACTAAACCATCAACGCCAGCTTGAGTTAAATCAATAGAGCCAGTTACACGAACTGCATCAGTATAAATACCAGATAAATCATAAGCATTATATTTTGATGCAACACCGAAGTTACCCGCCACAGCAGCATTCAAACCGATGTCTTTATTTTCATAAGTGATTGATGTTGATACACCATCACCAAAACCATCACGGCTGCCTTTTTTACCCTTAGCAGTACTATCAGCGGTAGAAGCTTCTTCACCTTGTTGGAACATAATGTTAAATGCTAAACCAGCCAATAATTTTTTATCAGTTTCAAAACCGATAACATTGTTTAGACGATCTTCACCTGCTAATACAGCTGTCATATCAAGATCATTGTGGTCATTGAAAATATCTTGGTTATTACCAGCAGCTGTTTTAAAGTAAGAATCAAATTTACCAATTTTTAATGTTGCAACACCATCAGATTTAAGACCAATAAAACGATTACGTTGTGTTAATTCCTTACCATCTTTATCTTCACTATCAGCATTTAATTGCCATTCTGCTAAGTAAACAGCTGAAAGGGTATTCGTTAACTTTTCTTCGCCTTTCACACCAAGACGAGAAGCATTTGAGTTAATTTTTGTTACGCTTTCATCTTTAAAGCCATTTTTGTCGATTTGATCCAAAGTCACATTGAGCTTACCATACAATGTAGGTGCTGCTTGCGCTGCATTCATGGCTAAAGTTGCTACAGTAGCAGCAAGAAGCAATTTTTTCATTGAGATTTCTCCAAACACTTTTTGTAAATGGCTGATGCCTTAGTTACTGTTATAAGCTTGCATGTGTACATAAAGTTACACAGCTCACTGACTTGTATGCAGTATCGGCAAACTTTGTGACAGATAAGTGAAAGAAAAATGACAGTTTGATGACGATTAATATTTGGTAATAATTATTTTAGCTATTGATTTTTATATAATTAGAAAATAAAAAACGGGGAATATCCCCGTTTTAACTATTTATTTAACTTAAAGTACTGCTTTAATCTTTTCAGCCAAAGCCGTAATTTTTTCCTGATCACCCATTTGAGCTGCATGGCGACCAAGCTCATGAATAGAGCTAGGGATCAAATGGAAGTGCACATGTGGAACTGTTTGCCCAGCTGCAGCTCCTGAAAGTTGCATTAGTACGATACCTTTAGCATCTAAAGCGGTTTCAATTGCTTTAGCTATCTTTTGAACAATTTGAATCGTATAGGCTGCTGCATCAGTAGGTAAATCCATCAAAGTAACAGCAGGTGTTTTAGGAATAACTAAAGCATGACCATCTGCTTGAGGCATAATATCCATAAAAGCGAGGACCTGATCATCTTCATAGATTTTGATTGCAGGTAGTTCGCCTCGTAAGATTCTTGCGAAAATATTTTGGTCATCGTACGCCATGATTAGTCCTTTAATATAATGAGATGAGAAGTTTTACTTTTCAAACAAAAATAGAAAATAAACTGCTAAGACTTAAAAATAAGGCTTTTATTTGCAATTTAATTCTTTTTGACGCTCTTTAATTTCATCTAAGCGTTGTTGCTCTCTGTCAGAAAATTTAGGCTTTGTTGTATGGCAGTTTTCATTACCATATTTAGCTTTAGCATCAGCGTCTTTAAAGCAGAAGCCTTTAGATGCATAGATGAGGTTATAGTCATCTTGCAACTTTTTACATTCTTGTTCTGGTGTAGCTGCTTGAAGGTTAAAACCTGTAAGGCTTACCAATCCAGCAAAAACTGCAACCGCAAACTTATTCATGAGGTATTCCTCTAGTTAAAAGGCATGAACTCAAATAAATTAAGAAAATATGTCTATTTTCACGATTTGACTTAAGTTCAACTACTAATATACGGTTTATGAATGAAATTTCAATGAAACTGTATTATTGGAGTGTAATTTTTATCCATAATTCATTCACACAATAAATAAATACCTTATATATCAATAGCTTTTCTTAAAAGTAATTAAAAACAACTAATTATAGAGATTTTAATCTTACTTTTTCATAAGTCAGAGAAAATACCTATAGTACAAAGAATCAGTGTTTTAACATAGAATCTAATAATGGCAAAAAATCATCTAAAGAATTTATAAAATGTCATATAAATTTAAATATACTATTGTATGCTTATTGCAATTGTCGAGAATGATTCTTCTTTTTTGGGGTGGTGGCTGTGAGATTGAATGAAAAAGTTGGTGCAATTGCTTTTTATGCAATTCTTGTCGCATCCATCATTATATTCGGTTTTGGGATTGCATTTAAAGACAATATGATTATTGTAATTGGTATATCATTGTTTATGTGTGCATTTCTAGTAAAATCAGAATTTAAATTAGAAGTGTTATTTTGGAAAAATCGCTGACTAATGTTAGGTTAAGATAGGAGAATAGGGCTACTACAATATAACAGCCTGTTCTCCCATTCTAATTTACCTATACCTTGAGCTTTTTACTTTAGTATGATTTTTGTCCATTCTTCATACATTTTGACAGCAGAAGAAAAGTCACTATTCGGTTCTGCTGTAAGGTTTGCTGCTTGGATCAAACTTTGAGTGAGGGCAAGGATCGGGGCTGGAAGTTTCGCCTCATGCACTAAATCCAATGCAATACCTGTGTCTTTTGCGAGCAAAGGCAATGCAAAAGTTACAGGAAATTCACGACTAAGTACCCGTTGCGGAAAAATGGTTTCTGTAACCATGCTTTTACCGCTAGATGAATTAATACAATTTAAAGCTGCATCTAGGTTTACACCATGCGCTTTGAGTGTACTAAACCCCTCTGCAACCGACCATAAATTGACTGCCAGTAACATGTTATTAATTGCTTTAACGGCAAATCCTGCACCCGAATCACCTACGTGTTGAATGAGCTTTCCGACTGCTGCCATCGCAGGATAAGCACGTTCAAAAGCATTAACGTCGCCACCCGCCATAACCGTAAGTGTTGCATTTTCTGCACCAATGGTTTGTCCGCTGACAGGCGCATCGAGAAAATCAATATTTTGTGTTTTCAATCGTTCTGCTAGACGGCGCGCTGCCTCAGGAACACCACTGGTGCAATCAATCCAAATTGCACCTGATTTAATGTTCACACCTTCAATTAATGTTTCAACATCATCACTGGTCGGCAAGCAAGAAAAGATCACATCTGCCTGAACGGCTTCAGCAAGTTCAACCGCTAAAGTGCCATATTCTGTTGCATGTTGTTCGGCTTTATCGAAGCTACGATTCCATACATAAACTTTCTCAAAATACTTGGGTAAATGCGCAGCCATGCGATAGCCCATAGCACCTAAACCGATGAATGCAACAGATTGAGTCATAGTTTACCTTTTTATTGGAGTTGAGCGTTCTGTTAACCAAGTTGTCAGTGTTGGCCAGAACTCAATTGAACTATTTTGACTAGACATTAAACCTAAGTGTCCGCCAGGTATCAAAGTAAACGTGACATCTTGACTATTTGTCAACTGTGTCAGAGGAAAAGCTGCCTCAGAAGTAACAAGTTGATCACTTTTACCAGCACCCACAAGTAATGAACATTCAATGTTTTTAAGCTCAATGGTTTTATTCTTTAGTGTGATTGCACCATTTTTTAATGGGTTCTGCATCCAGACATTAAACAGCATGTCTTGGTTGATCCCCCCCGGGTAATCAATCATATTGTTTAAGAAATGGCTGAGTGTTGCGTCTTCTTGTACCAGTTTGAGGTTATCAAGATTTTTGAGTAATTGAATATTGCCGTCAATCCAGCCCTTAGGATCTAACAATTTAAAACCTAATGAGTTTAAAAAACCAGGTGAATGAATCATCAACTTAGGTAAACGGTTATAGACATAATCTTTGATGGTTGGGTTACGCGTCGTAATATATGCCAGTGTTTTATATAATTTTCCGATATAACCCGATGCATAACTATCAATTGGGCTACCTAAAACAATTAAATTTTTAACCGCATTTGGCTTGTGTCGAGCGGTGTAAAGAGTGACAAAAATTCCAGCCATACTCCAACCATGCAAAGATATTTTTTCAGATTTAGAATGCTTTTGAATCGCCTCAATACAACGTGGAATAAATTTATCGATAAAAGATAAGAAATTCACTTGGTAGTTCTTGTAAGTCAACTTACCCCAATCAATTAGATAAACATCAAAACCACTTTCTTGAAAATGCTTAATCAAAGAGCGGTATGGATATAGATCATAAATATCCATATTGATGGCAAGAGGAGCTGTAAATACCAATGGCTCTTTGTAACGTTTGTTTTCAGAAGCATAAAACCGAACACGAGTTTGTTTAAATTCAGCAATCACTTGATAAGGTGTCGATTGTGACAATACAAGCCTATCTGCATCGAAGACACGCATAGCGAGATGTTTAAAATTTATTTTTTGCTGTTCTACAAGTGATTTCATCTTTGAAAGTCTCATCATGAGTCAAGATTGCACGAAGTCTAAGCGATAATTTCATCTTACGCCTTGACCTTAAATACATTAGGCGCTCAAAATGTTGGCATATTTAAACACCTGATCATAAGGCATACAAAACGATGAATCCAAGCGATGATTTAGAATACCAACTTGAAACACTGGCTATTCGCACAGGGCATGATCGTACCTTTGAAGGGGAACATAGTGAACCTATCTTTTTAACATCTTCTTTTGTTTGCGAAAGTGCAGCAGATGCTGCCGCAAAATTTTCTGGGCAAATCGCAGGAAATACATACTCACGTTATACCAATCCAACAGTACAAGCCTTTGAAAAACGCTTAGCGATATTAGATGGCGCTGAGCGTGCAGTTGCGACAAGTTCTGGTATGGCGGCTGTACATGCTATGTGTATGGCATATTTAAAAGCTGGCGATCATGTGATTTGTTCTCGTGCAGTATTCGGTTCAATCATTGCTTTATTTGAAAAATATGTTGCTAAATTTGCTGTAGAAGTGACGTTTGTCGATTTGGATGATCTTGAAGGCTGGAAACAAGCGATTCGTCCGAATACACGTATTCTCTTTATTGAAACTCCCTCGAATCCTTTGGCACAGGTTGGTGATATGCAAGCAATTGCAGATATTGCTCATGCCAATGGCGCATTATTTGCTGTAGATAACTGTTTTTGTACGCCAGTCTTGCAACAACCTATCAAGTTCGGTGCTGATTTAGTGCTTTATTCAGCAACAAAATATATTGATGGTCAGGGGCGTGCATTAGGTGGTGCAGTTGTTGGCAAAAACGATTTACTTGAAGAAGTTAATGGTGTAATCCGTACTTTAGGTAATTCAATGAGCCCATTTAATGCATGGATTTTCTTGAAAGGTTTAGAAACTCTGAGTATTCGTATGAAAGCGCATTGTGAAAATGCACAAATACTTGCGGAGTGGTTACACCAACATGAAAAGGTTGAAAAAGTGTATTACGCTGGTTTAACAGATCATCCCGGACATGAATTAGCCAAAAAACAGCAAAAAGGTTTTGGCGGTGTTGTATCTTTTGTCGTAAGAGGCGAACGTGAAGGTGCGTGGACGGTTATTGATAACACGCGTTTCTTATCAATTACCAGTAATCTAGGGGATGTTAAATCAACAATTACACATCCAGCAACGACCTCGCATGGTAGAATGTCTGCCGAAGCCAAACAGGCAGCAGGAATTGAAGAAGGCTTAATTCGTGTCTCTGTTGGTTTAGAAGATATTAATGATATTATTCGTGACTTATCACGCGGTTTAGATTTAATTTAACGAGAGAAACTTATGAACATTAATATGCTCATGCAGCAAGCTCAGCGCATGCAAAAAGATATGGAATCAAATCTTAAAAAAGCCAAAGAAGAGCTTGCTAAAACTGAAGTGCATGCTGAAGCGGGCGGTGGTTTGGTCAAAGTGACGATGACTTGTCGTAATGTCGTTAAGCGTATCGAAATTAGCCCAGACTTATTACAAGATGAAGCGGATATGATTGAAGATTTGATTGCTGCGGCAATGAATGATGCAGCACGTCAAGCCGAAGTTATTTCTGAAGAAAAACTTCAAGGTGCAAATTCAGGTATGGGCTTACCACCTGGTTTATCTGGTTTATTTTAAATCCCTCCCAGCCTCCCTTTTTTTAAAGGGAGGAGTACCCCTCTTTATTAAAGAGGGGTTAGGTGAGATTATGAGAGTTGATCTGTGTTTAGTGAACGATTTGAACAACTAGTTCAAGCATTGCGTATTTTACCAAGCGTTGGTCCAAAATCTGCACAACGGATGGCATTGCATTTGTTGATGAAAAATCGTGAAGGTGCTTTTGCATTATCTTATGCATTACATGAGGCTTCGAGCCATATTCACGAATGCCATATTTGTCATTCATTAACTGAAAATGAAATTTGTGATATTTGTGCGTCTGTAGAAAGAGATGAGCAATTGCTTTGTGTGGTTGAATCTCCAGCTGATGTCATGGCAATCGAACAAAGTGGAAGCTTTAGAGGTAAATATCATGTACTTGGTGGTCATTTGTCTCCATTAGACGGTATAGGTCCCGAAGAAATTGGTATTCCATATTTGATTCAGCGTTTAAGCCAAGGACAGATTGAAGAAGTAATTTTAGCAACTAATGCTACCGTGGAAGGTCAAGCGACTGCACATTATTTGGTTGAAGCAACGAAACATTTGCCAATTCACATGACAAGGATCGCACAAGGTGTACCACAAGGTGGTGAATTAGAGTATGTTGATAGTCATACATTAAGCCAAGCAGTACACAATCGTATGAAGATGAAATAGTTTTATATTTATTGTAAATTCATGCTATTAATTTAAACAAATAATTCACTTTTACATTTTGTCTTACATTATTTTAGGTATATTTGTTTTAATTTATGGCACTATGAGCAAACGAAAAGGATTTTCGTTTTTGATGAATGGAATAGGAGTAATTTCATGTTTTTCATGTGGAATAGTGATTAAATTATTCTTTGTAGATTTAATTTAGTTTCGTTTCAGCAAAAACTGTAATTTTACAGTTGTCTTGCTAGTGTTTTTTATTATTTTACTTGAGCAAATATGTTTCAGTTCATTCAACAGCAAAAAGATCTTGCTGTTCTCCTCACTCAAATGGAACAATGTTCTACCTACGCACTTGATACTGAGTTCATTAAGGTTGATACCTTATATCCGAAACTTGGGGTGTGCCAGATTAATTGTAATGGTCAAATTGCTTTACTAGATGGAGCAGCACTTGATTTAGAGCAGTTTTGGCAGAAAGTTTTTGCTGCTCAGCAAAATATCTTTCATGCTTGTGGTGAAGATATTGATTTAATTTATCATTATGCAGATCAAAAACCATTAAAAAATGTATTTGATACACAGATCGCAATGGCATTTCTTGGTCATGGGCTTCAGGTCAGCTATCAAAATGCATTAAAAACCTGCCTAAATATTGAGATTGATAAAGATCAAACTCGCTCAGATTGGTTGGCACGCCCTTTAAGTCAAGAGCAAATTAATTATGCCGCAAATGATGTCTTATATTTAACAAAGCTCGCTGATACATTAAAACATGATTTACAGCGTAAAGGGCTTTATCAATATGTTTTGGAAGATTGTCAGAATTTAACGAAAGAAATTGCGATAGAAACTCCATTGACAGAACTATATACCGATATTGGTAATTACCGTCATTCACGTCGTGAGTTAATGCAATTACAGCAGCTCAGTATTTGGCGTGAGCAAATTACCAAAGCCATGAATCAACCGCGTAGTTTTGTCCTCAAAAATACAACAATGCTAGATTTAGTGGAAAAAAATCCACGTAATAATTTCCAACTTGCACAAGTTAAAGATATTCGTCCAAATATTGTGCGTGAACATGGCAAAACGATATTGGATTTATTAAAATTTTTACCGCCTGAAGATGAATGGCCATTAAGAATGGCTCGACCTGTTAAAAGTAATTCAAAAGAAGTTGCACCTCAGGTCGATGCTTTGATTGACCGTGTCGTATTTGAGACAGGAATACCAAAAGAAGTCTTGCTACGTAAGAAATGGCTGAATGCAATTTATGAATATGTTGTATTCCATTTAGAAGAGCAAGAGTTGCCGAGTTATTTGTTAGGTTGGCGCTACGATATCTTGACCAAGCCATTGGTTGCATTACTGCGACAAGATATTGAGTATTTGGCGGCCCAAATGAAGTTAGCTAGGTAAAATAGTTCAGCTGTGAAATACGACTGTTGCGTTAACATTCGTTAATGTACCTAGTTTTTTTTTCATGTATGCTGTTTAAAGTCTATTGGAATCTAAATGGCCAATAGTCTCTAAGATTGATAAGAGTTGTGAGTAAACATGCACTGCGATATTTATAGATCAAGCAAAAAAGACGAAATGTATATGTATATTGCTCGTCCAAATTATTCTGCTGATACGGAACAAGAAAATCCTTTTGAATCTGTTCCTGAGACTGTTTTGCAAGCATTTGGCAAAGCAACTTTTGTAATGCATTTGGAACTTCATGGTGAGCGGAAACTTGCACGTGTAAACGTATTGCATGTCTTAGACTCATTACAGACCAAAGGCTTTTTTATTCAAATGCCGCCAGAAGGACTTATTAATCCAAATGCGGTAGCGCCAGAGGGGTTGCGTGGTGCTTGAAACGATAACTGCAATGTGGTCTCACATTCTTTCGCTACTGGAACAATTTCCTGAAGAGAATGTTGCGATTATTGTGTATGTTACAGGTGCAATGATTGCATTATGGTGTTGGTATCGTTTGATGTCACGTATGCCTAATCCAATAGGAGGAATTCTTTGGATTATCGTTTTTGCAATCCTTGCCACACCAACAATTTCTGAAGGTCCCAATTCAGAATTAGCACCTGCTATTTTTGGTTTGATTTTTGGCGTACTCACAAAAGAGCATGTTTTAATCTGGTCAAATTTATCTTTGATTCTCTTTGTCATTGGTACAGGATTATTGATCGGCTTCTGCTGGTCAAAATACAGTGCAAATAAACTTGCACGTTCGGTTTAGATATTCACATAAAGTTAAAGAAAAATAAGGTTTTCAAATGTCTGCTGATACACAACACTTCACTGGTACAGATCAATATATTGCAACTGACAGCCTGAAACTTGCGGTAAAAGCCGCGCGTGCTTTACAAAAACCATTATTGGTGAAAGGTGAGCCAGGTACAGGTAAAACATTACTTGCGGAACAAGTTGCAGAAAGTTTAGGTCTAAAACTAATTACTTGGCATATCAAATCAACCACCAAAGCTCAGCAAGGTTTGTATGAATATGACGCAGTTTCTCGCTTGCGTGATAGCCAGTTAGGTGATGACCGTGTTTATGACATTAAAAACTATATTAAACCGGGTAAATTGTGGGAAGCATTTACCAGTGAAGAACGTTGTGTATTGTTGATTGATGAAATTGACAAAGCAGATATTGAGTTCCCAAATGACTTATTGCATGAACTCGACAAAATGTCGTTCTATGTTTATGAGACTGGTGAAACCATTACCGCAACACAACGCCCGATTGTGATTATTACTTCGAATAATGAAAAAGAATTACCAGATGCATTCTTACGTCGCTGCTTCTTTCATTATATTGAGTTTCCTGATGAATCAACGATGCGTGAAATTATCGCAGTTCATTTCCCAAATATTTCAAACACTTTGGTCAGTGAAGCATTGCAAGTGTTCTTTAAATTACGTGAAGTCACCAATTTAAAGAAACCACCATCAACCTCAGAGTTAATTGATTGGTTAAGCTTGCTCATGGCAGATGATATGCCAGAAGATGTATTGCGTAATCATGATAAATCAAAAGCAATCCCGCCACTGTATGGTGCGCTGATTAAAAATGAACAAGATGTACAATTACTTGAACGTTTAGCTTTTATGTCACGCCGCTAAGAGTGTAATCACATGTTTGTGCGATTGTTTTACACCTTACGTAAATATGGTGTACCTGTTACAACTCGTGAGTTGATTGATCTCAACCAAGCGGTTGCATCGGGTTTGGTATTTGCAGATCAGGAAGAATTCTATCAGTTGGCTAAAACAGTTTTAGTCAAAGATGAACGTTTCTTTGATAAGTTCGATCGTGCCATGAAAGATTATTTTGATGGCATTGAAACTTTTGATTTGGACGAGTTACTTAAACAAGTTCACAAATTACCTAAAGATTGGTTTGACCTTGAATTATTAGAAAAACATCTAACACCAGAGCAACGTGCTGAGCTACAAAAAGCAGGTTCTTTGGAAGAACTGATGAAAATGTTGGAAGAACGTTTACGTGAACAACATAAAAAGCATCAGGGTGGCAATCGAATGGTTGGCACTGGCGGAACTTCACCTTTTGGTGCTTTTGGCGATCATCCTGAAGGTGTTCGTATCGGTGGGCCAGGGCGTAAACGTTCGGCTGTAAAGGTGTGGGAGCAGCGTAAATACCAAAATCTTGATGATGATCAAGTTTTAGGAACACGTCAGATGCAAATTGCTTTACGCCGTTTACGTAAGTTTGCTCGTCAAGGCGCGGCTGAAGAGCTTGATGTTGATGGGACTATTCGAGAAACAGCAAAACAGGGCATTTTGGATGTGCAATTGGTTCCTGAACGGCGTAACCGCATTAAAGTACTGATGTTGTTTGACGTTGGTGGTTCAATGGATGCCTATATTGCTGAATGTGAAAAATTATTTAGTGCGGCGAAGTCTGAGTTCAAAACCTTAGAATATTTCTATTTCCACAATTGTCTTTATGATTATGTATGGAAGGATAACCACCGTCGTAGTTCAACTCGTATGAATACATGGGATTTATTCCATACTTACGGTCGTGACTATCGTGTCATCATTGTTGGTGATGCCAGTATGGCACCCTACGAACTCAAGTCGGCAGGTGGTTCAGTTGAATACATGAATGATGAGGCTGGAGAAGTATGGTTAAGACGTTTACGTCAGCATTTTGACAAAACCGCTTGGTTGAATCCTGAAATGGAAGGTTACTGGCATTACACCCAGACCATTAACTGGATCAAAGAAATTTTTGAAAATCATATGTACCCAATGACATTAAAAGGCATTGAGGATATGACCCGTTATTTGTCTCGTTAGCGTTTATATGCATACTTTATAAAAATAGGAGGAATCATGGAACATCAAATTAATGGGCTTGCTTTACCAAATGAAGCAGGTTTCTTTGGTAATTTTGGTGGTCAATTTATTCCTCATCATTTAAAAGAAGCAATGGATGCTGATTATGTGGCTGATAAATTTGGACTCTGACTCGTAGATATTGAAATATCAAAATAATGACCGCTTCTGTATAGAGGCGGTTTTTTTTCTGTTAAATAGACGCTAATCCCGTTAGAATAAAGCGTTTTTGCAATTAGCACTTTTGGAGACGCCTAAGTGGAGCGACCTACAATCAGCCCTGAACATTTACAAGAAGCGGCTGAAAACTTAGTAACAATTCGAGATTTTATTCGTTTTGGTGTAACCGCACTTCGTCAATATGATGCACACTTAGGTCAAGGTACTGAAGATTATTTTGCAGAAAGCTCTGCACTTGTTTTGCAAACACTTTCCCTAGAATGGAAAGCTGATGCAGAAATATTAGATGCAAAATTACTACCAACTGAGAAAGCAGAATTTTTAAGTCTATTAGAACGTCGAATTAATGATCGTATTCCAACCTCATATTTATTAAATTTGGCTTATTTCTGTAATAAACCATACTATGTAGATGAACGTGTACTGATTCCGCGTTCGCCAATTGCCGAATTGATCGAACAACGCTTTGCACCATATTGTTTAAATGAAAATGGTCAAATGCTTGAAGCATTAAATAATTTACCAGAAAACACGAATCCGAAAACGCCACAACGTATTTTAGACATGTGTACGGGTTCTGGTTGTATTGCAATCGCTTTAGCTTATGCATTCCCAGACTCTGAAGTCGATGCAACTGATATTTCCAAAGAAGCTTTAGAAGTTGCATCAATTAATGCCGAACACCATGATAAGCAATATCAAGTTGCTTTGCTTGAGTCTGATTTATTCTCAAAAATTCCTGCTGAAAATCAATATGATTTAATCGTAAGCAATCCACCTTATGTGGATGCAGAAGATATGGCAGATTTACCAGAAGAATTCTTACACGAGCCTGAGCTTGCACTTGCTGCTGGTCAAGATGGTTTAGATTTGGTTCGTAAAATGTTAGCGCAAGCTGCTGACTATTTGACAAAAGATGGTTTAATCGTTATCGAAGTCGGTAATTCAGAATGGGCAATGCGCCAAAATTTCAATACAGTTGATTTCCATTGGCTTACATTCCAAAAAGGCGGTTCTGGTATTTTTGCTTTAACAGCTGAACAATGCCGCCGTTATAAAGACATCTTTCAACAATCTGTTGAGCAGATCTAGAGTCGTACAAGATGCCAATTGCAGCAATTCTATTAGTGGCTAAACCTGACTTAGATCAAACTAAAATTCAGCAATTTAAAGATGGTTTGATTGCATTAAAAAACAAATGGAATCAAAGTGGAATTGATGCAATTAATTCGGAAGTTTTTAAGCAAGAAATTTGTCAGCAATTTGATCAACTCCTTGTAAATCTTGGATATGGAGAGTTTGATCCTGATGCCGCGGAGTCATTGATTCATAGTCTTTATTTACTTTCAGATCATAAAAGTCTGATTGAATATATTGTCCTGAGTTATCGTCAGCAATGTGATGATGATGTTTTAGGGAATATCTATGAATTAATGCTTGAAGAGATGCACCACAGTTTCGATGAATAAAAGATAGGTTAGAAAATGGCAGGAAATAGTATTGGTCAGTTATTCCGTGTGACGACATGTGGTGAATCACATGGTGCTGGCTTGATGGCAATTGTAGATGGCGTACCACCGGGACTAAAACTTTGCGAGGCAGACTTGCAAAAAGATTTGGATCGCCGTAAGCCGGGTACTTCTAAGTTTGCAACGCAACGTAAAGAGCCTGATCAAGTTGAAATTATTTCTGGTGTTTTTGAAGGCAAAACTACGGGTACATCAATTGGTTTATTGATTCGTAATACAGATCAAAAATCAAAAGACTACGGTAATATTGCCCAAACATTCCGTCCTGGTCATGCTGATTATACCTATACTCAAAAATATGGTTTCCGTGATTATCGTGGTGGTGGTCGCTCAAGTGCACGTGAGACAGCGATGCGTGTTGCAGCGGGCGCGATTGCTAAAAAGTATTTGGCAGAGAAATTTGGTATTGATATCCGCGGGCATGTAACACAGATTGGGAATGAAATTGCAGAAAAGTTAGATTGGGCTGAAGTGCCAAATAATCCATTTTTCTGTGGTGATGTTGATGCAGTTCCTCGCTTCGAGCAATTAGTCACAGCATTACGTGAGCAAGGGACAAGTTGCGGTGCAAAACTTGAAATCGTTGCTGAAAAAGTACCAGTAGGATGGGGTGAACCTGTATTTGATCGCTTAGATGCAGATATTGCTCATGCCATGATGAGTATCAATGCGGTTAAAGGTGTTGAGATTGGGGATGGTTTTGCAGTTGCTGGGCAGTTTGGTCACGAAACTCGTGATGAACTAACCACAGATGGTTTCCTTGCAAATCATGCTGGTGGAATTTTAGGTGGTATTTCAAGTGGTCAAACGATTCGTGTCGCGATTGCTTTAAAACCAACTGCCAGTATTACCACTCCAGGTAAAACCATTACAATTGATCGAGAAAACACGGATGTGTTAACCAAGGGTCGTCATGATCCTTGTGTGGGCGTTCGAGCGACTCCAATTGCTGAAGCAATGTTAGCAATTGTTCTAATGGATCATTTTTTAAGACATCGTGCTCAAAATGCTGATGTTGTAGTTCCATTCCAACCAATTGAGCCATAATTTTGATTTTTCACATACTTGCGACACTTTGGGCGCAAGTATGTTTTTTAATAATAAAAAATTAATCTTATAAAGTCTCAGAAATTACATTTTCACTCGTTGCAACATGATATTGATTTCGACCATTACTTTTTGCTACATACAAAGCATGATCTGCTTTAGAGATAAACTCTGATAGACTGTCATTAAGATGAGGGGTTGTTGTTGCAACACCCACACTGATCGTTACATATTTAGAGACATTACTTCGAGGATGTGCAATCTCTATATTTCGTACCAATTCCATTAAACGTTGAACTTGTATAAGTGCTTGATCTTTATTCGTCATGGAAAATAAAAGTAAGAACTCTTCACCGCCATAACGTGCAGCAAGATCTCCACTTCGCGATGAGATTGAACCGAGCAAAATGGCAATTCGTCTAAGACATTGATCTCCCTGAATATGGCCTAATGTATCATTGTATAGTTTAAAAAAATCGATATCGATCATCATGATTGTGATAGGAACTTCATGACGGATTGAGCGTTTCCACTCATTTTCAAGCACTTCATCGAGGTATCTACGGTTCGCTAAACCAGTTAAAGCATCTTGTTGAGATAAAATTGAAAGTTGTTGCGCCTGACGCATAAGCTCTAATCGATTTAGTTCGATCATACAGTCTTGTAGATAATTCTCTCTATGTTGCCGATCTATTGCATAAGCTAAAGCCATTCCTAGAAAGCTACTAAAAGTATAAGTCCGATTTAAGTAAGTCCAATCAATTGATCCATTAAACCAAACACTAATGGCAATACCAATTAAACCACCACACCAACCAGCAAACATCGCTGTATAAAATCGCATACCAACAAAGCCATATATAATGACCACGGCATACATCATAGCGGCATGAAAAAGAACGTTATTCTGACCATGTTCCAATACATTAATTAACGTGAAAGTAAGAGCGACGGCACCTGTAGAGCCTAAGCAAACATAGTAATCAAACCATCTATTCATCGATGGAATGAAAGCAAGTAACCATGCAAAAACAATTATCATGCCCACCCAACCGTAGTACGCGACCCATGCAGTGCGTAGTTCTGTAGGTAGAACCTGATAAGTACCAAAACTTAAATATAAATAGAGGCATAGAATGATTGGTGCACGGTAACGGAATTCATGTGCAGCTTCATTTTTATACTGATCTTTATAAATGACTTCTAATTCTTTAGGAAACCAAACTAAATTTAGTCCGCGAGAAATTAACAAGTCAATTTGTTCTTGCCCCAGTAAGTTGGATGCTTTTAACTTCATCTTATCTCTCATCGCCCCCAATGTTCTTATAAATGTAAATAGGGATTGTTAACTACGTTACACTGAATTAAATAAAATGTGTATTGGATTATATAAAATTAATAATTTTTTATGATAATCAGATTTTATTACCAGTATTCTATATTTTTCGGGTGTAATATGAATGTATTAGCAACTAATATAATGATTAAACTTAATAAAATGCTGAACAGATAAAAAAATGTTACAAATTAAATAACAATCATTGTATATTGATTGTATTACGATCAAATCTAGCTATAAAAATAAGCAGCAATCGTGGAAAATGATTGAAATAAGTCATACGAAATAGGATGGATCGAAATGACTGTTACGAAGCAATATGGAACAAAACTAGAAATAACACCTCACTCAGAATGGGCACAACAATTTTGGGATGAACTTGTTCCTGCAAAAGAACGAGTAAGCAAACACCCTTTGTTTTTAAATATGGCAAGCGGTAGCCTAAATTTAAAATGCTTTCGGTCAGCATTATTAAATTTTTATCCTTTGGTTGCTCATTTTCCATCATATATGGCAGGTGCTTTAGCTAAAGCGACGGCTTTTTCTTTAGATGGTGTAACTGAGACTAGAGATTGGTTAATTCAAAATATCAAAGTTGAAGAAAGACATTTACATTGGTATCAAGATTGGGCGAAGGGTTTTGGCATAACGACTGAAATGTTGAATGAAGTTAGACCACCAGTAGCAATGAATGCGGTCAATCATTTTTTATGGGATGTAAATTTTAGGGGAAGTTTGGCCGAGAGTATTGCTGCAACAAATTTAGCAATAGAGTGGGCTACAGGGGATTGGACCATTCATGTATATAAAGGAATACAAGCTTATACAGAAACTCCAGAAGTAAGTATTAATAAAAGATCATTGGCATGGTTAAGAGCTCATGCACACTACGATGATCTACATCCTTATGAAGCGATGGAGCTAATTAAGAGATTATGTGACAAAGATCCGGTTTCTCAGAGAAAAGCTTTTTTAGCAGCGAAAGAAGGCTTGGCTTATTATGAGCTAGCTTTAGATGAGTGCTACAAGTTACAAAATAATAATTAAAAATACCGAATAAGCTGCTACCTAGTTGGGGTGCTAAGTAGCAGTTTTTATTTAATTTTAAAATGGATTCATTTTATCGTCGAAATTCTCTAATTTAGGGAGCTCCAGTGGCGTTAAGTTGTCTAGATTAACTATGTATTCTTCAAAACAAGTAAGAATTTTTTCTCGTTCTTCATTGGTGATATATGGAACGTTGCTGTGACTGTACACGTTTAACAGTAGAAGACGTTACTGGTGAACCATTGGGATTTGAAAAAGATGATGATAAAGAATAATAGTTATTAAATATCAAAAACTTATATTTTAATATGTTATTCACCAATTAAAATGTCTATGCGATAAACCATTTAAAATGTCCTGTTTTTAACCACAAGAGTCAAGAACAGGATTTAAATTTCTTTGTTCAATCACAGCTTTCTGAGCTTTACGGCTTGGCATACTTTTCTTGGCACGAGTACGTTTATTTTGTTTTTCCAACTCTTCATGTTGTTGCTGAATATGGGCCAGAACTGAGCCTAATCTTTTATTCTCAACCACTTCATTCTGCTGTAGTCCAGCCAGTTTATTGAAGACGCTATAGTTAATCTTCCGTCCTTCATGCATGATGGCCACAGTGCCATCCGGGTACTCCAGAAATGAAATGTAGTGCCCAACAAGCTTATGATTGATTGGTGTTGGCTCAAGCAGATAAATACACTTGTCATAGGTGATGGTCAGGTTCTTCGTGACTTTACGTGGTTCCTGCCAGGTGAAAATATCATCTAGCTCAGCATCAGATTCCGTTAAAGGGCGATGCAAGTTTTTTGGGTTTCTCGCACACTTGGCGAACTTCTGATTGAACTGCTCAATGAAGCAGGGTAGCCAAGCATTGGCTTCGGCAATCGAACTAATACCTTCCAGACGCATATCCTTGATCAGGCGATCCTGAAGTGTTCTGTTGGCACGCTCTACACGACCTTTGGCCTGAGGTGAGTTGGCAAAGATAATATCTATGTTTAACTCGTTCAGAATCCGCCCAAATTGCGTGATCTGGCTATCTTGGCTCGATTTCTGATTCACTCGGAATACCGAGTGTTTGTCGCTATAAAAAGCCAGAGGCTTGCCATATTGTTCAATGTAGGCTCGGGTGGAAAGCATATAGTCGAAAGTGGTTTCCGCCTCACAAAAGCGCAGATGCAATAGTTTTCCAGTGGCATCATCGATATAAACCAACAAGCAGCATTTGGCTGCTCGTCCTTCAAACCAGTCATGATAAGAGCCATCAATCTGGATCAGTTCACCGAAGCAATCTCGGTTATAACGAGGCTGATATGGACGTTTCAGGCGCTTGGATCGCGGAATCCAGAGATCATTTACCGTCATCCAGCGCCGAAGCGTTTCTACCGGGATATTCAGGTCAAATATGCTGCTGAGCTTCTCATGGGCCAAGGTGGGTCCAAATCCCAGCAGATGCTCAGAAATAATGGAAAGACATTTTGATTTTAATAAATCATCATGGCGATGATGACCTGGTTGACCACGACTGGCATGCGCCATACCTGAAACACCATCTTGATTGAGCTTTTGTAATAACCGGGTAATTTGACGAGTTGAAAGATTGAGGATTTCAGCAGCACGAACTTGGGTAATACGTTGATCTCGAACGTCTTGCAGGACTGCAAGACGTTGTATTTCTTTGTCAGACATAGTGATCAGCATCTATATTTCATATCCAGTCCATGATGGTTAAACCATCATAAACTAGACATTTTTATTGGTGAGAATATAGACATTTTAAATGGGTTCTAACATAATAATTGCGTATAATGTATATTATGTTAAATAAGATCTCCGAGACTGTAGCCTACACAACACTGTTTGTTGCCATAGCTTAGTAACGTAATAATCTAAGATTATACATCACATTACTGAGTATCCTAATGATAGTAATATAAGTTATGCAGAAATCAGACCGCTACGCGAAAGGTTTATGCATCAAAGCCATGATTGCATAAGCCTTGTAATGCTGACCTATTTCAACTCGCTCAGGTTATAATAACGGTCTCAAAAATATGGTTGATCTATTATGAACGCCTCCAATGACCCTCTACATGGCAAAAAACTTGCTGACATTTTGGATGAATTATTGGATTACTACGGTGGCTTTGAAGGCTTAAGTCATAAAATTGAAATTAGATGTTTTTGCATAGATCCAAGTGTTAAATCATCATTGCGATTCTTGCGTACCACACCATGGGCACGTGAAAAAGTAGAAAGCTTATATTTGTATGTCTTACGCCAAAAAGCTAAACAGAAATCTTAGCTATCAAAACCCTAGCCCCAGCATTTTAATTTAGGCTACACAGTCTTGGTACACAGAGTTAAACTTTGCCATTGATCTCATTCTGATGGTTTAAGAATCTTTCTCACAATGTGCTCATGAGTTGGTACAAGTCCTGCTTTCAATCCAAGTGGTTTAAAGACCTTGTCTAAAACTGATTGAGTAAGTTTTCCTTTGTCTTGCTCGATATCAGTTAATGTCCTGCGACTTACACCGACTAAATTTGCATATTGTTCTTGAGACATACTCAGAATGTTTTTGCGTAAATACGCCAATAATTGTCCCAGTGTTATTTCATTCAATAAGTATTGCATATATAGATCTATCAGGATTTGTTGGCGATCTTGAGTCTGATTTTTTATATTCATAATAGTTCCCATCTTTCTAATTTAGCTTCAACGTAGTCAAATGAAAGCGCTGGTATCTCTATAATCTGCTTTGGTACACCTCTATCAAGTAATCTTTGTTTTAAGCCAACAAGATGACTTGCCAAAGATTTTAATGTCGTTAGAGATAAATTTGGATCGCATAAATGTTCTAGTTTTTGGGTAATTTTATCCCATTGATATTCTCCTCCTTCCTCATAAGGACTTCCCCAAGTTGTTGACCTTGTAACAACTTCTGGATCAGCTTTCATTGGAGCGAAATCATAAATTGGAGCAAGCAAAATTTTTCCATATTTTTTTAGAAATGAAGTATTTCGTCCATGATTATCAGAATTACCAAAAATAATATTCAATAAGTCCCTTTGTAACCATTCACAAATGAATTGTGTTGAATCAAATTCGGAATCAATAGATATAAGTAACTTACATAGATTTTCAATCACTTCAAAGTGATTGAGATGACTACCTGAAGCTTTATTTAATATTGAATAGATGGATTCAAGCCCATGACGATTCCATTGTTGATTGTGCCATTCGACATCAAACCTCGGCAGCCATAAAGATGGATATTTTTCACCTTCAATCAGCTTCATTTCTGTTGTTTCAATGGTCTTGAAACCTAATTCTTTTAGTTCTTGATAATAATAGTATTCTGCTCTGAGAATATTACAGTCTAGCTCAGTACGATTATTCCGAGGAAATTTAACTAGATAGTGTTGATCAGGTTGATCAAAGTTTTGTTGATAAGTATCAATCCAAATATTTTGATCTTTCGTAGCACGAATTAGTAATTTTGGAGCTTCACCACCTGCTCCCGTTGCACCACCACTAATTGCCCCCATTTGCTGTGCATATTCAAGAAAATCTACATTTCGATCAGCAACATCAATTTGACTAAAATAACGTAGATGTAGAGTTGATTCAGGATTGATTGCTGGCAGAGCTTCTTTAATTCTCAAATTGCCTACGGGTGCGATGCCACCTTTTTCTAATAAAATACTATCTTGCTCTGCATGCGTTAGTCTTTGTAGACCTAGAAAATTCACCCAATAACGGCGTGCAGCACCTGATGGAACAATATCATCTAAAAAACCAAACCATGAACTAGATTCATGTTTTATGAGTATTTGTACAGGTAGTGATAGACTACAGGCATGCTCATCTCGTTTATCCAAATTATGGATTGCGTATTCTAACTCGTAAGCTAATTCACTAGCACTTGCTGAGCCTAGTTTTGGTTCTAATAGCGTAAGTTCAGCAATATCAAACCAACTTTGATCAAGTAACGCCTGTATTGTTAATTTTTTCATTGATATGAATGAGCAATTATTTTCTCAAAAATACTCTATTTTTTTATATTTGTGAATATATTTGCGCATAATTATTTTTTATATAATTTTTTGAGTATAATTTTGCTCATTTCATCTTTAAGCTAATTTGCTCAACGTGATAGTTCATAACCCAACCAAACTGTGTATCATTAAACATAATTTCTTTTTGATAAACTTCTTTTTATGAAGAATGCATTTTCTGACCACAAGCAAATTAATGTGGTTTCTAGTTTCTCTGAACTTGTCGGTTCTAATTTTCAAGGAGATAGAAATGCGATTTGTTGGTATAGAAACCTGAATGGAGATTTTCAAGAAATCGTAAAAAAGCTTCAGCTAAAGGAAAATATCACTGAGGTTTCGGTTGATGATCTATTGGCTTTACAACTTTCCGAACAAGGTCATTTAGCAAGAGAAATCATCTTAAAAGATATGCAGCTATTAAGTGATTTCGGCGCTTCACCTACCCTTAACTTAATTCAAAATTACGAACGTGATGATGAGTTAAATTTTATTTCAACTGATGTGTATTCATTTCATGTTGATCGTTCCCCCATCCCAACTGATACTTTTTTATGTACTTATCACGGCGCAGCAAGTGAGATTTTGCCAAGCGATCAAGTTAAGCAAAAAGTTTTGATTCCCGAAATTAGAGATAAGCTTAAAGAATTACATCATGGCTCAGAAGCTGAATTTGAAAATTTTCTACAAGATTATTTCTTCGATTTACATTACCAGCCGCTCCCTGATGCAAGACCTTTAAATTTGGGTTTAGGACATCTTTGGCGTCTAGCAGTTGATCACCCGACGCAGCACGTTTTACCTTGTGTTCATAGAGCACCTATTGAAAATGAAGGCGAATATCGTCTACTCTTGATTTGCTAACTATTTATATCTCAAATAGTTAAAAAATAGATCCATTAAGCTCTAATGTATAAAAGCCCATATCTAATGAGCTTTTGAATAATCAACCTATTATATTTCAACGTATTCCTTTAAAAAGGAAAAAACATCCGACAATAAGTAACAATACAGCAAAGCATTTTTTTAACATTTGCGGTGATAAAGCATGTGCCACTTTAGCACCTAGCTTTGCGGTGAAAAAGCTCATCGCACTGATACCAAAAAAAGCATAAATATGAACAAAACCAATGCTGTTCTGAACATTTATTTGTTCTTTCATACCAAATAACATAAACCCTAGCGCACCTGCGATTGCGATAGGTAAGCCACATGCAGCAGATGTTCCCACCGCTCTTTGCATGACCACACCATAATGATTGAGATAAGGTACAGTTAAGCTCCCTCCTCCAATCCCAAAAATTGCAGATGCAACGCCGATTCCAGTACCAGCAAATACTTGTTTAGCTGCTGAAGGAAGTGCTTTATTCTGATCAATGACTTTTTTTGCACCAGTAAACATCTGATATGCAACCCAAATCACAAAAACACCAATAATCAGTTGTAAATGTTCCCTTGATAGTAATCCCGCAATACCTGCACCAAAAAATGACCCAATGACTAAACCAGGAGTCAGATTTTTGAATACAGGCCAAATTACTGCACCATTTTTATTATGCGCCATTAATGAGCTGATAGACGTCACAATAATCGTGGCTAATGAAGTACCCAAAGCAAGATGCATCACAACTTCAGAATCATACCCCATTTGCGTAAAGACCACATATAAAAGTGGTACGATGATGAGTCCACCGCCAACACCAAAAAGCCCAGCAGCAAATCCCGCTAATGCACCTATAGCTAAAAAAATGATTAATTCCACGACATACTTACTTGATTGAAGGTTAATATTAGATAAATAGCGAATGTTAATTTAAGCAACTTCAGTCTCACCCACTTGGTGATAAGCGCGATTAAAATACACCAGACTATGTTCATGCTGACTTTTTTGAATAGCAACTGTACGGCAAATAAAAATAGTATGTGTTCCTACTTCCTGAATTTGTTCAATCTGACAATCAAAACTGACAAGAGCATCCTCTAAAACAGGTGCACCTGTTTTTAATTTAGTCCAAGTTCCATATTTAAAACGCTCTTCAGACGTCAACTTAGAAGAAAATACATTGGAAATATGCTGATGTTGCGCGCCTAAAACATTCACAGTTAAAGTTTCATTTTCAATAAAATGTGCATGTGACCTAGAGGCTGTATTCATACACACCAATAATGTCGGAGGTGTATCCGTAACGCTACATACAGCAGATGCGGTAAATCCATGACGACCAGACGCTCCCGCTGTAGTCACTACATTCACTGCACTTGTCAGTAAAGACATCGCATTTCTAAAGTCAGTTGCTTCAATCATCATCTTATTCCTAAATTGAACTGTAGCTTTTCTTTAGATTAAGCCCTAACACACACTTGCGTCACATTTGCACATCTAAATTATTTCAAACTGAATGGGCTACTAACTAAATTAATAAGTAGCCCATTCGATATTTCCAAATTTCTAAATATTAAAAAGAGAGCTCTTTTCGGATAATTTCTGCGCCTGCACTCAAGGCATTCAGCTTACCGCGTGCTACTTGACGAGATAAAGGCGCCATTCCACAGTTGGTAGATGGATAAAGTTTATCAGCATCGACAAACTGAAGCGCTTTACGTAGCGTATCTGCAACCTCATCCGCTGTTTCAATATTATTGGTTGCCACATCAATCGCACCAACCATGACTTTTTTACCGCGAATCAGTTCAATTAGATCCATTGGCACACGAGAGTTTTGGCATTCGAGTGAGATGATATCGAGCTTAGATTTTTGTAGCTTAGGAAAAGCTTCTTCGTATTGACGCCACTCTGAACCCAAAGTCTTTTTCCAATCGGTATTGGCTTTGATGCCATAGCCATAGCAGATATGTACGGCTGTTTCACATTTAAGACCTTCAAGCGCTCTTTCTAAAGTGGCAACACCCCAATCATTTACCTCATCAAAGAACACATTAAATGCAGGTTCATCAAATTGAATAATGTCGACACCCGCAGCTTCCAATTCAAGCGCTTCTTGATTAAGAATCTTGGCAAATTCCCAAGCCAGTTTTTCACGGCTTTTATAGTGACCATCATATAACGTGTCAATCATGGTCATTGGACCTGGAAGTGCCCATTTGATTGGTTGTGTGGTTTGGCTACGTAAAAACTTAGCATCTTCTACAAATACTGGCTTTTGACGAGAGACTGCACCGACTACAGATGGAACACTTGCATCATAACGATTACGGATACGCACCGTTTCACGCTTCTCAAAATCCACACCATCAAGGTGTTCAATAAATGTTGTGACAAAATGTTGGCGTGTTTGCTCACCATCGCTGACAATATCAATCCCTGCATGGATCTGTTCTTGCAGAGATAAACGCAAGGCATCTTGCTTTGCTTCGATTAATGCCTCACCCTCTAATTTCCAAGGTGACCAAAGTTTTTCAGGCTCAGCAAGCCATGAAGGTTTTGGTAAACTGCCAGCCGTTGATGTTGGTAATAAAATTGCCATTGTAAATCTTCTATCTCTATTTCAGGTAAATTAAGCAGCGTTACTGTCTACGGTGTAATTCGCAGCCCATTGCTCAAGGATATTTTGATAAGGCTTGATAAAGTTTTCTTCCGTCCATTTACCTTGTTTTACAGCAAGCTGACCACGCTCTACACGGTCGTAAACAATTCGTGTTAAGGAGTAATCTGGGTACTCTAGACTTGCTTGATAGACCTGTGCTGCTGAAGAATTTGCATTGTAAATTTCAGGACGGTAGATCTTTTGGAAAGTTTCCATGGTACTAATTGCACTGATCAGCTCGAAGTCAGTGTAATCACGTAATAAATCACCCGAAAAATAGAATGCTAAAGGTGCAACGCTACCTTTCGGCATGAAGAAGCGAACCTGTAAGCCCATTTTGTGGAAATATTCATCAGTACGTGAGTATGCATCTTGTTTATACTCAACACCTAAAACTGGATGCTCATTAACAGTACGCTGATAAGTCCTTGCCGTTGAAACACTTAAACAAATGACAGGTTGTTGATTAAATTCAGCCTTAAAAGTATCTGAATTTACTAAATATTGATAAAGCTTACCGTGTAAATCACCGAAACCTTCTGGTGCATACGAAGTTGAGTTCTCTTTATTGTGTTCTTTCAGCACCACACTAAAATCATAATCACGTACATAAGATGAGAAACTATTGCCAATCATGCCTTCAATACGTTGATTGGTATGATGATCGGTAATGGTGCTTTTCAGCATTTCAATGATTGGAAAAGTTTTACCATTACCTTCAATATCTAAATCCGCAGAAATAATATCAATTTCAAGTGAATAACGGTCACCATTCGGATTATCAGTTTGTGCTAAAGCATTGAAACGATTATTAATCATTCGAAGTGTATTACGAAGATTCTGCTCTCGACTTTCACCGCGTGCTAAGTTGGCAAAATTAGTCGTTAGACGTGTGCTATCCGCTGGTTGATAGTTTTCATCAAAACGAATGCGTTTAATTGAACATGCAAACTCTGTACTCATGATGATTGGTATCCTAATTTTTGCAATAAAATCTAAATTTCTCTATGGAGTGATTTATACCGCAATCATTAGATGAATAAAAATGATTTAATCTAACCACAAGATGAGTAAAATTCATGTTAAGGTTTTTGTTGTATCCATTGCGAATGAAAGGCAGCAAGCTGAGTCATCAGATTTTATAAATTAAGTCAGTAAAACCAACATAAATTTCTTGAAAATAAAAGTTTAGATTAGATCTGATTGTATCTTTAAAAAGGGATAAAAAATGGAATAAAGAGCTAAAAGACAACGCTAGAAAATTGTAATTTCAAAGCACAACTATATTCTAAGTATTCGAATTTAATTAATTATTTTTATTTTAAAATCATATCACTTAATTTTATGTGACATGAAGTATCAAGCACAGCCCCTACCATCATATGATTATTAGTGCTGTACTTGATGCCTGAATTTATTTACCACATTCAACTGATGCAATTAAAAATTCACACTCCAAGACAATTGTGCTGTACGTGGTGTACCAAGAAATAAATAATCATCACCGAAGAAGCTACCTACATCTCGCCAATATTTTTTATTAAATAGATTATCTACATTGAATCTTAACGTGTTTTCATAGCCATAAGCACGGAAGTTATAGGCTGAACCCACGTTAAATAAGGTATAGCTCGGCACTTTTACTGTAGCTGATTTATTCGCATATTTACTGCTACTGTATTGTATACCAGCAAGTAAACGTAATCCTTCTACTTGAGGGAATTGATATGAAATATTACTCGCCAAACGTACAGTCGGTACATTTTGAGTTTGATGACCCTGATATTCAGATGATTGTATGTCTTTTAAGCGTGAACGTGTGAGCGCCATAGTCGATGTCACATCTAAATTTTGAACAAGACGTCCTTGCAGACCAAGTTCCAAACCAAGGTTATGTTGTTCACCATCTTTTACGAAATCATTTGAAGTATTGGTATATTGGTTATCTTGTTTTAAATCAAATAATGCCGCAGTAAAAAGTAAATCTTGCCACTGCTGCTTAAAGCCCCACTCATATTGAGTTGAATGTTTAGGTGCTAATATAGTAAGTGGATTATTAGCATATGATGGTGCTTGCCCTCCATCACTTAAACCTTTGGCATAAGATACATAGATATGAGCCGTTTCCCAAAGTTGATACATCACAGCAAATTGCGGTAAGAAACGATTAAAATTGGTCTTGCGGATATTGCTTCCCTCAGCATTATAAGCATCTTCATTTAAATGAAGTAATTTTCCGCCAACTAGAGCTGACCAAGTATTATTAAATTTAACTTGATCAAGTAAATTGAATGCAGTTTGCTGACTCGCTAATGATTTGTAATGTTTTCCTAAAATTTTTTCACTCGGTATATAAGTCACAGGATCATTATAAATATTTCCTGTAGATTGAGGACTTTCCGATGCTAGCTGAAAGATAGAATTATATTGCGCATGTCGTTTATAAGTTTGTGATAGTTCTAAACTCAGTTTATGCTGCAATGTGCCAGTACTGAATTGACCATTTAAGCCTGCTTTAAATTGATTGGTCAGATAACTATCATCAGGACTGCGGAAGTCATAAATATCATAATTGCCATTTTCGTCAAAAGAGCTTCCTTTGGTTTGGCATATATCACTATAACAGCCCCATGGGAATGCTGAATAGTCATCAACGACTACACGGCTTTGAGAAACTATTAGATTTGCTGACCAATCTTTATTGATTTGGTAATTATATTTTAAGCCCGTATTTAGACTTTGATTGATGACAGGTTGGCTCCAACTTTGATAGCCAAGTAAACGATCCCACTCCACGTCAGTGGGTACTGTTTTACCATCAAGTAATTGATAACCTGGTACTGAACGCTGACGTTGACGCTGTGATTCAATATCAAATTCTAGTTTTGAACGATCTGATATATTCCAGTCTAATGCTAAAGAACCAAATAAGCGTTTACCATTGGCATGTTCTACATGCGGATGGATTTCCTCATGCGCTAAATTCATTCGATAACCAAATTGTTGC
The DNA here is from genome assembly GCF_027105035.1 of Acinetobacter sp. TR11. NCBI lineage: Bacteria > Pseudomonadati > Pseudomonadota > Gammaproteobacteria > Moraxellales > Moraxellaceae > Acinetobacter > Acinetobacter sp. TR11. The sequence continues at coordinate 1,660,983 of NZ_CP114256.1, forward strand.
TCAGTTCCTAAAAATCCACCCAAGTCCGCTGCGATACGATTACCGCCATGACTATCTGCATCAACGGTCATTGAACGGATGTCTTTAGGACGTTTGCTTACATAATTAACCACACCCGCAGGTGTCGACATGCCACTTTGAATGGCACTCATACCCTTTAAAATCTCGACTTGTTCTTTGTTTTCCAGCCCGACATTTTGTTCACCACGGAGTAAGTTACCATTGAGCAAGTAGCTTGAACCAAGGTTCAGCGCGAAACCACGCATCATAAAGTTTGAGTAATAGCCAATTGGGGCGTAACCATCACCTACCGCAGCATCATTTTTCACAACATCCGTTAATGTTTTCGCATGTTGATCAGCAATTCGCTCAGCCGTTACAGTATGAATAGATGCAGGAATCTCAGCAATATTTTGTTGCGTAAAACCAGATAAATTCACCTTTGGTTGAAAATATACGCTTTCTGCTGCTTGGGCGTTTACTGTGATTGTTTCTAATCGGGATACCTTATTTCCATCTTCAGCATGTACCAATACTGAGCTTAGCCCGAGGCATGAAAATGAACCAACCGCCAGTAACGCTTTGTGTAAACGAGAAAATGTAAATGGATATGTTTTCACAGTAATTGCCTAACCCCAAAAGATAATCTTATAGTCTAAATTTTCGGGCATGAGTATTCACAATTTTCTATGATTGAACAAGTACGTTTTCCACCATCTATCTAATATTTTTAAATGCTCTGTATACCGTAGGTAGAGACAGAGTATATGATCAAAATGTTTTTAAATTGTTCTCTTTGAAAAATTAATGATTTGATAAACGCTCAATAATTGCTTGAGCCGTTGGGCGAGCAGAAAATGGATTTTGACCTGTAATCAAATTGCCATCTCGAACCACATAGGGTGCAAAAGGAATGAATTTTTTAGAATAAACTGCCCCATGTTGTTTCGCTAACTGTTCAGCATTATAAGGAACTTTTTTGCCACACCTGCTAAAATCTCTTCAGTCCATGCAAAACCAGTTATTTTTTTATCTTTTATTAGATATTCACCATCCGAAAGGCGAACATTCAATAGCCCACAGTAACCATGACAGACACTAGAAACTATGCCACCTTTTTCATAAATTTTTCTGGTCATTTCTTGAAGTTCGGCATTATTTAAAAAATCCCACATCACGCCGTGCCCACCCGTGTAATAAATTACATCATAGTCTTCCCAATTGATTTCAGATGGTTTTTTAGTATTTTCGAGTAGTTGCATAAATGTTTGATCATTTTTTCTTTTCAAAACGGATTGATCAGCAACGAAAAGTCCTAATGATTTTGGCTCAATTGGAGACTTACCTCCCAGAGGGCTAACAATATCTTGAATATAATTTTGTTTTTCAAACTCATCATATGCATGGGTCAGCTCACCTAACCATAGACCTGTAGGCTGATCAATTGCTTCATATTGAGCAACATTAGTGACAACGTGCAATATACGTTTTGACATATCTTACCTCTGCTTTAGCATTATTTTTAATCTTGCTTTTGCATCACTATAAGTCTAAAGTTAACTTCAATGTCAAGAGGGAATCAGTAAAATGAATATTAGCGAATTATCAAAACACAGCGGTTTAACTACACCGACGATTCGTTATTATGAACAAATCAAACTGTTACCTAAGGCAAAACGTAAAGCGAATGGTTATCGAGAGTATAGCGAAGATGACCTCAAACAACTTTTTTTAATTCAGCAAGCTCAACAAGTCGGCTTTTCACTCGCAGAAATTAAAGCCTTTTTACCATCAAATGTAACGAATTGGGATCATGACACGCTTATTGGAATTTTAGAAAGCAAAATCAAAGACATTGAAGAACTAGAACAAAAATTAGCAAGCAGTAAGCAAAACCTAAAAATGATGATTTATGCAATCAACAATAAACCAGATGAAATTACTTGTGCAGAAAATGCCAAGCGATTACTCAATCTATATTATGAAAATGATAAGAATTAATATGTTATCAAGTTTGGTTATGAAGCACTGAGTAACCTCATCTAGCCCAAAGGCACGGAATTCAAGACCAAGTTCCTGAGCTAATTCAGCCACTTTCGTTTGATTACGTCCTGCCAAGATAGGTTTTAGCCCTTGTCGCACAGCTTCTCGGGCAATTAGCTCACCCGTATAACCATTCGCGCCGTATATCATCCAATTTAAATTATTCGTATTTGTCATATGAAATCTCTGTTATTGATACGCAACATAATTACGCATATTGTTTTTATATTGGCGAGTACGACGTGCCATCGCAGCTTGCTGTAAAATCAATGCCCATAGAGGTGAAACTTTGGAATTGGTTTTTTTACCTAAACTTAGTTTACGCAACTGGAATTTTACTGTCGCCATATTGGCTAGAGAAGCCAATGTTTTATTTTCCCAAGTAATAGGTCTTAGCTCTGGTGCAATATTTTGACCTTGTTTCCATTGGTTTGGTAAATTAGGATCGATTGCCAAAGCGGTAGCTATTCCAACCATATCGACACCACTTTCAATCACTTGTTCTGCAATCTGTTTACGACGAATTCCACCTGTTACCATCACTGGCATTTTCGCGACTTTACGAATCTCTTGGGCAAACTCTAAAAAATAGGCTTCTCGTGCTAAGGTTCGTCCATCTCTAGCTTGACCTTGCATTGCAGGTGCTTCATAACTTCCACCTGAAAGCTCAACCAAATCTACAGGTAGTTCGTTTAACATTTTCACCACTTCTTGAGCATCTTCTGCACTGAAGCCACCACGCTGGAAATCAGCAGAATTCAATTTTACGGCTACCGTAAATTTTTCTGACACGACTGCACGTACTGCTTTTACGATTTCAATCAAAATGCGAGCACGATTTTCTAGTGAGCCACCCCATTGGTCTTGGCGTTTGTTGCTTAGTGGTGATAAAAACTGACTAAGTAAATAACCATGTGCAGCGTGGATTTCCACGCCATTAAATCCCGCTTTTTCACCTAAACGAGCGGTATTAGCAAAACGTTGAATCACCTCCTCAATCATCTCTTGCGTCATTTCAATCGGAAGATTGAAGCGATTAGACATTTTGCCTAGATCTAATGCAACAGCTGATGGTGCCCAAGTTTGTTGTCCCAAATTCGATTGCATTTGTCGACCAGGATGATTGATTTGCAGCCAAACTTGAGCACCTTTAGAGCGCCCAATTTGTGCCCAACGTTTAAAGGTGTCTAAATATTTTTCATCTTCTAGTACCACACCACCTGGTCCAGTCATGGCACGACGATCTACCATCACATTTCCAGTAATGATTAAACCAACACCGCCATCTGCCCATGCTTGATATAAACGCATTAATGCTTCTGATGGCGCATGGTTTAGATCAGCCATATTTTCTTCCATTGCTGCTTTTGCAATGCGGTTTGGAATACGAGAACCATTTGGGAAAACCAGTCTTTCAAACACATTCATTTCTTGTGCCCTCATTTTGTATGGTTTTACTTTAAGATTAAAGTGAACTTTAATGTCAACCCATTTTAGGCATTTTATTGACATATTTTTATGGATTAGGAAAAAAGACGATCTAACTGATGAAGCGATGTTTTTTAAAACAATTAACACATATCTGAAGATAACTTTTATTTTCTCTTAAAATATTTCTTATTGAATTACAAATTCTTAATATTTTTACAATAAAAAAGTGCATGATCAACATGCACTTTTTAAGGGTTCAACGTTTAGCTTGTATTTACACAGCTACTCCGACAGCCTTTGCACGCGCTTGATGCAATTTCTTATAGCTATCAATCAAACGTAAATGGCGATCAAGCCCTTCAAGTTTCATACTTGTTGGTGTGAGACCATAGAAACGAACATTTCCTTCTACAGATCCAATAACAGCATTCATACGCTCATCACCAAACATACGTCGGAAGTTCTTTTCGTAATCTTCCAACTCCATCTCGTCATCAAGAATGACTTCCAGCACGACATTCATGCACTGATAGAACAGACCACGTTCAACGGTATTGGTGTTGTATTGTAAGAAGGTTTCAACTAGCTCCTTGGCTTCTTCAAATTGTTCTAATGCAATATAGATCAATAATTTAAGCTCAAGAATAGTCAACTGTCCCCACACGGTATTGTCATCAAACTCAATGCCAATCAAGGTCGCTATTTCAGTATAGTCATCTAATTCACATTCTTCTAAGCGCTCGGCTAAAGCTTCAAGTTGAATTTGATCCAAACGATGCAGATTTAAAATGTCTTCACGGAATGCCAAAGCTTTATTGGTATTATCCCAAATTAGGTCTTCGACCAAATAAATTTCAGAATAATCTGGAACTAAGATACGACATGCCGTTGCACCTAAATGCTCATAGACAGCCATATACACTTCTTTGCCCATTTCTTCCAAAATGCTAAACAATTCAGCCGCTTCTTCTTCATTTGAGTTTTCACCCTCATTGGTGAAATCCCACTCGACAAAGTCATAGTCTGATTTTGCACTAAAGAAACGCCATGAAACTAAGCCACTTGAGTCAATAAAGTGTTCAACAAAATTATTTGGTTCTGTGACTGCTTCACTTTGGAAAGTTGGTTGAGGAAGATCATTTAAACCTTCAAAACTACGTCCTTGTAAGAGTTCGGTTAGACTACGTTCCAACGCAATTTCAAAGCTTGGATGTGCGCCAAATGAGGCAAAAACACCTCCCGTACGTGGGTTCATTAGTGTCACACACATCACTGGGAAATCACCGCCCAAAGAAGCATCTTTCACTAAAACAGGAAAACCTTGTTCTTCTAAACCTTGGATGCCCGCCAAAATACTTGGGTATTTTGCTAATACTTCTTGAGGAACATCAGGTAAAGCAATTTCACCCTCTAAAATTTCACGTTTAACAGCACGCTCAAAAATCTCAGATAAACATTGAACTTGTGCTTCAGCTAAAGTATTACCTGCACTCATTCCATTACTTAGGTACAAGTTTTCAATCAGATTCGATGGGAAATACACAACTTCCTGATCTGACTGACGCACAAATGGCAATGAACAAATACCACGCTCTGTATTGCCTGAGTTGGTATCATATAAATGCGTACCCAATAGTTCATTATCTGGGTTGTAAATTTCAAGGCAATATTCATCCAAAATTTCTTTTGGTAATTTACCTTTCGGGCCCGGTTTGAACCACTTTTCGTCTGGATAATGGACAAATTCTGCATTGGCAATTTCTTCACCCCAAAACTGATCATTATAGAAAAAGTTACAGTTCAAGCGTTCAATAAACTCACCCAAAGCTGATGCCAAAGCACTTTCTTTGGTAGAACCTTTACCATTGGTGAAGCACATTGGTGATTGCGCATCACGGATATGTAAAGACCAGACATTCGGCACAATATTACGCCAAGATGCAATTTCGATCTTCATACCTAGATTCGCCAAAATACCAGACATGTTGGCAATGGTTTCTTCTAGTGGTAAATCTTTCCCTGCGATATAAGTGCTGCTTTCTGAAGTCAGACTTGGCATCAACAGTGCTTGTGCATCCGCATCAATACTTTCAACTTCTTCAATGATAAATTCAGGACCCGTTTGAATTACTTTTTTAACGGTACAACGATCAATTGAACGTAAGATGCCTTGACGGTCTTTTTCAGAAATATCAGCGGGTAATTCAACTTGAATTTTGAAAATTTGTTTATAACGGTTTTCTGGATCAACAATATTGTTTTGTGACAAACGAATATTATCAGTCGGAATATCACGAGCTGCACAATATACTTTAACGAAGTAAGCTGCACATAATGCTGATGATGCTAAAAAGTAGTCAAATGGACCCGGTGCAGAACCATCACCTTTATAACGAATGGGTTGGTCAGCGATAACTGTAAAATCATCGAACTTGGCTTCTTGTCGAAGATTGTCGAGATAATTAACCTTGATTTCCATGCTGGCACCTAAATATTCTTATGTGTCAGCACAGACACATAAAATTTCAAATATTGATCAATAACCCGAATCGCGGATAAGAAATTGATTTAAAAAGAGTAGCTAGAGTCATTCACTCATCTGAACAAAAAACTGACTCTAGTCATAATGGGCGCTATTATAGAAGTATTTTATGTAATTGATAACTTTTGTCTGTTTTTCTAGCCTATTTATGAACAATTAAATCCGCCCTACTTCCAAGTATGGAATCAAATTATTGTCAAAATTTACACGAGGGTCTCCAGCAAAACTAATAAAACCATGCATTCCTGTTAGACGTTCACCTTTATAAAATGAGTTCAGTTGATAGCGTGGATCTTTATGAGATAAGGTAAAACTTACAACACCTATACCTATTTTTCTTGATAGTTAGTAGGCATCTTCGAGCATACGATGGTGTAAGACAAGCGATTGTGGGTGACATAATAACGTGTGTAATACATGATATTTCACTGAGTCACCCAACTTCGGTAGAGGCATACTTTTCGTAACAGATTTACAAAAATTATAAATAGGTCTCAGTGCATGAATTACTGCACTGTAATGTTGTTTTTGTACCCAGTTCAAATTCTTTACGCGTATAAACAAATGCGATTGAAGCTGCATCAATTGCATTTTGCAGTGCATCTTTATTTTGACGAATGGTTTGAAGTTGTGCGTAAGTCGTCCTGATACGCTGATTCAAATCTAATTCTAGACTTTTGATTTTCTGATTAGCAAGCTCAATATCGACTTGAGCTTTATTAATATTTGCTCTATTGAGTCCATCATCATATAGCGGTACATTTAACTGAACACCGACCATATAATTATTACTTTCAGAACCGATATTGGTTGCTTCATGTTGAGTCCCTAATTTGCTGGTGAGCACCATTGTCGGTCAAAGTTCTCTTTTGGTTATACTTGGTATTAATTCATATCAACCACGTGCATGTGCATTTGAGATCGGGATTCATAACAGTACCTTAGCCATGACGATTGCTCTCACTATTATGGCAAGTACCACCATCGCGATGCCTGCTGCTGTATATTCGATCTTCATGTGTATTTTTGCGACTATATTCGGCATATTGATTACGAAATTTGCCCCTCAAGATGCTGCAAAAACAGTCTAATCTAAAATTTTTATCAAAAAAGCGTATAGCATCTCTATGCGCTTTTTTATGCAGATTCAAATCACAATTTGTGCTAACTGCGCTTTAAGTTTCGATCCAGACCAAACTTTCGGCTGTGATTCTGCCTGTTTTACCAACTCAATTAATTTTTGGTTAATTGGTGCTGTTAGATTCAATTGTCTAGCTAAATAAACAACCTCACCATTGATCCAATCAATTTCAGTTTTTCTTCCAGCCATTAAATCATCAGCCATGGAAGAACGTGCAAGCGGATCAATGGCAAGCATTTTCTTACTGATAATCTTAAATATAGGATTGGGGAGTTTTAAAATTTTAGGAATAAATTGTGCTGGAAGTGGAGTCAGTTTTGCTGGTTTAATTCTGGCTATTTTTAATAGATTCAATGTTTCTAATTGAGCAAGTGCCAAACACTGACGATATTCTAGAATAGATAATTCTTGTTTCAGTGGAAGTTGGGATAGCGCATTGATTGAATTATTTAAGTTCAATAATAATTTTGCCCATTGCACAGCTTGCATATCCTGCTCTAGCTGAATTTCTAACTTTGCTTTTTTAAATGCACGCACAAATTCATCTAATTGAGCATGGCTTTTGACATACAAAACCCCATCCGTTCCTTGATGAAATATACCATTTCCTAAAGCTGCCACATTAAAAGGTACCATACCTTCAAGGATAGTGTGCTCAGTGAGAATTTGTTTTAAAATCCCCACATTGCTTAAGCCATTTTGAAAACTGATAATAATGGTCTTTTTCTTTAAAATATCTTTTAATTCAAAAGCAACTTGTTCAGTAGATGCTGATTTTACACAAACCAAGATAATATCTGCATGAGTAACTGCATTTGGATCAATCGTCATTTGAAGTTGGTTTGCAGCAATGTTTTGCTTGAGTCCTGTGTAATCTGAAACAGTTAAACCATAGGTTTGAAGTTCTTGCTGAATTTTAGGACGAACAATAAAATCTATGTCATAACCTGCAGCAACCAGTCTACCGCCAAGATAGCATCCAATACTGCCTGCACCATAAATACATATTTTCATTGATCAACTCTAACTACTGTTTGTTTATTGCTACTTTCCTAACATAATCAATATTGCGGAGTAGATTTGTCAGCTAACTTACAAATTTTAAATTTTGCTCAAGAAAAAGCCCAATATTGAATTGGGCTTTGAGCTTATAAAATAGCTTATGCGTTAAGGCTTGGATCAGCTAATAAAGTTTCAGCAGCAAGTTTACCCAAATTATTAGAAGCCAATGGACTATCACCCGTTAATAGTTTTCGATCTTGGTGTACTTGCCCAGTAATGCCTTTATTTAAGATTTCTACACCAAGTTTTTCTAAATTTTCACCGACGAGCCACGGCAATTGTCCTGGCATATATCCAATATCAATATTGGCACCTTTATCTAATGAATCTGGGAAAACACAAACTTGATAACCTTTAAAAATGTAGTCATTTGGATTTTCATCTACAGCAGCCGCCAATAAAGAAGCTGGACCATGACATAAAGTAATCACATATTTGTCATTATCCACTGCCCATTTTAATAAAGCCTTAACTTCCTTACTCTCAGGGATTTTAGCTAAAACACCATGTCCACCTGGAATGAAAATACCAGCATAAGGTGATTCAGCACTTAAAGCTTGATCTAAAATATCAGCTAATTTAAGTGGAGATTTCAGTTGTTTTTCGTACTTATGATACGTATCTAAAACCACTTGTTCTTCATTTGGCATCGCCCACATTTCAAGTTTGACTGGGTTGCCTGAAAGTGTTGCAACATCAAAGGCAAAACCAGCATTGTCTAAATGAAACATCGGTAACAACATTTCTACGGGATGATTTCCTGTAGAAAAGAATTTCTCATTTTGCATCAGGATATAGCGTTCATCCGTAGCAATCATAAGAATCTTTTTATCACCTTCATAGGGATTCGGATACGTTGTTCCATCATAATCCGTTTTAGGAGCTGTATACTGACTTAAAGAATAAGGTGATGGAAAAAAAGCATTATCTTCTGCTAAATCTGGGGTTGGGTTGCGATCATCTATATTTGTTGTCATGTTCTAATTCCTCGTAGGATATGTTTGATTTACATATTGCTTTTCCAAGTGATCATTCTCAAGCTTGATGTATAAATAGGCATGGAATGAATACAATCAGGCAAAATTATGATTTAATCTCGAGTACTACTTTTCCAATATGTTCACTGCTTTCGAGACATTGGTGCGCTGCTGCAACCTCTTCAAAAGCAAAAGTCTTATAAATAATCGGTTTACATTGACCTGTTTCGATTAGTGGCCAAACAAACTGCTCCAATTCTTGAGTAATTTTTGCTTTTTCATCATTGGTTCGAGCACGCATCGTTGAGCCAGTCACCACAGCGCGTTTGAGCATGAGTTCTTGAATATCAAAACCATCTACTTTTCGACCGCCCATAAATCCGATAATTACCAGTCGCCCATCTCTTTTTAGCAATCTCAGATTCTGATTAAAGTAAGCAGCACCGATAATATCCAAGATCACATCAACACCTTGCTGATCTGTGCGTGACAAAATTTCTTGTTCAAAATCTTGCTTCTTATAATTAATAACTGTCGAAATAGAGCTTAATTTTTCAGCTTTCTCGTCACTGCCCACCGTGGAAAAAGTTTGAATCCCCATGGCATGACATAAACTCAACGCTGTAGAGCCAATTCCACTCGCTCCTCCGTGAATCAGAACACTTTCGTTCTTTTTCAACTGCCCGATCTGAAATAGATTTGCCCATACTGTGAAATAAGTTTCTGGAATAGCTGCTGCTTCAATAAAGCTCAGATTTTTTGGAATCGCTAAAGTTTGATTTGCTGGGACAGTACAGTATTCTGCATATCCTCCACCATTGGTCAGCGCGCAGACTTTATCACCGACTTTAAATTTTTCTACTTTTGAACCAATTTGTGCAATGATCCCAGCAACCTCCAATCCTGGAATCTGCGTTACGCCTTTCGGCATTGGATAAAGCCCCTGTCGTTGCAAAATATCAGGGCGATTGATCCCAGTGGCATAGACTTCAATCAATACTTCATCTTCTTTAATCTCAGGTTTGTCACCGTGCACAACTTTTAGAACTTCAGGACCACCAGCTTCAGTAATTTCAATATATTTCATTTGTTCTCTACTATTTTGATTCATGACTTACTCATTCCTTCTCTATATTTACTTCAGTCTGATTAGGAGAAAAACCAAACTGCTTTTTAAACTCTCGACTAAATTGAGATGAGCTTTGATAACCAACAGCATAAGCTACTTGAGCAACGCTTTGGTTTTCGTTTTGCAACATTTGTTTTGCCTTATGCAACCGTGTAACTTTGAGATACTGTAACGGTGAATGTAATGTGACTTGTTTGAATGCTTTATGAAACGCAGAAATACTCATATTGGCTTGCTCAGCAAGCATTTCCACTGTTATTTTTTCTGTAAAATGATGTTGAATATATTCACAAATCTTATAGATCGGTCGTAAATTGCCTTGAACTACTAATCCTGTTAAAGCATCTGCACCCGAATGTTGAATCACTCGGTATAACAACTCACGTTTGATTTGTTCACCTAAAATCAAGCTATCTTGTTCAGATGCCAGCGCATTTAACAATCGGATTAACACATTTGAAATGGTTTGATCAAATTGGATTACACTCATGCCTGTGGTGAGTGGTTTAAATTTATCATTTTCAAAATATGTTTTTGCTAATAACTCATTTACCGTATCCGCCTCTAGTTTCATGCTCATCGCAATCATAGGCAATTCAGGACTCGCTACCGTATCACAATCAAATGGCATAGACACAGAGACGATAAGGCATTCACCTTGCTGAAATGCATAGGTTTCAGTTCCGATATAACCACGTTTACTACCTTGTAAAACAAAAACTAAAGTCGGTTCTTGCAATACGGCTAATGGTGGTGTGTTGTGATCTACACGCATCAAAGTGATGCCGTCTATCGCGGTCGCAAAGAAGCCTTCTTTAGCAATAAGTTTTAGAAAAAGTGAGATGAGTATTTGGTCATTCATCATGTTTCATCTGATGATTTGAAATGTGATCTTTATTATTAAATAGAAAATTCAGGAAAGATGTTAGTTTTATGCAGGATTAGGCATAGAAAAAAGAGTTTTTTATTATGTCCAGCTTGGATAGATTACTCATAGATGTATAAGAGCAAATTCTAAAAAAACCTTTTTTTAATCGTTATCCCTTCCTATACTCATTAAGAGGAATAAAAGTTACTGAGTTGCTTTAATCATAATAAAATACATTAGAATTATAAACTTGGATTATGCCAATACACTTGTATTGTTGAAAAATTCAAATCCATCCACTATTTTTTTAAATAAAAAATTAATGTCAACCACATTCCAATTAAATGCGAACTTGAAAAATAATTCCATAGATTATTATCAATAGGAAACCTCCATGAAATACTCCAAAATATAGCTATAAAAAATATCCATATAAATGTTGAAAAAAATAAAGCTATTATTTTTATAGTATATTCCCCATTATCTTCATTGTTAAATTTATTTAAAAAACGGAAAACTTTTTTTGAGAAAAAAAGTGCAATAAGGGTTATTGCTACTGCATAAAAACCACCAAATCCTATTAAAAAAAACTTATTACTTAACAATACATTACTACCTATAATTTAGTTTTTATGATCTGTACAACAACTTAACTCAATAAGTTTAAAAACCCTATGCCTAATAAAGAGACTTCCCTCTTGAATGCTGTAGGCAATGAAGCGATGCTCATTCCAAGTACAATAACAATTGAAGCATTGAACTAATTTTTCACTCAGTAGAATTGACTCGAATCTAACATCTGTAAAGTAATTTTTTTTACTTCATCACGACTTTGCATGATATGTGCTTCAATCGCCTGAATAGCCTCATCTACTTTACGATTAAAAATATAACCCAGTATTTTTTGATGCTCCTGATAAGTCGCCTCAACGCGATAATCTTTTGAGAAGTCTAAACGACGAATAATACGGATTCGCTCACTCAAATCACGATGAATTCTCGCCATTTCATTATTTCCAGAGGCACGAACCAATGCGCAATGGAAATCTTCATCTTGTTGTGACAGTTGTTTAATGTCTTTTAGGTATTGATGAGGTTCAATCAACCATAAATCTTTTAAAACAGATAATTCAACCGAGTTTTGATGATCCATCTGACAAAGTTTACGAATCGAATCTTTTTCTAATACGATCCTCACATCATAAAGTTCTTCATAATAACGAAAATTAAGCGGTCGGATTTGCCAACCGCTACGAAAACTCACATCAACATAACCCTCTTGTTGCAAACGATACAGCGCTTGTCGGATTGGGGTGCGACTTACATCATAAGCTTTTGCAACTTCAGATTCAGTGAAACGTTCACCTGGCATCAGTTTGAAATCAAAGATATCATTCTTGATGCGTTGGTAAACCAGCTCAGACAAATTGTCTGAGCTTTTTGTTGTTTTTATTTTGATTTCTTTCATGCAACCTTGCCTTATTCCATATAAACCAGTGGTTCACCACTATGTACAGTTTGCCCTGCTCGACAAATAATGGCTTTTACAATGCCATCTTCTTCTGCATAAACAGGAAGTTCCATTTTCATTGCTTCAATAATAGCAACAGTTTCACCTTTTTTAACCTCTTGACCATGTTCAACAAAAATTTTCCAGATATTACCTGTCATTGATGCATTTAACGATGCTAAATGACTGTAATCAGAGTAGTTATTTTCTTGAATCTGTTCTTCAGGTTGAGCCGCGAACTCCTCTTTCCAAAGATCAACTTCAGTCGTAAATGCTTGTTGTTGCTTAGCTTTAAACTCGGCAATACTCTCAGCTTCATCATCTAAAAATTTTATATAATCCGCATAATCGAATTCTGTTTCTTCAATCTTGATCTCAGCACGACCATTTTCAAAGTCAGCACGCCATTGATTCAGTTCTTCTTCTGTCACTTCAAAATATTTGATCTGATCAAAGAATTGTAAGAACCATTGTTTATCGCCAAATTGTTTGTTTTTCTTAAACTTGTTCCAAATTGGTAAAGTACGTCCTATCAATTGATAGCCGCCCGGTGAATCCATGCCGTAGATACACATGTACATACCACCAATACCAACTGTTCCCTCTGCGGTAAAGGTACGTGCTGGATTATATTTAGAACTGAGTAAACGATGGCGTGGATCGATTGGCACAGCACAAGGTGCCGTTAAATACACATCACCCAAGCCAAGAATTAAATAGTTCGCATCAAAAATAATATCTTTAACTTCATTTCGATCTGCTAAACCATTAATACGTTGGATAAAATCAACGTTGTTTGGCAACCACGGTGCTTTAGAGCAAACACTTTCTTGATAGCGTTCTACAGCTCCTAAAGTTGCACTATCTTCAAATGCCATCGGCAAATGTACGATCCGAGATGGGATTTTTAATTGGCTGAGATCACCCATCTCTTCTTCAAGATGAAGTAATCGAGTAATCAATTGTGATTGTGGAATCACTAAGCCATCGTATTTAATCTGTAGTGAACGAACACCCGGCGACAGTTCCAATACGCCTGCAATTTTTGCATCACGAATCATTTGAATCAATTGATGCACACGTAAACGTAAAGCTAAATCTAAAACATTTTCGCCATACTCTAAGAGAATATAACTATCACCTGCTTGGCGATACACTGTTTTTGGTGACAATTCGGTTGGTTCACGTTGTGCCAAAATCGTACTGACAACCTCTTGAACTGGCTCAATCGTTTCTACAACTTTGCTTGCTTCTGCAAAGTTTTGGATATTTTCAATTTGCTGACGTTCAAGTTCATTGGCTTGTTCAACCGTAATTGGATAAAAGCGAATTTTATCATCAGCTTTTAGCTGTCCTACTTTCCAAAGTTCTGCTTTGGCAATCGTCACAGGACAAACGAAACCGCCTAAGCTTGGACCATCTTTTGCCAAAATTACAGGGAAATCGCCTGTGAAGTTAATTGCACCGATCGCATATTCACAGTCATGGACATTGGATGGGTGTAAACCTGCTTCACCGCCATTTTCTCTAGCCCAGCTTGGCGTTGGTCCTGATAAACGTACACCTAAACGATTTGAGTTAAAGTGCACCGTCCACTCTGATACAAAAAACTCATCTACATATTCAGGTTTAAAGAAATCTGGTGCGCCATGCGGACCATATAACACCGCAATTTCCCATTCATTGGTGTATTCCGGAATCAAGTCAGTCGACAATGCTTGAGGCATATCATGAGCAAGTGGCAGTTCTGCACTCGCAAATGCTGGATCAACCATTTTAATCATGTCGCCGACACGTAAGGTGCGACCTGCATGACCACCAAAATTACCAAGCGCAAAGGTAGAGCGACTGCCCAAATATACTGGAACATCCAAACCATTTCGTACTGCTAAATATGTACGACAACCTGATTCAACTTGACCGATTTTTAGAATTTGTCCTGCCTTAACTTCAACAGGTTTCCAAAAATCAATTTCCTGCTCATCTAACAACGCAGTACAGCTTGCACCCGCCAAAGCAATAATCGTATCTGTATGAAACTTTAATGTTGGTCCAACCAAGGTAAACTCGAAACCTGCTGCTTTAGCATCATTTCCAACAATACGATTGGCGAGCTGAAATGCATAATCATCCATTGGACCTGATGGCGGTACACCAATATCCCAGTAACCTGTACGACCCGGATAATCTTGAATTGAACTCAACGTCCCTGCTTGAACCACTTCAATCACGTTTGGAGTGTAATTGAAATCATCTAACATTCTTGTCCAAATTTGCATAGACTCAAAGCGCTGATCTGAAACAATCGCACGTGCGTAATCCAAGTTTGTGCTGATGCCATTTAAGCGAGTTTCAGCCAACACATTCTTTAATTTTTCGATAGCACTAGCACGATCATCAGCATGTACAATAATCTTGGCAATCATTGGGTCGAAGTATTGAGAAATCTCTGTGCCTGTTTTAACCCAAGTATCAACACGTGTTCCCTCTGGAAAGGTGACTTCAGTCAACACACCGGGACTTGGTTGGAAATTTTTCACAGGGTCTTCGGCATAAACTCGGACTTCAATCGCTGCACCTTTAGGCTGAATATTGCTGAGATATGCCCAATCAAGTTCATCACCAGCAGCCACTTTGAGCATACATTCAATTAAGTCTAAACCTGTAACCATCTCAGTGACTGGATGCTCAACTTGTAAGCGTGTATTCACTTCTAGAAAATAAAACTCATCTCGATTGGCATCGTAAATAAACTCAACCGTTCCCGCACTACGATAATTAACGGATTTCCCCAGTTCTACCGCTGCCTGATGCAGTTTTTTACGTGTCGCTTCAGGTAAATTTGCGGCAGGCGTTTCCTCTACTACTTTTTGGTTACGACGTTGCAAAGAACAATCACGCTCACCAAAGGCAACGACTTGCCCTTTTCCATCACCAAAAATTTGTACCTCAACATGACGTGCTTTATCAATAAAGCATTCAATAAATACGCCTGCATCCTTAAAGAATTGTTCGCCCAAACGTTTTACACTTTCATATGCATCGGTTAAGGCTTGTGGCGTATCACAACGGGTCAAACCAATACCACCACCACCAGCGGTGCTTTTCAGCATAATTGGATAGCCAATACGATCTGCGGCAGTCAGTGCATCTTCTAAACTATCCAACAATCCTGTTCCCGGAGTCATCGGCACATTAGCATCAGCAGCCAATTCACGAGCACGATGTTTTAAACCAAACTCTAAAATTTGCTCGGCCGTTGGCCCCATAAAGGCAATGTTATTTTCCTCACAGGCACGGGAAAAATCAGCACTTTCAGAAAGAAAGCCATAACCAGGAAAGATTGCCTCAGCACCAGTTTGTTTAGCTGCCTGAATTAATTTTTCGATACTCAAATATGTATCGGCTGGTTTTAAACCATCTAATGCAATTGCAATATCAGCATCTTCAACATGTTGCGCATAACGATCACTATCCGAATACACAGCAACACTGGTTACACCTAATTTTTTAAGTGTGCGAATCGCTCGAACAGCAATTTCACCACGGTTTGCAATAAGTACAGTTTTAAACATGATGATTTCCCCTAATTAATTCGCTGTGTTTGCTGCTTGACTGTTACGATGCTGGATATAGGCTCTCCATCCACCAAAATGACTAATATTCTCTGCATCATCTATGCCATAAGGCTCACAGATAAAACCTTTCACCCAGCGCCCATCTTCTAACTCGACATTACCCATGCCTAAAGGTGTCGGAATTTCAGCCACAAATTCACCAAATCGAGCAGTTGGGACATCCCAAAGTTCAACAATAATGTTTTGTCCGTCTTGCTGACGTGCTAATCCCGGTTTTGGTGGAACAGTACCGTTCAATGCATACAGTGCGTAGTTTTTAGAGGTCGTTGTGGTTTCGATATGCACGGCATCACGTGTGGTGAGCTGAAAATTCAGCGGCATACCTGTCAAATGAGCACCGACGACTGCAACGCGAATATGATGTTGCGAAATAGGTGTAGCAGAATTTAAAGGTAGCGTTTTATCCAATGCCCCTAATTTCAGTGCAAGATAGTTTTGCCAAGCCTTACCAAAATGAACTAATGCTGCATCGTGCCAAGCTGGCGCAATTAAAGTGATACCAAATGGTAAATGATCTGCTCTAAATCCTGCTGGCAATGCCAAAGCACTCAGATCGGCTAAATTAGTAAAATTGGTATATGTTCCCAAACGAGCATTATATTCAATCGGATTTTGTTCAAGCTGCTCAGTGGTATAAATTGTGGGTGCGGTTGGAACAATTAAGGCATCAAAATCAGCCAATCTTTGTTGGATTTTTCGAGCTAAATCTTGTTTTAAATATTCTGCATTGTAAGCATCCACCGCTGAATATTTTTCGCCGTTTTTAATAATTTCTAATACCGTTGGATCAAAGTCATCAGTATTGCTGTTGAGTAAATCTTCAATGGCTGCGGTACGTTCTGCCACCCATGAACCTTGATAAAGTTGCGCTGCCAGTTGCTCGAAATCTGCGAAATCAATTTTAGTAATTTCAGCGTTTAATGACTCAAGTAATTGAACTGTTTGCTGAAATGCTTTTTCAGCCTGTTGATCACCAAAGAAATTTAGTTTTTCTGGAATGGCAAATTTTAATTTGCTAGAGAAATGTGCTGGCACATTCTTTGGGTGCTTACGTGAATAACTATCCAACGGATCATATGCTTCTAAAATATTTGCAACCAAGTCTGCATCTGCAACGGTTAAAGCAAAGATCGAAATACAATCTAGAGTTTTACATGCAGGCAATAAACCACGATTTGAAAACCGCCCTTTGGTTGGTTTTAGCCCCACAATATTGTTAAACGCTGCGGGCACACGTCCTGAACCTGCGGTGTCTGTACCTAATGCAAATGGGACAAATCCACGCGCAACCACGCTTGTTGAACCGGAACTTGATCCACCGCTGATATATTCAGAATTAAAAGTATTTGCAACAGCACCATATGGAGAGCGAGTTCCCACTAAACCTGTTGCAAACTGATCAAGGTTGGTTTTACCAATTACGATAGCACCCGCTTGTTTTAACAAACACACTGTTTCAGCATCTTGTGCTGCAACAGTAGTTAAAGCTTTACAAGCTGCGGTAGTTACAAACCCTGCAACATCAATATTATCTTTTACTGCAAATGGAACACCGTAGAGTGGAAATTTTTTTTCTAAACTTTCAGCTTCTTTACTTAACTCATCGAGAACTTGAATTTGCTGTTCAATCTGTTCTACCGTCGCAATTGAAATCCATGCATTGTCTTGAGGATTAATTGATGCAACTAAATCTTTTAAAGTATCAAGTTGAATCTCATTTTTTGAATAAGCCGTTTGCCACTCTGAAATTGTCCAACCTAAAGTTTTTACTTCATGCATTTTATGAATCCCATCTTGTATACAAGTTTGAATTTTTAAAATGCAGAATCCATGCCAATTTATTTTATATATTTAAATCAGGTGTTTATATTATTTTATAGATATATTGTTTTTACTAACTTTAATCTTGGTGCTTAAAAGGCTTTGTTTTAATGCAAATGCTCCAAAACTTAGCAAAGAGCATTTTTGTTTATCAAAAGTTGCTCAAATTCAGATTTAATCAATTATTCTTATAGTTTATTGTTTTATTTTTAGATAGTTGGATAACTCCTCAAACTCTGAGGCTAAAGTTTGAGTAGCTTGTTGCTCCATTGCTCTATATTTTTTTAATACCACTTGCCCTAGCTCTGTTACTAATGCACCGCCACCGTGCGTACCACCAGTTTGTGTTTCAACAAGATGTGAATGAAAACATTGATTCATGGTATCTACAAGTTGCCAAGCTCGACGATAACTCATATTCATAGATTTTGCGGCTTGAGAAATTGAGCCTGTACGTTGAATTGCTTCGAGTAATTCAGCTTTACCTGGACCAAAAGCAATTTGCTCCTCAGCTAAGATTCGGACATGTAATTTTAAACGTGGTTTGGACATCAACTTATACTCAAAGATTTGATGATGCGCTACACATCATCAAATCGAAACATTCACAATTAAAAATGAATCACTGTACGAATCGACTTACCTTCGTGCATTAGATCAAAAGCATCATTAATTTCTTCAAGCGACATGGTATGAGTCACAAATGGCGCAAGTTGAATTTCACCTTTCATTGCATCTTCAACCATTTTAGGTAATTGAGTACGCCCTTTTACCCCACCAAAAGCTGTTCCCATCCATTTACGACCTGTTACTAATTGGAATGGGCGAGTTGAAATTTCTTGCCCTGCACCTGCTACACCAATAATCACTGATTGTCCCCAACCACGATGTGCGCATTCCAATGCTGAGCGCATGACATTGGTATTTCCAATACATTCAAAGGAATGATCAACGCCCCAACCTGTCATTTCGACAATCACTTGCTGAATTGGCTGCTCATAATCTTTTGGATTTAAAAAGTCAGTTGCACCAAATTGTTTGGCCAATTCAAATTTTTCAGGATTGGTATCAACGACAATAATACGTCCAGCTTTGGCTTGACGTGCGCCTTGTACCACAGCAAGACCAATACCACCCAAACCAAATACCGCAACACTATCACCCGCTTGAACTTTCGCCGTGTTATGTACTGCACCAATACCAGTCGTTACACCACAACCTAGCAAACAGACTTGTTCAGGATTTGCTTCAGGATTGATTTTTGCTAAAGATACTTCAGCAACAACGGTATATTCACTAAAGGTTGAACAGCCCATATAGTGATAAACTGGTTGACCATTATAAGAGAAACGCGTTGTACCATCAGGCATCACACCTTTACCTTGAGTTGCACGAACTGCAACACACAAATTGGTTTTACCTGATTTACAAAATAAACATTCTTTACACTCTGCGGTATAGAGTGGAATGACATGATCACCCACGGCAACACTCGTCACGCCCTCACCAACTTGAACAACAATACCAGCCCCTTCATGACCTAAAACTGCGGGGAAAACACCTTCAGGATCATCACCAGATAAAGTAAATGCATCGGTATGGCACACACCTGTATGGGTAATTTTAATCAGTACCTCACCTGCTTTAGGTGCTTCAACATCAAGCTCTACAATCTGTAATGGTTCACCTGCGGCAAAAGCAACGGCTGCACGAGATTTCATACCTTCATCCTTATAGTCATGTTTTATGTTTGTGTAACAGTTAACTGATTTTATGCTGATATTCAACATCTTCAAGTAGATGTAATGCTATCTTTACATAAGTAGACAACATTTCACGATAAAAATGATAAAGAATCTATATCACCTTAAAACTATATCGATTGTTATGGTATTGAGTTTAAGTGCCTGTGCTTTGCCGCCTAATCAAAACCATGATCGGAGTGAGCCTTTGCCAATAAAAACAAAGTGGATGAATGATCCCCAAGCTGATCTTAATATTAAACAAGGTTTGACTGCTTTTTTAGCATTAGATGATGCATTCCTCAGTATTGCATCTCGTATTCACTTGATTCGAAATGCAAAATATCAGGTTGATTTACAATATTATATTTGGAAAGATGATGCGATTGGCAATCTTATGCTGCATGAACTATTAGATGCAGCTGATAGAGGTGTAAAAATTCGGCTATTAATTGATGATCAGAATGGCATAAAACTTGATAAAACTTTGATGGCACTCTCACAGCATCCAAACTTTGAAATTAGGATTTTCAATCCCTATAAATTTAGACATCTTAGAGTCATAGATTATCTATTCCGATTAAACAAAATTAATCATCGTATGCACAATAAACTGCTGATCGCCGATGATGCAATTGCCATTACAGGTGGACGCAATATTAGTAGTGAGTATTTTGAAGCCAGTAACTATTTTCAATTTAGTGATATGGATATTTTATTCTATGGCAGCGCAGTTTATCATGCAGAACAAAGCTTTAAAGCGTTTTGGGATAATGATTTAAGTTATTCAACGACACAATTGATCGGTACTGGGCAACCTCAACAGCTTGAGCAACTTAGACAAAAATTTGAACAACTTGATCAGACCAATACTTGGACAGAAAATAAACTTGAATCTGCACAAGACTTTTTAAAAGAACGTCTTCAGCATTATCCTATTCAATGGGCAAAGGCACATTTCGTTGCCGATCATCCCAATAAAATCTTAGGTCAGGCAAAAGATCAAGAACTGATTTCGTATCAAATGCTCAAAATCTTAGGTAAACCTGAACAACATATGGAACTGGTTTCTGCTTATTTTGTTCCAACACAACGTGGAACAGAATATTTAAGCCAACTTTCGAACAATGGGATTAAAGTTCGTGTACTAACCAATAGTTTAGTTGCAAATGATGTTGCTGTCGTTCATTCGTTTTATAGTAAATATCGTAAGCCACTCTTGCAAAATGGAGTTCAACTTTACGAATTTAAACCCAATATTGAACGAACAAAGCGAACATGGTACGAAATTGCAACTGGTAGTGTGATTTCTGTAAAATGTAAAAATCGTTCGAGTTTGCATGCTAAATTTTTTGATGTAGATGGTAAGGTTTTTATTGGTTCATTTAATTTTGACCCAAGATCAGCTTATTTAAACACCGAAGTCGGTTTAGTGGTTGAATCCGATCAGCTACAAAATCAAATTACGGCATTACTTGATCAACACTTACTTCAAGTTGCTTATCAACTTAAACTTGACTCAAATGGCAATATCGTTTGGTATGAACATAAACAAAATGGCGAAATCGTAAAACATTACCATGATCCTGAAAGTACAAATTTTCAAAGATTTAGTACCAAGTTTGTTTCCTATTTTCCAATTGAGTGGATGATGTAAGATACTGATCGATCTATTCTGATTGACTAAATTGACAATTTATTCTCAACTAAAGACTATTTTCTTTAAGTCTATATATGCTAATTATTATATGAATAAACAATAACAAGGATAAAGCGATGATTTCAGAAAAAAACTGGAAAAACATCTAACAAGTCTTCAAAGCAGCACAAAAGGCTTCCCTACATTCCTCGATTGCAACAGTCGATCAATTTGGTCAACCTTCAATTACACCTATCGGCACAGTTTTTTTAAATAAAGATCAAACAGGTTATTTTTTTGATACTTTCACAGAAAAATTAAGTACTAATTTAGGTCAAAACTCAAAAGCATGTATTCAAGCAATCAATAGCAGTAAGTGGTTTTGGTTAAGCTCACTCATTCAAGGCAGTTTCACAGATTATCCTGGTGTACGCTTATATGTAGAGATCGGAGACTTACGCCCAGCAAATAGAGAAGAACGATTCGCTATAGCTCGCCGTATTCAACCATTACAATGGACAAAAGGAAGTCAACTTATCTGGTCTGAATTTACACATGTTCGTGACATCAAAATCAATGAATTCCGCTGGATTAGATATCCAAAAATGATGGAGCATTTAATTTAACTCAAACTCATTTCGAATAAACATAACCCTTCTATTTCCAATGGCATCTTGATCTCTTGAAAAGATGCTTGGCTAAGCGCATCCAAGTGCTCTTGTTTATTCATATAGAGTTGATCATTTTGCATTACATGGGGCGCGCACAAATGATCACAAACTAAATAGATGCCATCAGGATTCAACAAAGTTCTGACGATCTTATGAAAATTAGCTGCATATTGTTTGTGTCGAAGTTCATGCAGTGCTTGATGGATGATAATAAAATCATATTTTCGATCTAAAGCATTTTGCCAATTAGATTCTTTAAAATTTCCAACAAAGTATTTTGTTCGAGATAGTTCTGATACATTCAACTTGTTTTGTGCAAGCTGATGCATGACTTCAGAAAAATCAAACGCCGTATATTCGATATGATCTAACTGCGACAACAAATGTTGAGCTAGAAAACCTGGACCAGAACCTAATTCCAATATGTGACATGGATCAGAATGATAAGTTCTTATTAACTCTACATAATAATCAAAAAAATCTTTTCGCCATGGGCGTTTTACATTTGCCGTCTCTTGCCATTCCAAAGCATCTTCGTAGTTTCTTAAATCAATTGAACTAGATACATCATTCATATAATTCCCCTATTTTTTATATATTTAAACCAACCCAATCGCTTGAAAAAATTGTTGATAAGCATCCGCTTTTTTGTCTAATGCCAACGGATAGGCCCGTGAAGATGACGGCAAGCGATACAAATTCAGTTCACGATTGGCATAATTCACTTGTACTGATTGCCCAATCATGGGTTTGTTTATTTGTTCAGGAAAATGCTGCATCAAAGTATCAGTTGCTTTATCTCCTGTGGTCATAATCGTATGACACATTGGAATTTTCCCAAGCAATTGTGATAAATCAGTTACCGTAACAATTTCTAAAAATTTATCAGAAGCATTGCCTTGCAGTCGTTTCACTTGATAAGCCGTATCAAATATTGCTATTCCAATCTTTGTGAGAAAATCACGAATTTGTTGTTCTTTAAAACGCTTATTTGGTAAATCTAAGAAGTGATCTTTATCTTCGAAAAAAATGAGCCCAAATATACGCCACATATCATTTTGGTAGTTTGGATAGTAAAAATCCATTTTCCATCGGCTCTGAGGTGGTGGAAAACTCCCTAACATCAGTAGTTTGGCATTATGTGGTAAAAATGGTTGTAATGGGTGAGTTTCTATTTCTATATCAGTCATTTATATACAGAACCAATTTTAAAATTGAGTACAAATTTTTCATTATTTTATAGAATTTTCAAGTTTGTTGCTTAGCTCTTTTTATGCTCAAAAAAATAATCTTCACAAAATTTCCGCAAAATATTCTCAATATTTTTTTCTTTGATTTCGTTCTGATTTTACTGAATTAACATTAATAGATTGAGCAATGCAGCAATAAAAAACCACTCTTTAAAGCGGTTTTCTACATTGATTTATCACTCTAAATATTGAAAACATCTGATTTTTCACATTTGCTATACCATTTGGATTGTTATTCATAAGTAGATAAACAGCAATATGATTTGACTTAAGTGTATATTGTAAACCGTAAAATTTAGGGAAATTTCCCATAAAGTTTTTAAGACAGGAATCATCATGATCACATTACATCACTTAGACCAATCACGTTCTTTCCGCATTTTGTGGTTACTAGAAGAAATCAAACAACCGTATCAATTGCAACGCTATTACCGTGACAAAAAAACGCATTTGGCACCTGAGTCATTAAAAAATATTCACCCTCTAGGGAAATCTCCCGTGATTGAATGGCAAGGTAAAGTCATTGCAGAATCAGGGGCTATCGTAGAGTTACTAATTCAAAGACTTGCACCACATCTAGCACCAGATACAGATGCAGCTAGTTATGCAGATTACCTACAATGGATTCACTTCGCAGAAAGCTCAGCAATGGTGCCATTTTTATTAAAAACGTTTAATCAAATAGAAACTAAACACGGCACAAAATTAGCATTTCTAGAAAACTATACTCAAATCGAGTTTGATAAAGTTTTTGGATATTTAAATGATTATTTAAAAGATAAATTATTTTTAGTAGACGATCGTTTAACTGGCGCAGACTTTATGATGGGGTTTGCACTTCACGGGTTAATTCATCATATGAAACAAGGTGAAAGATATCCCCATATCAAAAGCTATGTCGAACATTTGAGTTCTCTACCAAGTTGGAAAGCCGCCGTAAAAATTGAACAAAATGGTGTAGTTATCTAAAAACGATAAAATGTATTAGCTCAAACCTGATCTGACAGTTATCGATATTTGCTTAAGACTGTCAGGTTAAATTTGAGCTAAATTCTTTCAGCCCAACTACGCTTTCCATCAAGTAATGTTGCAAATGGTGTTCTGCCATTGCACACCTTGCCCTGATGGATTAGTTCAGTATTATAGAATTTCAGCCAACTGCCTAGATCAAGCTGTAACTCTTCTAATGAACTATAAAGTTTCTTTCGAAAAGTAATCTGATAAAACTCCTGAAAGATCGTCTTATGGAAGCACTCGCATATTCCATTTGTTTGTGGTGAGGCTGCTTTCGTTTTAGTGTGATCAATATCATTCAGCGCTAAATAAAGCTCATAATCATGATGTTCAACCTTACCGCAATATTCTGTACCTCTGTCAGTCAGAATACGAAGCACTGGCAATTCTTGGGACTCATAGAATGGCAACACTCGGTCATTCAATAAATCTGCGGCTGTAATAGGCGTATTGGTTGTATACAGCTTACAATGACCACTTTGCTATAGGTATATAAAAGTTTGCTGATAAATACGACCAACGCCTTTTAGATTTCCGACATACAAAGTATCTTGCGCTCCAAGGTATCCTAGATGATGCGTTACAATTTCACCACAAGCAAAATCATCTTCATGTTTACGTTATAATGCAGAAATCTGCTGATCATTCAACTGAATACCTTCTTGAGCAACTTTCATTTCAAGTGCCTTTAATCGCCTTTTGAAATTCTCAAGATTGTGTCTAAGCCAGATAGAGCGTACACCGCTGCCAGATACAAAGATGCCAATCTGACGTAGCTCATTACTGGTCCTATGCTGACCATAAGCTGGATATTAGATTGCAAAATCAACAACAGTTTGTTCAGTTTGCTCATCCACTCGGTTTTTTAAATTTGGAGTTCTGCGACTTTGATTGATGAGTGCATCCATATTGCCAGTACTGGCTAGTTCTTGATAGCGATAGAAGGTATCCCCATGACTTTACAAGCTTTGGATACGTTCTGGAGTTCTTATGCTAAATTCAGCAGACCGACTTTGTGTTTAATAATTTGATTGTTTCAATAGTCACCAAAATTCTAGACACACATTACATTTTTGAAGGCATTAAAAACGCTCACATTGCTGTGAGCGTTATGCTTCATCTCGTCTTTCCGAGTGTCAGTCGTTAGCCTCGTTAGGTGATGGAAAAACCTACCTAACTTCATAAAAAAACTACTTAACTTGTACTCAAAAATCAATATTTTTATTTCGTATTTTTTTGATAAATATCACTTTTATTTCACAAGATATCTGTATTGAGTAGTAAATACTAATATTCTATATTTACTAAAGTATTATCAGGTTTTTCCTAAAAACCTCAGTATCTTCATAACCTTTGGTTGTTTCTAAAGATTCACTTTCATCAATTGCTGGAACTGCCTCAGACATCAACAAACCTCTTGATCTGTTTGGAGAATTAAAGGCATAGTACAACTCTTGGCATTTTTGGATTATCTCTTCATAGCTAATATCTTCATTCTCAGCCCTAATTGTTTCTTGATATACAGAAATGAAATCATTTATCGATACTTTGCTCATATCAACTATAGATCTATAGAGAACAAACGTACCAATCTTCTCGCATTTAGTTTTTATTAAAGATTGGCTCACTACACGAGACCAGCCAACGAAATCTAATCGAATAATCGAAACACCTTCCAAAATTACAAAATTTCTTTGAATTTTATGTTCTGCTTGACCAGATGAGCCGAACAAGGTTTTTACGTATCCCGATAGGATGGTAGTTACAACTTCTGTTTTATTTTCATGAACAAATCGCTTAATTGAGTCTTTGACGACATTACGAATAGATTTTTCATCTTCAGCCTTATAAGCCTTGGAGTGATAAATAAATGATTGTATGCAATGTACAGGAAACGATTTATCACCTCCAATACCGGCCGACATTAAATCAATTTTTATCTTTTCTGCATAATATTCAGCCTTTGCATCTGCGAGAGCAATCAAAGTATCTAAATGTGCATTACACTCCTCCTTTAAATCCCCTGCGATATCTTGTCGGATTAATGCTTTAGTTAAATATGCCAATTTAATAGTCCTCAGTATTTTTTATTAAGACTTATATAAAATTAAAAAATAATCAATATATTTCAAATATTTATTTAGAATTATCAAAATCTACTTAGGCTATTTACATTTCACTAAAATATTTTATGTCGCTTTATGAATATTGATTGTCTTTTTCTGCTATGCAAACAACAAAATAATAAATCACGATGAACTTTTAAAACCATTCAATGGAAATTTTCAGCTTCTTCATCTATCTCACTTTTAGTACGACTCCATTTTTCAAAAAAGTCTTTAAAAATGGTCATTGTTCAAACTCACAGATAGATTTTAAATCGCTGAAATATAGGAGTTTTCCCAAATGATTAAAGACGATTATGACTTTGACTATCTCATTATTGGTTCAGGATTTGGAGGAAGTGTCTCAGCACATCGACTTTCAGAAAAAGGATATTCCGTCGCAGTGATGGAAATGGGAAAACGTTGGGAAGCGAAAGATTTTCCCAAAACCAATTGGAATACCCCAAAATGGATCTGGCGCCCTGCTGTAAATTTCTTTGGATTTTTTAATTTACGTATTTTTAGGCATGTTGCAATTATCTGTGGCAATGCTGTTGGCGGTGGTTCTATCACCTATGCCAATACATTATTAGTTCCTCCGAGTAGCGTATGGAGTGAAGGGAGTTGGGGCAAAATTCCGCACTTAAAAGAAAATATGCCTCAATATTTTGCTGAGGCAGAAAGAATGTTGGGGGTAACGGACAATAAAATATTTGGGCCTGCTGATCATATGCTCAAGAAAATGGGAGATGCTGTCGGTGTTGGGCATACCTTTAAGCCAACACGAGTTGCAACCTTCTTCCCTCCTCAAGGTGAACAAGGCGGTAAAACCTATCCCGATCCTTATTTCGATGGAAAAGGTCCAGACCGCTCAACCTGCACCGCTTGTGGCGGCTGTATGACGGGCTGTAAACATAATGCTAAAAATACCCTAGATAAAAACTATTTGTACTTTGCTGAAAAACAAGGCGCGAAAGTTTTTGCTGAAACGAAGGTCATTGATATTCGCCCTCTAAACAATAAAGTTGATGGAAGTGATGGTTATGCTGTAACCACAATTCATTCAACTCAATGGGGACATCGAAATAAGCGTATTTGGCAGGTTAAAAACGTCATTTTTTCAGCTTCATCGCTTGGAACACAAGAATTGTTGCTACGTCTAAAAGATAATAAAACTTTACCCAACATTTCCAACCAATTAGGTACACAAGTACGTACTAATGCGGAATCTATTTTAGGCGTTCGTTTCTTCGAGAAAGAGATTGATATGAGTCAAGGTGTAGCGATTGGTTCAAGCATTTATCTTGATCATAATACTCATATCGAAGCAACTCGCTATCAACGAGGTTCGGATGGGATGGGTTTGCTTACAACTCACCTCGTCGGTGGAAAACCAGGTTTGTCACGCATTTTGTTATGGTTATGGGCATTGATCTGCCATCCGCTAATCTTCTTGAAAATGAATAATCCTTTTGGTTTTGCAAAACAGACGCTTATCTTTTTAGTCATGCAAACGGTTGATGCATCAATTCAAATGAAATTAAAAAGAAACTGGTGGTGGCCTTTTAGCAAAACATTGTCGTCACAAGGTCAGCCCTTACCTGTTTATATCCCACAGGCAAATGCCTTTAATGAAAAAGTTGCCAAAATGTTTAATGGGCATCCTATGATGACCAAAACTGAAATACTCTTTAATATTCCCTTTACTGCACATTGCATGGGTGGCTGTGCAATGGCAACTTCGGCTGAAGAAGGTGTGATCGATGCACAAAATCGCGTATTTACTTATAAAAATATGTACATCATTGATGGTGCAATGCTAGGAGCAAATTTAGGTGTTAACCCAAGTTTAACCATTACCGCCTTAGCAGAACGAGCAATGTCTTTTATACCGCCTAAAAGTTAAGACTATTCTTCTCTCTGACATTTTCAATATATAAACGGTGCAATATAAGTTGCACCATTTAAAAATAAGCTTATAGAAAAATTAAAGTAGACATCTCAGTTATAAATTTTGATATTTTTTTGATAAATCGTTGGCGCAATACCAACAAAAAACTTAAATGAGCGAGAAAAATTAGAAGCAGATGCGTAACCTAACTCCTCTGCTATTTCAATCATACTTTTATTAGAAGAAGTCAACATCTGTTTAGCTTTATCAATAATGACCGTGTTTTTTAATTCCTGATATGAGGTCTCCTTCTCTTTTAAATTCCGTTGCAGTGTTTTACTTGAAATATTCAATAATTTTGCACAGTCTTCTAGGCTCGGAATTTCAGAAGAGTTTAAAAAGAGTTGTTTGAGCCAAACGACCAGATCAATATTATTCTTAATCTCATATATTTGTTCCTGACACTTTAGTTCGATCGCTTTACGCGTACCTTCATCAGCTAGACGTAATTTTTGTTTAATCAGTTTTTCACTCAATTGCACTCTAAGGCTCGGTTTTTTCAAAGTATTAAAGTGAAATTTAACTTTGCTTAGATGCGCATAGCGATAGCCATGTAACGGCTCATTGATGGACATGAAAATATGATATGGCACAACCTATTCTCAACCAACTCATGAATCGTACAGCAAAGCGACTGCAATTGCTTCCAGATGAAAGTTTAGAGATAAAGTATCTATTTGAATCACAGGCTCACAAATCAACTCCATTGATTGATCGGTATGATAAAAATATGAAAGTTTAAAACTAGGAATAATCAAAGAAAAATACTTCGAAATATAAATTAAGGCTTGCTCTAAGTTTTCACTGGTTAGAATCGCATAGCCAACCAAACTATGCGAACTCACTGGGGACTTTATGTCGTTTGGGCAATTCTCAGTATTACTGGTCTTTATTTTGCCTATATACAAGATTGGCAAATGCAGGAGCCCACTGAGTGGACTGTAAATATACTCAAATTGCATGGTATCTCTGCTGCATTTATGCTGTTATTTGTCGGATCTCTATTATCTTTGCATGTCCGACTTTCATTAAACAGAAAAAGAAATATGATAAGTGGATTAATGATCCTCTCTTGTATGTTTATCTTAATCTTCTCAGGAATAGGATTATATTACAGCCCAGAAGATTGGCATGAGAATATGATTTGGGTACATATTTGGCTTGGTATTATCTGTTTTCTACTACTCCCAGCTCATATCTTTATTGGTTATTTTCTAAGAAAGAAAATGCCTAAGAAAAAAATAAGCACCATCATTTATAATATTTTTCGTGAAATAAACTTTTACACTACTTCGAATATAGTCAGTTATGTGAATAATATTTTATTTGCATAATTGATTTTAGATTTGGGCAAAATTAACATATACGCAACCCATAAATGATAATAAAATTAATTCTCATTTATACTTATAGACACATCATGCTCATTCTCGTTGATATCGTCGACATCCTTGAAATTCAACCAAAAACACTGATAAAAGTATTTCATTTAATAGGCTTAGCTTTCGGGCTTGGTGGTGCTATTTTATTAGATTTGCTTGCAATACGATTCTTGGTAAAACAAAAGATTAGCCAAGAATTTTATGAAATATTTAAACATAGTAGTCAAGTCATATTTTGGGGGCTATGTTTATTGTGGTTATCAGGAATCGCTTATCTTCTCTATTATTATATTGCTGACTACCATAGCCTTTCAAATCAAAAAGTTTGGGCAAAACTATTTATTGTTGTTGTTCTTAGTATTAATGGATGGTGGATACACCACCGCATTCTCCCTCTAATAAAAAATAATATCAATCAATACTTATTCAAATCCCTGAGCTTAAATCAACTTAGACTTCTATTGTCTAGTTCAGTTATTTCGATTTTATCATGGAGAATTCCATTATTATAAGGGGCATGCAAAGAACTCAATTTCTGTATAAGCGCTCTTACGATTCTATTCATATATTTTAGCTTACTCATTTTTGGACTTGTTATTGCTTGCTCTATACCACGATATCTTCATAGTTTCAAATAATATCCTATTATATAAAAACAAGGCACATCATAACCTTATGTGCCTTATATTATTTACACAAATACAATAACAATCAAAAAAACGATTAGTTTTTAGCCCACAAACGATGTACAAACATACCTAATAGCATCGCACCAATAAAATACCAAGCTTGTGAATAACCCAATCCAATCAATGTAATTGCTGGTGCTGGACAGATTCCTGCAATCCCCCAACCGACTCCAAAAAGGCTCGAACCAACAATTAACTTTTTATCAATGTGGGTATTCATGGGTAATGATATTTCTTCTCCAAAGATCGTTTTCGGATTTCGAATCGCTTTTTGGAATGGAATAATTGCCACAATGATTGCACCCATCATCACGAACATTAAACTTATATCCCATTGTCCAAAAATGTCTAAGAAACCCAAAACTTTCTCAGGATTAGACATCCCTGAAACCAGCAAGCCTAATGCAAATAAGCTACCAAAAATGAAAGCAAGTATATTTTTCATGGCGTAACTCCAATGATATGGCGAATAACATATACAGTTACCATTCCAGCTAACATGAATGTAACTGTCGCAATCATAGAACGTATGGATAAACGACTAATTCCACAGATTCCATGTCCACTGGTACAGCCAGAACCTAAACGAGTACCAAAGCCAACCAAAAGACCTGCGATAACCAACCCAATCGGAGAGGATTCAATAACAATTTCTGGTTTTACAAAGATCTGATAAATGAACGGTGTCACGAATAGTCCAAGTAAGAACCACAAAGCCGAACTACGAACTAAAAGCTTTGGTTGTAACACTTGTGCAAGCAGACCACTGATGCCTGTAATACGACCATTGACATATAAATAGCCAACAACGGCAAGTCCTAAAATTCCACCACCGATCAAAGCTGAGATGATGCTCGACATGATTTATCCAAAGGATATATTATATATTTTTATATTATATTATTTAATATAATAATTAAAGCCTTTTTTCGCCTATTTTTCACTCAAATTCGGTTAATACTTTTTCTACAAACCAAATTGGAAAATCTGTGACGACAGGATTCAGTTTTAGCAATTCTGCTTGCTCAATCTCAGCGAGAAAAGCCGCTTTTTCGCCATTAGAAGAATTATCAAAGATAAAAGTGCGATCCGTCATTTCTACAGCCTGCATGAGTAAATCCATACTGCGATAGTAACGATCACGAATTTTTTGCTCAGGTACAGGATGCCCTCCCGTAGTCACTCGATATTGAACTCTTGCAATATTAATTTCAGGGTCAACGGTAGAAACATAATACAAGTATGTTTTAAAACCTTGTTTCTGAGCAGCTTTTAAAAATTCAACTTTACTTATATGTGACATAACAGTCTCAAAAGTAAAACTTATTTTTAATTTCAAAAATTCTAGTCGAATAAAATCAATAATGCGTGCTGCAAGGTACGAATCCACATCTGCTTTTACAAAAAGAATTTTATTTTCTGCTAGCAACTCAGGTTCTTGGCTTAATAAAGGGTGAATCTGTTGATCTATTTGCTTATTTTTAGTTTTTAAAAATTCAACCAGTTTTATACGATCCAAGGACTCATGATAAGTATTTAAATCCAAAATTTGGGTTTGATTTAGAATTTTTTCGAGTTCATCTGCATTTAAATATGCCCCAATATGTCGGGGCAATAAATAATCTTTAATCGTACTTTTCCCAGAACCATTTGGGCCCGCAAACATACGAATTCTAGGCTTAAGTTGTCGCATTAACTTATACAATAGCCTGCTTTTTTTTACGTTTTAGTACATGATGTTGCGCTGAAATAGACGTATAAGCTGTTGATATATCTTTAATCACACTAATCTCACCTGTTGGTAATTGCTTTAATAGCTGATGATTTTTGGCATATACCACAGTTGAAGACTGGCTCGCATGTTTAAAAGCATTGCGGAATGCTTGTACAGCAAGATCAGGAAGATGATCCTCTTCTTGGATACTCATATTCATGATTGTAAAAGCTGTCATTGATGACTCCTCCGCATGATTGCGCTTGTACTTATACTAACATAAATGCCAAATTTGTCTATTTTAGCAACAGCAAGTTTAATGTACTAAATCATCAATACCGATCAATTTCGGTAGTTTATCAATCAGTTTATTTAATTCCATATTTGCTGGTGAAATACAACCAGTATAGTGACTTAATTTCGTTATTGTTCCATTTGGTCGAATCCAAACAAAATATGCACTCGGTTGATCAGTTGCAGTTTGCTGACAACCAATTGTTTTAACGTTTGCACCTGTTTCTGGACGATAAGTTTTCAACTCCTGTTGTAATTTTTTATATACCGAAGGGTCTATTGTTAAAGTCTGAGTACCCGTCACTTTAGTATATTGCTTACCATTGAAATTCACTGTTCCAGAAGGTGAGATTTCTACCGAATAAATTGGACAAGCACCAAAACAAGGACTTGATGAATAACGTATCGTTTCCTGTACAGTGTTTGAAGTTTCTGATGGTGTAGAAGCACATCCTACTAAAGAAAAAGTAAAAAGACTTAAGATTAATAATTTTTTCATTTGTTAACCCATTATAAATTTTGTTTTTTTAATCTAACAAATCATCATTTTATTGTCATTCAGAATGATGTAAAAGTATAAAATAAAATCTACTTAGGCTATTTGAATCTAAAAATTAAAGCCGAATTTGTGATTGAAGAATTAATCGAGCCAATTCTAAATCATCGGTATAGGTAATTTTAATATTGTCTGAACGTCCTTGTACGACGTGTACAGGTTCATTTATATATTCCAAAGCGCTTGCTTCATCTGTAATTAGAATATTATCCAATAATGATTTTTCAATAGCTTTTCGTAAAATACCTAATTTAGCCATTTGCGGTGTTTGTGCTTGCCATAACAACGCACGACTTACTGTTTTTTCAATTTGATTTTGATTGAGTACTTGTTTAAGCGTATCACGGACTGGTATCGCTAAAATGTTACTTTGATCTGAGTCGATTGCCGATTTTACTAATTTTTCTAAGCATGCTGTTGTCACACATGGACGTGCAGCATCATGCACCAATACCCAATCATTTTCATCCGCAATATCAGATAAGTAAATTAATGCATTGAGCACAGAATTTACTCGTTCGACTCCACCTAAACAAAAATGTAATTTCTGTTTATGATCAAAAGAAAGTGTTCGAGCAAAATTATCATTCTCACCGATTGCAAGTACACAACCAGCTAAATCCAGTGTATTTAATCGATTAACGGTATGCTCAAGCACAGTACGATTTTGAATATATTGATATTGTTTTAATTCAGTTTTCGAAAAACGACTGCCAGAACCTGCGGCTGGAACAACAGCCCACAGCTTAGTCTGGGTTTTCATTTGTTGCTGCATCTATTTTTGCATTTGGATCAATATAAATCGGTTTATAATGGGTACTGATTGTGCTCATCTGCACAAAAGTTTCATTAGGTTTAACCAAACCTAAATCCAAACGTGCATGTTCTTCAATCGCTTCCGTTCCATTTTTCAAGTCGAAAACTTCGGCTGCTAAAATACGATTGCGCTCTTTAAGCTCCGTATTTACTTCTGCTTGTTGTTTAATCTGTTGAGTCAAGGCTTGATGAGGAAAATACCCTCCCTCACCTAGCCAAAATTGATACTGTAAACTTGTCACCAAAGCGATGACAAGCACTAGAATCAATTTACTCGAGGTCGATCGAAACATTTCTATCATGAAGAACTCCTACATCCTTCTTAAAGGAAGATTATCTGTAAATTCTATAGGATTATGAATTTGCAGAGTTTCTCTCTTTTGTAAAGAACGATGATCAGAAGTATTCAACATAGATTATTTGACCTTATTTTAGACCTTTGAATTCAGCTTTACCGCGGTAAGCTGCGTTCGTTAATTCTTCAATACGAAGTAATTGGTTATATTTCGCTACACGGTCAGAACGGCATAGTGAACCCGTCTTGATTTGACCTGCCGCTGTACCTACTGCCAAGTCAGCAATTGTAGAATCTTCAGTTTCACCAGAACGGTGTGAAATTACAGTGCTATAGCCATTCGCTTTAGCAAGGTAAATTGCATCTAAAGTTTCAGTCAATGTACCGATCTGGTTATATTTGATGAGAATAGAGTTACCTACTTTCTCATTGATACCACGTTGTAAAATCTTAGGATTGGTTACGAACAAATCATCGCCAACCAACTGGATTTTGTCACCAAGGATTGAGGTTAAGTAGCTCCAACCTTCCCAATCAGATTCATCTAGACCATCTTCAATCGAGATGATTGGGTATTGATTTACAAGACCAGCTAAATAATCAGAGAATTGATTGCTTGTGAATGCTTTATTGCCTTCACCTGCAAGGATGTACTGACCATTTTTGTAAAATTCTGAAGATGCACAGTCAAGTGCTAACATAATGTCAGAACCCGCTTTGTAACCCGTTTGACCAATCGCTTCAAGAATAACAGTGATTGCTTCTTCGTTTGAACGTAAGTTCGGTGCAAAACCACCTTCATCACCTACAGCAGTATTTAAACCCTTTTTGTTTAAAACTGATTTTAGAGAATGGAAGATTTCAGCACCCGCACGTAATGCTTCAGCGAATGAACCAAAGCCTACAGGCTCAATCATAAACTCTTGAATATCAACATTGTTATCTGCATGCGAACCACCATTGATGATGTTCATCATTGGTACAGGCATAGTCAAAATCGTTTGACCACGTAGGTCTGCGATGTATTGGAAAAGAGGAATTTTCTTTTCATCAGCAGCAGCACGTGCAGCAGCTAACGATACTGCTAAAGTTGCATTTGCACCCAATTTTTCTTTGTTTTCAGTACCATCAAGTTCGATCATCGTGTTATCGATGTCTTTTTGTTCAAATACTGATTTGCCGACTAAAGCATCACGGATAATCGTATTTACGTTATTAACTGCTGTACGAACACCTTTACCTAAGTAACGTGCTTTATCACCATCACGAAGTTCTAAGGCTTCACGAGAACCAGTCGAAGCACCAGATGGCGCACATGCACGACCAACAACGCCAGATTCTAAAATTACATCTGCTTCGATGGTTGGGTTACCACGAGAGTCCAAAATTTCACGTGCACGGATGTCAACGATTTGGCTCATGAACAATTCCTCTGTTGAATGAAAATAAGATGTAAACAATTACATCAGTGGGTATCTAACTTTTTGAATCCTTTAACTAAAGTATCCAATTCTTTTAATTGCGCCAAGAATGGCTCAAGCTGAGACAAACGCAAAGCACACGGTCCATCACATTTTGCGATTTCAGGTTCTGGATGTGCTTCCAAGAACAGACCCGCTAAACCTGTTGCCATACCTGCACGTGCTAAAGTCGTGATTTGAGCACGGCGACCACCAGCAGAGTCAGCACGTCCACCAGGCGTTTGTAGTGCATGCGTTACATCAAAGAATACGGGTACGTTCATTTCCTTCATGATGTCGAAGCCAAGCATATCCACAACTAAGTTGTTATAGCCAAATGCTGAACCACGTTCACAAAGAATGAGTTTATCGTTTCCAGCTTCCAAACACTTATGCAAAATATGGCGCATTTCGTGTGGTGCTAAGAATTGTGCTTTTTTGATATTGATAATGGCTTGAGTTTTTGCCATTGCTTCAACAAGATCAGTCTGGCGACTTAAGAAGGCTGGGAGTTGGATAATGTCTGCAACTTCAGCAACAGGCGCTGCTTGGTAAGGTTCATGAACGTCCGTGATAATGGGTACATTAAAATGTTTTTTAATGTCCGCAAGCCATTCAATCCCTTTTTCCAAACCCGGTCCACGATAAGAGTTTAGGCTTGAACGGTTTGCTTTATCAAAGCTTGCCTTAAATACATAAGGGATATCTAAGCGTTTGCAAATATCAACATAAGTTTCAGCAATTTCAAATGCTAAATCTTTTGACTCTAATACGTTCATTCCGCCAAATAATACAAATGGCAAATGATTTGCCATTTGTATATCGCCTAAACGTACAACTTCTTGTGGTTTTAATTGTGACATTCAAACTTTCCCAGTTTATTTAAAACTTAGTACTTACTTTTGATGCTGTTTTTTTGCAGCTTCAATGAAACCAGCAAATAATGGATGACCATCACGTGGCGAGCTTGTAAATTCTGGGTGGAATTGTACAGCAATAAACCAAGGATGTTCAGGAATTTCTACAGTTTCAACTAAATGTTGTACTGATGAATAACCTGAAATTTTCATGCCCGCTTGTTCAAGTGTAGGAATGAAACGATCATTCATTTCATAGCGATGACGGTGACGCTCTGTAATTTCAGCTTTACCATAGACTGCACGCGTTTTTGTGCCTTCAACCAATTCAGACTTTTGTGCGCCCAAACGCATCGTACCGCCAAGATCTGACTCAAGACTGCGTTGCTGTAATTCACCACGTTCATCTAACCATTCAGTGATTAAACCAATGAGTGGATACTTAGTTGAGCGATTAAATTCAGTTGAACTCGCTTCAGGCATACCTGCAACATTGCGTGCATACTCAATCACAGCTAACTGCATACCTAAACAAATACCAAGGAATGGAATCTTGTTTTCACGTGCGTATTGAATGGCTTTCATTTTGCCTTCAGTACCACGCTCACCGAAACCACCTGGTACTAAAATCGCATCAGCAGTGCTCAAAATACTCATATCTTGCTGTTCAAGGTCTTCAGCATTGACATAGTCAATCTGAACTTTAACGCGATTTTGAATACCTGCATGTAAAAGTGCTTCATTTACAGATTTATAAGCATCTGGTAATTCAACATATTTACCGACCATCGCAACACGAACTGTGTATTCAGGGTTCAATAATGCTTCTACCACATTATCC
The DNA here is from genome assembly GCF_027105035.1 of Acinetobacter sp. TR11. Classification (NCBI taxonomy): domain Bacteria; kingdom Pseudomonadati; phylum Pseudomonadota; class Gammaproteobacteria; order Moraxellales; family Moraxellaceae; genus Acinetobacter; species Acinetobacter sp. TR11. The sequence continues at coordinate 1,698,421 of NZ_CP114256.1, forward strand.
CAATCTTCAAGATTTGCTTCTGGAAGATCGTTGTAACCAAAACGCTCACAGATCAAATCGTCAACATTTTGTTCGTAGAATGTACGTGGAATTTGATAAATTGTTTTTGCATCTTTACAGACGACAACGGCACGCGCTTCAACATTGGTGAACAATGCAATTTTACGTTTAGTATCAACGTCAACATCATATTCAGTACGGCAGATTAAGATATCTGGCTGGATACCGATCGAAAGAAGTTCTTTAACTGAATGTTGAGTTGGCTTAGTTTTAAGTTCAGCAGCAGATTTGATATATGGCAATAATGTCAAGTGCATCAACATGGTACGTTTATGACCAAGCTCTACCATCAACTGACGTACTGATTCCATAAAAGGAAGTGATTCTATATCACCAACTGTACCACCAATCTCAACGATCGCAACGTCGTAACCTTCACCTGCGCGAAGTACACGTTCTTTAATATTATCTGTAATATGTGGAATAACTTGAACCGTGCCACCTAAGTAATCACCACGACGTTCTTTATTCAAAACGTCCTGATAGACACGACCACTGGTAAAGTTATTCAGTTTGGTCATTTTCGCACGACGTAAGAAACGTTCGTAATATCCCAAATCTAAGTCAGTTTCAGCACCATCCTCTGTGACGAAAACTTCACCGTGCTGAAATGGGCTCATGGTACCTGGATCGACATTAATGTATGGATCCATTTTTACCATAGTGACTTTCAAGCCACGAGCTTCCAAAAGTGCAGCAACAGAAGCAGCAGAAATACCTTTACCTAGTGATGAAACCACACCACCAGTGACAAAAATAAAATGGGTCATTGAGTTTCTCGTACAATCGAGCCGAAATCGGCCTACAATGTTGGGCAATTTTACTGTACTCTGCCCCTATAAAGCAAAGTCAAACCGCATCAATTCAAAGAACTATAAACAACTGACTATTCTATCAGCATTTTCGATAAAAATTTATGGGATTTGTGGATATTTCATCCATAAATTACGTTTAATGTTTAAAAACAACTTTGGATCAGAAATAAATTCACTCGAAGATTTTGACCATATTGCAATTTCAACAGATACACTGATGCAAGCATTTATAAAATATCAACAAACTCAATAAATCCTAGGGATTTTTTCATTTAATTTTACTGGTATAATCACTGGCATCTTTCATTCAATATGTAGCTTTAACAATGGCGAATAAAAAACTTTTAATTTGTGCTGCGCTTGCAACTGGTCTATTACTGACTGCTTGTGTCAAAAAAGAAGAGCCAAAAAATGAAGAACAATCAGAACAAACTTCTGAAGAACAAACGACTCAAGCAGCATCTCAACCACAACAAAACCAAGAATTTCAGCCTTTGGAAAGCGTAGATAAACCAGCAACGCCAGCTCCAGTGATTGAGATGAGTAGAGAAGAAACGCCAAATACAACTACAGAAATTCGTCGTGAAACTCGCCCAGCTCAAACAGCAGAAGAGACAACAACGGCACAAGCTGAACAACCAAAACCTGCGCAAACTGAACAGAAACCAGCAAAAGTTGAACAACCTAAAGCAGTCAAACCAGCTCCAGCACAAACTGAAGACGATGCAGTTGCGGCAGCGATTGCAGCAGCAACACCTGCATTAAATAATTAATTTATTTAATTCTCAAAAAGCCATGAGTCGTTATAGAGCGACTCGTGGTTTTTTATAGCTTAGAACTTAGGAATAGTGTTTAAAAAAGTCTGCCATCAGTCGTGATGCCCACGATTTCACTTCTAAACTTTCATAAAAACCACAGTGGCTTCCTTTTTTTGTGGTAACTACAGCAATATTTTCCATTTGCTGAATAACCTCTTTATAAGGCTCTAAATTTTTAATAGAACAAACAGGATCATCTTCTGCATTCAGCACCATCAATGGAATTTTAATATTCTCCAATACATAAATTGGATTAATTGCTTTACAGTAACTTTGATAATCGTCAAAACCTACCATCTCGAAATATTCTTTCTCAAAGGCTTCTAAGTTTGTTGTTGCTAATACCTTTTTCAGCGAAGCAACCTGATTCCAGGTATTTTCATAAGGGTAAATAAAGTATTTGAATAATTTTTTAGTCATCATTTTGCTATAAAAAGGATGTACATTTTTAAAGCCAATTTCAGTGTTATAACCTGGACACATTGCAAAAGCTGCTTTAAATGGTGTGTCGAGGCCTTGCTCGCCAAGATAACGCACTAAAAGTCCTGTTCCTGCTGACGAACCTACTGCATATAAATCGGATTCTGGAAAAAGAGTTTGAATATGGTTCAGTTGCTCTCGTAAATCGTCAGTCAAACCAAAAAGAGAAATACGAGGTACTGGCATAGGTAAACCTGCATGTCCACGGCGTAAACAAAGTGCAATCCGCCAACCCGTATATGCATGTAAGTCTTTAACAAGTTCACGCATACTTTCTGGCGTACCTGTAATCGTATGCATGATCACAATAGTTGGCGTTTCTGGCGGAAGATCATAGCCATACCATGCAATCGCTGTTACTCCACCATCTTGCATCGTAAGCTGATCAATACCATCATACTCAAGCTTGATCGTTTTCTTTTTAATCACATCAAAATATAGAAGATGGACATGGGTATTACTCAACCACGGTGTTGGGCGATACTTTTCCTTTAACTGAGGTAATTTTTCCAAAACATCTTTAATTTTCCCTTTCGGGTCATAATACATTTTAGGTTGCTCAGCACCAAGTACAGAATCAAGCAGCTCAGAGCCTAACACTTTAATTTTGTCTAAAGCAGATATACCCATATTCAATAAAAACCTCTATCTAACCACGAGTAAATGTTTGTCGCACCAATGTCGCGACCTGTTGCCCCCAAATAGCATAGATTTCTTTACTTGGATGAAAACCATCACTTGCCATGGATAAATTCATCGTCTGAAAATTTTTAATATCGTATTCAATAAATCTAAATTGTGGCTGTGGGGCTAACCACTGTTTTAATGTTTGATTCATTTGTTCTGCATATTGCCCAAATAACCATGCTAATGGATTGGGTAATGCAGGAAAATGCTGCATTGGCGGGACTCCAGACACAATAATCAATTTTGGCTGAAAATGATTTTGTATTTGAGTAAATAATTGTTTTTGTTGTTTTATCCAAGTTTTAGCTGAAATTAATTTAGTCACATCATTAACACCAACTGACGTAACGACGACATCATATTTTTTGGGTTCTAATTGCTGGATCGCTTGATAAACTTGTTTTGTTGTATCACCAGTTTTTGCATGCAATTTCCAGTGCAACAAATATTCCTTGTTTAATTCTGAAATAATCGCACCAGATAAAGCATCTTGCTGCGTCTCAACACCAACCCCAGCTGCTGCTGAATCACCTAAAATCAGTAAAGAGAGTGGCTGTCCTTGTCCAATAAGACCATCACGATCACCACTCGCTTCTAAAAGTCGTGGTGTGTTTTTACGAACCTTCACCCCCTGTATTACAAGTACAGGTAATAATGCAAAAGTTGAAAGTTTTAACCACATATTAATGATCTCAATACTACTTAGGCTATTTTACTGAGATGGGTTTGGTTGATATTGAGCAAATCGCGCACCCATTTTTTCTGCTAAAGCAGCCAAACCACTCATTGGACGAATCATCACTTCAAAATCAATGATTTTTCCCTGTGCATTAAAACGAACCATATCAATACCTTTAAGCGATTTTCCACTTACATTAGCACTGAACTCCAACACGACATTTTCACCATCTTCAGTGTAGAACTCACGGTGATAAGTAAAGTTTTCAAACACCTGAATCACATTCGTTAAAATGAAGAAAACTACATGTTTTCCCTCATAAGGCTTAAAAGCAACAGGTGAACGAAATACCACATCGTCAGCTAATAACTCATTTAAATTTGAAAGGTCACCTGTTTTGATCATCTGATGCCATTTTTCTAGCGCTTGCTTAGTTGTTTCGATTGTCATTGTAATTTCCTTATATTTTAGCTAATGAAGTTTGAGACATTCTCCTAACATAGAGAATGTCTCATCTTATACTTATAGAACTGCTGCTAACTCAGCACCTTGACGAATCGCACGTTTAGCGTCTAATTCACCAGCTTCCTTCGCACCACCGATCAAGTGAACATTTTTACCATCTGCTTTGAGTTGATCGAACATTGCTGTATATGATTCTTGACCAGCACAAATCACAACATTATCAACGTCTAAAACTGTGGTCTGACCATCTACGGTAATATGTAAACCTTGATCATCTACTTTGTCATAACTTGCACCAGCAATCATTTTCACATCGCGATGTTTTAGACCAGTACGATGAATCCAACCTGTCGTTTTACCTAATCCAGCACCGACAGCTGCTGTTTTGCGTTGTAATAGGTAAATCTCGCGTTCAGATTTTTCTAGCTCAGGTTGCTTTAAACCACCTACATGGGCATAGCTTGTATCAATACCCCACTCCGCATAGAATTTTTCAGGATTCAAACTACCACTATCACCTTCATGGGTTAAATACTCCGCTGTATCAAAGCCAATACCACCAGCACCAATAATCGCAACACGCTTACCGACTGGAACACGCTCTTTTAATACTTGGATGTAGCTCAATACTTTTGGATGATCAATACCTTCAAATTGTAATTGACGCGGTGTTACCCCTGTTGCAACAACAATCTCATCATAATTCGCTTGGCTGAGTTCTTCATAAGTCACGGTATGATTAAGTACCAGCTCAATATTTGGCTGTAACTCAATCTGACGTTTGAAATAGCGTAAAGTTTCGTAAAACTCTTCTTTACCAGGAATGGTCTTAGCAATATTAAACTGACCACCAATCTGATTATTTGAATCAAACACTTTAACTTTATGGCCACGACTCGCTGCATACGTTGCAAAACTTAGACCCGCTGGACCTGCGCCAATTACTGCAATATTTTTTACAGCGTTTGTTTCTTTAAAAATCAGCTCAGTTTCATAACATGCACGTGGATTGACTAAGCATGTTGCAATCTTCATCGAGAAAATATGATCTAAACATGCTTGGTTACAACCAATACACGTATTGATTTCATCACTACGACCTTCACTTGCTTTCAATACAAAATCTGCATCAGCCAACATTGGGCGAGCCATCGAAATCATATCTGCATGACCTGAAGCCAGTACATGTTCAGCCATTTCAGGTGTATTGATACGGTTCGATGTGATTAACGGAATTGAAACTGAGCCTTTTAGCTTTTCAGTTACCCATGTAAATGCAGCACGCGGTACTTTGGTTGCAATCGTTGGAATACGCGCTTCGTGCCAACCAATCCCTGTATTGATAATTGTTGCACCTGCTTTTTCAATTTCTTTAGCAAGTTGTACAACTTCTTCTAAACTTGAACCACCTTCGACTAAATCAAGCATCGATAAGCGATAAATAATAATAAAGTTTTCGCCAACTAAGTCACGAGTACGTTTAACGATTTCAATAGGAAAGCGGATACGATTTTCATAACTACCGCCCCATTCGTCATCACGGTGGTTGGTACGAGCAGCAATGAATTCATTGATCAAGTAACCTTCTGAACCCATGATTTCAACGCCATCGTAACCTGCATATTGTGCAAGCTTGGCACAGTTTGCAAAGTCATCAATCGTTTGTTGAACTTCTGCTGAACTGAGGGCTTTTGGTTTAATCGGGTTGATTGGTGCTTGAATAGCAGATGGCGCAACATTATTTGCTTGATACGAATAACGTCCTGTATGCAAAATTTGCATCGCAATTTTACCACCAGCTTCATGCACAGCTTGAGTAACAACTTTATGTTTTTCAGCTTCTTCGACTGTATCTAATTTTGTACCATGCGCAAATACAACACCATCATCATTTGGAGAAACACCGCCAGTTACAATCAGACTTACACCACCTTTGGCACGTTCTGCATAAAATGCAGCCATACGTTCATAGCCTTGAGGTGCTTCCTCTAAACCAATATGCATAGAGCCCATAAGCACACGGTTCTTTAATGTAGTAAAACCCAAGTCAAGTGGTTGTAATAAATGTGGATAAGCTGACATGTTTTCTCCTTTGGCTAGCAATCTGCTTGCTAATGCAACTTGTTGCATAAAGTTATAAACAAGATTTGATTTTTATGCAACATATTGCATAATTCTGATGAGTCATTTTTTATTACGGATCATCATGTCACTTGCCCATGTTTTATTGACGAGCTTATTAGAGAAACCAAGTACAGGTTTTGATTTAGCTCGTCGTTTTGACCGTTCAATGGGCTTCTTTTGGAACGCGACTCATCAGCAAATTTACCGCGAACTCAATGGAATGCTGAAAAAAGGATGGATTTCTACATTAGAAGAACAAGCTGCCAATAGCCGTAAAAAAACTTATCAAGTTGAACAACTTGGAAGAATACAACTTGCGTCATGGATTGAACAACAAAGCGAACCAGCTCAACTCCGTGATGACCTCATGGTCAGATTAAGAGCAGAAGCACAACTTGGCGGCAATAATATTTTGCCTGAACTTGAACGGCATCTAGAACTCCATAAAGAAAAACTTAGTCTTTATCAAACAATCCATGACAAAGACTTTAAAAATAATGAACCTACTAATCGTATCTTATTTATTCATAAAATGATTCTGGAACTTGGTATCATTAAAGAAATCGAATGGATAAGATGGTTAGAAAAAATGATTCCTGAGCTTAAAAAGTTTGAACAAACAAACGAAATTGGAGAAAAATAATGCCATTTTATACCATGTCTGACCAAGAAAAATTATTTGTGCGTCGTGTGGGTGAAGGTGAACCTGTACTCGTACTCTCAGGACTAGGTATGCAAAGTTGGCAATGGCTTCCTTTTTTATTTGCGAGTCGCAAAAAATACGAATTTATTATTCCAGATTGGCGTGGTTTTGGTGGTTCAAAAGATTGTGCTATACCAAATACTGACGCCATTTCGAGTCATTGGAATGATATAGATGCACTTATTCAACAACTTAAATTAGACCAATTTATCCTGATGGGTTATTCCATGGGGGCAACAACTGCAATGCATGGTATGAAACATGGCGATTTAGGGTCAAAGCTCAAAGCCTATTTACATATCGATCAAACGCCTAAAATTTCTGTAGATGACTCTTGGCAATATGGGTTGTTTGGACAAAAACAATCACGTTTTAAAAATTTACTACTCGATATTCAAACACTATTATTAGAAAATAAATTTGCGGCAAAACTCGAAGATTTACCAAATGATATCCGTTATAGACTTGTAAGTTTATGGAGCGATTTTATTGAGTTTCAAGGTAGCAATAATTTTAGCCCTAAAGTGGTTAGACTTGCATTAAATCGTCCAGTGTTACAAAAATATTTATTACCCATCCAACGTTTAGATTATTTGCTTTGGTATGTAGAAAATTATTTAAATCATGATGAAGATTATAGACAAGCACTTAGTCAATTGAATTGCCCAACCACATTCTTTATTGGACGTGCATCGAGTCTCTATCCAGAAGCTGGACAAACGCTCGTTGCCCAAAGTCTATCGAATGCCAAAGCCATTTATTTTGAACGTTCTGGACATACACCATTGATTACAGAACCAAGGAAATTTAGCAAAGAAATAGCACGCTTTCTTGCGGAACAAACCACTCAAGCAGCCTAATCAATAATAGATCAACAAAAAAGCCAATCTAGATGATTGGCTTTTTATGCGTTTTATAATCTCATTTGTTCAGCAGCATCTAACAAAATTTGTGCTGTTTTATCCCAACCTAAGCAACCATCAGTCACTGATTGTCCATATATCATATCGCAAGAAATCTTTTGATTGCCATCAACCAAATGACTTTCAATCATCACACCACGAACTTTCGACTCAGTACGTTCTGCAATGATTTGCTTTAAAACATTCGGCTGTTGTAACGGATCTTTACCGCTATTTCCATGACTACAATCAATTACTAACGCAGGTAAATGTTTATATTTGAAATGCATTGCTTGAATAGAAGCCACATCATAATTAGTGCCATGATTTGAACCACGTAAAATCAAATGTGGTAAAGGATTTCCATTGCTATGCAAAATTGCAGGTAGACCCTGTTGAGTCATCCCCAAGAATTGATGACCATGTAGTGCTGATTGAATCGCATCCAAAGCAATCTGAATTGAACCATCCGTTCCGTTTTTGAAACCAATGCTATACGGCATATGACTAGAAATTTCACGATGAATTTGTGATTCACTGGTACGTGCACCAATTGCACCCCAAGCCAATAAATCATCAAAATAGCCTGTTGCCATTGGACTTAAAATTTCGCTGGCAATCGGCAAGCCTTTTTCGATAAGTTGTAAGTATAGCGCACGAGACTTTTCTAAACCAAGTTGTAAATCTGATGATCCATCTAAATTTGGATCATATAAAAAACCTTTCCAGCCCACGGTAGTACGTGGTTTTTCAATATAGGCACGCATCACCAAGAATATTTGATCTTTTACTTGTTCTTGTAGTTGTTGGAGGCGATCAGCATATTCGAGTACTGCGATAGGATCATGAATCGAGCAAGGACCCGTAATCACCATTAAGCGATGATCATGTCCAGATAAAATATTCTGAATCGTTTGACGATGTTTTGAAATTTGCTGCGTCAAAGTTGCAGACAAGGGATACTGTGCTTTGAGTTGTGATGGCAAGCTAAGCATTGATTCTTTTGTATGTGTTTGTGGTTGTGTCAAAGCAGTATTTAAAGCATTCATTTTCAATTCCTTTGGACTGACCTTCTTCGCAGTCCTATCATTTATTTGAGCAAGTGTGATCTAAGTGATGTTGATTTTTTTGCAAAGTAAAACCAAGAAATCTTGCTAAAATATGAATAATTGAATGTATGCATGGTATTTCTCCTAAAATCATGATTGTTAAAGCATAAAAAAACCTGATCGGTGTTGCCGATCAGGTATTAACTGGTTGGGCAACCCTTTTTTGCTGCCCGAAACGCATCAGGCAACTACATATATTGCCAAAAATAAAAGTATGCGTTTGTGTTTACAGTATGCTTTAACATGTTTATTTCAAATATCTAAAAAACTGTTCCTAACCCTTAAATTACGCACTATTTCAGCATTTGACAAGCACTTTTTATCTTTTTTTAATCAAAACTTGAAAATAGTAAAATTTGACCTTTCGTGTTTTCATCCATAGAATAGTTGAAAAATAAACCAATTCGAGATTACGCCAATGAAGTAAGTTCTATTTCCATCATCAAAGTTCTTTTTTCTTTTTGATGTGCAAAATAGACTTATCTATCATTTAGCGATTGTCATTCTAAAATTTATCTCGATCTCGCTATTTTGCATATCCTGTTTATGAGGTTTCTTATGACTCAACAGGCATGTATTGTTTCACACTTATCACTCGAATTAACCCAGCAGAAATTGTTTGACCATCTGAATGTCCAACTTCCTTTACATCAGTTTACAGGACTAATCGGACGTAATGGTCAAGGGAAATCGCTATTGATGTCTCTTTTGCACGAACAAACAGCATCGCAACTGCCCTATTCAGGCCAAATCTCTTGGCAATGCCCACATCAACATCTTGCTCAACTCCAGCGAGTCCAAGCCAATACCATTGCTCAAGCCCTCGACATTGACGATTTATATCTATGCTTTGAACGTATTCAACAAGGGAGCGCATCATTTACGGATTACGATCTAGTCGAACATCTTTGGCACTTACCAACAGAATGGCAGCAACTTTTAGAAAGTGCAGGCTTGCCTACAGCACTAGATACCCCGACTCAAAATTTGAGTGAAGGTCAAAAAACCAAACTTACCCTTTGTCGTTTATTCCTATTGAAAGATCATTATCTGCTTTTGGATGAACCAAGCAATCATCTGGATGCCCAAGGACGACAATGGTTAGTCGATCAAATGGTTCAACATCCTACAGGCGGGCTCATCATTAGCCATGACCGACAGCTTTTAGCGCATATACAAGGCATATTTATGCTCAATCAGTTCGGTATGCATTATTACGGTGGTAACTACGCGCTGTATCAACAACAGTATCAAGCACAAGTCGAAGCATTATCACACGCTGTATCACAAGAGAAACGTGAGCTAAAACAACTCAAGGAGCAGCAACATCAAAGCCAAATGAAAGCGCAGAAGCGTAAAAAAGTAGGTGAAAAAATAAGGGCTTCTGGCTCTCAAGCACCCATCTTATTAGATGCCAAGAAAGAACAATCCGAACAATCTCTTTCTCACCTACGCAAACAACAGAGTAAACAGCTTTCAGATGCAAAAGGTGAATTACAGCAGAAGCAAACCCAACTGGAGCATCTTAAAACCCAATCTTTTGAGTTTACTCATACCGCTGTTAAATCAGGAGAAATCTTACGTTGCCAGCAATTAAAACTTGCTTATGTAGAAACTAAACCTATTGATCTAGCGATAACAGCGGGAGATAAATTACATTTAAGCGGTGCAAATGGTACGGGTAAATCCACTTTACTGAAAACCATTCAAGGTTTAACTTCTCCGCTTGCTGGAGAAATTTATTGCAAAGTAAGTTCTATTTATCTGGATCAGAATCTTTCATTCCTCGATGAAAATATATCTGCTGTTGAATATTTATGTGCTATTGATCCAAATCTGACTGAGCAACAAGCACGTACACGTTTAGGAAACCTACAAATCCGTAGAGATAAGGCGCTGAGCTCTTTAAGAAATTTAAGTGGTGGCGAACGTTTAAAAGTCGCTTTACTTGCCTTGAAACAACAGACTGTTGAGCTATTACTTTTGGATGAACCAGAAAATCATCTCGATATTGAATCGCGTGAGTTACTCGCCCAAGCCATTCATTCTTTTCATGGTACAGTGATATTGGTATCGCATGATGAAAATTTTGTTAAAGAATGCGGAATCAATGAAAGTTATTTATTAAGTTAAGCTTTCGTTGCTATAGATCAGCATGGCAACAAGGCGCACCGTGCTGATTTCCGTTTAACGAACCAAACTTTGCGGCTGCAAAATAATTAGGCAAGCGCCGCAAAGAACAATGATCCCACCTGAAATATCCCAACGCGTTAGCATGACTTGATCGACATAACGCAACCACATCAGGGCAGTAAAAATATAAATCCCGCCATAGGCTGCATAAATACGACCTGATGCCGCAGGATGCAAAGTCAGCAACCAGACAAAGACTGCTAAGCTTAAAGCTGTAGGAATCCATAACCAATGCGATTTTCCTTGATTCAAAATTAAATAAGGAAAATAACAACCTAAGATTTCAGCTATTGCTGTGACGAAAAATAACCCAAATACTTTAAGTACTTGGGTTATCGAGAAAGACAGTTCAAACATTAAGCAGGTTCAGCACTCGGGTTAATATGATCTTCAAATACTTCCAATTTTAAACCAACGTCTTTGCCATTTTCTGTTTTCACAGAAACCGCAACGTTACCACCATGCTCAGCAAGCTCACCAAATAAAATCATCTCAGCAAGCGGCTTTTTCAAATGTTCTTGAATCAGACGTTGCATTGGACGAGCACCCATCAAACGATCATAACCATTAGCTGACAACCAATCACGAGCGCTTTGATCAACATCAAGTACCACTTGTTTCTCATCAAGTTGCGCTTGCAACTCAGTCAAGAATTTATCTACAACTGAATCGATAATCGTAGTCGGAAGTGCTTTAAATTGAATCACACCATCCAAACGGTTACGGAATTCAGGCGAGAATGCACGTTTCATTGCATCCTGATTGTCTGCACTGTGATCTTGCTCAGTGAAACCAATACTTGCACGGACAATACTTTCTGCACCGATGTTGGTCGTAAGAACAATGATCACATTTCTAAAATCAGACTTACGTCCGTTATTATCTGTTAAAGCACCATGATCCATGACTTGTAACAACAAGTTGAATACATCAGGATGTGCTTTTTCAATTTCATCAAGCAACAGTACGCAATGCGGATTTTTATGAATCGCATCTGTCAGCAAACCACCTTGATCATATCCAACATAGCCTGGAGGTGCACCGATCAAGCGAGAAACCGCATGACGCTCCATATACTCTGACATATCGAAACGAACCAATTCCACACCTAACAACTTGGCAAGTTGTTTAGTGACCTCGGTTTTACCCACACCTGTTGGACCAGCAAAAACAAAACTTCCCACTGGTTTATCTGGTGCTTTCAAGCCTGCACGAGATAATTTGATCGCTGATGCAAGTGCTGTAATCGCTTCATCTTGACCAAATACAACACGTTTAAGATCACGTTCCAAATTCTCAAGTACAGACTTGTCATCTTTAGATACTGTTTTCGGTGGAATACGCGCAATCTTAGAAACGATGTCTTCGATATTTTCAACAGAAATGGTTGTACCATCGACTTCAGCTTTCAAACGACGTTGTGCACCAGCCTCATCAATCACATCAATCGCTTTATCTGGTAAAAAACGATCATTGATAAATTTAGCTGATAACTCAACAGCAGCGACGAGAGCTTTATCATCGTATTCAACATGATGGAAATCTTCGAATTTGCTTTTCAAGCCACGTAAAATTTCAATCGTTTCGCCTATACTTGGTTCATTCACATCAATCTTTTGGAAACGACGAGACAAGGCATGATCTTTCTCGAATACTTGACGATACTCTTGGAAAGTTGTTGAACCAATACAACGCAAAGTACCATTCGCTAATGCAGGCTTAATTAAATTCGATGCATCCATAGTGCTGCCCATACTTGAGCCTGCACCAATGATCATATGAATTTCGTCAATGAATAAAATCGCATTCGGATTCTTTTTCAAAGCATTCAACAATTGTTTTAAACGTTTTTCAAAGTCACCACGATATTTAGTCCCCGCAACTAAAGCACCAATGTCTAAGCTATAAACTTCAGCATTCGCAAGTGGTTTCGGTGCCTTGCCGTTGACAATCAGCCAAGCTAAACCTTCCGCAATTGAGGTTTTACCTACACCCGGATCACCAACAAGCAACGGATTATTTTTACGGCGACGACATAAAATCTGAGCAGCTCGCTCAATTTCTTTTTCACGTCCAATTAAAGGATCAGTTTTGCCCTTTTGCGCTTCGATGTTTAAGTTAAGCGTATATTGGTCAAGTGGCCTAGCATTTGCTGAAGCTGCGCTTTCACCGTCAATATCTTCAACTTCTTCTTCAACTTGAATCTCATCTTTACGTGTTCCATGAGATAAATATTGTGTCAAAGTTAAACGGTTAATTTGATGACGTTTAAGTAAATAAACCGCGAACGAATCTCGCTCAGAATACATTGCAACTAAAACATCTGCCCCTTCAACCGTACGATCACCACCGCTCGATTGAACGTGGAAAATTGCACGTTGTAAAATTCGATCAAAGCTCTCTGTTGGATGAGGTGCTTGTTCACTATTATCACCAAGTTTTGGGGTATGTTGCTCTACATATTCCTCTAATTCTTTACGCAAGGTAACGATATCAGCACCACATGCTTTTAACGCATTGACTGCTGAATCATTATCAAGTAAAGCAAGCAACAAGTGCTCAACTGTCAAAAATTCATGTCTCTTTTGACGAGCCATGCTAACAGCCAAACGTAACGATACTTCTAATTGACGACTGAGCATGTAACCCCCTTATATTTTGTGCTTTATCTAAAAAGATAAGATTAGAATAAAGCTGGTATTAACTTGGTTTGTCTGAGGCTATAAAGCGTTATCTAGTATACGTTTACAACAACACTTTACTTCATAATCTACAGTTAGCATTACTTGAGTATCTTGGTCAAGATTGAAAACAAAGTATTGTTGTAAAATTTCGATTACAAAGAGAATAAGACTCGTCTAATCGCTCAAAAAGACAGCAAATCTATTCTTTATTTATGAAAGCGTATTAAATCTATGAAAAATTTTAATATGCTATGATCTTAGTTAAAACCTAACAAATCATGTATAGGTTGAATATAAAAATAGTCAGTATATTGATTCATATTTTTAGAACAAAAAAATATATGTATTGATTTAGCACTTAAATCACAAAAAGAAAGATAGCTTTGCTTTCTTAATACTATTACCCACTACATATGAGCCAACCATAACGCAAAGTCTCGCACATGTGGAATGAAATTACGGAAGTGCGTTGCTTTTCTTAACGTCTTCACTCACAGCATATGAGCCATATCATGGCGCAAGGTCTTGCGCATGAGGAATGAAATTTCGCAAGTGCGTTGCTTTTCTTAACGCTTTTACTCGCAACATAGTTGCTCGTCTTGCGCAGCTAAAAAGCGTTGCTTTTTTTAACGCTGCTCAGGTTCGATCTGACACAATAATGGATGACCTTGAGATCGGGCAATGTTATTCACTTGATTCGCTTTTGTTTCTGCAATATCACGCGGATAAATACCTGCTGTTCCTTTGCCTTCATAATGAACTGTCAACATCACCTGACTTGCTTGATCAAGATTCATTCCAAAATAACTTTGTAGTACCTCAATAACAAAATCCATCGGTGTGTAATCATCATTCAGTAAAACAACAGCGTATAGTGGCGGTTTTTTTAATTCAGGTGGTGCTGTCTGAACAATGACTTCGCCATCATGATCCTCTTGCGAGTCACTTAAACGTGGATTTAAGTGCCAATCGACATATCCAGATTGATGAAAGGCATTTTTCACTTCACTTAAATTCATTTGTCGTTTATATCTTCGCATATCCAGTTCTTACTAAATTTTATTGAGCATTTGCTTCAGCTTGAGGAATTTCTGATACAAAAGCAGAACTCACATCAACAGGTTGACCACGTTGCCAACTAAAGCGTTTAATCACTGGTGCAGGTGAACCAGCTAAACGAACCTCAATAAACTGAGGTGTGAAACCTTTAGGCATGGTCCAGCGCCCAGTCAACCGTTCAAAATCATCGAAATTAAAATTGGCATCTTCTAATGGTACAACCAGAACTTCTGTATCTTTAATTAACCTTAATTCAACACTACCAACAGCTCGGCGTTTATTTGGGTTCACTTGAACCAGGTCTAATTGATATTCAAAAGCATTTTCGGGTAAAGATTTAATCGCTAAATTTTGTACAGTTAAGCTAACACCACCACGTTGTCTTAAAATTTCACGATAAATGGCATTCATATTTTCAAACTGAGTTTTATCAGCATTAGCTTGATTAATACCTTTAAATAATTCATCGGCATTACTAACCGCCATATCACGCTCTTGAACGGCAGAATTTAAACTCTTACTAACAGAATCCAAAGTGGTTTTTTGCTTTTGTAGAACATCAACAAGTTGTTCAGCATCGGCATCATAACCAACAACAGTCAAACCTTGACGATGCCCAACAGTATATCCCAACATAAAACTACTACCAATCAGTAATGTAGCAGCAATCACTAAAGGCAAATTCGTCTTGAGGAATTTATTTTTTTTAACGGAACTTTCTGGTGAAGTAGTCGGTTCAGCGTTTTCCATCATCATCTCTATCGTTATGATTTACATCAAAGCACACATTTAAATCCAAATTTAAATGTGTGTGAAGTAAAAAAGCGTTTTTTATGGTAATAAACCAATACCTTCTAAACCAGCAGCCTCATCAAAATTGAACATTAAATTCATATTTTGAATCGCTTGACCTGCTGCACCTTTCACTAAATTGTCTTGCGCAACTAATACGATCAATTTATTTGGTTGAGGTTGATATAAAGCAATACGTAGCTCATTTGCACCGCGCACACTACGTGTTTCAGGCGAACTATTTGCTGGCATTACATCAACAAAACGTTCATTCTCATAGAAACGCTCATACAATGCTTGTAGATCTATATTCTGAGCTTGATCAGTTAAATCGACATAAATTGTACTCAACATACCACGAATCATCGGTACAAGATGTGGAACAAAAATAAGATGATTAAATTGCCCCTTTTCACCTGAAATATTTTCTAAAGCTTCAACAATTTCTGGATGATGACGATGTCCAGCGACACCATAAGCTTTAAAATTATCAGCATTTTCACTGTAAATCATGCCTAAACTAGCTTTGCGACCTGCGCCCGAAACACCAGACTTTGCATCGATGATAATACTTTGTGGATTGATCAATTTTTCTGAAGCTTTTAGTAAAGGAGCTAAACCCAACTGTACTGTTGTTGGGTAGCAACCAGGATTACCAATCACTTGAGCTGTTCTAATTTTTTCACGATTTAGTTCAGTTAAACCATAAACAGAATCAGCGAGTACACTTGGGCAGCTATGCTGCATACCATACCATTTTTCAAATTCAGTAAGATTCTGTAAACGAAAATCTGCGGCAAGGTCAATCACTTTTGTACCAGCAGTAATCAATTCTTCGGCATGTTGCATCGCTACACCGTGCGGTGTCGCAAAGAATACAACATCACATTGCTTGAGAGCATCCAAATCAAGATCAGAAAACTCAAGATCAGTATGTCCTCGTAGACTTGGGAACATATCTGAAACACGTTTGCCTGCTTCAGTTCGAGATGTTAAAACACGTACTTGGGCTTGTGGATGTCTTAATAAAAGACGCAATAATTCAACGCCTGTATATCCAGTTCCACCAACGATGCCAACAGAAATCACGTGCTCTACCTCAAACTATAAATAGTGGTTGTAGTATGGCAGTTTGACGCCATTTCTACAATCCATAACCCTATAAGTTATATAGCATTTCTAAGTTACAACTTGAGGAATTGATTTAGTATCTAGCTAAAGATAGTAAAAATATAAAATTTCTAAATACAAAAATGTAAATTTAACAACTTATTTTCACTTAACTGGTCGCTATAACATTAAAAACAGTGTAAAAGTTCTGTCAAATTGTTTTATATAAATTCAATTTTACCACTGGTCAAGAAATACTATTGAATCATCTAAGTATTCGCATAGAATAAAAACCATGCGGTAATAATAAATTTCATGGATGCTAAATTTTGGAGAGCTGGAATGCCTTCTTTGAGATCAAAACAAAGATTAAACCAATACATCAGTTTAGGCGTAAGCAGTATTTTATTGCTTAGTCCAGCTTTTTTAGTAGGTTGTGGAAGCGGTGAAAGCGAGGCACGTACTAATATCACTACGCCAGTGACTGTTCCAAAGCCGAAAAATTTTAATATTAAAGTGCCAACTGAAATGAGAGATGTGGTTATCAAAATTTTTGACAATTTTGATAACACCTTAATTTTGGAGCAAAAAGTAAGCACAACGACAAATCTATCAAGTCTTACTTTGCCTATCATATTAAATACGAGTCACTTATATAGAGTTGAAATATCAACAACACCCAACTCTCTTATTTATAATTTTCTTAACGGTCAATATGAAAATGTATCAATGACCATGCATAGCCTAGTTGAAGTTGATGTAAGCAATCTAACACAAACTGTTTTTATTAACCCTAATACTGAGGCAAGCTATCAACGCGCATTGGTACGCTCTGGTCAACTTCCAAATGAAACAGAAAATGCTATAAATATTAGTCAATTACATTTAAAACTAGCAAACCAAGATATAAATACTGCTTTGTTGAATGCATTTAATAAATTAGATATTCAAAATCTAGAGCCATCTCATCAATTAAATCTATTAAATGAACAAGACATTAAATTACAACCGAATACCTATCTAAATTCTTTTTTTAGTTTTGGCTACATCCAGCAATGGGCAAATAATTACCCTAATAATTCATTTGCTGAATTCACGAAAAACCTTGCTGTAGACCTAAAAGATGGATATCTAGATGCAAAAAAAATTAATGGTGAAAAATCACTTCTGAATTCATTGCTAAGCCCTGCTCCTGATAACATTGATCCAGCTAAAAATAATGCAAAAGATATAGGCGAAAATCAAAAATTAATACGAACTCAATTCGGAGACTCTCTAAAACTAGCTGTTCTTCAACTCGCTAATGATGCTAAACAACAGATATATAATTCTCAAGGCTATAAACTATTACAACAATATAGTTATGTCGGAGAAGAACCGTTTAATAACATTACCCTAAATGTTCGTACTGCTGGTGCAGGAGATTATCGCCGTGCAGTTGGTTTTGTTGATACAATCGCAACCTGTAACGGGTCTGCATACCCATGTAAACAAGGGTTAACAGGTATCAATGTGATCAATCCAAATTTACCATCGATTGATTATCTTATTGGACACTATGAAGATACTACTAATAATTGTCAGCTCAATATCCGTGCTAACGGTGTGATCGAACTAATTAAAAATACTCAACTATTCAGATCTGTACTTGATGCAGATAGCACAGATAATCTATTACAAGTTAACAAGGATAGTAGTGAATACTTATTAAATTCGAGCTCAACCGAACCTAATAATACGGCTCTACAATATAGTTTTGTACAAGTTAAAATAAAAGCAAACAAAGTATTAAGTGCTAGTGCAGGCCTAGATATTCGCAAGGCACCCGATCAACTACAAACAACCCAACTTGAATGTAGTTTTATTTGATTTAGTACCACCACGCAGGCAATTGAATACTTTTTAATTGCCTGCGATTTTCGATATAACTTTCATCATATTTCGCCACTTCACCCCAAAATGCTGCACTATGATCAAAATACTTCGTATGTGCTAATTCATGTATACACACTGATCGTACATTATGCATCGGCATTAATACCAATCCTGCATTGAGCATAATGTCATGTTTTGAACTACAACTTCCCCAACGTGTCTTTGGCTTTCTCACCGTGCATTCGCCATATTGCAAGCCCGTCTGATCACTTATTAAGTTTAAATATTCTGGTAAAAACTGTTTCGCATATGCTAATACAGCAGCTTTTAAAGCTATTTCAGGGCTTTCATTTCGAATAAATAAAATATGTTGTTCCCAGTTAAATTTAAAAATATGACGTTGCTGTTGCTGAATAATTTGAAATGGTTGCAAATGATAAAATAAAACAAGTTGTTCAGGAAAATTGATAGTCTGATTAAATTCTTTTTGTTGCTTGCTCCATGTCTCTAATAACCATTGTTCAGACTGTTGCAGAAATTGCTGAATCTGCCGCTTTGTACAAAAGATAGGCACTGTTAAACGAATACCTGTAGGTTCAACACGCAAACGCAAATTTCTCGCCCTTGCATGTCGAACTACTTTAATTTCAGGCAATTGTGTTTCAAGTGAAACTGATTGCATTACTGTGCCGTACGTTCTTCGATACCATTATTGGTCGCAACAATCGCAATGCTAGCCGCATTCAAAGCAAAAATTCCATTGGTTACCACACCTGGAATATTGTTAATGGTTTTTTCCAACTCAAGTGCGTTCAAAATATTTAAATTAAAAACATCTAAGATAACATTACCATTATCAGTAACAACACCTTCGCGATAAACAGGATCACCGCCTAAAGCTACGATTTTACGAGCAACCGCAGAACGCGCCATTGGAATTACTTCGATAGGAAGTGGAAAATCACGTCCTAATTGATCCACCCATTTAGAATCATCAACGATACATACAAACTTCTTAGCAATTGAAGCAACGATTTTTTCACGAGTTAATGCAGCACCGCCACCTTTAATCATATGCATATGGCGATCAATTTCATCAGCACCATCGACATAGGCATCTAAACCACCAACTGAGTTCATATCAACCACTTCGATACCTAATTTTTTAAGACGTTCAGCCGTAGCTGTAGAGCTTGCGACTGCTGCCTCTAGTTGTAATTCTGGCAATAAATCAATTAAAAAATTAACAGTACTTCCTGTTCCTACGCCCAAAATGCCGCCTTTAGGCAAATGTTTCAAAGCTGCTTTTGCCGCAGCTTGTTTTTTCTCATCTTGGGTTGCATATAGACTCATGACTTCACTCAACTATTTTGACATTTGCTGCAAGAAAACAGCGCAAATGCACAGGGGTTTG
Source organism: Acinetobacter sp. TR11 (assembly GCF_027105035.1). Classification (NCBI taxonomy): domain Bacteria; kingdom Pseudomonadati; phylum Pseudomonadota; class Gammaproteobacteria; order Moraxellales; family Moraxellaceae; genus Acinetobacter; species Acinetobacter sp. TR11. The sequence goes on from NZ_CP114256.1 coordinate 1,718,390, forward strand.
CTACAATGATCGCCTATTTTAAACTGTTATACGGAAGATGAACATGCTGTCTCGTGTGGTACGACAAATTTTACAAGCAACGGTTTATGATGTTGCGATTGAAACACCGCTTGAAGCAGCTCCCCGAATTAGTCAAAAAATTAATAACAACATTCGATTTAAACGTGAAGATTTACAACCTGTCTTCTCTTTTAAACTACGTGGTGCTTATAACCGTATTAGCCAACTTCCTAAAGATCAACTCGATCGAGGTGTAATTTGTGCCTCTGCGGGTAACCATGCACAAGGTGTTGCTTTATCTGGAAAAAGATTAGGCATTCCAGCCATTATCGTCATGCCAAGCACGACCCCTGACATCAAAGTACAAGCGGTTAAAAACTTAGGTGGACAGGTTGTTTTACAGGGCGATAGTTTTGATGTTGCCAATAAATATGCAAAACAACGTGCAGAAGATGAAGGTTTAGTTTTTATCCCGCCTTATGACGATGAACTGGTCATTGCTGGGCAAGGCACAATTGCGAATGAATTATTACGTCAATGGCGTGATGTGGAATATGTTTTTGTTGCTGTTGGCGGCGGTGGTTTGATTGCTGGTGTTGCAGCTTATTTAGGTGAAGTTGCGCCACATGTCAAAGTCATTGGTGTTGAATACGAAGAATCTGCCTGTTTAAAAGCTGCACTCGAAACCAATGAACGTGTGGTTTTACCTCATGTCGGTTTATTTGCTGATGGCACAGCAGTTGCACAAATTGGTGAATTACCATTTGAAATGGTTCGCTTACAGAAGTCCGATCAATCAGGCCCAATCGTCGATCCTAATATTGTTACCGTAAATACAGATGAAATCTGTGCCGCAATCAAAGATACCTATGATGAAAATCGTAGTATTGTCGAGCCTTCTGGTGCGATGGCTTTGGCAGGTATCAAAAAATACGTTACCGAGCACCAACTCACTGGAAAGAACATGGTTTCAATTGTTTGCGGTGCAAACATGAACTTTGATCGTCTCCGTTATATTGCTGAACGTACCGAATTAGGTGAACGTAAAGAAGCGATTTATGCAGTGACGATTCCTGAGCAAAAAGGCGCATTTCTTAATTTCTGCCGCGCCCTACAAGGTCGTAACATTACTGAATTTAACTATCGTGCCAGTGACGACAGCCAAGCTCAGGTTTTCGTTGGAATTAGTTTGAAAGGTGGTGAAGTTGAACGTCACGAAATCTATGAATTACTCAAGCAACAATATGATGTCGATGATTTATCCGATGATGAAGTTGCGAAACTGCATATTCGTTATTTGATTGGTGGTCATGCCAACCTTGAAAATGAACGTTTATTTCGTGTTGAATTTCCTGAGCGTCCAGGTGCTTTATTAATGTTCTTGGAGCGTCTAGGTCCAACGCATAACATCACCCTATTCCATTATCGCAATCATGGTGCAGCCGAAGGTCGTGTACTTGTTGGCTTACAGGCCACTGATGCCAAACAAAATCCAGATGGGTTGATCGAAACATTAGAGAAAATTACTTATCCTTATGCTGAAATCAGCAGCAATATTGGATATAAGCGTTTCCTTAAATAAGCGTTCTAGTACCTTAAAGCCGACCTCGTGTCGGCTTTGTTTTCATCATGTACTGTGAAACAAGGCAATAATCTTTTTAAGGTTTTATTTCTGCTAGTCTTTTTGATAATTCAGTATCATTTCCATCCAGCAAAGGGGTACCTTCGTAATAAAATTTACTTATATATTTACCTGCATTATCAATTTTCATCACAAGACCACACCAAGTCTCACCAACCATATCACTCTTCCAAAATAAATTATCTTCAGCCTCTATCAGCTCGAAAGAAACGGGTATAGCAAGTCTTTGAGATTCATTATATTCATTCATACTTGGTGATAGCCAACATTTGGCAGTAGATCCACGCCTCAGATCTAGACTCTCATCTTTAAGCCTTTCAACATAATAAATAATTTCCCTCCAATTTTTAGGAGCTACATATACAATTTCTTTTAATATATTATTAAGGAGTTGTGTTTTTACTAAGAAACTCATTTTTATCCACTAACCTTGATCTAAAATTGATGTTTACCCTTAAAAAGAGTTACTGAATACAATTAACATTGTAAACAAAATTTACAAAGCATGTTGCTTTGAAACCGCTTTTTTATTTTTATCAAAACAACAACTGATGTATCTTTGCCAAGCCAACAAAATCATTACAAACTAATAAATTGATCCATCTTAAAATGGATAAAAAGACATTTTTATCATTTAGTTAAGGACAGTTATGGCACAGTTTGCAGTCATTGGTTTAGGTAGTTTTGGGGCAACTGTTGCATTAGAGCTGACTAAATTGAATCATGATGTCATTGGGATTGATACCATCAAACGTAATGTCGAGAGCTTGGCTGACCGTATTACACACGCAGTGATTGCCGATGCCACCGATGAGCATGTCCTAGAAGAACTGAATATCCAAAATTGCGACGCTGTTGTAGTCGCAATTGGTGAAGATATTGAGGCCAGTATTCTCTGTGTTTTAAATCTAAAAAATTTAGGGGTGGATAAAATCCTCGTTAAAGCCAAAACTAAAGCCCACCACACTATCCTCTCCCATTTAAACGTCAGTAAAATTATTCATCCAGAAGAAGACATGGGTGTACGTGTTGCCCAAGCTTTAAATTACCCAATGGTCAGCCGTTATATGGCTTTGGATGATGATCATTATATTGTCAAAGTTCCAGTACAAGAAAAGCTGAATCATGTGAATTTATCAGGCATCTTAAAACAAGAACCCAATATCAAACTTTTATTACTGAAACGTGATCAACAAATTCTATATGAAACCGATGTGAATTTTACTCTACAGGCTGGAGACGTACTTATTTTAGAAGGCTCGCTCAGTCATCTCCGAAAGCTCTCAGGATGTTTTGTATAAAATGACTATAAAAATAAATACTCAAAAAATTTTTAACTTAAGTCCACCCTCCTTATTAGCGATTGGATTTCTGAGTTTTATTATCATTGGAACACTATTACTCAAACTCCCCATCGCTAATAAAGGCAATTTGAGCTGGATGGATGCCTTATTTACAGCAACGTCGGCTGTAACCATTACAGGTTTATCTGTAGTGAATTTAAATGAGTCTTTTAATCATCTCGGACAAGTTATTATTCTTTTATTAATCCAAACAGGCGGTTTGGGTTTTATGACTTTTGCTATTTTGGCAGCCTTAAGTCTAGCGCCTAAACTCGGGCTCAAACAACAAATGATGGCTCAAGATAGCTTAGGTCAAACCAGCTTATCTAAAGTAACATTTGTGGCAAAAGGTGTGGTGATTTATACACTTTTTTTTGAACTGATTGGCGTTATTATCTTAAGTACATCTTTTATACCTATTTATGGCTTTGACCGTGGATTATATTATTCAATTTTCTACAGTATTTCTGCATTCAACAATGCGGGTTTTTCGCTATTCAATAACAGCTTAATAAATTTTCAAGGTCATTATTTAATCTGTTTAACCATTAGCATACTCTACACCTTAGGTGGGATCGGCTTTCTTGTTTTAATTGATATCAAACAAAATAAACGTTGGAGTAAACTTACACCGAATAGCAAGCTAATCCTCAGTGCAATCGCGACACTAAATATTGTGGCTTTTATTTTGATTTGGCTTTTAGAAGCCAATAATCCACTTACTTTAGGTTCAATGAATATTGGTGAACAAGCCATGAATGCTTGGTTCCAAGCGACAGTACCTCGTTCATCTGGGTTTAACACCATTGATACAGGCGCAATGGAACACAGTACAACACTGCTCACGATGCTATTGATGTTTATTGGTGGCGGTTCACTGAGTACCGCAGGCGGTATTAAAGTCGGTACATTTGTCATTTTACTGCTCTGCGTCATTTCCTTTTTGCGGCGCAATGAAGAAATCCGCATCTTTAATCACTCTATTTCCCAAGAAACCACCTATAAAGCGCTTGCCGTCGCAGCAATTACAGGCATGCTGATTTTTGTCGGCTGCTTTACGCTTTTTCTTTTGGAGCCTAAACAGGATGTCTTAGATCTGATGTTTGAAGTGGTTTCTGCGGCATGTACGGTTGGTTTATCTCGAGGTGTAACAGGCGAACTACATGATGGTAGCCTATTTGTCCTGAGTCTATTGATGTATACAGGTCGTCTTGGACCATTAACCCTTGCCTACTTGATTGCTACACCAAAGAAAAGTCGTTTAAAACATGCCAATGCCAATATTCAAATTGGATAATCACCTAACGGCTGCTCAACCACAATCACCTGCCGACAAATTCCATCGGCTTGGCGTTGTTGTTCAAACGTACTTTTTGACATCACTTCAAAGTGATCACAGAAACTAATCTCTTGTTCATCAATTGAATAAATCAAAGATTGGTTTCCCACACCCTGTAGGGTGTCATAAAACACGATAACAAAGTGACCATTTTCAAATACCTGTTGAATCTCGGAATAAGTCAAAGCAGCCTGAATCGGAATCTGAAGACCTTGGGCATCCAAATAACTTTGCTTTTCTTTCTCATCAATATTCGGATCAGGGTCAGTATACAATGACACTTCAAAGCCTAATTTTTTCAGTGCCACAGCCAAAGCAATTGTAAAAGTTCCCTCCTGATGATCATGTCGACACAATCGAATTAGATCAGCAATATCAATACTTGTTTGATATTGCTTTAAAATCAACCAAACGGCGAAAACTCCACAATTTGCTTCAAGCTGTAATAATGGTTCTGGAATATTTAAACTCATTTAATACCAATTCATCAAAGACACGCCTAAACCAGCGTAAGTTGCACGATGGTTATAATCAATCAGGCTCTCACCATAACCATCAAACAACTGCAAATGTCCGCGCAATTTGCCTTTAATCGGGAAAGCCCAATCAAATTGAACAGCACCATGCGAACGATCACCACCTTTTAATGAATGACGCAGCATGAGAGAAAATTCATTTGCATTATGACGATAAAATGCAGTTAAATCGCCACGTCCCATATAATCCTTAATATCAGGATTATTATCGTCTTTTGCATTTTCTTCGACACGGTACCAAGGACGTACCATCAACGCAAAATTATCTTTTTCAAACCCTAAATTAAAAATTACACGGTTCCAACTACGTGATAATGGATCAGAACGACCATTGGATTGATGGTTTAAAGTCACACCTAACAGACGCGCATTTAAACCTAAAATTTCATAGTTGGTTCTAAACATCAAACTTGCTTCAGGCTCGTAATTGGTCTCACGAAAAGGTCTTGATTCTTCAGAATTATAAACTTGCCACCGAGAAGATTGCGTATATCCCAACCACAAATCACCATTATCACCCAGAATATTTTCTAAGGCTTTCGTTTTTAAAGAGATTTGAAACTTAGCTTCTGTAGAGGTTAAGTTTTGTTGATCTTTAACAGTATTGTTTGGATTGAGGCTACTAGGAAATTCATTCTTATCGCTGGTCCAAAATGCAGGCAGCAAATAAACGGGTTGATAAGCACGAATATTCCACACACCCAGTTTACTTTCTTCAGAAAGTTCCCAACGGCGGTCTAATAATGAAATATTTGGATCAAATTTAGGCGCAGCACCTAAGATGTGCAAATCACTTACTTTTTGAACAACCTTATCACGCAAAGTCGTGGGTTCAGCTTTTTCATTTTTGTTTTCTACCGATGGAGCAGCTACCGCAATGATTGGTTCGGCTGCTTGAACTTGTGGTGGGATGACTGTTGCAGCTTTAAAAAGACTGTCATAACAAGCCAAACGATCCGCATTTGAAGCCAATGCAACACAAGCCTCTACTGTTGCAGGTGCTGCAGGTATAGTTGTCTGCGCATTGACCATAGAACTAGCCAAAGTGCTCAGTGTCATAACGACACCAAGCTCCAAATGACCCCGCTCAAAAGATTTGAACGCCATAGATATCTCCAACTTTTTATTTTAATTAACTTGCTGAATATTAAATCCAAGTGCTTGCAGCTCATCACGTTTAGCAAATGGCGCAACGACTGCTTTTACTGGTTTTTGTTCCAGTAAATATTGTTTTGCAACACGTTTTAAATCTTCCAAACTCACACTTAATAAGCGCTCACGTAAAACTCTACGGAATTTTGGCGTACGTGCATGCAATAATGCATAACAAGCAGTAATTGCTTCGCCAGCAGGTGAACCAGGTTTGTCCATACCTGCGACTAATCCAAGAATTGCCTCTTCAAGTTGATATGGTTGCTGTTCAACGTTAAATAACCATTGCACACTTGCTTCAAAATCATTAAATGTTTCAACTAAGCGTGGATCGCGATAACTATAAAAACGGAATGAACAAGCATTACCATCGTAGCTTGCCCCACCACCATAAGCACCACCCTTTTCACGGATCGCACTATGTAAGAAACCATTACGTAAATACGCAGCCAATACCATCAATGGTGCTGCATCTGCATGTGCAACATCAACGGCTTGATAAGCAGAGCAGCAGAATTGAACATTCGTCTGAATGAGCCAAGCTTCATCATTCTCTGTATTGATTTGCTCAACTTGGGTTAAGCTTACAGGTGATTTATCGACAGCCAATTTATCCCAAACGTTTTGAATCTCTTCAACTAAAAGATCCGATTGATGCTCTTCACAGACCAACAAGAATTGTTTAGGTGCTTGTAATAACTTGCGATGAATCGCCTGTAATTCCGTAATCAAGGCTTGATAAGCCTCATCATCTTGGTCAATCTTATTGACAAGATCACTCAACCAGTTCAATGCACCTAAACCTGTATTGTGATAATCACGGCGAGCTAAAGCACTCATCTGACGTGACGCAGCCTGCATCGCATAGCTATGTCCAGAACCAGACAAACGTGACTGCCAACGGGTTTTACGTTGCTGCAATAATTCGATAATGCGATCTTTTTCGTCAAAACGCAGCTGCTCAAAGGCAAGTTTCAACAACTGAATAGAATCTAACTTTTGCGTAAGTGATTTTGTCGTCAGTGTTAACCAAGCACTAATTCGATCTTTATCATCCACTTTACTACGTAAAGATGCTCCCATTCCCAAACCGCCACTTACAGCCGTTTGGATTTGTTGGAATTCTAAATAATCATGCTCACCTGCGCCAACCTCACCCATCAAGATAGAAAGTAAGTTGAAATAAGGCGACTGTACGATTTCGTCTGGAATCTGAATCAAAACTTGTTGATAGTAAATGCCATTCGTGCCTGCATGATATAAATTTAATGGCGTATCTAAACCATTACTAATAATCTCACGCAGTTGGCCTTGAACAATATGCAAATCCGCAGGTACATCTTCCAAACCAACTTTAGGAAGTAACTCAAGATCATCAGCTGTATCTTGACGTTGTTTCAGCGCTTCCGTTTTTTCCTGAATTTCGACTTTCTGAGCATCGGTTAAATTCACCGTAATCTCAGCCAATCGTGCTTGCTCAGCTTGCTGCTCTTTGACTGATTTAGTTGCATCAGGCACTAAAGTCATTTGCACACGATGTGGATTATCCAACAAATGAATTTGAATCAAGTTAGACAACCACATTGGGTCTTTCAGTTCTTCTTTAACTTGCTCAATCGCAGCATCCACATCCCAGACATGGATTGGATCATTATGGTGAATTGCACTGCCTAAACCATTTAAAATAAGGCTTAAACCATATGGCGTACCATCACCATTGATTTCACGTTGATGCAATTCAATTTGATGCAAAATCGCATCAACCAGATCAGTATCAATCGGTTTTGATGCTGCTTCTTTCAAAATATCTAAAACACCATTTTTAAATGTTTCAGCATGTTCTTCATTCGAGCCTTGTACGCCACAATAGAATGTCATTTCAAAGTTACTATCATCAACGCCCATCAATGGACCCGTTGACTGTGCATAACCACAAGTTTCTAAATAATGACGCAACGGCGACGCTGAATTTTCTAATAAAATCCCTTCTACTAAACGCATGCCTAAACGCAATTTAATGTCACTGGTTTCAGGTAGTAACCATGACATCACATGATAAGTTTTATCTTTTAGGTCTTCGCTATCAACTGCATAGCTTTCAGTCACCTCTATTGGTGCTAATAAACGTTTTTCAGGTTTTGAATATAATGTTGTACCCTGAGAAAACTTATTTAATGCTAATTTTTCAAACTGCTCCTGTAAATCATAGGCAGTTTGATTACCAAAAGTCATAAAGACTGCATTACTTGGGTGATAATGTGTTTTATAAAAATCAATAAGCTGTTCGTAGGTTAAATCAGGAATGTCTTTTGGATCACCACCTGAATTATAATGATAAGTCGTTTCAGGGAATAAATGATGTGCCAATTGGTGATAGAGCTGATCTGTAGGCGAACTCATCGCTCCTTTCATTTCATTGAACACCACACCTTTATAAACGGCTTGATCATTCTCTAATTCAATGCGGATGCCTTCTTGAGCAAAATCTAAAGGATTTAAATTTGCAGCGAATGCAGCATCTAAATACACTGACAATAAATTCTGAAAATCTTTTTTATTCTGTGTCGCAAATGGATAAGCTGTCCAATCTGCTGCTGTGAACGCATTCATAAAGGTATTTAATGAACGACGAATCATTAAAAAGAATGGGTCGCGTACAGGAAATTTTTCAGAACCACATAAAGCTGTATGCTCTAAAATATGCGCAGCGCCTTTTGAGTCCATTGGTTGCGTTCTAAAAGCCACTAAAAACACATTTTCATCATGGTTCGTAGCTAAATGATAGTGAACTGCACCAGTAATTTTGTGCTTATATTCTGAAACTTGAATATCGAGTGCTTCTACATGGTGTTGACGTAATAGCTGAAACGCGGGATGAATAGTTTGAGTAATGCTTTCAGTAACATCTACAGTCATGTGATCTCCAATTTATCTATTTAAATAACACTAATTTAATATAGAGAGTCTACCGAAGAATACACATGGATATCCATGTAAATTGGTATGTTTTTGTAGAAAAATGCGCCAACCAAAATTCAACGCATTTTTTCTCTGTGATTTCATCGAATATAAAAATATTTACGTTGGATTATAAGCGAGTGTTCTGATGTTTCGACCAATATACACACCCGAGGATAACCACCAACAATACTATAGAAGCTGTAAAACGGCTCAAGTCCAGCCCTCCAGAACTGAGTGGCTTATCCAAAAAATCTCCAACTACAGCGCCCAATGGACGAGTCAATACAAAAGCAGCCCAGAATAATAAGGTTTTTGATACTCGTGTTAAAAAGTGCAGAGCAACAAGCAATAAAATCAATCCAGAAAATAAAGCAATTCCACCTGTATAACCCAAACCAGCAGTATCAGCAGACCAATCACCCAAAGCTGTTCCGAGTGTTTGTGAAAAAGTGATTGTGATCCAGTAAAACCACTCGGTACGAACATTATTGATTGTATCTGGCGAAATATTACCTTCTGATGTGTGCCATACCCATAAAGACAACAAGACCAACAACAATAATAATGAACTACCGCCGATATAACCAATCCCCAAAGACCGATCCATAAAGTCAGCCAACGTCGTTCCAACTGTTGTACTCGCAATGATCGTGAACCAGTATAGAAATGGTTGGTACGTTTTTGCACGAATCTGGCAGATAACCAACGCAATAAAAATGAAAGCAAAAATAAAAGTGCTAATCAAATAACCTAGATTAAGTGACATGGAAACAGCATCTCCAGCCGTTTCTCCAAAAGTTGTGGCAAAAATTTTAGTCAACCAGAATAAAGCTGTGACTTGTGGAACTTTTGACAAAAGTTCATGTGAACTGGAAGTTGTCGCCTGAAGTATTGCCATAGAATTTCGGCTCTTTGTTCATTAAATATGTTTATTCTTGATTGGTCCGCTTAAATAAAAATTAAAACAGATGAACGCAACAATTAACTATTTAGAGCTACGCTAATTTTTTCAACAAACTACTGTAATCCTGAGCATTAGTGTAAACTTTGCTTTTTGATTTTTAATGTGATGACAAACATGGCAACTGTTGATCTTTTTGCAATTGGTAATGCGCTGATTGACCAAGAATTTAAAGTCTCAAATGAGTTCTTAACACAACAATCGTTGCAAAAAGGCACAATGCAGTTGACCGATGGCGACACTCAAGCGGCTTTATATCAACAATTACAAGATACGCAAAGCTATAAAGGTCAAGCAAGTGGCGGTTCTGCTGCAAATACAACGGTTGCCTTTGGTGCTTTAGGTGGTACAGCTTTTTATGGATGCCGTGTGGGTAATGATGACCTCGGTACAATCTATTTAAATGGCTTAAATGCGGCAGGCATTCAAACAACAACGCAATCTATCAGTGAAGGCGTAACAGGTACATGTATGGTTCTGATCAGTCCTGATTCAGAACGTACCATGCACACATATTTAGGCATTACCGCTGAATTAACTGCTGAACAAATCGACTTTGAACCCTTAAAAACCGCAAAATGGCTCTACATCGAAGGTTATTTATCGACAAGTGATACTGCTCGTGTCGCGGTAAAACAAGCACGTGAACTTGCCAAAGCACATGGCGTTAAAGTCGCACTCTCACTGTCTGATCCTGCAATGGTGCAATATGCACGTCAAGGCCTAGAAGAACTCTTAGATGACGGCGTTGACTTGTTATTCTGTAACGAACAAGAAGCGCTAATGTTCAGTAATACTGAAACACTTGATGCAGCTATTGAAGTTTTAAAATCAAAGAATCAACATATTGTCATCACTCAAGGCGCAAATGGCGCAATCATCATTGATCCTAAACAACAATTCCACGTTGCTGGTCGCGAAGTTCATGCCGTTGATACTAACGGTGCTGGCGATGCTTTTGCTGGTGCATTCTTATATGCCATTAACGCTGGTTTAACTTTAGAAGCTGCGGCTCAACTGGCTATTTTAATTTCTAGTGAAGTTGTTGCACAATTTGGTCCACGCTTAGCCGTTGAAAACTATGCCAAATTATTTGAACAATTTAAAAATTCTCAACAGGAATATGCTTAAAATGGAAAAGATTTGCATGACTGAAGAAGTTCCAGATCGTGAGTCTCGTGCATATGACACCATGAAAGGAACAACAATCTTTATTACTCAGAAAGATGGTAGCTTTTACGCTTATCAAAATGTTTGCCCACATTTGCAAACTGAACTTGAGTATTTAGAAAATCAATTTTTAGATCAGGATCGTGAGTATATCCAATGCTCAACTCATGGAGCATTATTTTCAGTAGAAACTGGTGAATGTATTTCAGGACCATGTCTAGGTGAATTCCTTGAAAAAGTAAATTTGGAAGTACACTCTGATGGTGGTATTTATATTGACTAATACCTAAATCATGAATTCTGCGATGACTGAGTTTTTTTTAAATTACTACCTTATGCCATTTCACATGAGCGTAGTGGCTTTGATTTTGCTCAGCATTGCAGAAACAATTGGTATTTTTATTGGGTTACGTCCAAGTCATCTCGTAAAGAAAATGACACCAGAGTGGTTATTAAATTCACCGCTATTAGATGTAAAATTTTCTAAATACTTAATATTTGTATTTTTACTCATCAATTTTAGTTTTGCAGGTTATTTTCTAGAGCTTTCATTTTTTGCTTTACAACACTACTTTATCTCGCCTTACTATCTTTTTGTTCCTGCTTTGATCATCGACATCTTTTTTACAGTGTTTATGATTAATTGTCTTGACCAAGTGATTAAACCTAAAGTCACACATACTCACATTAACTTAGTGGGTCGCTTAGCAACAATTTCTACGGGTAATGCTCGTCCAGGCTTCTCTGCACAAGCACGTGTTCGCAATGAATTTGGTCAACTGTATTATGTACAAGTAGAGCCAGAATATGGTGAATTAGAGTTACAATCTCAAGTGTTGTTGATCAGTCAGAAATCCAATTCATACTATATTGCTAAAAAAATCTCTATTTCAAATAAACTATTTACCGCAGACTGAACCCAAAATCCGTTGAAATCTAATTGAAGCGATTAGAATTTTTTTCATTCATCATTAAAATTACAATTTGTTACATAAAGAAAAAGTAAAAAACGTGTAATCACCTCTTCCATTTCTATCAACTTATTGATCTAAATTTCAGACTAAAATGAAGGATGATATTTCACATATTTTTAAACCAAACTCTACCAATACACTAGGTTTTGCGCAGAATCCATTATAAGAATTACTTAATTGTATAATCAATTCTTTAAATGATTGTAAATATTATATTTTTTTATATTCATACTATTTTAGTTGGTTTAAATTTTTTTAACTAAGTATAAATCAAACCTTTTTAATCAGATTTAAAAATATAAATACAACTGTTTTAATCAGTTTTTTAAATTAATTCATATTATTTTAGTTGGGTAATAATAATATTTTCAAAATTTAACCAAAATTTATTTAAACAATTGATTTTTATATAAAATAAAAATTAATTCAATTTAAAAGCCTTAAAGGTTTATTTTTAATGAATTTTATTTAATAATGTTTTACATGTTTTTTAAATATGAGGCGAAGTTCTATGAACATGAGTTCTCAAGATCAAAATCGAAGATTAATCAGAGAAATTACGATTATTCTTATTATTAAAGTTGCCCTTCTCATGGTGATTAAACATATCTGGTTTGATGCCCCAACGATTCCAAAAGATTTTAACAATGAAGTTGCCGAGCGTATTGCTGGTGACATGTCCAAAACTCAGGAGACACGTTGATGATTTCTGAAAGCGTGGTCGATCTTTCGCGGTTCCAATTTGCAATGACCGCAATGTATCACTTTCTTTTCGTCCCTCTAACTTTAGGTCTAGCTTTTATTCTTGCCATCATGGAAACCACTTACGTGATTTCTGGTAAAGAAATTTACAAAGACATGACCAAATTTTGGGGGAAACTCTTCGGGATTAACTTTGCCTTAGGTGTAACTACTGGTTTAACGATGGAATTCCAGTTTGGTACCAATTGGGCTTATTATTCTCACTATGTAGGCGACATCTTTGGTGCACCGCTTGCAATTGAAGGCTTAATGGCTTTCTTCCTAGAATCGACTTTTATCGGTCTATTCTTCTTTGGCTGGGATCGTCTTTCTAAAGTTCAACACTTAGGTGTAACTTGGCTAGTTGCGATTGGCTCTAATATGTCAGCCTTGTGGATTCTCATCGCGAATGGTTGGATGCAAAACCCTGTTGGTGCTGCATTTAACTATGAAACCATGCGTATGGAACTTGTAGACTTCGGAGCGTTGATTTTCAACCCTGTTGCTCAAGTTAAATTCGTACATACCGTTTCTGCTGGTTATGTCACAGGTGCAGTTTTTGTACTCGCTATCTCAAGCTATTATATGCTAAAGAAACGTGATATGCCCTTTGCTCGTCGCTCTTTCGCGATTGCTGCAATTTTTGGTTTAGCTTCAACTTTCTGCGTCATTTTACTTGGTGATGAATCAGGTTATGAATTAGGTGATGTGCAAAGAACTAAACTCGCTGCAATTGAAGCTGAATGGCACACTGAACCCGCACCTGCCGCATTTACTTTATTTGGTATTCCTAACCAGAAAGAAATGCGTACCGATTATGCAATTAAAATTCCGTATGTTATGGGGATGATTGCAACTCGCTCGACAGACAAAGAAGTTACTGGCTTACATGACTTGATGAAAGAGCATGAAATCCGTATTCGTAATGGTATGGTGGCGTATAGCGAATTAACAAAACTCCGTGCAGGCGATCAGTCCCCAGAGTTACTTGCATCATTTGAAAAAAATCAAAAAGACTTAGGCTATGGTCTGCTATTAAAGAAATATACACCGAATGTTGTTGACGCAACTGAAGAACATATCAAAGCAGCAACTAAAGATACCATTCCAAATGTCGCTGCATTGTTCTTCTCGTTCCGTGCGATGGTGGCTTCTGGTGCATTAATGTTATTACTTTTCCTACTGGCTGCATGGTCAGTCGCTAAACGTAATGCCGAAACAAAACCATGGTTACTTAAATTTGCTCTATTTGCTCTTCCACTACCATGGATTGCAATTCAAACAGGTTGGTATGTAGCTGAAGGTGGTCGTCAACCATGGTCTATTGGTGAAGTTTTACCAACACATCTATCTGCATCTTCTTTAAGCACAGGTGATGTATGGGGATCAATTATTGCACTTGCTGCGTTCTATACAGTACTTCTCATTATTGAAATGTACTTAATGATCAAATTTGCTCGTTTAGGTCCAAGTTCGTTACACACTGGTAAATATCATTTTGAGAAACTAGCTGCAAAAACTGGGGAGGCTCAATCATGATCGAATATGAACTCCTAAAAATTATTTGGTGGGTATTGGTTGGTGTATTACTCATTGGCTTTGCCCTCACTGATGGTTTTGATATGGGCTCAATGGCGCTGATGCCATTTGTAGGTAAAACTGATTCTGAAAGACGTGCTGCAATCAATACGATTGCACCCCACTGGGATGGTAACCAAGTCTGGTTTATTACCGCTGGTGGTGCACTTTTTGCCGCATGGCCAATGGTTTATGCTGTCGCTTTCTCTGGAATGTATTGGGCATTACTACTCGTTCTATTTGCGCTATTCCTCAGACCTGTTGGATTTGACTACCGTTCTAAATTAGAAAATACGCAATGGCGTACTTCTTGGGATTGGGGTCTGTGCATCGGTGGTGCTGTACCAGCACTAGTATTCGGTGTTGCATTTGGTAACTTATTTTTGGGCGTACCATTTAGCTTAGACGATACCTTACGTTCTCAATACACAGGCAGCTTCTTTGCATTATTGAATCCATTTGCACTGATTTGCGGTATCGTGAGTTTGTCAATGTTATCTGCTCACGGCGGTGCATGGTTAATGCTTCGTACTGATGGTGATTTACATAACCGTTCGGCTAAAGCAACTCAAATTATGGCAATAGTATTCCTTATATGTTTCTTAGCGGCTGGCGCTTGGTTATTCTTTGGAAATATCTCAGGCTATAGTTATGCTACTGCTGTTAATACTAATGCTGCATTAAATCCACTTGCAAAAGAAGTTGTCACTAATACCAATCATGGTTGGTTAAACAACTATGCAACTTATCCAATTACTATTGCTGCACCGATTGTTGCAATTTTAGGTGCATTACTAGTGATCATTAGCGCAGCGAAACATAAAGCGGCTGTGAGTTTTACTGGTACAAGCCTGATGATTGTGGGTGCAATCTTAACCGCTGGTTTTGCATTATTCCCATTCTTATTACCATCAAGTATAGATCCAACGTCAAGCTTAACAATGTGGGATGCTGTTTCTAGTCGTAAAACCCTTGGTGTAATGACGGTTGCTGCATGTATTTTTGTTCCTCTCATTTTGATCTATACCTCTTGGTCTTATTACAAAATGTGGGGTGTCATCACTAACAAACACATTGAAGAAAATTCACATAGTTTGTACTAATGAGGAGATGTGAAATGTGGTATTTTGCATGGATTCTAGGCATTTTGATGGCATGCTTCGCAGGTGTACTCAGTGCTCTGTATATCGAACACCATCAAGATTTAGATGAGGAATAATAAAATGGCTGAAGCAATGACAACACCGAAGAATAGTAAAGCGCAAGTGCTTGCAATGACCGTTTCGTTTTTGTTGGCATTGCCGCTTGCTGCTATTTTATTGGTACACCCATCATTAATGTTAGATGCTAATGGTCACTATAACCACAGTATGCTGATGCTCGTCATGGTCGGAATTTCTGGTGGTTTTATTCATGGTGTTGGGTTTATACCAAGATTCTGGTTATGGAAATGGTTATTTAGTCCTTATATTGCATGGCCTCTGATGATCTTAGGTTATTATATTTGGATAGGTCAATAACAATTTCCTAAAAGAAAGAGGCTGCCAAATTTGGCAGCCTCTTTTATTAATACTTAAAGGTAATTGAGCCGGTATAACTTCTTGGGTCACCATAAGTGTTTGCCCAAGTATTTAATCGGTACTCCTTATCGGTCAGGTTATTCACATTCAAACCTAGGCTCACATTCTTATTTAATTCATATTTCGCCATTAGATCTGCTACAGTAAATCCTTTTTGAGTATACAATTCAGCCTGTAGACCTTTTGCATTTTCATCATAGAATTTGCTTTGCCAACGAACACCACCACCAACTGTTAAGCTTGGCAACACAGGAATTTTATAAGTAACAAACACCTTAAACATATTTTTAGGAATATTGGCATTTACAGCCTTACCTTTTTCCTTACTTGAAACATAGGTATAACCTGCTTGCAAATTAAGGCCATCGACAACTTCACCATTCGCCTCTAACTCGAAGCCTTCAGTTTTAACACCTTTTGCTGTTCGATAGTAATTGTCATTTGCTTTCAACGAACTACTAATCTTCTTTGCCTCTTCTTCAGTTAAATACTTGCCAGCGACAACAGCCACATTATCCATTTTAGCCTGAAAATATGCAGCACTGAGATTTAAGCGATCTTCAAACAATGCCGATTTCAACCCGATTTCATAATTATCACCTTCTTGGGGATCTAAATATTCATAGTTATAATCACGACTCGTTTGAGGCAAATAAATATTGGTATAACTTGCATATGCAGTTAAATCAGAAGTGAGGTCAAAAGTCAGCCCTGCATAAGGTGTAACTTTTGCATAATTACTCAATATCTTATTATTATTATTAAACTTATAGTCAGAAACTCGGCTTCCTACAATCACATGTAAAGGTTCGATAGGATTCAGGCGAGTTGCAACATAGTAACCAGTTTGATCAAATTTTTTTAATGACTCACCTGATTTAGTAATTGTAGGTAAAGGAACATTTCCATCCCATTGCGATGGCTTAATACTATATGTACCAGTTGCATTATAAGTATCAACAGCATTGCGGATACTTTGATAACTTGCTCCAGCCATTAACTCATGTTCACGACCAAAAAGTTGATAGGGTCCCAATACACTCACATCAACCGAATGCTCTTTAGGGTTTGATGGATCACGACCAAAAGCAAAATTTGCTTTATCTTCACCATAGCGCGGTGCTGTTCCGATAACCCCATATATACCATCAATATTTTGATCAATATAATTATAGTTTCCTTGTACTTGCCAACGATTAGCAAACTCATGCTTTAAACTCGTAAAAGCATTCAATGTTTCTACTTTGCTATAAGCCCAGCGTGGTGCAGCATTAAAAGATGGTTTGTATGGATTACGAGTATTATCATAACCATACATGTCCAGCCCATGCACACTTAGACCATCAGAGCGATTTTGGCTGACCATTGTACCTACTGACAACTGAGTTTTTTCAGTTAAATCTGCATCAACAATACCGTAGAGTACCCCTTTACGAAAATCACCCCAATCTTTCCATGAGTCACCTTGCTCATATGCAGCTACAACACGACCACGTACCGAACCATCCTGATTTAATCCACCTTGTGCATCAAATTCAGAGCGCATATTATTCCAAGACCCACCACTCAACCTTACTGTACCTGTCGGTACAACACTCGTTGCATGTTTACGATTTAGGCCAACACTTGCACTTGGGTAACCCGCACCATTTGTTAAACCTGTCGCACCTTTAACTACAGTTACATTATCAAAAATAGCTGCATCTAGATTGCTCAGTGCAGAACCTGATCTAAAGTCCACAGCTGGTGCCGTCATTACACCATCAAGTTGATAATTAATAATTTGCTTTCCACGTGCATAATAAAATGCATATTCACCACCACGTCCAATCGCACCTTTGGCACCATAACGCATAACATGGATTCCAGGTGTCTGATTCAAAATATCATAGGTATCTTTGAGCCCCTGATCCTGAATCTGCTCACTGGTAATCACACTCACAGACTGTGGTGTTTCTTTTAAAGATAAATCCAGTTTGGTTGCCGATTTTGATTTTTTAACGGTATATGCAGAAGCTTCGTGATCAGCTTTAAGGTGAATAACAGGTAACACATCTGATTTATTTGAATTTTCTGATGCATCTCCAGCCCAAACCATGCTTGTAGAACTACCTAGCAGACTTAACATAATCGCTGTATATAAATTGTGGTGCTTCATGACTCCCCCGAGTATGTAATATTTTTTACATAATACATAAACGATAATAATTATCAATAGCATTTATATTTTAATATTTCAGCTAGATAGATTAAGTTTTTTAATTTATGCTTTAATTTTTAGTAAACATAAATGATAATTATTATCATTATATTTAACAGATTATCAACATGACTTTAAAACTGTTAGGGATCATGGTTTCACTACTTGCCTGTATGAGTGTTTATCTCAGCCACACCCATCAAATTTTTCTGAAAAAGCAGTTGTCTCGACCATTCTTCTACCTCGGACTTGTTGGCTTATTCGTCGGGTTAAGCATCTTGATTTATTGCTTACCCCTTTTGGTTGCTATTTTAATTTGGCTGGCAGTTGCTACGCTGGTTTGGTCATTTGCCCCCTTCATTATGCTCATGAAAAGGCCAACTTAAATGAACATGCTTAAACAAAAACTACAACCTGATTGGTGGACCAAAACATTTGTTGGTGCCGTTCTCGGTCTCAGCTTTGCAATGGCGATGGGAGCAATCATTCTTTTACTCAGTAAATCCAATGCTGATTCTTCGATTGCACCACAATTGGGAATGTGGTCAATTCCTTGGATTTGGCTATGCGTCTTTTTTATTGTCTATTTCATCCCGAAAGGCTGGCAAAGCTTAGTGATCTACAGTATTGCCAATGTCCTTGCTTATGCCCTGTTATTTTGGATAAGAGCTTAAAATGAAAATTCGTGCGGATATTATTAAAACAGGCAAAAACCTCCATACATGGGTTGGCATAAGCGCAGGTATTTTATTATTTATCTGTTTTTTTGCTGGTGGGCTAACGATGTTTCAACATCAACTTAGTCAATGGGCAGCGCCACCTCAGCAAAAGTTAGCAAAAATTCAAACCAACCAATACAACCAATTGGTCGAACAAGTTCAGGCTAAGTTTCCCGAAACACAAAAGGCATTCACTTTAAGCTTTAACTGGCCAGAAGGACATAATGCACCCATCCAATGGGAGGCAGCACATGAAGAAGCTGAAGATCATCATGGCGTTGATATTGCTCAAACAAGCATGATAGCAACACTCGATAACAATGGACAACTGATTGCCAAAGAAGAAAATGTATCTAAATTAGGTTGGCTGATTGAACAACTGCATGAAACTGCGGGTATCCCTGGCATGATGGGACACCATACCGCAGGTATAATGGTGATGGGCGTTGTGGCAGTTTTATACTTTCTTGCCATAATGTCGGGTTTAATCGTGTTACTCCCCACGCTGATCAGTGATTATTTTGCTGTGCGCAAAGGTAAAAACAAGAAACGCTTTTGGTTAGATACGCATAACGTCATTGGCATTACCAGCTTGCCTTTTCATATCATTATTAGCGTTAGTGTCGTCGTTTTTGCTTTTCATGATATTTTTTATGGCACACTCACCCAGCTGGTTTCGAAAGATAAGCCATTATTTGAACGTCCACCAGCCGTTAAGATTGTAGAGCCAAACCCGCAACTCGATGTAGAAAAAATTTTCCTCAATATTCAAAAAGCAGCACCAGATTATCGTATTGATGGCATTCGTTTTAACCAACTTGATAATCCTGAACGTGCATCTGCCTTTGTTGCTTTATATCATCCTGATCGTATGCTTCGTGGCGATACTTTCGACTATATGTCATTCAATCCGTATCAAAGCACACCTTATCCAACCAAGACCCTATCAACTGAAGAAAGTTCAGCAGCATCTCTGATCCGTTCAATGTTTGCCTTACACTTTGGTAATTATGGTGGTGAGCCAATTCGCTGGATCTATTTGATTTTTGGCTTAGGTGGCGCTTATCTGTTCTATTCAGGCAATATTCTGTGGATTGAAACTCGCCTGCGTAAACAGAAGAATCCCAACCTACTAGCACCGCAACAGCGTAAAGATGTCATGTTTATTGCCAATCTGACCATAGGTGCTTGCTTAGGTTGTATGTTAGCAATATTTACCAGTATGTTGATTGGTCGATGGGTCTATGTCATGCCATTGCAATTACAAAGTCATAACCATGTATTTATGTATAGCTACTATTTAGTATTTATTGCTTGTATTTCATACAGCTTTATTGTTGGTGCAGCAAAAGCTTTAGCTCAACTGTTCTTAGCTATTGCACTGGTTTTATTGCTGATTCCTGCGACTTCTATGCTTGCCTATGTGTTTCCAATCCAAGGACTTTGCTATTCAACAGGTCATTTGATTTGGATTGATATCACAGCTTTGATATTTACTTTAATATTTATACGTTTTTATCAACAAGCTAGAGATCGTGCGCAAGCCGCACCAATTGGTTCAATTTGGTCTACACAGAAAGTTGACCAAGAACCCTCTCACTGAAAACCAAACTTAAACCGTTGTCGATAGAGCCTTGATTGTTGCAATCATGGCTCTTTTATATACTCAAGATTTTTCTCATTTCAATTAGTTGAATAGGTACGATGGGTTGCCCTACTTCAGCCTCAATTGGATATTCACTTTTCCGTCCCGTTATTTGGTAACCGCGACGTTGATAATATGCCATCAACTCAGTACGAACATCTAGAACATACATGATTAAGCGTCGAACACTCTAATAGTTCTGAGTAATATAAGTTTCAACATAGTTAAGCATTTCTCTGCCATAACCTAAATTTTGAATTGTTGGATCAATCGCAAAAGTACCTATCTCGATATAATCATCATTCAAACTTAATCCAATGCAACCAACCAAAGAACCTTGTTCATTTTCACCAACAAGTAATTCAAAATTTGATTGATTTAGCTCTATATTTAGTTGCTCTTTGGTAATACGTGTTCCATCTACAAATGCTTTTTCTGTCGTCCAACTTCGACCAGACTGAGCCCGATAAGCCAAATTAATTAATTTAACCAATTGCGCTACATCATCAATTTTTGCATTTTTAATGTTTAAAGACATTTCTATTTTATACATTCAATAAAAAACCGATGATAACATCGGTTTTTTAAAATGGGCGAGTTAATTAGTTGGTTTGACCAGCTAACCACGCCATAAATTTTTGACGCTCAGCTTTCGATGCTTTTTGCCACAATTCTGCTAATTGTTGATCCGTTGTTTTTACAGCACCCGATACCGTTGTTGTCGTTATTGCAACAGAAGCGGCATTTGCTGTCCCTTCTGCATAAACAGGTGCAGGTTGATTCACGGTATTGTTCTTATTTTTTTGCGTTAGATCTAGCGTACGCCCAAGTAAACTACTACCTGTAAACCAAGGCTGTACTTCATTGTTAGCACCTGTTTGCTGCACAACAAGCTGCTTGCTTTGATCATATAAAGCAACAGTTGGTTGTTCAGCATATTTTTTTGCTTCACTAAAGTTCTTTGGAGCATTTATCAACGCTAAATTATACGCTTGATTGTCTTTCAGATCCGTTGCTTGAATTGTTACAACACCTGATTTAACAATATCATGCTCACCATTTAAATGATCAAAATATTCACGATAACGCACATTGACTGTTAGATTTCCAGCATCAACTTGATAGTTATTTTTCTTAGAAGGAATTAAACCATTATTTACTTCTTGACCATTTACCGCAAGAATCACGATTTCTTCAGGTGCAGTGATTGTGACTGCTGAAAAAACTGAACTACTTAACAATAACCCGAAAGCAGCAACACCAACTCTTAAAGACATTAGACTCTTCTCGATATAAACAATTTATTAAATCGTAAGCACTATGCTCTGCGATTATGACCATTTTATGACATAAAACAAAACTGTCTATTCCAACAATTTGCCTTTTTTAAGATATATACATTAGTTTTAATGCTAAGCGCCATAGTTCTTTTGGCGAATACAAACCTTAAATAAAAAAAGAGCACATTGAGTGCTCTTTTTAGTGATACGTATATTTACTTAGTTAAAAGTTTTGAAACGTGCAGCATCATCCATATAGGTTTTTTCACCAGCAGCCGCTTCAATAGAACCGAATACTAACTGGGCACGTAATTTCCAGTTTGATGGAATATCAAAAGTTTCAGCCACTTCGGCATCCACGATTGGATTATAGTGCTGTAATGATGCACCAACACCAATTTCAGATAATGCAGTCCATGTTGCGAACTGGGCAATCGCACTTGAATGTTCAGACCAAACTGGGAAGTTATCCGCATACAGTGCGAATTGCTCTTGTAAACCTTTTACAACATCTTGATCTTCATAAAATAACGCTGTACCAAAACCTGCTGAGAAACTATCAATTTTCGCACTAGTATTTGCAAATGCTTCTGCTGGAACCATTTTTCGTAAAGTTTCGCGAACAATTTCCCAAAATTTATGGTGTGATTCACCATATAAAGTTACAACACGTGAAGTTTGTGAGTTGAATGATGATGGGCTTTGTTTTACTGCTTCGCGAATTGTTTCTTCAATCGTTGCTTGGTCAACTGTAAGATTTTTACCAATTGCATAAATAGTACGACGTGATTTAATGCTATTTAGAAAGTTACTCATGTTGTTATTCCTACTATACCTTTAAGGCGTTATCTTGAATTGAATGTAGTGTATAACGATACATTTTTTAGGAATAGTCTAAAAAATATGACAGATCGTTTTATTTTTGAAACAATGCTATTTGTGAAATATAAAAAAACTCCACATTGTGTGGAGTCCTTTTAACATAAACTAATTACTTATCAGTTTCAAATAATGCCGCAACAAATGATTTTGCTGAGAATGGGCGTAAATCATCAATCTTTTCACCGACACCAATATAACGAATTGGTACATGGGTACGGCTCGCAATATTAAATAACACACCGCCTTTTGCTGTGCCATCAAGTTTAGTAATCGTAATACCTGTTAAGCCAACAGCTTCATCAAACAGTTGTACTTGATTAATCGCATTTTGACCTGTGCCTGCATCTACAATCAACATGATTTCATGTGGCGCAGTTGCATCAATCTTCTGCATCACACGTTTAACTTTTTTAAGTTCTTCCATCAAGTTTGCTTTATTTTGCAAACGACCTGCTGTATCTGCGATAAGAACATCAATACCCTTTGCACGCGCACTTTCAAAAGCATCAAAGATAACCGACGCACTATCAGCACCGTGCCCCTGAGCGACAACTGGAATATCGTTACGTTCACCCCAAATTTGTAGTTGCTCAGTCGCTGCAGCACGGAAAGTATCACCCGCCGCAAGCATGACTTTCTTACCTTCACCTTGTAAACGTTTAGCTAATTTACCAATAGTCGTCGTTTTACCTACGCCATTTACACCCACCATTAAAATCACATAAGGCGATTTATTTGGATCGATATGTAATGGTTTTACACGTGGCGCAAGTAATGCAACCAACTCTTCTTGTAATGCTTTGTAGAGTGCATGCGAATAAATTAGATCTCCACGCGCAGTTCTTTCAGTAAGATTCGCGATAATAGTTTTGGTCGCATCGACACCAATGTCGGCGATGAGTAACTGT
The DNA here is from genome assembly GCF_027105035.1 of Acinetobacter sp. TR11. Lineage (NCBI taxonomy): Bacteria > Pseudomonadati > Pseudomonadota > Gammaproteobacteria > Moraxellales > Moraxellaceae > Acinetobacter > Acinetobacter sp. TR11. The sequence goes on from NZ_CP114256.1 coordinate 1,742,001, forward strand.
TCTTCAACTTCTTCTAATAACTCATCATCAATTTCTTTGCCACCAATTAAGATATTGACCATACCATCCGTAAAACTACGACGCGTTTTAGTCAAACCATCCTTCATACGACCAAAGAAACCCGTTGACTTGGCTTCTTCTGTAACAGCAGGAACAGATGTTTCTTCCACAACTACAGGTGATGGCGTTTCAACAGTATTTTTAGCTACTGGCTCAATAATGGGAACATCAACAGCAGGTAAACTTGGTAATGTGACATCGTCATCTCCGATATCGGCATTTATCAAGAATTTATTTTGCATATTCGATTGCTGTTGCATGTCGATTCCTTGAGAAAAAAAGCAGCTTTTTTAAAAGATGGTCAGTCTAGCACAAATTGATTTCTTTTTCCTGACTAAGGCAAACTGTTCATTTATAAATAGAAATGAGTCGATTAAAACTTATTCATCTTCTTGTGCCATCGCTGGGTACTCTCTGATTCGACTAGATTCAAATTGATAAGCGTTCAAAAGCTTTAAATAATCTTCACGGCGAATCTGAGAATTTTCCAGTATATGTACTGCCATTTGTTGTGTTTTAGGATGACTGGCCTGCTGTGAAAACTGAAGCACTTGTTGATATTGCAAAGGATTAACAGGACGTTTCAATGCATAAAATGCAAGGATAAAAATAGACAAAATAATGATACTGACCAAAGCATTATAAAATTGGTCAATTTTCAACCCCAATTTGGATTGTAAAACTTTATGTTTAGAAATTATAGACAGCATAATCTACCTCGAATTAGATGTAGTGTATGTGTCTAGCTCGCTTAGGACAAGTGTAGCGTTCAATAATTCACCGCCAGTAAGTTTATTGAACGCTCATATGGTATTAATCAACTCATAAGCGAACGGACAAAGGCGAAATATAAAATGAATGCAATAATCACAAGTGTCAAAAATATAGCAAACATCCCTACACCACTTTCAGCATCAGCTGGATGTAAATCATCATCATCAGCAATACGTTTCAACTCGCCATTGTAAATATCATAAAACCTATCTTTTTGTTCAGGGCTTAAATGACTTGCGAAATCGTAAACCCTTTTGCGCTGTGCTAAACAATAGTCACCTAAGTGAATCTCCTGATGAAAGATTGCCTCATCGAGTAATTTACGATGATGATGAGCTAAAGCAATAATTTGGCTTTCTGCTGGTGGCACATCGAAATTGAAACCATCAATTACATTTGACATATTCTTCTCCTTATCTATTTCTATTATTTTCACTTTGATTTTACTTAAAAATATTTGGCAAAACTGTTTAATCGTGTAAGCTTACAAATAACATAATGACACGCAATATATTTGACAATTCAAGTAATCTTGTCATAATAACTTCATAATTCAGAGTTATAGTGACTTAAATTCAAAGTAAAGTATCTTTGAATAGAATTTGAAGTAATCATAATTAGAATAAGGAGTTATATATGATTCAACATTTTACACAACATGAACTAGAACATGTGTATGCAAATGCGGTGAATACAATTCAATCGCAAAAAAACTTTCTAGATGCAGTGAAAGAGCTTGAACAAGTGGCTCAAGCAGGTCACGGTAAAGCAGCATTATTTTTAGCGGAACTGTATTATCAAGGTTTTCGAGTAGAACGTGATTCTTTGAAAGCTCAATATTGGCAAAAGTTAGCAACAATGCAAGCATAAGAAAACGTCACTCAGGTGGCGTTTTTTAATACCTTCTTAAAACATACAACATCACGCCCTGACACGATCTAACTTGCGCCGCATCAAAGCTTTGATTTTCTCAGGTAGTGTTAACTTTAATAAAAAATATTTCTAGAGTCTTTCTGAATTGCTTTTATCTGATGCAAAGATTGAATAATCAAGATGATATTTTGACTCAAAAGAATATTTGCTTACGATTTAGATCAATTGTTTAAACATAAATGCCATATAAATTTCTTATAATTAAACATGAGTTTAAATAAAATTAGTTTACGAACATGTATCGTTTTAATAATTTCCAACCAGTATCACGTGAGTTGATGATTAAAATTTCAATTCTAAAAACAATGATGTATTGTGGCGTACTTTGGGGTTTATATCATCAAGGTTGGGCAATCAAGTCCGATCACGATGGTCATGTATTCCCATTTTGGTTGAATGGCGTACAAGCACACCGTTATGCAAAATCAAATTGGAAAAATTATAAACCACGTAAAATTACACCAAAAGATTTTCATGAATCACTCTTACCAACCTTAACGCGTTTACAAGTAGAGCCTGCTCTATTTAATTCTTCGCATCGCAAATTCAAACTTTCGACACAACAAATGCAGCATTTCTTTTTTATGCCAGAACCAGTTATGGCGTAATAAATTTGCCCACCAATCATGATGACTTTTTAGACATTCACATGAGAAAGTTATCATTGTTGCGCATTTAGGGCTTTGCAATTAAAAAAAATACCGTTAAGTTAAATGAAAATGACAATACAACAGAGGTAGATAAACAATGACAATCGTTGCCCAAGTCATCAAAAATAAAGCTGTACAATCAATTTTTACAATTTCGCCAAATGCGACTGTACTTGAAGCAATCAAAATTATGGCAGATAAAGGCGTGGGAGCTTTAGTCGTTGCAGAAGATGAAAAGCTAGTTGGTATTTTCTCTGAACGTGACTACACACGTAAAGTGACGTTGATGGAGCGTTCATCAAATACAACACCTGTGTCAGATATTATGACATCTAAAGTCATCACCGTTGGTTTAAACAATACAGTTGAAGAATGCTTGCAATTAATGACCGATCGCCATTTGCGTCACTTACCTGTTTTAGATAAAGAAAAACTTGTTGGCTTTATTTCAATTGGTGACTTAGTCAAAGCTGCAATGGAAGATCAACGCATTCTTATCGAACAACTTCAACAATATATTTCAGGCTAATCGCCGCAAAAAAAGGGCAATTCAAATTGCCCTTTTTTTATTGCATGATTAATACGTCATTAGGCTGCTAAGAAGCCTTGAATTGCAGGTACAAGACGCTTCAACAATTCATCAGCTTGAGCTTGAGTCATGTTTAATGGTGGCAATAAACGTACCACTGAACCTGCCGTTACATTAATAATCAACTTATATTCATCTCGTGCAATAGCAACTAGTTCAGCACAATCTTTTGGTAACTGAATACCAATCATCATACCAAAGCCACGCACCTGTACATTTTGATCAATCAGTTGAGCTCGTAGTTGATCAACAATATAGGCTCCAACTACGGCTGCATTTTCAACGGCTTTTTCATTTTCAAGCGTATCAAGTACAGTGTAAACCACACGTGAGCCAAGTACTGTACCGCCATATGTTGAACCATGGCTGCCTGCACCAAGCAAGCCTACTGCTTTACCCTGTGTCATCACAGCACCAACAGGGAAACCATTTCCTAAACCTTTCGCTGTGGTCATAACGTCAGGAATAATATTGGTATGTTGATAAGCAAAGTATTTACCGGTACGTCCATTCCCTGTTTGAATTTCATCAAGCATCATTAACCAATTATGCTGATTACATAAAGCACGAACTTCCTCAAGGTAACTAAAACCCTGTGGTGCTGTATTGACACCACCTTCACCTTGAATTGGTTCAATCAGGATTGCAACGATATCTGGATGATTGATAGCTGCCTCTTGAATCGCTTCAACATCACCAAATGGCACACGAATAAAGCCTTCAACCAAAGGCGCAAAACCTTCTTGAACTTTTTTATTGCCTGTCGCAGATAAGGTCGCCAAAGTACGACCGTGAAAAGATTGTTCAGCAACAATAATTTTAGGATTACTAATGCCTTGTTTAGAACCAAATTTACGTGCAATTTTGATCGCACCTTCATTTGACTCAGCGCCACTGTTTGAGAAGAAAATTTCTTGCATTCCAGAAACTTGTGCAAGTTTTTGAGCTGCAGCAGTTTGCCAAGGAATTTCGAATAAGTTACTGGTATGCACTAAAGTTGCAGCTTGCTCAGCAATCGCTTCCGCAATCACTGGGTGTGCATGCCCTAAACCACAAACAGCAATACCTGTTAAGGCATCCAAATATTCCGCACCATCCGCTGTATATAAATACGCCCCTCGTCCTCGTACAAAGCTGATCGCTTGGCGACCATAAGTTGCCATAAGATGTGATGGTTGATCAGGTTGCACAGGAGCAAGAGTGATATTAGTCATAACAAACTCAATCTATCATTAGTTGTGGTGAAAAAAAGTTATATAAGCAAAAACTTGAGTAGATTGAAAGCTCAAACTTACATTTATATAAGAAAAATCTTTAGCAATAGCCGCAAAAGTGTTTTTCAGTATATAATTTACGAAGATTAGTTGAGGATCTATCTATGACGGAACAAGCGCGTGATACAGTAGCGTTAATTCGTGATCAAATTGCGAAACACCCTGTTTTACTTTACATGAAAGGCACTCCACAATTTCCGCAATGTGGTTTTTCTGCGCGTGCAGTTGAAGCACTTAGCCAAATTGGTCGCCCATTTGCCTATGTAAATATCTTGGAAAATCAAGATATTCGTACAACATTACCTCAAATTGCTAACTGGCCTACTTTCCCACAATTATGGGTAAACGGCGAGCTCATTGGTGGTAGCGATATCATGCTTGAAATGTTCCAAAATGGTGAGTTAAAGCCATTAGTTGAACAGTATAGCCCTGCTCCTGAAGCATAAGCTAAAAAATGAAAGCCAATCAAATGATTGGCTTTTTTATTGGAATGATTTTAGCTTTGACTAAAACCCACATAGCGAAACATACCTTCCACCCCCAAATCTGCTTTATAGATTTGTAAATCAGGATAATCCACCTGAGTCACACTCGCAAAAATATTCATACTTGGATCTTCATGAATTTCATCAACCGACTGTGGTAGAACTTCTTCAAAGCGATCAGCAATAAATTCAAAACCTAAATCCATCGCCATGAATAATGTATGCTCACACGGCTGAATATACTGTTCCTGTTCCCAATCTAAAACAGCTTGATGACAATATGGACATGCAATGTTTTGAGTCGCATCGATAACGTTTATAAGTTGGTATGACATAATTTTAAAGCATAGAAAATTTGGATTTAGTTTAAAAGAATACGATCTGTGAATCCATTCGAATAACAGGGATTTAAATTATGGCAACACTTGAACAAGCGATTTCATTAGCTGCAAAACAACATGAAGGACAGGTAGATAAAGCAAATGCCCCTTATATATTACATCCATTAAGAGTCATGTTAAATGTTCCTACAATTGAACATAAAATTGTGGCCGTTTTACATGATATTTTAGAAGATACAGAAACAACGATTGACGATTTATACCAATTCGGTTTTCAACCGCATATCATTGACTCAATCGTCGCACTCACTAAAAAACAAGGAGAAACTCGTGTAGAAGCAGCTCAACGAGCGCGACAAAACCCAATCGCACATGTTGTTAAATTAGCAGATATCAATGACAATATGGACTTATCTCGGATTCAATCACCAACAGTCAAAGATTTTGAGCGTTTGAAAGAATACCAAAAGATTCGAGATTTATTATTCCAAAATGTTTAATAATCTCTTTTATAATGATTCACCCTAATCACAAAGCTGGAGTTTATAGCGTAATGCTAACGGATTTAGATGATTTTTATTGCTTTGCCCTTGTTGTCGAACATGGTGGTTTTAGTGCGGCTGAAAGAGCAACTGATATTCCTAAATCCAAATTAAGTCGCAGAGTTTACAATCTCGAAGAACAGCTGGGTGTACGCTTAATTCAACGTAGTTCACGACACTTTGCCGTTACTGATATTGGTATGGATGTTTATCGTCACGCTCAAGTGATGATGAATGCTGCTCAAGCTGCACATGATGTTGTCAATCACTTAAGCAGCGAACCTCGTGGTGTAATTAAAGTCAGTGTTCCTGTTGATATTGCACAAAATCAAATGGCGAAAATATTACCGAGCTTTTTAAAGAAGTACCCTGAAGTTCGGGTTCAAATGATGGTAAGCAATCGCAGAATTGATGTAATCAACGAAGGCGTTGATCTCGCCTTACGTGTTCGCTCTAAGCTAGACGATGACCCTAATTTAGTTTTGCGTCAGTTTACAGCAATTGAGCAACGTCTATTTGCTAGTCAAGCTTATTTAAATGAATTCGGTCATTTAACAACGCCAGAACAATTATCTGAGCATCGTATTATCAGTATGTCTGAAGAACATCTAGATCAACACTTTTTATTATTTGGACCTGAAAATCAACAAAAGAAAATTAAAGTAAATCCTGTCATTATGGGTTCGAATTTGTTGATGCTCGCGGAATTGGCAAGTCAAAATTGTGGAATTGCTTTATTACCAGATAGTATTGCACAAGATTTCACAAAATCAGGGCAATTGGTCAAAGTTTTACCTGAATGGACTGCCCCACATGGTATTTTCCATGCCGTTTATCCGTCACGTAGAGGGCTATTACCCGCTGTACGAGTCTTTATCGATTATTTAGTAGAACAATTAACAGAATCACCGAATAAAAAAAGAGCTTGAATCATTCAAGCTCTTTTTAAAATACATTACACCGCTGGATAGTGTCCTGTTCCATTTGGCCAAGGCGTTAACAACTCAAAACCATCATCAGTAACAACAACCATATGTTCCCATTGCGCTGATAAGGACTTATCTTGTGTCACCACAGTCCATCCGTCATTCAGTTCTTTCACATGTCGTTTACCAGCATTCACCATCGGTTCAATCGTAAATACCATGCCCTTTTTCAAAGTCATGCCTTGTCCTTTTTGACCATAATGCAAAATATTTGGCTGTTCATGATAGATACGACCAATACCATGACCGCAATATTCTCGGACGATACTATAACCTTCACGTTGCGCAACGGATTGAATTGCATAACCAATATCACCGAGTGTCGCACCCGGTTTGACCGTATGAATCCCTGCAAGCATGGCTTCATAAGTTGTTTCCACCAGTTTTTTGGCTTCTGGGCTAGGCTCACCCACAAAATACATGCGGCTGGTATCCCCAAAATAACCATCTTTGATTACAGCAACATCAATATTTAATATATCGCCTTCTTGCAAAATTTTCTTCGCGGAAGGAATTGCATGACACACCTCTTCATTGACTGAGATACATGTCGTCTTGGTAAAACCGTGATAGCCCACATTGGCTGGAATCACCTGCAAAGTATTTACGATATAGTCGTTGCAAATATCGTCTAAATATTCAGTTGAAACGCCAGGCTTAATATAATCACTAATCATTTCTAATACTTGTGACGCTAAACGTCCTGAGATACGTAATTTCTCAATATCTTGCTCAGATTTAATCGTCACAGTAGAAGCTCTCATTCGAGATTTTCCTTATTTAAATATAGGTTAATGCAACATGCAGATTCATTTTTGTACTACATCTCGTATTTCAACAGTTGTACGCTGTCGTACAGAAATCTTCAATCGTTCTAAGATTGAACGGTTGTTATTATTTTACATTTAATTTCAATCAGCATCATAGTAAAAAAGTATAAAGGGCTATATTTTTTACTTTTAAAATCTTTTCAATAAATTAAGTTTACCAGAGCTAATTACATGATTTTAATCAGTTCTTTTTAGACAAAAATAAACCAATTTTCACATAAAATTAGTTTCAAATGACTACAATTTTGTTCTAGAATCCGCACTTTTATTTTATACCTCCCTTTTATGAACCATCTTCGTACAGGAGATATTGTTGCCCTTGGTTTTATGACCTTTGCACTCTTCATCGGTGCTGGCAATATTATCTTCCCCCCTATTGTTGCACAACAAGCAGGTGAGCATGTTTGGCTCGCTGCTTTTGGATTCTTAATTACCGCAGTCGGTCTACCTGTAATTACCATTATGGCTTTGTCTCGTATGCAAGGCTCTATTGAGATTATCAGCTCACCACTTGGACGCTTTTTTAGCCTACTCCTCACGATTGTTTGTTATTTGTCTGTTGGACCATTATTTGCCACACCACGTACTGCAACTGTTTCTTATGAAATAGGATTTGCTCCATATTTTGGTACATCAAATAGCAGCCTAATGATTTATAGTGTTATTTATTTTACGCTTGTCACTGCGATCTCGCTTTATCCGAATAAATTGTTAGATACTGTAGGTCACGTCTTAGCTCCTTTAAAAATTGCTGCTCTAGCGGTTCTTGGTATTGCAGCAATCCTTATCCCTACTGGCTATATTTCTCCACCAATCCATAAGTATGTGACTAGTCCTGTTTCTGAAGGCTTCGTAAACGGCTATTTAACTATGGATACTTTGGGTGCTTTAGTCTTCGGTATTGTAATTATTCAAGCGATTCAGTCTCGTGGAGTGACAGATTCAAAGCTAATCACCAAATATGCGATTATCGCGAGTTTAATTGCTGGCGTAGGTTTAACACTAGTATATATCAGCCTATTTAAACTTGGATTAGGTAGCCATGAAGTTGCTGCGAATGCGGCGAATGGTGCTGTGATTCTGCATGCTTATGTACAACACGCTTTCGGTGATCTAGGTTCGTTGTTTTTAGCTGGTTTGATTTTTCTAGCCTGTACGGTAACTGCAATTGGCCTTACCTGTGCATGCGCAGAATACTTCACTGAATTAACAGGCTTACCGTATAAATTATTAGTTTTTATCTTAATTGGATTTTCATTATTAATTTCTAATTTGGGTTTAACAAAACTAATTGCATTCTCTGTTCCAGTGTTAAGTGCAATTTATCCACCAGCGATTGTTGTGATTATGATGAGTTTCTTCTGGAAATATTGGAATAAACCTTCAACTGTCGTGAGCTCTGTTACTGCTGTTGCTTTTCTTTTTGGCATTATCGAAGCACTCAAAGCGGCTGGATTCTCTGAACAACTCCCTAAATTTATTAATAATTTACCGTTGAATGAACAGAACCTTGCTTGGTTATTGCCTTCATTGGTTGTACTCGTTATCGCAATTGCTGTAGATCGATTCTCTAGCAATACTGCTTCTCAAAATTAAAATGATTTGTCGTTAAAATGATGTTTTACCCAAACATAATTTTAGCTATACAAAAAATGTTCTTTTATCCAACTTACATTTTTTGTTTACGACAAATTATTTTTTAGCTTATTTGTATCTACCGCTACCCGTATTATTCACACTGTATTTGAACTGAATAATAAAGACATCTTTTTCAGCAACTTTTTCAAATTGTAAAAAAATCACACTACTATTCATAATAAAAATAACCTCAATACACCCAAAAAATATCCAATCTACATAGAAATCAATACATTCGTGAATTTATTTAAAAAATAGTCAAGTTAGCTATTGAAATACTGAAAAAATCAAAGTAAAACTTTAATATTAATTCTGACAAAAACGATTAGGTTTTGTCATCACTACTCAAGGAGGGATGGAGATGTTCTCATTACATTTCAACAAGCAAGTCTTCATTGACACTCTAAAGACCAATGATTCCATCGTATATGCAATTACGACATTTGCCTTAATGGCGACGCTGTTATTGCAAGGCACTATTAAGGGTAACTTAAAACCTGAATATTTTGCATACGCTTTAATCGTGTCTTTAGCCTTTTGTACGTGGGGGATTATTGATCGAAAGTTTCGACAGATAAGTGCTGAGCGCCAAAAGAATTTTTAATATAAGAAATGGATGAGTAATCATCCATTTTTCTAACTAGTAAATTTTAAGATTGTTCCTAATAATAATACTGCTGTAGCACCTAATTCGACTATTATTAAATTCAACATTAAAAATGTCATACACCATCTTGGAATCGACCACTGCCCTAACTTATGCGGTTGCTTAAACTGATTCGTTGTATCTTTTAACATTCCATGAATGATATAGACCAAAATCGACATTGAGAAAAAGAATAAATTCGCCACAACGCAAAATAGACTCAAACTATCCGATAAACTTGTAAAATAACTTAATGCAGCCAAGATTAAACTTGCAGCGGCATAAAGCAAACTACTGCGATGTGCAATATCGACATAATAATGTGCGCGTGCAAGCTCTGTATTTCTAATTTGATAATACTTCCAAACGCCAGTTAGCATCCCTACCCAAAGAAATATTCCACTAAAAATGATCGCCAATTTGGTTGCACTCGTTAAAATTAACATTCCCTTTTCCCCAAATGGTTTTTCCAAAAATAGCTATATTACATAAAATTTGACTTTTAAGTCATTTTTTAAACGAGTTTCTTTTTAGAACTTGTATAGACTGGAAATATGTCTAGACAAGAGTATTACTCAAATGACTACATTTGAATCATTTTGGATCAGTTGTAAAGATGGTTACCAACTTGCAGCACAGTATTATCCAGCAAGTGATGCCACTAAACCATTTCCGATTCTAATTTGTCCAGCAACAGGTATTACCAAAGGTTTTTATCACTCATTTGCTGAATGGTTAAATCAACAAGGCTATAAGATCTTAAGTTTTGACTTTAGAGGAATAGGTCAATCTTTACATGGGCCACTTAAAAATTCGAATGCCAGTATCAATGATTGGGGTTTATTAGATATCCCAGCAGCCATCGAAACCCTCTTGAATCGCGCTCAAGCTAAACAAGTGATTATTTTGGGACATAGTGCTGGTGGTCAATTACTTGGAATCAATCCTGACCATCAAAAAGTTGCTAAAGTTGTCGCAATCGCTGGTTCAACGGGTTATGTAAAAGGCTTAAAAGGAAAAACTAAACTTCTTGCTCCATTAATGTTTAATGTCATTTTTCCAGTATCCAGTGCTATTAAAGGATACGGCGCAACACAATTTATTGGTATGGGTGAAAATTTACCTAAAAATGTAGCAAAACAATGGGCTGAATTTTGCAGTCAACCTGGTTATGTCATGAATGCAATTGGTAAAAGTATTTTTGCTGATTATCACCAAGAGATTGTCTGTCAGATTACATCAATTTGGGCAAGTGATGATGAAATCGCAACACAGGCAAATGTTAAAGATTTACTCAGACTTTATCCTAATGCTCAAACCAATTTGATTGAATTGAAACCACAACAATATGGTTACAAACAAATTGGACATATGCTGATGTTCAAGAAATCACATCAGAAATTATGGCCCGTATTAGAAAAAGAATTGAGAATGTAATCCCTAAACTCACAGTTTTACCCTTTTGCGCATCTAAATTTGCAATCCTATTTAGATGCGCCTTTTTAATTTACAATTATTTACATAAACCATAAATGACATAACTAAGTAGAAGTTTTTTACAATGAATTATTTTTTAACAATATAAAATTAAATAATAAAACTATATTTGTATTCTTTTTAAGCAGATTAGTTAACTAATAGTGATTAAATGTGATAAAGAATGTATTTATTCAACTTTTTTAGCAGCACTATGAATTTTAATTTTTAACCAAATTTTAAATTCAAATATATGTATTTAATTTGTTTTTTTAATTATTTTATTTTACAAATGTAATAATTTCACGATTATATGACATTTTAGACAGAATCTTTTAGAAAAAAGTCACGTCATGATTTGTATTTATTTTCTACAATACATTTGTTCTACAAATAAGCTACAATGCAACACTGTAGAAATACAATTGGGGTAAAATGGATAGGTAAGAGCATCATTAATAACAGTTTTATGTAGTTTACATGATGATACCCCTATCTTAAGCAAAGATGGTTATACAACCATTTTTAGGAAGATTTGTTATAAACGGAATGTTAGAAAAATTAGATTTCATCATTTTTCTAGCGTATAAATTGTAGACATTTCATGGAATCTCGGAGTTGCATCTAACAACTCTGTGTAACAAGCATAGGAAATAACTTAATGCCTAAAAAATATGCGCGTTTTTTACCTACATCAGAAACATTTAACTTAGAAGACTTTCCTTATTTCTGGATTTCTCAAGTAAATGCACAGTACGTTCAAAATATCGATAACGTACTTAAGAAGTATGGTTTAGACAACTCTCGCCGTCGTATTTTAATTGCATTGAATGTCAAGCCACATGCAAGCGTTTCTGAACTTTCAGACATGGTGATTTCTAAAATGTCTACAACGACCAAGATCGTATATCGCCTTAAAGATGAGGGATATATTGAAACTTATTCATGTAAAGAAGATGGTCGTATTACCCGCGTTTATCTTACTGATAAGGGTACAGAAATGATCACTAAAATTAATGATTTAACTTCTGTAATCTTAGAGCAATCATTTGATGGATTAACGCCGTTGCAAATCGAAAAGACGATGGAAATTTTAAAACATATGTTTAAAAATCTTGCTCGTTGATTAATCAAATATATAAAAAGGTTTCTTGTTAGAAACCTTTTTTATTTAGAAAAGATCAAACATATTTAACTGAGGTGTTTGTTTTGCTATTTTTGCCTTAGGTACATGTGAACATTCAAACTCTTCTACTGGAAATCCCTGCATAAATTGAATCATTTGATGTGGTTGTTTTAAACTCAGCCAATCATCAAGGTGGTCATGTGGAATAATGACGACTGATCGTTTGATATCCCCAGGTTCATGCAACTCTTTCATCATCGGATGGTCTATTGCATCCATCGTAAGCATCGCTGCGGAACGAATAATTTCATTCTCGATTTTGCAAATTTCATAAAGTGCTGCAATATAAAATGCTTTGCCATCTTTACGCCGTACGCCCCATCGTTGTGGTTTATTTTCAATATATTTACTTTCATAAAACTCAGTGACTGGAATTATAGCGAACTTGCATTTATAAGCTGCCTCCTGAAAGCTTGGTTTCTCAAAAATGGTCTCATGTCTAGCATTATAAGCACGTTTAGAGCTGTTAATATCCTCTGCCCATTTCGGCACTAAACCAAATAATACCTCTCGCCACTCCAATCCATGTTCAGATTTAAATAATAATGGTGTTTTATAACTTGGATAAACCTAATCAGTATAATCAAAAGGAATAAGCGGTAGTTCAAGCTGTTGCAATTGTTCAAGTGTTACTGGTTTGTAGTTAGCGCACATAAAATCACAAGCACCTTATTTAATAAAAAAAGCCCCCGAAGAGGCTTTTTATTTTAGATGAAATTAATCACCTGTATAACCTTTTAGTTTTAAACGTGCAGCGTGTAACAATGGCTCTGTATAACCAGATGGTTGCTCAGCGCCTTTGAAGATCAAATCAGCAGCAGCTTGGAATGCGATACCATCAAAATTTGGTGCCATTGGCGTGTAAAGTGGATCATTGGCATTTTGCTGATCAACAATCACAGCCATACGTTTAAGCACTTCTTCAACTTGTTCTTTCGTTACGATACCGTGACGCAACCAGTTTGCAACGTGTTGAGAAGAAATACGTAAAGTTGCACGATCTTCCATTAAACCAACGTTATTGATGTCTGGAACTTTAGAACAACCTACACCTAGATCAACCCAACGTACAACATAACCCAAGATACCTTGACAGTTATTTTCAAGCTCATTGTTTAACTCTTCAGCCGTCCAGTTTGTTTCTGGTGCAAAAGGAGGAGTTAGCAAGTCATCTAAAGACAACATTGATTCAGCAAGCAATTCATCTTGACGTGCTTTTACATTGATTTGGTGGTAATGCATGGCATGAAGTGCAGCGCCTGTAGGTGATGGAACCCATGCACAAGAAGCACCCGCATTTGGATGAGCTGTCTTAGTCGCCAACATATCTTTCATGCTATCTGGTTTTGGCCACATGCCTTTACCAATTTGCGCTTTACCTTGTAAACCACATGCTAAACCAATTGCAACGTTACGGTTTTCGTAAGCAGCAATCCATTTTTGCGCTTTAACAGCTTCTTTACGTACCATTGGCGCTGCCTCCATAGACGTATGGATTTCATCACCCGTACGATCCATGAAGCCTGTGTTAATGAAAATTGTACGGTCTTTTGCAGCAGCGATACAATTTTTCAAATTAACTGAAGTACGGCGTTCTTCATCCATGATACCAATTTTGAGTGTTTTCGCAGGTAGACCAAGTGCTTGTTCTGCACGCTCAAATAATTCAACTGCAAATGCAACTTCTTCTGGACCATGCATTTTTGGTTTAACGATATACATAGAACCTTTACGAGAGTTCTTATTTTCGTTTTCACCACGAATATCTGTAATTGTAAGTAATGGAGTAACTAATGCATCCATGATACCTTCAAATACTTCTTGACCTTCTACAAGGATCGCTGGGTTAGTCATTAGATGACCAACGTTACGAAGAAGCATTAATGAACGACCATGTAGCGTTGTAGTACCGCCAATTAAGTTCTGAACTGTACGGTCTTTGTTTAATGCACGAGTAATAGTTTTACCATTTTTCTCGATTGACTCTTGCAAGTCACCTTTCATTAAACCTAACCAGTTACGATAGCCTTCAACTTTCTCTTCTGCATCAACAGCTGCAACAGAATCTTCTAAATCTTGGATCGTTGTAATAGCAGCTTCTAGAGTTAAATCTTTAACGCCAGCCGCATCAGTTTTACCGATTGGGCTATTTGCATCGATATCGATAATAACGTGCAAACCATTATTTAATAAAACGATTTCAGTTGGATTTGCAGCATCGCCATTAAAGCCAACAAATTGAGCTTCATGAGCCAAAGAGGTTGTTGAACCATCCTTTAAAGTCACAACTAAACGATTGTGATCAACTGCATACTTAGTTGCATCGGCATGAGAGCCTTGAGCAAGTGGGAATGTTTGATTAAGGAAATCTTTAGCGAAAGCAATTACCTTATCGCCACGGACTGGATTATAGCCTTTACCTTTCTCTGCACCATTTTCTTCAGAAATTACATCTGTACCGTAAAGTGCATCGTATAATGACCCCCAACGTGCATTCGCAGCATTTAAGCAATAGCGTGCGTTACGTACTGGTACAACAAGCTGAGGACCAGCTAATAATGCAATTTCTTCGTCTACATTTTCAGTCGTTACTTGGAAATCAGCAACTTCTGGTACTAAGTAACCAATCTCAGTTAAAAATGCTTTATACGCATTTAACTCAAATTCATTATTACGATGCCATTCATCAATCTTAGCTTGAATTTCATCACGCTTCGCTAATAGTGCCTTATTCTTTGGGCTAAGATCGACAACGACTTGCTCGAAATTTTTCCAGTAAGTTTCACTGTCTAAACCAGAGCCTGGTAAAGCTTCATTTTCGATGAAATCGTAAAGTTCTTTAGCAATCGCTAGCTTGCCTTGTTGAATACGTACAGTCATTGTCTTTCCTGATGATGCTAACTTTTTATAACAAGAAACCTAGTATACCGATTTATACTAGCCTGAATAGTAATATCACATTGCTAAATAGTAAGCATTTTCTTAGCTTAAGTATTGACAAATATAATTTTTATAAACACTAAAACCAAGTTTTGATCTAGCTACTTCTATTCTGCGACATACTCACTTTTTAAAACTCATTTAGTTATAACAAAATTCAATTAAGAATAAAGCTTTCTCTATATGAATTTATAAAAAAGGCATTCCCTAGAATGCCCTTAAAATTTATGAGGTTTTTGAAACTTGAATTTGGCGATGTTCTGAGTGCAGATAATCATCCGATTGCATTTCCAATAAACGTGAACGAGTTCGTTCAATTTCAAATGCTAATCTTTCACCTTCATAGAGATCAATAATCGAATCTTCTGAGGTTAAAAGCAGCTTCACACCACGATCATAAAACTCATCGACTAAATAGATAAAACGACGTGTTCCTTCAGAAAGGAAATCCGTTAAATGTGGTACGTTACTCACCAGTACCGTATTATAAATATTAGCAATTTCAATAAAGTCGGCAGGGCTACGTGGCTTAAAACATAACTCAGAAAATTCACACCACAATACATCTTCAGTATGACCCAAGGTTTCTACAATTCGGTTATTAATCATAATTGGGGTATTAGAAAGCGTTTGTGTGTGTGTCAGCGCTTGAAAACGCTCATACATCCATGATTGCGCATCATGACTCAAAGGATGCTTAAACAATTGAGCCTGCTTCAAAACACGTAAACGATAATCAACACCAGCATCTACATTCAGAACCGTACAGTTTTTCTGGACTAATTCAATTGTTGGCATAAAACGGTCACGATGGATACCATTTTTATATAAACCTTCTGGTGCAATATTAGAAGTCGCAATCAGCGTGATACCACGTTCAAATAACTTTTGAAATAAATCGCTAATAATCATTGCATCAGTGACATTTGATACAAAGAATTCATCAAAACAAATGACAACCGCATTTTTATAAATCTGATCAGCAACAGAATCTAATGGATTACGTTGACCTGAAAGCTTATTCAATTCTTTATGCACATTTTGCATAAAATGATGGAAATGCATGCGGGTTTTACGGCGAAATGGAACTGAGTCATAAAATTGATCCATCAACCATGTTTTCCCACGTCCTACACCACCCCACATATAAACACCTTTTGGGTAGGTTTGACGACGGAAACGTCTAAATGCTTTCTTTGAGGCTTTATAACGTGTGAGTAACTCTTTCCATACTCGATCTAACTCTTGCACTGCCTGAGCTTGAGCTTCATCTGGCATGAATTGACCTGATTCAATTGCTTGAGCATAACGCTCTGCAGGTGAGATCGGCATAAATGAAGTGTTATGTGAGTCTGGTTTAGAATTTGACATAAGGTGTTATTACAATTTTAATTGGTGAAAATTATATCGAACATTGAGTCCAAAGACATTAGATTTTAGGCTTAATTATCATGCAGTTTAAACATCATAATGTACCATTCTTTTACCATTTAATGATTTCGATTATATTGGCGTGGGCTTTGACCAAACCAGCGTTTAAAAGCATGATTAAACGCCGCAGGCTCAGAATAACCGAGCATTTCTGCAACTTGTTCTATCGAATATGCACTATCTTCAATAAATTTTAATGCCTTCTGCTTAATTAATCTTTCGCGAATTTCTTTATAACTCGTTTGTAATTGCTGCAATTTATGTCTTAGAGTCCTCTCAGGAATCTTTAATGCAAATGCTGTTTCAGACATTGTAGGTATTACACCATTTTGCATTTCAAGATATTCCTCGACATATTCTAAAATGGTCAACTTTGCACGGGTACTTCGTTCTAATTTATTCAGATCTTGTAGGCATTTTTCTTCATAAACACGATAAGTTAACGCATCAGCAGATGGAATTTTAATATTTAAAATTTTAGTGTTTTTTAGAATGAAAGAAGCCTGCTGACATTCAAACTTAACATCTAGGCCATAATATTGCTGATAAGCTTTTATTAATTCCATTTCTCTTGGTATTTGAAATGGTAGCTCTATTTGAATATCAGGAATTTCAAGCCCCATCATTTTAAAGATATCCTGTAAGAACTTATAAGTTCCTGAGATTTCACATTGAGCACGAAATAATCCTAAATGCGTATTTAAATCAATTGGTTGATAATGCAAATGGATGTAATCTTTTTTAATATTTAGCTGTAATGAACCAAATAGATGTGTCAATTGTTGAAAACGTACACCATTTAATAGCGCGTTATGTAAAGTATCACTTGTGACAAGTAGCATCAGGAATGGACCATACCCTGCAAGTGCATAATGCTGTCCAATCACTAAACCTTGTTCTGGGGAAATATCCTGACTAATATATTGTAAGATGTCCCATTCAATTTCATCAGCAATGATCGAATTCGGATCTAAAGCATCGGCGAGAATTCCCATATCTGCTAAACGAGCATCTACATCTATGCCGACATGACGCATGCCCTGAATTAAATACATCAATCCGAGGATAGATCTCTTCATAATTCTGAATGCAGTTCCCAAAACCTTAATGTTGTACTATAAAAAAACACAGAAATGAATTGCCGAAATGATCAAGTTCTGCGTCTATATAATCATATTTAATCTCCATAAAACCTTTAAACTTGCACGAAATTTAGATGTATAGGGCATGGACTATGCGTGATGTAACCCAAAATGCTATTCAAAAAACCAAAGTTGCAATTATCGGTGCAGGTTTTGGTGGTTTAGCAATGTCTATTCGACTATTACAAAGTCAAATCAAAGATTTTGTAATTTTAGAAAAAACCAATGACGTTGGTGGCACATGGCGTGAAAACCAATACCCAGGCGCAGCGTGCGATGTTCAATCACACATGTATTCACTTTCGTTTGCTCCCAAAACAGATTGGTCAAAACGTTACGCTGAAGCTGATGAAATTTTTGAATATATTCAAGATATTACTCAGCAATATAAATTAAAAGATTATTGCAAATTCAATCATGAAGTTACTCATGCTGAGTTTGACGAAAATCGTAATGTTTGGTTATTAGATTTTAAAGATCAACCATCCATTGAAGCTCAGTTTGTTATTTTTGCTTCTGGTCCCCTACACGTTCCACAAATTCCTCACTTAAAAGGCATTGAAAAATTTAAAGGCAAAGTTTTCCATTCTTCACAATGGGATCACAAATACAGCTTAGAAGGCAAAGCCGTTGCTTCTATTGGTACGGGTGGTAGCGCAATTCAATATATCCCCGAGATTGCACAAGAAGTGAAACAGCTTTATGTATTCCAACGTACCGCAGCATGGGTCATTCCACGTGATGAACGTAAATATTCACAATTAAGCAAGTCTTTGTTTAAAGCATCTAATATTTATCGTCAAATTCATCGTACTCGTTTGTATTGGACCAACGAATCACGTGTAGTACCTATCGTACAACCACAGATCATGAAATATGGTCAAAAACTTGCTGAAGCGTTCATTCGCTTCCAAGTGAAAGACAAAGCATTAGCTAAAAAGCTGACTCCTGATTTTGTCATGGGTTGTAAGCGTATTTTGATTTCAAATAAGTACTTCCCTACATTCAATCGTAAAAATGTTGAATTAATTACCGATGGTGTTCAAGAAATCACAGCAAACGGCATTATCACCAAAGATGGTAAAGAGCGTCAGATTGACTGTTTGATTTATGGTACAGGCTTTATTACCGATCCACGCATTTACTTAAAGCATTTCGATTGCGTTGGTCGTAATGGAATCGAACTTAAGCAAGCTTGGAAAGATGGTGCGGAAAGCTACTATGGTATTAGTACGAAAAACTTCCCTAACCTATTCCAACTCTTAGGTCCAAATACGATTTTAGGTCATAACTCTGTTATTTTCATGATTGAATCTCAAGTAAACTATATCTTGCAATTGATTCAAACCGTAGACAAAACAGGCTCTCAAGCTGTTGAAATTAAGCAGGAAGTTCAAGATCAGTTCAATGAACGTGTACAAGAGCAACTCAAAGGAACAGTTTGGCAAGCAGGCGGATGTAGCAGTTGGTATCAAGCAGCTGATGGTAAAAACTTCTCATTATGGCCAACATATACTTGGAAATATTGGTTAGAAACACGTAAAGTAAATGTCGCTGACTATAATTTTCTTCATACAGCAACAAATGCAAAAAACAATGCAGCTTAATCAATAATTCTTCATAATAAGCAGGTTACTCGTAACCTGCTTTTTTTATGCAATCTTTTGTTCTTATCTTCCAAATTTTTATCGCAATAAGCTTAGGCTATTTTCTCGCCCCAAAACTATCACAGCGAATTAAACAATTTATATTTAAAATCTTACCCTATTTTTCTTATTTATTATTAATGAGTGTTGCATTTGAACTGACTCAAGCTTTGAATCATATCTCAGATCCAGCAGCAATATTACCACCTGCATTATTGATTGCATTTACTACATCAGTTGGTTCTTTCTTTATCTGTCTAATTACTTATAAACTGATTGATCGTCAAAGTGTACAAGGAAAAATTTCATTACACCTCTTTATCAATGCACTCAAGAATATCGCTAAAGCATTTCTAGCATTAGGATTAGGGATTTTACTTGGAATAGTAGTGACTCAATCTAACCTACAAATTGCATTTAATAGTTGGTATTTATTGCTCGTGTTTATCTTTCTAATCGGTGTTGAGCTTGCTTTTACGCAATTTGATCGCAGTTGGTTAAGTTGGAGAGTACTACTTGTTCCTGCCGCAGCCTTTGTCGGTTCTTGTCTGGCTGCAATCATCAATTATCTCATTCTATCTCATGATTATACCCTGAATGAAATGATGGCTTTAGCTCAAGGTTATGGTTGGTATTCCATGTCTGGAATTTTGTTTACTGAATTACATTCAGCCAAGCTCGGTGGCATTGCATTATTAACAGATTTATTTAGAGAAATTTTCGCCATTTTACTTATGTATTGTTTAGGTTGGCGATTTCCACGTTCAGCGATTTCGAGTGCTGGAGCAACCTCAATGGATGTCACCCTTGCGATGGTTAAACAGTCATGTGGCACGCATTACGTACCACATGCAATGATGAGCGGATTAATTTTATCGCTTCTAGCGCCTTTATTAATCAGCCTATTCTTAAATCTCAAGTTCTAAGGTATTTATAAACTAAATAAACTTAGATAGACGCCAAAATTGACTTCAACATTTCTGTTGGACGTTCAGCCTTTGTAATAGGACGACCAATCACTAAATGCGTCGAACCATCAAGCATAGCTTGTTTAGGTGTAACGATACGTTTTTGGTCATCTGCATTTGAACCTTCTGGACGAATGCCTGGGGTAACTAATGCAAAATCAGCATTCAACATTTCACGAAGAATCTTAGCTTCTTGTGCTGAGCAAACTACGCCATCCAAACCACTTTCTTGAGTCAATTTAGCTAAACGTTTGACATGCTCTACTGGCTCGATGTCTAAACCAATATCACGTAGATCTTCACGCCCCATAGAAGTTAACACAGTAACAGCAATGAGCTGAGTCTGATAGTTCCCTGCTTTGAGTCTTTCAACACAAGTTTCCATCATTTTACGACCACCTGAAGCATGAACATTCACCATCCATACACCAAGATCTGCCGCAGCACAGACAGCTTGCGCTGTTGTATTCGGAATATCATGAAATTTTAAATCAAGAAAAACTTCAAAACCTTTATCTTGTAAGGTTTTAACAACACTTGGACCTTCATGAGTAAAAAGCTCTTTGCCCACTTTGACACGACATAAAGCAGGATCAAGCTGATCCACAATCGTTAAAGCGTCATATTCGCTTTTTGCATCTAGTGCAACAATGATACTCAAGAGCGTTTCTTCCCAGTTGATTCAAAGTCGCTATTATAAATAGGTTTTAATTTAAGTGTAAAATTTCATTCAACACATTTTTACTTCGCTCATTTAAGTTGCAACAACAAAACTAAAACATACCAAATAGTAAAATATGATTAAATTTTAATCTTACAATAAATTAAAAACGAATAAGGTTAAAATGAAAACGTTTAAAACTGCAATAGGCATAAAAAGGCATTAATTTAGTCACCATCATTTTTTAAGATTCTGAAAAATCAAGAAATACCCATACAACAACGCTTAAAATTCTTGCCCAATCTTGCTCACTTTATCATGAGCTTTGCGGATTTAAATAAATATGTACTACCCTTTAATTTTCCACAGAATGAATATGAAGAAGCAATCAATGTTCACTGTAAAGAAGATGCTAATCATTGGCCTTGGTATTTGCATGACCTAGAAACGCTCGATTTGAACAATAAACAAGAACTTACCAACACCCTTAGATTTATTTGGTGTGATGACATGTCACCTAGCCGTAAACTATCTTACGAATTAATAGGCTTGGTCTCGAATCAGACGGCACTTATAAGATATGTAGTGAAACACATTTAAGGCAAGAAACTGGACATTCTATAGGCGATGAAGAAAACGTTTTTGAAAATATACTAATAATGCGAGAAATGAATGAAACAGCATTGATCGTAGTAGAAAAAAGTTTTAATGCTTTTACTCAATTTATGGATCAGCTTGAATTGAACTTGAAAAATGAAATTAAAATTAATGAAGTATTTTTTAATCACAAACTAAAAGGGCTACTTCAATTGTGAAATAGCCCTTTTCAATACTAAATAGCAATTCAACTATTAGATCTTATCATTCGGATAAACATCTAAAACAGTTTTTTCATGCCTTACGCTTGCAGCAGCTTCTGCGGCTGCTTGCTGAGCAAGTTGGATCTGCTCTTTTCTAAGGTGATCAATATCTTTACGTAATCGTTTAATTTCCCAATTCGTTTGGAAAACTCGAAATACTTGAACACCTAGAAGCAAACCAACAACGACACCTAATGCCAATGTCAATAAAAGCAATAAACCTAAGCGCATAGCAGGAACTTGAGTAAACAATAGGTTCACTTCTAATTCTGCTGGATTCTGTAAAACTAGGGCAAGCGAATAACCAAATAGAGCAAAAAGTAATGCAATTAAGATATAACGCATAAACACCTCAATTTTTTATTAATCAACAGTGTCGTTTACTGCATCACGAAGTGCTTTACCCGGTTTGAAATGCGGGACAGCTTTTGCTGCAACATCAACTGATTTACCAGTTTTAGGATTACGCCCTAAACGTGGCTCACGATGATGTAATGCAAAACTGCCAAAACCACGAATCTCAATACGATCGCCACTCGAAAGTGCTTCAATCATTTGATCAATCATAATTTTAACAGCATCTTCAACCAACGGTTCTGCCAAATGAGGGTTTTTAAGGGCAATCCGTTCAATCAAATCAGATTTGTTAAGTGCTTCAGTAGTCATCGATGACCTCTTTAATTATTGCTACTCTTCAATATTTTAATAATAACCTGTTTAAATACAAAACGGTAGCGCAGTACATCGATACTACGCTACCGTTTGCAGTATTTTTGTATAAAAAGGTACATCTCTGTTACAAGAAATGTACCTTTTAACAAATTACTTCATTTGAGCTTTAATCAAATCACCAATAGTCTTAGGACCATTAGCTTCTGAAACTTGAGCTGCTGCTGCTTGACGAGCATTGTTCACAGCTTCTTTCTCTTCAGCTTCGTCTTTCGCTTTGATAGACAAGTTGATAGAGCGAGATTTACGATCAACGTTGATGATCTTCGCTTCAACTTCTTGACCAACTTCTAAGAATTTAGTCGCATCTTCAACGCGGTCACGATTGATTTCAGAAGCTTTAAGCGTTGCTTCGATGTCATCAGCTAATTTAACTGTAGCACCTTTAGCATCAACAGCAGTCACAGTACCTTTAACTAAAGCACCGCGTTCGTTCGCAGCTAAGAAATCATTGAATGGATCGCTGTTTAATTGCTTGATACCAAGGCTGATACGGTTACCTTCAGCGTCTACAGATAAGATAACTGCTTCAACTGTGTCACCTTTCTTGTAACGACGGATAGCTTCTTCGCCTTGTTCGTTCCAAGAAATGTCAGATAAATGTACTAAACCGTCGATACCACCAGATAAACCGATGAAGATACCGAAGTCAGTGATTGACTTGATCGTACCAGAAACTTTTTCGCCTTTTTCATTTGCTTTAGCAAACTCTTCCCATGGGTTAGCACGAGTTTGTTTGATACCCAATGAAATACGACGACGTTCTTCGTCAACTTCAAGAACCATAACATCAACTTCGTCACCGATCTGAACAACTTTAGATGGGTGGATGTTTTTGTTTGTGTGGTCCATTTCTGAAACGTGTACTAAGCCTTCAACGCCTTCAGCGATTTCAGCAAAGCAACCGTAGTCAGTTAAGTTCGTTACACGTGCTTTAACGATAGAACCTTTAGGGTAACGGCTCATGATCGCTAACCATGGATCTTCGCCTAATTGCTTAAGACCTAAAGATACGCGGTTACGCTCGCGGTCAAATTTAAGTACTTTAACTGTAACTTCTTGACCAACTTCAACAACTTCTGAAGGGTGCTTGATACGCTTCCAAGCCATATCTGTGATATGTAGAAGACCATCAATACCGCCAAGATCAACGAACGCGCCGTAATCAGTAAGGTTCTTGATAGTACCTGTAACTGTTTGACCTTCTTCAAGTTGAGCAAGTAATGCTTCACGGTCAGCTGAAGATTCAGCTTCCATAACTGCACGACGAGATACAACAACGTTGTTACGTTTAGCATCAAGTTTGATTACTTTGAACTCTAACTCTTTACCTTCAAGGTGAGTTGTGTCACGAATAGGACGAGTATCAACTAAAGAACCTGGTAAGAATGCACGTACAGGACCGATGTCAACAGTGAAACCGCCTTTAACCTTACCAGAGATAACACCAGTAACGATTTCGCCGTCTTCAAAGATTTTCTCAAGTTTAGTCCAAGTTTCAGCACGTTTTGCTTTTTCACGTGATAAAACTGTTTGACCCATACCGTTGTCAAGCGCTTCAACAACTACGTCAACAGTATCGCCAACTTGAACTTCAAGTTCACGTTGTTCATTTAAAAATTCAGCACGGTCAACAACACCTTCAGATTTAAGGCCAGTGTCAACAGTAACCCAGTCAGAATCGATACTAACAACAGTACCTTGGATGACTGCACCCTTTTCAACGTTGAGGTTTAATTCACTTTCTTCAAAGAGGGCTGCAAAAGATTCGGTCATGATATACCTGATAAAGTCCGCGGTCTTGGATCAGACAAGGCCGGTTTAGTTAAGTTGTTACATTGTCCAAAAGATCTGATCAAGCAATGCTTCAACTGATAAAAAATTGTGTATCTAGTTTATACGGCTATTAATATAGTCAACCATCAACTGAAACACTTCATTGATGCCTATTGTAGAACTATCAATGATATACGCATCTTCAGCGGGCTTGAGCGGAGCAACTGTTCGCTCCATATCTCTTTTATCTCTAGCCTGTATGTTAGATAAAATGTCGCTTATTTTAGCATCAAGACCTATGCCCTGCAACTGTTTTACACGTCGCTCTGCACGAGATTCAGCCGATGCTGTTAAGTAGATTTTCGCTTGAGCCTCTGGAAAAATCGCTGTCGCCATGTCACGACCATCTGCAACCAATCCAGGTGCTTGAATAAATGCACGCTGACGCTCAAATAATGCTTGTCTTAATTCAGGAACAGTTGCAACTTTAGAGGCATACTCACCAACTTGCTCAGTACGAATAGTGTTGGTCACATCCTCGCCCTCAAGAAAAATAAGTGTGCCTGCATCTGTTGATTTAAATTCAATATCTAAATGAGTTGCAAAATCAACACATTGCACTAACTGTTCTTGAATTTTATTCAGTAGATCTCGCTGAAATAGCGACAGTCCAAGTAAACGATATAAAGCACCTGAGTCTAATAAATTAAAACCATAATGCGCAGCAATTTTAGCTGCCAATGTCCCTTTACCAGAGCCACTTGGGCCATCAATCGTAATAATATGAACTGTCATTCCCATCTCTTATGAAGCAACTGACTTCGCTAATTTTGAAAAACCTAGTGTAATCGCTGCTTTGAGTTGTGCAAGAACTAATTTACTTACAAAAGGTGCTTTTGCCGTAAATTCAATCTTATAAGTCACTAAAGTAATAAACGGTGTGATTTCTTTAAAATCAATTTGTCCGAGATGGTGTTTCACCAAAGGATTATTAATCAATTTATATTCAATACGTTTATTCTCTTCTAGTAATGTAATTTCTTCTTGAAGAGGCTTGATTGGTCCAAAGCCCATACGGCGAATTGAACCGATTCCATCGGGACGCTGAGGATCAGCAGAATCTTTTACACGTACAACTTGTAAAGGAGCAAATGCTTTATTATAAGTTGCATGTTTTGACAATAAGTCAAAAACTTCAGAAATTGGTGCATTAAACTCTTTTTTTATGGTGATTGCATTACGCATAGCTTTGCCTTTTTGATCTAGCCAAAATCATTGGAGGCTTAGTTTGCCACAACTAGAGTGACATTTTTAATCATTTAAGGACGTTTTTGATAAACGAATTTTCTTTTTTTCATCTCGTCTTTGTTTGAAAAATGCACTGAGTTGCAATGAACACTGGGTTTGCATACAGCCTTGATCAAAAACAAATTTGTGATTGTAATAACCATTTTCCAATAACTGCCGAGCACTGACCAATGAACCAGCTTTAGGTTCGGTGGTTGCAAATACCACTTTTTTAATGCGTGCATGAATGAGTGCACCGACACACATCGTACAAGGCTCTAGTGTCACATACAGTACAGCATCGTCTGGTAAGCGATAGTTATTCAATGATTGACATGCTGCACGTAAAGCTTGAATTTCAGCGTGAGCGGTAGGATCAGATTGTTTAATTGGCGCATTATAACCAGCACCAATAACTTTCTCTTGACTCACTATCACCGCTCCAACAGGAATTTCTCCCTGCGAAGCAGCTAGTGCAGCTTGCTCATAAGCAAGCTGCATCCAATATTCATCATTAAAGTTTTCTGAAATTGTGCCGTTAATACTCATCGATTTTAAGCAATAACACCATATTGTCTTAATAAAGCATTCCAACTATCAATCGTAGTTACTGGAGCACAATCAGATAAAATATCTTTTAATGTAATCTTTTCCGCTGCTTTCCATTCTGGTGATAAGTCTTTATCAACTAAACGCGCACGCACACCCTCAACAAAATCTGGATGACGAATTTTCCAATCAGAGATTTGTGATTCTAATGCAAAAACTTCATCCCAAGCATGCCCTTGCTTACCCCATTGCCATAGCAACCATGTAATCGCAGCCGTACTTGGAGAGCCTTTTTGTAGATTTTCACTCGCTTGACGCAGCCAATCGCTGCTTGCATCACTCAAACCAATAATCGCTTGATAGTCATATTCAAAATTTTGACCACGACATACACTGTGAATAACGTCAATCGAGTTTTGTAACGGACCTGATGCTACAGGACGATGTAGACTATTTAAAGTATCATCGATTGCACGGAAAGCACCCGCAGGATAGTGATTCCAATCCACATTTAAAACTTTTTGAAGAACATTATCGCGCTGTGCTTCACAAATATGAGTTGCCCAACCAATGCTAAAAGCACCAGCTGCAGTCATGATTGAACCCGTTAAACCTGTAAACAGCCCAATTTGACCACGATCTGCAAGGAAACGACTTCCGCCTACATCAGGATAGAGGCCAATATTGATTTCAGGCATTGCAAGACGTGAGTAAGGTGTGACTAGACGGAATGGTGCGGCCATGAATAATCCTAAACCACCACCCATCACATAACCTTCACCCCAAACCACGATTGGCTTAGCATAATTATGAAGTAGTAAATCAAGTGCATATTCTTGTTCAAAGAATTTATTTGCTGTATCAACCTCGTTATTGATCACAAGCTGACGGAGTTTACGAACATCACCACCCGCACAAAATGCTTTCGGTGTAGTTGAATCAAACCAAATTGCTTTGACACTGTCATCTTCATGAAAATATTCAAATACTTTCAATAAAGCGCTCACGATTGACTCATCAAGTGCATGCAAAGATTTTGGTCGGTTTAAACGAACAATACGCCAACCATTTTTAGCGTTTTCGATAATTAAATCTGGGTGATAACTATTTAAATCGGGAGAAGTCATTATGCGTCCAGTTGCCAGTCTATTGGCTCAATGCCATGTTGTTTCAAATAATGATTTGTTTTAGAAAATACTTTACAGCCAAAAAAACCACCTCGGTTTGCAGCAAGCGGTGATGGATGAGCTGCTGTTAACACTAGATGTTTATTTCGATCAATGCGCTGTCCTTTACGTTGTGCATAAGCACCCCATAAGATAAACACAACATGCTCACGCTGTTCATTTAACACATCAATTACAGCATCAGTAAATTCTTCCCAGCCTTGTTTTTGATGAGAAGTTGGCTGTCCTGCTTCAACAGTGAGTACACTGTTCAACAGCAATACCCCTTGAGCAGCCCATTTACTTAAATCCCCATGACGTGAAATCGGCACTGTGAGATCAGTATGTAATTCATGAAAAATATTACGCAAAGATGGTGGTAATGCAACCCCTCTTTGTACGGAAAAGCTTAGACCATTGGCTTGATTAGGGCCATGATATGGATCTTGACCCAATATCACGACTTTTACATCCTGTAACGGGGTTGTATTCAATGCATTGAAAATTTGCTTGCTAGGTGGATAAATTGTTTTCTGAGCAAGGATCTGTTGCTGTAGAAACTCTCTTAAATGATCCATTTTCTGACTGAGTAGAAATTCTGACAAAGAGATTTTCCATGACTCATCCAACTGAACTTTATTAAGTTTTTCCTGCTGTTGTTCAGTAAATTGCATCAACATTCCTTGAAATAACGATTCCAACATTTAAATCTTGCTGACTTAAATGTTAACTTGTAACTCTACATTTGGATTTTGGAATTTAATTCCATTTTTCAGATTTTCATACATTTGAGGATCACTCCACTCAACTTGTACTTGCTCTGAAAAAATAATTTGGTCTAGGCTAAGTAAACCCATTTGCTCATTTTCAATATCTTCTAAGAAACTTTGAGCATAACCTGTATCAGTTTCATGCACGATCACTGAATAGACCTCGACATCACCTTCACCATTCTGTGTTGTGGTTGAAGCGAGCACCTGTTGCGCTAGATAAAAGAAAATCCTTGAAAACTGTTCAGCTGATGGTGAAACTGGCAAAGCAACCCAACGTGCACTAAAAGTTTTACACGCTTGAATATATTCAGGATCATCTTTTTGCCAATAACAAATTGCGTGATCAAAACTGTCAAAAAGCTCTTTAATCACACCTTTTAATAAACCAAAATCATAGACCATTTGCCCATGATCTAATCTTGAGGCTTTTAGCAGTAATTCAACTTTATAACTATGCCCGTGAATCGAACGCTTACAGCGATCTGATGTACAATTACGTACAATATGAGCATTTTCAAACTTAAATAATTTACGAATTAACATGCACCAAGCTGATCTATATCTGCAAACAGATTTTATTATAAAGCAAAAAAATCATCGGTGGGATTGATTTTAAGCCTTGTGACTATTCAATAATCCAATCTATACAAAGACTAGAATGGTGCAAGACTTCTTGAATACACAATCACTTGTTTATCTTTTCTCATCATTAAGCTCGTAAATTGGCGCTTACGCTCACTTAGGAGCACTTCAATTTGAGCCGTAAAATAATTTGATTTACTATCTAATAAAGACGCAGCATCCGTTTTACTCTGTTCATCTATCCCAGAAAAAGCACTTAATTTCCATAAATCATTTACATTATTAAAATGTGTTAACTCAGTTTCCTTGACTTTCAATTGTTGTTCGAGAGCTTTGACATCTACTTTAGGATCAATACTGGCTAATAGTAATGCAGGTGCTGTATTCATATTCACCTTAGTCTGCTCAGGTAATGCCGTAACATAAGGTTTGATCAAATCGTAGTTTTTGCCTTCAAAACCTCGTACAAGTTTTAATTCGTCTATACTATGAAACTTGGTATTCGGCGTTAAATATGCAGGATCTAGTCCTTGGTAATAGCTACTCTCCGCACCCATTGCGCCAGTTACTTCATCATTTGTGTCTTGCCAATCGATCACAGCTTGACTGAGTTCAGCAGGTAGACCTACGCGTTGCAATAACTTTTCAAACCAACGTCGTGCAGAATCATCAACTTGATTGCCATCAGCCTTAACCAAATTATTTAGATTAAACTTTCCTGACTCATCTAGTAGTTTTCCTGAGACAGAACCATCTTCAACAGGAAATGGTGGCATCGGTTTTGCCCAGTTTTCCTGTAAATGGTCAATGCTACTACCGTTATCGCTATCTTGAATGAGTAACTCTGAAAAAAAAGCTTCTGCACTTTTTGCATACAATAACGATTGATCCTGACGCATCAAATAGCCCGTATTTTCAGCAGTATTGGTTTGTCGTTTTGCAATTGTTGCAGCCAAAATCGTTGCTAAAGCAACCATGACTAAAATCGTTAATAAAGCTACGCCACGCTGAGATGAATAGTTTTTCATGGTGGTGAGTTATTTCCCAACAATTGATTTGCATTCAGTAGACTAAAAATCCACTCGTAATCCGTACCTGCAACACTAAGCTGTATTTTTAAGCCCAATGGTAATTTTTTTAACTCATTAATATTATTAGGATCACCAATATTTTCAGGCCATTGTGTCAGTTCCTGTGGATTCATCACGATTACTTTAAATTGATCTACATTTTCCAATAAGGTACTTGAGATGGGTTGTACTCGATTTGGAATATTTAGATTTGAATATTTGAGTCGATAAACTTTTTTCTGCGTTGAATCGTAGCGATATTCAATGCGCTCATAAGGTGACAAACCTTGTTTCAACGGATCGGACACTCCTGCTTTGCTAAACATAAAACCACGATCATTTAGCACCAAAGCGGCCTGTAATTGTCGACCATCATTTGCCGTTAATGGAATAATTTGGAGACTATCTCTTAGAATCTGCTGATAGGCATCTTGTAGCGCAAATAAATGTGTTTCATGTTCTGCATTACGATCTTTGACTTTTAATAAATAATCAAAAACTTTCCAACCAAGCATTGAAAGTACGGCAAAAATAGCAATTGCAACCAGCAATTCAACAAGGGTAAAACCCTTTTTAATTTTCATCATGTTTTAGCTTTTGCTGGATAATTAAAAAACACCATATTGGTGATGCCCGCTTCAACTTTACCTTGCTCAGTATTAAATAAACTTACTTGTAATTCGATACGTTGTATTTTGGGACTAATTGTAGCCTGTGCTTTTTTATCAATCTGCCAAGTCTCACCTTGAGAAGTCACTTGTTTCGATTGCGTTCCATCTAACCATTCTTGATTCATTTCCATCATTGCAACCTCATTCATTGCAACGAACTGTGCTTTAGTTCGCAAAATCGCACTCGATGTAGACTGTGTATATTGCATGGCAATTTTTGTTAATGCAATTGCAGCGACAGCAAATATTGCTAATGCAACCATCACTTCCAATAGGGTAAATGCTTTAATCTTCTTCATTTATTTTACCCAAATGATCTATTTCAAACTCATGTCCAATTGGCTGCTGTTCATAATAAAATTGAATACGGACAGGCTTAACTTCACCGTTACCAAACCATATGAGTTGCGGTGCTTTACCACCTAATAAATCCTCATTTCTCGCTTTTCGATATTCTTCAGCATTTAAAGTTTGAATACTAAAAGACACGCTAGTCGGTAGCTCTCGAAGTTTAAACTCTTTATATGGCTGCCAAGTCCGATCAGCTTGCTGAATTTGCTCATAGCTCTGATCATGATATTCAAACAAATTATAGCGAAATGGTGCAACGTCAGTCGCATTTTGAGTATTTAAGGCAAAAACTTTAGCTTGATCCGTTGATTCTTTATTAATCTTTTTTAAATCAAGTATAAACATTTCTCTGGCTTGCATCGCTCGACGTTGATCTACACCACCAATATTCAGAACAACCAAAGATGTCATAATGGTCATGATTACAATCACCACCATGATCTCAATGAGGGTAAAACCTTGTTGTAATCTATGTGGTGATTTCATTTTATTTATCAGCCATTCGCTAAATATTCAATTTGTTTTGGCAAACCTAAAGCTTGATCAATATAAGCCACACGTAAGCTATCACGTGAACCTAAATAACGCTGATAAAAGCTCGAATTTAGAATAACTGCTGCACCATAAGTCAGAGACCAAATCGAAGCCAAATAATCACGCGTTGTCATCGTGCTATTTATATCTAATAAATAACTTTCTGTCATACGAATGATAATACGTAAACGTTGACGACGAACTTTATACAACTCACTAAATAATAACTGAATACCTTGACCCGTCGTAGAGAGGCGTTCTTCAATTTGATGAAATAAAGCAGTACGTTCTGGATGATGTAAATGATGTAGCATGAAAAAAGCTAAATGCTCAGGGAAAGCTTTCTCTGTATCCTGAATCATTTCAAGCAGCATTCGTTCATTACGAATAATCAGCAACATATACAATTCATCTTTGCTCTGAAAGTGCTTATATAATGTGCCTTTAGCAAGATCTAATTCCGCCGCTAAAGCGTCCAAAGTCATGCCTGCTTCACCATTTTCTAATAGGAGTTGTTCAGCGATCTGAAAAATTAAGGCTTCTCGTGCTCTAAACTGAGCTTGGCGATCCATTTTCACGTGATAACTCTCTTTCCTAATACAACTAAACCGTTTACTTCAAATGAAGAAGATTCTCAAAATTCTGTGTGGTAATCATACCTATTTCTTCAACTGATTTTTGATATACATCCGCTAACGCCTTTGCAACATAAGGCACATATTTGGGCTCATTGGTTTTACCCCGATAAGGCATAGGTGCTAAATATGGGCTATCCGTTTCAATTAATAACCGATCAAGCGGCACTTGCTTCGCAACATCACGTAATTCTTGTGCATTTTTGAATGAAACAATACCAGAAAAAGAAATATAGTAACCACAATCTAAAACAGCCTTAGCTGTTTTCCAATCTTCGGTGAAACAATGCAAAATACCATGTGTGGACTGCTCTGCTTTTATAATATCGACGGTATCGTGTTTAGCCGACCGTGTATGCACAACCACAGGTTTTTTTACAATTTTTGATGCATGAATATGACGGGCAAAACATCGTTTCTGTTCTGCAATAAAATCTGTACTGTGATAATAATCTAAACCTGTTTCCCCTAATGCCCATACCTTATCAGACTGTGCTAACTCTACAAGGTAGTCTGTTGTTGCCCGCGCCATAATATGATCATCCTCGCATGGATGAACACCTACAGAATAACCCACATCATTATGGCGAGAAGCTATTTCAGCTAATTTAATATGATCGTCAAGATCAACTGAAATCCCCATAAATTTTGAAACACCTGCAAGACGAGCTTGCTCAAGCGCCTGATCTAGATCACCATTATAGGGACTCAGATCTAACATCGTTAAATGACAATGGGTATCAACAAACACGCTTATTTCCTATCACTTACATTGTAAAACTTGGGCGATCCATCGCTTTTGAACCAGCCAATAATTTCTCAGCTTCATTTTTGTAATACACACCTTTTTCACCGGCAAGCTGAATTGCAAAACCTTGTGGTTTAAAATGTGTTTGTTTATGCGAAATCCAAATCACCTTACCCGTTAGTGGAATTTTTTGTGACTGCTCTGGTAAAGTCGCTAAAACAAAAACTTCCTGTCCCATTTTTACAGCTTGCTTTGTGGAAACAAATAAACCGCCACCTTGCACAAAAGGCATATAACTCGATTGCAAAGTTGCCTTATCAGGAATATTGACCTGTATAATTCCGCCCATCATTTGTGGTTGCATAACACTCCCCTGTCAAATAAAAATAACTTTAAATATCTATATTTTCATAGCATTAGTAAATTTTTAAGCATATTTACATGCCTCTCAAATTCAATATTTTCTACCGTCAATTTAAAAAACTATAATTACTACTATTTTGATTATAGGAAACAATCCGACAAACAACAAATAATGTTTGAGGAAAACTGTTCGAAAACAAACAAAAATGGTTTTTATTTAAACAAATATAGCATTCGATGAATCACGATTTCAGAAGTGATCACCATAATGAAAGCAAATGCTTTTTGGCTATTACAAAAATCAAGCATTCAATCAACATAAAAGACTTAAATACCCTATCTAAACCACATGCATCAATTGAATAAACAACTGATCTAGTACCAATTGTGTTTGTACATTTTGCTCAACCATCAATTTTTTCTGTTGCAGGTCAGAATAAATTTGAAATAGGCTTTCCAAATCATAAAGTTGTGCAAGCTGTGTTAAATCTAAGTCTTTATTTCTCAAAAATTGATTTAATTTTATAGCGATCAAATCAGCTAATAAATATTCAAACATTGTCATAAATTCAGAGAAACTCAACTCTTTCGACCACTTGCTTGAATAACTTAAAGGCATATTCTTTTCTGTGACCAACTTAAACCAATCTTTCAAGAATAAATCTCTTTTATGCAACCAGTCACTCTGATTAATTTCAACGGCAGTCAATGGCATGCCATTTGCAAGATTAAGCAACAAATCAATGTGTTCAGCTGAAATATTCGGTATTTGCTGCTGAATAAATTTTTGTGCATTTTGGATATCTAAACGGTCTAAAGCGAAATGCTGCAAACGGCTTCGAATCGTTGCTGGTAATTTCAAATAATGATCAGCCAATAGAATCAGAATAACCCGTTCCCCAGGTTCTTCTAAAGTCTTTAGCAATGCATTTGCGGATGCTATATTCAAAGCCTCTGCTGGCTCAATCACAACGACTCGCCATCCATCACCAGTCTGCTGAACAAATGGCAATAAATCACGAATCTTTTCGATTTTTATCTTAGCATTTTGCTTTTTATTTTCTTCATCTGTGGTGATATGAACATAGCGAGGGTGTGTATTAGATTTCAACCAAAGACAACTTGTACATTCACCACAAGCTTGTTCGGCTTGTTTGTTTAGACATAAGACCCATGCCACAAAACGCTCAGTAAATTGATGTTTCGCACAGCCATGTTTACCATAAAAAAGTAAACCATGACCTATATCGGGAAAACGCGTTGTCAACAACGCCCATGTCTGCTTGTGCCAAGGATAAACGATTGTTGACTGCATACTCATCATAATTATTCAAATAAACTTACTGGTAGCGCATTTAAACGCTCTAGATCAGCTTGTGTATCTACACCCGGAGGCAGATTGGCTTCAGCAATATCAATCGCAATACGATGACCATTTTCTAATACGCGTAATTGTTCAAGACTTTCTAATTTTTCAAGATTGCCTTGCTCCCATGTTACATATTCTTGCAACAATTTCACACGATATGCATATAAACCCAGATGACGAAAAGCGCGATCATGCAGCTTTGGCTGCTGTAATTTTGCGCCATCACGATCATAAGGAATAGTTGCTCGACTAAAATATAATGCTTCTTTACGATTACTCATCACGACTTTGACGATACTATCGCGCTGGAATTCATCTAATGCGTGAATAGGCTCGCATAAAGTAGACATTGAACAATGCGGTTGATCAACTAAAAGCTGAGTAACTTGTTGAACCAATTGAGCAGGAAGTAAGGGTTCATCACCCTGTACATTGACAATAATATCATCTTGTGCCCAACCTTTGAGACGAGCGACTTCACTTAAACGATCTGTGCCTGACGGATGATCAGCACTGGTTAAAACCACATCAATCCCTTCAGCACGACAAACCTCAGCAATACGCTGATCATCTGTTGCAACACACAAATCATCAAAACCTGCAACTTTCTTTGCTTGATCTACGACACGTAAAATCATTGGACGACCATGAATAAGCAAAAGTGGTTTTGCAGGTAAACGCGAACTCGCAAAACGAGCAGGAATGACTATATGTTTCATGTTAGAACTCTAAGAAAATTGAATACCGACTTGTTGCAATTGTTGTTTCAATAAATCATAACAGTCTGCAGATAAAACCGCCTCAACAGGCACAACCCAAATCGGAATATTAAATTCTGGGTATTGTTTCAATAGAACCTTAAACTTTACCGCATCTTTTTCGGTGGTAATAATCGCATTTTGATTATTAAAAGTAAGATCACTGATTTGATAATCATGATGATCGGGGAACTCATGTGCCTGATACTGATTCACTTTTAACTGATTCAAGGTTTGATAAAACCGCTGTGGAAAGCCAATACCAACAACCACATTAAAATACTGGTTTGGATCAAATACATTTAGATCAGTATTTAAATTTAACAGATATGGCTGACCAATCGCTAAATGCATATTCCTTTGTGATTGAGCAATTTTAGTATGTTCAATAACCGTACTTCTATTTAAGCGTGATTTAGGCTCACGTAGATACCCTTCAGGCAGCAACTTTTCATTCCCTAAACCACGATTTTGATCTAGAACAATCCATTCAATTTGACGTGCTAACGCCCAGTGCTGCAAACCATCATCGCTAATAATTAAATCGAGTTTTTCAGATTTCAATAATAATTCAATGGATGCTTGACGGTTCGGCCCAACAGCCATCGACACATGAGTCGATTGAACAATCAGACAAGGTTCATCGCCTGCAACATCTGGCTCAGAAAGAACATTGACCAACAGTGGAAAAGGACCTTTGCCACCATAGCCACGACTAATTACACCGACACGAACACCTTGTTGCTGTAAATACTTGACCAGTTCAATTAACAGAGGTGTCTTTCCACTACCACCCACTGTAATATTCCCAATGATCATGACTGGAATAGGTGCTGTATAGCTTTTCTTAAAACCAACAGCATACAAGGTCTTATTTAACGAAAAAATTAAACGATACAATAATGATAAAGGGCGCAACACGATCAACCACGACGCTTTTTTATTCCAAGCATCTTGTACGTGTTGCGCAAGAGACATTATTAATTGTCCTCAAAATTACGTTGATGCAATTGATAATACACACCATGTTTATCTAGCAACTCAGTATGTGTACCCTGCTCGATAATTTGTCCTTTGTCCATTACCACAATAAGATCTGCATTTTCAACCGTAGATAAACGGTGTGCAATCACAATCGTCGTACGACCTTGCATCGCTTCTTCAAAAGCTTGTTGGATGAAGTATTCAGACTCATTATCAAGCGCACTGGTTGCTTCATCTAAAATTAAGATCGGAGAATCTTTCAAGATCGCTCTGGCAATCGCAATACGTTGACGCTGACCGCCTGAAAGATTTAAACCTTGCGCACCAAGTATTGTGTCGTAACCCTGTGGCAAATTCATAATAAAGTCATGCGCAAAAGCAGCTTTGGCAGCTGCAACTACCTGTTCATCACTTGAATCTTGAAGCTGACCATAAGCGATATTGTCACGCACTGAACGATTGAATAGCACAACCTGTTGATTGACTGTCGCAATTTGTGAGCGGAGATAAGAAAGTTCTATCTCTTGTACAGGAATATCATCAAAATAAATTTGCCCTTCACTTAATTCTTGAAAACGCGGCAGCATATTTACTAATGAGGTTTTCCCTGCACCAGATCGACCAACCAAAGCAATGGTCTGACCTGCTTTAATATCTAGACAAAAGTCCTTAATTGCATGCGTACCATCTGTATAACGCAGATTAGCATGATCAAATTTAATATTGCCTTTCAAAACTGGCTTAAGCTGACCATTATT
Organism: Acinetobacter sp. TR11; assembly: GCF_027105035.1. Classification (NCBI taxonomy): domain Bacteria; kingdom Pseudomonadati; phylum Pseudomonadota; class Gammaproteobacteria; order Moraxellales; family Moraxellaceae; genus Acinetobacter; species Acinetobacter sp. TR11. Next base: position 1,779,162 of record NZ_CP114256.1, read on the forward strand.
TTCTTCTTCTGGCATGTCAAGCAGTTCAAATACCGAATGTGCTGCAGCCAAACCACGCTGAAGTTTTTCATTAATATCTGTTAAGTTCTTTACAGGTTTAGAAATTAAGCCAGCAGCTGTAATGAATGAAATAAACTCACCCGCGGAGGTATCGCCGAAAACCTGTGGACGTAACGCAAGCCAAAGAATGATAGCCATTGCCATTGATAATAAAAGCTGAATGATCGGGCTATTAATATTTTGCACCACAACCATTTTTAAGCCACGACGAAGATTTTCCTCGGAAGATTTATAAAAACGTTGCTGTTCAAAAACCTCACCCGTAAAACTCTTAACTACCGAGTTTCCATTAATCGTTTCTTGTACCACATGGTTTACATCGCCCATCGTGTTTTGCACTTGAATTGACAACTTACGCATTTTCTTAGATGCGATTCTGACCAATATCCCAATAAATGGCATAAAAACAACGATACATAGAGTTAATCGCCAGTTGGTATAGAGTAAATAACTCAATAAACCGACAACAATCAAACCATCTTTAACCAAGGTCTGTAAAGATTCAGATGAAGCCGCAGTTAACTGCTCGACGTTATACATCAACTTTGCGCTGATATGACCTGCACTGTTATCAAGATAATATTGCGCTGGCAATCTTAATAGTTTTGCATAAACTTCCTGACGGATGCTAAAGACTAAACTGCGTGAAATAACCGCAGAAAAGTATCCACCTAAGAACAAGCCAAGACCACGGAAAAACATAAGTAAGACAATTAAGGCAGGGAACCAATCTAAATTTGCGCGACTACCATTTTGGATTGCATCAATAATATATTTGAGCAACTTAGCAACGGAGACCTCTGTCGCTGCGTTGATTCCAAAACCAAGTAATACAAATAAGGCAACACCCCAATAAGATTTTAAATAACCTAATAGGCGTACATAAACCTTAAAATCCTGACTCACTCAGTAAAACCTCTAGTTGGAACTTTGGTGCTAATATTTACGTTAACAAAGCCAAGTTGACCTGCCACATCCATTACACGAATCACATCTTCATGTTTTGCTTTTGCATCAGCTGCAATAATAAACATAAAATCACGACGATCCTGTGCAGCCTGTTTAATCGCAGTACTGAGATCGGCACTATCTTTTGTTGATAATGCTTGACCATTCACAGAATAATGCCCTGTCGAGTCTACCATGATTTCAATTTTATGATCGAATTGTTTAGGCGGAACACCTTGGGCATCAGGTAAAGTTAGATTTATACGGCTTTGCTGACTAAAAGTCGTAGAAAGTAATAAAAACACCAAAATAAATAACATACAGTCAATCATTGGTGTCAAATTGATATGAATATCTTCGACTTGAGAACGTTTAAATTTCATAATGTCACCTATGCTCAGCTTGCACGGCGATGTTCTTGCACATGAGGTGCTTTTTTGTAGAAAAGTGCAGCATGGAATAATGTTGATTGTTGTTCTAACTCAGCAATATACTCATGTACTACACGTTGAAAATAACGATAAGCAATCATTGCTGGAATCGCTATCAGCATACCTACAGCCGTGGTAATCAATGCTTTAGAGATACCAGGCATCATCATACTTGCATTTCCAGCAGAACCGATATCAATCACTAAAAACGATTCAATAATACCCAATACCGTTCCTAACAAACCAAGCAAGGGTGCAATCGCGCTCAATGTACCTAAAAAGTTAATATTTTTTTCTAGATAGCTAATTTCTTGGGAAGCTGTTGCTTCCATTTGTGCGCGCGCAAACTGCTCACCTTGATCTTGATGATCATAACCAGCTTTTAAAATACGACCTAACGGACTTTTTACAACGTCATCTTGCTCTAAATGTGAAATAACATTGTCCACATTTGAGCCTTGAACCAGTAATGCTTGAGGTAAAACTTGTGACCGTCTTAAGCGAATATATCGCTCAATTGTAATAGCAACCGTAAAAATTGATGAGAGAATAAGCGGTAGCATTAACCAACCACCCGCTTTCACAAGTTCCCACATATTATTCCCCAATAATATTTAAAATATAAAAGGACGCACCTTAAATATTAGTTAGGTAAACAAATATTTAAAATTCCATCCAACTCATCCAATGAGTGATAATGAATGACCATTTTTCCTTTACCTTTTTGATTATGGTCAATTTTCACATTTGCTCCAAAACGTTCCGATAGTTTCTGAGTCAATTGTTCAATATCAGGAGAAACCTGCACCTTTTCCTTTTCAGGCTTTGGTTCACTCCACTCACGTACTAACTGTTCAGTCTGACGCACTGACAATGCTTTTTCAATTACGATTTTAGCAACATCCATTTGCTCTTTTGCTTTTAAGGTCAGAATGGCGCGAGCATGCCCCATATCCAATTGACCTTGTTGCATTAAGTCTTTAATTGGATCAGCCAAACTTAATAACCGCAATAAGTTACTCACCGTAGTACGAGCCTTACCTACTGTATCCGCGATTTCTTGATGACTTAAACCGAATTCGTCATGGAAACGCTGTAAAGCCACGGCCTGATCAATTGGATTGAGATCTTGTCGCTGAATGTTTTCAATTAACGCCAATGCGATTGCGACTTGGTCATTTAAGTCACGTACAATTGCCGGAATTTCAGCCAAACCTGCTAATTGGGCAGCACGCCAGCGACGCTCACCCGCAATAATTTCATAAGGGTGTTGTTCATCGTCCACTGGACGAATCACAATCGGTTGCATTACGCCATGCTTCTCAATTGATGAAGCAAGTTCTTGTAAATCTTGTTCCTGAATAAAACGGCGTGGCTGATATTCACCACGTTTCAGTAAATTGACATCAATTTGCTTGAGTTGACCATGATCCAAAGCCTGTGCTTCAAGTTGCAATTTTTCTTTTTGAATTGAACCCAATAGTGCATCTAAACCACGACCTTTAGCCAATCCGCGTTTTTTGATGCTCATACAGCACTTCCTTTTTTCACTTTACTTTTCTTCAACATTTCTGCAGCTAAATTCAAATACGCAACTGCACCTTTTGAGCTTTTTTCAAAATAAATCACTGGTAAGCCATGTGCTGGCGCTTCAGCCAAGCGAATATTCCGAGGGATCACCGTTTCGTATAGTTTTTTACCAAAATATTGCTCTAACTCAGCAGATACATCACGAGTTAAAGCATTACGAGCATCATACATCGTACGTAACACCCCGACAATTTCCAAGTTTGGATTCAGGGCTTTTTGTATACGATCAATTGTTTGTGTCAAATCTGCCAAACCTTCCAAAGCATAATACTCACACTGCATTGGAATAATTACACCATTGACCGCAGCCAAAGCATTCACAGTAATCAAACTCAGGCTTGGTGCACAATCTACAATAATATAATCAAATGCTGAATCTACTTCTTGTAACGCATTTTTGAGAATAAACTCTCGCCCTTCTTGCTCGGCAATTGCAAGTTCCACACCCGCAAGCTCTCGGTTTGCACCTAGAACTTTATAACCAACTTCAGCTTTTTGAATCGCCGTTTCAATTGGCACCTCACCCAACAACACATCTGTAATCGAGTAAAGTAAATCATTCTTTTGAACGCCAGACCCCATAGTGGCATTACCTTGAGAATCCATATCAACCAATAAGACACGTTTCTTCAAAATCGCCAAAGAAGCAGCAAGATTAACGGCTGTTGTGGTTTTTCCCACGCCACCTTTTTGGTTTGCAATCGCAATAATTTGAGCCATGATTACCCTTAATATTTTTTATTGAATTCGTTGAAGTAAAAGTAAATGACGTTGTTCATCTAATCGTGGTACACGCAGCTCTATTACTTTGCATGAATACTGGTCTTTCATCTGTTCCATTTCATCAACTGGAATCAAGCCCTTCATTGCCGCAATAATACTTTGCTCATGCATATAAGGTTGCGCCGCATCTACAAAATCAGTTAATGAAGCAAATGCTCGACTTGTAATGACATCAAACTGACCAAGTTCACCAATCGTGTCTTCATTTTCTACACGTGTTTGAACTGCAACAACATTATTCAATTTTAAATCGGCAATAAATTGCTTAAGAAAACGAATTTTTTTTCCATTTGAATCTAACAATACACACGAACGTTCTGGTTGGCATAATGCAATGATCATACCGGGCATTCCACCACCCGTACCAACATCTAATAAACGTCCTTGTGGCAAATCATTTAAAATACTTAAGCTATCTAATAAATGTTTAACCAGCATTTCTTTCGGGTCACGAATCGCTGTCAGGTTATATGCTTTATTCCATAGCACGAGAGCATCTTGATATTTCAATAAGAGTGTTAGCGCTTCCTCACTTAGGTTTAAACCTAAAGCCTGACTACCTTGCTTTAATTCTTGAAAAAAAGGATGCATAACAGTGCGACATCTCGATAAACTTGCCGTGCAGTATACCGATTTCTGATGCAAGGCACAGTAGGACTTGTTGAACGATTATGCAGTTAAACATTTTCAAACATGATAAACTGCACAATCTATTCAGTTTTTTGTCTTTCCTTAGACAAATTTAAGATAAATAAGAAATAACCTATTACGAAAACTTATTTTGCTTAATTTGTTGATCTAGCTGCTCCAAACGTTCAGGTGTACCAACATCCACCCAAATCCCTTGTAATTTTTCAGCTGACACTTGTTGTTGTTGCATCGCTTGCTTTAACAATGGCGCTAGAGGTCTTTTACCATTTTCCAAACCATTAAACATTTGCGGGGATAATACTGCAACACCACTATAAGTTAAGGCTTCACCTATTTGTTCTTGCTCAAAAGTATGGGCCAAATTATTAGACAAGATAAAATCACCTTTCTGGTGCTGAGGTGGATTTTCAACCAAAACTAAGTGTGCTTGCTTATCTCCCAAATGGACATTTAACAATGACGAAAAATCCATCGTGGTCCAAACATCACCATTCACCAAAATAAAGGGCTCATCACCCAATAGTGGTAGTGCATTGATAATACCACCTGCGGTTTCAAGTCCTTCACCTTCATGCGACCATAAAATCGTCACACCGAATTGAGAGCCATCCCCTAAAGTAGTTGCCAGTTTTTCACCCAACCAAGCGGTATTGATGACAATCTCTGTAACACCAATCTTTTGCAATTTTTCAATATGCCAAACAATTAGTGGCTTCCCCCCCACTTCAAGCAAAGGTTTTGGTGTATGTAAGGTTAGAGGACGCATGCGATTCCCTAGCCCTGCAGCAAGAATCATCGCTTTCATTATGCTGCAACCTCATAATCGCCATATTTTTCAGTAAATTTAGGCATGACCACTTCACGGATAAACTGCATAAAGTCATTCAATTCATCGTAAGCTTGACTTTCTTCAAGTAAGTACCACATCACACGTGGTAAATCTTTTAAATAGCCCGATTTGCCATCACGCTCAAACAGACGAACAAAGATACCTAGAATTTTGAGATGGCGTTGAATTGCCATCAAATCTGCATCTCGCTTGAATTGCTCGAAACTTCGGTTTTCTTTCGCTACAGCTGGTAATAAGTTATAGAACACCTCAAACCATTCGTAGACACGCTCAGCATTCCACTGTACATAAGCATCGCGTGTAATTGAGATCAGATCATAGGTATCTGCACCAATGACGGCATCTTGGAAGTCGATCACTCCTAATGCTTGCTCGTTTTCTATTTTCATCAAGTTACGACTATGAAAATCACGATGCACAATGACTTGCGGCTGATGTGTCGCCTCAACAGCTAAAAAGTCAAAAGCTTGTTCAATCGTTTCTAACTGTTGCTCTGTAGGATGAATATCTAATGAAGGCAACATCCATTCGGTTAGCAAACGCATCTCTGTCATTAATTTTTCATAAGAATATGCAGGCAGTTGTTCAAGACCGTCGATTTGTTGTAATTCAATCAACTGCTCAAAGCTTTGTGCATAGTATTGGTCAACAGTTTCATCTGTTAGTAACGTTGAAAGTACGACATCACCAAAGTCTTCCAACAACAACAAACCGAGTGATAAATCTTTGGCAACAATATGCGGTACACGCACACCATTTTGATCAAAGAACTCATCAATCTCTACAAATGGGACGCAATCTTCTTTTTCAGGTGGCGCATCCATGAGCATATATGTTTTGTTTTGTAACTTAATTCGAGCATAGCGACGAAAGCTCGCATCTCCAGCCAAAAAATTGATCTCAAATTGATCGGTTTGGAGAGTAGCTTGAAGCCAAGTTTGTATCAATTGTTCGCGTTGTGTATTCATTTGCAATAAAATCTAAAACTAGCTGAGATTTTGAAAGCTTAAGTGTAGCCACTTATCAACTTTTTCTCTATGATGCGACAATAATTAATTGTGAATTAGCGTACTGGTTAATGAGACAATGAAACATCAGTTTAAATTTAATCCTTTAGCAACAGCTATTTTGACACTCTTGTGTGGCGGCTCGATCCAATCAGGTTTCGCAGCTCCAGCTGATGCTGTCTCTACGCTTGACAATAAACAGCTGAAAGCCACTATCCAAAAAAACCAAGATCAAGACAGTTATCCTGGTGAAAAATTTTTTCAGCAATATTATGTCGACAAATCTGCACCAGAAGCACAATTACGAGACAATCGTTATTTAAGCTCTTCTTTTTGTCAGGGAACATGGGTCACACCAATTAATCCCGAAACAAAGGCAAGTAATTCCAATACAACGACTTCAGTGATTACCGCTGATTATGGGCATTACAACCCAACTGGCGATTCTGTTTTACAAGGCAATGTCGTGATTGATCAAGAAGGTCGCACAATTCGTGCAGATCAAGTTACGATTGATTCAACCCAGACGCACGCCTCTGCTCAAGGTCGAGTACAGCTTGCTCAATCAGGTCTACTCACTCAAAGTGACGCAATAAATTATAATTTAAAAACTCAAACAGGTGATTTGAACAATAGTTTTTATATTTCTGAACAGCAACATGCCCACGGACATGCAAGCCAGATTAAACGACAGAATGAAAATCTAGTTGTTTTAAAAGATGCAAGTTATACCGCTTGCCCTCCTGAACAAAAACCAGCTTGGAAAATCCAAGCTAAACAAATTGAACTTGACCAAGCAACTGGTCGCGGCGTGACTCGCGGAACAAAACTGTATGTAAAAGACGTGCCTGTTTTAGCTGTGCCATATTTCAATTTTCCAATTGATGACCGTCGTACCACTGGTTTATTAAGTCCAAATTTTGGTTATAGTAACGAAGGTGGCGTCCAACTGACGGCACCCGTATACCTTAACCTTGCACCAAATTATGATCTTACACTCACACCAAGTTATATGAGCAAACGCGGCGCAAAATTAGATGCCGAATTCCGTTATATGACTGAAAATTTTGGTTCTGGACGTATTTGGGGTGGATATTTACCAAACGACAACCATTACGAAGATAAAGATCGAAGTGATTTGCATTTTCTTCATGATTGGAAAATCAATAACCAATGGTCAACCAACTTAGAGTACAACTACGCCTCTGATAAAGATTACTTCGCAGACTTTAATAACAACCCAAACACGCGAACAGATCTTAACTTACGTCGCGCATGGGAACTTAATTATCGCAATGGTATTCCTGGACTTAAAGCTCAATTAAAGGTTGAAGACTTTCAAACGCTAGATCAAAGTATCAAAGATGCAGATAAGCCTTATGCACGACTTCCACAGTTTTTATTAAATTATGTAGGCGGGAATCCTCAAGGCTTTCAATATGAGTTTAATAATGACACTGCTTATTTTAAGAAATCAATCACTGATGGCTCTGCCTTAGAGTCAAGTGGTACACGTATTTATAACCAATTTGCCGTTCGCTATAACTATCTGACCCCATCTTGGTTTTATGCTATTCCAGAAATATCTGTTAGAAGCATTAATACTTTTTATGATCAAGACTCTAAAGAAGGTCGCGGTCTTTCTATATCGGATGATTTAGAAAAATCTGTTACCGTACCTCAATTTAGTTTTGCAACAGGCATTACTTTCGAAAAAGAAGGTAAATATTTGCAGAGTATTTCCCCTCGTGCGTTTTATGCCTATTCTCCTTATAAAAAACAAGATGATCATCCTAACTTTGATTCCACCACTGCATCAATTAATTACGATCAACTTTTCAACCCTTATCGATTCTATGGACACGACCGCTTAGATGACAATAACTTCTTATCACTGGGTGTAACTTATAGCCTATTAGATACAGAGGGTTTAGAACGTATTAAAGCAAGTATTGGGCAAAGCTATTATTTTAGTGACCGACGTGTAACATTAAATCAACAACCAGATGAGTTCGATACACAGCGCCGTACGGGTCCAATTGTAAGTGTTTCAAGTCAACTCAATCAAAACTTTACCATCGCTGCAAATTCTGCATGGATGTCAAATGGCGACAATGCTCAACGTGACTTCCAAGCCTACTATGCTGGAGAAAAAGGCAACTTATACAATATAGGTTATTTCTATCGTAGCAATATTCCAGATCGTCAAAGTTCATACGACCAAGCTGTTGCATCGTTTATACAACCAATAAAAGATAATTGGCGTATTATGGGTCACGCTCAATATGACTTAGATAATAGTTTAATGCGAGAATACTTACTTGGTGTGAATTATGAATCCTGCTGTTGGGCAATTTCAGTTTATGGCAGATCTTACTACAATGATTTAGATAATCCAAACTCACCAGATGTTCATAGAAAACGTGCTGTTATGGCTGAGGTAACACTTAAAGGTTTAGGTGCACTCAACAATAAGCTTGCCTCTCTTCTTGAAAATAGAGTTTTAGGTTTCAACAAAATTAATCAATCTTGGACACAACGTTAATGAAGATAAAATCTTTCCAACATATCTTTAAAGCGACTGTTCTCGCTACACTTATTTCTTCATCAATGCAAAGCTTTGCGCAACCTACGGATGAGGTTGTTGCAATAGTTGATAGTAGTGTTATCCTTAAAAGTGATTTAGAACAAGGGATTGCAGAAACAGAACATCAGTTAAAAGCACAAAATAAAACTGTGCCACCCCAACAGTATTTACAAATGCAAGTGCTTGATCAGCTCATTATCCGTCAGGCCCAATTAGAACAGGTCAAACGTTTTGGCATTAAAGCTGATGAAAAAAGTTTAAATGCTGCGGTCTTAAAAATTGCAAATCAATCAGGTGCTAATACACTAGAAGCATTCCAACAAAAATTGGACGCGATTGCACCAGATACTTATGAAAATTTACGAAATAGGATTGCTGAAGATTTAGCAATTGCTCGTTTACGCCAACAACAAGTCATGTCTCGTATTAAAATCAGTGATCATGATGTTGAAAACTTTTTAAATTCACCAGAAGGCCAAGCTGCACTTGGCACACAAGTTCATGTGATTCACATGCGTATTTCTGGTGAGAATAGCGAAGAAGTTAAAAAAGTTGCACAAGAAGTCAAACAAGCACTTGCAACTAGTGATGATCCTAAAGCGATTAGCGCCAAGCTTGCAACCAGTGCAATCAAGGTTGATGGTGCTGATATGGGATTCAGAGCACTATCAGACATTCCTACTGAACTTGCAGCACGCATAACACCATTACAAACTGGTCAGACCACAGAACTGATCAATGTCCGCGATGGCATTCATGTTTTAAAACTTTTAGAACGCAAACAAAATGATCAAAAAGCACTGGTATCACAATATAAAACTCGACATATTTTGATTCAACCATCTGAAGTTGTCAGCTTAGATCGTGCGAAACAAATGATTGATAGTCTTTATAACCGTGCGAAGGCAGGCGAAGATTTTGCAACCCTCGCTGCAACCTATTCTAATGATACTGGTTCAGCACGTGATGGTGGCAGTTTAGGATGGGTAAGTCCTGGTGTTATGGTGCCTGAGTTTGAACAAGTCATGAAAGAAACACCAGTTGGGCAAATCAGTAAGCCTTTCCAAAGTCAGTTTGGTTGGCACATTTTACAAGTGACTGATACTCGCCAACAAGATATGACCAAAGAAGTTCAAGAGCGCATGGCTCGCCAAATTTTAGGTGAGCGTTTGTTTGATACTGAAGTAGACAGTTGGATGCGTGAACTGCGTGCTAATGCTTATGTTGAAATTAAAGATGCAAATCTAGACACGAAAGCACCGAAATAATCCAAGTTCAAACTGCCGGCTATCGTAAGCAGTTTTACTTTAAATATATTCAAAATAAAAATAGCGGCAATTGCCGCTATTTTTTAGATTACAAATTAATTATTTGTAACGATCAACCATTTTCTCTAAAGAAATTGGGCGGATCTTATCTGCATTACCTGATGTACCAAATGAATTATAACGATCTACACAGATTTGCTTCATTGCTTCAACTGTTTCACCAAAGAATTTACGTGGATCAAATTCACTTGGTTTTTCAGCCATCATACGACGCATCGCACCAGTAGATGCCAAACGCAAATCGGTATCAATATTAATCTTACGCACACCATGTTTGATTGCTTCTACAAGCTGCTCAACAGGCACACCATAAGTTTCTTTAATATCACCACCATATTGGTTAATCACTGCCAACCATTCTTGTGGTACAGAGCTTGAACCATGCATTACTAGATGCGTATTTGGTAACGCAGCATGAATTTCTTTAATACGGTCAATTGCCAAGATATCGCCTGTAGGTGGACGCGTAAACTTGTACGCACCGTGTGAAGTACCTACAGCAATCGCCAAAGCATCTACATTCGTATCAGCAACGAATTGAGTCGCTTCTTCAACAGAAGTAAGCAGTTGAGAATGATCGAGTACGCCTTCTGCACCGACACCATCTTCTTCACCAGCCATACCAGTTTCAAGGCTACCTAAGCAACCAATCTCACCTTCAACTGAAACACCACACGCATGCGCCATTGCGACAACACGACGAGTAACATCAACATTATAGTCATATGATGTTGGAGTCTTACCATCAGCACCCAATGAACCATCCATCATCACTGAGCTAAAGCCCAATTGAATAGAACGTTGACAAACATCAGGACTCGTCCCGTGATCTTGGTGCATTACCACAGGAATATGTGGCCATTCTTCAATAGCTGCCAAAATCAGATGACGTAAGAAAGGTGCACCTGCGTATTTACGTGCACCTGCCGAAGCTTGCACAATAACAGGTGAATTCGTTGCATCAGCAGCGAGCATAATTGCACGCATTTGTTCTAAATTGTTTACGTTAAACGCTGGTACGCCGTAGTTATGTTCTGCAGCGTGATCCAAGAGCTGGCGCATTGAGATGAGTGCCATAATATCCTCCCAGGTAATGCGCCATATTCTACATGTTGATTTACTTCAATTCAGCAACTAATCACTGGATTTCCGCAAAAATCATGAATCTTTTGTGTAATTTAGCAAATGAAAGCCTTTAAAAATAAAAAAAGACTAAATTAAGAAAAATTTAGTCTTTTTTAAATATTATCTAAATATCAGAAAATCTTGTTTAGTCTTAACAATATCCATCTAAACGCGTTAAAGGTAACTTTTTACCAATCGCTTTTTCAATTTCTGGCAAATAGAAAGCATCATCTTCAGATAAGAAACTAATACTAACACCTTGAGCACCAGCACGACCTGTACGACCAATTCGATGTACATAATCATCAGACTGCTCTGGCAAAGTAAAATTCACCACATGTGACACGCCGTCAACGTGAATACCACGACCAGCAACGTCTGTTGCGATCATAATATTATGCTTACCTTGTTTGAACTGGTCGAGCATCTTCAATCGTTTATCTTGAGCGATTTCACCAGATAACATACCGACTTTATAACCATCACGCTTTAAGTGATCATATAAACGACGCACTTGATCTCGACGATTTGCGAAAATCATAACTTTATCAATTGGTTCATCACGCAAAATTTCTTGCAATAATTTGTACTTATCTTGTTTCGCAACCACATAAACACGCTGCTCCACATCATTATTGGTTTTTTGCTCAGGCTCAATCTCAACCGTTACAGGTTCAAATAGCCACTGACGAGCAAGATTAAGTACATCATAGCTAAAAGTTGCAGAAAACATTAAAGTTTGACGTTGTTCTTTGAAGGGTGAGTAACGCACAATCCGTTTTACCGATGGAATAAAACCCATATCTAATAAACGATCGGCTTCATCAATCACAAGGAATTCGATCTTATCCAACCAAACTTCTTTTTGCTCGACAAAATCAATTAAACGACCAGGCGTTGCAACGATAATATCAACAAAATTACTATCCAACATTTTCTTTTGCTTATCAAAATCCACACCACCAAGTAGAGTGACAAGATGTAAGTTTGAAAATTTTGTTAAAGCTTGAGCATCACTCTCTATCTGTAGTGCTAACTCACGTGTAGGAGCCAGAATCAGCGCACGTGGTTCGCCACGAAACCGTTGTTCTTGTAGCGGATTATTTAATAGATCATTGATCACACTAATCAAAAAGGCTGCTGTTTTACCTGTACCAGTTTGCGCTCGACCAATGGCATCATGCCCTGCTAATGTATATTTCAAAACCTTTTGTTGAATTGGGGTCATTTGTGTAAAACCCAAAGCATCAATTGCTTTCTTCAACTGCGGATGTAAATTTAAGGTTTCAAAACCAGATGTCATATATGCTCTCGAACCATCAATGATCAAAAGAAAGTGGCCATTATAAACAAAAACGCCCCAAATAACATTGGGGCGTTTTTATATTGCGTTAAAGCAACAAATTAGTCTAAAGGCTGAACGTTTTCAGCTTGGAAACCTTTTTGTCCTTGAACTACGCTGAATTCAACGCGTTGGCCGTCACGTAAAGAACGGTGACCGTCACCCATAATTGCGCGGAAATGAACGAATACGTCATCACCGCCATTACGTTGAATAAAACCAAAGCCTTTAGTGTCATTAAACCACTTTACTACGCCTTGTTCACGAGCTGTCATAAGTCAATCCTCAGATATTGAAAGATAAGGACCTTCCGGTGTTGCAAACAGCAGAGCCAACAAGGTTTTAAAATATTTATAATTTCAAAGCTTGTAATCATTCTGTAAAACTATCAACAATTTCCGGTTACATCCATTTGTTATAGGTTTTTTAACGATTTTATCGTATAGCATACATCCTAAAACGCATCGAGCTTAACATGGGTTTATGATAATTAATAGGTTTATTTTCAGTTATTTCAAATAACTTCATCCGTTTTTTTCAATAATTTAGCGGTTTTTTAATGATTTTTTTTACTATAAAAATAAGAGAATCTACATCTAAAAATTGAGCAGAAATTTTAATAAAAACCAGCCAAAATATGCACAAAAAAACAAACAATGTTAGCAATCACCTTTCCCAAGAATACCATCTAAAACCATTTCAACAACAAGCTTAATAATAATGATTATCGGTTATAACGCTCTACCCAAAATACTCTTGAACAACCAGAATTAACAAACACTTAGATTACTCGCATTTAACTCACCAATCCCCTAAAGTAAACCACCTCTAAGAACACTCAAGCTAAAATAATTCATAATAGTCAGCCTTCCTTCTACAGAATTTGTTAAAATAATTCTGAATTTAGCTGCTTAAATCACTATGACTCAGATACCGAATTCTCCTGAAATTATTAATGCGTTAGGACAACCTTGTCCTATGCCACTGCTCATGCTAAAGCGTGCTTTAAAGAAAGCTGAAGGTTCGAAACAATATTTATTAAAATCCTCAGATCCTCATAGTGAAATTGATGTAACACGATATTGCCAAATTCAGCAACTTCAATGCCAGACACAAAAAATTTCAGAGAATGAGTTTCACTATTTAATTGAATCTATGTAATTCTTTGATAAACTCTAGCTAAAGATAAACTAGATAACTTTACATTTTTATACTCAAATTTCCTTAGTGATGAAGAACATTCGCATTAAGATGAAATTGTTGACTTAAATACCATCCTATAAGGAGACTCCATGACTACTGACAGCAGCAATCAATTGATGCCCCTGTCATTGTCTGCGCCAGGCGTAAACCTTGGTGCATATATCAGTACTGTCAATCAAATTCCAATTCTAACGGCCGAGCAAGAAAAAGAACTTGCTGAGCGTTATTATTATGACCAAGATCTTGATGCTGCCAAACTATTGGTAATGTCACACCTACGTTTTGTCGTACATATTGCACGTAGCTATGCAGGTTACGGATTGCCACAAGGCGATCTTATTCAAGAAGGTAACCTTGGATTAATGAAAGCGGTCAAACGCTTCGATCCAAATATGGGTGTTCGCTTAGTTTCTTTTGCAGTGCACTGGATTAAAGCCGAAATACATGAATATGTGATTCGTAACTGGCGTATTGTCAAAATCGCAACGACAAAAGCACAACGTAAATTATTCTTTAACTTACGTAGTCTTAAAAAATCAAGCAAACGACTTACGTTGGAAGAAGCGAAATCAATTGCCAATGATTTGAATGTCACACCAGAGCAAGTGCTCGAAATGGAAGGTCGCCTAACCGCTTATGATGCTGCTTTTGAAGCTCAAGGTGATGATGATGACGATACTCCACATACAGCTCCTGCACTTTATCTTGAAGATAATCGCTACGACCCAGCTCGGTTGATTGAAGAAGAAGATTATGAAGAACAAAGTAGTTCTGCCTTACACGAGGCAATGGAACAGCTTGATGATCGATCTCGTAATATCTTGCAACGTCGGTGGTTAGATGATGATAAATCGACTTTGCATGAATTGGCCGCAGAATATAACGTTTCAGCAGAACGTATTCGACAGCTTGAAAAAAATGCAATGGAAAAAATCAAAACAGCAATGTCTGCGAGTTAATTGAGTCAGGCTCATTATGACTAAAAATATAATGAGCCTGATCACATAAATTTTTAAATAAAAAATATAAGACCTCAGAGACAATCTAAAGGTTTAAAGCAAATTATGTTTATTTTATCAAATGAAAGAACATCGGATAATCCTGAATGCTTTGGACAATACAAAGCATACTTAACTCAGCACAAAAATATTTTCCCATCAAAAGCCTATTCACTTGCAACTTCTGAGTGGTATGGCAATTTTAATGACCCGCGTTGTCCACATGATGCTTGGTTAGAAAATATTAAAATTGAAGAAAGAAACTCGGGAGATCGACAAGAAAATCGTTATATAACGATTACCATTCGACTGCTTGGAGCTTATCATGATGGTTTTATTGAATTGATATACCCACAAGTATTTAATTATCAACTTAACTGCAACCATGGAATTCAGGGTCATAGAGATTGGAGATATGATGAATTGCGTATCAATGATCAAGGACATTTGATTCATGAAATAGAATGGTACGATCTCAATGAATCTAGTCGATGGTTAATTGAAGCATCCGATATTGAATATAGATGGATCAGCAAGGGAGAAATTACTTAATCATTCCCCCAAGTTAGTTTGCATAATATGATCGACTATGAAAAAATAGCACTCCAATCTTCAAAAATTTTTTAATTTCATTCAGGTACGATGCCATGTGGATTGGAATTGCTGCAATCAATCTTGCTATTGCAGTTATGTTGGGTGCTTTCGGTGCTCATGGACTCAAATCTTTTGCAACCCTAGAACAACTCGCTTGGTGGGGTACAGCCACCCAATACTTTTTCTATCATGCGCTTGGCTTACTAATTTTAGGTGTTCTGCATAAAACCACACCTACTTTCCCAATAAAAATTCCTTTTATTTTGATGCAAATTGGTATCATATTTTTCTGCGGTTCGTTATACATTATGGCGCTCGGCCTACCGCGCATTTTAGGTGCGATTACACCGATTGGCGGTGCGTTTATGATAGCGGGCTGGCTGTTACTCGCATGGCAAGCAATCAAGCATGCGAAATAAGGATTGATCATGCACATCTATTTAAATGGCGAGTCACTCGACACGCCTTGTGAAAACCTACAGCAATTGATTCAAAGCTTGGCGCTTGAAGGCAAACGCTTCGCTGTAGAAAAGAACCAACAGATTATTCCGAAAAGTAGACTTGAGCAAACAGCTATTGCTCCTGAAGATCGTATTGAAATTATTCAAGCTGTTGGTGGCGGCTAATCGGCTAAAAATGGAGTAAGCCCATGCAAGATTCCCCTTTAATTATTGGTTCACGTACTTTCCAATCTCGTTTATTGGTCGGAACTGGTAAATATAAAGATCTCAATGAAACTGATTTAGCTATTCAAGCCAGTGGTGCTGAAATTGTGACCGTTGCAATTCGTCGAGTAAACATCGGTCAACATGCCGATCAGCCGAATTTGCTTTCAGTGATTCCACCTGAGAAGTACACAATCTTGCCAAATACCGCAGGTTGTTTTGATGCCGATAGCGCGATTCGTACCTGTATGCTGGCACGTGAACTGCTTGATGGTCACAATCTGGTGAAGTTAGAAGTACTTGGTGATGAAAAAACTTTATATCCAAATGTGACCGCGACGCTTAAAGCCGCGCAAACCTTGATCGATGATGGTTTTGAGATCATGGTCTATACCTCGGATGATCCGATTGTCGCTCAAGAACTTGAAAGCATGGGTTGTGTAGCAATCATGCCTTTGGGTAGTTTGATTGGTTCTGGCCTTGGCATTTTGAATCCACATACCATTTCAATCATCAAAGAAAATGCCAAAGTTCCTGTGTTAGTCGATGCAGGTGTTGGTACTGCCAGTGATGCGGCGATTGCAATGGAACTCGGTTGTGACGGCGTATTAATGAATACAGCAATTGCTGCTGCTCAAAATCCAATTTTGATGGCTTCTGCCATGAAAAAAGCGGTTGAAGCAGGTCGTGAAGCATTCTTAGCAGGTCGTATGCCTCGTAAACGTATGGCGAATGCAAGTTCACCAGAAACTGGATATTTCTTTAAGTAAGAGAAAGAAGGGACTAATAAGTCCCTACTCTATATTTGTATTAATCACTATTTGCTTAATGCAATAATGATATGGATAAGACCAAATTCTTTAAAAACTACTCATTTGTACAATAATTTTTGAGATAAAATGATTTATTGTTCCTTGAATTATCAATAAGTTAACAATCTAAATTTTAAACAGCAGCTAGAAGAATACTGCCTTTTCACTTATAGTTTTTAGTAAAACCATAAAGATAAGATCTTTTTTTACACAAAAAGATTCTGTATATTTGAATAAAATACTTTTAAAAACATTATTTTAATTTTTATGGTATTTTTAAAGTAATTCGTTCATCAAAAAAATTTAAAAAAATACAGTGCTTAGGTATAGAATACGGCGCTTGTTTAACCTTAAACCACATATAGGTTTATAAGGCTTTTATATGTTTAATGTATTGTCTCGCTTGAGCTTAGTCAGCAAAATTATTATTGCTATTTTTTTAGGGATTGGCGTAGCTTTGCTTTTTCCTAACTTTACACCTTATTTGAGTTTATTAGGTGAATTGTTTATTAAAGCATTAAAGTCGGTTGCCCCGATTCTTGTTTTTGTTTTAGTGCTTGCTTCGATTGCAAATTTCAAAGTTGGGCAAAACTCAAACTTAAAACCTGTTATGATTTTGTATGTGGTTGGAATGCTACTCGCAGCATTTAGTGCTGTTGTAGCAAGTATTGCTTTTCCAAGTCAGCTATTTCTTAATTTATCAACTCAACCAGCTCTTCAAGCGCCTGGTAGTTTGGCAGAAATTTTAAAGAACTTATTATTAAGCTTTATTGCCAATCCTATACAAGCGATTAGTGAAGCCAACTTTATTGGTATTTTGGCTTGGGCAATCGGCTTAGGTTTAGCATTACGTCATAGTTCTGAGACTACCAAACAAGTGCTTACTGATGTGGCTGATGCTGTAAATCAAATTATTCACACCGTGATTGGTTTTGCCCCTGTGGGAATTTTTGGCTTAGTCGCAGTCACATTTGCAGATGCAGGTTTAGCAACTTTATCTAGCTATGCACATTTGTTAATTGTACTGATAGGAACAATGCTTTTTGTTGCATTAGTGATAAATCCAATTTTAGTCGCATTAACGATGCGAGCAAACCCTTACCCATTAGTGTTTAAATGTTTAAAAGAAAGTGGAATTACGGCATTTTTCACACGTAGTTCTGCTGCCAATATTCCTGTTAATCTCGATTTAGCGCAACGCTTAGGTGTAAACGAAGCAACCGCAAGTGTATCTATTCCGCTTGGAGCAACAGTCAACATGGCGGGTGCAGCGGTTACAATTACCGTATTAACGCTTGCTACTGTTCATACATTGGGTATTCATGTTGATCTAAGCACAATGATTATTCTTTCAGTCGTTGCAACCGTTTCAGCATGCGGTGCATCAGGTGTTGCAGGTGGTTCATTACTGCTCATCCCTGTTGCTTGTAGTTTATTTGGTATATCATCTGAAATTGCGATGCAAGTAGTTGCGATTGGTATGATTATCAGTGTATTACAGGATTCGACTGAAACTGCGCTGAACTCGTCAACTGACGTTTTATTTACTGCTGCTGTAGATTTCCGAAACCGAAAAAACTAGTAGATTGTTATGCCCTTACAGCGTTTACCAAACTGGATTCAACTTGGTGCTTTTTTACTCGCACTAAATGCTGGTATGGTTAACGTATTAGGGCTATTTACTGTTCTACATCAATCAGTTTCACACATGACCGGCAACGTCAGCATGCTGGCAATGAGTTTGCTAGAATGGCAACCAGAGCATTTTATTTATCTCAGTTTAGTAGTTTTATGCTTCGTGATTGGATCGTTTTACAGCGGTCTCATTCTTGGAGATAGCAATGTCTCTTTTGGCCATCATTACGGTTTCCCACTTAGTTTAGTTGCTGCATTTCTATTTTTAACTTGGCTTTTGTTACCTTACTTCCCGCGCTATGGTTTGTTGTGGGCATGTGTCGCCATGGGCGTACAAAATGCGATGGTCAGTCACTATAAAGGTGCAATTATCCGTACAACACATTTATCAGGTGTTTTAACGGATATTGGTTTAACCTTAGGTTATAAAGTTCGTGGTCTAAAAATTGAAAATAGGCGTATTTTTTTACACTTGCTCATCTTTCTAGGATTTTTTATAGGTGGGCTTATTGCGAGTTTGCTTTATCCTTATTTAAAATTACAAACTTTCCTAATACCAGCAAGTTTAAGTCTGA
This sequence comes from Acinetobacter sp. TR11, assembly GCF_027105035.1. Classification (NCBI taxonomy): domain Bacteria; kingdom Pseudomonadati; phylum Pseudomonadota; class Gammaproteobacteria; order Moraxellales; family Moraxellaceae; genus Acinetobacter; species Acinetobacter sp. TR11. The sequence goes on from NZ_CP114256.1 coordinate 1,798,346, forward strand.
CTATGAGTATAGCTTACTGGGTAATTTACTTTCGCTCTTCATCAAACTCGAATTCGGATTGAATTATGGTTAAAAATGCATTACAAGCTCAGTTACTCAAAGCGGGTTTGGTCGACAATAAAAAAGCCAAAAAATTAACCAAACAGGTGCAACATGAACAACGCACTGGACAACATGATGATACCTCATTAAAAGCTGAAATCGATCGAGTGAATCAAGAGAAATTAGCCAAAGACCAAGCACTGAATTTAGAAAAACAAAAGGTTTTAGAAGAAAAGGCGCTTAAAGCTTCAATTATTCAAATGATCAAGCAACATAAAATTTTGCAAACAGAGGGCGATGTTACCTATCAATTCATTGATGAGGGGAAAATTAAAAAGGTTTATCTTTCACAACAAGTTTATAATGCGTTAGTGACGGGTTCTTTAGTTATTGCTAAAGATCAAGATAAATATGCTTATCTCCCCAAAGCTCTTGCAGAAAAAATTGATCAAAAAATGCAAGGATTTATTCTGGTTAACAATAATACTGAGAAAAATGATCAAGCAACTGATGAAGAAGACCCATACGCAGCTTATGTCATTCCAGATGATTTAATGTGGTAAATCACACCTCATTAATGTAATACAACCTTACAGATCGTATTCAAAATGTGATCAACTTATCATAAGTACTTTTAACGCCTTACAATTAATAAAGTGAAAATTGTAAGGTGTTTTGATTTGAATTATTTAAGTTTTATTAGCGAAATTAGAAGTGAATTAAGCCAATACCCTTGGTTAGAAATGCTCATTTCATTCGCAATTTTGATTTTTCTAGCGGTTTTAGCAAATTTTATTGCCAAAAGAATTATTGTCCGTGGTATCCGCCATATCATTACTAAGCTTAAGTCACCCCACCAATCAATTTTTGCCCAACACAGCGTTACACGTCGATTTGCAAATATCGTTCCTGCGATAGTCATCATGAATGGAATCAGTGCAGTTCCCCATCTTCCATTAAAAGTAATTACATTAATACAAATGGGAACACAGGCATTTATTTTTCTCACGCTCGCTTTATCAATTAGTGAAGCACTGAATATTTTTAACTTAGTGTATCAACGCAATCCAAAATCGAGAAATAAACCAATCAAAGGTTATTTACAGCTGATCAAACTGATTTTATTCGTTGTCTGTGGTCTTATGATTTTAGGTACTTTTCTTAAAAAAGATGTCTTTACTTTACTCGCAGGCTTCGGTGCAATGGCAGCAGTTCTCATGCTAGTCTTCCAAAATACGATCTTGTCTTTAGTCGCAAGTGTACAAATTGCCTCTTATGATATGGTTCGTATAGGAGACTGGATTGAGATGCCCTCTTTAAATGCAGATGGCGACGTGATTGATATGTCTCTGCATACAGTGACTGTACAAAATTTCGATAAAACACTAACCACCATTCCAACCAACAAACTTGTCACCGATACATTTAGAAACTGGCGTGGTATGAGTAATTCTGGCTGCCGTCGTATTAAACGTTCGATATTTCTTGATCAAAGTAGTGTTCACTTTATGACTGATAGTGAACAGCGAAAATTAAAAGATTTTTTACTTTTAGACCATTATCTTGATGCAAAGCAAGATGAAATTAATAAGTTTAATGATCATCTAAGTAATCAATCAGAATACAACCAACGACGTTTAACCAATGTAGGAACATTCCGTGCTTATGTAGAGTTTTATTTACGCCAGCATCAAGGTATTGCACAAAATCAAACTATTTTAGTTCGTCAACTACAACCCACTAGTGAAGGTCTACCTTTAGAAATTTATGCATTTACAAATACGACAGCATGGGCATCTTACGAAGCGATTCAATCTGATATCTTCGATCATTTTATTGCAATTATTCCTGAATTTGGTTTGAGAATTTATCAAGCACCATCAGGATATGATTTTAAAACCTATTTGTCTGTTAAAGATTTTCAAATCTAATGCGAACTAAGCTTTAAGGCTTTACATTTTTTAATACTAAAGCCTTAAAGTATTTAAATAGAAAAAACTTTAAACCTAATTTCCCAAAATTTTCTATGAAATCCTAAAATGTGTAGATAATACAGTTTTATTCTTATCAGTTGAGTGTCTAAAAAATTTTTGCAATAAACTAAGATAAGGAATCAGAAAGTACACATGCGCTTTATCTATGGTTGAATAAGCCACACCTAATTTATGAGCGATTGCAGCTATAGGCTCGTGGAAGTTTGAAAAGTAGATAATCAATTGCTTGCTGTTTAAATTCAGGACTAAAACGTTTAGCCATTTCTTTGACCCCCAAAGATTGGAGTAACATTATCTTTAGAGGGACATGCTGTCCATTATTTTGGCTAGGATCAAATTGCTGAAGAATTTCCACAAAAATTCTTCAGCTAAATTTTTTTATCTATTCCAATTCAACAGATTTATATTGAATTCTGATGCAAGTAGATAAGATGCCGTCATCAAAGCGAATGAAACAGCAATCAGAAGCGCATCCGTTGACGAAGTTCCAATCAATAAAAATACCAAACCAGTAATAAACAGCATACAAACTATTAAATTCCCTATGATCTTAAACATTTCTTATCCAAATTGTGAATTTCATCACAATTATCTATTTTTTTAATAACTATTACCAACACCAACCATCGCTTGATTATGACCGTTCATCAAACAATGTAAATTCTCAAATAGGACTTAGATTGTTTAAAATAGTAAAAAAGCCCATTGGCATGGGCTTTTTAAATAGTGACTTTAATTATTCATGTATGTATCAATGAATGCTTAACTCATCGTCTTTAGCAATTACGACTGAGGTAAGAATTGGAATACCTAAAATCACAGGAACCACAATAATCCACAAATCTGTGGTTAATTTGCTTGAGAAGAAGAACTAAATAACGACAGCAACCAAGATAAGTACTGAAAGGAGGACAGCCATAAAGCGAATCGCAAATTTAAGAAGCATTTCTAATCCTATGTGATTGTAATGGTTAATTTGAGTATACGCCTTGTATCACGTTGCATGCATTGAATTTTCACTATAAAAGCTGTATTTCAAATGAATTTTTAAATAATTGTCTAGCGTCTTACTCTTCGCCTATGAGACAAATAGAACTTTAAGTGAGTACACTCCTCTCCATTACCAACCCGTAGCCTGCTCACTGATCGATTCGATTTCTCATCTTTTGTATCAAAACCAGCTCATCCAACATACATCTAAGATGTCTATCAGTTTTATATCCTAAATACTTGTAGCGAAAAAACAGAAATTTTCTATCCTACTGATTGTTATTTTAATATAAAAATTAGATATCATTCTCAGTTTCTATAAAAAATTAGATAATATCCCTAAGTTTTAAATATTATTAAACACCTTTCACATTAATTTAATATAGTTAACTTATTATAACTTTTTAAATAGAAAGATTGATAAAATAAACATATTGGGATCAATCACCAATCAAAGGAAATAAATATTAATAAAATCTGTTGAATTTTAATTTAAAAAAAACCATTATGTATCAAGATTGTTAAGTAATGTAATAATGAGTTAAAAGATGCCTCATTCAGCAATAAAATTCAAAAATGAAAAAGATTACTCATTTTTCTCCCAAACTGAGAATATCGGAAATCAATATGAATTTATAGAACTTCATTTAGGAAAAATGAGCCATAAATCTACACTTTGGATGGATGCTGCGGTCATTACAACATTTTCTTTTGGTTTCTTTAACAGCTTAAATAATGAGCTTAAAAATAAAATAATTGATTCATTAATGCTCATCAAAGCGAATCAAGTGGAACCAATTCTCTTCCAAAGTTCAAAAATAATTGATGATAAAGGATTCTCACTTCATCACACCTTGATGTATGAGTTAAACAATTTAAACGCTATAAAATTTTTATTTAATAAAGACTGGAATATTCATGAATTTAATAGTGCATGCCAAATAATCATGAGAGAATTAACAGCATTTGAAATGAATCTAAGTAATCAAATTTCAAATCTACTAAACAATAATTTAATTTGTAATTTACTTATTTGTTCAGTGGATGTTAACTTCGATACCATTTACACCATTCGTTAATATCAATCACTTGGATTGCTAATGATCTATTGAAATATTTCGTTAGAAATTTCATTTACCATATTATTTGTTAAGAAAAAAATTAATAACAAATATTATTTGAAACAAACTATTTTCGAAATTAAATTGGAAATTTAATTATCCTTTTGCGAACCAAGCCACATTCGCTCTTTTCATCTATAAAGCTAATTTTCTGATATGCTACTGAACTAGCTGAATTAGAATTTCATCAGAGGATAAGTGTAATGCTGAGTTGGTTTGAAAAATTAGTTGATCCTTACCCAACGAAAGATTTAAACAAACCATTACCGACTACTTTTTTTGCTTTTGTTTGGCAATCAACGAAAGGTGTCAGACCATTCCTCTTTTTACTTATTGCTTGTACAGCTGCTGCTGCGTGCTTTGAGGCATTATTTTTTTCTTATATTGGTAAACTAGTTGATTGGCTCACTAAAAGTCAGCCTAATACCTTTTTAGAAACGAATCATCAAAATTTAACTATTCTCATAAGTATTTTATTCGCAAATATTTTCTTCGTAAGTTTGCAATCTATTGTCAAACACCAAGTGTTATTTAGTAATTTTCCAATGCGTATGCGCTGGTTATTCCATAATTTATTATTGCAACAATCATTAGATTTTTTCCATACCGACTTCGCTGGTCGCTTGTCTGCCAAAGTTATGCAAACTGCATTAGCAGTTCGTGAATTTTGGATGATTCTTGGTGACATGTTGGTTTATGTACTGATTTACTTTATTACGATTAGCTTTGTATTAGGTTCTATTTCGCCTGTTTTGATCGTCCCACTACTTTTATGGCTGATCTTATTTATCGCGATTGCCAGTTATTTCATTCCTCGTCTTGGTAAAGTTTCACAACAACAGGCAGATGCACGCGCTGTTATGACTGGACGTGTTACCGATGCTTATACCAATATTCAAACCGTGAAATTGTTTGCACATGCTGGTCGTGAAAGTCAGTATGCAAAAGAGTCCATGCAAGAATTTATGGTCACTGTTTATAAACAGATGCGCTTAGGTGTGAAATACCAAATCAGCATTCGTTTACTCAGTGCTTTTCTCTTTATAGGCGTGATTGGTAGTTCTGTTTGGTTATGGACACAAGGTCAAGCTGCTATAGGTGTAATCGCAGCAACCACGGCAATGGTTTTAAAACTCGATAGCCTAGCGGAATTCATCATGTGGCACATTACGATGCTTTTCGAAAATGTTGGTACGATTCAGGATGGGATGAAAACCCTAGGTAAACCAATTCAAATTCAAGACAAAAAAGATGCAACTGAACTAAAAGTTCAACAGGGCGAAATTCGTTTTGAAGATGTTAGTTTTGCTTATAATCAAAAAAATGTAATTGATCATTTCAATCTTACGATTAAACCTGGCGAGAAAATTGGTATCGTTGGTCGTTCTGGTGCAGGTAAATCTACTCTCATTCAGTTACTTTTACATTTTTATGATATTAATCAGGGTCGCATTTTGATTGATGGTCAAAGTATCCATGATGTCACACAAGATAGCTTACGTGCCAATATTGCACTAGTCACACAAGATACCTCTCTATTACATCGTACGGTAGCTGAAAATATCAAATATGGTCGCCCTAATGCGACTGAAGCAGAGATTCAACTTGCTGTCAAAAAAGCCAAAGCAGAAGAATTTATTCCTCAATTGACTGATCAGAAAGGACGTATTGGATTTGATGCCTATGTCGGTGAACGTGGCGTAAAACTTTCTGGGGGTCAACGTCAACGTATTGCGATTTCTAGAGTTTTTTTGAAAGATGCACCTATTCTTATTTTAGACGAAGCAACAAGTGCTCTTGACTCAGAAGTTGAAGCCGCGATTCAAAGCAGTTTAAATGACTTAATGGTTGGCAAAACGGTCATTGCAATTGCACACCGTTTATCTACTATTGCTCAAATGGATCGTCTCATTGTACTTGATCAAGGCAAAATTGCAGAACAAGGTACACATGAGGAACTTATTGCAAATGATGGCTTGTATGCACAATTATGGAAACGCCAAACAGGTGGTTTTTTAGTTGAGCAGCGAGTAGTGGCTCAGGACACAGAATAATGTTGTATCTAGAAGACTTAAATATTGGAGATCGTTTCATCAGCCGTGACTATGAAATGACACTTGAAGAAGTTAAACAATTCGCGAGCCTATACGACCCTCAGCCCTTTCATTTAGATGAACACGCAGCTGAACAACATCCTATTTTTCAAGGTTTAGCAGCAAGTGGCTGGCATACTTCAGCAGTAACCATGCGTTTATGGACAGAGTGCTTTCCAATCGCAGGCGGATTACTGGGTTCTGAATCTAGCCTTCGTTGGCCTCGCCCTACTCGTGTTGGCGATAAAATTCATGTCGAAATTGAGATTACTGCGATTGTGCCATCTAAAACCAAAACTGATCGTGGTATTGTCAGTTACGTTACTCAAGCTTTGAACCAACATGGCGATGTGCTATTAATATCAACAACCAAAATAATGGTCTTTAGAAAAGCAGCTTAATTTTGGAGATTGGGTGACTCTTTTGTCCAACAATTTTTATGATTGATTATTTTATTTCGTGTAAAGATGTTTCAGACTTAAATGTTTAAAAGATATTGGCAAAATTGATGAGCGCCACGGAAAGCACATGAAAACAACTTCAACTCGTCAAGATCAAGGTATACCAGGCGTCTATGGCTTATTACTATTAGACGTTGTTTCTCGCTGGGGATATAGCGATGAAACCTTATTTGCTCCTTTTCATTTAACCAGTGAGCAATTAGCTGACCCAAATTATCGAATTCCTACACCTATTGCGAATGAATTAGTTAAACATTCTTTGCGTTTAACAGGTGAAAGTACATTAGGATTTCACCTAGGTACGCAAATGCGTATTTCTATTCATGGTTTTATTGGTTATGCCATTATGACTGCGCATGACATTACCGATGCAATTGCACTTGCAAGTCGTTTTATTCAATTACGCTTGCCTTTTCTACAGCTCTATTTCTCTACCTTTGGCCCTAAAGCCACCTTACAACTGCAATGTGATATTGAAGTTGAACCATTACGTACTGAAATTATCTTAGGTTTAACGATTGGTATTATGACCATGGCAAAAGCCTTAACAGGAATTGAAGATTTAAATGGTGAAGTTGATTTAGATTTTCCTGAGCCCGCTGGATTTGATAAATACCGCGACAAACTAACCAGTACGGTGCGCTTTAATCAGCCACATTTAATTTCAAGCTTTGATAAAAAATACCTCGGTTTGAAAATGGTTAATGCAGATCCGATTGCGAGCCAAATTGCGATTAATCAATGTGAAACTGAATTATCAGCTTTGGGCGAACGTCGTCGTCTCGCAATGCGTGTTCGTGATATTTTGACCAATTCGGAACAACATTATTTAAGCATTGAAAGTGTTGCTGATCGTTTGCATATGTCTGATCGCACTTTAAAACGTCAATTAGCCGCCGAAGGAACTTCCTTCTCCACCCTAGTTGACGAAGTTCGTTATCGCCATGCAACTTCCTTACTGTCACGAACCGATTATAGTTTGGAACAAATTGCTGATGAATTAGGGTATTCTGATGTAGCGAATTTTAGCCGTGCATTTAAGCGCTGGAGTGGACGCAGTCCGAGTAACTGGCGTAAAGACCCTTATTTGTAATATTGCAAAGTGCTTCATTTATAAACACTTTTGTTTTAACTAAAAAACCTGTATAAAGCCAAATAAAATGATACGACAGATTGTTTAAGGAGTTGTCATGAATCATCCAACAGATTTAAAATATGCACGAACACACGAATGGGTAAGAATCGAAGGTGATTTAGTTGTTACTGGAATCAGTGACCATGCTCAGTTGGAGTTAGGTGATTTAGTTTACGTTGAAACACCAGAAGTCGGTAGTCATGTGACTGCAACAGAACAAGCGGGCGTTGTTGAATCTGTTAAAACTGCATCTGACATCCATGCCCCTATTTCAGGTACTGTCGTTGAAGTGAATGCAGCGCTTGAAGATGATCCAGATTTTGTCAATGAAGAACCGTATGGTAAAGGTTGGATATATAAAATCAAACCAGACAATATGGCTGATGTTGAAAAGCTCCTTTCACATAGTGAATATGAATCAGGTTTATAATTCTTGGAAATTTCTTCTTCGGTTTTTCTAGCAACAAACCGTCAAGGGTATGAGAGTTTTATAAAACTAAATACCTATAGCATTCCGCTATGGGTATCAGCTGAAGTTATATCGAGTAATGAAATAACTACTTTACGTCGCTCAGGGTTCGATATCACAATTTTTACTCATTCTTTGGAACATACAAATAATATTAGAGTAGAACAAGCTATTTATTCTATTAAAGAGCACTATCCTAATTGCACTGTATGGGTTGGTTATTAATATCAAAAACTTCAAGAGATTTGGCTAAAAAGCCCAGTACATTTACTGGGCTTTTTTGAGGTTGATACGTTAAGCAACGTAATCTATAGGAATGCCATCTACTTCTGAAACCAAGTTTTCAAAAGAGAAAATCTCATCCAGTTGCGCTTGAGTCAGCAGACCACGCTCTAAAACTACTTCTTGAATAGTTTTATTTTCAGCAATACATTGCTTACCAATTTCATCACACAAAGCATGACCCAATAATGGATCAAGCAGCGTAATAATCCCGACACTACGCATCACTGCATCATGGCAAGCTTGTTCATGTGCTTTGATTCCACGTACACATTTTTCATCCAAACTTTGAATCGCATGGGTTAATAGCTCAATTGATTCATTGAGTGAAATTGCAATCACAGGCTCCATGACATTTAACTGTAACTGTCCTGCTTCTGCTGCAAATGTAATCGTAAGATCGTTACCAATCACCTTAAATGCAATCTGATTTACCACTTCTGGAATAACAGGATTTACTTTTGCAGGCATGATTGATGAGCCAGCTTGTAATTCAGGTAATTGGATTTCACCCAAACCAGTACGAGGACCTGAACTCAATAAACGCAAGTCATTACTAATTTTTGAAAGTTTACATGCAAGACGTTTTAAGGCACTTGATAAAATAATGAATACGCCACAATCACTTGTTGCTTCAACATAGTCTTCAGCGCCAACTAAATTTAAACCTGTAATTTGTTTCAAACACGAAACTACTTTTACAGCATAGCCTTTAGGTGTGTTTACACCAGTACCAATTGCAGTTGCACCTAAATTGACTTCAAGCAACAACTCGCGTGTACGTTTAATCAGACGAACATCTTCTTTTAATAAAGTTGCAAATGCATGAAATTCTTGCCCAAGTGTCATCGGCACAGCATCTTGGAGTTGAGTTCGCCCCATTTTTAAAATATAGCGAAACTCGATTGCTTTATTCTCAAATGAAGTAATCAATTTATCCATCTGTGTAAATAATGCATCTAGAGAACAATAAGTCGATAAACGAATCGCGGTAGGATACACATCATTCGTTGATTGTGATTTGTTGATATGATCATTCGGGTGAATGATGTCATATTGACCTTTTTGATGACCTAATGATTCAAGTGCGATATTGGCAATGACTTCATTCGTATTCATATTAATCGACGTGCCTGCTCCACCTTGATAAATATCAATTGGAAATGAGTCTTGCCATTTCTGTGTTTCATTAATTAAGTCATCACAAGCTCGCTGAATCGCCAAGCTTTGAGTTTCTGTTAATTTATTAAAACTTAGATTCGCTTGAGCAGATGCTTTCTTCACTTGTGCTAACGCACGAATGAAGTGACTATTTTGTCCAACTTTTTGCGAAGAAATTTTGAAATTTTCAATAGCGCGTAAAGTATGAATTCCGTAATAACAATCCATTGGCACTTCTTTTGCGCCAAGTAAATCATGCTCTATTCTTATGGTTGCTGCTTGAACCGTGTCCACTTTCCATTTCTCTCAGACAATGCACCCTAATGGTGCAAAGAAATAATATGGAAGATTTCAAATAAATTTTCATTAGCAGAATTGCTTAACATTACGAGCTTTTTATAATGTAATTTCTCTGTATTGTTGCTTTTGTAACAACATGTGTTGTCATTTCACTCTATTTTTATGTTCAAAAATGCCTGTTATTTCTATCAATTTTTTGCTTTGGTAATAATTTGAAACATATAGCCTATTTTTAAGCCACAAATATCTTTCTTTTATTTAAAAAAAAGTGAGCTTTTTTAGATTTAAAAATTAAGATTCATACACTTAATTTAAATTACACAAAATATACAAATAAAATACAAAAACAAACAGTATTTTAAAAATCATTCGTGCTTGAATCTGTGGCCTTATCAGTCTTGTTAGAATAGTGAATCATTTTTGTCTATTCAGATGGGATTGCACAGTTATGGATAAGTAAGGACAGGCATCCATTATGAATTTTTCGAATCCCACTGTTGTTGTGTTCGTGGTGTATATTATCGCCATGCTTGGTATCGGTTTATACGCCTATTTTTCTACCAAAAACCTTGATGATTATATCCTTGGAGGACGAAGCCTAGGTAGTTTCGTTACCGCTTTATCTGCGGGTGCATCCGATATGAGTGGCTGGCTACTCATGGGTTTACCTGGGGCAATCTATTTGACAGGCTTATCTGAAGCATGGATTGCAATTGGCTTAATCATTGGTGCATGGCTCAACTGGTATCTTGTGGCTGGACGTTTACGCGTTCATACTGAGGTTCAGAATAATGCGCTTACGTTACCAGATTATTTCACTGGTCGTTTTGATGACCAGAAAAAGATCTTACGTGTAACTTCCGCACTGATTATTCTCATCTTTTTCGCGATTTATTGTGCTTCTGGCATGGTAGCTGGTGCACGTCTATTTGAAACATTATTCCACTTACCTTACCAAACCGCTTTATGGCTTGGTGCATTTGCAACAATCGGATATGTTTGTATCGGTGGCTTCTTGGCAATCAGTTGGACTGATACATTCCAAGCTGGTTTGATGATTTTTGCGTTATTGCTTTTACCTATCGTCACATACATGTCTTTGGGTGTAGGTGTCGAAGAATTTACAGCAATTGTTGAGAGTGCACGCCCACATGCTTATGATTTTGTTTCAAATTTAAGTATTGTTGGTATTCTTTCAGCAGCTGCTTGGGGTTTGGGTTATTTTGGACAACCTCATATTCTAGTTCGTTTTATGGCTGCCGATTCTGTTAAGTCAATCCCTGCTGCTCGTCGTATCGGTATGACATGGATGATTTTATGCTTGGCAGGTGCAGTTGGTTCTGGTTTTATCGGGATTGCGTATTTCCATCAACATCCTGAATTTGCAGCGGTTGTGACAGCTAACCCTGAAACAGTATTCATGGAACTCACTAAAATTTTATTCAACCCTTGGGTTGTTGGTGTGATCCTTGCTGCAATTTTATCAGCAGTCATGAGTACCTTAAGTTGTCAGTTATTGGTATGTTCAAGCGCATTAACTGAAGATTTATACAAAGGCTTGATCCGTAAAAATGCAACTCAAAAAGAGTTAGTTTGGATTGGTCGAGGAATGGTACTCGCTGTTGCAATGTTGGCGCTTGCTTTAGCTCAAAACCCCGATAGTAAAGTACTTGGCTTAGTTTCTTATGCTTGGGCTGGCTTCGGTGCTGCTTTCGGTCCATTGATTATCATGTCATTGTTCTGGAAACGTATGACACTAAACGGCGCTTTAGCGGGTATGGTGATCGGTGCAGTTACAGTGATTGTTTGGAAAAATTTATTTGCTAGTACTGGTATTTATGAAATTATTCCTGGTTTCATTTTTGCCTTGATCAGTATTGTTGTGGTGAGTTTACTTGGTAAAGCACCTAACGCAACTGTGACTGGTCGTTTTGAACAAGCAGATGAAATCTATACGAGAGAAATGAAATAAGATTTCTGAGTAAAATTTAGGGGGCTTTCGAGCCCCTTTGTTTTATTTGATCTTTTATTAAAATTTGGTTCTTGATTTAATTTTTATTTTAGAGCTGTCTTTCACAACTTGCATCACAGGGTAACTACGCGTTTCTTTCACTCCAGGAAGTTGCCATAAAATCTGCCCCGCAATACGACGAAACTCCTCCATCCCTGCGCTACGCAATTTGATCAAAAAGTCAAAGCCACCACTCACCATATGGCACTCGACGATCTCTGGATATTGTGTCACTGCATCAATAAAATCCTCGAGCACATTTGGGGTCGTTTTATCTAAAAGCACCTCAACAAACACAAGAAAACTTGCATTTAACTTATTCGGATTGAGTTTTGCCTCATATCCCAAGATAAATTCATCCTTCGTCAACTTTTGCACACGGGCCATGACAGCAGTCGGTGAAAGGTTCACTAATTCTGCCAATTTACTATTGGAAATTCTTCCATCTGTCTGAAGAATATCAAGAATTTTTAGATCGGTACGATCTAATGTATAAATAGGGCCATTCAACTGAATTTTCCTCTAAAAAATAGGTAAATTATAGTGAGTTACTCGGGTTTTATTCTGTAATCATAAATTATCTAAACCTCTCTACTCAATATGTTCTAGAGATTGTTATTGGAATTTAGTATGAATACATTGGATACTCCCGCACAAATGGACACAGCTCACACAGACGGTTATATCACCGAATTTAAAGAAAAAAGTGAGTTTGAGCAACGCATTAATACAGCTTGGCGACGTGCTGAGCCTGAAGCGGTTAAACAACTTGCAGAAGCAGCAGATATTTCCCCTGATCTTGATCAAAAAATTTATGAATTAGCATTCAGTCTTGCACATAATTTACGTGAACGTAAAAGCTCGGCTGGAAAAGCAGGTATTGTTCAAGGTTTACTTCAAGAGTTCTCACTTTCTTCACAAGAAGGTGTGGCATTGATGTGTTTGGCAGAAGCATTACTTCGTATTCCAGATACAGCAACACGTGATTTATTAATTCGTGACAAGATCAACCAAGGCAACTGGAAAGAGCATTTAGGTCAAAGTAACCTAATGTTCGTAAATGCAGCTGCTTGGGGTTTAATGCTTACTGGCAAGTTAATGGAAACACCTAAACAAACCAGTTTATCAAGTATTTTAACAGGTCTTCTCGCTCGCAGTGGACGTGGCATCATTCGTAAAGCGGTTGATGTCGCGATGCGTATGATGGGTGAGCAATTCGTTACGGGTGAAACTATCGAAGAAGCACTTGAGCATGCAAAACCATTTGAACACAAAGGTTTCCGCTATTCATACGATATGTTGGGTGAAGCTGCGCTAACCGATCATGATGCTGAGCGTTATTATAACGATTACACTCAAGCGATTCATGCCATTGGTAAAGCATCAAATGGGCGTGGTGTTTATGAAGGCCCTGGTATCTCGATTAAGCTCTCTGCTTTGCACCCACGTTACCAACGTGCGCAAATTGATCGTGTACATCATGAGCTTTACAACAAAGTTTTCGAACTTGCATGCTTAGCAAAACAATATGACATCGGCTTAAACATCGATGCTGAAGAATCTGAACGTTTAGAAATTTCACTCGAACTACTTGAGCGTTTATGTTTCGAACCAAAACTTGCGAATTGGAAAGGCATTGGTTTCGTTATTCAGGCTTATCAAAAACGTTGCTTCTACGTGGTTGATTATATCGTTGATCTTGCAAAACGCAGTAACAAACGCCTCATGATCCGTTTGGTGAAAGGTGCATATTGGGATAGCGAAATCAAGAAAGCACAAATTGACGGCATGACTGACTACCCTGTGTTTACCCGTAAAGTACACACGGATTTGTCATACATTGCTTGTGCGAAGAAGCTCCTTGCTGCACCAGATCAAGTGTACCCGCAATTTGCAACGCACAATGCACAATCACTTGCAACGATTTATACACTTGCAGACCCAAGCAAATATTATCCAGGTCAATACGAGTTCCAATGCTTACACGGTATGGGCGAACCTTTGTATGAGCAAGTTGTAGGTTCAAAAGCAGACAATAAACTTGGTGTACCGTGTCGCGTATATGCGCCTGTGGGTAACCATGAAACTTTATTGGCTTACTTAGTTCGTCGTTTACTTGAAAATGGTGCAAATACCTCATTCGTAAACCGTATTGCTGATAAGACGTTGAAAGTTGAAGACTTGATTCAATCTCCAATTAAAGATATTCAAACTGCTGCGAAAGATGAAGGTCAGATTGGCTTAAAGCATCCTGCGATTCCACTTCCGCATGATCTTTACCCATTACGTCCGAACTCAAATGGTTTTGATTTAAATAACGATCAGCCTTTAGCTGCATTAGATACAACAGCACAAAAACTCCGTAGCCATATTTGGAAAAGTGCACCTTTACTTGGTTTTGAATCAACAGTTCACGATCAAAGTAATGCGATTGCAATTACAAACCCTGCACAAAATAGTGAAATTGTCGGTCATGTGAATGAAGCGACTAGCGCGGATGTACAACTGGCATTAGAAGCAGCTGTACAAGCTGAACAAAGCTGGGCTGCAACAGATAAAGTTGAACGTGCAGCTTGCTTAAAACGCGCTGCAGATTTGATGGAAGCTCGCATCCAAGAATTGATGGTATTACTTTGCCGTGAAAGTGGTAAAACTTATGCCAATGCTATTGCAGAAGTTCGTGAAGCCGTTGATTTCTTGCGTTACTACGCGACACAAATCGAAAACTTGCCTGCAAATGCGCAAGTAAAACCATTGGGTACAGTCTTATGTATTAGCCCATGGAACTTTCCTCTTGCGATTTTCTCTGGTCAAATTGCTGCTGCATTGGTCAGTGGTAACTGTGTAATTGCCAAACCAGCAGAACAAACACCGCTTATTGCAGCGCAAGCCGTTCAAATGCTTTGGGAAGCTGGTGTTCCACACGGCGTTGTTCAACTTCTTCCGGGTCGTGGTGAAACTGTTGGTGCTCAACTTAGCCAAGATGATCGCATTCAAGGCATTATGTTTACGGGTTCAACTGAAGTTGCAAAAATCTTGCAAAAAACAGTGGCAAAACGTTTATCTCCAAATGGTCAACCAATTCCGCTCATCGCGGAAACGGGTGGTCAAAATGCGATGATCGTCGATTCTTCTGCACTTACTGAACAAGTTGTTCTCGATGTCGTCAGTTCTGCATTTGACAGTGCGGGTCAACGTTGTTCTGCTCTTCGTATCTTATGTGTGCAAGAAGATAGCGCTGCAACAGTTATCAAAATGTTAAAAGGTGCAATGCAACAGTTGATCGTAGGCAACCCTGCAATCTTAAAAACTGACATTGGTCCTGTCATCGATACTGAAGCTAAAGGAACCATTGATACGCATATTCAAAAGATGAAATCTAAGGGCTATCCTGTTCATCAGTTGATGTTTAACGATGCAGTAAGTCAACAAGCACTTGCACAAGGTACATTTGTTCCACCTACAGCGATTGAATTACCAAATCTTGATGATTTAGAGCGTGAAGTATTTGGTCCTGTCTTGCACATCATCACTTATAAGTATGGTGAGCTTGAGCAGTTGATCGACCGTATCAATGCGAAAGGCTATGGCTTAACTATGGGTTTACACACCCGTATCGATGAAACCATTAATACAGTGATCCAACGTGCTGAGGTGGGTAACTTATATATCAACCGCAACATCGTCGGTGCTGTTGTAGGCGTACAACCATTTGGTGGCGAAGGCCTATCTGGTACTGGTCCTAAAGCTGGTGGTCCACTGTATATGTACCGCTTAATGGAACACTGTTCAGAGAAAGTTTTAGCAACACCTTTTGCGGTTAAAGCTGAAATCTCTCAGTTTGATGCTGTATCAAATGTTGCTTACCAGAACTTGTTGACTTGGGCTAAACAAAACATGCCTCACGCAATTCCGACAATTCCAGCCTTTGGTGTTGGTAAGTTCTACGAGTTGCAAGGCCCAACAGGTGAAAGCAATCAATATATTATCTTGCCTCGTCATCGTGTGCTTTCAATCGCAGATGATGAAGTAAGCCAGTTACAACAGTTACTAGCGATTTTCGCAGTAAGTAGTACTGCTGCTGTAACTACAGATAATGCTTTCTTCGCCAAACATCAGAAATCTTTACCAAAAGATGTGTTATCTGCAATCACAGTCATTTCTAGTATTGAAAAAGATGCTTTTGATGCTGTTTTACATCATGGTTCAGTTGACCAATTGACTGAACTACAAACTAAAATTGCGAACCGTTCTGGAGCAATCGTGGGCATTACTCATCTCAAGAAAGATGAGCAGGTTCCTTTAGAACGTCTAGTCATTGAACGCGCTATTAGCGTAAATACTGCTGCTGCCGGTGGTAATGCGAGTTTAATGACTTTATCTGAAGACTAATTTAGGTCTTCTAATCTCCCAGCCCGAATCATGTTTACATGGTTCGGGTTTTTATTTAAAAAGAATCACTCGGATTCCCATATTTTTCCCTTTGCCACTCAAAGGTTATGCCACTTTTTTTAAGCCAATCATAAAATTCAGATACTGAGACATTGAGCAATCTAGCCATCATCATGATTGGGTATGCGTTTTTTGTGCTCTTTCATATAAGCATACCTCACTGGTTTTCTTTGGCAAAGTACGCTGCCGCTTTTTTTAGAAATTCTTTTTCCATTTCCGCAGTTTTGAGTTGTTGTTTGAGTTTCTTATTTTCTTCGAGTAGAGCAACAAGATCGGGCAAATATTGTTGTGTTCCTGCTAATGTCCCAAACTTTGCTTACTTGTACCAATTTGATAAGGTTTCCATGAAAAATACCGAGTTGTTGTGCTGTTTCGGAAACATTACCTTTATTTTCCTTAATGGCTTTTATTGCTTGAGCTTTAAATTCTGTCGTATAAATCTTTTGTTTTTTGCTCATGGTAAACTCCTGATGAATATGTTTAGTTTACCAAGTTAAAATCTCCGTTCTTGTCAACACACATCACTATACATTATTGAATTCGAAATATTAACGTAACCCACGTTCAGCTCTAAAACGTTCCAAAGTTCGAACTGCATCTTGGTAACGTGATTGAACTCTGCTGCTATTGATGCGCAAATCATATAAACGTTTTCTATAATCCTCACGATCCTTAACAGATAAGTCTTTACGCTCTAGCTCTTTTAAATAATAGTTAATATCATTTTGTGAACGATCAAACTCCGAGTTTGCTTGATAGTAGTCATTTGCAACTTGATAATATATTCGCAATGATTCACGTTTGTCTAACGAACAAATACGAAAATCACCACGCCCTTCTAATGCTTCATTGAAAATGGTTTCTGGTCGACAGTAATAGCCCAAACCTTTTTGGTAACCTTGTTCATAAAGCTTTTGATTTGGCACGATATTGGCTTTTTGGCAAGAAGAATAATATTTATCTAATCGAGATTCCTGTCCTGCTGCACCGTCTTTTTCTCCAACATTAAACCAATTTGCAGTTTTACATTGTTCAACACTCATGGCAGCACAGCCTGAAAGTAAAATTGTAAAACCTACTAACAATGAAATTTTCTTCATGGAATATTGTTCCTATTATTATAGTGTTACATAGAAATAACGGGATAAGAATTTTTCCTATCGTAATCTAAATCTGGAACCTGCCACAAATCATAAAGTGGAATTTTAACATCTAAGGCTAATGGTAACTTTTTTGGATTAAATTGCATATCGTTTAAAGTCTCTCCCCAAGCAATCACATCAATATCTAAGCTAATATTATGTGATGGGCGAACTCGACCAGATTGTGCTTCTAAATTTTTCAGGGTTTCAGTGATCTCATCAACATTCAGTCGACTTTTTAATAAACAAGCTGAATTCCAATAATCGGCACCAACACGATCCCGACATGGGATTCTATAAATAGAAGAAAATTCCACTACACCTAAGCTTAATATCTGTTGATAAGCAAATGTGAAATTTTGTTTTTGTTTGAGGTTACTCGCCAATGCGAGCGCAAAAATTGTTTCTGTTGCGTTCAAGGCGAATTCCTACTGCATTGGCTTGTGCAATGATGGCGGGTTTACGAATAGTGATAACGATCGATTCAATTGAAGAAAATGTCGTAAATAGACATTCAAGCACCAATTGTGCAGCATGCTCAATCAATTTGGGTTTGGCTTTTTGAATCACCTGAGCTGCAAGTTCGCAGATTTGTGCATAGTTCAGCGTATCTTCTAGCTCATCTGATTGCGCAGCTTGCGTTAGATCATTATGAATGGTGAGATCTAGCATCAAAGGTTGAATAATTTGGCGTTCCCAGTTGAAACAACCAACCACAGTATCCACCTTCAACCCTTCAATTATAATGGCATCCATAATGACCTAATGAACCGATAAATAAATTAATGCTTTAAAAACGAAGCAGGTTCAATATTGTGAACCATTTTCAAACGTTGGTCAGCATAAATATCAGTATATGGTGCAAGAACACGCATGAAACGATCAAAATATAACATTTGCTTAAATAATAATGCGAAGTCACGTGGGAATTTAATGCCATGACGTTCACCCACGCCAATCATATCCATCATGATATCATTGAGATCAGCAGGATTAGAACTCAGAATTTCTTGAGGATCTGCCAATAGAACACCACTAAACAAACGCTCTAAATCATCAGCAAGCACTTGAGTATCAATTTTCTGATGTGTCATCCCCATCTTGAGCATGTTTTCAGCCATTGCAGTGTAATTGGTGTGCTGTAATGCATCCATAAATGCCATACATGCTGTCCAAACCTCAGGATTCAATTGCCCAACAATCCCGAAATCAATAAAACCAATACGACCATCTTCAAGTAACATCAGATTTCCAGCGTGTAAATCAGCATGGAAACTCTTACATAACATGAGACTACCAAACCAAGTATTCATTGCAGTAATCAGAACTTGTGTTGGATCTTTGGCATATTTTTTAACAACATCAAAATCAGTTAATGACACCCCATACAAGCGCTGCATGGTAAGTACACGGCGCGTTGAAAATTGATGATAAACTTTTGGTGCAGTGGCAGCCTGATTGCCAGAAACATTCAAATATTGAATAAAGTCATCCAGATTCTGTGCTTCTTCAATAAAATCAACTTCACGTACCATACGTGTTTTGATCTCATCCACGATTTCAGAAAGTGAAGCAAATTTAATTTTAGGAACTGCTCTTTCTAATAGTTTTGTCGCCCAATGCACTACATTTAAGTCAGTATATAAAATGGTTTCGACACCAGGTTTTTGAACCTTTAACACCACATCTTCGCCCGTGACTAATCGAGCAGCATGGACTTGTGCAATTGAGGCTGAAGCCAAAGGTTTTTCGTCAATAAAACTGAAAATTTCATTGAGATTGCGACCTTCAAACTCTTCTGCCAATACTTTTTGAATATAGCTAAATGGTAAGGTCGGGGTTTGATCTAAACAGCCTTGGAATTCCTGAACATATTCACGGGGGAATAAAGAAGGCGTACTGGCAATAAATTGTCCCAGTTTGATATAAGTCGAACCAAGCGACTCAAAGGTCTCACGCATAAGTTTGGCGTTGCTTGGTTTTTCAGTTGCATATTTCACACCTGCTTGTGCTGCAACCACCACTGTTTCACCAATACGTGCAACAGATCGTAATCCATCGAATAAAATATTTCTTTTCATAATCTTTCTTGCCTCACAGATTGCATTAGTTTAGCAAATTTTGCTCAATTTACCGATCAAGTTGCCTGACAAACTGGACAATTTACATCTTTTTCAAATTTAAGAATGCGTTGCGATAGATTTAAACCATTCCAAAGCAATAGTTTTTGCTTTAATGGTGTCAGACCAAGTCCTAAAAACAGCAAAGTGTGATGCGCTTGTAATGACGCTATCATTACAGGAGTGGTAGCTAATACACCTGACTCCGCACAACGTAACCCTTCATTGTCATGATCTTCTTTCGGAAACAGGCATTCATAACAAGCTGAATCAGCATCCACCATAAACAGTTGCCCTTCAAAACCAATGGCTGATGCACTGATGAGTGGTACTTGATGTTTTCTACACACCGCATTCACCAGATAACGAGTCGTAAAATTATCACAACCATCCAAGACTACATCTTGATGCTGTACAAGTTCATCAGCATTCGTTTCATCGAATCGTATATTTTGATAGCTAACTTGTATATGCGGATTAATATCTTTTAGATGCTTTGCCAGTATTTCGGCTTTGTATCGACCTAAATCTTTTGTCGTAAAGGCAATTTGTCTTTGCAGATTACTCATTTCAATTGTATCGGCATCGACAATGGTAATTTTACCTACACCCGCACGTGCCAACAGCTCGGCACTGGTACAACCGATACCACCTGCGCCGATTATTAGCACATTGGCGAGTTTTAGTTTTTCTTGTGCTTCGATATCCCAACCATCTAATAAAATCTGACGACTATAGAGAAGCATTTCCTCATTACTTAGCTCAAATTCGTTTTCCAAATGGTCTGACACGGGACTTACTTCTTTATCATCAAGAGTATTCATGATTTTAAGTCGATGTAGGTTCTGAGGAAAGCAATAAATTAGAACGAACACTGTTTTCTTTTGACAAAAAGCTATTTTTACCCCAATATTTTTCTTACTCTTTAACAGCTTAATAAAATCAATAAGTTACAATTTGGATCAAAACTTTGGGTATTTACTCAATTTTCTTGATAAACCTATGTTTTAACTTGTTTTATTTACTCTATTTTACTGTTCACTGCCGTATAGGCAGCTTAGAAAATTTACCAAACATGCATCAAGCAACCGAATCAGTTCACTGCCGTATAGGCAGCTTAGAAACATCTACAACAGCAGTGTCCACGTAATACATGGTTCACTGCCGTATAGGCAGCTTAGAAAACACGAAAACCTTGCAACTTCTTCTCTCTGATGTTCACTGCCGTATAGGCAGCTTAGAAATTTTGTTGATGATGAAGTGCAAAGCTTGAACGGTTCACTGCCGTATAGGCAGCTTAGAAATAAAACAGACATTGTTCGTCAAATTTATTCTGGTTCACTGCCGTATAGGCAGCTTAGAAAATCCACTTCTTCGAATTTTGTTTCGCAGTAGCGTTCACTGCCGTATAGGCAGCTTAGAAACTATCGTCATGCAATATGATGCCAGCGCAAGTGTTCACTGCCGTATAGGCAGCTTAGAAAAAGAGGTTAAAGTTTGTGGAAAAGAAATTGCAGTTCACTGCCGTATAGGCAGCTTAGAAAGTACCAATCGAGATTTGAATGGGTATATCAGGTTCACTGCCGTATAGGCAGCTTAGAAAAATCCGCTACTGAAACAAGTAATAATTTTAGGGTTCACTGCCGTATAGGCAGCTTAGAAATTTCGAGCAATTAGAATCTTCTTTCTCAGGCAGTTCACTGCCGTATAGGCAGCTTAGAAACACAAGATAAAAAAATAATTATCTGGTCAACAGTTCACTGCCGTATAGGCAGCTTAGAAAAACAGAGAACCCAATGTCATCGCAATGATAAAGTTCACTGCCGTATAGGCAGCTTAGAAATGTTAGAGTGGCTTTATTGAACCGATCTGAGAGTTCACTGCCGTATAGGCAGCTTAGAAAATAATCATAACGAGATACGATAAAAAACTTAAGTTCACTGCCGTATAGGCAGCTTAGAAACTTTATTGCTAACTTCAATTGGATAAAGCGCAGTTCACTGCCGTATAGGCAGCTTAGAAATTTTCTACATTCTGTTTCTAAATTTTGCATACGTTCACTGCCGTATAGGCAGCTTAGAAATTTTGCTTGTTTTCTAATGTTGTAAATAGCCAGTTCACTGCCGTATAGGCAGCTTAGAAAATCAAATGAGATAGGGCTTTACTTTGCCAGTCGTTCACTGTCGCATAAGCAATCTCTAAATATTCATCAATAAAAATTTACTATCAATTCAATTGAATGCTCTCACCAAAATAAATAAACTTCTAAAATTATATGCTTGTAGATTTTATAAAAACAATTTGTTAAATTGCATAGACGAATATTTATTGGATTTCTTATGAGAAAAAAAATATTAAAATCCTCTTTAGCTTTAATGATACTAACAACATTAAATTTAAATGCTTATGGAAATATTTATATCTCTATTCCCTCTTTTAAAAAACCTAAAATTTCACCTTTAACCAAAGCACAAGCTCTTAAAACTGATGAATTTGAAACATCAACAAAACAATTATTGGAAGAAGGTTACATACCGATTAAATCGCAAACATTTAATGGTCGAGATGATTTCCGAGGATATGAAAATGTAGTTGCTGCTCTAGAAAAAAGGGGGGATAATCTAGGTGCTCAAATCGTCTTATTTACAAATGAAAAACCAACTGGACAGATTGGCTACTATAATTTTTCAACTCCATTTGTACAAAATACATCGATGCAATCAAACTTTGAAAGCACTAATAATAATTTTAATTCAGCAAATAATTCTTTAACTCAAACAGCTCCGAAATATAATGCTCAAAGAGAATATATTGTCAGTTATTTTTATAAATTTCACTCAATGACAGGTGTATATCCTATTGACTTATCAGATTTAGACAAATCAAGAACAGGGCAACTAGAAGGCATAAAAGCAAAATACATTTCAAAAAATTCACCTTCCACAGATGTAATTTTAGAGGACGATATTATTTTAAAAATTGATAATATTGTTGTGAGAGATGTTAGTAATTTTGTTGACATATCGAATTATTTAAAAAAAGGAAAGGTTGAATTAGAAATTCTTAGAAAAGGTCAGAAATTAGTTAAAGAAATCTTATTAAAATAAGATTTCTTTAACAACTCAATTTAATAGACCTCTTGCGAAAGTTATTTTTTGATCATCCAATTGATAAGCCCAGAAATTAAATTTACTCTTAATCCGAATCTTTTTCGTCTATTTCTATATCGTTCACTCAGAATACGAAAGACTTTAAGTCTTGAATTGATATGTTCAATCGGAATTCGACGACGACTTATTTCCTTGTTGATTTGCTTAGCTTCTTTCGGTAAGCTCATTTTCCTTGGTTTTTTAATTGGAATTAATAACTTACTCTTTATTTCTTTGAACCCTTTATAGGCCAAATCTCCCAAAATACATGTAAAATTGGCAAATTCTTTAGCATATTTTCGAGCTATTTTAAGATCATGCATTGTCCCTATTTCAACTTGAATACTCACAATTTGATTTAATTTTGGACTAAAAATAACCTGTGTTTTTAATGTATGCTTCTTCTTTTTCCCACTATAGAATTTTCTTTGTTTCTTTGGGACGTTCAATTTGTGATTCTGTAACATCTATGATTACAAAATCATCATTTGCCACATGTTGATTTCGTTTAGGTAAAGCAAAATATCGAGATTGAATCAGGGCATTTTCAACTTTTTGAATCGTGCGATTAACATTACTTTCAGCTATACCATAATCAACTGATAATTCTAGCTGTGTTCTATATGATCGTAAGTAATTCAAAGATAATAATAATTGATCTTCCAAAGTTAAAGAATGCGGACGCCCAGATTTTTTCTTTGCGCGCTCAGAATTTTCTAAAGTCGTCATCATTTTAGAAAATAAAGGACGAGGAACCCCAACTAAACGTTTAAATTCTTCATCATTAAATCGTGTTAAATTTTCATATCTCATAGAAAATAGTATAAACGATTTTATACTTTCGCAAGAGGTCTAATGTTTAAACCAAAATTCCTAAAAAATTATAATTTTTTATTTAGTTAAGCTTCTTCTGATCATTCATGATTTCATAAGATTGTGCTCGGAGTAAATCTTCTTTTGTCGAAAATGTACTATTACGAAGCTGTTCAATTGATTGTTGTTTGTTGGAATCACTCGCATTGCTTTTAAGAATCTGCTCACGCTCAGACAAATAGCTATTCACTTGTTTCTGCCATCCTGCTTCTTCTTGGTCAACTTTTTCTAATCGGTCTGCCGCCTCAGCACCTAACAAACTCTCACGCATGTTACGAATCTCTTGTGCTGAGCCTCCTTTTTCTTGAATTTCCTTTGTAAGGTGTTGCAATTCAGTAAATTGCATAGACACTCGAACACCATCAGCCAAAGTCGATGGTAGTTGGTCAATCAAGTTTGCCAACTCGGTTGCTTTCTGCTGAGCATTCAAACTCTTATTCGCATGAATACGCATTTGATCAATATTAAATTGATTCAAGTTACGTTCATTTCCGAATAACGCATTAATTTCTGCTGAATTAAAAAACTGCTGCTGAACTTTGTACATTTGATCAAGTACTTTTTGAAAACCTTCAGCGTCTCCTGTTGTAAAGCTAGTTGTAGGTTTTAGATTTTTTAATGCATGAGTATATGCAACATACTGATCTAGCAAATATAGTCAAATCATTATAAAACTAATACAACTCAGTCGATGAGTTATTTCGAGTTTTTTTCGAATCATGTATGGATAATAAAGTGGTTTGACTATAACTCGCATAACTTGAAGCACTGTCAGGTAAAATCGCTTTAAGATATTGTCGAATATCCGACATAAGTTCCACTTCTGTTTTTTCACCTAGACTAGAAAAGAAATAGTCAAAACAACTGCGAATACCTACGGTTAAGATTAATTTTCCATTTGCATCCACTTGAATTGGACAATCTATTTCTGTGCCCTGTAAAGACGGTGCAAGATTTGGTATTTTTCCTCGAGGATTTGCATCGTCGATTTTTTGAATATTATTATTCTCGGATGATAATTGATTCTGTTGATTGAGGTCATTGTCATGCTTTTGCGCTTCTGGTTTAAATATAAAATAGATCAAGACCAATGAGAGCAGTAAACACACCATCAAACCTAAGAAGATGATTCGATTATTCAAAAGTTTAATTTTCATAGTCCCTTGCTCTATTTATTATTCCATTTTAAATCTTTTGTTGGTTAAGGGAGTAACTCTTTACTCCCTTAATGTCTAGATTAAAGTCCCTGATTTTTCAAACGATTTGCTTGAGTACGATAAGGTGTAACTGGGTTTTGTAAGAAACCAACTAAGCCTAATATTTGATTGACTTCATCCAAGTGATTAAACGCATAATTATCACGAATAACGGTACCAAGGTGACTCGAACAGCGTGGAACTAAACCATCATTTTCACTAGGAATTAATAAAGATGTCGCTGTTAATGCATAATCCAATGGATCAAGCGCATTGGTAAATGGGCTCGTTCCACTCCATGAGTAATAACGGACACCATTAACCAACTCTGTGCCTGAGCCACAAGCTGTCGTTGGAACAGCGGCTGGAAAACGTTGATTAAAGTTAGCCGAGCCACGTGTCGTCAATGAGTTCAATCCTGCTAGCGCATTTTGGTCATAATAATGACCAGAACCAATTCCTACTAATGAGAAAAAAGCATTTACTCCCGCCGCGATAATAGGTGCAAGTGCAGGACCAACGGGTGATTTAACAACTGAATCTACAACATCTGCAACTTCTGAACCTTTGGTTGGACCACCAACAGCCGTCACTGACGCAACTTTATCTGGCAATAAACTTGCAACATAACGAACTGATTGTGAACCATGACTATGACCGATTAAATTCACTTTTTGAGCGCCTGTAATCGCAAGTACTTGTTTGGTTTGAAGTAATAACTGTTCACCACGTACTTCTGATGAATTAAAAGAAGCTTGTTGTGCGACAAATATATTGGCTCCATTACCAACGAGGTCCTCTGTAATTCCATTCTAATATTGTAATGGACCTACAGCAGAAAAACCTGCCATTCCGTGAGCAAGTAAAATTGGATACTTGGTTTTAGCATAACTAGATGTAACATTCGTACTTCCACCAACCGTACAACTGCTTACGTTACAGTTTTGCCATGATGCTTTTGGTGCTAGAAAATCAAACAAACCTGCATGTACAACAGATCCACTGCTTGCTAGCATACCCGTCATTAACACCATAGCATTTAAATATTTTTTCTTCACATTTTGCTCCTAGCATTTTTCATTTTTATTACAACGATTGAGTCCTTAAACTTTGTATGTGGATTCATTCCAAACATACAAAAGACTTGCAGAATTATACTCTCTTGCTAGATTGTATAAATTTTAGACTAAAACAAAGCGTGCCAAAATCATAACAATACATGCCAAAATTTTGCTTGATTCGTAAAATTCCGATGAATGTACATTTTCAAATCACAACAGCTAGATTACTTTTTGATTTAGTTTGATCAGTTTTAAAATGGAATTTGCTTAAAACTATGAGTATTCCCCGCCACCAACAGCATTTTATTAGTAGCTCTTATGATGTTCATGTATTAACCGAAGTCGTATCTCGATGGAACATTAGCGCCGAAGAATTATTTTGGGGAACAGGTGTAGAGACTGATCAATTACAAGATCTAAGCTATAAAATCAGCTTAAGTTCTTTTAAAAAGTAATTACACGTACAATCGAATTAACAAAAGAAGATGGCATTGGATTCTATGCAGCAACGCAACTCAAGATTAGTTCTCATGGTTTATTAGGTTTAACTGCCGCAATATCTAAAAATGCACTCGATGCAATCACAACCATTAATCAATTTGTGAATTTACAATGCTCATTTGTCGAATTAAATTTCGAAATAAAAGATGATCTTGCTTATTCTCATATTACTTACGAGCCATCACTACTTAACTTGAAATCATCAGATTGATGCTCAAGCTTATGAGTTTAGTTGTACCTTTTTTCTAATTGGCTTTGTCCATCTTGTCAGATTATTTATTCCAAGTTTTAAACCGATTATAGATTTACAATGCAAATGTCCAAATTACTTTGCACGCTTCAGCGATGTATTAGTCTCTTCTTTTGCAGAAATACGCTATCAACAACCCTTCACTCGATTAATTGCATCTGCTGAATTTTTAGATATGCCTTTAAGCATGGCTGACCCATTAACCGCAGAGAAATTTAAGTTGATTTGCCAAAAAGAATTAGATGACCTTGCTGCAACTCAAGATATCTTATATCGGGTCAAATATCTTATTGATGATCCGAATGAAGGTTTACTCGGTATCGAACAAGTTGCTGAAAAGTTAAATTTAACTAAGCGAACTTTACAACGCATGTTGCAAGAAAAATCTATCAATTTTCAAATACTTTATGATGAAGTACGCAAACAAAAAGCAAAAAAACTGATGCTCAATCCTTTTATTACCAAAGATGAACTTGCTAAAAAACTCGGTTATTCATCCCTTTCAAGTTTTAATCGGGCATATAAACGCTGGGAAATTGATTAATCTTTTCGCCAAAGTTTATGCAACAATAATATCTACAATCAAGATCGTGGATATTACATGAGTAGCCCAGAAATCATAGCCGTTGAACTTGCTAAAGCCTATCGTTTACTGAATCATGGTCCAACTGTTTTAGTCTCAGCACAGCATGGAAATGATAAGGATGTAATGGCTGCTGCTTGGGCATGTGCTTTGGAACTCACACCAGCTAAAGTCACTGTAGTGCTCGATAAAAGTACCAAAACACGTCAGCTTGTGGAACAAAGTGGTTATTTTGCTTTGCAAGTACCTTGCTATGCACAAATTGATATGGTGCATCAAC
Source organism: Acinetobacter sp. TR11 (assembly GCF_027105035.1). NCBI lineage: Bacteria > Pseudomonadati > Pseudomonadota > Gammaproteobacteria > Moraxellales > Moraxellaceae > Acinetobacter > Acinetobacter sp. TR11. Next base: position 1,826,012 of record NZ_CP114256.1, read on the forward strand.
TCGGTACAATTAGTCAGTTTGATCAACCAAACAAATTAGAAGATTGTAAAACTGAATTGTTCTATCAAGATGAGCTTAACGTCCCTCTTGTAAGTGGTAGTATTGCCTGGCTTGTGTGTAAAGTCATTCCTGAGCCGCATAATCAGCAAACTCACGATTTATTTATAGGATCTGTTATTGCTGCATGGGCAGATTCAAGAGTCTTCCGTGATGGACATTGGTATTTTGAAGATGCAGCCAAAGAATTACGTAGTCTTCATTATGTTGCGGGTGGTGCTTTCTATCTGATTGGGGAAGAAGTTAAGGCAAAATTATAAAACTAAAATTTAAGAAGCAATTTTTGACAAAGATTGTTTCTTATTTTGATTCAATTTTCATTAACTCTGTATATAAACTATCTAAGAATTTCTGTTGCTGCGGATTATCTTTAAAATAACGTTGGTACAGCACACTACAACTTTCGACATCCGCAATATTGGCTTTGTTAAATGACCAGTCCGTCGTATCCTTTACAGTAATACCCAAATCATCATCACAACTTTGCCACTGCCTAGAAAATCGCGTTTTTTTATGTTCTGCTAATTGATCAAAACTAGCATAAACAGAAAAACCCTTCATTTCTGAATTAAAGAATTTAGCAATCATCGTCACGGGCACACCACCCCAATCAATGGTTTGAACCTTTGGTAATTGAATTTCAGTTAACTTATCTTCTGCTAACAAATGCTCCTGTTTACCTTCTTTACCTCGATATTTTTCGTAAGTTAAAGTTGTTCCTGCGGGCACAACTATTTTTTTCACAGTCATCAAGTGTTGGGTCGTATAGTATGGATAATTAGGATTTGAGTTGCTGCCTGTTGGATTCATATTTCCGACACAACCATTTAAAACTAAACATAAGCCAATCGACATTAAACCTAGAACTCTCATCTATTCGACTCCATATTTCGCCAATAAGTTGGGTGACAAATTAAATATACAGTGAGAATTGAACTTAAAACTTAGTCCATCAATACACAATATGGAAAATAAAAACAGTTGTAAATTTTCATTCACAACTGTTTTATAAATTAATCTATAAATGATTTAAATAAGTTTATTTCGCAGCCATGCGAATACCACCATCTAAGCGAATCACTTCACCATTTAAATATGAGTTTTCGGCAATATGTGCAACCAAACGAGCAAATTCTTCAGGACGCCCCAAACGTGATGGATAAGGCACCATTTGCCCTAAGGCATCTTGTACATTTTGCGGTAAGCCTTTCAGCATTGGAGTTTCCATAATCCCTGGTGCAATGGTTAAAACACGAATTTGATGACGTGCTAACTCGCGCGCAATCGGAAGCGTCATCGCAACTACAGCACCTTTTGATGCAGAATAAGCCGCTTGTCCAATTTGCCCATCAAAAGCTGCCACAGAAGCGGTATTTACAATCACCCCACGATCTTCATCACCTTCAGCAACAATATTTTTACTCATTGCATCTGCTGCGAAGCGCAACATGTTAAATGTACCCGTTACGTTGATATGTAAAGTTTTTGAGAACATAGCTAAATCATGTACAGATTCTTTGCCCACAACTTTTGCTGAAGGTCCAATGCCTGCACAGTTGACTAATCCATATACCGCACCATATTTTGCAACAACATCTTTAAAGAATTGTTCTGCTGCTTGTTCATCAGTTACATCTAATTTTACAAATTCAGCTTGCGCACCTAATGCTTGTGCCTGTTGTTCACCCGCTTCAGTGTTCATATCGACTAAAGTGACTGTCGCACCTTGTTTAACAAGAACCTCTGCTGTTGCAGCCCCTAAACCAGAGCCACCACCAGTAATAACAAAATGTTTTCCTTGAATTTTCATGTCCATTTCCTCGTAAATTAAAGATATAAATTTTTATAAGCGAGAGTAAAGCCAAGTTTTTTCCGATACAATTCCTAAAAGTAGCAAAAATGATGCGACTTTTGAGCATTCAACCTATTTACTCTCCTATATTTCATTCCTGTATGAGCAAAAGCACCGATCTCGATCTTAATTCCGCTAAGGATACAATTTCAATTGCTTTGATTCGTGAAGCATTCAGTGTTGCTGCAAGTCGAGGTTTAGATATTGTCAATATTGCCAATCAAGCGGGCATTTCAGTCGAACTTCTCAGCTCAACTAAAGCCCGTGTTCCAGTGACGCAATGTGCGCAATTGTGGATTGAACTGGCTGAACAAATGAATGATGAGTTTTTGGGGATGGATCGCCACCCAATGCGTCGAGGGAGCTATAGCCTATTAGCAAAATTAGCATTCAGTGCCGAAACCTTAGAACAAGCTATTCAAGAAATCTTAAAGTTTCTGAGTTTAGTGTTAGATGACATTCAAGGTGAATTGATTCAACAAGGTGCAAAAGCATACTTAATTCTGCATGATCGTGAACATCCTAAACGAATGTTTACCTATTCGACTTATTTGATGTTAGTCCATAGTTTAATGTGTTGGCTGAGTGACCAGCGCATTCCTTTTCAGAAAATGACCTTTAAATGTCATCAACCTGTCGAAATACAGGATTATCGTGTTCGTTTTTGCGAAGATATTCAATTTAATGCTGATCAAAATCTCATTGAGTTTGATGCAAATTACCTCAAACACAAAATCAAAAAAGATAAACAAGCTTTAAATGACTTTCTCAGACAAACGCCTTATAACCTAATTGTTCGCTTTAAAAATGAAAATTCTTTAAGCTTGCAAATACGTCGTCAACTGCTTTTACAGCCACCTTCAGAGTGGGATGAACTCAAAGAAATTGCCCAACAACTGAATATGTCAACGGCAACGATTCAACGCCGCCTCAAACAAGAAGGCGTCAGTTATCAGCAACTTAAAAATGATATTCGCTGTGATATTGCAATTGAACGGCTCAGTAAAAGCAATGATTCAATTCAGAACATCAGTGATGATTTGCATTTCCATGATCCGAGTGCATTTCATCGTGCTTTTAAAAAATGGACAGGCGTCAGTCCAGGTGCTTACCGCGCAAATACACTAAAACACACGCTTAATACTTCTTTATAAAATCAAACTACTGCTAGATTTTATCAATTCGGAAGGATTCTAACCAAAAGCATCTCTAAACCTAAATTGAAAATTTCATCATAATGTTCAGTTGTCCAATACGGTAAAGTTTGTGCTAACAAGGGTTATTGATCATCTAGTACTTTAATATCTAAGACAGAATGTCCCTATCACAGTATGATGACTTCTGCTTCCATAATTAAGGTGTATTGCCAACATTGTGAAATTGAGGCAGCGTTCTATTTACTTCTAAAAGGTTCGTATAAATGTATTTAACTGAAATTTTTGAAGAAAAAAATCTTAAAAAATTATACCAACTGATCCAAGACTACCCTTTTGCGACATTAATTAGTCATAATGCACAAGGTTTGGAAGCCAATCATTTACCCTTTCATTTATTATTTGATGAAAACAATCAAACCGCAACTTTAGTTGCCCATATTGCGAAGAATAATCCTCTGCATACTCAAATTGAAGACGGTGCAGAAGTTTTAATTATCTTTCAAGGTGAGCAAGGCTATATTTCACCAAACTGGTATCCAAGTAAACAGCAGCACCATCAACATGTACCAACTTGGAACTATCAAGTAGTTCACGTTAAAGGAACGATAACCTTCTTAACAGATGAAAAAGTATTACGTGGTATTTTGGCTAAACTCACCCGCACCCATGAAGCTAAACAAGAAACACCATGGAAAATGTCGGATGCACCAAGTGAATACATTGCTCAAGAGCTAAAAAACATCGTCGGGATTGAAATTCAGATTTCACACACTACAGGCAAATTTAAACTGAGCCAAAATCGAGAAAAAATAGATGCTTTAGGTGTTATCGACGGACTGCAAAAACAAGGTAATCACCATTTAGCAAATGCCGTAGAGCAATATATTGAGGATTAAGCCTGCTTTTGCCCTAGACTGACACGATCATTGCCACCATAATCCTTGATAGTCTGAATGTGCTTAAAACCTTGTTGTTCAAACATATTTCGTACCGCTTGGCCTTGATCATAACCATGCTCAAGCACAATCCAACCATTGGGTTTAAGCCAATCTTTGCCTTGGGTAATAATGGTTTCAATATCAACCATCCCCTGCTTATCTGCAATCAATGCGCGCTCAGGTTCAGACTTGAGCTTTTGCATATGTACATCTTCAGGGTCAATATACGGCGGATTGGAGACAATCAGATCAAATTGTTGTTGCTCTAAAGCTTCAAACCAAGCCCCACAAGCGAACTTCACTTGCATCAGTCCGTGTCGAACTGCATTGTCCTGCGCCACGTCTAAAGTTGGTGCATATATATCAGTTGCAGTCACTTGCCATTGCGGACGCTCACTTGCGAGCGCCAAAGCAATTGCGCCTGTTCCTGTGCCTAAATCCACAATATTCGCCTGTTGATCGAGCGGCAGTTTGAGCACCATTTCTACCAAAATTTCGGTATCTGGACGTGGCACTAAAGTGTCATGTGTCACTTTTAAATCGAGCGTCCAAAACGGTTGTGAACCAGTGACATAAGCCAATGGTTCGCCCTGTTCAATACGCGCAAGCCCTTCTAAAAAAGCCTGTTCCTGTATTTCAGTCAACTCTTGCTTAAGTCTTAATTTGAGTTCTAAAGCATTGATACCTAGAAGGTGTTCAAGTAGCCATACCGCTTCTTGACGTTCGTAGCTATCAATTTCACCTTTGATCTCTAATGCTTGAGCAATATTCATTAGCCGCCATTTTCCTGTGCCAGCATCGCCAACTGATCCGCTTGATATTCACGATGTAAGCTATCTAGCAATTCAATTAAATCACCTTCCATAATCGCATCCAACTTATATAAAGTCAGGTTGATACGGTGATCCGTCATACGACCTTGCGGATAATTATAGGTACGAATACGTTCAGAACGATCACCTGAACCGACTAAATCACGGCGCATTTCTGAAGTTGCAGCATCAGCAGCGGCACGTTTAGCATTTTCTAAACGTGACACTAACAAAGCCATCGCTTTGGCTTTGTTCTTATGCTGTGAACGTTCTTCCTGACATTCCACCACCACACCCGATGGAATATGAGTAATACGTACCGCAGAATCAGTTTTGTTAATGTGCTGACCACCCGCACCTGACGCACGATAGGTATCAATACGTAAATCGGCAGGATTAATTTCGACTGTAGTATCTACATCCACTTCTGGCAGAATCGCAACGGTACACGCTGAGGTGTGTACACGACCTTGAGATTCAGTCGCAGGTACACGTTGAACACGGTGTGCACCACTCTCAAATTTCAAACGACCATAGACGCCTTCACCATCAATACGGCAAATAATTTCTTTATAACCACCATGCTCGCCTTCATTTTCAGAAAGCACTTCAATACGCCAACTTTGTGTTTCAGCATATTTGCTATACATACGGAATAAATCACCCGAAAAGATCGCTGCTTCATCACCACCTGTTCCAGCACGAATTTCAAGGTAGGCTGCATTGGCATCATTTGGATCTTTCGGAATCATTAGAACATTTAATTGTTCTTCGAGATCAACTAGAAGCGCTTTATTTTCTTTAATTTCTTCTTCAGCCATATCTTTGAAATCGGGATCTGATTTCATTGTTTCAGCCGTTTCAATATCTTCTTCCGCTTGACGATATTTGCTCCAAACCTCAGTGATTTCTGTTAAATCATTATGTTCACGAGACAATTTACGAAAACGTTTATTGTCCGAAATTACTTCTACATCAGCGAGCAATGCAGTCAGCTCTTCGTGACGATCACAAAGTTGATCCAGTCTTAAACGGAGTGATGCTTTCATGGGCGGAATATCTCAAAACTAAAGACTCAGTGCCAATCAAAATAATGAAGCACGAGCAAAATCAAAAAATTGCGCATAGTTTACAGATTCTAGGGCTTAAAAGACATAGAGAAACTAGGTAACTTACCAATCCCCTATTATTTCATGACAATTTCATCGTTTTTTAGTATGTATAGGTTATTCTATTACCTGAGCTTCGATATAAATAATCAAAGATAAATTAGAATGATAAAACAATAGGATAAACCATGAATAATTTAATAAACCGCCCAACACTCGCATTCACAGCCGCAAGCTAGTTTGCTGTCTTTATTGGTGTTTGAACCGTATCGAGATTGTCGGAGACAACTTTTCTTGAGAAGATATTCCGATGACAAATTTGAAATATACACCTGAAATCAAAGAACGAGCAGTACGCTTACTCCTCGAATCTGAAAAAGACTATCCCTCGACTTGGGCAGCAATCACAGCAATTGCACCTAAAATTGGTTGTACTCCTGAAACACTTCGTAGTTGGCATAAGAAGTTTCTTGACCTTCAAAATCCTGTTCAAGTTCAACTCCTATCAGATCAGCAACGAATCAAACAACTTGAACGCGAAAATAAAGAACTCCAACGGGCGAATGAAATACTTCGTAAAGCTGCTGCTTTTTTCGCCCAGGCGGAACTCGACCGCCCACACAAGTAATGGTTGATTTTATTCGTAAACATCAAATTCACTATGGTGTTGAAGTGATGTGCAGCATATTGCCAATCGCATCATCTAGGTACTATCGCCAACTTAACCTTGCTGAAAACCCTGAAAAACGTTCAAAGCGAGATTTACATGACCAACACTATGCAGAGCAAATCAAACGAATTTGGCAGGAAAGTTCAGGTCGTTATGGTGTACGCAAAGTGTGGAAACAGTTGAAACAACAAGGTTATTCTGTGGCACGCTGTACAGTTAATCGGTTAATAAAGCAGCTTGATATACAAGGTGTTTGGCGTGGTAAGAATAAACGTACGACACGACATCATGAAGATCAAAAGTGAGCTGATGATTTGGTAAAGCGTAACTTTAATGCAAAGCATCCGAATCATCTTTGGGTCGCTGACTTCACCTATATTCAAACTGTATCAGGTTGGGTATATACCGCTTTTATTATTGATGTATTTTCAAGGGCGATTGTGGGTTGGAAGGTATCGACAAGAATGAATACTGACATGGTGCTCGATGCCCTGGAGCAAGCACTACATGATCGAGGTATGCCTGAAGATGTCATTCACCATAGTGATCGAGGCGCACAATATCTTTCAATTCGGTATACAAATCGCTTGGCAACTGCAAATTTAAGAGCATCCGTTGGTACAACTGGAGACTCATATGATAATGCGTTGGCTGAGACAGTGGATGGTTTATATAAAACAGAGGTGATTGAATATTTAAAATCAGATTGGTCGGGCTTGGCTGATGTTGAATTGGCAACATTGGATTGGGTTGATTGGTTCAACAAAAAAACGACTATACAGCGCAATTGGCTATGTTTCACCTTTTCAGTTTGAAGCAATGTATCTGATAGGATGAATGTGTTAGGTTTCGTGACCTTACTTAAATAAACTCTCTCCGATATAGTCGGTACGATTCAATCAAGCAAAACATAAAATTGGGTGGTGTTCTAAAAAGTATGCTCATAAGAAAAGGAGGCAACGAGGAACAATTCAGCTATATTTAAATGTGTGAAAATCGAAATAGAACTTCATTGTCCTCGATGCCAGAGTACAAGTATAAAGAAGAATGGCATTAAACACGATGGTAAGCAAAACTATCGTTGTAAAGAATGTAATAGGCAGTTTGTGGGTGACCATAATTTGACGTATTTAGGCTGTCATTCAAAAGCGGTCAAATTGATTTTGCTTATGCTTGTGCGATGTTGTGGCATTCGGGATATTGCAAAGATTACGAGGTTTAGTATTGGCAAGATACTTAAAACGCTTACACAATCAAATCATGAAATAATTCCTCAAAGAACTCATTATAAATGCTTGGAAGTTGATGAATTTTGGACATTTGTAGGCAACAAGAAAGATAAGCATTGGCTACAGTACGTCTATGATAGAAGTAGCGGAGAAATAGTGGCTTTTGTATGGGGAGGAAGAGATGCTCATACAGCACAAAGGCTAAAAAACCGTTTAGAAGAACTGGGTATTACTTATGATTGTATATCGAGTGATCATTGGGAAAGTTTCATCAAAATTTTTAAGCCGGACCAAGAAGGGAAATATTATACAGTCGGGATAGAAGGAAACAACTGCCGATTAAGACACCGCATAAAGCGAGCAGTAAGAAGAACATGCTGTTTTTCGAAGAAGGTATTGAATCATGTAAAAGCTTTTAATCTTGGATTCTTTTACATTAACCACGGTTTTGTATAGTGATGTTAAAATGATCAGCATACATTTTGAAACACCACCCGTATTTTTATCAATTTCAAATTGAGCAGCAACAGCTCGAATAGAATATCCTTCTTCAAGCTTAGCTAATACTTTCTTTCTAAAATGTTCTGAATAACTCATTCCATGAGTGTATGCTATTTTTAACAGATTTAGTATATTATCAAATATTTAAAAAATAATAATATAAACTACTCAACAGAGACTTACGGCTTACTGAGCAATTGTTATTAATAAAAAAGCACCCTAAGGTGCTTTTTTCACTAGAAGCTCGTTGCGATCAAAACTACGAAACTAAACAACAACGTACCTATAGATCGTTTACAATGTACATGAACTTCTTGCTCAAACCCTTGAGTCAATTGTTCTAAGTTTTCCATAACTTTGCGCTCATTTAATGTACGGCAATTGTTAATTTGCCTAAATAATCCACCAGTTAAAATTAGCAAAAATTCTAATAACATGCTAGTGCATTTTTTTAACCAATAGGTTAAATTGTGACAAAAATAGGTACATTGCAAGAAATAATGATGATTAAAATTTACAGATACCATCCGAAAATTAAAAAAGCTCACAATAGTGAGCTTTTTTAATTAGATGTTTAGTTTTGAGCAATTACTGTAATACCAGTTGCTTGAGGTCCTTTTTTACCATCAGCAATAGTGAATGAAACACGTTGCCCTTCATGTAAAACCTTAAAACCGTTACTTTGGATTTCACTAAAATGAGCAAATACATCTTGCCCAGAATCCGCATGAATAAAGCCAAAACCTTTAGTTTCATTGAACCATTTAACTGTACCAGTCACAGTGTTAGACATATACTTAACCTATTAGAAATATTTGGAATGCTTAGTAGCAAGTAACTTGGAATCATAAACTCTGAGATTAAATCTGATAACACGAGAGGTTTATCTAAACTACGAGATGAAAGATTTTCTGAATCAACAGTGTTATTCTTCTAGTTATTATTCAATATACACCACTTTACTTTTTCGGCACAAACATTATCTAACTCTAGATGAAAAATTGGGATCGAGTAGTTATATTACCTAAAAATTCTCTTAAAAAACAATCGCTTTTGATGTCTAAAAAATTGTAAAATTTCATTTATTTCAATCAAATAATTATATTTAAAAATTATTTTGATGTTTTTTACACATAAAAAGCATCAAAAAAGCCCACATATGTGAGCTTTTTTTACTGGTCTAAAAATTAGATAACAGTGATGAGAGTTGCTTGTGGTCCTTTCTTACCTTGACCAAGTACGAAAGAAACGCGTTGGCCTTCTTGTAATACTTTAAAACCTTTGCTTTGGATTTCGCTGAAGTGAGCAAAAACATCTTGGCCAGAATCAGCTTGAATGAAACCAAAACCTTTAGTTTCGTTAAACCACTTAACAGTACCAGTAACTGTATCAGACATACTTTTAAACCTTTTAAAATTTGTTCATTTATAAATTAAATCAAAATTTTCATTCTGACTTAACTTAATCTATCTTTATTTGACAGATACTGCAAGCATAGCAAATTTTAAGTCATACGAGATAGTGGATCTATGAAAGTATTGAAAGTTTTATCTCTTGAATGAATGAAGTTGAACTTTAATAAACCAAATCATATAAAAACAACATTCTTTGCTAAATCAAAAAATTAGCCTTGATGGTGTAGTTACACAATCTATAAAACTTAAGATTTACTCACAATAGATCATAAAAAATATTTTATCTTTCCCATTTAAGATTTTCTTATATACAAATTTACTGATTGCTTTCTTATACAGAATTCGGCTTTTAGGCCGAAGATCAACCTCTATAAAGCTTAGAATTTCATGCAAAGCACAACTAGAAATCAAAAGATAGTTTTTAGATATAAAAAAAGCCCACATAAAGTGAGCTTTTTTTCAAGCAATCTTATTAGATAACTTTAATTGTAGTTGCTTGTGGTCCTTTTTTACCTTGACCAAGTACAAACGAAACGCGTTGGCCTTCGTTTAATACTTTGAAACCATTGCTTTGGATTTCGCTGAAGTGAGCAAAAACATCTTGGCCAGAATCAGCTTGAATGAAACCAAAACCTTTAGTTTCGTTAAACCACTTAACAGTACCAGTAACTGTATCAGACATACTTTTAAACCTTTAAACTTTGTTCATTTATGAATTAAATCAAATTATGAATATTGATTTAACCCAATCTATCTTTAACCAATAGATACTTCAAGTGCGTAAATTATCTATATTAATCGATAAAGCTGATTAACATCGGTATAGAAGCTTTTCCCATCTAGATTAAAATCGACTTCTCGACCCGACTCTAGCTGGATTTTCTTTCCAACCTCTACCCATTTGAAACCATCCAACGTATTTTGTTGACGTTTCATCGGGATAATTTGCACACAAATTTCATTGCCATTGCTGGCTTTGGCTACACGCCATTCATTAATAATTTTCAACACAAAATCACTCATTTCTGAGCTCAAGTGATCGATTTGGATTTACTATAACGCTAGATATATGGAGAGAGGTAAACTACAATTCTAGAATCTAATAATTTTTAGCTTTCTTTAGGGTTATTTCAGCTAACTTAATTGCTGTCTAATCTTTCAGATAACAACAACTCAATAATCACAGAGCTAATATTCAATTAACTTTAAAGTGGTAGCGGGAGCTGGATTTGAACCAACGACCTTCGGGTTATGAGCCCGACGAGCTACCAGACTGCTCCATCCCGCATCAACATCTTGATCGACATGTTTGATCAATGAGATGCTTTATACGCCCTTCTCCCCCACAATGCAAATTTTTTTTAGAAAAATCACATAATTTACTGCCTAACGCTCAAATTAAACACAAATTAATCAAAAACAAATCAAAATGAGTCTTATTAGTTGATCTGTTGAAAAGAGAGCGAATTTTGGAATATGTAGTCAATAAAACCAACTCTGTTTAATAAATCCACTATTTTCTTATAATTCAAAATCCTACAAAAATATTATGCATCGAAAAGCCTGCTATGTAACAATATCAACAATCTTTCATTTTTATAGTTCGACATGTCATTAATTATTGGTATTGATCCTGGTTCACGCTTAACAGGTTATGGAATTATCGAAAAAGATGGCAATAAACTACGTTTTGTCGATGCGGGAACTATTCGTACTGAAACTCAAGCAATGCCTGAACGACTAAAACGTATTTTTGCAGGTGTTGAACGTATTGTTAAATTTCACGGGCCTACTGAGGCTGCCGTTGAACAAGTTTTCATGGCGCAGAACCCTGATTCTGCGTTAAAACTTGGACAAGCCCGTGGCGCTGCGATTGCGGCGTTGGTCAATTTAGACCTACAAGTCGCGGAATATACTGCTCGTCAAATCAAACAGTCAGTGGTAGGTTACGGCGCTGCTGAAAAAGAGCAAGTACAAATGATGGTGATGCGTTTATTGAACCTAAGCATTCAACCACAGGCTGATGCAGCCGATGCGTTAGCTGCTGCAATCTGTCATGCCCATGCCTCGGGAAGTATGAGCAAAATGGCAGTATTAAATGCACTCGGTGGTATGGCTCGTGGACGGAGTCGTTCAAGTAGTAGAAGGCGTTAGTTTTCTTGATTCACCACGTTATAAATCACTTTCCCCATGTCATGTGCTTGTAAACCACGCATTCCATGTTCAGCCAGTAAATCCCCTGCATGTGCATGTAAGCTTACAATTTCATGCAATGCGACTTGCTCATGAAATTGTGCTTTTAAACTGGCAATCATACCTGCAAGCACATCCCCCATTCCTCCTGTACCCATTCCTGCATTGCCTTGAGTACAGATAAATAATTCACCTTCTAAGACCAAGCTACCTGCACCTTTAAGCACCCATTGCCCTGCATATTTTTGTTGTAAATTATGGATCGCAACAATACGATCTTGCTCAATATCACTTGCTGAACAACCTAATAAAGTTGCTGCTTCACCAGAATGTGGGGTTGCGTAAACATGAGGATTTAATTTTTGAGGATGTTTTGCCAAAAACCACAACCCATCTGCATCTAATACCACTTCTAAATGTGAATTTTGATTGAGTAAATCGAACCATTGCTGATAAATCTGCTCTGCCCACTCATCTCGCCCTAAGCCCATTCCGAAACAGACGGCATCAATTTGAATTAATAGGTGTTGGATCGATTTTTGATCTAAAGCATTAATATCTCGCACCATAATATTCGGTGAACGCGCCAGAATAGCTTGATGATGTTTAGCATGACAGACCACACTGACTTTTCCTGCTCCAGCATGAAACGCTGCTTCAGCAGACATAATCACCGCTCCGCCCATATCCGCATGACCACCAACGACAAGCACATGCCCATAACTTCCTTTATGTCCAAAAGCTTGGCGTTTCGGTAATACAATTTTTTCAGACGATAGATATGCAAGTGGTTTTAATTCTGTATCAATTGGGATCAAACTAAATAAATGCAGCTTTCCCACATATTCCTTGCCTTGCCCAGTAAACAGCCCTGCCTTATAACCTAAAATTGTAAAGGTTTGATCTGCCTGAATTGCAAAGGGTAAAGCCTGACCTGTATTGGCATGTAGCCCGCTCGGAATATCGATAGCAATCTTTAAACCAATCTGCGAGTTAAATAAATGGATGATCGACTGCCATTCTTGATCCAGCATTCGATTGAGACCAATGCCAAACAGAGCATCAATATGACAATCAAAAGTTGGAATTTCTTGGTGATTTGCATTTTCCGACAATAAATAATCGATACTTTGAATATCAACTCGATTTAACAGTGCATATTGTACAGCTTGTTTTAAATCGGCAGAGTCCCCCATTTCAGATGAAAAAACCGTGACTTTAAAATCTGCTTGCTTTAGAAAAGCAGCAATATAGTAACCGTCACCTGCGTTATTGCCTTGTCCACACCAAATTGCGATCCTTTGAATTTTATTTTTATTAAATAGTTCAATTAACTGTTGTGAGATTGTCCAAGCTGCTTGTTGCATCAGTCCTAAAGATGAATTTTGCTGCGCAAACCAACGCTGCTCCCATGCTTGAATGCTTTGGCTATGGTAAACTGAACGTTGCATGTTATCCCCTAATTATTGGTTTATGGCTTCAACCACATCCTCTGGAAAATCACTTGATAAAATTGAGCTTCAGCAGCTTGATCCTCAAGAACTTAAAACATGGATAAAAACTCAAGCTTTAGACTTGGGCTTTTCTGATTGTGTCATTGCCAAACCTGATGCTCAAGATCAAATGCCACGTTTTAAAGAATATTTAAAACGGGGTTACCATGCTGATATGCACTATTTGGAAGAGAATTTAGAAAAACGTGCTGATCCAAAATTGCTTGTGCCTGGGACTAAAAGCATTATTTGTGTGCGAATGAATTATCTTGTGGCATCACCTAAGCCCCGTTATGTACCATTTGAACCAAATTCAGCCATTATTGCACGCTACGCGCGTGGACGTGACTATCATAAAGTCATGCGTGGTCGACTTAAAACATTAGCCAGTCGTATTAAAGAAAAAGTGGGCGATTTCGAATCACGCCCGTTTGCGGACTCAGCACCTATTTTTGAAAAATCACTTGCCGAAAGTGCAGGCATGGGATGGACAGGAAAACATACCTTACTCATTCATAAAAAATCAGGTTCATTCTTCGTTTTGGGTGAGCTATTTACTTCACTTGACCTCCCTTTTGATCAACCCACAACAGCCCATTGTGGCTCATGTACTGCTTGCATCGACATTTGCCCAACACAAGCCATTGTTGAGCCTTATATGTTGGATGCAAGGAAATGTATTGCTTACTTAACTATTGAATATAAAGGAATCATTCCTGAAGAGTTACGCTCAGGTATAGGTAATCGTATTTTTGGTTGTGATGATTGTCAGTTGATTTGCCCGTGGAATGGCTTTGCTAAAACTGCGTCAATTCCAGACTTTGACCCAAGACATAGTTTAGATGACATTAGCTTGTTAGAGATCTGGCAATGGGATGAAGCGACTTTTCTTGCTAAAACAGAAGGTAGTCCAATTCGCCGCACAGGCTATCAATCCTTTAAACGGAATATTGCAATCGGCTTAGGAAATGCTCCATACTCGGCTGAAATCGTGAGCCAATTGCAAGAAGCAAAAGCTCTAAACGATGAGATTGTCAATGTACATATTGAGTGGGCAATTCAACAACAATTGCAGCAAATAAACGTACCTGAATAGAAAAATGATGTTTTTTGCCCTTTGGCTTTGGCACGATTTCTGTATGATTAATCTCAATGTTTGTAATCAATCATCATGGATATAACAATGACTTTACGTAATGACTGGACTCGTGATGAAATCCAAGCTTTATATGATCAACCTTTTCTAGACTTAGTATTCAAAGCACAAAGTGTTCATCGTGAGCATTTTCAGCCAAATACCATTCAAGTCAGCACACTACTTTCAATCAAAACAGGTAAATGTCCAGAAGATTGTAAGTATTGTTCTCAATCTGCACATTACGACTCAAAACTAGAAGCAGAAAAGCGTATTGCAGTAGATAAAGTCATTCGTGAAGCTCAAACAGCAAAAGATTCTGGTTCTTCACGTTTCTGTATGGGCGCTGCTTGGCGCAATCCACACGAACGAGATATGCCTTATGTGTTAGAAATGGTTCGTGAAGTAAAAGCACTCGGTTTAGAAACTTGTATGACTTTAGGTATGCTCAATCAGTCACAAGCTGAACGCTTAAAAGATGCTGGTTTAGATTATTACAACCATAACCTTGATACCTCTCGTGAATACTATTCACATATTATTAGTACGCGTACTTTTGATGATCGTTTAGATACATTAGATCATGTACGTCAAGCGGGTATGAAAGTATGTAGTGGTGGTATCGTTGGCTTAGGTGAAAGTCGTAATGATCGAATTGGTTTATTACAAGAACTTGCAACTATGCCTGTACATCCTGAATCAGTGCCAATTAATATGCTTGTACCAATCGAAGGTACACCGCTTGCTGAAGTTGAAAAGTTAGATGTGACCGAATGGATTCGTACGATTGCTGTTGCTCGTATTATTATGCCTCATAGTTATATTCGATTATCGGCAGGACGCGAATCACTCAGTGATTCAGATCAAGCGCTTGCATTCATGGCAGGTGCAAACTCGCTTTTCTCTGGTGATAAGTTATTGACTACGCCTAATGCTGGAGAAGGTAAAGATCAAATCCTATTTGCTAAATTAGGTTTAACAGCAGAAAAACCGAAACCAACTGTTGCTGAACTCTCCGTAGATGCTATGAGTGCATAAATAAAAAAAGCCTTGTTATTTGACAAGGCTTTTTTTCGATCATATTAAATTGATGTCACTAAAATGCCGTATTTGGCATTTAAAAACATTCCTACACGAATGATATCCACACCTGCTGCATGTGTGACTGACAACTCTTGAGTATGTACATCAAAATGGAAAGAATCAAAAATATCCTGATGCTGCATCAACCATAGAATGGTATCCGTTATACATTCATCGACTTTATAAGTTTCTGACTTAAAATCTTTATCCATACTATTCAAATATCTTTGCTTGATCTATTTATCATAAACAATCAATAGCTTTTATGCAGCTTGTAAAAAAAACACTTAGCCAAAGGAGATTAATAGCTAAGTGTATAAAAGAGGAAATGATAATGGATTAATTAAGCTGCCAAAGGACTCACAATAATTTGACCTGCCTTTAAGCTTTCAACCGCTTTAGGATTAAATTCGAGTGTTAATACATGATTATCCAAATGCAAATGATAGCTACGAATCAATGGCTGTGAACCTTCATCAGTTTCAAGTACATATTCATCAGCAATATTTAAAATACCTTCTAAATTCGTAGTGCTCGATGCACGATCATGACTAAACAAATCGTAAATTGTATGTAAGTTAAAACTCGTTTGCTGTTCCAAAGGATGCGCTTTTAGATAACTTTCCAAGAAGAGAACGAACTTATGGGCAAAGAAATAGTAGTTTGGTTTATGTGTATAAAGCATATTCATGAGTAGCTCCTTTCGATGTATTTTTCATCTAATCATGACTAAAAAACTAAGGATTCAACCTTAAAAAATTCTTAAAGAAAGTTTGGCGTTTTTGTTAAGAATGTAATTCTAGTGCTCATTTTTCATTCGTTATTTTGAAGATGTAATAAAAGATTAATATAAAAAACGACTATTTTGAATAAAAAATAAACAAATAATGCATTATTACTTACAAAATAAGACACTAAATTTCATGTAATTTATCTAAAATTCATAAAACAAAAATCGTTTTAAAAAAGAACTATAAAATAAACAATGAGTTATTTTTCTAAATTTTTAGCATCAAGCAAAAACATAAAAATGTGATGCTGTTTGCATTTTTTAATTTAAATGATATATTTCGCACATTACTTATTCAGCGCAATCATTAACTGAAAAAGTAATCTAATTCAAACTTTAAGCTGATGTATTAGAGAAATTATTATGAAAAAACTTGCTTTGATCGCTACTCTTTCAGTTGTAGGTATTGCTAACGCTCAAGCCGCTGATGGTACGATTACTATTAATGGTTTAGTTACTGACCAAACTTGTAAAATTGTCACTCCTGCAGGCAAAGATTTTACTGTTACTCTTCCAACAGTTTCTAAACAAACATTAGCTGCTACAGGTGATGTTGCTGGCCGCACCCCTTTCCAAATCAAACTTGACCAATGTTCAAAAGGTAAAGTTGCGACTTATTTTGAACCAGGTGCAACTGTTGACTTCTCTACAGGTCGTTTAAATAACCAAGCTGTTGGTGGTGCAAATAACGTTAAAGTTCAATTATTAGGTAGCAACAACCAATTTATTCCTGTGCTTGCAACAGGTTCAAATGGTGCTCAAGCGAACTCTCAATGGGTTGACGTTGTAGACAATGGTAGCGCTGACTTGAACTACTATGCTGAATACTATGCAACTGGCGCTTCTACTGCTGGTAAAGTAAGTACTTCAGTTCAGTACACAATCATTTATCAATAATTTGTTGATAATCTCTGCGAATTTCTAAAATTTAGAAATTCGCAGTTTGTTATAAAAATATATTGCGGTAATAGAGTAAGTATAAATGACATTGAACAGTTACAATATTTTGCTTGGTTTAGCGATATCTTCCGTTTTTGCTGTAAGCACAGCTCAAGCAGAAATTATCTTACATGGTACTCGCGTTGTGTATCCGTCTGACGCTCGTGAAGTGACTTTGCAAGTAAGTAACAATGGTTCAAAACCATCGCTTGTTCAAGCATGGATTGATGATGGTGACCCTAAAAGTACACCAGACCAATCTAAAGTTCCATTTATGATTACCCCTCCTATCTCTCGTGTCGATCCAACTAAGAGTCAATCTCTTCGTATCGCTGCTCTTCCAAGCGCAACACAATTAGACCAAAAAAAAGAAACGGTATATTGGTTAAATGTATTAGATATTCCACCAAGACCAACAGCAAATAGCAATGAAGCTGTTCCAGATAATTTTTTGCAACTTGCAATCCGTTCACGTATTAAATTTTTCTACCGACCTGCTGGTATTAAAGAAGACGCTAATTTAGCTGCTGAAAAACTACAATGGATTAGAAATGGTCAGACCTTAACGGTCAAAAATCCAACCCCATTTCACGTTACGATGACTGCCGTATATCAACTTAATGGTTCTCAGCCAGTTGATCTCTTACCTAAAGGCTTAATGCTATCGCCTTTTAGCGAAGATAAAGTGCAGTTAAAAACTGCAAATACTGAAAAACTTAGCTTTATTAGTATTAATGACTATGGCGGTCGTATTGAGCATCAAATCAAACTTCAATAATAAAGATATTACTTACCAAGCGATAAATTATTGAGTACCTATCCTTGAATAGGCGAAAGAGTTATGTCAAATAAGAAAGCTTCTGCTAAGTTCCTTAAACGTCGTATTTGTTATTACCTTACTTCTGGGATAATTACAATTACGATGCCTATGGCTGTTTACTCAGCAGAACAAACAAAAGAACAAGCACCAATGGAAGCAGAATTTGACTCTGTTTTCTTAATGGGTGATGCTAAAAAAGTTGATATTTCACGTTTTAAATATGGCAATCCAGTTCTACCAGGTGAATATAGCGTTGATGTTTATATCAACGGAAATTGGTTTGGTAAAAAACGGATGGTTTTTCGCTCTACTGAACAAAATCAAAATGCTTACACATGTTTTACCGCCAATTCATTACTTGAATATGGCGTAAAACAAGAAGTTTTGGTCAATCGTACCGAAACGACAGCTTCAAATGCGTGTTATAAAATCGAAGAATGGGTAGAAAATGCTTATTACGATTTTGATACCTCACGCCTACGAATTGATGTTTCTATTCCACAAATCGCATTACAAAAAAATGCGCAGGGTTATGTCGATCCGAGTGTCTGGGATCGAGGTATTAATGCTGGCTTTTTGTCGTATAACGGAAGTGCTTATAAAACATTTAACAAATCTTCTGGTCAACAAGAAACGACAAATGCTTTTATTGGTCTAACAACAGGCGCCAACATCGGTGGTTGGCAGTTTAGACATAACGGTCAATGGCAGTGGCAAGATAACAAAGAATCAGAAAAAAAAGGCTCAAATTACGAAGCTGTCAGTAGCTATGCCCAACGTGCTTTTCCAAATTATCGTGGCGTTCTCACTTTAGGTGATAGTTTTACTAACGGCGAAATTTTTGATTCTTTTGGGTATCGTGGTGTCGATTTTTCTAGTGATGATCGGATGCTGCCAAACAGTATGACTGGTTATGCGCCTCAGATCCGTGGTAATGCAAAAACTAACGCAAAAGTTGAGATTCGACAACAAGGTCAATTGATTTATCAAACCACTGTAGCTCCTGGACGTTTTGAAATTAATGACTTATATCCGACTGGATTTGGCGGCGAACTCGAAGTTTCAGTTATTGAATCAAACGGTGAAATTCAAAAATTCGCTGTGCCTTATGCCTCAGTTGTTCAAATGCTACGTCCCGGTTTAAGCCGTTACTCGCTCACAGCAGGTGAATTTCGCGACCGAGATATAGATTTAACGCCGTGGGTAACACAAGGTAAATATCAGCGCGGTGTTAATAACTACCTAACAGCATATACTGGTTTCCAATTAGCAGAAGATTATGGGTCTGCACTCGTCGGAGCTGCTTTTGCTACACCAATAGGTGCAATTTCTCTAGACGTAACACACTCACAAGCAGATTTCAAAAAACAAGAGTCCCAATCTGGTCAGAGTTTTCGCTTAAGTTACAGTAAATTAATTGCTCCAACGGATACGAATTTAACTCTTGCAGCATATCGCTACTCTACAGAAAACTATTACAACCTTCGTGATGCAATTTTAATTCGTGACCTTGAAGAAAAAGGCGAAAATACTTATGCCGTTGGTAAACAACGTAGTGAGTTCCAAATTACGCTGAACCAAGGACTACCTGAAGGTTGGGGGAATGTCTATGTTGTTGGTTCATGGATTGATTATTGGAATCGTAGCGAATCGACTAAGCAGTACCAAATTGGTTATAGTAATAATTATCAGAGTATTACGTACGGTATTTCAGCTGTAAATCGCCAAATAGAATACGGCTCAAATCGTAGTGACCAAGATACTGAATATTTAGCGACAATCTCCTTCCCGCTAAGCTTTAAGAAAAACTCTGCGAACGTGAATACCACCATTGCAGATAATAATCGTACTGTGGGTGTAAGTGGCGTGGTGGGTGATCGTTTCAGCTACGGTGCGAGTATGTCTCACCAAGATCGCAATGATCCTAGCTTTAACGTCAATAGTCGTTATAGAACTAATTTTGCAACAGTCGGCGGATCTTATAGTTATGCAGAAGACTATCAACAAGCAATGTTAAGTTTAAGCGGTAGTATTGTTGCACATTCTCAAGGCATCTTATTTGGACCAGATCAAGGGCAAACCATGGTTCTAGTCTATGCACCAGACGCTGCAGGTGCAAAAGTCGGTAATACCGTTGGTTTAAGTATTAATAAAGCGGGCTATGCTGTTATTCCTTATGTTACACCATATCGTTTAAATGACATTACCCTTGACCCTCAAAACATGTCTACAAATGTTGAACTAGAGGAAACTAGCCAACGTATTGCCCCCTTTGCAGGTGCAATTGCAAAAGTAGATTTTTCAACAAAAACTGGTTATGCAATCTATATCCAAAGCAAACAGGCAAATGGAGAAAGTTTACCTTTTGCTGCTCAAGTCTATAACAAAGATAAAGAAGCTGTGGGCATGGTTGCACAAGGAAGCCTAATTTATGTTCGAACAAAATTACCTCAAGATACGCTTTACGTTAACTGGGGTGATGAAGCGTCTGAGCAATGTCAGGTAAGCTATGATGTTCGTTCTCAATTAGATAAAAATCAACAAAATATGATCATGACTGAGGCAATTTGTAAATGAAGAAAATTCTAATTACTGGTGCTTTATTTACGGCAGGTTTTGGTTTTAATACGGCGGCCAATGCATTTTGTACACTCAGCCCAGGCTTCAGTACAGTTGATATTTCTATGGCTGTAGGTCGCGTGGTTGTGCGCCCAAGTGATCCTGTTGGGACTATTTTGCGTAAAGCAACGTTTCCAATCAATCCCAATGGCTCAACATTAAGATGTAATTCACGTGCTGATCGAATTTACGCAGATTTATCGCAAAGATATCCAATTAGTCCTTTAGGCGATAGTATTTATTCAACCAATATTGCAGGAATCGGTATTCGACTATATCGTGAAGCCGAAAATGCAACCAATTTCTCTGGATATTATCCCTACTCGCGCAGTCTATCACCTGGAACACTTTACAATTTAGCACAAGGCTACTTTGTTGTTGAGATTGTTAAAACAGCATCACAAACTGGATCTGGTGCCCTTGTTCCGGGTAGATATAGTACCTATTACGTGACTGGACAAAACAGTCGTCCATTTTTAACCAGTACTGTTTATGGTAACGCCATTACTATTGCTTCTTCTTCCTGTGAGCTACAAGGCAACATCAATAAAACAGTTCAGCTTCCAACGGTAATGAAATCTGGTTTTAAAGGGGTTGGTTCGACTCAAGGTGAACAAGTATTTGATCTGAATATCTTATGTAATGGCGGTATCAACCCAACAGGTTACGAAGAAAAAACTCAGGTTAGTTTAAGCTTCGATTACACCCAAGATGGCAGTAATAACCAAGTTTTAACCAATACCGCACCGACTGCAACGAAAGCGAATGGTGTTGGGGTTCAACTGATCTCAAATTACCAAAACATCAATAAGGTGATTGCTCGTGGCGACAAACTTGCACTGGGTACGGTTAAATCAAATGAAGTCATTCAATACAATGTTCCATTAGCTGCTCGTTACTATCAAACAGCAACAACTGTCACTGCTGGAACTGTAAGAGCGATGGCAACGGTTACCATTCAGTACGATTAAAACTTTAATTCCAAATTCACCCAACCCCAAATCTAGTCATGGCCTTGGGGTTTTTATTTATTTGAAATAAATCACACTAAATAAAAAAATATTGATACTGTATATACAATTAAAAACACGCCAAAATTATCACTACCCAAGAAAAATTAAACATACATCACATTTTAAATAAATATTTTTATCATAATTAATTTCAATATTGCCTTAATAATAAATTTCATGTTAATTAATAATAAATACATTATATAAAGGAAATATTCATGTATAAAAATATTTATAAAATTCTATTGGGTTCATCATTAATTGCATTTACTTCGATGGCTTATTCAGCAAATACCATTCAAATCAGTGGAAGTATTGTTGAAGATACATGCTCTTTAAATCAAAGCAACAAAGACTGTGAATTAGCTAACATTTCAAACAAGAAAAATGAAGAAATAGTGAGTTTAATCCAAAATTTAAAGAACAAATCACAGAAAAACTATACAACTGAGATTAGTATTGAACAATTACCTGACCAAAAAAGTACAGTTATAACTGCTAATTATTACTAAAAATAAATATCAGAATAAAAAATAAAATGTGATACAATTTGCATTTTATTTTTTTATTTCATAAATATTGATTTTAAACCCATTATTATATTTTATATAAAACAGCACAAAACCAATAATTAATTAAAATTATCTAAATAATCAAAAAATATTTTAGCTCAAATATTTAGTGCCACAATTAAAAACCTATATTTTATTAGCGCTAACAACAATATCAATTATCATTATCAATTCTTTATTTAATAAAACTTATCAGATTTAAAAAAACGATCAAAAATAAATAATTTCAATAAAAACAATATTTTAAAAAATACAGAACTGTTTTTATAGGACATGTATTGACCATATAAACCCTTTTCTGTAATTTCTTATCGGAAATATACTTTATAAATAATTTTAAAAATAATAAGGGATAAATATGGACCATCTAATAAAATCAATTACGTCTGAGAATGCACCTTGTGTAGACTGTTCTACTGACCCAATTGAATCTCTAAAAGCAATGTTCGTAGATATGGTACAAGCTGGACGTATTGCCAAAGGTCAATGCCCTGCTATGCGTCCTGTATTTCTGAAACCCCACGGTGTGGCAGCAGCAGAATTCGTTGTTCGTAGTGATCTCCCTGAAAATTTGCGTGTTGGTCTATTTGCAAATTTAGGCAAAAGTTATCCAACATGGATTCGATTTTCATCAGATACCACACCGACACGAACAGACTATAAATCCACACTGGGTATCGGGATTAAATTATTTGATGTTGATGGGGAAAAATTACTCGGCAATCCTCATACCGATACCTTCGACTTCATCTTACAAAACTTTGATGCATTCTTTGTTGATACAGCTAAAGATATGTGCGAATTTACCAAGGCTGGCGTTGTTGATGGGGATTATGATCCATATCTTAAGGCACACCCAAAGACGTCTGAATTGCTTGATGCAATGGCAAAACCAGTCGCAAGTGTATTAGCATCACCCTATTGGAGCGGTTTACCTTTCCGTTTTGGAGAGGATCAATATGTCAAATATAAAATTGAACCGACATTCTATTTAGATCCCCCTACTCACTCACCGAATGATCCCTCATATCTCGCCACGGACCTGAATACTAGATTAAAAAATTCAGAAGCTCATTTTCGATTCATGATTCAGCTAAGAACTGTTCCAGAACGAATGCCTTTAGATGAAGCAACTGTAGTCTGGCCGGAAGATCTGAGTCCACCTATCCATGTTGCGGATATTATTATTCCTATTCAAGATATCAGCGCACGTGGTCAAGCAGAATACGGCGAAAATCTAGCAATGAATATCTGGCGTGTGACAGCAGAACATGCTCCTGTCGGTTCTATTGCTGATGCGCGCCGTGTGGTTTATGCAGCCTCTGCAGAATTACGTCGTAATGTTAATGGTGTGCCACAAGGTGAACCAGACACACCTCGTCCATTAATATCACCTGCAAATGCTGTTGATACGGATACTGTTCGTGCAGCAATTCATCCTGCTATTGGAATTGCACGGGTTGGTGATAGCATAAACGAGTTTTTTATTGGACCTGAAGTTGTCGATGCACCAGCCGATTTAAATCAACCACCTAATTCTTATCGTGATGCTACAGGTGCAATTAAAAGACAGGCAGCCCGTTTTCGCATTTATGGTTACAACGCAGCAGGCGAAGTGGTACGCGAATTAACTCCTGATAATGCAGATATTGTTTGGACTGTACACGTTGCGAATCGCAAAGCCGAATGGTATCAATTCCAATATGCACTTGATATTCCAGAAGCTGTGAATGCTCCAGATAATGCTTTTACATTACGTAATCCAACCGTAAAAGATCGTAAAAAATTAGCAATTGATCCAGGACCGCGCAGTATTTTTGGTCGTAATGTATCAGGTGGTGCTGAACATCGTTTTGATACAGGTACGTTTCAAGCTGCTGCTGATCAGCCCGTTACCGTACCTCTTGGAGAAATTCAAACTGATGAAAATGGTCGTTTAATTTTCTTAGGAGGACACGGTAAAGCAGCTTCACCAACTGATGCACCTGTATATGACCCAGAAAACCCACCAAGCTTTAACAACGCCAATGACTGGTATGATGACACTTCAGATGGTCCAGTAACAGCAACGGTGTCAATTAATGGAATTAGTATTCCTGTTGAATCGGCTTGGGTTGTTGTAGCTCCACCCAATTACGCACCCGATGTTGTAAGTTGGAGAACAATGTATGACCTGATGTGTGATGTTTATGTTAATGCTGGCTGGATGAGTATGCCTGAAACGCCTTCATTTACTAAAGACATTTTACCTCTATTACAACGTCTAGGTGGCTTACAGTGGGTAAACAAAGGCTTTGCAGCTTATTTCGGTAAAGGTTGTCCAATGGATTTCACTAATCCGTCTTTGTTAGCCAAGTTGTCATTTAAACCTGAGCAAGCTACTGATCTAGACCCATATAGCGAATTACGTCGTGCGATTCTTCATAGCTTCAGACCATTAAAACCGTCAGTTGCTGAACCAGTAACATGGCCACATATCTGGCCTTGGATTTATGGTGATGCTTTTGGTAGTTTCCCTGAAAATGGTACAGGTAACATGCTCACCATGACAGGCCTACAACAAGGAATCTTACAGCATTGGGTAAATGGTAAATTTATCAATGATTGGACAACTGAAACACCTACAGTACCGACATCAATTGATCAAGTACCATTAGCACAACAACCAAACATGCTCGATCAGGCCGCTTTACATTATTGTTTGGCAGATACATTCCACCCAGGTTGTGAAATGACTTGGCCAATGCGTCATGCCAGTATGTACAGTGCCCCTTTCCGTATTCGATTACGTCCAAGTTCAGAACCAGAGCCTTATTATGGTTCGACCATGACCCCGATTAAAGTACAACAGGTTGATGGGCCATTGTATGCACAAACTGCTGGAAGCATAACAAGATGGATGGCAATTCCATGGCAAGGTGATACTGCATTCTGTCGTTCAGGCTATGATCCAGACTTTGATCCATATTTACCAACTTTCTGGGCTGCGCGAGTTCCAAACCATGTATTAACTGAACAAGATTATCAAAAAGTAATGAACCTAGATTTGCCAAGAGAAGAACGAATTGCAGCATTTAATCAACGGCTAAATTGGCTTCGTGCAATTAAAGACGCAAATACAGCAGAAGTAATGCTACGCATGATTGCCCATTTTAATGAGTTGGGTATTGTTGAGGTACGTCCTGGTATCAAAGATGATCCAGATCTTCCTGAATATATTTATGTAGAAACATTAATCGCGGGACAACTCAAAACTGCGGCAGAAAATGCAACCACATTATTGCGCAATATAGCTCGACCACTCACAGAACTTGAGAAAGCTGGATGGGCAGATCAAGAACAGTTGTTGGCTTTCCGTTCTGTTCGTGTACAGAAACGCTAAAATGGGAACGCTCAGTATTGATGTGTGCATAGCAGGTAGTGGCCCTGCTGGCACCATTGCGGCAAGGCAACTTGCACAAGCGGGTCTATCAGTGATGCTGATTGATAGACCTGCACATAAAACACATAAATTTGGTGAGACATTGCCTAGTGCGGCAATTCGTCTACTAAATAAATTAGGGCTTTCTTCTCTGACAGAACAATTACAAACTGCGAGTCATAGCAATGTGACCCACTCAGAGCGTGTCGGTGGCAATATGACTTTTTGGGGAAGTAATATCTTATCAACCACAGATTATATCCATGACCCTTATGGCTTTGGATTAAGAATTAATCGTAAAAATTTTGATGAGCTACTCAGAAATGAAGCACTCTTAAGCGGAGCGAGATTCTATCCATCAGATGTTGTAGGCCTAGAAAAACATAATGATATATGGAAAATCAGACTTGAAGATGGAAAAACAATCCATTCCAAATGGATTGTCGATGCAACAGGTCGCAGTGCAAAATTGATTAAACTTCTTGGGCTTGAACGTTACCGTGGAGTTCCATTGGTTGCTTTATACCGTACCTGTACGCCCCAGAAAAATGCAAAACTGAACAGAACCATTATTTCTGCCAGCCAAAATGGATGGGTATACACAGGTAAAATCAATGATCATCAGTGGGTCATTGGATACCATACAACTCCCAAAACAGCTACTCAATTTCATCATGACAATAAACAATGGGATCATCTGATTTCTAAAAATGTCGGTTTATACGATTTATTGGGAAATTTAGAATTTGGTAAAGATATTTTCTCTCATGATGTACGTAGTAGTTGGTTGGAACAGCCAATAGGCAACGGTTGGGTTGCTTGTGGGGATGCATTACTTGCATTTGATCCTATTGCTGGACAGGGTCTGTTCAATGCGCTTTATACAGGTATGAAAGCCGCAGAAGCTATTTTAGCTGCTGAGCATAATGAAAATAACCACAGAAACTACACCACTGAAATCAATAAAATTATCAATACTTATGAAAATCGTCGTTATCTCCTATACAAGCAAGAACAAAGGTGGACTGAGAACCCTTTTTGGCAAGCACACCAAACCGTAGCAAAAACAACTTGATTATGTGGTTATGAACGAAGATTTTATAAGCATATTTTAAAAGTCAGACATAAACATAGCCTATAAAAACCCACATTTCGATAAAAGTTAAATATAAAATCAATAACTAAGAACAGCTTGTATTCTTACTCAAGTTTTGATGTACTAAAATACAGGATAGCAATAATTCCGATAACAACATCTTTTACCACAAAGTGTATCGATCCATCGCACTCAACAATAGCTGCGATGGGATAAGGAGCAAGTAAATGTCAAGTTATATGCCATCGATACGTTACGGTTTGTTGTTATTTGCCATGACTCCTATTTTGATAAACATAAGCGGTTGTTCTAACAATCTTCAGCAAAAAAAAACCATAACGAATATGCATCAACTTCCCTATCCAACCATTGATAGAGAACTCGGTGAAAAATTACAGCCTGACGAAGAAATCATAGCGAATCAAATTACAGAGCAAATTGTTCAATCAATTCGAAGTCAATACTCCTCTGGCAATGCATTGAGAGATGCACACCCCAAAGCGCATGGCTGCGTACGTGCAGAGTTTCATGTATCAAAATCTATACCCAAAAACTTAGCTCAAGGAATTTTTGTTCCTGATAAAACCTATTCAGCATGGATTCGTTTTTCTAATGCTTCTGGTGATGCCACAAGAGCTGATGATAAAAAAGATGCGCGTGGTATGGCAATAAAATTGTTAGGCGTCCCAGGTAAAAAAATCTTGGAAAATGATGAGCAAGCGCTGACTCAAGATTTCATTATGATCAACCACCCTGTATTTTTCGTAGATGAACCTTTACGTTATTTATCTTTTATAGAAGATACAAATAGCAAAAGTACTTTAAAAAAATTGCATATCCCTTTCGCATTAGGTTTTAAAGGAACACTCAACGCATTAGGAGCAAGCAATTCAAAAATATCGAATCCAGTTCAAGCTCGCTATTGGTCGATGGTTCCCTATCAATTAGGATTAGGTGCTAATCGTCAAGCAGTAAAGTATTCGGCAAGACCTTGCTCCCTAAATGCGAATACTATGCCTAACCAATCAGATCCTAACTTTTTGAGGGCAGCTCTACAAGATACCTTAAATAAGAAAGATGTATGTATGGAATTTCTTATACAACCAAGAACATCAAATAAAATGCTTGTAGAAAATTCGATGAATGAATGGAAAGAAGACAAGGCCCCTTTTTATAAAGTTGCAACCATTCATATTCCTCAACAGGTTTTTAATACGCCTGATCAGAATAAATTTTGTGAAAACCTTTCATTTACGCCTTGGCATTCTCTACCTGAACATAGACCATTAGGTGCGATAAATAGATTACGTAAAGTAATATACGAAAATATAAGTATCGTCAGACATGAAATGAATTCTGCTCAGAGACAAGAGCCTAAATAGAAATCGGCTTTATTTGATCCTAGTGATCCTAGTGATCCTAGACAGTATTGTGAAAAACCGATCCCTCTAAATTCTTAAAATATTTCTGCTCAAAAGCTTCAGGGCTTAACCAACCATTTGCAGAATTCCTTCTGATTCGATTGTAATAAATCTCAATACAGTCAAACAAGACAGCATTAGCCTCTTTTCGAGTAGCAAACAGACTCCCATGCACCACATGTCCTTTTAATGTATGAAAAAAACTTTCTGTTACTGCATTATCCCAGCATGAGCAGTGTACTGCGCAAGGCTGCGTGACATGCTTTGAATACAATTATTCGTTAATAATAGTGCTCTAAAATCACGACTACAGTACTGACTGCCTTGGTCTGAATGGACCATGATATTCGTTGGATAGCCTTGACGTGCAAGCGTATAATTAAATGTGTCACACACAAATTGACGGTCTATTTGATGGCTGGTTTGCCAACAAACAATTCGACGACTAAATAAATCGGTGGTGTTTCAAAAAGTATGCTGGCGTTAAACAAATACGTTATTAATGTAAAAGAAAGTCAAATCAAAGGCTTTAAAATGATTTTCGAGCTTTTTAGAAAAGTTGCAACTTCTCCTAAATCCACGCCTGATTCGATGACGAATTCTACAATTGTTACCTTCAATACCGACGGTAAAAAACTTACCCATCACTTGCTTGCAACGTTGAAATGCTGTGATAAAACTATCCCTGTGATCACTCGCAATTCGAGTATATTGAACCCCAAGCTTTTTAAGTCTAGCTTTAAGACGTTGAACCGTTGCTAAATCCCGCTTACCCCAAACATAAGCAACAATTTCTCCAGATTCGCGATGGTAAGCATAAATCAGCCATTGTTTATTTTGCTTATTACCCACAAACGTCCAAAACTCATCTACTTCAAGACATTCGTAATAACTTTGTTGAGCATGAAGCTGATATTCTGATTGACTTAAAGTACGCAATACTTTGCCAATGCTGATACGTTCAACCTCTGCAATATCTCTTACACCACTACCTCTTACCATTAAGTGGAGTATCTTTGTCGTGATACCTGAATGATAACCTTGATAGCTCAGTGCATGGTCACCAATAAATTGACGTTTGCAATCTTTACATTGGTAATTTTGTTTGCCATCCACTTTTTTGCCATTTTTCTTTATACGGTTACTCAGGCAGGCTGGACATTTGATTTGTAGGGTGATTTGTATTTCCTTATTTTATCAAAGTTCAGCTTGTTTTTTTCAGCATACTTTTTGAAACACCACCATTTTTGAAACACCACCAAATTTCAATAACCTAACTCTGCTTTAGTAAATATGCTAAAGCAGTTTGAGATGCCAACTTATACCTTTAAACGTAAATGCAACATATGTGTCGCTATCGTATGACGAATATGATCTGCACGATTTTTAAAATATCGTTCGCTTAAACCATCTCCAGACAGATCTTCAGCTACTTGATAGCCCATTTGATTTACAGCTTGATGTAAAGCTTTAGGACTAAATTGTCCTTTTAAGGGTTCTTTTAAAAAACGTGTGAATTGGGAAACGAACATACTTCCAAAACGTTCTACTCCAGATAATTCACGATAATCAATTGAATAATCCATAACTAATTCACTTTTTGCAGCAGCAATACTGCTAATACTTTTTAAGGTATGAAGTGTCGTTTGCGGTTCAAGATAATGAGTTGTACCTAACCAAGAAAAGAAGGCTGGTTGTTCTACTTGAAAATTGCTCTTTGCTAATGCTTCAGCAATCGACTCTTGTTCAAAATCAATTGCAACAAACTCAACATTGGTTGGAACCTGATCGAACTGAGTCAACTTTTTTTGTTTCTCTGCTTGAGTGTCAGGGTGATCAACTTCAAAAATTTTTAAATGAGGATGTTTTTTTGCTTGTCTCAGTGTAAAAGAATCTAGCCCTGCCCCAACCAATACATATTGTTGGATACCAGCTTCGATAGCCTGCTGCAATAAATCCTCTGCATAACGTGATCGACCCACCACTTGACCCGTTAATAAACCAAGTGTTCGATTAAATATAGAGGAATTCATCACTTTTACGGTCAGAGGCGTTGTTAATAATTTTTTCCAGCCTTTGCTCGTTAATTCAAAGGCATAAGGATCAGAAAATACTGGATTTTCAGCATTTTGAAAGTGATTCGCGCGCAATGCTGCTGCTGCTTCCGCCGTTCGGCTAGATTGTCCTTCTTTCATATTTCTTTCCTAATTTATTTCTATCATGCAAAAAATAAGCAGTAAATTCTATCCTTAGATAAAATTTACTGCCCTTTTATCACTTATCTAATGATTAGTTTGTTTTTTCAGTTTGATAAGTTACTTGATAATCGTTCAAATCCATACGTTTTAAACGCTGTTTTAACTGCTTCAATGACCATGGCCAAGCTGCAAAGTTACGACCATTTGCATCTAAATAATAACTCTTACAGCCACCAGCATTGAATACTGTCGTCTTCAAATGTTGCTGTACCAAATCATTATGCTTCTTGATCACTTCTGGTTTGATATTTAGCTTGCTAATACCTTTTTCTTTGATCTTAAGCAAACCATCCACAATATAGTCCAATTGCGCTTCAGCTAAACCAATAAATGAGTCATAAACTAATACGTTCGGACCCAAAATTAAAAAGGCATTCGGTACATTTTCAATACTTGTACCTAAATATGCTTCTGGAGAACTACTTTTCCATAAATCATTCAGGCATTCACCTTTTTCATTTGAAACACGTTTACCAATAGGTGGATGTGAAACTTCAAAACCAGTACCCCAAATAATCACATCAACCTCTTGACGCTCACCATTTGCGGATACAACAGTGTTACCTTCCACTTTGACCAAACCATGTGGAATCAGTTTAGTATTAGCTTGTTGTAATGCTGGATAATAGTTGTTAGCGAACAATAAACGCTTACAGCCAATCGTAAAGTTAGGAGTTACATTTTTACGTAACTCAGCATCTTCAATTTGGAAACGTAAAATCAGTTTCGCCAACTCACCCACAGGCTTTAATACCGCTGGATTACGTAAACCAAAATTAATCGCATTGAGTGATTGTGCTACCGTTTTACGCCAAGCTTTTTGGATAAACGGGAATTTTTCAATCAATGCTTTACTAACTTCACCTAAGTCAGTATCAGGTTTTGGTACAACCCAAGGTGCTGTACGTTGATATACATATAACTCTTTTGCTAAAGGCTGAATCTGGGGTACGAACTGAATCGCAGAAGCGCCTGTACCAATAACAGCAATACGCTTACCTGTAAGATCGTAATCATGATTCCATTTTGCTGAGTGGAACATTTCGCCTTTAAAAGTTTCTAAACCTTCAAGTTTTGGAATCTGAGCTTCAGTGATTGGACCCGTCGCAAAAATAACTGTTTTAGAGAGGAATTGACCTTTATTTGTATCAATCACCCATAAATTACGCTCTTTATCCCAAGCAGCATTTGTGAGTTCAGTACCGAATTCAATTTTTGAACTTACATTGAACTTTTCGCTAACTTCTTCTAAATAACTTAAGATCTCAGGCTGACGAGCAAATAAATGACTCCATTTAGCGCTTGGTGCAAATGAGTATGAATATAATGCTGATGGAACATCACAACCACAACCAGGATAAGTATTTTCACGCCATGTGCCGCCGACACGCGTCGCTTTTTCAATAATCTTGTAGTTGGTGTAACCCACTTGATCAAGACGGATTGCAGTTGCAATACCTGAAATACCAGCACCTACGATAAAGGTATCGTAAATGTGTGGAGGTAATGATTTTTTGTCAGCAGAATTTAATTTTTTTGCTTGAGCGGTCATTTAAATATCCTTTCATCTATTGCTCTGAAATAAGCGTATCTTCAATCTTATTTCAGTCATCAAAATCTTTTACCCGATTGGGTTTATTTCATCAAACGGTACGATGTGCCCAAAAATTTTGCATATAAATTTGGCGCAGTACGTTTCATCAACCAAAATAATTTGGCATCAATTTGTGGGATGGTATAAAGCTCACCTTTGTCTAAACGATCCAATGTCAACTTTGCGACTTTATCGCTGGTCGTAAATGCAAGATTAGTCAAGGCATAATCTAAAAGACCCTTATGTGGTACTTTGCCATTTTTGATGATATTGGTCGGAACCAACGTTGGGCAAAGTACATTGACCTTAATGTTCGACTTTCTAAGTTCTGCTGACAGAGTTTCAGATAATGCACGTACACCCGCTTTGGAAACGTTATAAACAGTCATCTCTGGTGCTGCGGTAAAGGATGCTGCTGAAGCAACATTAATGATTGCACCATGACCTAATTTTTTGAACTTCGGTACAAAAGCACGACAACCATAGATGACACCCCATAGGTTGATGTCCATACACCATTTCCAGTCTTCTGATGACATTTCATCGAACTTACCACCAAGACCAATACCTGCATTATTAATCACCAAAGTGACAGGGCTCTGCATCAATTGTTCAGCTTGCTCAGCCAATTGATTAACCTGTTCTTCTTTCGCAACATCACATTGCACGGCAAAGGCTTTTGCACCTAGCGCTTCAACTAAAGCTACTGTTTCTTTTGCCGCATCAAGATTGATGTCTGAACACACAATTGTGCCACCACGCTTTGCCAATTCAAGTGCAAAACTACGACCAATTCCACTTCCCGCACCAGTCACTACAGCAAATGCTTTTTGGCTCGGTTTGACTTTTTTACCAAATAATTTCATATTTGTTTTCCAGTAATTTCGTATTTACTTGGCCCAAGTTATGCGTGAGTTGCACGTACAGGTGGTACAAATTCTTTAAGGAAATATGGTGACAATAATCCCGTTTCAGGATTAAGTAACCGCTCTTTGTAATACGCCATATACGCAGTAGTATCGTGGTCATTTGGATGAAAGCTAGGACGTAAGTATTCCAAGATATGCATAAAGCTACTACCAAACACGCCACGCTCACTACCAAACAATAATGCGGTACTTTCTAATACATCTTTCATATAGCGTGGATTGAACAAATTGCTTGGCTTACGTAAGAATGGCATCAAATAACCACCAAGTGATACGCCACCTAAAATTGTCAAACTAGCTAAAAGAAAACCCGTAATTCTGAGCCAATAATCCCCCGATAATTCAAGGAATACGTCATAGGCAATATCTTTGTGCTCAGATTCTTCCAACATGTGCCACATCCACATAGCACGCTGTCTTTCATCCTGTGAGCCAAGTAAATAGTCTTCATGCTGCATCATAAATTCAGCAAGCACTGCCGTGTAATGTTCAATTCCTGCCATCAATGACAGTTGTAATGACTGTGGTAATTTGTAGATACCATAATCAAAAACTTTTGCGGCAATTGCACGCAGCAGCTCAACGGGATAACCATTCTCTTTCAAAACTTCATCATTGAACTGATTATGAATTTTTGAATGAATCGCTTCCTGCCCAATCAAAGAAGTAAGTCTTTGCTTCAAAATTGGATCATGAATAAAGTCACGGTGATGACGCGCTGTTTCAATTACAACATCTTCACCAAAAGTTAGAAAAATTGATAAAGCATGAAAATAAGATGTAGCCAATTCTTTATTTAAGAAAAATTTTTCATCTAACTCATTTGGGTTAAATTTAAAATCAAAATGGCGAATGGGAATCGGTGATTTATTCGCAAAGTTCTGAATAATTCCCTGATATTTAGTACTTAGTTTGTCTGAAAAGACACTTCGAATAACTTGAGCGACCATAACGTGATCCCCATAACGAGAGTAAATAAAAATCAAAGAGTTACATAGCAATTAAAACGGTAAAGTTGTCTATAAAATTATTTCTGCAACATTTAACACTTCAATTGTTAAACACTTAAGTTCAATGAAAACTCTTTTTTTATCTCAGAAAATTTTTAAATTGATATTTCCTGAAAAACTTGCTTGCATAGTGCACGAGCAAAATATGGGCAACAAGAACCAAATCGCTCATAAGAATCTGAGCTTTTTTGCCAACTCATATCATCACTATTGTGCTGTGCACCAGTCAGTTATCCAACAAAATTAAGCAGCTTGAACTTTAGGTGTAAATTCCTTAACAAAGAAAGGATGTAATGCACCACCTTCAGACAATAATTTCTTTTCGTAATATTCAAAATACGCAGATGCATCATGGTCATTAGGATGAAAATCAGTACGTAGATAATCAAAAATACGGCTTTGAGTGCTACCAAAAACGCCATCTTTAGGACTAAAAACGAGTTTGACTCCACGCTTTGCATCTTTCCAGAATTTTGCAGTCAACATTTCTTGAGGCTTACGTAAAACAGGAACGAATGTTGTCGCAAATGGAATTAAGCCAAGAATGGTAAAATACGCGAGGAAGAAGCCAGAAATCCGAAGTGCATAATTACCATTTAATGTTTGATAAACATCATAAGCGACATCTTTATGCTCAGACTCCTCTAACATATGCCACATCCAAAGCGCACGTGTTTTAGCGTCATCAGAGAAATAGAAGTTTTGCTCATGTGCCATCATGTATTCAGCTAATACAGCCGTAAAATGCTCAATCCCTGCCATTAAAGAAAGTTTTAATGGTTGTGGAAATTTTAAGAAGATATGATCAAAAAATTGCTCGCCCAAGAAACGATACAGTCTCACTGGATAGCCAAGCTCAACAATTGCATCATTAAACTCATTATGAAGTTTTGAGTGAATCGCTTCCTGACCAATCAATGACGTCACACGCTGCCTTAAAATAGGATCTTTTAATAAATCACGATGGTGACGTGCAGTTTCAATCACTAAGTCTTCACCATAGGTCAAAAATACAGATAGCGTAGCAAAGAAAATAGTCGCGAATTGATTGTTCATATAAAATGATAAATCGACCTGTTTGCCTTCAAAGCCAATTGCCAAATGTCGAATGGGAATACTTTTTTTACTTGCAAAATCAATTTGCTCAGTTATCGGGTTAGATTTAAATAAACTTAAACCTTTCATTAATGTGTTGCTAATCATGGCTACACCTACCTACTTTACTTGAGCGTCACTTGCCCTTTACATTCTTTGAATCAGGTTCATCTCTTTTCGTATAGCTACATATTCTTTGAGTTACGAAAAAACATTCGGGAGATTTTTGTGAACCTAATTTCCTACTAGAAACAATGTAAACCGATCTTATGTTCGGATTCAATTCGGGTAAAACAATCAATTTAATGAAGTAATGATCAACATAAAAAGTTAGAAATTTTTATTTAAAATTAAAAATTCAAATGGGAAAAATTAAAAATAATATAATATATATCAATTATTTATTTGATTTAAAAAACTTTAAGTCATCTATATTTTTTATTAATATAAAAGAAATTATTATTTTTATTACATTGCATAACTTGATATTCAAAAGTATGTAATTTTATTTGTTCGGATTATGTAGGCTGATCTTTTACTTCCATGTAGAGCATGCTAATCTGACATCATGTTCGGATTTATATAACAATATTTATGGCTACTCGAAAACCACGTCAAACTCGATCAAAAGTAACAGTAGATACGATTATTGAAGCAGGCTTTATCGCTGTTGCAACAAATGGTACGAGTGGAACCACAACACGTCACATCGCCGATATTGCAGGCGTCAGCGTCGGCTCTTTATACGAATATTTTAAAAATAAAGAAGAAATCTACGATGCAATGGCAAAATCATTTGTCAAAGAAGTTCTAGACATGGTTAAAGAACTGACACCTATTATTGTCGAAATGGAGTTAGAACCATTATTTGAAATGATTTTCTATACTTTCCGTGACTTACTTACCCGTGATAATGATCGTTATCTCATCTGTCTACGATATGCAACTGAACTTAAATATGAACGCTATATTGGACAAATTGAAATGGCATTGATGGAAGTTCTGATGAAATACATGATGCGCCACCCTAAATATTTGAAAGTGAGCAATTTGAGTGTTACAGCCTATATCAGTATCAATAGTAGTATTTTTAATGTGGCACGACATCTCATTTTGCCTAATCCACAAATTAGTTTCGATGAAATGGTCAAAGGCTTAAGCACCATGATTATTAGCTATATTGATGCAGAGTTAGCTAAAGCTGAACGTTAAAAAGAGAGCTTTAAAGCTCTCTTTTTAACGTACTTTCATTGTTCAATAGAGAGTTATTTTTCTACTTGAATATCCTGACGTTGCTTGAAAGTTGATACCTCTTTACCTTCTGGATCAACATAGACTAATTCGACTCTACGACTTAATGCATGACCAAACTTCTGATTTTCATCGTTAATTGTTTGTTTTTTGCCTTTTGCCTCAGCAGCAACTCGATCTAAATGAATCCCTTGTTGTTGAAGGTATGCAAGTACACTCTGTGCTCGTCTCATGGAAAGTTTCAAATTATATTGTTCGCTTGCACGAGCATCAGTAAAACCGTACAGAGTCAAGGTGTAGGTTGGATTGTCTTTTAGGAACATTACAACTTGATTCAATACTTCAATCGATTCTTTTGACAAGTTTGATTGATCTAAGGCGAAGTGAACTACATTTGGTACATTTGATGGAACTTTAGCTACTGGTGGTTCAGCGATAACTTTCTGTTCAGGCGACCAAATTGGCCACTTGCCTTTCACTCCATGACAACCTTTAGCATCACCATTCAATTCTTGTAAAGATGGATAATTAATTTTAGGTAATTCTAATACTGTTGCAGACTTACACGCCGATGCTTTGAGATTTGATTGATCAATTAAACTTTGAGCGGATAGAAACAGTTCTCTTGAGTGTCTCCATCCAAGTTCACAATGTTCTGCTGCTGCCCAAACCAACATCACTTCTGCTTGAGCAATCTCAGCCTGAGCACATGAAAAACCTTCAGTTTGCTTTAATAATTCAGCATTTGCCCAAAGGTCTCTGCGCATGACACTTGAATCAGAAAGAATAGCTGTTGTCAGCGTAAATTTTTCAATTTGTCCTTGTTCTAAAGCATCAATAATATATTTTGCTTGTTGAAGTGCTTCAGTTCTCGCAGAACTTAGACTCTTTTCACTTCCTTCGTGGGCAGCGTAACTTAACCATGTTAAGGCTTTTATCGCTTGATAATATGCAATATTTTCAGATGGTTTTAAATAAGGTATCAGACGTGTTTGTAATGCCGCAACTTGCTTATCTTTAGGATTATAAGGTTTCTGTTGATTGACATCTTGTACCAAAGAACTGGTTTGCTCCCCAACAATAAGTTGCTCAGATGCAGACTCAGCAAATATACAAGTACTTACTGCAAGTAAACCAACAGAAGCCCCGATATAAAAATAAGAACACATTTTATATAAATTATTGTGAAGATATTTCATGTTTATGGTTCTCTCGAAGCATTTATTCCAGCGTTATTAACAGCAAATAGATTCTCATCGAACTTGAATCTAAAACGAATATAAGCACCCTGAATTGTAGTATCACTATCTACCAGATCATCATCTTTATAACCTGAGAAGTTATAGCCACCTGACAACCATAAATTTGCTGCAACGAGATACCCAACCTCACCACCTAGGAGAATTCGACGCCCTGAACTCATATCAGACCATAATACACCTGTGTGTACTCCTGCATCCCATCTTTCATTGATGTCATATATAGCTCTTGCACTGAACATGTGTGTCATACCTGTAGACTCTAAACCAGAGAATGTAGCCTGCACATTTTTCACCGCATATTGACCCGACAAGGTAAAATCACGTGTTGGATGATAATTTAAATGGTTCGAGAAAATATAAACATGTTTAAGATACGGATTATTTAAATCAGTTTTATTATCATCATAACGATATTCAACTTTAGCTAGTGCATCAAAACGATTGTGTTCTGTATCACGATAAGCCAATCCTAATTGGAAGCGATCCACTAAACGATCACCGCTACTATCATTTTTGCTATCTGTTAGGCTAACAACATTTTTTGCCAATAATGTCACATCATCCGAATATTTATAAGCAACGCCTAAATTGTTCAATATCGTATCTGATTGATCTGTCCAACGTGCTTCAATGCGCGCAACAGCTTTCCAGTTAGGGTTCTTTAAATATTCAATACCTAAAGATGCTGCTGTGCTATCAGAATTTGAGTTATTGGCATTTGATAATGATTTAGTTTGCTCAAAACTCGTATTGGCATAAAAACCTTTTTCAATTTCCCAACGATTACGTAAACCAATTGCTGCCTCAGCCTCTCTCGCACTAATACCATCCCGAACACGATATTCACTGAAGGCTGTTCCATTATTGTTATATTTACTATCAAGACCGAATACCGTTACATTGCGGCGTTGATTACTATTCAGATCATAAAGACCACCAATGCTTGAAACCAATTCGTGACGAGCATAAGCACGGAGTTTGGAATTAATTTGATAATTTGCACCCAACGCGAAAATACGACGATCCGCTTCAGAAATATCTTGCTCATATTCAGCAAAGACATTCGAACCTTGCCAAGGTAGTTGACTGATTAATTTAGAGCGAACTGTGACACCATGATATGGTGCAACTTGTGTTGTATTTAGCGTTGCTGGATTAGATGACTCATCATAATATTTTAAACCAAGTTCTACAGCTAAAATACGGTTAATTGCCCGTTCAATACTTGCTGATACACCTTGATTTACGCCATTTAACTGATCTTCTGTGCGAATCGCTTCAAGCTTAGCTAAGCCGATTTTATTTAATTGTACACGTCCCTTAATGCCGCTTTCTTTACGACCAGCAGTAATAGGTGCAGCTGTATTATAAAATTCTCTATCAGCTTGGTTATGATAAACTTTCATTTCCAAGTCTTTATAAGAATAGTTTAATTCAACTCGTGCAGCATCACCCGATAACTTACCAGTTGCATCTGGTTTCACATTACCTGACGTCGATGAATTTAAGTCATTATTAATATTCTCTGAACGAGCAAACTCAGCAATGAATTTACCTTTATCATTGGCAAATTTAACGACAGTATTCACACTTGCTAACTGATCTTGAGTTAGTGGGTTATTACTCTTCACATAAGAACCACCTACTTTAACTTTATCGGTGGCTTTTAAAGAACCAGACACACCACCAACCGTATATTCTTCACCACCTTGATCAGATTCAACTGTAATTCGTAAATATACTGGGTTTAGGTCAGCATCAACACTTGGAACTGGATCTTTCAAATAAATACTATTACTGAAAGTATCAATCTCATAATCAGTAAAACGAGTCAAACTTGTACGTGCAATAATTAAACCCGAATTATTACGGTCACGCGTAATAACCTCTACTTTTTCACTGTTTTCACGCACGTCTTGCGCATTAACACCATTACCTAAACTATAAGGACCTGAAATACCCATAGCACGTTGTTCATTCACAACTTGTTGTGTATTTGTCTGTGCAGCAAACGCAGTAACTTTATATTTATCAGCTTCTACTGTACTACGAATACCTGTCAATGAACGATTGTATTGACCTAAAGATAAGCCCTCATCATTTTCAGTACGTGTTACGTAGTCACCATACATTGCATATGAACGTCCTTTATCGACACGAACATACAATTTACTAGTAGATTGAGCATCAAAACCTTTAGCAGCAGAGTCACCATAAACTGGGTAATATTCATCAGGACGAATATCACGGAATAATCTTTGGTTTTTATCTTTATCTGAATCATATGCAAGTGTAAGCAGGTATTCACCTTTTACCTTACCTTTCAAAAATAATGCAGCTCGCCCCGTTAAATTGCGCTTTCCATCTTTTGAAGCTGAAATCTCATTTAATTCTTCTTCAAAACCATCATTTGAATTAATACCACTCAGTTCTTTAGGGTCAAACTTTTTGAAATTAAAAGAACCTTCAAGTATACCTACAGCGATAATCGGTCTTAAATCAGGTAAGAAACGAACAGGTGTGCTTGAGTGGAAGATACCACTTTCAACCGATAATGTTCCTTCACCAGCTTCAATTGGCGCTTGAATTGGAACAAGTAAAGTTCCACCTTCAACGAATACTTGAATACCTGGCTGTT
The DNA here is from genome assembly GCF_027105035.1 of Acinetobacter sp. TR11. Classification (NCBI taxonomy): domain Bacteria; kingdom Pseudomonadati; phylum Pseudomonadota; class Gammaproteobacteria; order Moraxellales; family Moraxellaceae; genus Acinetobacter; species Acinetobacter sp. TR11. The sequence goes on from NZ_CP114256.1 coordinate 1,866,384, forward strand.
TTGGATCTAAGTCTACTAAGTCAATCTTACCGATTGAACTATCTAAGGTGATAGGTGTACGGTTCGAGACAAGCGTACCATGTCGATCGACAACTTTTAAATTAACATTAAAACGATCGCGTCCATTTGCCTGTGGAATCGTTTTACTCGGCTCTAGTTGCAACTTGTCTAACTGATCAGGTGCAATAACATTAATACGTTTAATGTCTCGAGTATTGCCCATCATATCTATTTGACGTACTTCGATGGTGTTCTGACCCGTACTTAAATCAACACCAATAAAGTCTAAACCTGAAACCTGCATGTTCGGCAATACAGCACGTTTACCAATCCGCTTTTCAGGAACACGAGTTCCATTTACCCAGAGTTCAAGCTGAGTGCCTGCTGCACCTTTAACTTGAATCGAGGTCTGAGGATAAGGCAATACTTGCCCATCTTTAAGATTTAAAATTTCTAGTTGATTATTCACAGCTGTTTCTAAAGCTGCTTCAAGATTAATCATTTTGGCAGAATTAACAGTATCTACAGACTCTTCATTTGGCAGAGCAAGAGTTGAAGAACTTGGTAAAGCGCTAGATGCTTGAACACCAGACTTTTCGGGTTCAAATTGTATTTGCTTGATTTCTTTAATTTGTTCTTTTGAAAAATCAAGATTACAATTCGCCTGAACTCCAACGGCTGAAATACAGCCACTCGATGGCTGTCCACGAACATCCGTGACTTTGGAAAAAATTGGATCAGCCGTTAAATCAGAACGTAATATTTGCTCTAAATTTGTATTATCTTGTTCAATACGCTTTTTACGCTCTAGCACACGTTCAATTAAAGATTCTGAACATTGACCAACACCTTCAGCTATCGCAAAATCGGCACGATGCAATTCACCACGTTTTAAATCGACAAAACGGCTATTTGGATCACCTGCTTGACGATTATTTATTAATACTAATTCAGAACCAATCGGTAGACTTGTACGATCGACTTTTAAAACATGTGTTTTTGCACTAATTCCATAGAAATCATACTTACCTTCACTATCCGTAATAACATAACTACCATCTTCAAGGTAGATACGAACACCAGGAACACCTATTTCACCAGCATCTTGGATGCCATTCCGATTACAGTCGGTGAAGATTTTACCTACGATAAAACCCTCAGACATCATCATACCAGGCGTAACTTCTACTTTTGCTGATGCTTCATTCGACTCAATACCATTTTTATCTTTGGCACGAACACGGTTTATACCATCACCATTGAGTGCATTTGGTCCAATATAAACACGATATTTCACTTTAAGTTCTGTACTTGGAGTGAGTGTACCTAATCCTAATGTTAAATAAGGTCCCTTACCACCTAATGGATCTTCTACCTTTTTACCATCAACACGCATTGAGCCTTGAACATAAATAAAGCCTCGAGGAAGTTTATCTGTAATCGAAACATTTGATAAATCTACAGTTCCACGATTTGCAACCTTGACAGTATATTCTTCGAAATCGCCAATCTCTGCAGTTTTATTCGAGGCAACTTTCGTTACAAATAAGGTAGAACTACTAGGTGGAAGCACAGGGTCAATTGGAATATCGATATTGAGTGCAGGGTCACCATTATTTAATGTGAATTGCCCTGCATAAGACCACTTTAAATCAACCGCTTTATCTGCTGGAAAATTTGAATATACCTTGCGATCACTAATAAAAGTATAACGTTTTTCACCTGGAATAGTGTTTGTATCTACAATAAAACTGTATGTACCTGCTTTTACTAATGGGTAGATAAATTCACCAGCACTATTCGTAACTTGTTTTGCAGGTATAGAAACTAAATTACCTGTTTGAGGATCAATTATAAATGCTACATTATCAGCAATTGGTTGGCCATTTTGATCCAATAAAGTAACTGTAGCACCGGCTACAGGTAAACCCGTTTTAGCATCAAATACTGTACCATAAGGATCCATTAACACACTTGTATTAATGTCGGTAATCGTTCCAGTCGATTGACCTTGAGCATCCAAACAATCCGTTAAACTGATATCAACTTTATCACGTTTAAGCGTTTGCAAAACTACATCATATTGAATGCCTTTATCTGAAAGAGTTGTTGGTAATGTATAGCGAAATACACCAGTATTTGGGCCAGTTTCAATACCAATAACTTCTTCTAAATCATCTGTTTTTGTAGATTTAATTCGAATTTTCACACGATCAGGAGTGTAACGATCCGCATTACAACTTGCATTCTTAGCTTCTATATTCAGTGGCTTATTTACACTACCAGTTGCCAAAATACTCTTAAAATCACTTGAATTATTTGTAATATCTGCTGAGCCGCTAACTAAAGTAGATGCAACGTTTGATAACACATCTTTCTGAGTATCAGTGACAGCATACGAAACTTTATAAGTATTTTTTACTGTGGTTTTTGCAATATTGCGGTTCATACTAACAACAAGATTAACTTGCTCAGATGTATTTGCAGCAATTTGTGGAAAACCGACAACAAGCTGATTGATCTGTGTAATGTCACTAGGAGCAATAGTGCTATAACTATTATTTGCAAGCTTGTATAAAATTTTGGCTTGAGTATTCTTTACTAAAGCAGATTTAAATGTTGTATTTGGCGGCAAATCATCAACCAACAAAACCATTTTTTGTATTTGACCATCCACCATGACATCGGTTGGTCTGGCTGTCTTCTTACCTTCATTGCTAATGTTGAGCGTGTAATTTAAGTCATAATTTGCACTTGCAGAAGGCTCAAAAGTTTTTTGTTGCACGTCTTTAGTTGCAACTAATTTTGCACCATAGCTAATTGCACTATCTGTAGCGGTTGCAATTGCTGTTGTATCTTCAACAACTGTTGCTTTAATTGGTAAATTAAATTGCTGACCTTCTGTTAAATTTGAACTTGTGGTAGCAACAACCCACAAATTGACACTTTGACCAATTTGTAGAGCCACATTAGTTGTTAATTGTTGATCATTCGTATCAAATTGACCATCTTTGTTGCTATCTATGTAAATTTTAATATTATTTAATTCATTAATTGTTAATGCTTCTAGCTGAACATTAACAGGTGCATTACTATTATTCGATAAAGTATTCGCCCATATTACTCGCACACTAGGTTCAACATCGAGTACTGGTGGGGTAGTTAAAGTAATAGCATACAATGCTGAAACATTAACTTCGACTGTGTTAGAAACTGATTGTTGTTCTTTACCATTTGCTGGTATAAAAGTTGCGTAAGCAACGTTTGTGATTTTACTACCAACTTTAGGAATATTCGACGCGTGGCCATACTGCGCAGACAGAATAGATATTGTCAACGTTGATAACATGAAAGATATGTTTCGACTTACACGATTTTGCTTCTGTTGTAGCGCCACGGTACTCTACCCTTCAACTAAATAGTCTAAATAAAAAAACTTTAAAATTATTGTTGTGGACACCTGCTTTGCGCAAATGCCCACATATTTAATCAATTCATTTTGAGCAATCGAAATTGCTTAATGAATATTAATTATTTACTTTGATTACAAACTCTAATACCGCACTTGTATTAGGTACAAGAGGTGTTTTCTCAGCAGCGATAGTACCTGTTGAACCATCAGTTAATGCAGCAGTTGAAGTACTCAATGTCGCATTTGTAGCTACTGGAGATGCACTTGCAATCACTTTCAAGGTTGTATATGCAGGCGTAGCATCGCTAATTACAACATTAGTTACGTCAGCATTACCTTCATTCGTTGCAGTAATTCTATACTTCACACATTCGCCTGGTTTAGCAGAAACTGTATTTTGAGTATAAGTACCAGCAACACCTGTTGAACAGTTTGCTAAAGATTGCTCTTTCACTAAACGCACTTGACCACTTGTAACAGTCGTTAAGTCAGTATTGACTAGATCAGCTACAGACTGACCACCAACAACAGTTGGTTTGATCGTCAATACAACTGCACTTGGTGTTCCAGCAGTTGCATTTGTTGGAGCTTGTACTTTGATGAGTAAGTTAACAGATGCACCACGAGCGATACTTCCAGATACTGCAGCAAGATCATTACCTGTAACCAACTCATTCGCATCAGCCACGCCATCATTGTCTAAGTCAACGAATAAGCTTGTTACCCAACCATTTGCAGCTTGGTCATTCGTAAGTGTAAACGGTAAGCTACCCGCTGTAGCACCTTCAACAATGTTACCGTTGTTGGTCAAGGTATGCTTGTAAACAACCGTACCACCTGGTGCAACTTGTCCAGTACGGTCATTTTGCAAGCTAAGGATACGATTAGTTTCAACTGTTACACGATCAGACATTACATCTGTTAAGCCAGTAGCTGGAGAGGAAACTTTAAAGATAACTTCTTGGTCACCTGCTGGAGCATTTGCTGGAGGCGTTACAACTGCAACAAGTTGAACACTACCACCACTTGGTATATTACCCGTATTCGTGATTGGAGCACCTGTTGGATTACCTGCACCATCAGCTAAGTAATATTGAACCGTCCAACCTGTTGGTAATGTAGGTGATATAGATAAATTATAGTTATCTCCAGTTGCACCTTTATTATCAATAGTTAATGGGAAGTTAGTTGCTTGGCCAGGTTTAGTTGATTTAGTATCAATAAATTGACCAGTATCTTTACCTGACGCGCCAACGACAGTACCAGTACTATTTGTTGCATCACCATTGTGTAAGTCAACTGTAGATGCAACAACTTTATCAATGACTAAAGCAATTGTATCTGTACCAGTAGAATTAGTAACAGGTGTTGAAGTTAAGATCGTGCTGATTGGCGTCGTAGAAGAATAACCAGAAGGCAGAGTTACTTTAGCAACAACTTGGTATGTAGCGCCACTTGCGATTGGACCAGTGTCTGCAACACCATCACCATTCGTATCAGTTAATGGCGTTACACCATCAGATTTGAATAATTCAACAATACTACCAGCTGGTAAAGAGTTTTTATTTACAGTGATGTTGAATGCTTCTGTAACATTACCAGTGTTATGTATAACGATTGGCTCACCACCACCCGCAGTAACACCAAAGGTAACTGGAGTACCTTGAGTTGTTGACTTAGTAATTACGTCATCAGCTGGAGCCGTAGAAGTTTGTCCATCAGCAAAGGCATCAGTTGTACTGTCGTTAATTGTACCTTTTTTAACACCTAACACTGTTACATCGTTCGGGTTAGATGGCGTTTTGCCTTCTGTACCCGGACCATCTGGATCCACTTCAGCGATGTTTGTAATGACACCAGCTGGAGTATTTTGGTTTACCCGAACTTTGAATTTCAATACACCGCTACTGTTTGCAGCAACTGTAGGAATAACTAATGTAGCAGTTCCTGAAGTGAAGTTATATCCATCAGTATCAGCTGCATCACTTACAGCAGTACCATTTACAGTAGCAGAACCAACAACATAGGTTAAACCAGCTGGAAGTACGTCTGTAATTGTAACGTTAGTTGCAGTCGTGTTACCAGTGTTCTGATAAGCTAAAGCATATTCAACTTCACGTGCCGCAGGGTTTGATAAAGTTGCATCTACATTACTAACACTTGCAGATTTTAATAAACTAATTACAGCGCCATTGGTAATTCGAACAGTATCAACATTTTTAGCAGTTACACTTGTATCAAAACCACTGATTGCTGAAACCGTTAACTTACCAAGATCACCAGCAGTAACGTTGTTGCTTGCTGTTGTTGCTTGTACGATTAAGTTAACAGATTCGCCTGCTGCTAAAGTTATGCTTGTTACAGGAGTTTGGCTATCTGGAACACCATCTTTGTTGGCATCAAGATAAACATTTAAACCACTGAAATCGAAATTATCAGTTGTGTTATCACGTGTATCATTATTGGCAACAGCTACGTTAAAGGTATCGCTACCATTACCTGTATTTGTTAATGTGTGAGATAAAGATACTTGACCATTCGCATTAGCAGTTTTAGTTTGATCAGCGATCAACGTGAAACTTGCTACTTGCAATACAGTCGTAGTAACTACGTTTGATGTCACAGTTTTATTAGAACCGTTGCTATCTGTATAGCTTGCAGATGCAATGTTACTAATATTCGTGCCCGCACTAGGAGCTGCTGCGTGTGCTGAAGGAAGGAAAGCTGCACCACCTGCAACAAATGCAATCGAAGCTGCTAATTGCGTTAGTTTTAAACGTTGAGTTTGATTTGACATTCGGAACTTACCCCTGTTGATTATTCAATGTCAGTTTGCTTAATTTTTGGTTTTGTCACTGTTAATGCGCGTTTGTGCTGATACGGTTACAGATTTCCCAGCAGGAAGTTCTGCGATCGTCCAACGTAATGCACGATAATCTTTCAGTGAAACATTCACCATTTGATTACCCTCTTTGCGTTTTAAAGGCATCGGGGCAAAAGTTTTACCATCTGTACTTGCTTGCGCGTTTTCTGGCTCAGATTTCGCCAAAAATAAAGTTTCAACTGGTATTGGTAACGTAGCAGCTAAGTTTTTAATTTTTCCAGATGTATTATTTGTATACGTTGCACGATACTCAATTACATCGTTTGGCTTTACTTTATTCACTAACTTAGCTACTGGCTTCCCATCAGTGCTTACACTAATGAGATAGGTTTTTAATTCTACAGATACAGGATCTTTTGCAACTTTAGTTTCAGCAGAAACGCCAACCGCCAAAATCAAACTAGCTGCACCAAGTAAACCTTTTTTCCAATTATCTTTTAAATGCATTTGATCTATTCCAAACCGAGTTACATAGACTTATATTTAGTTTAATCTAACAACTAAATTACTTCTCTTCGATGTAAAACACAACAACTTTATGTGTTTTTGTTGATGAAAATCACATTTTTTGTAAAATTCACTTATCAATTCAAATAAAAGCAACTTCCATACCAACTTCTTGTACAAAGCATGCCAAATCAATAATATTTTCGGCATACTTTATCTATAATTTACTTTTGCGACACACAGAACCTTAGAGTGCCTGAAGCTGAAGGATTTAATAACCCAGTCAAGCTCCATTCAAGATAATCACCAGAACGGCTTGTATTACAAGTATTTCCACTTGGTGTTAGGCTACAACTCACACTGCCAAAATTAGTACCAATTGGTAAACTATCTTTCACTTTTACGTTTTGTAATTTCTTGGTACTGTTATTTTTGTAGGTGATTTCATACTCTAAATTATCTTGCTTAGCAGCCTGATTAGTCGTTACAAATGCATTTGTATCGGCAGAAGTCGAAGGACAGCTTGCAACTGCACGAACTTTTTTTGTCAGTGTTAAACCAGCACTACCAATAAGTGTCACATCCTGACGTTTAAGCGTTTGCCCTAAAATCGTTTGTGACGGATTTGTCAGAGCAAATTGGTAACTTGCTTGAAGAGTTCCAATATGTTGTGCACCAGCAGTAACATTAGTTGGTACATGAACTCGCTGTACTAAACAAATATCAACACTTGGCTGTAGTAGAACAGTACTTGCAGCAGTTGGGTTAAATACAATTTCACCCATATCTACCTGACCATTACAGTTCGTATCTCGATAAACCAATGCCTGCCAAGGTTGATCAGCACTAGCATTTGGTTGTTGAGTCTGAGTCTGTAATAACTGAGTGAGTTGAACTGGGATTTGTGTGCTTAAACGGTGAGGATAGTCAGTGACATCTCCAGCAATAGCTGTATGCTGTCCATCTTCATTCAACACAACATTAACAATCACATCACCAAAATTATTTGCTGTATAGCTTGTCGCACTTGTCTTGGTTAAAGCAATAGTATCTGTTGAACGAGTGTAGCCCGTTGTGCCACTGACAGAAATATATTCTGGTAAATTCTGCTGAACAATACAAAATGATGATGGTAATAAGCTTTGTTCAATTGAGAAAGCATAATCACCATTTGCACTTGTCTCTGTTGAAGCTAACTGTGTAGTACTACAGTTATTCAAACGAATTGTACTATTTGCAATCCCAACTTCACCTGCATCCTGTATGCCATTATATGCTTTACTCACATCTAGCGTTGTTCCACTATTATCAACAAATACTCGTCCAGTAATATCAACGTAAACAAGCTTAGTATTTGTAAAAGTACAGGTAATATTGGCACCTTCTTTTATGCGAACAGCGGGAATCGTCACAATATTATTTACAAGCGTCCAAAAAGTACCTGTATTCCCTGTTACACCGCTATTTGCATCTACACAGCTAACACCTGATAAAACATATCCTGCTAAAGCACTTTCTGTAAAAGAAACATCTGTATTCAATGTTTGCGCCCAAAGCTGTTGTGCAGAGGTTGCTGTGGTTCCTGCTGTGACTGTAGTTACAGAATCCGTGGTAACTGCTGTTGTACTATTTACAAGATTGCTAAGATTAATATAGTTAAACGTACCCGTCCCATTCACAGAGTTTTTAGCAATTTTAATTTTTGCACCATCTATAATATTGATACTTGCAGGAACCCCACTATTAGTTGCAATGTCATAGTTTGCAGTTGAACAACTACCACTAAGTGATAAACCAATTGATCCATAACCACCAGCAGCACGCTCACTCGCTCCAGCAAAGGTGTTTCTATTTGCAATACGGTAAGTAATTCGATGATAACCTGGTGCTAAAGCAGAAGATGTTGATGCTGAAATCCCACCACCCAAAAAGTTATTTGAGCTACTCACTACAACACCATCCACCATAATATAGCCACTATCATCAATACCGACACTTGTGTTACCAATACATACAGTGACTGTTTGTGAATTAGCAATATATACACCTGTGGTAAATTCCCATGCTCGACGGTTATCTCCAATATCAGGTGTATTGATTAAATTAAGTTGTACAGTCGAATTCGCATCTGAACTCATATTGGTAATAATTCTTTGAATCATTGCAGAAGCAGTGGTACTAGATGCTCCATAAGTTGAATCACGCGTACCATTACTACCTGAAATTAAGTATCCACCTGTTGGACTCGCTTGATTAGCCGGCCATGCACTCACGATAGATGAATTCTCATCAGCAAAAGCACCAACTCTTGCAGTCCCACCAGTTCCTTCATAACCGACCCAAAATGCACCATTAGGTCTATATTCATTTTGTTGATTAGTTCCCCATACTTTATAGAGAGACTCTCCTACACCACTACCTGGGTTAAACTCATTACTCGACACTTTAACGGTTGCTTGCTGAGCAGTACCTAAAGATGAAGCAGCCGTTGTGCTGTAACTCACAGATAATTGTTTTATAGCCCCATTAGCCACGTTGCCTAAAGGGCATGTCCAGTTGCTACCACTTGGAGTACATACAGCTCCACCAACAACACTCACACCTGTGACTGTCACACCAGTTTGTGGTGCAGAAACATAAGTCGCAATTGCATTCGTTGCATCGTTCGGTCCTTCATTTTTAATATCAATGAGTTGAGTACCTACACGACCTCGAACAATAGTAGGTAAGTTGGGCGTAATACTAAAGCGAGCTTCCAAAACAGTTGCATCAGCAGTTACAGCTGTTGGTGCAACAATAACTGCATTAACAACACTACTCACAGGTGTATCTGATGAGGTTGACTCTATTGTTGCTGTATTGGTTAACGTACCTACTGCGGTTGCTGTTCCTTGAAGAACAATTGTACACTTTGCTGTAGTTATCCCTGTAAATAACCCTGAAATTTTCCAGCCTGCGGTATTATTACCTGTTAAAGTTGGAGTACATGCTGTAGTTGGGTTGGCACCAGTAGGTGTTGTGGGTGTTGTTGAAACAACGGAAACATTTTTTAAACTTATAGGTAATGTATCATCAAAAGGCAGATTAACGACTGTACCGCCCAATGTCGCACCCGTTGGCGTATTATTGGTAATTTCCAGTTGATATTGCATCAATGAATTAACAGGTACATTATTTAATTGTGTTTGTACAAAATTTCCTGTGTTGCCTACACGTTGACTCTTGACAAGGGCAATTGCACTATCAGCATCCATACTAGAAACACCAAAGAAGAAAGCATCGGATGAAGTAGCCCCCCATGTAGCAGCCCTACCATCACCACGAACATATACATCAAATGTTAACTGCGTAATCCCCTTACCCTTAACATAAACACTTCCACTCGCACCACCATTTCCACTGGCTGCTCTAATTGTAGTGGCATTATTTACAATATTATTTCCACTAACGGTTAACTCTTGACTTCCCGCTAAACGACTCATTACCACAGGAACATTACTACCCGTTAGCGTAAATTCAGCACTAAAACCTAAACCTGTTGTGGATTCTCCACCAAGTGCACTTGCTTGTAATATAGGGTTAGTAACTGCACGGTTAAAGCTTATGACAACTGTCCCCATTTTCACTCTAGAATTAGTTGGGTTAGATGTGCTATTTACCCCTCTTAATGTAAGCTCCATAGCTACACCATGGTTAATACTTGCACTGATCCCACCATTTGTACTTAAACAAGCGGCACCATTAATACAGCCTGTTGGCGCATTCTGTAAAGATGCAGCAAACATATTGTCAGTAGGACTACCAAAACCATTCATAGGACGCAATACATTTGCAGGTATTACGACACTATTAGCATCCATATCTCCGCCAATAAAAAAATTAGGCTTATTAAACTGATTATTATTTGGAGAATAAGGAGTTGCATTAAAAACAGAATTCGTAATCGCATAACTAACGGTTGTTGTTGGTGCGTATGTCTCATTATTATTATCAGATGGGTTATTTCTATTTAGCAAAAAAGTGTGTGCTGTAGTATTAGCTGTTGGTCCTTGTTGCCCTGTACCAGAGGTTGAATAAATCTCAAGAGTTGGTGGAGCAGCCAATACAGCTTGACTACACATCAAACAAGTTAAGATAAACAAAACCAAAGTATATATATAACTAACTTTATGATTCATCATGCTGTAATTAGAGATATTCTTTTTCATTTTTTGCTTACTGACCCACATAGCGCACCCCGAAATTAAATTCATAACTTTGGTTTGCAGCTACACTATTTAATGTTCCTGAAACCGCACCAGCATTACCAACTGTAGGAGCCGTCATACCACTACACGATGTGCAGATAGGTGATTGAGATAAAACTGTATATGCAGGCGTCATATCTCTAAAGGTAAATGCACTACTCATAGCAGTAGCACTTGTATTGGTTAAGATTACCTTGTACAAAACACACTGACCTTGGCCATTTGCTTGTTTACCGATATTTAGACTATTTGTTGTATATGACTCATCAGCTGTGCCATTACAATCAAAATCACGTGCTTGCAACTTACTCAGCTTCAATTGTGTCTGATTCACTGTGGTTACATCGGTAATTGATGCCACAACTTGACCATTAGCATTATTCGTTAAATTAATCGTGGTGGTATTCGCTTGGGCAATATTATTTGCTACAAGATTTTTAACCTGAAGCAATAATTTGACTTGAGTATGTGCTGCTAATTTTCCACCTGGCAAGTCAGCTAAACTTCTCATCACCAAATCCCCAGCATCAAAAACACCATTTCCATTTACGTCATAGAAAAGAGTGCTGTTAAACTCAACCTGATCGTTATTCGAGAGAAAACTGTAGTTCCCTGTATAATCAACATCAGTATTATTGGTTAAAAGATGACTATAAATGACAGTACCTAATGGCGAGACTTGTCCACGAGAATTTGGCGTGAATTCAACTTCAGCCACAGAGTTGACACTTTGAATGGTAATCGCATCCTTAATAATATCTTGGCTAGGATTACTACTATTATTACCACTTACAAAACTTGTAGAAAGAGCGCGGAAATAGATCGGTGTAGTTACACTACCATTCAACTGATCCACTTCAACAACAGCACAGATTAACTGACTTTCACCATTATTCAGATAGATGGTTTTACCTGTTTCACTACCTAAGACACTACAGTTTGAACCATTTCCAGAAACATAAAAACGAACTCGGTTTACACCATTAGGTAATGTTAAGCTTGTAAAATCACTTGTTGAGTTCGCACTGAGTAAATATTCAGTTCCAATACCAGTATGACTCACTTTTAATGGAAATATTGCTTGCCCACCCGCAACAGGATTGATACTTGTTGATGCAATCACGGTTTTCCACGGATTACCAGCATTATCGACATTTCCATTACCCAAACCATTATTTTCAGGACTATTCGTCAAATCAACTAAACGTGCTACCGTTGTGGCAAGTAAATTACCCTGATCTTTAATCAAACTTGTTTTGCTTATATCACCTAAAGACTGCGCTTGAGGTGAAACTTCGAATGTCGTATCAGTCGTTACAGCATAACTACTAGGTAAACGCACTTTAACAACGATTGGTAAATTTACGCCTGCTGATAATAAACCTGTATCAGGAATACCATCTCCATTGCTATCTAATAATGGTGTTACGCCATCTGCACGATAAAATTCAATTTGGCTACCTGTAGGAAATGTACTACCTGTCATTGTTACATTAAATACATCAGTATTATTACCTGTATTCCAAACATAGTTATTAAACGTAAGCTCTCCACCCTGAGAAGCGGCAGAAGCTATAACCGTAGCACTATTGTTTACATCACTTGCGCTACCATTAATTTTGACAGCATAAATTGAAGCGACATTAAGTACAGCTATGTTACTGAGATCAGATATATTTGCAGTTGCTGCACTATTATCATGATCATACTGAAAATTAACGGTATTATTAATTGGTCCAGCAGTTACTTTATTTACTTTAACTTTAAATTCAATATAGCCAGTTGCATTTGCTGGTATTGAGCTAATGACCGCAGTTACAGTATTTGATGTCACACTGTAATTGATTCCTACTGGATCGTTACTCCCAGTACTCGGATTTACAGTTGCACCATTCCAATTCTCACCAGCATTTAGTTGATAAGCCAAACTTGAATTGAGTGTATCTGTTAAAGTTACAGAGCCTGTCGCTGTACTACCTAAGTTTTCATAATCCAAACGAACGGTAACAACGTCTCCATTTGCCACACTTGTTTGAGAAAACTTTTTACGAACAACTAAAGCAGACTGATTGGTAACAGTTGCTGTATCGACATTGGTCTTTGTTCCAGATGCACTATTTAAAGAATTTACAGTTAATGTTAATAATCCATTTTGATTAACCGTTGCACTACTCGGTACATTTGCCGCCACAATAAGACCAACTGACTCACCTGCACTTAAGGAATAAGAAGTAATCGCTGCGCCATCAGGCACGCCATCATTATCTTTATCTAAAAATACAGATAGATTACTGTAGTCATAACTATCTCCAGTATTATTTGTCACCACAAAGGTATACTGGTCGACCTCATTACCCGTGTTAGTCAAAGTATGATTGAAATATACCGTCTGACCCGCTGCGACACTTTTAGTATTATTGGCAGTCAAATTAACAGAATAAACTGGAAGAATCGTTGTTTGAACTAAATTAGAACGGCTGACTTGAACAACGGTTGAGCCTTCTTCGGTGTACTCACCGATCGCCATATTACTAATGATCTGGCGCGTAGGAACAGCAGCAGAGCTAGACTGATGCACTCCCAATAACGTAACCAACAAAATCCCAAAAGTGATCTTGCTATTGCGGAAATTTTCTAATTTATTGATTATATTCATCTTCTAGCATCCGCCTAACTTAAGGTGTAACCTGAATAGAAAAATACAACGCTGCTTGCTCCTGTGGCGCAAGTGCTCCAATATTTCCAGATATTTGATCTCCACTCACAGCTACAGAACCCTTACTCACTGACGGCGGCAATGCATTTCGCAAAATACTATAAGCAGGTACAACATCATTAATCACGACATTTGCTGCTAGTGTTGAACCATCATTTTTAATTGTTAAACGATAGGTAACGCATTGATTTGGCTTAATCGTCAATGGGTTGCTCGCATAGGTCGCGGTGGCAACATTCATAAGTGTACATGCTTCATCTTTAGACTGCTCTTTGGTCAAACGAAGTTGCGTAGGATCAACTGTTGTTAAATCTGTATTTTGAATTGTTGTCAGCGTTAAACCTTGGATTGTATTCGTAGCAGAGACGACGATATTCGCTGCACTAGAAATACCATTTGCTGCTGTTAATGGAGCTTGAACTTTTAAAATTAGCTGAACTGAACTTTGTGGGTTTAATCCACCAGTTATAGACAAATCGGTAGCAATCGGGTCTGTGGTATCTAATACACCATTATTATTAGCATCGTAATACAAAGTATAAGTGAAACCATCATTAATATTTTGAGGGACTACGCTAAGACTTACTTTTCCGCTTGTATCACCTTCAACAAATGTACCCATATTTTTTAATGTATGCAGATATACAACCGTACCACCTACATTAATCCGCCCTTGTTGATCATTTGCTAAAGTCAACTTGCGTACAGCTACATCAACTTGATCTTTAATACTGTCACCTTGAGCATTCATCGGTGATTTCATAGCAAACCAAATTGGTAAACTTGTCAAAGTCGTGTCCGCAGGAACAGTGACAACCGCACAATACTGTTTAGTTGTTCCAGCCGCCATGTTGCCAGTACTGGTAATTTCAGCCTGTAAGGTTTGACATGTTGCATCACCATTATAGAACTTCACGACCCAATTTGTTGGTAATGTCGTATTGATACTATTAATGTCAATCGCTGTACTCGATGCATACAAATTATAATTATTTGAGGCAGTGCTATTATTTCGAATAACAAGTGGGAAAACAGCTGTTGCACCTTTTATAGCATTTTTCACCAATAAGGCTTGCCCACCTGAACCAGTAACGTTTCCAACTCCCACACCTGAATTGTTACTGTTATACAAATCGCTTTCGCCCACAGCAACTGTATTAACTAATCGATCACGCGTACTATTTTTTACGCTAGTATCTGTTACGGAAGTTGCGGTAATATCGAAATCCATTGTACTTGTAGACGTACAATTTGATGGGAAATAAACCCCTAATTTAATTCTTTTTGAAGTGCCGTAAGCCAATCCGCCTGTATCAATGACACCATCACCATTAGTATCTGTCAGCAATGTCCGACCATCTGCATGATATAAACGAACTACAGCACAACTTGGCACATTACTTTTAACGAAGCTTAAATTATAAGTATCTGTCGCCTGCCCTGTATTCCAAACATAATTATCAAACTGGATTTCTTTTGCTATGCCCCCAAAAGTATTGTTTTGGGTTTGTAAGTTATTCAAGCCACCGTTTGGCTCGCCATCATCATTCGCGTTACTTGGGCTATAGTTAAGTACAACACCTAAGGTTTGCTGAACATTAAAAATTACAGTATTCGTTAGCGTGTTTTTCAGAATAGCATTTGATGCATTGTATTGTTGATAATCAGCGGTATTCGCAACTTTTTCAGCAGCATTCGCATTCACAGTGACTTTAAAACTTACTGTGCCTTTACTTAAAGCTGCTACACTTGCAAGCTCTACATCTACTTGCCCATTACTCACTTTATATTTTATTGGTGCATTTGCACCCGTCTCAACATCATCAGCATCAGTTAAAAATCCTGAACCATTCCCCCAACTACCGCTACCCGATTTATATGTTACATCTGTAGCTAAAATATCTCTTAATACGAGTCTTGCTGCTGCAGTACCCGTATTTGTATAAGCTAAAGTATAAGTAATTTCCGTGCCAGTTTTACCTGTGCTGATATTCTGTGATTTCGTCACTTGAATTACAGCATCATCCACAACTTTTACTGTATCACTTACGGTCATAGCGATTGCATTATCATGCTGGCTTGTAGCTGTTAAAGTAAAATTAGCAACATTATTTGCAGTTACGTTGGTTGGAATACTTCCAACGACAACTAATGAGGCAAACTCGCCAGCTTCTAAGCGAAAACTTGTCGTCGAATTCAGTAAATTATTATTATCATCAGGCTCGCCATTTTGATCCCGATCGATGTAAACGGCTACATTATCTAAATTAAATTGATCATTCGTTAACTGAGTAAGGCTTAATTTATAGTCGTCTACGATGTTACCAGTATTGGTTAAAACATGCGGGAAGTTAACTTTGCTTCCGATATTTCCGATATTTTGCTGATTACTTTGTAAAGCGAAAGAGTAGATTGGTTGAACAGTTAAAATAACTGCATTTGAGTTAATAACTTGCAAATTGCCTTGTTCATCATAGAAGTCACCACTTGCAATATTCGTGATACTACTTCCTGCTTTAGGTTGAGCAAATGCAATAGAACTATGAAATCCCAAAAATAAGCCAAATAAAGCGATAAATGAAGTTTTTGAGACAGCACTTTTGTTGAATCGGCTTATCATATTTTCAACCTGCACTAAAAGTTGTTATTTATTCAAATTCTGTGCATACAATACTACAAAAATATCAAATTGAACACATAATTTAACAAAATTGAGATATGTATACTTAATTTCAACAAGAATTATCGTAGAACTACTAATGTTATATTTGAATAAAAATATATTCGCAAATGAAATTTTAATTAGAATTTCTTATTTAAACCATCGAAATTAAGAAGGATAATTTATAAAGACTTACGTTTTAGTTAAATACAACCTAAATTTTCAACTTTCAAAAAGTTTATATATGATCTTTTTGTATCGGTAATTTGATGCTAAACACACTATTCTGATTCGGATTACTATATTCAATTGAACCTTTATGCGCAATTACAATCGCATATACAACAGCTAAACCCAAACCTGTATCACCAAATTCTTTATTCCTTGACTGTTCCAATCTAAAAAAAGGATTGAATAAATCTTGTTGATATTCTTGAGAAATGCCCGGCCCTTCATCTTCAATGTTTAAAATCCATTCTTTAGCGGTGCTACTTGAAGAAATTCTAATTGTCCCTGCATTGGCGTATCGAACAGCATTATCAAATAAAGCAATTAATATTTGTTCGATACGTCGTCGGTCACAAAAAATAAGAGTCGTCGTTAATTGCAGTTGAGCAGTTAAATTTGCTGTAGTGAATCTTTGTTCAAATATTTTTAATACTTTTTCAACGCTGTCCTGAATATCGACCCATTCATGATTTAATCGTAGTTGTTGATTTTCAACAAGGCTCACTGTACGAAGATCTTCAACAAGATGAGACAAACCCTCAACTTGATTGAGTAGACTTTTAAATAAGATTTCATCAGGTTTAAAAACACCATCTAAAACACCTTGTAAACGTCCTTGTAAAATTGTGATTGGTGTTCTTAATTCATGTGCAATTGCTGCATTCCAAAGTTGGGCTTTTTTAACAGAACTTTCTAATTGTTTCGCCATACTATTAAAGTTATGCATCAACTCAGCTATTTCAGTGGAATGAATTTGACTGTCATCAGCCCGCGCGGATAGATCGCCCTGACTAATTTTTTTTGCTGCATCCGCCAAGAAATTGATCGGCTTAATAAAACGTTGGGCAAGATGCATTCCAATAATGATAGAAATGATACCACCACAAAAAATCACCGCAGATAGCCAAATCCAATCGACAAAATGGAATTCCGTCCAATCTTCTTGTAATGAACTTAAAGTAATCCATCCCGCATCGATGGCATAGTTATAAATGAAATAGCCCAGAAAAACTGAAAAAAGTGTCACACTTAAGTTCACAATACTTAAGGCAATAAAGAGCTGTTTACTGATTCCTGAGTGACTTTTCATAACATTTTTTCCAGATAACTTGCATGTTGATCATTTGACTACACTATATTTCCTGCGGATGATCGAGTCGGTAACCGACCCCACGCACGTTAATCAACATCTGCTGCAATCCATGCTCCTCTAATTTTTTTCTTAATTTACTGACATGACTATCTACTGTACGTTCTAATGCATCACCATCAGGCAGACAATGATTTAAAAGCTCACTACGAGTAAATACTTTATGAGGATGATCAATCATTTGCAGTAAGATTTTATATTCAGTTAAGGTTAAATTTAGCATCACTTTTTTATGCTGCTGATGAATATAAACACTATGAATCTCGGTATTAATTTCAATATTTTTATAACTTAGATTTCTATTAAGTACCGGCTGACTCTGCTGTGTTCGTCGCAGCACTGCTTGAACGCGAGCCACAACTTCATTCGGATTAAAGGGTTTGACGACAAAATCATCCGCACCAATTCTTAATGCCATGACCTTATCAATTTCCTGATCCAATGCCGTAAGCATAATGACAGGGGTTTGCGCCTTTTGACGAATTTTGGTCAGCACGTCCCAGCCATTCAGTTCAGGCAATTTTATATCCAACACAATGAGATCAATTGTTTGTGCGGCATGGATTTCAATCGCCTGTTTGCCATTCATTGCCCGAATGACACGCATCCCTTCACGCTTGAGATAGTGCTCGATAATGTCTCCAATATCATACTCATCCTCTACCACAAGAATAAGTTTATCGTGATAATCGAAAGAAAAGGAATGCTCAAACATAACGATCCAGATCAATAAAACAATCGATTCATCATACGCTGATTTATCTGATTATCTCCACACTTTTTCCACACTTCCCCGATATTGGTTACACAAAGCTGGAAAATAATGTCAGCATCAGAAACTCCCAAGGCTTGGACAGAATGCAAAAGCATCTATTACTTCCATTATTTTTATCTATCGGACTCGTGCTACAAGGCTGTGGTTCTGAGGAGGCAAAGCCAGCTGAAACACCCCCTGCAAAAGTGAGCGTTTTAAATATTCAGCCGCAATTAGTGAACTTTAGTGAAAACTTACCAGCACGGGTACAGGCTTTCCGAACTGCTGAGATTCGCCCTCAAGTCGGCGGTATTATTGAAAAGGTATTATTCAGACAAGGCAGTGAAGTTAAAGCAGGCCAAGCCCTTTATAAAATTAACGCGGCAACTTTTCAGGCTGATGTGAATAGTAATCGTGCTTCTCTAAATAAAGCTGAAGCTGAAGTCGCCCGTTTAAAAATTCAATTGGAACGTTTTGAACAATTACTTCCAAGTAATGCAATCAGTAAGCAAGAAGTTAGTAATGCTCAAGCTGCGTATCGTCAGGCTTTGGCGGATGTTGCTCAGATGAAAGCCTTATTAGCTCGTCAAAACCTAAATCTGCAATATGCCACTGTTCGCGCCCCAATTTCAGGTCGTATTGGGCAATCATTCGTAACAGAAGGTGCCCTAGTCAGCCAAGGCGATACAAATAAAATGGCAACCATACAACAGATCGACAAGGTTTATGTGGATGTAAAACAGTCGATTAGTGAATACGAGACTTTGCAGGCTGCGCTACAAAGCGGTGAATTGTCTGCCAATAATGAAAAAACTGTCCGTATTTCTAATAGTCATGGCCATCCTTATAAGGTCAGCGCCAAAATGCTATTTGAAGACATTAATGTTGACCCTGAAACAGGTGATGTCACCATTCGTATCGAAGTTCAGAATCCTGAACGGAAACTCCTTCCAGGCATGTATGTGCGAGTGAATATCGACCGTGCTTCAGTGCCTCAAGCTTTGCTAGTCCCTGCCCAAGCAATTCAACGCAATATCAATGGCGACCCGCAAGTTTATGTGATCAATGCCAAAGGTTCCGCAGATATTCGCCCGATTGAACTGGGACAACAATATGATCAGTTCTACATTGCCAATAAAGGCCTAAAAACAGGCGATAAAGTGGTTGTAGAAGGTGTAGACCGTATTCAGCCCAATCAAAAACTTGAAATTAGCAACTGGAAAGTACCTGCAACACAAGGAGCTCAATGATGATGTCACAATTCTTCATTCGCCGTCCTGTCTTCGCATGGGTGATTGCGATTTTCATTATCTTGTTCGGGTTACTGAGCATTCCCAAACTGCCGATTGCCCGCTTTCCAAGTGTTGCGCCACCACAAGTCAATATTAGCGCGACTTATTCGGGTGCGACGGCAAAAACTATCAATGATAGCGTCGTCACGCTCATTGAAAGAGAATTATCGGGTGTAAAAAATCTGCTCTATTACAGCTCAACTACGGATACTTCGGGTACGGCAGAAATTTCTGCAACGTTTAAACCGGGTACAGATGTTGAAATGGCACAGGTCGATGTACAAAACAAGATCAAAGCTATTGAAGCTCGTTTACCGCAAGTGGTTCGTCAACAAGGCTTGCAAGTTGAGGCATCGTCTTCGGGCTTCCTGATGCTGGTTGGAATCAACTCACCGAATGGGCAATATTCGGAAGTTGATCTCAGTGATTATCTGGTCCGTAACGTTGTCGAAGAACTGAAACGTGTTGAAGGCGTGGGTAAAGTTCAATCCTTCGGTGCCGAAAAAGCCATGCGGATTTGGGTTGATCCCAATAAATTGGTGTCTTATGGTCTATCAATTAGTGACGTTAATAATGCCATCCGTGAAAATAACGTCGAGATCGCACCAGGTCGACTCGGTGATCTTCCCGCACCTAAAGGTCAATTGATTACCATCCCATTATCGGCACAAGGTCAATTAGGTGATGTTGAACAATTTAAAAATATCAGCCTCAAAAGTAAAACCAGCGGTAGCGTGATTAAACTTTCTGATGTGGCTGAAGTTGAAATGGGTTCACAGGCCTATAACTTTGCGATTTTAGAAGATGGCAAACCTGCAACGGCTGCTGCGATTCAGCTCAGCCCAGGTGCCAATGCTGTCAAAACAGCGGAAGGTGTCAGAGCAAAAATTGAGGAATTAAACCTGAATTTACCTGATGGCATGCAATTTAGTATTCCTTATGATACCGCACCTTTTGTCAAAATTTCGATTGAAAAAGTGATTCATACCTTACTTGAAGCCATGGTACTGGTTTTCATTGTGATGTATTTATTCTTGCATAATGTTCGCTATACCCTGATTCCAGCGATTGTTGCACCGATTGCATTACTGGGCACTTTTGCGGTGATGCTACTGGCAGGTTTCTCAATCAATGTCCTCACCATGTTTGGTATGGTGCTTGCGATTGGTATTATCGTCGATGATGCGATTGTGGTGGTGGAAAACGTCGAACGGATTATGGCAACTGAAGGACTTCCTCCCAAAGAAGCAACTTCCAAGGCAATGAAGGAAATTACCAGCCCGATTATTGGAATTACCTTAGTCTTGGCAGCGGTGTTCTTACCGATGGCATTTGCCAGTGGTTCGATCGGGATTATCTATCAACAATTTACCTTAACCATGTCAGTCTCAATTCTATTCTCAGCATTATTGGCATTAATCTTAACGCCTGCATTGTGCGCCACGATTCTTAAACCCATTGATGGCCATCATCAGAAGAAAGGCTTTTTTGCATGGTTTGATCGCAGCTTCGATAAGGTCACTAAAAAGTATGAATTGATCCTGCTTAAAGTGATTAAACATAGCATTCCGATGATGGTGATCTTTGTAGTGATTACAGGACTTACCTTTGCAGGTATGAAGTATTGGCCTACAGCCTTTATGCCTGAGGAAGATCAAGGCTGGTTTATGACCTCATTCCAATTGCCATCAGATGCCACTGCTGAAAGAACGCGAGGTGTGGTCAATCAATTTGAAAGTAGTCTCAAAGACAATCCAAATGTTAAAAGTAACACGACCATCATGGGTTGGGGCTTTAGTGGCTCAGGTCAAAACGTGGCTGTCGCTTTTACCACATTAACTGACTTTAAAGACCGTACTTCAACAGCAACTGAAATGACCAATGCGGTTAATGCCAGGATGGCGCACAGTAAAGAAGGTGCAACAATGGCGGTATTACCTCCTGCCATTGATGAATTGGGTACATTTTCAGGCTTTAGTTTACGCTTGCAAGACCGTGCCAACTTAGGTATGCCTGCACTTTTAGCTGCCCAAGACCAGCTCATGGAAATGGCTGCCAAGAACAAAAAATTCTATATGGTCTGGAATGAAGGCTTACCGCAAGGCGACAATATTTCTTTAAAAATTGATCGTGCAAAATTGAATGTTCTGGGTGTGAAATTCTCTGACGTTTCTGACATCATTTCAACGTCAATGGGTTCGATGTATATCAACGATTTCCCAAATCAGGGACGTATGCAACAAGTCATTGTGCAAGTCGATGCCAAATCACGTATGCAACTTAAAGATATTTTGAATCTGAAAGTGATGGGTTCAAATGGGCAGTTGGTTTCTCTGTCTGAAGTGGTGACACCGCAATGGAGTAAAGCACCACAACAATACAATCGCTATAACGGTCGTCCATCGTTGAGTATTGCAGGTATCCCGAACTTTGATACCTCATCAGGTGATGCCATGCGTGAGATGGAGCACCTGATTGCCAAATTGCCAAAAGGCATCGGTTATGAATGGACAGGTATTTCCTTACAGGAAAAGCAATCTGAATCGCAGATGGCGTTCTTACTTGCCCTTTCTATGCTGGTGGTATTCCTTGTTCTGGCTGCACTTTATGAAAGTTGGGCAATTCCACTTTCAGTGATGCTGGTCGTGCCTTTGGGTATCTTTGGTGCAGTGGTTGCAATTATGTCTCGAGGCTTGATGAACGATGTATTCTTTAAAATTGGTCTGATTACCATTATTGGTTTATCTGCCAAGAACGCGATTCTGATTGTTGAATTTGCCAAGATGTTGAAAGAAGAAGGCATGAGTTTAGTCGAAGCCACTGTGGCAGCAGCAAAACTCCGTCTACGCCCTATTCTTATGACTTCGTTAGCCTTTACTTGTGGTGTCATTCCATTGGTTATCGCCTCAGGCGCAAGTTCAGAAACACAGCATGCCTTAGGTACAGGTGTATTTGGCGGCATGATTTCAGCGACGATTCTGGCAATCTTCTTTGTTCCAGTGTTCTTCATTTTCATTCTGGGTGCAGTTGAAAAACTGTTTTCCTCGAAACAAAAAAATCCATCTTAACTGACATTGAGCAGAGGGAATCAACGGATTTCCTCTGACTCCTCATCTGTACCTATCCTTATATTATTTGGAGAAGACCATGTCTAAAGTGACTGTCTTATCTCGTGGCCTGCTTGTCTCTACGCTTTCAATTGCCTTGACAGCGTGTATGAATATGCAGGCACCAAAACCTGTGATTAAATCCGATATTCCACAAAATTTTTCTCAAACCAGAGTTGGGACTTCGATTGCCAATCAGGGCTATAAACAGTTCTTTGCAGACACACGCCTATTGCAAGTGATTGAAATCAGCTTAAATAGCAACCGTGATTTACGTACTGCAACACTGAATATCCAACGTGCACAGCAACAATATCAAATCAGCAAAAATGATCAGTTACCGACTATTGGAGCAAATGGCAGTGCTGTTCGACAGGTGAATCCATCTGCGAACCCAAACAATCCTTATTCAACTTTTCAAGTCGGTCTAGGAATGACGGCTTATGAACTGGATTTTTGGGGACGTGTCAAAAGCTTAAAAGATGTGGCGTTGAATAATTACTTTGCCACGCAAAGCGCACAAGAAGCCATGCAGATCAGTTTAGTCAGCCAAGTTTCGCAAGCATGGTTGGATTATGCCTATGCAAAAGCCAATTTAAATCTAGCTGAGCAGACCTTAAAAGCACAGCTCGATTCCTACAACCTGAATAAAAAACGTTTTGATGTTGGAATTGATAGCGAAGTTCCGCTGCGTCAAGCACAGATATCGGTTGAAACTGCCCGAAATGATGTTGCCGCCTATAAAACTCAAGTGGCACAAGCACATAACTTACTGGATCTATTGGCGGGGCAAACGATTCCTAAGAGTTTACTGCCTGACCACGCAATCTTGAATATTACCCAAGAAAAAATCTTTGCAACTGGATTAAGCAGCGATTTACTCAATAACCGTCCAGACTTAAAAGGTGCTGAATATCAGTTGCAGGCTGCTGGCGCAAATGTTGGTGCAGCCAAAGCACGGATGTTCCCTACCATTAGCCTGACAGGTTCAGCAGGATATGCATCGGCAGATCTCAAAGATTTATTCAAATCTGGTGGCTTCTCTTGGTCAATTGGACTAAGTATCGACCTCCCCATTTTCGATTGGGGTACCCGTAAAGCCAATATTAAAATTTCAGAAATAGATCAGAACATAGCACTCTCTAATTATGAGAAAGCCATCCAATCCGCTTTTCGTGAAGTCAACGATGCCCTTGCTGCACATGCACATATTGATGAGCGTTTAGCAGCACAACGTCGTTTAGTCTCTGCCACTGAGACCACTTATAAATTATCCACGGCTCGATTTAGAGCGGGTATTGATAGTTATCTGACCGTATTGGATGCACAACGTTCTGCTTATGCGGCACAGCAAGGTTTACTGATGCTAGAACAAAGCAAGTTAAATAATCAGATCGAATTGTATAAAGCGCTCGGTGGTGGTTTATCTCGAGCCTCGTAAACGCTTAAGTCGACTATTTGGGCTGATTTTTACAGACTCAGCCCTTATAGTGTTTAGGTTTAAATCAGAAAATAACAGTGAATCCATGTTTACACTTTCGATTACACCAAGATTCTATGAAACCGATGCTTTTGGACATATCAACAATACCGTGATTACAGGTTGGTTTGAAACAGCACGTGAACCTGTTTTTCGCCTATTTAACCCAAGTATGGAAATCAAAAATCTGCCTTTGATTCTCGCTCGAGTGGAAGTCGATTTTGTTGCCCAAATCTATTACGGCGCTGATATCGAAATCAAAACATGGATTGAGCATATTGGCAATTCTTCTTTTATTGTGGCACATGAAGCTTGGCAAAATGAGCATTGCGTTGCACGTGGCAAAGCGGTTCAAGTGTATTTTGATTTCAGCACACAAAAATCAGGCCGTATCCCAGATCAATTCCGCGTACAGTTACAGCAGTACTTGGTTGCACAATAAGCTCAATATTCTAGCAACCGCAAATGAAGTCTTTATTTGCAGTTGCTTAGATTTACTCAGTCAAATTTTCGAGAGAATTAGAGGTTAGCCAAAGCATAAATGACCTAAAACGACGATACTAAAATCAAGCTATTGATCTATCTTTTTATTTTCTTTGCTGAGGAATATATTTTCGAGCATGTCTTTGGTAATGGCGTGCAAATAACCAAATCATAAATTATTACTATTATTGCGTGTATAAAACAAAGCTATCACCACGACAAAAACTGGCCAAGGTTAGATTTAAGTGTTTTGCCATCTCAATCGCCATACTGGTCGGTGCAGAAATTGTCGCCAATAGTCCAATATTGTATTGTGCGCATTTGCGAATCAGCTCATAACTGGCACGACTGGTCATCACCACAAAACCTTCTGCAACATTTATTTTCTGTTCAGCCAAGTAACCGATTAATTTATCCAAAGCATTGTGCCGACCAACATCTTCAAATAACGCCACGATCTGACCTTTCACCACCCAAGCCGCAGCATGTGCGCCACCAGTGAGTTCACTAATTCTTTGTCTGACTTTGAGTTGGGCAATCGCATTCGGAATTTGATTTAGCCAGATCGAAGAGACGCTTGTATTTACGATAGGTAAATTCGCATAAAGTTGTTTTAGGCTTTCCACACCACATAAGCCACAACCTGTACGCCCGACCATCATACGGCGATGCTCTTTGAGCGCCATAAATGCACGAGAGGAAATCGTCATATCGACTTCAACCCCTAATGTATTGTGACGAATCTCAAGTGAATATAGCTCACTTAGACTATGTAAAATCCCTTCAGACAGACTAAAGCCTTTGGCAAATACTTCAAGGTCTGAAGGCGTTGCCATCATCACTGCATGTGAAATCCCATTATAAATCAGTGCAACAGGATATTCCTGCACAATATAGTCCATCTCATTTTCTGAAATATCCCGATGGAAACGATGCACTTGCACCGTTTCATAGCCACGAATTTTTGTATCCACACTTTACCTCATTCACATTGCCTAATCGAACTTTGAATTTCGAGAGGCTATGTACGACTCACCCTTTCATTGGCATGTTCAGGATCGACTGCAACTGCAAGATTAAAATGTTCAGGTGCTTGCCCTGCATGCAGAATCACAGGAACACTTTTTGATGCTGGGATTTTGGCATATTTGTCATGACTACCTAAGGCAACTAATGGATTGGTTTCAGGATAATAAGCTGCCAAACTGCCTTTCGGAATGTTATAAGGGACAATACGGAAACTGTGTACAACCCGTTTAACTCCATCCGAGAACACACTCTCAATATCAACCCATTGATCCGCTTCAAACCCTGCCTCATCAATATCTGCTTGGTTCATAAACAGGACACGGCGTTGCCCGAATACACCACGGTAGCGATCATCCAAACCATATAAAGTGGTGTTGTATTGGTCATGCGAGCGTGTAGTCATCAAGGTATACACCTGCTGCTCAGTATATGCTGCTGCGTATTGATTTTCTTTATCTTGGTAGACCTCTGCCAACGGTGTAATCAAAAACTGAGCTTTGCCACTTGGCGTATTCCACACATGTTGATTGGCTGGATGCTCTAGATGGAAACCACCTGATTGATAAACACGTTGATTAAAATCATGAAATTCATCAAAGACATCAGCAATCGAATCACGGATACGATCATAGTTTTCGATATACCAACGCCATTTCACATTACTGTCTGGCAAAGCTGCTGCTGCCATACGAGCGACAATATCAGGTTCGGACAAAATATTGTCTGAAATTGGTGGATTACGCCCTGCTGAAAGATGAACATTACTCATCGAATCTTCAACTGAAATCGCTTGCGCACCATGCATCTGCATATCAACTTCAGTGCGCCCCAAACAAGGTAGCATCAAAGCATCTTGACCACAGACCAAATGGCTACGATTCAATTTCGTGGTGATATGTACAGTTAAATCACAACGGCGTAACCCTTCTTGGGTATATGCAGTATCAGGCGTTGCGACTGCAAAATTCCCTCCTAGACCAATAAAAACTTTTACCTCTCGTTCATACATGGCTTTAATGGTATCGACCACACCAAATCCATGTTTACGTGGCGATTTAATCCCAAATACCCGATCAATACTATCTAGTAGTTTATCACTTGGGTGTTCATTAATACCCATAGTTCGATCACCTTGTACATTACTATGACCACGTACTGGACATAGACCTGCACCCGGACGACCAATATGCCCACGTGATAGCATCAAGTTAGCCAACATATGAATATTGGCAGTCCCATGACGATGTTGGGTAATGCCCATGCCCCAACAGAAAATTGCCTTTTTGGCATCAAGGAACATTTGTGCAATTGATTCTAAATGTTCTGCTGACAGCCCCGTATATTGATGAATTTCCGCCCAATCTGTTCGATCAATTTCAGATAACATCTCCTCGAAGCCAATCGTATTCATTTCAATGAAGCTACGATCAAAAACGCTTGGTTTCCCTTTCGCAAGTGCCTTTTTATCCCATTCTGATAAATGCTTTAGTACCCCAAAAAGTAACGCATAATCCCCACCAATTTTAGGCTGGAAGTAATAACGACTAATTGGCGTACTACTATTGGTCATCATTTCCAATGCTGCTTGTGGGTCTTGGAAACGCTCTAAGCCACGTTCTTTAATTGGATTTATCGCAACAATATTGCCTCCTCGTTTAGAGACTTCTCTGAGCGTCGCCAACATACGTGGATGATTGGTCCCTGGATTATGCCCAAAGCTGAAGATGGCATCCGCTTGATCAAAATCCTCTAAAATAACGGTTCCTTTGCCCAAACCAATCGCATCTTTTAAACCAACACTCGTGGTTTCATGGCACATATTGGAACAATCTGGGAAATTGTTGGTTCCAAAACTTCGGACAAAAAGTTGGTAGAGAAACGCCGCCTCATTACTGGCACGACCTGAGGTATAAAATGCCGCTTGATCTGGATGATCGAGTGCTTGTAAATGTTTAGCAATCAACTGAAAAGCGTCATCCCAAGAAATCGGTACAAATTTATCTGACACAGGGTCATAACGCATCGGATCAGTTAAACGCCCAAGGTCTTCCAAATAAAAATCACTCTGCTCAGATAACCAGCTGACCGTATGTTGTGCAAAAAATTCAGGTGTTACGGTTTTACTGGTTGCTTCAAATGCCACCGCTTTGGCACCATTTTCACAAAAGTTAAAGGCATGTGTATCTTTTTTCTCAGGCCATGCACAGCCTGGGCAGTCAAAACCTGTCGGTTGATTAATATTGAGTAAAGTAATTGAACCTTTTTTTAAGATGTCTTGGCGCTTGAGATTTCGTGCAACACTCACTAATGCTCCCCACCCTCCTGCGGGTTGGGTATAAGGCTCGATTCTGGCATAACCTATATTTTCTTGTTTAAATTTGCTTTGCTCTGAATTATCCATTTAATCGCCTACATCATTGCGCTATTTTGGTTTCAATCTAAGATACAATTAACATGAATTTTTATTCTTTTCTATTTTTGATTTGTCTAATTCTAATGATTAAAATTAAAAAACTTACTGGCAATTGCTCAAATGGCCAGTAAGAGAGCTAAAACCTAATGCTTAAATTAACTATTCAGACGACTGATTAGGCTGAATGGATTGTGGTATTTGAGTTGTATTTTGCTTCTGTTGTGATGGCATATAATCAGGCTGATGAGATACAGCAAGGAAGAAGAAACCTAAAAATAAGCAGCCTAATAAAATACTGATTCCTACTGCAAGGTATGGGAATTTTGATTGTTGCTGAGACATAGATCCGCTCCTATTCAAATATTAAAATTCGATTCGATACAATCACATTGTGGACAAAACCTTATAGCTTGCGCCATTTTGAAGGCGAGTTTGCATGTATTCGGCATAGACCGATAACTTCTCAAAAATATGTTCTGAATAAAACATATCTTCAATTAGATGCACCGCTTGCGCTTGGCTAAATTGACCAATTTGTGCAATAAGTTTGGCATTGAGATTCGAAAACAAAGTACAGATCGTTTTATGTAATTCATCTTTGTTTTTAAATAACAATTTTCTAGTATTCAACAATTCATCAGGAACCATTTGCGGTGCTGTATCGGCATGAATCACATCAATTTTAATTTCAAAATAATCTTGTAGAATTTGCAGTTGTTCTGGATTTATCGACAAATGCGTAATTAAAAACAGATGGGTAACATCTGTACGACAGAGTGCTTTAACAAGACTCCGAAAAAGAAAATCCTCTTCACTTTTCGGATAATCTACGAGATCAACATACAGCTTTAGACTATGCAGCACCTGTTCAATTTTGAAATTGACACTTTTTTCTGCATGAAAATAGGGATTCAAAATCGACAATACCGACGGCACGACAGGCGTTGTATAAATCACCAACTGATTTAAATTGGCAATAATAAATGGAGCGAATAGATATCCTAGATTATTATCATTTTCACCAATCGAAGACTGTGCAATATAAGCAACACGATCTTTGGAAAAATCTCTTAAAACCTTGCCTCTTAATAAAGTCGCTTCTAGATTGACATACTCAAGACGTAGTTGTTCTTGTACCGATTGCGATGGCTCTCTGTCTTGAAACAGATGCGTCATCGCATTAAGTTCTTTGGTCACAAACATTGTCATATGCCACCCAGTCAAAATCATTATGTTTCGAACAATCTACAAGCCTTATTGAGATTGCATAGGCTGCTGAGTTCATGTTGTCATTTTGGATGAAGCATATAGAACTGCATAGCTACAGAGTTTAGTTAAAAAAATATAACAGATCATTTCATTCCCATTCATCTGTTATAAAAAAACAAGAAGAAATTGTACCTATTTATATACAACAGAAGATTGGATGATAAATAAAACTTAAATAGATTTTAAATAAGGATTGAGCAATCCATGCCACTCTTTTTATTTTCAAATATTTAAGTCCATTCTTTCACATTTTCCTAGCGACTGCTTTTGCTCGTCTGTTATAGGAGAGGATATATGGATCTTGGTCTCACTGCTTTAGAATTAGCTCGAATACAGTTTGCATTTACTGTTTCATTTCACATTATCTTTCCTGCCACCTCAATCGGCTTAGCCTGTTTCCTCGCTCTGCTAGAATGGAAATGGCTGCGTTCTCAAAATCCCATTTATAAAGATCTGTTCAAATTCTGGATCAAGATCTTTGCGGTTGCCTTTGGAATGGGTGTCGTGTCTGGCGTGGTGATGAGTTACCAGTTTGGCACGAACTGGAGCGAATTTTCCCGCGTTGCAGGAAGTGTTACAGGCCCATTACTCACCTATGAAGTTTTAAGTGCATTCTTTTTAGAAGCGGGTTTCCTCGGCATCATGCTCTTTGGTTGGGGACGGGTCAGCCCCAAAGCGCATTTTTTTGCTACCCTCATGGTTGCAATCGGCACCTGTATTTCCATGTTCTGGATACTATCCTCCAACAGTTGGATGCAGACACCTCAAGGCTTTAGCATAGAAAATGGCATTATCATTCCAACCGATTGGTGGGCGATCGTATTTAATCCCTCCTTCCCTTATCGCTTTGCGCATATGGCGGTTGCCGCATTTTTAGTCTCATCCTTATTGGTGGTGGGTACTGCGGCATGGCATTTGATCAAAGGTCGCCGTGATGAACTGATCAAAAAATCCTTTTCAATGGGGCTTTGGATGGTACTCGCCACTTCATGTTTACAAGTGGTGATTGGTGATCATCACGGTTTAAATACCTTAAAACATCAACCTGCAAAATTAGCAGCGATCGAAGGTCACTGGGTAACCAATCACAATAAAGCAATGCCACTCCTACTGTTCGCCATTCCGAACATGGATAAAGAAGAAAATCTCTATGAAGTCGGAATTCCTCATCTTGGCAGTTTGATACTCACCCATTCGATGGAGGGTAAAGTCATAGGTTTAAAAGACTTTGCCCCTGAAGACCGCCCAAATGCTAGCATTGTGTTTTGGAGTTTCCGTGTCATGGTTGGGCTTGGCATGTTAATGGTGTTGCTCTCTTTCTTTGCTTTATGGCTGCGTAAAAAAGGCAAGCTTTATGGTTCATCTTGGTTTCATAAATTCGCTTTTGTCATGGGACCTACAGGCTATATCGCCTTACTGGCGGGATGGGTGACAACTGAAGTTGGCCGTCAACCTTGGGTAATTTATGGGGTGATGCGCACCAAAGATGGTTTATCCCATGCAGTGACAGCCGATCAGGTCGGAATCAGCTTAATTATCTTCGTACTGGTCTATACCATCGTGTTTGGTAGCGGCATTTATTACATGTTGAAATTACTAAAAAAAGGCCCTGAATTTATTGAAGTGATTGATCTAGAACCCGCAGGTCATGGACATTTCAAAACACCGATGCGTCCACTCAGTGCAGTCGATGAAAGCATTGATCAACAAGCCGCAAACAAGGAGAAACACCATGATTGATTTATCTCTGATTTGGGTCGGCATT
This sequence comes from Acinetobacter sp. TR11, assembly GCF_027105035.1. Lineage (NCBI taxonomy): Bacteria > Pseudomonadati > Pseudomonadota > Gammaproteobacteria > Moraxellales > Moraxellaceae > Acinetobacter > Acinetobacter sp. TR11. The sequence continues at coordinate 1,897,722 of NZ_CP114256.1, forward strand.
ATTGGCCTCGGTGTATTGATCTATGTCATTTTGGATGGCTTTGATCTGGGGATTGGGATTCTATTCCCCTTCATTAAAAACAGCGAAGAACGTGATGTGATGATGAATACCGTCGCACCTGTCTGGGATGGTAATGAAACATGGATGGTATTGGGCGGCGCAGGGTTATTTGCAGCCTTTCCTTTAGTTTATTCAACCGTACTGTCTGCGCTATATATGCCGATTATCCTAATGGTGACTGCATTGATTTTCCGTGGAGTTGCTTTTGAATTTCGCTTTAAAGCCAATCGTACCAAATACCTGTGGGATCAAGCCTTTATCTGGGGTTCAATTCTATCTAGTTTCCTGCAAGGGGTAATTTTAGGTGCTTATATTCAGGGTATCCAAACCACTCATGGTATTTTCTCTGGTTCAGGTTTGGATTGGTTCACACCTTTCTCACTTTTTACAGGTTTAGGCGTAGTTGCGATGTATGCAGCACTCGGCTGTGGTTGGTTGATCATGAAAACAGATCATGAGCTACAAGACAAAATGTATCATTTAATGCCTAAATTGATGATTGTTTTATTTGTGGTCTTTGCGGGTGTCAGTTTATACACGCCGCTCACCCATCCTGAAATTGCAACACGTTGGTTTGCTTTGCCAAATCTGCTTTATTTTAGTCCTGTACCCATCTTGGTCTTATTATTTACATTCCTTATTTTAAAGGCATGTAAACAACGGCAAGATTTCAAACCCTTTATCTATACTTTAGCTTTAGTGTTTTTAGCTTTTACAGGTTTTGTGATCAGCCTTTGGCCAAATATCATTCCACCCTCGGTTACCATTTGGGAAGCAGCTGCACCCTACTCAAGTCAAAAGTTTGCCCTTATTGGTGCTGTGATTTTAATTCCTGTGATTATTGCCTACACCATCCTCTCGTATTGGGTGTTTAGAGATAAGGTGCGTATTGGTGATGCAGGCTATCACTAGGAGCTTTGTATGAAAATAAAATCGCTGCATTTAAATCCAACCCAATGGTTTATAATCTTATGGTTAGTCGGATTTTTTGCACTCGCCATCATTGCAGGTCTATTTAGATTACTCTTGATGTTTGCTTATTAAAAAATGGGTGGAATAGCTTTTAGATGAGGGCTATTCCATCAACACGGATTTACTTTATTTTATGTATAAATCAGAACAATTAGCACATAACTTGAAACTGCTTATTGAAAATGGTTCTTGGCAGCCACACACCAAGTTACCCTCTTTACGTGAGCAAGTACAACGATCAGGTTTCAGTCTTATTACCGTGATGAATGCTTACCAAGAACTGGAAGCACAAGGGCTGATTTATTCAAAAGAAAAGTCAGGCTATTTTGTGGCTGAGCAAAATCATATTCAGATTCCACAAGCCTATTCAGTGGTGTCTTTAAATCCGAAAATTGAAATTAACTCACTCGTTTTTAAATATCTCAAGTCGATTCAATCTTCCAATGTCAGCCCATTAGGTTCTGCCTTTCCAGACAGTCAGTTGTTGTATCCCCCAAAGTTGATTCAAATCATGGGGCAACTTTCCCGCAATCGACATAGTTATGACCAAACTTCAAATCTACCTCCCGGTAATTTGGCGTTAAGAAAACTGATTGCGCAGCGCTATTGTATGCAAGGCATCCCAACCGATGCGGATGACATTGTCATTACATCAGGAGGACTAGAAGCATTAAATCTTTCACTACAAGCCATTACGCAACCTGGTGATTATATTTTATTACAACAAACAATTTTTTATGGCGCTTGGCAGGCTGCTGAACGTTTAGGTTTAAAAGTCATCACCATCCCAGAACATCCACAGCATGGCTTTGATATCGAGGCTTTTGAACAAGTCATCAAAAATTATCCAATCAAAGTTTGCTGGTTTATGCTGAATGCGCATAATCCAATTGGCTTTACTGTCAGCGATGACATCAAATATAAAATCGCTAAATTGTTGCATGAACATCAAATTCATTTAATCGAAGATGATGTTTATGAAGAAATGTTTTATGGCAGCCAGAAACCATTGCCAATGAAGTATTTTGACCAACAAAATCTGGTATTACACTGCTCTTCTTTTTCTAAAACCTTAGGTTCAAGTTTCCGTATGGGCTGGGTCTATGCAGGTAAATTCTCTGAACATATTCAACATTTACAATTGATGAGTACTATTTCTGCCAACGCCTTGATCCAAAATGCACTGGTGGAATTCCTCTCTCATCATCATTATGAAAAGCATTTAAGAACTCTACGGCGAGCCTTAGAAAAGAATAAAAAACAATTCTTTCAATATCTCAAACAACATTTGCCGCAAGACTGCAAGGTGTATAACTACCCAAGTGGTTATTTTCTGTGGATTCAACTCCCTGACAAAGTCAGTAGTATGCAAATCTATGAGCAACTGATTCAACATCATATTGGTGTTGCGCCAAGCCCTTTATTTAATGTGTTGCCCTCACATCAACATTTTATTCGTATGAATTGTTCTTTTGAATGGACAGAACAGATTCAGCATTCGCTAGAGTTATTCATCACGACGATTCAACACCAAATACCAAATTAATTCAGCTTGGATAGATTATTCTTGCGATACTGACTTGGTGTTTCCCCAAAGGTCTTTTTAAAGGCACGAATAAAATTGGTGGCTTCTTCATATCCCACCAAGCCAGCAATATCCTGAATACTATATTGCTGTTGTTGCAGTAATTTCTTCGCTTGATTAAAACGAACCTCAGCCAAGATTTGCAAAAATGTAGTGCCCTGTGCTTGCAAATGCCGCTTAATCGTTCGTTCTGACATATTTAAACGTTGCGCAATCAATGGAAGTGACGGATAACCATGACTAGAATGATATAACAACTCGGAACGAATACTTTTTTGTAAGTCGCGTGTACTTTCTTTTACGAGTTTAAGCTTGTCATTTTCACAATACAAAATAGCCTGCTGGAACGCGACTTGATCTGCATTCGAATTCTTACAATGTAAATATTTTTTAGAAAATCGAAAACCATTACGTGCTTGATTAAAATGAATCTTTATCTGGGATAAATCAATTTTGTCATAATTCTGAGCATCTGCCCAATCCACAAACACCTCACAACTTTCTGCAATTTTGTCAGAAAACAACGTAAGAAAATGAATCGCTCCAAACAATAAACTTTCGATCAGAAAATGCCTTAACTGATCAGATTGTTCTGCATCACCTAATTTCACTGGGTGAACATCATCTAGATAAACATAGATAAACGTTTCATCAATATGCCATTCAGGGGTAAAATTTTGGATTCGGGTACAAAAATACTGCTGACAAAGACTTAACGCCGTTTCAACATCCGCACAACTCAGAAATGCAAAACCTAAAGCCCCATGCGAAGTTGGACGTAACCTAAACCCATATTCAATCCCAAGACGCGGATTCCTCGTCAGTCGTAAGGCATTCACCACCAATTTTGACCATTGATGTGCACTCATCTTGGCATCGGCTTGTTTCATGTCGGTCAAGATCAAATCCGTTCCATGCAAAACGACGTGTGCATCAATACCATATTCATAGACAATTTCTAATAATACATGAGCATAAGAAACAGAAATGGTTTCTTGAAACAATCCAAAAGGATCTCGCATGACACATCCTATGTCCTAAAATGATCATTAATATGGCATAGTCTCCTCTATTGAGCGAGTATTTTCTTCGAAATAATAACCTCAAGATTGATGACTAAAACAATGAGGAATTGCTGAAATGGCAACCATGACGCTCGATAAACAGCAATCGACTTATGTGCTGAATTTAACCAATGGCAATCAGGAAAATGCTTTAAATAAAGCGGTATTAGAAGAATATTTTGCTATTTTTGATGAAATTGAAAGTGATAAAAATAATGCCTGTTTAATTATTCGAAGTGATCATCCTAAAACCTTTTGTAATGGCTTAGACCTTGCTTGGTTAATGCAACAATCGTTGGAAGATAAAAAAGCCTTTACTCTGCAACTTGAAAATATGTTGCTCCGTTTAGCATTACTCAACTTACCTGTAGTTGTTGAAATCGGTGGTAATGCTTATGCAGGCGGTGCAATTCTCGCATCTGCTTGTGACTTCCGATTTATGCGATCGGATCGAGGACGTTTTTGCTTTCCAGAAGTCCATCTAGGCATTCCTTTTACAGATAGCATTGCTGAAATTGTACAACTACTTCCCAATCAACATGCAATTTGGGAAATGTCTTTGACTGGCAAAACCATGACAGGCACTGAATGTCTACAATCCCAACTCGTTCACCAAATTGAACCAATCGAAACATTAAACTTTGAAGTGTTTAAATTTGCAGAAGATATGGCACAAAAGCACCGTATGACCTATGCCGTGATCAAACGTCAGCTCCGCCATCGAATTGTAGAGATTGCCAAGCAACGCCAACTCTATGATCCTGAAAAATTTGCACACCCTTTCATGATCTAGTTCACCTTTTACAACAACTCAAATCTAGGATATCTCAATGAATAATATGCAAGGAAGAACTGTTTTTATCACTGGCGGCAGTCGAGGTATTGGCAGAGCGATTGCTTTAAAAGCAGCTCAGGCAGGTGCTAATGTCGTAATTGCAGCAAAAACCGAAGTCGAGACCACTAAATTAACAGGTACGATTTATAGTGTAGCTGAAGAAATTGAAGCTGCTGGTGGCAAAGCCCTGCCTTTACTACTTGATGTTAGAGATGAACAACAAATCCATACAGCTATTCAGCAAGCGGCCAAAGCATTTGGTGGAATTGATGTGCTGATTAATAACGCAGGTGCAATTGCATTAATGGGGGTGGAATCCACATCGTTAAAACAATATGACTTGATCCAAAGCATTAACCACCGTGCGACCTTTATTTGTGCGCAAGCCGCATTGCCCTTTTTAAAGCAATCTGAAAATCCACATATTTTGAGTTTATCACCACCTGTGAATATGTCACCAAAATGGCTTGGGATGCTTGCACCTTATGCTTTATCTAAATACGGTATGACGATTTTGACTTTAGGCATGGCAGAAGAATTTCGCCAATATGGTATTTCTTGCAATACCTTGTGGCCTGAAACCTATATCGCAACAGCAGCCGTATCCAAGAATTTAGGTGAGGAAAGTACCTTACAGGTCAGCCGTAAACCTGAGATCATGGCAGATGCAGCTTATGCTATTTACAGCACAGCTAAGGGTGAACTTACAGGGCAAAGCCTGACAGATGAACAAGCTTTGTCTCGTATTGGCATCACTGACTTTTCTCAATATGCATGTGTCGCTGGAAATACCAATCTACAGAAAGATTTCTTTTTGAATTGATTCAACAATAAAAAAACGACCTTAAAACATGTGTCTTAAGGTCGTTTCAAAAGCAAAGAAAATTAACCCGGGAAAATACCACGCTCTTTACGTGCTTTTAAGATACGCTCACAACCTAAAATGAAGGCAGCAGTACGTAATGTACATTCTTTCTCGCTTGATTTATGCCATACATCATTGATGGCTTGAATCATCAACTTATCCAGTCTTTCGTTAATTTCTTCCTCAGACCAGAAGTAGCTTGACATATCTTGAACCCATTCAAAGTAAGATACTGTTACACCACCCGCATTACAGATGACGTCAGGTACAACCGTAATACCACGTTGAACCAATACATCGTCCGCTTCTGGAAATGTTGGACCGTTCGCACCTTCAAGCACTAACTTCGCAGTTAACTTTTGCGCACGTTCAACTGTGATTTGGCTTTCCAATGCAGCAGGGATCAAAATATCCATCTCTACATTCCAAAACTCTTCATCACTGATCACTTGCGCACCGGCAAAACCGCCCACACCTTGGTGAGTTGCCATGTGTGTTTTTAATGCAGCAAGATCAATCCCTTCTGGATTGAAAATCGTACCAGTGTGATCTTGAATCGTCACAATGATCGATTTCGAATCAGCAAACAAATATGCAGCTTCGCTACCTACGTTACCAAACCCTTGAACTGCGATTTTTGCGCCATCTAAAGGTAATTTGATTTTTTCAGCAACTTGTTGGCCTGTGATAAATACGCCACGGCCTGTCGCTTTGATACGACCAAGAGAACCACCAAGATGTACCGGTTTACCCGTTACCACACCAGTCACTGTATGACCTTGACCAGATGAATAAGTATCCATGATCCAACCCATGACGTTTGGATTAGTACCTACGTCTGGTGCAGGAATATCTTTTTGAGGGCCAATAATATGACTGATTTCACTGGTATAACGACGGGTTAAACGTTCTAATTCACGTGGTGAAAGTTGACGCGGATCAACACGGATGCCACCTTTTGCACCGCCAAATGGTAAATTCACCACCGCAGTTTTAATGGTCATCCATGCTGAAAGTGCCATTACTTCATTTAAATCTACATCTGGGTGATAGCGAATACCGCCCTTACCCGGACCACGTGACAAGTTGTGTTGTACACGATAACCTTCAAAATGACGAATTGTGCCATCGTCCATCACAATTGGCACATCGACAATCAGAGCACGTTTTGGGCGCTTCAATGTGTCCACATAGTCTTCTAAACCATCTAGATATGGAGCAACACGCTCAATCTGTTTAAGATAAGTTGCCCATGGACCGTCATTTTGAGAGACATAAGATAAATTAGACATGTTTTATCCTTTTGATGAGTTCGTTTGAATCATCAATCAAATAGGTAATTAAAAATGATATAAGCGGCTAATTTGGCAGTTCTGTTATCCAAATCAAACCGTGGGTTGCATTCAGCCACATCAAAAACTTTAATTTTGCCAGTTTTCTTAATGGCGTCTAATAATGGGTCAAAGACGGATAAATCAATGCCTTTGACTGCTGGTGCACTGACACCGGGTGCGATGCTGGCGCTAAATACATCCAAATCAACTGTGATGTATAAGTCGTCAACTTTTTCAATAAAACCGTTAATTTTCGAAATTAAATTTACAAGATTGGTCAGTTGTAATTGATGGTCGTAGATATAGCTACAATTCAAACGATCCGCTGTTTCAAACAAAACTTTAGTATTTGAATGCTTCGCCACACCGATACAGAGATAATTAAATTCCTGATCATGCTGTTCTGATAATTGCGCTGCATTTAGAAAAGGTGTTCCTGAAGTCACCTGTTCAGCTTCACGAAGATCAAAATGCGCATCAAAATTAATGATGCCTATTTTACGGTTTGGATCGTTGCTTTGGATATATTGAAATAACCCAGAAAAACTACCAAATGCAACCTCATGACCACCACCTAAAACAATCGGTTTCATGCCTTGTTTTAAGCTGCGTTCAACCTGTTCTGCTAGTTCAGCCTGAGCTTGTTCCAATTTTCCATGATCACAAACTACCGTACCCAAATCAGCAATCGAAATCGGTTGATGAATAGGTAAATTTGCCAACTGAGCACGAATCATATCGGGTGCATCCGCTGCACCTAAACGCCCTTTATTACGCTTTACGCCTTCATCGGAACTAAAACCGATTAAAGCAAAAGCAGCATGTTGACTGGTATTAACCACCTGATGGATACGTAGATGTTGCTCACCTTCACCATCTTGTCGCCCTTGCCATTTAAATGAATGATTCATATTCAATATCACTAATTAAAACTGTTCGCACTACACAAAAATTTCATTGCCATGCTGAATAATACGTTTAGGTAAATCTCCACCGAGCCAATACACAATCTCAGATGGATGTTCAATTTCCCAAGCAATAAAGTCAGCAACTTTGCCTACTTCTAAACTGCCATGTGAATCTTGTAGCCCTAAAGCATGTGCCGCGTGAATGGTTACGCCTGCCAATGTTTGTTCGGGTGTTAAGCGAAATAAGGTACTTCCCATATTCATCATCAAACGTAATGACAATGCTGGAGAAGTTCCTGGATTCAAGTCGCTCGACAACGCAATCCGAACACCATGTTGATGCAAACTGTCTAATGGTGGATATTTAGTCTCTCTCAAGAAATAGAATGCACCAGGTAATAACACTGCAACTGTTCCTGAGCTAGCCATTGCTTTGACATCGTCTTCAGTCATAAATTCTAAATGATCAGCAGATAAAGCGTAATAACGTGCAGCAAGACTAGAGCCACCAAGAGAAGACAGTTGTTCTGCATGCAATTTAACGGGGAGATTGAGTGCATGTGCTGTTCTAAATATACGTTCAACTTGAGCAGGTGAAAATGCTAAATACTCACAAAATGCATCGACCGCATCCACTAACCCTTCCTGATGCAGTTTGGGCAACATTTCTGTACAAATATGATCGACATAGGCATCATTTTGACCTTTATATTCAGGAGGTAATGCATGCGCTGCTAAGCATGTACTGCGTACAGTCATTGGCAAAATATTTGCAATTTGACGAATCACACGTAACATTTTTCGTTCATTGACATAGTCCAGACCATAACCAGACTTAATTTCAATGGTGGTAACACCATCTTTAAGCAAACAACGAATACGTTTTAAAGCCGATGCGAGTAATTGTTCTTCACTCGCTTCACGGGTAGCACGCACAGTACTGGCAATCCCGCCACCACTTGCTGCAATCTCTGCATAGCTGACACCCTGCAAACGTTGCTCAAACTCAACACTACGATTTCCACCAAACACACTATGCGTATGGCAATCAATCAAACCGGGTGTTAACCATGCCCCATTCAAATCAATGGTTTCAGCATAATTATCATTTGGAATATCACTTTCACGACCAATCCAATGAATATGCTGTCCAAATGTCACTAAAGCAGCATGTTCAATACTGTTGTATTTCCCATCATGCATAGTAGCGATATGACAGTTTTTCCAAAGCTTTTTCATTTCAGATCATCTCCCTGTCCAAGAGCTATGCGCTCTTGAACAGTTGGGTTATTAGCTTCCCATTTTGAAATTTTGTGGTAAATCCTCATCAACCTTAATTGCATCTTGTTTTGGTTTAACCCAAATATTGTATGCAATACACAGTAAAACTAGCCATCCAACACCAACATACAGTGCTGGTCTTGAGTCAGGGAAATAACCCATCATTGCCAAAATAAACAGCATGAATGCAATGGCAAATGCAGGAGCATACGGCCAACCGATCACAGGAAAATCAAGTGCTTTAATCTGTTCTTTAGACAACTTACGTCGCATCGCAACTTGTGAAAGTAAGATCATCAACCATACCCAAACCGTTGCAAAAGTTGCAATTGACGCAATGATAAGGAATACATTTTCTGGAATTAAATAGTTGAGAACCACACCGATAAGTAAGACTCCAGCCATAACCACGACTGTCATCCACGGCACACCATTTTTAGAGATTTTTTGAAACACTTGCGGTGCTTGTCCACGGCTCGACATACCAAACAACATACGTCCCGCACCAAATACATCACTATTAATCGCAGAAACTGCCGCGGTAATCACCACAATATTTAAAACTGTTGCAGCAGAACCAATACCTAGATTTTCAAAAATTTGTACAAATGGGCTACCTTGACTACCAATCTGATTCCAAGGAAAAATCGACATTAATACAAAGATCGTCAAGACATAGAAGAGCAAAATACGGACTGGAACAGCGTTAATTGCCTTCGGAATAGAAGTCTTTGGATCTTTAGATTCACCCGCCGTAATCCCAATAATTTCAATACCACCGAAAGCAAATACCACCACGGATAAACAAGCGACTAAACCTGCAATTCCATTGGGCATAAAACCATCATGAATCCATAAGTTTTGAATGCCTGTGGTAAAACCACTATGATCTGCTTGGAAACCATAGAACATCAGTCCTAAACCACCTAAGATCATGGCAATAATTGCAGTCACTTTCACAATAGAAAGCCAAAACTCAAGCTCACCAAAAACTTTGACGTGAATGAGGTTGATTGCACCCAAAAACATGATCAGTGACAGAATCCAAATCCATCGAGGAACATCGGGATACCAAAATCCCATATAGATTCCAAAAGCAGTTACGTCAGCCAACGCAACAATGATCATCTCAAAAACGTAGGTCCAGCCTGTGGTAAAACCAGCAAGTGGTCCAATGTACTGTGAAGCGTAGTGACTGAAAGAGCCTGAAACTGGATTTTGAACCGCCATCTCACCTAATGCGCGCATCACGATATAAATTGCGATCCCTGCAACAATATATGCGAGCAAAACTGATGGACCTGCCATTTTAATGGCTGTTGCTGAACCGTAAAAAAGTCCCGTTCCTATTGCTGAACCTAATGCTAAGAAACGGATGTGACGGGTGTTTAATCCCCGCTGTAAAGTGGAGTGTTTTGACATTATTATCTCCAATCCTTGAGGAAATATAGTTAGAGTCGGTCACTCCATGTGACCGTTATCCTGATTACGCGTTAGATAGGCTTGGCAATAGATTTGGAATGAGTAATTCATTCAAACAACCACTTGCGAGTAATTCACTGGCTTGTTCGATATCAGGAGCGAAGAAACGATCTTCACTGTAATACGGCACTTGGTCACGTAATGCTTTACGTGCACGTTCAAGTTTTGGAGAGCTTTTTAAACCTTCACGGAAATCAAGACCTTGACATGCTCCTAACCATTCCACAGCAAGAATGCCACGAACGTTATCAGCCATATACCACAAACGCTTACCCGCATTTGGTGCCATAGAAACATGGTCTTCTTGGTTTGCTGATGTTGGTAAACTGTCGACACTTGCAGGATGTGCTAAAGCTTTGTTGTCACTTGCCAAAGCTGCGGCAGTTACTTGAGCGATCATAAATCCAGAATTGACACCACCATTGGCAACTAAAAATGGCGGAAGTTGTGACATATGGCGATCCATCATCATCGAAATACGGCGTTCAGATAGTGAACCGATTTCTGCAATTGCCAGTGCCAAATTATCTGCCGCCATCGCAACAGGTTCAGCATGGAAATTACCACCTGAAATCACATCGCCTTCCGCTGCAAATACCAATGGGTTATCGGATACCGCATTTGATTCGATTTCCAACACTTCTGCTGCTTGACGAATTTGAGTCAAACACGCACCCATCACCTGAGGTTGGCAACGCAGTGAGTATGGGTCTTGGACCTTGCTGCAATCTTCATGTGAATGTGCAATTTCACTTGAATCAGTCAGTAAGTCACGATATGCAGCAGCCACATCAATTTGACCACGTTGACCACGAACTTCATGCACACGCGCATCAAATGGTGCACGAGAACCTAACATTGCCTCAACGCTTAAACCACCACAAACCGTTGCAGCAGCAAATAAATCTTCAGCTTCAAATAAACCACGTAAAGCATATGCAGTGGAAACTTGCGTACCATTTAACAGTGCTAAACCTTCTTTAGCTGCTAGAGAGATTGGCTCTAAACCTGCGATTTTAAGTGCTTCTACTGCTGGCAACCATTCACCTTTATAACGTGCTTTACTTTCACCCAATAACACTAAAGACATATGTGCAAGTGGTGCCAAGTCACCCGAAGCACCCACCGAACCTTTCAGTGGAATATGTGGATAGACTTCTGCGTTGATCAACGCAAGAATGGCATCAATCACTTTACGGCGAATACCAGAGAAGCCACGCGCCAAGCTGTTTGCTTTGAGCAACATGATTAAACGAACCATTGCATCATCTAATGGCTCACCAACACCTGCGGCATGTGAAAGTACCAAAGAACGTTGTAATTGTTCTAAATCTTCAGGTGCAATTTTAGTTGAAGCGAGCAAACCAAAACCTGTATTAATCCCGTAAGCAGTACGACCTTCATTTACTATTTTTTCGACACATGCAACACTGGCATTAATACCTGCTGATGCACTTTCATCGAGTTTGACTTGGATTGGATTTAAATAAGCGTGGCGCAGATCTGCTAGGCTAAGTTTGCCGGGTTGAATTAGAAGTTCCATTATTGGCGTCCTGTTTTGCACTATATTGTTCGCTTACGATGCCGCTTACACAATTGCAAAAAGCATCGTAATGTCCTTGTCTGTTTATTGTGTGATCATCGGCAAGTTCAAGCCTTGCTCTTTGGCACAATCAATCGCAATTTCATAGCCCGCATCGGCATGACGCATCACCCCTGTTGCAGGGTCATTGGTCAATACACGAGCGATACGTGCTGCCGCTTCATCTGTACCATCACATACAATCACGACACCTGAGTGTTGCGAGAAGCCCATACCAACACCACCACCGTGATGTAAAGAAACCCAAGTTGCACCACCTGCTGTATTCAAGAGCGCATTTAATAATGGCCAATCTGATACTGCATCTGAACCATCTTGCATTGCTTCTGTTTCACGATTTGGACTTGATACCGAACCTGAATCTAGGTGATCACGACCAATCACGATCGGTGCAGAAAGCTCACCACTACGAACCATTTCATTAAAAGCTAAACCAAGTTTGGCACGTAGACCTAAACCGACCCAACAAATACGTGCTGGTAGACCTTGGAAGCTAATACGCTCACGCGCCATATCTAACCAACGATGCAAATGCTCATCATCAGGGATTAACTCTTTTACTTTTGCATCTGTTTTATAGATATCTTCTGGATCACCTGAAAGTGCAACCCAACGGAATGGACCAATACCACGGCAGAACAATGGACGGATATAAGCAGGAACGAAGCCTGGGAAATCAAATGCATTTGCAACGCCTTCTTCCTGAGCCATTTGACGGATATTGTTACCATAGTCAAAGGTTGGAACGCCCATTTTTTGGAAATCAAGCATTGCTTGTACGTGCTGTGCCATGGATTGTTTAGCTGCTTTTACCACAACTTCAGGCTCAGTTTTCGCACGCGTACGGTATTCGTCCCATGTCCAACCCACTGGCAAATAACCATTGAGTGGATCGTGAGCACTTGTTTGGTCAGTCACCATGTCTGGATGCACACCGCGACGCACAAGCTCAGGTAAAATTTCCGCTGCGTTACCATGTAATGCAATCGAAACCGCCTTACCTTTTTTGGTATATTTTTCAATACGCGCCAAAGCATCATCTAAATCAGTCGCTTGTTCATCCACATAACGTGTACGTAAACGAAAATCGATACTGGTTTGTTGGCATTCAATATTGAGAGAACATGCGCCTGCCAATGTTGCAGCTAAAGGTTGCGCACCGCCCATACCACCTAAACCAGCAGTTAAGACCCAACGACCCGTTAAATCACCATTGAAATGTTGGCGACCAGCTTCTACAAAAGTTTCATATGTACCTTGTACAATCCCTTGGCTACCAATGTAGATCCATGAACCTGCTGTCATTTGACCGTACATCGCCAAACCCTTTGCATCTAGCTCATTGAAGTGTTCCCAATTCGCCCAATGAGGAACTAAGTTCGAGTTCGCAATCAAAACACGTGGCGCATCTTTATGGGTTTTAAATACGCCCACTGGCTTACCCGATTGAACCAATAAGGTTTCATCTGTTTCTAAGTTTTTTAAAGTTTCAACAATTTTATCAAAACATTCCCAGTTACGTGCAGCACGACCAATACCACCGTAAACAACAAGCTCTTTTGGATTTTCTGCAACATCAGGATCAAGATTATTCATCAACATGCGAAGTGGTGCTTCAGTTAACCAGCTTTTTGCATTGAGCTTTGTACCACGTGGTGCGCGAATTTCTACATCACGAAATTTTGTTGTCGTTGTTGTCACAATCGGACTCCTTCCTTTTGAGATTTGAACCGTAAATTAATCTGCTTTTACTGTATAGCAATGTATTAACTTGTATATACATCCATATACTACACAAATCTTTTATATTGAAAAGATGCATTTTTATTCTTTTATAAAAATAAATTACAAGTTAATGAAATTAATTGATTTATTTTTAATTTAAAATAAAAAACCCATACAACCACAAATTGTATGGGTTTAAAAAAGTGAAGATAATTTAGATTTTTATCAGCTCAATCAGACAAATTTTCTTTAAAATTTGTTGACCTAAAACAATATTTTTCAACAATTTTTCATTGTCAATTTTAAGACTATCTTGATGATCCAAATAAAAAATCTGTTGATCAATTTCAATTTCTAAAGGTTCAAAACTCTGATTAAAAATAAAAATTAAATCGGCTGAGCTGAATATTTCTGAGTTTGTAGAATCAACAATCCACTGGTATCGTGCGTGATATTTTTGTGGATCATAAATCAGATTAAAATCCCGAATAGATCCATCAATCAGCTCACAACTGGTATGACTGTCACCATTAAATTGAACTGATTGTAAAGTTTTGAGGTGTCGAAAATGATTATCAATATTCAATACGATGCCCTGACCATCTAATACAGTCAGAATGCGTTGCATACCATTAAATTTGGAAAAATCACCCGATGTTTTAACATCAGCCATAGAAATTCGCCAATCAAACAGCTCTAGACTATCCCCCTCACTACGTGCAAGTTCAACCGTATAACCAGCACCATTTTTCCAGCGCATTCTCGTATAATTAACAGCTTTTAACAGCTCAATCATTGGGTAAATTTACCTTCCAAATAATAACGACTACCTGGATAAATCAAACGTGCACTAGAAATCAATTGTTTGTTTGACCATGTCCGACGGCGGATCAATAAACATGGTTCTGTCTTATTGATTTTCAGCCATTTACATTCTTGTGCTGAGGCTAGAATTGCTGTTACGACATGCTCACCTTCGGTTACAGGCGCTTTCGACATCAAATAAGCATTCGGCGTAATCGCTTTAAAATCCTGCGCCAAATAATCAGGAATTAACACAGGATCAACCAAACGATCTTCAATCTGTACAGGTACATCATTTTCATAATGCACAATAATCGAATGAAATAGCTTTTGTCCCTCACGTATCTGCATTAATACGCTTTGCTCTGTGTTGGCTTGAATTTGTTCCAACACCAATACTTCTGCACGATGTTTATGATTTCTAGCGATAATCTCTTCGGCAATATTATTGACATGGAATAGAGCCGTTCGCCCTTGTCCTTCTGCGACAAATGAACCTACACCTTGTATGCGTACAAGCAAGCCTTCGCTGGTCAACTCACGCAAAGCACGATTGACTGTCATCCGACTACAACCCAATAAATTAACCAATTCACTCTCAGAAGGAATCTTTTTATTTACAGACCAAGTTCCTTCATAGATTTTCTGTGAAATCATTTGTTTCACGCGCAAATACAATGGAATAGGACTATCTTCTTCTAAAGATAAATCCAGATCGTTTTGCTTTGACGCTCTTGACATTGGCTAAAACTCATACTAAATAATCTAAAGCATTGTATATGAATACGATGTTATTTGTATATACAAGCTTATACAATTGAATCATGTTTTACTTTATATAAAATGTTATAAAGATCGTTATTAACAAATATTATTTAAATGATTCATAAGAAAAATTAATTTATATTTATCAAAGTATTATATTAAATAGGCTTTGTTGCACAAAGCTATTCTTGAAGGCCTCTTCAGCAATATAATTTCCAGATGAAGAAGCCTGTTTCTAAAATCTACCGTACAACCAATTGGTCCTCGTATAACCAAGCTTTAATCAAGCGAGGAAATATTTCAATCTGGTTTGATCCTAAGACCCAATGGTATGCACAGCCACAAGGCAAATACGGACGAAATCAAACTTATTCCGATACAGCGATTCAATGCTGTTTAATGATCAAATCTCTATTCCGTCTTTCTTTACGTATGGTCACTGGCTTTGCTCAAAGTCTGATTAAACGCTGTGGTTTGAATTGGACAGCACCAGATTACTCCACCCTCTGTAGACGACAAAAGCATATTGATATTGCGATAAGCTCTCAGAAAAGTCATGATGGATTACACCTACTCATTGACTCTACAGGATTAAAATTTTTAGGTGAAGGCGAATGGAAGCGTAAGAAACATCAACCTGAATATCGTCGCCAATGGCGCAAACTTCATATCAAATACGAGCATTCCAGCTCACAACAAACAATGTGAGTGATTCACAGGTGCTTGGTGATTTGCTTGATCAAATTCCATTGGATGAACGAATTGATTCAGTCTATACAGATGGTGCTTATGACACAAAGCACTGCCGACAAGTCATTTTAGATTGAGATGCACATGCAGTCATTCCACCTAGGAAGAATGTAAAGCTTTGGAAAGATAAGAAATTGAGATATTTAGAGAGAGGAATGAATTATTAAAAACAGTCAAACGGCTAGGTAGGTCACTTTGGAAAAAAATGGTCTGGTTATCATCATCGAAGTTTAGTGGAAACCAAAATGCATTGCATCAAATTATTAGGTGATAAATTAACAGCAAGGAGTTTTCCTAGTCAGGTGAATGAGATTTATGCACGTGTAGCAGTTTTGAATAAATTCACAGTATTTGGTCGACCTCATACCCAAGTTGTGACTTGAATTTAGCTCAATTACGGTAGCATTGTCTTTCAAACCTTTGTGCAACAAAGCCCATGAAGACTATATTGCGGGCATCGCTAAAGGTTTAAGTATTTTAGAATGTTTTGGACCAGATCGAGTCAATCCTTATGGATTACATTTAGGTAATCGCCTTCCCGCACATGCAACTTCAGCAGGTAAAATATTATTGGCACATCTAAATGCTGAAGAACAAAAACAGTGATTAGAAAAATACCCTTTAAAACGTTTAATTAAATATACGCATACGGATAGTGAAGTTTTCCTTTCACTATTACATGAAATTAAAGAACAGGATCGGTGCTACTCATGTGAAGAACATGAACTAGGTGTAATTTAAGACTCAAATGCAGATGTTGTTGCAGCGTTAAATATTGTTTCTCCAACCATGCATACAACCAAAGATTATTTAATTACTCACATTTTACCTTTACTTCTTGAAACTGCTGGCGACTTGCGTCAAGTTATTTGATAAGAATAAAGCAAAAAATTATTTTCTTAGGCTATGAATAACGTATTAGGTTTAATAATCAGTTCACAACAGATTCACACTTTTACTTTTATGCTGTATATAAAATCAAATGAGTGTAAAAAAATGGCATTTCTCAGAACTTTAGCCGTTTCAACATTAGCCTTATTCTCTTTAGCTTCGTGTAAAAGTATACCGAGCTATTCATCTGACTATACCAAAGCAAGTAAAGAAATATCAGGCATTGCTTTGACGCAAGAACAAGCGGCTGAAATAGGTAAGCGCTTTACTTCAGCATTCAATACACTTGGAACACCAAGTTTTATTAAAAATGCAAGCCAACTTTATGCTAATGACCTATACATTAATGACACCTTATCCCAGTTTTCGAACAAACAAGATTTGGTAAAACATTTTTCAGGTATGAATGAGCATGTGAGTAACGTAAATGTCAAACTTATTAGTGCCACTTATCAAAAAGATTCAGCCTATATACATTGGTATATGGCTTATGATTTTAAAATGTTTGGCCGTAGTAAAACTATGGCATCGTATGGCATAAGCGAAATCAAAATCAACTCCTCTAGCCAAATTGTTTTTCAACAAGACTATTGGGATCCTGCCAATGGTTTATATCGTTCATTACCTTATATCGGAAGAGCCTACTCTTTGATTTTACCGTTCAAAAAATAGTTTAAAATTCGACCATCATAAATTTATAATAATTCAAGGGTGATATATATGAACGATAATTTCTTATTAAATCAATTCAGTCATATTGATGGTTTAATCTTCCTTGCTGTGATAGATAATTATGATGGTGCTATATTAAAATCCATAGGAGATCATTATATAAATATAGATAGTGCTATACTTGAAGTTACCAATATATATAACATGCAAATAAAACTGACACATCAGTTTGATCCACTGGATTATATTGAAGGTATATTTATCAGTTTACACAATCAATATCATATGATTACTCCTCTTGAAAGTAATCAAAACCTATTTTTATATGCAATTTTAGATCATACTCTGACAAACCCTGCATATGCACGTTACGAAATTGAACGTATTGAAAAAAATCTTAATTTTTATGCCTATTAAAATATATATTATTAGATAAGCTTTGAATTGAGTATTTCTTTGTACAATGGAGCTTAAAATGAATTCAAATTTAATGAAGAAAATATTTTCATTTTGTGCCATTAACTTAATAGTAGGTACTCATGTAGTGCATGCAAGTGTTCAAACTTGTCAGAATGCCCCACTGATTGTTACGGGAAAAGTTGTTGGTTCAGTGACATATTTTGCAGATGACTGTAAAAAAAACTGGGAAAACCAAAACATACGCCTAGACTTTTCTTATCGTCAAAACATTCCTGAATGGGCATTTAAACGTGCAGCGACTCATTTCCTTAAGAAAAATATTGCAGACTTCTCAGATAACTCACCACTGAATAACATCACAGAATTATATCACTCTGTAAAAAAAGGTGATCTTTATAGCCTCAGCTACAATCACAATAGCAATACACTCAGATTATCTTTAAATCAGAAGACTCTCGGTGCGATTACAGATCAAAAAGCAAATCAGTATTTTAAAATTTGGTTTGGAAATTCACCTTTTAATGCTAAATTAAAACAACAATTACTTAATCCATAGTGGATATTATTATGAGCAATCAATTTATCCTGATGGTTGAAGACCACTATGAACTTGCGGCTACTGTATGTGAGTTTTTAGAGGAACATGGTTTTGTAATTGATCATGCGCGTAACTTGGATGCTGCACGTAATTTTCTTAAAACACAGGCTTATCATCTGCTTTTATTAGACATAAATTTACCTGATGGCTCTGGTTACGATTTATGTGAATGGTTAAGAACAGAACAAGGTATGGATATTCCCGTGCTTATGCTTACCGCTCGTGACACCTTAGATGATAAATTGAAAGGTTTTGTTGCAGGAACAGATGATTATCTAGTTAAACCTTTTGATTTCAATGAATTAGTCATGCGTATTCGTGCCCTAATTAAACGTTCATTAGGCGAAGTTTCCAAAAATAAAATTCAAATTCATGACTTAATTTTAGATAGCTCCACACAAACCATTATTCGTGCAGGTCAACACATTGAATTACCACGGATTCAATTTAAATTACTTAAAATTTTAATGAGAAACTCACCAAGAGTAATAACCAAACAAGAAATTATTATTGAGCTTTGGGGTGATGAAGAGCCTGAAAGCGATGCTTTACGTAGCCATATTTATAATTTACGTAAAATGGTGGACAAACCTTTTCAACAAAAACTCATTCATACGATTTCTGGTGTTGGTTTAAAAATCGCACTTGAGGATTAAGTGCTTTAATTCATATATACAACAACAATTAATCCTGTTGTATTCGGCAGTTCAAGTTCAGTATGTGTATTTAAATAATATTGACGATCGAACAACTCAACTCTCCAGCCCAGTTGCATACATAGTTTTTCTACTAACTGTAGACCTATGCCATGTCCTTTAGGATTGAGTTTTAGCTGAGTACGACTTAATTCTCGGACTTTTAATTCATCTGGTAGGCTAATTCCAATGCCGTTATCAGCAATGATGATGCTATTTTTCTGTTGAATAATATGAATACTCGAGCCTTGAGAATAATTTAGCGCATTACGCAAAATATTGCTCAACACCATTTTTGTCATCGATGGATATAATAGGCGTGTTGATTCTGGATCATCATACTGCACCAAAATCTCCATCCCTTTGCTTTGGCTCACCATATCTAAATCGTGAACAAGATCATTAATAATCACTGATAGTCGAGTTTGATCGGCATTTAGGGTATTGGTCGTGTTACGTGCAATTGCAAGTAAAGTATCTACAAGTAATTGCATGTCTTCAATGGTATTTGCTATACGGTTCAATGATTTATCATTACCATATCTTGCTTGGCAGATTTGGACATTACCTTTCAAAATCGTCAAAGGCGTACGTAATTCGTGACTAACGTCCCCCGTAAACTCGCGTTCACGATGAATAAACTCACTCAATACTTCATGGTACTTTTCTAATGCCTGTTTTAGATATTCTGCTTCCAAATTGCCATTGGTACTAATATCTTGAAATGGAGAAGCTTCTTTATTTTGATGAACCCAGTCTATTTGTTCTAACGCATTTGCAAGACGGGTAATCGGTGAAAAATAACGTTTCGCACGGCGATTTGACCACCATAAAATACTATACAGCACGATCAAACTAAACATTAATGGCGCAAGACCAAACATCCAAACAATTTTATTGACGTTACTTTCACCAAACACCAACAACACATGTTGTCCATTTCGCTCGCCATAAACAGTCATACGATCTTTGCCATCTACAAAAATACGATGCACACCTTGCTGTAAAGTCAAATCACGAAATGGTTGCGGAGGCTTGTTTGATGACCATCGATAACCATATAAATTTTTAGTGTCTGGAAGATCAGCATTTGGATTTCGATCAACACGTATCCAATAATGTTCCATTTCTTGTTCAAGCGCAGTTTTGAGTAATGAACCTTTAATCACCCATGCACTACAAGCAATACCAATAACAATTGAAAGTGCGATCAGCCCGATCTGCAACCAATAATAGCGATTAAACATCTCACCGAGTGGATGATTATTTCCGTCATTTTGTTTCGATCTAAACATTGGCTGATCTACTTACAGAGTTATCTTTAATTATACGGCTTTCTTTTTAAACAGGAAGTGACCGACAACCCACTCTTGCCCTTGTTCAAACCCAAATAATTCTGCACAAGCCATAAAGAAAATACGCCAACGTTGCCACCATGCTTCTGCATCTTGAGCGTAAACCTGTTCAAAAAGTGGTTTTAATTGTTCTACATTGCGATCCATATTTTCTAACCAAGCATTCGCTGTTTTCTCGTAATGAGTACCCGACCATTGCCAATGTTTAGATAGCTCTAAATGCTCTTGAAAATGTAAAAATGTTGAACTGGCTGGCATCAAACCACCTGTAAAGAAGTAGCGTGACATCCAATCATATTCACTTTTAATTTCAAATGGATAATGTAAAAAACGATGACAAAAAATATGACACCACAACATTCCATCTGCTTTGAGCCAAGACTGAATTTTCTCAAAAAGTTTTTGATAGTTTCGAACATGTTCAAACATTTCAACCGAAACCACACGATCAAAAGTATTTGCTTTTAACTCAAGCACATTAACATCACAGGTTAAGATTTCTACGTTGTTTAGACCACGCTTTTGAGCTTCTGCAAGAATATGTTGGCGTTGAGTAGCTGAATTAGACACTCCAGTAATTTTTGCATTTGGATACCGCTCTGCCATCCATAAGGTAAATGATCCCCACCCACAGCCTAGCTCTAAAATTTGTTGACCATCATGTAATTGAGCGCGATCACTATATATCTGTAGTGAAAATTCTTCAGCTTCATCCAAATTTGTTCGATCATGGGGAAAGAAACATGCACTATATTTTAAACGTTTTCCTAGTACAGCCTGAAAGAAAGCAGTCGGCAATTCATAATGCTGCTCATTGGCTTTGTCTGTTTCAATCGCAATCTCGCTATGCTTTAACATATTAAGCACATCCATATAGCGCTGAGCACCTTGTTCAGGGTCATAACGCCCTTCTTGAATCAAACGCTTTTTACTCAATGCACGGATGGCTGCACGAATCGCTTGATCTGGAACTAAACCGCTTTCAACGAGTTTTAAAGATTTTTGAATTATAAAGTCCATGTGCAGTACCTACTGTTTGGGTTTCCACGGAATAAACATTGAAGTTCGTTTTTGATAATCGAGATAATTTTGACCGCGATTTTTTAAGGCTTGTTGTTCACTAAATGGAATACCTGTGATGTAGTACAAAAACAACCACATCAACACTGGATATATCCACAAGCTATATAATCCTGCTGCTAACCCAATGGTTGGATAAGCAAACCAATGCAACCATTCAAAGAAATAGTTTGGATGACGTGAATATCTCCATAGACCTTGATCCATTGTTTTACCATGGTTTTTCACATTTTCTTTAAAGCGATAAAGCTGTTGATCAGCAATTACTTCTCCAATAAATGCGATCACCATAATCATTCCGGCAATAATCAAATAATCATTGGTATCTATACTCCAAGACATGCTTGGTACATTCAATAAACACCACATTGGAAGACTAAATAAGATGGCCAATCCTGACTGAAACATAAAAAAAGCAAAGAAACCTAAATGTTGATATTTTCCCATTGCCCTACGCATATTGGCATATCGTCTATCTTCCTCATGTTCAGCCATATAACGCCGAAACAAGTGCCAGCTCAATCGTAAAAACCAAATCGAACTGAATATTCCAATAAACAATCTGACGCTAAATGGTGCAACATCAATAAGTAATGCTGTCAGAGCAGTATTTAAAAAAATACAAAAGCTCCAAGCGACATCTACAATACCTGCTCGATGATTAGAGGTTGCCCACAACCAACACAGCGTCATTACTACGGCATCAAGTAAAAATAATTGCCACAACATAACCACCTCCTTGATGCATTAAAAAATCTTGGATTTTTTAATAAGGGCTTGCTTCAAATAGAAGATGCACATCACTGATCACCCCTTCTTTAAAGCCTCCTTCGCAATAACAGAGATAGAAATCCCACATCCGAATAAAGTTTTCATCAAATCCTAAAGCCAAAACGTGTTCTTTAGCATTTAAGAAACGCTCACGCCATTGATGAATCGTTTCTGCATAGCTCAAGCCAATATCTTCAAGATGTTTTAAACGTAACTGTTGTTCAGATGCAGCTTGAGTTAAAACGCTGATACACGGAATAAAACTACCTGGAAAAATATAGCGTTTAATATAATCCACTGTATTCAAAGCTTTTTTATAACGTGCATCTTCAATCGTGATAGCTTGAATCAACCCCAAACCGTTCGGTTTTAGTAAAGATCGGCATTTATTAAAGTAAGTCGATAAATATTGTTCACCGACAGCTTCAATCATTTCGATCGAAACCAACTTATCGAATTTTCCTTCTAATAATCGGTAATCTTTAAGCTGAACACTGACACGATGACTGAGACCTACATCGGCGATACGTTTAGTTGCTTCATCGTATTGTGCTTGAGAAATGGTAATCGTGGTCACTTTGCAGCCATAATGCTGGGCAGCGTAAATTGCAAATCCGCCCCAACCACTACCGATCTCAACCAAGTGATCCATCGGTTTGAGCTGTAATTTCTGACAAATCAGCTCTTTTTTATAATCCGATGCTTCTTCCAAAGTCATATCTTTGTGCTTATACACAGCACTTGAATACATCATTGAAGAATCAAGAAAAAGTTTGAAAAAATCATTGCTCAGGTCGTAATGCTCTGCAATATTTTTTCGACTTCCTGACAATGAATTTTTACGTGTTTTATACCAAGCTTTTAATACAAGTTGGCTGGCTTGAGAAATCACATTTTGATTAATTTTATCGAGCACATGACGGTTTCTTGCCAAAATTTGAATGACCTCAACGAGGTGTTTACTGCTCCAATAGCCTCGAATATAACCTTCAGCTGCACCAAGTACACCATTTTTAAAAATGAGATCGATCAATTCTTTATTATGAATCTCTATCGTCGCTTCTAAATCAGAAACCTCACCCACGGTACCATTCCATTCTCCACGAAAATGAATTTGTCCATGACGAAGTTTGAGCAAGCTTCGAAGAACCAAAGGCAGTGAATCTTGTTCACCGAAAATAAGCGTTTTCATCATGTTGTTTTAAATCCTTATCTTTTTTTGGGTGCCGATAAAATGGAACTTTCTTTCGCCATAGATGAAAAGCTTGAACGTATATCGAAGCTAACATCTTGAAAGGTTCAAAGATATGATGAATAGCATAACGATTCAGTTGTGAAGGAACTGTGATGCTGGTTAACGTGAAATGCATGGTTGCATCAAAGATCAATTTATCTGATTGATAAAGCTGCATATGAATCACATTCTGTTCATCTGAAAAGTTAAATCGCCATTTGTACTGAATATCCATTGGCATAAACGGTGAAACATGAAAAAATTTTTCAAATTCAAACTCATAACTTTTAAAATGACTGTGCTCTTTTAATTTTTGACGGCAGTCATGCACATAAACTTCACGTTCATTCCAAGGGGTATTGGTAATTTCACTCAATATGAAAAGAGGCTGTTTTTGAGGATTGAGTACAAAATAAAAGATGACTGAATTAAAACTAAATCCTAAAGTTCTTGGTAAAGCAAGGACACGAATTTCTGATTGTGTCGACAAAATCGTATCTTCTTTCTGCAAAAGGATTTTCTTAATTCGTTCTCTGATCGAACCTGTATAGCCTTTTAGAAAATCATTTTCATAGAGATTTAATATATTCCAACGCGAAGTAGAACAAAGCCATGAACGATCTAGGTTCTGATCAATACGATCTGGATCAAAACATAAATAGCTCAAACTAGACTGAAAATCGTGTGCTTTAGGATAAAAGCGCCGATGTCTAATCTGAGCTTTGGCTATGGAAAGTGAATCTTCAAACATGTGATCACCTCCAAATTTAGTCATTCAATGTTAATAGTTTATCGACTACACGTTGAGCACTTCTCGCTCCATCTTCATGAAACCCCCAACCCCAATATGCTCCACAGAATGAACTGCGGTTTTGACCATCGATCAAATCCCAACGCGCTTGTGATTTAATTGCTTTCTTATCAAAAACAGGATGTCGATAACGACGTTCGACATAAATCTTTTCTTTTGCGATCGGCATATTCGGATTGAGTGTAGAAAAGATCTGAGTCTTACACGGTAGCTTCTGTAAGCTGTTCATCCAGTAAGTAAATCCATAGTGTACTTGATGAGCTTTGCTATTTTTTTGAGGTTTCTCTTGAGCAGTGACATGTACATGCCAACTAGCCCATTGAGACTGACGCCTCGGCATAATCGAAGTATCATGATGTACCACCATAAAGTTATCTTGATAATCAAAACAACCTAATACGTCTCGCTCAGCTGCCGAAGGATCTTGAATCAGCTTTAACGTATCATCAGCATGACTCGCAAACACAACCCAATCAAAAACTTCCTCATTTCGATCAGTTACAACAGTGACCTTATCTGATTCACGTAGCACTTGTTGTACTTGCGCTTTTTTCCAAATAATCGACGGACACGCTTTTTGAATCGCTCGTATATAAGAAGCTGAACCACCTTTAACCGTCTGCCATTGAGGGCGGTCTTCCAATTGCAACATACGATGATGTTGAAAAAAACTTACGACAAACTTATAGGGAATATTTCCAACTTGATCCACTGGGCTTGACCACAATGCACCACACATTGGGTATAAATGTTCTTGGCGAAATACCTCTGAATAATCATTTTGATTCAGATAGTCTTCGATACTCAGTTCGGCGTTGCATTGATCTAACTGAATATCCTTGTTGTCTTGATAAAAACGAATCAAGTCGGACAGCATGATCCGAAATTTCTTGTTTAAAAAATTCTGAGGTCGCGTTAATAGTGACCATTTTTTTGATGGATTATATTGAAGCCCTGTCACTTGATTGTTGACTGAAAAGCTCATGTCACTATTCTGTGCTTCTACAGCTAATGCAGCCAGCATGGCACTGAATAGAGGATAATTATAATCATTGAATACAATAAAACCGCTATCTACAGCAACGTTTTTACGTTCAATCCAAAGATCATGTGTATCCGTATGCCCACCGAAATACTGTTCTTTCTCAAAGATTGTGACTTCATGCTGTTTTGATAATTTCCATGCAGCATATATACCTGAAATACCAGAGCCTACGATTGCAATCTTCATCAAGACTCCTCGCTTTGAATTTTGCTTGTGTTTATTTTGAGATTTAATTGATGACTTTTATGGATATCATAAATACGTTGTGGTACAGGTTTAATTCCCCAAATCAACCCAAAAAAAGACATCATTTTTAAAATGTAATAAGTAATGTCGATTTGCCACCAGAAGAAACCTTGCCGAGTACTCCCCGCATAATAATGATGGTTGTTATGCCAACCCTCACCCAATGTAATAATTGATAAAAATAAATTATTTCGGCTGTTATCCTTCGTCTCGAAGTCTCGACTACCATATAAATGCGCAAGTGAATTGATACATAAAGTCGCATGAATCAATAAAACAGTCGAAATGACAAAACCCCATACCAATAGCTGTAAGCCTGATGTACCTAAACTCGGATAAGCAATACTCAACCACTCACCTAAACCATAAATTGCAAAAGCAGTGAACAAGACCACAGGTAAACTAAAGCGATCTAACCAAACAATTTCAGGAAACTTTAGCCAGTCTTTAATGACTTCTTTTCGTGTAGAAAAATTCTGTTCATTTAAAAACCATCCGATATGACTGTACCAAAATCCATGTGTAGATGAATGTGGATCGTCATCTGTGTCAGTAAAACGATGATGATAACGATGATGAGCTGCCCACCATAAAGGCCCTCGCTGTGCACTCATGGTTCCGATCAACACAAAAAAGAATTGTATTGGACGCGAAGTTTGAAAGGTTTTATGCGAAAGATAACGATGAAAAAAAGCAGTGATCGCAAACATACGAATAAAATAAAAAAACAGCATGAATGCGATAGCAAACCAAGATACACCCACCCAAAAAACTGCAAGACAAGCGATATGCAGAAAAATGAATGGTAAAATTCTAAACCACTGAATCTTAGTATCTTTTGAGCTTTCTTGAAAGGGAATATGCTGTTTATCTAAAGTATCAGTCAGTGACCAACTGTCCATCCATCGCAGAAAAAATTTAAACATTGATTCTTCCTGACCCAATCTCTTTTTATATTTATAATATTAATAGAAATCATATGAAGTTTATGTGAAGCATCGTTTTAGGCATGCTAGTGAACTCTTAGCATCATAATACAAAATTACATAGGAAACATAAATTTATGTATCTTTTAACCTAAACTCAAAATCTTATCGCTTGAGTCTAGGCTCAGTTTTAGAAACTAAAAATCAAATAGATAACAATATAATTAAAGAGAAAGTATAGGTAAAATTTTCATTAAGCTTGTAATCACCAAGTAAATGGCAACACAAATTACCACTACAGCAAATACCTTTTGTACCGTTTTGATATCAATCAGGCTGATTAATCTTCTGCCAATTAACATGCCAATAATACAAGCCACAACAAAGTTAACAGTTACAGCGATTGGATACTGAAAGCCATCTATGATGTGTATTGAAATACTTACACCACCAATTAAGAAAATGATCATTAATGACGTTGCAACGATACTACGCATATCTAGATCAGTGACTTTACGTAAAGCTGGCACAATCACAAAACCGCCACCAACCCCCAATAATCCAGTTAATAGACCTGCAATCACACCGATAATACCCAACACTGAAGCAGTCTTAACATTCCAAATCAGTTGCCCTGTTGATTGATTCACCTTACACGGCGGATCTTCAAAATCATTCACCTTATTGAAGAAAATACGATAAGCCACAATCATCATCACGACACTGAATCCAAGGCTTAACCAAACTGGAGAAATAATATTCGCAAGATGGATGCCATAGCGTGCCGATGGCAGACTAATCAGGGCAATCCAGATCGCTGCACGATAACGCACAATTTTTTTGAATAAGCCTTGAACCATACCAACAAATGCAGAAAGTGTTACTGCCAACAAACCTACTGGTGCAGCTTGAGACACTGTCCATCCTTGACTCGCCATCAATGCTGGTACAGCCAAAATACCGCCACCTGCGCCTGTCAGTCCAAGTAAACATCCGATCGCAAGACCTTCTAAGACTAATAACCACATGATATGCAATGTCCTCGTACAAGGATTAACCCATTTCTGGAGAAAATACTGTCCTAACTCAGCTCTGAATCAGGACTAAGTATTTGATTTTTTTAAGCTGAATAAACTAAAGTTTTGGCTTCACCAGCCATTCACGACCTTTGAGCATTCCATCCCAATACATCGGCGGTAGAATTTGCTCTTTTAACAACCATGCAAGCTGTGAAGGTTTTTGCCCATCGAGCAACCACTTAGGAAAACTAGGTAGCAGTTTTCCGCCATAACCAAATTCTGCCAACACAATCTTTCCACGCTCAACAGTAAGCGGACATGATCCATAACCATCATATTGCGCAAAATGTTGATTGCCTTTTAAGTACTGCAATACATTCACTGCAACAATAGGTGCTTGCTTTCGTGCTGCTGCTGCCGTTTTTGCATTTGGTGCATTAGTAACATCACCCAAAGCAAAGATGTAAGGATACTTGCTATGCTGTAAGGTATGCTGATCAACACTGACCCAGCCTGCCGCATCAACCAAGTTACTTGCTCGAATAAAATCAGGTGCTTGCTGCGGAGGAACAACATGAATCATGTCGAAATCAGTTTCAATCACTGAAGTATTTTCCCCTTCACTGACATTAAACCAAGCTCGCTTTTGGCTTCCATCGACTTTAATCAATTGATGATTAAAGTTTAAATTGGCATTGTAACGTTTAATATATTCCATCAAAGCTGGAACATAAGCTTGTACGCCAAATAACACCGCACCTGTATTATAGAAATTGATTTCAATATCTTTTAATACACCTTGTTTTTGCCAATAATCAGCTGACAAATACATTGCTTTTTGCGGAGCACCAGCACATTTAATTGGCATAGGTGGCTGTGTAAAAACAGCTTTACCCTGTTTCATATTACGAACCAAGTCCCACGTATATGGTGCAAGATCATAACGATAGTTTGAAGTCACACCATTTTTACCTAGCGTTTCAACTAAACCCTCTATTCCATGCCAATTTAATTTTAAGCCCGGACAGACGACCAATACTTCGTAGTTAATCGGTTTACATCCCTCTAATAAAACTTGTTTATTATCAGGATCAAAAGCTGCAACAGCTGCCTTTATCCAATGAACTTGTTTAGGAATCAGACTCGCCATTGTTCTTACCGTTTTTTCAGGAGCAAATATCCCACCGCCCACCATCGTCCATCCTGGTTGGTAGTAATGAATTTCAGCAGGATCAATCACGGCAATATCTAAATTCGGTTGACGAGACAACAAACTCGATGCCACTGAAATACCCGCCGCACCCGCACCTACAATCACCACAGAGAAAGTCGGAATATTGTTTAACTGCGTTGGGTTTTGCTTCAAAATTCGAGGGACTAAACCTTGTAAATCATAGCCCAGTGATTTTGACTGCAACAACATCTGATCAATGGTAAGTTCAGCCACTTGAGACAGTGCCCATAACGTGATTGATCGAGTTCCAGAACGGCAAAATGCTAGTACAGGTTTTTGGGATTTTTGATAAAGTGACTTAAATTCAATTGCTTGTTCATCTGTCACCCGCCCACTTACAACAGGTAAATATTCCAATTGGATTCCATGTCGTATTGCAGCTTCTTGGATCTCAATGATATTTGGCTGGTCGACACCTTCACCATCAGGGCGATTACAAATAATCGTTTTGATTCCCTTGGCTGCAATTTCAACCAAATCAGATTGATTGATCTGCGCAGATACCCAAAATTCAGGGTTAACTTGTTTTAAGTCACTCACAACTTTCCCCTTATTTCCCACACGCTTTATTGGCAGGCAGGGCTATATCAATCTTTTTAGGATATGGAAGATCAAGATTTTTCATAATTTCTACAAAATCTTGTTTGCTACGTCCATGACCTAAACGAGAGTTCGATTCACGTTCATGCCCTACAGTTGAAGATAAACGACCTTTATAATCATGTCCCGGGTAAACAATCGTGTCGTCCGGTAAAGTGAATATCTGTTGGTGGATACTGTCGTATAAGGTTTCAGCATTTCCTTCTTGGAAATCAGTACGACCACAACCATCTATCAGTAATGCATCTCCTGTAAACACCATATTGTCAATGACATAGCTTGTGCAGGCATTCGTATGTCCAGGGGTGTAACGTGCTTCTATTAAGAATTCACCAACACGTATCGCACTCCGGTCAGTGATAAAAATATCACCACAATCCACGCCAGAGTTACGATGTAAAACTGTTTTACAGCCAAAACGTGCTCTAAGTAAATTTGCAGCCGTAACATGATCTGCATGAACATGCGTATCCAAGCTGTAAACTAACTTGAGATTCAACTGATTCAGCATTTGTTCATAACTTTCTATTTCAGATGCAACTGGATCAATCAGTACCGCTTCACGTGTTTGTTCAGATGCAACCAAATAAGTATAAGTTGAACTTTCTTTTTCAAAAAATTGATGGAATATCATTTGAATTGGTCTCGATATGCTTGGTTATATTCTTATTTTGCAAACTAAGTGCCAACTTTATGCAATATAAATTATATTCAAATAAAACAATATATTAATTAATAATATTTAATTTTAAACAAAATCACCATTTCATTAATGTTTCATAATATGTTTCAATTGTTTCAAATGAAAAACATGCGATGAAACATCATGCGCCAAGCGATTGATTTTTATACTCAAGCTGATTTAGAGAGCTTTTTGTTTAAATTGCAAACCCTAATGTTAGACAGTTCCCTTCTTATCTTAGATCAATCTAAGCAGCGCTTTGTGTATGAATTGAACGATAAAAAAATCAATAATTCGTTATTTCAAACTTTAAAAAAAACAATACAACATCATGAGCTTGAAATCGGACGACATATGATTAGTGATGCAGCTCAATCCATCGAGCTGTTTTGCCATCGTCATCCCATTAGAATTATCGATCAGCGCTTTGAGGGAACCATGTATTTATTACAATCCACTCAAGTCACACAGAAAATAAAACAAGATCAAAAGATCACAGCTTTAGAGCAGACTTTTCATAGCCAATCTGCTGAAATGCAACGCATGTTTTCAATCATTCAACGTGTTGCAATTACAGAGTTTCCTGTTTTAGTTCGAGGCGAGTCTGGCAGTGGAAAAGAACTGGTTGCACAGGCTATCCATGATCATAGTCAGCGGAAAAATAACGTATTTATTGCCATTAACTGTGCAGCTTTAAATGCCAATATTCTGGAAAGCGAATTATTTGGTCACGTCAAAGGTGCATTTACAGGGGCAATTCGAGAACATAAAGGCGTATTTGAACGTGCTGCTGGCGGAACACTTTTTTTAGATGAAATCGCTGAAATTCCATTAGAACTTCAAGCAAAATTATTAAGAGTTCTTGAGACTGGTGAATTTACACCTTTAGGTGGAGAAAAATCGATTAGAGCGAATGTCCGTATTATCACCGCTACTCATCGAGCGTTACGAGAAGAAGCTCGTCTTGGACGCTTCCGTCAGGATTTATTATATCGACTCCGTGTGATTCCAATTTTTGTTCCACCACTCCGTGATCGCAAAGAAGATATTCCTTTGATTGCCAATTATATTTTAACTGAGCAACAAAATGTTTTTGGAGCTTCTCCAAAACTCTCTGATGCAGCCTTACAGAAACTGATTGATTATGATTGGCCCGGAAATGTTCGTGAACTGAAAAATACCCTACTCTATGCACTGACGATGGCAAATGAAAAATCTGACATTGATATTTACGATTTGCCCGATGAAATCATTGATAATCAACATTCAATCCTTTCAAACTTAGTAATAGAAGCAAACCCACTGCTGCTTTCGGATAAAATCAATAAAGAAACGATACGGAAAAAATTAATTCAATACCAAAATGATCTTTCACTCGCAGCAAAAGCACTGGGTATGAGTCGAACCACACTTTGGCGTTATCGTAAAAAATTTAATTTATAAAAAATAAAAAAGCGAGACTTGAACATCTCGCTTTTTTATTGATCACCTTATCTAACTTTTCAAATGAG
Source organism: Acinetobacter sp. TR11 (assembly GCF_027105035.1). Lineage (NCBI taxonomy): Bacteria > Pseudomonadati > Pseudomonadota > Gammaproteobacteria > Moraxellales > Moraxellaceae > Acinetobacter > Acinetobacter sp. TR11. The sequence continues at coordinate 1,929,545 of NZ_CP114256.1, forward strand.
GGTTTCCAAGAGGCAAGTCATTTTCTAAATGCTGATCAAATATATCAGTCAGCATACTGTCGTAGCGTTTAGCGTTATATTTTAAAAGCTGTTCCGATTCATTTGCAGTAATAAAACCCACTGCAACGGCATCTGCAATATGTTCCTCAAAAGTCAGCCCCTTAAACTGATCTTTCGATTCAGCTTTTTTAAACTTATCCCAAAGCGGCTGCAATGTTAGCAACATTTGGAAAGTTGATTCCATGCGTCCCATCACATCTGTTTCATCGGTTGTGTAATAAACATGTTTTTTCAATTCAGCCCTAAAAGAATTTTCTTTTAGCAGTAATTGAGCAACTTGTTGTTTGAGTTCATCCGATGGCTTTGTGACTGGTCGACCAAATGGGAAACTGATTAATTTCACCAATTTCGCAGCAATTTTCACAGGGAAATTTTCATAGAATCCAAAGAATGCTTCCTGAGCATTATAGAGAGCCTTATTTAATGCTAATTCTGCATGTTTTTGATCCGGTTCAGTTCTTTGTCCATGCTCATAATAATTAAGAATCGATGTTGCAATAAATAAATGGGCATGAATATCCGCTAAACGACCTGAAAGCATTTCCTTACGTTTTAAATCTCCAGCCAATATTCCCAATGCCATGTCTGCCGTCAAAGCAAAATCAGCACTCATCCGATTGATAATTGCATAATATGGTTTTGAGAAATCATCAGCTGCTGAAGAACCCTCTTTACTGCCCCCTGTGAGACCAAATGCAAGCGCTTTAGCAGCACGATTAAAAGTATAAGCAAGATGTTTGAATAACAAGGTATTGAATTTTTTTAGAGCACTCGCTTTATTGTCTGATTGCAATAATTGCAGTTCTTCAAATAAATACGGATGGCATCTCATGGAACCTTGACCGAAAATCATCAAAGAACGCGTAAGAATATTTGCCCCTTCTACCGTAATTGCAACAGGTATAGATTGGTAGGTCAAAGCCAGAAAATTACGTGGCCCTAGCTGAATCGCACGTCCACCAACGACATCCATACCATGATTAATCACTTTTCTCATGGTTTCAGTCGCATAATATTTTGCCATGGCTGTCATGACGGCTGGGGTCCCGCCCTGATTCAAACCACAAGTCACCATGTATCTAAATGACTCAAGCATATAGGCATCACTGGCAATATCGCTGGTTGCCTCTTGCACACCTTCAAAATGCCCAACTGACACTTTAAACTGTTGTCGAACGCTAGCAAATGCACCCACTAAAAGGTAGCTCATCTCACCCGCAGCAGTGGCCAATGCTGGTAAAGAAATACCACGACCAACGCCTAGACATTCCATCAACATACGCCAACCTTTACCCGCATTTTGTTGACCGCCAATAATCCAGTCGATTGGAATAAAAATGTCTGTTCCTTCCACAGTTCCATTCATAAATGGCGCACCAGGATTATGGCGTGCACCTATTTTTATCCCCTCATGACTTGCAGGTATTAATGCACAGGTAATTCCATATTCACTTTTACTTTTATCACCTAATAGACCATCTGGATCGTACAACTTAAATGCCAAACCAATTACCGTTGCAATCGGCGCAAGCGTAATCCATCTTTTAGAAAAATTCATTTTTAGACCAAGAACTTCTTGTCCTTGATAAGCCCCATAACAGACTATACCTGTATCTGGAATTGCTCCCGCATCAGAACCAGCTTCTGGACTGGTTAAGCCAAAGCAAGGAATTTCTGTACCATTTGCTAAGCCGGGTAAATAACGTTGCTTCTGTGCAGTTGTACCGTAATGGAGTAATAGTTCACCGGGACCAAGCGAGTTGGGCACCATACAACTCACTGCCGCAGTCAATGAACGTGATGCTATCTTGCTCATAATGCGGCTTTGAGCAAATGCTGAAAATTCTTTCCCCCCAAATGATTTTGGAATGATTAGTCCTAAAAAACCTTTATCTTTAATAAACTGCCAAACTTCAGGAGGTAAATTTTTATCTTTGTGGTGAATTTTCCATTCATCAAGCATGGCGCAAAGTTGTTGAACTTCATTGTCTATAAAAGATTGTTCTTCTACAGAAAGTTTTGGATAAGGATATTGATCGAACTTTTCCCAATCAGGCGCTCCCATAAATAATTCTTTTTCCCACCAACTTGTACCTGCTTCCAAAGCTTCTCTTTCTGTAATACTCATGCTAGGCATTGCTTTGGAAAGAATATTAAACGCAGGTTTAGCAATTAAAGCTTCACGTAATGGTGCAACAAGTAAAATAATACTCATTAAAATGATGGGAATACCAACCACTAAACTCCACGGTGTAATAAAAATCGCGCAGAGAATCGCAGTGGCGATAGCAACAATACTACCAATTGTTCGATTGAGTTCGAAATAAAATACAGCCCACAACACAACAAACTGAATCAACAAGCTAAGCAATATCAATACGAGAGTCATAGTTACTCCTTTGCCTTCAACTTGAACTGAGAAAAATGATTTATTTGAATGACTTCATGTTTGAACTTAGATGGAAATAGGTGAAAAAAGCGTGAATTTTTATTCTACAGATCAGATTGATTTTTTTTAAATTCGCTACTAAACATTACACAACCGTATCAAGATAAGACATCTTGCGAAATTTGTTATTGCAAGTTTATCCGGTTTACTAGTGCAGCGAGGCTTTGTTGTACAAAGGTTTGAAAGACAATGCTACCGTAATTGAGCTAAATTCAAGTGACAACTTGGGTATGAGGTCGACCAAATACTGTGAATTTATTCAAAACTGCTACACGTGCATGAATCTCATTCACCTGACTAGGAAAACTCCTTGCTGTTAATTTATCAACTAATATAGTAAATCTGTTAAAAATAGCATACACTCATGGAATGAGTTATTCAGAACATTTTAGAAAGAAAGTATTAGCTAAGCTTGAAGAAGGATATTCTATTCGAGCTGTTGCTGCTCAATTTGAAATTGATAAAAATACGATTGTCCAATGGAAGAAACGTATAGAGATCAAAAGAACTCGTCCACGTAAACCTTCTAAAATCGATAATGATGCTTTACGTGCTGATGTTGAAAAATATCCTGATGACTATCAATATGAACGGGCTGCACGTTTTGGATGTGGAGCTTCATCTATTGGTGATGCTTTAAAACGCCTAGGTATTACAATAAAAAAAAGACGCTAAGTCACCCAAAAGCTAACTCAGAACTTAGAGAAAGATTTATTGAACAAATAGAGTTATTAGAAAAAATTCATCCTATTGTCTACCTTGATGAAAGTGGCTTCAAGTCACATGATCATAGACCTAATGGTTATTCGCAAAGAGGAAAACCATGCTTTGGACAATATAATTGGCAGTTAAAAAATCAGACCAATGCAATTGGAGCAATTCATCAACAGAAATTGTTTGCAGTAGGATTATTTGATTGCAAAATCAATGCTGATGTTTTTCATTTTTGGGTTGAGCGATTACTGATCCCTGAATTACCGAAGAATAGTATTGTGGTTATGGATAATGCAACATTTCATAAAAGAGCGGATACTCAGGCGTTATTGGAACAACAAGGGCATCAGATACTTTGGCTTCCTGCATACAGTCCTGATTTAAATCCTATAGAAAAGATGTGGGCATGGGTTAAACGCAAGCGTAAAGAGTGGTTGGTTGATTCAATTGATCAATTATTTCGGTTATTTTTCAATAAATGTATGAATAATTAAACGGTTTTACTATAATTTGATGCAATGCATTTTGGTTTCCACTAAACTTCTATGATGATAACCAGACCATTTTTTCCAAAGTGACCTACCTAGCCGTTTGACTGTTTTTAATAATTCATTCCTCTCTCTAAATATCTCAATTTCTTATCTTTCCAAAGCTTTGGATTCTTCCTAGGTAGAATGACTGCATGTGCATCTCGATCTAAAATGACTTGTCGGCAGTGCTTTGTGTCATAAGCACCATCTGTATAGACTGAATCAATTCGTTCATCCAATGGAATTTGATCAAGCAAATCACCAAGCACCTGTGAATCACTCACATTTTTTGTTGTGAGCTGAACTGCTCGTATTTGAAGGGTGTTAGCATCTATACCAATATGAAGTTTGCGCCATTGGCGACGATATTCAGTATCAAAATTATAAAATTGATTCTATTTTCGATAAAGTAGTTTTATATAAAAAGACCACGTCAAGGGGATGACGTGGCGAAAAACTGAAATATATAACTAACTATACACAGCATATAATCAAGCTATGTATTAACTTTTCGCAATGTTATCGAGTAGTTCTGGTTCCAACATAAAGAAATCTCGTCCAAAATTTTCCAATGGAATATCAGAAAGGTTAATTTGGTATTCAATATCACCGTTAAAAAAACTTTGAGATTTTTGTATCGAACGTTCCCAACCGAATTCCTTGCCACATTGCTTGAGCAAATATTGATAAACCTTGGCATCATTGACTCTTAACAAGAATGCGTCATCAGATAACTGATGTATAGAGACATTTTCGGAATATTGCACATCAATCATGATCTACCTCCTAGAATGAATGACCAAGTGAATATTAGTTATCTTTATAGATAATTGCTTATTATTCAACCATTTTTTAATATTTATTTTTAGTTATTAAATATTTAAGTCATATTTTTGACATAAACAACAAGACTGGAAGCTAAATAGCGAAAATTGTCACTAATGCTAGTGAACCGTACCGGGTTTGTCGGAGACTTTTTTATTTAAGTTAGGCCACCTGACCTAACGGGTTAATCTTATCATAGTACATTGCTTCAAACTCAAAAGGCGATACATAACCCAGTGCACTGTGTACACGCTTTTTATTGAACCAATCTACCCAGTTTAGTGTCGCAAGTTGTACATCTGCTAAACCTTGCCAATCTGCTTTTAAATATTCAATCACCTCTGTTTTGTATAAGCCATTCACCGTTTCAGCCAAAGCATTATCGTATGAATCACCAGTCGTACCGACTGATGCTCGTAAATTTGCAGCTTCTAAACGATTGGTATAGCGAATAGAAAGATATTGCACACCTCTGTCGGAATGATGAATCACATTCTTTGGCATGCCCCGATCATGCAATGCTTGCTCCAATGCATCGAGCACCATATCTGTATTCATTCGTGTAGATACTTTCCAGCCAACAATGGCTCGTGAGAACACATCAATAATAAAGGCGGTATAGACCCAGCCTGAATTTGTTTGAATATAGGTAAAGTCAGCGACCTGAGAAGCATTGCTTCGCAAGGGTCAGGATGATCAGCTCTAAAATTCCGTTTCACCAAGTCAGGTGCTCGTTTTTGGTCATCTCGGCTACGGGTGGTTTGTTTGTTCTTACCACGCCAAACACCTTGTATACCTAGCTTTTTCATTAATCGAGCAACAGTGCAGCGTGCAATAATATAGCCTTCACGTTTCAGTTTTTGCCAGACTTTACGTACACCATACCGACCTGAACTTTCCTTCCAAATTCGTTTAATTTGTTCAGCATGATGCAAGTCATGTAAATTTCGCTTTGCTCGATGTTCCCTTGCGAAGCAATGCTTCTCATCGTAGAGATCTAAAGTTCGGTAATAGGTTGAAGGTGCGATCGGTAAAATCTTACAAATCGCATCAATACCATATAAGTCTTTATTGTTATGGATGAAATCCACCATTATTTGTGTGGGCGGTCGAGCTCCGCCTGGGCGAAAAAAGCGGCTGCTTTACGTAGAATCTCATTGGCGCGTTGCAGTTCTTTATTTTCACGTTCGAGTTGTTTGATACGTTCTTGGTCTGAAAGCTGCTGTACTTTAACTGGATTTTGTTTATCTAAATATTTTTGATACCAAACACGTAGTGTTTCAGGAGTACAACCCTTGCGCAGTATACTGCTCAGGGAGCAATAGCGGTGATCGCAGCCCAATTCGATGGATAATCTTTTTCAGATTCAATCAATAATTGAACCGCTCTTTCTCTGATTTCAGGGGTATAGTTTGATTTTTTCATTGGAGTAGTCTCTCAGAATATTGACTCTCCGACAAACCCGGTACGGTTCAACTTGCTGGTACAATTTCAATATCCAAAGTACGATTTGAAGTGCGTTTCAGATTCTCTAGACCTTGATCTAATTATCTTAAATTGAGTACATCTTGTTCTTTGAATGGCAAAGCTGAATAAAGTTCTAATTTTGAAGGTTGTTCGTTTTGTCTAATGATTTTATGTAATCGACCTAGTTCAAGTTGTAGCTCTAAGAACCTATCCAATATTAATTTCATTCTTTTTTGGCAATTGGAAAAATAATTTGTTAAATTCTCCCCCATGAGAAAACCATATCCCAGCGACATTAGTCGAGAAGCCTTTAAAGAAATTGAACCGTTACTATTGAGCGGAAGAAAACAAACGCGTCCAAGAGTCGTTGATGTCTATGAAGTGTTTTGCGCCTTGCTCTATATTCTAAAAAGTGGATGTCAATGGAGTATGCTTCCTCGAGACTTTCCACCTAAAAGCACTGTGCATTATTACTTCTCGATTTGGAATAGAAAACCATCAGAAACTGAACCTAGCATACTTGAGCAGGCTTTAAAAAAATGTGGTTGGCGAGGCCCGTATCAACAATGGACGGAAAGAACAAACGAGCTTTATCATCATTGATTCACAAAGTGTAAAAAACACAGATACCGCACGTAATAAAGGCTATGACGCTGGTAAAAGAGTTTCAGGGATTAAAAGACATATCATTGTTGATACTCAAGGTCTGCCTCATGGAATATTTATTACGACAGCAGATAAAACAGATCGTCAAGGTGCATTAGATGCCATAACTTTACATAGAGACACCTTACAAAATGTAGAGGTTGTACTTGTTGATGGTGGTTATACAGGCGAACCCTTTTCTTTGGCTGTTAATGATTTAATCAGAGCGCGAGTTGAAGTTGCTAAACGAAGTGAATTACATAAATTTGCAGTCATACCACAACGCTGGGTTGTGGAAAGATCATTTGCTTGGTTAGAAAAATGTAGAAGGCTTTGGAAAAACTGTGAAAAGCACCTAAATACGAGCCTTCAGTTCATTAATTTAGCCTTTTTAAGGCTACTTTTGCATAGAAAATATTCTGGATAGGTTCTAAAATACCTGTATTCAAGTCTTGTGGTTGAGCTGTAATTTGAGTCGTAATCATGCCCTTTTTGAGCAATTCATTTTGGGAATATCGGACTAAATTTTGTAAGCTTTGCGTACCGATACACTTACCAATAATTCCTTTTTTTTCATTATTCAATGGTTTTAATAAATAGGAGAAATCTTTAGCCTGATATTGATTGTCATGATTATTTTTAATTGAAAGTGTAACTTGTTTAATCGGGAAACAAGGTGCTTCTTCTACAACAATATCTTTGACTGTGTAACTGTTCGATTTCTTTTGTTGAGGGCTGACTTGCAGATCTTGCTCTAAAAGTTGGTTCTTTAGCTCATTTAAACGTTGATCTTATCTAATCACTTCTGGAAGTGAAATATCTTCTAACGCATAGCTATAAATTGGAATGTAGCTCAGTACGCATCCCAAAAATATTTTTTTATTCATCTAAATTATTTAATAGAGATCAATCTAAATTGATACGAAATTTATACACAAGCTCCATGATAAGCAATAAACAAAATGAAAATCATTATCAAGTGCATATTTATTATACAGACTCGTATGCTCTATTTAATTTCGTCAAAAATTTAAACTCCTTTGAGCTGACTATAAATAAAAAATAATCTTAGCCATAATAGAAGGAGAACATTGTTCTCCTTCTTTAATTTAATTCAAAACCTGAACTGACTGCTGCAACCCTTTTTAGATATCTTGAACATAAGTGAGATCATGAGATTGTTGATGCTGCTCTAGTTTTGATTAATCTGTATAGAACTCATCAACAATATTAAGCACTCTTTTCCTCCCACCTCAAAGTAGGCATTGCCATAGCCTTGAGAAACTATATGATTCAAAGCCTTTTAATTCTAATCAATTAACTTTGCCCTCAAGTAACTGTTGATTAAGCAAAGTTTTTGCTTGTGATTGTAACTGTTCAGCCTTTACTGCTTTTCCTGCAACCGACTCAGCTTGGTCATTAAAATAACTAAAATGAGACTTTTCATTTTTCTCTGCAAATTTTAATGCCACAATTTGATTTTGATTAAATGCATCGCTCCATGCCCCCTTGACTGCACTCCAATACGCCGCATTGTTTTTCCAATAATCATAAGCAGGCTTAAAGTCATAACCTTCGACTTTGTTATATTTGTTAACCCCAAGTTCACGTGCCAGTGCAGTATTGGTTTTACTATCAAATTTAATATTGTCTTGCTCATGTACCCAACCTGTTGCTGTGAGTGCATGACGATTGATACCAATGATTACATCATAATCATTACGTGTGGTATGTTCACGGCGTGGCAATGGGCGGTAGGTTTCATTGGATACCCATTCAACAACACCATTGTCTTTTATCCATTTTCCTAAACCAGCATAACGGGGTGAATCATCAACTTGCCATACTGTTTGTAACCATTTACCGCTACTTTCAGCTTTTTTTAGATCAATGCTTTTCCAGCGATAGTCACCAATATAGCTCCACATTTTAGTAGGTTCGTATTCCCAATCTTGACGCCAGTGTTTCACTACTTGCCCACCTGCAACCAAGATATGTTGTAATGACACTTTACTAGGTGTGTTTTCTAAAACAATGACCGTTTCATGTCCACTTGATAAATCATCATCTTTGAGTTCATAACCTTGTTTAAGTGAATAGAGTTCTTCAAAACGAAAATCGACTTTGTACTCTCCAGCCATTTTCAAAATGGCTTGACGCGCTTGTTCCTGTGTCAGATTTTCATGTAAAGATTGCTGCTGTAATGCCTCAGCTAGTTTTATTGGCTGTTGTGCTGCATTTACACTTGTTATCCCCATCACAAATGCTGTAACCAAAACATAAGATAGCTTAAGTTTCATAAAAAAATCTCAATAAAATATTAAATCATTGATTCAATTAGATAAAACAACTTTTAAAAAAATAGCTGTACGTATCTTTTTGAAATAAACCTGTGGGGTATTGTAAATTAATATGATAATGATTACCATTTATATTATTGAATAATTTTCATTACTATTGAATGCTGTGAATATGCGACCTCCTCAATTTTCTTCTAGACCTAGTTTTTTATTTGCTTCCCTTTTAGCAGTAGGTTTAATGTCTCCATCGATTCACGCCTTCGAACAATCAGCAAATGCTAGCGCCAAATTACCACATTATGTCCTTGATACTATTGTGGTCACAGCAACACGTTCAGAAAAAAAATTAATCGATAGCCCAATCCGAACCGAAATTATCAGTGAAGATGAACTAAAACGAACCAATGCCATTACCTTAAAAGATGCTTTAGAAAATATCCCTGGGATTCTGCTCAGAGAAATTCATGGCAAATCAGGCTATGAAATTTCACTACAAGGTCTAAGTAGTGACCAAGTGCTGATTTTGATTGATGGTTTACCGCTTGCTGCCAGCACCAGTTCTACTGTTGATTTGGATCAATATTTAATTGGTGGCATTGAACATATTGAAGTGGTTAAAGGTGCTGCATCTGCACAATACGGTTCATCTGCGATGGGTGGTGTGATTAACATTATTACGAAGAAAGTTCAGGAAGGTATTTCAATTTCAAGCCAAATCGATATTGGCTCATATGGCAAACAAAATGCGGATGGAAAAAACACGTCCATCAACAATCACCATCAGAAAATCAGTATTGAAGCTGCAAATTCAAATTTGAAAGGCCGCATTATTGCAGATCAATTCAGTAATGATGGATTTGCAGTAGAACCAGAGAACTATGCACAACAAGGCGATGAACAGAAACGCCAACAATATGCCGTTTATGGTGCATGGCAAGCTACAGATCAATTTATGCTTTGGGCAGATTTCAATGAATACAAAGAAAAAGATCATCAACGCAGCCTACTCTTTGTATCTCCATTTAATCTAAAGCAATACAAAGTTGAAGATATTGAGCGCCAACGTTTTAGCGCAGGGTCTCAATTTAATCTCATGAACACTGCCAAAGTCGATTTAAAAGCAGTCCATGAAACATATGATTCCACTTCAGTGCAAACTGTAGATGGTTATTTATCTGCATTGAGAAACTCAAAACAAGAAAATAATCATCTCAGCTCACAACTCACACTCCCTAAATGGCAAAAACAAAACTGGCAATTGGGCTATGACTGGCATGAAGAAAAACTAGAGCAGAGCAACAATGGTAAGTTTGAGATGCAAGGTGGTAGCGTTAAACGTGATCGCCATGAATTCTATGTTCAAAATGATTTCAATTTAGTCCCAAATCTCGATGCAGTCATTGGTTGGCGTTTCCAAAATGATGATGATTTTGGTGACCACAATGCCTTTAAACTCAGTACTAAATACCGCTTTTACGAGCAAAATGATCTCTTGGCAGATTTACGCTTAAGTTATGGTCAGGGCTACCGTGTTCCTAATCTCAAAGAACGCTTTTATTCTTTTGACCATAGTCACTTAGGCTATATCGTGATTGGTAATCCGAATCTAAAACCAGAGTCATCGGATAGCTATCAACTGGGATTAAGCCTTGTTCAAAATGATCGCTGGAATGCTGACTTCAACCTATTCTGGAATGATGTTAAGGACCTCATTCAAACAGACTTTGACAACGCAACAACACTGAATGGTATTACTCAATATAGCTATAGCAACGTTGCCAAGGCTGAAACCAAAGGCTTTGAAAGCTCAGTTAAATGGAATCTGACCTCCTATCTTTCGCTCAATGGTGCCTATACCTATACCGAAGCCAAGGATAAAACCACAAATACACTTCTAACACGACGTCCAAAACATATTGCGCGCTTAGGGGCTGATTATGCCTTGAATGATCAGTTAGACCTGACTCTACGTAGTCGTTACCAAAGCGATGAATACGGGGACGGTGCCAATCAAAAACAATCACCGAGCTGGATCACTCTTGACTCACAAGTTGACTATCGCATCAACAAATATATCAGTGCTTTCGCAGGCATCGACAATATATTCAATGAACAACGTAATTTCTCTAACGCAGTAGATTACCGACCTATCGCAGGACGATATACCTACATGGGGCTGCGCTTTAACTGGAATAGCAATCTGAAATAATCTTTAAAGGATCACTCAACAATGTCTCATTTAAATTTAGCTAAATTATTTGCACTAAGCACGCTAAGTACCTTACTGATCGCCTGCGGTGGCGGTGGTTCATCGGATAATGGTGGAAATAGCACACCACCCGCAACCAAAACAGATTTATTTACGCTGAAAAGCAAACAATGGAGAGTGACTCCCAGTGCCAACAATTCCTATTGTTATGATATTGACACTCAAACCGAAATTTCTTGTACAACTGCTGAATGGGATTTGAAATTTGCCATGGGTACGCGTACCCCACTGCTTTTTTCAAACAGTGGCGTCAGTGGCTCAGGCAATGGTGGTGTGCTTTATTCACCCTTTGATGCGACTTGGGAAAATCTATCTAAAGAACTGGATGCAACGCAAAGTGGTAGCTTACCAGCGCAGGCTTGGAGTGTAGATGCGTATAGCAATGCATTTATGGATACAACTTCTGGCAGTAACAGCTTTTTCGAATATGATTTATTTGGTGATCATCGGATGTCACCAAATTTCAAAACATTCTTAGTCACAACCGATTCAAGCTCTAAAAATGTAGTCGGTACTTATGAGAAGCCAGTTTTCGCTGTGCAGATTTATAATTATTACCAAGGCACAACTTCTGGTTATATCTCGATCCGTTATATCAATACCCAACTTCCTCATGATGTAAAAACCTTAACCATTGATGCAACCCAAGGCTGGAATTATGTCGATCTCAGCACAGGAACAACCACCAAAGGTGCAAATGCAAAGTGGCAATTGGCGTTTAACCGTTATAACGTACAGCTTAACCAAGGTATTGGCAGTATGGTGACATCACAGCCAGCAGGCTTCTATGGGGCAGACGGTAAACCCGTTATCGATAAATTTAAAGACAGCAATGCTTACGTTACAACTGAAGCAGATCTAAAAGCGGCAGTATCAACAACAAATGTAAAATGGGGTTCTAATAGTATTACTTCTATTTTAAATCCAGCTTTCAAAGGCACCTACCCGCAAAAATTATCGTATGGTTGGTATAACTACTACCCAACATTAGCTGCCGCTCAAGCAGATGGCTTGCAGGCTGCGCATATGTTGAAAGCAAATACAGATAGTGCAACGGTTATTAGAGGAAATAAAGGCAATAGCTACGCACGTCTGCATCTTAAAGAAGTTAAATACGCAGATCCAAGTAATGCATCAAGTGCAACCACATGGACTTTCGAATTAGATGTCCAACCTGCAAAATAAGCCATAAAAAACGGAGCATTGCTCCGTTTTTTATTTAAGATAAATACTACCTATTTATTATCATTCAGGGAACACAGCATTTATAAATGAATGCAACTTACTTTGATAGAATGAATAATGAAAAAACTTAGTGTTATTTTTTACGATACGTCTACATCGCATATTTTTTTTCAAACACCTGTGGAGTATTTAACATGAAAGCGGGTATCGTCCCCTGTTCATAAATGATCAATTTAAAATCTTACACTTTACAGAAAATAAGTAACCGTATTAACTAATGCTAATGGACAACAACTATCTATATTTTTTCAATAAATATGTAGTCTATTTTATATTTCTGGAAAAATGATCTATCGTGCATATAATAAACAGAAATAAGATTTTTTAATTTCTTAAACTCAGTTTTCATTTTTATAAATCAATTTTTTGTTTAATCAAAATAGACCTCTTGCGAAAGTATAAAATCGTTTATACTATTTTCTATGAGATATGAAAATTTAACACGATTTAATGATGAAGAATTTAAACGTTTAGTTGGGGTTCATCGTCCTTTATTTTCTAAAATGATGACGATTTTAGAAAATTCTGAGCGCGCCAAGAAAAAATCTGGGCGTCCGCATTCTTTAACTTTAGAAGATAAATTATTATTATCTTTGAATTACTTACGATCATATAGAACACAGCTAGAATTATCAGTTGATTATGGTATAGCTGAAAGTAATGTTAATCGCACGATTCAAAAAGTTGAAAATGCCCTGATTCAATCTCGATATTTTGCTTTACCTAAACGAAATCAACATGTGGCAAATGATGATTTTGTAATCATAGATGTTACAGAATCACAAATTGAACGTCCCAAAAAAACAAAGAAAATTCTATAGTGGGAAAAAGAAGAAGCATACATTAAAAACACAGGTTATTTTTAGTCCAAAATTAAATCAAATTGTGAGTATTCAAGTTGAAATAGGGACAATACATGATCTTAAAATAGCTCGAAAATATGCTAAAGAATTTGCCAATTTTACATGTGTTTTGGGGGATTTGGCCTATAAAGGGCTCAAAGAAATAAAGAGTAAGTTATTAATTCCAATTAAAAAACCAAGGAAAATGAGCTTACCGAAAGAAGCTAAGCAAATCAACAAGGAAATAAGTCGTCGTCGAATTCCGATTGAACATATAAATTCAAGACTTAAAGTCTTTCGTATTCTGAGTGAACGATATAGAAATAGACGAAAAAGATTCGGATTAAGAGTAAATTTAATTTCTGGGCTTATCAATTGCATGATCAAAAAATAACTTTCGCAAGAGGTCTAATATTTTAAAAGAATTTGAAGATAAAGGCTTTATTCACCGATATAAAAGAGAAGACAACCAAGCAATTTTTTCATTTAAAAAAGGCTCTGATATTATTAGAATTACATGTAACGTAAGTAACAGCTAAAAAGTAAACATGTATGTTATTTAAATTAATAAATAAAATACAATCGCTTATGGTGATTTTTTTATTTTTTACGCATGTTTAATTGCCTAAATACACTTATGTAAAAAAAATTTATATTAGATCCACCTACATATTAAAATAAAAATTACATCTGAAATCAAATTAAAAATCTATCTGATAAATACAAATTTCACACAATATCTTTCTCCTTAAAAATAGACAAAAAATATAATGATTGTATATAATAATATATGATAAAACATCATCATAAAAATTTTTAATATTATTAAAAATTTTACCGTTTTATTAAAGATTCATTAAATTCAATATTAATAAGTAAAACATTCTATACTTCCCTTTGGCTAACTATTAATTTTAAAGTGGAATAGAAATTTGAATTTTTAGCCCTGTCTGGGTTTCCTTATCAGTAAAGTCGAAATAAATTTTTGCATCAAGTCTCTTCGAAATAGCATTGACAATTGATAGCCCTAAACCTGATCCAATCTGATCATTTCCTAATATTCTATAAAAAGGATCTAAAACCCTTTCCCTTTCAGCGACAGAAATACCTGGGCCGTTATCTTGTATTTGTAAAATCATTCTATTATCACGTTGAATTATGGATAGATCAACACGGCCACCTATTGGTGTATAACGGATTGCATTGTCCACTAGGTTCTTGACAATCATAGTGAGGTCTAGCTCATTCGCCCAAATTTGAACATTAAGTTTTCCTTCAATTCCAATATCAATTTGCTTAGCTTCTGCTAATGGCATCAAATCTTCTAATACCTGATAATAAATATTTTGAATAGGTAGCAATGTTTTCATAAATTCAGGATTAGACTGAACTTTAGCTAAAGCAAGAAGCTGATCCAACAAATTCCGCCCCCTATTTACCCCCTGTCTTAATATTTGTAATCGTTCACGAGCTAGTTCAGACATCTCAGCTTCTGACAATCGTTCAGCTTGTAATGAAATAGCCGTCATTGGTGTTCTTAATTCATGCGCTGAATCTGCAACAAAACGACGTTGAGTCTCCATTGACTGTTCTACACGTATAAACAGTGCGTTGATTGCAATAATGAAGGGACGTACTTCTGTTGGTAAATGTCTACTTTCAATAGGACGTAAGTCATGTTCAGCACGTTGGTCTATTTCTTTTGAAAGTGTAGAAATAGGCTGAAACATGTTCCTAACTAAATGAGCAACAATAAGTAGCAATATGGGCATAAGAATTAAAAAAGGCATTAATGTACGCAAGGCACTATCATATGCAATTTCATTCCGTAAACTAGAAGGTTGGGCAACAACGATACAATCTCCATTGGAAAGAGTCTTGACTAACATTCGGAAGGACTTCCCTTTAACCTCCTGAGTATGTAAACCATCAGACATTATTTCAGATATAGGAAATTCTACATCTATATTTACAGGGCGATTAGCTTTAACGTATTGGATAATGACTTGAGATTCTGCATCATTTCCTTTGAGATGAGTCACAGATGTAACATTAGAAGATAACTGTTTTTGCTCTATGAGCTGTACAACTTGACGTAAAATATCATCTTGTAATTCATGTGCTTCATCAAATGCGAATACAAATGAAAATACTCCTGCAATCAATGCAACAATTAAAATAGACATCGATAAAGTAAAAGACAATTTTAATTGGACTGAACTATTTAGACCTTCTTTGAAACCATCCATCCAGCCCCCCTAACATTCTTAATTACCTCGCTTCCCAACTTACGGCGCAATGTATGTATTAAATACTCGATAGCATTACTTTCAACCTCTTCCCCCCAACCATATATTCGGTCTTCCAACTCGGCACGAGATAGAATCGCGCCTGGTCGAAATAGCAAAGCATGAAGCAAAGAAAATTCACGGTTAGACAATTGGATGGGTATACCATCTTTAAGAGTTGCTTCTTTGGTCCTTAAATCAAGTGATACTAAACTATTACTCAGTATTGATGTCGTATTCCCAGCCTTACGACGAAGTACGGCTCGAATACGTGCAAGTAATTCCGCCATTTCAAAGGGCTTTAAAATATAATCATCTGCCCCACTATCTAGTCCAATCAGTCGATCATCTAAGCCATCACGTGCTGTAATAATTAATATAGGGATCGGATTATTTTCGGTGCGGATACTCTTTAAAACATCAAGCCCATCCTGACTTGGTAAACCTAAATCAAGTAAAATAACATCATAGTGCTGGCAACCTAATGTTGTTAGTGCCACTAAACCATTTTTTATCCAGTCCACTGCATAGGATGCATCTTTCAGAGCCCCCTGAATTGCTTCACCAATCATGAGATCGTCTTCAATTAGCAAAACTCTCATTTTATCTCCACCTAATGATTAGCTAGATAGTCAATAAAGAATCAATATAATCATCAGAACTATTTCTAGCTGTTCTTGAACCAACCCAATCTCTGACTTATGTAAATCTTTAGCGCTTTACTTGGAACATATCAAAAGTTTTTAATAAACTTGCTATCGCAACTTTACAATTTTCCTGATTAGGTTTGTCAGCTCGAAGTGCTGATAATGATTTATCAATCTCTTTATCTATTACATGCCAATCATCAGCTGCTCGTGGCTTTAGCCCTGCTTCAGCTGAATCCCAAGATAATTCTAAATCTTTAATTCGGGTCTTCGCTGCCGCTAAATCACCTTTATCAACAAGCGCACTAACATCAACTGCAATATTACGAAATGCTGACAAGTCTCCTAACTTAGATGATGCGTTAACTTGTGATGTTTGAACAGTCGATGTATTGATATTCACAGTATCAGATGGTTTTGAGCAACCAGCCACGAAGATCAGAGTTAAAGTGGATATTATTACTGCTATAGGGTGAATTAATGAAGACTGTGTTTTCATGATTTTTTACCTTTAAAGTTAATGATTGGTCTGCATTGGTTGGTTTTTGTTTATATTGGTATTCAACTGAGCTTTAAATACCAACATGCCAATAATTGAAAGAAATAAAATACTTGTCCACATGGCTCCAATACCTAACCCACCATAAATTTTATCTTGTGTTAGAAAATCACCTAAAGCTGCACCAAATGGTCGAGTTAGAATATATGCAACCCAAAAAGTTAGCACTGCATTTGCTCCCATACGCCAAGCCGCAAAGCAGATCCCAATTAGTATTCCAAAAATGATAGCCCCCCAAATGAAGCCCAAACCTAGAGCTTCAGTTGCTAAGTCTCCTGCGGCTGTCCCAAGTGCAAAAGTGCACAGGATAGCGGCCCAATAGAATAATTCTCGCGGACGTGTAACTATTTCGTGAATAGATAGTGTATGTTCAATTCGATACCAAATAGTAAATATCAATGTAAGTACAATACTGAAGATAGATGTACTTAGATATAAACTGACATTCAAACCATCTGTTAGCAGATCTGTAATTTGTGTTCCAACAATGCTTACTAAAACCACAGTCAGCCAATAGATCCATGGAGTATTACGATGTGTATTTAACTGAATAAATAAAGCTATAAGCAAAAGAACGAACATAATTACACATGTTATATTCTGCCCTAAGCCAACATTGACAGCTAAGAAATCAGCTCCAGTCTCGCCTACGGTGGTAGACATGATTTTAATAATCCAAAAAGATAACGTGATCTCTGGAACTTTATTTGACCAGTCACTTGCACTAGTTAGTTGTAAGTTACTCATGGTATATACCAATATAAGCGGATCTACAGCTAGTTTAATGACTTTAACTTAGCTAAGACTTAGCTAGGCATTTACTTCTAACTCTTAAATTCTTAAAACTGAACCGTACCGGGTTTGTCGGAGAGTCAATATTCTGAGAGACTACTCCAATGAAAAAATCAAACTATACCCCTGAAATCAGAGAAAGAGCGGTTCAATTATTGATTGAATCTGAAAAAGATTATCCATCGAATTGGGCTGCGATCACCGCTATTGCTCCCTGAGCAGTATACTGCGCAAGGGTTGTACTCCTGAAACACTACGTGTTTGGTATCAAAAATATTTAGATAAACAAAATCCAGTTAAAGTACAGCAGCTTTCAGACCAAGAACGTATCAAACAACTCGAACGTGAAAATAAAGAACTGCAACGCGCCAATGAGATTCTACGTAAAGCAGCCGCTTTTTTCGCCCAGGCGGAGCTCGACCGCCCACACAAATAATGGTGGATTTCATCCATAACAATAAAGACTTATATGGTATTGATGCGATTTGTAAGATTTTACCGATCGCACCTTCAACCTATTACCGAACTTTAGATCTCTACGATGAGAAGCATTGCTTCGCAAGGGAACATCGAGCAAAGCGAAATTTACATGACTTGCATCATGCTGAACAAATTAAACGAATTTGGAAGGAAAGTTCAGGTCGGTATGGTGTACGTAAAGTCTGGCAAAAACTGAAACGTGAAGGCTATATTATTGCACGCTGCACTGTTGCTCGATTAATGAAAAAGCTAGGTATACAAGGTGTTTGGCGTGGTAAGAACAAACAAACCACCCGTAGCCGAGATGACCAAAAACGAGCACCTGACTTGGTGAAACGGAATTTTAGAGCTGATCATCCTGACCCTTGCGAAGCAATGCTTCTCAGGTCGCTGACTTTACCTATATTCAAACAAATTCAGGCTGGGTCTATACCGCCTTTATTATTGATGTGTTCTCACGAGCCATTGTTGGCTGGAAAGTATCTACACGAATGAATACAGATATGGTGCTCGATGCATTGGAGCAAGCATTGCATGATCGGGGCATGCCAAAGAATGTGATTCATCATTCCGACAGAGGTGTGCAATATCTTTCTATTCGCTATACCAATCGTTTAGAAGCTGCAAATTTACGAGCATCAGTCGGTACGACTGGTGATTCATACGATAATGCTTTGGCTGAAACGGTGAATGGCTTATACAAAACAGAGGTGATTGAATATTTAAAAGCAGATTGGCAAGGTTTAGCAGATGTACAACTTGCGACACTAAACTGGGTAGATTGGTTCAATAAAAAGCGTGTACACAGTGCACTGGGTTATGTATCGCCTTTTGAGTTTGAAGCAATGTACTATGATAAGATTAACCCGTTAGGTCAGGTGGCCTAACTTAAATAAAAAAGTCTCCGACAAACCCGGTACGGTTCATGTATTCCAGACCATAGTCTCTGTGGAATTTAATGAGACTTATTGTTTGGATGGGCAAAGAGATGGGTTATTAGATTGAGAAAATATTTACTTGATATGTTGAATCGATTTCAGTACCACACAAAAAAGAAGCACTGTTAGCTTAGAGTGATTTTTTTAATTTTCTAAGCATGGTGTTAGAACCCATTTAAAATGTCTATATTCTCACCTGGCAGGAACCACGTAAAGTCACGAAGAACCTGACCATCACCTATGACAAGTGTATTTATCTGCTTGAGCCAACACCAATCAATCATAAGCTTGTTGGGCACTACATTTCATTTCTGGAGTACCCGGATGGCACTGTGGCCATCATGCATGAAGGACGGAAGATTAACTATAGCGTCTTCAATAAACTGGCTGGACTACAGCAGAATGAAGTGGTTGAGAATAAAAGATTAGGCTCAGTTCTGGCCCATATTCAGCAACAACATGAAGAGTTGGAAAAACAAAATAAACGTACTCGTGCCAAGAAAAGTATGCCAAGCCGTAAAGCTCAGAAAGCTGTGATTGAACAAAGAAATTTAAATCCTGTTCTTGACTCTTGTGGTTAAAAACAGGACATTTTAAATGGTTTATCGCATAGACATTTTAATTGGTGAATAACACATGGGTACAAATAGATTGTTTATTGATTTTTTTGCTCTAACACATTGCATGTAGAGATTGGGAAAATTAAGGGTTCTATAAAAAGTCTGAAAAATACAACCCTAACTCCCACTCTCCCCATCATACCCAAACAATTACAAGTTAGTTTGAAAAAACAAAGTTCATCATGGTGTGCATTCAGAACATCTATTTTTCAGTCCGATGAAGTTCTAAATTGTATGATTCAATCCAAAGTTTGATGAGGGGTAAAAGCACAAATAAAAAATAAGCCCTTGTAAAAACAAGGGCTTATTTAGATATAGTAAATCTGTTAAAAATAACATACACTCATGGAATGAGTTATTCAGAACATTTTAGAAAGAAAGTATTAGCTAAGCTTGAAGAAGGATATTCTATTCGAGCTGTTGCTGCTCAATTTGAAATTGATAAAAATACGATTGTCCAATGGAAGAAACGTATAGAGATCAAAAGAACTCGTCCACGTAAACCTTCTAAAATCGATAATGATGCTTTACGTGCTGATGTTGAAAAATATCCTGATGACTATCAATATGAACGGGCTGCACGTTTTGGATGTGGAGCTTCATCTATTGGTGATGCTTTAAAACGCCTAGGTATTACAATAAAAAAAAGACGCTAAGTCACCCAAAAGCTAACTCAGAACTTAGAGAAAGATTTATTGAACAAATAGAGTTATTAGAAAAAAGTCATCCTATTGTCTACCTTGATGAAAGTGGCTTCAAGTCACATGATCATAGACCTAATGGTTATTCGCAAAGAGGAAAACCATGCTTTGGACAATATAATTGGCAGTTAAAAAATCAGACCAATGCAATTGGAGCAATTCATCAGCAGAAATTGTTTGCAGTAGGATTATTTGATTGCAAAATCAATGCTGATGTTTTTCATTTTTGGGTTGAGCGATTACTGATCCCTGAATTACCGAAGAATAGTATTGTGGTTATGGATAATGCAACATTTCATAAAAGAGCGGATACTCAGGCTTTATTGGAACAACAAGGGCATCAGATACTTTGGCTTCCTGCATAAAGTCCTGATTTAAATCCTATAGAAAAGATGTGGGCATGGGTTAAACGCAAGCGTAAAGAGTGGTTGGTTGATTCAATTGATCAATTATTTCGGTTGTTTTTCAACAGATGTATGAATAATTAAACGGTTTTACTATATTTGGCGGAAGCGGTGTCCGTCTAACAGGCATCCTATACAGTCCAACTTAATATTTTAATTTCATTATTATCAATAATTTATATAAATACTTGTCTGATACTATTTGATGTAGTAGAGTCAAATCCACAACTTTATGTGGGTTTTAATGTGGGACAAACCACCTATGCCAAAGAAAGCAAAAGAGTTATCTGCTCTTAGTGTAGCAAAGATTAAGGAAAATGGTAGACATGCTGTCGGTGGTGTTGATGGCTTACATTTGCGTATCGTAGATGGTTCTCGTGCTTGGGTGCTGCGAGTTGCTGTCGGTAACAGAATTGATGATCAAGGCAAAGTTAAAATTCATCGTAGAGATATTGGGCTTGGGTCTTTTCCAGAAGTTTCATTATCAGAAGCACGAGAAAAAGCTCGTGAATTAAAGAAAAAAATTCGAGATGGAATCGATCCACTGCAAGAAAAACAGGAACGTCTTAATGCTTTAAAAATACAGAAACATCGTGCCAAAACATTCCGTGAATGTGCAGAAGTCGTTATTGCCAAGAAAACCTTTGAACTCAAAAATCAAAAGCATATCGGACAGTGGTCATCAACCCTTGAAACTTATATTTATCCCACTCTAGGGGACTTAATCGTTGGAACAATTACCAAAGTCGATATTGCAGCAGTTCTTGAACCAATTTGGATTGAAAAAAATGAAACCGCCAAGCGTATTCGTGGTCGGATAGAAACAGTTTTTGATTATGCTAAAGCTATGGGATATTTTGTGGGTGATAACCCTGCTGAATGGAAAGGTAATCTTGAGCCTATATTGGGCAATTTAAAACAGGAATCACGGCCTCACCCATCTCTGCCTTATGAACAGGTCTCTGAATTTATTCAGCATCTAAGACAGAAAAAAGGGATTTCACCTAAAGCTCTGGAATTTTCGATTTTAACAGCCTGCCGTTCTGGTGAGATTTTTGGGGCTAAATGGCAGGAGATTGATTTTAAGAATAAGGTCTGGATCATTCCTAAAGAACGGATGAAAGCAGAAAAGGAACATCGTGTTCCCCTTTCTCAAGAAGCCATTACTTTGCTTGAATCAATCCAACCCTATACCCAATCACACGACTTTATTTTTCCTGCACCTCGTAGTGGTGAAATGCTTTCTGACATGTCATTAACCACATTAATTAAACGTATGCATGAACAAAAACTTAAAGAAAATGGCTTAGGCTATATTGACCCAAAACAGAATCGGGTGATTACAACACATGGCTTTCGCTCTACTTTCCGTGACTGGTCAGCCGACAAAACAGACTACCCTAGAGAAGTTTGTGAGCATGTACTGGCACATAAGCTACCTGATGAAGTTGAAGCTGCATATTTACGTGGAGCTTATCTCGAAAAACGTAAAGCATTAATGGCGGACTGGGCTGAATTTTGCTATGAAAAAACTATCTAATGATGAATACAACATAAATATTTTTATATAACACGAACCTTGTTTAAGCGACTGATTCCATAATTTGAATTGTTGGCTTATTTCGATGGGTTAATTGATATGCACATAACGATGAGTAAATCCCACTTAAATCGTGGGCCTATCTCGCTGTGGTTCTTGATTTATATGCACGCAGGGTGATTGGTTGGTCTATGTCAGCACAAGTAAATCAGCATTAAGGGATTAGATGAAGCATGGCATCGCAGAGGCAAACCCATTGGAGTTATATTTCACTCCCTTACGAAGCAATGCTTCTCAGGCAGCCAATATAAAAGCCATCTGGTTCGGCAGAGATTGGGGCGTTACGCCACGCAACAAAGCATGAGTCGTAAAAGCAACTGTTGGGATAATGATGTTGCTGAATCCTTTTTTAGCAGCTTAAAAAAGGAAAGAGTTAAGAAAAGGATTTATAAAACACGAGAAATGGCTCGTGCGGATGTGTTTGATTATATCGAGATGTTTTACAATCGGGTCAGAAGGCATTCCGCAAACGGCTGGTTAAGCCCAGAAGCCTTTGAACAGAAATATTTTAAGAATTTAGAGGGATTTGTTGTCCACGATACTGTCTAGGATCAATGGACATAATCTGACGTCAGTAAATTTCGATGTTTTCATGCAGAATCTCCTGCTTGTATCTTAAGAGAAAATTCTACTTTTAGATCCTTTTATTTTTTGGGAGATTACCATCTAAATCAATTCGATCAATTCTTTGCTAAGTTCTCTACTCGGCTGCAGCATATCATCTGCCAGAGCCCGCTTACTTGATAAAAGTCGGTCTAATTTTATCTCAAAAGTATCAAAATCATTTGCTGCTATTGATGGGTAGTAAACAAAAACTTCTTTATCTTGTCCTATACGATACGCACGGTCAGTTGCCTGATCTTCCTTGGCAGGATTCCAACTGCGCGTATAATGAATGACATGATTAGCTTTTTGGATATTAACGCCAAAGCCTACAGCAGTGGTTGACAAAATAATCACATTAAAACCACTAGTTGCTTGGAATCTATCAATAAGGTTTTGCCGTGTTAAACCTTTTTTACTACTTGTATTTGAATCCCCATTAACAGTTGTAACATTTAAGCCGAACCGTTCTAGAAGAATCCGTTTCAGGAATACTTGAATTTCTCTAAATTCTGTAAAAATAATAACTTTTTCATTCTTTGCCTTAATTGCTTCTAATGTTTTAATCAACCAATCTACTTTAGGTGATTCATGAATTGAAGCATTCGGTTGCAATTGGAATGGATGTGCACAAATCATTCGCATACTGTGCAGTGAAGCCAACATCGCACCTTGATTACCTTCTTCAGACAACTTTCTATAGTGATTAATTACATCCGCATATAAGTGACGTTGAAGTGAAGAAATCGTAATATTTTTACAATGATTTACTTCAATTTTTTCTGGTAAGTCAGCAACATCATGTTTCATTCGTCTTAAAACTTGTGGTGCAATCAAGTTCCGTAATTGTTTTAATACTTCATTATCCACATTATCAAGATTTTCTATAGGGCGACGATAAGTTTTTCCAAATTCATTCAATGACCCTAACAAATTTTCTTGGATAAAATCAAATAAGCACCATAGATCAGTCAATGAGTTCTCAACAGGAGTGCCTGTACATGCAATTTTGAAGTCCGCTTTCTGAGCTTTAGCCGCTTTAGTCACCATTGCTGTAGGAACTTTAATTTTTTGTGCTTCATCGCAAACCATAATTCCCCAATCAACTCGTGCTAAAGAAAACTCTAGATCACGCATTGTCTCATAGGTTGTGAGGACAATATCCGCATCACCTCGCCAATCTTTTTCAAGCAAATGGGTAATACCATGATCATCTCTTAATTGAGCAGATATTAAATGCTTGGGAATTTTTCGATCTTTTAAATTTTCACCATATAGACTTAGGATCTTAGCAAATTTAGCACTGAAGAACCGATTTGCTTCTGCCTCCCAGTTTTCTAACAATGAAACTGGAGCAACCACTAAAACTGGTTTTTTATCTTTTGCATTTTCTAAGTATTCACCAATAAAGCACAACAATTGCAGGGTCTTCCCCAATCCCATATCGTCTGCTAAAAGGCAGCCACTTACCTGTTTTGGTGCATATTGATGTAGATTCTGCAACCATGCAATCCCATACTCCTGATGTGGTTTTAAACTAAATTCCTGACTTCTGAAACTTGAAGGCAATCTAGCTGGAAGATGGTTCTTCTCATCAAAAACCAATTGATCTGCTCGTTGTTTAGTAAACTCAGCTTTATCAATGTTATTCGCAATGAGTAAGGTATCTTTCTTTTTTTTCTGTAAATTAACCGTAGGTTCTTCTAATGTTTCAATAGACTCTTTTCTATTTGAATCACTCAGACTATTAAATAATTTTTTAGCGTCATCTAATGAGACTTCAGTGTTCGCATTAGGAATTAGAACTTGATCTTTACCTTCTTGCTCAGCCTGTTTGATACGCTGTTCAAGCACCTCTATTGCTTCATTAGACAAGCGATCTTGTAGTTGTTCTTCCAACTCCATGAGATGCTGTGGCAACCACTCTGATTCACCGCTGTCCCTTTGAATGAACTCAGAGTTAAGTTTTTGTGCCTCACCAATACCAATAACCCGGTCACTGTAATTGGATAAATCCAACACTTGTTGTGCTTGTAGCTCATCTTCATATTTTTGGATTTCTGTTAGATCACTTTTTAACTCTTGAACCTGATGATCCAAATAGCTCGTTTTATCAATTGTATAACCCGCCCACATGAAAATTGGTGATGGCTTTTCATAAGCAGAGATAAAATATTTTGTTTGCTCTAGATTGGAGAGTTCCAACAGAATCGATTGTTGTTCACGGCCAGAATTTTCGTTGAGAGTTAATTGAGCAGAAACATAATGTCCTAACTCATTATCAAATTTATCTATCTGTAAGCTGTAACTATAGATTTCTGCATCTTGCTTTGATTTTTCAAAACCTTCAGGAGAGATTACCTCTGTGGCATCATCTCCTAATTGTGCGAAGGGATTATGCAAAAATATTTGAGCGCGTTCACCAGATACACGCCTATTCGGCATCTTTTTAATTTCACTCAGTACATTTTTGACTTGAGGATCAATGACTACATGAGCGACTCCACCATCTGGTAGGCTAATGCTATATTGATCTTGTACCTGATTATAGTGATCAAAAGTTTGCAACCAATTTGACGGTGCCTCATCAAAGTCGGGCTGTACTTCTACAACTGATTCCTGACTAATCAAATTCTTACGTAGATTTAATTGTAATTTTTCAGGTGCAAGTACCACGGTCTTACGAAGAAACTCATCTAAATTTGCCTGGCTTCGATTAGCTAAACTTCGTATTTGAGCCCAATACTTTTGATTGAGCTTATTATCTTTATTTGATATACGAGCAAATTCTTTAACTTTTTCTACAAGTTTCCAAGTCGCTTCATCCAGTAAATATTCTTGACCATCAACATTCAGTACGGCACCTATTCGTTTAATTAGGACTTTAGACTTAATCCTATTTTGATCACACCATCCATCTAGAATGATCTTAAAATCAGGATCACTTAGTCCTCCCTCACTACGAATCACTGGATGTAAATTCGTTGGACTGGGTAAGTTGAGTAAATTAAGTACGTTACTATGTTCGGGATCTTGCTGAAGCTGAAACAGCTCCTCCCATGGCAATACATACTGATTATCCGTTAGATAAGCAATTTCTTCTCCTTCTAGACTTTCCCAATAAAAATCAGCATCAGTTTTAGCATTTTGTTGATAAGCAGAAATCAATCCAACTTCGTCATATTGTAAAGATTTTATATTAGCCATCAAATTGGCTTCAACAACGGAGTCAATATTTTTTTGCTTCTTCCAAAATGCTAATTTCATGCTTATACCTTAATAATTCTTGCGATTGATTGAGCTATATTTATTTGTTTCTCTCAGATTGGCAAAAATTCCTATTTCTGCTAACCGCTGATCAAATCTTTCTCCCCAACTACCGATATGCCCCAACTTATCGATATACCCTTTATGTGTATAATTTTTTAAATCTCTAACATGTATTTTTGGTGAAATTTCTTTATAAGGCAATATATTAAACAAGAAGCAAGCATTACCTGTATCTGAGAAATCAATAACATAGACATTATCTATTTTTAATAAAAATGCGTTATTGGATGGAGTAGACCCTATCAGCTCTTTTAGTCGACCTCTATTTAAATGCCGAAAACTCATGTGTTCATGCCTTTGTGAATATAATGCTTCAGGTCCAAGAAAAATCTGAGAAAAAGATATCTGATCAATAAATTTAATCCAATAATTAAAACGATTCACATCCGCTGTCCGACTAAATAATTTAAAGAACGCTTCTAAATCTGCCCTTACAAACCACTGAATCACCATTTTTTTGGTATCAGCATTTACGTTATTCCATCCCGCTAATGATTCATACTGAGGATTACCCCATTGATCTAATGCCAGATGTTTTAATACTTCATGTACTTTCTCTCTCTGAGAAGTACTAGCGTACCGTTCTAGAAGTGCAGCTAAAATAGTGGTTGTATATATTTTATTTTTTTCCAATAAAACTAAAAATCTTGGAATATTTTGAAGATATTCATCCTCATTCATTGTCTTGATCGACTTAATTGCAGATCGAATCAAATCATCCCAAAACCAACTACCCGAAGATATTCTTAAACTTTCTAATTGATTAGCAACTCTGTTGTCATCACAATCTTGTAAAAATTCACGTACAAATTTTTTCGTAGGTTCTATCGATAAAACCTCTGAATAATCAATAAGAGTCGTCATCCATTTTTTAGGCTTTACCGAATCCGTATATATCTTAGATTTATTGTTATTAAGAATATATCTCAGCTGAGTCCAAATAAGCGGGCTATTCTCAACATCCTTTTGTTCAAATGCAAAATAACTATATAAAAGTGGAAAGTAGACTAACCTTAATACATCAAATCCTGATTGCTCGAAATAATTCAAAATTTGCTTTCCAGTTAGAGTAAATAAAAGTTTTACATCCTCATTTGGAATTTTTTTACTCAAAGCCCAAGCTAAGTTTCTTAAATCTCGTTTAGTCAGCTCTCCAAACCCGTGTTGTTTAAGCTTTGAAACTGATTTTATAATTTTTTCTTCTAATGGTTGTACATTTTCAAGATCATCGAATTTATGATCAATAATCGACAAGGTTTTCATTAAACGCTGAGGTCTAACAAATTTAGTCTGTATATGAGTTGGTTCAGAAAATACACTTATTCTCTCTTCAATACGACGTTTCAGATTCGCAATACTCATCACTATCACCGTGTCAATTGGCATGTTTCAACAGGCGCTGAAACAAAATGAGGTTGCGGCTCAGCGTTCTCTTTTTCTTTTAAACCATAGAATTGCATCCGTAGCTCAACACGACGGGAGGCTTCTTTACTATCCTTAGCTGAATTAAAAGAAACCCCACCAGCTAAAAATAATTGTTTAACCTGGTTCTTTTGCGCTTCAGTTAAACTTAACCCTTGGCTAAACTTGGGATCGAGTAAATTGCACATGACCCATTCTGAACGACGTAAACTTAAGTTTAAGTTATAGAGATATGAACCGTCCGTATCTGTGAATCCTTCAATCACAATTTGTTTAAACCATTTTTTTCCATTTTCACTATTAGCAGCATTTAAAACAATGGGTACTAACGTATTTAATGCCTCTACACCTGCTGCATTTAACCGGTAGTCATTATGGCCAAACCGACCAGCTTCTCCAAAGTTGATACGATTGTCCTTACAATCAACAGCAATAATCTTGTTTTTCAACGCGGCATCATTTTGAATACTAGTACAAATATCCATAATCTCTGAACTACGTTGATTTTCAGCTTGAGTCGCTTCATTGATTTTTTTCGTTACGACCATTAATGACACAGCCATTACGACTAAAAACAAGGTCATTAATGCTGTCATTAAATCAGCGAATGAAATCCAAAAAGGTTTTTCACCATCATCTTTAGAACGTGGTTTCTTAGAGTACCTGTTACCTAACATTAATCATGTACCCCAAAATTAGTTTTTCTTTTGTTGTACGAGATCTTCCAGATCTTCTACAAAACTACCCAAGCCTTCTACACCCGTTGCAAGGCGTTTTACAGCTTGATCAAGTGTATTATCAAATGCACCTAAAGAATGATTTAAGCTAGTTTCTACAGAGGAATCAAAACTCTCAAAGCTTTTCACCAACACATCACTGACTTGCTCAAGATAATCCTCCATTTCTTTCTTCACTTGATTCAATGCATTGGTCATGTGATTCATATCTTCAAGCATTCTGGTACTCATACCAGCTTCAGATTGAGCTTGTTTAATCAAACCATCTAAAGTACTGATTGCCTGTTTTACACTCTCTTGTGAGTCTTTATAGTCTTTCAATAGAGAGATTAAATTGCTGCTTGCGCTGGTCAAATGCGTAGAGGTGGTACTTACTTCTGCAATTAGCTGTGATGTCTTATCAGTCACTGTAATCAAAGAACTGCCCGCAGTATTAAACTGTTCAGAAGCTAAGCGCATTTTTTCAGCACCGTTATTCATACCCGTAATACTATCCGTTGTCACTTGAGATAATTTCTGAATATTTTCTTTATATACTTGGATCGCATTTTGACTGTGTGCAATCAAATCTTTAATTTCAGCTCCTAAATTATCAATTAATGCAGATGATTGTTCGTGCAATTTTTGCTGATTTTCTAGAATTACACGATCTTGTTCCATACGCTGTTTCGTAATATCTGACATTAACTCAGACATCGTTCCGCCTAGATTCCCCATCAACTCCGAGACTTTGCCATTTAACTGCTCAATCGCATGTTGGCCCTGTTCTCCAATTTTTGCAGCACCTTGAGATAAATGATCCACCATTAAATTCATTTGATCAGACATCGCATTTTGTTTTTGTTGAATATCTTCAATCATTTTTGACATCTGCATTTCTAATGTTTTCGTCGAAGTTTCACTATTAATTTTCATATCTGTCAGTAATTGGGAGAAACCTAATTGCATTTCCTTCATAGCAGATACTGATTGAGTCATCATCTCATTCATGCCCGTCATTTGACTGCCAAACGTAGACTCCAACTTACTCAAAAAGGCTGTAAGTACATCAGTCATGAGTTCTTGTACGGCTGAACCTTGGTCACCACTGACTTGTTGTACGCTAGAAGCAATTTTATCTAAAGGTGCTTGTAAGGTATCCGTAATCGATTGACCAATCTGAGTCGCCATATCCTGACTTGATTTCGCATAGCTTTCACTTAACTGTGCAGCAAAAGCAATCTGATTCTTTTTATTTTCCTCAACCAAATTCGTCATCATGACTTTTAAGTCATTAACAAGGCTATCTTTTAATTGACGAGCATTGGTTTCATTTGCCTGAGAGGATTTTAATAATTTAGCTAGATACTCTTCTCCAGAGGAATCAGTTTCAAAAAGCTTATCAATTTCTGTTGTTAAAGTTTCTAACTGTTCATAACACTGACGCAACCACGATTTTTCGCGCCAAGTGATAATCATTGCAGTCCCTATCGCAAGTGCAGAAGCCATGAATGCTTCACTTACCCCACCTAATAACAAGCCTAAACTGTCTTGAACTTTTGCTGGATCGCCTGCGGGATCAAAAGCTAATAATCCAAATAGAAGGCCAGCAAATGTAGCAATAATACCTACACCAGTGATAATACCTGGCAAGTGCTTATAAAACTCAACTCTTAAAGGGGTATCCACAATGACAGCTTGTGAAAAAAATACATCACTTGATACCGTTGCACGTGAGGAAACTAGAACATCTTCTCCATCTAGAGTTTCATAGATGTCATGAAAAGAATTTTTGTAATTTAACCAAGCATGGTTTAAAGGTGTATCATTTTCGAATTTTGCATCTAATGAGTTCTTATTTAGACTAGAATTTTTATCCAATCCTTTTAAGGCATTAATTAGTACTGATAATTGCTCACTTAGGTTTTTAGCAGGTTTGATATATTTAGAATAGAATTTAAACCCAATCCATAATACAAAAATGAGCATTCCCACAGGAATAATAAAATAATTCTGCAGAAATTCAGCAAAAGCCAACATATCAATACACCCCTATACTCAAAAATTTAATTCTAAAATGTTTAAAAAATTATCGACTGCTCAACATATCAAAGATCACTCTAGCAAAGATGCTGGCCTTCGCCGGATCAGAAAGTAACTGCATCATCTGTTCCTGATGTGCGGCACTGCTACCAAGAATGGCATCATCCATCGCTTTCGGGAAATCACCCAGCATGGCTTGTTCACGGGTATTGTTGGCAATCTGCTTCATCACAATCTCATTTTCCGCCAGCTTGTCACGTACCGTATAGGCATAGTTCAGCATGTCTTTATCGGTTAGGTTATCAGTGATAAAGACATCATTCAGACGCTCTATAATCTGTGACAGGAACTCTTCTTTCTTGTCACGTGGCTTGGCTGTCCCCAGGTCATTGCCCGGTTCTAGCTTAAAATCTTCGGCATCTTCTTTCAGCTTGATGTCTTGCTGACGGATCTTGGACAAGCGGTAATGGCTCATACTGACATTACTTAAGTCCACCTCATCATCTTTCGTTGCGGTTTCACGCAGCAATGGACGCAGGTTACGCGCATACAGACTGAGCTTCTCCAGTTCTTTGTCATCGTAGTCCACGATCTGTGACATAAACTCGTAGAAACGGGTAAAACTTCCCAAGTCTTTTTTAAAGATTTCCAGCTTGTCTTTTTCAAGCTTGGCCTCTTTAAAGGCATTGTCGGCATTGGCAATCAGCACCGCATCATTGGTTTTCTTGCAGCGTTCCAGCATATCTCGGGTGGTGTTATAGGCTTCGATGGCTTGGCTATAACGTTTCTGCCAGCGTTCAACCGCAGGCTTGCAAATGTTACTGATCGCAGCATTGGATTTGTTCTTGGTAAAGAACGCTTCTACAAACTGCTCGACTTCCGTCCACAAGAAAATCTTGCTGGCTTTCAGCTTTTCAAACAAGTCAAAGATCTGATCTGGATTCGATACATCAGCCAGTTCTGCGGTTTGGTAATAAGGCTGGAAGGCCCCAAGAATGTCTTCAGGATCGTTAAAGAAGTCCAAGACAAAGGTGCCAGATTCCGCTTTGCCCGGATAGGTACGGTTCAAGCGTGACAAGGTTTGTACGCACTCAAAACCGCCCAGCTTTTTGTCTACGTACATGGCACACAGTTTCGGTTGGTCAAAGCCAGTCTGGAACTTGTTGGCCACCAGCATCACCTGATAGTCATCACTATCAAAGGCCTTGCGCATTTCCCGTCCTTTTAGCCCCGGGTTCATGTTGCGTTCATTAAAGGTCTTCCCGACTAAACCACTGCTGTCGGTATCCTTGTCATTAAACTCAACCTCACCCGAGAATGCGACCATAGCCTGAATGGACTTATAGCCCTGATCTGTCACGTATTTGTCAAAAGCGAGCTTGTAACGCACCGCTTCTTTACGTGAACTGGTCACCACCATGGCTTTAGCCTGCCCACCCAATAAGCCCATCACGTTATTTTTAAAATGTTCGACAATGACTTTCACTTTCTGGGAAATGTTGTGGTCATGCAGGCGTACCCATTGATTCAGCCTGATCTTGGCTTTTTTGGCATCGACCTGTTTGTCGGCTTGTTCAATTTTTTGTTTGAGCTTATACACCACTTTATAGTTGGTATAGTTTTTCAGCACATCCAGAATAAAGCCTTCTTCAATGGCCTGGCGCATGGAGTAGACATGGAAGGCTTCCGGCTTGTTTTGCTTGGAGGGTGGTAGCTCAGGATTGGGCACACGGCCAAACAGTTGCAGGGTTTTGTCTTTCGGCGTGGCGGTAAAGGCATAGTAACTGAGGTTATTACTGCCCGTACGTGCTGCAACCACGGCATCCAGAATATCTTCCGAAGACAATTCAGCATCCTCTTCGCGCTCTTCCAGCATCAACACTTCTTTCAGTTGTCGTGCCGTAGAGCCGCTTTGCGAAGAATGAGCTTCATCGGCAATCACCGCATAACGTCGCTGTTTCAGATTGGTACTGTTTTCAATCGCACGCAGCACAAAGGGGAAAGTCTGGATGGTCACAATGATAATCGGCTGTGAGGTTTCCAGTGCTTTGGCCAGTTTTTCCGATTTGGAGCCATCGCCTTCTTTATTATTGATGCGTCCGACCACGCCATCGGCATGTTCAAACTGGTAGATGGTATCCTGTAGCTGGGCATCCAGAATGGTACGGTCAGTGACCACAATCACCGAATCAAACAGTTTCTGATTGTGTTGATCGTACAGGGTCGACAACTGATGTGCTGTCCAGGCAATCGAGTTGGACTTACCTGAACCTGCACTGTGCTGAATCAGATATTTCTGCCCAGTGCCCTCCTCTAAGGCGGCATTGATCAGTTTGGTGACCACATTCCACTGGTGGTAACGTGGGAAGATCAGCAGTTCTTTTTTGTACTTGCGGCCTTCCCAGTCTTCTTTTTCTTCAATTTGCAGATGGACAAAACGTCCAATGATATTCAGCAAATTGTCTGGGGTGAGAACTTCGTTCCACAGATAGGCCGTAGCGTACTGATTCTGGTCTTCTGGCACATCATTGCCTGCACCACCGTCATGCGTGCCTTTATTGAATGGCAGGAAGAAAGTATCTTCTCCGGCCAATTGGGTCGCCATATAGACTTCGTATTGACTCACGGCAAAGTGTACCAATGCGCCACGCTTAAACATCAGCAAGGGTTCAGGCTTGTTGGTTTCTGGATCTTTCGGCAAGCGGGTGCGTTTGTACTGCAACATGGCATTCTGCACCGCCTGTTTAAACTCGGACTTGAGTTCCAGTGTGGCCACAGGAAAGCCGTTAATAAACAATACCAAGTCAATACGCCATTTCTTTGCCTGTTTGCCCATGTCCTGTAACTCGGCAGCGGTAGCATACGGGCTATAGACCAACTCTGGCACAATGCGGCAGATGTTCTTTTTGTAATTGGCTAAGGTATCCGGATTAAGTGCATGTTCAGGTTTAAACTGACACAGGAAAAAACGAGCGCTGCGGGTTTTCACCCCATGACGCAATACACCCAAGGTACCATAGCTGCGTGACTGTTCATCAGTGGCATTGATGTCGGCTTTCTTCAGCTGGGCAACCACGGCTTCTAGAAAATGCCGTTCGGTATCTTGTGGAAAGATGCGCTGAAACTTCTGCCAGTCTTGTGCTTGGGTTTGTAGCACAAAATCTAGTACGTCCTGCTCATACAAGGCGGTTTCACGGTTGTAGCCTTGTGGCGTACCGAGTTGCCAGCCCTGAGCCAGCATCTGCTGAATGATGTCGTTCTGGAAAATGCTTTCACGGGTGGCGTCTAGATTCATGCGCTTAACTCCGTGTGTGCCTCAGCAACCGTTGGTTCTTGCCAGTGGCGAACATCAATTTTTCCGGTGACTGCCGCTGAGATGAGGGCAGTTCGGCGTTCTTGCATGAGTTGAATAGCTAATTTAGCCTTTTCAATCAGTTGATCAAAGTCTTGAATATTTTTCTCAATAAATTTAGAAATCGCTACCTGTTCATCTAAAGGAGGTACTGATATTTTTACAAATTGCACTTCTCCACAATTTAAGTGTGGATGCATACCACCTGTACGTATTGAATATAAAGTTGCATATCCATAATCTGATTGAAGGCAATAAGCTAAATAACTACCTGATAATTGTTGTTTCTTTGGTTGTAGGATAATCAAAGCATGACAATTAAAACCTTCCTCAGATTCTGATACTAACCCAACATCTCCAGTGCCCGCACCAGTTTGAACAATTAATACATCATCTTTTTTCAAGATTGATTTAGCGTGGTCATTACTCCATTTTTCTCGTACAAAATAGGCATTATCAAAATTCACTTTACCTTTTTTAATATGCGTTGCTTGTACATATGGAATACCTTCCTCCACTAAAATATCTCTAGTAGGTCCAACATAACCATTCGTAATTTTTTGTGTGACCTTGGATATGGCTATAACATCCCAATGCTCCGGCACTTCCCCTAACCATTCCACCCCCGAATCTTTCATCGGGACATTAGGGTCGAGTCCTTTGGTCACGGCATGGCTAATAACCGCCTGGCGTTTTTCTTTCAGCAGTTCAATCAGTTGTTGCTGTTTTTCAATCAAATGATCGATTTTTCTGGTTTCGTAGTCGAGGAAATTTGAAATCTGGTTTCTTTCTGTTAATGGTGGTAGTGGAACTTCAAAGCTATTGAGATTACCAGTAGTGAGTTGGTTAATTGTAGCTGTTAGAAAAGTACCTGATTGATATTCAAATAAAGCTGAATTAAATACTCTGGATAAATAGCTATTGTATTCACTTCTAAAAATAGACATAAAAGCACCAAAACTAACACCCTCAGCGCTTTCATCAATCAAAGCATTTTTACCAATTAAGGCTCGGCTACCATTTCGTGCACAAATCAAAATATCATTTTTTTGTGTTCTTAACTTCTCAGGAATTTCCTTACGAACATATACATTATCTTCAAAAGCTAACTTTTTATTCTGAATATTAGATGATCGAAGGACTAAAGTACCTTCACCTTCATCAACAACATCATCAGGAGAATACGTCAAACCTATGATCGCTTCTCCAAGATATTTTAATTTCTTTACTTTCCAATGGCTAGGAATTTCACCTAACCATTCTAAACATGAATCCTTATATTCTGTATACGCTTGATACTTTGCCATTATGAATGCACCTCTTGTAGCAGCTGCATAATCTCGGCACTCACCGCATCCAGATCGGCATCAATCTCGGCTAGGTCACGTGGTGGCTGGTACACGTAGAAATGACGGTTAAACGGAATCTCATAACCGACTATGCCAATCTCGCTATCTTTCTCGTCACGCTTGTCGGCATTGATCCAGGCATCGGCCACGTGTGGCTGTACTTCACGTTTAAAGTAGTCTTCAATTAGTTCTGTGGTGCTGACCTTTGGATTCAGCGCAATGTTTTCCGCATCACGTAAATCGCCATCTTGTACAAACTCAACTACTTTACCGTTATAGCTAAACTGGCCATAAAGCGGGTTTTCCGCCTGTTTCACGACCTTATTAATCACTGGTTCTGCTTCCGGATTCTTCCAGGTAATGGCATCTAACAGCTGTTTCTTCTCTTTGGCATCCAGCTTGATGTCGATTTGCTTGAGGGCTTTTTTCAGCACTTCATCAAACTGGTTAAAATCATCAAACTGCTCGGTGCCAATCACGGCCTGTAACGCCTGGGCTTTTTCCATCAAGGCTTTCTGGAACAGCCAGATTTTGCTGTCCAGTACCTCTTTTATGTCTTTTTCTTTTAGCTCAGGGAATTCCGCTTTAATCAGGGCACGTACTTCAAGGGCAACGTCCTGCAACTGACCGTAAGTTTCTGCTGTCCACACTGTACCAAAGGCTGTGCCTAATTGCGCATCGATGCTTTGCATCACGGCATTAAACGGTTTTGGCGCAAAGCGTAATGCAGCAATCGCGCTATCCGTGATCTGTGCCGATAAACGTAATGGACGTTCAATCGTTACGCGACGGTAGCCAAATTCATGGCTGTCAAAGATTTTGCTGGCGAATGGTTTTTGCTGTTCGGTTTCGCCATCGTTTGCCAAAGTATCTACCGCGACAAAGTCACCGTAATTTTGGGTAATGATGGCAATTTCAGCTTCAGTCAGATAGTTACGCTTTGAACCAAGTGACTTACGCATCTTGGTACTGAGGTTTGAGGCATTGATTAGCTGTACCTTGCCTTTGCGTTCAGCGGCTTTTTTATTACTGAGTACCCAGATATAGGTGGCAATCCCAGTGTTGTAGAACATGTCATTCGGTAAAGCAATGATGGCTTCCAGCAAGTCAGCTTCTAAAATGTAGCGACGGATCTCGCTTTCACCACTGCCTGCACTACCGGTAAATAAAGGTGAACCATTCAAGATAATGCCGATGCGGCTACCGCTCTCGGTACTGCTGGCATCACGCATCTTGCTGATCAGGTGCATCAGGAATAATAGTGAACCATCCGATACCCGTGGCAAGCCTGCACCGAAACGACCATCGAAGCCTTTGTGCTCGTGCTCGTCCTTGATGTCCTGTTCGATTTTTTTCCAGTCCACGCCAAAGGGTGGATTCGACAGCATGTAGTCAAACTGATCCACAGCAAGTTGGTCATTTGACAGCGTGTTACCGAGTTTAATTCGGCTCACGTCCTGACCTTTGATCAGCATGTCGGCTTTACAGATGGCGTAGGATTCTGGGTTAAGCTCCTGACCAAAGGCACGCATTACGGCATTCGGGTTCAGCTCATGCAGATATTCCATCCCTGAAGACAGGAAGCCGCCTGTTCCCGCAGTCGGGTCATAAATGGTACGGATAATGCCGTCTTTAGTCAGGACGTCATCATCTTCCATAAACACCAGTGCCGTGGTCAGACGTACAATGTCACGCGGGGTAAAGTGTTCCCCTGCGGTTTCATTAGAACCTTCGGCAAAACGACGGATCAGTTCTTCAAACACCAAGCCCATGTCATGGTTGGATACGTTCTTTGGACTCAGATCCGTGGTAGCAAACTTTTGCACGACTTTATACAAAAGGTTGGCATCATCGAGTAAGCCTGCAAATTCGATGAAGTTAAAGTATTCAAATATCTCACGGGCATCTTTAGAGAAACTTTGCACATAGGTGCTTAAGTTGGCCTTGATATCACTCTGCCCCATTTTGCTAAGATCCATTGGGGAGGTGTTAAAGAAGGCTAGACCGTTGGTGGCACGCAGCAATAACTTTTCTTGAGCTTCTTCTGGCAGATTCAGCTTGGAGACTTTTTCATGTTCTGCCAGTACCGCAGCCTTGCTTTCTTCCAGTACACATTCCAAACGACGTAACAAGGTAAATGGCAGAATGATGCGA
The DNA here is from genome assembly GCF_027105035.1 of Acinetobacter sp. TR11. NCBI lineage: Bacteria > Pseudomonadati > Pseudomonadota > Gammaproteobacteria > Moraxellales > Moraxellaceae > Acinetobacter > Acinetobacter sp. TR11. The sequence continues at coordinate 1,966,889 of NZ_CP114256.1, forward strand.
CCGTATTGCGATTGTTTGAAGTCACCACGCAGCAGGTCGGCAACCGACCAGATGAAAGAAGCGATTTGTGAAAAGTTATTGTTGGTCATAGTGGCGAATCAATTCCTGAATTCTTATCTGTGATCAGTATCTGGCTACACTTCGGTTGCTAGAGATAATACTGATAATTTTTTAACTGTTGGATAATATTATATTATTTAAAAAGCAGATTGTTGATTATTCATTTATTGCATGACAGTTAAGCGACAAATTTCGTCGTCTGGTTTCAGATTTTTCTCATAGAAGGTTCATCCACCATAACGCTACAACCCTGCTTTTGAAAACCGTGCCTATTTATAAGCCCATCTGCTAAACTAGGCTTACATCACCTTTGTTCAAGGAAATTCCAGAATGCTAAACACTCTCGAACAGAAAAAAAAATATATCCAAGCTACGCGCTTGCAGAATTATCAAGCCAGTTTAAAGCTGGAAGGCATTAACCCGTCCTCAACCGCACCGGCATTAAGTAAAGCTCAGATTCTACAGAAATATAAGAAATTCTCACAGACCTCGGAATCGTGATCAGGCTTCCTTATGGATAAATATGGTGAAATGGGTGACAGCATTTACTGTTACCCCGACTCGGACGTCCTCAAAAACAAACTGAACATTCAGGATGCTGAAATTCTGCAACAGGCAGAACTGGAGTTGACTGAGTATGCCAGCACACGAATTGAGTATGCGGAGCCACCTTACGATCTCAAATACCTGCAATCCATTCACTTTCAGCTCTTTTCAGACCTGTATGCCTGGGCAGGTGAACTAAGACAAGTGGATATTGCCAAAGGCGATACCCGCTTTTGTACCTTCCCGCGTATTGAAATTGAAGCCAATAAGCTCTTCAAGCAACTTGAGCAGCAGCACTATTTTCAAGCTTTAGCCAAACCAGTACTTATCCAAAAAATCGCTGATTTTTATTGTGAAGTCAACGTGATTCACCCATTTCGTGAAGGCAATGGACGCACCCAGCGTATCTTCTTTGAACACCTACTTGCTCACTGCGGCTATGGGGTACAGTGGAGTAAAATTAACAATAAGGAAGTCTGGATTCAGGCCAATATTGATGGATTCAACTGCCGGCTAGATGGACTGATCGCTATTTTTGAAGCCTGCATTATCACTCCTGAATAACAAAAAAATTAAGGGAGCCAAAGCTCCCTTCAATTAGTGACTAGCCAACTTGTTCAGAATCCATTAATTGACTTACCAAGCTGACTAGATAATTCAACTGTGCTCAATTCACAGCTCTAACACTCTGCTGCAACCCCTGCTGAATCTCCTGCACATAGCTCAATTGCGCTGAATGCTCTGTATCTACAGCACTGTCACTGTGTGGATAAAATTCCTCCAGCAATTCCATCCCCTCCTCTGCATGCACCTCAAACTTGGCATTGGCAAAACCCTGCCGTGCAATCTGATCTAATGCCGCTTGATCAAACCCTGCCTGTTTCCCCTGTTGGTCAATCTCCTTAGCCGTCTGAATTGCTGTTTGCAAATCCACGCCTTCCCGTAACGTTAAATCTACGTAATACACGGGCTGACGATAGCTTTGGGTAGTACTTTTCCCACGCAAGGTGAGCTGCAATGGTAAACATGACAACAAACCACCTGAAGCTGCATGGTAGTAATTCAAACGTGCAGCCAAAGTGCGAATACTGTTAAAGCCTGTAGTTCTAAAAATGAATGTGCCAAACTCATCAGCTTCGCCTAAATTGACATGTAGGCGGCCATAAGGCTTACAGTGCCCGCCTTGTCCAAGTGGGCATAAGTCGGGGGATGGACATGGATGTTGTTCAATGCCGTTCTGTCCGAGTCGCTGACAAGTCTCTCCATTACCTGTACATACTGGTCGTCCAGTCTGGCGATCAAACAGGGTGTATTCTGCTCTCAGGTTAAGCTCAGGTTCATTAAAAATCATTCGTACTGGAATGGTTCTCAGTTTCTGATTTTGTGCTTTGTTACGAAGCTGCTCGTCCAGTGGATGTTTGACCCAACCATCCTTAGTCTGGATTTGGCTGGTGATGGTAAACTGGTCATCCTTTTCAGGTAGTCGCTTGCCATTCTTTTCAACGATCTTGCCAATGCTGATACGCCCCAACACAGGTGGGGTAATTGCTAAACCTTTAATCATGGTAATTGTCCTTTATTGCATTTATTTACGGATTCCCCAAATCCATTGAATGCACTGTCTCCTACACCATATTTTTAATCCTCCTGAAAAAAACGATTTCCAGTCATAGGTCATGGGAGAAAACATTGTGCGAACATAAAAAAATGCAAAGCTGCTCCACCGTCCTTTCCTTAGTATTGGGGAAAGGACAAGAGGGGCAACTTTGCACAAATTTTAAATTTAGGGAAATAAAATGGTTGATGTGGTGTGTGATGGAAATAGGTCTAAAACTTGTTTAGTCAGACGATTTAGGTTGTTGCAGCATAAATATTAAAGCGTCTGCTCCCTTGTCGGGATTGTGGATACTGTTGCAGGAGCTCAGGCTGTGCCTGTAATAATGCCTTTTGATCCAGTACCACACTGTCCTTTGATTTTTTCCATGTCACAGTACCATTGGAAAAGATGGCTTTCTCGGCATCTTTCATGAGTGCCTGAATCCGATGCTTGAGATAGTCATACTTGGTTTGATGGTCAGTCAGTTGTTTATCCTCGTGTAGCAGATCAGTAAACAGTTGATCAACACCCTCCAACGTGGAGAAATCAACGGTCTGTAAAGGGATATGTTGTGGGTAAAGCAGTTGCAGGGCTTTGGCGGCTGATTCACTGGCATCAACACTCGGTGGTATGTCATTTTCCACACAGTTCCAGAATATCTGTTCAGAAGTCATGATTTGGTCTATCACAATTTCATTGCGTTCAACCTTAAAAATCTTGGCTTCATGTCCACAGATCAAGACACAGATATGCGCTGCCTGTTTACCTGTGACTGCCAGTTGGTGCTGTACCTGAATAATCACATATAAAGGCACACCATCACGCCAGAGTTTGGTTCCCCATTCCCCTACAGATTTACACTCCAATATCTGTACTTCATCACAGCCTACAACGGCATAGTCCAGATTGGCTAACATAAAGTGCTTGTCAGGATCTGGATGCTGTAACACCGCATTGACCTTACGCACTTTATGACCTGTCTTGTGCTGGTAATAGTTGGCAATCAGAGGTTCAAGCTGATTGCCCCAATATAAGGGTGAATAACTGTTTTGGGTTGGTTGATCTGGTTGGTTCTGCATCCGACCTGTTTTAATCATCCATAGTTCCAGCATCGACATGTGAGGATTAAGCCCACAGGCTGCTGCTGCATCACTGCTACCAATGCCCTGTTTGCGTACCTGTAACCATTGTTCACGGCTCATACCTTTGGTTTTAACAAGGCGTTTGGCACGACTAGGATTCGGTTTAGCTAACGGTAAATGTGGTATGGATTTGCTGCTTTGTGGTTCAACGATATGGTTCATGAGATACTCCATGTCTGTAAAAATTAAAATTGCGGCATAAAAAAAGCCACATCAGGGCGATGTGGCAAAAGGGAGTTTTTTGGTAGAGGGAAATAGACGGTGTAAAGAATGACTATATTGCTTAGGACACCATTCTTAACGCCTGTTCCAATCCTCGCTGTTTAATGGCTGCACCTGTACCAAACCATGCTGAATCCAGTCGGTGATCAGTACTCATGGCTCGACGTTCGTGATCAACAAACTCGGTGAGACTACACAGCAAGCCATAGGCTGTACCTTTGGCTGAACTTAACTCTGCACCTCGTCCTTGACCATTAAACATATCCATGACTTTCGACATGGCTCGTCCATTCGGTTCGGTTTTATTGGCTGCATTGGCTTCATTTGCCACATTACGGTAGAACTGGATAATGCTGTCATCCTGTTCAGCAATGCTGAGACTGGTATTGTTAAATACCGCATCAAAATAGGCTGCCGCTTCCTGCTGGGTGACTTTACGCTGACTCAGTTGCTTCATTTCATACATGTGTTCATCCCATGCACGAACGGAAATACCGAGTTGTTGCTTCACTTTTTCAGCATCAAACTTGGTACTGTGAGGTACTTTCACCACACCTGCACTGGTACTGCCATTGCGCAAGGCAATCGCCAGCGTATTGTTACAGACCACACGGATACTGGTAAATTGTGCTGTCGTGGCAAGTGTGCCATCACATGCTGTTGCCAGTAAGATATAGCCATTACTGACATCCTTACCTTTCAAGGCTGTACTTTGTCCCGTACGTGCCAATGCCCAGAACTTCTTGCCGCCTTTCAATACTCCTGCGGTTTCCAGTTCAAAGCCTGATTGCTCGGTTAAGTCACGATAGAACTCAAGGATTTCTTTGGGTTGAACTTCCTGAAAGCGTTGGCTGACTACGGATAAAGGTGCATGGGTATCAGAACGGTACAAGACACGCTGTTCCTCATACGGCAGAATGATAGATTGTCCACGTTCATTCTTTGCCATGTAACTGACATCGGATGATTCAATCCGCCAGTCCATGCCTGCCTGCTGCGCCCAGACTTCAATCGGTTGATGTGGGCTGAGTTGATTACCCAGACCATGCCACGGGGTTTCACCGACATACGCCATTTGTTCAAGTTGATGTGCCATGATGATTTCCTCCCATCCTTAGTTGAAATTGCATTGGCAATTGTTGCAGTGGAAATAAGCTGTCGGCTGCTGTGGCTGTGAGGGTTGAACCAGACTATCCAGCAAACCACCCACCACTGCCCCAGCCAATCCACCGAGTAATGGTGAAAATGGCGTAGGGAAACTCTTGGCAAGGCTTGCACCAATCCCTGCGCCTGCCATCGAAGAAAAACTGTTATTGCCTGATGGCTGTGTAGTTGCACGGCTAACATTGGCTGAATAGCAATATGGACATGTAATATTCATAAGATAATCCTCATTAAATGAAAAAAGGCTTACCAATCGGCAAGCCTATGTTTTTGAATGTAAGGGATAAAAGAAACATTCAATCTTCATGTTAATGATATATATCTGTGATTTTTTGGGATCATGCCAGTTCGTTGCGATTCAACCATGTAGCCGTATCAAGATGGATCAGTGTGCCTCTGATCGTTGGGCAATTTTTGATTCAAGCCAATCATAGATTTCCTGAGATACCCAGCCAATCCGATTCTGCGTTAGATGAATTGGTTTGGGAAAATTGGCATCGTAATAGTCTGATTTCGGATTTATCATTTCATAGATGGTTGAACGACTCAATGCAGTAATCTCAATTACTGCTTTGATATTCAAAATACGGTATTGATATTCAACGAGATTGGTCATGTGGGTACTCCCAGTAATTGTAGTTGAGAGGGGTCTTCCTCAATACAAATCGGCATACCGTATTTTTTTACTGCAACCCATGAGATGAATTAACCAAACATCCCCACATGACTCAAGCCAAAAGAAAAAATGAATATATGAAATAAACATTCATGTTTATGGTATGTAGCTTTGATTTTTTGGAATCAACATTTATCTATCCAAAGCAACGCATCCCTTTAACCCTTGCACGTAAATATTGATCTTCAATATAGAAATTTGCCAGAATGCTAATAATGTTAAGGTTATTTTCTTCTATTTGTACATCATTACAGTGAATCATGTCGCTCTTCAAAGTATCTTGCTCATAGGAATCTCTGTGCTGATGTTTGGATTCGCGGTTCAGTGAATCATTTTCTTCCTCAATATCGTCTAGAATTTGAATTATCTCTTCAACATATTTTTCAGTATGGTTGCGATAGGAACCATCGTAAATAAACAGGAACTGACAGAGATAGCCCTCATCCCGATCTTGTTCAATGACCCATGAATAATCCAATAGCTCTTTGAAGCAAGTATCACGGTTAAGAACACGACGGTGAAACTTTTTCAGGTTTTCATGAAACTGGTAAATATCCTGAGCGGTAGTGTATGGATAACTGACACCTTCAAGCATCAATAGCAACTCATGACCATCATCCAATAAGTCCTCAATGTGATTCTTGATTGCAGTAAAGTTACGTTTGCGTTGCCGCTTATGCTTCAGAATAAAATGATCATGCTCATCCATCAGACCATTACAGAAATTTTGAAAAGCAGTTCTGGATTGTAGTGGTGATCTACGTGGATTTATTGCCCTGCCTGAGCTTGATGTGGAGCTAATCGACATTAAGTCAAAATAGCCCTGTAACATCGGTGAATATTCAAGTTCTGGATCATAAATCGCTGTAGCAGCTTCCCGATAATCTTCAAGTGCGGCCATCACACTTTGCCAATAGTATCGGTCTAAACAAACATCCAGCATCAGGTCTTCAATCTGGATCAGTACTTCATGACGGTTCATGTAGGTCTCCTATGGGTTAGAACCATAAGAGACACAACTCTGTAATAAACTGCCCAAAGGCATGATCAATCAATGATCAAAATATTAAGTCTTATTCTTTCCATCTAGTCTGCCCAGTTTGAAATACATTCACTCTACGACTGAGTTTTACCCTTAAATACTGGTCAGGCTTATGGCGAGTCAAGTAATGAATGGTGTGATAGGCATTGGTAACTGCTGTTTTATTACGCCGTTCCACCAAGCCTAAGCCCCATGTCCCTTCATCCTCGTAATAGCGTTTATGCTCTTTTTGATTGCAGTTATAAAATAGACCGTCACCTTGAGTTATCTTTTCCTGCCATAGCTCACCGATACACTGCGCCAGATAACCATCACGGCAACGCTCTGAACCGTTGTAGATCACCAATAAATGACAATGATAGCCTTTGCTCTTGCCACCCTGTTCCAGTCGATAGGCATAGCCAACTTGATCTTTAAAGATGGTATCCTTGTTTTGGATACGACTGAGTAACTTTCTGATGTTGTTGCCAAACTGTTGGATACAGGGACTACGCTCAAAGCGATAGGATAAATCGACCCTGACCAATAATAATTTACGATGACGGTCAACAAGGCTGGCAAAATAATCATCCAAACGGTTGTGATAGCCATCACTTTGATTTGCCAAATCTTCTATAAAATCTTGCTGCTGGTATTTGAGACGACGTTGAAAGGATCGAAATGCTTGATCATCCTCAAATATATCTTGATCTTCCCAATCAACCCGTTCAGGCATTAAATCAAAATAGGCTTGAATCAAGGGACTGTATTCAAGCTCTTCATCATAGATAGCCCTTGCATCGTCCAGCCACTGATCATAGTCAGATGCAAAGTCTTCCCAGTGATAGTCTCGTCTACAAACTGATGACATAAATTTTTCAATATCAAGTAGGGTTTGTGCTTGGTTCATTTGGATACTCCTATGGTAAATTCCATAGGAGTGTTGGTTCTGTATTTTTATAATTTAGATCAATTGATTGATTATTCTTCTAATGATTATCCATCATCATCTTGGATATGATGATGGTATATAGATTTAAGTTATTAATAAATAATAATATAATTAAATAATAATCCTAGCAAAAATCTTGCATGAACATGACCATCAAAAGACTTAAAATCAATTTTCTCTACTTCTATAGCAAACAGGTAAAATCATACCGATTGGCATGATTTTATAGGTAAAAATGGAAGCTAAAGTTAAGTCATTTTACGAGTCCTTTGGCTTAGCTTTAGGTGATGCTACAAATACTTTCTTTTTATCTACTTCAACTTTCCTCCCCGTCATCATTTTTTTTCCAGCCTGATCCAAATGGTTTTCAATTGGTTCAAGAGTAATAACTTGATCTGATGAATCAATAGGGAAAGATTGTTCAATATTTTGGCTATGCAAAATAGTCTCAGGTTGATCTTCGGATTTAGTTTCAGCCTGATTCTGCTCCGATATATCCTGATCATCTAAACCTGATATAGATTCCGCTATCAATACCTCATGGTCAGTTGACCAGTCAACTTCTTGGTTCACAACGTTGTCTATCGTTTCATTGTTGTCCGATACTGGCTGCTCCGAAACAAAATCTGATTTTACAATTTTTGCTGGAATAGCACTATCCTGTTTAGAACTGGGCATTCTTCCCTTTAGCAATAAATTCAAATCAGTTGCACATCCCTCAATGGGTGTTCTTCCTAAAAGCCCATAATACGCATAATAGCCTGCAAGAATTTTGATAAACGCAGACCGTTGTTTCTTATCTTTATAATTACAAGACAGTGCTTGATTTTGCCCACGCCGTTTTTCACCAATCAGTGGTAACTGCTTTGATTGCAAACTTATTTTATTGAGAAAATCAATATAATCAATTGCAGCCGAATCTTTCAGCAATTTACCATCCTTTTGCCTTTTTGCAAGCTTATGGCTTATTTGCTTTTTTACTTCATCCGTTAAGTAGTTTTTCCAATGTCTGTTAATATTTTCAACAAGATTATTTTGAAATCCCCCTTGATTCGTCGCATCAAAAATCAGTGTCACATCAATGAGCGGTGGAGTAAGTGAGATATACGTTCCGACATGGGCTACAAGTTGTTTGCCAATGACTTTCGGCTTTCTTTTAATATCTTTTAAAAATTCCGTCCAAATTTCACTCAATGCCAAACACAATAAGGCTTCTGGTACATGTCCAGCATCAACATGACAAGTCATCTTAAAACGATAGACATCCATATTATGCCTAAAATAATAGCGGACATACTTGGTTATGGAGTCAAAGTTTTTACGAACCTTAGCCATCTGTTGAGCTTTTTTTGCAGCTATATCATCTTGACCCACTTTAACCTTTAAACTTTCATGCAGTTTACACCTTAAGTTATAAAGGTATTGGTGTAACTCCCTATAAAAACCCAATGAAAAATTATCGCTATTATCTGGTACTTTAATCACATCACGAGACTTACTGTGTTCATGACAAAAGAAAGCTAGCCCTGAACTCAACGTGCCTTGTAGGGTTTCGCTCAGATATTCTGTATATGTGTGACTAAGAGAATGATCAAGCAGCAAGATAATTGCCATTTTCTCAATCAACAAGAGATATTGTTTGGGTGCATGGACAATGTATTCAAGTGGGACATCTTCACTGATTGGGGAAATATCAGCGTGTTCAAGATGTGCTATGAACAACTCCAGTTGAGCCATCCGCTCACTAGTATCTTTTTTAAATACAAAAAAATGCTTTTGTTCATCAGAAATACGGCAAAGCTCAGTATATGTATTTTTATCTTTAAGCTTACGAGTGGCTGTTTCCCAAATACCTTCCCCATTAAACTCTCGATACAATGCAGAAAGTTTCACCAACTCGACTGCTTTTTTGGTTCTAGGTTTACGTTCAGGATGCCGAACCTCATGAAACAATCTGGAAATTTTATATCCCACATCATGAATATCAAATGGCGTGTGCTGTACACTGTGTCGCATGGCACGTACAAATCGTTGAGTGTGGGCAAATAAATACAAAAACCAGTAATTAAAATCTTCCAGTTGCTTTTTAGGTCTGTAACCCAATAACCCTGTAACATCCCTAGAGTTAAATTGGCGTTTTATCACCTCATTCAGGCTATCAACGGTAACAATAAAGTTGTAACCCTGTTGGTTCAAATTTTGATTAAGAAGATTCCAAAACTCTATGGCAATTTGATCATCGTTATGCTCACGATCATTTTTCAAAACCAATACCAGATGAAAATTGAAGCTCTCATTCGTCCCTAAATAAGTATTCACATAGTCGACTAATACATTAAATTGCTGACCGAAAACTTGATAGCTAGACCTTAAAGCATGCATGACGTGTTCAACGTCATCCTGCCTCCATTGGGTAATCGGCAGATATTGACGTGTAACAAGGTTAATTTTAACCACCAAGTTTAAAACGTAAACCTTCTTTTCCCTCCAGACGATTTTATTAAACACTGTGGCAAACTCAATATGCCTCTTGTTGCAACTCGTCCTTTCCTCAAAAATTTCTTTTTGTCTTAAATTATACGTTTCACGGTACTTTGCAATACATTCAAAAACACGATCTACAGGAAGGTTGTGTGGACTCCAATCATGACCGTCATCATAGAACTCTGAAAACTCATTCTCCACTAAGCCAATAAACAGGTTGACCTGAACACTAAACCAAGAATCCACCAGAGTAGCCAATTCAATTAATTCTTTATCCAGTCGCAAATAGTTTAAAAAACAAATTATCTTCCTTTTAGCATCAACATCAGCATCCAGATAAGCAGCCTGCGTTGAGATGAGATTATTTTTTATTTTAGCTAAACCAAACTCAACACCCTCAAGCATACGGATGGTTTCATAGAAAACTCCAGCATGTATTTCTTTGCCAGTCCGTCGCAACTCAGCGATGGATTCATCATACATAACAGTCTTTAGATAGCTGAAAATATCGTTTTCATACTCGTTATAGGCTTGACTCTGTTTCATGGCTATACCTGCTAAATACTAATTGGAAAAACTGTAGGTAAAGAAATATGGTTTTGTCTTCATATCTAATAGATTTTATGGTTAACTTTCACATAAGTCATTGTTAGTTTTATCATAGATTAAAATAAAATTCAAAAAATGAATACTACTATTCCAATATAATTTTAATTACTATGCCAAAAATCTTTAGTTGCTATTCTTAATATTTTTCACTACTAAAGCAAAAATATTTTTTCATTATTTAGCTAAATATTTTCTATTAATCCATTTTTAAAATACCAATAGTAAATCAATGAGATTTTAAATTTACTGCCCTACTAAAAAATGGGCGTAAAAAACTACACCTGCAACAATGTAGTTCAGTAAGAACATGACAAACTAAGCTAAAGCAGGGATGAGAATACTGAACAGCATGACCAGACAAATTGATAAAAAATGATGATTCGGACAATAGAGGGATTTTGATTCTAGTAATTTTTAATTTGAGCTTTATAGCACAGTCCCAACACAATACTGCTTGCCCTCCTAACTAACAGGAAGAGAACACATGCGATTTATAAAAGGCTGAATGGAGCTTGGAATTAATGAAATAATAAATAGCCAAAGTGATGCTAGAGAACTGAATATAGTGTCTTATTTTGAAGTACGATAAACGACTTGCAACTTTAAGCAACTATCCAAAGGCTACCGATTTCATCCAGTTACCATTGATTTAATCAGAATTTTAATGTGGGTTACAATGTGGGACAAAAACCAAGACAAAAAATAAACCCTTGTAAAAACAAGGGCTTATTCAAATATTTGGCGGAAGCGGTGAGATTCGAACTCACGGAGGACTCACACCCTCGTCGGTTTTCAAGACCGGTGCATTAAACCGCTCTGCCACGCTTCCATGTGCGTAAGAATACAAAGCTTGTTGTCTTTATTCAAGAGAAATTTAAGTGCAATGTATTCAAATGCATAATGTTTCATCAATTATCAGAGTTTAGCGGCCAATTCAGCTCCTTCACGGATTGCACGCTTCGCATCTAACTCAGCAGCGAGCTTCGCACCACCAATAATATGATAGTTCGCTAAAGTATTTTCACCATCTTTAGGCATTAAATCTTTTACAGATTCTTGCCCAGCACACACGACAATTGTGTCTACACGCAATAACTGATCGTGACCATTATGCTCAACCCATAATCCTTCATCAGTTACCGCTTTATACTGCACACCACGAAGCATACGAACAGCATGCTTTTTCAATTGCGCGCGGTGTACCCAGCCTGAAGTCTTACCTAAGCCAACACCTAAAGGTGTAGTTTTACGTTGTAACAAATAGATCTGGCGAATTGGCATTTCTACTTCTGGACGTTGCATTCCACCTTCAGAAATATAATTAGGGTTTGGATCAACTCCCCATTCACGTTGCCATTCTGCTAAAGGTTGAGGCTGAGGTTGATGCGGTGGTTTTAATAAAAACTCTGATACATCAAAACCTATTCCCCCTGCTCCAATTACAGCAACTTTTTGTCCAACTTCAGCACCACGTAACACTTCAGCATAAGATAATACTTGTGGCGCAGTACTGCCCTGAATTTTTAATGCACGAGGAACGACACCTGTAGCCACAATAACTTCATCAAAACCTTCACGCTCAAGCTGTTCACGGCTTACACGCGTATTCAAACGTAAATCGACACCTGTTTGCTTGATTTGCACCTTAAAGTAACGAATGGTTTCGTGGAATTCTTCTTTTCCAGGAACAACTTTCGCTAAATTAAACTGACCACCAACATCATTACTTGCTTCAAATAAAGTAACGGCGTGACCACGACTTGCGGCAACTGTTGCAGCTGACATTCCAGCAACACCACCACCAACAACCGCAATACGTTTAGGTTTTTTAGTTTTGATATAAACCAATTCTGTTTCAAATGCTGCACGTGGGTTTACAAGACAGGTTGCACGTTGATTCTTAAAGCTGTGATCTAAGCAAGCTTGGTTACATGCGATACACGTATTAATTTCATCTACACGATTGGTTGCAGTTTTATTTACCCAGTATGGGTCAGCCAATAATGGACGCGCCATTTGCACCATATCGGCTTTACCAGAAGCAATAATATCTTCGGCAACATCTGGCATATTAATACGGTTTGAGGCAATCACAGGAATAGAAACATGCTGCTTTACAAACGCGGTATAGTCCGCAAATGCAGCACGTGGAACAGAAGTTACAATAGTCGGAACACGCGCTTCATGCCAACCAATCCCTGTATTTAATAACGTGACACCCGCTTTTTCCAATGCTTTAGCAACAACCGTTACCTCTTGCATCGTATTACCATCATGCACTAGATCAAGCATTGATAAACGGAAACAAATAATAAATTTCTCGCCCACTTTCGCACGAATTGCTTTCACAATTTCAACTGCAAAGCGCATACGATTTTCGATATCACCACCCCAACGATCAGTACGTTGGTTCACATGTCGGCTTAAAAACTGATTCAGCAAATACCCTTCTGAACCCATGATTTCAACACCATCATAGCCTGCTTTCTTCGCAATACTCGCACAACGTGCGTAATCTTGAATCGTATCCAAAATATTTTGATTACTCATTTCACGCGGTTTAAATGGTGAAATTGGCGATTTAACAGCACTCGAAGAAACCACAAAAGGTTGATAGCCATAACGCCCAGAATGCAGAATTTGCATTAAAATTTTTGCACCATGTTTATGAACTGAATGCGTCACTAAACGATGCTGTGGAATATCCATTAAACTATTCATTGTACCGCCAGCTGGTAATAACCAACCTTGGCGATTTGGAGAAATACCACCTGTGATGATTAGGCCAACACCACCTTTTGCTCTTTCTTCAAAATAAGCTGCAAGTTTAGGGTAATTAAAGAAACGATCTTCTAAACCTGTGTGCATAGAGCCCATTACTACACGGTTTTTAATTGTCGTAAACCCTAAATGTAATGGTTTTAAGATATTTGCATAGCTAGTCATGGTATTCCTTCTGTATTTATTGGCTTTGCAACTTGTTGCATAGTACTTTAACTGAATTTTTATATGTGTTTATGACTCTTTTCAAGAAAATGCTGACACTAAAGTCAAAAGCAATGTAACTATTTTGATTTCCAATCTAAAAAACCAAAATCAAATGTATTAGAACATAATTTTTCTGCTTAGTTTTTCTTTCAGGAAAACAAGCTCAATGAAAAGTGTTACAATAGTTCCGATTTTTTATTCTCAAGACTACCTATTCGGAGTCTTTACTAATAAATGTTAGGACAAGCAATGACTGATAATGCAACTATCTTGCAGCACGTACCTGTAGGCAAAAAAGTTGGGATTGCCTTTTCTGGTGGTCTCGATACTTCAGCAGCTTTATTGTGGATGAAGCAAAAAGGCGCAGAGCCTTATGCTTATACTGCAAACTTGGGTCAACCTGATGAAGATGACTATGATGCAATTCCAAAGAAAGCTGAACAATACGGCGCAGTCAAAGCTCGATTAATCGATTGTCGTTTACAACTTGCGCTTGAAGGTATTGCAGCAATTCAATGTGGCGCATTCCACATTAGTACTGGTGGCGTTCCTTATTTCAATACCACACCTTTGGGTCGTGCAGTTACAGGTACGATGCTTGTAACGGCGATGAAAGAAGACGATGTGAACATCTGGGGTGACGGCTCAACTTATAAAGGTAACGATATTGAACGTTTCTATCGTTATGGTTTATTGACCAATCCTGCCCTCAAAATCTATAAGCCTTGGTTAGACCAAACCTTTATTGATGAGTTAGGCGGTCGTGCGGAAATGTCACAGTTCCTCATCGACAACGGTTTTGACTATAAAATGTCAAAGGAAAAAGCGTATTCAACTGACTCAAATATGTTGGGTGCGACGCACGAAGCCAAAGATTTAGAATATTTGAATGCGGGTATTAAAATCGTAGATCCGATCATGGGTGTTGCATTCTGGAAAGATGACGTTGAAATCCAACCAGAACAAGTGAGCATTACTTTTGAACAAGGTATGCCTGTTGCGCTCAATGGTCAACGTATCGAAGATCCAGTTGAATTCATTTTAGAAGCGAACCGTATTGGTGGTCGTCATGGTCTTGGTATGTCTGACCAAATCGAAAACCGTATCATTGAAGCGAAATCTCGTGGTATCTATGAAGCACCTGGTATGGCTTTGTTACACATCGCGTATGAGCGTTTAGTAACTGGTATTCATAACGAAGATACGATTGAACAATACCGCATTAACGGTTTACGTTTAGGTCGCCTACTTTACCAAGGTCGTTGGTTCGACTCACAAGCACTTATGTTACGTGAAACTGCACAACGTTGGGTTGCTAAAGCCATTACGGGTACAGTGACTTTAGAATTACGTCGTGGCAATGACTACACCATCATGAACACTGAATCTCCTAACCTCACGTATGAAGCTGAGCGTTTAACTATGGAGAAAGGTGATTCTGTATTTACACCAATGGATCGTATCGGTCAGTTAACGATGCGTAACCTTGATATTACCGATACCCGTGCAAAATTGGGTATCTATACTGAAACTGGTTTGCTTGCAGTTGGTCAAGGTTCTGCAATTCCACAGCTAGAAAATAAATCAAAATAAAAGATTGGTAAATTAATTTACCAACTTGAAAAGGCTGAATATTTGATTCAGCCTTTTTTATTTTACCCAAGAAAATACTCATTACCGAATCATTGCATTTATAGAACAATATGTCGCAATAAAAGACTATTTATCACTATTATGAATCGATAATATAAGCATCAAGCAAAACATAATAATTGGGAGATGAAAGATGAATGCTTATCTACATCGTAGTGAAAACCGTGGGCATGTCAAAGCAGGTTGGTTAGACACCTATCATAGCTTTTCATTTGGCAGTTGGTATAACCCGAAATACATGGGTGTCAGCGCATTACGTGTAATCAATGATGATACGGTTGCTGCTCACAATGGTTTTGGTACCCATCCCCATGACAATATGGAAATTCTAACCTGTGTACTTGATGGCACCATTTCCCATAAAGACAGTATGGGCAATGAAGGTCAGATCAATGCAGGTGAATGGCAGTTGATGAGTGCTGGAACTGGCGTCACCCACAGTGAAATGAACAAGCATGATAAAGCAGTGCATCTATTACAGATCTGGATTCAACCGAATGTACAAGATGCTGAGCCAACTTATCAGCAAATACAGCTGAATCCAAAAAACCATCCAAACCAATGGCACTTGATTGCTGGTGATGAATCTGCACCAATGTCGATTCGTCAGAATGTGGAAGTGAAAACTGCTGTCATTGAGAAAGATCAACATTTAGAAATTACAGCACGAAAAAAAGTGAACTACGTGCATGTGATTTCAGGTGAAGTAATGATTGCCAATCATTTGGTTAAAGCAGGTGATGCTTTAGTATTCGATGAAATTGCAACCATTACTGCATTGCAAGAAAGCCAAATGATTTGGTTTGATCTACCTTAATTAAACTCGGTTTATCTTGTACCCCTTGCCCCTTAGGGGGTACAAGCTTTTTCTAATCATTATTGCTGCTACTATCACAACTACTTGAGTCTGAGCTCGAATCATCATTTGAGCTACATTCATCAGAATGTCTAGAAACATTATCCTGAGAAGAATCACATGAAGAGGTTGTGGAAGAATACGGATGACTATAATCAGATGTATCCTGTGTAGAATCTGTTTTCTTTGCGAAGAAGGCTAATAAGACTAAGCCAATCACAATGACCAAAATAATAAATATCAGCATCACAATCCCCTATTGCTCCTCCAATCTTTATTTCACTATAGCCTAAATTTTATCCAAAAAATAATCGGCATTAAAAAAGCCCGATTAACGGGCTTTTCTACAACCTTGAACATTTTTAAAAACAATCTGAATCGTCTCGTTCGTTGTTAGCTGTGTATTCAGGTTGTCATATCTTTATTCATTTGGGTAAGATTTCTCTTAAATCCCAAATAGTATATGACTTCCTTATTGATTAAATTAGCACCAATATTAGGGTTAGTCAAGATTCCAATATCTGATAAAAATTGTTCACGCATAACTAACTCGAATCCTGTTTAAGCTATTGAAGAGAATACCGAAGTTTATTTCAAGTTACTGCAAATTATGGTGTATCAGAGCCAATAGCTTCCAGAACTGTTCGTCTAGTTGAAGATAGTTTAATTCAGCCAGGTTTCCCAGAGATATCCCTCAAGGGGAATGTATAGACTGCAATGTTGTAATCGAAGATGCCACTCAAATTCCAATTCAAAGACCTAAAAACAGAACAAAAGCTATAGCGGCAAGAAAAAAGCTCATACATTTAAGGTACAAGCGATCATTCACTATAAAACACAGCAAATACTAAGTTTGTGTATGAGCAAAGGTGCGGTACATGATTTTGAACTGTTCAAATGCAATCAGTATTTAGTCCCAACAAATTCATTCATTCTGGCAAATAAAGGTTATCGAGTGATATATGCGATATATTCCAATAGCCTGTTAACGTGTAAAGCTAAATAGCATTGTGTATTAAATCCTGCCATAAAAACATATAATCGAGAAGTTAATAAAAGAAGAATAGAAATTGAGTATGTAAGTGTATTTAGGCAATTAAACATGCGTAAAAAATCAAAAAATCACCATAAGCGATTGTATTTTATTTATTAATTTAAATAACATACATGTTTACTTTTTAGCTGTTACTTATTTGGTAAATTAAAGACTTTCAAAATCCTTGCAGAGCGTTACCGAAATAGAGGAAAAAATTGGCTTAAGATTTAATTTGATTGCAGTTATTTATAATTTAGAGATGAATAAAATTTTATTTATGAAAGAGGTCTAATGTATCATTAAAATACATTTGTATTTTCATAAAAATATCTAAATACGTGCTTAAATTGACATTAAAAAATTTATTTGTGAATATAAACAAAATTATAAATATAGATAATAAAAAAAATTTTTGATAAATTAATACTATTACACTTATAGGATTAATCTTATGAAAAAGATAGAATTTTTAAAAATACTTAGCATTCCTATTTTCCTCTCTGCTTGTGGTGGTGAATCATCAGCCCCAAATCAAGTTATGAATACGGATAAGGAATTAAAATTAACTGAAACACAAAAACAAACATTGATTCCCATAACTTTAAGTAAAGTAAATATTATTCAGTCACATATATTACCAACTGAACAGGGTAAAGTATGGAAGTTAAAAGATGGCAGTGAACTAACTTATAGAGCCACTCCAAATAAATCAGCAATAATCCTTTTAGATTTAAATTTAAATGGTGATCAGAATCCTAAAATTGAGATATATAAGTCTCAGAATTTAATAACAAGCATTAATCTATCACAAGACTATAAATCATTTTCAGTAGATGGAAATGTAAAACCCTTACCATTTTCAAAAAATACTTGGATAGCAAACATTCCAAAAGAATATATGCAAAAAGGGCTTAGATTTAGAGTTATATCAGATAATGCTCAACCATCTATCTTTAAGGAAGTAGAGTTTTCATTACATTCTAATTTAAAAATACAAATTCTACCATTTTACTTATTTGGAGCATCTACGAACTTAATCGCTTACGACAAAGTTATTTCGCCAACTTCTCAACAGAAAGCTGAACTTGAAAATATTTGGCCAATATCAGAATTAATTTTTGAACAGCATCCTATTGGTGAAATTAAATGGGATTATATGATCGTTCCTCCTTCCGATGGAAAAGAAGCTGAAAAAGTTTTGGAAAAGGATTCAAGAGTTATTAATACAATTCTAAATACTATTACTACGATCTACTATGCAAGTGGAAATTCTAGTTTAAATTATCAATACTATGGGCCTATTGTTCAAATGAATTCTAAAGGTGAATATCAGTATCCAGGCGGCGGAGTCGGATGGGGAAATGTGAGTGTTGGAGACCATTATTATAGTGGTATATTTAATCACGAAAGTGGACATGCTTTTGGACTTGGTCATGCAGCAGGAGAATACAAAGATAATAACTTCCCCTACTACGGAGGAAGCATAAAAGGCTCAGAATGGGGATTTGATATAAGTACAAATACTTTTATTTCAGATCTCGTTACCAGTGATGCGCAAAACTACTCAAACTGTAAAAAATATACATCTCATGGATATGTGAGACCATTAGATGAAAATGGAAATTGCTACAAAGTTGATGTAATGGAGTCTGGTAGTGAAGATAGATCTAAAAAATATCAATATGGTATATTTTCAGATTATAATGCTGCAAGAATTCAAAAATATGTTGAATCTAAAACAATTATAAATGATAAAAGTTTGACCAATTATTCTAAATGGGATCAAAAAAATTATCAATGGATAGACTATGATCCAACCGATGACAAATGGGATCGAGCAAGATTTGGAATAAATAAAAATTATGCAAATAAAAGAAATGTACTTGTCAAAACAGTAGTATTTACTATCAGTAACGCGAATACCAAAGGCATGACACAAATATATCCTGTATCTAAAACCTATACAGGAAATCTATTAACACAAATAGATCCAACAGATGCAAATGACTTAGCAAAAATTAGTAGAAATAGTGACAGTATTTATAAAAATTTCTGTGCCGAAAGTGGATGTGATTATACGCTAAAAGTATACTATAAAAATCAAACGACTAAACACTTTGCAATACAAGGTGGATTTAGACCTTGGTTTAAAGAATCGGATGATTTTAGTGATAATAAACTTGATCCCAAAAATTCTGAAAGTTTTAAAACATTTGCTATGAATATTCCTGCTGAAAATCAAATTAGCAAAGTAGAAATATTAAGTACGCCGATTTTATGGAAAAATGGATTAGATAAATCAGCTAAGATTTTAGCAAGTCGAGATCTATAAAAGCTTTTTTTTGATTCAAATTAAGATTATGCATTTAAAAAATAGTAGTTACAGAATACATTTTAAAATCATTAAATTTTAAGTCCGCTATAAGAAAACAGCCACCGCAAGGTGGCTTTTCTATAGGCTTATATTATCATTTGAAGTGCAACAGCATGTTGTTGTCATAATACCTGACACGGACTTTTAAATCTGAATTTTTTTCTTGGGCGATGATTCAAACGTAGAGTGATTTCTGAGATATATTCATCCGTATAGATATTTAAATTACTGCCTTTTTTAATATATTGTCTGATTAGACCATTTATATTTTCATTCGCGCATCTTTGCCATTATCTGCAGTAATAGTCTTGAGCTGATCTTAGATCGGCTCAAGAAGACTGATGGTTGTTTAGCAACTTTCATCTGCCTTACGTGAGCTACATTTTTCAGCCATAAACAACCTGTCTTCCGATCCACAATAAAGACTAATGCTTGCTGATGGTTTTTACCAACAATTGTATCTATTTCCAAATCACCAAAGCGAATCTGCTGCTCTACCTCAATAGGTCTGTCATGAATACTCTTATTATTACTCAGCTAACCACGGGTTTCAGGAGAGCCGTATTTCCTCTTTCTTTGATTTGTAAAACGTAGGTTATGAAAGAGTGTACCGCTATTGTTTTTATCCGTAAGCGTCCGCTGAACCCCATAGCTATTTTTTAATATTGGTCGGGTTTCCAGCGGTGTGGCAGTAATTCTTCTATTTGGGTCGCTTTATGCGTCGGTAGCCTTTTCAGCACATCACTTAAATAGGCATACGGATCCAGTCCATTCAGCTTTGCTGACTGGATCAGGGTCATGATGTTTGCAGCTCGCTGACCACTGCGCAGCGAACCTGCAAATAGCCAGTTCTTGCGTCCTAAGGCCCAAGGTCGCATTTGATTTTCGATCCAATTGTTACAAATCGGTAGATTGCCATCATCCAAATAGCGACTTAAAGCTGGCCAACGCTTCAGAGTGTAATTGATCGCCTTGGCGATTGGAGAACTCGATGGCACCGTCAGATAATGTTGGTTGAGCCATTCATATAGTTGTTGCATCACCAGTTGGCTATGTTGTTGCCGGTATTCGCGGCGGTGTTGCGCTGTACCATCGGTCTTTTTCCTGAGTTCTGCTTCTATGGCATACAGTTTCTGAATCATCACTAATGCCTGTTCAGCGACCTGACTTTTCCCGGTCACATGCAGTTCATGGAATTTACGACGTGCATGGGTCATGCAGCCCACCTCAATGACCTGGCCTGATTTAAAGCGTGCTTTATAACCACTATAATCATCACAGACCAGATGGCCCTGCCAGTCTTTCAGGAACTCTTCAGCATGCTGGCCAGAACGGCTATCCTGAAAGTCATAGATCACCGCCTGAAGTGGATTGTACTGTGTGGTGGCATAGGCCCAGACATAACCTTTCTTCGGTTTTTTCTCATTCTCACCCATCTGCATGATGGTGACTGGTGTTTCATCGGCATGCAGCACCTGTTGCTGCAGTACAAGCTGTCTTAAGGCATTAACCAGAGGTTCCAGTTCCACACCGCAGCGACCTATCCAGTCAGATAATGTGGATCTGGAAAGATCAATACCTGCCCGCTGATAGATCAGGCGCTGACGGTACAGCGGCAAATGATCGGCATACTTCGATACCAGCACATGGCTGAGCAATTCAGGTGAAGCAATGCCTTTATCAATCACATAGGCGGGCATCGCTTGCTGAGTCAGGGTGTCGCACTGATCACAGACCCATTTGCCACGGACATGCTGTTCCTTGTAGAACTGTGCCGGTCTGAAATGCAGTTTTTCACTGATATCTTCGCCGATACGACGTAACTGGCAGCCACAACTGCATTGGGTTGATGCAGGTTCATGCTCAATACGGATGGTGTGTAGATGATCTGGCAGCAGTCGACGTTTAGGTTTGTTGACTGTGGCTTTCTGTGTCGCTGCATCGGTTTTATCTGCATTTAATCGTTCTAATTCCAGATCAACGGCTGCGATATCTTCTTCGACCGCTTCGTCCCATAGATGGATTTGTTTTGCGGTGAGATGTTCGTTTTTACTGCCGAATTTATGCTTTTTAAACAGCGCCAGTTCATGCTCGTATCTTTGATTGAGAATAGAAAGATGCTGAACTTTGGCATCCAATTGCTGGTTTGATTTTTCTAATTCTTGATTTGATTGTGCCAGAGACTGATGCTGCATCGCCAACTGCCGGGTAAATTCCAGCAGTTGTTCATGGGTCAGTTGGCTTAAGTCAGGCAGCGTATTCATGACCGCAGTATGCCTGAGGTCATGACGCAGAGGATATAGAACATTTGGAGAATAGCAGAATGTACCAAGCTAGTTTAGAGCATTGTGACCACTTGCTGTCGTCCAATGCGCTGCCAGGGCAAACCCTGAATTAGTGCCTGTAACTGTTCTGGACTGAGAGCTACGTTTTCACTCTGGTGAACTTTAGCCCAGTGGAATTTTCCCTGTTCCAGCCGCCTGGCACACAGCCAGATGCCCAGTCCATCATGTACCAGCACTTTCATACGATGGCCACGTTTATTACAGAACAGGTAGGCGCAATGCGGTTTGATTGAGCCAAAGGCTTTCATAATCTGCGCCATGGCCGTATCCATACCCGCACGCATGTCCATGGGCTGGGTAGACAACCAGATTTCATCGATACGGATCATTTGATCAAGCCCTGAAGTAAAAGCAGTAATTCAGTTGCAGACTCCACCGGCCATTCGATTTCGATCATCTGATCCCTTACGGAACCTTGTTCATCATGTAATGGAATCCTGATATGAGCGGTAGCTTTCTTCTCTGGCACAGGTGGCGGAGGTGCTTCTTGTTTGACTGGCGTCGGGTGAAGAATGACGGGAAGGAAGTCGGTCTGTGGAATGGATGAGATTGTTAATGATGGAACCATTGATCTGGACTGACGAATCCATTTATGCAGCAGATTAGCATTGATCTGATGTTGCATTGCTACCTTGGCCACTGATGTATCTGGCTGCTGGCATTGCTGAATAAGTTGATGTTTAAATTCAGCCGTGAAAGTTCGACGGGGCTTTTTTAGCGTTGCTGTACTGTCTATAACTGTCTTTAAATCCATAATGATCCTAGACAGTATCGTGGACAACCGATCCCTCTAAATTCTTGAAATATTTCTGTTCAAAGGCTTCTGGACTTAACCAGCCATTTGCAGAATGCCTTCTGATTCGATTGTAGTAAACTTCAATATACTCAAACAAGATAGCATTTGCCTCTTTTCTCGTAGAAAATACACTGCCATGTACTACATGCCCCTTCAGGGTATGGAAGAAGCTTTCGGTCACTGCATTGTCCCAACAGTTTCCTCGTCTAGACATGCTTTGAATACAGTTATTCGTCAATAATAGCGCCCTAAAATCACGACTACAGTACTGACTACCTTGATCCGAATGCACCATGACACCCGTTGGATAACCCTGACGAGCCATTGCATAATTAAACGCATCACACACCAATTGGCGGTCTATTCGATGGCTGGTTTGCCAACCCACAATACGACGGCTGAATAGATCTAGCATCACACATAAATACAGCCAGCCTTCTTTAGTTCGGATATAGGTAATATCCGTTGTCCAAACTTTATTAGGCTGAGTAACTGTAAATTGGCGATCCAACAAATTTGATGCTGTAGACAAACGATGGTTTGAATCAGTCGTATGCTTGTATTTACGTGCAATCCTACTACGTAAACCAAGCTTTTTTAGCATCCTTCCAACGGTACGTTCGCTCATGCGATAACCTAAATCACGCATGTCATGTACCAATGACGGTGCACCCAAGCGCGCATGATGCTGCCAATATACAACTTTTAAATCATTGTATTTCTGCGCTGTATTGGTCTGGCGTTTTCGCCAGGCATAATAGCCTGAAGTGCTGACATCTAGGCATTTATAGACAGAAGACACAGTGACTTCATTCACATCCATATCTTGAATTACCGTGTACTTTTCTTGGCATGATCTGTCAGAAAGTACACATGCGCTTTTTTTAAGATGTCATTGGCTTCCTTGAGCTGTTTGACTTCTTTTTCTAATTCCAATATCCGCTGTTGTTCAGGAGAAAGTTGACGTTTGCTTGAACCTACTGGATTGGCTTCACGAATCCATTTATCTAAGGTTGAATAACCCACACCTAATTTATGGGCGATTGCAGCTATAGGCTCGTGGGAGTTTGAAAGTGCATGATCAATTGCTTGCTGTTTAAATTCCGGACTAAAACGTTTAGCCATTTCTTGGATCTCCAAAGATTGAAGTTACGTTATCTTTAGAGGGACATGCTGTCCATTATTTTGGCTAGGATCATAAATAGGTGTCCACTTAAAATTTAGTGGACACTATCGTGGTATTAATGAGTTAGAAAAAGTGGGGTTCAGCGGACGCTTACAGTGTAGGAGCGATGGCAAGTAGCGCATATAAAGCAGGTTTTACTTGTGGAAATTGTGATACAGATCTTCAAAGGAAGATTGGTATTAAGTGAGATAGCTAGCTTAAAGCGAATCCTAAAACAGTCTGATTGATCAGATTGCTCACTGCGAAAGCTTGAGTCGGCACATATGAGAATATGTTCGGCAATATGTTAGAAGAAGGTTAAGGGAGTACTTGGTCGTATTCCTATGTTTGGGCTTGGTCGCTCAAACTAGACCATGATTGATAAAGCATAAGTATTCTGAAGTTTGGTCACTGAAGAAATGCTGCTTATGCGGAGTTACTAGGTGCTTTTAAATCTAGCTAATGTTCACACGGACATGAAAAATATTAGTGTCTCGTTCTTCCATCTTAGGCGAGAAAAAGCTAAATCCTAGATTTAGAAATTTGAAGTGGAATATGGCTTAAGTCGGCATGAAAAAAATTGATCAGCCAATAAAGGCGTTAAAATTGAACAAGGAAATGTTCTAAAAAACCTTTTAAGGCTACATCCTATTTGGGATGTAGCCTTTACTTTTACCAATCAAAACGTTCAGTGCTTTGCATTTCGTCTTGCTCATCTGCTTTAGCTTGCTCAGAAATTTTTCTCTGCCATTCACTTTTTCTAGTATCTATTAACTTCAATACCTCAGGAAATTGAGTTTCTAATTTATCCCGTAGTGACTCAAAATAAGGTAGTCTTGAACTCATAGCTTGAGATCTACTACCTCCAAATACTCCACTCATTTTTAAAATTTGATGTCTAATAATTAGACCTCTTGCGTAAGTGCTATTTTCAATGATTTTAGAATTGATCAAACTTAATAAAATCAATACTTACATCTGATTATTTTTTGACTTTTGCAAGAGGTCTATTATATCAATAACATGAAGCTTATCCTCACTAATATTTAGTAGCTCAATCAGTAAATTATTCCAAATTATTTGAATTTTTTCTTCTGATTCAACTAATTTATTAGGATTTTTAATAGTATATAATCTTGAATTTTCTACCCAAAAATTAATTTTTTCTTGATTTTTATTTATCCAATTCAAGACAATTTCTGAATCTGCATATACTAATATTTTTGCTAAATCTTTATTAAAGAATTTTAATAAGAAAGCTGAATCCTCTACAAAATATTTAATAAATTTGTCTGTAGAATGTTCTATTAATATTTTCAAAATTTTAAACTTCTTATCTTCGCTATGGAACCAAACATAACTTTCAGCATTGAAGATTTTTTTGACATTATTAAATATTGTATCTTCATCATATTGCATTAAATGCATCAAAGCAGCTTCAAAATTATTTAAAAAATCACCATTACTTAGAAAATCATAGCTATGTCTTAATAAAATATCCTGATACTTATCAGATACACATTTATTAAAAGAACAATCCATTAAAAGCTCATAATGCACAATATCCCATTCTTGCTTTTCTATAAGCTTATCTAATAGAAGTTCAAAATTTTGTTCAGTTATTTTTTTATGAAACTTACAAAATGCTAGACCAGGTAAACTTAGTCGAAAAAACTTTTCATCATGGATAAGTTGGCTGAGATATACATAGTCATCGTCATATTTACAAGAATTAAAAACAAGCATTGATGCCATACATTTTAAATTCGGATCTTCTAACAAAAAATTTATTAAGTTATGGTAATCCTCAAATGAACTCTGCTTAAATCCATTCAATATACCTAATATAAATTCAGAAAAATCTAAACTCTGATCTATATTTATATTATGAAGTGTTTCAATACAGTCATTAACATCTCTAAAAACATTTGCACTCTTCTCTCCTAGCTCTATCAAATATTGATGACTAATCCACCCACTCTTTGCGTGGGCTAACAGTTCAAAATTTGCTTTTAATATTGTAATATCTTGAAGCTCATCACTGATAAATTTTATAAGATTTTCATAATTATCAAAATCAGGGATTTTTATTGCAAACTCATCATCCGTATCTCTAGTCATTCTATAAAGACCATGATCTGAGACTAAAATATATGATTTAATTAGCTCTCCAATATTATGTTTTTTAGGTCTAAGTTGTTGTTCTAAGTTTTCTAAATCAACTAATAATTGAGGAGCTTTTTCTTTTAATTCATCTTCATTCCATTTAATAATATTTAATATTTGAGTATATGCTTCTGAGAAATAGCCCCTCTCATTAAACTCCTCTAAATATGCTTTTGCTAAATCAACTTTTCTACACGTCCAAATAATTTCTTTAAGATAATTTACAAAAATTTTGCGTGCTTGCACCACACTTTGTTTATCCAATTCATTTAGTATTTTAAGTAAAAATTCAACCCATGACCAAACTTCTTGATAAGTTTTAGGTTGATAACCATAGTCAGATGTTCTTCCACTTTCATCAGATTCCCTAATAAAGCATCCATATTCATGAAAGTTTAGTGCTTTAGAAAGACATGCTAATAATATCGGCAGATAATCTATTTTAGACTTTAATAAAGTTAGAGCTTCTTTTTTCAGCTCTAAATTGGCTAATGTCTCAGATGTATATAATCTAAACAATGATGCTACTAGACTGACCACTGAATTGTTTCTTTCATTTTCTTTTTCGTCTTTTGCAAAATAAACAAGTAAATCAAAAGCTCTTACAAAATTATGTTCTTGATAAGCTAAAACTCTAACCAAACGAGACAGTTCTACAAAAGAATTATTCTCTCGTGTAAAAAATTTTGGATCTGCACAATGCTTCTGTTCAAGTAAATATAGAAGTTGCTCTTCAGAAATTTGCGCTAATAATCTTATTTTTACTAAATCTTGATCGTTGTAATTTCCTTCTAGAATTTTTTTTCCAAACAAACCTTCATCAGTAAACCACAAATTAACTAATTCTTTAACTTTAGGAACATCATGTAAATAACTTAAACGTTTAACAAAAGATAGCTGTAATCGCTCAGGCATCTGCTTAGTCAATTGATCTAATTGACTAACTAACTTCCTAGAAATTAATTCTTTAGCTAAATGATTTGCCAGTGCATGAGGTAAAATTGCTCGCCATTTACTACGTTGTTGCACAATATCTTTACTTTTCAGCATCTCAATTGCATCTATCGCAGAATCAGAATCTACTTTTGCTAAATTTGCTAAAAAATCCAACTCAGAGTTTTCTTCACCAGAGTCTTCAATGTTAAAGGAATAGACAAGAGCAAAATTCTTCGCAATTTTAAATAACTCATCATTTCTTTGACCTTTTTGCCAAAACAATCGCTCAAATAATTGATTATCCGTAAGTAGGGCTAAGTTATCAGTTTTCTCAATATTTGAAGCTATGGCTAAAGCCAATCGATAATTTCCACCAGAGAATTCTGCAATTTTGCGACTATTTAGATCATTAACATCTGGATAATGGCGTTCTATTACTTTCTCAACAATATCAATACTGTTTGGTTGAAGCTTATAGACATCAGTCCTTTCGGGTATATCATCTTTTACATCATATTCAATTGTTAAAAGTGAAATTTCAGTACTCTTAATTTTTTTGGTTAAATTTGCATGAGTATCCTGTCCACAATTGTCAACAATTAGAATAAAGGGCTTATTTTTTAACTTTAATTCTTCAATAAAATGTTCTGGAAGTGGATTTGGTGAATCCCCAACATCACAGTACCAAACATTTTTAACATCTAAATGATTTTCACCAATGCGATCATCGAATAGTGCTTGTGCAAAACGTGTTTTCCCCACACCAGATAAACCTACTAGTCTTACAGAAGTGCCAGTAGTCGAAAGTTTATCTCGAATCGCCTTGATACCATCTACAACATTAAGTTCGCTATTGTTTTTATTTTGTGGGGTAATCACTTTTATATCGTTATCAATGAAATATTCATCTTCAATATTAGCCTTTGTATTTGACCAATCATCATAACGTTGCCAGCCTTGCAATGGATCTTCAGTAAAAAAGTATTTGGAAAGATCATCATGCTCCAATGTCACAAACTCTGATTCAAAAAATGATGCCTCTCTCCATTCAAGTAAAATATTAAGTTCTTTAGCTTTTGTTTCTATATCTACTAAAGCCCGTGGAGAATCCATTTTGTTTTCTTTTTTGTTATGTGCTTGTCCCCACAATTGATTAGTATAAATTAGTATTTTAGTAAGATTAGGATAATCTCTCTTTGCTTTTAGAAGCATTTCTATAAAATCTTCTTTATGATCAGAAAGAGATATTGAATAAAATTTAGCTTGAAAACCAATTACTTGGCTTTCATGCTCAATTGGGTTTTTCTCAATTCCTGATTGGTTCTTAAATCCAAACCACCCTTTTGGTAAATTAAATTCTCGACAAAAAAGCAGATAAGCAAACCATTCAAATGTGGTTTCTTTATTAGTAGAAAATTTTGCAGAAAATATATCCCAATTAGGTTGAATCATTTTATAACCATTTATTTAAAAAAGATTTTATATTCTCCTATCTTCTATTCATCAATGTAGTTAGTCAAATTTTATTAGCCTTTTAAATTACAAATCATATCAAGTTCATCAGCCCACCACTGCATCATACCAATACGCTCTTCATAGTGTGCTTCCTTGTCATAAATCCCCTTTACCCCTTTTTTTAAATGTGAAAGAGCTGACTCCACCACCTGTGGTACTCCGCTAAATTTTTTATTAAATTGAGAACTCGCTATATGTCTAAAACCATGGGGATCTTGCTTTCCATCATACCCTAATCTTTTTAAAGCCGTATTGAATGTATTATCGGAAATAGGTTTAGAAAATGAATTTCTTCCCGGAAATAATAAGTTAGATACACCTGAATTTTCTTTAAGCTCTTGCAATAAACAGATGCTCTGTTTTGATAAAGGAATTGCATGTGGAATATTATTTTTCATTATGGACGCAGGCCTAATCCACACTGCCTCATCAAAATCAAACTGATCCCAAGTAGCAAGCCTCAATTCAGATGGTCTTGGAAACATTAATATCATTAACTCTAAACCAATTACTATTTCTCTGACTGGGTATTGTCTAATTTTCAAAATTAATTCAGGCAATTCATCATAAGAAACAAAGTTCATGTTTCCTTTTTTATACGGATCTAAATACTCATTTATTCCTTCCAACGGATTTGAGGTTACTTTGTTCTGAAATTTAGCCAAATCGTATGCACCACGGCAATATGAAGTTAACTTCTCAACTTGGTTGTAAATTTTGAATTTCTTCTGAAGCCCCTTGAAAAAATCAAGCCAATCTTTAGGAGTAATCTCATTAAAATTTCTTTCTCCAAAATTTGGAAAAATATGTTTCTCTAATGATTTTATAGCTTTCTTAAAAGTCACCTCATTCCATCTTTTTTTTCTGGTTTCGATCCAGTCTTGCAGTAAATATTTAAATTTCAATTCTTCAAGATCAATCTCTTCTTTAAGGATTCTTTTTTTTGTTTTTACTTCTTCTCCATTGGATTTTCTTAAAGTAATTTCCATAGCTTTTTCCCTTGCCCTAACAGCAGATGTTTCTGGGTAAGATCCTAGTCCAAGCCAAGTCCATTTGTTTTCGTTAGTTTTATATCTTAGTTGCCATGATTTTTTTCCACTTGTTTGAACACGGAAATATAAATTATTACTATCTTTCTCCCTATATTCTTTTTCTTCTGGCTCTAAAGCTTCTAAAACAGTATCTGCTAGAGGTCGTCTTTTAATATTACATCTTTTCATTTCTGTACCTTGTATCCCAATATTGAAAATATTATTGGGATACATCAATGGATACAAGATGGCTAATTATATGGGTGGTTATGAGTAGTTATGAGTGTGTATGAAATTAATGTAAATTATTGTAATACATAAAAAAACCACTCATGAAAGTATATGAAATATCATGAGTGGTTAGTATATTGGTAGGTATATCCAGACTCGAACTGGAGACCTCTACGATGTCAAGGTGGATAACATTTTATAAATATCAATGAATTAAGTAGCATTGACACAAGACCTGACACACTATGATTTTAGTCTATTTTTATCTAAATTCACCTGACACAATGATTATATCGGGTTTTAGCAGAATTTATAGTATCTTAAAATAGCAAACCCCAACACGCCTTGTTGCGTAGGGTTTGCGCCAAAGCCCTTACTTGAGTCTTATTATTGCGGCCATGCTTCACTCAATCGCTCGACATCAATTGCGTGGCCATCAGCTTTTTCTGCCAAGCTTCGATATTCTGCTGTGCAACTTTCGAGTAGCTCTGAGTTGGCAATGGTGTAGTTAATGATGGTTTGCTTGGGAGCACTGGACAAACGTTTGTTGGCTTCACTGAGTTGCTTTGACATGCTATTAGCTGAAAACTGAGCATTACGAGCATCAATATTTGCGGCTTGAATTTGTTTAATTGCATTTTGTTCAACCTCTATAATTTTAGCTGACCATGTTTGCATAATGGTGGCTTTTTCCTCTTGAGCCTGATCAATTGCATCTTGATAAGGCTTAATAGCATCAGCTATTGCTTTGGTTTTAACTTTTTCAGCATTTGCCAATTTTCCAGCAAGAGAATTGGCATAAAAAACATATCCAAAGATAAATATCATCAAGCCTAAAATAATGTATTTGTAAAATTTACCTAACACAGCATCAATCATTTAAGCCACCTTTAGGAATAATGATTTTTCTTTTGCTCGACGATTGACTAAGCCTTGAATACGCTTTCCATTATCGAACACCCAACGATCAAATTGACTTGCAGCTAAAGTCAAACTGTTTTGATTAATAAGAGTAAGCATTGTGCTTTTTACAAATGCGGTTTCGCCTATGTTGTAGACAAAAGAAGCCAATGCATCAAATTGGTTTTGATTAAGATTGACTTTGACATTTTTATCAAGACAAGCATCAACCCATACACAATCGTTTTTAAGCCATTGTTCAGCTTCATTTCTCGTGCAAGTATCGCCTTTTTTAACTGATGTGCCATTTGGGTATTTAATGGTACCAAAGCCAATAGTCCAAACACCTCCTGTATCTAAATAAGCTGTTGAACGAAACCCCTCAGCATCTCTAATAATTGCATAACCATTCTCAGAAATATCTCGCTGTCCATTTACTAAAGGTGTAGGTATTTCAAAGCCAATAAGTTTTGCAAAAACATTTAAGCCATTTTTCTCAATAATCTGATCACCAGCTACAACCTGAGATTGACTTAATTTGCCACCAGACATAGCGCGAAGCCATGAATATACTTGGGCAACTTGTTGTGATTGATCTGCGCTCATTGAGTTTTACCCCCTGATATTATGGATTTCCAAATCAGCTCAAAAGTATCAATAGCTTTGCCGCCAAGATGCCCTGAAATACCAGCCAACACACCAATCAAGACAATTGGAAAATCCCAATAAAGACAAATCAAGACAGTTATAATCCCTGCAAAGGCTGAAATAACCATCTCACCTGCGAATCTTAGAAAAATATATTGGAGGGGTTTAGGTTCTTTAGACTCATTTAACTTACGAATAAATTTGACTAGCCCACCAAGCATTGCAATAGCAACAATCCATCCATAAGTAATAATTGCACTTATGGCTTCAGCAAAAGTGTTATCTCTATCCATTTCTTACCCATTAAAAAACCCCACGTATTACCGTAGAGTTTTAATGAAAAGTGTTCGATTAGCGAACCTTACAGGGGATTGATACTGCTCTAAAATTAATCTATCGTAATTTCATATAATTATTAATTTTTGGTGGGGATATGTTTTGCAATCAATGTGGGCAAGAAAACAGTAATGATGCGAAATTTTGTAGTAGCTGTGGCAATAAATTAGAGATTCAAAATATTCAAGCTTCACATGCACCACCGCAACTAGAAAAAACTGACTCTCCACGACCAATAAAAAAACGCGTTGAACTCTGGAATCCTAATGCTGCTGCTAATTGGAGCTTATTGTTTACGCCAATTTTCGGTTCATATTTGCAGATGAAGAACTGGCAAGCTCTTGGAAAGCTAGAAGATGCAAATACTGCTAAAAACTGGATAATTTTTACCATTATTTTTATTTTGTTTATAAATTTCGCTACACCTTTTATTTGGGATGATATTGAAAAAGTAACGACCATTTCAAGAGGTTTAGGCTTTTGGTATATCATTATTTGGTATTTTGCCTATGCAAGAAAACAACCAAAATATGTAAAAGAAAATTTAAATGATAAATATCAAAAGAAATCTTGGCTTACCCCTTTATCTAGTGCAACGGTTATTTTATTTATATCATTTACCGTTTTAATGGTTGTTAGTTCTTCAATTATTCAATCACTACCAAATCAACAAATATCAGAACAAAAAAATGATGTTGATTGGGATAATGGAATAATTACCCCTCCATCTTCTTCATTAACTTGTGGAGAAAACTCAGGCTCATCACCCAAAGGGCTGGAGTTTTATGGACCTATAAGCTACAAACTATCTGACAACAATCCAGTAAAAACCCAAGTAACATGGGGAGTTAAATACGCAGATTCAAATTTGCAAAATGACTCATATTCAGGTTCATTGCGTATTCGTTTGTATGCTGTGTCTGAATCTTATTCAGGATCTAGTTTGAATGGCTACGTTATAGGAGAGTATTTTCCTAACTTCAATGGCGATGGCTCAGCTTCTACGAATCAACTTAAAGTTAATTATAATGTAGAGAATATTGTTTCTAAAGATGAAAAAAATCTAAAAATACCATCAGGAAAGTACTGTACAGTAATCACGCTTGAGGAGTTTGATGAACAATCCTGCTCAAGTACTGACCGTTTTTGTATCCAATCGTGGATGCAATTTAAAGATCCTGCAACTTTTTTTTAAACAAATACTTATATATAAATTACAACGAAAAAGCCGACTTAATGTCGGCTTTTTTAATTCAATTGATTAATTAATTCTAACATTTTGCTTTTCGATGGATCGTCATCAGGTAGCTTTTCAGCTAGTTTGAGTACAAGAAGATTAGAGATTTCTAATTGTTTTTTAATCATATCATTTTTTTCTTCAACAGCCTGCATATATTCAGAAACTAATGCTGAAGGAATATTGTTTTCGAAGCTCTTTTCTAAACGAGCAACCATTTCAGCACTTTGAGAACGATTATTCTGCTCTGCTGATTCTTCAATTTGTTTTTTTAACTCTGGTGGAACTCGCAATCTAACAATGGTGTGATCGGCTTGATTACTCATTTTTACCTCATGCCACAAAAAGTGGCAAATATTTTCATTTACGTATTTACAATACCACAATATGTGGCTATAGTTATTAAACGCCACATATTGTGGCATTAAAGAGGGTAATTATGAAACAAAATCGCCAAAAGCCTATTGATGTTCGTGTGCGAGTATCAGTTGATCTACATGAGTTACTAAAGGCTTATTCTGAAAAAGAAGAACGTTCAATGAATTACTTGGTTAACAAGGCTATTGAATTTTATTTAAAACAGCATGAGAGTGCGAAAGCATGAAATCAACAGGCACAAAAAAACCTTGTTCAACTACCACATCGCACAAGGTTCAGTTGCCATCACAAAGGATGAATACCTATGAACAATATAACCCAATTCACCCAAGACAAGCAAGTTCAAGTCAGTGAACAGCAATTAAGAAGCTTACTTCAATTTATTGGAGCAGCAAGTAATGTATTGGATCAACTCCAAGTATTAACAAGTGTTGTTGCTGAAAAGTCAGATGATTTTTCTACAGCACAAACATTGGCTCGCATAGCATCGGGTATGGCAAATAATTTTTGTGATCTATGTTCAGAAGAATTAAATGACTTCAAAGAACGTTCACCTGAGCTTGCAAAGTCTTTTGCAGAGGAGTTGGCAGCATGAATGCATTAGTAAAACCTCATATTGCTATAGATGGAATTGAAATTCGCACTGATGCACAAGGTCGTTTTTGTTTGAATGATTTGCATAAAGCAAGTGGTTCCCTTGAGAAAAATAAACCTAAATTTTTCCTTGAAAATAAGCAAACTCAAGCACTTGTTCAGGAATTGACCGAGGGAGGAATTCCATCCTCGCAACAAATTCAACCAGTTAGTGTGATTCGTGGTGGTTTGGCGCAAGGTACATACGTTGCAAAGGAGTTGGTGTACTCATATGCAATGTGGATTAGTCCATCTTTTAATCTGAAAGTTATTCGTACTTTTGACGTAGTTGCTACAGGTCAAATTCAACCAGTATTTGATATTTCAAATCCTTATCACCTACTACAAGCAATTGAAACTCAGGCAAAACAAAATATCGAACTCACCCAAAAAGTTGAAAAACTTGAACCTAAAGCTCAAGCACTCGATACCATTGCTGAAACAGTACATACCTACTGTATCCGTGAATGTGCCAAAACAATTGGAATAAAAGAAAAGGATCTCATTAATCTTTTACTTCAAAAAAAATGGTGTTATCGAGATGCTGAAAAGAAATTACAACCACATGCACAGTATGTGTTGAATGGTGTTTTTACCAATAAAGCATCACCAGTAATCAAAAATCAAAATGACGGTCAAGAGCGTGTATTTTTACACATGCGAGTGACAGCATTTGGCTTGACTAGGATTACAGGTTTAGTAAATAAGGAAAAACTCAAATAAAATCCAATAAAGAAGCCACCGCAAGGTGGCTTTTCCCTTTAACGATTAAACGCAAACCCACCTTGCTCCTCAGCACCTTTCTGCCGTTTAGTAAGGTATACACCTCCATCACCAGTT
Organism: Acinetobacter sp. TR11; assembly: GCF_027105035.1. Lineage (NCBI taxonomy): Bacteria > Pseudomonadati > Pseudomonadota > Gammaproteobacteria > Moraxellales > Moraxellaceae > Acinetobacter > Acinetobacter sp. TR11. Next base: position 2,001,426 of record NZ_CP114256.1, read on the forward strand.
TCTTTTGCTTTACGCTCAGTAGCTTTATAGCTTTGCATAAGGTTCATGCGACTAATTCGCATCTTTGGATTTTTCTCGGCAGTTTTTTCATTAAATTCCAAAATTTCAGTCCATACTTTATTCATGCCATCACTATCATCTTCTTGTCGAGCCACCACCCACTTGCGCATCAACTCACGTCGATGATCTTCCAGCTTAGTTCTATATTGGAAAATCGCAGACCGCCCCTCGTATGAGGTTCTTACTGATGCAGGCGAGAAGCCAATCGCTTGAGAAAATAACTCAACCCCTGTGACATCCTTATCATGAATCACATCCTTATTTTTAGTTAATACACCTTCATCAGCATAACGGTAAGACTTCATCGCATTTTTAAGAAAAATCGGCAGCATAGTCTCTATACCACGACCATAATCACCTTCTTGAATTTGCTGCAAGCCTTTTGCCGTACTGGTACTAATACCTACAACTGGTCCAAGTAATGCAGATTGCATTGCAGTCGCCCAGTCCGCACCTTCAAGCCCTTCTTGCACATCAGGAATAATTAAGTTACTCAAACCAACACGTCCTGATAAATCCACTGGGCTGAATGCACGAGGCACACCACCAAATACTAAATCAGCAAACTTAGGATGAATATCTGCCAACCAATTTCGAATTACAATTTCTAATTCATAGGGATCATCGTCATCACCATCCGCAGCACCAAAGAACGCCACAGCCCAAGCCGCAAAAAATGCAGCAGAACCGAGTTTACTTTTCTTTGCGATTAAAATAGAGGCAGTGAAAAGCATTCCTGTAATTGGTAATCCAATTGCACCAGCTGCCAAAGTCGTCATACCCAAAATACCAGCCAAAGCACGACGAGCCTCTTTTTGTTCCTTAGGGTCGAGCGCATAAATTGACTGATGGGCATTGCGTACCAAGGTATAAATCATATTCTGAGCATATTGTTTAAATAGTAATACCACTTTTGCAATATTACCTTGCATAAAACGTGCTCGGTTTCCTGTTGAATAATCAAAATGACCTTTATATACAGCATCGATTGCTTGATCAAAAGCTTCACTGTGTGTTGCCTTTGAACCATTAGTATTAACATGCTGACGTGCTAGACGATAGGCTGCAATGAAAGTTACTTCACGGTTAAACCGTTCTGCATGATGAAACATGCCACTTGCCAAACGCATAGCTGGTCGGAAATACCACATCACCTTACTATCTTCACCTTGAGCAATACCTGCTAAATCATGAGCCTGCGTAACATCAATCACACCACGCTTTACAGCTTCTTCATACGCAACTAGTTCATCACCTTTTAATATTGATGCAATATCTGGGTTATAGATATCACCAACACTATTTTTAAAGCCCTCTAAGCTTGAAAAGTCTGGCGTTTTATATCCACTTTTTAAACCAATTCCAAAGTCTTGTGATGCTTTTAACAATTCCTTTCCAGCTTTATCAAAACCCCATTTCGCACCCATGATTGGATAAGCAATCAAAGCTGTCTGAGATAAATTGACCATGGCAGCAGCGGGAGATAATCCCATGTAATACATGAAACCGACACTTGTAAGAAAACTTGATAATGGATTCCCTTTAGGATTCATTAAAAGTTCATGTCTTTTTTCCATTTCACTAATAACACGCTGTGCAGAACGCTGATCGTAACCAATGTCTTTATTAAATTCATCGTCAGCATGTTTTTGCATATCAGTAAGTTGTTGGGCTAACTGATCCCCATAGCGCAGTTTTCCCAAATAATTTGCACCACTAAACATGTGTTGAGCAAATGCACGACGAGCATCTTGGCTAAATCCTGCTGTACCCTTACGATGAATACCATGTTTTGCCCAAGATAAGTCTGGTATAGATGATAGGTAGAGTTGACTTAAAGTATCTTCAAATTCTGCCCGTGCTTCTGCACCTAGACCTAAATTTTCAACCTCATTAAAAAGTTCAGACATAAAGCCACGCCCTACACCATCTCGACTTGCACTATATTCCTTATCTAATTTGACCTTATCAACTTTAAATTGTGGGTATTTTTTCATTAACTCTGAACGCACAGACTCGGCTTCATTATTTGTTTCTGCACGGCTGACGCTTTCTACATCACCATTTTTATTACGCATTACAATAATATATTCACCAAAACGAGCTAAAGGGAAATAAACACCTTTAATTTGACCAAAAGAACCTTCAATATTCTTGAGCAAATCTGCTTTTTTTTGGCTACTTAATGCTGATCGTAAAATTCTTTCTCTAATCGCTTCACGAACTTTTGCATAATGCCCACTATATGCATTTCGAGCCCTTTTATACATTGCCTGTGCTTCAGGGGATAAATTATTATACGCATGAAGTAATTGTTGATATTTAACTTTATTATCACCTGACTGGTGTGGCTTGGCTGGGTCAATTTGAGCTAAAGTTGCATCATGCATTACATTTGCTAAAGCTTCTTCATCCTTTAATTTAGACCACTCACGTACAATATTATCCGCTTCAGCAGCAATATCATTCTTATCAGCATCCATCTGAGCCGCAAGTTCATTATATTTATTTAGTGGTGGTAATAATTTTCCATAAATCTCAGTTAAATGCCGGCGACTTAAAGCTTGTAAGCCGAATGTCAACCAATCGACACCTTTTTTATTAATCCAGTCACCTGCTTTGGGCAAATTTTTAAACCCATTAGCGATACGATTGGTAATATCATTGTCGCTGGCACTACGACTATATAAAGGCTGTTCTTGATACTTGACTAAATCCTCATTTGTTTTTATATTGGCATCAGAAAGGTCAGCATCTGATTGTAATTCCTGTGGCAATTGAAGCCCGTCGGTTTTCAGAAATAGCTGACCTTTTTCTTTGTGCCAATACAGCAAATCATTATTTAAAGCACGTTGTAATTGTGAATCTGAACGCCCATAAAGACTTACAACATTTATAATCTCAATATCTGAATTAGACTTTTTAACATGCAATGCTGCAACAATTGGCTTCTCCTTACCAGTTTTAACATCCTTTTCATGTAATTCAGTTAAGACGATATAACCATTTTTTGATGCCGTATCGGCAGACTTAAAGATAGCGATGGGATTGTTAATTTGCTGTGGTAATTGACGTAATGTTTCAGGTGTCAGATTATGCAAATGGCTATGATTACCTTGCTCAATCCCTAAATGCTCACCCATAACCTTCTCAATAGTCCGACCATGAATCGTTATTGAAGCATCAGGCATTCCAACCATTTTTAAAACATCTGGTGTTTTACCCATCTTAATAAACTGCTGCGGTGTATGACCATCCATAACACGGTCAATCGCCTTTTGGAATGGTGCATGGCTATTTTCATTTAAAGAATATTTAGCAACACCATGCTGATTGATTGCAGCATCTGAATGATATGAAAACTTCTCAATCATACGTTCTGACAATGCAAGCATATCATCAGGATTTAAATTAAGATTGACACCAAATCGATCAAATACCCAAGCCTTAACATAAGTTACAATATTTTGGATTAATCGCTGTAAAGCATTGCGTTGAAGTACATTACGTTGCTGCATAGTTGATGAAAGGGTTAATAAATATGGTAAATATTCAAGCTGCTGACGTTCAGAGCCTTGTTCACGTTCAGCAAGCATCTTTGCAGCTAAAGCAACAGGATTACCCTGCTCAACCAATTTATTAAATTGATTCATCAATTCATTATATTGTTTCTGGTTCATCATATTTTGAAAACCAGCATGACCACCCAACTCATGTAAGAATGTTGGCACTGTGCTTTCAGCAGTCAGATTCGATGCAACGAGTACCGCTTTAGCGTTGTAATAGAAGCCCTCAACACCTTCAACCTGATAATCCTGAATAATTTCAAGCTTACCTTGTCGTTCAAGCTCATCAATGGTCTCTTTACCAAAACGATCAATCAACACGTCTCGTACTTGTTGAGTTGTAGAGCCTGAATTACTTTTAGTGCTACGGCTATAAAGTGGAGTATCAGAATTGTTCTTAGATGAAAATTCTTGATTTTTATATTTACCAAAATAGCTTCGATCAACTACAGCCTTACGAGCTTCTGACAAAAACATCATCAAATCGGCATCATTGTAACGTGAAAGGAATTTATCAAAGCCACGATCACGGAACCACTGACGAATATATCCAATAACTTCTTTTAGCTTTTGACGTACAAAAGGACGTGACTTAGCATTTTGTGCAACAAAAGCAAATAACTCACTTACTGTTGCTTGTTGAGCATCGAGTGGATCGTAACGTCCTTCTTCTACACCTTTTTTAAATGGTTTGATATAAGCATTATCAAATTGGTTCATATCCACGCCATTATCTTTGGCTATTTTACGAATCCCCTCTATGCCACCAAGTGCATTAAAAAGCTGCTGAAACTTGGTTTTATATTCTTGGCCAAATAATTGCTGAACTCCAAAATGCCCAACCACTTCATGCAATATGACTTCCTCATAGGCTTCATAAGTGGTTTGTTGTGTATTATGATTTCCTTGGACATCTCCAGCATTAATATAAAGTGTGCCTTTATGCCAAACAGCCATTACATCATACCGCTTGGTTTCTCCTTGTTCACCTTGATAGTAATTTTCTTGCTGTATCGTTTTTGGCAAAGCCTCAAACGATTCAACTACAACAAACGGAAATTTGGGTTGTACTATCCCGCTGATTCTACTTTTAGATTTATTTGGCGTGTCCCCTTTAGAAATCCTAGAGAGTATATCCACTACAAGACGATCCGCCCGATTTTTAGAAAGCGGCAAAAATGAAGTTGATAAAGGTGAAGTACCTCTACGCTCGTTATCAGGTTTTAATTTGTCACGGCTATAGTCATTAATTTCATTTTTTACATCATTGTCTGCCTTTGTTTTATCCTCAATATTCGGTGCTTCAAATTCTCTTTCCTCGTAAATCTGCATACCTACACTATCGGTTGCTTCTAGGTACGGAATCTCAATGGTCCCTTTTGCATCTTCTGCCGATACAAACCAACCATCATTGGTATAACGATGACCAGAAACGATAAATAGTTTGCCCTTGTAATACACTTCTGAATCAATTGGCGCACCACGACGCAACCAGATTGGCGGTGCTACAGGGTTGTTTTCCAAGTCTTGTTCAATATTTTCAAGCTGTTTTTGAGTACGTGCCAATTGATCCGCCTGACCAAACGGCTGCTCGACTGCTTTAGATAGATTGTTAATCGTATTTTGTGCGCTGACTTTTGCATCTTCCAGCGCTTTAACGTCCTGTGCTGCTCCACGCAACTTGCCCTCGATGCCACGCAAGGTATTACCCTTAAATTCAATCGGGCCAATCTTCATAGACAGGGTGGCTTGTGGTTGTAGGCTATCCCATTCAACCGACATAGTGACATTGCCGTACTTGCCCAGTGTGATTCGTGATGAACCAGTACGCACATGATCAACAATAAATTGCTGAATCGCGTCTGATGCTTCCTTGTGCTTGTCGTATTTCTTGCCGTCCACTTCTACAGAGAAGTTTTCAGACTGTGACTGCATTAGGGTTTGAATACGATCCAAGACAGCATTGTTTTCATACTCGGCAATCTGCTCATCAAAACGAGCAATACGACGTTGTGTGTTGCCTATGGTACGCTTCATATCCGCGATACCCTGTGTATGCAAACGCTCTTTTCGCTGCAACTTCTCAAGTTTTTCTTTCATCTGGATACGTTGCAATACACGTGGGTCGCCAGAGGCTTCTGAGAATGAGGACATAATATCCCCTGCATTATCCTCACCATTATCCGCAGCAGCATCACCTTCAATCGAACGAACATTACCATCAGCTTTCATAAAGGAATTGATAAAACGGTCCTTAATAGCCAAAACTTGCCATGATTTACCGTCTAACTTATCGGTGATGTAGCGATACTCAAGCACCGTGTTCCATTGATTGCCTTGACGCAGGCCACGACCATTACGCTGTTCAAGTTCACCAGGCATCCACGGTGCATCCAAGTGATGCATTGCACGTAGATTACGTTGCATATTTACGCCTACGCCCAGTGTTTGAGTTAAGCCAATCACCACACGAATCTCACCAGTATTCATCTTGTCGGCAATCGCTTTGCGTGCTTCAGCTTTGACTGAACCATCGACAATGGCAATTTGTTCACGTGGGATGCCCGATTGAACCAGACGTTCTACAATATCCTTGATCGGTGAAAAGACTTTAACTCGCTCACGAATCGTTTTGCCGTTAGCATCTTTCTGACCAGTGCTGCGTTCAGTTGTGGTGTTATAACCTGTATCTGCAAAAATGACTTGGCTTGCAAGTGGGTGTGAGTGATATACCTCCATCACGTTTTTAACCACTTGAGACGCTTTTGACATTTCAAAATCTTCGGTTTTGCCCTCCTGACCAATGTATTCAGGATCGCCAATACGTGCGTCATAACTAGCCTTTTTCGCGGCAGTGCTAATAGATAGTGGTGAACGTGGGTCGCCATCACGCATCCATTGGCGTTTTTGTTTACCGCTTGCCCGTTCCCACTCTTTCGCCAAGGACTGAATCTCAGCCAGTGCTTGTTCCTGTTTTGGTGACATTTCAGTAGTGACGTTAATCACTTTTTTATACGGGCGATCTTTTGCATCCTCAGTGCGACCATTGAGAAGTTCCGCTTTTTCTGCTTCGGTTAGACTTTCATCCGACAAGATTTTGCCTGATTTGGTTTTACGTGGCTGCATTTCAGGCATATCGTTGGCAAAAACAATATCCATAAACTGACCAATCATCTTGCGTAATTCTGGTACGTTTACAAATCCAGCCAAACGAGTGACCAATTGATATTCACCAGTTGCAGACAATTCAATATCAGTAATATCGGTTGCAAAACTACCAAACCAACCATCCCATGCAGCAACATTAAGTTTTTGCATTTCTTCTTCCATCACATAACGCATCTGATGATAGATTTCAGTTAGGGTATTGGTGATCGGTGTACCCGTAAAGGTATGCACATTACCGCCATTGTTCATACGACGCACATAACGAGTGAGAAACTGCAAATTAACAGAGCGTTTATTGCTACTGGTATTCAATCCTTTCATGTTCATACGTGTGGCAATGCTTGGTTTTTTAAATTCATGCACCTCATCCACCATGATCATATCTACACCAAGTTCTTCAAAGTTCACCGCATCGGCTTTACTTGAATCCATAGCCTGCTTTTGAATATCTTCTAAAAGTTTCAGACGTTGTTTTGCAAGTTGCTTGGCAGTCGGGTTTTTAAAGCCCATTTTTTTATTGACGGTTTCGCTATCCATCGCCAAGACTTCATCTAAAGTCGCACCGCCTTCTTCGGCTAGTGCTTCTTCAAGCTCTGCTTCTAGTGCTGCAATATCATCAGCAGCCATAGCCATCAAGGTTTCTTCAGATAACGTGAGCTTATCAATCATCGAGTGTGGCATCACCACCACATCCCAATCATCATTGGCAATTTGACGCATACGGATATGACGAACTGCTTTACCTAGTTCACTAATAAACAGTACACGTGCCGATGGATACATCATTTGAATTTCTTTGGCTACGGCTGCACTGTTGGCATTATGGGCAAGAATTAAAGGCTTTTTGGCAATGCCGTAACGACGTGATTCAATCGCAATACCACCCATTGTAAACGTCTTACCTGTACCTACTTCATGAGCATTAATGGAACGACGATTGACAATCGCTCGCCAGATTGCATTCTGTTGGTGCTGACGCAAGTTAAATGGGCCATTACCTAAACTTAACGCCATGCCCTGCATCGACATGAACGAACCATCATATTTAGGTGTCGCCCAAGCATTGAAGGTGTGGTTATATTCTTTTTCCAGTTGAACACGACGTTCAGGATCAGACCACAACCAAGCTGCAAAATCTTCCTTGATCTTGGAGATTCTTTCATTCACTTCTTCTGTGGCTTGCACATCTACACTTTCAGAACCATCCTCGTTTTTGTACTTCACAGTAATCGTCTGGTTAGATAGTGCGGCAGATACTACAGTTTGGAATGACTTGTAGATTGTACCGTAGTTGGTCTTGGCTTCGGTACGACGTGCTGCAATAGGGTCAAGTTTGACTTTCCATTTACCATTCGGGAATGTCACAGTAATTCCTGTGGTGTCTGTCATCCCAAGCATGTGTGCAATATATTTTTCATAATCAGACAACGGCACCCAAGTTGCACCCATTTTGGCTTCAATATTGAAGTAAGGAATATCCTCTGGAATAATTTCTTTGAGTGCATCGATGTTACGCTGCAGGTCAGTATTGCCTTCTGCTACGGCATTTTGCGCTTCTTCCAGTTTCAGGCGCACGTTACCAGATAGGTACATATCGCTCGGCATAATATCGCCATTAGGCAGCACATAGATTGCACCTTTCGCAATCAGTTCGGCACGCGCCTGATCCTCAGATACATTGGCCAGTTTTGCAATGTTGGTCAAACTAGGTATAGCAGTTTTATTGCGCTCCACCACAAAGGCATCCGATACGGTTGGATTTTTAAGTGTATCTGCTCCACGAACAACACTGCGTTTTAAGATTTCAGCAGGTTTACCGTTCACCTCTAAAGCCGCTAGGCTGTAGTAATACGCATCGCCTAGTTTACGGAAGTATTGCAAACCAAACGAATCAGCCAATGGACCATGTTCTTTGGTATATGCCTGATAAAGTTTATTCAAGGTCTTACGCAGTTGCTCTACATTGTCCTGTTCGATACGTTCTGCATCGGTCAAATCTGTGTAGGCTTTACGAATCGCTATCAGGTCCTCAATTGATTTCTGACGTTGTGCAGTTTTCTTAGCATCCTTGAGTTTGTATTCAAAAAGATCAGTGGCTTTAACCATTTGGTCGCCATAGACAAACATCAATTCGCCATTGCTGATGGTCAGCGTATTGGTGCGCTCACCAGCTTTGTTGGCGTAGTAAGTCAAATGATCTTTGCTGTGTCTTGGTATTAAAGCATCTTCAGGAACAAAATTAGCCGCTTTTTCAAGTTGCTGTTTTAGGTCATGCGGACGATGCACGATCATGCCAGCGCCGAATCGTGTCGTTCCACTGCCATAGTCAATGGTGCCCAACACATTACGCAAGTTTTCAGCATAGAAGCTGTTTACTTTCACTGGTTTTGATGAAGTTTTAACTTCGGATAAACCAATCCAATTGACTTCTGGTGTCATAGTCAAAGGCTCGGCACGTTTACGCAACACGATAATATCTGTCACGACTGCTGTGCCTGCATATTCTTGGAATGCACCAGATGGCAAGCGAACCGATGTAATTAATTCAGCTTTCTTAGCCAATTCACGACGAATCACTTCGGATTGTTTATCCATCGTACCAGATGACGTAATCGCCATCACAATACCACCAGGACGTACCTGATCTAGCATTTTCAAGAAGTAGTAATCATGTAGGTTTGGATTGAATTGGTTGTAGCGACGGTCTGCAATTTTAATATCAGCAAATGGTACGTTAGAAATCACCAAGTCATAGAAGTTATCTGGTGTTTGAGACTTCTGGTATGGCATGTTCTGCACATTGCTTTCAGGGAATAACTGTTTTGCAATCGCAGCAGTGGTAATGTCTAGGTCGATCCCAGTCACTTGGCTACGCTGTTTAATATGCATCGGCATTAAGCTAATGAAGTTACCTGTGCCTATCGCTGGCTCAAGAACACGCCCACCTGTAAAGCCCATTTTTTCAGCCATCGCCCACATAGCCGCAACGGTGTATGGATCGGTAAAATGGGCATTAATAGTCGAATCTTTTGCAGATTCCCAAGATTCTTTACCTAATCTCTCACGCAACCATAAGTTACGTTCTTTCCAAACACTTTCGTCTTTAAATACTGGATTATCCCAAGTACCTTGGAATAAATCCTGACCAAAAGAACCCCAACCTGTGTAGCCTGCAAGAATCGCTTGTTCTTCCGTTGTCGCCTGACGACCTTCGCTGGTCAGTTCTTCTAAAAGTTCAAGCGCTGCTTTGTTCTTATCGAATCGTTTTACCTGAGTTCCACCAATGATTAACTCTGGGTCAGCCATGTAGAAATCAGTCGCAGTATTGGCTACTGCTGCTGGTGATTCTAATCTTGTGGGCTGATCAACTCGTAGTTGTCTAGTTCCGCTTGCATCCTCGCGTCGGCTGGATTCCATCCCGCGTCCAGATACTCGTCCATCGTTCTCCACATCCGTTCCTGTGTCACGTATGCGAGATCGTCCAGTAGATTGATTTTGGTTAGACGTTCCACTTCTTGTGGATACTCCCTCGTCCACATTTCGATTATTTCCCGATGCAACATCCGATTGTGAAGTACGTCCTCGTCCTCCTCGTACTGCTGACGCTCCTTGCGGATCGCTTGTATTGCTTGTAGGTTGTTCATTCGCAGTATCCTCTTGGTTTTCTGGCAATTCTAAACCCAGACTTGAATAAAGTTTAGCTTCAAATTGTTGCGGATTATCGAGTTTTGCCAATTCAGCGCGAACGGTTTCAGCATTATCCATGCCTTGAATATCCGCACCCATATCTTCCATCATGTCACGTGCGCCATTATACCAACTACGCAAGTATGGACGGATTTTCTCAACACTCACATCAAGATCATTCGCAATGTTTTTGGCGAATGCTGCAAACTTACGTGCGCCACGTTCAATATGGTAAACCGCAAGTTCCGCACCAATAGCCATGATTTCAGGGTCAATGCCACTATTGAGTTGTGATAGCTTGGCCTTTAATCTTGCACGTAACTCTGCTGCACGATCATCGGATACTAACGTGTTTTTAGAAGGCTCGACTTTGGCTTTTGGTTGTTCAGGTTCGGCTTTGGCTTTTGGCGCATCTTGTTTATTCTGTGGCGTATCTTGAAAAATATTATCTCGACTAATTTTAACTACCGAACGACGACCACTTTCAGTAAAGTTGCGCAAATACTCCACGTTCGGGTCGTTTAATTCATGCTCTAGTACATATCGAGTACGGCCTTTTTCATCCTTCACCTTGACCAATTTAGGCGCGTTATAATTGCCATCCTTGTCTTTTACAGGTCTGTCATCAAAACTTGAATCGTCAGCCGCGGCATAAACATCGTCGATGCTTTCAAGCACATCATTGGTTAGTTTTGAAAAGCTATCTGCATCATCAAAACCTTTAATACCTAAGTTGCTAAGAGCTTCATCTAGGATTGTTTCAACATAGTCGTGTGCTTCTGCTGTTAGTTGTGCATCTTTATTCCAACCAAGGGTAAAGTATTCAGGTCCATCTTTTTTAATTCGATTGGCTAAAATGGTGGCAGCCGACTCCATTTTTTTACCGTTTTGCTGGGTATCATTGCGCTGCAAGGTTTCACGAATCTTTTGTTCCGTTGGACTTGGTGCTTTTCCATTTGGATTTTCAGATTCAGATTGAGCGGTAGTATTTTCCTCGATAGTCTTTGATGTTTTCTTCTCAATCTCACGTGCTTGGCGTAATGCAGCTTCCCGATCCCCTTCACTTTTTAAACCATGTTTGGCATTAAGCTGTAGTTTTTTGAATTGTGGATGCTCAGGATCAGCCTTGGCTAAGGCTTCCTCCATGTTGGATTTCCATTGATTGACTGGATGCTCAGACGTTGTGTTTTCTGGTTGATTCAAACTTACAGTGCTTTGCGCCTGTTCTGTCAAACCGTTTTGCAACTCTGCAATCTGTTTACGGATTTGTGCCTTTTTCGGTACGCTTTTTTCATTTTTAAGCTGTTGTTCAAGTTCAGCAACTTGGGCCTGTGCATTGTTTGACTGCTTACCACCTGATAATAAGCTAGGCAATTCTTTTGCATACCCAAACTTCATGTTTGGAAAGTCTTGGCGTAAACCATTCACAACTTCTTGAGGTACTGCACTGTTTACCATGACTGCATCAATTTCAGACACAGATCGAATGTCTCCAACACCCTCTTTGGCAATCAAAGTAAAAGCGCCATCACTATAAGCACTACCTGACGATGTGCCTGATGCTGACATTGCGCTACGCTGTTCGGCTGTCAATTTTCCTTGACTTAGAGGTGCTGTGAACAAACGCCCTTGTCCGCGATTCTGATCTATGCCATTTTCTAAAATATCTTTCAGATCACGAACCGCAGCAGCAGGAGTTGCCTTAGCCATACCGTGAGCATGACGTGATTGAATTTCAGGAGTAGCTTCTTCAAGCGTATTACGATCTTGATGACCCCCCATGAAAAGTTCTTCACTCATCATGTTGCGATTTTTTCTGTAAAAATCCGCCCAAGCATTATCAGATGCACCTTTAGATGGTTCAGCTCGCTTGGTTGTAGGCGTGTCTGTGCTTGGATTAGTTTGCCATTCACGCGCCACTGTTTGCATTTCAGCGTAAACTTTTTCAGCATTTGCGTAATCACCAGACGATTCAAACTGTGCGCGTTGTTTATCAAGTTGATCTAATTGACTTTGAAAATATGCGTCATCTTGAACTGGAGATTTGGCTTTAGGCTGAATCTCAAAACGCTTACCATCTTGAACCACCTGATAATCATTGCCTAAATCTTTCTTATCAATGAATGCTTGCGCTTTTTCCTGTGTGCCAAACCATTTATTCTTGCCATCTTGACCTAAGATTGGTTGAACAGTTTGCGCTGTTGTTGTTTTCGCTCTATCTGTTTCAATTCCTCCACCCATTGCATCCGCTGCATTGGCGTCATACTGTTGAGAAATTGATTTGCCTGCATTGTCAGCTTGTGCATTTCCTTGCTGTACTTTTGCATCTTCAAAGCGTGCATCAAAGGGCTGTCCATCGTTCTGACTTCCTAATAATGATTGATAGTTTGACGGCACAGCATCACTGATTGGTGTATTACTTTGCTCTTGCGTCTGTTGCTCTGGTGTGTATCCCAGTTGAGCTATCGGGGATGAGCCACTATCCACTGCCAAAGCTGCTGCGGATGACATAGGTCCATCATTGGGATTAATCCCTAAACGCTCTGATGGTAACTGCGGTTGGTTTACAGGGTCGTCAAAATATTTGCCGCCACTTGGAGATAATGGGCTGTCTGGGTTATTTGAAGGGCCGAAATTGCCCGATGTATCGAAACCAGTATCACCTTTGTAATTGTTATTTAATAAATTATCAGCTTCCATTGATGGCTGATCATAAACAAAAGTTGTGCGACCTTGATTGTCGCCCTGTGGTACATTTCCACGTGGAATATATTCGCCAGTTAAAGCACTATCTGGATTTGAGCCTAATTGTGATGGTGCTGATGGTAGATTAGGTGAGCCTGATTGCTGTTGGTTGTCTTGAGGTTCCGTACCTGTGTTATGACCAGATAAAATATTGGCAGCACCACCCATTGCCATACCAGCTAAAGTGCCCATAACGGCTGCATCTTCAATACCATCATGCCAAGGCTTATCTAGGGCTAAATTCTGTAAAATCTGCTCAGATACAGATTGGGGTAATTCTTCTAAAAAGCCTTCTGAAATTGCACCTTCAACGACACGACGAGGTAAAGACTTCGCAGGCATTGAGGCAATCTCACCAGCAATTTCAGCTGGACCAGCACGCCCTGTTACAAGCATGGTATCTACATCACCAATACCCATTTTTTGGGCAAGGCGACCACCAGCAAAACCAATTAAACCACCAAGTATACCTGTTGTTGCCCCTGCTAAAGATTGATCTGCTGTTAATCGTCCATCTACAGTTTCTTGGCGAATTTGTTCAGCTTGGCTACCTGCCATAACTGTACCTTCACCAACAGCACCAGCTACAACAGGATTGGCTATACCAGAAGCACGACCTAATACGCCACCAGCTAACATTGAAGGAACAGATTCAACTACGGTATTAGCAATTAATGAGGGATTTGTTAAGGCAACTTTTGTTTTATCAACGACTTTATCTACCCAATTTCCATCTTTACCAGCATCAGCAAATTCTTGTTGTTGTGCTTTATATTGGTCTGTATGTAAATCACCTAGGGCTTGTTTGGCTTCTTTAGGTCGAAAGCCAATAGCACCATCTTTATTTTCAAGTGTTTTACCAACAGCACCATCAGACATCATATCCATGACACCGACAGCCAATTCAGGTACAGCAATCGCACCTTTTAAGGCAGATAAGCCAGTATCTTTTAAGTGACCTAAAATACCTTTTTCTTTAGGTTGGTCTGTCTTTTCTTCGCTCCAGTTTTGTTCCCAAGGCTTTTTATTGGTAGAGTCAGTATTAATTGCAGTTGGTTGATTCCAATTTTGTTCCCAAGGTTTCTTTTGCTCAGACATGACAAACTCCTATTAGCATGTCATGTATGTTCTAGGTTAAATACTTTTTAGTCGAACCTTAGAGGGGGATAAGCTTTTTAAATAGCTTCCCAAGAAGATGGACTATTCGGATCACCTCCTTTGAATTTATAACCACCCTGAACCTGTCCTACTTTTGGACCATTACTGGTTTGATTATTAATTTGTGTATTTACGAACTGCTGAGTCTGAGTATCAAACAATTGTTGTGGCTGGTTAATCAAACCACTTTCTTTGTCATAAACTTGACCACCACCCACAGTCATATAACGATCTTTACCTGTATCAGCTTTATTACCTGCATAACGATTAATTTTTTCTTGAATGGATTTACGATCCTCATCTGATTTCGCAGAATCATATTGCTCATACAATTTCTCTAATCGTGCTGAGTTACGAATGCCAAAACCTTTCTCAGAGGCATTCAGATTAAATTCACGATTAGCCAAATCATTGGTCGCTTGGAACTTTTGTGCATCAAAACCTAAATTTGCATTAAATCGGTTATTAGTACCTTGCTCGCCTAATTCAGCACGATAGTTCTGCCCAACTTGCCCCATTGCTTCACGCTGTAAAGCTGCAACATTGTTTGCATCAGTGGTATAACGTTGGTTGGCACGATTGTCTTCACCTTGTTGTAGATCGGATAAGGTACGGACTTGGTTGGCAGTTAAACCTCTCGCCCCTGCAATCGGTGTGCTTGCTGCACGAATTACAGCTTGACGTTCAGCTTCCTGTGCTTCATTACGTTGAGGTGCTTGTATAGGATTATTACCATAACCTCGCATACCCAAGCCAATATTCATTTCACGCTGAGCGATTGCATTTTGAATCTGCTGTTCAGTTGGTCCCATTTCTTGAGTATTGGCAAATAAATTTGCTACCCCACGTGGATCATTCACTGGTCGAATCCCACCAATAACATTACTGGCTTGTCCCTCTGGTATGCCTTGCTCTCGCGCTTGAGTTGCTGCACTAGGATTAACATAGCTAAAGCTATTTCCTTTTTGCTGAATCGCATAAGGATTATCTTGTACAGAATTTTGCTGCTTATCCTGTGGTTGCTGCTTATCCTGTGGTGCTGTAGCAGGCTTATCAGTGAATGGGTTCGTGGTTTGACTACCATTTTGTTTGGCATTAAATTCAGGTTGAGTTGCTTTTGCTTCACTTGCAATACGTTGTTTATCTGCATAAAACCGTCCAACTTGTCCAAGAGTTAAAGCATTACCTAAGTCCGAAGCATAACCCAATGCGCGAACACCAAAATCTTTAGCAAACCCTTTTGCTGTACCTAAATCTTCTGGTGACTGATCGCCTAAACCAAAACGCTCTCGATAATCCTCACTAGGCGTAGCGGCGTTTGCAAACAATGCCGAAGTAGCAGCTAAAGCACCACCACCTTTTACAAGTTTACTATTATTTACAAAGCTTCTTATACCACCGCCAAATCCGCTTTGTGCTGGTGTTGGAGTGGTTGGCGTTGCTGATGGTGCGCTGGCTGCTGATGGTGCGGTTGATGTTGCTGGAAGTTGACGATTAATTGGTGTTACATCACGCATTTGTGGACCACCAATTCTATTTTGTTGTGCGCGTCGAATATCATCTGCGCTTGGGTAGATACTTGGCACTAGCCCACCATTTGCAAAAAATAACTCAGGTTTATTTTGACCAGGCTTAAAACCCAATTGAGGTTGATTAACTGTTGTATGCGTTTGGTTTTTCATGGCATCAAGCGTTTGCACACCCACCGAATGAACTTGGTCAGGCGAGAGTTGGAACTCACCGTTACTAAGATTAACTGGCGTGGGACTGCCCATATTTTTTAAATTATCTGTACCAATTTTTTGGGTAGAATCGGCAGGCATAATATAACTCCCTGCTGGAACATTTTTTTTAACATCATCAGAAGTGCCAGTACCCGCACCTTGAATTAGTCCATTTTCATCTTGCTTTGAACGTTTTTTTAAGCCGTACATGACACTTATTCCAATATAAATATCATGTATGGTTAATCAAAAAACGCTATAGGCGTTAGCCTTACAGCCTAGTAGCTATAGTTATGGCTTGTTGATTCTGACTCGCTTTCACTATAGCTTGAGCTTGTAGAACCTCCAGCGCTCATACTTGCTGAAACATGCATAGCAGACATTGCACCTGCGGCAAGTTGTGAAGAATATTGTCCAACCGCTTTGGCTGCTTCCAGTGCTAGTTGTGCTTTCTGAATTGCATTTTGCATATTAGCTTCATACTCCTTGAGCTGCATTTCTGCAAACGCAATATTGGTACGCACGTTCATGTCTGCATATCTGGATTGAGTCTCGCTGTTTGCAATATTTGTACGCAAATTCATATCTGCATAACGCGCATGGGTTTCAGCAAATGCGATATTGGTTCGGCTATTCATGTCAGCATAACGGGCTTGCATATCCGCATTAGCAATACCAACACGCATACGTGAATCAATATAGCGGTTGTATACATCAGTATTCGCAATTGTTGTACGCAAAGATAAATCCGCGTATCTGGAGTGCGCTTCCGATACTGCAATCGCTGTACGTGATTTCATATCCGCGAAACGAGCTAAGGATTCACTATTTGCAATACCAACACGCATTCTCATTTCAGCAAATTTGGCTTGTGCATCAGCAAACGAAATTTTAGTGCGTGCTTGTGAATCAATAACGCTGGCTTGCGTACTTAGTTTTGATGTTTCAGCGCTAACTTGTGCCTTAAATGCTTCAACTTGGGAGTTAAATGCCGAAGTTTTACTTGTGACTACAGACATTTGAGCATCTATATCAGCCTTATAAGCATCTACATTCGCTGTATATTCAGCTAAACGTACACGGGCAGCTTCGATCCGCAAGTCACCTTCTTTTAACTTGATATTAGCTTTTGATGAAACGCCCTCAACAGTTGCTGCATACATACGAGCAAGGGATTCATACATCGAAGCTTTGGTTGCCTCGGCCTTTACCTGTGAGTCGTATGCATCAATTTTTATTTTCTCTGCATTGACTTGTTCAGAAAATGCCTGAACCTCAGATTTATATGCATCAAACTTTGTTTGAATAAGCCCAGCTTTTGCCGTAGCACCTTGAACCAATGCCTTGTAAATCTCAACATTGGTTAAGGTCGCATCAACCTTGGCTTTAAACATATCCACTTTTTGCTGATTAATCTGACCAATGGCAAGTTGAGCATCAATCTGTGCTTTATAGGCTGTGATTTTTGAAATCGTTGCCTCAATTTTTGTTTTATAAACAGTGATTAAAGATTCAAATGCAGTATTCTGAGCATTAAACAAACTAATCTGAGCATTCAATAGACTGATTTTGCTATCAACATGAAACTTAGTTAATTCGAGCGTATTAGCAACATAGCTCAACCACAGGTCTTGCTTCATTTTTTCAAGAGCCATACCCTGCTCAGTCAGAAAACGGATATGTTCAAGCTGTTTATCAAATGACTGAACCATAATGTCTCGGTTTATGTCAGCCAATGCCAATTTACCCTGATCACGAATATCTGCAACCTGTTTTGCAAGCATACCTTGTGGCATTGAAAAGCCACGACTCGCCCACTCCGTTACAGCCTCTTGTACTGATCGTTCAGTTTCTCGGCTTGTACGCTCTCTCGCCCGATTGAACAAAGCTTTTTCTACAGCTTCAGGCAAGCCTAAACCTGCATGACTACCATCTAACCATGCACGTATTTCAGCAACCAGTGGGCTAATCGCATTATCAGCATTAAAAGCATTATAGTCCTGACCAATAACCATTGATGCATTAGCAATAATTGAGTCAATATTATCGGGGAACGCTATATTAAATTTTGGCGCTTCACCTTCAAAAATTGGGATTTCATCGAATTGAAAATTTGGTAATGTGATCTTTTCTAAAGCTTCAATTTCTGGCATGGTGATGGTTGGCGCATCAGGCATTTCAACATCATCATCTATTTCAGGTCTTAATGGCGCAGTACCAGCATTTATGGTTGGAGCATCAGGTAAGTACATGATCGGTACATCTGGTGCGCTAGGCATTTCCAAATCACTTAAATCAATCGAACTCAATAACTGATCAATATTGACAGCGATTGGCATAGTGCCTTTGTCAATATTCTGAAATTCAAACGTTGGTAAAGTTGGAAGTGTAATGTTTGTGTCAACATTAGGGATTTCTGACGCGGATATAAAATTTGGTGTGGTTAAATCATTCTGTAAAATTGGTGCATCAGGAATAGTGACTTCAAGACCGTTAAATTCTGGTGCTACCATTTCTCTTGGTACTTGTATATCCAAATCAACAATTGACGGCTTAGGAAGTTCAGCTTTTAATTCTGGTGCTTGGATACCTGATATGGGCGCATAACCACCTGACGCAAGCTCAGGTAGTTTGGGTGGGGTTTTAACAGGATCAACTTGAATATTAGATATTGTACCGAGTGCCTGAGACACTTCGTTAGCATAACCGTTGGCTTTATTTTCAAGGTACTCAAGTTTGTGAGTAACCTCGTACATAGTGCGATCAATGATGTTTTTACTATTATCGTAGCTACCTGTAGACATCTCATACTCTCCGTTTAGTAGCTGTCATATCAATTGAGAAGTCATTGATATAGCCATGCTCACCTGATATTTTTATTTCAAAACTAAAGTGCCGACCACGTAAACCACGACCAAATAAAACCCGACCATTAGTAAGATAATTAGATGGTTCTTTTGGTAGGCTATAAAAATAGGTTTGTTTGGTGCCAGTTTGAGTTGTGCTAACGCCAATTTCCAACTTTTTAGAACTTCCAGATAATTCATATTCAAGATACGCACCTAGCGGATGAACTAAGCTGCCTTGCCCTAAATCTAATTGACCTGTAACCAATTTACCATCAACAGATGCATTAGCATCCAAGCGATAAACGCCATCATCTGCCACACCATAAAGCACACCATCAACCACAGTCAGATCACTAAAGCCATAATCCTGATAGCGACTCATGGCCCATGTATCAACATTGGCAGTCCAAGCATAGCCATATTGCTTTTCTCTTGAATAATCATCTTCAATAAAAACAAGGTCATTGACCAATTGCTTGGCAATATTTTTGCCACGATTAAACTCTACAATGCTAAGGCTTTCATGAATTGATTGTCTTATTTTACGCTGCTGCTTTAGCAACTCATTGATGCTGATTGTATCAACGACACGTTGTTTAGCCTTTGTGCGCTGCGTATATTGTTCCGCATACAACACATTGTCGGTAATAAAATCAGAGTATCGGGTGACACAACTGTCCTGTGCTTTCAGTTTTTCAGTAATCGCTGAGCGTGATATTTTTTTTAGTCTATAATTTTCTTGATAAATAATATGCTCATTCGTAAAAGCTCGTAATTTAGACTTTAAAGAAGTATCTGAAACATCAAGCACATCAGTCATTGAATCTTTAAGACGCGCAGTTGCTTTGAAATTCTCTTTAATTTTTAAGGCTTCATTTAACTTAGACAGACTATATTTTTTAGTGTTGAGATTTTCAGCAATCAACAATCGCTCAATATTTATATTTCGCTGTTTATCTTTTTGTGTTGATGCAGAGCTAATATTATCTTGAATTAATGACTTGGCACGTAGTCTGGTTTTAAGGTTGTCAGAGACGATGATTTGATCATGGATAAAATCAACATGGCGTTTACGCCCCACACATATATCAGTAACGCCAATACTATCTTTTATAGGGAAAATAGCAGAATCAACAAACTCATCTGCAATTAAAACAACATCACCAGACAGCACAGCAAGCAGATATAGAGAATCTTCTTTAATTCTAATGAGTTCTTCTGTGACTGCTTTGGACTTACCCATCGTGTTATTGGAATATGCAATCGTTTCCTGAATATCATCACGATACAAAGTCATTCGTTAATTACTCCAATAAAATGATATACAGACTTATGTTCAACCAGACTTGTATAACCCCACTTATAGCGACGATTGTTTTGGTCTGTTTCGGATATGTTGGCATATTCACTATCACCAAATACAACCTTACAGGTATCTCTATAGAACAGGTTGCCTGCATTGTTTGGAGACATCCTGAAATAGCCATCGTCAGGCACATTGGTAAAAACCTTAAAAGGTTGGTCAGTTGCACTAAATGATAGATCACCTGTTGTTTGAGCGCCTTTTATATCCGTCTTAGAATATTCATTTACCTTTGGTTTGCCACCACCACCACCATAGTTCCACTGGTTCGAGTCAGGATGGACAAGCCATGTAATGTCATAGGGTGTTGATGGTAGCCAAGGTCCTTGATCCGCAAAGTCTGAAACTTCAGTTGGATTGTATTCCTCAATTTCCACCCATACAGGGTTTCCATTTATGGGTTCTGGTTTACCTGTTCTCTTTGGGATTGGGCCCACCCATGCATATACAAAATCATAGGTCCAGTAGATGTATTTATATGGGTCTTGAACGTAGAGCAATTCCAGTCGCTCATTCATACTGGTGCTTGATGTGGTTTTCTTCTTGGCCAGCAATATGGAATTACGGTCAAAGAATGGAATGCAGATTCCTATTGCTATGGATTCACTATTATAGGTAGTGGATACTGTTTTATGGGTGAAATAGCGGTTTCTCCATACCTCACCGTTGCATGAGCCAGGAAAGAGAAAACTAAAATAAGGCTTAGTATCAAAGCCTTTATCCTCACCAACAATGGTTGTCTTGATTTCAGTGGGTGAAAAGGTTTCTCGATAATCAAGATCACTGGTATAGAAGTATCCTTGTAACGATGTGGGCCCAACACGCTCTAATTGTTCCCATGAACCAACAATCATGATTCGTTCAAAATTATCACTATACTCGGCGATATATGAACGCCAGTCCACAAAATACTTAACAACTTTCAGGCTATCGCCAACATAGTAACCATACATGATGGTGTCGCAGTTTGGCTTTATATTCTGGCTTGTTATTTTTTCTGGTCTAAAATCAAAAGAGATACAGCCTTTCATCTTTACATCAGGAAATTTTATTTGTGGCTGTTTTTGTGGTAAGGCGTTGTGGTACAAATAGCCATGACCAACCTTAACCACTCTGCCTGTATGATCGGCAATTGGTGGTAGTTCAAGATTATCCCAGTAATCCACATCAACAGAGGTTACACCTAGGGGACTAAGTGAGCTTGTTAAAGCCTGCTGATAAATATCTTCCTTTGATACACGACGTAATTTATAAAGAATTGCTAAAGTTTTCTGATCACCCTTGGGTAGCAGCTTGAGTAATGCACTTAGATACTTTGAGACTGCGGTAGCTTGTTCGCCGACAACATCAATTTTGTCTAACCAACCCCAGCGTTTAGCAGCCTTGAACCTAAAACTAGCTTTATAGGCAACACCATACTTAATTCCATCCTCATCAACAGAATATGCGGTATTAAAACATTCCGTACCTGATGAGTTAAATGTCCAGCCACAAGCATCTGAATAAGCAATATGCTCATAAAAGTCAGATGAGTCACATACCTTTATAATGACACCAGCTCTTTTCCATGCATGGAAATCCTGTTCAAGCAGTGGCATTCCCTCACCGCTTGGCATTGCTCCAAATCTGTCTAAAATTTTTAAGACTTCCTGATCGCCAACTTCTTCAATATATTCACGAAACGCGACTGTTGCCGTGATCGGAATGATTGGCAGTGGCATTGCCCATACACCACTTGGGTCAATTTTTACAAGCCAAGGCTTACTCTCATTGTCAAATACAACACCATTGGTATGATAAAACTTATAGTCGAACTGGAATTGCCCCAATAGCGGAGGAATACCGCTATAGCAAGGCAGTCGAACATCATAGAGTTCATTAAAAATCTTATCCAAATACTTAGGTGGAACGATGTATTGCGCTCGCTCTAAGTTGTTTTCAGGTAAAGAGTCAAGCAATTGAATACCATAACCACCACTTATTTGCATCACTTCTGACATTGCACCGCTATACCATGCTGGGTACTGCCCTGTATATTGTGTGGTTATGACATCACTTAAACCGTTGCCAGCAAATTCAGGGCACAGAGTTGGATGCGGCTCAATGACGAACCTTTTTAAAAATAACTGTTTTGATGGTAGTGGATTGTCTGAATAATTGTTTAATCGACGACGGCATTGTTCAGTAAGCTTAATTCCAACACCGTCATCCTCCATTACATTTGCACGGGTGATAACACCACTGAATAACATAGGGATATAAAACTTAATTAGCCCATCAAATTCAATTACATACTCAAACGTTCCCTTGTTAGCAATCGCCTTTAAGATTCCGCCCATATCTTGCAATATGACATAACCACCATCAGGCAAGTTCCTGACCTGCCTGATACTGTCTAAATTGGATACGGTCTTTTGGTTTGTTAGCTTTTTAAGCTGATGGTCAATGAACAATCTGTCATTTTCAGTGAGCTTACCATCCAACACCAAAAGCCCGTAAGGACGTGGGCTGTGCATCTGTTACGCTGCAGTAAAACTCAAGCGATAACCAATTTCATACTCATCGCCATCTTGGAATACACGCGCTGCAGCATATTTAGAAGCTGAAATCAACGTACCTGTCGTTCCGCCTTTTGTGCTATTTGTCAGCATTGCTGCACCAGTTATAGTGAGCTGTGATGATGTAGCAATAGTCACTTTGGCAACTGAGGTGAAATTGTCAATCGAGTTGGTTGATGTGTTTTGCGGTGTCCATTGCGGACGTGTTGCGTTGGTATAGCCCTCTGTCATACTCACGATTTCGGCAGCAACGGCTGGGAAATTGGCTGCTGTCCAATTCGCTGCTGGCGCTGTTGCACCGCTAAACAATGCAAGATAATAGCCTGCTGGTTTTGCAGTTGTACCCATTGCCACATTCAGTAAGTGTGCAAGCCCCTCATTAACAACAAGGTTGTGAGTTGTCTGCCATTCACCACCATTCACACGGTCAAAGTATTCACCTTGCGCCATAACGCCCTGCTTAGGAAAATAAATACCTTGTTCCGTCATCTCGTAATTTTCGGATTTCAAATCATTCTTCAAGTCTTTCACGTTCATCATTAGATACCGTATAAGTAAACAATGACATCACGTTATAACAGTAGTGATTCTTCTCCCTAGCCTTACAGACCTGCCAGACTTTGCAACAACCCCTTGTAATACTCCAGCCTGCAATTCAATAATTTGACCACTTGACGTACCAAGTATATAGCCGTTCTCTGCCAACCAAAGCGCGGTATTGTTACCACCTTGCGATATATCAGACCCTATATCATTGTTATCAATCGCTATCGCACTGTTAGGCACTGGTGCATGAGAGGTCTTTGCCTGAAAAGTCATGTCCTGCGGTTTATTTCCAGTTAAAAACACCACATGAGTTACTTGACCAACCCAGATACCACCATCAACTGGCAAGACAAAAGTAATACGTTGAGGCATAACGACAAAGCCAAACTTTTCATCATGAAGATGATATGCTAACGGCTCTGAAAATCTTAAAATATTCTTATCTGCTGTAATTAAACGACCTTGCCAATACTTCATATATCGACCAGTCGGCATAGGTGAAAGCCCCTTAAATCGTGCTGCCATACCTAAGTCTAAACTGCTAATGGTAATTGAAGTTGTACTGATTGGATGGTCAGAATGACGCAATAGCTCGCCACCATTCCGATCAGATACATAAACCCTTACATGCGTAATAGACTGGTCAAAACAATAAGGCAAATTTACTTGAATGCTAGAAAATGATGGATCATCAAGATTGGTATTCGATGTAAGCGTGATTTGATCTGATACAATTTGCGATAAAGCGGATTCTTGCTGATCACGCAACCATGAAATAGCCACACTATAAGTTCCACTTTTCAATGACCCTCCACTATCTAGCATATTCAACATTGGTGTAGCAGGTGTATCTATCGTTAATGAACGAGCATTTTTCCCATCATATGCCCACAAACCCAACTCGCTTGCAATGTATACAAGATTATTGACGACTTCATAACAAAGTTGAGTATGACCGATTTCAGCTAATACTTCGTGCTGCCATGTTTGTGGATTTAATTTAACAAGCTGATTATCAAGCGTTGCAAACACATCTTTATGCAGTGGGCTTTGCCAAATATTTTTAAAGTTCAATGCGGATACCTGAGAAGCACCCTTGCGTAAAGCAATCCGCCCTGTATCTGAAATATCTACATTCAGCGCATCACGCACAAATAGTTTTGGTGCATCACCACCACGCTGCAAAGCATCATCAGCAGAAACATTGTTCATCCCTGCAATCGGAAATAATTTTATGCCTGCCATTAAAAACCACCTTTCCTAAACTGATCCGCATTACCATCGGGTCGGATATAATGTACCGCTGGTTTGATATTAGGAACGCCTTGGCTAAATGCGTCAAAGCCTACAGGTTGAATGCTCTGGCTTGGTTTTGGCAAAGGTGTTTTAGTCACCCTCATGCGCTTATCGAAAGCGGTATAATCATATTCACAAGCAAATGAGTCAAAACCATCGACTCTTAAATCACGTACTTTAAGTGACACCCAACTCTGCCCGAACACCTGACTATCCAATCCCCCGTAATTTGCACTAATCAACTCACCAATACGCAGCCCTTGCCACATAAATGGGGTATCGTTGTATTTTGGCTGCCCCATTAGAAGTGCATCAAATCCACTAATGTTTAGTGTTCTATTCCTATGCTCAATTGTATTCTTGGGAACTTCAAGAGCATCAATGCCTTTTGGTTTTAATAATCTAGGGCCCTTATCATCTAGCTTGATTGCTGAATCGCCAAAAGTGGTCATATCATTGGAATCAAACTGTTCAAGAACCTGATTAAATGGACCAACAATATTGACACCCATTCTTAGACTGGTTATTCCCTTATCAATTGATATATATTGTTTTTTTAGTGATAATTTATGTCCGCTTCCCATGCCGCTAACAGCACCGATACCCGCAGTAATCCTACGATGCTGTAAAGAGATTGTTGCAAATCCGAAAACTTCACCTGGCGGCCTTGCCCCACTATCACTATTTACATAATGCAGGTTTGCTGGTTCATGGTTTTGGCGTGCCTGTGTTGGCGAATCCATTACCGCATAAATTGTATGTGGAGAAAGCCTTGGTTTGGAAACAACCATCGAATCATTTATAGATGGCGCTTTAAGCACACGGTTTTTTAAGCCAATGCTGTGGCTTCCAACAGTTAATTCTTGGATACCTGGTTCTACTAAAATCCCATTTGACTGAGCTTTTGCTTGACCAATGCTACTAGCGTTAAACCCATTCGGGGAAATCACATTCGACCTCACGAAAGGACGTAACACCTGATCTTTAGGTGCAGGTATTCCATGTCCTTCCATTTGAGCTCCATCTAAATCAACAGCATTGAGCCAAATATGTTGGGGGTAGTATGGCGGTATACCTGTCTTAGTGACTTTGGATTTGCCAAACGCTGACTGATTAAAACTAATCACCCCTATCTTTTTATTCCGATAGTCTATTTCAGACTGCCCAAACAACTGATTATTTGCACCAATTTGCTGTAATGATCTCCATTGCGTCCGAACAAATGTATTACCAAATTCTTCACTATTATGTCCGAACACAGGTATTTCAGGTGTTAGGTTACTAACTGTTGGAAACCCATACGCATCTCGTAGCGTCCAGCGTGGAGAAATGATATTCCAGTGGATAGTTAATGATGGATTACCAAATGCCATATAGTCATCATTGCGCCCAACCTCATCTATATAACGTGTATATAAATCAATTTTATGTAACGGTATTGGTGGTGGTTCGATACTATGTCTGGATTCAATAGATAAGGTGCGGATGCGGTCACTGATCATTGGCAGGCCCATTTCAAGGCTTTCAAAGTTACCTACACGTGGATAGTAGCGTCGCGTATTCTCAACTGAGCTACTCTCTATGATCTGGCTATTAAATCCACTTGGGGAAATCACACGTGCATCATTGTAGACAACTGTCCAACCCGATATATAGAGTGGTTCTATCCCATCCAGCTTTAATGATCGTACCCGATCCGCAATCAGTGGTCTATCAAAATTAAGCGCATTAATCCCTATCGGCTGTATCAGGCGAGCATTATTTTCAATGATTCCATTACCCAAACGGCTTTGATCCGCACCAATAGCACCTATGACCTTGTTCCGATTTTCAATGCTGGTCCAGCCATCAAACCTAGGTGGTGTGAGTCCGCTATCTGCATCAAATGTCTGAATAATGTCTTGTCTTAGATTCCAGAATTTTGCTGTACCGAAACGTTGTGATTGATCAGAGTCATAGGTAAAGAATCCTTTTGGTTCAATATATTTAGTACCTAGATCAATACTGGATAAACCAAACGCATTACTAAAGCCTTGAGGATATAACGACTGTGACACTGGGGTAATTCGTTCGCCAAATAATGTGGCCACAAATCCAAAAGGCATAATTTGACGAGCGCCACCGACCTGATGCCGTGGTATCAATGGCGCTTCAATTGAAATAGCCTGTAATTCTCGTATCCCATATGAAAACCATGCACCATAACTAAATGCAGAATGGTCTGCACCAAGCGCCAATATATTACGTCTACCATGTTCAATACGTTGCACACCAAATGCTGATGCATCAATTCCAGTCGGTGAAAGTGTACGATAACGAAACCATGTGTCGTGTTCACCAAATATTTGAGAATCTACACCCTTACTGGTAATTGTTCTGGTGAAATTGGAGATAAATGCATTACCGAAACTATTGGAATTAAAACCTGCTGGACGTAGTTCGGGCGGTTTTTCTAGTTTAGATGACCCGAATTTCGGTTGATAAAAACCAGTCGGTTTTAATTCCCGATGACGATAACCAATATCAGCACTTAACCCATTCAGCGAATCAAAGCCTGATGGGTGCAATGATGGTGATTTATTCTGTATTGTGCTTTCACCAATGGATTGAGAATCAAACCCTTTGGATGTAATACTTCTTAAATTACTTTCTACAGTCGCCCAGTCACTAAGCTGTGCTGCATCAATACCATTAACAGTTAAGATTCTTCTGGTGTTTCTTAATGCTGTATCACCAAAAATCCCACCCTCTATACCCTTGCTATCCAGTAAAATCCGTTGAGTCGGGTCATATATTGTCGGATAGCCAGCATTGAACCCATCGACTACGGCAGGTAATAAATGACGTGGACTGTGTGATACCCAAGCAACGCCATACAATGAAGTTTCAAACCCGATTGGGCTTGGACTACGTTGTATGAATGGCTGACCAAAATTATCAGACTTGATGCCTGTAGGCGCTAAAAACCGTGGTGAAACGGTGGGACTCGGAAAACTTGGTGGTGCGATTCCCTGCCCTTGAATATACTGATCCGCCCTTGTATTGATTACATTGGGCGTTCCAGTCTGTTGAGATGAAATTCCACTGGGCGTGACATACTTAACGCCACCCATAAGAAATGGCGTACCAAATGCCTGAGACAGGAAGCCCCTGTTATTATTGTTTATGTACTGCCTAGAATTAAAAACTTTAGGTAGTGAAAACGATAAGCTATTGAACCCTGTTGTTTTAATCTCTTTATTTTTATTAACAACTGTAGGACTACCATAGCCAGAGCTGTCAAAACCAGATGTTTGAATTTTCTGATTAAAGACTAATTTGGGGACACTGACTACAGATGATATAAACGAAGTGGTTTCAATATACTGGGTAACTGCTGGTGTATCATCATGTATGTATTCAACAACAAACTTAAATGGTTTTTTTAAGCTGGACGGTTTCTCATCAAACTGATTAACAAGTGTGAGTGAAAACGGTTTGTATTTATTATCCATTTTATCACCCTGTTATTAATCCCAAACCGTATAAGTTTTCTACCTCAGCGTTTGTAAGTGCTCTTTTGAAAAATGTTAAGTCAGATAAATACCCACGCATACCAAAATAACTATAACTCGCGTATGCAGGAAATTGAAAGTTTGTACTGGTTGAAATAGATGTGGGTGGAGCAGAATAAGTTGCGCTGTACCATACCCCGTTTATGTAAAATTTATATGTACTGTTTGCTACATTATATACAACAGCAATGAAGCTGGTTCGACCGATTGCTAAGCCATAGCTTATCGAACGACTACCGCCTGGAAACTGGAATGAGTTTATTGATGCCCTCATATTCGCAGTACCTTGTGATGTTGAAATCCAGTTTGAAAATAACCAGTTGTATGAGGTAGCCGCTGTCGGATGCACCCATGCAAACCATGTAAATGAGTTCATCGTTAGACGTTGCAAGTCACTTGGTGCAACAACATTGACCTGTGACACTGCCTCGGCACTAATCGCAAATCCTGCCGCCCCTGCATGACCTTTACGCAACACTTTACCGCGATATACCAATGCTCCTGTATTACTAAAGGTCCCATTTACATGAGCCGTTCCCACATCATTTACTGTAGTCCCTGATGCCTCGTCAAGTTTCCAGCTATATAATGGCTCTAGCGTTGTTAAATAGTCATCAAATGTCACACCTGCGGCTGCAAAGACCTGATCACTAACAGCTACTTCGCTGCCTCTACGGGCAACTACCCGATAATAATATGTAGCCCCGACAACAACAGTTTGATCAAAATAAAACATTGTTGTTAAACCAGTAACTAATGCTGCTGGTAGATTATTAACATCAGGTATTGGTGACGTTGATCTATGAATGTCGAATGAATCAAAGTCACCAAACTGAGCAAACTCTAAACGAATACCTGATCCCATATTGATTACTCAGTGATTAGCTGGCCGAACACATCCTCATTTGCCCAATAGCCTTTCTCTTTATGCCATTGTTCATAGGATTCAAAAAATGCCATGGCATCTTGGTAGCACTGGTCCTGAACAAAACCAATAATCCATTCCATAACATTGCTATGCGACTGCTTTGATTTTTCTACAACAAACATCTGGAACTTGGGCAAATGAATCAGAATATCCCACCGACATTGCATATTGGGCTGATTGTTGCCTAAT
Organism: Acinetobacter sp. TR11; assembly: GCF_027105035.1. Classification (NCBI taxonomy): domain Bacteria; kingdom Pseudomonadati; phylum Pseudomonadota; class Gammaproteobacteria; order Moraxellales; family Moraxellaceae; genus Acinetobacter; species Acinetobacter sp. TR11. The sequence goes on from NZ_CP114256.1 coordinate 2,030,817, forward strand.
CGCTCAGAATCAAAACCGCCAGCACCAATAATCATTGGTGTTGGCTTAGGTTCTTCACTCATCTTTATTCTCCAATCGAGATTGATTATTCAAGACGATTTTCTCAACTGCATTATCAAATACTGATGTGTATTTGCCTTGAGTTGCTGCATCCATACATGCAGTCAATGATCGTACTGCTTCAACAGTCGTGAGTGGTTGCTTTAATTGTGCTGATGCAACCGCAAGATTGTCAGCAATATCCTGATCTGTGACCACACCATTGCCCAACTGGTCATACATGCCTGAATACATGCGTTGCCATGTCTGCAAATTGTTCTGTAGATTGCGACCTTGCTCCACCCAAAAATCACGCTCAATAATTAAAGCAACCTGTTTCCCCTCAAGCTGCTTAACACGTTGCTGTAATGCAAGGTTTTCTTGTTCAAGCTGCTTGCATTTTTCACACACACCCAACGACTTTTTAAAAATATTGAACATAATCCACCCATTAAACCTTGAAGATTTTGTTCGTACCGTTGTCCCAAGTCACGATAATGTCACCACCGTTAGGCGTGATTGGTAGACCTGTTGCAGTATCAATAATGGCAATCAGTGGACTGGTACTTTCAGTACCCGTATCTTTGTAGATCACAATCGCTTCAATAGATGCACCAGACACGGCAGAAAAAGTACAATCCGAAGCATCGGCAGCACCACCAGTAGTGGCTTTGGAAGTCAATGTAACTGGACCTGCTATTCGGGCTGATGATGAAATATCTGATAGATATTGGTGTGTAGAAGTTTGTGGAGTATAGCCACCGAAATCAACCAGAATCACCTTAATAGTATCGGTCATCCAGTTAATATTAGATTCTAAAAAACGTTGTCGGCAGTAATCGTAAAGCGTGTTAGCCATGATAAAAATACTCAATACCTTGTGGTTAAAGGTATTGAATCATTGCCTAGCGAAATTTCTTAGCCTTACAGGGGTGCTTATGTCACAAGAAAGTCATGGCATAAATGGAATAACGTTATGCGGTATATCCTCACGTGTCATACGTCGTAAATCACTATCAGGGCGTGGGCCAAAGTAATCTGTAAACTCTTGTTCTGCTAAAGCTGAACGATTAGGATCGAAAAACTCTGAATCAGGCACGCTGAACGCTTTATGTAAGACCCATTGAATTAAATGGATATGATGAATCTGATTGATCTCTGGCTTATCCGTATCATTTTGCATTGCTGACAATGGCACACGATAGCCTTCCAATTGTAATTCACCGCCTACATCAGGAATTGGAACAAGACGAATACCTGTATCATCCTGAATAATGTGTTCAGGTTTACCCTGTTTCACTCGCCAATTCTCACCATCATAATAATGATCGAGTAATTCAGCTGACATTAAAGTCAAGTATTGCCCTTTTGTTCCATCGCTTGGCTGAAACCACACTCGACTTAATTCATACAACGATTCATGTAGTTGATAACGAGACGAACCAATCAATACACCAATTTTACAAACATCATTGTTTTGGGATTCATATAATAAACGACCACGTATACACGCTTCATTTACAGCATCATTCAGCCAATTGATTACAGCATCATCATCAATAAAATATGGTTCTACTTTATCATTGGCTTCAACACGAAAGCGGTTAATCAATTGGCTAAGTTGCATTACACCACTCCAAACTGTTTGATCATTTCAATAACCTGACCTTGCAATGTTTTTACACTATTACTGACTTTCAGGTTTTGATCATATTTACTTTTTGCATACTGGATCAGGCTTTGTTTATCTGTAATGCGACTTATTGTTTCAATTTCATCTAAAACAATAGCTTCCTGTTCATCTTCTTTGTCATGTTGCTTTTTTGCAGCATCCAAAATTTCGGAAGTATCATCGTTTTGATGGCTTGTATCACCATCTACAGCTTGCTCATGACGCTGAAACTCAGGGTGTTTAAGCAGACTGCTTGCAAGATTGCTTGGTACAGTTCGTACTTGTCCACGTGCAAACACTAAATTTGAGCCATACAGATTATCTACATATTGATCCTTTCGACCAACGTATTGAATTGCAATCCCTGCTGATCCGAGCATTGTTGGTTTTGTAACTGCTGTAGCTACTGACGCGACCAATCCTGATTGAACCTTAGCTCGTAAATTTTTAACTTCATCTGACAATGCCAAGTAATCTTCAGGATCAGGCAAGTGCTTAACCAAATGCACCGTTGTACGGAATAAATAATCCTTTGCCTTTTGCTCAATCGGTAATTCATCATAAGGTAAAAAACATGGATGCTCTTTCTTTTCCGCGTCCTTAACCTCACCATAGGTCCAACCTTCCGCTTCTTTTTGTGCATACCACGATTCATGTGATTGCTCAGGTGTTGCATCAGGATTTGCAAGATGCATTTCCACACCAGCGATAGCACTTTGTTTTTGCCAGTCTGGTGCATCATCCCAAGTAGGCTGACTATCATCACCTAAAGATTGACAGTACGCTGCGTTAATCACATGACACATCATCGCTATTGCAATAGTTTTCATATCAGTTCCCTTTTTAAAATCTTAAAAAAAGGCGATGCAAGCCAATAGAACTCACATCGCCAAAGCTCAACCGAATTAACGAGGGCCTTTCAATTCACCACTGACAATAACCTTAATGTCGCTTGCTTTAGCATTCGCAGCTACAGCAGTGGTTAAAATTAATCGTGCTGGTTTAGGTAAGGTTACTAATTTACCTGTATTAGCTCGTAATCGACCTGCCGTTGCAAGATCACCAGCACTAATAAAATAAGCAGCATCTTGAGGTACTTCCGTACTATCAGTATCAGCATACTTAAAGCCAAGTGAACCTGTAATGGTGGCTGTCATACCTGTTTTAATCAGGATTTGAGCATCATCAAGGCGCATACCTGCTGGTAATCCACCCAAATCAATCACATCACCACTTGCCACCGCAGCCGTAGAATCTGAATCAATCACCGCACCTGTGGCATTGGTTGCTAACGCAAATAGCAATGTTGTTGAGTTACCAAAAGGCGAAAACCCACCAAACTGACCGTACCCATTCGGCTTTTTCTTAATTGTCGCCATGTTTAAATCTCCAAGGATTAGGATAATATTAGGTATGCCCATAACTAGACATACCCAAAACAATTACTGATAAGCACCAATGATAGGCACAGCCGTATCGACTACAGTTACACCATAGTCCGTAAACTCTTGACGATCCCCAGTGTTCACATCAAAGCGGATTTTCGACACACCGCGAATTGCACCAATCAGCACCTCCCACTTGTCAGCGTGATCCAAGTCTTTTTCAGACCAAAAGAATGGTGCGCCTGAATGTTCCGAAGATGCCATTGCTTCTGCAATCGCTTGTCCACCCAAAATGATTGAACGGTCAATTGCATGTGTCACACCAAAGCTAGACGGAACAACTGCACTAGATTCTGTTTCACTATCATAGGCAGCACAGTATTTAACAACATCGCCTGCATAGAAACGAATCGGACGCGGCATTTTACGGATGATAAATCCATTCCACAGACCAACATCACCCATGAAAAGCGGATGTTGTTTCGCTTGGCTTGCACGGGCAAACGCTGCCGATTGGAAAGAACGGAAACCAGGTTGAGCTGCAAACTTGTTGTACTGTGCTGGCGATACAAGCCACACACGCAATGGCGAATCTTCTGCGTTTGCATCACCCTCAAACTTACAAATCGGTGGTGGTAAAGCAATCTGATCCAAAACAGTTTTCATTGAATCAACCGAATCCATTGTAAATAAATCGGTAGTATCAATATCAACTTCGCCAGCATTCACAGTGAATTGCTTCACACCAGCACCATCAACAATATAATGGCGGTTTTTGGTTGGGGCTTTGATACGATTCACCATGATTTCATTGAAATTTGCATGGTCGGCTTTTGGAATCACCCACTCGATGTTGTTGTGAAAACCACGCGCACCAGCCATGTGAACCAATAGCGATTGGTCGCAATAACGATCCATCAAACTTTGTGCTACAGGACGGCCTAATTTACGCAAGTCAGCAGGGCTGCGAATCTGTGACATCACGTTACCCAAGTCTACAGGGAAACGTGCTTGGTTCACACGCAAGCGATCTTCATTCAAAGACATGCCCACGCCACGACCTTCGGCATAAGCACTACCCATAATTGGATAAGCACCTACAGGATTCAGCAAATGGAAAGTTACTTCATCACCACGCCCTTTACCCAAATCCTGAACACGAACAATAGGCATGTGTTGAGTGGTTTGTTTTCGCAATGTTGCATCAGCACCAGCTTCGCCTTTAGGCATTTTTCCCGCCAAAAGGTTTAAGGTACTGTTACGTTGCATGTGTGTAGCGAACAAGCCAACGGCCTGTGTCACCATATTTGTCTTATCACCGTAAGCGGCATTGGTTTTATTCGTCATGTCGACTCTCCACAAATTAAATTACACACGACGATTCAGATATTGTTCCCGTTGCTCTGGTGTCCAGTCTGACATTTCCTCAATCATTTGAGCTGGTGTCATATTAGCGACACGCTCATCACGAGAAACGCCAGCAGGCGAACCAGCAGGGAAATCTGAAAGGCTATGTGGTACTTGTGTTTGAGCTTGTCTTACAGCTTGTTGCGCTGCTGCTCTCACTGTATCTACAGTTTGTGCAGCTTGAGGTAATTGATTAGCAGACTTGTACTGTCCTAAAAGTTCAACTACATCTTTCGATGAACCTTGTTCAAGTACATTTTGATAAGCGTTTTTCACAAAGCTGGGTTGAGCATTCATCCAATCGCTAAATTCTTTTGATTCAACAATAGATTCAGCGTCAGGATGAGCCGTAAAGATTTCGGTAAAGTGTGCCTGTTCAGCACTGACCGCCTGTTGCTGTTGCAGTGGTGCTAAAACGTCTTTTAAACGCTGATCCACCATTGCCGCCACACGCATGTCTACAACTTTCTGAATGCCTGCTGCTAAAGCTTCTTCACTAAAATCACCAAAAATCGCAGGATCAATCCCCTGATCAATGGCTTGTTGTGCGATAGCAGCCTGACTATCTTGAGTTGTTGGTGCTTGACCGTTATCAATACGTTGTTGTGCATTGGCTTGAAGCTGTGCAAGTTGAATCTGTGCATCTTCAAACTTCTGCTTCCATTCCTGTTCGCTCTTACGTGCATCTGCAAGTCGTTCAAACGGAATGGTGTGCTTACCATCTTTTGCAATTACCACAGCATTTTCAGCATTTAATTGACTTTCATCAAATTGCTTTGCTGTTTGTGCTTCTGCATTAGGTGTATTGGCTCCGTCCTGTGCTTGGGTAGTTTCTGGCGCACTACCATTTTCCGCATTTGCGGTATCGCCATGTAGCTCTTGATCTATCAATTGAGCCGCAAGTTCAGGTGTGAGTTTTCCACCGTTGTTTTCAATTATCTCGTTTTGTTGCTCTGTAATTTCCATGTCTGTCCTATCACTTATCGCTGTGACCGCTAAGGCGAATGGCTAGAGTTACTAGCGTTTAGCTGTTGATTGCTCAACATGAGGAAAGTGTCTAGTATTTAGATATGAAGTGGTTAGCCTTACAGGGGGGAAAGATTGCCTTACTATTTGCTTGGTGAATTTAATTGTATACAACTACAACATTTCATTTGCCCATAGTTTATTTTTTTAAATACCGCAAACTCACATCCACATACATTGCAGACTCGCATACCGCATGGATAATCTCCCTGCTCATTTGGTGTTAAAGCTAGTTTGTGATAAGGAATATCAAGATACTCACATACAGCTACTTGGTATTTTTGAGATGGAATTTTTTCACCTCTCAACCAGCTATAAATAACTTTCTTATTAAACCCTAGATTTATTTGGATCTGTTTTACACTTAATCCACGATCTTTTAATCGCTCTTTCAATGAAGCTAGGAATCCATCTATATCTCTATATTTTTCAAATAGAAGTGCGCTTTGTAAAACACGTTTTCTTTCATAATTAAGCGAACTCTGTCTTGATTTTGGATTTTCTTTTCTTGGTCTAACTCTCATAATAAAATCACTCAAATTTGATAAGTAAATTTTAAAAGTTATACTTAGTAAGTAAAAACCTTACAGGGGGAAAGGATTAATGGCAGAGTTTTGCGCTCAATTTGCTGTTCAGTATTTGACATTATAATTTACTCCAGAATCAACCAATCATTTGCGAATAGATCACCTGTAGATGGTGTCCAACCCATAGCCAAAGTGTCTTGTGCGGTCTTTAATGTGCAATATGGTGCAACATCAATGTACCCACCAAGTTTTTCAGCATGAGCTTTGTTGTGTGGATTCCAGATATAGGTTGATTCAATTTGCTTGGATTCACCTTGAGCAACCACATATTGCAAATCATTCCAACTTGAACGAGCAACTTTTTTACCTAGTTTCAAAGCAGTAAGTGCATCACCAAAATTTAAACTTCCGTTTGGTCGATAAGCATCTTTGAATACACATGCTGGCGACCAAGAGATATAGCCTTTATGTCGTTCATCATTTGGTTTTCCACCATCAACATATTCAACTAAGTAGCCTTGTTCGGAAGGGTCTTCGTTTTCAGGTATATCCCAATTACGATAATGGTTATATTCACCACGTGTCATAGTTGTTGCTAATACGGATTTAGTGCCGATGTATGCACACATAGCGAAAGGTAATAATTTCTTTAACATTTTATGCCCACAATAAAAAAGACAGTCGATTGACTGCCTTAGTATCTACGAACAATTGAAATTACTCTTGCCTTATAGGGGGCATGTTGTCACTGGTTCGTGGAGTCTCAATACCCTGCATTCCTGTTGAACCTTGCTGTGGTACTGGTGGGTTCATCGGGCTTGTATTCTGCTGAACCTCTGCAAGTCCCTCGCTGCCCAACTGCGCCCCTTCACCCTCAATGTACGGTGAACGTACATCACGTGCTGCTGTCTGATTCGCGGTTGGGAAATTAGGGTCGTCCCCGATTGGATTAGGACGCTGATAACCTGCACCCTTCATAATCTCGTCAGCAATTGGTGCAATCTGCGGCATCATTGCGACCTGTGAACCACCTTGCATTGCGCTATATGCAGCTTGCACACCAATCTGTACTGAACGTGCATCAATCTCTTTGATTTCACTTGCTGCTTTACGTTCTTTCAACTCAAGTTCACGCAACTTAATATCATTGCCAGCTTGTGCCAGTGCTTGCTTAACTGCTTCTTGAATCTGTTGTTCGATTTGCTCAGGTGTTTGCGCCTGTGTAGCTTGTCGAATAGATTCAATAATATCTTTCTTGAATGGAATATCGGTCAATGCCATGACATACGGCAATACTGCCGTTTGAATCTCAGCCGACAATGACTTGGTAATCTCAGATAGTGCATTCAATTGTTGTTCACGGAATGTTGTAGAACTTGGAACATCATCAAGTACCACTTTCAAGCGAATACGCTGTACATCATTGCTCACATACGGATAACCCATTTCATCAATTTCAGGCTTATTGATGACCACTGTACGATCTTCACGTACTGCATCACCCTCGATAATCACAGTTTGCTCACGATCTCCCATATCTTCCACGATCATGGATAAGAGCATTTCACCAATGAGTGTTCGTGCTTCTCTAAAATTATCCATGATCTTCATTAAAGTCTGATTAGACTGCTCAATCTGCAACTGCTCTTGTTTGCCCGATGTGGCATTACCTTTTTTACCCTGAAAACCACTTGTGATATTAGATACACGCTCAATTGCAGCACGATTATCACTAATCAATTGAAAATGCTGTTGTGACAATTCAAAGTCACGCTTCACATCAAAACGTGCGCCAGGCTTGGCCATATGGTTAGCATTCAACACAATATCAGCATCAGGACGTGCAATCTGACGACGCAACTGTTCGTCTGTCATATCTACTGCGCCTTTGGTGCGTTCAACACGTGTAACGCTCATGCCCCAACGCAATTTAGAAATACCGCTATTAATGCTGTCTTGGCTGAACTTCATGCGACGTACAAAGCCATAGGGGATATTAGTATTGTCCTCTCGAGCACCCCAAAACGGCACATAAGGGAAATAATGATGCGAATAAGGCGTAGGTCCATCAAACAAACAATGTGGGCCTAACCAATATGAACGTCTAACCTTAGATATATTGGCATGTTCTACACGAGCAATACCCTGATAAATGGCTATATCGTGATTCATGTTTGACGAATCATACTCAACGACACGACCATCACTGAACTTTAGAACAGGCACATGCACCCAGCGACGATACCAAACCTCAGCGATATTGATTTCTTTTGACGTTGGGTTATACCAGTGCTGCTCGCTAATCGTATAAGCACGAGCATCAAGCCATGCATTTTGCAGTCCAGTATTTGAGCCACCGTCCAATACGCCAGCTTCTTGCCACCACGATCCACCATAACGCCCAACGGTTTCTATCAATTCCCTGTGTTGTGGGAATGCTTGAACCAATCGCTTTGGGTGAATCCAGCGTGTACGACGCAACCAACGCGCATCACTCAAATCATTTTCAACTGACTTAAAATCCCAGTGGATTTCGTTTCGATGTACTTTTACGCAACGATACGGATATTTAAATGGGTCCTGCTCACGTTTAACTTCAACCCAACCGATACCACAGCCGATTTGCGGACGAAACGCATCACTACATGCTTTATCAGCTTTAGACAAACGCTCAGCTTGATTGAGTTTAAAGTTCAAAGCATCAGCTACATCATCACTACCAGTGTCACCGTTTGCTTTCACACGCCAGTCAGTACGTGTCTGCAACTCAAAACCCTCAACCGATTGCAGTGCAGGCCCGATCATGTCCTCAACCGCTGGCGGAATCCCGATCTGCTTCATACGATTCAGCAATTCAGTCTCAAGCTGATTACCGTCTGCATAGTCCATTTCTTTATCAGCAATATGCCGCCAATGCGGTTGTTCCTCGATTTCGTGCATAATTTCGGTCAGTTCATCGAGTGTCAAAGCATCATCTTCAAGATTAGCTTGCTCAATCTTTGCTGTTTCTTGATCAAACATATTTAAAATCCTTACATTCGCCAATCTGTTGGTGGTGCTTCTCTATAACTAGATTGCTGTTCATGTGTATTTGTACTTGAATTATCACTTGTACGACTAGCCGTATAGACGTAATCGTCCAATAGTCCTGATTCTTTGGCTTGTGCGTGCTGACGTAGTGCATCTGCACCTTCGGAACAACCATTGGCTTTGTTGGGTTCATCAATAAAGCGTTTTTCAGATTTAGAAAATTTCTTCTGATAGCCTTCGATACGTTTAATACCTAAGTCACACCGCTTTTCATCAAACCAGTAGTTTTTCATGCACTTGCGAGTTAATTGAATGCCTGTATTCAACAGTGTGATTCGAGGAACAATCACAAAATTATGACCAGGTAATAAATCCTGTAATTGTTCTAGTGTAGATTTATTGAAATCACCTAAACGTCGATGTGCCGCATCATGCGGTAAATAATGAGTACCAAATACATATCCATGACTAGTAAGCTCTGCCACATAATGCTGTAGATTTTCACCATGAGCTTCGTAACAATTAATAAAACGGTCTTGTTGATTCATTAATTGGTGATACCAGATAAAACATCCATCACTGTTCCCAATATCCCAAAAGGTGTTAACTGGTATATCTAGGACTTCAACAGAACACACGCCACCGCGCTTTCTTAGCTTCAGCATATCTTTGGCATAGTAGTTGCCGTCTTTGGCCACTTGGAAAGCTTCTTCAGGGAATGAAGGATATTCCTGCCACATTTTCGCTTGATCGCCTTTCAGGTCGTTATCGCGAGTAATGGCGTACCAAGCACGTTGATCAGGATCAAGATGACACTTAATGCCCATCTCTTGCTTAACTTTTTCTTCTATCTCATCAAAGTTTTGGTGATCTTCATGCGAAATATGAACGCTGGACGCATCGAGACGATACTTAGGTTCTTGCCACCACGCGTAAAAATGAAAGCGATAGTCTTTAAGTCCTAGTTTTTTACGCGCTGCATAGTTTTCCTGTGCAATTTGAACCATCTGATAGAACGAACCGTTACGACCTTCAGCAGTAGATTCAATAACAAGTACACCATTGGTTGGTACGGTTGGAATAGAACCAGTGATTACTTCATCGTCTTTGGCTGGATCGCTGGCACATATCTTCCCAAACTCAGAAATATGCAGACGGTGAATGGTACCTGAACGGAATGATGTTGCTACACGGATGGTTGAACCATTGTGAGCAAATTCCATTTCTGATTTATTGCATGTTTTAAGTGGGAAACGTTCACGTATTTCAGGTGGTAAATTATCGTACGCAAATTTAATCTTATCTTTAAATATATTATAAACGGTTGGTAAATCTTGAGCGATGATGCCGCAATTCTGATTGGCATTAAACAAGGCATGATCAAGCCATAGAATACAAATCAGTGTTGTGAAACCTAACTGACGTGCTTTCAGAATAATATTGCGATACCACAACCGATCTAAGAATCGAATCTGTGCATCATTCGGCTGAAACGGCAATTCAAACGTATCAGCCGTTTGTAGTTCTCCGTACTCATCCCGAAAGTCATCACCTTTAATTTTGATCTTATATAAACAGCCACTAAAAATACGCCAAATCGGGTCAGCTAAGCAGCGTTCTAGCTGCTCCGCATTTGTGGGCAATGGCTGTAAGTTAGTGTTATAAATCAATTTTTACTCCATTTTGCACAGTATTGAAGCATTTTTGAAGCGTGTACGTGAATGAAAATGTTTTGGCGTGGGTGATTAGTCGTTTCATTTGCGTACGTACGTCAATATTCAGGGTCATCAGCAATTGGCTTGAATGCAGAACTATTTCCAGTGCTTACACGCTCAAGTAATGCGGTCAGTGCATCAACTGGCTTATTGTTCTCATCATCCAATCCAAACGCTTGACGTTCTAAAGCAATCAGCGTTTTGAGTGTGTCGCTTAAATCTTTCATAGACTTCACACGACCAGGCATTGAAATGATTTTCATATATAAGTCATTTAATGCATCACGACCTTTATCATCTTCTGAACGAAGTAGCTCACCTAATTTCTCAAGATTCTCTGCATTTTCTACACCGACTTGATGTTCCAGCTCATCAAAAAGACTCATAGCAATCTTGCGTGAACGTTGAATATCTTTGCGTTGACCAAGACGAATATTGGTTAATTGGGTAGCAGCATCTTCGATAATGTCTTTATCTCGTTTAATGGTTACAGGTGTAACCTGCTCCGTAACCATTGCTTGCGTAACCATTGCATCAGACTTAGCTTTAATCTTTTCTGCTAAGTTCCGTGGTATTCCAAGTTTCGTAAAATGTTTAATAATTGCAGCATGAGAAACCTTCTGACCTGTTTCTTCTTCATACGCAGCAGCTAATTGACGTGGACTAAGAATCCCTGCTCTCCATCCACGCTCAATGCGGTCATAATCAACTTTCGATCTACTTCCAGCCACGTGACACCATTTCCTCACCATATAACCGTTTATATGATTTTTTATGGGCTTCTCTACACGCCATGATCTGTTTCATTGAGGCTGTAGGCAATGGGATTACACCAGCTTTTTCACACGCAATCTCTATTAGTGCATCTAACTGAATATCGCCTGTTGATGACCACATTAAACAACGTCGGACTTTTGATACGGCACCTTTCGACATAGCTAATTGAGTTGCATATAAAGTCGCCTGACCAATACCAGATACGGTATGTGTATAGCCTTTTGTTCCATCTTTAACTTCAATAACACTAGCACTACCATCCATGTGATAAATGACAATATCTGCACGACCATATTTAAAAGATTGCTCATATAGACAAGTACAAGCTTCTGTGTGCGGTATTCTTTCATCAAAATGCCCACACTCAGTAGATTCCTTGAACTGTTGAATCAAATCGTATTCAACACCATGTGGAATTTCATTTTGATCTATGATTTTGGTTAATTCCTCTAAAACCACAGATTTAATAATTTCTCTAGATTTTTCAGCCATATCACTTAAACCTCTTGATATGGCTATCGTCTTATTATTTTGCAGATGTGTCGAACCCTAGAGGGGGCTGTTTTGATAAATTACAACAGCTCTCCTTGCTTACCGCTATCCATCAACTCCCCAACTTGCCGCGTTAATTTTCTAACCTGTCCCGAAATTTCACTTTGCAATATTGCCATGTGATGACCCATTTCAATATTGGCGTATTGCATAGCTTCTGCAACCATCAAATTACCCAAGTTACGCGCTTCGCGTGGCGTGAGCGTTAAAACTTCATCATCCCCTATTTCAATTTTAACGGTCCCATCAGGCAAAACCATCTTGCACATAATGCGACTTGGACGATGCTTAGGGGCTGGAATGAATACACCGCGCTGCACACGGATAATCTGACCGCTATCGACCAGGTAAGACAATCGGTCATCAATTATTGATAGTTGCAGCCCAGTTAGGTCGGCAAGTGTTGTTCGAGTAACGATCTGCTCTTGATTATGCAAATCCTCGATTGCTTCAAGTATTGTTTCCGCGTTTGACTTCATTGCCATACTCCCTAGATCGCTCTTAAACTTCAACTACGTCAATATTGTGAATCAACTTCATCAATTTTCGTTTGATGATGTAATCCGCAGTTTTATGACCTTTTGTATCTTCACAGATGAACTGGTCATCTTTAGTCCAATAAACAAAGTCCGCGACATAACTCACACCACGCTCAGTTTTGCCACAAATCTTTTGACTAGGGATAAGGTTGTATCGCACCTGTGTTTGTAGGTCCTTGATCTCTCCCACTCGCTCCAAGACTTTTAATTCATTTAATCGACGATATTCATGCTGTGAATCCGCAATTTTTTCACCATCAACAATAACTTTATGATTGCCGTATTTCTGCTGTTTAGGCTTGTTGTCACGTTGGTGAACAAGTCTTTTAATTTGAGATTGTGATAAGTAATTTGTCATGCTCTACCTGCATTAGAATTTTTATTAATACCCTTCATCTGAGCCATCAATTCAGGTGGACAGGTGGTGATTCTTCTCTCATCTTCCCTAGGTGCTTTTAATGCCCCAACTGGATCAGTGAATGACTGAACATCTCCCATCAATTTCGCATTTGAAACGATACGGACGTACATATCCTTAAATGCTTTTGACTGTGATTCAGAACGTGGATTTAATTCATCAAAACCTTTCTTAAATTCTTTAAGAGTTTTGAGTACATGCACACTGATTGAGATTGTCTGATTCGACTTCTCGTATGCCAATGCTTGTTGCCATGCTTCATTTTCAGTGAGCCAATGTGGACCTTGTAAACACCAAATCTTAAAATCTTGAATACATGGTGGCCATGGTTCATGGAGCATACGGTTATACCCATTTTCCAGCTGCTGAACTGTCAATCCTGAAAAGTCCTCAATCATTGCCTGTTCAAGATCAGCTTCATCAACTGCTGCCCAAAAATCTGTAAATTTCTTACCGTAACGAATACGCATTTTGTCAATTAAACGACGTGCTTCAGTAATGGTGAACTCACGCATGACCCACCTCCTCAATCAGAAAGCTCTTTGGGGGTTCAGGTACCACATCAATAATTGATGATTCCTGATGTTGTTCTTCACGGACTTTTTGACCATAACGCAACCAACGATTTACATTTTCCTGTTTAGCTTGGTATGCAGATGGTGTTTGGATAGGCTTATTTCGTCCTGATTGCTCAGTGACGTTATTTTTCTCCTTTCGGTTGATAAGTTTATGCTTGTTGTTGTTTACCCATGTCAGGAACGCTACAGCCCACTTCTGTGCTGTCTTGAAAGATTGCTTACCGTAATCATTCGGTGATGCAAACCAATCTCCAAATTCATCAAACAAGTTTTCAAGATCGTGTTGATCAAGATCAGGGTGTCTAGGTTTAGACAATTCGATGAAATCAGATTTCAATGTTGAATATTTCTGACCAAGTTCGATCACTGAGATTTTTGCAAGATCAAAATTGTGGTACTGAACAAATTGAACTGGCGGTTGTGAAATTTTTTCTTCGTGCGTATTACTACTACGTTCTATTGGTTGTTCTATTGGTTGTTCTTGGTAGTTAGTATGACCCTGCGTCACTGCTTTTTGCACCAGAGTCACTGGTTGTTGCGTGAGAGTCACTGGTTCACTGTCGTTAGAGTCACTGGTATTGTTATCAGAGTCACTGCTTTCATTTTCAGAGCTATGACCCTGCGTCACTGCTTTTGTGAGACTTTCCACATCAAAACGGTAATAAGATCGACGACCATTTGAACGATCTACAACCAATATTCCTAAATTTTCGATGTGTTTAATGTGTAAGCCCACTGCTCGATTTGATAGTCCAGTATCGTCCATGAGCGTTTGGATGGATGGATAACATTCACCAGTTTCATAATCAGCGTATGTAGCCAAAGTGATTGCCACTAACTTAGTTGTTGGTGGCATCGAGATTTGACGTACAGCTTTTACAAAGTTGAAACTGCTCATATAATCACGCTGCTCCCTTGTTTTTCACATGCTGTGCCCAGCCTTTGCATGGCTTCATACGCGTCTTGTCTTCACTGGTCGGACAATCCAGATTCTCAATATCTTTATGACAATAGAAAACTGCATCCGACTCCAAGGCATGAGCCAAGTCAGATTGAGTCGTAAGACAGTGATTTGCTAAAGTACCGCAGCGATAAGCACACGATTCACATAGAACATCTTGATTAGGAGCCTTTTGTGCCAAGATCAGCCCATTCAAAGCACCATGGAAACTAGGTGAAATAAGTTTATCTATTGCGTATGGGTGCATATCGCCAGTGGTGACGAGATGTAAATACAATGTTTCATCACACGATTGGGCATAATTCACAGCAACATTTAAAACATTGCCAAGTAAATTAAGTAATTCATCATGTGATTTTGCTGAAAACTTATCCTTGATTGCCTGTAAGCGTTCAGCTTCAGGCAATTGGATAATGTCAGTTAGGGCGAGAATTGAGGTGTTATCAATCATGCTGCACCGCCTTGGATAACTTTAAAATCGATTACCCAAACCCATGGGTTTTTATTCCAAGCTGTCGCTCCATAAATCTGTTCCCATGTATGGCGAAAATTCGTTTTAGCACCAATTGCATAGCCCATATCTATGGCTGATGGATGAGTTGAATAATCAAAGCCCTCTGCTTTGGCATCCTCAGCAGAAACATCTTGTAAACGCTCAACACGAATATTGGTGATTTCAAGAACTAAACGACATGCTGAACGTGGCATGTGAATTGATGGTTTCCACTTTGCCTCATCATCTAAACAATCTGCGTAATACAAATACGTGCCATGCGGTGGGCAATTGCAATACTCATAACAAGGACATTCATCACAATCGTATTTACGCCAAGTTTCACGAACCCAAAGATGGTCGCCAACATTAAATTCAGTAAATGGGGTTTTATATGATGCATCTGCAAACCAACCGCTATTGCATTTCTTAAACATCTTAGGGCTGTTGTAACAACGCAAAATTGCGTATCGAGCATCAGTATCAGCGGTCTCCACTCCATGTTTGAAACGCTCAACCTTGTCGGGCTGACGACGCATAACACGACGAGTCTGAGTCTTACGACCCTCCAAGATAGCCTTAACCATTGAAGTGGAAAATAAAATAGGACGTTCTTTCATACCACCACCTCACCCAGAACTGCCTGAATTTGTTCAGCAACACAATAAAAAGGCAGGTAGTAGTTGTCTGGATGATTAATGATTTTCAAAACATCATTAATTTGTTTTTCAAAATTCAAACAGGTTTCAGCAAGCTCATCAGTGCGATTACCTTGTTCATCAATCTCAGCCTGCATTGCTAACTTTTCAGTTTTAAGCAACTCAACCTGTTTTTTCTGCTCAATGTAGTGGGATTCCATGCGGCTTAGGGCATCTTCTTTGATAGACCAAGGACTTTTACTCTCATTTTTCCGCGAATCAGATAGACAAAGCGGAGAAATGTGGTTTTCGATATGAGCGTCATCACCCATAATAAAATCCGAACTATTTGAAATTTCCGAATTACCAGGTATCAAACAGTGATGGCACTGTTCCCCTTTAAATTCAGGACATTTGCCAGCGCACTTATGTTCTGTTAAATTACTCATGTTCATTTTCCTGAATGATTATGAATTGCTGTACTAGAAGCTCGACCTGCAACGTCGGGCTTTTTTAATGCCTGCCAAAAACTTTTCAAATTTCTGCATACATTCTTGAATACGCTTGTAGACGTTGTATTCTTTGATTTTTCTATATGCTCAGATGATGATTGACCTGTCTCCAGTTCGATCTTTTTATCTATGGCATCTCTTAACCATTTCGCACGATCACTGCCTTGGCTTATCGCCAATTCATCAATGATCTCTTGGACTTCCAGCGGTACACGTGTTGACATGGGTGCCAACAGTTTTTTGCTGAATACAAACATTATTTTTGTTTCCATAAGATTTCCTTTTAACTCGCAGATTGTGCGGTTAAATCTGCTGATTGGTGTTTTTCCCAAAGAGCTTCTAATTTCTTTCCAAGCTCATAAGACAAGCGTTTACCGCAAACGCCACGTTCTAAATCACTTACATAATTTTGAGAACATTCAATTTCCGCAGCGATTTGAGTTTGTGTTAAGCCTTTTTCTCTTAAATCAGAGATCATTGTTTGCCACTGATTCATAAGAACCTCCGATATTTTTAATAAATATATAGGTTTTCCGATATTAAGACAATAGCCAAACCGATTGCATTTTGTATCAGAATTCCGATAGTAGTTTTTAGGATTTTTTTATGGCGACTTTAGGTGAAAATTTAAAAAAGCTTCGTAAAGCCAAAAAAATGACTCAAAAGGAATTGGCTCAAAAATCAGGCGTGAAGCAATCTGTGATATCTGATCTTGAAACAGGTAATGCAAAATCAACAGGTTCAATACTTGAGTTAGCAAATGCTCTTGGTGTAACAGCGGAAGAACTCAAGAAAGGCATAACTGGTGATTTTGATAATAACGTTGTTCCAGTAACTCAGAGATTAATTCCTGTTTTATCATGGGTTCAAGCTGGATCAATGACCTCTGTAGAAGCTATAAATCCAAATGATGTAATGAAATGGTTGCCACCTTTAAGTGCTGATGATCCTGATGGTTGTTTTTATTTAAAAGTGGTTGGTATTAGTAATTTTCCGCAATATGAGGAGGGTGACTACATTTTAGTTAATCCTGCTTTTCAGGTGTGCGATCTATTATCTGAAGATTTAATTGTAGTTCGTCATAATAGCGATGCAACTTTTAAAAAATTGGTAATTGAAAGTGACGAACGTAAATATTTACAAGCACTTAATCCAAATTTTCAACCCAATATTATTGAATTTGAAGATGGTATGGAGTTGGTGGGATTGGTGATTGATGCTTTTAGACCTTTGGGTGGTTCTCGTCCCAAAAGAGTTAGAAAATCTTAAAAAATACGAGTTTATATAAATGATACATAAAAAAAATATACTTTATTTATTACTTCTTCCTTCTACTTGCTTATTTGCGGACAGGTATATTGAGGATGAAATTGGAGGTGGTGGTTCAGATAATATTTTAATTTACTTGATTTTTATTGTTGTTGGGTGGTTAGCTATTTCAACTATAATAAATATTGTAAAGGACGCTATTAGACAAACTAAAGAAGAAATAGATACAGGTCGTTTACCAATCAAAGCAGAAATAAGAAAACAAATTAAAATATTAATTAAGCAAGAAATTCAATCATTTCCTCTGACGTTTGGAGATTATTTACTTAATTTTTATGTATATGGATTAGGATTTGTTTTAGGAGGTCTTTTTGGGGCCATAAGCAGTGCAAATAATGTATCAATTGTAAATATACTTTGGGGAGCATCATTTATTGGAATTCCTTGGTGTTTAGTCTTTTATCTCATGTTAGGTCGTGGGGTAAGTGAAGCTAATAAGCAAAAGATTAGGGCTAAGTACTCACAATACCAAAACCTACCAGATGATATTGAGAAACTTCGTAAAATTAGAGATCATTTAATAAATAAAAAAATTTAAACTTGCTATTAAAAGTTTGATATTTAACCTGCCCTTAGCAGGTTTTTTTGTCATTAGAAAAATAAAAAATCGGAATTTCTATAAAAATATCGGATTTCCTATTGACTTAAAATATCGGTAATGCGATATTTATCTCACAAACAACAAAAAAGCCCTTCCGACTCGACATCAAAGGGCTTTTACTCAAAGAGTGAGATGAGTATGAACATAAAATCAAAAGTAGTCAAATCAATCGGCTTTGCTGGCGTAGTAAGTGCATTAACTGCTGCTTATGCATCATTGCCAAGCCAACCAGTCTACATCATGGCTCCTTTTACTATTGACGAAATCAACATCAAAAAAGAGCAAGCCACTCTTTTAACTGCAAACGATGAATATGCGCTTGAAGTTGAGTTTGACGCTGAATACTTCATGGATGGCAACGGTGTTGGTCATAACTGGCGTGATGTTGAAGTAAAAGAGATAAAAGACATTCATGTCTTTTCAGAAGATGGTGAAGTTCTAAACGCCTACGTTGATCGTCTCGATGTTGTAGAGATCAAGGACCTCATCGAACAAGAACTAAGAGAGCGCATTTAAGCGCTCCAGGAGAATGAAATGAAAATTATAAATATTGAACTTAGTTCAAATGTTTCATGTCCAAACTGTAATAGCAATCAAGTTTCTTTTGGTTGCAGTCACTCAGGTTCAGGACTACAGGCGGAATGTCGCTCATGTGGATACTGCTGGAGATGATTATGATGGACCAACAAAAAGCAATAAAAACCTTAATGGTTGTGTTTTTCATCGTGTTTTTCTTGGCTTTGATCATGGTTACAAAGTGATCTGCCCTGCGATTTGGAGTAATTAAGATGAATACTCAAGTTAATCGTGACCAATTTCTTGCAGGTCGTAAAAAAGGTATCGGTGGTTCTGATGTTGCTGCAATTCTTGGTTTCAGCCCATACAAATCACCATACCAGTTGTGGTTAGACAAAACTGGTCGTAGTGAGCGTAAAGAATCACAAAATGAGTCTGCCCATTTTGGCAACTTACTTGAAGATGTTGTTGCAAAAGAGTTCTCACGTCGCTCAGGCATGAAAGTTCAACGTGTTACTCAACAATTGTTTCTTGAAGAACATCCATGGGCATTGGGCAATATTGACCGAGCTGTCATTAATCCTGAAATCTCTGGAAATGTACGTTTTAAAGATGGTGCTCTAACTACCGATCAACTGCTTGAGTGTAAAACTGCAAGTGAATACATGAGTAAATTGTTCGGCGAAGAAGGATCAGATCAAGTTCCAGATTATTACCTAACTCAATGTCTTTGGTATCTGATGATTACAGGCTGTCAGGTAATTCATTTAGCTGTGCTTATTGGTGGTAATAAGTTCCGTATGTATCGAATCGAGCGTGATGACGATTTAATTGAATCAATCTTTAAACAAGTTAAAGCATTTTGGTTCAACCATGTCATTGCTGATGTACCACCCGATCCTACTTGTTTTGATGATGTTTTACATCGCTGGTCAAAGCATGTTGTGGGTAAACAAGTTGAAGCTGATTTTGAACATATCAAGCTTACGGAAGAACTTATTGCTGTTCAGAGTCGCCAAAAAGCGGACAAGGCTCGTGAAGATGAAATCAAGTTAAAGATTGTCTCCACGATGCAGGACGCTGAAATGATGATTAGCCAGGGTAAGTCTATCTGCACCTACAAAGAACAATCCTCTACTCGTATCGACAGTACGCTGTTGAAAAAAGAAGAACCTGATTTATTTGCGAAATACAGCAAAACATCAAGCACACGTGTTTTCCGTATTTCAAACAAGTTTAAAGAAACAGTTTAAGGAATTTTATTATGAATACAGCAGTATTAAATCCACAAGAAACTCAACATACATCTGCTATGTCTGCTTTAGACATCATGATGAATGAAACTGTCATGGTTCGTATTGAATCTATGGCTGCACGTATGGCTACAAGCAAAATTACCACTCCAAAACATTTACAGGGTAATGAAGGTGATTGCATGGCTATCATCATGCAGGCAATGCAATGGGGAATGAATCCTTATGCAGTAGCTCAAAAAACACATTTGGTAAACGGTACGCTTGGATATGAAGCTCAGTTGGTTAATGCGGTAATTACTGCACGCGCACCAGTTAAAGAGCGTTTGCATTTTGAATGGTACGGTGATTGGTCGAAAGTAAATGGTAAGGATGATAAGTCTCCTACTCTTGGTGTTCGAGTATCTGCAACTTTACGAGGTGAGAACGAACCGCGTGTAATTGATATTTCTATGGCACAAGTAGGACCAGTTCGTAATTCACCTCTATGGGCTGCCGATCCACGTCAACAAATCGCATATTTAGCAACTAAACGTTGGGCACGTCTATATTGTCCAGATGTAATTCTTGGCGTGTATACACCTGATGAAGTCATTGAGCGTGAAGAACTTGATGTTACCCCTGTTCAATCAACGGTAAAAAAACATCAAGGTTCGAGTGGGCTTAAAGCTCAAATGGCGCAACGTGAACAATCACAGGAAACAGTCATAGATATGGCTGCACAACATGAATTTGATGTTGCTGCTTTTATTGCTCAAATTGATTCAATGAATACGCTAGAGGAATTAAAAGCATTAGCTCAGACCATTCCATCTAATTTAGGTGAACCCGCCCAGACGAATATCAATGCTGCATACAAACGTCGTAAAAATGTCGTGCAGTTAGCTACTGATATGGAAACGGCAACCGATATTGAGCTACTTAATTCAATTTCGGCTGAACGTTTTGAGCCGAACACCAGCTCAATGACCGATTCTGAAATTGATCAGATCAGTGAGATTTTTGAACGCAAAGCGGCTGAACTAACACCTTAACTAATGGCATGTGGTGCCCTCACACATGAGGGTACCAATAGTGAGATAGAAATATGAATCCAACTATTGAACAACAACATGCCATTGATATGGCATTACATGGACAGTCTTGTAAAGTGACCGCATACGCTGGTGCTGGTAAGACCTCTACCCTTAAACTAATTGGCAATGCAAAGCATCACCAACATGGCATGTACTTGGCATTTAACAAGGCTATTGCAACAGAAGCACAGTCTAAATTTAACCATAATGTTAAGTGCAAAACATTTCACAGCCTAGCTTATAACGCTGTTCCACGCTGGTTGACCAATAAATTAAAAAATCGTCGCTTGATGTCAAATCAATTGGCATCTCGCCATGATCTTGAGAATTATCAAGTACCAGTGGCATTGGTTAAACAACGTGGCGAGGATGACCAAAATCGTTTATTTAATTCAAAACGTATGGCCACATCTATGATGAATGCCGTTGGTTATTTCTGCCGTTCTAATTACAGCGAAATTCAACTATCACAAGTTTATGCTGCTTTACCTGATTGGATGGATGATACATACCGTGCTGAATTGGCAAATATCCTACTGCCGAAGGCACAAGATTACTGGATGGATATTTTAAATCCACAAGGCGTGAACCGTTTAGAACATGACCATTACCTAAAATATTGGGCATTGAGCAATCCAGTGATTAATGCTGACTTTATTTTATTTGATGAAGCGCAAGATGCTGATCCTATTATGTTGAATGTCTTGAGTAAGCAACGTGCCCAGGTAATTTATGTGGGTGATCGTCACCAACAAATCTATGCGTTTCGTGGTGCTGTTAATGCGATGCAATCCCTAGATATTGCTGAAACACGTTTAAGTCAATCATTCCGTTTTGGTGAAAACATTGCTGATCTTGCGAATAAAATTTTGTTCAATGTTTTGGATGAAGAAATTCCTTTACGTGGTTTTGAACAAATTGACTCCAATGTTGGTGAAGTCACAGATATGGTTGCAGATGCATTTATCTATCGTACCAATGCTGCTGCCCTTTCTAATATGGTTGAGCTGGTAAAAATTGGACGTGAACCACGCTTGGAAGTTGATACAGCTTCTTTATTAAAAAATATTGAAGATGCCAAAAAAGTGAAATCTGGAATAAAAGTCCACGATGGAAGTGTATTTGAAGGCTTTAGCAATTGGGAAGAAGTCATTGAATACACAAATGAAGTCTCTGGAAATGACTTAAAACCTTTAGTTGGTCTTATCGAAAAAGTCGGTGAAGATGCATTAATCAACGCATTACTAAAAAGTAATTCTAGTGATTATGACTGCATTGTGACCACAGCTCATAAGTCTAAAGGCTTGGAGTTTAACAAGGTCAAACTTGGTGGTGATTTCTTTTATAAAGAAGCTGCTGCACCTGGTGAAAAAATCATAACCGAAGATGAAGCTCGACTTTTATATGTTGCTGCTACTCGAGCTAAAAAGCAGTTAGATATTTCTGCATTGAACCCACTATTTAAAAAGATTGGATATAACACCCAAGCTGGGGTAAATGCCTTATGCATCCAGTAGTAAAGCAGTATCTAAACGGTGGCAAAGAGATTTTAGAAAGTTTGAAGGTGGCGTGATGAATGAGTTAATTAAAAAAATACATGAACAAAATGTTAATGCTGGTTGGTGGCATGACCTAAAAACAGGTGCAGACTTGAGATCAGCTCAAGGAGAGCCTGCTAAGCGAAATGTGCCTGAAATGCTTTGCCTGATTCATTCAGAAATCAGCGAAGCAATGGAAGGTTATCGCAAGAATTTGATGGATGACAAACTACCACATCGATCAATGCTCGAAGTTGAATTGGCGGATGCTGTGATTCGAATTTGCGATATGGCTGGTGGCCTAGGTCTTGATCTTGAAGGTGCTATCAATGAAAAGCTTGAATTCAATAAGAATCGTGCTGATCACAAAATAGAAAATCGTTTAACAGAAAACGGCAAAAAGTTTTGAGGCGGCGTGATGGATATTCAGAAGATTAAAGAATTAGCTCTGGCAAACGGTTTTAAATTGAAAGAGCAAGCAGACGGAAGCATGGATTTAAATGCTTATGTTTACGACTTCGCAAATGCTATTGAGCAAGCAGCCAAAGCCCAAGCGGTTCCTGAGGGGTTTGTTGTTGTTCCGAAAGAGCCGACGGATGCAATGCTTATAAATGGAAATCGATTAGCTTTAGCTGATAAAGGCTATCGTTATGATGCAACATCAATCTGGGAAACAATGATCGAAGCACAGGAGCCAGCCAATGACCTTTAAATACCAAAAACCATACGCACTGATCGAGCTATCAGAAGCAGACAGTGAGACGCATGTGATTCTATCTGATGAGCATTATGAGTTTAAGAATGTTCGCTTCTATACCGATGCTGATCTTGCTGTAGATCGTAGTGAAGCATTGCAGCTAAACGGAGTTAAAACAATCTTATTAAACACTCACGCTTTAATGGCTGAGTTTTATAAGCATGAAGCCAGTTGTTTGGCTGCTCAGATTGGTATTGACGCTAATTATGATGTGAAGCATTAAGGGGGGGCAAATGAAAACATTTCAAATCACAATTGAAGCAGATAAGCCGCCGCAGGTTTTGGTTGGTGAAAATGTCTTTGGTGGCGTTGTCAAAGAAATGAAGTTGCTTGACACGGTGCTACTGAGTTCTGAACAACTTGCAGCTAAATACAACATCAGCACACAGACTGTTAGACGCAAACTGGCAGGATACAATCAAGGATTTAGCACAAAATGCTTATACAATGCAGCGATTGCAGACGAAATCCTAAATCCTAAAGCTAAAAAATCCACTGGTGGAGCTAGGCGTAAAAATTAACGCCTAGCTATCTAGCATTTTTAATATATCCTTGACGTCGGGATTATAGTAAGTGTTCACCAAAACTTTAATTGTTTTATGGCCAGTAACTTTGGCTAAAACCTCAACTGGCAATTTCTGGTCATTCACAAAGCGAGTAATCGCTTCATGGCGTGTGTCGTGAAATCTGACTTCCTCAACACCTGCCCTTGCCTTTGCTCGCTCAAATTGCAATCTAAATGCATTCTCAGTAAGCGG
Source organism: Acinetobacter sp. TR11 (assembly GCF_027105035.1). NCBI lineage: Bacteria > Pseudomonadati > Pseudomonadota > Gammaproteobacteria > Moraxellales > Moraxellaceae > Acinetobacter > Acinetobacter sp. TR11. Next base: position 2,054,914 of record NZ_CP114256.1, read on the forward strand.
AATTAAGCGGTCATCATTATGCTGAATCAGCGCCATTAACTCTCTAGCTTTCTTAGTAAGCGGCACATCCCTTTCTTCACCATTTTTCGTATCAGCCAAGTGAATATGGTCTTTAAATATATTTGCCCTGCGAATTGACAATATCTCGCCACGACGCATAGCTGTTTCAATTGCAAATAAAAACGCCCATGCAACGTATTGGCTACTGGTGCGCGGAACATTACCAACTTCATATTTTAATTCAGCAAGAATTTTATCTATTTCAGACTGCAAAATACGTCTGTTTCTAGGTTTTGGCTTACGTGGTTTTTTAAGACTGAAAAATGGATTACTGTCTAAAATAAACAATTCCTTTTGTGCGAAAGTGAACACGGAACTATAGAGAGATATTTCTTTTAATACTGTGCCGTCCGACACTTCGGATTGTCTTTTGTTGCGCCAGTGCGTTAAGTCTTGCGGCGTGATCTGCGTAATGTCTTTGCGACCAAGTAAGCCAAACCGCTTCTCAAATGAATCTAGCTGCTCACGAATATATTTTTTAGATTTAGAGTCTTTGCCGTGTGCTTTGTAGTAAAGATTGAATAAGTCGTGAAACGTGGTCACAGTTTTACGCCGCGCTTCGATTTCTTCTTTTGGCGTGGAGTTGGCTTCAATCAATCTAGCCATTGCCCAATGCAAGCACTCTTGTTCAGTGTCTCTTGTGCAATATTCACGCTTACCATTTAGCATGATTGAGATTGACCAACTGCTGCCACGCTGTCTAGGTTTTGGTAATTTCATTGCTGCTCACCATTTATGTAAAGTTATGTAAGAAACGAGCGCCACGTTTTTTCAAACAGGGTTAGGCACGTTTCTTGACACAAATCCTGACACAATGATGACACAAATTGGGTTTTAGTTGTTGTCTATTTCGCAACAATGGCAACAATGGCAACAAGCAAAAGACAATAAAAAAGGCTTGCAAGTACATGAAATTCCTTGCAAACCTTTGATAAATATATGGTAGGTATAAGCAGACTCGAACTGCTGACCTCTACGATGTCAACGTAGCGCTCTAACCAACTGAGCTATACACCTAGAATGAGAGCATGATATTCATTTTTAATCAGGTTCACAAGTTTTTTTGAGACTGTTTAATTGCGTTCGTACAGACTTTAAGCAGTTTCCTAAATTCTTGAATATTTTGCTGAGTATTCTGTTCTAAAAACACAATTTTTTGATATAGCACAACTACTTGGTGAAATGATTTTTGATCACTATCTATACTTGATAAACGCTGCATCCAAACTTGAAATGTTTCCCCTGATCTTTTATGCAAATGTTTAGGCAATTGCTTTTGAAATTGAATAATGACACGTTGATATAATTCTTGCTGCCTTGTTTGTCTCCACCAATAGAAGCTAACATACACAGCTAAAATTCCAGCAATACCAATAATTAAGATCAGCACATAACTATAACTTGAATTAAAACCTAGTTTAGATAACCAATTTTTTTGTTTATCTGCATCATAACCAACAACTTTAGACTGCCATTGATAACTTAAATAATCGCTCCAAATACGTATATTTGTTAAAAATTTAAATTGCTGTAGTTGCCATGAATGACTTCCCCCATTCCCCCAGATGTTTTGATATTGACTTAAATATTCTTGCATTCCTGAATCTATACGTTGTGGTGCAATGATTGCTGTAGGGTCAATTCTTTGCCATTCACCCTCTAGATACACTTCACTCCAAGCATGTGCATCAAGTTGGCGTACTTCCCAACTTTCTCTATCTAATGCAAACTGCCCACCCTGATAACCTGTGACAACTCTTGCAGGAATTCCAACATAACGCATTAACATCACAAAACTAGAGGCATAATGCTCACAAAAACCTTTTCGACTATAAAATAAAAATTGATCTATACGATCACTGCCAAGTGTCCCTGGTGCCAAGGTATAAACGAAGTTATGGTCTCCATACCAATTCAGCACCTTTTTAATATATTTTTCAGGCTGTCCCTGACTTTGTTCAAACAGTTGATGGGCTAATTGCTGTGCTTTTTGATCACGATCATGATCAAATCGAGTATTAAATTCAATTTGACGTGGCGATAGTAAAACAGATGATGTTGATGTTCGCCCCAACCAAAACATTTGTATGGGTTGATTACGTTTAATCAGCTTTGATGGGCGTATACTATCATCTTGATACAATTGTAAATAACGTTCTTGTGGAATGGAATATTCCAAGCCCATGATCCAATTTGCCTGTTCATCAGCAGCTAAGTATTGATAGCTAACCCCATGAGAATTTGAGTTTACGCTTTTAATCTGTTGATTATAAAAACTACTGGTCCATGTTGTACCATCATATTCATCCAAAACCAAAGCACGCCAATACAACTCTTGTCTGTTGGGCAGTTGTCTCATATCCGCAACAACACGAAAAGCCAAAGCCGATGATTGTGATAGTTGTGCAATATCTCCAGGAGACATACGATCACTGATTCCTGTAGTGGCTTGATTTTTATGAATAGGAATTGCCCAAAGCGGCGGCAAACGAGGAAAGAAAATAAATAATATAATAAAGAACGGCGTTGCAATCCCGACAAACTTTAGAATTTGTTTAACATCATTTTTTAACTGATTGGATAATAATTGATGCTGGTTAAATAGACCAGTTTGAATCCGATACAAACCCATCAAACACATCACAAATGCTGAAAAAACCAGAACAGCCATCCAGAATGCCTGACTATGTAACAATAAACTGGCACTGACGAATAACGCAAAGTTAAATACAATCAATAAATCACGGGTATTCTTAGCTTCCAAACTTTTCGCAAATAAACACGTACTTAAAAATGCGACTCCTGCTTCTACTCCCAGTAAAGTTTGATAATTTAAATAAATCAGACCTAAAGATAATAAAGAGAAAAAAACTAAAAATAAGCGTGGAAATGGTGAAATTTTTTGTTTTCTATATCGCCATACCAATGTAAGCCAAATAACACCCCACAACCCACTCAATGTCACAGGAATAAAAGTGACTTGCCCAATTAATACAAATGCTAATACAGCTAAAATGCAAAAATAGATTTTTTTGGTCATGATCTTAGGCCTGCGCAAGTAGAAGTTTTGCTTGAAGAAGCTGTATTTGCCCCTGACCACTTTCCAATCTTGCATGTGGCAGTATCAATGCATAATCATTACCAAGTTGTTCACATTGCTCAATTAAGCCCACCATAAAGCTTAATTTTTCCTCATGACTTTGCGCAGGAATTTTTTGATAATCAATTTCTAAATGTTGATGATTGGCTTGAGCCTCAAACATTTTGATAAAAAATCCCTGTCCTCGAGCAACTTGCTTCCATGCCACATTTTGATAAGAATCACCTTGTTGAAAGGCTTTAAGTTCCTTAAATTCATCTAAGCTATCATTGGCGTTGGTTGGTTGATTTTTATGTTCTTTTTGCCAGTCATAAGCTTTAGGTGCAATCCAAACTTTATGTTTTGGATATAAATAAGTCCACGCTCGCACCAAACCTAAAGGATAGGTCGAATAAATTTTCATTGCACCAAATTCATATAAACCACGCTGCTTTGGAAAAAAAGCAAGTTCTACGGTGTGCTGTTGTTGATCTAAGTAAATGAGTTGCTCTTGTTGCAGCCATTGGATACGTAAATATCGGGTCATTATGGATGGCTGATTCAACCGAAGTTTTAAAATTAAAGGCTGATCGACTTGCCCAACCTCAGCTGCAATCAGATCAATTTGCAGAACATGCAATTGCTTGAATGTGAGATAAAAACTAATACATAAAATGGCGCTAATTAAAAAGCAGAAACCTAAAATCAAGTTATTTGCGTAGTTAATCCCTGCAATAAAGGTAATTAAAATCAGAACGAGATATAAAAAACCTTGCTTGTAGGTAAAAACCAAAACATCTTTCTGTAACAGAGTTTTAGTCCCGTCAACTTGAAAGCGTTTCGCAATCCACTGCTGAATCCTTTGCATAAGCCAATCTCAACTATAAGACATTAACCGATTGCAAAATTTGTTTTACCTCTATTTCGCCTAAACTTAAACGATGAGCAACCACGGCAACAAAAACGGTTTGCACATCATCAGTGGTTACAAAGCTACGACCTTCAACCAATGCATAAGCTTGTGCAGCAGCTTTTAATGCCAATACACCACGTGTTGATAAGCCATGACGTTGTTTACGTGTTTCAGCAGCCAAATCTAAAATATAATTGAGTACAGCATCGCTTAAAAAAACCTGTTTTGCCAATTCACGTAATTGCAAAATATCAACTTGCGTAAATACTGCTTCTAATTGATGAATTAAAACCTGACGTGAGCTTTGCTGTAACAGTAGTTTTTCAGCTTGGCGAGATGGATAGCCAAGCGACAAACGCATCAAAAAACGGTCAAGTTGCGACTCAGGCAAAGCATAAGTTCCACTTTGAAATAGTGGATTTTGCGTTGCCAACACCCAAAATGGTTGTGGTAATTCATAATGAGTTCCATCAACAGTGACTGCACCTTCTTCCATGGCTTCGAGTAATGCACTCTGTGTTTTTGGACTACAACGATTGATCTCATCTGCCAATAAAATCTGAGTAAAAATAGGCCCTTTCTTGAACTCAAATAAATGTTCTTTTTGATTAAAAATATTGATCCCAATCACATCACTCGCCAACATGTCATTGGTAAATTGAATCCGCTGAAAATGCAGCCCTGCTAGACGAGCTAAGGCACTCGCTAGAGTTGTTTTACCTAATCCTGGTAAATCTTCAAACAATACATGCCCACCTGCCAATAAACAGGTCAGCGCTAATTTGGTTTGTTGTGGTTTATCTAAAATAAGTTGATTCACTTCAATCAAAAAACGTTCGATTTTCTGAGTAAAATTTTTAATATTTTGCTCTACTTCTTGATTTTTTTGTTGTTTTTCTTGAATAGAAGCTTTTTCCATGCCCCACATAACGCAATCCCCAAACTAAAACAGTGCATGATTCAACATACACTGTTTTAGTTTTTTTTCAAAGAAATCAAATAATTTCTAGCAAGGACATTTCTTGATATTACCACCTGACGATGGGTAACGTGCATCAACACAATAACGATAAAAAGTCTTGGCATCCATTGGGGTTAAATCTGGATGATGCGCTTGCATATGCTTTACATAGTTTTCATAATCAGGCACACCCACCATCAAACGAAAACTTTTTTGCAAGTTTTGCCATAACACTGCAATACGAGACCAATTTTTAGGTGAAAAGATCAAATGCTTTTGTGACATGATGGTGAATTTAATAATCTTCACAATCACAGCACTGCCTTGCCGAGCAATTTTAAAATCCATCATGATTCTCCCCTCGCTGTTTCTGCTGTCATTGCAGTTTCAGTGAATACCGCAGGCGCTTCATTTACAGTTGGCACAGGACTTTTTAAAGCACGGCGAATAATTCCAATCGATGCGATAATCATAACAATTGCAACAATCATGAAAAATCCGCATAACACCGCATTGATCTGATTCGACATCACAATGGTCTGCATTTCAGCAACTGACTTCGCAGGTGCAAGAACATCTCCACGTGCAATGGCATCAGAGAAACGATTCGCTTGAGCAAGGAAGCCAATCTTCGGATTTTCGTGGAAAATCTTTTGCCAACCCGCTGTCATAGAAGTAATAAATAGGAAAATCGTTGGAAAAATCGTTACCCAAACATACTTCTCTTTCTTCATCTTGAATAAAATAACCGTACCCAAGATCAATGCCATTGAAGCAAGAATTTGATTTCCAATCCCAAATAATGGCCATAAAGAATTAATACCACCAAGAGGGTCGACTACGCCTTGATACACAAAGAAGCCCCAACCTGCAACTGCCACAGACGTCCCAACCAAATTTCCAAAGAATGAACCTGATTGTTTTACTGCAGGTACAACAATCCCGACAGTATCCTGTACCATAAAGCGACAAGCACGAGTACCTGCATCGACTGCGGTCAAAATGAATAGTGCTTCAAATAGAATGGCAAAGTGATACCAAAATGCCATCATTGCACGGCTATTGAAAATTTCCGAAATGATATGAGCCATACCAATCGCAAAAGTTGGCGCTCCACCAGTCCGAGAAAGGATTGAACTTTCGCCTACTTCTTGTGCTAGTACAGTAAGCATTTCAGGACTGACCACAAAACCAAGATTTCTTACCGCTTCCGCAGCAGTATCAACATTTGTACCCAAAACGGCAGCAGGGGCATTAATCGCAAAATAAATCCCTGGATCAAGCACGGTTGCGCAGATCATTGCCATGATACCGACAAATGACTCCATCAACATGCCGCCATAACCGATCATACGAATGTTGACTTCATTATCAACCAACTTTGGCGTTGTCCCTGAGGATACTAAGGCATGGAAACCAGAAATTGCCCCACAAGCAATGGTAATAAATAGAAATGGAAATAAGCTACCCGCAAATACTGGACCTGTACCGTCGACAAAATGAGTCACCGCAGGCATTTTGAGTTCAGGCATTGCAAAGATAATTCCAATCGCCAGACCCGCAATTACACCAATTTTAAGGAAGGTTGATAGATAGTCACGAGGTGCTAACAATAACCACACAGGCAATACTGACGCAATAAAGCCATAAATGATAAGTGCCCAAGTTAGCTGAGTTCCAGTTAAGGTGAACAATTGCCCCCAGTAAGGGTCTTTTGCTACATCACCACCAAAAACAATCGCCGCCATCATTAGCACAAAACCAATAATCGAAACCTCAGCAATTTTCCCTGGGCGTAGATAACGCATGTATATGCCCATGAATAATGCAATTGGGATGGTTGCTGCGATACTAAACACCCCCCATGGACTATGAGCCAAAGCTTTTACGACAACCAATGCAAGTACCGCAAGAATAATAATCATGACACCGAGCGTACCCAACATCACAATAACACCTGCGAAAGTACCTAACTCCTGCTTTGCCATTTCACCCAAAGAGCGACCATCACGCCGAGTTGAAATAAATAGCACCAGAAAATCTTGTACCGCGCCTGCAATCACCACACCGACCAAAAGCCAGATGGTGCCTGGTAAGTAACCCATTTGCGCTGCGAGAATTGGACCAACCAAAGGCCCTGCACCTGCAATAGCAGCAAAGTGATGTCCAAATAAAACGTATTTATTGGTGGGCACATAATCCAGACCATCATTCAAACGATGTGCTGGTGTTAAGCGTTTAGGATTTAATTCAAAGACTTTTGTTGCAATAAATAAACTGTAGAACCGATATGCAATGCTATAAACACAAACCGCGGCAAGAACGAGCCAAACTGCATTGACATGCTCTCCACGACTTACCGCCAAAATTCCAAATGAAATTGCACCAATGATGGCAACTAAACTCCACAGAATTTTTGAGGATAGCGTCGACTTTGCTTGTAATGTCTCCATTCAGAACCTCTCAAATACATAAGCTGTAGTTTTGGATTTCCCTGTCTATATTTTCTTTAGAAGAAATATCTTTGTAAGTCTATCTGTTATTAAAAATGATTTATCTAATACTTTGGCATAAAAAAAGGGATGATTGTTTAATCATCCCTTCGATAATCGTATAGCTTACGTAGCATTGCTACTCATTTACGATTATGCGCGCTCTAGGTAATCACCTGTACGCGTATCTACACGAACACTTTCTTCTTGCTGAACGAATAATGGAACACGTACTACTGCACCTGTTTCAAGTTTCGCTGGCTTACCGCCACCGCCAGAAGTATCACCACGTACACCTGGATCAGTTTCAACGATTTTCAACACCACAAAGTTTGGTGGGTTCACGTTTAAAGGTACGCCATTAAACAACATGATTGTACATTTTTCATTAGAATCATCTTTTAACCATTTCGCAGCATCGCCCATTGCAGTTTTGTCCGCAGCGATTTGCTCGAAAGATACTGGATCCATGAAATTCCACATTTCACCATCGTTGTAAAGGTAATCCATTTCAACTTCAACAATATCAGCCGCTTCTAAAGAGTCACCTGATTTGAAAGTTTTTTCTAATACTTTACCTGAGCGAAGGTTACGTAATTTCACACGGTTAAATGCTTGACCTTTACCTGGTTTTACATATTCATTTTCCATGATTGAACATGGGTTGCCATCAAGCATAACCTTAAGGCCTGCTTTAAAATCATTTGTAGAATAATAGGCCATGAAAGGCTCACTCCAAACTTAAAACTCAAATCTATTAGTGTTAGACTACGCGCACAGCTTAGGCTAAGACTATTTTAACGTATTGCATGATAAACTATTTACATCAAGAGCAAAACTGGCAATCACAACTCAGTGATCTAATTACTGATCCTTTAGAGTTGTTAAATCTGCTGGAATTATCGACTGAGCAATTATTATCAGGGGCAATCCTTGCCTCTGAACAGTTTAAATTACGTGTGCCGCGTGCATTCGTCGGAAAAATGCGCATTGGTGATCCCTTTGATCCCCTTCTTTTACAAGTACTACCGCATCATCTTGAACTTGAAGAACACCTTGAATTTGTTACTGACCCTTTAGGTGAAGAAGCAGCCAATCAAATGGCTGGTGTCTTACACAAATACCAGTCTCGCTTTTTACTGACCTTAACAGGCGCATGTGCAATTCACTGCCGTTATTGTTTCCGTCGCCATTTCCCTTATCAAGAAAATTTACCTAAAAATGATGATTGGCTAAATATAAAACAATATATTGAGGACAACCCTGCCATCAATGAAATCATTCTCAGTGGGGGCGATCCTTTAACTTTATCTAATCGAAAAATAGCACTTTGGTTAGAGCGATTAGAATCTTTACCTCAACTCAAAATATTGAGAATTCATTCACGCGTTCCCGTTGTTATTCCAAATCGTATCGATGATGAGTTTATTTCTATTTTAAAAAACAGTAGGCTACGCATTATAGTAGTGATACACTCAAATCATGCTTCAGAACTTGATGATTTCACGTGTTCAAAGCTTTTACAGTTATCATTACATCATATTACTGTGTTAAATCAGGCAGTTTTACTTAAAGGTGTGAATGACTCTGCAACAGCTTTAACTGATCTAAGTTATCGACTATTTGAAGCGAGGGTTATGCCCTATTACTTACATGTATTGGATAAAGTAAAAGGTGCTCAACATTTTGACTTAAGATCTTCAGAGATAGATCATATATACAGTGATGTATTAGCGAGTTTACCTGGATATTTAGTTCCAAAACTCGTCAGGGAAATTGCGGGCGAAAAAAATAAAACACCGCTTTTTGGGGTTCAAACGTTCTGAGATTGATTACAATGATGAATAATGCATTTTCGGATATTTTTCAAATTCCCACTGTTTTAAGACGGGATAAACTCAGTTTTTGTGATGCAAACACAAAAAGTTTAACAGAATGGATTTCAACCCTCTCAATTATGCAGTTGGGTGATACTTCAAAAGCATTGTTTGCAGCTTTATTAGAGCTTTATGAATTAGATTGTTCAGAAACATTACGCTTTGATCTCATTCAGACCTTACATCCAACGATTGAAAATATTTTAGGTAGCCTAGAGAAAAACTTTTTTAATCAGGGTGTAATCAGTTCAGATCGTAATGAGCACATTATTGAACTGGCAATGCTGTTACGCTGCTATTTTGCGGCTATTTATATCAATATTGTTCGCCGCAGTAGCGAACAATTGGAAAATCGAAAATTTTCTATTTTTGCACTAAACCAAAAGAAAAATTTACATACTGCTAGAACACTTGCAACTTTCCAAGCATTACAACAACTTACGCAGCTTCTTTACCAACAACACATGTTATATAGTGAACCTGTTGCAGGACAGTGGCTCATTGCACATCAATTATACGATGCAGCAGTGACACATAAGTATCATCATATGACTATTGAACAGGCGCAAACTAAGCCAAATAGCCTGAATAATATTGCTCAAGCCTATGCTCAATTAATTTTGATGGATATTTTTAATACCAATCAAATTCGTCAAACAGAAATTCAAGCCCTGTTTCAATGCAGTTTTGACTGGGCCAAAATGCTACAGCTCTTATCTAAAGAGACTGATTTAACTAAATACGTTGTTGATACAACTAAAGATCATCCGCCAATATACAACAAAAAACAAAGTTCAGGATTTAATCCTAATATCTTTATTAGTACAAATGGTTTACTTGATCATGTGACAGCAACATTACATAAAAATGCTGAATACATTTCTAAGAATGAAAAGATTTATCTCACACCCGCTCTAAAATTCCACGTTCAGACCATTTTAGGATCTACGGCAGAACGTCGCCATGAACGCTATGAATATTCAGCTCAACTACATATTTGTTTTGGACTCTTAACAGCCCACTTCTATTTATCCAAAGCAAAAAACTTCGGTGAAACATTACTCTTAGAACACGAGTATGGACTACAAAGCGAATCAAAATTTTTATCAACTTGGGATAAAAAAGATTCTTCTGGCAATCAAGAGTCCTCAATCCAGCGTTTAAGTCGAGAAAACAAAGCCATTTATCAAGCGGATATTTTAGATATTAGTGTTAATGGTTATCGAATTAAATGGTCAGCCGAAGTACCAAAAAATCTAAGAACTGGCGAATATATTCTTGTAAAAGAAACCTCTCATGGACATTGGCGCGGCGGTGTAATTCGCTGGTTAAAGCAATCAAGTGAAAAAAGTTTAGAATTAGGCTTAGAGGTTTTAGCACAAGAAATTTTCCCTTGTGCAGTTCGCGTACAAGCAGATCGTCATATTAGCAATTATTACCCTGCGCTTATTTTAAAAAATCAAAATTTAGATGAAACTAAAACAACAATAATTTTGCCAGGCTCGCAAATTTTTCGCGAACAGCAAGCTGTTCATTTGAGATTAGGGAAAGAGGAAGTAAAAGTGTATCTGTTGACTGCACAACTAATTACCCAAAGTTTTGTTCAATTCGACTTTGAACTACTTAATGAAGAAGAACAACCCGTTCTTAATAAATTTATTGCGCAAAAAAATATGGATACAAATGACCAAGATTTATGGGAAGCATTGAAGTGAGAAATTCTTTACTCTCTAAAAAGTTGAAACGAACTGAAACGCGCTTACTCATTATTGATGATAACCAATTAAGGTATAATCAAGTTTTAGAGCTCTTTGCGCAGCAAGAACATCAAGTACAGGCTATTTTACTTGATGATTTAAAAACTTTTGAAAAACAACTGAATTTGCCTTGGGATATTGTAATTTTTGGACGTGCTTACGATCTAAAAATCGAACAAACGCTTTCTCTTATTCATGCATCCGCACAACCAAGTTTACCCATTCTACTGCTTGAGCCAGATGACTATAATTCAGCGCTATATCAAAATTACATTCATAAAGGTATTTATGATGTTGTGAACTTAAAGGCGCCAGAAGAATTTTATATCAGTATTATTAGATCACTTTCATTCAGTCGTTTAGTACAAGCAGAGCACCGTTTACTTACCGAATTAGAGGCAGCCCAAACACAAGCCCAATCACTTGTTGCTGAAACACATAAAGCAGTTGCAATTCTACAAGAAGGTATTCATATCAAAGCGAATGCTGAATATGCTCAGCTATTTGGTTTCGACAGCGAAGACGACGTCATTGGCTTACCAATACTTGATATTTTACAACCTGAAGATTTAGGCCAGTTTAAATTACGCTTTAAAAGAATTTCCCAAGGCTTATTCGAACAAGCACGCTTTGAAATTCGCACCCAAAATCCAATGGTTAAGAATAATCTTTTACATGTTGAGTTCTTACCCTCTGGTAATGATGATGAAATACAACTGAATATTGAATGTGAATCATCATCACCTGTTGTTTCAGCAGCAACTGCCACGACTACTTCAGTACAAACTGAAAAAGCCTCTGGTATCACTTCAGCACTGCAACAAATTAATCGCAATTTAGCAAATCACCCAGCCAATGCAAATGCGCTAATCTTATTTAGCCTGAATAATTGTCCAAACGAAGTTTTTCAAACTGACTGGCGTGGAACTAAAGCTTATTTTTCAAATATTGCAAATTTCATTAAAGAACAAGTCAATGTTCCAATTTATCAAATAGAAACAGCTTTGTATGTTGGGCTTATTCAAGCTGAATCAAAAACAGTTTTAAACTCTTTGCTTATTGGTTTGAATAGTTTACAAAAACCTCAATTATTGGTCACTGAAAACCATACTTTCCCATTACATTTAAAACTGGGTTATCAAGAACTAGACCAACAAATATTAGATGATGCTAATTTTGAGAAAATCATTTCCCAAGCATTTACGCATGCGCTACCACTATTGAAAAATGCAGCGATTGACAGTGATATTAGCCTGACAACTGATAAAATTTCAATATCGATGGAACTCAATCTTTTACAAGAGCTCAGAAATAAATTAGATAAGGGTGATATACATCTAAAATATCAGCAGCTTTATGATAAACAAGATCAATTCACTCATACTTATGAAGTATCTGGCGGTATTATTCATAATAATCAATGGTTAGACTTGATGGATCTTAGTGATCTAAAAGATGATCATGAATTATCAGCTCAGTTAGACCGTTGGGTATTAGTAGAAGCCTGTAAGCAATTGCATAACTTCATTACCCAATATCCAAAAGCTAAATTAATTATTAATCTGAACCATCATATTTTATTGAATGACAGAAAATTATCTGAATTGGTTGCTAAATTATTAACAATTATTGGAAGCAAACAAGCTCATCCTTTAATTCTGCAATTCTCAGAGCAAGCTCTTCAGCAAAATTTATCACAGGCTCAACCTCTGATTGCATCACTTCGTCAACACGGTGCTGAGATCTCTATTCGTAACTTTGGTGATTCTCTTTATAGTGACTCAATTCTTCAACAGATCGACACGCAGTATTTAAGCTTCCATCGCAAATTGGCGAAAATGCTAGGATCTGAAAAAGAAATGGCAATTCTACAAGAGAAAATTCTTCATTTTATTGCTCACAAGCAAGTTGAGATTGTACTCACCGAACTTAATGATATGAGTTTGTTTGCGAATGCATGGAATGTCGAGGCCCGCTTCTTACAAGGTAACTACTTCCAAAAGAAACTTGATCGTTTAACTGACGTACAAGACCAATAAGGTCTTGTACGCAATAGATTGCAAAATACCTTAATAAAACTGAAGCATAAAAAAACGGGCATATTGCCCGTTTTTTGTTTTCTCGATATTAACGTTTGATAGAACGTGACATACCAGAGAAACGTTGTTTGAACTTGTCGATACGACCACCAGTATCTACATTCTTTTGTTTACCAGTATAGAATGGGTGGCAAGCTGAACATACGTCAAGATAAAGAGTTTCTTTACCAAGTGCAGAACGAGTTTCGATTACGTTACCGCATGAGCAAGTAGCAACTAATTTTTCGTATTTAGGGTGAATATCGGCGCGCATGGTCGATGCTCCTATTTAGTAAGAAAGGCTTAAGCTGTTATCGCAATTGATCACTCTCAAGATGAGGAAAGCAGAGTGTTAACACTCGCAGATCAATACCACAACAGACCATTTCTTTTGACTCACCGAGACCCCTTAGGTCAGAGCAAAGCCAACAAGTGGCAAAGATTATACGCCAATAAATCAAAATTTGCGAACTATTCTTGTTTTGATTTTTGACCAACGATTCGCAATTACACCACAGACCATTAATTGGATTTGATGAAAAATCATAATTGGCAATACAATCATACCTAAAGGCTGACCAATAAACAGAATTTGCGCCATTGGCACGCCACTCGCTAGCGTTTTTTTAGAGCTACAAAAGAAAATCGTAACTTGATCTGCCTGATTAAAACCCAACCATTTTGGTAAATACAAAGCAAGCAACATTACAATAGTAAGCAAAACTGAGCATGTAAGTACTAAATACAGCAAAGCTAATCCACTAATTTGATGCCATAGGCCTGCAACTACAGCACTGCTAAAGGCACCGTAAACTACCATTAAGATTGATCCTTGATCGAAAGCTTTCACTAAGCTTGGTAATTTGATCATATAAGGAAAAACATAAGGGCGAAGTAACTGACCTAGGACAAAGGGAACCAATAGTAACAAGGTAATTTGAACAATCGATTGCGTAGGATCAAAGCCATGTTGGCTTTGGCCTAAGATAAAATAACTCACTAAGACTGGCGTAATAAACATCCCAATGATATTAGAGAAAGATGCACTACAAACCGCTCCTGCAACATTCCCTTTTGCAATCGAGGTAAATGCAATTGAAGATTGTACCGTTGAGGGTAAGAAGCACATAAATAAGAAGCCCCAGTACAATTGCTGCCCAAGAAGTGGCTCCAAAACAGGTTTAGCTAAAAGCCCAATTGCAGGAAAAATCACAAAAGTAAAAGCAAAAACTAAAGCATGCATTTTCCAATGCAGCATTCCCTGTACAACGGCTTCACGTGACAACTTGGCGCCATGTAAAAAAAATAATATAGCAATCGCAACTGTCGTTAGAATATTGAAGTAATGCGCAACCTGCCCCGAAACTGGCAAAAAAGTCGCTAGCACTACCATTGCTATCAATAATATTGTGAAACGATCTAGCGCCAAGAGCTTTAACATAACTTTTTCCCAATCTATTCACTAATAACGATACAGCCCAACATGAGGTTATTGACCATTCGATCAAAACATCATACTGAGCTGTATAAATAAAGCTAGGGCTTTAAATTAGAAATTGTAGATCAAGATACGAAATTAATTATTACGTGCATCTTGATCCTGTTGAATCAATTCAACCTTATAGCCATCTGGATCTTCAACAAAAGCGATCACCGTGACACCACCTTTCATAGGACCTGCTTCACGTACTACTTTTCCACCACGTGCTTTGATTTCTTCACATGCTTTATATGCATCATCTACGCCAATGGCGATATGACCATAAGCATTGCCTAAGTCATAGCTAGGCGTATCCCAGTTATGAGTCAGCTCAAGCACAGTGTTGTTTTCTTCATCACCATAGCCCACAAAAGCCAAGGTAAAACGCCCCTCTTCATAATCACGTTGGCGTAGTAATTTCATACCAAGTACCTCAGTGTAGAACTTTAAAGATTGTTCTAAATTACCTACTCGTAACATCGTATGTAACATGCGCATAGTTATTCACCTGTCTGTTGAGTTGTTTGGTTTTCATGGTCACGCAATAGTTTCGCGACCCAAACCACAAGAATCAAAATTGGAATCCCAATTAAAGTCGTCATTAAAAAGAAATTTGGGTAGCCAATATTACTCACAATCGTTCCTGAATACCCCCCCAACAATTTGGGTGTGAGCGTCATTAAAGAACTGAAAATCGCATATTGAACCGCAGTAAATGACACACTGGTTAAGCTCGATAAAAAGGCAATAAAAGCCGCACCTGCCAAACCTGAAGCTAAATTATCTACAATAATGGCAAAATAGAGCCACAATGAGCTATAGCCTTTAATCACTTTGCCAGAGAGTTCTATTGTGCCTGACTGACTTGGATCGACCACAGCAATTGGCTGAATATCGACATCGAGTGCGGTTTCAACATGTGATGCAGTATTAATACGATATGATCTTGTTGCAAATAACTGGCTTGCACTATTATTTTTGAAATTAACAAAAGCTTTAATGGTTTTAGTGGAAGATGCTTGTAATAGCTTTCCATCTACAGCACCAGTAAATATTCCTTTATCATCCACTTTCGCAGTAAACTCTTGACCATCTAATTGAAGAACAACAGGCTTCTCCTCATTTAAGTCTTCAGCTTTAATCCCTGCCAGTTGCCCTTTAACCACCAAACTTTGTTTTAACTCTTTTGGTGTTAAATGGTCATCACTACTGATAGGTAATAGTTGAATCTGAGCGTGCTGAGCATTTACTAAATATGGTATTGCAAGAGTTACATTGGTATCGCTCTGATTTTGGTACTGAGTACTTACCTGTACCGAATTTGCTTTTGCTAAGACGTCATTCGGCACTTGTAATTTCCAATATCCAACATCATCAGTTTGCACTTGATAATGTTTATTTCCGACCTGAACCTCAAGTGGAGCAAGTGGTTTTCCTGATTTGACCAAGCCGATAAAGATTAAATTGGTTGAACTGGCCAACACTGCACCCACGAACATGAGTTTCATAATATTCATGCGCTGCGCTAATAAACCACCGAGAAAGCCACCAACTAAACTAAAGATCACACCATAGATTTTCACAGCCTCAGCAATTTGTTCTTTAGTGAAATTTAGATCTTGATAGAACACATTGGAAATCACTCCTGCAATAATGTCTGAGATGCGGAAAAAACCAATCAGCAGCAAAAGAACTAAGGCAAGTTTAATACCATAACGTTTGAAGAAATCTAAAATTGGGGCAACCCAAGTTTCTTTAGCCATTTGTTGATTCACGACGCCAGTTTTAACCAAACCAAAACCAACGAATAAAGCTGTGGCTGTAGCAGTTAAAAAACGCAGGGCTTCTAAACCAAATAAAGCTGCAGTGTCTTTAATATTTGCTGCTTTAGCGATAGTATCTGTCAAATTGCCAGAGTAAATATAACTGACCACAAAAGTTGTAACAGCAATAAAGAATACAAAGACTAAGCGATAGTAATCTGTAGTTTTATAATGTTTATCAACACGATTTACTTGTGGTTCACGAATACATAAAGTGGTAATAATACCAACCACCATGACTGCTGCCATGGTTAGATAAGTATATTTCCATGCTTCATAGATATAATTGCCTTTAGCTGTACCTAAATAAGCAGCAAGAAATAAAGCCCCCGCACCCGCCACGATCATCCCAATACGATAACCTGCGTTGTAAGTTGAAGCTAAAACCGTTTGCATCTCCCTTTCAGCAAGTTCAATACGATAAGCATCGATGACAATATCTTGAGTCGCTGCCGAGAATCCTAATAAAACGGCACCAACTGCCATTTGAATTAAATAGCTTTGTCCAAGTGCTGGGTCGGAAAATGCCATAATACAAATTGCACATATAATCAAAGACTGTGCAATCAACAACCAAGCACGGCGGCGACCTAAACTTTTCGTTAAAAATGGAACGGGCAATTCATCAATCAACGGTGCCCAAACGAATTTAAAAGAGTAACCTAATGCCGCCCAACTAAAAAATGTCACAGCACTTTTATCAATTCCTGCTTCACCAAGCCATAAAGACAAGCTAGAAAAAATCAATAAAATGGGAATCCCTGCCGAGAAACCAAGAAATAGCATAATCAGTGCACGGCGATCTAAAAAAGCTTTAAATGCGGATGCCCACCCAGTGGCTTGAGTTGTCATTGGTTATTATTTTCCATGAACATGCGTGAATGTGCCTATTCAATCGTTTCTTGCTCTTGCTTGCAAGTTGCTTTATGCAACCATTGTTTTGTTTTGTCGATAAAAAACACAAGTTCGCTTGATCTTTAGACCTAAAACTGTATACCTTTAATTACTTAACTTTCGTTTCTTTGTTGGATAGCAATAGTGACCCAAAAACTTGATCAAATGACTGCAACAACTTTATCTTCAACACCAAGAAACACGACTACAGCGAAAATCAATTCTTTACCAAGCGCCTTTGAGCAGACGGATATTCAAACGACACTTAAGAAAACAGCACTAACCCCTGAACAACTCACGCATCTTCTAAATTTAGCTGAGATTCCGAGTTCAACGAAACGTATCAAACCCCTTAATAACTTTCTTGGGCAAGATCGTGCACGTGCTTCAGTAGAAGCTGGTATTTCCTTGCCATACTCTGGCTATAATATTTTTGCAGTAGGCACAGCTGGTCTTGGCAAACGCACCATGATTAAACGGTTGCTTCAGCAACACGCTAAAAGCATGCCTACGCCAAACGATTGGGTTTATGTCAATAACTTCAAAAATCCAAGACAACCCATTGCACTACGCTTTCCTGCAGGACAAGGTATAAAATTTCAAAATGCTTTACAGCAAACATGGCAAATCATACTAAAACAATTGGAACGTCGTTTTAGTGCTGAAAGCTATCACAATCGCATTGAACGCATTCGTCAAGATACAGGTGACGTCCAACAGCAAGCGTTGATAGAACTCACAAAAGAGGGACAAGAACTCGATTTAAAATTGATTTCTCGTGATGACAAACACGTGTTTATTCCAATGCAGCTCATAGAAAATGAATATCAAGAATTAACAAAAAATGATCTTGATGCTCTAAGCAGCAAAGACCGTGCTGAAATCACATCCAACATGCGTTATATGGAGAAAAAACTAGAGCGTTTAGGGTTACATCTTGGTGATTTAGAAGATGATGCTCGTGATCAAGTATCAATTTTAAACCGTGAAATTGCCACTCAAGTGGTTACACCACGTATGGAGTCGATTTTAAATAAAAACAAAGAAGTAAAAAGTCTCGACTTATACCTAAAACATTATGCTGAAGATATTATTGATAATGTTGAGCTGATTTTAGAACAAGAAGAAGATGACTTTACACCTGCTTTATTCAACCGTGTTCCTTCACGCTATCAAGCCAATGTGATCGTTGCCAATAAGCCAAATAGTGGTGCACCTGTTATTTTCGAAGATTTTCCAACACACTACAATTTATTGGGTCATGTTGAACAACTTACACATAATGGTACGATTACCACCGATTTCACCTTAATTCGCCCAGGTTCATTACATCAAGCCAACGGTGGCTTCCTAATGCTTGAAGCAGAGCAGTTGCTTGAACAACCTTATGCATGGCAAGGTTTAAAACGTGCATTGAAGTCAGGTCAGCTCAAACTTTCATCTTTGGAACACATGCTAACATTAACAGGCAGCATTTCGATTGAACCCGCTTCTGTTCCTTTAGATATCAAAGTCGTTTTACTGGCAGAACCTGAAATTTACTATGAAATTTTAGAAGTTGAACCTGAGCTAGGCAGTGTCTTTAAAATTCGCGCTGATTTTACCGATACCTTGCAACGCAATAACAGCAATGAACAAGCCTATATGCAACTGATTGCAGACTATGTTCAAGCAGATAAATTACTTCCATTTGATCGTTCCGCACTTGCAGCTTTACTCACTGATTCTAGCCGTCAAGCAGAAGATCAAAGCTCACTCTCACTACATGCATCTACACTCGGTGATTTAATTCGTGAAGCACATCATCATGCCTTTAAAGCCGATGATAAAATCGTCACTGATCAGCACGTTAATCAAGCCTTGCAGCATCGCCAATATCGCTTAGGCTATTTAAGAGAGCTTTATTGGCAAGATCTCTCACGTGGTACGCAGCTCATTGAAACTACAGGACATCGCCTAGGTCAAATCAATGCCTTGTCTGTAATTCACTATGCAGATGTTGAGTTCGGTTTACCCTCTCGTCTCACCGCATCCGTTTATCAAGGTGGTGGTGATATTTTAGATATTGAACGCAGTGTCGAGTTAGGCGGTTCGCTTCATGCCAAAGGCGTGTTGCTCATGTCAAGCTTCTTAAAAGCACACTTTGGCCGTGAACAAATCTTACATTTCTCCGCAGCATTGGCGTTTGAGCAAAGCTATGGACAAGTGGATGGCGATAGTGCCACTGTTGCAGAACTTTCAGCTTTAATTTCTGCAATCTCTCAAATTCCGATTGATCAATCATGGGCGATTACAGGTTCTATGAACCAACTCGGTCAAGTACAACCAATTGGTGGAGTGAATGCAAAAATCGAAGGTTTCTACGATGCATGTAAACTTCAAGGCTTAACAGGCAAACAAGGCGTCATTATTCCCCGTCAAAACATGCAACATTTGATGCTACGTCAAGATGTAATTGAAGCGGTTCAAGCAGGTCAGTTCCATGTCCATGCGATTGAAACTATTGATCAAGCCTTAGAAATTCTAATGGCTCGTCCAGTAGGTACACTAGATAAGAAAGGTCGATATAGTAAAAATTCAATCTATGCTGCCGTTATGGAACAACTTGAGTATTGGCAAGCAATTGAAGATGGCGAAGCTGTTGAAGATGATGAGCCTAAGAAAAAGAAAAAGCGGAAAAAGACCAAAAAAGCGGAAACTGAGACAAAATCTTCAGAAGAATCTACTGTTGAAGCTAAAAGCTTAAAATTACTTCGTAAGAAGAATAGGTAAAATGAAAAGGCCATGTTTTTAAATAAACATGGCCTTTTTCTTAGGCTACACCCTGTAGAGATCTTCCACCAGGTAATTGAACAAAATATTGTTTTAATGCGTCAATACAACGATGTACTTTCATTGGGTATTGTTCACGCTTAGAAGTTAAAGCATGAAGTGTATATGCAGGAAGTTGCCAATCAGGTAGAACTTCAACTAAAGACCCATTGATCAACTCTTTTTGAATATCCATATAGAGAATACGCGCGATACCATGCCCTTGTTGACACAAGGATTTAGCAACAAAAACATTGTTTGTGCCTAAGCGTGTTTTCATATCAACATTGACAATTTCACCACTCAAACCATGACGGAAGGCAAAATGTTGATAATTTTGCATCAAGGTAACAGGTAATAATTCGTGATTTCGTAAATCTTCTGGGCGAGTAATAGGTGATGCTTGATTGAGATAACTTGGCGATGCAACGAGAACCTGATCAACTCTCGCTAAAGGTACTGCGGTGAGCTGATGATCATCAACACGCAAGCTCATCCGTATTGCGATATCAATCCGCTCTTCAATCAAATCTATATAACGATGGTCTGCTTCAAAATGAATCGCTAGACCTTTATGTGCCGACATCCAATGAGATAGTGCTGGAATGACATGCAAGGCACCTAATTCAGGTGTCGTCGCAATACGTAAATCTCCAACAAGATCGTCGCGGAGTTCATTGATACGAATTTTGCCACGTTCAGCGGCAGCCAACATTTCTTGACAACTGAGAAAAAATGCTTGTCCTGCTTCTGTAAGACTGAGTTTTCGAGTAGAACGATGAAGTAAAGTGACATCCATTTCATGTTCTAAAGAACGAATTTGTTGACTGACTGCACTTGTTGTAATTCCTAATTCTCGTGCTGCACCACTAAAAGAACTTTTTTCAACAACGCAAGCGAAGACCCCCATTGCACGCAATTGATCTAGCATAGACTTCCCTCTTAATTTATTAAAATATGCTTATTGTTCTAATTAAAGCAATCTCAATAAGTATACAGGGAAGTCTACCCTTAAACTAGCGATTATTAATAATTTATTGAAAGATTATTAATTAGGCTATTTTAGTTTGGTAAAACTGTCATTGGATTCACAGGCTTACCATCTAAACGAACTTGGAACTCAAGCATGATACGTGAAGCACCTGAAGAACCCATTTCTGCAATTTTTTGACCAGCAGTCACATTATCTCCACTCTTGACTAACATCTTACTGTTATGTGCATACGCCGTAATATAACCATCAATATGCTTAATCAAGACTAGATTTCCATATTCTTTTAAACCATCAGCAGCATAGACCACTTGCCCATTTGCAGCAGCAAAAATTGGATCACCTTCATTACCACCGTAACGTGTTCCTTTGACGTTATTCGCCAAATTGAAACTTTGAATGATCGCTCCATTTGATGGTTTTACCCAACGTAAACTCGAAGCAAGCGTCGTTGAAGACGGTGTAACAGGATTTGCTGGAATAACAGCTTTTGGTATAACAGGCTGTGTTTTAGGAACAACAGGTTGTTGTGTGGGTAAGTTAATCGTTTGACGTTGAATCGGCGTGGTTTGTACCACTGCTTGTGTAGATGTCGTTCGTTGTGCAATAGAACCTTTTAACCGTAATGATTGATTGACATAAATACGATAAGGCGGCGCAATATCATTCAGCGCAGCAACATCTAAATAATTCAATCCATAACGATTTGAAATTGCACTCAGCGTATCGCCTGAACGTACTGTGTAATAATTGGGTGCTTGCTGTACATAACGATTACCACCTTTTGCTTGTGGTTTTGATGCACAACCTGTAACGACGACAATGCTTGTTACTGCCATAGACAACACGATTGTTTTAATCATTTTTCGTGACAGAAAAATCGAGACATGGTTTAAATGCATCTTCGCCCTCATCGAAAAAACCTTAATTTATTTGCGCCTAAGAGTACCAAAAAAGTGAGAAAAAACGAGTTCTCACTTTCTATATTCACAAAGTTATAACATAGCCACTGCTAACCATTTACATGAAGATGTAAATTGTCGAGTACAGCATAATTAGTTGCATCCATTTGAATCGGCGTGATACTGACATAACCATTCGCGACAGCAAAGAAATCAGACTGAATATGACTTGAAGCGGATTGAGGTTCTGTAACCGCCTCACCGGCTAAACCAATCCAATAGACTTGGCGACCACGTGGATCAACATGGCTACTAATTGGTTTGGATTGTGCTCTACGACCTTGATAGGTGATTTGTGTCCCTTTAATTTGCTCAACATCTGGGATATTAATATTAAAAATATGACGGGGCGGCAAAATTGGTAGCCCATTCGCAATAAAATCATGAACCCATTGTGCAGCTTTCGCATAATGCTCTGGATGTTCATAGGAACGTACATTTGAACCTGCTAATGAAACTGCGATTGCAGGATGTTTCATTAGGCGACCTTCAAATGCAGCACCAACCGTACCTGAATATAGAACATCATCGCCGAGGTTTGCGCCACTATTAATACCACTGACAACAAGATCAAATTCAAAATCGAATAGACCATTCATTGATAAATAAACACAATCTGCGGGCGTTCCATTCACAGCCCAAACATCTTCTGCAATTGGAATAGGTCGTAAAGGACGATCTAAAGTTAAAGCACTTGAGTAACCACTACGCTCACTTTCAGGTGCAACCACGACGACGCGTCCTAAAGGCTTTAACGCTTGTGCTAGAGCCTGTAAGCCTGGTGCAAAAACACCATCATCATTTGCTATTAAAATATTCACTTTGATCCTGTCTCTTTAAATGTTACTACGTAGTTTTTTCAATTGAATTATTCAGTGAATTATATATATTTGTAACTTCATAGTATTAGAAATTTATGCCGCCATGAGACATTTATCTACTTTTATCCGTGTTTTAGGGGTAAGTTTTTCACTTCTAACAGCACCCGCAATTTTTGCAAACACAACGGTTTCAGCTAAAGAAGCAGATGCACTTATCAAAGATGATATTGCCAATGCGCAAGTCCTCATTGAAATGTGCCCAAGCATAATTGGAAAAAATGCTAAATTTGACGAAAACATCAAAAAGATGGTGGCTTCTTATTTAAGCACCTATTCTGATAAGTCAGCTTCCCTTGAGAGTCTACAAAAGGATGGAGAATTCCAATCTTTATTGAAAGATGCTCGTGAAGCAGCGAAAGAAGTTGAAAAAGCTGAACAAAAGTCAGTATGTGACGATGTATTGAATTTTGAAGGCTAATAGCTCAATCACAAATTTGTGGTTTTAAATTTTAATATTTAAAGCCACACAACCCCACTTCCCTACAGCAAACATACAATTTATTCATATTTTTATGCTATAAGCTATTCAAATTCTTTAAGTCTTGTTTCTGAGTTTGAGTTCTTATGAAGAAAAGTTTTTTCAAAACACTAGGTTTATCATTTCTCATTACTTCTAGTCTTTTCACAACAACTGTATTTGCCGCAGAAAAAAAATCTGAACCTGAAAAAATTGAAGTTACACCAACATCTGAAGGCGTGACTCCTCAAGAACTTGCTGCAATTTATGTATTGTCAGAAATCTGCCCAGATTTAATTGGCAAAGATCTAAAATTTAATAAAGCATATGACAACCTCGTCAAATCATATTTATCAAATGAACCAAATGCTGTAGACATCCTCAATAAACGTGCTAAAACCAAAGAGTTCCAAGCTCCTCTTGCTGAAGCGCGTAAAGATGCCAAGGCTGCATCTGAAGATGATAATCGTCAAATTTGCGATGATGTTCGGAATTATTATTCTAAGTAACTGATTAGTTACAATACTGCATGAAAAAGCCGACTTCTGCCGTAGAAGTCGGCTTTGCTTTGTCCTAAAATGCTAGGCTCATCTGCTTCACACAAGATATTGGAACACCTAGAATGACTCAAAAAAGCGCTCTTGCTGCATTATTACTTTTGCCAAGCCTTTCATATGCAGCGACTGTCCTACCGTCTCCACCAGAATTAAATAATAAATCCTATGTATTGATGGATTACGAGACAGGACAAATCCTTGCTGCAAAAAACGAAAATGAAAAACTCGCACCCGCTTCTATGACCAAAATGATGACAAGCTACATCATAGAACAAAAACTTTTAAAGGGTGAATTAACAGACAACGAACAAGTCCGTATGAATGAATCAGCATGGTGTCGTGGTACCAGTGCTGAATCATGTATGTATGTACCATTAAATGGTACAGCAACTGTTCTAGAAATGTTACGTGGTATTATTATTCAATCAGGCAATGATGCATCTAAAGCAATGGCCGAACACATTGCGGGCAACGAGGGTACATTTGCCCACATGATGAACCAAGAAGCCAAACGTATTGGTATGGTGAATACTCACTTTATCAATGCAACAGGTATGCCTGCTGAAGGTCATTACTCAACTGCTAAAGATATGGCTGTACTAGCGCAACATATTATTAAAGATAGCTCTAAATACTATCCAATCTATTCGGAAAAAGAATTTACGTTTAATGGTATTAAACAAGGCAACCGTAATGCTTTGCTTTATACAGATCCAAGTGTTGATGGTTTAAAAACAGGACATACTGATGAAGCGGGTTATTGCCTAACCACTTCAAGTAAACGTGGACCAATGCGTTTGATCTCAGTGATCTTTGGCACACCAAGCATGAATGAACGTGCTAGTCAAACTCGTACATTGTTAGCATGGGGCTTTGCAAACTTCGAGACTGCAAATGTACAACCTGCTAACCAAGTGCTTGCTAAAGCCAAAGTATGGTTTGGTAAAGAAGATAATGTTCAAATTGGTCTTGCTGAAAACTTCAACGTAACCATGCCTAAAGGTCAAGCGGACAAAATCAAAACTCAGCTTGTAGTTCAACCTAAATTGAATGCGCCTTTAGCCAAAGGTCAAGTTGTGGGTAAATTAGTGGCAAGCCTTGATGGTAAAGTCATTGCAGAGAAACCACTGGTTGCATTAAAGCCTGTTGAAGAAGCAAGCTTCTTTGCACGTATGATTGACCATATCAAAATGTTCTTCAGTAACTTATTCTAATTTTAGAATAGACTAATTAAGCATTCATGCTCTTGGGCATGAATGCTTTTTTATTTTATAATTCCATCATATTTTGTTTTGAAGCTTCTAATGACTAAGAACATTCGTCCGTATCTCGATCAAACACCTGATGTTGATTCAAGCTGTTATGTAGATGACATGTCTGTGGTAATTGGTGATGTCAAATTAGCAGAGAATGTTTCTGTTTGGCCCTTTGCCGTGATTCGTGGTGATGTGCATTCGATTCAAATTGGCAAAAATAGTAATGTGCAAGACCACTGTATGTTACACGTCAGCCATAAAAACCAAGCTAAACCAAATGGTTCACCTTTAGTCATTGGTGAAGATGTGACGGTTGGACATCATGTGACTTTACATGGTTGTACCATTGGTAATCGTGTCCTGATCGGGATTAATACCGTTGTTTTAGATGACGTGATTATTGAAGATGATGTAATGATTGGAGCAGGTAGCCTTGTGCCACCACGTAAAGTGTTAAAAAGCGGTTATCTCTATGTCGGTAGTCCAGTACAACAAGTTCGTGCGCTGACTGAAAAAGAAATGGAATTTTTACCTTATTCAGCACGCCATTATGTGAAAGTTAAGGATAATCATTTAGATCAAGCTCAATAATAGAAATATATATTTTAGGATTTTAAAATGTCATTGTATGAATCTTTAAAAAAAGTAAAAAGTGAAGAAGACGTTAAAGATGCTTATATTAAAGCATTGGGGCTAAAAGGTTACACCAAAGGTTTAATCGACATTCAAACCGAAGAGATTTGGTTTGAAGCAAAAGATACAGGTAAACACAGCAGTTATGCCATGTTTACCCAACTTTTGCATTATGTGCAACAATCGCTGAATAAAGGCGAAACTGTTCCACCCTTTCTTGCGGTAATTGATACCGAAAAAGCTGCAATTATGAAAAGCAGTGATGTAATTCCATTTTTAGAAAAGAAAACCGTAAAATGGGGTAAATCTGCTAGCCAATATACCCAAGAGGCATTAGAAGCGATTTCCGCCTATATTGGGACATATTTTGTCTCGTTCAAATTGGCGACACATGAAGAAGAATTTATTTCTACGGTCAAAGCAGCCATAAAATCGGGCGATATTATTCGTACCCAAATTACCCCTGACAATTTAAAACAAGTGTTTGATAAATGGGTGGTGATGATTGGCAAAGAGCTGTTAGGTGTTGCCAATGAAGATTATGCCTTGCTGTTTTTTGCGGATATTATGAATGATGGCAAAATCAGCACCCATAAAGACCTACCTGCCAAACTGATATTTATGGATGATAAACCTGCATTTATGCTGAATGGCAATATGTATGAGTTAGGCAATAAAGAAGGTTATCGTCGGTTTTGGGCGATTTATCACCGTCCGCCTAAAGAAGAATATCGTAATTACTTGCTTGAACGCCGAGACAGTTTAATTGCCATTGATGAACGTAGTTTTAAAGGCGCATTTTATACGCCCTTGCATGTGGTGGATAAAGCCTATGATATGTTAAGTGAAACTTTAGGCAAAAATTGGCAAAAAAATTATGTGGTGTGGGATATGTGTTGTGGCGTGGGCAATTTGGAAGTCAAACATTCCAACCACCGTAATATTTTTATGAGTACGCTTGACCAAGCCGATGTCGATGTGATGAAAGCCACTAAAACTTGTGTGGCTGCGACACGTTTTCAATATGATTATCTCAATGATGATATTACTGATGATGGCAAAATTGATTACAGCCTCAGCAATAAAGTACCGCAAGCCTTACGTGATGCGATTACTGAAGGCAAAAAAATACTGATTTTAATCAATCCGCCTTATGCGGAAGCTATGAATGTAGACAATGTAACAAAATCTGCTGGTAAAAATGCCGAAGTAAAAACAGGAGTTGCAAGTACACAAACAGCCCAATTTATGAAAGATATGGGTTATGCTTCTCGTGAACTATTTACTCAGTTTCTAGTCCGCTTAGCGATTGAAATTCCTAATGCTACTTTGGCTATGTTTTCAACACTAAAATACGTTAACGCACCTAATTTTCAAGCATTTAGAGAACAATGGAGTGCACAATATTTAGGTGGTTTTGTAGTGCATAGTAAAGCCTTTGATGGCTTAAAAGGAAACTTTCCAATTGGGTTTTTAGTTTGGAAAACCAATCAACTTTCAAAAAATAAAAATGTTATTGACTCAATCACAACTGAAACCATAGATAAAAAAGCTCAACCGATTGGAGAAAAGCAGTTCTTTAACATATCAACCGATAATTTTTTAAGTGAATGGATTACACGTCCACGTTCAAATAAAGTAGATGCTATTCCATTAAAGAATGCGGTTACACCAACGACAAATACGAAAGACGTTCGAGGTGATAAATGGGCAGATGGTGCAATTGGTAGCATGATTTGTAAAGGTAATGATTTTCAAAATGCCGCAACACAAACCGCATTACTGTCTTCTGGTTATTGTAGTGCAGGTGCTTTTTTTGTCACCGCCGAAAACCTTTGGCAAGCGGCGATTATATTTTCAGTCCGTCGCCTCATAAAACCCACTTGGCTCAATGACCGTGACCAGTTTTTACAACCGACCGAAGTACTCAGCGATGAATTTAAACAGGATTGTTTAATCTGGATGTTGTTTAATGGCAGTAACTTAACCGCCAGTGCCAATGATTTAGAATGGAATAATCAAAAGTGGTCGATTGTGAATCGTTTTATTCCTTTTAGTGAAAGCGAAGTGGGTGCGCCAGACCGTTTTGAAAGTGATTTTATGTTGCAATATTTAAAAGGCAAAAAATTCAGCAGTGAAGCAAAAAAAGTGTTAGCCGAAGGTAAAAAACTCTGGCAAGCCTACTTTAAACATACTGATAATCATACGGTGAGAGAAGAATTTAAACTCAATCGTACTGATGTTGGTTGGTATCAAATCCGTATGGCGTTAGTTGCGCGCAATGAAAGCGATGATTATACGCCCGTGTCGTTTGAAGCGTTTAAAACTGCTTATACTGCTTTGGGTGATAAATTACGCCCACAAGTCTATGAATTAGGTTTTTTAAAAACTTGATATTTTAGCTGAGCAATCAAAGGCTGTATTTGTAATGACTCCGACATGTATAACCTAGCCAGCACGCCCCAAATTTTGTAGAATACGTTTTTTAAAATCATGGTGCTTTCTATGACCGCTTGGACACCTCATGTCACAGTCGCCACTGTAGTCGAAAAAGACGGACGTTTTCTGTTTGTTGAAGAACACAGCGAAGGCTTTGTACATACCGTGTTTAATCAACCTGCGGGTCATGTCGAATGTGGCGAAACCATTGTTGAAGCAGCCATCCGTGAGACCTTAGAAGAAACAGGTCATCATGTTGAAATTGATCATCTGCTCGGTATTTATACCTATACTCCCCCGATGTTTCCAGATCGTACCTATTACCGTTTTTGCTTCTTGGCACATGTCACGACAGTTGAGGAAAATGCACAACTCGATACAGGTATTGTTGGTGCTGTGTGGATGAATTTAGAAGAACTACAAGAATCTGCTCGTGCGCGTAGCCCATTGGTTTTAAAAGCTGTTGAAGATGCTCTTGCTGGCAAAAAATACCCTTTATCGCTTATTTACGAGCACCCTTTTTCTCCCTCATTCACTTCTCATTTGGATGCTTAATTAGATGCAACAACGTGTCATCGTCGGTATGTCTGGTGGTGTAGACTCCTCTGTTTCTGCCGCACTATTACTTCAACAAGGATATCAAGTTGAAGGTCTTTTCATGAAAAATTGGGAAGAAGATGATGGTACGGACTACTGCACTGCACTTGAAGACTTAGCCGATGCACAAGCCGTTGCAGATAAAATTGGTATCAAGCTACATACTGCTAATTTTGCGATGGAATATTGGGATCGAGTATTCGAGCACTTTTTGGCAGAATATGCGGCAGGTCGTACCCCAAACCCAGATATTCTGTGTAATAAAGAAATTAAATTTCGTGCATTTTTAGATCACGCCATGACCTTGGGTGCAGACTTTATCGCAACGGGTCACTATGCGCGTCGTGGTGCAAGTCTACAAAACTCACGTGGTGAAACCTACGCACCTTTATTACGTGGTGTCGATAATAATAAAGACCAGACTTATTTCTTACATGCGGTACATGGTCGTGAAATTAACAAGACTCTATTCCCTGTGGGCGAAATTGAGAAACCAGAAGTTCGCCGCATTGCAGAAGAGTTAGATTTGGCAACCGCCAAGAAAAAAGACTCGACTGGCATCTGCTTTATTGGTGAACGCCGTTTTACCGATTTCTTAAAACAATATTTACCTGCACAAGCTGGAAAAATTGTTTTGGAGTCAGGTAAAGAAGTTGGTGAACATCATGGCTTGATGTACTATACGCTGGGTCAACGTGGTGGTATTGGTATCGGTGGTATGAAAGGTGTACAAGAAGGTGCATGGTTCGTACTCCATAAAGATATTGCCAATAATCGCTTGGTGATTGGTCAAGGACATGAGCACCTACTCATGCAAAGCACACAGCTTTGGAGTGAGTCGATTGATTGGGTCGCAGGTGAACAGGACATTCCAAATACAGGATTCCGATGCACGGCAAAAACCCGTTATCGTCAGCCTGATCAAGCGTGTACAATTTATCGTGATGAACAAACTGAAAATGGTATTCGCGTTGAGTTTGACGAAGCACAACGTGCTGTGACTCCTGGGCAAAGTGTAGTGTTCTACTCAGGAGAGGTTTGCTTAGGTGGTGGTGTAATTCACCATACCAATGCACCTGAACCAGATTTTATTTAAGGAAATTGGAAGCAAAGCATGGTGGAGTTACCCTTTCAGCACGCCCAAGCGTTGAATGTTCGACAAAATCGTGCTTTGGCATTGGCTGCTGTGTTTCAAGCAACTCAGCTCACGCATATGACTGCAATAGCGGGTCAGCAAAGTATTGGCGATAGCGGTAATTTTTATTTTGAACTACTGATTAAAGCCAGTCTTAATATTCGCCCAGCCACCAATAATGCCACTCAAACTTTAGATTTTTTTAATCAACTTGCAGATATCTCTCTTGGTTTAAAAACATTAGAAGGTTGTATAACCCAACCTTTTAATACTGCGCCTAAATCTCGTATTCCGAAAATGTCGACTGCTAAACTCCCAATGTCTTATGCAATGGCGTTATTGCAATTAGAAAAGAAAGTGTATAGCAATCCTGAATACGTCAAAATTATCGAAGCAGCTCAGCAAAAAATATTAAAACAGCTTTCATTTTTCGATAACAACTATTTGCATCCAAGTATTATCGCCAACCTTGCACAAACTTATGTGGAAACAGCAGGACAAATCAATCCTCGTATTTTAGTTCGCGGTAATGCTGAAGCATTTAAAGACATCAATCATACCAACCGTATTCGTGCATGCTTATTTACTGGCTTACAACTTGCACATTTATGGAAGCAGCTCGGTGGTAGCTCTTGGAGTATGATTTTTAGCAAACATAAGTTGCTGCAAGATATTCAAGCTCTCGCTCGTTTGCAGTATCAGGTGGTATAAACCGATGCTGAGACGAATTTATTTTTATGTTTATTCCAAAATTAAGGAATCTGTATGAATGCTTTAACCGCACTCTCACCACTTGATGGACGTTATGCAAGCAAATGCGATGCGTTACGCCCTTTTTTGTCTGAGTTTGGTTTAATCCACGCTCGTGTTACGGTTGAAGTGCGTTGGTTACAAGCACTTGCAAATCGTGCAGAAATTATTGAAGTTCCTGCTTTTTCTGCTGAAACAAATGCAGCATTGGATGCAATCGTAACCAATTTTTCTGAAGAAGATGCGAATCGTATTAAAGAAATTGAACGTACGACGAACCATGATGTAAAAGCGGTTGAATACTTCCTTAAAGAAAAAATTGCGAATATTGATGAGCTACAAAATGCGGGCGAATTTATTCACTTTGCATGTACCTCTGAAGACATCAACAACTTGTCTCATGCATTAATGCTTAAAAATGGTCGTGAAGTTTTAGTTTCAAGCATGAAACAAATCCTCAATGCGATTTCTGCTTTGGCAATCACACATGCTGAACAACCAATGTTGTCTCGTACACATGGTCAAACTGCAAGCCCGACTACATTGGGTAAAGAGATGGCAAACGTTGCTTATCGTTTAGCGCGCCAAATCAAGCAATTTGAAAATGTAGAATTACTTGGTAAAATCAATGGTGCTGTAGGTAACTACAATGCTCACCTATCTGCTTACCCAGAAATTGACTGGGCTGCACATGCTCAAGCATTTGTAGAATCTTTAGGTTTAGCATTTAACCCATACACCACACAAATTGAGCCACACGATTATATGGCTGAATTGTTCGATGCATTACGTCGTTACAACACGATCTTGATTGATTTTAACCGTGATGTTTGGGGCTATATCTCACTGGGTTACTTCAAGCAAAAATTAAAAGACGGTGAAGTTGGTTCATCAACCATGCCTCATAAAGTAAACCCAATTGACTTCGAAAATTCTGAAGGTAACTTAGGTATCGCAAATGCGGTATTGGGTCATCTTGGTGAAAAACTTCCTGTTTCTCGCTGGCAGCGTGATTTAACTGACTCAACTGTTCTTCGTAACATGGGTGTTGGTTTTGCACAAAGCTTGATTGCTTTTGATGCTTGCTTAAAAGGTATTGGTAAACTTGAGTTGAACGCGAACCGTTTAAATGAAGATTTAGACCAAGCACAAGAAGTACTTGCAGAGCCAATCCAAACTGTTATGCGTCGTTATAACGTTGAAAAACCTTACGAAAAATTAAAAGCATTGACTCGTGGTCAAGCAATGACGCGTGAGATGATGGTGAACTTTGTCAAAGGTGATGAACTTGCACAAGTTCCAGCAGATGAACGCGCTCGCTTAGCTGAACTTAGCCCTGCAACTTACACAGGTAATGCGGCTGAACAAGCGAAACAAATTAATGATCTAATTAGCAAAATCTAAGTTTTGTTGATTAAAAAAGCAAAGCCTCGGCTTTGCTTTTTTATTTCTTAATTTTGCTCGTTAAAATCATCAGAATCCCAATGATTTTAACTGATCACAACTCGGTTCTTATTTAAAAACGTTTACTTAAATTAAGCCAAGCTTCGACGTCATTACGCTTATCGACACTATCAGGTTGTGAGCCTATCGGGAACCCTACAGTTAATGCTGCTTGCCATTGCATCGCATTTGACCAGTTTAGTCCAAAACCTGCACTACTAATCTGTTCTATATTTTTGCCTGTTAAACCACTCCACTCTCGTGCTTGGTGTTTAACCGTTGCTGTATCGACATAGATCTTCGCTGCAAGTTGATTTTGTGCAGAAGCATATAAACTCTGTCTAAGTTCAGACAAAACGTAATATCCAGTTGAACCACTTAACGCACTATTCTTATATCCTGCAATATTCGACGCACCACCAACACTAAATTGCTGAGCGCTATCTAAATTATCAGGGCTATATTGTGCTTGTAAAGCTGCATAGATTTGGGTTTTTGAACCATTTAAATTTTGCAAGCGAGAGACATTCATAAAGGCACTAACAAATTCACCTTGTGTTTTTGCCGTTGCTTGATCACCAAGTTCTGCCATCGCATTTTTAAAATTAACCCGTCCAATATCTGTTGCAACGCCAAGTTGAGTTAAACCGCCACCTGCAAAATCATCATATTGAGAAGCATCTAAACGAATACGCCCAACATCAATATTCCGATCCCGATAAATTTCTGCGACGTTAATATCATCTTTCAGGCGTTTATGATCATATTCCACACCCAAAATCACTTCACTACGATTATTCAATAATATTGGTTGATTCAACCATACACTGATTTGTTGTGCTGTGCCCGTCGCATCTAAAGCTTTATATTCTTTACCTAACTCATAGGCTAAATCAGAATAACTCGCACCTAGACGTGTACCGATACCATTCATTGTTGCTTCGTAGGCCAGTCGACCAAAGTTTAGATTGCCCGATGTCATGCCATCCACAGTCAAGCGATCACCCAAACCCAAAGCATTATTGACTGCAACGCCAGCATTTAAACGCACTTCATGGGTATATTCATTGCCATAATTATCTAAACCGACATAGCCTGTCAGTGATGATGTTGGCTGAATATCAATTGT
Source organism: Acinetobacter sp. TR11 (assembly GCF_027105035.1). Lineage (NCBI taxonomy): Bacteria > Pseudomonadati > Pseudomonadota > Gammaproteobacteria > Moraxellales > Moraxellaceae > Acinetobacter > Acinetobacter sp. TR11. Next base: position 2,088,369 of record NZ_CP114256.1, read on the forward strand.
TAAATCACTAGTTCCAGCATAACGCCCTGCGCTAATGATATTACGTGTTTGAATCCCATCTAAACGATTCAACAATTTAAGCTGCTGCTGTAAAGTCGCCGAATCAATAATATTGCCTGATTGTAGAGGCTGCAAAATAGCTTGGATTAAGTGTGGCGAAGTTTTGGTTTGATTATTGATAATGATACGGTCATATTTTGCCTCCAAAATCGCAATCTTAACCACACCATTTTTCAAACTTTGTACAGGTAAATACGCCCGACTATAGGGATAACCCTGCTGTTGATAATAAGTCGTAATCCGTTTCGTCAATTGCTGTAAATCAGCAAGTGTCAACATCTTAGTTTCAGCATCGGCAACCAAAGCATGTAAATCTGGTGTGCTAATGCTTTGATTTCCTGTAATTACAATCTGTTCAACTTTAACTTGCTGTTGAGCATCTGCTTGCGCGATTTGCATTTGTGCAGGCTGCTCAATATTCACCTCAGCTTGAGGTTGGTATTGCTGTATGGTTTGCTGTTGAAGAAGTAGTCCAGCATTTGGCACATTATCTGCAAAAACTGAAAAACTACTCAGTGAAAGCATACTGATCAATAATGTAGGCTTCGGATATAACATAATTAAAAATTCCCCGTTAAGGTGTGAATACCATCCATGTTGATACCATCACCAATAATTTCTATTTCGATGTTATCCGACTGTTTTGGTTTATTTGCTTGTGGAGCAAAATGAATCGCTCGCTGATATGGATTACCTAATAAATCTTGCCAAATTGAGAGATTAGGTTGGCTCGGTTTTTCAGGTCCGATAGGTGGTTTTGGATCGACCAATGGCGCTTCAATTTTCAACATTCCAGCAGTAAATGTCAGATCATAGTTCTGATCATGACCACTGACCTGATTCTGATAGTTCCCTGTTGAAATGGCGCTTGCACCTGTCGCCGTTACATTTGTTAAAACTTCAGCACGTTCCCCATTCACTAAGCCTTGAGCAGTGAAACCATTGACTTGTTGTTGCTGACCGTTATAAGTCGTCGTTAAACTATTACCAATGACTTGTGCTTTGGCTTTTGCAATATTCGCTTGAGTCTGACTATTCGCTTGTAAGCTATAGTTCGCTGCATCTGTACCCGTTAAATTACCTGATACATTTACAGTTTTATTCGAACCTGCATTTTTATCTGCAAATTGTCCTTGCGCATTCAGGTTGACTTGGTCACCTGTGATCAAACCATTCAAGCTGCCATTCACGATCGCACTGGTTGTACCGTCGTAAACTTTATCCTGAGCTGTCAATACACCTGTAATTTGTTTCTTGCTGATACTCGCTTGAGTCTGACTATTCGCTTGTAGGCTATAGTTGCCTGCATCTGTACCACTTAAATTACCTGATACATTTACATTCTTGTTTGAACCTGCATTTTTATCCGCAAACTGTCCTTGCGCATTTAGGTTGACTTGGTCACCTGTGATCAAACCATTCAAGCTGCCATTCACGATCGCACTGGTTGTACCGTCGTAAACTTTATCCTGAGCTGTCAATACACCTGTAATTTGTTTCTTGCTGATACTCGCTTGAGTCTGACTATTCGCTTGTAGGCTATAGTTGCCTGAATCTGTACCACTTAAATTACCTGATACATTTACATTCTTGTTTGAACCTGCATTTTTATCCGCAAACTGTCCTTGCGCATTCAGGTTAACTTGGTCACCTGTGATCAAACCATTCAAGCTACCATTTACAATTGCATTGGTTGTACCATCATAGACTTTATCTTGAGCAGTCAACACGCCTGTAATTTGCTTCTTGCTGATGTTAGCCGTCACTTGCCCATTGGTGGTGAGTTCATAGTTGCCTGCATCCAATCCAACCAAGCTACTTGAAGCTGTGACAACTTTATTTTGACCTGCATTTTTATCTGCAAATTGTCCTTGCGCATTCAGGTTAACTTGGTCACCTGCAATCAAACCATTCAAACTACCATTTACAATTGCATTGGTTGTGCCATCGTAAACTTTATCCTGAGCTGTTAATACGCCTGTGACTTGTTTCTTGCTGATATTGGCTTGTGCAGATGTATTCGCTGCAAGATCGTAGTTGTTTGCATCTGTACCCGTTAAATTACCTGATACATTTACATTTTTATTCGAACCCGCATTTTTATCCGCAAACTGCCCTTGTGCATTCAGGTTAACTTGGTCACCTGCAATCAAACCATTCAAACTACCATTTACAATTGCATTGGTTGTGCCATCGTAAACTTTATCCTGAGTAGTAATGCTGCCCGTGATTTGTTTCTTACTGATGTTAGCCGTCACTTGTCCAGTGGTGGTGAGTTCATAGTTGCCTGCATCCAATCCAACCAAGCTACTTGAAGCTGTGACAACTTTATTTTGACCTGCGTTCTTATCTACAAACTGTCCTGTTGTACCCACACTGACTTGATCGCCTGTAATCACATCACTTGCATTCAAGCTACCATTTACAATTGCATTGGTTGTACCATCATAGACTTTATCTTGAGCAGTAATGCTGCCTGTAATTTGTTTCTTGCTGATGTTGGCAGTCACTTGTCCAGTGGTGGTGAGTTCATAGTTGCCTGCATCCAATCCAACCAAGCTACTTGAAGCTGTGACAACTTTATTTTGACCTGCGTTCTTATCTACAAACTGTCCTGTTGTACCAACACTGACTTGATCGCCTGTAATCACATCACTTGCATTCAAGCTGCCATTCACGATCGCACTGGTTGTACCATCGTAAACTTTGTCTTGAGCAGTGATACTACCTGTGATTTGCTTTTTACTGATATTAGCTTGTGCGGATGTATTGGCTGAAAGATCGTAATTACCTGCATCTGTACCCGTTAAGTTTCCTGATACATTTACATTTTTATTCGAGCCAGCATTTTTATCCGCAAACTGTCCTTGTGCATTTAAATTAACTTGGTCACCTGTAATTAAGCCGTTCAAGCTACCATTTACAATTGCATTGGTTGTACCATCGTAAACTTTATCCTGAGCAGTAATGCTGCCTGTAATTTGTTTCTTACTGATGTTGGCTTGTGCGGATGTATTCGCTGCAAGATCGTAGTTGCCTGCATCTGTACCACTTAAATTACCTGATACATTTACATTCTTGTTTGAACCTGCATTTTTATCCGCAAACTGTCCTTGCGCATTCAGGTTGACTTGGTCACCTGAAATTAAACCATTCAAGCTACCATTTACGATCGCACTGGTTGTACCATCGTAAACTTTGTCCTGAGCAGTCAATACACCTGTAATTTGCTTCTTACTGATGTTGGCGGTCACTTGTCCATTGGTGGTAAGTTTATAGTTGCCTGCATCTAATCCAACCAAGCTACTTGAAGCTGTGACAACTTTATTTTGACCTGCATTTTTATCTGCAAATTGTCCTTGCGCATTCAGGTTAACTTGGTCACCTGCAATCAAACCATTCAAGCTGCCATTTACGATCGCACTGGTTGTACCATCGTAAACTTTGTCTTGAGCTGTCAATACGCCTGTAATTTGCTTCTTACTGATACTCGCTTGAGTCTGACTATTCGCTGCAAGATTGTAATTACCTGCATCTGTACCACTGAGATTACCTGATACATTTACATTCTTGTTTGAACCTGCATTTTTATCCGCAAACTGTCCTTGCGCATTTAGGTTGACTTGGTCACCTGTGATCAAACCATTCAAGCTACCATTTACAATTGCACTGGTTGTACCATCGTAAACTTTGTCTTGAGCTGTCAATACACCTGTAATTTGCTTCTTGCTAATATTGGCAGTCACTTGCCCAGTGGTGGTGAGTTCATAGTTGCCTGCATCCAATCCAACCAAGCTACTTGAAGCTGTGACAACTTTATTTTGACCTGCGTTCTTATCTACAAACTGTCCTGTTGTACCCACACTGACTTGATCGCCTGTAATCACATCACTTGCATTCAAACTACCATTTACAATTGCACTGGTTGTACCGTCGTAAACTTTGTCCTGAGCTGTCAATACACCTGTAATTTGTTTCTTGCTGATATTGGCAGTCACTTGTCCAGTGGTGGTGAGTTCATAGTTGCCTGCATCCAATCCAACCAAGCTACTTGAAGCTGTGACAACTTTATTTTGACCTGCGTTCTTATCTACAAACTGTCCTGTTGTACCAACACTGACTTGATCGCCTGTAATCACATCACTTGCATTCAAACTACCATTCACGATCGCACTGGTTGTACCATCGTAAACTTTATCTTGAGCAATAATGCTGCCCGTGATTTGTTTCTTGCTGATATTGGCTTGTGCGGATGTATTCGCTGCAAGATTGTAATTACCTGCATCTGTACCACTTAAATTACCTGATACATTTACATTCTTGTTTGAACCTGCATTTTTATCCGCAAACTGTCCTTGCGCATTTAGGTTGACTTGGTCACCTGTAATCAAACCATTCAAGCTGCCGTTTACAGTCGCACTGGTTGTACCATCGTAAACTTTGTCTTGAGCTGTTAATACACCTGTAATTTGTTTCTTGCTGATACTCGCTTGAGTCTGACTATTCGCTTGTAGGCTATAGTTGCCTGCATCTGTACCACTTAAATTACCTGATACATTTACATTCTTGTTTGAACCCGCATTTTTATCTGCAAATTGTCCTTGTGCATTCAGGTTGACTTGGTCACCTGTAATCAAACCATTCAAGCTGCCATTCACGATCGCACTGGTTGTACCGTCGTAAACTTTGTCCTGAGCTGTTAATACGCCTGTGATTTGTTTCTTGCTGATGTTGGCAGTCACTTGTCCAGTGGTGGTGAGTTCATAGTTGCCTGCATCCAATCCAACCAAGCTACTTGAAGCTGTGACAACTTTATTTTGACCTGCGTTCTTATCTACAAACTGTCCTGTTGTACCCACACTGACTTGATCGCCTGTAATCACATCACTTGCATTCAAACTACCATTTACAATCGCATTGGTTGTACCATCGTAAACTTTGTCCTGAGCTGTTAATACACCTGTAATTTGTTTCTTACTGATGTTGGCTTGAGTCTGACTATTCGCTTGTAAGCTATAGTTCGCTGCATCTGTACCACTTAAATTACCTGATACATTTACATTTTTATTCGAGCCAGCATTTTTATCCGCAAACTGTCCTTGCGCATTCAGGTTGACTTGGTCACCTGTAATCAAACCATTCAAGCTGCCATTCACGATCGCACTGGTTGTACCGTCGTAAACTTTGTCCTGAGCTGTTAATACGCCTGTGATTTGTTTCTTGCTGATGTTGGCAGTCACTTGTCCAGTGGTGGTGAGTTCATAGTTGCCTGCATCCAATCCAACCAAGCTACTTGAAGCTGTGACAACTTTATTTTGACCTGCGTTCTTATCTACAAACTGTCCTGTTGTACCCACACTGACTTGATCGCCTGTAATCACATCACTTGCATTCAAACTACCATTTACAATCGCATTGGTTGTACCATCGTAAACTTTGTCTTGAGCAGTGATACTACCTGTGATTTGCTTTTTACTGATATTAGCTTGTGCGGATGTATTCGCTGCAAGATCGTAGTTGTTTGCATCTGTACCACTTAAATTACCCGATACATTTACATTCTTGTTTGAGCCTGCATTTTTATCTGCAAATTGTCCTTGCGCATTCAGGTTAACTTGATCACCTGTGATTAAACCATTCAAACTACCATTCACAATTGCACTGGTTGTACCATCGTAAACTTTATCTTGAGCTGTCAATACACCTGTAATTTGCTTCTTGCTGATATTGGCTTGTGCAGATGTATTCGCTGCAAGATCGTAGTTGTTTGCATCTGTACCAGTTAAATTACCTGATACATTTACATTCTTGTTTGAACCTGCATTTTTATCGGCGAATTGTCCTTGCGCATTCAGGTTAACTTGGTCACCTGTGATCAAACCATTCAAACTACCATTGACGATCGCACTGGTTGTACCATCGTAAACTTTATCTTGAGCTGTCAATACACCTGTAATTTGTTTCTTGCTGATACTCGCTTGAGTCTGACTATTCGCTTGTAGGCTATAGTTGCCTGAATCTGTACCACTTAAATTACCTGATACATTTACATTCTTGTTTGAACCTGCATTTTTATCCGCAAACTGTCCTTGCGCATTCAGGTTAACTTGGTCACCTGTGATCAAACCATTCAAACTGCCATTCACAATCGCATTGGTTGTACCATCGTAAACTTTGTCCTGAGCAGTCAATACACCTGTAATTTGCTTCTTACTGATGTTGGCGGTCACTTGTCCATTGGTGGTAAGTTTATAGTTGCCTGCATCTAATCCAACCAAGCTACTTGAAGCTGTGACAACTTTATTTTGACCTGCATTTTTATCTGCAAATTGTCCTTGCGCATTCAGGTTAACTTGGTCACCTGCAATCAAACCATTCAAGCTGCCATTTACGATCGCACTGGTTGTACCATCGTAAACTTTGTCTTGAGCTGTCAATACGCCTGTAATTTGCTTCTTACTGATACTCGCTTGAGTCTGACTATTCGCTGCAAGATTGTAATTACCTGCATCTGTACCACTGAGATTACCTGATACATTTACATTCTTGTTTGAACCTGCATTTTTATCCGCAAACTGTCCTTGCGCATTTAGGTTGACTTGGTCACCTGTGATCAAACCATTCAAGCTACCATTTACAATTGCACTGGTTGTACCATCGTAAACTTTGTCTTGAGCTGTCAATACACCTGTAATTTGCTTCTTGCTAATATTGGCAGTCACTTGCCCAGTGGTGGTGAGTTCATAGTTGCCTGCATCCAATCCAACCAAGCTACTTGAAGCTGTGACAACTTTATTTTGACCTGCGTTCTTATCTACAAACTGTCCTGTTGTACCCACACTGACTTGATCGCCTGTAATCACATCACTTGCATTCAAACTACCATTTACAATTGCACTGGTTGTACCGTCGTAAACTTTGTCCTGAGCTGTCAATACACCTGTAATTTGTTTCTTGCTGATATTGGCAGTCACTTGTCCAGTGGTGGTGAGTTCATAGTTGCCTGCATCCAATCCAACCAAGCTACTTGAAGCTGTGACAACTTTATTTTGACCTGCGTTCTTATCTACAAACTGTCCTGTTGTACCCACACTGACTTGATCGCCTGTAATCACATCACTTGCATTCAAGCTACCATTTACAATTGCATTGGTTGTACCATCATAGACTTTATCTTGAGCAGTAATGCTGCCTGTAATTTGTTTCTTGCTGATGTTGGCAGTCACTTGTCCAGTGGTGGTGAGTTCATAGTTGCCTGCATCCAATCCAACCAAGCTACTTGAAGCTGTGACAACTTTATTTTGACCTGCGTTCTTATCTACAAACTGTCCTGTTGTACCAACACTGACTTGATCGCCTGTAATCACATCACTTGCATTCAAGCTGCCATTCACGATCGCACTGGTTGTACCATCGTAAACTTTGTCCTGAGCAGTAATGCTGCCCGTGATTTGTTTCTTACTGATGTTGGCAGTCACTTGTCCAGTGGTGGTGAGTTCATAGTTGCCTGCATCCAATCCAACCAAGCTACTTGAAGCTGTGACAACTTTATTTTGACCTGCGTTCTTATCTACAAACTGTCCTGTTGTACCAACACTGACTTGATCGCCTGTAATCACATCACTTGCATTCAAACTACCATTCACGATCGCACTGGTTGTGCCATCGTAAACTTTGTCTTGAGCTGTTAATACACCTGTAATTTGTTTCTTGCTGATACTCGCTTGAGTCTGACTATTCGCTTGTAGGCTATAGTTGCCTGAATCTGTACCACTTAAATTACCTGATACATTTACATTCTTATTTGAACCTGCATTTTTATCCGCAAACTGTCCTTGCGCATTCAGGTTGACTTGGTCATCTGAAATTAAACCATTCAAGCTACCATTTACAATTGCATTGGTTGTACCATCGTAAACTTTGTCTTGAGCAGTGATACTACCTGTAATTTGTTTCTTGCTGATGTTGGCTTGAGTCTGACTATTCGCTTGTAAGCTATAGTTCGCTGCATCTGTACCAGTTAAATTACCTGATACATTTACATTCTTATTTGAACCTGCATTTTTATCCGCAAACTGTCCTTGCACATTTAGGTTAACTTGGTCACCTGTAATCAAACCATTCAAACTACCATTTACAATTGCATTGGTTGTACCATCGTAAACTTTGTCCTGAGCAGTGATACTACCTGTAATTTGTTTCTTGCTGATACTCGCTTGAGTCTGACTATTCGCTTGTAGGCTATAGTTGCCTGCATCTGTACCACTTAAATTACCTGATACATTTACATTTTTATTCGAACCTGCATTTTTATCTGCAAATTGTCCTTGCGCATTCAGGTTAACTTGGTCACCTGTGATCAAACCATTCAAACTACCATTGACGATCGCACTGGTTGTACCATCGTAAACTTTATCTTGAGCTGTCAATACACCTGTAATTTGTTTCTTGCTGATACTCGCTTGAGTCTGACTATTCGCTTGTAGGCTATAGTTGCCTGAATCTGTACCACTGAGATTACCTGATACATTTACATTCTTGTTTGAACCTGCATTTTTATCTGCAAACTGTCCTTGCGCATTTAGGTTGACTTGGTCGCCTGTGATTAAGCCATTCAAGCTGCCATTCACAATCGCACTAGTTGTGCCATCGTAAACTTTATCCTGAGCAGTAATGCTGCCCGTGATTTGTTTCTTGCTGATACTCGCTTGAGTCTGACTATTCGCTTGTAAGCTATAGTTCGCTGCATCTGTACCACTTAAATTACCTGATACATTTACATTCTTGTTTGAACCTGCATTTTTATCTGCAAATTGTCCTTGGGCATTTAGGTTGACTTGGTCGCCTGTGATTAAGCCATTCAAGCTGCCATTCACAATCGCACTAGTTGTGCCATCGTAAACTTTATCTTGAGCAGTCAACACGCCTGTAATTTGCTTCTTACTGATATTAGCTTGTGCGGATGTATTGGCTAAAAGATCGTAATTACCTGCATCTGTACCCGTTAAGTTTCCTGATACATTTACATTCTTGTTTGAACCTGCATTTTTATCTGCAAATTGTCCTTGCGCATTTAGGTTGACTTGGTCACCTGTAATCAACCCATTCAAGCTACCGTTTACAATCGCATTAGTCGTACCATCGTAAACCTTGTCTTGAGCGGTGATGCTGCCTGTGATTTGTTTCTTGCTGATACTCGCTTGAGTCTGACTATTCGCTTGTAGGCTATAGTTGCCTGAATCTATACCACTTAAATTACCTGATACATTTACATTCTTGTTTGAACCTGCATTTTTATCTGCAAATTGTCCTTGCGCATTCAGGTTAACTTGGTCACCTGTAATCAAACCATTCAAGCTACCATTTACAATTGCACTGGTTGTACCGTCATAGACTTTGTCTTGAGCAGTGATACTACCTGTGATTTGCTTCTTGCTGATGTTAGCCGTCACTTGTCCAGTGGCGGTGAGTTCATAGTTGCCTGCATCCAATCCAACCAAGCTACTTGAAGCTGTGACAACTTTATTTTGACCTGCGTTCTTATCTACAAACTGTCCTGTTGTACCCACACTGACTTGATCGCCTGTAATCACATCACTTGCATTCAAACTACCATTTACAATCGCATTGGTTGTACCATCGTAAACTTTGTCCTGAGCGGTGATGCTGCCTGTGACTTGTTTCTTACTGATGTTAGCCGTCACTTGCCCATTGGTGGTGAGTTCATAGTTGCCTGCATCCAATCCAACCAAGCTACTTGAAGCTGTGACAACTTTGTTTTGGCCTGCGTTCTTATCGACAAATTGTCCTGTTGTACCCACGCTGACTTGATCGCCTGTAATCACATCACTTGCATTTAAGCTACCATTTACAATCGCACTGGTTGTACCGTCGTAAACTTTGTCCTGAGCTGTTAATACACCTGTAATTTGTTTCTTGCTAATGTTGGCTTGAGTCTGACTATTCGCTTGTAGGCTATAGTTGCCTGAATCTATACCACTTAAATTACCTGATACATTTACATTCTTGTTTGAACCTGCATTTTTATCCGCAAACTGTCCTTGCGCATTCAGGTTAACTTGGTCACCTGTAATCAAACCATTCAAGCTACCATTTACAATTGCACTGGTTGTACCGTCATAGACTTTGTCTTGAGCAGTGATACTACCTGTGATTTGCTTCTTGCTGATGTTAGCCGTCACTTGTCCAGTGGCGGTGAGTTCATAGTTGCCTGCATCCAATCCAACCAAGCTACTTGAAGCTGTGACAACTTTATTTTGACCTGCGTTCTTATCTACAAACTGTCCTGTTGTACCCACACTGACTTGATCGCCTGTAATCACATCACTTGCATTCAAACTACCATTTACAATCGCATTGGTTGTACCATCGTAAACTTTGTCCTGAGCGGTGATGCTGCCTGTGATTTGCTTTTTACTGATATTAGCTTGTGCGGATGTATTCGCTGAAAGATCGTAATTACCTGCATCTGTACCCGTTAAATTACCTGATACATTTACATTTTTATTCGAACCCGCATTTTTATCTGCAAATTGTCCTTGCGCATTTAGGTTGACTTGGTCACCTGTAATTAAACCATTCAAACTACCATTTACAATTGCACTGGTTGTGCCATCGTAAACTTTATCCTGAGCTGTTAATACGCCTGTGATTTGTTTCTTGGCAATATTAAGTGAACCATTTTCATATACGATATTATAGTTCGTAGTTGATGCTGCTCCAGCTACAGTGTTGGTATAACTACCTGCATTTCGATCGCTCGCACCAGAAGCAGTAACACCACTAAAGATATTTGCTTGATTGTTTGCATCATTGCCTTTCAAGCCTGCAATCGTAAATCCAGCAACATTTTGTACCTGACCATTATAGGTCGTTGCTAGGCTATTTCCTTTAATTGTGGCAGTGGCTTTAGTAATGATATATGTGCCATTTACAAAGGTGAGATCGTAATTTTTATCGCCTTTTGCAGCATTACTATAAGCAACAGCATGTACATAGTTTCCAGCATCTTTACGTGTTGCAACAGCATTTACTGCGAGAACAGATTCAGTTTCCCCATCAACTAAGCCATCAGCACGGAAACTATTAATTTGTTGGTTAAAACCATTATATTCACGTGTTTCATCCAGTGCGTAAACCGTTGCTTTCTTTTTATTAATGACAAACTTGCCATCAACATACGCGATGTCATAGTTTTTGGTACTGCTATTTTCGCCTGTCACCTTATTGGTATAAGTTCCTGCATCTTTACCCGAAGCACCTGTTATCGCGATATTTCCAAGTAAGGACTCAGCTTCCCCATTCACCAATCCATCAACCCTATAATGTGGATTATTAACTGATTGAGTTTTACCGTTATAGATTGTTGAATCACTATTTCCAGTAACGGTCACCTTAGCTTTATTAATCGTTAAAGTGCCTTCATTGCCAATGAAATCATAGCCATGTTGGTTATCACTATAATAAATCGCTTTATAAAGACCCGCATCCGTTCCACTGGTTTGACCATTGGCAGTATATTTGCTGCTGTCTAATCCCCATACATCAGCAAAGTGTTGTTCTTTGCCTGTATAGGTTGTGGTCTTATCCGTAACAGATAAATCCTTAGTCGTCAAAAAGCTGCGTAGTAAAGGTACGCTCAAACCATCATAAATACGCCATGCCGTCTGTTTTCCTCCTAATTTGCTATCAGCATCAAGGAAAGTAAATTTAGACGCATCTTTCATTTCAGCATTGGTCAAACCAGAACTTGCACTACTCCCTGCGCTGGCATTTTGCAGCGTGGTCTCTTTATTCCAGTGACCATTACTCACGGTTGCGTTGTTATTATTTCCAACTAAACCACCAACCAGACTATTCCCTGTAACACGCCCAGTGGCATAGGCATTTTGGATCGTTGCTTGGTTTTGGTTACTTCCCACTAAGCCCGCAACATTACTCAATCCACTGACAGCACCAGTTGCATAGGTATCTTTAATGATTGCATTTTGATTAGTACCGACCAGACCACCAACCTGATTCTGACCTGTCACTTGACTGGTTGAATATGCACTTTCTATTTTTGAACCATCTTGTTGCTGTCCAACCAATCCACCCACAGCATCACCCGTACCTACAACCGATCCAGTACTATAAATGCTATAAAGTTGTGAACTCTGTGTACTGCTTCCAACGACAGCACCGACATGGTTTTGACCTTTGATATTGCTATTCACGACACCAAAGTTTTTAAGATTGGCGTTCTGAATATAGCCAAATAAGCCAACGTTATCCGTGGTTTCACGAGAAATATATAAATCTGAAATTTGATGACCTAAACCATCTAATTTACCTGTAAAAGCGTGACTACTATCACCAAGCGGATTAAAGCCAATACCAGTTGCATCACCCCAAAATTGTGAGTTTTTGGCATCAATGTCATTACCCAGTAGGTAATTACCTGCAAGGTTTTGATTTATGTTTTGTAGTTGATTTAGATTTTGGATAACGCTGTAGTAACCGCCCAATTGATCTTGTTTGTTAACGACTTGGTTTGGACCAATATGATCTTTAAAATACGGCGTGGTTTGATTATCAGCATTTGCCCAAATTTTATCAAAATCAAAGCCAATAAACTTATTCGCATTGAACATTTCATCGCTGGTCAAACCACTGGTATTCGCACTACCTGAGCTGGTATCTAATCCTGTTTTATTCTTATCCCAATAACTATTACTTACTACACCCTGAACATTTTTACCGAGTAAACCACCGACTGTTGTCGCCCCTGTCACTTTTCCAAGTGCATAGGTATTTTCAATCTTTGCAGCAAGGTTTTCTCCAACCAAACCACCGACACGATCAGTACCTGTAACCGCTCCAGTCGCATAAGCATTTTTAACCTCGGCGTCATAATAGTTATTTCCAACTAAACCACCGACATTTTGCTCACCAGTAACTGCCCCTGTTGCATAGGCATTATTGATTGTGCCGCCATGATTGTTATCTCCAACTAGACCACCAACAATATCAGTACCCTTCACATTTCCAGAGGCATAGACATTCTCGATAACTGCACCATCATTACCCCCAACTAAACCACCAATATAGGTTGAGTTTTGTGCGCCAGTGACATTCCCCGTCGCATAAGCATTTTTAATAGTACTGCCATCAAAGTTTCCTCCGACTAGACCACCAACAGTTCCGTAACCTTGAACCGATCCCGTATTAAATACATTCTCAACCACACTCTGATGTGTACTTTGCCCGACCAAACCGCCAACAAAACTGTCACCAATCACTGAACCGCCAACCAAACCGACGTTACGAATGACAGCCCCATCAATATGCCCAAACAATCCAACGTCATAACTATAGGGGCGATTGATCGTGAGATGACTCACTGTATGCCCTAAACCATCAAAACGTCCTGTAAAATAATCAAATTCATTACCAAGTGGATTAAAACCTTTTTCGTCTCCAACACCCCAATCTTTGGTCACCGTCGCATCAATATCTGTTCCAAGTACGTAATTACCTGCCAGTGCATTATTGATATTTTGTAAAGCCTGCAAATCAGTCACGACGTTATAATCAATACGTTTGCTGACATCCGTACCTTTTTGTGTACTAAAATTTTGCCCTGCTTTTAAATTTATCTTCGCGCCATTTTTAATATAATAATTGGCACTCTCACTACCATTTTGCCCATATAACAACACCACTTTACCATCTTGGTTTTGTGCAGTAATACTGGCATTCACATTAATATCGTTATGTGCTTTTAGCGTCAGTGTGGTGTCTTTATTCCATGTAACTGCCGCATTAACATTGATATCACCCTTTTCTGACCCAGCATTTTGTGTTTCCAAAATGACCGAGGTACTGTTCAAATTATTTTGTAATGTCGTAGCGCCAATACCACTACCCGTTTGAGCAGCCGAGCCAGCATTAATACTAAAATCAGTTGGGTCGATCAGCCATGTTCCTGTTTTACCCCCATCAGATAAAGTCGAAACTTGTGTGCCATCTGCAATTTTCACCTGTGCCGCACTGGTTTCAATAAAACCACCTGCCTGACCATTGCGACCTTCTGATTTTAAAATACCACTGACATTGGTTGTGCCTTGTTGCATATCCGCAAGCAAAACAATTTCACCTTTGGCATTCTGACCCAAACGATTGGCTTCAATAATACCGCTATGATTCACCACGGCTTTGCTTAAGCTATCTTTGGCTTTTGCAGTTAAATAAATTGCGCCATTATTGGCAAGAATCGCGCCACGGTTATCAATCAGACCTTGCAACGTCCCAATTTCAACTTTGTATTCAGTCAGTTGACCATCTTGTAATTTTAAAGTGACTTGATCTGCTGCGGTTAAATGAATAACACCATTATGGGCCTGAATCTGCCCTTCGTTGATGACTGTTGGTGCAATAAAAGCAACAACGCCACCATTGGCAATAACCGAACCATAGTTCTCAACACTGGCAGCATTAGATTGATTTTTAAGGGTAAAATTCCCACTAATAATATCACTATCAGTGACATTCAGTGTTGATGCAACAATCCCACCGACATTGACTTGTGCTGTTTTAGAAAAAATCACACCATTCGGATTCAATAAAAAAACTTGCCCGTTGGCATTCAGTTTCCCCATGATTTGACTTGCGTTACTATCCAAAACACGATTCACCGCAATCGAAGATGTATTTGGCTGATAGAAATTGACCGTCGCATTTTGTCCAATGTTAAACGTATCCCATTGAATGCCTACGTTTTGACTATTTTGATGGACATTTAACGTATTATTATTTTGACTGACTTGTGCTGAACCCACAGTGACACTGCCACCTGTTGGCAATTGTACATCAGATACTCCCGCCCAAAGCGAAATCGGTAGCAGCGCTAAACTTAATAAAGATAAACGTAGGGTCTGAAACCAAGTTTTTGTCTCTTTAACATGCCCTGTCACCGTTGAACTCTGACCGCCTCGAGAATGACTTCGTGTTAATTCCGAAGTCACCTGCCAACAACCTAGACTCTTATTCCATACTGTCTTATAGACTTTATTCATCTCTACGCTACCCCAGAACTAAATATCAGCGCTCAATTTTAAATTTCCATTTCATTTTAATTTTCAACAAAATGGACGCAAAAAAAATAATTTATGTGTCTTTGATATCATTTTAGATAAAACAAAGATAATAAAAGCACATTATTTTTAAATAATAAGCACATTTAAAAATAACAAATACCAAAACACATAAAATCAGCACAAAGATACAATATTTATATTTATTTTAAAACCATATTATTTTCAAATTAATACTAAATATATAAAATTAAAATAAATGATAATTTAAGATAAAGTTTAAAGACACACTTCAAAACGCTATAATATTTGTTAAAATATGCCAATAAATGTCACATAATAACAATATCTTAGCGGATGAGAACACCTTATACATATTTTATTTTTATAAAAATCCAATAACACTTAAATAAAAAAACAAGAACAGCATCACACAACAAAATAACTATTTTGTTTATTACTTATATACTCAGCAATTCAATTTAAGTTATATTATTTTAAATCCAATATTTTATTTAATATCTTATTCATTCGGTTAATCTAAATATGAAAATTGTGACAAACTCCTCAATAAGCACATTGAGCTTATGTATTTCATTAGCTCTATTATCTGGCTGTGGTGGAAACACACAAGAAACAGCCGATAATAACAAAACTGAATCAGCAACAAGTGCTCAAGCAAAAGCACTCGCTACGTCTGGTGCATATCCTGAGCCAAATAAAGATGTTTTTGATTCTAATACCCTTGGTTTCTACGACTACGATCTAGAAGGCAATGTGCGCCCTATACGTAACGACCTTGTTGGTAACTTTGCTGCAATGATTCAATTTGCACAAAACCATACTGTAGACCCAAACGGTAATGAAGCGAAAAGTATGCCTCGTCTTACCAGTGAAAAAGATGCACTTCTTTTAGTCACCCCAAATACCGACATGGGTGAGGTGCAACAACTAAATGCAGAAATCTATTTAAATAGTCGTTTAATACGTCGTGTTGCATTACTAGAACCCACTCAAATCCCCGCCTCAGATCAATCTAACGGCGATGCTCGCCCAAGAGTTCAATACTCTAAACGCACATGGACAGCAACCCTTAACTGGGATGAAGTCAAACCGGGTTTAAATATTCGCATTATAGATCCTATTAGCCTTAAAAACGGGCGACTCGGTGCACAATCGATTGATTTTGGAGCGCCAGGTGAATTAGTGGTTCAAAGCATTCGTTTAGGCATGCTCACCGCACCTCGACAATCTAGTGGTCACTATATGCTGAACGAACCTGAAAAAGCGGGTACTGATTATTTTGAAACGATTCCTGCGGCAAAAATGATCGTCACAAAGTATGATGACATGCAACTGAATCAGGTTATGGTTGCAAGTGGTGTCATTTATAATGACAAAAGCGCCACAACAGGTGATGTCTACAGTGGTGATATGCGAGAAAATACTGCTAAATCAACATTTAGTACAGGAATAAATCTTGCAAATTGGGGTGTAACCAGTGCATC
This sequence comes from Acinetobacter sp. TR11, assembly GCF_027105035.1. Taxonomy (NCBI): domain Bacteria; kingdom Pseudomonadati; phylum Pseudomonadota; class Gammaproteobacteria; order Moraxellales; family Moraxellaceae; genus Acinetobacter; species Acinetobacter sp. TR11. The sequence continues at coordinate 2,105,032 of NZ_CP114256.1, forward strand.
AATGTCAAGCCAAGAGCAACCTCAACTGACTCAAAGTGCAGTCATTCACCATGCTTGGGGTAAATACGAAAATGGTGATGTCAGTCATGGTTTGAGTGGTGGTAACGGTATTTTAACGCTGATTAATTCAGCAGGTAATGAATTTAGCCATGAAATTGGGCATCACTATGGCTTAGGACACTATCCTGGACAAAACGGAGAGAACTACTTTTGGGCAGCTCATCATCCAGATAGTGGTTGGGGCTATATTGCCTATCGTAATCGTATGCGAGGCAATTTAAACTGGAATAATACAAATTTAGACAATCGTTTAGGTGGCACGCCTATCTTTCAAAATGCCTATACCTATGGTACTGATGCCATGGCGGGTGGTAATTACTCTAGCGCACTGTCTCGTTTCACTCATTATACAGGCTATAGTACAAAGATCAGAATACAACCCGCATTTGATCGCCCAGTTTGGGATGCAAGCTCCACTACAGGATACAAACGTTGGAATGCGACAACACGCCAAATGGATGTCACGCAACCTAAAGTTCCAAATTCAAGTCAAGTCTGGTACAACCGTCCTGATGGCAATTATCTAAAACCAACTCAATTTGGTGTACCTGTCTTTACCATTTTAGGTGGCTACGACCCTGTCAACCAAGTCGGTCTACTTTACCCTGCCGCACGCGGCAACTGGGGGAATGTATTTACCCTCCCTCAAGCACAAACAAACCTTACAAATGCAAGCTGTTGGATCAATGTCAAATACGCGTCTAAAGCAGAAGAAAACATCGCACTTGCTCCAAATCGAATGAGCAGTAATGCAAACAAACTACATATTAATTTGGCTCAAAGTGATGCACCTCTAAGCGTTGATTTATATTGTAAACGTGCCAATGAACAAGCCAACAAACTCTCGTCGATTGTCATTCCAAGCTACGCACAACCTCTCCCTGCTGCGGTCACTATTGGTAAGGAACAAGGCTTTACAGCGTTACGCAAAGTTGAACTCCCGCAATTAGAACAAGCTCTACTCAGCAACCAAGGTAAACTTGTTGCAAATCTCTCTCCAAACAATAAAATTCTCTATGATTCTTATAAGAATTTTAAAAATGAGCTTTCAGCAACCGCACGCCAAGAGTTTGATCGCTTCAGCAACCAACAAGCACAATTATACCGTTTAAACCGTTGGGTCAACGTCTATCGCAATGACTTAACTGCAAATATCACCGCTGCAAATGATGCGTTAAAAAGCTTTGTCACCCAACTTGGTCTTTCCAGTAGCAATCCACTGGCAGGTGCAACAATGTTTGTGATGCCAAATATGAATTCAGCTTGCCTCAAAGCTGAAATTTCGACTAGCACAGGCAAACCAAGTGTATTTATGAGTGGTAGAAATAATTGTACTGGCGATAATTCTAGCCTATGGATCTATGATGCTGTGGGCAAAATTCACAGCGTACAATATCCTGAATTCTGTTTATCAGGTGCAACTCTCGCTGCCTGCAATAACAGTGTTAGTAATCAAATTTGGGAAACACCTATTACTGGTTCAACTCAACAGTTCCGTCAAGGTGGTAGTTGCTTAGATCTAAGTGGTGGTGGTGCGCCAAGTGCAGATGGTCGCGGTACATTAATTACTTATGGCTGTGGCGGTGGAAATAATCAAAAATGGACAATCACCACACCAAGTCAAAACTTTATTTTAGCGGCTGCAACAGGTCAAAATTTACCACTATTGGCAAAAGCATTAGCAACACCATAATCAAACACGATCAAAAATAAGCATAGGGAGCGAATATGCTCCCTATGCTTTTTCTAGTTTTTTCAATTGAATAGATGATTGATTACGATTAATACGTTAAGCAAATGTGATTAAAAACTGGGTGGTGTTTCAAAATGTATGCTGATCATTTTAACATCACTATACAAAACTGTGGTTAATGTAAAAGAATCCAAGATTAAAAGCTTTTACATGATTCAATACCTTCTTCGAAAAACAGCATGTTCTTCTTACTGCTCGCCTTATGCGGTGTCTTAATCGGCAGTTGTTTCCTTCTATCCCGACTGTATAATATTTCCCTTCTTGGTCCGGCTTAAAAATTTTGATGAAACTTTCCCAATGATCACTCGATATACAATCATAAGTAATACCCAGTTCTTCTAAACGGTTTTTTAGCCTTTGTGCTGTATGAGCATCTCTTCCTCCCCATACAAAAGCCACTATTTCTCCGCTACTTCTATCATAGACGTACTGTAGCCAATGCTTATCTTTCTTGTTGCCTACAAATGTCCAAAATTCATCAACTTCCAAGCATTTATAATGAGTTCTTTGAGGAATTATTTCATGATTTGATTGTGTAAGCGTTTTAAGTATCTTGCCAATACTAAACCTCGTAATCTTTGCAATATCCCGAATGCCACAACATCGCACAAGCATAAGCAAAATCAATTTGACCGCTTTTGAATGACAGCCTAAATACGTCAAATTATGGTCACCCACAAACTGCCTATTACATTCTTTACAACGATAGTTTTGCTTACCATCGTATTTAATGCCATTCTTCTTTATACTTGTACTCTGGCATCGAGGACAATGAAGTTCTATTTCGATTTTCACACATTTAAATATAGCTGAATTGTTCCTCCTTGCCTCCTTTTCTTATGAGCATACTTTTTAGAACACCACCAAAAACTGATATTCATTCAATTGAATTATTGAATCAAAAAGCATAAAAAAGCCCTTGTAAATACAAGGGCTTTTTTATTTATTTGGCAGAGGATCAAGGACTCGAACCTTGACGAACGGTTTTGGAGACCGTCATGCTACCATTACACCAATCCTCTATAACTGCATGATTAATTCATCTCTGACTTAATCATAAAAAGTAAAACACTTACTTTTTAAATTTGGTGGGGGCGAAGAGACTCGAACTCTTACACCTTGCGGCGCTGGAACCTAAATCCAGTGCGTCTACCAATTTCGCCACGCCCCCGATGGATGTGTATATTAGTGATAAACTTTCTTGCTGACAAGCCTTTTTTATAAAAAAACTATGCATCTGAAAGCTAATGCTTTTTTCATATACAAATGAAAAAATTATTGAAATAAAAAAAGGAACTTATTTAAAGCTCCTTTTCATATTTGGCAGAGGATCAAGGACTCGAACCTTGACGAACGGTTTTGGAGACCGTCATGCTACCATTACACCAATCCTCTATAACTGCATGATTAACTCATTTCTGATTTAATCATAAAAAAAGCAAGAAAATCTTGCTTTTTAAATTTGGTGGGGGCGAAGAGACTCGAACTCTTACACCTTGCGGCGCTGGAACCTAAATCCAGTGCGTCTACCAATTTCGCCACGCCCCCGATGGGTATGCATATTAGTGAGAAACATGCTTTATGACAAGTCTTTCTGATAAAAAACCCTACCAAATGCACATATAATATTCAAATCAATTATTTATGTTTATTTTTACAGCAAATTAATCGCATTTAAACAATGTTTTGCTTCAACAACGGAGTTCAACCGCTGTTCTTTATGTTTGTGCAATAGACCATTTAGCAAAGGTAAAAAACACTGTAACTCATTAGGCAATTGAATCTCTAGTTTTTGGCAATGTAAAACTGCCCAATCATGATAATTTTTTGCACATACTCTCGTTTGAGACAACCATTCATAAAGAATGATGCCGAATGCATATAAATCAGTTTGTACGGTTTTCGGCTTCCCATGGAAAAGTTCAGGTGCCATATAACGTGGAGTCGCCGTTAAATTCTCTATTGAATGCTCTAATTTGCAGCTTTGCTCAAAATCAATCAATTTGCATGAGTTTTCATATAATCGGAAATGTTCAACTTTTAAGTCTCCATGAATCCAACCCAGTTGATGCATATTGTTTAGCGCATTTAATGCAATAAGAATCTTGTGCTGAATCGCTTCAGTATTCGCTACATTTACAATCGTATCGAAAAATTGATTTGTATCAGGACTGAGTAACCCTACCCCACACTCAGGAAAATCCATACCACTTGTGATATCCCGAAGCTGAATAATTTGATGTGCTAATAAAAAAGTTTGCTCAATTTGGGCATGTTGTTGATAGAAATCTAATTCACGCTGAAAAGCTTGCTCTAACACATCATGGGTATTCGCTAGATGGAATTTGAGCCAGTACTGTTGCTGTGCGACCTGAAAAGTATATAAACGCCGCCCAAACGCATAGCTCTCAGATTTGGTTGTTAAAGTTAAGTCATCCCATTGAAAGTTTGAATCAGAGATCCACGTAGTAAAAATCATTCTGCTGCTTTTCTTGCTGCTTTCGCAATGATGTTAAACAATGCTCAATGGTTTTACCAATCCGTGCATGTATTTCGATGGAGGAAATCTTAGGCCATGTTGCCCTTTCACCCTCTTGCTGTAAGATTTTAAAAAGTTTTGGACGTGGGTTTTTGAGCATGTAATGATAATGGCGAAGTCCATACTTGGCGATAATATTCACATCCCCATAATAACGTTGTCCTAAAATTCCATAGCCATGATCTAAAATACGGCGAATCGGGAAAAAATCCCCCATATAATGGCGCGTTAGATCAAGAAATTCCATCGCAATAGCTTTGCCCTGATGCCGAATAATTCGCTCAGGCCAACTCAGCACATCTCGACGAAATCGTTCCGTATCACTTTGCATAAAAGGCACAATATGTGGGTTTACTTGGCTAGCAATAGTGTAATTAATGTTATATAGACGTGCCATTTTTTCTTGTGGAAAATCACTGCGCATACTTCCATCCACCCACCTTGTATTGGCTAGATACGGCGTATGTTGACCATCATAACGCTTACTGGTTACATGCACCGGCGGAAATAATACAGGTACAGCACAGGAAGCTAAAACCGCACTCCAAACCAAAACATTCGGTGCAGTCAGTGCATTCATAATCCGTGGATTTTGTGCCGTGTTATAGGGCGCAATCACAATATTAATGTGGCGTTTTGACTGTTGATAAGCTTCTGCAAATGTTACATCCCCCAAATTATTCATTAGGAATTTTTTCAAATACATCACATCAGCAATTCCACCATTCCCTCGAATCAATTCTGTCATTTTTCTAAATTTAAAGGCATCACTAAAAAAATGTTCACCTTTGAGCAGTTCTGGAATTTTATCAGCCGATGATACACCCAACATGCCAGTCATGATCGCCCCTGCACTTGAACCAGACAGAACTCGAGGCATCAAATCTTGTTCGAGCAAAGCCTTACATACACCTGTATGAAATAAACCCAGTGTCGCACCACCAGAGAACATAAGTGCAGGTTGTCCATAGGCTCTTTGACATTCTTTAAAAAATTGAATTTTTTCTTTGAGTTGAAAAGTAATACATTCACTAGAAGCTAAATAGCGAAGACATTCACTCATTTCTTCCACATAGTTTTCGATAATTCTTTTGGTACCAATATAGGTTTGTGCAAATAACATTGGATGACCAATATTGGCGAAGTCATAAGATAAGCCTTCACGAAGAACATAAATTAAATCTAAAGTTCGATGTTGCATTCGATATTTTTTTAATAGGTTATATCGTTTAGACAAAATTTCTGCATCAAAGTAAGGCGATTGATTGTCATATTTCCATGCTTCATGCCCCGCTTCTTCATCCAATTTTAGTGCAATTTCTTTCCATTCCGCATAAGAACTCGCTTGTTGCAAGCTCTCTTTTAACATATCGACTCTATGCAATTGATATGTATTTCTTTTTTCTTGAGCTCTATTAAACATTAGCATTCCTATTTTTCATTATATTCTTATCATCTCGCACTTATACAATGCAAAAAGCAGCACCAACAATCAAGGGTAAAATTGACCTTTTGCAACATTTTTCATGATATTTTCTGCATTTCGACTATAGCGATGATAGTATCCCTATTCATTAATCACTGAGTTTGGTTTGTGTTTATGGCTATTCTTGATTTACCCGAATCTATTATCCAATCGTTATCCAGTGTTTTGACACAGTTACAACAAGTTCTCCCTGCTCCTAAACAACCCACAGATTTTTCTGCGATTGCTTTTCGATGGGAAAATCAACAATTAGTTGCAATTCAACAACCTAAAAAAATGTATTTAGAAGATTTAAAAGGGATTGAACGCCAAAAAGCCAAGATTATTCAAAATACTTTACAGTTTCTCAATGGTTTACCTGCCAATGATGTCTTACTCACAGGCTCACGCGGTACAGGGAAATCATCGATTGTTCGTGCCTTACTTACGGAATATTCAGCACAAGGTTTGCGTTTAATTGAAATTGAACGAGATGATCTTTCTGATTTACCTAAAATCCAAAAATTAATAGAACATCGTCCTGAAAAATTTATTGTTTATTGTGATGATCTTGCTTTTAACGCAGAAGATGAAAATTATCGTAGTTTAAAAAGTGTCTTGGATGGCTCACTTCAATCGGGTTCAAGTAATTTTATTATTTATGCAACCAGTAACCGCCGTCATTTACTACCTGAATTTATGCATGAAAATACGCCTATGCGTAAAGTCGATGTTCCTCAATATACCGAGTTACATCCTCAAGAAGCGATTGAGGAAAAAATTTCATTGTCTGATCGTTTTGGTATGTGGCTTTCCTTCTATCCAATGGATCAACAACTGTATTTAGAAATTGTTGAGCATTATATTGTTCAAGCAAATTTGGAATATAACGACATTGTTCGTGCTGAAAGTTTGAAATGGTGCCAAGCACGTGGGCAACGTTCAGGACGTGCAGCCTATCAGTTCTCTAAGCATTGGATCGGTTCGCAAAACCTTGAAAAATTGTCTAAGAACCTATCCAGAATATTTTCTATGCAAAAGTAGCCTTAAAAAGGCTAAATTAATGAACTGAAGGCTCGTATTTAGGTGCTTTTCACAGTTTTTCCAAAGCCTTCTACATTTTTCTAACCAAGCAAATGATCTTTCCACAACCCAGCGTTGTGGTATGACTGCAAATTTATGTAATTCACTTCGTTTAGCAACTTCAACTCGCGCTCTGATTAAATCATTAACAGCCAAAGAAAAGGGTTCGCCTGTATAACCACCATCAACAAGTACAACCTCTACATTTTGTAAGGTGTCTCTATGTAAAGTTATGGCATCTAATGCACCTTGACGATCTGTTTTATCTGCTGTCGTAATAAATATTCCATGAGGCAGACCTTGAGTATCAACAATGATATGTCTTTTAATCCCTGAAACTCTTTTACCAGCGTCATAGCCTTTATTACGTGCGGTATCTGTGTTTTTTACACTTTGTGAATCAATGATGATAAAGCTCGTTTGTTCTTTCCGTCCATTGTTGATACGGGCCTCGCCAACCACATTTTTTTAAAGCCTGCTCAAGTATGCTAGGTTCAGTTTCTGATGGTTTTCTATTCCAAATCGAGAAGTAATAATGCACAGTGCTTTTAGGTGGAAAGTCTCGAGGAAGCATACTCCATTGACATCCACTTTTTAGAATATAGAGCAAGGCGCAAAACACTTCATAGACATCAACGACTCTTGGACGCGTTTGTTTTCTTCCGCTCAATAGTAACGGTTCAATTTCTTTAAAGGCTTCTCGACTAATGTCGCTGGGATATGGTTTTCTCATGGGGGAGAATTTAACAAATTATTTTTCCAATTGCCAAAAAAGAATGAAATTAATATTGGATAGGTTCTAACAAGGTTTAGGGAGATTGCCCTAAAAAGCTTTGGCTTTGTCCTTATTTCCGCTTAGCAAAGGCAATTGTTTTTCATAACCTAGCTTTTCAGTATGGAAAGAACGTAGCAAACAAGATGAAAAAACAATTGCCACCCTCATCCCTTACAAGCAAAATTTTGGGTAAAAGTTTATTACTCGCACAAAACACCTTAGATCAAGCGATTAAATATTCAACGAGTCCTTTTTCTGAACCAGAAATCATTCGTCCTAGAACTGAAGAAAAATTCTATACATGGACACACTATGGCATCTTCTTTCCATTGCTACCTGAGCCACATCGTTATTTGAATATTATGATCTTGCTTGGTACGCCTGGGGCATTGGCTTTTGATCATGATGAAATTATCTTGGGTGATCCGCGCAAAACAGCAACTTTCTTTTAAAGCACCGCCGCTTTAGATGAGCATTTATTAAAAGCCTATATCATGCCTGAAGAGACTCATATCCAAGAAAATGGTTGGCAAATTGAGTTGGGGCAAGAAGTTTCGATTGAAGGTACTTTACCAAATATTCATCTCAAAGGTGCTTATCATGGCTTAAAGTTTGAGTTTGATTTAGATGTTACAGATCAAGCCTCTTGGTTTATTAAAACCCCGATTTATGATCATTTTAGTTTATTGTCAAAATTTAAAGGTCAACTCGAATATCAAGGACAAACAACCCTCGCAGAAGGGTTATGTACCTATGAATATGCCAGAGCCGCAGGCACGGGATCGGTTATGCAAGTACATACACTTTCACGGGTGAATATCAAAACCCAAAAGTTCAAGGTCGTGGTTATCTTGAATATATTGATGTCGAAAATCAAAATGCCTTTAAAGATTAAAAGTCTTGAATTAAGAAAAATAAGCCTTTGATTAGTGTTCAAAGGCTTATTGATTTAGGATTAAATTTCTTTTTGACTAAGATCAATCTGAGTAAAACTATCAACAATTTGCCTGATTGATTTTTTAATCTCTACTGCAACTTTGACATCATAACCTTCTACTAAAAAGCGACTAATTAATCCTTCAATCAAAGTATAAATAATTTCAACTAATACATCAGCATTGGAAAAAGATGCTAAATATTGCGCGATTAAGTTTCGAATCCAAATCTTATGCTCTTTCGAAACCATGATGATGTCTTGATCACCCAAATGCGATTCGGCAACTGCTCGAACAAATAGACATCCTTTAAAATTATCTTCTTGGAACCACAACAGATGCCAATCAATCAATTTATCTAATGCTGGTCGCCCTGTTTCACCTGCAACATAAGCAACCAAACTATTCCTAAACTTTTCGTCTCGTGCCTGTAAAACCGACTTCACCAATTGATTTTTATTTTTAAAATAAGTGTACATCGTTGTTTTTGAACAGCCTGACTCATCCCGAATTAAATCAACACCCACACCAACAAAACTATTTTCATAAAATAATTTTTCTGCTGTATCCAATATTTTGTGGGCCGATTTAGACATAAAAATTTACTCGCTCAAATAGTACAGATCTGTACTATTTGTAATTTTAGCGATATCATCATTTCAAAGCAACCATTCAATGAGAATGAAATGTTATCAATATTCCAAGGTAAAGAGCACCTCGCCCCAGCACCGCAATCCAGTGATCTAATTAGAAGCTTAGTCGGCGGAACACTGAGTATTTTAATCCTGATTTTCCTCAGTAAATTGACAAATAATTTATTCATCATGGCACCGTTTGGTGCAACTTGCGTACTGTTATATGCCGTATCTCAATCGCCATTAGCCCAACCTCGTAATGTTATTCTTGGGCACTTTATCTCGGCATTCATTGGTTTACTCTTTCTTAAACTTTTTGGTATCACCACAATCAGTATTGCACTTTCTGTTGGCTGTGCCATTGCTGCCATGCAATTATTGCGCTGTGTCCATCCACCTGCTGGTGCAAACCCACTCGTGATTTTACTTACAGCAAATACCATTGAATATCACTGGAGTTTCTTATTTTTCCCAGTATTATTCGGTGCAACCTCTCTTGTACTGATTGCTTGGTTGGTCAATAACCTCAAATCAGAAAACAAATGGCCAATTTATGGTTTAGCATTGATTCATACTAAAAAGACTATCAAATAAATAAAGCCGTGATGGAGAAGATCAAAGCTTTCTCCATCCCTTTAAGCTCATAGAAAACTTTCTATCAATCAATTCAATAAATTTCTCTTGCTAATTATTATATTTTCCCATAATAATAGGTAGATCGGTATACCTAATTTATATTTAATTATGAGCACCAAATCAGCAAAACAAAAAATCTTAGATGCAGCATCCATACTGTTTTACAATGATGGGATTACTAACACAGGCATTAATAGCATTACAGACAAAGCCAAAGTCGCGAAAATGTCTTTGTATAATAATTTTCCAACCAAATCTGACCTAATTACCTGTTATATCGAAGCTCGCCATCAAGAATGGTTAGACTTATATAAGAAAAGAAAAGTTCAGATCAAAACACCGATTGATGGCATTTTAGCTATATTTGATGCTTATCAAGATCACGCTGAATTTGCCTATGAAAAAGGTTTTCGTGGTTGTGGTTTACTGAATGCAGCAGCCGAATTTCCTGCTCATAGTCCTGAACGTTTAGCCGTCAAAAATCATAAAGATGAAATCGAAAATATTGTGGCTGGGCATTTATCACAATTATTCAAAGAACCGCAAAAAGTCCAACGACTTTCGCTACTTATTTCTTTCATATTAGAAGGCTCGATTGCCCGTGCAGGTTTAGAAAGTTCCAGTGAGAAAGTATTTGCGGCAAAACAAATGGTTCAAAATTTATTAGAACGCGAGATTTCAAATTGAGTAGTTCATCTTTTAATTTCAGTACTCATTCTGGCTTTATCGCCGTTTTAATTGCCTCTATTTTATGGGGAACGACAGGTACTGCTGCCTCTTACGCGCCAAATCTAAGTCCTTTAGCGATTGGCGCAATCGCAATGGGTGGCGGTGGCTTATTACAAGCTTTATTAGCCCATAGAAATATCCGCAGTCATTTACCTCAAATTGGCTCTTATTATCCTTTACTTTTGATAGGCATGATCTCTGTAGCGATCTATCCTCTCGCCTTTTATTCATCAATGCGTATGGCGGGGATTACGATTGGGACTGTCGTTTCAATTGGTTCAGCCCCTTTATTTACGGCAATACTGGAAAAGTTCTTTGATAAAAAAGCACTTTCGGGGAAATGGTTTATTAGTTTTGTTTTTGGTGTTGTAGGAGTATTGCTGTTATCTCTAGGAGAGTCTCACGCTCAAGGTGCGACACAAATAATGACTACAGACCAAAAAACTATTGGCATTATTCTCGGACTGATCGCGGCACTGACCTATTCTTTATATTCTTGGGCTGCTAAAAAAATGATTGATCGGGGTGTCGATTCAAAGGCTTCAATGGGATTAATTTTTGGCTTCGGTGCTTTAATCTTATTACCAACACTGTTTTTTACTGGTTCAAATCTTTTTGATGAATCTGTGAATTTGTATGTTGTCGCTTATATGATGCTGATTCCAATGTTCCTTGGCTATCTGCTATTTGGTTACGCTTTAAAGACTATTTCAGCCAGTACCGCGACCACACTAACCTTATTTGAACCACTGGTTGCCGCTTTATTTGCGGTCTTATTGGTAGGCGAGCAACTGGCACCGATTGGTTGGGTTGGTATGGCATTGATTTTTGTATGTTTGGCCGTGTTATCTAAAGCAGATAAACCAAATTAATTTTTTTATTTAAGATTAGAGATATTCAGAATTGATGCAGAAAATAAATTTTTTCTGCATCAAACATACAGCTTAAATATTAATACTCTTTTGCTAACTTCTCTAAGGTTGTGAGCATTTTTCTCACAACACTTCTTTTATGATGCAGCATATTCTTAATATTGCTTGGATTAAAACCTGTCAATTTTGCAATACCACGACTGGTCATGTATTCACCCGTTTTTGCAAAGTGCTTTTCACTTAACTCAGTTTTCGCATTTGAGAATCGAACCGCCAGCTTATAATCACTAAACTCAGACCATGCGCCGGTCTTATATTCGTCCGCATCAAAGCTACCCTTCTGCTGAGTAGGTTTTTCACGCAGAATATTACTCAAACGGTTAATGACAATCTTTTCTTCACTTTGTTCAATTATTTGATAAAGTTCAGTTTCTTCAAAAGGACGTCCTAAAGCGATGTCTTTTTTATATTGTTCAACGACCTTTTCTTTTGACTCGACCTTTTTCTCACCTTGTTGAGTGAGACAGAGAATCTTAAATAAAGACTCTAATCGGCCACATGTAAAAATATAAGAAATTTTCAACTTACAACTCCATTATGAACGGTAGTTCATAAAAATATTTTCAAAAAAAATTTTGACCTATAAATTCACTATAAAACTCATTTAAAGGCAAATCAAAATCAGCAACTAATTGCCTTCTTGTCGTTTGTGTAATTTCACCAGTTTTCGGATTCAGACCCATTTTCTCAACGTCTTTCCAATAAACACCTGTACCACGTTTTTGCCATGCAGGAAGTTCATTAAAATTAATCTGCTGTGAAAAGAGTAAATCATGCTTTTCTTGACGATTTAACCCTTTAACTTGTTCCGTTGCTTCAGCTACTGCATGACCCGATTTTCTTAACATCCAATAGCAGTGTGCATTTAATGCATTTCGATGAGCATCCTCTTGTCTCCAACGGAAATAGTCATCTACTAATTGCGAATTGGGTAAAACACAAACTCGAGCATCAAAAGTAGCAATTTGACCATGCATCACTGAGAATTTTGCACTGGCTTCACCTGCTAAAATAGAAAGAATTTTGCGTTCCTTACGGTTAAAACTTTCATCACGGTAATGGAATAAAAGAGAAATTTCATCGCTCTGGGTGTAACCATAAACGATATTAAAACCACACTGTAATAAATGGGTTGTGGTTTCTACCATTAAATCTCTAAAATGTACATCAAATGGTGCTTCAAATTGCCAAATATCTTTGGTTAACCGTGTAAATCCACGACCATCCAACCTTACGACAATATAATTTTCGGGCGGAATACAGAAATCGTAAGCCGTCTCATATTTTCTTAATCTTATATCTAAATCTTCAAATCTCATTATTGTTCTCTTTGATACAGCAATCTCACATTAAAGTCATTTTCTTGATCAATTGAAACGCTGTAAATTTCATCAAAACCCTCATAAAGTTCAGGTATTTCTAACTTTTTAAAAGTTGAAATAACACCAACTCGGGGAATTTTCGCCTTACCTTCACGTCGTTCATTCCGAAAAAGAGCATCATCCAAACTGCTATCAAAATAGTATGCGATCACTTTAAAGTGTGCATTTTTTGCATCTTGAACATATATCTTTCGATCGAGTTTACTTGGATTGGTATTATCAATAACAACTTTCTGTTTTGCTTCTAAACAGGCATTAAACAATATTTTCTCACGATGTCTGGTTTTCAACATATCAAGATTGAGACGAATATGAGTATCAGAGAAATATCGCTTAAAGAATGTTGATTTACCTGAAGCTTGCCCACCTACAAAAATGATAAGTTCCATTTTAGGTCGGTTGTAACTCAGTCATTGGCCATCTTGGTGTCGTCGTCACCGCTAAACCATCATGTTGCCCAGCTTTTAAACGTTGATATCCAGCAAAGGCAATCATGGCGCCATTATCAGTACACAATGCAGGCTCAGCATAATAGACTTGAGCTTTGATTTTTTTAAGTGATGTTTCCAATTGCTCACGTAATCGTAGATTTGCACTCACACCACCTGCAATCACCAAACGTTTTAAACCTGTTTGCTTTAAAGCTTTCACTGATTTTTTAGCGAGTGTATCAACAACTGCTTCTTGAAAAGAAGCTGCCACATCGGCATCACGATTCTCTTCACCTAGCTTTTTCAATTGTACAGAAACCGCTGTTTTAAGACCACTAAAAGAAAAATCTAAACCTTGATGTAATATTGGTCGTGGAAATTCAAATGCCTTGGCATCACCCTGTAACGCCAATTTCGCAATATTCGGCCCACCTGGATAAGGCAGTTTCATCATTTTTGCGACTTTATCGAAGGCTTCACCTGCAGCATCGTCAATTGACTCACCGAGCAATTCATATTGACCGATCCCATAGGCTGCCATGAGTTGAGTGTGACCACCTGAAACTAATAAAGCCACAAATGGAAATTCTGGTGGCGTTTCCGAAAGTAATGGCGCAAGCATATGACCTTCCATATGATGCACACCAATTGCAGGTTTATTAAATGCAAAGGCCAAACTGCGGCCAAATAATGCTCCAGTCATCAGTGCACCCATCAATCCTGGACCACGGGTATAGGCAACAGCATCAATCTCTTGCTTTTTAACACCACTCTGCTCAAGCAATTGATTAATCAAAGGAATCATTTTACGAACATGATCACGTGAAGCCAGCTCTGGTACGACACCGCCATATTCTGCATGCAGTTTAATTTGGCTATACAAAACCTGTCCTCGTAATCCGAGCTCGCTATCATAGAGTGCTAACCCAGTTTCATCACACGAAGTTTCTAAGCCCAAAACAATCATTAAACTGCCTTTACAACGATCAAAAATAATATCAGAGCTATTATAGACTTGTGATCTGAGTTGTAAATGAGTAAAATACTGACCTTCACTTGCGATCTAGTGCAATCGTGCATTAGATCTTATCCATAATCTTAGAGGATTTTACATGCCACAAGTTAAGTTGAAAGAAGGCGAACCAGTAGACGTAGCTATCCGTCGTTTCAAACGTTCATGCGAAAAAGCGGGTGTTTTAGCTGACGTTCGTAAGCGCGAATTCTATGAGAAACCAACTCAAGAACGTAAGCGTAAAAAAGCTGCTGCAGTTAAGCGTTATCAAAAGAAATTGACTCGCGAATCTGTACGTACTACTCGCCTTTACTAATTAATTTGTGATTGACTGCTGAAGAGACTATGAATACTTTAAAAAACCAAATTACTGACGTATTAAAAAACTCAATGCGTGCCAAAGATATGGCAACAGTAACGGTTATTCGTGGTGTACAAGCAGCAATTAAGCAAATCGAAGTCGATGAACGCATAGAGCTTGACGATGCTCAGGTTCTTGCGGTCATTGAAAAGCAAATTAAACAACGTAAAGAATCGATCAAGGCCTTTTCTGGCGCTGGTCGAGATGATTTAGCTAGTAAGGAACAAGCCGAAGTTGAGGTTATTTCTCAATTTCTACCAGCCGCTATGACTGAGGAAGAACTTGATTCCATCATTGAGCAAACGATTGCTGCTCAAGAAGCTACCTAGCATGAAAGATATGGGTAAGGTGATGAATTCTCTACGTCCGATCATAGCCGGGCGTGCCGATCCTGCACAAGTATCTGCTAAAATTAAAGCAAAATTAAGCTAATCTGCTTAATTTCCTCTATTTTATACAAATTATTCTATTTAAAAATTGGATTCATTAAATAATGAACCCAAGAGATTATTTTACTTAAAATCACATTGAACATTATATTTCACTAGCATTTGCATCTCATTTGACTCAGTGACTTGTTTGATTACATCCTGTTTAGTCATATTTGCATATTGTGGCGGTAAGGATGAGCGATTTTTTTCAATCGCATCTGACATATCCTGAATATAACGCTGATTAATACCACAATACTGAGCTTGCTGCTCAGGTGTGAACTGTGAAATCTGTGGATTAAGGCTACGTAAAAAACTACGAATATCCTGTGCATAGACACTACGAATTTTCTCAACCGAATTTACATATTGCTCAACTGATGCTGCTGAGCTAATCCCCACACTGCTTATCGCAAAAATAAAAACTAAAATTTTCTTCATAAATGTTCTAACTTCTCAGCGATTTTTTACGCAAATAATCTTATCTTAATTCAATAAAGTTTGGTTTGTGCTCAGTAAAAAATTCTTCTTTTGGTGCAGGAAGATTCCCATCTGTCACTGTTCCTAGGCGTAAACGAATCACATTAGGTAAATCTGTACGATAGGAATAAAGTGGACTGGCACAGTTTTGACAAAATACCCGTGCCTTATTCGGGGTATGAAAATATTCTTTCAGTTGCTCTTGCCCAGAAATAAGCTCAAATTGAGTTTGATCAATTGGGCTATTCCAACCCGCGATAGAACCTTGTGCTTGTTGGCAATCAGTGCAGTAACATAAAATACTGTTTTCAATTTCCCCATGATATTGATACTGCACTACTCCACACAAACATTGTCCTTTAACCATGTGTCTTTCCTTTAATTGTTTTAATGATTATCTAAAGCCTCATACGTCGCTCATCTTGCATTTGTTTTAACCGAGCGTCAATCTTAGCCGACATCGCGACATTGCCTTTTGCCAGACGTTGCGCATGTAACATCGACTTAATCGCATTTTCTTCATAGCCTGACCAATATTCGGCCTCTG
The DNA here is from genome assembly GCF_027105035.1 of Acinetobacter sp. TR11. NCBI lineage: Bacteria > Pseudomonadati > Pseudomonadota > Gammaproteobacteria > Moraxellales > Moraxellaceae > Acinetobacter > Acinetobacter sp. TR11. Next base: position 2,121,218 of record NZ_CP114256.1, read on the forward strand.
CCCGATAACCCAATACATTGACGGCTTGCAAAGGTGAACTTTTATCTAAATTGGTTGCCTGTTGCAGCAATTGCCAACCCTCAATATCACGTTGGTTTTTATGAATAAAACGTTGCACCAATGTTTGTGCCTGTGCAACTTGCTTTTGTCGAATCAGCACCTCTGCCAATTTATAAGATAGAGCTCGATTCTCAGGCATGGTTTTTTGAATTGGATTAATACTATTAAAAGCCTGATCCAATTTATTTTGACCTAAATAGATATCGGTTTGAATCAGCGGTACAAGTACATGATTCTGAAGTTTAGTCTTCACCAAATCTAAATTGGCCTGAGCTTGTGCATAATCGCCCTGCTCCAGATAAAACTTGCTCAGTGCTAATTGTGCAGCTGTATTTTTCTGATTTGCCAGTGACTGTAATTGAATTTCAGTCGCCTGATTCGATACCACCAAGGTGTAAAGCTTTAGAATTTCAAAATCAAGATCATAAATTTTAGACTTTACTTTAGGAAGTTGATTGGCGCGCAGACGTGCTTCACTCATACGTTCTGTTGTTAGTGGATGAGTAAACCAAAAATCAGGTAGGAAACTCACACGACTTGTTTCACGATGCATAGTTTCAAAATAATCTGCCATGCTTTGTGGATTATATCCAGCAGAATACATAAACTGCATACCAATACGGTCTGCTTCACGCTCTTGATTACGACTATAACTGAGTTGCTTGTCCATCAACGCAGCTTGTGTGCCTAACATCACCGCTGACCCAACATCACCATCCGCTTTAGATGCGATTGCCGCACCGACAAGAATACCTGCGAGAGCAAGTAACCCCTGTCCTTTAAATGCTTCTTGTGAACGACTGTAATGTCGCTGTGCAACGTGGGCGATCTCGTGGGCCATGACCCCTGCTATTTCATCCAAATTTTTTGCAGATGTAATTAAGCCTGTATTTAATGCAAACAAACCACCAGGCACTGCAAATGCATTAATTTGTGGATCTTTTATAACCACTAAACCAATCGGTTGACCAAGCTGAGTCTGACTAAGAATACCTGAAAAAACCTGTAAAAATTGATCTTCTAACCACGCATCTTGTACTGTTGGCATCTGTCGATGAACTTCACGATAAACTTTTTCACCAATCAGTTTTTCTTTCTGCTGATCAAGCAAACCTATACCACTGCCAATTTCAGGTACTTCTGTTTGTCCAGTTATCTGCGTAGGCAAAAAGATCTGAGTATGACTCAATTGAGTGGTGGCCAATAAGCCACATGCAAGCAGCAGCGATCTCAAGTCGTTTCTCTATGATTCTAATGAAGAAATTTAATATAACATTAGAAAATGAAGATATTTGCAACGAAGTGTTATAAAAGGCAGGAAAATCCTGCCTTAGTTTATATTTTTGAAAGCAACACGATTATTTCGTGTTTACATAACGTTGATCGACACTAAATTTCTCTGGAAACTTTGCATTAATCTCTGCATAAAAAGACATAATCTCAACCATATCTTTTTCATAATCTCCCGTAGGATAAACAATTTTTCCTACACCTGTTTTTTTCTTAGCATAATCCATATACGCCAATGCAATCGGCACCCCTGCGGTGGTTGCAACATGATAAAAGCCAGTTTTCCACTGTTCTTGTTTAGCACGCGTCCCTTCTGGTGTCACTAACATCACTAACTTAGGATGTGTTTTGAACAAGTCACTCATGAGTTGAACCATACTCGGTCGCGCTTGTCCTTCTTGTTTCGCGCTACGATCAATCCCAATACCACCCATTGCACGCACAAATGGACCAAATGGAAACTTCATGTAACTATCTTTAATCGTAAGACGAACATTTACACCTAAAGCTTTTAATGCCAACCGTGCATATAAAGCATCCCAATTACTGGTATGTGGAGCTGCAATCATCACACATTGATCAACATTCAAATCCCAATGATTATCCAGTTCCCAACCCATTAGATTTAAACTTTTTTCAGCCAATTTCTCAAACACAGACACCCCGAAGACAAAATTTCAAAAGGCGAAAGTGTACCAATATTAATCAACTTAAAAAGACCATATAGATTAAAAATCCAACAATCGAGTTGTAAGTAATTATTCGAATTTTGGATTGACGAGATAACGAGGTGTTCTATCTTGTAGTGCGTCCACTAAATTTTGATAGGCAAGTTTCACCATTTTCTGACGCGTTTCTGCGGTTGCTGAACCAATATGTGGCAAGGTTACTGCATTTGGCAACTCAAATAATGCTGAATTTTGCAGAGGTTCTTTGGCATAGACATCTAATCCAGCAGCAAATATCTTATTTTGTTTTAATGCTTCGATTAAAGCGTCTTCATTGACTACAGAGCCACGCGCAATATTGACGAAGACAGCATGTTTTTGCATTAAGTCAAACTGTTCTGCGCCAATCAATGCTTGGGATTCATGATTTAAATCGACAGCAACTACAATAAAATCAGACTGTTGCAATAATTGGTCTAAGTCCCGATATTGTGCATTAAATGCTTGAGCCACCTCAATCTTTTCACGGCGGTTATGGTATAAAATATTCATATTAAAACCATAAAATCCACGACGGGCAATGGCAGCACCAATATTCCCTAAGCCAATAATGCCTAGAGTTTTACCAAAAACATCCATACCATATTGTTCAGTAGATACCGTGCGTTTCCACTGACCTTGTTTGGTCCATGCATCAAGGTATGGAACTTTGCGTGCGGCACTCAGCAACAAAGTAAAGGCAAGATCAGCCGTTGTTTCTGTCAAAACATGTGGTGTATTAGCAAGCCAAATTTTCTTTTGATTAAGATAGCTAACATCGTAATTATCATAACCAACAGACACTGTCGAAATGATTTTAAGTTTTTGGGCTGGTGCTAAATTACTTTCATTTAACAGTCGTCCTGCGCCAATCATGGCATCAGCATCAACAACTTCTGTTCGAATCTGTTCGTTGATATCACCCAGTTTAGGATTAAGTACCACGACCCGATAATCTTGCTGTAACTGCGCTAAAACGTCTTGATCTATTTGGCTGAATACAACAACTTTCTTCATGATTCGATTTCCGATCTTTATTGCATGAGCTGCCACAACCGTCTTTTTAATAAAGGTTGGGCTAACATTTCTTCTAAACTCGCTAAATGCAAGATATTAGAATGCTGAATAAAATCCAATTGACCTAAGCACAATATCTTTTTTTGTGTTGCGGTTGCATCCAGAAAACCTTGAATATACGAGGAGAGTCCCCGACTTTCCTGAAAAGCAGCCAAAGGAAATGGCCATTTTAATTCAGCATACTGTCCTAATCTGGCCTTTTGAATATTTTGCCAAAGTTGGCTTTGAGCATCACTAAGCTGACTGCTTTCTAATAAAATGGCACAGTTTTCCAACACATACATTTGCAATTCAAATGACTGAATCTGAGCAGTAATAACAATCTGTTCTTTTTCAACAAGCGCTGCTTTAGCAATAGGCTCTGTAACAACTTTCGTTTGATGCAATACTTCAATTTCGGTGATCGGTGGCGTATGTGCAGATGTTGCTGGAATATCTTCTAAAATCGGTGCAACTTCAAATGTAAGTTCTGTAGACTCAGAAACGTCATCAATTAATTGATCTCGCCATAGACTTGGTGCAGTGTTTTTTTGACATACAACTTCCCGAGGAATCCAAACACCTATTCCCAAAGCTGCTAGCCTGTTTCTCTGCTGCCCAATCATCTTACCTACTCATTCTGGTTACTCACGGTAATTTGCGATACCGTAAGCTGAGTAGTCTAACATAAACCGATCTCGTCAAAATGGCTTCCTTTTGTTCAATCAAACCAATACAAATTCAATTCATTATTTAATAAGATATGCTTATCTTTAATTTAGGCAATTATTTAACAACAACAGATAATTTTTCATTCATCTATTTTCTACATTTTTATTCAAATACTTCAATAAATAATTAGGATCTTGCTGTGTTAAATTCAAACGTTCTCAAGGAAAAATAATGAGTTTCAAGGTTAATATTGAAAAATATAAGCTGTAGTATTAATACTTTACAGAACCCTTAGAAGCTCATCCCACTTGGTCAGATAACTCGGTGACTTATGGTTTTGATTCATACGCCACGCTCGCCCATGTGGCGTAATTAATCGCCCTAGTGTCATACAATCCCGACCAAATCTTTTATTAATATCATCAAAAGCGATCGAAAGATTTTTTCGAGCAACGAGCTTATTGGTGTCATGGAATAAATCTACTGCATGGCTATGTTGTGGGATAATATCCAACAAAATCACTTCTGCTTTTTTATAACGATGCCCTGCTTGATAAATTCGATCAAGCCCCTGTAACACGGCTTTGATAATTTCTAAACGATCATCGCTATAGTCAGATAGATACATCACTATATAGGGGCGATAATATTGATCTTTGTCAAAACGATTGGTGCGAATGCTAACGCCAACAGCTTTGCACAGTAATTTTTGCTTTCGCAAACGCTCAATAGCACGTAAGCTAAATTCAGTTAAAGCGCCACTCAGGCTAGTTTTGTCCTCAATCGGCTGACCAAAGGAACGGCTGCTTAACACCTGTCGTCGATCTGTCACAACATCTTCAATTTCTAAGCAAGCCATGCCTTGTAATTCTTTAACCGTATTTTCCATGACCACAGAAAAATACTTACCTAACATTTTAGGATCGGCTTGAACCAAATCCAACACCGAGTAGATATTCATTTTTTCTAAGCGCTGACGAATCTTTCGTCCCACACCCCACACCTCACCTACAGACATCTTCTGCAACAAGTCTTCAATCACGCATGGGTCTTCAGCAACGATATTACAAACACTATCAAAACAGGCGTGTGTCTTGGCTAGATTATTGGCCAGTTTAGCTTGAGTCTTGGAATAACCAATGCCTATGCAACATGGCAGACCCAACCAGTTTTTCACTGTGTCTAGAATTTGGTGTGCATATTCGGTTAAATCGTGACTACGCTGATAGGCAGTCAACTCTAAAAAGCATTCATCAATCGAATAAACTTCCTGTTCAGAGGGATCTACAAAATTGCCTAATATGTTCATAAAACGACGCGACATTTCCGCATACAAAGCATAATTACTGGAAAAGACCTGCACTTGATGCTGACGAATAATATCTTCAATTTGGAAGAATGGCACAGCCATACGAATGCCGAGCTTTTTTGCTTCATAAGAGCGGGAAACCACACAGCCATCGTTATTAGATAGAACCACCACAGGACGCTTTTCTAACTTTGGATTGAACACGCGCTCGCAACTGACATAACAGTTATTCACATCAATTAAAGCAAAAATACGTTGCGGTAGGCTCATTGGCTTACCTCATTGGCTTCAAGTTATACGTCACCACACCCCAGATCTGTAACTCTTGTCCGTCTGTGATATAAATATTTTGGTAATCTGGATTTTCAGCTTTTAACCATACCTTTGGTGGGCTGAAATGATGATCAATCATCAAACGTTTGACAGTAAAATCATTGTCAATCAAAGCAATCACTATATCCCCAGACTTCGCTGTAAGACTACGATCCACCACTAATGGATCATCAATATCAATCCCTGCGTCCAACATCGACAGTGAATTGGCTTTGACGATGAAAGTCGAGTTTTCGTTACGAATTAAAAATTCATTTAAATCGAGTGATTGCTCAACATGATCTTGGGCAGGCGATGGAAAACCCGCAGCAACTCGTTCCGTTGCAAGTGGAATATGATAAATTCGGTCATTCTTTACTTGCACATTTTGGATTCTCATTTGACCAATCAAATCTGTACGAGTATCGGTTTTGACATTATTCAGTAACCAATTTTTGATGAAATCAACTTGAGATTCGGGAACACGGATGACTTTAGTTGGCTCACTGAATTGTGCTTTACGTCCTGCATTACTTCGGGCGCCACCATGCTCAAATTCATTTTTTTTGGACATAACTTCTCCTTACCCAAGTTTAAAATACTTACAAATAATTTAACTTGAAAAAGTTACAAATTCAAGTTGACGTACAATTAATTTTGCATAACAATGAATTTAATAGATCAAATTTTGGCTTGTTTAACTAATACACGGATGTGAAATAAGCCAATATTAGTATTTAAAATCAATGGTTTAAAAAATAAATTTATTTTTAAAAACTTAAATCATTGATCTAATTCAAGAATATATTTGATCTGTTAGCAGTAGATTTTACTCAAAAGATTTTTGATGTGGAGACATGAAAAATGAACAATCGACGTGATGCTATTCTTGGTTATGCTGACGAACAACATGCTTTCTTTATTCGTCTCATCGAGAACAACACTGTATTAGGTGAGAGCTATGGACTATTTTGTGACAACCAAAATAGTGAGGCAGCGGAAAGTATTATGACTACCCTTTTTCTAAAAAAATCTTTTTGGCTCAATGGCTCTGAGTTTAATGACATTGTTAAAGGGCTTAACCCAATTCATTAAGATAACATAACAGTGTTTTCAACAACTGTTTGCTATGGCTAAGGGCTTGTACGATCACCTTAAACCGACAAGCTCATTATTTTTATTTTAGATTTCATTCAAGATTTAAATCACTTTCGTTGCCCTCAAATAAAAGCCCACTTATTTGAATCTCATAAGTGGGTCTTTTTATCGTATTGAAAATACAAGATTGAGGTCAGATAAATCTTTTGTCATTCACAGGTGCAACTAACTTATAAATTTTTCCATCTATATGACTTTCAAAAAGTAAATCGATATTTGGAAAAATGATATTCCCTTCTACTTCAATATGCTCAACTCGTTTAAAAAAAGGAATATCTTGGTCTTCTAAATCATTGAGCTGTGCCACAACAATCGATTCATTTTCTTCTTGATCTTTAATAATTACCGTAATCTTATCCATAATACTTCTTCCCAAAATATTGTTGATAGGACTATGGGAAATTTTTTATGGATTGTCGACTAATAGCTTGTAACAAGACTTATAACTATTATATTTTTATTTTTTAGACGCCTAAGTGATTGAAATTAAGCACTGGTTAGAAATTTCTTTAATATTAAACTAACCATACAGTTACAATATTATTTAAAAATATTTCAGAAAATTTTACATTAAACCTCTTGTGAAAGTAAAAAGTGCCTCAATATAGATTTTATGAACTATAAGAAATTAAACCGTTTTTCAGATTCTGAATTCAAACGTTTGATTGGCGTACCTCGACCAGTTTTTTGTGAAATGGTAAAGGTTTTAAAAGAAGTAGAATTACTCAAAAAGAAATCAGAGCGTCCTCATACTTTAGCTATAGAGGATCAATTATTATTAACATTCAATTACTTGCGGAATTACAACACTCAATTGGAATTGGCGGAAAATTACCATATCACTGAAAGTAATGTGAATCGAACCATTAAAAGGTTGAAGATACATTAATGAAATCAAGACATTTTACTCTGCCAAAACGAAGCATTACCACAGCAGATGAATAGCTATGAAAATAATTCAATTCTCGACACAAAAACTGGTAAAACATATAGCTTCAATGCTACCTTATCTCCTGATGGCAAAAAGCTTAGTGGACGTGGTTACATTGGTATTTCTGCGCTTGGTAGAAGTCAAACGTGGTATCGGATCAACTAACAAAAAAAGATTAAGCTTTTTTTATTTTGGATTGAATTAAATTCAATCCAAAATACACTCTAGATAATAAAATCATTTCAATTCAAAGCCTGCACACTCTGCTGCAGTCCTTTCTGAATATCCTGAACATGAGTCAAATCATGATTTTGTCGATGCTCTGATTTATAATCCCCCACATAAAACTCCTCAACAATATCTAAACACTCTTCACCCCCTCACCTAAAAGCTAGAATTGTCTAAGCTCTGCCATCGTACATACTCTAAAAAAAATTTGGGGCTGTAGGTAAGCGTCCGCTGAACCCCATAGCTATTTTTTAATATTGGTCGGGTTTCCAGCGGTGTGGCAGTAATTCTTCTATTTGGGTCGCTTTATGCGTCGGTAGCCTTTTCAGCACATCACTTAAATAGGCATACGGATCCAGTCCATTCAGCTTTGCTGACTGGATCAGGGTCATGATGTTTGCAGCTCGCTGACCACTGCGCAGCGAACCTGCAAATAGCCAGTTCTTGCGTCCTAAGGCCCAAGGTCGCATTTGATTTTCGATCCAATTGTTACAAATCGGTAGATTGCCATCATCCAAATAGCGACTTAAAGCTGGCCAACGCTTCAGAGTGTAATTGATCGCCTTGGCGATTGGAGAACTCGATGGCACCGTCAGATAATGTTGGTTGAGCCATTCATATAGTTGTTGCATCACCAGTTGGCTATGTTGTTGCCGGTATTCGCGGCGGTGTTGCGCTGTACCATCGGTCTTTTTCCTGAGTTCTGCTTCTATGGCATACAGTTTCTGAATCATCACTAATGCCTGTTCAGCGACCTGACTTTTCCCGGTCACATGCAGTTCATGGAATTTACGACGTGCATGGGTCATGCAGCCCACCTCAATGACCTGGCCTGATTTAAAGCGTGCTTTATAACCACTATAATCATCACAGACCAGATGGCCCTGCCAGTCTTTCAGGAACTCTTCAGCATGCTGGCCAGAACGGCTATCCTGAAAGTCATAGATCACCGCCTGAAGTGGATTGTACTGTGTGGTGGCATAGGCCCAGACATAACCTTTCTTCGGTTTTTTCTCATTCTCACCCATCTGCATGATGGTGACTGGTGTTTCATCGGCATGCAGCACCTGTTGCTGCAGTACAAGCTGTCTTAAGGCATTAACCAGAGGTTCCAGTTCCACACCGCAGCGACCTATCCAGTCAGATAATGTGGATCTGGAAAGATCAATACCTGCCCGCTGATAGATCAGGCGCTGACGGTACAGCGGCAAATGATCGGCATACTTCGATACCAGCACATGGCTGAGCAATTCAGGTGAAGCAATGCCTTTATCAATCACATAGGCGGGCATCGCTTGCTGAGTCAGGGTGTCGCACTGATCACAGACCCATTTGCCACGGACATGCTGTTCCTTGTAGAACTGTGCCGGTCTGAAATGCAGTTTTTCACTGATATCTTCGCCGATACGACGTAACTGGCAGCCACAACTGCATTGGGTTGATGCAGGTTCATGCTCAATACGGATGGTGTGTAGATGATCTGGCAGCAGTCGACGTTTAGGTTTGTTGACTGTGGCTTTCTGTGTCGCTGCATCGGTTTTATCTGCATTTAATCGTTCTAATTCCAGATCAACGGCTGCGATATCTTCTTCGACCGCTTCGTCCCATAGATGGATTTGTTTTGCGGTGAGATGTTCGTTTTTACTGCCGAATTTATGCTTTTTAAACAGCGCCAGTTCATGCTCGTATCTTTGATTGAGAATAGAAAGATGCTGAACTTTGGCATCCAATTGCTGGTTTGATTTTTCTAATTCTTGATTTGATTGTGCCAGAGACTGATGCTGCATCGCCAACTGCCGGGTAAATTCCAGCAGTTGTTCATGGGTCAGTTGGCTTAAGTCAGGCAGCGTATTCATGACCGCAGTATGCCTGAGGTCATGACGCAGAGGATATAGAACATTTGGAGAATAGCAGAATGTACCAAGCTAGTTTAGAGCATTGTGACCACTTGCTGTCGTCCAATGCGCTGCCAGGGCAAACCCTGAATTAGTGCCTGTAACTGTTCTGGACTGAGAGCTACGTTTTCACTCTGGTGAACTTTAGCCCAGTGGAATTTTCCCTGTTCCAGCCGCCTGGCACACAGCCAGATGCCCAGTCCATCATGTACCAGCACTTTCATACGATGGCCACGTTTATTACAGAACAGGTAGGCGCAATGCGGTTTGATTGAGCCAAAGGCTTTCATAATCTGCGCCATGGCCGTATCCATACCCGCACGCATGTCCATGGGCTGGGTAGACAACCAGATTTCATCGATACGGATCATTTGATCAAGCCCTGAAGTAAAAGCAGTAATTCAGTTGCAGACTCCACCGGCCATTCGATTTCGATCATCTGATCCCTTACGGAACCTTGTTCATCATGTAATGGAATCCTGATATGAGCGGTAGCTTTCTTCTCTGGCACAGGTGGCGGAGGTGCTTCTTGTTTGACTGGCGTCGGGTGAAGAATGACGGGAAGGAAGTCGGTCTGTGGAATGGATGAGATTGTTAATGATGGAACCATTGATCTGGACTGACGAATCCATTTATGCAGCAGATTAGCATTGATCTGATGTTGCATTGCTACCTTGGCCACTGATGTATCTGGCTGCTGGCATTGCTGAATAAGTTGATGTTTAAATTCAGCCGTGAAAGTTCGACGGGGCTTTTTTAGCGTTGCTGTACTGTCTATAACTGTCTTTAAATCCATAAATAGGTGTCCACTTAAAATTTAGTGGACACTATCGTGGTATTAATGAGTTAGAAAAAGTGGGGTTCAGCGGACGCTTACGGCTGTAGTAGATTAGCCTTGTGATAATCTACTTTTATGAAGATAACTAGATGTAAATTAAATAGAAAAATCCAGATAAGGTTATTAGAGTTTTTCATTGCTGAAGTTACCGCTAGAACTGCTGCTGATTTATTGGAAATTCAACCTAATTCCGCAGCATTGTTCTATAGGAAAATTCGACAAATCATTATGTTTCACCTTGACCAAGATGCCATTGAAGTATTTCAAGGGCAGATCGAATTAGATGAAAGCTATTTTGGTGGTACAGGTAAAGGTAAGCGTGGTAGAGGTGCTGCTGGTAAAGTGATTGTTTTTTGGTTTACTCAAGCGCAATGGTAAAGTCTATACGGTCATTGTACCTGATACTAAATCGAGCACCTTAATGCCTGTAATATCAAATAAAATCACTTCTGATAGCGTTGTTTATACAGATCACTGGCATAGTTATAATGCTTTAGATGTCACAGGATTTAGTCACTATAGAATCAATCATTCAAGCAATTTTGCTGATGGTTCAAATAATATCAATGGAATTGAAAACTTTTGGAATCAGGAAAAAAGAGTGCTTCGAAAATACAATGGTATTGACCGAAATGCCTTTTTATTGTTTATTAAAGAATGTGAGTTTCGATTTAATTATGGCAGCGCTAAGCAACAGTTGAAAACACTATTAAATTGGGCTGATATTTGACCTTATCTACTACAGCCCAAAAAAATTTTATAAATTAACAGTTGCTCACAGAAACTTCACTATCGACCCAGTATAAATATTAAGAGTCTTATACTGATCTAAATTCATATAAGGAAATTATAAGACGAATAACTATTATTCAAAAATATAGCCAAGATCAGCATGGTCAAGGAGATACAAAATGGACTCTCGCCTACTTTTAGCAATTATGCTAAGTAGTTTTAGTGTGACATCATTCGCTTCAAGCCACCGCGAAGCACCATCAATCAGTAAAACACCCAAGGTTGACGCTACAGATTTTTATATGTTTAAAAGTTATGAGCCGAGCCGAAGTAATTTCGTAACCATACTAGCAAACTATCAGCCTTTACAAGATGCTTATGGAGGTCCTAATTATTTCGCTTTAGATCCTAAAGCCTTATATGAAATACACATTGACAACAACGGAGATGGGCAAGAGGACGTTACTTTCCAATTTAAATTCAATCAAGAATTAAAAGACTTACAAGTTCCTGTAGGTGGCAAGAATGTTTCTGTACCATTATCTAACATTGGTAAAATAACAAATGATAGTAGTTCAGCTCAAAATACCGCTGAAACATATACTGTTACCATGATTAAAGGTGACCGACGTAAAGGTGATCGAAGTACTTTAGGCTCTTTTAAAAAGCCATTCGATAATGTTGGCGCAAAATCAATTCCAAACTATCCAGCCTACGCAGATACATTTGTGCAAAACATTAACTTTGGGAATTGCGGTTCTGGTAAAGTTTTTGTAGGTCAACGTCAAGATCCTTTTGCTGTTAACCTAGGTGAAGTATTCGATTTAGTGAATATTAAGATTCCTGCTACTCAACTCGCACCTTCAGGCGTAAATGCTGAAGATCAAGGCTTGAATACTATTGCAAATAAAAACGTCACTACAATTGCTTTAGAAGTTCCACAATCTTGTTTAGTTGCTTCAAATGATACAGTGATTGGAGGATGGACAACAGCAAGCTTACCTCAAGCTACCTTATTAAACCCTAATCCTGAAAGCAATCTTACCAGTGCAAGTAAAGTTGGTGGTGCTTGGACTCAAGTTTCACGTTTAGGTATGCCTTTAGTTAATGAAGTCGTCATTGGTCTTAAAGATAAAGATAAATTTAATGCAAGTAAACCTGTGAATGATGGGCAATTTGCTGACTATGTGACTAACCCAACCCTACCTACATTAATAGAAGTTCTTTTTAAGGAAGCAACTGGTGGTGCCGTAGTTGCGCCAACAAACTTCCCAAGAACTGACTTAGTTAACGCATTTCTTTTAGGTATTCCGGGCTTAAACCAACCTAAAAATGTAAAAGCATCTGAAATGTTGCGTCTAAATACTGCTATTACTCCAGCAGCAAAAGATAAACAAAATCGTCTTGGTGTAATCGGTGGAGATACTGCAGGATTCCCGAACGGTCGTAGACCTGGTGATGATGTCGTCGATATTGAGCTTAGAGTTGCTATGGGCTTACTCTGCACAATAGATGGTGTCAATACCGCTGTTGGTTGTAAAGCGAGCGATGCTAAAGCAGGAGGAATAGGCTTTACTGATGGGGCTCTACAATCACCACAACAATTTGGTACTGCTTTCCCATACTTAAATACTCCAGTAGCAGGCTCTCCATTTAATACAGCTAGCAAATAATTAGGAGTAGTCACCATGAGAAAATTCATTTTGCTGTTCATGGTTGGTATTGGATTAAGTGGCTGTGGTGGTAATGACAATAATTCAAAACCAAATAATAACAATCAATCTCAAAATGACCCCGTTCTTAAAGAAACGTTGTCATTAACCAATCAACCTCAAAGTAACTACGAACAGTCTGAACCTAAAAGTATTACTGACATTTCAGAATCTACTATAGATAACAAATCAGAACCCGTTGCAGTGAAATTTTAAGATTAAGACTCTTAACAAACTTCTGTTAAGAGTCTTTATAGGAGTTTTAAATGTTAATTCGTCAGCTAACATTATCAATAATGGCTTCACTGTATTTAAATACTGCTTTCGCTCATCCCAAACATCACCATGAAGAATCTTCATCGAGTTCAGAACATCCAAATTATTCAGTAATGTTAAAAAACAATCATAATGATGAGCTGAGAAATCAAATCGTTAATGTGTTACTTGAAAAAGCTTATTCAAAAGGCGACGGTGAGTTTTTAGAACAAGCTGAAGACTTAATGAAATCAAGCTTCAATTCATCAGACACAGAAAATAAATTGTTAGAAACTCGACTCGCTCAAGCAAATCATAATTTCAGCAGAGCAGAAACAATACTTAATGAGGTATTAAAAAAAGACCCTAAAAATTATGATGCAATTTTACAACTCGCAAATATATATAGATTACAAGGTCAATTTAATCAGTCACTTAAATTATGTGATCAATTAGATCAACAGAGTGTGAAACTTTATCAAGCTGGTTGTGTCCTGCAAGTGGATGCAATGACAAAAAATATTTCGGAAATAAAACCTAGAACAAATGAACTTATTCAAATGGCCACAAGGTTAAATAAAAACGATCAGCAATGGTTAGGTAATATTATGCTAGAAATAGCGACAAGATTTGATGATCCAACTCTTGCGAGCCAATCTATTCCATTACTTAATGTAGATAATTTACCCAATGCTCTTGCCAAATCCAATTGGTATATTTCTCAACAAGAATATTCAAACGCAATCAAAATTCTGACCCCATATCGTTATCATGATGGTGCGTTGTATAGAATTATTTTAAGCAAACAGAAACTAAACGATCCCCTTGCAGAAAAAGACCTAAATGAACTCACCCAAAGAGTACAAAATCTACTCGACCATAAGGATCACATACATCTCAGAGAGCAAGCTCAATTCCTGTGGGTTTCAAAAAAATATGATGAAGGTTTACGCATAGCTGCCAAAAATTGGAATATGCAAAGAGAAAATGATGATTTTGAGGTCTATGCTGCCCTTGCACTTGATAGTAAAAATCGTGAAAGCACAGAAAAATTATTAAATTGGAGTAATGAGACTGGCTATCAAAATCCGACCTACATTCAAAGATTAAAACAAATGTTAAAGCAACTCTAAATCTAAAGTTGATAAACAACTAAAAACATGAAATGAATAATAATTTCATGTTTGCGAAAATCACGAAAATTTATAAAATTAATGGAATAAAAATGAACAAAAGAATTTTGTATTGCTTGTTGATAGGAAGTAGTCATTTCTATTTAGCTCAACTTACTCATGCTGGAGGTGAACTTACAACAACCCTTCCTACAATTAAAATAACAGCATCATCAAATTTAGATAGCACTTTTGGGGTCGCATTTACTTCCTCCCAAGGAACAATATCGAAAGAACAAATTGAAACTCGACCTTTATCACGTCCAGCAGAAGTTTTAGAAACGATCCCCGGTGTCGTTGTGACCCAACACAGTGGTAGTGGTAAGGCAAATCAATACTTTCTGAGAGGTTTTAACTTAGATCATGGAACTGACTTTGCAACATCATTTGATGAACAACCCATTAACATGGTGAGTCATGCCCACGGTCAAGGTTACACAGACTTAAATTTTCTAATCCCCGAACTGATTGAATCAATTCAATATCACAAAGGAGCAGTATCGATTGATGATGGTGATTTTGCATCAGCAGGTACAGCAAAAATTTCGAGTATCCATTCTCTCGATAATCCTTACGCACAAATAACGTTAGGTAATCACAACTTACTTAGATTTTTAGCTGTTGGAAACTTAGTTCTTAATGACGGGGAATTAATCGGTGCAGTTGAAAACATCAACAGTGACGGACCTTGGGTTAATCCTGAAAATCTTTCAAAACAAAATCTATTCTTAAAATATTTCACTGGTGATCATAATAAAAATCAATCCATCGGCTTTCAACATTATCAAGCACGATGGGATGCTACTGATCAAATTCCAGAGCGGCTGATTGAAAGCGGTGAACTTAATCGCTTCGATAGCTTAAACAAGAGTGATGGTGGTAAGTCTGCTCGGACTGCTATTTGGTATAATGCTAAAAATTATGAGAAAACGAAATACACCACAATCTCCACTTATGCCGTATATAACAAACTGAATCTATTTTCTGACTTTAGTTATTTTTTAAATGATCCAGTCCATGGAGACCAGTTTGAACAAGCTGAAGAACGAACGACACTTGGATTTAAATTTCAAAAAGGTTCATTAAGTGAATGGTCAAGCAAAGAGCTTTTAAACTCATTTGGATCATCTCTTAGGTATGATTATATTAACAACTTAGGCCTTTACCAGACACAAGATCGACAGCGTTTCAACACGATAAGAAATGATGATGTTAATCAATGGTCTATTGGAATATGGGGACAAAATCAAACCACGTGGCAACCATGGTTAAAAACTATTTTAGGCGTTCGTGGTGATTTTTATTCTTTTGATGTAAATTCTGATAAACAAGAAAATAGTGGTCATAAAACTGATCATATTTTCAGCCCTAAAATGAGCATAATTTTAGGTCCGTGGGAGAATATTGAATATTACATTAATTATGCATATGGCTTTCATAGCAATGATGCTAGAGGAACTACAACGCACCTAAACATTGATTCTCGTGATAGTAACTATTTAAAACCAACTCTCCCCGTTTCTCCACTGGTAAGAACAATAAATTCAGAACTGGGATTAAGAGCAAAACTTATACCTGAGCTCACCTCAACAATAGCTCTATGGCAACTTGATTCAGATTCAGAACTGGTATTCATCGGCGATGCTGGTACGACAGAAGCAAGTAGACCAAGTAAAAGACAAGGTATCGAAATTTCACAATTCTATCAACCAACTGATGCTTGGATTATCGATCTAGATCTGGCTTGGTCAAAAGCAAGATTTAAAAATGAAAATTCGGAAGGAAATCATATTCCTGGGGCAATAGAAAAGACCATAGCTGCTGGATTTACTTATAAACTGAATGACCAAATTAATTTTGGAGGACGTTTACGTTACTTTGGTTCTCGCCCTTTGATTGAGGATAACTCAGTTCGTTCCGATTCATCAACTTTAGTTAACTTACAAGGCAGCTATCAATTTAATAAAAACTTTCTAGCACAAGTTGAACTCTTTAATGTATTCGATCAAAAAACGAATGATATCGAATACTACTATGCATCATGCACTCGTCAAGATCTCAGTGAACCTTCATGCTCACCTAACTCTTCAGAACGTGAAGGAATTTATGATAGACATATCCATCCTACTGAGGGAAGAAACCTCAGAATGACCTTCCGCTATTTATTCTAACCTGAGCGATAAATGCTGAGGAGAAAAATATGTTGTCTCAAAATAAACTCAATGTTTCACAGAGCGCATTTCTCTTTAGCATTATCATGCATGTTTTTATTGTAATCGTAATTTTAAATTTTACAGTTGAAAAAAACGATCATATAACTTCAAATATAAAGATTACGTTAATTTCGGCATCAAGTATAAATCATAAAGATGCAATGTTTTTGTCTTCAAAAGATTCCCAAACAAAAGCAACAATCGATCAACCTCAACCTCAACCTCAACCAATCAGTGAAACAATATTTGATAGTACAGCACCAGCAAATACACCAACAGAAAATCAAGTACCAGAGTTCTTTAGTATCGATGAGCATGTAAATTCATCAAAAATTGAGCATACTTATGACCCGCTCTTGAATGCACAAAATAGAGCAAAAAAAGCTATAAAAGAAGCAAAAGACGTATCAAATCTTTATCAGTCAAATATCAAACCGATGGAAACTGACTTCTTAGAAAAGAACCAATTATCTTCTTTAAAATTAGAAACTGACTCATTCAGTTTTTACAAAGTTAAAATTATTGACACACCAAAGGATTTTGAACGTTATTCTTCTCAAATTCATGTCTCTAAGACCACCTCATCAGGTGAAGAAGAAATTAAAATTAATCAACTTAATGAACAAATTACAGAACTACTTCATGAAAATCGCTTAGCTTTAACCGACAAAAAACCTGAAAATATTGAATTTATAATCGATCCAGTTAATCGAATTATTCTTATTAATCTTTCTTCAGAATCATTGAAAATGGATCATAACCTCAAAACATTATTAGAAAACATGTCGTTTGATGCAATTCTAATGGATAGTAATCTTAATGAAAAAGCTTATTCTTTCGTTGTTAATATTTAATTTTCAAAATAAAAAAAGAGAGTTAAAAAACTCTCTTTTTGGGAATTATTTGTGATTCAATCCAGATAGCACAATCATTAATATACTTTTATGATAGTTAGACAAACCTGATTCTGACAACTGAGAAAACAATTGTTTCAACCAAGAATCTGAAAAGTACTCTGCTCTGCTACGCTTATACGAACTAAGTTTTATACGCGTTTGTTTTAAACTAGATTTAGCCAATAAAATAGGATTAGCAAAATTTTCTGAAAATTTGTCCAAACCAATAGCATAGTCTCAAGTAGCGATCAATTCTAATAGATTTCTTCTAGCTTGAACTTACACCCCATGATCAACAATACTTTTAACAAGTTCCACAATATCTTTTCTTACAATAATACCTACCCGTCTATCTCCTAATTTTTCAAAGATATCAACATATACTGTTCTTCTTGTTTCATGCTGCTGTCCTTTAAAATTACGAGAACCAGCTATCTTTTTTAAAGACCAGTACGCTAGTCAACAATTATTGTACTCTCATTAATTTCTATCAAATAACAAACTATGACATTTTTTAAATTTCATTTTTCTTTATTAAAACTGCTGTTCTAGGTTTAAATGATCCTAGACAGTATCGTGGACAACCAATCCCTCTAAATTCTTGAAATATTTCTGTTCAAAGGCTTCTGGACTTAACCAGCCGTTTGCGGAATGCCTTCTGACCCGATTGTAATAAATCTCAATATAGTCAAACAAGACAGTATTAGCTTCTTTTCGAGTGGCAAACACACTGCCATGGACCACATGACCTTTCAATGTATGAAAGAAGCTTTCGGTCACTGCATTATCCCAACATGAGCAGTGTACTGCGCAAGACTGCGTGACATACTTTGAACGCAGTTATTCGTCAATAATAGCGCCCTAAAATCACGACTACAGTACTGTGAGCCTTGGTCCGAATGCACCATGACACCCATTGGATACCCCTGACGAGCCATTGCATAATGAAACGCATCACACACCAATTGACGGTCTATTCGATGGCTGGTTTGCCAACCGACAATACGACGGCTGAATAGATCCAGCATCACACATAAATACAGCCAACCTTGCTTAGTACGGATATAGGGGTGAGTAGACCAAGGGAATCTCACCCTTAGCCCCTCGCAGAACCAGACGTGAACCTCTCAGCTCATCCGGCTCCCATTATCCAACCGGTGGTAAACATCCCATTTTCCAATGCACAAAAGCATTTGGAAAATCACGCGCAAGCCGCCCTAAGGCATATCTAGCTCGTCTTTTATGACGGGCTAAATTTTTATACTTACGCCTCATCCAGCGTATAAGATAAGCATTCATGTGTCTCCAGATCACTGACATCGCTGAACCATGGAAACGACCATAGTATTGTTGCCAACCTAGAAGAATTGGATTAAATATTGCTGATAGATCAGTTAATTCACGCTCAGAACCTATCCAGTATTAATTTCATTCTTTTTTGGCAATTGGAAAAATAATTTGTTAAATTCTCCCCCATGAGAAAACCATATCCCAGCGACATTAGTCGAGAAGCCTTTAAAGAAATTGAACCGTTACTATTGAGCGGAAGAAAACAAACACGTCCAAGAGTCGTTGATGTCTATGAAGTGTTTTGCGCCTTGCTCTATATTCTAAAAAGTGGATGTCAATGGAGTATGCTTCCTCGAGACTTTCCACCTAAAAGCACTGTGCATTATTACTTCTCGATTTGGAATAGAAAACCATCAGAAACTGAACCTAGCATACTTGAGCAGGCTTTAAAAAAATGTGGTTGGCGAGGCCCGTATCAACAATGGACGGAAAGAACAAACGAGCTTTATCATCATTGATTCACAAAGTGTAAAAAACACAGATACCGCACGTAATAAAGGCTATGACGCTGGTAAAAGAGTTTCAGGGATTAAAAGACATATCATTGTTGATACTCAAGGTCTGCCTCATGGAATATTTATTACGACAGCAGATAAAACAGATCGTCAAGGTGCATTAGATGCCATAACTTTACATAGAGACACCTTACAAAATGTAGAGGTTGTACTTGTTGATGGTGGTTATACAGGCGAACCCTTTTCTTTGGCTGTTAATGATTTAATCAGAGCGCGAGTTGAAGTTGCTAAACGAAGTGAATTACATAAATTTGCAGTCATACCACAACGCTGGGTTGTGGAAAGATCATTTGCTTGGTTAGAAAAATGTAGAAGGCTTTGGAAAAACTGTGAAAAGCACCTAAATACGAGCCTTCAGTTCATTAATTTAGCCTTTTTAAGGCTACTTTTGCATAGAAAATATTCTGGATAGGTTCTCACACATCAAATGTAGATGCCATCTCCGGATAGTCTGCCGCATTGCCTTAAGTGCATCACGACTGACCGCCGGAGAAAAATTCACATAAACCCTTTGATATTTGTCTACAGCCTTACGGGGCCTAAACGTGTATCCGAGAAAAGTAAATTGTACATCTTGATATGCTTGGCGACGATTAACATCTTGGCAATAAACAATCTTCGTCTTCTCTGGATGCAATTCGAGTCCACATTCACGAAATCGTGCACCAATCTTTTGTAAAACAAGTTTGGCTTGAGATAAACTTCGGCAATGAATTACTCCATCATCCGCATAACGGCAGAATCTTACACTCGCAAGATTCTTCGTAATCCACATGTCAAAAGCATAATGCATAAATAAATTAGCCAATAGAGGGCTGATAACTCCACCTTGCGGTGTGCCGCGATTCCTTTCTAAAACTTGACCATCTACATTTTGCATAGGTGCTTTTAACCAGCGTTCTACATAGAGAAGAATCCATGGAATTTCACAGTGTTTCTTGAGTGCACGCATTAGTAAATCATGGTCGATGTTATCAAAGAGACCTTTGATATCAAATTCCACAACCCAGTCATAATCCCAACTTCGTCTCCTCACCATCGCAATTGCATCATGGGCAGAACGCCCCGGACGATAGCCATAAGAGTTTGGATGAAATAATGGATCAATTTTCGGCTCTAATAAGAGCTTAACTGCTGTTTGCGCGACTCGATCTGCAACTGTTGGAATGCCTAGTATACGCACGCCACCTGACTTCTTTGGAATCGGAACACTCTTGACTGGCGGTGGAAAATAACTGCCAGAACAAAGTCGATTCCATAGTTTGTATAGGTTGTTCTTTAAATGCTTTTCGAATTGCTCAATAGATTCATGGTCAACGCCTGAGGTGCCACCGTTCTCTTTGACTTTTTTGAATGCCTCCCAAATTAACGCTTTAGGAATGTTAAATGGTTTGGTCATAAAGTTTTGCTCCTCCTGTTTGCACAGTTGACAAATCCGTAGACCTGGATAATGCAACCCCTTCGCTCCATTACCATTACAGTAATTTCAACACTACTACGAGTTGCTCCACCCCTTGGTGACGCATTGCTATTATCAGCCTTGCCTTTTGAGCTTGTGCCTTTCGCTTGACATCGCCACCGAAGGTTCCCGCAGTTCAACGTAAGAGCCTGTATTAGGATCGCGCTGCCTCTACGCCGGACACCGAATGGCCCGTAAGCAGGTAACGGCCAAACTAATCGCGGGGCAACATCCATCCCCGGTTTTGATGTCATTTGAACACTTTCGACACTTGAACGGCAGTTCACTGTTGTTCGCCTTCCTAATTCTTACCTGACGTCTTTACAACGCCTTTTCCATAACGCTCACGACCAGGACTTTTGATCCAAGCCGCTTATGGTGGTTTGCTACCTGCTCTTGCAAGCCGATAGCGAGGGGCCATACCCTCATCTCTTACGCCGCTTGCTGCGGCACACTAATATCCGTTGTCCAAACTTTATTAGGCTGAGTAACTGTAAATTGACGATCCAACAAGTTAGGCGCTGTAGGCAAACGATGGTTTGAATCAGTCGTATGCTTGTATTTACGTGCAATCCTGCTACGTAAACCAAGCTTTTTAAGCATTCTTCCAACGGTTCGTTCGCTCATGCTGTAACCTAAATCATGCATGTCATGTACTAATGAAGGTGCACCCAATCGTGCATGATGCTGCCAATATACGGCTTTTAAATCATTATATTTCTGCGCTAGATTGGCCTGGCGTTTTCGCCAGGCATAATAGCCTGAAGTGCTGACACCCAGGCATTTACAGGCAGAAGATACAGTGACTTCATTCACATCCAGATCTTGAATTACCGTGTACTTTTCTTGGCATGATCTGTCAGAAAGTACACATGCGCTTTTTTTAAGATGTCATTGGCTTCCTTGAGCTGTTTGACTTCTTTTTCTAATTCCAAGATCCGCTGTTGTTCTGGTGAAAGTTGACGTTTGCTTGAACCCACTGGGTTGGCTTCACGAATCCATTTGTCTAAAGTTGAATAACCCACACCTAATTTCTGGGCGATTGCAGCTATAGGCTCGTGGGAGTTTGAAAGTGCATGATCAATTGCTTGCTGTTTAAATTCCGGACTAAAACGTTTAGCCATTTCTTAGATCTCCAAAGATTGAAGTTACGTTATCTTTAGATGGGTGAGGAGCACTGCTCCGCAAGGTCCATTATTTTGGCTAGGATCAGAAACAAAGCCACGGTTTTTGTTAGAATCCGTTTCAGAAATTCAAAAATCGAATCATCTTATTCTTAGTATTTTAACCACACACCAATAAAAGGTACACTAAAAGGTATACTTACTCATTGGATTGTTCAGGTTTAGACAAGATTCAACAGGATTCGTCAGGAAAAGTTTTGTATGCAATTAATTGTAAATATTATTAATTTTAAAGGTGTTAAGTGACATGAATACAGAAAATATAGGACCTGACCTATCCACACTAACACCTATGATGCAGCAATATCTCAAAGTCAAAACAGACTATCAACATGCATTGCTGTTCTATCGTATGGGTGACTTTTATGAACTATTCTTTGAAGATGCTCATCAAGCGGCCAAACTTTTAGGGATTACCCTCACCCATCGCGGTAAAGCGAGTGGGCAACCGATTCCAATGGCTGGTGTACCTTATCATTCAGCCGAAGGCTACCTTGCCCGCTTAGTTAAATCTGGTCGCACAGTTGCAATTTGTGAGCAAGTTGGGGAAGTCACAGGAAAAGGCCCCGTTGAGCGTAAAGTAGTTCGTATTCTTACACCAGGAACTTTGACTGATGATGCATTACTTAGCAGTTATCAGTCTTCAAATCTGGTTGCTTTATGTATTCAACAAAATCAAATTGGGTTTGCATTACTCGATTTAAGTGCTGGTATTTTTAAGGTTCAGCAACAAGACTATAAACCTGAACAATTGGCGATTGAACTGGCTCGTTTAATGCCAAGTGAGATTTTGATTGATGAAGATCTGATTGATAAAAATATTATTGAACAGATTAAAAGGAATCTAGACTGCCCGATTACCAAACGTCCAAATGTTGATTTTAATTTAAATAATGCACAAAAAACCTTGTGTGACCAGTTCTCAGTTTCAACTTTATCAGGCTTTGGTCTAGATCCACTCCCTTTGGCAAAAGCAGCAGCAGCAGCTTTAATTCATTATGCCAAAGAAACACAAAAGACGGCTTTACCGCATATTCGTTCAATTCAGATTGAGCAAAGTACCGATTTTATTGCACTCGACCCCATTACTCGCCGTAATTTAGAAATTATTGAACCGTTATTTGATCATGGTACATCCTTATTCCAACTAATTAATGATTGTCAAACGGCAATGGGTGGACGTTTACTGAGTCGAACACTCATGCAGCCAATTCGTGATACTGCCATATTAGATGCTCGTTTGGATGCTTCAGAGCAGTTATTAAAAGGCTATCATGAATCTCCTGTACGTTTAGTGCTCAAAGAAATTGGTGATATCGAACGTGTATTGAGTCGTGTTGCTTTGGGCAGTGCCCGTCCGCGTGATTTAGTTCAACTTCGTCAAGCATGTGCACAAATTCCATTTTTACGTCATGCTCTAGCCCCTGTGCTAAAAACACAACAATCTAAATTATTAAATCAACTGGATAATCAATTAGGTGATTTCAAGAGCCTTCATCAACACCTAATGGATGCAATTGTTGAAAGTCCACCTGTGCTGTTACGTGATGGTAATGTCATCGCAGAAGGTTATGATGATGAACTCGATGAATTACGTAAAATTCGCGATCATGCAGGGCAATTTTTAATTGATTTAGAAATTAAAGAACGCCAACGTACTGGCATCAATACACTTAAAATTGGTTATAACCGTGTCAGTGGTTACTATATTGAGTTGACTCGTAGCCAAGCAGAGCAAGCACCAGCCGATTATATACGTCGTCAAACGCTCAAAAATGCTGAACGCTATATCACGCCTGAACTAAAAAGCTTTGAAGATAAAGTGCTTTCGAGTGAATCACGCGCGCTTGCCCGTGAAAAGCTTTTGTTTGAATCATTGCTAGATGAGCTTCGTCAAAACATTGCGCATTTACAGATGATGAGCGCTGCGATTGCCCATATTGATGTACTGGCAAATTTTGCACATCAAGCCAGATTAAATAATTGGACAAGACCTGAATTTACGGCTGAAACCAGCATCAAAATTCAAGCTGGTCGTCATCCCGTTGTTGAAGCTTTAAATAAAGCACCATTTACACCGAATGATACGACTCTAGACCCACAACACCGTATGGCCATTATTACGGGTCCCAATATGGGGGGTAAATCGACATTTATGCGTCAGACTGCATTGATCAGTTTACTTGCTTACTGTGGTAGTTTCGTTCCTGCAAAATCGGCAAAACTGGGTTCAATTGATCGTATTTTTACCCGTATCGGTTCTGCGGATGATTTGTCGACAGGTAAATCTACTTTTATGGTGGAAATGACTGAAACTTCACAGATTTTACATCATGCTACAAGCCAATCTTTGGTTTTGATGGATGAAGTTGGTCGTGGTACGAGTACTTATGATGGCCTCTCTTTAGCTTGGGCATGTGTACTTGATTTGACGAAGCGTGTGAAATGTCTATGTTTATTTGCAACACACTACTTTGAGTTAACCGAACTCGGTGGTGAAGTTGGTATTGATAATTATCATGTGACAGCACAAGAACTGAATGGCAATTTAATTTTATTGCACAAGGTACAACATGGCCCTGCGAGTCAAAGCCACGGTTTACAAGTTGCAAAACTGGCGGGAATTCCAGCTAGCGTAATTAAAGAGGCGCAAAAGCGCTTAAAGATTCTTGAAAAGCAACAACATCATCATTTGCAAAATACAGTTCAAAATGATTTATTCAGTTCGCTTGAGCATGAAATTGAAACTCAAGTTGTTGAGAAAATTGTTGAAGTGGAAGCTCAATCCCCTGCTCTTGAATTATTAGATAAAATTGATGTGGATGATCTAACACCACGTCAGGCACTGGAGCAACTTTATCAACTCAAAGCCTTATTCAAATCTAGCCAAGCACTCGAAAATTAAGATTAAATCATCAGCTTTGGCCCTAGATCAGAGCTGATTTTTCTAGTTATAAGATCGCAATTATATTTGTGCGCTCATTTTGCATCATATAATGTAAGGAAGGAGAAATTCCACAATTCATTAGGTTATTGAGACTTATTATCAATAAAAGTCATATAAATAAGTCCATTTCATTGATACGAATAATAAATATCAATAAAAGGAATTGTTTCTATCGGTATTTTTTGCCTAAAATACGCTATGCAAAATGAAAACCATATTTTTTAGGTAGCTGCCGCCATGACCTTTGTTGTCACAGAAAACTGTATTAAATGTAAATATCAAGACTGTGTTGAAGTTTGCCCTGTAGATTGCTTCTATGAAGGTCCAAACTTCCTTGTCATCAATCCAGATGAATGTATTGACTGTGCATTGTGTGAACCTGAATGTCCAGCAAATGCGATTTTCTCTGAAGATGAGCTACCTGAAGGTCAAGAAGCGTTTATTGAGCTGAATGCTGAACTCTCTGAAAAATGGGCAGGTAATAACATCACTCAAATTGGTGAACAACCTGCCGATCGTGAAGAATGGAATGGCAAGCCAAATAAATTGCAATATTTAGAAAAATAATCATAGAAAAGACCAGTATTAACTGGTCTTTTTTTATACTCGAATCACACATTTCTTTGCAATTGCACCATTATTTGTGCGTTATTTTGCATTAAAATAATCCATCTATCACTTATAGATTGTGAACTGCTTTTTTATGATGCGAAATAAATTACAGGGTCTCTTATCATTTTGTATCATCCCTGTGATGATGGTCGGTTGTGTCAGTTCAGCCACTAAAGTGAATCAAAATCAAGGTAAAAGAATTTACATTCCTCAAGAACAAGTTACTTTTACTCGCCCAATTCCAAATAAAGTTGAACCGAACTCTTATCGCCAATGGCTCAATCAAGGTGAAAATTACGCGCGCGTCCGCGAATACGAGCAGTTCTTAAATCGTAATAATGTTGCACATATTATTCCAAGTTTTGAATTATTACGTACCGCTAGAGATTGGCAAAAATGTGGTCGCTCAGAATATATGGTGCCAAATCGTGAGCTATGGAATAATTCACTTTCAACCTTACGGGTCTTTAAATATTTAATCGCTGCTAAGATTTTAACTGATTTCGAAGTAACTTCTGTTTACCGCGATCTACCTTTAAATCAATGTGCAGGTGGTGCGGGTTCTTCTAAGCACTTGTTCAATTCAGCAATCGACTTCCGTATCGGACCTGAAGTTCCGCAACCGCAAGACTATGCATATATTGAACAGACTAAATTTAAACTATGCCAATTTTGGATGCAGCATGGGCAGAGTTTAAATCTTGGAATCGGCTTGTACAGTTCTGGTCAAATTCATATAGATACGCAAGGTTATCGAACTTGGGGGCCAGACCTCACCCGCAATAGTTCAATGTGTAACTTCTAATAAACAATAATTTAAATCAAGAAGAGATCTAAACGGTCTCTTTTTTATTTCAATGGTACTGATTAATTCAGTAATCAAATTGCACTCTAAGCATAAATGTTTAAAATGCAGCTAACAGATTCATAGGTAAACTTGATTATGCAACAGATGTGGACCGACATTGATGACTATATCAATTCACATTTAATTCCCACAGACCCAAGACTTCAACATGCATTAGACAACACCGATACTCAAGGGTTTTCTAATCATTTGGCTGTTGCGCCTAATCAAGGCATGTTTTTGCAAATGTTGATTCAGATGAACCAATGCAAACGGGTACTGGAACTAGGAACTTTTGGTGCCTACAGTACTATTTGGCTTGCAAAAGCATTACCTGAAGATGGCTATCTACTCACGGTAGAAGGTCGAGATACTCACGTCATTATTGCTCAGGAAAATATTGATTTTGCCAATATGCCAACCAATATCGAGCTCAAGAAAGGTCGTGGTGCAGATATTATGAAGCAACTCATTGATGAAGGCAGTGAACCCTTTGATTTGATTTTTATTGATGCCGATAAGCAAAGTTATCGTGAATACTTTGAATTAAGCTTGCAACTTTCTCATTCAGGAACGATTATTGTGCTTGATAACGTCATTCGTGCAGGTGCGATCTTAGATGAAAATAATAAGAAGCCTAGTATTGAAGGCATTCGTGAAACATTCACAGCATTAAAAGATCATCCTCAACTTTTGTCTTGCACCGCATTACAAACAGTTGGCTCAAAGGGACATGATGGCTTTGCAATTGCAATTGTGAAATAAAGATCAAAAAACAATCTAAAATAATTAGTTGTTTAATATCAATGTATTATATTTATACACAGTGCTTTTCCATATAGTTATCCACAGTAATTGCGGATAACTATATGGAATAAAATGAATCACTTAGCAACGAGTAAGGGTACATTGGCATTTCGGAAGATCGTTGTGGTGATACTCCCCAAGAAAAATTGATGAATTTTACTATGGCTAAAAGCACCTAAAACAATCAGTTGAATGTCATGTTCTCTTTGATATTCAAGAATATTTTGTGCAACATCCCCGTATCGATAAATTGGTATAACATCTAAACCCGCATCTTTTAAATATTTTTCTGGCTCTGCCAGCATTTCTGGATGATCACCCACATACAGCAAATGACATTGTAACTTTCTCAATAAATCACTTTGTGCTATACGTTGCAGCATTTTTTGACAGGTCGGTGAATACTCATAAGCGAAAATAAAGCGTTTCGGTGGTTCAAAATGCTCACCTACTGTAATCACTGTACAGTTTGCACCACGAATAAAGTTTTCAACATTGCTGCCTATGGGCTTATTCTTTTCTGCTGCTCGCTCACCCACACGGCCAATAATCACAACATCATTTTCTTTCAAGATGTTAAAACTTTGTTCAAGAAAATCGCCCTTTTCTTGAATCTTGGTACTGGTTAAATCGTATTGTTTCTCTATGAATTCTGAAATATGTTTAAGTAAATTGTTACTATAATCAAGCGCGAGTTCACTTTGCTTTTGCTCTAGTTCGGCTAGCTCTTTGAGTAACATCGCATTACTTTCAAAACCAATTACGCCACTAATTTCACCTAAATGATAGCTTGCAGGATAATAATCCAAGATTTGCAACAGTACTAATTCTCTTTGAGTTTGTTTTGCAACCCAAACCGCCGCCTCTGCAACAGCATCAATACAGGGTGAAGAATCGATACATGCAATTACACGGTTCATTTTCGCCTCTCTTTAGGTATATACCTTAGGTCTTCTACTTATTTTTAACTTATCACAGATCAAAGTATGGTGGGTTAAATTTATGTATAAAATCTCACGAGCTTTTAATTGATTTTATTCAGTACGATAACGAATGAATCGAGCGGGATTACCTGCAACAATTGCAAAATCTTCAATATCTTTTGTGACCATACTATTCATTCCAACCACAGCATGATGCCCTATTTTCACACCATCTTTTATACCAACATGAGCACCTAACCAAACATCTCGCCCAATCTCAATTCCTTTGGACGTAACAGGCTGCTGGTATAGTGGTCGGTCTAGACCCATGCCATGATCAAATGCATATAAATGACTATAAGCTGCGATTCTGACTTGATCATGTAATTTAATCCCTGTCCGTCCACCATCTAAAATACAATGATGATTAATTGCGACTTCGTTACCAATTTCTAAAGGTCCATGTAAAGTACAATCAGCTGCAATGAAGGTATTATCTCCTATGCTGATCTTGCGACCACGCTCAGCAAAAATATGTGCTAAAGGTGAAATGAAACAATTTTTACCAATCTCGATCGTTTCCATTTCCATCAAATAAGCTTGATATTCAGCTTGCCATGCTTCGGCCCATTCTCGATGCTTCGCTTTAAGCGACCAGTACAACCAAGGCATATAATTCAAACGATGCTTATGTTGTTCTCGATACTTTAATAAAGGATCAGTTGTCATCTTCTTGTTCCTCTATCACCTTGAGCGATTCACGTCCACGTGTCACATCTTGGAGCTTATGCCTTAAAGGCTCAATTTGATGTACTTGTACTCGTGCTTCAATAAGAACACCTGTTTCAGTGTAACTTTCTTGATATTCAATTTGTTGTTGCATCAACTCATATTGAATAATTGCCCATTCATTAAATAGACAGGCAAATTGAATCTTTTTTTTCTCAATCAATTCGATTTTTTCAGCGAGCAATAAACACTGACCTGCACATCCACCATACGCTCTGACCAAACCACCTGTACCGAGCTTAACCCCACCATACCAACGATTGACTAATACGATGATATTGGTTAGATCATTGCCTTCAATTGTCGCTAGAATGGGGCGACCTGCGGTGCCAGAAGGTTCACCATCATCATTAAACCGAACATGGTGTCCAATTTTCCATGCCCAGCATTGATGTGTAGTTGAAATATCTTTGTTTTGTTCTAAAAAAGTTTTAACTTGCTGCTCATTTTCAACAATTGCAGCAATCGCTTGGAAGCGACTTTTTTTAATGTCTTCTTCAAAAGTTACTGTATTTGCGATAGTGAAAGGCATAAAACATAAATGCAAACCAAAAAGAGATTATAACTTTTCACACTGAAAAAAAAGAACCATAAATGGTTCTCTTTTGATTTAATTTGATTCAAACAACGAAGTCATCGCCTAGATATACTTTACGTACTTGCTCATTATCTAAAATTTCTTGCGGAGTTCCTTCTGCTATCACAGAACCTTCACTGACAATATATGCTTTTTCACAAATCGCTAAGGTTTCTCGTACATTATGATCAGTAATTAAAACACCAATTCCTCGATTCTTTAATGTCTGGATAATATCTTTAATATCACCCACAGAAATTGGATCGACACCTGCAAATGGTTCATCTAATAGCATAAATTTAGGGTCAGCGGCCAGCGCACGAGCAATTTCAGCACGACGACGTTCACCACCAGATACACTCATTCCTAACGAGTCTTTAATATGATTAATTTTAAAATCATTCAATAATTCAGTTAAACGTTGCTGTCTTTGCTGTTTATTTAGATCTTTACGCGTTTCCAAAATTGCCATGATATTTTCAGAAATTGTGAGCTTTCTAAAAATTGATGCTTCTTGTGGTAAGTATCCAATACCTTTACGTGCCCGCTCATGCATCGCTAGATCAGATAAATCTAAATTATCTAAATGGATTTCACCCTTATCCATACGAACAAGTCCAACAACCATATAGAAGCTTGTAGTTTTACCTGCACCATTTGGTCCAAGTAAACCGACAATTTGACCGCTTTGCATCGTAAATGAAACATCTTTTACCACCCAACGTTTACTATAGTTTTTAGCTAGGTGTTTAATACATAAAGTTTGTGATTGCTGCACTGATTGATCCATTAATCACGCGCCCCTGGAGAACTCTTAGAACTTGATGGCGGAATAATAATTTGAACTCGATTTGATGAAGAACCTTGTGCCTCTACATCACCTTTGTTCATACTATATTTCAAACTATTACCACGAATACTAGAACCATCTTGATACAGATATGCCTTACCAGTCAAAGTAATAATTCCTGTATCGGCATTATAAACAATGGTCTGCGCTTCACCACGCGCTAAACCTTTTTTAGCATCTATTTGCTGCTGAAATTTTGCCAACTGACCTTTAGCTGTAATCGTTTGTATTTCTTTTTTGCTATTCAATGTCGCAATAATAGAATCAGCCTGAAGCTTCATCGTGCCTTGCTCGATCACTACATTACCCGTATAGGTTGTTACACCCGTTTTATCATTATAGGTTGCACGATCAGCAACCAATGATAACTGTTGGCTACGGTCTGATGGCAAAGCAAAACTTGAAGCCGAAGAAAATACTACAGCGGCAATACAAGTGACTTGTTTTAGGAAAGTGAAACGAAATTTAGAATTAAGAGCTTGGCGCATACTTTCCTCGAATTTTATAGAATTCATATTGACCATTATTCAAATTTGCCTTTAAACCTTGACTAACAAACTCAGAACTTGGCGTTTGTACAGTGACTGAGTGTTGTGTCTCTAATTCTCTGGTTTTTGGATATCCTGTGAGTTCATTAGTATGAAACTCCATTTTCCCCTGATCAGAGAATTTAGTTGCAACGACATTGCCTTCTAATATGATCTTTGTATTATCGTCATAGCCTTGTGCTTGTTTTGCATAAAACGTTGCATCAGCCTTACCCTGCTTGTACATCACGGCATTTAATTGATCAAGTTGGGATGTTTTCTGCTGCATATTTTGCTGCAACTGTTTCACCTCAGCCCGAATGTATAAATTACCCTGCTCATCAGTCTGTGTTAAGTGAACACCCTGCGCTGAATAAGTCATATTTTTCGCTGAATCAACATCCAACTTTTTTGCTTTGCCGCTGTAATAATAATAGCCACCACTTAAAGCAGCAATCAAAACAGCGACAACATATAAAACCTTGGTATCCATAAACAGAGTTACCTGACCTTTGGGTAATTCACGCTACTATTAATGTGGTACAGCTAAATATTTTGCAAGTAGCTCTTGGTAAACGCCTTTTGAAAATAAGAGCATATCGCATACTTCTCGAACTGCGCCACGTCCACCCATCGCTTGAGTGACTAAATTTGCACGACGACGAACTTCTTCATGGCCATTGGGAACAGTAATACTCATGCCAGCAATCGCAAATGCAGATAAATCAGGCCAGTCATCGCCCATATATAAACAATCTTCAGGTAAAATATTTAACTGAGCACATGCTTCACGTAATGCCACACCTTTATCTTCTCGCCCTTGAAAAATAAGATCAACGCCTAAATCTGTCATTCTTTTTTCAACAATATTGCTCTTACGTCCAGTGATAATAATCACTTTCATTCCTGCTTGTTGAACCAATTTCATACCTAAACCATCACGAATATCAAATGATTTAAGTTCATCACCTGAATTTGTTAAGGTTACAAAGCCATCGCTTAAGATTCCATCCACATCAAGCACTAATGCTTGTAAATGACGTGCTTGTTCTTGTAAAGCATAAGATGCCATGGCTTAATTTACTCCTGCCTGAATAAGGTCATGCATACTAATCACACCAATCACTTTATTGGTATGATCAACAACTACAAATTGATTAATCTTTCTCTCATGCATTTTTTCCAATGCTTCCACCGCACGGGCTTCTTGAGAAATAGTGAGTGGATTTTTGGTCATAACTTCAGCAACTGGGAGATTTACATCAAAACCTTGTTGATGATCAATCATTCGACGTAAATCACCATCAGTAAAAATACCTAATAAAATATCGTTCTCATCAACAACCGTGGTAAGACCCAAACGTTTATCTGAGATTTCATATAACACCTTATTCATCGGTGTATTGGGTTTAACTTTGGGTAGTTCAACACCTGTATGCATCAAATGTTTTACATGAAGAAGTAAGCGTTTACCTAATGCTCCCGCAGGATGGGAACGAGCAAAATCATCGGCAGTAAAACCACGTGCTTCCAACAATGCGACGGCTAATGCATCACCTAAAACAAGTGTTGCAGTCGTACTAGACGTTGGTGCTAAACCGAGAGGACAAGCCTCATCCGCCTCACCTAATGTCAATGCAACATCCGCATTCTGTGGCATTGGTCCTTTATCATCACGACTGATGGTAATTAATGGTACGCCTAGATACTTGATTAAGGGCATGAGCATCATGATTTCATCACTTTTGCCTGAATTTGAAATCGCGATTAATACATCACCACGCACCAACATACCCAAATCACCATGCCCCGCTTCACCTGGGTGCATAAAAAATGATGGTGTCCCAGTTGATGCAAAGGTAGCTGCCATCTTCCGACCGATATGACCAGATTTGCCCATACCCGTCACAACAACTCGCCCTTTACACTGCAACAAAATTTGGCAGGCAAGATTAAAACTTTCATTAATTTGTGTCGCAAGAACCTCTAAGGCTTGTTGCTCGATTCGTAGGGTCTCTAATGCGCTTTTTTGAAAATTTATGGCTTGTGACATATGAGTTTGACCCAGAATAATACGCTATCCACCTGAAGGTAGATGATTTTAATCAAAAGAATGATGCTGATTCTAGCATAATTGAAAAATATGCACGTTTCTAAATGTAGTAGTTTTCATCGAAAATGAAGAGAGATTGAACTTATGTTAATTGCTAGAATCTACTAAGTAATAAAGCATATACCCTGAATAGACTAAACGACCTGCTTTCACTTCATCTTCAAAACATTGCTTTAAAGCAGCTTCGCTAGAAAATCCATATTCAAATAATCTTGAATCAGCAAAATCAAGCAATCTCCATAAATCAAAACCATTGATCTGCCCCTGCTCTCCAAAATCAAAATCTACGGCACCTCTAGGTAATTTAACCTTACAGCCAAAACCATGTTTAAAATATGGAATACCTCCTATCAATTTACCAAGTTGAGGGATATCCATACATGCCCATTCAATATTTGTAATAGGTTGCTTTATACCAGATTCTTGCATAAGAGCTAGAACCTCACATACTGCACTTTGATAAGCAAGAATGAGACATCTGAGATTGCTATGCATCATAAACTCAAGAGTAAAAAATTATAATATGCCATATTGCTAAAAAATAGGCATTTATAAAGGCAATCACTCCTCCATTTTTTTCACCTGATAACTTTATGAAATACAATGCATACGTTATGATGAATCACGATTTTTGTAGAGTGTTTGAAAACCCTTATGCAACCTTTTGTTCTATATAATTCTGAGCAACGTAAAAAAGTTGAATTTGTCCCACGTCAAGAAGGTCAAATCGATATGTATGTCTGTGGTATGACCGTTTACGATTACTGTCATATCGGACACGCTCGAGTTATGGTTGCATTTGATTACATCATACGCTTCTTACGCAGCCAAGGCTGGAAAGTTCGCTATATTCGTAACATCACGGATATTGATGACAAAATTATTGCGCGTGCCAATGAAAATGGTGAAAGCATCCAACAACTCACAGCACGTTTTATTGATGCAATGAATCAAGATGCGGCTAACTTAGGCTGTGCTGAACCTGATGAAGCGCCTAAAGCAACTGAATATATTGATCAGATGCAAAACATGATCAATACACTGGTTGATAAAGGCGCTGCCTACCCCGCTGCCAATGGCGATGTTTATTTTGAAGTGACCAAATTTGATAAATATGGTCGCTTATCAGGTCGTAAATTGGATGATATGCAGGCTGGCGCTTCAGAGCGTGTTGATGTCGAAGTAGACAAGAAACACCCCTTTGACTTTGTTCTTTGGAAACATGCCAAAGAAAATGAACCTGCATGGGCTTCACCATGGGGCAATGGTCGCCCAGGTTGGCATATTGAATGCTCTGCAATGTCAACTTGCTGCCTTGGCAATCATTTCGACATTCATGGTGGTGGTTCAGATCTAATGTTCCCCCACCATGAAAATGAAATTGCACAAAGTGAAGCATCAACAGGTGAACAATATGTAAATTATTGGATGCATGTTGGTTTCATCAATGTTGATGGCGAGAAAATGTCTAAATCTTTAGGCAACTTCTTTACCATTCGCGATGTCATGGAAAAATTCCATCCCGAAGTGATTCGTTACTTTATTGTCTCATCACATTATCGTAGCCCTGTCAATTTCTCTGATGTTGCATTAAAAGAAGCAAAGACCACACTAACTCGTTTTTATCATTCATTTAAAGCTTATCAGCAAGTTTATGGTCAAAAAACAGTTGAAACTTTAGCGCAAGATCTTGTTGAACGTTTCAATAGTGCAATGCGTGATGATTTTAATACTGCAGAAGCAATCGCAGTACTATTTGAAATCAATAAAGAATTAAATCGTGCGGTTAAAGAAGAACAGGCTGAACAAGCAACTATTCTTTATTCAACGCTACGTTATCTGACTAAAATTCTTGGTCTAGTGCAACATGATGTTGAAGATTTTTTAAAGTCTGATATTGGTCAAGAAGCACTTAATCTCTCTGATACAGAAATTGAAGATTTTATTCAACAACGTGTTAATGCGAAAAAGGCTAAAGATTTTGCAAAAGCCGATAGCATTCGTCAGTCTTTACTCGATCAAGGTGTCGTTTTAGAAGATACTCGCCAAGGCACAATTTGGCGACGTGCTGATTAATTCAACACTCAGTAACATCGAGAGTTGACAGTTGAATGAAACTCTCTATAATGCTTCCTATTGCGGGAATAGCTCAGTTGGTAGAGCATAACCTTGCCAAGGTTGGGGTCGCGAGTTCGAGTCTCGTTTCCCGCTCCAAAATTTAAAAAGCCTTTATCTAATGATAAAGGCTTTTTTATGTTTAAAATTTACTATTTTCTAAAATTTTAATACTTTGCAATAAGTAGGTTAAATAATAAATTTAAATTCTGCCATTTATAGATTTACCAAAGGTTAAATAACTCTTACATACTGTCACTACCCTTTCTCCTTAAAATCCCATAGTTTAAATAACAATATTTTCAAAAAAGAGTTTAATACCAAATGAAAAAGTCAATTATTGCAATTTCTTTAGCTTCTCTTGTATTAGTCGCTTGTAGTAAAACTGAAAATAAAAAAGTTGAAGAGCAAACACCAGCTACAACTGAAGCTGTATCAGAAGCAACTGTAGCTGATACTGCACATACTGCTGAAAATGCATTAGATTGGAATGGCACATATAAAGGCATACTGCCTTGTGCAGATTGTGAAGGTATTAAAACCGAATTAGAACTTAATTCAGATAAAACTTATGAGATTAAAGAAACGTATCTTGGTAAGGGTGATGGCAAACCATTTGAAAGCAAGGGTAGTTTCCAATTCGATAGCAAAAATTCATCTATTATTGAATTAGATAAAGCTGGTGATAGCCGTAAATATTTTGTTGCTGAGGGTTATTTAAAAGCATTAGATATGGATGGTAAAGAAATTACTGGTGATTTGGCTGATAAATATCAACTCAAAAAAGAAGCTGAATAATTTTTTTAAATTTTAAATGCTCGCTGTTGCGGGCATTTTTATGATTAAAATAAAAAACCCTGCTTACGCAGGGTTTTTTTGAATCATTCGAGGCTTAGTGAGCAGCGAATTGGTTCATTGTGTTTTTAGCATCATCGTGCGCTTTAAGAGCGTTGTCACCAGAGAAGATCTCTTTGTGATCATCACCGATGTCAGAACCAGCCATTGCTTGGTGTTTAACACAAGCAATACCGCCACGGATTTCTTTACGTTGTACGCCAGCAACATAAGCCAACATACCTTCAGAACCGAAGTAACCTTGTGCAAGCTCATGAGTAGAAAGAGCAGCAGTGTGGTAAGTAGGAAGTGTGATCAAGTGATGGAACACACCCGCTTCACGAGAAGCATCAGCTTGGAATGTACGTACTTTCTCATCAGCATCAGCAGCTAATTCAGTTGCATCGTACTCAGCGCTCATTAATTTAGCACGGTCGTAAGCAGAAACGTCTTTACCTTCAGCAACCCAACGGTCGTAAGCTTGTTGACGGAAGTTTAACGTCCAGTTGAATGATGGGCTGTTGTTATAAACAAGCTTAGCATTTGGAACTGTTTCACGTACACGGTTAACCATGTGAGCGATTTCTTCAACGTTTGGAGTCGCAGTTTCGATCCAAAGAAGGTCAGCACCATTTTGAAGGCTAGATACACAGTCAAGTACAACACGGTCAATTTGAGTGTCAGCACGGAACTGATATAAACCAGAAGCTAAACGCTTAGGACGGTGTAATTTACCATTACGTTTGATCAAGATTTCATCTTCTTGAGCATCAGCAATGTCAATTTCAGTTGTTTCTAAGTAGCTGATGTATTGAGAAGCGATGTCGCCTGGCTCTTTAACCACTGGGATTTTTTGAGTCAAGTCAGCGCCTTCAGAGTCAGTACGCGCAACGATGATACCGTCATCAAGACCCATTTCTAAGAATGCATAACGTAATGCATGGATTTTAGCAATGAAGTCTTCGTGCGGAACAGTTACTTTACCAGCTTGGTGACCACATTGTTTCGCATCAGATACTTGGTTTTCGATTTGAAGCGCACAAGCACCAGCTTCGATCATTTTCTTAGCAAGTAAGTAAGTCGCTTCTTCGTTACCGAAACCAGCGTCGATGTCAGCAATAATTGGCACAACGTGAGTTTGGAAACCATCGATTTGAGCAGTGATTTCAGCAGCTTTAGCAGTGTCACCAGCTTCTTGAGCTTTTTTAAGAGCGCGGAATAAATCGTTTAATTCTTTCGCGTCAGCTTGACGTAAGAAAGTATAGATTTCTTCGATTAATGCAGGAACAGAAGTTTTTTCGTGCATAGATTGGTCAGGAAGTGGACCAAATTCTGAACGAAGTGCAGCAACCATCCAACCAGAAAGGTAGATATAGCGACGTTCAGTAGTACCGAAGTATTTTTTGTTCGCAATCATTTTTTGTTGAGCGATGAAACCGTGCCAGCAACCTAATGATTGAGTATATTTGCTAGAGTCAGCATCATAAGCAGCCATATCACGACGCATAATCGCAGCTGTATATTTAGCAATATCTAAACCAGTTTTGAAACGGTTTTGCATTTGCATACGAGCAGCATCTTCTGGGCTAATATCGCGCCAAGTGTCGCCGAATTTTGCTTTTAATTCGCGGATTGCATCAATCGCTGTTAAATATGTAGACATGATATATTCCTTTAGAGGGATTGGCATCGAATGATCGCAAAAAACCATGCTTTTATAGTCTAGATTTTAAGCACTTCATCAACATGTTGCACAGCTTAGTCTGTGCAAACAGATTAATCCAATATTCTTGGTTAATTTTCAGTATTTATTTATGAAATATACAGATAAAACGATATAGAATATTTAAAATAATAAACCAAGACTTTGATATATAAATATTTTTAAAAATAAAATTCATCATAAATTATTCATTAAACAATCTAACTCGTATTATTTCTATACATTTAAAACAACTATCCAATACCAAAGCATATGAATGAATAACTCGAATAAATGCAGAAATGGCTATAGTGTTTTATATATTGAATATCATTTCCTCATGATAATGAATCTGTTACGAGCTTATTCAAGTTTAATAAGAGCAAACCATTCAACTATTTGCTATACCTTTTATCTCGTTTTAAGTTACACAAACGGCTTTAGTTATGTCATAATTCATCACAATTCAAAAATTTTATTTTCGGTATTTTTTTTATGAATCTGGAGCGGGTTGATCTCAATTTATTAATTTATCTTGATGTACTTCTTCGTGAAAAAAATGTCACACGTGCTGCAGAACAACTGGGTGTCACTCAACCTGCAATGAGTAATATTTTACGTCGCTTACGTAATTTATTTAACGACCCTCTGCTCATTCGTTCTTCTGAAGGAATGACACCAACTGAGCGTGCACTCGAATTACAACCACGTATTCGTGATGCATTATCAGATTTGTCGATGATTCTCGAACCACGTACCGAATTTAGACCTTATACCAGTACCCGCGTTTTTCGTATAATGACTTCCGATTATGCTGAAGCAACGCTTGTACCGCGTCTTGTAAAAGCACTTCGCTCTGAAGCGCCAAATGTTGTACTGGACTTCTTAACCCCAAGTGATGTCTCTTATCGAGATATGGAGCAAGGCAAAGTTGATCTAGCCATTAACCGCTTCAATGAAATCCCACAAAGCTTCCATCAAGTTTTGGTATGGCGCGATAGTTTTAGCTGTATTTTAAATGATAAGCACCCTGCTGTAACCCATCTCAACCTTAAAAGCTATTTAGATGCTCAACATATTTGGGTTTCTAAAACAGGTATGGGCGTTGGCTTTGGTGTAAATCCAGATAAACAAGCAGGACTTGGTTGGATTGACCAAGCTTTGGAACGAATTGGTCAACGTCGTAAGATTTCAGTTTTTACTCGCCACTATCAAATGCCTGCACTGTTAGCGCAGAATGTTGATCTGATTGCAACATTACCAACACGTATGGCACGTTTGCAAGCACAAAATCCTCGTCTTCTTATTAAAGACCCTCCTTTTTACATTCCAGAATTTGAACTTAAAATGGCTTGGTGTCCATTGCTACACCATCATCCAGCACATCGTTGGTTAAGACAACTTATCCTCTTTGTTGCACGCCAAATGATTGAAGAAGAAAATCGTGAGTTTCTTTTAAATAATTCACAATTTTCACAATACTAAAATATTGCTTTGTAACAATATGATTTCCTCTACGGATATGCTTGTTTCATAAGCAAAATTGTTATACTGAGGTAATACCCAATTACCTCTCTTCTTTTTTTATGTTACAACATATTCATAATAAACGATGAACCACAGGTGATGTGTGAGTCTCTTCCAAAATATTATTATCATTATTCTGCTCATAACTGCGGCAGGTTTTCTCTCGCTCACTGAAATTGCGCTTGCTGGCGCACGAAAAGTTAAATTAAAAATTTTGGCTGAATCTGGTGAAATTCGAGCACAAAAAGTTTTAGATTTACAGGAACAATCTGCGGACTTTTTTGCAGCCTCACAAATCGGTTTAAATGCTGTTGCTATCTTAGGCGGTATTTTAGGTGAAGCAGCTTTTCGCCCATTTTTTGTAGAAATGCTTAAACAGTTTTATGTGGGGCCTTGGCTAGAAACGATTGGTTTTGCTTTATCCTTCACCTTAGTAACTTCCCTTTTTATTTTGTTTGCGGATCTAATGCCAAAACGTTTGGCAATGATTGCTCCAGAAAAAATTTCTATTCGTGTTATTGAGCCGATTCAAGTTTTTATCAAAATTTGTAAGCCTTTAGCTTGGGGAATCAATGCAATTGCAAACTTGTTGTTCCGATTATTTAAAGTAAATACCATTCGTGATGACAATATTACGTTTGATGATATTTCTGCTGTCATGGATGCAGGAGCTCAAGCTGGCGTTTTGCAAAAACAGGAGCACCACTTCATTGAAAATGTTTTTGAACTTGAAGAAAGAACCGTTCCTTCAAGCATGACCACGCGTGAAAATGTTGTTTATTTCACACTTAAAGAAAATGAAAGTAGTATTCGCCAAAAACTCGCTGAATATCCTTATTCAAAATTTTTAGTCTGTAATGAGCATATTGATCAAGTCATTGGTTATGTCGATACCAAAGATATTTTAGTCCGTATCTTAAATAATCAATCTCTACTTCAACTCAATGAATCTACAATCCGCACCGTCTTAATCATTCCTGACACCTTAACTTTATCCGAAGTACTTGATCGTTTTCGCTCTACCAAAGAAAAGTTTGCAGTCGTTATTAACGAATATGCTCTAGTTGTTGGAGTGATTACTTTAAGCGACATTATGATTACAGTGATGGGTGATTGGGTAACACCAATGGAAGAAGATCAACAAATTATTAAGCGTGATAACCACTCATGGCTAATTGATGGTAGCACCCCAATTGAAGATGTGAAACATGTTTTAGAAATTGAGGAATTTCCTGAAAATGAAAATTATGAAACGATTGCTGGTTTTATCATGTATCGTTTACGCAAAATTCCACGTCCAGCTGATGCGGTAGAATATGCGGGTTTTAAGTTTGAAGTAGTTGATATTGACCATTATAAAATCGATCAATTACTGGTCACTCAAATTATTCCCAGCTTAGAAAATGAGCCGCCGTCAACAACAACTGAATAACTCATAAAAATTAAGCCCTTTTAAGGGCTTAATTTATCTGGTCAAAAACCAAACTAAAATCACCAAGATGATGAAAATCAAAATAAAGATTTGGATTCCGCCACGACTGCGTTGAGCTAACTGCTCCTGAATTAGCGCTTGCTCTTGTGGATGCTCTTTTAAATATCGTTCGACCAAGTCTTTAGATTCTTTCAACCCAAGACCTGTTTTCTCACGAGTAATTTTGATTGCATCTATCAACTGACCTGCTCTTAAAGCATCTAGAGCCTCACGTGGCATCTCTATATTGAAACTCATAAATTTAACATCCTTGTTATTTATAATAATTTATTTTGATTTCGTAGAAAATTTAATTTCCACCATATAGTGAAATTAATTGATCTAATGTAGCTTGATAATGAATTGCAATGTCTTCTGACAGGATTTTATATGCATTATCGAACTGAACCATTGGCCATCCTTCTTTCCAAAATGGAAAGATGTTATGTAGATCGTGAGTCACTATTGAATCTTCACGCACAATTGCTTGAGCAACTTGAGACAGAACTTGAGCTGT
Source organism: Acinetobacter sp. TR11 (assembly GCF_027105035.1). Classification (NCBI taxonomy): domain Bacteria; kingdom Pseudomonadati; phylum Pseudomonadota; class Gammaproteobacteria; order Moraxellales; family Moraxellaceae; genus Acinetobacter; species Acinetobacter sp. TR11. Next base: position 2,162,320 of record NZ_CP114256.1, read on the forward strand.
TTCAGCCCCATCAATCGCAAGATAATCAATACCTCGCACTTTTAAAATACGAATACGATCTTTTTTATAACGAATTTTTTTAGCTTGTCCAGAATTTAAACCTAATGCAAGTGTTACGGATTCTACAAATTTATCTTCAAAACTTGTATTCAGTGCAACCAAAGCTTGCTTGTGCGCTTCTTGACGCCCGGCCTTACCCCCATTACGGATGATTTCGTTCGCTTCTGCATCAAGCTTATCTTTTTTCATAGACTGTAAAATGTCTAAAATTTCGATATCGCTTAAATATTCAGGAGTTTGCTCAGTCATGGGAGTCCTTAGACAATAATTCAAAGAACTATTGTCTCATAAAAGACATTTCAAAACAGAATAAAAAAATATCAGCCCGATATATTTATCACTATTTTTAAATTAAATCGAAGAATCAAGAACCTTCAAACATATAAATCTCGAATTTATAAAATAAAAAAGCCTGCATAAGCAGGCTTTTAGAAGTCAGTCCAAGCTATTAAAGACGAACTAACTCCACGATTTTTTCAGCTGCTTCTTCAACTGTTTCAGCAGTGATATCCGTATCAGTACCATCAACAGTTGTTGTAATAACCACTACACCTGTTTCACGCAATAAAACAATTTGCTCAGTCGTCAATCCAGCTTTCGCAATCGCAACGACACCTTGTTGAATCAACAAACTTTCTAAAGCTTGTGCATTCTCGATTAACTGCGCAGAAATACCAATCACAGCAGGTTTCTGACCTAAGCGAGCAGCACGATCTTCCGCTGTCACAGGATTACTATGCGCAGTCCATTCTACTGCGGCTTCAATCATCCCCGCACCAACAGTCACGTTGCTCAAGCGGTCAATAAAGATCAACGAACCTGTATAACGGCTATCTTGATATTGGTCAAATACCACTGGAGCATCAAACTCAATCACAAGATCTGCAATCGCATTTAACTCAATTTCTTCAACTTGAGTATGTTCAAGTGTATTTACGTTGACACGGTAATTGATCGCACTGACTTTTGCAGGAACAGTTTGAGTACCGATTTTAAGGTTATACAATTTACCTTTCACTAAAGGATGTTCATTCATCCATACAACAGATGCACGAACACTACGCGAAATAAGAGGTTGTTCACCTGCACGAACCAAAACATTACCACGTGAAATATCAATTTCATCATTTAACGTTAAAGTAACCGCTTGACCTGCAATTGCTTGTTCAAGATTCCCATCAAAGGTCACAATTTCTTTAACCGTTGATTTTTTACCTGAAGGTAAGGCAACGATTTCATCACCAACGTTGATTTCACCAAGCGCAATCGTACCCGCAAAACCACGGAAATCAAGGTTTGGACGATTTACATACTGAACAGGGAAACGGAATTCATTTTTATTTGATTCGCGTTTAATTTCCACCGATTCAAGAATGCTCATCAAGGTTTGACCCTTGTACCACGGCGTACTTGCAGATGGATTAACGACGTTATCGCCATTCAATGCCGAAATCGGAACGAATAAAATATTTTCTGGACGACGTTCACCAAGCTGACTTAAGAATGCATCATATTCAACTTGAATTTCATTAAAACGTGCTTCAGAAAACTCAACCAAGTCCATTTTATTAATCGCAACAACGATATTCTTGATACCGAGTAAGCTTGCAATAAAAGTATGACGACGAGTTTGCGTTTGTACGCCATAACGCGCATCAATCAAAATGATGGCAAGATCAGCCGTTGATGCACCTGTTGCCATGTTACGGGTATATTGTTCGTGTCCTGGTGTATCTGCAATGATGAACTTACGTTTTTCAGTTGAGAAATAACGATAAGCTACATCAATCGTAATCCCCTGTTCACGTTCAGCTTGTAAACCATCAACAAGTAAAGCAAGATCAGGCGCATCACCAGTCGTTCCTACTTTTTTACTGTCACGTGTTACCGCTTGTAATTGATCTTCATAGATCAACTTTGAATCATAAAGTAAACGACCAATTAGCGTTGACTTACCATCATCGACGTTACCGCAAGTCAAGAAGCGCAAAAGGTCTTTATTTTCGTGCTGTTTTAAATATGCCAAAATATCTTGGCTAATAAGATCTGATTGATGAGACATTGCTCAAAACTCCACAAAATTTGAAATCGAATTTTGTAATTTCCCTAAATCCCTCTTTTAAAAGAGGGACTTGCTTAAGAAAATTAGAAATAACCTTCCTGCTTTTTCTTTTCCATTGAGCCAGCTTCATCATGGTCAATCATACGACCTTGACGCTCTGAACTGGTAGCCAAAAGCATTTCTTGGATAATTTCAGGCAATGTATCCGCCTCAGACTCAACTGCACCAGTTAATGGGTAACAACCAAGTGTACGGAAACGTACCGATTTCATTTGAGGAACTTCACCCTCCTTTAAACGCATACGCTCATCATCGACCATGATTAACGTACCGCTACGCTCTACAACTGGACGTACAGCTGAAAAGTAAAGAGGAACAAGTTGAATATTTTCTAAATAGATATACTGCCAAATATCTAACTCAGTCCAGTTAGATAGAGGGAAAACACGAATGCTTTCACCTTTGTTCACTTTACCATTGTAAAGATTCCAAAGTTCTGGACGTTGGTTTTTTGGATCCCAACGATGCTTCGTATCACGGAATGAATAAACACGTTCTTTCGCACGGGATTTTTCCTCATCACGGCGCGCACCACCAAACGCAGCATCAAACTGATATTTATCTAATGCTTGTTTTAAACCCTGAGTTTTCATGATATCGGTATATTTTGAACTACCATGATCAAATGGGTTAATCCCTGCATCACGACCTTCTTTGTTCTGTTGTACGATCAAATCAAAGCCATGAGTTTTTGCCATGTTGTCACGGAACGTGATCATGTCTTTAAACTTCCAACCTGTATCTACATGCAGGAGTGGAAAAGGAAGTTTAGCAGGATAAAATGCTTTCAAGGCAAGATGTAACATGACTGCTGAATCTTTACCAATTGAATAAAGCATCACTGGATTTTCAAATTCAGCTGCAACTTCACGAATAATATGAATACTTTCTGCCTCAAGTTGCTTGAGGTGCGTTAATCTATTTTCAGTCATGTACATATCCCCACTTATCAATGTGACCCATAAAATCTATAAGTGGTATTAAACCACCACTTGGAAGACCGTGTGGAGGAACGAGTATCATAACAACTCCAATTTTTCGTGATATCGATATTCTTACTAGTGGACAAATGAGCAATCTAGTAAAGTTTATCCATTATAATAATTTAGAACGGCTTCTTTAGCTTGTTTTTTCATATCAATATGCAAAATTGTGATATGAATAGCAACAAAACAGAAGATCACGACTTTAAAACACCTAAAATACGGTCAAAAAAAGAAGCCATTGTCGGCTTCTTTTTTACTCAAACTTGTTAGAAACGGAACATATTCTTTTCTAATGGAATTTCTACACCGACTGAAAGACCACCATCACGACCATTGAGATCCGAGTCACTCACCCAACCATTAATTTTCAATGGAATCGTTGGCTTTAAATAATGTGTCCATGTTAAATCTAAACCTTTTAAGGTATCTTGTTTTGGAAATGCCTCATTAATTAACAAGTTAGATTCATTCACTTTGGCATAAAGTACACGTCCACTTAGACGATTCATCACATCAAAACGAATATCGCCACCAATAGAATATGTCTGCCCATCACCACCAATTGCATGTCCTAATGGGAAACCGTGCTGGTAATAGCCGTCTTTATAAATAGTATGGGCATAAGAAATACGTCTTACCTCGCCATTGGTACGCGTGTCAGCCCATTCTGCATATAATTGATATGGCATATCTTTATAAATTGAAGAAAAATCTGCACCACCGAGGTACATATATTTTGCAGGTAATCCGCCAGCTTCATCCTCTCCAACAAACTGACCATACAAACTGACTGGAACGTTCAATAAAGGTTGTAAAAATAGCCGACCATCAAATCCTGCAATTTGATTAGATGGATCGGCTTTGCCCGTCCCACCATTATCTTTTGTTCCTGTAAAGGCATCCCACAGTGAGCTTAAACTCTCAGATCGACCATCACCGCCCCATTGAATAGCACGGGAAGCTCCGATTTCTAATGCTGGAAATGGATGAGCTGTTAAACGCAAACCAATGAGTTTCGCATCAGGGACTGCTTTGTAGTCATCTAATTGACCCGCAAAAGCTTGATACTGCCAAGGTCCAATCCATGATAACCATTTTGATTCAAATGCATTTTGATTTGCTCTTTGAACAGTCACCCCATAAACAGGACGACTAGCATCACCACGGATCAAACTTCCATCATGTCCAGGCCCCCAATAAGTAGGGATTTGACCAGCAACGACCCATTGATTCCACAATTTACCTGCAATATAAGAGCCTTCAACATTGGCATCATGACCATTATCAATTAAAGGATCTTTCTCAGCATTGATCCGTAGCTTGGCATCCCAATTCTCAGCGCCTGCATTAAATTCGACCGACACCTGATATTGTGATTTTTGATTATCAGCAAATGTTTGAGGAATTGTTTTAATATCTGTGTCTGCATGCAAACCAAGTTTTACTGTTTCATTATCAGTCTGGAGTGCATTTAGTACAGAATTGATCACTTTTTGCTGTGTATTATTACTGACCTTTGCTTGAGATAAAGCATGTTGAATTTCGTCACTACTCAACGGCCAAGTTGAAGTACTGATTTGTATAACGCCTTGCTGATTTAACCAATTTAAGTCAGTGCGTAAGTTTGCATCATTCAATACAAGTCCTTGTGCAAAAGTAGTAGCTGAAATAGCCGAAAATAATGCGATATAAAGTGTTTTTTTTACAAACATACCCTAACTGTTCTCAAATTTATTCATTAGCACATCATCGTTTTTTTATGCACGTTTTTCAATCATCAATCCAAACAATTACACTTATTAACCAAGAAAATAAAAGCCACTTTTTGAAAGTGGCTTTTTATGAATGCGTATCAGAAATTAATCTTTACGACGCATGTGTGGGAACAATAATACATCACGAATACTTGGTGCGTTGGCAAATAGCATGACTAAACGATCAATACCAATCCCTTGACCTGCTGTAGGCGGTAAACCATATTCTAATGCTTCAATAAAGTCTGCATCATAATGCATCGCTTCATCATCACCTGCGTCTTTTTCCTCAACCTGTGCTTGGAAACGTTCCGCTTGATCAATCGGGTCATTTAACTCAGAGAAACCATTGGCTAATTCACGACCGCCAATAAAGAACTCAAAACGATCTGTAATATGAGGATTATCATCATTACGGCGCGCAAGTGGTGAAGTTTCAGCAGGGTATTCTGTAATGAATGTCGGCTGACGTAGTTTCGTTTCTACCGTTTCTTCGAAGACAATCGTCTGCAACTTACCTAAACCGAAACCTGGCTTCACTTTTTCTTTCAACACTTCTTGAGTAAATTTAGCTAAGAACTCACGATCATTCACATTTTCAGGTGTGAAGTCAGGATTATGTTCAAGAATAGCATCAAACATTGAAATTTTCTTGAATGGCCCTTTGAAGCTATACACTTCATCACCATAAGGCAAATCGGTAGAACCTAAAATGTCGATCGCCAATTTCTCGAGCATGTTTTCAGTCAATGCCATCAAGTCTTTATAATCAGCATAAGCTTGATAAAACTCGATCATAGTAAATTCAGGGTTATGACGTGTTGACACCCCTTCATTACGGAAATTACGGTTAATTTCAAACACACGCTCAAAACCACCTACTACAAGGCGCTTTAAATAGAGCTCTGGCGCGATACGCAAATAGAGTTCCATATCTAAAGCATTATGATGCGTTACAAATGGTCTAGCCGATGCACCACCCGGAATGATATGCATCATTGGCGTTTCAACTTCCATGAAACGTTCATTGGTCAAGAATGCACGAATACCTGCAACCACTTTGGCACGAATTTCAAAGGTTTTACGTGTTTCTTCGTTGACGATCAAATCTAAATAACGCTTGCGATATTTCGCTTCAGTATCCGTTAAACCGTGGAATTTATCTGGAAGCGGACGAAGTGATTTGGTTAATAATTCAAAACCTTCAAGGTGTACATATAGGTCACCTTTGCCAGAACGTCCGATATAACCTTCAGCAGCAATAATATCGCCAAGGTCTAAGCTTTTAATCGTTTCTAAAACGTCTGCTGCTAAACCTTTACGATCCACATACAGTTGGATACGACCTGTCATATCTTGGATCACAATAAATGACCCACGGTTCAACATGACACGACCCGCGACTTTTACATAAACTTTTTCAGCACCTTCGATTTGTGCTTTATCTTGATCTTTAAATTGTTCTTGTAAGTCACCCGTATAGTGCTCACGTTTAAACGTATTCGGCCAAGGACTCTTACCTGTTTGTTTGGCAGTCTCTTGGATTTGCTTTAATTTGGCATGACGCTGTGCGATTAAATCGTTTTCGGAAAGTGTTTGTTCAGAAGTCGATTGAGCGTTTTGCTGCGTCATCTCTGCCTCGATCTAAGTAAAATTGAAGTGGCATAGGATAGCAGATCACAGCCCATTTTCGCATCATTTCAGTACCACAAAGGCGAAAAAAGCAAAGATTTATCCATTTCCAAGCAAAAATAGTACGCCGATCTTGCAATAAATGTACGGCAAAAGTGATTTTATTGCTCGGCGAGTTGTTTAACCAAAGCTAACCCTTTTTCAAATCCTTGATTCATCATTTCAATATATTCGGGTTGAATATCCACTTCTACATAGAGTTGAGTAACGTCATCCAAATCAAATAACATGTACTTTTCTAATGCACCTGCCCAAGATTTTACATCTTCACTTTCAGTATCTTCCTCTCCATCTTGAATCATCCCGATATGTTTAAAAATAATCACATTAGGTTCATCTAAACGTTCGATTGTTGAAATCATGCCATTTCCCTTATCATCATAGAAATAGGTTTTACCGCCTACTTTCCATTCTGATTGCATGGTCGAGTTGCAAGAAAAAAATTGCGTCCACGCTTGATAAGTTTCTTTTTGCCATAAAATCTCCCAAACTTTTTGTTTAGAAGCATGAATTTCAATTTCATAAGATAAGGTCTGCATTTTTGTTTTCTCCATAATTTTGGTGTTATTTTTGATCTTTTAATTTTAAATGGTTATTTTTCACCCACTCTGTATTTATACTTTTACTGTTTTTAAAATGCTATAAGCATATACATATCTACAAAAATTAGAGTAATTGCTCAAATAACAAGACTTTCAGAACAAATTGCCATTCCACTTTTTACATAAATGATTAAACTCTTGCATTTACTTTACTTAAATGGCGTTCTGCGTAAAAATCTAACTCCTGATCAACAAAAGTTTGTTGTATTGCAGCGATCGTAGCGACATTATGGAATAGTTTTACTGAAAGGCAATTTGAGCATACCTATCAGTTTGGAGAGTCACATGAAAAAATATCAATGTATCGTTTGTGGGTGGATTTACGACGAAGCAGATGGTTGGCCACAAGACGGCATTGCAGCAGGTACCAAATGGGAAGATATCCCTGATGATTGGACTTGCCCAGATTGCGGCGTTTCAAAAGCTGATTTTGAAATGATTGAAATCTAAATAGATCTAAAAGACCGTGATCATGATCATGGTCTTTTTTTTCCTATCGTTTGTTTTTATTGAAAGAAATACTGGAGAATATAATGCATCCTATCGTCATCATCGGATCGGGCATGGCAGGCTATACTGTTGCACGTGAGTTTCGCAAACTAAGCCCAGAACAAGAACTCGTTATGATCTGCGCAGATGATGCGGTAAATTATGCAAAACCAACATTATCTAATGCCTTTGCAGGGAATAAAGCACCTGAACAAATTGCTCTAGGTGATGCAGCTAAAATGGCAACGCAACTGAATATGCGTATTGAAGCTGAAACCTTGGTGAAAGAAATTAATGCTGAACAACATGAAATCGCTTTAGAAAAAAATGGTGAAATTTTCACTCAACCCTATTCAAAACTGGTCCTTGCAGTGGGTGCAAATCCAATTCGTTTAGCAATTGCTGGTGATGGTAGTGATGATATTCATGTCGTGAACTCCTTGATCGACTACCGTACATTCCGTGAAAATTTAGCAAAGCGTAAAGATAAACGCGTTGTGATTCTAGGTGCTGGGTTAATTGGTTGTGAATTTGCCAATGATTTATTACATAGCAATTACGATGTCACTGTGATTGATCTTGCACCACAACCACTTGGTCGCTTGCTACCAAATCACGTTGCTGAAGCATTTAAAACAAACTTAGAACAAGCGGGTATTAAATTCGCATTGTCGACCACTGTTGAAAAAGTAACAAAAATCAATGATGGTGAAGATTACGAAGTGACTTTGGCAACAGGTCAGACTTTAATCGCAGATATCGTTCTTTCAGCGATTGGTTTACAGCCAAATATATCTTTAGCAAAAGCTGCAGACATCCAAACAAGTCGCGGTATTATTACCAATACCTTACTTGAGACTAATCAAGCAGATATTTACGCTGTTGGAGACTGTGCAGAAGTGAATGGAACATTACTGCCATATGTCATGCCAATCATGCAACAAGCACGTGCATTAGCAAAAACACTGAGCGGTCAAAGTACTGCTGTACACTACCCTGCAATGCCAGTTGCGGTAAAAACACCCGCTGCACCATTAACTGTATTACCAGCACCAATTGGTGTGGATGTGAGTTGGGAAACTGAAGAGTTTGAAGATGGTATGCTTGCTAGAGCAGCAGATGATGAAGGCACATTAAGAGGTTTTGTGCTTTTAGGTGCGACCGCAAGCAAACAACGTTTAACTTTAACCAAACTTGTTCCAGACTTGATTCCAGCACAAGTTTAAGGTTTAAATTAGAGTCTGTAGAGAAAGGAATTTCTAGCAGACTCTAATTCTATAAAAAGAATTCAATTCGGAATGAATGCCATGAACAGTGCTTTACAATTTAATGTGTCACCTTATGCTCCATTTATGCAAGAAACCAAAGTCACTTTAGGTAATGGTATTGAACTGCATGTTGAAATGGGCGGCAATCCAGAACACCCAACAATTCTATTGATTATGGGTTTAGGTGCTCAAATGCTGTTTTGGCCTGACTTCTTTTGTAAATCATTGATTGATCAAGGCTTTCGCGTTATCCGTTTCGATAATCGTGATATTGGTTTATCTTCAAAAATTCGTGAAAAACGAAAACGCCTCAATACTATGAAACTCATGAGTCGCTTCATCGTCGGGCTTGGTAACGAAGGTGCACCCTATACTTTATATGATATGGCTGACGATGTTTCGATGTTAATCGACCAATTGGGGCTTGAAAAAACATATCTCATAGGCGCTTCAATGGGTGGCATGATCTCTCAAATCGTGGCAGCGAAATATCCAGAAAAAGTTGAGAAAGTAGGATTATTATTTACTAGTAATAATCAACCCTTCCTACCACCACCGTTTCCAAAACAACTTTTCAGTTTATTAGGTAAACCTGAAGCACATGACGAAGATGCGATTGTGAATCATAGTTTGAAAGTATTTCATATTATTGGATCACCAGGTTATGTGAATCAAGTTGAAGCAATTCAAACCATTCGTAAACTATATCGCCGTAGTTTTTACCCAGCGGGTGTACTTCAACAGTTTTTAGCAATATTATGTACAGGTTCTTTGTTACCATTGAACAAAAATATTACTCAACCGACTTTGGTTGTACATGGTTCAAAAGATCGTTTATTACCACCAAGTCACGGGAAAGCTGTTGCAAAGGCGATTTCTGGTGCTAAATTTGAATTAATTCAAGGAATGGGGCATGATATTCCTGCTCACTTCATTCCACAACTTAGCGGTTTGTTTGCTCATCACTTTAGATCATCACACTAGGACTCTATGGCTGCATTACCCTCATTAAGACAGCTATCGTATTTAGTTACGTTGTCAGAAACTTTACATTTTACTGAAGCTGCGCGCCGTTCATTTGTCACTCAGTCTACTTTGTCGGGTGGTATCATGGAACTAGAGCGCCTCTTAGGTGGCGTCCTAGTTGAGCGTGATCGTCAAAACGTTCGTTTAACCCCTTTAGGTGAACAAGTCGTTGCACGTGCACGAGTATTACTTGCTGATGCACAAGATTTAATGCGCCTAAGTAGAGAAATGAGTGAACCATTAACAGGTGATTTACATCTCGGTATTATTCCTACGATTGCACCATTTATTTTGACTCAACTACTTGATGAAGTGCATCGACAACTGCCGAAGATTCAGCTTCATTTACACGAAGCTCAAAGTGAGAAAATCGTAGAAAAGTTAGAACATGGCAATTTAGATATGATTGTTCTGGCGCTCCCTTTCGATACGCGTGGCTTAAAAGTTGCAGAAATTGCAAAAGAAAATTTATTCGTTGTTTATAATAAAGATGACAATAACACCGCAAATGCAAACTCGTTGGATGACTTAGATTTATCTCGTCTGATGCTACTCGAAGAAGGTCATTGTTTACGAGATCACACCTTAAGTGCCTGCCCTGTGGGTGAGCGCAAAAATGATCATCGTTTGAAGGCAAGCTCACTTCCAACTTTAGTGGAAATGGTGTCGTCAGATCTTGGCTTTACACTGCTACCTGAAATTGCCTTGAAAAACAGCATGATTCATTTCAATGAAGAGATTGCAGTAAAATCAATTGAAGATGCCCCGAGTCGCACATTGGCTTTAGTCACTCGTAAAAGCACTCCTCTACAAAGTGAATTTGATGTGATCTTTCAAATTCTGCAAAAAATCACTGCACATTTGGAATAATTAAAAGCCTGTAATGAAACCCATTATTACAGGCTTTTAAACGAATAAAAATCACATCACTATTTAATGTCTAGTAAATTAACTTGTTCAACTTGCACATCACTCATACGCTGCCCTAGATCAAGCAATTGATCAAAATATGCCTCTACAACTTTTGCCTGATCAGCAGTATTTTCCACTTTATACATATTTTGGCGAAATTCATTACTCGAACGTAAACCTTTGGTGTACCAAGCAATATGCTTGCGTGCAATACGACAACCTGAGTATTCACCATAGAATTGATAAAGTTCAGCCAAATGTCCTAACAGCACAGTTTTCACTTCAGCAATATCAGGCGCTGCCAAGTGTTCACCTGTTTTTAAGTAATGTGCTATTTCTCTAAAGATCCAAGGTCGTCCCTGTGCTGCACGCCCAATCATAATCGCGTCTGCACCTGTATAATCTAAAACATATTTGGCTTTCTCAGGGCTATCAATATCACCATTGGCAATCAATGGAATATCAATCAATTCTTTGACCTGTTTGATCAGCTCATACCGTGCTGTATTCAAATACATATCTTCACGCGTACGACCATGTAAGGCTAAAGCTGCAATTCCTGATTCTTCAGCACGTTTTGCCACACGCAAAATATTTTCATGTCCATTTAAAAAACCCAATCGAGTTTTTAAAGTCACAGGCACATCAACCGCAGCCACCACGGTATCTAAAATACGAGCAACCAAGTCCTCATCTTGTAACAAAGCGGAGCCTGCAAGTTTATTACAGACTTTTTTGGCTGGGCAACCCATATTAATATCAACAATTTGCGCGCCGTTAGCGACTTGATAACGAGCAGCTTCCGCGAGTTGCTCTGGGTCAGAACCCGCGATTTGTGCTGAAATTGGCGCAAGTTCGCCATCAAAATTTGCCCGATATAAACTTTTCTTACTCATACGCAGGGTTTTATCAGCCGTCATCATTTCACTGACGGCATGACCTGCACCAAAGTATTTACACAGTGTCCTAAAGGGTCTATCCGTTACACCTGCCATAGGCGCAACAATCAAATTATTTGACAGTTGATATGAACCAATATACATATATATTCTTACAAATTCTGAGCAACATAGTATACTTCATTCGCCCATTTGACTCATCTTTATTATGTGGTGTTGTTCTGATTATGAATAAATCATTCCCTACTCGTCCTTTATTAAAAATTGTTAGCATCATTACTGCATGTCTCAGTTTATCAGCTTGTGGAGATAAAGCATGGTGGTCTAATGGTAAAGAACCAGAAATGGAAGCAGAACAGATTAAAAAGGTCATTCCTCCCCGTGTAAACGATCGTCAATCGTGGGCAAAAGATATCTTTGATATCATGCAACAACTCGATATTCCTAAAACAAAGCAGAATGTGTGCAGTATTGTTGCAGTTGTTGATCAGGAATCAAATTTTGTTGCTGACCCTGCCGTACCTGGACTTGGGGAAAAAGCAGTACAAGAGATTAATACCCGACTCAAAGAAAAATTTGAAGCAAAGTTGGGCGAAACGATAGGTGGAACAGTCGCAGGCTATTTTGAGGATGTACTCAAGAATCAACCGTCTCCTGAAAATAATTATATGAGTCAAATGCGTAAAGTCAGAACGGAACGTGAGCTGGATTTGCTCTACCGTGAGATTTTCGACTACATGTCAAAACATTATCATGTCAGTGCATTAACGGGTGCAGCGAAACTCGTTGGACAAGATATCGGGGAAAAAATGAATCCAATTACAACATTGGGTTCAATGCAAGTTCATATTAATTACGCCAAAGAACATAAACGCCAAAGTGGTAGCATTGCTGAGCTACGCAATGATCTGTATACCCAATATGGTGGATTATATTATGGTATTCATCGCTTAATGGAATATCCTGCTGATTATGACAAAGCAATCTATCGCTTTGCAGACTACAATTCTGGTGTTTACTCAAGTCGAAATGCAGCGTTTCAAAGCATGTTAAATGCGCTCACCAAGACTGAAATCAGTCTCGATGGTGATCTATTACTTTACAATAAAGATGGCGATGTGAAATCAACCCAAAGCCAAAGTGAAAAAGAGCTCATCGCTGTTTTTGCTCAAAATAATATTTTAGTGACACCACGCCAAATTCGTGATGATTTGAAAAAAGAGAAAGAGAAAAAATTTGAAGATACTCAAACTTATTTAGCTGTACAAAAGCTATATCAAAATAAAACCAAAAAAGAACCAATTTATGCAACCATGCCACAAGTCGTTATTTCAGGACCAAAACTGAGTCGTGATTACAATACAAACTGGTTTGCAAGCCGTGTAAATGGACGATATGAGACATGCATGCAAAGAGCCAAACGCATAAAACTATAAATCTTGCTTTATTTGACTTTGATGGCACGCTCTATCCTAAAGATAGTTTTACGGGGTTTATTTTCTTTACCCTATCAAAGCGTCACATTGTAAAAAAAGGCTTAACCATATTACCTTGGATTCAAGCCTATTATTTACGCTTATATCCTGCACATGCGATGAGACCTCGATTATTTCAAACGATGTTTGAAGGTATCTCCGCCACATTTGTAGAAAATTTGGTTTATGAATATGCGCAAAAATTAATAAAACAATTAGATCCAGCTTTACTGAAGCAGCTTTATCTCCATCAACAGCGTGGTGATCATATTGTTCTTGTTTCTGCATCAGTCGATTTATATTTAGCACCAATATGTGAATTGCTTAATATTGAGTTGATTTGCACCCAAACAGAAATTAAGAATGGTACTTTAACGGGTCGTTATCGCTCTCAAGATTGTAGCCGTGAACAGAAAAAATTACGGATTTTGCAACAATACAATTTAGAGGACTATCAATATATCTATGCTTATGGAAATAGCGAAGAAGATCTGGATATGTTGTCATTGGCTGACCACCCGTACATGATGGGAGAAAATAAATCACTTCCAGAATTAAAATTTGATGCCCTAAGAGTTAGTCCCAATATAGAACGAACGTAAAAAAGCTCGCCTAAGCGAGCTGTTTTTATATTTGTATTTAGTAAATTGCCATGTGGTCTCGATGAATCATTTCTAAAGAACGTGCCTCACCTAACACTTGGTAGACTTTCTCAGAAGGTAAACCTTTCACCATTTCTGCTGAACGAGAACTAAAATTCACACGACCAACAGCAATACGAGCACCATTCTTATCAACACATTCAACGACATCACCGCGATCAAAATGACCTTCAATGGCTTTCACACCAACAGGCAATAAACTACGATGCTTCAGTTTAATTGCTTCAACAGCACCATCATCTATCACTAAACGACCTGCTGTTTGCAAATGAGCTGCAAGCCATTGTTGATGAGCGGTCACACGGTCATTATCAGTTGTAAATAATGTTCCAAGCATCTCACCCGCCATTAAACGAGCCAACACATGGTCACTTTCACCACTAGCAATTAAAGTAGGACAACCAGACTTCGCCGCAAGACGTGCTGCACGAACTTTAGTCACCATGCCACCGCGACCTAAAACACCACCACCACCCGCCATTTCAAATAAAGTATCGTCTAATGCACGAACTGAAGAAAATAACTTGGCATTTGGATTACTACGCGGATCAGAATCGAACATACCTTGTTGATCCGTTAAAATGATCAACAATTCTGCTTGTACTTGACCCGCTACCATTGCAGCTAAAGTGTCATTATCACCAAAACGAATCTCATCGGTAGATACTGTATCATTTTCATTAATAACAGGAATCACACGCCAATCGATCAAGTTCTGCAAAGCATCACAAGAGTTGAGGTAACGACGGCGATCGGCAAGATCGTCATGCGTGAGTAAGACTTGTGCTGTTTGAATCCCATGTTGATCCAATACGCTTGACCACGTATGGATTAAACCCATTTGGCCAATAGCAGCACAAGCTTGCAAACTGGGTAAATCAGTGGGTCGACTCGCAAGTTTCATGCGTACCATCCCTTCTGCAACTGCACCTGAAGACACCAGAATAATCTCATGTCCAGCATTGTGTAGATCTGCAATTTGTTTCGCCCAATGCGAAATTGCATTTAAATCTAAACCTTGCCCATTTGCAGTCAGTAAAGATGATCCGATTTTAACAACGATTCGTTTACACGCATTGAGCTGACGTTGCCCATCGACCACTTCTATCATTTTTTCCTCGGTTCACTAATCACGAACGTAAATGCTTTCTACGCCGCCTTCATCCTCATCGTCATCAAAATCATCTTCATCGTCTTCTAAGCCAGCTTCACGCTGAGCCTTACGCATAGCACGATAAGCTTCTTTTGCTGCGATGGTTTGTTCACGTGTCTCAGCCTCAAGCTGCTCACGGAATGCTTTCATTTCTGCTGCATATTCAGGATCTTCAACTTCACGCTCACGCTGTTGCTCGATCTGATCCATCAAGTAATAAACAACTTCTTTCGTCCCTTCTGACATCAAACCAGAAGTTTTAAATACAGGACCTTTCCATTGCAATTCATCAAGAATATGCTGACACCACTCTTCTCTTGATTCTTCAGGAAGTTGGTCAAGTTTGTTCAAGACAAGAACCACAGGGAGCTTTGCCAAAGTTGGCGAGAATTTCACCAACTCACCCAAAATTGCTTTGGCGTTATGTGCTGGATCTGAACCATCAATCGGTTGAACATCAACAATATGCAACAGGATACGAGTACGTGCCAAATGCTTAAGGAAACGAATCCCAAGACCCGCACCTTCTGCTGCACCTTCAATTAGACCTGGAATATCAGCCATGACGAATGAACGATGACGGTCTGCATCAACCACACCAAGATTAGGAATCATAGTGGTAAATGGATAATCCGCAACTTTTGGTTTTGCCGCACTGACTGCACGAATAAACGTTGATTTACCTGCATTTGGCATACCCAACAAACCAACATCTGCAAGTACTTTCAACTCTAAACGTACTTCGCGGTATTCACCTTTGATACCATGCGTGCATTTACGTGGAGAACGATTCGTTGAAGATTTAAAGTGTGTGTTACCTAAACCACCATCACCACCATTGGCAACTTTGACACGTTGACCATCGGCAACTAAGTCACCAATAATGTCACCTGATTCAGTATCGACAATGGTTGTACCCACAGGTACTTTTAAAATAACGTCTTCACCACCACGGCCTGAACAGTTCGCCCCACGACCATTTTTACCACGTTCAGCACGGAATCGACGCGTATAACGATAATCTACGAGCGTACCTGTGTCATCATCGGCTTGAATATAAACACTTCCGCCACGTCCCCCATCTCCACCATCTGGGCCACCAAAAGGGACAAATTTTTCACGGCGAAAACTGGCTACGCCATTGCCACCGTCGCCAGCCTCTACGGTTATGACTGCTTCATCAACAAAGCGCATGTGCCAATCCTCTAAATTCTTAAAAGCGGACTATTTTGCCACATTTTAATAAATTTCTCGAATAGATTTACTCAGCTCTGCATGAATTTTATTAAACAACAAATGAATTCTGTGCAAATGTTGAAGAAATTCAGTATTTAGTAAATATTACACCTCGTAATATGAAATTTAGAATTTAACCAATCACTCAAGATATAGTTCAAATATCTCAAAAATTAAGGATGCACATTCTTTAATGGCAAATCCATTTGCATATCTAAATTTGCTTTGGTCTGTTGAACCGAATTAAACATAAGCGCATTAAAAGATGAAATATTGCTCATATTAATTGCATCATTCATATAAAAATTCGTTTTAAACTCATGTTTAATCGGCAAATTTACGGATTCATCAAATGCAAAGTGAACAGGTCCATTAAATACTATTTTTACAGGAATGGTATAACTACGTTTAAGTTGAAAGGGAATATCCAATTTCACAGGCACATCTAGATTTAGGGGAAATTTTGGCAATAATTTGCTCTGATAAATTAAATCCGTCGTGGTCTGAACAGGCATCACTTCATCAACTTTTAACATCGTTTCATAATTGATGTTCACGGTAATCGGTGTTTCTACTTCAAAACTTAAGTCAGCCAAATATTTACCTTTTAAAGGCAGTTGTAAATTTCGATCAATAGCAACAGCAGTTTTTAACATCCCTTCGGATCGGACACGTAAATGTTCACCGACTTGAATTTTAGTGGCAAGCGATGCTGGCAAACGAATATCAGTTTGCTGAGCAGAAACAATCAGAGATGCTTGGATATTAAGATAAAACCAAAACAAGATTGCAACCAAAGTCGTGAGTATGACAAAGCTAATCAATACACTCTTAATAGATTTCATCATCAGCATCATTCACCTTTAATAGGTTGCTGTGTATTAGGTACTCCTGCGTACTGGTCTTCAATCCGATTTAAACGCATTGATGATAAAGGAATTTTCAGCTCTCCCTTCGCGATTTTTACTGGCAACGTATTTTTTACATCTACAGAAGCATTAAGTTCCGATGTAATCGGGACATTTAATTTTCCTTGAATTGGAATATTGGCATTTAGCTGAGCTTTCAAAGGAATATTTAAGTTTTCTTTCAAAACAGTGCGAACAGGTGCATCGAATTTTAAATGTACTTTCTGTTGTAATGGTACTTGAATATCAATTGGAACATCTAAATTTAATGGAATTGAACCTTTTAACGGTAAAGTGACATCCTGACCCAAAATCTTGACTTGAACCTTGGTGTCGATCGGTAAACTTTGATTTACTTTAATGGTTTCTTTTACAGGAATAGTCGTACTAATTGGAACTAAGTTATCGAAATAAACTCGGGGAGTGAGTGTTTGAGTTAAAGGAACATTGAGTTGCTCATCAATTGGAATTTTTGCATCAACGCGCCCATTTACATCGACATTTAAAGCATCTTTAACCTTTACGCTTACTTGTAGGGGTTCCTGTAAATCAATTGCGACATCTTGATTTTTCAATGGAATATAAATATTAAAATGTTTAAATACCCACATGGCAATATATACACCACATAAGTTTGCGACAACAATAAGAGCAAAAACTGCAAATAAACGCTTCAACTGCAACAATGACATATCCCTATCGAACTATTTTCCTATGCAGTTATTTTCATTCATTTATGTATGTTGTTCAGCCCTTATTTTGTACGATTAAGATTAATAAGGAATATTCGTGTTTTAAATATTCCCAAAGTTGGTATCTAGTTTTTTTGATCTGTCCAAGAGCAATATACAGATGTCATATTCCCCTCTTTGGTAATGTCTAAACTTACATCTGCTTTAGTTTGCTTACGCTTAAATTGAATTTTACTAAAGCTCTGTTTCGCTTTTGCGGTTGAAAGATCGAAATATAAAGCTTGATTCATTTGTTTAGCTAGATTCCCATACGAGAACTCTATCTTAGTAACGGGTACACCCCGATATTCCACATTCTTCAATGTAAATACATTACTGACTACAGCGGGCTCTTCTTCCAGTTCATGACTGACCACATAGGCTTGCAGTTTTTTAGAAATATCAGGAAATTTATATAAGTCATAATCAGGACGCACTGCACAATCTTTTTCATAACGATCTTGTAAAACTGGCGTTAAATCAAAAGTTTGAGGATTTGCCTGTACATGCATGGCAAAGCTTATTGCTAAAATAGTAAATATATATTTTTTCATTATGAAGCACATTTATTTGTTAGAAACATAATTAAACATACGGTAAATTAAAATACAATATTTTAGATATACCTAAGCATAAAAAAAGGAGCTTTAAATCAGCTCCTTTTTTCAACTTTCACAAATTATGCATTTGTTTCAGCTGGAATTTTTGTATAGCTTACGCCACACATTTGTTCAGCGATACGCAATACTTGGCAGCTATAACCCACTTCGTTATCGTACCAAACATACGCTGTTAAACGTGTACCAGAAGTGATTGTTGCTTGCGCATCAAACACACCTGCAGTGCGTGAACCAATAAAGTCACTTGATACAACTTCAGTCGAGTTTGTATAACCAATTTGACCTTGTAGGCTAGAATTAATCGAGATTTGACGAATGTATTCATTCACTTCTTCACGATCAACTTCTTTCTCTAAATTTAAGTTCAAGATCGCAAGTGAAACGTTTGGTGTAGGAACACGTACAGAGTTACCTGTTAACTTACCTTTAAGACCTGGTAATGCTTTCGCAACCGCTTTTGCAGCACCAGTTTCAGTGATAACCATGTTCAATGTCGCAGCACGACCACGGCGATCAGCTTTGTGATAGTTATCAATTAAGTTTTGGTCGTTTGTGAATGAGTGAACTGTTTCAACATGACCATTTAATACTTTGTATTTGTCGTCTAAAACTTTTAATACAGGTGTAATTGCGTTTGTAGTACAGCTTGCAGCAGAGATGATTTTGTCTTCATCTAGGATATCTGTATTGTTTACGCCGTATACAACGTTCTTCATCTCGCCTTTACTTGGTGCAGTCAAGACTACACGTGCAATACCTGCACATTTCAAGTGTTGGCTTAAACCTTCAGCATCACGCCATTTACCTGTATTGTCGATAAGAAGCGCATTTTCAATACCGTAAGCTGTGTAATCCACTTCGCTTGGGCTTGAAGCATAGATCACTTTAATGAATTGACCATTTGCAATGATTGCTTCATTTTCTTCATCAACAGAAATCGTACCGTCAAAAGTACCGTGGATAGAGTCACGGCGTAATAATGAAGCACGTTTCGCCAAGTCACCGTCAGATGATTTACGAACTACAATCGCTTTAAGGCTTAAACCACGACCTAAACCAGATTGGCTGATGATTAAGCGCGCTAAGATACGACCGATACGACCAAAACCGTAAAGAACGACATCTTTAGGCTGTTCTGCTTTAGCTTTACCTTCAATTGATTCAACTGCTTTTGCAACAAAAGCGTCTACATCACCACCTTGGTTTTTATATTCAACAGCAAGTTTACCGATATCAACTTCAGCAGAACCAATGTTTTCAATTTTCATTAATGCTTCCAAAATTGGGAAGGTATGAACAACTGAAAGTTCTACATCAAGCATACGTGTACGGCGATGTGATTTTAAAATTTGAATCACTGAACGGTTTATTAAAGAACGACCGTAAACAGAAACAACAATATTTTTCTCACGGTATAATTGACCAATCAAAGCAATCATGCGTTCCGCGATTTCTTCACGGTTTTTCCAACGACCTTGATGTTCTGCGTGTAGGGCAACGATAGTGTCTTTGCTCACAGTTACGTCCTCAAATTTAATATCTATACTGGGCGTGAATTTTTAAAACGCCATAATTGTAATGGAATTATCATCAAGATTGAATCAAAAGCTGTTAATTGGGCTAAGATTTTGTCCTAATTGACTATAAATTCATAAAATACCTATAATTATTTTTGTGATTTTAGGGAAACCCTTTTGCAATCATCTAAATACATGCTGTTTGTTTAACTTTAATAACAGTTTTACTGATAACTTAACGCTATCGTTGTTTGATTCAAACAGTATGCTAAAAATAAGCAAAAACGGAAGTAATACATGACAAATCATTTAACGAGAAAAATCGTATAAACTAATGTAAAAACATGAAATAAAAAGAATAAAGTATTTATAATAATCTCTAATTATCTACAACACATAAACAGCTAAAATGAATTTTAAATTATGGTTATTACTCATCAGTATCCCCCTTGCTTGCGAAGTATCGATGGGTTTTATTGGAGTGATCGGACTAGTTCTGACAAATATCGTCTATTTCCCTATTTCTTGGCTTGGAGAGCCATTCTTCAATTGTAATGGTGAAGTTGGTTGCCTACCTAAAGAATATGGTCGTATCTTAATGTTTTTACTCATAAACTTAAGCTATTATTTATATTCAAAATTAAAGCAAGAAAAACCAGTTTAACTGGTTTATTCAGCGCCCAATCTCTTCATCATCGCCTAAACGTTTGGAATATTGTTTGATATTCAACTCCAACTGTTGTTTTCGTTGTCTTTGTTTTAAGAGGTGTAATGCACCTTCTATCACCAACACCAATACGGCCAACCAAATAGGAATATAGGTCAACCATTCACCCTCACCAATTTTTTCACCAAGCACCAATGCGGCCAATGCCAATAAAACGGGTTCTAAATAGCCCAATAAGCCAAAAATAATCAGCGGCAAATAGCGACTCGCTAAAATATAACTTCCTAGGCCAATCGCACTCAACAAACCTAAACCTAGAACGACAACCCCCAAACTAGGATGCTCTACAAACTTTAAATACGGTGTATCCCCAGTTTGAGTGAAGAAAATCGCAATTGGTAGGATCAGGAATAAATCCCACCAAAAACCACCTAAGTGGTCCGTTTGAATTTTTTTACGAAGAATGAAATAAGCTGCATAGCCTAAAGCGACAAAAGCCGTCTCCCATGCGATTGTCCCTAAACGCCAAATCTCATGTCCAACACCAAATACTGCCAGAAATACGGCGAGATACTGAAACTTGGAAAGCTTTTCTCCATATAAAAAGCTTCCAGCAAGCACAAGAACTAAAGGCAACAGGAAATACCCCAAAGAGACTTGTAACCCACGACCATGCATAGGTCCCCATAAAAACAACCATAATTGTGCTGAGGTCAGTACGGAAGTGATCATTAGAAACACTAATAAACTAGGCTTTGCTATGATTCGATTAAATATGGTTTTGATATGAGTCAAGTCACCACTAAACCACATAAATAAAGTCAAAAATGGAATTGTGGCAATAATTCGCCACCCAAAAGTTTGTTCACTATCTAATGCACCCAGTAATTGAGTGTAAAAATACAGAATCCCAAAGGTAACAGAAGCCAAAACTGAATAAGCGATGCCTTTTAACATTTTGACCTCAGAAGCATTTGGGACGTATCTTAAAAACGTGAATTATCCACTATATAAAAATAAAAAAACCATGCATGCATGGTTTCCAACAAGTATAACTGATTTAACGATGTTCAGGGTAAATCACATCACGGATATCATAGCCTAATGATTTAGCATAATTTAAATATTCATGAACTGTTTCTTTCTTAGGATTAGGCGTTCTAGAAAGCACCCATAAATATTTACGGCTCGGTTCTCCAACCAATACTGTTTGATAATCTTCATCAAGCTTTAAAACCCAGTAATCTCCGCGTGCAACAGGAATCCAACGCACGCCTTCAGGTAAAAAGCTCACTCTTAATTTGGTGTTAAAAGGCGCATTCGCAACAAACGCCTCACCTAAACTGCGTTGTAAATTACCTTCACTGTCATAACATTTGTTATCAACAACAATATTGCCATTTTCGTTTAACGTATAAGTTGCTGTCACGTTATAAGCGCATTTACGCTCAAAGAACATTGGCTTACGAGCAACTTCATACCAAACACCTAAATATTTATCGAGCTCTACTTTTTCAACTGTAGGTAAAGACTTTGATTGTGCATAAGCAATCGTTCCTACAGCCAGTCCAGTTAAGACTACTCCACCAATTGCAATTTTTGTTAAACGCCAACTCGCTTTAGGGAAATTCTTAATCAGCGGCATGGGAAATCCTCAAAACAGAAATTTGTTATCAATAGTCATATATTTAGCTTTTCAACATAGCCTATTTTATAAACAAAGATTGTTGCGATATGTATCCCTCCTGAGGATTTTTCTGCTAGATTAGGATTGCAACATATGGACTTTGAGACGAACAATCTCATCTCGCAATCTTGCTGCCTGCTCAAACTGAAGCTCTTTTGAAGCTTTTAACATCTCTTTTTCAAGCTTGGTAATATGCTTTGCAAACAGTTTTGGATCCGATAAAAGATGCTGTTCGTCGGCACTGATACTCTGCGCTTGCTCTAACACTTTTTCATCAATTTCATCATCACTGAGCACTTCACCTGTATCGATTTCTTTAATTGCTTGACGCACAGCACTACGTGGGGTAATACCATGTAATTCATTAAATTCAATTTGTTTATTACGACGACGATCTGTTTCATCCATCGCTTTACGCATTGAATCTGTAATACGGTCAGCATACAAAATCGCTTTACCTTTGACATTACGTGCTGCACGACCAATGGTTTGAATCAATGAACGTTCTGAACGCAAGAAACCTTCTTTATCCGCATCTAAGATTGCAACCAAAGATACTTCTGGCATATCTAGACCTTCCCGCAGTAGGTTAATCCCCACCAGAACATCATGCACACCAGTACGTAATTCGTGAATAATTTTGACGCGCTCAACAGTATCAATATCAGAGTGCAGATAAGCCACTTTAACGCCATATTCTTTCAGGTATGAGGTTAAATCTTCTGCCATACGTTTAGTCAAAGTTGTCACAAGGACACGTTCATTTAATTGTTTACGAATATTAATTTCAGAAAGTACATCATCGACTTGTGTAAGCACTGGACGTACTTCAATTTCAGGATCAATCAAGCCTGTTGGACGAACCACCTGCTCAACGATTTGCTCTGACTTTTCCAGTTCATAATGTGCAGGCGTTGCACTCACAAAAACCGTGGTCGGAACAATTCGCTCCCACTCTTCAAATTTCATTGGACGGTTATCCAAAGCACTGGGTAAGCGGAAACCATAATTCACTAAGTTTTCTTTACGTGAACGGTCACCTTTATACATCGCACCAATTTGAGGAACCGTCACATGCGATTCATCAATGATCAACAAGGCATCTTCAGGGATATAATCAAATAAAGTAGGCGGCGCTTCGCCTGCTGTGCGGCCTGAAAGATGGCGAGAGTAGTTTTCAATCCCATTGGTATAACCCAACTGTTGCATCATCTCTAAATCATAACGGGTACGCTGTTCGATACGTTGTGCTTCCAGTAATTTGTCATGATCCTTGAAAAATTTAAGCTGATCTTTTAATTCATCTTTAATGGTATCAATCGCACGAGTTAAATGATCTTTTGGCGTAACATAATGACTTTTCGGATAAATCGTCACACGTGGTACTTTACGCACCAGTTTTCCTGTCAATGGGTCAAACCAGCGAATCGAATCAACCTCATCATCAAATAACTCCACTCGAATCGCATCTTTATCAGACTCGGCAGGGAAAATATCAATGATTTCTCCACGAATACGATAAGTACCACGCAAGAACTCCAATTCATTACGGGTATATTGCATTTCCACCAAACGGCGAATGATCTCATCACGGCTAACGCGATCGCCTTGCACAATATGCAACAGCATTTGCATATAGGCATTCGGATCACCCAAACCATAAATCGCAGAAACTGAAGCGACAATAATGGCATCACGACGCTCTAATAAAGCACGCGTTGCAGAAAGACGCATTTGGTCAATGTGGTCGTTGATTGCTGAGTCTTTTTCGATAAAGGTATCGGATGACGGCACATAGGCTTCTGGTTGATAGTAATCGTAATAACTGACGAAATATTCAACCGCATTATTCGGAAAAAAAGCTTTGAACTCACCATAAAGCTGTGCAGCAAGCGTTTTGTTATGCGCCATGACAATCGTTGGACGCTGTGTTTGTGCAATCACATTCGCCATCGTATAGGTTTTACCAGAACCCGTCACTCCAAGTAGTAACTGATTACGAAGACCATGCTCAATGCCATTAACTAACTTCTTAATCGCTTGTGGTTGATCACCAGCAGGTTGATAATTGGTGACTAACTCAAAAGGTTGGTTTTCGCTCACAAGAATACCCTTTTCAATCGATGCCTTATTGATGGAGGCAATTGACTCAATTTACAATCACTTTTATGTATTTCACTATAAAATATTATGCCAATCGTAAATACATATAAATTATTTACCAATGAATAAAAAAATATGAGCAAGCTAGAGTTTTTACTCAATTATTTTGATATTTTCGATTAAGTGTGTTGAATTCATATATAAAAGCACATTAATCTACACCTTTCAAAAATATCAAGAATTTAGAAAAATTGCTGTGAATTCACTCAATGCGCAATATTTTATATTAATTGTCCCCAGTTGCCTGTTTTTTATTGGTTTGGCATTTACTTGCTGCCGTCTTTTTTTTAAGGCTGATATTTTTTTATTATGGATTGGATTGGCATATACCATTCCCTCTATTGCATTGTTTGCGCAATGCCTAATGTCCAATCCGCAACTCACACTTGCTGCACCTTTTACTGCTATTCTTTACTTGCTAGGTAGTTGGCTTGGCGCATATGCAATTAGTTTAAAACTAAATACAGTATTCCAACATAAGCTAGCTTTTTGGATTATTTTTTTTGCGGTTTTAGCATTAACCTACTATTCATATATTGAACCGCAAATTTGGTTTCGCCTGATTATTCTTAATTTAGCACTAGGTAGTGTTGGATTACTCGTTATTCCTGCACTTTTCCATCAACTACCCAAAAGCCAATCATTTGATCGTTGGGTGCTGATTTTTTATTTTATTAATGTGCTTTACTCATTCATCAGAGCCATAATCAATTTTCTATTTCTAGAACATATCGATCATAACCATGTCACGTTGACTTCGTCTTCATGGTGGTTACTAGGTATGTCAATCAATATTATCTTGAATATTTTATTTGCAATTGTACTAAGTGGCTGTGCGATTAAAGATGTCATTCATCACCTCAATAATGACCGTTTGCACGACCCACTCACCCACTTATTGAATCGTCGTGGTTTCTTTGAAAGAAGTGCATCCTTGTCATTTACCTCACAATCATATTTTCTCGTAAGTCTAGATCTGGATCATTTTAAAAGTATTAATGATACTTGGGGACATTATATTGGCGATCAGATTTTACATGGTGTCAGCCAAATGATGCTGAAAGATAAACAAGCCGAAGATCTTATCGCGCGTTTTGGTGGTGAAGAGTTTATTTGTTTATTCATCGCAGAGGATGCTGCTGCTGCCCTGATGCGCATCGAACATTATAAGAGATTGCTAGAACAAACAACTTTTACGAATTATCAAATTAAAATGACAGCAAGTTATGGTCTAACTCATATTCATAATATGCATGATATTGAATACGCATTACAACGTGCAGATGATTTACTCTATCAAGCAAAAACCAATGGTCGAAATCAGATCTCTTTTGATTTAATGCTCTGATTTACAAACTCATAGCTAAAACTTGTTTCAATGCACTCTCTATCCTTTTAAGTTACATCTGCAATAAAATCGCGTGCACCATCAAGAAGAATAAAAGCAGCATCAAGAAATAACGATAAGAAAAGTCTAAAGCACTATTGACCCCTTATTCAATCGGCTGCAACATGAGATCAATATACATTTGAATGATAAAAAATATGTCTTATCAATATCACGATGAAACTATTGTCACTGAACTTCCTGAAGATACCGTATTTGTTTTTGGTAGTAATTTAGCTGGAATACATGATAGTGGCGCCGCACGTGTCGCGGCACAACATTTCGCAGCAGTTAACGGTGTCGGACGTGGTTGGGCTGGGCAAAGTTTTGCTATTCCAACATTAAATGAACATATCCAGCAAATGCCACTTTCCCAAATTGAGCACTATGTCGATGATTTTAAGGTCTACGCTAAAAATCATCCAAAGATGAAATATTTTTTAACGGCACTCGGTTGTGGCATTGCGGGTTATAAAGTTTCTGAAATTGCCCCTTTATTCAAAGGAATTCATTCGAATGTGATTTTTCCAGAATCTTTTCGACCTTACATCGAAGATGATGCTGTTTCGCAATTTCCAGATCTGACTGCCAAAATGGTGCATAGTTTTATTTGCGATGAAGTCATTTTTTATTTTAATCATGGGTATGAATCTTTTGAAGAAGCTTTAGAACAAACAAAACTAAGCCCTTCAGAAAAAGCTATCGCGTTAATAGTACTTAATGAAGAACTTTATCCGCGTGATCGTTATGGAAGAGGTCGTGAACATGAAATTAACGATATATTGGCCAAATTGAATGGCAAAATATTTGATTTTCATGACAATTCTGAAGGTCCAATGATCTTTATTAGTGCAATTATTGCATTAATGGAACTTTATGATTTCGATGAGCAAGACTTTATTGCTTTATGGCAGGGCAAAAGCATTATTAAGCATCCTCTTCACCGCACCTTTAAAAAACATTAACTCACTCGATGATGAATCAGGTTTTATCTTTCAAGCATAAAACTTGATTCTTCCCATAATTACAATTTGGTTACAACATCCCAAATCTACAAAAAATAAATTATAAAATATTGATATTTAATAAAAAAAATAAAAAATCATCATAAAAGTCGCAAACACCAAAATCCATACAAGTGTATAAAATTAAAGCAATCTCAATAACTTACATAAAATAACAATAATGGTATGTTTTTTGCTCTGTATCTATTGATGTTTATTATTGACGGGGAATTAAATGAGAAAAGTATTTTTTAATAAGGCATTCATCATATCTTATATGGCGAGCCTTCTTTTATTAGTCACTGGCTGCCATCCATCCCCTGATAGTAACGCAGCTCAATCAACCACAGAAAAAACGGCGCTAAAAATTGGTTTTGTTAAACTAACAGATATGGCACCTTTAGCCGTTGCTGTTGAGAAAGGTTTTTTTAAAGACGAAGGGCTATCAGTCCAACTCGAAGTACAACCCAACTGGAAGCTATTATATACACGTGTACAAAAAGGTGAATTAGACGGCGCGCAAATGCTTGCTGCGATGCCACTTGCGTCCATGACTGCAACACCAAGCGGTACAGAAATTATCACGCCATTTACCATGTCTTACAATGGCGCAGGGATCACCGTTTCAAATGCGATATGGTCGGAAATGAAAAATAATATTCCTGTAGAAGACGGTAAACCGCAGCATCCGATTAGTGCATCGGCGCTTAAACCGATTGTGAATCAATACAAACAAAAACATAAGTCTTTTAATTTAGGTATGACTTTTCCAACAGGCACACACAATTATATGTTGCGCTATTGGTTAGCCGCTGGCGGTATCAATCCAGGTATGTATGATCCAAATAAAAATGATTTGAGTGGTAATATCGGTGCTGACGTAACCCTTTCCGTTGTACCACCACCAGAAATGATGGCAAAAATGGTAACAGGAACAACCTTAGGATACTCAGTCGGTGAACCATGGAATCAAAAAGCAGTGAAAAAAGGCTTTGGTGTTCCTGTCATTACATCTGATGTGTTATGGGATAATGGTGCTGATAAAGTATTTGGAGTTACAGCATCGTTTGCAGAACAAAATCCAAATACCACAGTAAAAGTTGTAAAAGCACTCATTCGTGCATCAAGTTGGTTAGATGAAAATGATCGTATTAACCGCAAAGAAGCCGCTAGGATAATTTCTCAACCCAATTATATTGGTGTTGATGAAGATGTGATTTTACATAGCATGACAGGCGTTTTTGAATACGAAAAAGGAGATATTCGTCCTTTAAAATCATTTAATACCTTCTTTACAGGACAGTACGGTATTCCTTACTATTCAGATGCAATTTGGTGGTTAACTCAAATGCGCCGTTGGGGACAAATTGCGGAGACTAAACCGAATAATTGGTACCTTGAAACCGCTCAAAAAGCCTATCGCCCAGACATCTACACAAAGGCTGCAAATAGTTTAATCGCTGAAGGCAAAATGAAAAAAGAACAATTTCCAAACCTTGCAACAGCAACATTCATAAAACCACCACAAACCAGTCGTTTAGATGGAGTTGTGTTTGATGCCAATAAACCAACCGCATTTTTAGCAGCGTTTAAGATTGGTAATAAATAAAAATTAATCAAATAAAAAAAAGCCAATGATACGTTTATATAAACATGTCATTGGCTTTTTTATCGACTCATCTTTTAGGAAGCTACTGCGAAAGTATGCTCCATCAAAAACTATCGTTTCCCCATCGAACGACGTGTACCACGCGGTGGCATCCAAGTACGATCTGCATATTGCTCAGGTTTTGGTCGCACCTGATTATGCGTAGCATCCTCACAATCATCCTGAGTAGATGGCATAGGGAAAGGTAATTTGACTAAAGCTTTCTTGGCTTTAGGTTGTTGCGCAGTCATTGAAATTCTCTCGAAATTTAAATTTCTAGCGCCTATTGTAATAGATTTTTATTATTTTGCTAAAAATAAAATATGTAAAAAAGTACTGTACGATCTAAACCTATAATTTGGTAACTTTTTATTCAATCAAGGTAAGTTTCAGCCACAAATAAATCGATTTAAGCTAAAATGAGCTGCTTTTTTATTTTCTAATCCCATAAGAAGGAATAATGCCGTGGACGTACGTCTCTCTGATCGTGTCAATGCTATCAAACCGTCCCCTACACTTGCAGTAACCAACAAAGCCGCTGAGCTTAAAGCTGCTGGTAAAAACGTGATTGGTTTAGGTGCAGGCGAACCAGACTTTGATACCCCTCAACATATCAAAGATGCTGCAATTGAAGCGATTAATAAAGGCTTTACAAAATACACAGCTGTAGACGGTACTCCGAGCTTAAAAAAAGCAATTATCGCAAAATTAAAACGTGATAATAACTTAGACTACCAACCCAACCAGATTTTAGTATCTTGTGGTGGTAAACAAAGTTTCTTTAACTTGGCACTTGCTTTGTTAAACAAGGGTGATGAAGTAATCATTCCTGCACCATTCTGGGTAAGCTATCCAGATATGGTAATTATTGCTGAAGGTACGCCTGTTATTGTGAAATGTGGTGAAGAACAACGCTTCAAAATCACACCAGAACAATTGGAAGCTGCTATTACACCAAATACACGTTTACTTGTATTAAACAGCCCTTCTAACCCAACAGGTATGATTTATACTAAAGCTGAATTAGAAGCTTTGGCTGAGGTACTTCGTCGTCATCCACAAGTATTAATTGCTTCTGACGACATGTACGAACCAATTCGTTGGGAAGATGAGTTCTATAACATCGCAACAATTGCACCTGACTTATATGATCGTACAATTGTTCTTAACGGCGTATCAAAGGCGTATGCAATGACAGGTTGGCGTATTGGTTACGCTGCTGGTCCCGCAAAACTCATTGGTGCGATGAAAAACATTCAATCTCAATCGACATCTAACCCAACTTCAATTTCTCAAGTTGCAGCAGAAGCGGCATTGAACGGTCCGCAAGATGTATTAAAACCAATGATTGAAGCGTTTAAACGCCGTCATGACTTAGTTGTAAATGGTTTAAACGAAATCAACGGTATCTCTTGCTTACCTGCTGATGGCGCATTCTATGCCTATGCAAACATCCGTCCATTGATTCGTGCCAAAGGTTTAAAATCTTGCACAGAATTCTCTGAATGGTTGCTTGAAGAAACTGGTGTAGCTGTTGTACCCGGTGATGCTTTTGGTTTAGGTGGTTTTATGCGTATTTCTTATGCAACTGCTGATGATGTATTAGTTGATGCTTTAGCGCGTATTAAAAAAGCAGCAGACTCAATTGATGGTGTAGATGCCGCAATTGCTTCGATTGCAGCAGAAAAAGCCGCTCAATAATCTGAGTTGCGATAAAAAGAAGCTTCTTAATGAAGCTTCTTTTTTTTCTTTATGAATCAGCTAAAAATTTATTCTTTTGCTTCTGCATTAAATAAAGCAACTACATCAGCTTCAGTCATCTTTTTCGTTGCATTTTGAAATGCGTAAAACTCAGGCTTACTATCAATATAGATTTCCAAATCAAAATTCAAATCTTGGGGTGACTCATTCAATGCAAAAACATTAATATTGCAATAATTCTGATCTTTAGTCCGCCAAAATAAATTTGTGCCACAAGCATTACAGAACCCACGCTCGCCCCAAGCCGATGAATTATAGATAGAGAGATGGTCTTGTTTTAAAAATTTTAAGCTGCCCTGTTTCACATCAATCGTCATAATCACACCACTGGTCTGTCGACGACAAATTGAGCAATGACAAGCATGTACGTCATGATTGCTTAATTCAACTTCAAATGTGGTTTCACCACAAACACATTGTCCTTTCATTATAAATGAACCTTTTATTCAAAATTGTTATCAATTAATTTTAGAAGAAAATAAAAACATTGAATTTAATAATTTCTGCAACACGATCTTATATTCATAAGATACTTCAAAATAGTTTATTTGCTTTTACTTGACATACATCAGCTTAATTTAGATTGATACAAAAATAAGGGCGATAATATTAAAAATTATACAGTGACATACATATACGCCCTTTAATTTTATGCTGTAGATTTATGCTTACTATGACTTCATGCAATCGCTTTATTTTCATGAAAGTTTTTTGGTCGTGAGCATAAGTGACTGAAAACAGCATATTGCCAAATACTCTTCACTTGTACAGCTACAATTTTATTTTCTGCAACTGACCAAGCCAATGCAGTATTTGCACCCAAAATAAGCTCACCACCGAGCTGAAATAAGTACAAAGGGAAATGCTCATTCACCGTTAATACATTTTTCTGCGTCAATAAATTTTTAGCGTTTTGGATTTTCCATTTATCACCAAACCAAAGTTGCAATAAATCACCTAGAAATAAAACTTGTTGCTTAAATGGAAATGTATTTAAAAAACAGTTTTCAACTGATGTGTAATACTGCTGAGGATCTTCAATGATTTCAAGATAATGATCTTGATAAAAAGATAAATTTGAAAAAATAGATTGAATGCTAAGAATAGTCATTTTGACCTCCGATTTAGCCATTTTAGTGCTGGCAAGTTGGGTTAAATCCACACGGTCTAGATAAAAATCTAAACACTTTTCTGTTTCGAATCTAACAACAGCTTGATCAAAGTTCAAGTTATTTTTCCGATTTCGCCCCAATTGTGCAAATAAAAAGCATACAGTGAAAAAATGAAAGAAACATGACACTTTTAGCTTGACCGATTTTAAAAGCTGCCTATAATGGCATTCAGATTCTCCCATAGCTCAGTCGGTAGAGCGACGGACTGTTAATCCGCAGGTCCCTGGTTCGAGCCCAGGTGGGAGAGCCAAATTCAAAGAAGCCTATATCCAATATGATATGGGCTTTTTTATTGACCGAAATTCCCTCTAGCTCCTACTAAAAACAAAGTATCCTATCCATTAAATTTATAAAAATGCTGATAAAAAGTACAATCAAATCAATATTTAAATTTTTTGTTATTCAGCTCTTGACCATACTCCTATTCATGCATAGAATGCCTATCCAGATTCTCCCATAGCTCAGTCGGTAGAGCGACGGACTGTTAATCCGCAGGTCCCTGGTTCGAGCCCAGGTGGGAGAGCCAAAATTCTAAAAACCCACTCTTATTGAGTGGGTTTTTTATTCATGTATTGATAATAAATATGTTTGCATCTAATCA
This sequence comes from Acinetobacter sp. TR11, assembly GCF_027105035.1. NCBI lineage: Bacteria > Pseudomonadati > Pseudomonadota > Gammaproteobacteria > Moraxellales > Moraxellaceae > Acinetobacter > Acinetobacter sp. TR11. The sequence continues at coordinate 2,194,522 of NZ_CP114256.1, forward strand.
GATTATCTTTTTGCTTATTGGCTTGATTAGCACAGTATTACTTTTAATTAGTTGTCTACGTTCTTTTCTACCACAGCAGAAGTTTTTTGCTCGCCCTGTTATTACCACATTTGAATCAAAGATGTTCACGAGGCTAAAACAGGCATTCCCTAACAATCATATCCTTACACAAGTCGCTTTCAGTGCTTTAATTACCAGCGATCATTATAAAATTCGTAGTCAATTCAATCGCAAAGTGACTGATTTCGTGATTTTAGACCAAGAAATGAATGTATTGGCAATCATCGAACTTGATGATCCAAGTCATATTGGAAAAGAATTAGAAGACAAAAAACGCGATCAAATGCTTTTAGAGGCAGGGTATAAAGTGCATCGCTACACTCAAATTCCATCTGTAAAACAATTACAGATGGACATTCGATAAATCAAATTTTCTAATTAAGGATTATTCAGACTGAATTGCTGATTCAGCATTTTTCTGTTTTTCAAATTTCTTTGCAATTTCTGCATGTTGTTGATCGTATTTTTTCTTGGTTTGCGCATCACTTTTTGCAGCTAGAAAAGCCATTCCTACAATAAAGATCGGGATCAGAAGCCCCAGACTCATTAATAACCAAGGTATCGGCTTCTTTTCAGTAGATTGTTGACTCATAAATGATCCAGATTCCAATAACACAACTCATCTTAATGTAACAATATAACAAAAAAGAGCCGCTATGAAGAGACTCTTTTTTGAAAGTTATGATCTAAATAAAAGCTTAAAATTTACCTGTAGACTGAGCATTTTGACCCGCATCTTTTTGATCATCAGTCAGCACAATCCCCGTACCTGCTGACATATATTTTTGAATAAATTCCACTGCTTTTGCATTTCTACAAATGATCGCCTGCGTATGCGTTGCATTTGGTACGATATCCAATAAATAATTTTCATCATAAGCTGCTTATGGAAAGAATTTTAAAGCATTCTCTTTCATATTCTTAACCAACAGTTGCGTAACTGCTGGCAATACCGCTTGATCTTTTTCTCCCTGAATAAGTAAGACAGGTGTCTTAATTACTTTTTCTTTAGTCGAATTGGTTGCAGGCTGAGTCGCCGCTAAGAAATTTTGCACCACAACATCTTCTTTAAACTTAGTTAGATCAATACCAAACTGTGTGATTTGATGTGTAGGGTCTACTAAGAAAGCCAAAATCCCCGCTTTAAATTTCTCCTGTAATCCATTAGCGCTATCTGGAGCTAGATAACTCAAGCATGCACCATCATCGCCGGTACGACCATATGCTAAATCTGCGATACCTAACCCCTCATAATCAGGTGCAATCACAACGTAACCAGCCACCAATAGAGTATCAGCAAGGATTCTACAACGAGGATTAATCATATTTTTGCTTGGTGCCCAACCATCACCCACCCCAACAGTTCCATGTTCCCACACAACAATACGATAACAATCTACAGGTTTAGCAACTTTAGGAAAAAGCACCATCGCTGTTGCAGTTGCTGTTCGCCCTTGAACATTTGCAATTTTACAGGTCATTACTTTAATCGAAGCAGCAGTATTAACCGTATCAATCGCATAATTGCTTTCATACAAATGGGGGTTACTCGAATCTACTCCAGTGTAATCATCATTACATGCAGTTAAAAAATAATGCTGGAATAGAGAGTGTCATTGCTAAAGCAATTTTTGACCGTTTCATAAAATATCCTTTTGTCTTTGTTTCTTGCGCACGAAACTAGATGCTGCTTTATTAATGCACAAAAAAATGCCCCATATAGGACACTTTTCAACCAACAAGTCATTTTAAGACATTAATTCCAAAAAGATTCCCAGAAAAATTATCATTCCTACCCAACGATTGTGACGGAATGCCCAGAAACAAATCTGTGGTTCTCGATGTTTAGTTTTATATGCCTGATAAACAAAATCCCCTGCAACAATAAGTAATGCAATCATTCCAAACGGTATAAAAATATGTTGCAGATACAAAGCTGAGCCAATTAATAACAAGCTAATAAACTGTAATAAACCAATTATCTGTATATCGTAATTACCAAATAAAATTGCGGTAGATTTCACACCAATTTTCAAATCATATTCACGATCAGTAATTGCATATTGTGTATCATAAGCTACTGTCCAAGCCAAATTACCGAAATATAAAAGCCAACAGGTTAAATCTGGCGTTTGCCCAACCGCAGTATATGCCATCGGGATTGACCATGAAAAAGCAGCACCTAAAAACACCTGTGGTAAATTGGTAAAGCGTTTCATAAAGGGATAAATAAACGCTAAAAATAATGCACCAAATGACCAATAAAAGGTTTCGATGGGCAGGAAAAATAGCAACATAGCACTTGCAGTAACTAAAGCTAAAAATACAAAAACAGCCTCGCGAGCACGAATTATACCTGTAGCTAAAGGGCGTGTTTTTGTACGTTCAACATGCGCATCAACTTTACGGTCAGCAAAATCATTGATCGCACAGCCTGCTGCACGCATAAAAATAACACCCAAAATCATAAGCAATAATATTTTAAGATCTGGTGTCCCTTTTGCAGCAATCCACAAAGCCCACATAGTCGGCCAAAAAACCAATTCTGTACCGATTGGCTTATCAAAGCGGCATAAATAATAATAGGCTTCTAAACGTTGTCGCCAAGTCGTATGTTGCACTGTTTCCATGATGAATCCTTAGAGTCAATGCTGTTGAATAAACTGCTCAAATGCTGGGAGAAAAGTCTCTTGCACGATAAATTTACAACCATGCCAAGTATAACAACTTTGTCTAGTCCAACCTTCTTCTAGATAAATAACCCTTCTTTCACAAGCTGGATTAGTTCGTTGAAATAAAAACCAACCGATTGGCTTATTACGGATATGCCGAAATAATCGAGCTTTCTTGTGTAAGCTTAAAATTGGAAAAATACTTTTTGCTTTCACCCAAGCCTGCACCTGATTACCATATAGATTCGTTTCACGTACCCATGCAATATGGTGTGCTGGCATTTGCATCCACTGGCTATCGTTAAAGGTGAGTCGTTGAAAATGCTCATTGAGTCGCTCGACATGAAATGCCCCCTCCCCCAAATCAGTCAATTGCTGAGTGAGAGAACCAGATGCATACAACCATTTTTTTAATTCAGCTGGGATCTCTCGCCCCTTAATTCTGTTTGGTCGTAAATTTCGCATGCTTGGCTCACTAAAAACATCGCAACTAGTTTACATGAATTTCTTTGGAAAAAGCGTATGACTTTCAATTGAATCAAAAACATAAAAAAAGCTCGCCGAAGCGAGCTTTTTCAGAATCTAATGTATTACAGGCTGTAGTACATATCAAATTCAACTGGGTGAGTAGTCGTATTAAGACGACGTACATCTTCAGTTTTAAGTTCGATATATGCATCAAGCATTTCTTTAGTGAATACACCACCTTTTAATAAGAACTCGTGATCCGCTTCAAGTGCAGCAATTGCCATTTCTAAGTTATGAGCAACTGTTGGGATTTTTGCTTCTTCTTCAGGAGGAAGGTCATACAAGTTCTTATCAGCAGCTTCACCTGGATGGATCTTGTTCTGGATGCCATCAAGACCAGCCATTAACAATGCAGCAAAACCTAAGTATGGGTTCATTAATGGATCTGGGAAACGTGCTTCGATACGCTTGCCTTTAGGGCTAGAAACGTAAGGAATACGGATAGAAGCAGAACGGTTACGTGCTGAGTAAGCAAGCATAATCGGAGCTTCGTAGTGTGGAACTAAACGCTTATAAGAGTTTGTACCTGGGTTCGTGATTGCATTCAATGCACGAGCGTGCTTGATGATACCACCAATGAAGAACAATGCCATTTCAGATAAACCAGCATATTCATCACCAGCAAACAAGTTCTTGCCATCTTTAGAGATAGACATATGAACGTGCATACCAGAACCGTTATCACCTACCATTGGCTTAGGCATAAATGTCGCTGTTTTGCCATATTGATGAGCAACGTTCCAAACTGCATATTTGAACTGCTGAACTTCGTCCGCTTTACGAACCATAGTGTTGAAGCTCACACCAATTTCTAATTGGCAAGAAGCAACTTCATGGTGATGTACTTCTACACGACCAGGGCCCATGATGTCTTCGATACGTGCACACATTTCAGCACGCATGTCTTGATGAGAGTCAACTGGAGGAACTGGGAAATAACCGCCTTTAACGCGTGGACGATGACCAGAGTTACCTGCTTCGTAATCTTTACCTGTAGACCATGCAGCTTCTTCAGCGATTAATGTATGGCGAGCGCCAGACATATCGATGTCCCATTTCACTTCGTCAAAAACGAAGAATTCTGGTTCTGGACCAAAGAATGCAGTATCACCGATACCAGTAGATTTTAAATATTCTTCAGCACGACGAGCAATCGAACGTGGGTCACGCTCGTAACCTTGACCAGTAGATGGCTCGATTACGTCACAAGTTACAACAACTGTTGGCTCAGCAAAGAACGGGTCAAGAAAACCTGTTTCAGCATCTGGACGTAAGATCATGTCAGAAGCTTCAATGCCTTTCCAACCAGCGATTGAAGAACCATCAAACATTTTACCGTCTTCAAATGTATCTTCATCAATTGTGTCAGCTGGGTAAGTTACGTGTTGCTCTTTACCCTTAGTATCAGTAAAGCGAAAATCGACCCATTTTGCGCCACTTTCTTTGATGAGTTGAAGGACCTTGTTCGCCATGCTCATTTGCTCCAATGAAATTTTTATGCACTTGTTAAGTGCGTGTTAGTTGTTGATATATAATTAGCAATTATCATACCAACAATTTTAAAGCATACCTAAAACATTGAAATTCTTTGCAGAAAAAATGCTTTAAGCTCCATGTCCTATGTCCACTATAATGTTTGCTTTCACAAATGCACCATATTTAAACATTCCGATCCCAGCTAGTCCCCAAAATAGACATAACGAACCAAAGTGGTGCAAAACATATAACAGAGAACTAATGTAGTGCAAAAGCACACCATCACTAGTTAGCATAAATTGGCTTTTTATATCATTCTTTTTAACTTCATTCCAATCAATTCATTTAGACTTTTGGTTCACTTTGTATATTTTCACCCAAGTCATTCAATTTATGAAATTTATTATCTGTTTCTATGGTTCTTTATATCCTCGGTTTATAAATCCATCAAAACATCTATTAAACGAAATATTCAACATTGATCATTTGTTTTTGTTATGATTATTGTCCTCTATATCTAAGAAATGCCTTTACGACGCATATAGCGCGAAAGGAATATCGTTTTTAGATAGGTTTATCAAAAGCAAAAGCACAATAAAGTGCGTATTTTCAAAAGGTTATAATCATGCTTTTAATGATTGACAACTATGACAGTTTTACTTACAACATCGTTCAATATTTTGGCGAGTTGAATCAAGAAGTAAAAGTTGTTCGTAATGATCAAGTCACATTAGAAGATATTGAACGATGGCAGCCTAAATACTTGGTAATTGGTCCAGGTCCATGCTCACCAAGTGAAGCAGGAATTTCTATTCCTGCAATTAACCATTTTGCGGGTAAAATTCCTTTATTGGGTGTCTGTCTTGGACATCAAGCGATTGGACAGGCATTTGGTGGCAAGATTATCCGCGCTAAAACGGTTATGCATGGTCGTTTATCTGATATGCATCACAGTGACAAAGGAATTTTTAGTCACTTACCTTCCCCGTTTGCTGCTACACGTTACCACTCATTGGTAATTGAGCAAGAAACGTTGCCAGAATGTCTAGAGGTGACGTGCTGGACGAACCAAACAGATGGCACAATTGAAGAAATTATGGGCGTGAAACATAAAAAACTTCCTGTTGAAGGTGTTCAATTCCACCCCGAATCTATTTTGAGCGAACATGGTCATCAAATTTTTAAAAACTTCTTAGATATTTACGCTTAATTACTAAGTTTTATTTAAAAACAGCTTATTTGTATAATAGGCTGTTTTTATTTTGAACATATAAAATCACTATATAACTCATACACACTGATTATTTTTTCAGCATTAAAATCAAGACTTAAAAATTTAATTCAAAGCAAATCATTCTTTTTAAAAAATTAAAATATTTTTCATGTATTTCAGAAGAAGAAATTCATCCTCATTTTTTCAGTTCTAGAATTCCTTTTTAATTTTTTAGATTAAGTATAGTCATAGGAATGATTAAGCTTCATGGGTGCTGAATGATAGAATCTGAATCATTATTTTCTAGAGATCTCCCCCTGAAATATCAATCAGGATAACCTATTGTGAATATCTTAGTTTTATTGAATATTATTGTTTTTTTCTTGCTGATTGCAGGATTGTTTTTTAGTTACCGACAAGATTGGAGTCTTTCTAAAAAAGTACTGATCGGTATGATCGTAGGTATTATTTATGGTTTAAGTCTTAAAGCGATTTACAGCAAAAGTGCAATTATTGAACAATCTGTTACATGGTTCAATCTCATCGGTAATGGTTATGTTCAACTTTTACAAATGGTGATCATGCCACTTATTTTTATCTCCATTTTAAGTGCGGTCGTCAAACTCCATCAAACCACCTCTTTAGGTAAAATCAGCGTATTTGTTATTGGTATTTTACTGGTTACCACAGCAATTGCTGCTTTTGTCGGAATTAGTATTACTAACTTATTTGGTCTGACTGCCGAGGGCTTAGTCCAAGGCACTAAAGAAACTGCGCGCCTTGCTGCAATTCAAAGCGATTACATTGGTCAAGTCACGAACCTAGATATACCTAAACTACTTCTCTCTTTATTGCCACAAAACCCTTTTGCAGATTTAACAGGTATACGACCAACATCAATCATTAGTGTGGTGATTTTCTCAGCTTTTTTAGGTGTTGCAGCATTAAAATTGATGGATAAAGACCCGATCAATGGTGAGAGAATTCGACATGGTATCGAAGCATTACAAGCCTTGATTATTGGCTTAGTGCGTTTAGTGATGCAATTTACGCCTTATGGTGTATTAGCACTCATGGCGAAAATGGTCGCAACTGCAAACCTTGCTGACATTGTTAAGCTAGGTGAGTTTCTAGTCGCTTCTTATCTCGGTCTTGCCGTTATGTTTATTGTACATGGGCTAATTTTATTATTCGTTCGTGTCAACCCAATTGAGTTTTTCAAAAAAGTTTTTCCTGTACTTACTTTTGCATTTACAAGCCGCTCAAGTGCAGCAAGCATTCCTCTCAACATTGAAACACAACATAAACAATTAGGTGTTCCAGAAGGCATCGCCAGTTTTTCAGCATCATTTGGAGCAACAATAGGTCAAAATGGTTGTGCTGGTTTATACCCAGCTATGCTTGCGGTTATGGTAGCGCCTACAGTAGGAATTAATCCTCTTGATCCTTTATGGATAGCGCAACTGGTGACAATCGTTACACTGAGTTCAATCGGTGTCGCAGGTGTTGGTGGCGGTGCAACTTTTGCTGCTTTAATTGTATTACCAGCAATGGGGCTGCCAGTCACATTGGTCGCTCTACTTATCTCAATTGAACCTTTAATTGATATGGGCCGTACGGCTTTAAATGTAAATGGCTCTATGACTGCTGGTGTGGCAACAAGCCAAATACTTGGGCTTAGAAACAGCATCAATAACGATTAATCAAATATTGTTTCAATCAAAGCCAATCATTCGATTCGATGATTGGCTTTTAATTTTATACAGATCATGATTAGAAAAGATTAAGAACCACTCTACCTAGCTATTTAAATTAAAATCTAAGCACAAACATAAAACTGAGACTATTTTCTGCTAACATAGTCGATTAGCAAGTGAGCCTTTCTCACAAAACCAAGTCCTTCTTCTTTTTTAACCCACTTCACTTAAGAATTTTAATCATTAATGCTGTAACTCATGACTATGAATATCCAACAGGCTCTTAATCACATTACCAAAAACATTCATCTTACCCAGCCACAAATGGAAGATGTCATGCGTAGCATTATGCAGGGCGAAGCAACTGATGCACAAATCGGTGCGTTAATGATGGGCTTGCGCATGAAAGGTGAAAGTATTGATGAAATCACTGCAGCAGCACGCATTATGCGTGAGTTTGCAATTAAAATTGATGTGAGTGATATTCCTCACTTGGTTGATATTGTCGGCACAGGTGGAGATGGTCAGAATTTATTTAACGTCTCTACAGCTTCAAGTTTCGTTATAGCTGCTGCTGGTGCAACCATCGCCAAACATGGTAACCGTGGTGTGTCGAGTAAGTCAGGTTCATCCGATGTACTCGAACAAATGGGAATTCAGCTTGATTTAGATATGCAACAAACCGAACGCTGCATCCGTGAAATGGGTGTAGGTTTCCTATTTGCACCAAATCATCATAAAGCCATGCGTTATGCAGTCGCACCTCGTCGTGAGTTAGGGATTCGTAGTATTTTCAATCTACTTGGCCCATTAACAAATCCTGCTGGTGTGAATCGTTTTGTGATCGGGGTATTTTCAGATGAGTTATGCCGCCCTATCGCTGAAGTATTAAAGCAGTTGGGTGCAGTGCATGTACTGGTTGTACACTCTAAAGATGGTTTAGATGAGATCAGTCTTGCAGCACCAACCACAGTTGCTGAACTGAAAGATGGCGAAATTACTGAATGGACTTTGACACCAGATGATGTAGGCATTCCATCTCAAACACTAACTGGCTTAGTGGTCAACAGTTCAGAAGAAAGCTTAAAGCTAATCAAAGATGCTTTAAGCCGAGATAAATCAGATATTGGTGAAAAAGCAGCAAACATGATTGCACTGAATGCAGGTGCGGGTATTTATGTTGCTGGTATCACCAAGACTTACAAGCAAGCAGTTGAGTTCGCTCAAGATATTCTTTATGGCGGACAAGCTTTAGAAAAAATGAGTATCTTGGCTGAATTTACCAAGACATTAAAACAATCTCAGGCAGACTAAGGACTTCTCATGATCGATATTCAAAATACCATTTTAGGTAAAATTGTTGACCGCAAACATGAGGAGCTTGCAGCACGTTTAAAACAACGTAGTTTGTATGATGTTGAACAGTGGGCAAAAGAAGCAACACCTGTTCGTGGTTTTGCCAAGGCTTTACAACATAAACGTCCAGCCGTTATTGCTGAAATTAAAAAAGCGTCACCTTCTAAAGGTGTGATCCGAGCAGATTTCAATCCTGCTGAAATTGCACAGCAATATGAACAAGCAGGTGCTGCTTGCTTGTCTGTATTAACAGATGTGGATTTCTTCCAAGGTGCGGATGAAAATATTGCAATCGCACGTAATCACTGTGGCCTACCTGCGTTGCGCAAAGATTTCTTGGTTGATCCTTATAATGTTGTTGAAGCACGTGCGCTGCATGCAGATTGTATTTTATTGATCGTGGCATGTTTATCAGATCAACAGCTTGAGGAAATGTCGAAAACTGCATTTGAGCATCAACTTGATGTGTTGGTTGAAGTGCATGATGAATATGAATTGGAACGTGCATTAAAGCTTTCTGAGCAATGTATTCTAGGCGTGAATAACCGCAATCTTAAGACCTTTGATGTTGATTTAAATACTTCATTACGTTTAAAGAAATTGTTACCTGCTTCGCGTGTATTGGTTACTGAAAGTGGTATTGCAACGCCTGCTGATGTAGAAATGATGCAAGCCAATGATATTCATACGTTCCTTGTTGGTGAAAGCTTTATGAAACAGCCCCGTCCAGATCAAGCGTTTGGTGAGTTGTTTGGAAAAACTGAACAGGTTTAAATTTATGAGGTTCAAGGTAAAATTTTGCCTTGAACCTTTTAAATGATGCTAGAACTAAATATAAGTTCTTAATAAAGAATAAAAATTAGAGTTAGAAAATACCAATAGATTAATCAACGATTAAAGACTGATGAAAAAACATGAGTAATTTTTTATTAATTCTAGGGCTGATCTTTTTAGTTAGCTTTCCAATTTATAGTCATCTCTATTGCTATCAAAAAATTCAGAAGTTCAAAAATCCAAGAGTATTTTATTTCTTTATTTTAATTCCTGGAGTCATCTTTATTAGCAGCGGAATGTACTTTTCCCCTGTAGATACATTTATTAAATCTGAAGAATGCGGTGTAGTAGAACAATATAAAACTTTTCAGAAACGGAGAGGTCACTTCGAGCGCCTTGCAATTGTGATGGATCAATCTGGTTATATTCGTTATTTTGACTTCGATGATACTTTACCCCGTGTTCAAGTTAACCAACATATTTGCTTTGAACTGTACGACCGTTTAAAAAATAAAGGCTTAAACCAATCACGAATTATAAGGATTCTAACTCCCTCTTAATAAATGAAAAATTACAAACGTAGCTTCCGTAGATAATGGATAAAGAAACTAAATCAATTTATCCCATCAATACTTTGAAGCATTTATCATCACTTTAAAGCTCATATCGCTCCATGAATGCAATTCAGTTCAAATCATCACGGTTTCGGACTATAATTTTTCCATCTCTCTCGTATCTTGCATATTTTCTTAAAAATTATGAGTAAACATGATTCCTCGCTTTCTAAAGATCAGTTTAACTTACTGAAAGCCTTTAAAAAGCAAATCTCTAACCCTCAATCTAGCGCTATTGCAAAACAAGTTGAGGCAAAAAAAACTCAGGCTATCAATGAAGAGTTGGAAGATACTGAGCTTTTTAAAAAAGCCCTACTTGGGGTAAAACCTATCGACAATCAAAATATTGCAGACACCAAAGTCACACGTCGCAAAAAAGTTGATGCCCAAACTTTAGCAAAACGCGCAGCAGCCGAAGGTGGTACTGAGCAAGAGCTTACAGAAATTTCGGATACTCAAGCGATCTTAAATCCAGTGGCAAGCCAAGCGACTTTAAGCTATCGCATTGCAACCTTGCAGCACAAAGTCTTTGAAGATTTAAAAACAGGTAAAACTCGTTGGTTTGAAGCAGTCGATTTACATGGCTGTACCGTTGAACAAGCCCGAGCAGCCGTTCTACAGATCATTCAAATGGCAAAAGATGAAAATCAAAATGTCATCAAAATTGTTCACGGTAAAGGACCTGAAGCCATTTTAAAAACCTATGTCAATGGCTGGCTTAGACAACATCGTGATGTACTTGCATTTGTCAGCGCACCTGACAATCAAGGGGGTACTGGTGCTGTTTTAGTGCTCTTAAAACGTGCAGAAAAGAACCCAAAGCACAAACAATAATCGGCATTTGGTTCAAAATTAAGTTTTTGAGTCGTTTTCTGATACAATTCCCGTTTTGTTCAACCCACCTAAGTGAACATTGTTATGTCTATGCAGCAATCGTACGCAAATATTTTAACTGCCGTTGGTGAAGATCTAAATCGCCCAGGCTTAAAAGATACGCCTATGCGTGCGGCTAAAGCTTTTTCTTTTTTAACTTCTGGTTATAGCAAAACCCTTGAAGAAGTTACAAATAGTGCGGTTTTCCCATCCGATAACCACGAAATGGTATTGGTCAAAAATATCGAGTTTTATTCGCTTTGTGAACATCACCTTCTCCCTTTTTATGGTCGTGTCCATATTGCTTATTTACCTGAAGGTCAAGTTTTAGGTTTATCTAAATTTGCACGTATTACAGAAATGTTTGCGCGTCGTTTGCAAATTCAAGAAAACTTAACACAGCAAATTGCAGAAGCAGTTGCAGAAGTGACTCAGGCACGTGGTGTTGCGGTTGTGATTGATTCAGCCCATATGTGTATGATGATGCGCGGTGTCGGCAAACAAGAATCAACGACACGTACAGTTTCTTTTGTGGGTGATTTTAAAACGGATAAAGATGCACGTCGTGAGTTTTTAAGTGCTGTTCCTGAAAGCTATTAAGCTGAGCAATTAGAATGTCATCAGTTCAGTTAGCAGGTTTCGGCGATTTAATCGTAAATGAAGCAAATATTGATTACCCTCGTCCCGATCGTCTGGTTCGAGGTAATCCTGAACGTCTCACCTATAGCTTATATGAACATCCACATATGGACTGCGGTATTTGGAAATGTGAAATTGGTGCTTGGAATATTCAATTCGCTGACAATAAACAAGAGTTCTTTCAAGTGATTGAAGGAATTGTCCGTATCCATGATGCAAAAACTCATTCTTTTATTGAAGTGACTGCTGGAAATGCAGGGATTATCCCACCCGCATTTGTCGGTACATTTGAAGTCGTTGAAGCAGTTAAAAAATACTATGTCATCGTTGAAGTCTAGATACTGGAAATTAGCCTGATCCTAGTGATATCTTATCTAAAAAAACAGAACATAGCCTAAACCTACTTTATTCCAGTCTTTATGATCTTGTTGTTCAAAATCCAAATTCAGACGCAGAGCATGATTTGTATTCACACTATATTGTAGCTGTGTACCGACTCTTAAATTCCACTGGTTATGATCTTGCCAATACGGCAGTTCAACTTGCACCACACTATTAATATTATCAGACCATACGTTCATACAGCCTACAGTCGGCCCAACTCCAACACGCCAGCCTTTATCTAAATTTTTACCGCCTTGAATATGGCTTTGTAGTTGGGCATAACACAGATGTCGACGATCATAATCTGCCACGCTATAACCAACTTGCATATTTAGATTCATCACGCCATGTTGCTCATCTTCACTCAACTGCCCATTTTCAATGGCTTCCTGTTTCCAACCTAGATTAAATCCCCAAGTTGACGGCGATTTAAAAGGTTGAACTGGATTATAAGAATTCACTGACAATAGATCTAAATGTTCGAGCTTGAGCTTGTCATCACGATATTGCAGACTACCATCTAAAAATAGTAATTGTGTGCCTGTGCGATAACCTCCTTGTGGATCAATCAAATCGTGATAAGCCTGACGATGACCCAGCTCCACAAACTTTTGTCCTTGCACCTCACCCACATTCACTGACAAATTACGTGCATGATGCCCTTCTACAGGCTGCATTTTTGGACGCTCTGGTTGTTGGCGTTGCTTTTCAACTTCAATCTGACTTCTTTCAGCAAGAAGCTGTCTTAATTTTGGCTGAGCAATATTGGCATCAACTTGACGGCTGATATATTGTAGATATAAATCATCGTAAGCCATTTCTAAAATTTTGGCCTGATCTTGTGGTTGATATGCTTTTAAAATGGGTTGAACCTGATCTGTCTCGGTAAAGGCAACCTGATGAGCAACTTTGGCTAAAGCTGTACCATGCTGCTTGGCTTGAGCAAGTAATTGGGTTTCCAAAGCTGGTCGATACACGACTTCTTTCACTAAGTCTTGTTGATCGACAGCCTTCAAGGTTTCAATTGGAATGGCAGCATAGTTAAACTGCTGTTTTAAATTTAAATTTGGACGTACTAAATCAATTAAACCGAGTAAACGGTAAGCACAGTTATCACTGACAAAATAATAGGGAAAACTCACATGCTGCATTTCCCAAATATGTTCAACCAAAAAACGAGTTTCTTCAGGTGTTAAATTGAGCTCATATTCCCATAGATCACGGCTTTCAAAATCACCATACTCTTTTACTTTACGATAATACGGCATTAGTGAATATTCACCGGGATACTGTCCTGTTAAGCCCTTCCATGCATAGGACCAGTTATCATCACCTTTCACTGTGGCAGCATAGTTCACGGCATAGGACACTAGATTGAGTTGTTTCTGATCTTTAGGATCTAGACGCAGCAAAGTATGCCCAAACATCGAACTCGGATTGCCCATAAAGTCAGTGGCATAAACCAAAGTGGCTTTATGCGGCTTGATTTGATTGATCCAATCGTTAAATTCAACACAATTTACTTTTGGAAGTTGTTGTACATCAATATCGAGTTGTTGCATTAACCAACGACTACGTGCAGGAAACTTACAACGGATGGATTGGTTATCTGGGGCTTCAAGAAACAAGGCTTTAATATTTGCTTGTAATTCACTCTTTAAATTTGTTTTGCCGTCTTTGGCATAAAAATAACCAGCATAAGTGACTTCGCTGTTTTGTTTTTGATCGGCATACATCAAGCGTTGCCATGTGGTTTGATGATCTAATTGTTTTTGTTGAGCAAGGTCTAAATACTTTTGTAAATCAGATTCAACCGAGGCATATGTAAAATGACATATCAAAGATGTAAATACAAAAGTAGCTAATTTCATTCAATCGCAATTTTTAAAAATAATCAGAATAAGTATAAGAAAACCCTGCCATTAAGACAGGGTTTTATCGTGCAACAAATTAAACGTATGCTTTAAGCACAGCGTCTTTTGCCATCACGCTTTGTAAAGCATCTAAAACTTGAAGTGAGTTTGTATTTTTGCTTGAATAAATTTCAGCAAAGTTTGCTTTAGACACAGCAAAGAAGCGAGCTTTGTCGTTGGCTTTAATTTGCATTAATTCGGCAAGTACATTTAAACTTTCGCCTTGACCAACTGCCATATCACGCGCTAAAGACTCTGCATTTTCATTGGTAAATGTCACAACTTGAGCCGTTACTGTACCACCTTGACGGCATCCTAAAGTACCGAACGTAATCCCTAATAATTGGTTGGTAAAAATTCCATTGGTTGTTGCTGCAAGGATTTTAGGTGCAATACCTTTTTGACCTGCCCAAATTTGTGTACCAGCACCGCAACCAACATCATTATCAGCCATTGCAACACTTGAGCCAGCTGCTAGCAAAGCTGCTAATGCAATTTTTTTTAACATAAGAAATGTCTCCAGTCTCAATTATTTTTAACTATTTGTTATCACTATTGTGCTGTGTAATTGTTCTTACACAAAGATTAACATAACGAGGTTAAACTTTTTTAGCAAATAAATTTTGAAATATATATGAAATATTTATAACAAAAAGGAGCTCAATAAAAGCTCCATTTGCACGACTATAATCTTTTAGCGCAATCGCCAAGATCCATTTTTATCCCGCACACCTAATATTTTTAAAACCAAGACTAAACTTAAAAGTAATAATAGATACCAAGAACCTAACTTGCCCCAACCCACCATATGCCAAGCATCAACTTGGCTTGGATAAAGCCAAATTTTATAGAAAGTACTGATGTTCTCTGCAATCCAAATCAAAAAAGCAAGCAACAATAAAATCGGTAGCATAGGCACTTTAAAACGATGTTGCTGCAACTGAAAATAAAGCCGAGTTTTCCAAAAAATTACGATGCTCCAAATAAATAGCGCAAGACGAATATCAGGAATAAAAAACTTGCTCATAAAGTTAAGGTAAGACAACACTGCCAAACACAGCATATTGCCAAAATTCGGCAAATTCTCGAATGAAACATTATAGAGTCGCAAAGAACGAGCAAAAAAACTACCCACTGCTGAATACATAAACCCTGCAAACAATGGCACAGTCAGTAATTTAAATATGGCTGGTTGAGGATATTGCCATGAGGCAATCGCTGGATGGGTCAAAAATATTTCCATTCCCATCGCCATGATGTGGAATAAAGCAATCACTTTCGCTTCGGCCCATGACTCGAGCTTTAAATAAATTAGACAGGTTTGAATAATCAGCGCATAAAATAACAAATAATCGTAACGAAAAAAGCCCCAATATTCATGACTTCCCATCGGTGCGGTGACTGCAAATGCAATCAAAAGCAACAACCCAAATAAGGCAGCCGAAGCTGCCTTAGTCATGAAATTTAGGGATAATACGATCAACTGCACAAAATGAATCCTAGCGTGTTTAGTCTTGAAATATGCTCAATATCAACCTAAATATTTTGCGCTGTATTCATGTACAGTATCGACAAAAATCTTAGGTTGGGCAGGATCAACCCATTGGGTAATGCCATGACCTAAGTTTGCGATATACCCTGTTTTCTCACCATTTGCATACGCATCATCCAACATCGCTTTCACAGATTTTTCAATTGAAGCAGCTGAACCATAAAGCACAGCAGGATCTAAATTCCCTTGTAAAGCAGCACGCCCTGCAACCACATCACGTGCAGTATAAAGCGGTGTAGTCCAATCTAGACCAAACGCATCCGCACCTGTGGTCAGCATCGTCTCCAACCACTGACCGCCACCTTTCGTGAACACAATAATCGGAATACGTCGACCATCTTTTTCACGTTGTAATCCTGCAATAATCTTGGTCATATAATTCAATGAGAATTCAACATATTCTCTATGCGCTAGCGCACCGCCCCAGCTATCAAAAATTTGAATCGCTTGAGCACCTGCATCAATTTGTGCATTCAGATAATCAATCACTGAATCAGCAAGATGATCAAGTAAGGCATGTAACACTTCAGGTTGCGCATACATCATATTCTTAATGAAGCGGAATTCTTTACTTGAACCACCTTCAACCATATAGGTTGCTAAGGTCCAAGGGCTGCCCGAAAAACCAATCAGCGGCACTTGTCCATTTAAAGCAGATCGAATCGTTGAAACTGCATTCATGACATAAGCTAGATCTGATTTAGAATTTAGTTTAGGTAAATTCGCCACATCTTGTTCAGTGCGCACTGTTTTATGAAACTTTGGTCCTTCACCTGTTTCAAAATACAAACCCAGACCTAAAGCATCAGGTATAGTCAAAATATCAGAAAATAAAATCGCAGCATCAAGCTCATAGCGGCGTAACGGTTGTAATGTTACTTCGCAGGCAAATTCAGTATTTTTACATAGAGATAAGAAATCGCCTGCCTGAGCACGAGTTTCACGATATTCTGGTAAATAACGCCCTGCTTGACGCATCATCCAAACGGGTGTGGTGTCTACAGGTTCACGTAATAAAGCTCGTAAAAAACGATCATTTTTCAACGTTGTCATTACCAATCTCTAAATTTTTTCATGTTGAGTGCATCATAGCAAAGTTAACCTCGAATTTATAATTGAAAACCCATACAACAAATCAGACTTCAACTATTTTTTTTACTTGGACACAAAACTGCTACTGCAAGCTGTTCTATTTTCTGTAATACTTGCAATATCTTATATCTCAATATGAATAATTCTTAAGGTTGAATTACATGTTTGTTCGCTCATTACTCGCTATGAGTTTAAGTTGTATTCTTGCTAATGTTGCTTTTGCTGCCCCAACAACTGAGCAACCATTAAATCCAAAAAAAATCTCAGCTCCAGTTCAAGATCCTATTGACCCATTATCTATCGAGCGTTCTGCTGCATCGAGTGTAATGGCTCAATCCGCATCAAGTGTTGCTGTTCAAGCTGCTTCTGAGCCACAAGTCAATACGGGAGCTGCTTCAGCAATATCTCAAAAACTGGAAAATGCACCCGATACCACGACTACAACAGCACCAGCTGTCAAAGTTTCATGGACTTTAGACAGTTTGAATACAGCTGACTGGTATGAAAATATTGGTAAAGGTCAATTTCCTGTATATGCACGTGCACATGTGATGCTCAATAATGCTCATGCTTCACCTGGTGCAATTGATGGCTCAAATGGTAAAAATACACTAAAAGCAATTGCTTCATTTCAACAAATGAATGGCCTTACACCAACAGGTCAATTGACTAAAGAAACTTGGGATGCTTTAGTCGCTCAACAAAACAAACCAACATATATTGAATACACGATCACGGATGCGGACTTAAAAGGTCCATATGCGGATTCAATTCCTGCTGACTATGCACTACAAGCAAAAATGAAAGGTTTGTATTACACACGCGTAACAGAAATGTTGGGTGAAAAGTTTCATATGGATGAAGGTTTCCTCAAAAAACTAAATCCAACTGCAACGTTCAAAAAAGCAGGCGAAAAAATTATTGTTGCCAATGTGCGCAATGATTTGCCAGAAGATATTCATTTAATTGTGGCACATAAAGGTGCTCGTCAACTTTATTTATTCAATAGTCGTAATCAAATGATCGCGTCATTTCCTGCGACAATTGGTAGTTCTGATACACCATCTCCAACGGGTACGTATAAGGTTGTAGGAGTGACTAAAAATCCATACTACAGTTATTCACCTTCAAATTTCGTTCAAGGCAATAACCTTAAACCGCTCATGTTACCACCTGGTCCAAACGCACCAGTTGGTAATATTTGGATCGGTTTAAGCAAGCGATCTTTTGGGATTCATGGGACACCGAATCCTTCTTTGATTTCGAAGACAGCATCGCATGGTTGTATCCGTTTAACCAACTGGGATGCAAATGATTTAGGTGGAAAAGTACGTTCTGGCGTTACTGTAAAGTTCTTAGAATAATTTAGATTATTCAATAAAAAACCGAATACCATCAGTATTCGGTTTTTTTATCACGCTTTCTTTTATTCGACACTGGGCAAGGGTTGATAATAGATTTGGTTACGTCCAAGTTGTTTCGCTCTATATAGCGCTTTATCCGCAGTATGAATCACCGAATCTTGACTAGTTTTAGGATTGCCATTAAACACCGTAATACCCAAACTAATGGTCACATGATTAGAAACTAATGATTTTTCATGCGGAATCATCTGCCGATCAATCGCTCGATAGATATTGGTTGCTACAGCATATGCACCTTGAGCAGATGTTTCTGGTAAAAGCACAACAAATTCCTCGCCCCCATAACGTGCAATGAAATCCATGTGCCGAATTGAGCTTTTAATCGTTTTCGCAATCGCGGAAATAACTTGATCTCCCATCTGATGACCATAAAAATCGTTATAGTTTTTAAAATAATCAATATCTATAAATAATACTGACATTGCCTTACTTTCTTTACATGCGAGTTCATAGTAATAACTAAACATTTCTTCAAAAGTGCGTCTATTTGAGACCTTGGTTAACTCATCATGTTGGCTTAAATGTAGAAGCTCAGATGCTTGGAACCGCAAAATTTTTTCATCAATTTCAGCTATTTTCGTTTTTAGAAATAATTTTCTTTCCTTAGAGCTGAGCATTACACTAATCGAAAAACCCAACAATAGACTTCCTATAAACGTACGCCCTAACATTAAAAAATCACAGGGTACTTTGAGAAAGTATAACGACAATAAGATCACAATTGCTGCTGAAGAACCAATCCATAACATATGTTTGGGTTTAATCCCACTCAAAATAAAACCTAGCATATATAAGAATGCAATCAACACCATCGCCTGGCTTTGCAACACTGCATTAGAAATACTCATCATCAATAAAGATGGAAAAAGAATTGTGCAAAACACAATCACACAGGTTGCAGGATAAAATAATGGGTTAAGCCGTCTAAAACGGGAAAATGCCCAAAATGAAAATAATGCAACACCCACCACAACCAAACTAAGAATGCTATATATAAGATCTAATAGAAAGTGAGTACTTGTTCGAATAACCAATAAGTTTGATGGTAAAATCAAAAGTACAAAAATCGTATACGTAATCACCCCTTGACCAAAGAACTGAATCGCATTAATTCTAGTTCGATCAATATTAAATTGCCAAAACTCATTTTCGAGTTGGGTCGGCAAATTTTTCTGTGTTTTCTTGGTTCTAGACTGTGTAATGACTAACTGTTCTAGATCTTCTTTTTCTTTACATAACTGCTTAATATCATATTGATTTTCCATCCCTTTCACTCTTCTTATAATACTGTATTCTTGTCCAACATAAAAATAACACAATTTCTTATATTTTCATGTGCTTTACGTAACCACTTATCCATAATTGTAGTTACCATTTTCGCACTATATGCATTATTATTTATATTATTTTTAAGCCTGAAGTACGCCTTGAATACGATTACACTTTTACAGCCAGATGATTGGCACGCCCACTTGCGTGATGGATTAGCTTTAAAACGTACTGTTCCAGATCTTGCGAAACAATTTGCACGTGCGATCTGTATGCCGAACTTGGTTCCACCAGTCAAAACTGTAGAAGAAGCTTTGGCATATCGAGATCGTATTCTCGCTCATGTTCCCGAAGGACTTCACTTTGACCCACGTATGGTGCTTTATTTTACAGATTTCACTTCCCCTCAAGAAGTTCTTAAAATTAAAGAATCTGAATATGTAAATGCGATCAAACTCTACCCCGCTGGCGCAACGACAAATTCAGATAATGGCGTTAGCGATATTCGTAAAGTTTATGCCGTGATTGAACAACTTGAAGAACACCAAGTCCCGTTATTGTTACATGGTGAGGTTACTCACAATCATGTCGATATTTTTGATCGTGAAAAAAGATTCTTAGATGAAATTTTGTCTCCGTTATTAAAACAGTTCCCAAAATTAAAAGTTGTGTTAGAACATATTACGACAAGTGACGCTGCAAATTTTGTACTTGAACAAGATCGTAATGTTGCCGCAACGATTACACCGCAACATTTGCTCTTCAATCGTAATGACATGTTGGTCGGTGGTGTGAAACCTCACTTCTATTGTTTGCCAATTTTAAAGCGTCAAACACATCAAACCACATTATTAGAAGTTGCAACTAGTGGTAATCCAAAATTCTTCTTAGGTACTGACAGTGCACCACATGCCCAGAATGCCAAAGAGAATGCATGTGGTTGTGCGGGTTGCTACAGTGCGCCAAATGCAATCGAATTGTATGCACAAGCCTTTGATCAAGTGGGTAAGTTAGAACGCTTAGAAGGTTTCGCAAGTATGTTCGGTGCTGACTTCTATGGCTTACCGCGTAATACTTCAACAATCACTTTGGTAAAAGAAGAAAATACAGTTGCTGAATCTTTTGATTATCTAGAAGATCAAAAAATCATTCCACTTCATGCAGGTAAAACACTGCAATGGAGAAAAGTGTGACACAAGAAGAAAACAAAGCTCCTGTGATTGGTCAGCGTTTTCGTGGATTCTTACCTGTTGTTGTTGATGTTGAAACAGCAGGTTTTAATTCTCAAACTGATGCATTACTTGAAATTGCTTGTATCCCGATTGTCTATGATGAGCAAGGTCAGTTCATACCTGGCCCATCATTCCATGCACACATCAATCCTTTTGAAGGTGCAAACTTAGATCGTCGCTCATTAGACTTCATTGGAATTGATCCTTTTAATCCGATGCGTGTAGCGATGGCCGAAGATGAGCGAACAGCTTTACGTCGTATTTTCAAATCACTCACGGAAGTCCGAAAAGCACAGCATTGTACTCATGCAGTATTGGTAGGACATAATGCTCACTTTGACTTAGGTTTTTTACAAGCTGCAATTGCTCGATCTGGTACAAAAAATCAGAATCCCTTTCATAGCTTTTCGGTATTTGATACTGTGACTTTGAGCGCAGTGATGTTTGGTCAAACTGTGTTAGCACGTGCATGTATTCAAGCTGGCATCGAGTTTGATGGTAAAGAAGCACACTCTGCTTTATACGATACGCAAAAAACTGCTGAACTGTTTTGCTATATTTTGAACAAACTGTCTCCTCATCTTCTTGACACTTTGGTGACAGAGCCCTAATATACACCCACCTCAAGAAGTCCCTATCGTCTAGAGGCCTAGGACATCGCCCTTTCACGGCGGTAACCGGGGTTCGAATCCCCGTAGGGACGCCAAATTTTAAAAAGCCACTGCATCTTTAAGACAGTGGCTTTTTTATTGGTTCTTTATAAATAGAGCTGCTACAAAATAATTATTTTGAAAAATCTATTTTATTATCCTTAGTATATTTTCTACCCTATACTGAAAACAGATCAAAACCATAATTTTAAACCTAATATGCAAATCCGTTTATTCCACTTACAAAATTCACGTTCTCAACGCATCGTTTGGTTTTTAGAAGAATTAGGACTTCCCTACGAGTTAGTCATCAACCACCATTCAAACGTAGATGAAAAGAAAAACACACCGCATCAATTATCAAAATTTCCTACCGTTGAAATAATAAATCAAGAGCAAATTTTTATCTTAGCCGAAACTTCAGCGATTATTGATTACTTGTCTTATCTATATCCTCAGTTAAAGCAAAGTAAATTATTAGGACCACAACTTCAAAGTTTTTATTATTGGAAAAATTATTGTGAAGCCACATTTATTCCAGACCTATTACTCAAACAAATTTTTCACCAAATTGTACAACGTACGCCATTTCCTGTTCGCTTCGTTTCAAAGTTTTTAAAATATGGATTTGATCAAGGCTATTTAAATCCATCGTTACAGCAACAAATGACCATGATTGATAAGCATTTAAAAGATCACTCATGGTTTGCTGGAGATCAATTTACGATTGCAGATATTTTGATGTGGTTTCCATTACTGGCTTGCTCGCAAAATGACCATCAATTTAAACATATACAGCGTTATTTAGCCCAAATAGAAAACAGACCCGCCTTTAAAAAATCTTTAATTAAAGGGCAATGGTCTGCTTCTACATTTCAGTCCTATTGGACAATTGCGTGGTAATTCAGTTATGCCGATTTACGCGAATTGACTCGACCTTTAACAACAGCCTTAATATTGCCTTTTGCATAATTTAAAAACACAATTAAAGGTGACAATTTAGGATTTGGTTTTTTACCTTGTCCAATGGCCTTGAATTGTGCTGCATACCAAATGATTTCCATGATTGCCATTTTATCGACAAAAGGAATCCCTGTTTTAATTTGATTCACGGCATAACGTACATCATTGCCTGCAATTAAACGATCTGTTAAATCAGTTTCAACTGCCAATGGACGTGCAATACCAATAAAATCACATGCACCACTTTGAAGTGCTGCATTCATTCCTGCTACTGTACGGAAACCACCCGTTACCATCAATTTACACGCCACATGTTGGCGAATCTTTTCAGCAAATTCTAAGAAATAAGCTTCTCGTGCAATGGTACTGGCTTTACGTGATTCAGCTTTAGCACCCGCCATTGCAGGTGCTTCATACGTACCACCTGAGATTTCAATAATATCAATACCAGCTTCATCAATGGTTTTGAATACGGTAATGACATCTTCCTCAGTAATCCCACCGCGTTGGAAATCAGCTGAATTAAGTTTCACAGAAATGATAAAGTTTTCTGATGTTGCAGCACGGACAGCCTTATAAATTTCAACCAAGAAACGCATACGGTTCTCAATCGAACCACCCCATTGATCGGTACGTTTATTGGTTAATGGAGATAGAAATTGACTAATCAGATAACCATGCGCACCATGAAGCTGCACACCTTCAAATCCTGCTTTTTCACACACTGCTGCGGCTGTTGCAAAACGTTGAATAATATCTAAGATTTCTTCATGTTTAAGTTCTCGGGGAGTTCCAAACATTGCTGCAAGCATGGGACTAAAAGGAACTGCTGATGGTGCAACAGTTTCTTTATTCAAACCTTTCGGACATTGGCGACCAGGGTGAGACAATTGAATTAATTGCACCATGCCATATTTTTTACCAACATCAGCCCATTGCTTTAATTTTGCTAAGTCACGTTCAGTTTCAATCGCAACCACACCAGGTTCATTCTTGGCAGCAATATTGACCATCACATTGCCTGTAATCGCACAACCTAAACCGCCTTTTGCCCATGCCTCATACAAGCCTATGTGCAATTCATTTGGCTGCCCTTCGTGATTAGCAAGTGCTTCACTCATTGCCCCTTTTATAATGCGGTTTTTAAATGTGGTATTACGAATTTGAATACTGTCTGCAATCTGACTCATGGTCATCCCCTGTCTCAATTAGAGTATTTACTCTAATTTAATCTGATTATTGTAAGTGTCAAGCGTTCTTCCGATAAACTGACAATATCACATGTCAATTTAATTTCAATGCTAATATTCACTCGCGGCAATCAATTGACGGGTATACGCCGTTTGAGGCTGACTAAATAAAAGTGCTGTTGCTTGATATTCCAATACTTTCGCCTGATGCATCACCATGACTTTTTGGCACAAGGCTTTAATGACTTGCAAGTCATGACTGATAAACACATAACTGATCTGCTCTTGTTGCTGCAAACGGCGTAACAGTTGAATCATCGCCATTTGAGTGCTGCGATCTAATGCAGAAGTCGGCTCATCCAAAATCATCAATTTAGGCTTTAAAACCAAAGCGCGTGCCAGTGCGACCCTTTGTCGTTGACCACCTGAAAGTTGATGCGGATATTTGTTTTTATCCTCCAAAGAGAGTTCAACTTTCGTTAAAACGTCATCAATTTCCTCATCAGATCGTTGCTTGGTAATATTTTGAAGGTGAAGCCCTTCCGCAATAATTTGCTCAACAGACATACGAGGATTCAAGCTACTAAATGGATCTTGGAATACAATTTGAAAATCACGGCGTAGGGTGCGAAGTTGTTTTTGATTGAGTTGATTTAAGTTATGGGAATGCAAGAAAATTTCTCCTTCACTTGAAATCAAACGTGCAATTGCCAAAGCCAATGATGATTTTCCCGAACCACTCTCACCAACAATACCCAAAGCCTCGCCTTTGGACAAATTGAAATTTATTGAGTCCGCTGCGACTTTATACGTTTTAATTTGGTTCAATAAACCACGTTTGATAGGATACTTGACCGTGACATTTTTTAGTTCAAGTAATTTTTCACTTGGTGCTATTAATAGAGCTTGTCCAAAATCATGATTAAGTAAATTTCGTGTGTATGCCGTTTGAGGATGTGTAAAGATATCAATGGTATTGCCCTGCTCTTCTACGTGACCTTGATTCAGAACAACGACATGATCTGTATATTGCTTAACAAGATTTAGATCATGGCTAATCAAAATCATCGCCATGTTTCGTTGCTCTTGGAGTTTTTTTAACAACGTGAGAATCTGAGCTTGCAACACAACATCCAAAGCCGTTGTTGGTTCGTCCGCAATCAAAATCTCTGGCTCTAAAGCTAGAGCCATCGCCAACATCACACGCTGTCGTTGCCCACCCGACAACTCATGTGGATAGCATTTAAGAATTTGCGCTGCTTCAGCAATCCCAACATCCTGCAATAAAGAAAGTGTCTGTTGTCGAATATCCGCTTTAGAAACACCTTGCAAGATCAGGCTTTCAGCCATCATTTTTTCGACACGATGCAAAGGATTCAACGCAGTCATTGGTTCTTGGAAAATAATGGCAATCCGCTTGCCTCGAATCTGCTGTAACTGAATTGGACTTAAAGACAACAGCGCTTGACCTGCAAACTCAACTTGTCCTTGTACTGTTAGATTATTAGGTAACAATCCCAATAAAGCTAACGCACTGATTGATTTACCAGACCCACTTTCTCCCACAATCGCAACAGTCTGTGCAGGATAAACATCAAAACTCAAATCTTCCACAAGACGATGTCCTGTTTCATTTTGAATACTGAGTCGCTTAACTCTTAATAAAGCTGGATTTGAAACAGTATTATCGTCTTGGGTCAAATGCATCACGTGCCGCCTCCCCAATATAAATCAATAAAGACAATACAATCGCCAAAGTAAAGAATCCTGAAAGCACCAGCCAAGGTGCATCGAGATTATTTTTGCCTTGCAATAACAACTCCCCAAGTGAAGCGGCATCAGCAGGTAAACCATAACCCAGAAAATCCAATGCAGTTAAAGCGATAATATTGGCGGTCAACATAAAAGGTATTTGCGACAAGCTAGAACTCATGGCATTGGGTAAAATATGCTTAAAGATAATTTGATGATCACGAACACCTAATGCTTGAGCCGCACGAACATAGTCAAAATTTCGGGCACGTAAAAACTCTGCTCTGACTAATCCCACTAACTCTGTCCAACCAAACAACAACATGATCAAAAACAACCAATACACACTAGGGCTAAACATACTGACCAAAATCATGACGATAAAAAGCATAGGTAAACCACCCCACACTTCCAGAATCCTCTGCCCAATCAAGTCAATCCATCCCCCATAATAGCCTTGTATTGCACCGACAATAACACCGATCACAGCGGAACAAAGTGTCAGAGCAAATCCAAATAGGAGAGAAACACGCAAACCGTAGAGAATACGAGCGAATACATCTCGTCCCTGATCATCTGTTCCAAGCCAATTTTGTGAACTCGGTTTGGAGGGAACTGGTACAGTAAGCGAAAGATTTGGTGACTGATAAGAAAATGCAACGAGTGGAGAAATCATCCATCCTTGATTCTGAATCAGCTGTTTTACCGCAGGGTCTTGATAATCTGTCGCCGTTTCAAAAACACCACCAAACGTGGTTTCTGGATAATCTTTAAAAATAGGAAAATACAAGGACTGCTGATAACGAACCAACAAAGGTTTATCGTTGGCGATCAATTCCGCAAATAATGACAAAATAAAAATGATTAAAAATAGAATGAGACAACGGACACCCAATTTATTTTGTCTAAAACGGTGAAATCGTGCGCGCATCAGCGGTGACATCATGTTCCACCTCTCGCTTCAAAATCAATCCGAGGGTCAATCATTTGATAGAGCAAATCGCCAATTAAACGTAAGATCATTCCAAATAAGGTAAATAAAAATAAGGTTCCAAAAATCACAGGATAATCACGTTGGGTGATCGCCTCAAAACCCAATAAACCAATCCCATCGAGATTAAAAATAATTTCGATAAATAAATTGCCGACAAAGAAAATACCGACCAATGCTTCGGGTAAAGCTGCAACCACCACCAAAATCGCATTACGAAAAACATGCCCATAAAGTACCTGATTGTCATTTAAACCTTTTGATCGTGCCGTCAGAACATACGGTTTCTTTAATTCTTCTACAAAAGAATATTTGGTCAGATAGGTTCGTGCAGCAAAACTCCCCAATACCATACTCAGAATCGGTAAACTCATGTGCCATAGATAGTCTTTTATTTTTGCCAATAGGCTGAGTTGAGTAAAGTTTTCAGAGACCAACCCTTGTAATGGAAACCATTGTAGATAACTGCCCCCAGCAAAAAAAACGATGAGCAGAATGGCAAAGACAAATGATGGAATGGCATAACTCACCGCAAGTAATAACGAAGTAGATTGATCAAACAGTAAACCATTGTTTTTGGCTTTTTTAATTCCCAGTGGGATCGCAATCAAATAAATGAGAAAAGTACTCCATATTCCCAAAGACAGCGTGACAGGCAACTTTTCATAGAGCAGTTGTGTTACAGGTTTATCTTTAAAAAAACTGGTGCCAAAATCCAAGGTGAGATAGCCCTTGAGCATTAACCAAAAACGTTCATATGCAGGACGATCAAAACCATACTGTGCTTTGATCTTTTCAATCATCTCTGGACTTAACCCACGCGCCCCTTGATATTGAGCCAAGGTACTCAAACTGGATTGGGCATTATTCCCAACACCTAAACCTTGCGCATTCTGAATTTGCTGAATGGCTTGTTCGACAGGGCCACCTGGTGCAATTTGCACAATCGTAAAATTAATCAATAAAATGAAAAATAAAGTTGGGATCATCAATAACATTCTTTTCAGAATATAGTGAACCATCTAATAAGATCCTTAATTATTTTAAGTCAGATTTTCGTATAGGTTGGTCGAGTTTCTTCGCTTTCGTTCCATCCACCCACCAATATTCCCATCCTATAGAAAGCTTCGGTTTAATTTGAGGTTGCTGATAGATATCCCAATAAGCAAACCATCGCTCAGGTTTACCATAGGTCAGAATTTGATAATAACCTGCGCGTAATAAACGATCGAGTACATGTGTATAGAGCACCACATCTTCACGGCTTTTGGCTGCCACAATTTTCTCGATCATCTGATCAATTGCTGGGTTCTTTATCCCTGAATAGTTATAATTTCCTGCTTCATCCGCAGCAGCACTCCCCCAAAACTGGGCTTGCTCCTTACCAGGTGTCAAAGTTTGTGGCAATTTCAACATCATCATATCAAAATCTTGGTGGCGGATTCGCTCCATATATTGTGGAACATCCACCTGTCTAAGATTGACTTGGATTCCTAAACGATTCAAATTACGCACAAAAGGCATCAACTCACGTTGTGGATTTTCTTGCTGCATTAATAATTCAATACGAACCGCTTTACCCTGTCGATCATATAACTGATTACGACGAATTACATAACCTGCATCTTTTAAAATCTGTTGTGCAACCAATAAATTCTGCCGATTAAAACCACTCGCATCCGAAATAGGATAATGCCAATCGGCTAAAAGCCCCTGTCGCATGACTGAATTTAGTTGAGCGAAGAAAGGTTTCAGTACTTTTAACTCTTTAGCACTGGGTCGACCTGTTGCAGCCAAATCTGTATTATCAAAATAGCTTTGCAAACGCCAATTTTGATTAAAGAATAAAGCCTTATTTTGCCATTCAAAATCATAAGCATACGTAAGTGCTTTACGAAGATGAATATCATTCAGTGGTGAACGACGAATATTAAATACCAAGCTTTGAATATCGAGTGGTGTCCCCAAACGTGCTTTGTATTTTTTGATCTGACCTGCTTGCACGGCGGGAAAATGATAAGCTGTAACCCAATTTCGGATATTTTTTTCTTCATACAAATTGAATTGTCGAGATTTAAAACCCTCAAAACTGACGTCTAAATTCCGATAATACACATATTTGAGTCGATCAAAATTATAACGTCCTTTATTGACAGGCAAATCTTTTGCCCAATAGTTCGGACTGCGTTTATAGGTGATACTCCGCCCTGCATCAATTCGATCAACAATATAAGGCCCTGAACCGACAATCGGTTGTAGTGTCACACGCGTAAAATCTTTATTTTTCCAATCCAATTTTGAATAGATCGGTAGACTCGCCAGAATCAGTGGCATTTCCACATTGTTCTTGGACTTAAAAATAAATTTGACCTGATACTTAGAAATCACTTCTGTTTTTGCTAAATCAGACAAATACATTTGAAAACCTAAATTGGCTTTCGTTTGGTAGGTATCAAAGGTGAATTTAACATCTTCTGCGGTCAAAGGCTGACCATTGTTAAAACGGGCTTGAGGATTTAAATGAAAGGTCACATCTTTAAGATGATCAGGATCATAACTCACCTTCTCTGCGAGTAACGGGTACATGACGCGTGGCTCATCTAAAGCACGATCCATTAAACTATCAAAAAGATAATTCACCCCTTCAGTAGAACTCCCTTTGCCATTCATGCTATTTAAATTATCGAATGTCCCCAAGCTAGATTGGCTAAGGATTCCACCTTTTGGCGCATTCGGATTGGCATAAGGCATCGAACTCAACTTTGCATATTTGGGTTGAACATGAATGGCTAAATAAGGTGTGGTCTGCATCGTCGCAAATGAAAGCTGAACAAAAAGGCTTAATCCATAAAATAGACTAAGCCTTTTAAATAAAACAAATGAATTCATTAACAATTACAGATTTGGTACTTTAATCACATCACCAATCCGCAATTGAGTACTTGGAGTGAGATCATTCATTTCAGCAAGCGCACTGGTATCCATCCCATATTTACTTGCTAAACCAATCAAAGTATCACCACGTTTTACTTTATATTCAGTCACTGTTTTAGGGACAGAAATACTTTGACCACGTTGTAAACTTGCATTGGCTTTCAGATCATTTAACTCTGCTAATTCACGACCTGACAAACCAAAACGGCTTGCAATACTATTCAAAGACTCGCCTGCTTTAACCGTATATTTTTCAGTATTCTTGCTTGGCACTGACTTTGAACTATTCTTACTATTTTCCGCTTTTGCTGTTTCTGCTTTTGGTACATCACCTGTGAGTTTCAGTTTTTGACCCACACGAACGCTACTACCACGAGATAAGCCATTTAAAGCGGTCACATAATCCAGTTGTAAATAATAGCGACTCGCAATATTGCCTAAAGTGTCTCCAGATTTAACTGTATAAATATCTGGCGCAGTTTCTTGCTTATCCTTATCTTTTGACTTGCTATTACTGCTCACATTATTTTTGCTTGACACGTCACCTGTGAGTTTTAGCTTTTGTCCAACGCGAACGCCTGCTGTGCGTTCCAAACCATTTAGATCAGCAATATAATTCACGGTAAGCTCATATTTACTGGCGATTGCATTTAAGCTATCACCAGATTGCACCACATACTGCTCAGGAATCGTTGAACCTGCTGGAATCTTTAAAACCTGACCTAAACGCACACTTTTATTGGTTTTCAGGTTATTCAGTTCAGCCAATTCACTCAATGTAATTTTAGATTTTGTTGCGATACTCGATAAAGTATCACCACGCTGTACAATATAGGACTCTGTTTTATAATGACTCGATGCAGTTACATTTTCATATTTAACCGTATTTTTAGGCTCAGCCACTTCTTCAGTTTTTGAGACCTCATGCTGTGGTACATTAATTTTTTGCCCCACAGACAAATTGCTATTCGCAGTCAAACCTGAGGTTAAATCAGCCAGCTCTTGATTAGATAAAGCATAACGATCAGCAATCAACTTTAAATATTCACCACGTTTCACCGTATAAGACTTCGTAGCAACCTTCGGGGCAATAGATGCTTTCGTTTCTGTGCTACGCGTTGATTGTGGTGGAGTCGTTGGAGTATTACGTGTATTATTTTTTGGTTCTTTTAACGATAATTTTTGCCCAACAAATAAATTATCAGTGACTGACAAATTATTATAGTCAGCTAACTGTTTCAGGCTTAAATCAAAACGTGCTGCTAAATTGGTGAGGTTATCTCCTGATTGAACCACATAACTCTCAGGTTTGCGCTCAACCACTTTCGGTGTCTCAATCACTTGTGGCTTTGCATCATACAAATACAAGCTTGCACCTACAAATAACGTACCTGTTGGATCAATCTGGTTCCACGTTGCGATATCACGCCAATTCACCCCGTTCTTTTGTGCAATGAATGCGAGGGTATCGCCAGGTAGTACAACGTAGGTGCTACGCTTGCCTTTCGGTGCAACCACAACCACATCGGTATCGGTTTTAATATACGGCTTTCCTTGATTGCGCTTCGCATCTTCACTATTTGCAGTTGTCGCATCTTCAACTAAGTTTTTCGGATACGCAAAGCCCTTGCTGACCTCAACTCCTTTCTGATCAGCAACAGATTGGCTGGTTTGAATTGCTGTTAATTTAATCTTGCCATCAAATGGGTCGACAATTTCTGTACCTTGTGGCGCAATCGCTTTGATTTCAGCAACGACTTGATCTTTTTCTGCTTGTGTCGCTTGTGGTTCTAATACTTGAGTAACTGTTTTCTTCTCGCCCGTTTCTTTTACAGCGGCAATAATTTGTTCACGCTCTTTAACCGAAATCGGTGGCTCAATCTTAACTGGCTTTACATTTTCTGCGGGTGTAATCGCAACAGGAATACGCGGGGCACTAGGCACATCGGCGGCAGCAGCAAATGAAGCTAATGCATCAGAACCTTTTGGTGTATTAGTTTTAGTCAGCGTTGATGTTGTTGGGCGCGTTGCTACTGTATTACTTGCTGTTAAAGGCGGTGGTGTCTTAGTTGACGGTGTAATCGTCTGACCAGAGTTGGTTGTTGTACGAACTGTTGTCGTAACCACATTCGATGGGTTATTCATCGCAGGTGGTTGGCTATTGCTTGCCCAGAAACCACCTGAACTGACTTTTCCAGAACGCAATTTCGTATCAACTGACGGACTTAAATCTGCGGGAATTAAAATGCGCATTGGACTGGTTGAGTCAACCATTTCTCCACGATGTGCAGGGTTTAATGCATAGAGTTCAGCACGACTTAAACCTGTAATCGAAGCAATTTGATTCAATTCTAAAGGCCCAGCCAGACCTACTTCACGAAAGTGAGGTCGGTTCGCAATTGGAGGTAACGCAACACCATATGCACTTGGATTTTTAATAATCTGCGCTACCGCTAAAAAGCGCGGTACATAGTTCATGGTTTCTTGTGGGAGCTTTAATGACCAATAATCTGTTGGCAAGCCTGCCGCACGATTACGGTTAATGGCTTGTTGAATGCGACCCGGCCCTGCATTATAAGCAGCCAAAGCCAATTCCCATGAACCAAATTGATTATATAAACTCCCTAAAAATTCATAAGCAGCACGCGTCGACTCAACCACATCACGGCGACCATCATATAAACTGGTTTGCTGCAAACCATAAATACGTCCCGTACTTGGGATAAATTGCCATAGACCTGCTGCTGCTGCACTACTGGTTGCAGCCGGGTCATAAGAACTTTCAATAACAGGAAGTAAAGCCAATTCGGTTGGCATACCACGACGTTCAGCTTCTTTAACCGTGTGATACAAATAACGACTGGCACGCGCGCTTAAGCGATCTAAATATGGTTGACGAGAAATAAACCAACTACGTTGTGCTTCAATACGAGAATCCCAATGGTTTAAATCCATTTTGAATCCAACCGTCATTCGCTTCCACACATCACCGTGCTTCAGTACCAATAAA
Organism: Acinetobacter sp. TR11; assembly: GCF_027105035.1. Taxonomy (NCBI): domain Bacteria; kingdom Pseudomonadati; phylum Pseudomonadota; class Gammaproteobacteria; order Moraxellales; family Moraxellaceae; genus Acinetobacter; species Acinetobacter sp. TR11. The sequence continues at coordinate 2,226,780 of NZ_CP114256.1, forward strand.
CGATCACCTTCAACAGCGCGCATATCGGTAGCTGATAATAAATCTTCTAAAGAATCTAAACTACTTGCATCCAAATAACCTGAACCAACTTGCTTAGATGAGGATACTTTATTTGACTGTGGAGTTGAGGAACAACCTGTCGTGATTCCCAACGCAGTTAGAGCAGAAGTGAGTACAGTGATTTTGAATAATGATGTTGCAGATGTTCGCAGCACCAATGTGTTCGATTTATACATAAAAACTTCCAGTCAACTCACGCTAGTTTATTTCTTTGATTTGCCATTGTAGTAAAGCATGTCACTTAGACAAGGCAATAATTTAACGTGATTTGCATGGAAATGTTACAAGAAATTAAAAAATATGAGTTTTGTAACCGTTCAACACCCGAATTAAGCTTTAAAATATAACTTATCTAGCTAGAGTGCTAAACTCTAGCCATGTACATTCAAATAAAACATCGTTTTTTATGAATGCAATCTCGCAATACAACACAAACTTTTAACTTTAGGTTCAACTATGTCTCAAACAATCACACTTTATGTTGATGGCGCATGTAAAGGCAATCCAGGTTTAGGTGGTTGGGGTGCATATATCATTACCGAACAGGGTGAACATAAACTTTGTGGCGGAGAACCTGAAACAACCAATAACAGAATGGAACTGCAAGCTGCGATTGAAGGCGTAAGTTTCTGCCCTACAGATGCACATTTGATTATTTGGACAGATTCCAATTACGTTAAACAAGGTATTACTGAATGGATTCATGGTTGGAAAAAGAAAAATTGGAAAGATGTTAAAAATCCTGATTTATGGAAAAAGTTAGATGCTGTCTGCGCTAACCGAGAAATTGAATGGAATTGGATCAAAGGGCATGCGGGACATGCTGGTAATGAAATGGCTGATCAATTGGCCAATCTCGGTGCCGAACAAACGGCCAAACAAATGAAATCTCTCGTGCAGGCTAACGCTGATACAAAAAAGCCTGAATCCGACTGGTTATTAGATGATCCATTTGGTCTCGACCTTGATGAAGATATCGATAACTTGGTTGAAGAAGTCGAAGAGTTCAGTATCGAAGAAAGTAATCCTGATGTAGCTGTACTAAGTCACTCAGCAAGCCCAAATACATCAACAACGACAGCTCACCCTCAGATTGTTATTACTGAGGCAAAAGTTCAGTTGCAAGGCCCTCGCCAACTTATTCTGGATACCGAAACTACAGGTTTCTATTTCCAAGATGGTGACCGTATTATTGAGGTTGGTGCGATTGAAATGATCAATCGTAAACTTACGGGAAGCTCAATTCATATTTATATCAATCCAGAAAAACCTGTAGGTGACTCTGAGGATATTCACGGTATCAGCGACGAGTTTTTGCAGGATAAACCTAAATATGCAGAAATTGCTGACACACTGTTTAATTTTTTACAGGGCGCTGAAATTATTGCGCATAACGCGACATTCGATATGAACTTCCTAAATATGGAGTTCAAACGTGCTGGGCTGCCATTATTATCAGATGTTTGCGAAGTTACAGATACACTGGCTTTAGCTAAAAATAAACATCCTGGGCAAAAGAACTCTTTAGACGCTTTAGTTCGCCGTTATGAAATTCCTGCACGTGATCGTACCTTCCATGGTGCGTTACTCGATGCTGAAATTTTGGCTGATGTTTATCTCGCAATGACGGGTGGACAAGTTTCTTTTGATATGGATGCCCTTTCACAAAATGAACAAAACCAAAATAAAACCACTCGTTCTCGTATCGAAGTAGATTTACCAATTATCTATCCATCAGAACATGAACTAAATGAACATGAGACTTGGGTCAAACAATTTGAGCAAAAACATGGAAACGCTTGCCTTTTTGCAAAATAAATTTGCTGTTGAGTGTAATTTTTTGTATTTCAAGTTTTAAAACTTAAGTTATATTAACTGTTAATGATTTTACCTCCTATTCTAGGAGGTTCATGGATATAACAACTTAGGAAAGGTGTAGGTCATATGTCTTACCAAACCTCGATTCATTTCGACCCAACTGCATTATTAATAATAAAAAATGAGATCGATAATTCGATTAAATTGGTGGAGACAGCAGTCAATACGCTTGCCGAAGAACAAGCATTGCCTTTTGGTATTGATGACGCACTTAATCAGTTCGAACAATGCACACAAGTACTTGCATTAATTGATATACCTCATGTAGCACAAATCACTCAATATTCAGCTGAGCTTATGCGCCAAATCATGGCTCAACCTCAACAAATTAAAACTAGCGATGTCGTTGCTCTCAGTGAAGGTACAACGATGTTAAAACGCTATATGGAATTTATTTGTTTACGTGAAGTAAGAGTGCCTCAGTTCTTAACAGATACACTCAATCGTTTAGAAAAAGCACTGGGGAAACCGATCACCAAAGAAGGACAAGCTCTGCAACCTTTCTTGGACTTCATGACACCGAATTTCAATTTGCCACAAGCACCAAGCTTGGAACAATCGAAGTATATCCACCAACTTTATAAATTATGCTTAAACAAGCTGATTAAACAAAGTGAATCTCCTCTCGATTTACAAGGAATTAAACTCGTTGGTGTTTACCTTGCAGGTTTAGCCAACAATCTACCGAGCCAACAATATTGGCAATTGGTCAATGTAGGCTTAGGACATATTGATGAGCTTTTGATTACAGAAGCACGTTTACGCACCCTTATTCAAATCGAAACGAATATTGCAAAATTCTTGGCTCAACCAACAACTTATCAAAACAGTATTGCTGATTTGGCAGATATTTTGACGATCTGCATCAGTCAAGAAGATGATTTATCACAACATATTCGTCAACAATTGAACATTGGTGATGAATTACTCAGTGATACTCAACTTCAAGTTTTGAGTCGTCATTTATACGGTCCTGACTATGAAACGGTACATACAATCAGTCAATTAATAACAAATGAAATGGCTCAAATTCGTAATGAAATTGAGTATAACCATCAAAATATGTCAGCTGAAAAAACCCAAGAACTACAGCAAAAGTTAACTCAACTTTCTAATGTATTTAAGGTACTTAACTTAAATGAAGCAGCGAAAGAATTAACTCAGCAAGCTGAAAAATTGAGTCAACCGAATACATTAACTGATGCAACTTCTATTCAACAGTTAATGAATAGTATTTTGGCATCAATGAATTCAATCGGTATCTTAGAGCGTAATTACACTTCAAGTCGTTTACAATTACGCGTCAATAATATGCAAATTTCTTTAGATCGTTTAGATGAAGCTCATCGAGCATTGTTGACTGAAACTAAGATTTTGATTGAAACATTGACTCAAACCTTAAGTTTGTATGTACAAGATCCAACAGCTAATACATTAGAAGCCCTTCCTGTATATCTGAATGAGTTATCAGGCGCTGCGTTATTCTTAGGTAGCTCTGCTCAACAAACTGCACTGTTAGGTGCAGCACATTTTGCACAGCATCGTTTGAATCAAAATGAAGCGATTGATGCTGAGCAAATTAACTGCATTCTAAATGTTGTTGCTAGTTTAGATTTACTCGTTGATAACCTGAACAATAAGCAACCTGTATTGCAATCTATGTTTGATGTGGCATTATCAAGCAGTCAGCAATTACAGAACATAGCCGCATAATGACTCAACTATCACTTGCTTATATTTTTCAACACCAAAAACTGCTAGTCGACCAAAATCTTCAATTGCCAGAAGTTGAAAAGTTAGCAAGTGATTTACCCTTGAATCATAATGATCACGTTATCGCGCGGGATCTACTTGAAAATGAAGCCATTCCCGATGGCTATCAGCTCGTTCCAATCCGTGAATTGATTCAGTCATGGTCAACTACAGAATTCCTTCAAGCCAGTCGAGCAGTTCAACTATTAGAATGGCGACGTAACCATAAATTCTGTAGCCATTGCGGTCATATGACTGAAATTCACGCCAAAGAATATGCAATGGTTTGCCCTGCTTGTGGCTATCATCAATATCCTCGCGTTCAACCTTGTATTATTACAATCATTACCAAAGGTGATGATGAAATCTTACTTGCGAAATCAGCGCATAATAAAAGTAATATGTACGGTCTAATTGCCGGATTTGTTGAAGTCGGTGAAACATTAGAAGAAGCTGTGCAACGAGAGGCTTTTGAAGAAGTCGGTTTAAAACTAAAAAATATTCGTTATATGTCGAGCCAACCGTGGCCATTTCCAAGTAATTTAATGATTGCTTTTCATGCTGAATATGATTCAGGTGATATTCAATTACAAGTGGAAGAAATTAGCGAAGCTCAATTCTTTAAGTTTGATCAACTACCTGAAACTCCATTTAAAGGTAGTATTGCACATGCAATGATTATGCAAATCGTAGAGAATAAAAAAGCATCTTAATCAAGATGCTTTTTTATTTACTCTTCTAAAGCTTCATCTAAGAAATGCAAAATCGTTCGCTTGGTTTTGAAGTAATGACTTACAAAACTGGCCAAAGTCGCCACAATGGTAATGTGTCCAGTCTTAGGAATAATCATCACATGGCTATGATTACCCTTTTCTCTCAATGCCTTATCAAGATCGAAACTATTATGATTACCAACCAACTGATCATTCTCAGCCATCAATAGATAATGTTTAATCTTATTCGGATTAATAAAATAATACGGCATCACTTGTTGATACGATGTTTTTTGATCAAAAGCATGTTCAGATAAAGGATCATTTTTATAATCAAAATGATACGGGCCAGCCAAGCCAACAATTGCCTTAATATTATCGATATATTTAAATTGCTGAGGCTGAGCAGAATACACCACAGACATCACATTAAAAGCACCCGCAGAATGTCCCATCAAAATGATGTTATCAGTTGAAATATTCAGCTTCGCTTTATTTTGATTCAAATAATGAATCGCTTGTGCTAGATCATCGACAAATGCTGGAAAGATATTCTCTGGAGCAAGTTGATAATTAATCACAGCAACATCAAAACCTTCTCGAGCAAAGGTTTCACCAATGAATAAATAATCTCTCTTATTACCATGTTGCCATGATCCACCATGTACAAAAACAATTAATGGTCTTTGTTTTTTGGGATTTTTTGTTCGATAAAGATCCAGTCGATTTCTAGCTTTTAATCCATAAGCAAGATGTTCTTCTTTTTCAAAAGTATCCTTTGGCGTCAGATAATTCATCGAATAGCTTGCTAAATCATATAGGCGAAATTCCTGATAAAAGTTTTTCGCCCGTATAACATTTTCTTGTACTTGTTGAATAAGTTGCTTCATAGATTAGGGTTTAGTCGGAGTAATAGTCGCTGGTTCAGTCTGATCGGGATCAATTGCAACTGGAGTTTCAACTAAAGGTTGTGTTGAAGCACCACCAATCATCGGTGTTGCTGCTGTAGCACTTGCTACCGTTCCAGATGGTTGATCAATATTATCAATCAGTGTCACGATTTTACTCACATTCCCAACTTTTTGTAAGACATCATCTAAATCTCTTATCTCAGCGGTATTTAAACGCCCCATCACATAAAGGATGCCATTTTCAGTATGAATTAATACTTTACTGTCAGATACAACAGGCGCTCTCATTAGCAAACCACGAGTATTTGCAGTCACAGTAGAATCCTGCATAATCGTGTTGTAATTTACTTTATCACCAACAGTAATGTAATTATGCACAGCTTTTACATCACTCATCGCTCTTAAATTGTCTTCTGCTAATTGTTTCAAATAAGGATCAGGAACTTGCCCTGTTAATAAAACATTACTATGAAAACTTTCAATATTGATTCGTGACTGCTTAAAGCGATGATCCAATTTATACAAATTAATATTTGCAGTGCGTTTAATTGAGGAATCAATAAAAACCTGCCCTAAACTACGTTCACCACTTTCAGTACCAATCGGCGAAGTTCCTGTACCACCTGAAATAAAACTCGCACATCCTGATAAACTTGCAGCACAAAGTAACGTAATCGTTAAATGTTTTAACACTTGGCAAGACTCCCTATCTTCAAACTTGTTAAATCTTTGGCATTTATCTTAAAAAATAATAAATTATTACTCAATCTAAAGTAAACGCATGTTGAATCCATTGCTGATCATACTGCAATTTGGAAAAATCTGGTTGTACTGTTTTTGCAAATTTCTTTGGAAAATCAAAACAAATCACATCAAAACGACAATCAAAATCATCATAATTAGGATGTTTTTGTAAAAAAAATTGTGCTGTTTTAATGATTTTACGTTGTTGCGCACGAGTAATAACTTCACAAGCTGTCGCATAACTCCCTAAAGATCTAGCCTTTACTTCAACAAAAACAAGCTCTTTACCTGATTTTACAATCAGATCAATTTCACCATATCTAGAATGATAATTTTGATTTACATATTGGTAATTTTCTAATTCCAATAATTCCCTTGCTTTTTGTTCTGCCCAACGCCCCAAATCCTCAACAATATCTTCTGCCATACTACGACCATTTTTATTTTAAAATTTGAATTTCATTTTTTTGTTGTTGATAACAATAGGGTTGCCTATCAATTTTTCCATCTTTAACGCTAATCTTACCTGTACGTCCTTCAAAAGAGAATTTATGCGCAGGATTTTCTAACAATTGTTGACTTATCGTCCAAGCATCTCCTCCAAAAGCTAATAAACGTTGAAATGCCATTGTTTCTGGTTGTTTCTTATAGGCTTCGATTAAATCTGCCCATTGCCCATTATATAGCGCGGGTGTATCACAGAAACTTAATCCGATTGGAATAGATTGTCCCTGCTCAATACTCATCGGTGTGACGTAAATATTCTTTTCGGGCAATGTACCTAATTGTTCCACCCAATGGTGACTCCCTAACAATAATACCCCTTCTTTACTTGATCGTTTTTGTGGTACTTCATCAACAAATTCTATTTCTGATGCAAATTGATCCTTTAGTGCAGAGAGCAAAAGTTCTGTTGCTGACTCAGTTCCTGTTTCTCGAACGATAAAAAGTTTTTTGATGCGATCTTTTTGAAAACGATGATTTAATGCTGCCGCATCTTGTTGCTTTGCTAAGCTAAATTGCCATACTTTATCAATTTGAGTATTAACATCATTTAAAGCAAGCACAGGAATTTGAGGATTCATTTGAATCACCTCTTCAATTTCAGTTCGTAGTATGGGCCCAACAATCAAATGGACGTTATGATCTATTTTTTTCTTAAAAATCGTATCGATGCTATTTTTAGTTGAATCTACAAAAATAATTTTTTCTTTACTGCCAGATGCTGTATAAGCACTCAGAAAACCGCGTTTGATGCTTTGACTCGCTCGCGCCATCTTACCCGATTCAGGTAGAATAACGAGTATGTCCGCATATACAGGACTTACAAGCGCTGCCAAACCTAGCAGCAAACAATATTTTTTGTAATACATGAGGGAGTTACCTTTTATGAGTGCTCAATTATTTGTTGTAGCAACCCCGATTGGGCACTTAGATGACATGACCTTTCGTGCGATTGATATTTTAAAGTCTGTATCGGTGGTTGCGGCAGAAGACACTCGTCAATCTGCTCAATTATTTAAACACTATAATATCTCAACACCGTTAACAGCGTGCCATGATCACAATGAAAGTAACAAAATTGATCAACTTATACAAAGAATGTTAAATGGTGAAAGTATTGCTCTGATTAGTGATGCGGGAACACCATTAATTAGTGACCCTGGATTTAAATTAGTACGCGCAGCACAAGAACATAATATCCGCGTCATTCCAGTACCAGGTGCCTGTGCTGCAATTGCAGCTTTGAGTGCTGTAGGTTTACCAAGTGATCGCTTTAGTTTTGAAGGTTTCTTACCGTCAAAGGCTTCGCAACGAATTAGCCAACTCGAAAAACTAAAAGATGAGACACAAACACTCATTTTCTATGAAGCACCACATCGTATTTTAGACAGTATTAAAAATATGGCTGAGGTATTTGGTGAAGATCGCCCAGTAGGTTTTGCTCGTGAAATCACAAAGACCTTTGAAACTATTAAAAAAATGACTTTAAAAGAGTTAGTCATATTTATTGAAAATGATCACAACCAAGAGAAAGGTGAAATTGTAGTCGTGGTGGGTGGTGCCACTGCTGAAAAAGACATGGAACAAGATAAATTGGATGAGTTGCTAAAACGCTTATTACAAGATTTATCAGTTAAGGCCGCATCTCAATTGGCTGCTGATTTGACAGGTATCAAAAAGAAAGTTGCTTATCAACGTGCTTTGGAATTAACCCAAGCCGAATAGTAAGCGTGATGCAAGGTAATTAATTTTGGATAGATTACCTTGCAAATAATTAACAACGTGAATACTTGCAACCTATCATATAATTAACTTTAAACAACATTCATCACAATTAAAAAACACAACTATCTCAATATTTTCTGAGCTGCTTGGATAATTGTTTCAGTCAATATTTCTAATTGTTGAGACTGTCGTTTCCAATGATGCCAATACAAAGGAATATCAAGTTGGACATCAGGCATAATATCAACAAGTGTTCCATTTTCGAGTAGTGGTTGAACCTGCAACTCAGGCACCATGCCATAGCCTAAACCTAATTGGATTGTTTTGACGAAAGCATCTGTTGCTGGAATAAAACTATAGGGATAACTTTGCATCGGTAAGCCATACCCCTTTAATAAAATCTCTGAATGCATTAAGTCTTTATGATTAAAAATAACTGCAGGTGCATATCTCAAATGCTCCCTATTAATCCCTTGTCTAAACCAATATTTAACAAAATCCGTCGAAGCCAACATTTTATAACGCATTTTGCCAAGTGGTTGTGCTAAACAGCCCGATATCACTTCAGCCTCAGCAGAAATACACGCATTAACTTGACCTGTTTCTAACAAAGAATGTGTATGCGATTGATCATCAATTTTCAATTCAAGTACGATCTTTTCTTCAATGAGTGTTGATTGAATTGAAGGTAAAAGCCATGTTGCCAATGAATCAGCATTTGAGGCCAAGGCAATTTTATAAAATTCAGAATCAGAAGTTTTACCCATTAAACCTTGTAATAAATTTTGCTCCATTAATCGGGTATGCCGCAAATGGTCGAGTAAGGTTACTCCTGCATATGTAAGCGTAGATGGACGACCACGAAGGATTAGAACTTGCCCAAGATATTTTTCTAAAGCCTGTACTCGTATTGACACAGCAGAAGGTGTAATAAATAAAAATTCACCAGCAGCATCAAAACTTCCCAATTCAGCCACCGCAAGAAAAGCTTCACATTGCTTACTATCGAGCATATTAACCTAAATTATTTTTAGCCAAACCTAAATATTCTTAATTCTACTTATTTTAAGTTTAAAAATCAGATAATTCTCTCATCTTATTTTCTCTTCTTTTTTTATGATCTCTCTGGGTGTATTTCTCAAAGGTTTTGGAATCGGTAGCGGTCTGATTGTCGCTATTGGGGCTCAAAATGCTTTAGTCCTAAAACAAGGGCTCAAACAGCAATATGTATTTTGGCTATGTTTTATCTGCGCGCTTTCTGACTCTATTTTAATCGGATTAGGTGTATTGGGCTTTGCTGAAAGCATGACCGCATCTTCAATTTTAATGACACTTGCTCAATATTTTGGTGCAATTTTCTTGTTTGTTTATGGTGCTAGATCATTCTATGCTGCATTTAAAACAACTCATAGTATACAACTCGACCAAAATCACCATCAAACATTAACCAAAGTACTTTTAACTGGGCTTGCATTTACATGGTTAAATCCTCACGTTTACTTAGATACCATTGTACTTATTGGCTCACTAGCTACACAGTTTGAGGATAAAATGAGTTTTGCTTTAGGCAGTATTGTTGCCTCATGGATGTTCTTTTTTAGTTTAGGTTATGGATCTAAATTCTTAAAACCGCTATTCACTAACCCAAAAGCATGGAAAGTATTAGACTTTATTATTGGTTGTATCATGTGGGGTATTGGTACATCGTTACTTCTCTAATCTAAGTCTTCGAGCAACAGAGAAAGCACCACGATTGTGATGCTTTTTGAATCTATTTAAGCTTATTCTTGGCTTTCGCCTGGCGGAACTTCAGTAATGCGCCCACCACGTGCTAGAAACGCAGCCACTTCATCTTCTAAAGCTTGACGCTGTTTTAACTTTGCAGTCACTGTTAATGTTTCTGCTTCAGCCAAATCTGCATCATTGGCACTTGACTCTTCGCTATCCGCACCAGTTTCCGCGGCTTTCGCCTCTTCATCGTCTACCGCAGAATCTTCAGTGTTTTCGTCGTAATCATTCATTTCCGTCATATTACTCTCCCCACAATGACTAAACTCTCATCATCGTTATTTGGTCATCAGAACTTGATGAAATTTAACAAGCTCTTCTCATTTATCAAAGCAAAATATTCATCAAATTGTGCTTTTTATGACCAAATTCACTCTGATTTATAAATGATTGTTTAAAAAATATCTACTGTTTTTTTAGCAAGCATAGCTTGTATGTTCTAAGGCATCTAATCCATTGGCTTGTCGCATAAAGCGATCTTTAAACCAATCGAATTGTTCAACTTGTTTTAGACCAAAGTTCCGTGCCCAAACAAAGGGAAATAATTCTGCACTTTCTAACCAGCCAATCGCTGACATACTATGCATCATCGCATCATTTTGTCCCTTACGCTGATGTTCATAGCGTAATAAGGTTTGTTCATTTGCCCATACACCACGTTTTAAATCATGGAGTAATACATCACATAGAACTGCGGCATCTAAGCAACCAATATTCACACCTTGTCCAGCCAAAGGATGAATGACATGTGCTGCATCGCCGATTAATGCCAAGCCTGATTTAACGTAACGCTGCGCTGCACGAGCTTTCAATGGGAATTGCGCTCTTGAACGCACCTCAACAACCTCACCCAACATATGCAGACTCTCTTGTGTGAGTAGTCGCATAAAGTCTTGATCATTTAACGCTGAATACTCATCCGCATAGTCATCTGGTAAAGTCCACACAATCGACTGCCAATAGCCATTCTCTTGCGAATCAAGACTCGCCATTGGTAAGTAAGCCAATGGCCCTGTAGGCAAGAAAATTTGTCGAGCGACATATTGATTTGGCTGAGTGGTCTTAATCGCACAGCTGATCGCAGCTTGCTTGTAATCCAGTACATCTAAATCAATATAAGCTTGCTCACGTACAAATGAATTTGCGCCATCTGCGCCGATCAATAACTTGGTTTTTAATGTTGTCCCATCAGCCAGTTGAATCGACCAGCCTTGTGAAATCTGCTCGATACGTATCACTTTCACTTGAGTACGATAGTCTTTAAGCTGCTGCAACATTTTCTGCTGAATCGCAACATTCAAGACACTCGGCTCAACCATCGAACTCAAAGCCTGATCTGATTGAGGTTGCTGTTCTGAAGCATGTCCAAAATTAATTTCGCCATAGCCATTTTTATTCCAGACCTGCATACCTGAATAAGGCATTTGACGTGCTAAATCATTCCAGACATCCACTGTTTTAAGTAAATGAATGGTGGCTTGACTCAGAGCCAATACACGTGGATTCATCACTGCCAACGTTTTTTCTTGATTTAGCACAGGTGCAGCATCCAATACCGTCGCTTGTACGCCACCTTGAGCCAACAATAAAGCGGTTAATCCACCGACTAAACCACCGCCAACAATCACAACATCTAATAACTCACTCATGCTTTCAGCCCCATTGCATAATTGGCAACCAAAGGCTTAACACCCGGAATCACATCAAATGCAATCAGTCCAGTATTGCGTAATAATTTGAGTATTGGATTTTGATTGCTAAAGCCACGTACCACTGAATCACAGAATTTAATCACCCGTTGCTGATCAGTTAAACGTGCTTGCTCATAAGCCAATAAATTATCAGGACTGCCAATATCATCGGACTTCGCCAATTGCTCCATCAAGAAACGAACCAACACATCTGCATCACGTAGACATAGGTTAAAACCTTGCCCTGCAACTGGATGGATGGTATGTGCCGCATTCCCCATCAACACCACACGCCCAACGGCTTGCTTATGTGCCAAGACCTGTGCCAGTGGATAGCTAAAGCGCTTGCCTGTTTTTTCAAACTTACCTGCACGATCACCATAGGTTTCCTGTAAAGCATCCAAAAAATGCTGATCGTTTTCTTCACCTAACCATTCTGCCTCAGTGCCCTTTTTCACAGGCCACACCACGGAACGGCGGTATTCACCCGGTAAAGGTAAGAGAGCCAATGGCCCTAAAGCACTAAAACGTTCAAAGCCAACCTGTTGATGTGGTTTCGAGGTTTGTACAGTAGTGACGATGGCTACTTGGTCATAATCATGTTCATCTACACCCACACCAATCGCTTGGCGGCAGAATGAATCACGACCATCAGCCGCAATCACTAATTTGGATTTTAGCGAATGAATATATTCACCATTTCGCATCGCTTCAATTTGGACTTGTTCTGCATCTTGTGCCAGTGAAGTTACTTGTACACCATCAATCAACTCAATCAACGGCTGTTGACGTACTTGAGTTAGTAATACTCTACCCAACCATGCGTTTTCAATCACTTGTCCAAAGCTTTCTACTTTTTCTTGTTCTGCAACTAAGCGTGCCTTACCAAAACTCCCCTGCTCAGTAATATGCACTTGTAAGATCGGCGTGGCATATTGCTGAAGTGCTTCCCACAAACCCAATTTTTGGTAAATCTGTACACTACGGCGTGACAATGCGGTATTACGCGCATCAAAACTAGAATGATAAGGGGCAACATTTTCGTCATCATAATTTGGATATTTCACAGCTTCTAATAACTTTACTGCGATATTAGATTTTGCCAACATTAGAGCAAGGCTGAGTCCAACCATACCTCCACCGACAATGATGACTTGTTGCTGCATAATATTATTCCTTATCAGTTTTTCATGACTTGATGTTTCGGGACTATCTTACTCTAACTCAAATCAGGATTGGAATTTGTACTTTGTTTGGTCTATGTTTTTAAAATATATTCAAAAGTAGGTTTGAACATCAACATAAAGAAAAATTTTATTGTGTTCGCTTTATTATTTTTATTCTTACAGCATAATCATACCAAGTACCTTTCTTAACTTAATTTTCTTAAAAAGTATATAATCAATCAAATAAAAAACACTAAAGAGCCCCTCCATGATACAAAGTATAGAACCATTTGGGTTTCTAGATTCTAATTTAAACTTAACACAACCGAAGAGTTTTTGTATTTGGGCTGCTATAAAGGAAATTACATTCACTCTTAGTGGTTATGAAATTAGTGATATTACCGAACAACAAAAACAAGCCTACAATGAATTCATTGCGAATCCGATTGAATATATTAAAATAATTGAGACTTCTTTGTTCGATTATTATGTATTAAATAGGGATGAAATCTATAAAGATTTATTAGATGATAAAATGGCACCTTGTATTAAAAATCCCTCGGACCTAAGAATAATTTTTGATTGGAATCAGCTATATTTTTTAGCTAATAAAGGAATAGTATTCATGTTTGAAGTGAGTTTTGAACCAGAAATGGGAATCGGTGTTTTAATGGCTAATAAAGAAGTTCAGTGTATTGATGTTCAAGCACACTTCATTTGAATAAATATTTTCTATTTTATTTTGTTCCACCATTTAAATGATGGAACAAAATTGATTTAAGCAACTATTTTTTAAATTTTAGCCATCAAACTTTCAATTTCTTCAACGGTTTTGACTACATTCTTAGTCAAGACCAATGGTCCATTTTCGGTCACAACGATATCATCTTCGATACGAATACCAATACCACGCCATTTGGCATCAACCGTTTCATCATCAGGCGCAACATATAAACCTGGTTCAACCGTCACGACCATGCCTGCTTCATAAGTACGCCAATCTTCGCCAATCTTATACGCACCGACATCATGTACATCCATACCGAGCCAATGCCCTGTACCATGCATAAAGAACTGACGGAATGCTTCGCTTTCAACCAACTCATCCACATTACCGTTTAATAAACCAAGATCAACCAGACCTTGAGTTAAAATCTTTACAGCCACTTCATGTGGATATTTATAGTGATTTCCAATACGGGTTGCATCAATCGCTGCAAGTTGAGCATCTAAAACAATATTATAAAGTGCTTTCTGTTCAGGGCTGAATTTCCCATTCACAGGGAAAGTACGGGTGATATCCGATGCATAAAACTCATATTCACATGCCGCATCAATCAGCACTAAATTGCCATCTTTTAAAGGCTTATTATTTTCAACATAATGCAAGATGCAAGCATTTTCACCACCACCGACAATGCTGTTATAAGCAGGTACACAACCATTTTTACCAAAGATATAATTCAGCTCTGCTTCAAGCGCGTATTCCATCATCTCAGGTTTAACGCTTTGCATGGCACGGGTATGCGCTTCAGCACTGATATTGGCTGCGATCTGCATCAACTCAATTTCTTTTGCTGATTTTTTCAAACGCATTTCATCAACAATACGATCTAACTGAACCACTTCAGCGGGTGCAGCGCCACCACGACGCTGCTGTGCATCTGCTTTTTGGATCCATTGACTTACACGTGCATCAAATTCCGCATTTTGACCAATACGATAATAAAGACGCTGTTTATTTAACAATTTGTCGATAATTTCTTCATCAAGCAGATCAATTGCATACGCTTCATCTGCATCATAGATTTCAATCGCACCATCAATCCCAGCACGATAGCCATTCCAGATTTCCATTTCACGATTACGTTCACGGCAGAATAAGCTATAGCTATATTCCTCACCTTCTTCAAAGGTTTCAATGATTGCAACGGCTTCTGGCTCGGCGAATCCAGTCAGATAATAAAAACTACTGTCTGCACGATATTTATAGTCAGCATCACGATTACGATACATTTCTGCTCGAGTCGCAATAATTGCAATGCTATTGCTGCCTATTTGATTAGCAAGAAGATCACGGCGTTGTTTAAAATCAGCTTGAGTTAATTTCATATTATCCTACAGCTAGAAAGTCCCTCTTTTATAAAGAGGGATTTAGGGAGATTTTAAATCGCCTTAACTCGGACGATGTGGAGTAAACATTTCGACAACAGTTTGTGGATCAACTGCTGTATCTTGATTTCTGCTTTTAGCATGAAAGTTTTTCAATAATGAACTTTCAGCGACAGGAATCTTGGTGCGACCAATTGATAAACTCACAGGAATCAAACGTACAAACTCATACAATTCCTGATAGCTTTCTTCACCCTCTTCATCATTATCGGAGTCTTCAAACTCAACTGCTGCAACATCTTGTAAATGTTCAATCAGCTCTTGTTCTTCACCACGAATATGACCTGAAGCCAAACCAAAACCGAGGACTACGCCTGCGCACCAATCTGCCAACGCCTGCACACGATCTACAAGCAAATGGCTATCATCTGGAAGCATAGGTAAATAATCTAATTCATCATCTGACAAAGCATGAGCAACATCTTCTGCTTCATCGGTTAGACCTTCCAGTGCCTCTGGCTGTAAAGAAGGCACATTGAGGGTGTTTAAAATTTGTGACCATTCATCGGTGGTTGGTGCTTGTGTGACACAAACTATACCTGTGAGTAAACCATGTAACTCACTTGGACTTGAAATTTCTTCAATCCCAGTAAAATGAGCATTCCATTCCGTCCAACCTGAAATATCGTCTTGCATTCGTTTATCCAATCTCTATACTGCTGTATATATTACCTTTGATTGCAACTCTGTGCGACCTTCGTTATGTTAGAACAATTACAGCGTCTACAAGCGCATATTGGTGTTTTAAAAACACGCTTACATCATTTAGAGCGAGAGAATACTTCGCTTACTGAGGCTAAACAATTAGCTGAAACTGACCACCATGCACAAGTTGTGCAGAAAAATAGCATCATCACGCAAAAGCAGGAAGAAGTTGATAACTTAACTGAACAATTGTCTCAGTTACAAGATCAATTTAAACAACTGAATCAAGATGCAACAACTTTAGCGGAACGTTATAGCCGTTTAGAGAAAAGCACCACTGATTTAAAAAACCGCTTCCAAGAGATTTTGGCTGAGCGTAATGACTTACGTGTAAATAAAGAGAAGTTACAAGCACAGCAACGTCATAGTCAGCAAGAAATTCAAGATTTACAACAAGATCGTGATCGCTTGTTACAGAAAAATGAGTTGGCAAAATCTAAAGTTGAAGCGATTATTCAACGGCTTGCAATTTTAGGTACTGCACAAGATCAACATGCACAAGAAATTCAGCAACTCGCGCATCCAAATGCTGAAACCCAAGAGGAAACCTGATCATGAGTGAACCCATTGTTGTTGAGCTTCGCTTAATTGAACAGACTTTCCGTCTTAACACGACTGAAGATAAGCGAGAAGAACTTGAGCGTGCCGCTGAATTTTTAAATCAAAAGTTTCATGATATGCGCCGCAACGCACCACGTGTTGAACATAATAAACTAGTCATTATGGTTGCACTACAAATGGCGCAAGAAGTGTTTAGCTTAAACAAATCATTACAGGAATATGCACATTGTGAGCATTTAATCCAAACGATTTTGGAAGATATAGAACAAAGTGTTGAGTAAAATTGCACAAAGCCTCAACAATTAATAATTATCTTTACAAGTAGTGATTGTCATCGTGTAAAGATCGGTTATACTAAAACTGTCTCTAGGGTGTTCGCCAGTACGTCTAGTCCCCTGCCGATACTTAAATTTATGGATGTGTCCTGTATATTTTGAGTGTATGCCTACCTCGAGTAGGAAACCCAGTAAGTATGCGTCACCTCCACCTTGAACTCATCGGGTTCAGGGTAACGACCATGCAGCGGCATCTCTGGAGCAATTTTTTAATTATAAAAATAATGATTTCACCTCAAGTATTTTTAATACACTATTTATTTTGAATAGAATTTATACCCTTAAATTAATTCCCATTAAATTTTCTAAATATTTTTTATAATAGTTCATCACTATCAATTAAATATTGCTGCAAAAATGCTGTGAACGTATCCGCAACTTTTCTTTTTGATGACCCCGCCACTTGATATACCACACCATCTATTCCCATTTGGTCTAGTTGCACGGCATACCCCCAACACCACATTGAATAATCTGAAAATACAAAACAGTTCTGATATAAAATCTTATCTTTATCATAGCAGCTTGAAATGCTTTCAACAGATTGGAATTCCGCTAGCGACACGAACGTAAAATAATTATCATCCATATCGCGGTCAGCTATACCATTAAATTCCAAAAAGTAAGCTGTTAAAATGGGTGATAATTTAACTTGATGCTTATATTCAAAAGCTAAAATCTGTTGCCATGTTGCTGGTTTATTTAACTAAATACCTTGTTTGATCAATTTATTTTTGAGTTGAAAAATTATATTCATGATTGATCCTATAGCTCTTCATTTCTATAAAATAAATCATTTCTATGAATCAAATGATCAATTCTCTGGATATGACTTATCACTTGATTGATCAAAGTTGGAAATACCAAGTTTATAACTTAATCCTGCTATTTCCATGATTCTCTTTTTCTATAATGTCAAATGACTTAAAAATTACTCATCTTTCAAAGCACATTCATAATTACTAGGATCTTGTGAACAACGAACCTGTTTCAGCAACTTCATCATATCTTTATCGTAAAAACCTTCTTTGGTCATTTGAATACGTGCTTCACGCATCAATCTGACATAACCAGGTTTATCACTTTCATGTAAGTTCAACCAAAATTTATCTGGAACTTTCGCTTCAATCTTATCGACAAATTCAAATGCAGGATTTAACTGTTTTGAGATAACTTCACGCGCAATAGAACCCATTCCTGCGGGGAATTTATTACGATGCATAATCAAAGTTCCTGTCACTTGAATCACAGGAAACTTGATAATTCCTCCAACAGCTTTGCCCGATTTATCTGTCATCCCTTTTTGTAGCTCAAGCGGTTCAAATAAAATAGCTGGCCCCGCCATAATATCAACTTCTTTATTATTAAACTTACCTCCAACAGTGACTAAATCCACTGAAACAGGTTGAGCACCTACACTCTGTACCAATTTCTTTTGAGTTTCATCAAATTGGAAAACCGCAACTTTTTTACCTGCTGCTTTGGCTAAAGTATTAATATTACGATCAGTCACCATAATATAAGCGGCACCAAGTGGCACAATACCAACGACTTCATAATCTTTATTTACCATTTTTTCATCAAATTTTGGATTTGCCAAAACCTGAATCACCGAACTCAATTGCTTATAGGTTTGTAATGCGCCAATCGCATCAATACTTCCTACAAATTTATTAAATTGTTTTGCACGCAGATTACTAATCCCTGCACCATCACAACGTTTACTACGGAAATCTTCTGTTAATACCGCTTCATTGGTATAAACTTTTAAATTAACCAAAGTAGACGCTGATTTTTTAAGTTTTGGATAATCAAAATCTAATTTGAACTGTAAATGAGATGGTCGTGTCACATTCATATTGACACCAAACTGCTTGGCTACACGTACCATACGTGGAATTTCAGTGATGTAACTTGTAGCCTGTTCAAAAGCCTCACTATGCTCCCCATTTGGAGAGAACACACATAAAGTGACTTGATTTGGAATTTGTTGCCACGTTTTAGGATCGTTAAGTAGCTGTTTAATCTTATTTTGTGAATGTGCAGAAAGTGTTAAATCCAGTTTACCTTCAGGTGCTGCATGAGTCGCATTCGTCAATAATAATGATGATACGATAATACTTGAAGTAAAAAGTGATTTTACAACACGACTAAATTTATTGTTTTGCATCTTTAGATCCATCCTTAGCTATTTCCCAATAGTTTTGATTCAAGTTAAGGATAAAACAGAGAAATAGAATTGACTGCATTCATTTTGATGATGTCAATTGGGTCAAAATAAAGACCCTACTCTCAATTTATGAGAATAGGGGCTTTATTCTTACAAAGTGAATTATGATTTATTTAAACGTAAAGCATTCACCACAACAGAGAGCGAGCTTAATGACATTGCCACTGCAGCAAACATTGGTGTAAGCAATAATCCTGTGAGTGGATAAAATAAACCTGCTGCAACAGGAACACCTAATCCATTATAAACAAAAGAGAATGCAAGATTTTGCTTCATATTTTTTACCCCTAATTTTGCTATATGAACTGCTTGTGCAACCCCTTGAATGTCCCCCTTAACTAAAGTCACTTGCGCTGTTTGCTTGGCAATATCTGTTCCTGTTCCCATCGCAATACCAATATTCGCCTGTGCCAGTGCTGGTGCATCATTGATACCGTCCCCAGCCATTGCCACAATTTTTCCCTGAGCTTGCGCCTGTTTCACAATTTCAAGTTTTTGCTGAGGATCAAGATTGCCATAAACGGTTTGAATACCCAAAAGACCTGCAACCATGTCTGCATTCTTTTGATGATCACCCGTTGCCATAATCACTTCAATGCCATCAGCATGCAGTTGCTCAATCACAGTTTTAGCATTTTGTTTGATTGCATCATGAATCGAAATATAAGCGATTAGCTCTTGTTCTGACATCAGAAAACTAATCACATCGCCTTGTGCACGTTTTTGATCCAACTCATGGATTAAATCAGCATCTAAGGTTAAAGCTAACTGTTCAATAAGCTTCTGACTGCCAATATACAAGGTCTGGTGATCAATACTTCCTTTCACGCCAAAGCCTGCGACATCTTCAAAATCAGAAACATTGAGTAATTGATTTGCATCAACTAATTGAGTTAAGGTCTGGGCAATTGGATGCATCGAATATTGTTCAATCGATGCAATCCATAATTCAATTTGTGCTTGGTTATAAGTTTGAGATAAAAGCTGAATCTCTTTTAAACTTGGTTTACCTTCAGTTAATGTTCCTGTTTTATCAATAATCAAAGTATTGACCTTACTTAAAGCTTCAATCGCCTCGGCATCTTTAAATAACACGCCTTTTTGAGCGGCTCGACCTGTGGTTGCCATCACGGACATTGGTGTTGCCAAACCTAAAGCACATGGACAAGCAATAATCAAAACTGCAACAGCACACATTAAGGCTAAATCAAATTGTGCTTTCCCAAATACCATCCATGCAATAAAAGTCAAAACACTCATACTGAGTACGGCGATCACGAAGTATTTCGCCACCACATCTGCAATTCGTTGCAATGGTGCTTTCGAACGTTGAGCATCGGCAACGGTCTGAATCATTTTGGCTAATGTGGTATTCGCCCCGACTGCAGTGGTTTGGATTCGAATAGCACCTTGTTGATTAATTGTCCCGCCAATGACTAGATCATCTCTTTTCTTTTTCACAGCAACAGGCTCACCGGTCATCATGGATTCATCAACATAGGTCTTTCCATCAACCACGACACCATCTAATGGAATTTGTTCACCCGATGATATTTGCAAAATATCACCTTGTTTGACCATCGCTATATCCACTTCAACAACTTGACCATGCTGCACAAGTTTCGCTTTAGCAGGTTGTAAACGGAGTAAAGCTTTTAATGAATTTGCTGTTTGTGAACGTGCTTTTAGTTCTAAAATTTGTCCCAACAAGCTTAATGAAACAATCATACATGCTGCTTCAAAATAGACAGCAACACCATGCCCTGTTTTCGCTTCAATAGGGATGAATGATGGAAAAATCGTAGCAACAACACTATAAATAAATGCTGCAATTACCCCAACACCAATCAAACTCCACATATTCAGATGTCCTGTTTTATAGGACACCCAACAACGTTGTAAAATAGGATAACCCGCCCATAACACCACAGGCAAACTTAAAAGAAGTTCAATCCACGGCTGAACATGTGGCGAAATAAAGGCATGAATATGTGAACCCATGGCCAAGATCATCACCAACAAACTCAAAGGTAATGTAGTCCAAAAACGTCGACTAAAATCTACTAGCTCAGGATTTGGTCCATCATCCAAAGTGGGTTGCATCGGCTCAAGTGCCATCCCACAAATTGGGCAAGTTCCTGGCCCTTTTTGTACAATTTCAGGATCCATTGGACAGGTATAATCCATATCCATTGCCCCCTCAGGTACAGGACGCTGATCAACTGGAATTAGATAAAATTCAGGATCATTTTTAAATTTATCTAAACAAGATGGATTACAGAAATAATAGGTTTTGCTTTGATAATCTGTTATTAAATCTGTCGTGGTTTTGACTGACATACCACAAACAGGATCAATCTCTGTATCCACTAAAATGCTTTCACTTGAATGATCATGCTTTCCACCACAACAAGAGGAAGATTTTTTAGCTTCATCTTGAATAGATGGTACTTCTGGTTTAGGGCCACAACATGAACTTAGCTTTTGCTCCATTGGTTTTGGCGCACAACAAGATGATGCTTTGACTGGCTCAATCTTCTGCTCTGATTCACCCTCACCACATGAAGATTGTTTTTTTTCTTTAGCGCAGCAAGACGATACTGTTGATGGCACGTTATTTCGTTTTAAGAAGCTTTCAGGTTGTAAACTAAATTTCTGTTGGCAACCTGCTGAACAGAATAAATAGCGGATACCTAGATAATCAAAATAGTGCTGCGAGTTTTCATCGACTGTCATACCGCAAGCTGGATCAATATATTCGTACACAAGCGGTACTTCATTTTTAGAACAGCATGAAGATGGTTGTTGAGTCATGACGACACCTATCTTTTCTTTCTTGATAGGGCTAGGATAAAGTCTGTACCTAGGTACAGAGTCAAGTGCTTTTTCACTATCCCAACACAGGTATGAGAAAATGAACCTAACAATCGGAAAATTAGCAAAATCCTGCCACGTTAATGTCGAAACCATTCGTTATTATCAACGTATCGGCTTAATGCGTATCCCTGAAAGTACGCAAAGTTATCGTTATTATAATCAACAGGATTTGGAAACCTTGAGTTTTATTCAGAAAGCGAAGGATGCTGGATTACAACTGAATGAAATTAAAGAATTGCTCACACTGAATTTAGAGGATCGTGTCCAAGTCAGACATGTCATTGAACAACGATTGAGCAAGATCGATGAAAGAATTCAGGAACTTGTGGGTCTTAAGCAAAGACTTTCCACATGGTTAGACGAATGTAAAACGACAGAAAATGAATGTTGCCCAATATTGATGGAACTCAAACAATAAGTTCCATCAATAAAGCTAAGCAGTTGAATCAATACTCATCAAAAAAGTACATAACACTAAATAAATGACCAAATCACATTTTCATCCTTTTGTTTCAATAAGAAACTGGTTTGGTAATCATCAGCGACGATGAGATGCTGATTAGAGATCATCATTACTTTCAACAGCGTATCATTATGATAAATCAAATCATTTTTACCTTCTTTAGTTAAGATAAGCATTTGATCTAAGACAATTACATTTTTTGAATCAAACATACTTTTTCCCTCTAAACCTTACCCTATGGTCTTTTAAATATTTTTATAAAGTGACACAGTGAATATCGTAACGAATGAAATAAAATACCCCGCTCATTCATAGCGCTAAAATATTCCTTTTAATTGTTTAAACATGTGAAATAGCAAAGTATTTGCGATTTTCACGGTAAGATTATAGATCACTTTTTACGCAATTTGTGAATTTTTTGTCATATGAAACTAAAATTTGTTATTTTATTCTTATTTTTGACAACATAGTGATTAGGTCGAGTGTTACAGCTTTGTGATTACTTTAAGTTGTCAGAATCCATAACTGATCAACAACATTAGAACTTCAATTTATTTAGATACTTAAGCACACTTAAATCAAGTATGATTCTCGAGGCTTTGTTTTATTTTGAATACGATGAATAGTGATTTACATGTACTGAGAAAAGATATTCGTTTAAAAAGAAAACGAGTGAATCGCTTTGAACATAAAAAAAGTGAACAAGACGCTGTAAATCGCCTCAGATCAATACCCCAATTCAAGTTTGCAAAAAGCGTTGGATTATATCTTCATGCTTTTGGCGAAGTGCATACTCACAAACTCATTCAGCTTTGTTTTAAACACAAAAAACTCGTTTACTTACCCATGATTTGCACGATGAATCAAGAACTTGTATGGGTAAAAATAAACTCTAAGCAATACTCAAATCAACGTTTTTCCCATCATCCTCTCGGGATGAAAGAACCCATGGCAAGTCGCGGTCATCATATATCCATTTTGGATCTTTTAATTATGCCTTTACTTGCCTGTGATCACTTAGGGACACGAATCGGCATGGGAGGTGGTTTCTATGACCGTACTTTGGCAAGTGCGCCGCATCGACCTTTCCGTTTGGGTCTCGCCCATACATTTCAATATATTGATCAAACCTTACCTAGACAAAAATGGGATCAACCGATGCATGGTTTACTAACACCTAAAAAGTTCTATATTTTCAAGCCTTAACCTTATTGTTCTAATATTTTTTAGAAAAAAACCGACCAATTTAGTCTTTTTTTAATATTTTCTAAGTAAAAACCCTTGTAATTTTTGAAATGCACATCACTATAAAAAACATGGCAACACCGTTGTCACTCATTAGGAGTGCCCATGTCTGAATATATTTTAAATAATGAATCAAGCTTAGAGCCACAGGTTCCAAGTGTATTACCACTATTAGCATTACGTGATGTTGTGGTCTATCCACACATGCAAATTGCGCTATTTGTGGGTCGTGAAAAATCGATCAATGCAGTGGATGTGGCTCGTAACGGTGACAATTTAGTATTTGTAGTTGCGCAAAAAGATTCGCTTACAGAAGAAATTGATCACGATAACCTCTATCAATACGGAACTGTGGCTAAAATCGTACAAGTCGTAAATCATGAAAATGATGAAAACTGCATTAAAGTACTGATTGAAGGTCTGCATCGTTCTAAACTAGAGCGGATTATTGATGGTGAAGAATACTTGACTGCTGAGCACAGTCTCAGTCCAATGACATTACCATTGGACGAGGAAGCTCAAGCAACTCGCTTAAACGAATTACGTACCCTATTCGCTCAATATGCTGAAGCGAAATTACGCAATGCACGTGAGCTTGTTGCAGCAGCAAATAAAATCGAAGACTTATTACAATTAATGTTCTTTGTTGCAACTCGTGTACCTTTAAATATAGAAGTGAAACAAAAGTTTTTAGAGCACGACGAATTTGAAGCGCATTTTAAAGAGTTAATGAGCTACTTGATGAATCAATCTGCTGAACAGCAAATTGAACAAACGTTGCATGACAGTGTTAAACGTCAAATGGAAAAGAATCAACGAGAATACTTTCTAAATGAAAAAATGAAAGTTATTCAACGTGAACTTTCTGATATGAACGGCGGTGCTGAAGATGACGTTGCGGAAATTGAAAAACGTCTTGCTGAAGCAGATTTGCCTGAACATGTACGCAAAAAAGCTGAAGCTGAGTTTCGCAAACTGAAAGCAATGCAACCTGCATCAAGCGAAGCTGCCGTTGTTCGTAACTATTTAGAAGTCATTCTGGATACCCCATGGAACAAAGCGAGCAAAGTCAGCATTAACTTAGCAAAAGCACAAGAGATTCTTGATGAAGATCATTACGGCTTAGATGACGTCAAAGATCGTATTGTTGAATATCTTGCAGTGCAATCTCGTGTGAAAAAACTCCGTGGTCCTATTCTTTGTCTAGTTGGTCCTCCAGGTGTGGGTAAAACATCACTTGGTGAATCTGTTGCCAAAGCAACAGGTCGTGAGTTTGTTCGCATGGCGCTTGGTGGTGTACGCGATGAGGCTGAAATCCGTGGTCACCGTCGTACTTATATTGGTGCGATGCCGGGTAAAATTGTACAGTCTTTAACAAAAGTTGGCGTGAAGAACCCACTGTTCTTACTCGACGAAATTGACAAGATGGCACAAGACTATCGTGGCGATCCTGCATCGGCATTATTGGAAGTACTTGATCCATCACAAAACAGTAAGTTCAACGATCATTATTTAGATCTGGATCTTGATCTTTCAGAAGTCATGTTCATCTGTACTGCGAACAGCATGAATATTCCTGAAGCATTGCTTGACCGTATGGAAGTCATTCGTCTACCGGGTTATACCGAAGATGAGAAAGTGAATATTGCTGAACGTTACCTTGTTCCAAAAGCGATTAAGAACAATGGTCTACGTGCAAAAGAATTGACTGTTCACGAAGAAGCAATCCGTGACATCGTACAACGTTATACACGTGAAGCGGGTGTCCGTAGCCTAGAGCGTGAAGTGTCTAAAATTGCACGTAAAGTGGTGAAAGAAGCTGTAAGCAAGAAGTCTAAAAACTTACAAGTTGATGTCACTTCTGCCAATCTTCCTGAATATCTAGGTCCGCACAAATTTGACTTTGGTATGGCTGAAGATGAAGCACAAGTCGGTCGTGTAAATGGTTTAGCTTGGACTTCGGTAGGTGGTGAATTGCTTACTATTGAAGTTGCAGCCGTGAAAGGTAAAGGTAAATTCATTACGACGGGTTCGCTCGGTGATGTGATGAAAGAATCGATTACTGCTGCAATGACTGTAGTTCGTACTCGTGCTGATGAATTAGGTATTGAAGCATCACGTTTTGATGAAACTGATGTCCATGTTCACTTACCTGAAGGTGCAACGCCAAAAGATGGTCCATCTGCTGGTCTAGCACTCACAACTGCACTTGTATCAGCATTTACAGGGATTGCGATTCGTCCAGATATTGCGATGACAGGTGAAACGAGTCTAGGTGGTCGTGCGATGCGTATTGGTGGTCTAAAAGAAAAACTTCTTGCAGCTCACCGTGGTGGAATTAAATTAGTTTTTATTCCGCAAGATAACGTTCGTGACTTAGCCGAGATTCCTGACAATGTAAAAGAAGGCTTAGAAATCAAAGATGTAAAAAGTATTGATGAGATCTTACCTTTAGCATTGACGGATACGCCGAAGCCTTTACCTAAAACACCTATTGTTAAACCAGTAGAAGAAGCAAAGGCTGCGCGTCATTAAACAAGTAAGTAGATGAAAATTAAAGAGAGCTTCGGCTCTCTTTTTTTGTTACATAATTTGGTTGAAAAACAACCAAATTATTGCATAATAAAATAGAGTCGATAAAAATAAAGATGAAGCTTGACTCAGTGAACCCATTTTTTAGTGTCATCCGAACTCCAGACTGATGACACTTTGATCGCAGCTCAAACGCAATTTTGAGCTGCGTTTTTTATGCAACATAATCAATAAATACACTTTCAGCGACTATTCCCTTTTATGCTGATCACTATCCATAAAGAACACTGTTTATAATAGGCGTAATTTCTCGATCTATTTATTCTATGAAAATTCGTATTCTGACTATTGGGCAAAAAATGCCTGCTTGGGTGTTAACTGGATTTGAAGATTATTTCAAACGCATTCAACCTTTTGTACAAACTCAAGTGATTGAACTCCCAATGGCAAAACGAGGCAAAAATGATTCAGAAGCAGATATTTTAAAATATTGTCAAATTGAAGGTGATAGTATTTTAAATGCACTTAAACCCAATGAAACATTAATTGCCTTAGAAGTAGGTGGTCGAGAACTCAGTACAGAAAAACTGGCAGATACCATGAAACAATGGATGCTTGAAGGCAATGATATTGCTCTTGCGATTGGTGGTCCTGATGGACATTCAGACGCAGTTCGTAAAGCAGCAGCTTGGCATTGGTCTCTTTCTAAATTAACCATGCCACATCCAATGGTTCGTATTCTACTGATTGAACAACTTTATAGAGCGATGAGTATCAATCATAATCATCCTTATCATCGCGCTTAAAATTGTTCTGATTATAGAACAATCTGTTGATGTTTAAGGGCTGTCATTGTTCCCATGAATTTGTCACGATAATGATGTATTTCTAATCAGGTGCTTATCTATGAATTTCCAGACTTTACCCGGGTTATTTATTTCTCATGGTTCTCCCATGCTTGCACTTGATCCTGAACAAGTGGGTTCCGCATTGCATCGTTTAAGCAATAATTTACCAAAACCTCAGGCAATTATTGTGATGTCTGCTCATTGGGAAAGTCAAGCGCTAGAAGTGAGTACCTCAACCCGAGCTCAAACGTGGCATGATTTTCGTGGTTTCCCCCCTGAACTTTATGAGATCCGTTATCCTGCTGCGGGCGCTCCAAAACTTGCTGAGGAAATACTGACTCTATTTGCAGAAGCAGATATTCCTGCACATGCCAATAGCACGCGACCACGAGATCACGGTGTATGGATGCCTTTATTGCATATGTATCCAGAAGCCGATATTCCTGTGATTGAAATTTCCTTACCCATTGAAATGAATGCTGACCAGATTTACAAAATTGGGCAAGTTTTAGCACCTTTACGTGAACAACAAATTTTATTAATTGGCTCTGGTAGCATTACCCATAATCTCTCTGAACTTTCATGGCATGCAGATGCTGCAGTTCCAATATGGGCAAGCACATTTCGAAATAGTGTGGTCAGTAAACTGAACCATCAAGATTATGACGCTGTACTTAACTGGCCATCTTTACCCTACGTGCAACGAAATCATCCTACCCTTGAACATTTTGCACCATTATTCTTTGCAATGGGAACAGGACATCGTTTTAGTATCGTGCATAGTAGTTTTTCAATGGGGTCATTAGGTATGGACATTTATCGTTTTGATTAAAAACCAAGCATCATGTTTTTTAAATGGCTTACTTATATTTGAGTAAGTCATTTTCCTAATTAATTTTCTTAAAATTTACAATTGGATACATTTAACGAACTTAATCCATAAACGGATTACATTTTCTTTTTTTAAGAATACTTTAAGCTAATGACTGTTATTTATTTACTGTTGTTTGACTATGAAAATTAAATATTTAGTTCTTGCTTTATTGCCACTTTCTTTGATGGCATGCCAAACAGTACAAAATGTGACTGATAATGTTATTTCTCAAATGAATACAACTGCTGCAAAAAATTTAACTGAATATAATTGGACTTATCAAGGTTCAAAAGCATCAAAACCTTTAGTTTTATCTTTCGATGATAATCAACGATTATCTATTCAAACTGGCTGTAATAATCAAGGTGGGACTTGGAAAGTTGAAGGTAATACCATTGTAACCTCACCACTGGCATCAACAATGATGGCATGTGCGGATGATTTAATGCAACAAGAACGCTTATCTGCTGATATTTTTAGTGAGAAAAAAGTTCCTTTCACACTCAGTACCCAAAATGATCAAGCGATCTTGACAGTAACTGATAGTAAAGGTCAAAAACATGTATTTACAGGAAGCAAAATCGTGAATACGAGTGTGTTAACAAACTATACTTGGTCATATCAACCAACTGATACAAAAAAACCAATCGTATTAAGTTTTTTAGCCAATGATCGTTTATCTGTAGATACTGGTTGTAACCGCTTAAATACCTCATGGAAAATTGAAAATGGTTCAATTGTTACAGGTAACGGCGCTTCAACAATGATGGCATGTGAACCAGCGCTGATGAAACAAGAGCAATTTGCAGGTACACTTTTACAAAAACGTAAGGTTTCATTTGAAATTAATGCAACAAATTTAGACCAGCCGAGCTTAACTTTAAGCGATGCAAACGGTCAAAAATATACGTTCCTTGGTAAAATGACAGCTGAAGCAAAATACCAGTCTGAAGGTAAAATCGTTTTCCTCGAAATTTCACCACAAACTAAATCATGTACGGGTGTAGCACCACAAACTTGTATGCAAGTTCGTGAGATTAAATATGACGATAAAGGCATCAAAACCTATGCTGATAAAAATTGGTCACTTTACTACGGTCAAATCGAAGGCTTTGAACATAATCCAAACCAACGTGTGATCGTTCGTGTTAAACGCTATGAAATTAAAAATCCAGCAGCAGATCAATCAAGCTTAGCTGATGTCTTAGATATGATGGTTGAACAAGAAACCGTGAAAAAACCATAATTTTAATCAGTTAAAAAAATCCGATGTTTCAACATCGGATTTTTTTATGAAAAGTCTCTCTTTATTAAAGCGGGAGTTTAGGAGACCCTTAATAAATACCCTGCACGAGAATGGCATCTGCTACTTTGACGAAACCAGCAATATTCGCACCATCAACATAATTGACAGTCCCGTCTTCTTTGCTTCCATATTTTAAGCAATTGGCATGAAGATCTTTCATAATCGCATGTAGGCGTTCATCGACTTCACCATATGTCCAACCGAAACGTAACGCATTTTGAGACATCTCAAGACCAGAAGTTGCAACTCCGCCCGCATTTGATGCTTTACCTGGTGCATACAAAATCTTAGCTACGATAAATTGTTCAACTGCGTCAATTGCAAAAATAAAAAATCTATAAAAATAGATTTAAGCAACGATTGCCGCCGATTAAACTATTCTTTGCTATAATAGCGACACTGTTTTTATCCTATCTTCTTTCATGTCAGTTTCAGCACAACAACTCTCTCTTATCGTTCAGGTAGACCAACTTTTACCACAAACACAATGTGGTTTATGTGGACATCGTGATGGTTGTTTACCTTATGCAAAGTCGATCGTGGAAGGTGAAGATGCAAACAAATGCGTTCCAGGTGGACAACCCGTTGCAGATGCACTTGCGACATTATTAAAAAGACCAACAATGATTGCGGAACCGAGTGTTTGGGATATTCAAGCAGATGGTCGACCGCAACAAATGAAAGCGATAATTCGTGAAGATGAATGTATCGGGTGTACTAAATGTATTAGTGCCTGCCCTGTTGATGCCATTATCGGTAGCGGAAAATTAATGCATAGTA
The DNA here is from genome assembly GCF_027105035.1 of Acinetobacter sp. TR11. NCBI lineage: Bacteria > Pseudomonadati > Pseudomonadota > Gammaproteobacteria > Moraxellales > Moraxellaceae > Acinetobacter > Acinetobacter sp. TR11. The sequence continues at coordinate 2,256,640 of NZ_CP114256.1, forward strand.
TCTTGACTGATCTATGTACGGGTTGTGAGTTATGTATTCCACCCTGTCCTGTAGATTGTATTGATCTAGTCGCAGATACCAATCCATTACCTACAGTTCAACAACGTAATCTTGAACAAGATGATCTCAGACATCGTTACTATGCGCATATCCAACGAGAAGAAAAACGTCGTTTGAGTCGTAAAGGACCGATTGTTCGTGCTGAAATTGATACCGAATTTTTTGCTCAATTTTCTCAAGCACTTAACAATGTACCCGTGATCACACTCATGGATAAACCGAAAGAAAATCCTGTATTAGATGCAAAAACGACAATTGAACTTGCGAAAATTAGAACGCAAATCAAAAAGTTAGAAAAACAATTAAGCGTACGTGCTGATGAGCAAAAACAGGCACAATTACTCGATTTACAACAACGTTTAAATGAATTACAGGGAATCTAAATGCCTGTCAAAAATATGACCAAAAAACAAATTCAGACTTTTTTTGAACGTTTACGTACGCAAAGACCACATCCCCAAACTGAGCTGAACTACAGCTCTCCTTTTGAGTTACTGATTGCTGTTTTGCTTTCTGCACAAGCAACCGATGTCAGTGTCAACAAAGCGACTGATAAACTCTATGCCGTTGCTAATACTGCACAAGCTATTTTAAATCTTGGGGTTGAGGGCTTAAAAGAATATATTAAGACGATTGGTTTATATAACGCTAAAGCTGAAAATGTGATCAAAACTTGTCAGATTTTACTTGATCAATATCAAGGACAAATTCCAGAAACGCGAAAAGAACTGGAAGCTTTACCAGGTGTAGGGCGTAAAACGGCAAACGTCGTGCTCAATACCGCCTTTGGTCATCCCACTATGGCAGTCGATACCCATATTTTCCGTGTTGGCAATCGTACTGGTTTGGCAGTAGGTAAAAATGTTTTAGAAGTCGAAGATCGATTAATTAAGGTTATTCCTAAAGAGTTTATTATTGATGCTCATCATTGGCTGATCTTGCATGGACGTTATTGTTGTATAGCACGTAAACCTAAATGTGCTGAATGTATCGTATCCGATGTCTGCAACTGGCCTGATCGTTTTGAATTTGGAGCCGTAAAAACAATTCCAACAAAAAACCTCAGTTAATCCTGAGGTTTTTTACGCTGCTGTAATTTGGGATGTAGCTGACGTTCTCGACCATTTTTCTTATTTTCCAAAGCCTGTTGTTTCTGCACATGACGCAGCATTTTTTGACTTTGATACAATAAAAACAACAGTAAAGCTAAACTTAAAATTACCACCACAATCAAAATAATTTTCAGCAACGACCTATCCTCAATCAGCTCACACGTTTCGACTTGCATAGCGAAACGTCATCTTCATATTCTATTATGTCAGATTTTGTTGGGTTGCATACCATGCATGAATATCTCGTTTTTCAATTGCAGTTGCCATCAATTCTGGGAACTGATCAGGTGTACAAGCAAAGGTTGGGATACCCATATCCGCAAAGATCTGTGCATGTTGGGTATCGTACCAAGGCGCACCATCATCAGACAATGCCAGTAATGCAATCACTTGCACACCACTATCTAGCATTTCAGCGACTTGCTTGAGCATTTGCTTGGCATCACCACCTTCACACAAATCACTGATGAGAATAAAGATGGTATCTTCTGGACGAGTAATTTTACCACGACAATATTTAATCGCTTTGGCAATATCGGTTCCCCCACCCAACTGCGTTCCAAACAACACATCCACAGGGTCTTCGAGCAAAGGGGTTAAATCGGCTAACTCAGTATCAAATACAATCATTTGCGTACTGACTGCACGAATACTTGCCATCACCGCCGCAAAGACACTGGAATAAATCACCGAAGGTGCCATCGAACCACTTTGATCGACACACAGCACAATGTCTTTTAAAGCCGTTTGTTGGCGTGGATGTCCATGTAATTCATGTGGAATAATGGTTTTAAAATCTTCCTGCCAATGTTTCAAATTGGCTTGAATGGTGCGTTTCCAGTTAATGTCTTGCATGCGTTTAGGACGACGCGTATGTGCTGAACGATTGATACTGCCTCGAATCGCTTGCTGTAATGGTTGTTTTAAACGGTTTTCAAGCTGTTCTACCAACTGACGTACCACGATGCGTGCAGTTTCTTTGGTTTTTTCAGGCATCAAATGATTGAGTGAAATTAAGGTAGAAACCAAATGAATATCGACCTCTACACTCGCCAACAATTCAGGCTCTAACAACATTTGTTGTAAATTTAAACGCTCTAAAGCATCTTTTTGAATAACTTTTACCACAGAAGATGGGAAATACTGGCGAATATCCCCCAACCATTGCGCCACTCGAGGACTAGAATGCCCTAAACCACCACGGCGATTGGACTGTTGCGTCTGATAAAGCTCATTCAAGCATTCTTGCATTTTGGTATCTTGCACCGACCAATTCGGTAAATGCGAGGTCGAATTTGGGACTTGCCCTAAAATTAATCGCCAACGTCGTTCTTGTTCCGCAAGGTCAGGTTGTTCTAAAGTGATCAGTTCTTCATTCATATTCATGACTTAACCCTCTACCACAACAGGCTGTAAATACGCATAAATTTCATCTAATACCGTTTGAGCACGTGCGATGTCTAAAGCACCGACCTCTTGTTTGACTGCGGTCGATTTTTGCGTCACTTTCTGAATTAATTGCTGCGCTTCAGCAGGGCTAAAACTTGAAGCTGTTCTCGCCAAAATCGGTAACAATTCAATGAATTGCTGCTCTTGTAATTGATTGACCCATTGGCTCACCGTATCCCAAAGACTTTGCTCATGAATCAATAGCAAAGCTTGATGAGTCAAGAAACCTTCAAACCAAGCTGCACTATAATCCGCCGTCTGCCCAAGCGATAAAGCTCGAGACAGAAACCCCTGTGTTTGCTCTACATCAATCAAGTGCTGTTCTCGTGCTAAACGCACACAACAACCATGCAAATAACCTTGCATCTGTTCCAACTGCAATAACTGATGTAAGGTCTCTTGCCAAAGCTGTAACAATTCATCTTGTTGTAATTGTTCTAAAAGTTCATATAAATTTTGTAGTTGTTGGGCAAACTGCTGCGCCATTTCGGCATTCAGTTGTACACAATAACTTGGCAAACTCAACATCAAGCGAATCGCTAAATGTTCTACCACTTGATGTAAATGTTGCATTGAAAATTGGCGCACACTGCCATAACGAATTGCCGTAATCAGTGGCTTTAAAGTTGCCAAAATAATACTAGGGTCTTGATGCTGGGTAGTGAGTTCATTCAATTTATCCAAAGCCAAATTTAAGCTTTGATCTAGACCAGACAATAAAATGCTCTCAATCAGTTGTGCAATTTGCGCCACATCTTCACATTGTCGAATCTGATTTTCTAAATAACTTTGTGTAGCAAGCTGAATACTATTGCCCCACAGCGACATTTCATTCAGATATAAACTACTCTCAGGCTGCCAAGACAATTGCCATGCTTCTTTAAAATTGCCTTGCTTCGAGCCTGTACCTGCCAAGTCTGCCCAAGCAAGACCGAGTAATTTCACGCAGTGTAAAAATTGACTTTTTGCCAAGTCGAATGCTTCACGCAAATCAAGACTAATGTCACGATGAGGTGCTTCGAGCTTTAAACGGAAATGCTTCACTTGCTGCAAGAAATCTTTTTGAATGGGTAGCTCAATCAATTCATCGGGTACTTGCCCCAATTGCTCGTCTTCAAGCAATTTGGCTAAAATCGGTTGTGGAATATCTAAACCATGATTCAAGACCGAGCGAATCACCTCAAATAAATCTTCCAAATCAGGAATACGGCGTCCACGTAATTGCAATAAAGATTGAATTAGTTGTACCGCATCAATAATCTGAGCACTAGAGGCATCATGACCTGCTTGGCGTAAGGCTTGGGCAAATTTGCTTAACCAATCAATGCTAATTTTCTCGCCATCAACATTTTCGTCTAAAGCTTGTTGATAATGCTTCCAAAGATGGGTATACCATCCCACCGCTTGTACACCTGCACCATAGCCACTGTCTCGGCTCAATCGCCCATGTGTCCACGCAATCCATGCAGCATCCACTTTTACTTTGGGCAAGCCTTTGAGCAAAGCGGTATCTGCTTTATTTTGCGCTTTTAAATCTGCCAACACAGGTGCATGCCATGCACCACAAATCACTACAATATTTTGGTAGCCCTGCTTTTCTGCCTGCTTGATCACTTTGCGCATATAGGCTTCGCGATACTGCTCCAGCAATTGATCTTCGCTGCTATAGTTTTCAGGCTGCTGGCTCAGTAAATAATCTCGTAAAGCTGCCATCGCATCAGTAATTGCGGCAAACATTTGTCCAGCATGCGGTTGCTGTTCAACCAAATGCTCCCAAAAACGTTCGCTATCTTGATAGCCTGCCTGTTCCGCCAACAGTTGAATTGGATCTCGGCGAATCGAAAGATAATGCTGTTCCATATTCTGCGCTGCTTCATCAGCCACTTGCAGCTCTGGCTCAATCTCAGCATCGTCTGCGAATGTTTGTTCATCTGCTGAAGCTTGTTGTAAACGTTGTTCTGCCCATTGTTTTTCCAGTGCAAAACGATGTTGCAAAGGCAGATCCATAAACTCTACTGCAACTTGCTGACGCAACGCATATTGCAAAGCTTGCCACTCAGGCGAAAATTCAGCAAAAGGATAGAAGACTGCCTGTGATCGCACTTCTTTTTGTACAGGGGTATTCAACAACAACGCCACAGGCGGCTTAAAATCGGCATGTTGCAATTGGGCAATGATTGCATTGGCATCAGGTGGCCCTTCAATCAAAATACAGTCAGGTTGAATCGAAGCCAAAGCATTACATACACTACGTGCCGAACCAGGCCCATGATGACGAATACCGAGAATATGCAGCATTTTTCTATCCTTTATTTCGATCACATCTTCTCCTTGTCAAGGAGAAGATTGGGATGAGGTCATTTATTATTTGGTTTTATTCTAAGTCACGACAAGCACGATACAGGTCTTGCCAACCCTCACGTTGTTTAATCACGGTTTCCACATATTCCTTCCAAGGCACAATATCTTGAACAGGATCTTTTAATACTGCACCTTGTAGACCTGCTGCGAGTTCATGATCCGTAACATTGCCCGAACCAAAATGCCCTGCCATCACCCAACCATGACTCATCACTGAAATGGCTTCAGCCGTGGATAAAGTCCCTGTGGTGGTTTTGAGTTTTTGCTTGCCATCCAAGGTTTGCCCATGACGCAACTCTCTAAAAATCGTCACCAGTTTTTGAATTTGAGCATCTAAAGGCTGAATCTCAGGTAGTTGTAAACTTTTACCTAATGAATGAACACGTTTTTGTACGATTTCCACTTCTTCAGCGATGGTGGCAGGCGGCGGTAAAATCACCGTATTAAAACGACGCTTTAACGCAGAAGAGAGTTCATTCACCCCTTTATCACGGTTATTGGCTGTTGCAATCACACTAAAACCTTGTACCGCTTGATACTCAATTCCCAACTCAGGAACAGGCAAATTTTTCTCGGAAAGTAAGGTAATCAAGGTATCTTGGACATCGGCAGGAATACGAGTCAGTTCTTCCACACGCGCGATCTTGCCTTCTTGCATCGCACGTAACATCGGACTTTTCACCAAAGCATCTTCGCTTGGGCCTTTGGATAAAAGTTGCGCATAATTCCAACTATAACGTAAGGTATCTTCGCTCGTACCTGCCGTACCTTGAATCAATAAAGCACTATTACCTGAAATCGCAGCAGCCAAATGTTCAGATACCCATGATTTTGCTGTGCCTGGTACGCCTAATAACAACAAGGCGCGATCAGTCGCCAATGTCGCAACAGCAATTTCCATCAAACGGCGATTACCAATATATTTTGGTGAAATTTCTGTTCCATCTGGCAGTGTTGTACCCAATAAGTAATCTACGACTGCTTTAGGCGAAAGTTGCCATTGTGGAGGTTTTACTAAACTGTCATGTGCTTTTAATGCATCTAATTCATGAGAAAATTGTTGTTCTGCACGCGCACGTAAAACTTGTTGAGACATGTTGATTATCCTAATTTATGATTTCTTGATCATTAAGCAATAAGTTTTTGTTTGTACTGATTCAATTGAATGAGTTGTTTCCATTCAGAAATAGAAAAAAGAGCTTGTAAACTACTGATGTCGATTGGATAAGCTTGCAAAATCAGCCATTGGGCCTGCTCTTTTAATAATGCAAATTTCTTCTGATCCTGCTGCAAATCTAAGTTCGCATATGCATGTTGTAATAACACGACCGCCATTTCTGTGATGTTATGATATTGATACAAAGACTTGGCACGTTGCCAAACAAACCAAAAATGTTCTACATCTTGATTTTGGTAATGGGACTCGAGTTGCTTTAACAACAATCCAATTGCTGGTTCTTGGTCTAGTAAAGTAAAGAATAACTCACGTTCAAACATGTTCCCACTTGATGCCGTTACAGCTTCACACCATTTGACTTGATGTTGGTAAAACCATAGAGCTAAATCATGTCGTTGCTCTCGATAACAACACACAATAAACGCATTCCAAAGCGAATCTTTTTGCTGTGAATGCAATGAAAGTAAATGATCCCAAGTACCAAATAATTCTAACCAATACGCAAGCGGCAATTGAATTAAAATTCTTTTGAGATAAAGTACGCCCTGCGGACTTGCACAAAATGCCTGATAAGCTTGCTCAACTTGAGCACTTTGGTAAGCCGTTTTTAAACTTTTACGGCTTTCGACCAAATTAGCTTCTCGATCAAAAAAGCCATAATCATTCAATGCATCATCTTGATCTAAGTTAATGTTGAATTTAACTTTTTTAGCTTGAGCATCGTAGCTCAAACATACACGCAGTAACGCCATAACTTCATGATAAAGCGCGTTATCTTGATAATATAAATAGAAAGCTAATGCAGCATTACTACTTACTGTCGCTGCATTCTGTGGTTCTAATGTTTTTACATGCTGGTATAAAGCTTCAAATTGAGTCACTGGGATATTATATGTCACAAGACTTTCAGCATGACTTTGCAAATGATTTCTCTGAATCGATTGTGACCAAAACTCTGCTATATGTTGATGAATAAAGTTCGGCAATTGACCGCATAATTGGCTCATCAACAAAGACCATTCGCTACTTTTTGATTTCTGTAATTGACGGATCAATGGTGCTGCGTCTTGTTGTTTCACATATTTCCACACCCTTTTTGCATCATCCAAACGCGTTGTCACATCGCCCTGAAATGCAAATTCAGGTAAGACTGATGCCAATAACACTGGGTTTCGACACAGTGGTAAAACTTTTAACACCAAATAACGAGGAATCACTTGCTGCTGTAGTTGAGCAAGTTTGAAAATTTGAATAACCCAATCTTGATATAAAAATGGCGACTCTTGTGCAACAACCCATTTCAAAATTTGCACAAGTTGATTATCCAATTGCTTTTCATTTTCTATCTGATCAATCTCAGCAATATTCTTTTGTAAGGTTTCAGGTACACCTTGCGCTTGATAACCTGCTTGTTGCATCAACACCCAATATTGATTCAAGACTAATAAATCTTGAGCTGAATCAATCTGCTGAGGCACATAGATTTGCAATTCACTCGGTACTTTTACAGTCTGTTTAAACTGCTGCCCTAGCGTCAGTTTGAGTAATAACTGCTGATTAAACTCACTGTATGATATGCTCAAAGACATTCAAAGTGCCCTCCTTGCCAAATACTCACCAGTTTAAGTTGCAATCCATTCCATTCAACGCCTGCACTAAATGGCTCAGTCCCCACTAAAAACCATAACTCAACAAATTGTTTAATCTCAATTTCACACATTTTTTGATCCTGATCGACCAAATAAATTACTTTGTCATGTTTAACTAAACGCAATTGCTCTAGCCAGAAAAAGCGTACTAACTGCAAAGGATATTGTTTTAAGCCATTCGCATATTGAGTAAATGCTTGATCAAAATTTTTAAAGCCTTTTGGCGCAACCGGCATTAGATTCAAATCATTGAATGACATTAAATTATCTTCTAAACGAAGACGTTGTTGGCTTACCACTGGATAAAGTTTGGCATTTAAAGCCAGTTGTTTTTGGAAAGGCAACGTTAAGCCAAAGTTTGAATAAGGCGGAATTTCAAAATCTAATAGCAAATAGTCACGTAAATTTTGACTATCCCACAGCCATTGACGACGATAACGTCCACGGGTATTCACCAACTCCTGTGTGACTTGTCCCAATACATACACATTTAAAGACTGTACTGCAATTTGACCCCACACATCAGTTGGTAAATTCACACCAAAGAGCTGTTTAACTTCTTCATACAGTTCTGGCTGAAGTTTCTGACGGTTTTGCCATAAATGAACGGCTGTTTGTAATTTAGCTAACCAAAATGAACTCTGCATTTGCCAATTGCTTTGATACAGCGCACTCGAAAACTCATCTAAATAGCTGACTAAGCCTGCAATTTGAGCATCGACCAAACGACTTTGAATATCGCGGAACTTTTCATGTTGTTGCTGACGTAATCTCCCAAGTCCCATCGTGACAACATCATTCAACCATGTTTGTAATGCCTCAATGCCTGCATCCATTTTTTTCTCACGTGCCAATTGGCGTTTCGAACGTGCTTCTTCATCAATCGGTTTATCAATCTTGTTTTCTTTTTTCTCAAGTGTTTTGGTTTTTTTATCTCGCCATTTTTGTACTCGATCAGGTATGCTTTCTTCATCTGATTGCACAGTAAATTTATCTTGATACTCGGTATAGACAAACAATAGTGCTAAAGCATGTTTACAAGGTCGTTTAAAACTTGGACAACTACATTCGCATTTAAGTTCAGGTAAAAAAACTGCGCTTTGATAAATCGCACTGCCCTGAATTTCTCCCCAAATCCATTGATCAGTCGAACCCGAGATATTGTTCCATGCTTCGAATTTTGCGAGTTTCTTGGCTGATTTTGCCGAACTTGCATCTGGAATAATTTGCTCGACTTGATCAGATTGAATCGTCAGCAACATAGTTAACCCTTTAAAATAATTCTAAGTTTCAGTATTTTTAAATTGTACGCTTGAATGAAATATAACGTTTTTTGTTTAGTTTTTATATCATTTAATCTGACATAGCGACATTTTATGTCGTAGATAATTATAGGTATAAAAAAACTGTCTTATGGCTACATAAGACAGTTCTATCAAAACTAAATTATTTATCTAAAATAGCAAATAATTCTTTTTGAACTTCTTCGATTGCACGTAAGCCATTCAATTTATCATAAGATGGTGCATTTTCACCTGAAGCAGCACGACCTTGATAAAAACCTACTAGCTGTTCAGTTTCACTATGGTATGAACCTAAACGCTTGCGAATCGTTTCTTCTTGATCATCTGGACGTTGTACCAAGTCTTCGCCAGTTTCATCATCCTTACCTTCTACTTTAGGTGGATTATAAACAAGATGATAAACACGACCAGAAGCTGGGTGCTGACGACGACCTGAAAGACGTTGAACAATCTCTTCATCTGGAACATCAATTTCGATCACATGATCAATTGAAATACCCGCCGTTTCCAAAGCTTCGGCTTGTGGAATCGTACGAGGGAAACCGTCAAAAATACAACCGTTCACGCAATCTGGTTGAGCGATACGCTCTTGAACCAAACCAATAATGAGTTCGTCTGATACTAAACCACCAGACTCCATAACACTTTTCGCTTTAAGACCTAGTTCAGTTCCTTCACGAATTGCAGCACGGAGCATATCACCGGTTGAAATTTGTGGGATATTGTAGCGCTTACAGATCAACTGAGCTTGAGTACCTTTACCTGCCCCAGGTGGTCCGAGTAAAATAATGCGCATAAAAGAACATCCTCATTTAAAAACAATAAATCTTAAATTGAGCAATATGATACAGATTTATTGCTCAACCAACATCAAATTAATTATAAGAAAGCAACAAATAAGTGGATTAAACCTGCAAAAAAACCAGTCACACCACCCAATACAATTAGGATCCACTCATCTTCTTGGAACGCAGGTCGCAATAGATTCTGAAACTCTTTCGGTGTCAGTTCACGGATGCGGTCTCTAAACATTTGAAAGATCTTCTGCGCACGACTTGCATTCAGAGCTGGATCACATACTGGACCCATAGTAATTTCAATTGAGCGATCAATCAAGTCGGTCTTGAGTCTAGCATATTCTCTTGGACCTAATGAAAGCTGCAATGATGTTCTAACCAATGGGGTTTCCATGATTTCATTGATATGGCGCTTGACAATACGACGAGTTTTGTCTTTTTTACTGCCATACATCATTTCAGTCATGATGGATTTCAGAGTAATTAAGTCTTCCGTAACCACGCTCGCAAAAACATCCGAAACTTCCTCTTGGCGTTTCATGAATGCACCTTGAACGTTATATGTACCAAGCTTTAGCACAGGAACAATCCAAGGAAACTTACGATCTTTGGTCAAACGAAAAATCTGCGGATAACGAATATAATGCGGTTCAATCGGATTAAATACCATCCAAATTGCGATCCAGTTGGTCAAAAAGCCCCAGATCGCAGCCCAAAAAGGAACTGTCCAATGCCACGGTACAACGAACCAAACGATCATTTGGAAAACACCAAAGAACATTCCAATTAAAGCACTGATATGCCAAATAAAATTAATTTCTTTTTGGCCGACTTTTTGGAACATGCGCACCATCAAACGGCGATCATTTTCCATTTGGCTCACCACCATTTCCCGCATGTCAACAAGTGACTCCACGTTCATGGTCAGCTCAGTCACAAGTTCCTTTAAAGTATTTGGAAGCTGTTTATGCGCTTGCGCATAAATACGACGCTTAATCGAATAAGGTAAGTTTTCCCACAGCACCGCATTTCGATCAATCATGACTTCATCAATCAAGTGCTCAAGTTCAAAACCAACTTGCTCACCAATGATCATTGCCATATCTTCTGGATCCATTGCCTCTAAAAACTCACGCAATGAACCCAACTTAGATAATGTATTATCAGTAATGATGCCTGAAATACGCCCTGCTTTACGCGGCACAATCCCCTGCCAACCTACAGGTAAAGGTCCTAGATGGAATCCCCAAAAGTTAATTGGGTAAAATACCATTTTTAAAGCCATCCATACGTGAGCCCATGTTACTAGGGCTGTCACTGGAATAATACTTAGGACCGCCAGATGGTCAGGTCGATTTAAAAAAATCTGCCACAATTCATTGACGTAATCAAACATGCATGACTCTCAGAATTATTGATACATTAAGACTTATAAAAGAATGAACAATCAGTCACGCCCCTATAAGCCAAAACTTAACGTGTAAGAAATCTGAAAAACAGGCTCTGCTTTTTTTACAGTCTTCCCATTTCCATCTTCTATCTTGTCACGCACTCCCGCTCCCACACTAAATGTACTGATTCGATCACTATTCAACCAAACAAATGCTAAATCAGTACCAACACCTAAATTCCCTTTTTGTTTACCGCCATAGTTTTTACTATCTAAATGACCAGCATACAGACCAAGGTAATAACCATTTTTATCTGTACCTGTTAAATAATATGGATAACGAAAGCCAATTTGCGCACCAGGTTCATTATCATCATTTAAAAAAGCGCCTACTTTTGCATAAGCAATGCCGTATGGGTTTACCCATTCAAGATTCGCATGTAGTAATTTTTTAGTAAAACCAGCACCAATATTCCAAGTTGCTACGTCTTTTGCCCCTTTTAATTTTGCTTCAGGCATATATGGATTTTCTTCAGCATGGACAACGCCGTTGAATGCTAAAACCGCTAGTAAAAGGTAAGATTTTTTCATTATTTTCTCCATTTTCCCTAAGAATGTATCTTGGACAATCCTATTTCAAACAGTTTGAGACTTTAACAGAATTATTTTGCATCTAATATACAAGTCCCTACAATTTTAATGTCTGCAAAGTCAAAAACTATCGCGTCATCATTCAGATGATGTATTGAAAATACTACAGTATGATCATGCAACTTACGTTAAAATAACGCGCCTTTTATATTTTCTCCCTTGTAATTTAAGTCGACACCCTATGAAACAGCACTTTCCTTTAAAAAACATGCAGCAAGAAAAGCGCATTTACAAGGGTCGAATCTTCTTTGCTATATTTGTCGTCGCTACTTTTCTACTTTTATTAATTTGCCGTTATGCATATTTACAGATTATTCATTACGACGACTTTACAACAGCCTCTGATAAAAACCGGATTCGTTTACAGCCTCTTCCACCCGCACGTGGCTATATTTATGATCGTAATGGCGTACTCTTAGCGGATAATTATCCTGTTTTTACAGCAACACTAAGTCGTACAGATGTCACAGATATTGATGGAACCATTGCACGTTTAATTCCAATACTGAGCTTAACCCAAGAAGATGTCGATCGTTTTAAAAGTCGCGTAAAAACTGCACGTAAAACGGAAAGAATTGCCATCAAGTTAAATCTGACTGAGGCAGATATTGCGAAATTCAGCGAAGTTAAATACGACTTCCCGGGTGTAAAAATTGAAACACAAATGACACGTTACTATCCTCATGGCGAATTATTTGCCCATGTGATTGGTTATGTGGGGCGAATTAATGACAAAGAACTAAAATCTATTGATAAAGATTTATATGCAGGTACCAACCTGATTGGAAAAATTGGTGCAGAAAAAAGCTATGAAGAGTTATTACATGGAACACCAGGCTATGAATCAGTTGAAGCCGATGCACATGGTAATGTACTACGTCATTTAGGTCGTCAAAACCCAACGCGCGGAAATGATCTTTATTTATCGATAGATTATGGCCTTCAAACCATTGCAGCTCAACAGTTGGCAGATCGTCGTGGTGCAATTGTAGCAATGGATCCTCGAACAGGAGAAATTTTAGCACTGGTTTCTAGCCCGAGTTTTAATCCAAATTTATTTGTTACAGGCATCAGTTCAAAAGATTATAGTGGGCTACGTGACAACTTAGACCAACCACTTTATAACCGTGCCGTACAAGGCGTTTATCCACCGGGTTCGACGATTAAACCGATGTTCGGACTTGGTGGAATTCATTACGGACTTGTCGATTGGGGCACAGCAATTTCTGATCCTGGTTATTTTAATTTACCAGGAGATAGCCACCGCTTCCGTGATCATAAAAAGACAGGTCATGGTGCTGTAAATTTACATAAAGCTGAAGTTGTATCCTGCGATACCTATTTCTATATCCTATCTTATCGTATGGGTATCGAAAAAATGAATGACTGGATGCGGCAATTTGGCTTTGGCGCAAAAACAGGTGTAGATTTACCAAGTGAAAGCACAGGTCTATATCCAAGTCCAGACTGGAAAATGCGTACACGTAAATCGAAATGGTTAAAAGGCGAAACTATTTCTGTGAGTATTGGACAAGGTGCATTTACTGCTACCCCATTACAACTTGCGATGGCTGTAGCAATTACTGCCAACAAAGGATCTCATGTTACGCCTCACGTTTTACGTGATAATAAGGGCGCAAAAAAATATTCTGTGCACAATGCTCCTGACGGTAAAATTCAATTTAATGGTACAGAACAAGATTGGCTCAACATGCATGCTGCTATGATTGATGTCATTCAATCAGGAACAGGTCGTGGGATTAAAGGCGGTTTACAGTACTCAATTGCAGGTAAAACAGGTACAGCGCAAGTCAAAAGTATCGCTCAAGGCAAACGCTATAATGAAGCCGCTCTTTCCTCTCGACAATGGGACCACGGTTTATTTGTTGGCTTTGCACCAGCGGATAATCCTCAAATCGCAATTGCTGTCGTTTGGGAAAATGGTAAACATGGCGGATCGGCGGCTCAACTTGCACGTCCAGTCTTTGATTACTGGCTAGTCACTCGTAAAAATAATCCTATTCGTCCAGCCAACCATCAAGTGAGTGGCGGTTTAATGACGGCTGGTATTAAACCTGGTGAACTACCAAATAGTTCTGATTCACCTGCATCGACACCAGCAGCGTCAAGTTCCGTTACAACAACTGCTGCTTCTCATTCCAATGATGGAGTCACTGAATAATGAAGAATCAATTACGTATTATCGGTGGTGAATGGAAACGCAGAACACTTCCATTTGCTAGCATTGATGGTTTACGCCCAACCCCAGATCGCGTAAGAGAAACATTATTTAATTGGCTCATGTGGGATATACAAAATTCACAAGTTTTAGATTTATGTAGTGGTTCTGGCGCATTGGCTTTTGAAGCTTTATCACGCGGTGCTGCAAAAGTTGTGATGATCGAACCCAACCCGATTCAAGCTCGCTTTTTAAAAGAAAACATTCAGTTGCTAAAAGCAGACAATTGTCAGCTCCTGACACTCACTGCACAACAAGCATTAAAGAAATTAAACACTCATTTTGATGTTGTTTTTTTAGATCCCCCATACGACCTAGCATTATGGGAAGAACTTGCTGAATTAGCTGATCCAATTATTACGGAAAATGCCTTTATTTATGTAGAAGCAGATCGAGAATTATCTCAATTAAAACTTCCATCTAGTTGGCAAAAAATTAAAGAAACCAAAGCAGGAATTGTCAGAGCGGGTTTGTACCAGAAAAAATCTTAAAAAATGCGCAACCAAAATAATCGAATTAATTGCCCCCGATCAAATGGAAAACTGGAAAGATATTCGTAACCAATCCGATTATTCTTATTCAATTGATACACCATACCGTATCCAAGTGAAATCGAAAAATCATCTAAAGAGAGATTGCTTGTATCTCCCGTTAACATCTTTTGATTAAATTGATTGGTTTGGTAAGCGGTATAGTTATAAACACGCCAACGATCATCTTGGAAAAACAGATTATGCAAGATTGAATAATCTGTTTTAATTTGGGGATAAGCAGCATCAAACATACTTTCCATTGCATCATGATCTTCTGCAAAAAAATCATAATCTTTGGCACTTGCCAAACAAGAGCAACAGATTAGCAAGACATATAAAATAATGTTTAAAACTCGCATAAGAATTTGGATTGATGATGCTCATGCATAGCATAACGTGAAATCGTAGTTGTTATAAATATTCATATTCTAGATCGTGTTAGAAATACCATTCCATCCGTCTACCATTTGGCATTCTTTGAGTGTTTTCATCCTTAAAAGCTGTTTCCTCTACAACCTTAAAACCGATTCGCTCATATAAGCTTTGCCCTTTTGGATTTGCTTTAGAAACATCTAAAGACAACCCAGAATATCCTTGTTCAATGGCATGCATTTTAAGATGTTGTAATAATTCAGTGCCGATTCCTTTACTACGATAATTTGGATGCACACCAAAATTTGCCACATGTAAGCTCGTCTCACTGGGTTTTGTTACCACTGAACTAGAATTTAGTGCTCGTATAAACACACGAGGAAACCGAAATTTATACATCTTTAAAATATTTTTAATGGTTCCATTATCCATACGAGACAAATCTTTTGTTGCATAGCATGCCACGACAGCAATCACTTTCCCCTGATGCTCAACAACCCAATGCAAGTTATAGCTGGTATACCCATATTCAGACAAAAACTCTTTGTGAATAAAATGCTCCGCCGTAATTTGTTCATGCCGATAAATGTAATCAAATAGAGGCACGCCCGCACTATAGATCAATGGAACACAATCATATACGTCTTTTTTCTCTGCTTTTCTTATGTACATCATGATTCTCAGATTATTTATTTTTTTAAAACAAAAATAAATTATTAAAAATTACTTAATTTTTTTGTGTTGGACATTAAGAATTAATTTATTAAATTAATTTAATATACAATAATACAATAACTCAAATTTTACCTTATTTATCATGAAGCTTTTTTTCTCGTTTGTGCTCGCAATCTGTTTAACTGGATGTGTTTTTGGCAAATCCAGTGAAGTCAAACGTGCTGAGAAAATCTTACAAGCTTTCCAATGCAAAAACATTGAAGCAAATCAGCTTGCCCCCTCTTCAATGTCCAATTTTTATCAACAAACGCTTGCAGCAAACAAGGAAAAAGCTTCAACTTATATTGAACAATATAAAAATGGAGAAGACCTTTTTGACATCCCACTAGATGAGGTTGTACAACAAAAATATCAATTATATAAACAAGCTTGTCAGGCACTTGGTGGTATATCTACAGTAGAAGAACCAATTGACATAAACGCGACCAAGTAAGGTAAATCTCATTTGTCTTAATTCATTTTGGATATGGCATGATCGAAAAACAACTGAATTTAAAACACTACCTCGCTTTAGCTAGCATTGTACTGAGTGTCATAATCGCAAGTATTCAACCTTTAGAGTTTGAATCCTATTTATTGCATCAAGCAGGTACTGTTCTGATGCTGATTGCCCTGTTAGTTACACTGAAAAAGATTGGCATCAATTTTTATAGTTTCTGTCTCTATCTCGCCTTCCTTTTTATTCATATTATTGGTGCACATTACCTATATTCTTATGTTCCTTATAACGATTGGATCAATACACTTTTTCACTTCGACCTAAATCAAAGTATGGGCTGGTCACGTAATATGTATGATCGCTTTGTACATTTTGCTTATGGCTTGTTGCTGTACCCATTTTTTTATCGATGTTTTCAAGTATGGTTACCCAAGGTAAAACCATTCTCTCTATTTTTATTAGTGATTCAATTTGTCATGGCAAGTAGCTTATTTTATGAATTGATTGAATGGTGGATTGCGATGGGTTTATCTCCTGAAGATGCTGAGAATTACAATGGACAACAAGGCGATCAATGGGATGCTCACAAAGATATGTTTCTTGCTACGCTTGGTGCGATTATTATGGGGATGATTCAACTCTACAAAAATAAAACGCTTATCGATAAATAAGCATGTTACTTAACTAAAGAAAAAACCAGCCTAAATAGACTGGTTTATCAAAATACGCAACATAAAATCTAATTAAAATTTTGGATCACGCATTTGCACAAGTGAACTATTTGCCTTCACTAAACTATCAGCAAGTTTTCCGATTACTGTTGGGATTAAACTCTCAGCCATTTGCGCAGCTTGTAAACCTAATTTTTCACCAAAAGTTGGACGTTTACGCGTATTAATCACATACACATCATGTTTTGGTAATAGACTTAACAAATATTCATCAGAGGTCTGTAATTTATCGACCAAGTTCAATTCACGTGCATCTTCACCATACCAATGTTCACCTGTTGCAACTTTAGCAACATCTAATTGTGGACGATATTTCTCAACAAAGTGTTTAAATAAAGCATGGGTTTGTTGCAACTCTTCTTCAAACTTAGCCTTACCTTCTGGTGTATTCTCACCAAACATCGTCACGGTACGCTTGTATTCGCCCGCTGTATACAGCTCAAAATCAACATTGTGTTGCTTCAATAAACGATTGAAGTTTGGAACTTGAGCAACCACTCCTATTGAACCTACAACAGCAAAAGGAGCAGAAATAATTTCATTGGCAATACATGCCATCATATAACCGCCACTTGCAGCGACTTTATCTACACAAATCGTGACGTTAAAACCGGCATCACGTAAACGAACCAATTGGGCAGCAGCTAGACCATAACCATGAACCATGCCACCTGGACTTTCTAAGCGTACAACCACACGATCGTGCCCTGCTTTTGCAGTTGCCAAGATTAGGGTAATTTCTTCACGAATGGTATCGACAGCAGATGCTTGTACATCGCCTTTAAAGTCGAGCACATAAATTTTTTGATCATTCTTTTTACGAACTTTTGCTTCTTTAGCGAGTTGTTGAACGAGTTGTAGTAATTCCAAACGAGATGCTGTTGTTTGTGCAATTCTTTTTCTTTGTTCATTCACACGCGCATTTAAATGACTAATACGAATTTCAGCAGGAAATTTAGGTAAATGGAATAACATAAAGTAAGTGCTCTATAAGTTCGGCTTTATTCGACTAAGATGTGGTCTGTTGAATAAAAATTCAATAGTGATTTTGCAAAATAGATTCATTTTCATCTATCTCATAAAAAAAGAGCCCGAAGGCTCTTTTTTTTATTCAGCAAGAATCAACCAAAACGACCCGTAATATAAGCTTCAGTCAATTGATGATCTGGTTGTGTAAATACTTTTTCAGTTGAATTGACTTCGATCAAATCACCCAAGTGGAAGTATGCAGTACGATCAGATACACGTGCAGCTTGTTGCATCGAGTGAGTTACGATTGCAATGGTATATTGTTCAGAAAGTTCTGAAATCAACTCTTCAATTTTTGCTGTTGCAATCGGATCAAGCGCTGAACAAGGCTCATCCATTAAGATCACTTCTGGACTAACAGCAATAGTACGTGCAATACATAAACGTTGTTGCTGACCACCTGATAAACCAGTACCTGGTTGGCTTAGACGATCTTTGACTTCATCCCATAAACCCGCTTTACGTAAGCTGTTTTCAACAATTTCTTCCAAGTCATATTTATCACGTGCCAAACCATGTAGTTTAGGTCCATAAGCAACGTTATCAAAAATTGATTTTGGAAATGGGTTTGGCTTTTGGAATACCATACCAACTTGAGCACGCAGCAACACTACATCAAGATTTGGATCGTAAATATCTTGGTTATCAAGTGTTACTTTACCAGTCACGCGACAGCTATCAATCGTGTCATTCATACGGTTTAAAGTACGCAAGAAAGTCGACTTACCACAACCAGATGGCCCAATAAACGCAATCACTTCATTTTGATAAATATCAATATCAATACCTTTAATTGCCTCTGTTTGACCATAATAAACATGGACATCCTTGGTACTGATTTTCACATCACTGACTTTTGGTTTTTTATTCGATGATGCTGTTTCAAACTGAGAGACAAACACAGTATTAGATTGCTGAACTTGCTCTTCAGATGAGGTAAATTCTGTTTGCTGTGGATTCACTGACTTATCCTTTTCTACGGCGTTCATAATGTCAATCGTATTCATTATACTCTCCTCAATTACCAACGCACTTCAAATTTCTTACGAAGCCAAATTGCAAGGCTGTTTAAACCAATCATTAATGCAAGTAACACAATAATCGCAGCAGCTGTACGTCCTTCAAAGAAGTTACGTAATTCGTTGCCTTGCCATAAATAAACTTGTACAGGTAATGCAGTTGCTTGATCTAAAGGTGTTGCTGGAACACTTGCAACAAAAGCACTCATACCAATTAAAAGTAATGGCGCTGTTTCACCTAAAGCATGTGCTACACCAATAATCGAACCTGTCATGATACCCGGTAATGCCAATGGTAATACGTGATGGAACACCGTCTGTACTTTTGATGCACCTAAGCCTAAAGCTGCTTGGCGAATCGAAGGTGGCACAGCTTTTAAAGATGCACGTGTTGTAATAATCACAGTTGGTAAAGTCATCAGGCTTAGAACCAAACCACCCACTAACGGTGCAGAAAGTGGTAAATGCATCCAACCAATGAAAATCGCAGCACCCAATAAACCAAATACAATCGAAGGTACAGCAGCCAAATTATTGATATTGACCTCAATAATGTCCGTCATGATATTTTTTGGTGCAAATTCTTCAAGATAAATCGCACTCGCAACACCAATTGGGATCGAGATGATAATCACAATAAGCATCATGAATAAAGAACCCATAAATGCACCAGCTAAACCACTTGTTGCAGGTGAACTACGAGAGTCTGGGCTCACAAATAAATTGGTATTGAATGTATTTTCAATAATCCCTTTTGCTTTTAATTGGTCAGCAATTTGACGAACTTCCAAATCAAGCTGCTGTTGGTCATCTGGTAAAGAACGATCAATATTACCTGCTAACCATACATCGACATTGGCATCAGCTAAGAATTTAATCTCATCCTTAGTACCGATCAATGATGGATTTTCAAGCACCATATCACGTAAACGATAGGCTTCAGAACTCGTATATATACTGTTCAAGTAATCACGTTGGGATTCTAAAGCGGGATCTTTTGCAACCATACCGTTAACAATAAGTGCATCCCAATCCACCATTCCCATCTCAGTTTGCCAAGCAACAAGTCGCTCCTCAAAATGAGCAGGTGTTTCTCCTGCAATTGGTTTTGGTTTTGCCCCAACATTAATAATTGTAGGATCAAAATAAACCGGAACAGTCATGCTACTTTGCCAAAATGACGGCAACCCTTTCGCTAAAATGCTGCCAAACAATAAGGCAACAAAAGCGAGACCAATCATGACAGCTGAGAAACCAGCGATACGGAATGCTTTTTCTTTACGATGGCGTTTAGCTAAAGAGTTTTGGATTCTTTTTTTACGCTGTTCAGCAGCCACTTGCGGATCCAATACATTCTGATCCAGAGGAGATGTATTTAAACTCATTCGTATTGCTCACGATATTTACGCACGATATATAGTGCAATAATGTTTAAACCCAAAGTGATCACAAACAAGGTTAGACCAAGTGCAAATGCGACTAATGCTTGTGGACTCGCAAAGTCAGTATCACCTGTTAATTGCTTAACAATAGTTACTGTGACGGTTGAAACAGCTTCGAATGGATTCGCATGCAGTAATGGGCTATTCCCTGCTGCAAGTACCACAATCATGGTCTCACCAACCGCACGAGAAACAGCAAGCAAAAATGCACCAGTGATACCAGGTAATGCTGCCGGTAAAACAACCTGACGAATCGTTTCTGATTTGGTTGCACCTAAGCCCAGAGAACCATCACGTAGCGCACGAGGAACTTGAGTAATAATATCGTCTGATAATGATGAGACGAATGGAATGATCATAATCCCCATCACAAAACCAGCGGTTAGAGCACTTGTTGCATTGATATCAATACCAACTGTCTCACCGATCATTTTGAAAAATGGACCAATCACCATAAGTGCAAATACACCATAAACAATGGTTGGAATACCTGCTAACACTTCAATCGTTGGCTTTGCCCACGAACGTAAGTTAGGTGATGCATATTCAGCAAGATAAATCGCAATCATTAAACCAACAGGTACTGCAACAGATAATGCAATACCACTCACCATTAAAGTACCCCAAATTAATGGCAAGATACCGTAGCTACCTTCTGCATTTCCTGAAGTGCTAAAACCTGGATTCCACTCTGTACCAAAGAAAAAATCCGCTGGGCTAACAAACTTAAAGAAGTGTAAAGCTTCAGTCAGCATTGAAAGTACAATACCGATGGTAGTGAGAATGGCAACACCAGAACACAGAATTAAACCAACATTAATGGCTTTCTCAACTTGGTTACGCGCGCGAAATTGCTGACTGACATGACGTTTTGCCCAAACTAAACCGCCCAATCCCGCACTAATTACGATTGCTAACTTTGCAAAAGAACCAATTGTTTCAAATTTCGCTAGCTGTTGAGCTGCTGCCACTTCATATGCAGCTGCTTGATCTGTAACCCCAAAACCAGAAGCAATCGCTTGAACACGATCAATTAAAACATCGCGTCCTGCTTCATCCAGAGTAGCACTGACAGATGCAGGAATATTATTAAAGATAATATGTTGTAGGATACTTGGTTCGACCAAATTCCAAATGATCAAAATTAAAAAAGCAGGAATACCGCACCACAAAGCCACCAACGCACCATAATAACCTGGACGTGAATGTAGTGTTGCTGAGTTATTTCCCTTACCTGCTAGGTTACGGCTTTTACTCAGCCCGATTTGATATGCAATTGCCACAAGGGCCAATAACACACCGATAAGTAGCAGATTCATGTAATCTCCACTGTTTTCTCAATTTTCATCATTTGAAAAAACTTAGTTAGACAAAAAGGCTGATGAACCCAAGTCTCATCAGCCTCCCTTTTAACAATATTACTTAACTGTTTTACCCGCTTTGAAATCAGCTAGAACTTTTGCACGTTCTTTATCGCTCATAGTGATCAAACCAGCTTTTTCTAATTTAGAACCTTTACCTGAAGCTTTCTTATTCAGGAAGTATTCTACGTATTGTGGTAAACCTTTAATTGATTTTAAGTGCTCACCCTTTACATAGAAGTAAAGTGCGCGAGATACTGGATATTGACCGCTTAAAACTGTTTTCTCTGAAGGTAAAACACCATTTACAGTCGCAACACGTAACTTATCACGGTTTTGATCATAGAAACCTAAACCAAATACACCCACTGCATTTGGAGAAGTTTTTAAACGAGCAAGTGTTTCAGTGTAGTCACCTGCAATTTCAATCACACGACCGTCTTTACGGAAGTTTGCACATGCTTTTTTCTGTTCTTCTTTATCTAAATTTTTGAAATAAGCAAATGATTCACAACCCGCTTCAACCATTTTTTCTTGGAACACTTCACGCGTACCATGGTTTGTTGCTGGAATAACTAAAGTAATCGGTTCATTTGGTAAGTCATCATCAATTTGGTTCCATCGTGTATATGGGTTTGGAACCAATTTACCACCTGAAGGAAGCTGTGCAGCCAATGCTGTAAATACATGCACTGGGTCTAAGTTATAAGCACCCTTTCTTGAGTTAGACGCAAAAACAATACCGTCATAACCAATTTTGATTTCTTGAACTTGATTTACGCCTGCTTTTTTACATGCAGCAAGCTCTGAATCTTTAATTTTGCGTGAAGCATTTGCGATATCGATCGTGTTATCACCAACACCTTGACAGAATTGCTTCAAACCACCTGAAGTACCACCTGAACCAACAACCGGTGCTTTAAATTGCGGGAAAGTATTACCAAACTCTTCAGCAACAATACTTGCATAAGGCAATACAGTTGAAGAACCAGCAATTTGAATTGTATCACGAGCTGCATTTGCAGTTGTTGCTACGGCTACTCCAGATACAGCTAATGCAAGTGCAATATGACGTGGGTTTAAGCGCATTCTGTTTTCTCTCATTTGTACAATTTGATTTACAACTCTTTTTAATTTAAGTGTTGTACTTTAGTTAATTGCATTTTGAGCAGATAATATGACAATTAAGTGACAAATTTATGACGCTTTTATGATGATCATTTTTATTTGAAAATTTTCAGTCATAAAGAAAAGAATTTTTTGATAAAAATAGCGAAAGAAAATTATCTTAATGATTGTAATTTATAATTTTTCACTTACAACAAGACATATAAGAAATCAAACTAGAAATACAAATTTGACGACCTTAGTAATGAAAACTATATGACAGATTCTTTGTAATATTAGTTTTAATCCTTCAATTCGGCTCTAAATTAACTAAAATTAGGTTTCCAATAGCCATTACACATCTATCTTAAGCTATTCCGAAAATTACTTGAGATTAAATTAAAGCTATACTCAGATGAGCTAAACCTTTCCAAGCTCAATCTCCAAGACTAAAAAAATAAAAAAGGCACATGAATGTGCCTTTCTCTTAGAAAGCAAATTGATTAGTCAATCGCTGGAACATAAGTTCCTGCAACAATTGCATCTTTAATACGATCAGCTTCTGCAAGCACCAATGCAAGCAAGTTCTGAACGTTTTCAAGTGTTGCAACTGGGCTTAAAGTGGTCATCTTCAATGATTGAACATTACCCACTTTGGTTACACCAATATTCGCTTCACCACGAGCAAACAATTCATCTGCCACGTTTTGATTTAAGCTATCGATAAATTCAGCAGGATAAGCTTCTGGTACTACACGGAACAGGACTGAAGCGAATTGTGGTTCAACCAACAATTCAAGACCAGCAGTTGCTTTAATATAATCAGCAACTTCACGTGTAAGTTTCACACCATGATCAATCATTGAACCATAAAGCTCTTCGCCTAATGCTTCAACCGTCATCCACAATTTCAATGCATCAAAACGACGAGTCGTTTGCAATGATTTAGACACGAGGTTAGGTACACCATGTTCTTCATCATAAGCAGAGTTAAGATATTCTGCTTCATAATGCATAAAGCGATAGTTTGCTTCGTCTTTCAATAAGAAAGCGCCACAGCTAATGCTTTGGAAATAATGTTTATGGAAATCTAGCGTGATTGAATCTGATAATTCAATACCATCCAACATTGCACGATGGTCATTTGAAAGAATCAGTGCACCGCCCCAAGCTGCATCAATATGCATCCATGCACCATATTTCGTGGTAATTTCACGGATTTTCTTGAGTGGATCAATTGCTCCAGCATCAGTCGTACCTGCTGTTGCAACAACACACGCGACGATTTTGCCTTCAGACTGAAGATGCGCCATGGTTTTTTCCAGTGCATCAACATCCATCTGTGCATTTTCATTCACAGGAACAGTGACAACAGACTGGAAGCCCATACCCATCATCGCCATGTTCTTTTGCACAGAGAAATGTGCATTTTCAGAACAGATGACTTTGACGTTCTTCATTGCTTCTGCTGGGATACCATCACGCTGAACAGACCATGGCTTACCATTTTCGTCTTTCCAGTTTTTCGATATACACCAGTCACGTGCCAGCAATACACCCATCAAGTTTGACTGTGTACCACCAGAGGTGAACACACCAGCTTGACCTGCACCATAACCGACTTTTTGACGAAGCCAATCAATGAGTTGAACTTCCATCAAAGAACCCGCTGGGCTTTGATCCCATGAGTCCATCGACTGGTTGGTTGCATTGATCAACACTTCCGCAATCTGGCTCATCACCATGGTTGGGCAGTGTAAGTGTGCAAGTGAATGCGGGTGATGTACTTTTAAGCTTTTGTTGAGGAAAAGCTCAACCATACGTTGTAATGATTGCTGTACACCTAAACCTTGTTTTGAAGGAGCAAAAGAGATTGCTTCGCGCAAATCTTTAATGCTACCGCCAGTGTACATTTTATCATTTTGCAACCATGCTGAAACGGCAGTTACCGCCTCGCCCATTGCTGACTGATAGTCAGCAATAGATTGAGCATCATTGCAGAGTAACGCTTTACGATGTTCTGCAAAATCAACCATGAATTAGCCTCGTACTGCTTTTAATGCTTCAGCAACAGCTTTCTTGAAGCGAGCAACCGCCTCTACGCACTCTTCTTGATTGATAATCAACGGGCAAAGTAAACGAATTACAGTACCGTTACGGCCGCCTTTTTCAAGCAATAATTTATTGTTGAAACAAGCTGTCTGGATTGCAGCAGCCAATTGAGCATCCGCAGGTAATGAACCCATATGATCCGCAGGTTTACGCTCGTCAACGATCTCAACACCGATCATCAAACCACGACCACGTACGTTACCAATACATGGGAATTCTTGAGCAAGTTTCTTGAACTCTGCTTGTAAGAAATCACCACGCTCTTGCGCATTTTGAGCAAGGTTTTGTTCTTTGATCACTTGAAGTGATGCTAAACCTGTACCCATCGCAAGTTGGTTACCACGGAAAGTACCCGTGTGACCCGCAGGCTGCCAAGCATCAAACTTACGTTTAATACCCAATACTGCAAGTGGTAAACTACCACCGACCGCTTTAGACATCACCACAACATCAGGCTCGATTCCAGCATGTTCAAAGGCAAACATTTTACCTGAACGTGCAAAACCAGCTTGAACTTCGTCCAAGATTAAAACGATGTTGTGCTTTTCAGTCACTTCACGGATTTTTTGCAACCATTTTACCGGTGCAGTAACAACACCACCTTCACCTTGAATCGCTTCAAGGATCACAGCTGCAGGCTTGGTTACACCACTTTCAACATCTTCAATGAAGTTTTCAAAGAAATACGTTAAAGCGTCAACACCTGCTTCCCCACCTAAACCAAGTGGGCAACGATATTCATGTGGGTATGGCATAAATTGCACGCCTGGCATTAAGCCATTGACCGCATTCTTTGCAGACAAGTTACCTGTCATTGCAAGCGCGCCGTGCGTCATACCATGGTAGCCACCAGAGAAACTAATCACTGTGCTACGACCCGTATAAGTTTTCGCTAATTTAATCGCTGCTTCTGTACCATCTGCACCAGATGGACCACAGAATTGTAGGCAATATTCTTCTTGACCGCCTGGCAAATAAGCCAAAAGCGCTTCAGTAAACGCATCTTTTAAAGGAGTCGTTAAGTCTAAAGTATGCAATGGCAAACCGCTTGCCAATGTGTCTTGAATACTTTGAATCACCGCAGGATGATTATGGCCCAAAGCCAATGTCCCTGCCCCAGCTAAACAATCAAGGTACTCTGTACCTTCAACATCAGTAACCCAACAGCCTTGTGCTTTTGCTATCGCTAACGGTAATTTACGTGGATAACTACGAACATTCGATTCCATCTGACTTTGGCGAGTCAGATAATATTCGTTAGTTGCATTAGCGGCAGGATTTACGGAAGTAACGCTCATATCGAATTACCATCTCTGATATGGGTAAAAGAAATAAGTCTGGTGACTTGCGGTCGTTTGACTCGGTGCTTTTTAGAATCTAGTGAGACACAAATTTTATATCTTTCAACTAGGAGCGAGATGATACCTAATTTTGAAATAAAATAAACTCTTTTTATGCCTGACATTCATCTAATATTATTGAAAAAATGCTTCATTCCAATAACTATGATGAATTATCATCATACTATGTGACAAGCGAAAGAAAGTAAGCTTTTTTTAACAGCCTTAATTTTTTTAGATAAATGGTCAAATATATATAGCTAATTATTTAATTTTAAATATTTTTTAATTAATTTTTCTGTTGCAAAACACTGTTAATATATTACAAAGACACCACAAAAAATGCAAAAGTTCCCCATCAGTTGTTTCTAATATCAGACTTGTAAAAATAAATGTTTAATACCAAATTTTAAGGAATATTTTATGCGTACTTTAGCACTTGCGACTATGATGATCGGCGTAGCACTCAGCCCGTCCCTTTTTGCTCAAGAAACAGAAAGCTTAAATTATAATATTGTGAATATCCAAGCAGATGCAGCACGCCAAGTTGCGAATGACGAAATGCGTGCTGTGCTTTATATTGAAAGAAGCAATAAGCAACCCGCAGAGCTTTCGAATCAAATCAATCAGTTGATGAATCAAGCGCAAGTAATTTCTCGTAAATATCCACAAGTAAAAGTCGAAACAGGTGCTCAAAGTACCTACCCTATTTATGACAATGATAATAATAAGTTAAAAGAATGGCGCGCGCGCGCAGAAATCCAAATTGAAAGTAAAGACTTTAAAGCAGCAAGCCAGTTGATTAGTGAACTACAACAAAGCTTTCAGACCCAATCGATTAGTTTTAGCGTATCTGACGAACAACGTAAAAAAGTTGAAAATGAACTGATGATTGAAGCTTCTAAAAACTTTCAGCAACGCGCACAAGCGATTACTCAGGCTTGGAATAAAACGCAATATAATCTTGTCAGTTTAAATTTGAATACAAGTAATTATTTTCCTCAACCAATTATGCGTGGTGGCATGGCAAAATTTGCGATGGCTGAAGCAGCTCCAGCACAAGACATGGCTGCTGGTGAATCGAAAATTACTGTCAGTGCTAATGGCTCAATCCAATTTAAATAATTAAATATTCACATAAGGGCGTATCAGATACGCCCTATTTCTATAATATAATCCATTCAATATATAAGTAAGAGCTAAAAAGCAAACATGTTTTTTATTTAAATTAATAAATAAAATACAATCACTTATGGTAGTTTTTTGATTTTTTACGCATGTTTAATTGCTTAAATACACTTAAAGATAAGAACAATGAATACCTATACCGCAAATATACATCACAGAAAAACTATCCGCCTAAAAGGCTATGATTATTCACAAAATGGAATGTATTTTATTACAATTTGCTGCGCAGACCGACAATGTATATTTGGTCAAATTACTGAGCAAGAAATGACGTTAAATCAATTTGGTCAAATCGCCTACAATAAATGGTTAAATACAATCAATTTAAGAAACAATGTTGTTTTAGACCATTTTATTATTATGCCTAATCATATGCATGCAATCATCCATCTAAAAAAGCCAGATATAAAGAATATTTCTATTACTCAAACTACTGATAATCTAAACATGTGTAGTGATTTGGGCGTATGCAATACGCCCCTACGATCACCATCTAATAATATTGGTGCGATCATTCGTGGCTATAAGGCTGCAGTTACAAAACAATTTAATCAACTCGATTTTAGTCAAAAAGTATGGCAAAGAAATTACTATGAACATATCATTCGTAATGAAAAATCCTATATGGTGATTTCTGACTATATTATTAATAATCCTCGAACATGGGAAAATGATCTCTTTCATATTGATTCATAATTGTAGGGACGTATCGCATACGCCCAATCAAGAATTTAATTGCTTTTTACTCACTGGCAAAGGTGCTGTTTGAATGATATGAACACACCGAATATGAGCAATTTTAATTTTATTTAAGCAAAATCTAAGAGAAAATTTTGAGTCTCATTCTTTCAATTTGTGCAGTTCAAAATAATAGTGCCATGCTATAAGTTCTGCAACGAATCCCAAGCAGCCTGGGCCAAGTTTTCCCGATAAACATTTGGGTTGGTAAGCACTTTTTCAGATAACCATGCTCGACAATAACTTTCAGTTGCACCAATCACCAATGAGATCATCAATTCAGGCGGTACTGATTTCAATAACTTAGCATTGCTATATGTCGACATATAGCTCACGATTTTTTGATTTCTCAGTTTATTTTTTTCATTTAACAATGGTCGGTACTCACTTTGCATCACATTAAAATGAGCAAGCATTAAAAATTTTGCAAAATGAGGTTGATCAGAAACCCAATCAACGTAACTATAAATTAAAGCATTCAATACATCTCTTAAAGACTGTGTACGCTCTAGATATTGATCTCGTAATGCTGCTTGATCATCTAAAGCAGCAAAAACAAGTGCAGCAATCACCCCCTCTTTGTTTTTAAAATGGTGATAAATTGCCCCGACACTACTTTCAGATTTGTCTCGGATCATTTCAATACTGGTCGCATCGAGACCATATTCAAGAAAATATACCAATGCGTCCATTAAGATTTGTCTTTTTAACAATGATCTACGTTGTGGATATAAGCGTTCTAATAATTGCTGAGCCGTTTGCATAAGTTATTTAAATTTACCAACTATCGGAACTATTGTGTATGACTTGACCACAACTTGTAAACAGAATTATATTCCGTAAAAGAATTTAATTCTGTTTTGTAGGGAATCATCTAATGGCATCAACTTTGGAATTATGGAATAAGGTTTCAGTTTTACCTGCTGGAAAATGGACGTTCACACGTATGCTTTGTTTAAAAGCACCTTATTTCAGTAGCATTTCTCCTTTATTTGAAGAATTGAAACCGAACTTTTGTAAAATATCCATTAAGAAAAAACGCGCAGTGCTGAATCACATTGGTACAGTTCATGCGATTGCAATGTGCAATATGGCCGAACTTGCAGGCGGTACGATGACTGAGGTGACTGTTCCAACTTCACATCGCTGGATTCCAAAAGGTATGACCGTAGAATATTTAAAAAAAGCAGAAACTGATTTGATTGCGATCGCCACCCCAGTAGAGCAGCACTACGATTGGGATAAAGCTGGAGAATATCTGGTGAATGTTGATGTAATTGATCAACAGAATGAAAAAGTCTTTCACGCCACCATTACCATGTGGGTTTCAAAAAAGAAAAAATAAAAGTAAAAAGCCCCGAACACGGTATTCGGGGCTGTTCTACTTGAGTTATTTTTTTACTTTTTAAAAGGAAGCGCATATTTAAAAATACGCCCTACAACTTCACCGAATTGTTTTACAAAGCTAGCATTATTGTAATTTAAACCATATTTCTCACATACAGCTTCCACTTTAGGTGCAATTTGACGATAGCGGCGAGCGGGAATATCTGGGTATAAGTGATGTTCAATTTGATGGCTCAAATGCCCTGTCAAAATATGAAATGCTTCTGAACCTGTTAAATTAGAAGAACCACGAATTTGACGCATGTACCAATGACCGCGACTTTCATTCTGTAAAACAGTTTTTGGGAAGACCTCAGCATCTTTAGTAAAATGACCACAAAAAATAATACTAAAAGTCCAAATATTACGAATCCCATTAGCAACTAAATTTCCAGTAAAAACTGGGATCGCTGAAGGTCCTGCAATCAATGGGAAAAACACATAATCTTTAAAAAGTTGCTTCGCTATTTTTTTCTGTGCTGGTTGCCATTCTCGTTTAAATTGCGTCATTGATTTACGTTTATAAATCACTTTGCCGAGTTCAAGATTTTGAATCGCAACTCCCCACTGGAATAATAAGCTGAATGGCACAATATAAATCGGTTGAATTAAAGTAAACTTTGTCCAACGTTGTTCGGGAAATAAACGAAATACACCATAACCCACATCATCATCCATACCTTTCACATTGGTATAAGTATGATGTTTGTAGTTATGTGTTTGACGCCAATTATCTGAGGTTCCAACGGTATCCCATTCGTAAGTCTGACCATTAAATTTTGGATCATTCATCCAGTCATATTGTCCATGCATCACATTATGACCTAACTCCATGTTTTCCATAATTTTGGCAAAACCCAATAGCCCCGTTCCTAATAACCATGCTGGTGGAAACCATCCTGCAAACAACAAAGCTCGTCCGAGTAAGCTGCTATAACGGATTGACGAATAAACACGACGAATATACTTCGCATCTTTTTCGCCTAAGTCATCCAATACTTCTTGCTTGATCTGATCTAATTCTCGTGCAAAAGCATCTAATTCTGAAGCAGTTAAATCACGATTTTTAGGATTTTTAAAATATTCAATTTTAACAGGCATATTCATAATTAATTTCTCATTTATAGATCAATCACTAGATCAGACTGAGCGGAATTTACACAAATTTTTAATAGTTGAGCTGGTTCATGATTCGCTGAACCATTCAACAAACTCTTCGTTGAGCCTTGCGCTTTAGTGCAGGCGCATTTATTACAAATGCCCATACGACAACCATGATTAGGTTTAATCCCTTGATGTTCCAAACTAGAAAGAATGGATTGCCCTTTAGGTATCGCAACCGTTTTGTTGGATTGAGTCAATCTCACATTTATAAAACCAGTCTCCGAAGCATCCACATCAAATTGGCTTAAACTAAAAGCTTCGGTTTGAAGCAAAGCAGCACAAGAAAATAATTTTTCTGCTGTACTCACAAAACCCGATGGACCACAGGCATATACAGTGGTTTCATTTAAAGCTGAAATTTGCTCTACATGATTTTGATTTAAACGTTGATCTTGCTCTTGGGTATAAAAAATTTGATAACTGAATTGAGAGAAATTTTCTGCCGTTTCTTTTAAATATTCAGCATAGGCGGCATCGGCCTGAGTTTTCACCCAATACATCAACTGGACAGATGTCGTCGAAAACTGCTTGGTTTGACTCAAACTTTCGATCAGGCTCAGCATCGGGGTAATGCCGCTACCTGCTGCAAGTAATAACAGGTTAGGAGTTTGAATATGCTGCTGCATATCGCCATAAGGTTGCCCTAAATAGACAATATCCCCGACTTTAGCTTGCTCAACCAACCATGAACTCACCAAACCTTGATCAACTTTTTTGACGGTTAAACAGAGATGATCTGCATCTAATTGCATCAAACTATACGTGCGTTCGTAATGACGCCCTGCTATTTCAACCGTGACAGGATGATGTTGTCCTGCTGCACCACGCTGTACATGACGATTGCATTGCAAAATAAGACTTACTGTATCCTTAGCTACCGTTTGTTTTTTTACAACTTTGGCGAGTGATTGATTCAAAGACCACAGTGGATTGATTTTTTGTAGCCAAAAATTGGCATCATGGTTCGTAATTACGCTTTGGGCTATTGAATTGAATAGAGAAATTCTCTTTTCGACTGCTTGCATGAGCGGGAACTCTGATCATTTTTTAATTATTATACATGTGTATATATATTTGTATATATATTCGTATAAGAATTTACATTTCCCAAGTAGTCAGACAATCGCTATAATCCCGAGTAGCTTACTTATATTTTGAAAATAATGGTTCAGTCTTCTACTTTTTTACCGCTCGGTAATGACACACTAAATGAACAAGATGTCATTGCTATGAAATCTCCTGTACGCTCGGTTGGTAGAAAAGCAACCATTACCAAAGAAGAACTTTTTCAGGCAACACTGAATTTAATTGGCCCACAAAAAAGTATTGCATCTTTGAGCTTACGTGAAGTAGCGCGTGAAGCAGGTATTGCACCAAATAGTTTTTATCGACATTTTAAAGATATTGATGAACTGGCTATCGCTCTCATCGATCGTGCAGGTTTGGTATTACGTAAAATCATTCGCGAAGCGCGTTTACAAGCCTCTATGCAGCAAAGCATTATCCGCAGTTCGGTTGAAGTTTTCATTCAACAATTAGATGCCGATGAAGGCTACCTCAGCTTATTACTTCGTGAAGGTTATACAGGTTCTACCTCGTATAAATCGGCTGTAGATCGTCAGCTGAATTTCTTTCAGCAAGAATTACAAGAAGACCTGATTCGCTTGGAACAAATGAATGATCGTAAAATTAGTCATGCTGATATTGCAGCTAAAGCAATTACTCAATTGGTTTTCAATATGGGTGCAAAAGTAATTGATTTACCCTCTGAACAACGCACTGGAGTTGCAGAGCAAACCATGGTGATGATTCGTATGATTTTAGAAGGTGCTCGTCATTTTGATAAAATGGAAATTGATTAAGCAATTTCATCAGCATAGACTATCGTCATTAAGTATATATCTTTGTCATTTATCATAACTACAAGCAAATTTAGGCATACAGATCATGACCCTTCTCAATGACCGTCAAAGTATCATCGCCAGTTTTATTCTGATGTTTTTATTTTTAATGATGGTCATTCCCCTGCATTTGTTGCCTAGTTTTTTTGCAGGTTTCTTGATTTTCGAAATTATTAACAGTCTAAGCTCAATTGTTGAAAAACATATTGATGGACAACGCGCGCGCATCTTTATCAGTATTATTCTTGGAATTTTGACCACATTTTTGATTGGCTTTTTTATTACCAGTTTAATTAGTTTTGTGATCTATGATTTAAAAGGAACAGGTCTTAACTCGTTTAACATTAAGATTGATCAAACCCTCATTAAATTCCAAGCTGAAATGAGTCAATATGTCCCTGGTTATCTTCCTCATAGTGTTGCTGACATCAAAAATCAGATTCTTTCATTTATCAAAAATAATATTTCAATTGTAAAAAATACAGGTACCGATATTCTGCATAACTTAGCAACCATGCTGATCGGTTTAATTGTAGGTATCTTGGTTTCAATTCAGAACTTTAAGCAGCACGCACCACAACCTGTCTTTAAAGCTGCTATTTTACATCGTATTCAGAAGCTTTCGATTTCATTCAAAAATGTTGTCTTTGCTCAAGTAAAAATC
The DNA here is from genome assembly GCF_027105035.1 of Acinetobacter sp. TR11. Lineage (NCBI taxonomy): Bacteria > Pseudomonadati > Pseudomonadota > Gammaproteobacteria > Moraxellales > Moraxellaceae > Acinetobacter > Acinetobacter sp. TR11. Next base: position 2,290,090 of record NZ_CP114256.1, read on the forward strand.
TCTTTAATCAATACAGCACTATTTATCATTTTTGTTTTTATCATTTTGCCTCTCTTCCATATCCATTTACCTTTTGCTAAAACACTGACTATTCTGACCTTCATTTTTGGTCTTTTACCTATTATTGGTAACTTGATTTCGAATACTTTGATTATCATGGCTGGCTTAACCATTTCACTCTCTGTTGCAGCCATCGCTTTAGCATATTTAGTCATCATTCATAAACTTGAATATTTCGTAAACGCAAAAATCATTGGTACAAAAATTAATGCCAATGCTTGGGAAGTACTCTTGGCTATGCTCATTTTTGAATCAATTTTCGGCTTGAGTGGCTTAATCGTTGCACCGATTTTTTATGCTTACATTAAATTAGAATGCAAAGATGCTGGTTTGATCTGAATTATATTTGAGCTATTCAGATTCAATAGATCAATCTATTATTTCAACTCATTTAGCAAAGTAATAAAAAGAAAAATAATGATAAGCAAAATTACAAAATCCTTGCGAATTAAAACATTAACATGCCCACTCAAAGCATATGCTAAAGACTAAATGAATCATTTTATTCACGATGTTTCATCACATTATAATTGAATGAGGTAACTATGAATTCTTCAGCAGCGGCTTTGAAAGTATATACACGTAATAATTTAGATGATGCCATCAAAGAAGCCACCGTTAAAATATTAAATCAAATACTTGCTAACCTTATTGATCTATCATTGCTTACCAAACAAGCGCACTGGAACATGCGTGGGAGCAACTTTATTGCAGTGCATGAAATGTTAGATACATTCCGCACCTCAATTATTACGCATTTAGACAATGTCGCAGAGCGTGCGGTACAGATTGGTGGAACAGCGCTCGGAACAACACAAACGGTTTCAGAGACCTCACATCTCAAGCCTTATCCTGTTGCAATCCATGCAGTGCAGGATCACTTAAAAGAGTTGGCTGATCGTTATGCTGTCGTTGCAAATCATCTTCGAGATACAATCGAGCAAATTAAAGATCCAATCTCTGAAGATATTATCCATGCAGCACTCGAAGATCTGGATCAATATTTATGGTTCTTAGAAGCCAATATTGATCAAAACTAAGTTTATTCAAGGCAATAAAAAAGAGGACCATTCGAGTCCTCTTTTTTATTGCTGTTTTAGTTAAGGCTTAACCACAACTAAGACTTGAATCGCTTCTGGGGTCACAGAAAGACCATCTAATAAGCCTAGCCCCTCTTTCTGGAACTTTTGTAAACGCTCAATTTCATCTTGACGAATACTTGGATTAAATTGCTTAAGATAAGTTAAACGGTCAATTTCATATTGCCATTTACTGCCATAATGTTCTTTTGCTTGTTGCATCAACTCTGGCAAAGAGGTTTTGGCAATATCTAAAGCTTGTGCGTAACGCTGTTCAATTACATCACGGCGTGCTTTCACAACTTGACGGCAGCTATTGCCATCGAGATGATGCAAATATGGGCGCAAAATACTTGGATCGATCTTGGCAGATAAATCCTGACCAGTTTCACTCAGTAATACGCGAATCAATTGCTTCGGCAAACTTGACGGTAAGTTCAACCCTTTTGGTGCAACGACATCGACCTTAAACCAAACTTCCAATAAAACTGAACCTTGTTTTAACGCATTCGATTTGAGTAATGCAACGTTAGTACTCCCAAATGATTGTGTACGGATCATTTCCATCACACTTTCAATAAATGGGTGTTCCAAAGTCAAATATTGTGCATCTTCACGGATCTGAGCCTGATCACGATAGAAGGTTGCTGTCATGCCTTCTTCATCCAAGGTGATTCCTTGAACTTGCATTTGATCAGTTGGTTTGATGATCACTGTACCGTTGCTTTGCTCATCAAAATCAATATTGGTTGATGACATGAAACGCTTCACGAACATTGGTAAAGTCGTGTTGTCATCATAGTCTTCAAGTGCTTGTACAATGCCCTGTGCAACGACTGGGCGACAAGAGTTGTATTCAAGCAAACGATCACGACCAGCTTGTAACTCAGCTTCCAAAGCTTGACGTTGTACATTCACCTCTTCAAGTAAATCCTCAAACGTCTGACCTTGATCTGCTAATAAACAGTCTTTCAATTCAACAATAAAGTTCTCTTGCAGCGTTTGTGCGGTTGGAGAAATATTGCTAAAAATATTGAGTGCTTCGTTATACCAGCGGAACATGCGCTCTTGCGCTGTACCAATCAAATATGGCACATGAATTTGAATGCGATTTTCCTGACCAATACGATCTAGACGACCAATACGTTGTTCTAGTACGTCAGGGTTTGCAGGTAAATCAAATAGGATCAAGTCACTGGCAAACTGGAAGTTACGACCTTCAGAACCAATTTCCGAACAGAGAAGAATCTGAGCGCCATAGCTATCTTCAGCAAAGTATGCCGCCGCTTGGTCACGTTCCAATAAGCTCATGCCCTCATGGAACATGGCAGTACGAATACCTGCATGTAAACGCAATACATTTTCAAGCGCTTCAACCACTGGTCCACTACGCGCAATCAACAATACTTTTTTATGTTTTAAATCTTTGCGTAGAACTTCCATCAACCATGGCACACGAGGATCATTTTCCATCCAAGCACCATCGAGTTGACCTTCTTCTGGCCACATTTGCTCACGCATTTTGCCATCAAATGACCAATCTTCTGGTGCTGGCAAAGGTGCTGGCTGGCAATCACGACCTGGGAAGCCTTGAATCGCTTCACGTGTGTTACGGAATAAAATACGACCTGTACCATGACGATCTAATAATTCATGAATCGCACGCATACGCTGTTCAGGCTGATCATCAATACGATGACCTAATAAACTATCCAGAGCAGCAAGATGTTCTTCAGTCAGTGCTTCATCTGACATTAAGACTTCGGCAACTTTAGCTGTTTGCTGATATTGTTCTTCTTCGTCAAGGAAACGATCTAAGCTACTAAAACGTTGCGGATCAAGTAAACGTAAACGTGCAAAATGGCTTTCTACACCTAATTGTTCAGGCGTTGCAGTGAGAAGTAAGACACCCGCTGTTTGTTCAGCCAACTCTTCGACAAGATCATAACGATCATTACCGCCGTCTTCTTCACTCCACATCAAATGATGTGCTTCATCGACAACCAGTAAATCAAAACCTGCCTCAACCGCTTGCTCACGCAAGTCATCATGGTCAACCATCAAATCGACACTGGCAATAATGCATTGTTCAGTCAGGAATGGATTTAGATCAGGATCATGTTCTTTGATCGAAGCAGTACGCGTTAAATCGAATAGAGAAAATTGTAAATTGAAACGGCGGCGCATTTCAATCATCCACTGATACTGTAATGAATCAGGCACTAAAATTAGGATACGCTCTGAACGTCCTGTTTTCAGTTGTTGATGGATAATCAAACCCGCTTCAATGGTTTTACCCAAACCGACTTCATCGGCTAACAATACGCGTGGTGCAAAACGTTTACCCACTTCGTGTGCGATATACAGTTGATGTGGAATCAAACCCACACGCGCGCCAAGGAAGCCACGTAAAGGACTGGTATGCATTTGCGCTTGCAATAGCATCGCTTCAATACGAAGGTCATACCATTCTTTATAATCAATTTGGCTCGCTAACAAACGCTCTAAAGGTTTTGATAGCTGAATTTGTGCACCGATACGGGTTTCGTTCAATGACTTACGTTCTTGTTCGCCATTTTCTAGGCTACGAACCACATCATAACGCAGCACGCCATGACGATCTTCAACCGATTCAACAATCCACTTAACACCTTCTTGATCTTGCACTTCATCTTTGACATTGAAGATGATACGAGACAAAGGCGCGTTGTTACGTGCATAAACACGCGTTTCATCACTTTTCGGGAATAAAATACTGATAGAACGTTCATCTACATCAATAAGAACACCTAGACCGAGTTCAGTTTCTGTATCCGATAACCAACGTTGACCAATAGCAAACGGCTGCAATTTATTCCACCTTTTTTCATGTTAGCCCACATATTGTATGCCTTAAACTGATGAAAGTTTAAGCTACTTTATGTAGTTTTAAATTTGGTATTATGGTGAAAATGAATCACCCAATAACCTCAATATTTTGACATAAAGCTGACTGAAATAGCGCGCTTTACATCTAGTTTGATCAAAAAAATACGATTAAAACGGCACTGGGTAGTCAAAACTGAGTTGAGTGCCTGTTTTAGGATGAGTGAAGCTAAGTTGTGTTGCATGAAGACACAAACGTGCATAAAGCTGTTGCTGTTCAGGAGTTGCATATAAGGTATCTCCTAGTATTGGATGACCTAAATATTGCATATGCACACGAAGCTGATGGGAACGACCTGTAATCGGAGTCAATTTAACTCGCGTTACCGCTTGTCCTTGAATTTCTAAATGCTCAATGGCTTGCCATTCTGTTAATGCAGGTTTGTGATATGAAGCATCAACAATATGCAGCGGTGGACGACTTGGATCATAAATCACAGGAATATCGACTGTGCCCTGACCTTCTAAATGTCCAACAACCAAAGCTTGATAAATTTTTGAGGTTTGACGATCTTGAAATTGACGTGAAATATTGCTTTGTCCAAATTTAGATAAACCGAAGACTAGAATACCTGAAGTGTCACGATCTAAACGGTGAATAAGTAAAGTTTTGGGTTCTAGTTGTAATAAACGATTGATTAAACAATCTTGTAAATCAGGTGTTTTCCCCGGCACTGTCAGAAGCCCAGCAGGTTTATGGATCACCATAAAATCTTCATCACGATGAATCAAATGTTCACTTAGAAAATTACTCAAGCGTACCTTCCAACGACTGGATGAAAACAAGCGGGCAATCATAAAAAGCTTGGAGAGAAATTACAATCAAATTTTAGCTAACTCGGTTATTTTTTAGCATGACTCACATTTAAGTCCCAAATAATACTGATCGTTTTCTCTAAATGGTGTACGCCACCATGAGCTCAATAGTTTTAAATAAAGTTTTTTAAATTTGATTTGATATCAATATCGAAATTACAAAAAATAAAGTAACTTAAACTAGCATTGACCTATCAGCATTGCACAAGACACTGCGAGTATAAGATTGAGTTTAGCGATTTAATTTTACTATCTCGCTATTTTTTATATAGAAAATATCAAATAAACTTAAAATATTGAGAGAAAAATATGCAACTTCAAAATGAGAAAATGGCAAATTATGCTTTCTTAACAGATATGTACGAAGATTCATATTTCCCTGATGATTTGGTGAGAAAAGGTGAAAATATTCTCATCGCACTTTGTCAAAAAATTGAGCTAACACAGCCCAAAACTTTGGCAGAACTCTATGTTTTGACTCATGCAACAACTGACCAATTTAATGAGTTGCAAGAAGAGTTTTGGGAAAAAGAAAGTGAAATCGAAACGGCAGCACGAGAGGCAATTGCGCATGATTTTGATGTGATTGCTGACGCTTATGGGTTTGCTGATGCAGATATAGAAGAACTTATAGCAACTCGAGATTGGTAATTTTTGTAAAGCAAGCACACTCAGTATGCTTGCTTTTTATATATTAGCCTTTCATCTCTGCAAAAGTTTCTTTTGCTGCCTGAATGGTCTCTGCAATATCTTGATCTGAATGCATAGATGAAATAAATCCAGCTTCAAATGCAGATGGTGCAAGATAGACACCACGCTTTAACATGCCATGGAAGAACTTCTTAAATGCTTCAACATCACAAGCTAACATCGAATCAAAGCTGGTAATGTCCTCTTGATCGGTGAAATACAAACCGAACATGCCACCGACTTGTTGCGTTTTAAATGGAATACCCGCTTCATCTGCCGCAGCTTGTAATCCTGTAAGCAATTTCGCTAACTGTGCCGAAAGCTTGTCATAAAACTCTGGTTCACGGAGATGCTTGAACATCGCAATCCCTGCACGCATTGCCAATGGATTCCCTGACAAAGTACCTGCTTGATAAACACCGCCTAAAGGTGCGATGCATTCCATAATTTCACGTTTACCACCGAAAGCACCGACTGGCAAACCTGCACCAATAATTTTTCCTAAAGTCGTTAAATCTGGTTTTACGTTATAAACCGATTGTGCGCCGCCTAAAGCAACACGGAAACCCGTCATCACTTCATCAATAATAAATACTGATTTGTACTCATCACATACATCACGAATCGCTTGTAAGAAACCATTAATTGGCGTAACCAAGTTCATGTTGCCTGCAACTGGCTCGATAATCACACCTGCAATCTCATGCCCAAACTTGCTAAAACATTCTTTCAGCGCTTCAATATTGTTATATGGCAGCGTTAAAGTATGCTTTGCAAAATCAGCAGGTACGCCTTTTGAGGTTGGTTCACCTTCACCTAAAGTGAGTAAACCTGAGCCTGCTTTCACCAATAACGAATCTGAATGACCGTGATAACACCCTTCAAATTTTACAATCTTGTCGCGCCCTGTATAACCACGTGCCAAACGAATTGCGGTCATGGTCGCTTCTGTACCTGAACTGGTCATACGCACCATTTCAATTGAAGGCATGATCTCGCAAATCGTATCCGCTAAAGTGGTTTCATGTACGGTTGGCGCACCAAAACTTAAACCATCTTCCGCCGCAGTTTGTACTGCCTGAATAATATCAGGATGTGCATGACCTAGAATCATCGGTCCCCATGAGCCCACGTAGTCCACATAACGTTTGCCATCTACATCCCACAAGTACGCACCTTTTGCCTTTTCGATAAAGACAGGCGTACCACCAACACCGTTAAATGCACGTACAGGTGAATTGACACCACCTGGAATATGTTTATTTGCTTGTTTAAATAACTGTTCTTGCTTTGGAGATAAACTCATAAAAGACTCAACCTAGAATCGAAGAATAAAATGTCGAAACGATGCAAAAAATTATGCAAATAACTTTGCCCATGCATTTACACGAGCAGGAATTTCGGCTGTTGATCGTCCTAATATATCACTAATGACTGCACAAAGGCTCGCCCCAGCATCAATCACAAGCTGAGAATTTTCAACTGTCAGACCACCAATTGCACAAATGGGTACATCAAATTTTTGCTTTGCCTGCTGAATCACTTCAATCCCAACATTCCCCGCTTCAGGTTTAGTTGAAGTTGCATAAACTGCACCAAAAGCCACATAAGTTGCACCTTCAACAATTGCTTTCTCAGCCAATTCTAATGAATTAAGACAGGTACGACCAATAATGACACCTTGTGATAAGCGTGCAGTCGCATCCGTAACTTCACCATCAGACTGTCCAAGATGTACACCTAAACCAAATTGCTCAGCCAATTCCAAGTCATCATTAATCACAAATGGAACTTGGTATGTTTCACAGAGGGCTTTGATTTGTTCAACTTCATCAGGCTGATCAGCTTTTGCGACTTTCTTACGACGATACTGTAAAATCGCAATATTCCCTGTCGCAAAAGCGACCTCTAATTTTTCTAATAATAATTGGAGGGGATCATCATTGGTAATAAGATAAAGACCGCGCATAGTTCAAACTCATCAATTTCATGTATGAAAGTATAAAGCAAAAATATTAAGCACTTTTAATAAAGCGCCAACGTACAATCGCCAACATTACTAAGAATAAAATCATGAACACACTGACACTTCCACCACCCGATTGGTTTGTTTGGCTACTTTTTTGTTCGGGAACGGTACTTGGATGCAGATAACCGTTTAACCAATCTGAATAGTTCGCAACTCGAGTATACACACTAGGATAACCAACCTTGGCACAACCAATTCCCCAACTCGCAACACCTAGCAAATATGGTTTTTCTAAATTATTAATCGTTAAACCTGCACCGCTATCACCATAACAAGCATCTGTAAGACTGTCTTGCATCGGTGATTCTGCACAAAGCATATTCTGAGTGATTTGTTGCGCGCTATATAATGATGATGAAGATAGACAATTGGCTAATTTTAGCGTGGTATATCTTAAAGTTGTTGGATACAGCGCAGGGTTTCTAATGCTTTTTTCTTCATAATCTTTACAAGTCTGAGATTGAGTATTGTCACAATCTTCTAATACGCCCCACCCTGCAATCTGTACCATATTTACAATCAATGCATTTTGTTGTTCTAAGACGGGATTCATAATGTCAATCGTTTGGCAATTTACACCACACTTTATAAAATCCACATCACCTTCTAATTCTAATAGTGCAATATCGTTATCATAAATACGATTATTATATTTCTCATGTATATGCCCCTTTTTAACTTTAATAATTTGTCCTGCTTGAATACTTTGCAAATTTTGTGCGCCAATCAAAATATAATAATCACTGTTTTGTTTTTCGAGTGGTTCAATACAATGTGCTGCTGTCACCACCCAATGATCTGCAACTAGACTTCCTGAGCAATGGTAGGACTGGTAAGGTTTTAAAGGGTTAAGTACAACTGCAACTTGCCACGGGATTTGTGCTTCTGTAGTCGTATTACCATTGATAATACGAGCTTGCGGACTCATATTCGCCCATACGCTTTGTATGAAACTAAATAACAGAATACTTAGAATAACAGGATATTTTCTCACAAATATAAGTCCCCAAAAATAACATTGAATTACGCATTAAATAATAAAGCATAAACTCTTTTTATTTTTTTATTTTAACTAATAAAATATAACTAAGAAATAAAAATCCATTTAATTTAAACGTTCTAAGCTGCCTACATGGCAGTGAACCCTAAAGGTGGTGTAGTGCTTGATCCGTTTATTTTCTAAGCTGCCTACATGGCAGTGAACCAGTAGCTCTTTGGATTAACCAATAAGCTTTTTTTCTAAGCTGCCTACATGGCAGTGAACACTCATTAGAATTAAAGAGGATTCTCTATATCTTTCTAAGCTGCCTACATGGCAGTGAACGTTCTCAAGTCACGTGTTTAGTAAAGATGGCTTTTCTAAGCTGCCTACATGGCAGTGAACGTCCATTAAAAGAGCCTGTAGTGTAGCCATTCTTTCTAAGCTGCCTACATGGCAGTGAACAGCCAGTATAACCGTAAGTTTCAGAACGAAAATTTCTAAGCTGCCTACATGGCAGTGAACTATTCAGCAGAATTTCGATAGTGTGCAATGTTTTTCTAAGCTGCCTACATGGCAGTGAACATTCGTACAATGGTCCATGTGTTAGCGCCATTTTTCTAAGCTGCCTACATGGCAGTGAACCCCTCTTGTGATGCACGTCTTGCAATACTTTTTTTCTAAGCTGCCTACATGGCAGTGAACGGTGAAATGTTATGATCAAGAACAAATTTTTATTTCTAAGCTGCCTACATGGCAGTGAACCCATTGGTACAGCTTCTAAATATCTAATCATTTTTCTAAGCTGCCTACATGGCAGTGAACATCCGTCTTTTGATACAACGCAATATGTTGATTTTCTAAGCTGCCTACATGGCAGTGAACGTAAGTTATGCTTATGATGCAGCAACAAGTAATTTCTAAGCTGCCTACATGGCAGTGAACGCTAAAGAGCTGTTTCTAGGTAAACAACAAAATTTCTAAGCTGCCTACATGGCAGTGAACACTTCATCACGTACTTTTTTAGGATCACCAAATTTCTAAGCTGCCTACATGGCAGTGAACCTAAGGTAATTTTGTGTTATGAGTATTCTTATTTTCTAAGCTGCCTACATGGCAGTGAACCGAAAATATTATGACCTTGTAAAAACTTGGTTATTCTAAGCTGCCTACATGGCAGTGAACCGAAGAAATTATAATGCCTAATGTAAACCCTAATTCTAAGCTGCCTACATGGCAGTGAACAGGTAGACCCTTCTGTGGTTGTTTCTGCATTTATTCTAAGCTGCCTACATGGCAGTGAACGCTTGCGTCTTACATATCAAGCTTGGCTAAATATTCTAAGCTGCCTACATGGCAGTGAACTTAGTGTAGTTATGTCTGTTTCAGTAGCAGCAATTCTAAGCTGCCTACATGGCAGTGAACGTACTTCGTCATAAAAAATAGAAGAACCGTCAATTCTAAGCTGCCTACATGGCAGTGAACAACCTCAGCCATTGCAGAAGCCATACTTGCAAATTCTAAGCTGCCTACATGGCAGTGAACTTGCTTTGTAGTAAGCGAGCTATGAGCGAGGAATTCTAAGCTGCCTACATGGCAGTGAACGTACATGGTCAAGAATATGTATTCAATGCACAATTCTAAGCTGCCTACATGGCAGTGAACGTGGGCTTTTTTAAGAATTTGGTGCGAGAGCTAATTCTAAGCTGCCTACATGGCAGTGAACATACTAACCATTAAATATGTATGTATTCATTAGATTCTAAGCTGCCTACATGGCAGTGAAGATTTTTAAGAAGAAATTGGATTACGCTCGTAAATTCTAAGCTGCCTACATGGCAGTGAACATTCTAACAACTCAGGAATCATTAATTCTTTAATTCTAAGCTGCCTACATGGCAGTGAACATTTTATAAGTGAATCGCGCACAATTTTTTCAATTCTAAGCTGCCTACATGGCAGTGAACCAGCCATGGTGATCTCCTTCTTAGATCATTGTATTCTAAGCTGCCTACATGGCAGTGAACTTCATGGATTGATCGTGGATCAATCCCTGCTTATTCTAAGCTGCCTACATGGCAGTGAACCATTCAATGAATATGTTGGGCAAACCTTAACAATTCTAAGCTGCCTACATGGCAGTGAACTTATCAGGATTAGTCACTATCAGATTTGGTACATTCTAAGCTGCCTACATGGCAGTGAACCAGGACAAGGCTTTGTCTTGGTGGATGGCAGTATTCTAAGCTGCCTACATGGCAGTGAACGGCACAGAAGCAGCTTCAGCGATGGCTGTATTGATTCTAAGCTGCCTACATGGCAGTGAACCTAATTGTTCAGGTGCTGCAGCTGCTTGTGTTATTCTAAGCTGCCTACATGGCAGTGAACGTCATTGCATATCTGGCGAGCTTGAACTCTCAATTCTAAGCTGCCTACATGGCAGTGAACATAGAACGTATGACAGCCTCTATTCGTAAGGCATTCTAAGCTGCCTACATGGCAGTGAACTACAAAATATAAAAATGGAAATCCGATTGATTATTCTAAGCTGCCTACATGGCAGTGAACGAAAGAAGCAAAAGCGGATACGGAGGGGTGAATATTCTAAGCTGCCTACATGGCAGTGAACTGGAATGACAGTCGGTCAGGCAATTGATAAATATTCTAAGCTGCCTACATGGCAGTGAACTTGAAGCTGTAAGACCTACTGGAATTGATGTAATTCTAAGCTGCCTACATGGCAGTGAACGCGGATCCGCAACTACATTTTCCAAAGATTTAATTCTAAGCTGCCTACATGGCAGTGAACATAAATGGCTTGGTGGAGTTTTAGCACCTAATATTCTAAGCTGCCTACATGGCAGTGAACGAATTTATCAAGAAGAACTTGGGATTTCTTGGATTCTAAGCTGCCTACATGGCAGTGAACCTGGTTGGAACTATTAACAAAGAAATCATATTATTCTAAGCTGCCTACATGGCAGTGAACGATAGTACAGAGCAATATGCTCAAGATATTAAAATTCTAAGCTGCCTACATGGCAGTGAACCAAAGCATGTTTGATTGTTTTCTAGGTTTTTAATTCTAAGCTGCCTACATGGCAGTGAACAAAAATGCAGACCCGACCAACAGTTTTTAGATATTCTAAGCTGCCTACATGGCAGTGAACTCTCGTCGGCTCGCGCGAGTGCGGTGCGACAAATTCTAAGCTGCCTACATGGCAGTGAACTCTATGTGATTTCTATTTAGACTGGAGAGATTATTCTAAGCTGCCTACATGGCAGTGAACGTGAAACGCTTTCAAATCCTGCCATTTTAACAATTCTAAGCTGCCTACATGGCAGTGAACCACGTATCGTTTTGAGTGAGTCATGGATTGGTTATTCTAAGCTGCCTACATGGCAGTGAACACTTATCACCTTTTTTCACTTTTACACCATTTATTCTAAGCTGCCTACATGGCAGTGAACATCTTTCGCCAAGCTTGCTGCGCCTTGACCTTATTCTAAGCTGCCTACATGGCAGTGAACACCAAGACAAATAACAAATATCCGCCCATCCTATTCTAAGCTGCCTACATGGCAGTGAACGGAAGGTTGATTGCTTGCTGAGATTTTTGTTCAATTCTAAGCTGCCTACATGGCAGTGAACCCAATAATTTTAATAAACGCTTTGCTTCATTGATTCTAAGCTGCCTACATGGCAGTGAACAAAAGAATTGTTTTTAGTAGAGTCTAATGTATATTCTAAGCTGCCTACATGGCAGTGAACTTATTTATCTAGGATATTTGTATTTTCACGTCATTCTAAGCTGCCTACATGGCAGTGAACTGATTTAATCCCTTTTGGCCCCCTTGCATCGAATTCTAAGCTGCCTACATGGCAGTGAACGACGTGTCCCAATCTTCCGTGTTGGCGACATAATTCTAAGCTGCCTACATGGCAGTGAACCAAACGCAAATGAATTTAGTTTGGGTGTTGATATTCTAAGCTGCCTACATGGCAGTGAACCGCATTGACCATATTTCCCAAGAAGGAAATATATTCTAAGCTGCCTACATGGCAGTGAACCCACCTGCCCAACTTGCCAATCGTCTGTACATATTCTAAGCTGCCTACATGGCAGTGAACCCAACTGCAAAAGACTGGGAATTTTAAAGATAATTCTAAGCTGCCTACATGGCAGTGAACAAATACAGATGCCGATGCCACCAGTGTAAGATATTCTAAGCTGCCTACATGGCAGTGAACTCATAACAATTGAGCAGATTAGAAAGCATATCATTCTAAGCTGCCTACATGGCAGTGAACGCACTTCATCATCAACAAAAGGCAATGATTCAATTCTAAGCTGCCTACATGGCAGTGAACACCAACTGAGATCGAACTACCACTAGAACCAGATTCTAAGCTGCCTACATGGCAGTGAACTGCTTGAATTGGCTGACTTAAACCTTGCACATATTCTAAGCTGCCTACATGGCAGTGAACATATTACGCTTGCCAATACCAATTTGGCTTTGATTCTAAGCTGCCTACATGGCAGTGAACACCCTAAAACAGTTACTTATAAAATTGATTTTATTCTAAGCTGCCTACATGGCAGTGAACGATGATGTTGCTGTGGGTAGTTTCACGGTTCAATTCTAAGCTGCCTACATGGCAGTGAACAATAAAATTAACACAAAAAATAAAGTTATAACAGTGAGTTAAGCTTTAAATCTAATAAAAGACCAAAGTTTTAACCCACGTTTATAACTTATTGATTTTATTAAGCTGTTAAAGAGTATAAAAATATTGGGTTAAAATTCGGGTATAGAACTCTGCGAACTTAAACCATAAGTACTAAAAACCTGAGTTTCAGATTTTTCAGCAGATTTCTTTTCAATGAACAACTTAAACCATCTCTTATCTTGTTCATCAGAAGTACTTAAACTTTGCAATTGGATATAAGGTAAATCCGTTGTTGTTACAACATTACTATAACGAGCCAATGCTTCATCAAAACCAATATCACCACGCTTCACACGGTGACGAGCCAAACGCTGTGGATTAGTTTTCACCTGTTTACGCCTATAAATGGCATAGCCTGTGATTCTCTTTTCAGGGACAGGACGTACACTCGTGATATGTGTGTAATCTAATAAACGATCTAGCCATTTTCGGATATCTAATTTTTGTAAATCTATTTCAGATATAGCAAAAATACGTAGTTTCCCACCTAAACCAACTTTAGATCTTTTATTTTCCTTTGTTTCATACACATAATCAGGAAAAGAAATTCCTATCGGCACTTGATTGTGCTGATCTTTCATTTCTACTAAAGCAAAATGTAACTGCGTATAGATTTTTGACCAAAGGAAATAAGGTGAAATCTCAGCTTGATCAATCAAGGTGATTTCTTGGTAATAATCCATTGATTACTCCTTACCACTTTGACCAAATACTCCACCACGAACTAAAACTGCCATCACATAGTGTTCTTGTTCAGCATTAGCCAGTGATTCACCTAAAGCATACTTATCAAATAAATTGAAAAAATCGACTTTATCTTTCGGTGTTCTATACGCTTTTCCTAGATTTGTAACAGCACCATATGGTTCTATCGCAATTGCTGTTTTTTTCTCATCAAATTCAGGGTACCAAGTATCAATTGTACGTAGTGCATTACCGATTTTTTGAGAATGCATTGCAGCAACATCATTTACTTGATAAAGAATTTTACTCTTATTGCCTTTTCCTTTATCTAATACCAACTCTTCACTTGGATAGACTTCTTGTGCTTTACCAACTAATGCATAAGCTTCAACTTTAATTAATAGATAAGCGGTTTCACCCTTTAAAGCCTGTGCAATTTGGTTCGCTAAGTTTTGTACTTTCTCATCAATCTGATCAAAGTCATGCAATGGATATTCCAAAGCATTAAAAGTGATTGCTGCTTGATCATTAATCGTAACAACAACTTCTACTTTTTCAGCTCCAACACGATTACGCCATAAAAACCGAGCATTGGCTATATTGAGTGCGTAGCGTTTAGCAAGCTCAGTAAAACCATATTGTTCGATGTAGTTTTTTGCTACAGCTTGATAAGAATTTAAAAATATTTCGTTATTACAAGCAGATGGGTTTTCAACTCCACCGAGTACTTTCAACGTAAATGAAACTTTTAACGTGTCCTGATTTTCTCCCAAAGCACATGCATCTACAGTTTGTAAATTGGCTTTTTCAACCTCGGCATTCAATTTTATTGGGTCACCTGCAACGGCAGGTTTTAAACGGTTTGAAATCGTTCCTCGTACAGATTTTTCAATCAGCTTTAATGCTGTTTGTTCATTACGATTAATCCAAGTTGTTCCGTAAAAATAACCATCAGATGGAACAAGTTTCTTTTCAAATGCCAGTACACTTGCAATTGCTTTTTCATTTTTAGCCATGAGTTTTTCCTTTTTTCAATATAAAATTAAGTTGTTGTTTGGTTTTGACAAAGGTATAAATTATTTTCTAAATCAAAATGATACTTCCATAACAGTTGATCAATGTTTTCTATACGATACGGCATCACAAATTCACCTAACGTTAAAACACTTTCTGCAAATCGATGCGGCGTATTGGCATCACGTTGATTTTTTGCTTGTCCAAGTTCAGAAATTCCCTGAAAACCAACAGCAATAGGCACAAGCCAACCTTGAGCTTTACGCTTTGATACCCATGTCACTTTGTCATTTTCATCTATAGTAGAACTATGGGTGACCTTCAAATAATCTAAAACCGCATCTAGTGCATCTTTACCCTCATTCATACTTTCTATAACAAGATCACGGCGCTCAATGATTACGTGTCCTAGCATGAGTTTATTTAAGATAGGTCTTAACTCTTTATCTTGATTTTCATATTCATCATCAAAATCTATGATTTGATAATCTTTCACTGCTAAAACATCTCCACTTGCAAATTTCATACTGCACACGAGATCAGGAATAAGTTCTAAAAGTCGCTCTCTCTTTTTTATGTTTAGATTTTCAACTTCAATTAAAAGTGAAACTTCTAAATGACAACGTGCCTCTTCAATAAAAGCAGGACGACTACCATCTTTATCTAAGGGGTTTGCAGTACCTATAATGGAATGAACAAAATCCCCTTGCCCTTTATAAGTTTGCAAATTAAATTCATGACAACTAATTGCCATTTTCGTTAAAATTACATCACAAGCTTTGCTCTGTAACTGGCGTTGTAAGGCATGAACAGCACCGAGCCACGCAGTCATTGCAGGAAATCCAATCGTATATGGGCTACTCATTGCATTGGCATTGTGAAGTTTTAAATGAGGAATCAATAAAAAATGGCGCATTAAAAAAATCCCTTTGCTTGTTGTAATGATTTTTCTACACGTTGTTTAACATCAAGCAACTCACCTGTTCCTAATGTATAAGCATCGCTAATTATTTTTTCATAACTCCGTAATATCCAACGAGCAATTTCTTTACTTAACTCATCACACCAGTCATTATCTGCTTCTCTTTCTTTTTGATGAATTTTATCTAACCAAATACGCTGTACTTTAGGTAAATTTGCGTAATAATCTTGATTTGACCAACCTTCGGTTGCATATTCTCTAGTTCTTAATGCCTGTAACAATATTTGATCTATCACAAACTGAATGATATTTCGGATCGCATTTCGAATATCAATATTATTTAAATCAAGCTGCATAAATTTATGCAATTGAATAAAACTGTCTTGATAGTTTTTTCTATATAAACATTGAAGAAAAAAATCTGTTTTAGGCAGCCGAGTTGCTCTTTTTTCTAATACAGGTGGGCAACTTGATAATAAATAAGCTCGTCCTGCATTTTGACTATTTAAAACACTGACATTTTGTGGTTGAGTTCCACCATATCCAGTAATAGTCAAATCAAAAATATCAGCATAGCCTATTTCATGATGCTCATTTTTCTTACGTGCCTCTTTAGCTTGTTTAGTATCTTCAGAAAAACGTATCGCATCAATAGATTGTTTTAGTCGGGTGATTAATCCTGATGGTGTTAAAATAGAAAGTAAATGATATTGTGCTTCACGAACTGGAAAATAAATTTGTTTCACCAAATGATCTGTTTTAACAGAATGATCTGTTGCTTTAATTTTTAGAAATTCTGTACTTAAAGTATCAAAGTTTAATTTTGCATGAGTAATTAGAGTTTTCAATGCTTGATCTTGCTGTTCAAAACCGTCCAATACCGTGAAATTTTCATTTAATGGTAAGGACAAAAACTTAAATACATCCATTGCAGCAGCATTGCCAAATACATCTAATGAATAATCCACATTCCCACTTCGTAAATAGCCATCATTAGATTGTTCTACTTTAGCAATCACGCTTGAAGTTTTTGCACTTGGGTGACTGAATTTACTTGGGTGACTGACCATAGAAAGCTGTGTAACTCGCTTTGCTGCGTCAGGTAACCACTCATTTAAACTAAATTTATCATTTGCTTGTTGTTGTAATTCAGCTATTACCGTTTCATTTTCCGCCTTTTTTATCCGATCTTTTAACCAAAGTTCTTTTCGCTCATTCAAAAAAGCATAAATACTTTCTGCCATATTTCCCCCATTTATTATTTATCTAAAACTACAAGTCCAAATTGTTCTGAATAAACAAGTCTTTTATTCTCATCATATTCAGGTAACATAATTTCCCCATAGCGTTCTGATAATATTTCTATCTTTTCTTCAATATCCTCATTTCCACTCACTTTATCAAGAGCAAAACGACACAAAATGTCGTAATAATTTCGATTTAACCATAATCTTTGTTGCTCTAATTCATTTAATTGAATGTGATGAATATTATAAAAGCCATTACGATCAATATATTTTCCAAGATCATTTTTTACACAAAATGCAAGCTTATGATTTTTTAACACTGCAAAAAGCTGAATATTAGGTGAACTTTGTCTAAAAGGCGTAAATCTCTGAGGTAAAGCCGTTAAAAACCAGTTTTGAGTCAACCATGAATTAAGGGGCTTCGCACCTACTTTATTATATGAAGTTAAGGCATCAGCCATAACAGCATGTTCAAGATCAGCCAATTTTTTTTCGGCTTGCAAAGGTTGATTTGCCTGAATACGTGGAATCGCATTAATATTAAAATCAACATTTGAAATATCGAGGAGTTCATTTAAATTTTTGGCCTTTAACTTGAATTTATCATTATTCATTTCAAAACCTGGCTTTTCGAATGCAACCTTCGCCTTTCGTAACCCTTTCAAGTTATATTGCATTAAAGCAATATTGGGTTTTTGAATATCCTGCTCCAATTTTCGATGCCTTAATACACGCCCAGCAAGTTGGATGATAGAGCGATAAGAAGATGGCTCTACAATTGCCCAATCAAAATCATGATCACGACCAACTTCCTCTACAGGTGTTGCAACTAAGATAAAAACAACATGTTCATGCTGTGTTGAATCTAAATGCTGTCGAATCACATTTTCTGAAAATGCAGTCGCCTGCTCTCCTACTTTTTCCTTGCGCTTCAAAACCTGATCTAAATGTCGCTCCTGCTCACTACGTAATAGCAAAACTTGGCGACTATGATATGCCATGACACGAGGTGCAATTCCTTGTGACCACTCAGCATTCAATAAATATTGGGTGAGTGCAACGCATGGTGGAATATTCGCTACGCGTACCACACCAAAAGAAACTTTTTTGCCTGTTTTAATATCAATACTGTGATGATTTAAATGCAACTGTTCAGCATTTTGCTTAATTCGTTCAAAATATTGCGACTGCAAACTTTGCTCTAAACGTTGTACTTCTTTTTCTGCAACAAGATCAGTGCAATCTATAATATAGGCTTTATGTTTTACGATTTGCTGACTTAATGCAGTTGTACGAAGTTCAATAAATTGATCATGTACATTCTTATATTGCTGTATCGTTTCTTTTGATTTTCTTGCATCAATCATTTGAGTCTTGGTTTTAAATTCATCGACCCACATTGCAGCAATATTCGTATTTTTAAGTTTCTTAAACGCACAATACAATGACCAACCTTGCTGATACGCATTAAAGAAACCCTCAGCTAATGCAGGTGGAATGGTTGCCGAGGAAATCATCACTTTTCGCCCTAGCATCCCTGCCAAATGTACTAGTCGAGCAATTGCAATTAAGTCTTGACCGTTAAAATCATCAACTTCATCAATGACTAAATCAGACGAAGAAAGCCTTAAACTGGGTAAAATATATTTCCCGCCACGTTTGGTTTCCGTGGCTGCCATCATATGGTCAATGGTACAAGCTAAAACAGGTTTATATAAAAAAGCTTTATTACGTTGTTCCTGATGCTTTGGAAATAAAGCATTCATAAACTCTGCTTGAGGCATAGCCTCATAATCAAGTTCATTGTCTAATAGTTCTTCTAGTGACTCTGAACCTATTTCCTCAATACTGACTTCATCTGGCTGAGTATTTTTTATATTTTGATGATGTAATTCCTGAACAGCTTTTGAACCAATTAAAACAGCAAGCTCATCATTGCTCAAACCAATATCATGACGATATGAATCGCCTGTTTGTAAAGTTAATGTTCTGAGCCCTAAAGCTAAGATATAGCGTAATGATTGCCCATCTTTGGATAGAGCTTGCATAATTTTAGCATTAGCAATCGTTTTACCCTTACCCGTACTCGCCATATTGACAATAAACCAACCTTGTTTCTCCATCCCCTCATTTTTTTGAATAAATTGTTGTATTCCTTTCACTGCCTGATCTTGCCATTCAAAACCTTGAGGACTTTTCTTTTTTAATTTTTGAATATCATAAGCGGGTTCCATGTCATCGGCTAAGCGACTTAAAGACTGAGCGACTCGCATCGCATTGTCACTAACGCGTACTAAATGCTCATCTAAAAATTGTTTGGCTTGTTTCGTTTTTGGGTCAGTATTTGCAACGAGTGATAAGTTGGTTTTCCACGTTTTATCCGCCTCACAAGATGAATAATAGTGATCACCTAACATAAGACACAATCTGGCATGATGTAAAATCACTCGCCAACTACCATCCACAAATATCTGTTGAGATGCTTGAGACTCCTGTAATAAACGTGTTGACCATTTTTTAATTTGTTTATTCCATTCAGATGACTGAGTCAACAAACCTTGTTTAAACTCAAAACACAATTTAAGGCGTTGTTGATATTCTTTTTCCTCAAATTTATTTTGGTAACCCCAATCTGCTTTGATCAATTCAAATAAGTTATTTATATATGAAACATCTTCACTGCCATATTTCTTATATTCTTCTTCACTTTTTAAATTGGGTAACCGATGATGTGAAACGATCAACCATGCGACCAACTGCGCCAAGGGTGGAAGTTGATCTAAAACTTTTGATTGATCTGAGTTTTTTATAATCGTTTGTTTGAGTACCTCTTCATTCCAACTTTGACTGATAAATAAATTGAGCCATGCTTCATCAGTTTCAATATCGCCCGATGATTGAACCAATGCATTGAGCAAAAGACAAGAAATCCATTCATGCCGTAAAGGATCGCCTTTGAATTGGTTATTTTTACTGAGGAGTTTCTGCTGAAATAAAAGCGTTGCTTTGCCCCAATCATGAAGTAATGCGGACACGGCAACCAACGCTTTAATCAGAGGTAAATAATGCCAGTCATTTTCCCATTTATTTTGATCTAATTTTTTCTTCGTGGTATTCACAGGCACAATACCCTGCGTATTAAACTTATTCCGATTTCCAACAATCCACAGCAATTCACTTCTACGACGACCACGTATCCAGTGACAACTCACAGCGGTACTTTTGGTGACAGTCTTTCTCAACAATTTTTTAACAGCAATCAAACCATCTTCGGTAATGACTGTTTGCCATGTATTGTCACCAATTCGATCCGCAAAAGCATCGAGTACACGGCGAGTTCGAGGAATCGCTTTCTTTTCACATTGAGAGATAAAAGTCACAATCATGCTTGCTCTCCATCATTCGATAAAGCGCGCTGTAAGGCTTTTTCTTTCACCTGATCAAACATCCAATCCAAACAGCGATATTCAGTGAATTTTTGTAGTAACTGCTGTCTAAACTCTTGCTCTTTCATGCCCTCTTTGGCACAAATAAATGCCCAAGGTAAAACTACAGCATCCTTAATTAGATCCGCTACATCAAACACCAAAGCACCACGGCGCGTTTTACCGTGCATCACAGCAAATGAATGAGAAATGCCTAACACCCAAAGTGTGGTAGCGGCTAAACCATAAGCCAAATAATTGCCATGATTTAAAAAATCATTGGCTAAATCACCTTGTTCAGGATTGCGCTCAAAACTAAGTTTGCAACGTGTGGCCGCAATTTTATAAAGCTGCTTGGTCATTTGTGCTTCAGCAAGCAACAAATCACCAACTTTGCTTTGATGCGGAATTTTCTTTTCAAATCCTATTAACGCTTGGGTGATATCTTGGTCATCCAGATAAAATCCTTCTGCTTGTAAATCTCGATCTTTAGCCCAAACTTTACGGATAAATTCGATACGCGCGAACTGAAATTGTTTTGCGACCTCTAAACGTTTTGCCTCATCAAACCAAAAGCTCATCCACCCCTGCATATATTCCGTAGGGCAATATTCACTTTGTGGCATCATCCATTCAATTTCGCTCCCCATAAATAAAGGCGTTCCACCGCCGCCTGTAAAACCGACCAATACTCCTGCACTGGCGAGCATCCGCATTGCCGCTTGGGTAATGGATGTGCCTGTACCCAATAAAATGACCGTGGTATTGGCGATTGGAATATTCCAATATTGGTTTTCATTTTTGGCTTCTGTGAGATATAAAACTCGACCATCTTTTTGCATGACACGAGCATGTTCAAGGTAGTAAAGATTTGCACGTTTAGAATGTAAAATTGCTTTTAAATCGGAAGGATTAAGTTGTTCCATTATTATGATTTCTCTTATTTTTTCTTATCTTACTTGAACACTTGGTAATAAAAAAGCTGCCGAAGCAGCTTTGCGACAGTAAATGTCGTTTATCGTATTAAAGCAAAATATTTTTAAGAATCAATTTTATCCAATTGACGATCAACCAAACTCAAACGCCCACGTGCAACGTCCGACAGCATCCTCCAGTCAGAAATGAAGCTATAAAATGGCTGTTTAAAGCTAGCAGGTTTATTGTGTTCAAAGAAAAAATGCCCCACCCAAGCGCAGGCATAGCCTGAGACTAAGCCATAAGCGAAGTATTTTGCTTTACGCTGACGAATCGCTTTAGTAAAGAAATATAAGCCAATAGAACTGCCTGCGACATGCAATCGGCGGCTCGTGATACTACGATGCTCTGTCAGGTAGAAATAATAGAATTCATTATAATTTTTAATCGGTAATGAAAATTCCACTGGCTTGGCTATATTGGCTGGTGCATTCATTTCTTGATCATCCTAATCGTGCAAGATTGTTCACACGTTAATTCATTTTTTGCACAAAATAAAGTCATTAGGTGTCATCGTATCCAGACTTAAAACAACTTTACAATCATTCTTGAGATCAACCCGTTATACTCATTTTATATTTATCATTCTTTGCGCTCAGGAGTCATAACATCATGGAAATAGAGCTTAAATTTCAACTTCCTGAATCTAAGAAAAAAACCGTTTTACAAACACTGAATAAGCAAAAAGCGCAAAAAATTCAGCTCCAAGCCAAATATTATGATACCGCTGACCGCTTACTTGCCAAAAACTATGTCGCTATCCGTTTACGCCAAGAAGGTGAACACTGGGTACAAACCTTTAAAGCCGCCAGTAAAAACCATCTACAACGCATTGAAGAAGATATTTATCTGGGTAAATGTGAACAAGAACCTGAACTCGATTTATCACTTTATCAGCACAACCGAACCGTTCAAACGGTGCTACATGAAATTTTAGGTGATACGCCTGCTGAGCTACAATTACAGTTTCAAACCAATGTACAACGAAGTTTCCATGTGTTTGAGTTTGAAGGCTCGCAGATCGAAGTTTGTTTAGATGACGGTGAAATTCGTACCCCAACCGATCAAGCCAAAATCTGTGAAGTCGAATTTGAACTCAAACAAGGTGTAGCACAAGACTTAATTCATTTTGCCAAGACATGGGTAGATAAATATCAATTATGGCTTGATGTGCGTAGCAAAGCAGAACGCGGTAATTTACTCGCAGTTGGCAAACGTGTTTCTCCTGCGACCAAAGCCAAACAGCTAAACTTAGAATCCGACATTAGCGCCGAACAAGCAGTTAAATTGATCGTCGAAAATACCTTAAACCAAATATTGCCGAATGCTGCCGCAATTGCCGATGGTGTCGCTGAAGCCGATCATATTCATCAAGCACGTGTCGGCTTGCGTCGCTTACGTTCTGCTTTAAAACATTTTTCAAATTGGTCAGCACAGGTTGATCCAACTTGGGAAAATGAATTAGCAGAACTTTTTAGGGCTTTGGGGCAATCACGTGATCACGATGCAATTCAGGGTTCTGTGATTCCGCTTATAAAACAAAGCTGTGATTTTGAATTTCCTCTTGGTGCTGAAATAGATTCCAATATCGCTAAGCTTTTCAGTGCAGCTAAAACAACACAGCTATTCTTATCATTATTTAGTTTTATATATTGTGGTGATGAGTCGAAATCAAAATTATCTAAACAAGTAGCTAAAAGTTTGAGCAAGCTTTTTAACAAAATTTTAGAGGACGCAGCTCAGTTTTCTACGCTTGCAATTGAAGAACAGCATCGTACTCGTAAGCGTATCAAGCAATTGCGTTATTGCATCGACTTTATTTCAGGGCTTTATCCTGAAAAAGAGGTTCAGCAATTTTTGAATAAACTAGAACCAATCCAAGAATATTTAGGTTTTTATAATGATCTATTTGTGGCGGAACAGATTTTTGAAAAACAAGCACTAGAACAATCACAATTTTTATTTGCTTTAGGTTGGGTAAAAGCACAACAACCGCATGTCGCAAAGAAAGCTAATAAAAAGTTACAGCATTTATCGGTTAAAGATATTTTTTGGAAGTAGTAATCGCCCCCAAATACAGATCAGTGTAAATCACCCCTAACCCCTCTTTGAAAAAGAGGGGGATGAAAAGATTGACTTGATAAGAAATTATCAAATCTTACCGATATTTCCCAAAAATCTTCCATGTCCCATTATCAGCAATCGGATCACTATAACTATCATTACGCTGCTTACGCGGCTTATCCCGTGCATCCACCAATTTAAAATGTGGCTCGACACTTAAAATCATACCATTCATATAAAAACGGGTGCGCGTATACTCGGTTTGCCCGTGTTGAAAAACATAAGTCCGTAAATCAATAAACTCACGATGTGCCACCAACGCAGCAGTATCATCACTACCTAACCATTCCTGCATTGCAAAAATCTGATCTGTCTCAAATTGCCCACATTTTTCGAGCAAAGCCGCCACGCCACGAAAAGTCTTAGATTCTTTAGCCCGTGTTTTATTAATTCGAATACGATCGACATGAAAGAAAAACAGCGGCAAATTAAGATGGCTCGGTAAATGAATGGCATCCACCACGCCATCCTCCATAAAGGACTGACAGAGTTGCTGTGCCCTTTCAATCAAAGGTTGCCATTGTCGGTAGTATTCATCAACCTCGTCCTTTAAACCATAATAAATCGGCAAACCTTCGACATGCTCTAAATATTGTGGTGGATGAATATGTTGGCGTAGTAAGGCAATATCCGTTTTAAGACTTTGAATTGCAATTGCATCTTGCATAGTGATTATTCTAATTACTTAGGCTATTTTAGATTAAGCCAAAGGTTTAGTTTCCACAAGGCTTTGTCTATAATATTGTGTCTTATTTGTTGTTGGGAAAAATCATGTCTCAAAAAATTAATGCCACTGATGTGACAGAAGAAGAAGCTTTAAATGCGATATTTTTTGAGCGAGCAGATGAATTTATCAAACAAGCCAATGAGTTTTGTCGCCCACAAAAAGGACAGCAACCCAAACCAGAAGAGTTACGCGGACAAGTCAGCGCTGCCATGTTATTTGCAACAGCTCGTTTTAATACGTGGGTTGCAGCAAATAATTTTAAAGATGGCAATGAAATGCGTGATGCCAAAGAACAAGTCATGTCTTATCTACTGCAACAATTCCAAATGATGTTAGAAGATAACTTTGACGAATATTGCGAGCAGTTTGAAAATTATCTACGTTTCCGTAAAAATGAAGATTTTCATACGCACAAACACGATCATTGATAATCTAATGATAAAGCTGTTTTTATATATGCAGTGATTAGGTGTAAGTGAATGAAATACTAGTTTCATCCACTTATATCTTTACTTATGATAAACATAAACCATTTAATCTTGCTCTATAGCTTTTTGGAATTTGAGGATTCGTTCTTGCTTCATTAGCTTCATCACTACAATATCTAGAGTCGGGAGAGGCTTCACTTATACACTTATTATAAATTTCTTCTTTAAAGTACTGAGCTGCATAATCCTGTGGTCTAGCATTAGGATTGTATGCAGCATTGGTTGGAATTTTATAATTTTTAGAGCTCCATTTTGATTTATATGCCTCATTTAGCGTTATGTTAAACCATTTTTTTGTTTCAGTTGATAAATATGGTCGAGCAGCAGATTGAGATAGCTGACTTTCTATTTTGTTTCTCGGGGTATCATTCCCATTTCTAAAATACATCATTGTGTGAGCATGCCCCTCTATCTTTTTACAGAATCCTATAGGACTTTGAGCATAAGAGCTAGTTGCAAAAAATGTTAATACTAACAGTATTATTTTATTCATTTGTTCCTAATTTCCACATTTAAGATAATTACAAGACCTCTTGCAAAAGTCAGACAGCTATAAATTATGATTTTTAAGGAATTTTTAAAATCATTAAAATTATACTTATACAAGAAGTTCATAGATAACCTTAATATTAATTTAAATTTAATCCTTTCTTAATATATGGATTAAAACCAAGACTTCTTCCTGAATTTCCGCCAAATCCAGAATCCATAAAATAATTATGATATAATACTGATTTCTTTAATGTTATATCATTTAAATCGCCTGTAAAACTAGAGAATTTTGTGTATCCTTTTTTATCAAACCCATTTCTTTTGGCAATAATCATATGGTTGTTTTTTGGCATATAATACACATAATACTTATTATTTCCATCTGTTGATTTAGCTGAAATATCGAGGACAAGAACTGATTTAAAATACATGTCGAAAGGAGTAACTTCTTCATCAGGATTATCAAAAATTTTTTCTGTTAACTTAACATTGATATCTTTGAATAACTTAGTAGCTTTAATACGAAATTTTTCATCATCATAAAAATTTAAATACTTTGTACTAATAATCATATTTAAATGCTCTGGAAACTTACAAGGGTTAACTACAGCCGAAGCGTAATTATTGAATTCAGATGCATATTTACAGTACTTATTATATGTATCTACAATATCTTCTGGAGGAGTATGATAGTCTTCATAAAACTCTTCTGCAAATACGCTATTGATACAAAGAATAAGCAAAAATGGTAAAAAAATAGTTTTTTTCAAAATATTACACCTTATTAAATTTTGGATAAAAATTAAATATGAATTTCATATGCACACATATAGAATTTTATATGATTATCAATTAGATAGAAATACTTATGAATTAAAATTTATTAAGCAAAAAAATTGTTCAAGGTTAGTCGTAATACTTTCTATGCTCTTATCAAGAAAAGTAAATAGCCAAAACAGCGATGGTACTTCTCCGTTCAAGATATGATGTGATTATTTGGAAATAAAGCAGATAACAAAGCAACAGAACAAGCTATTATTGAACTATATCTCAAAAACAAAGCCACCTCATCGGTGACTTTGTTTTTGTGGTTTACTTCAAGTCTTGGGCTTTACCATATTGGTCAGCCATCACCTCAACAAACTGATCTAGCTTGATATATTTCTTAATCACAGCATCCACATCTGCCTTGGTCAGTTTTGCAAGCGCTTGATCTCGCTCAGCACGATCCATCAAGGTTTTATTACGCTCTAACTGTCCTGTAAGCATTTTATGAATATTTCGTTCATCTTCTAACGAAGTCACGCGCTTCTTCATAATATCTGCTTTAGCCGCTTCCACTTCCTGCTCAGTTACCCCTTTACTCAATAAATCGGTCAATACCTTATGAACAGATTGTGATACCTGATCAGAACGACCCGCTGTATAATTCGCTGTAATACTAATCGACCCACTTTCGTTGTCTGAATCTAGATCAAGATCACTCCCAAAACCATAAACAAGCGCATTTTTCTCACGTAATTCCTGAGCCAAACGAGAAGATAACTGCGAGTTACCCATAATATGACTGAGGAGAATCAAGGCAGGAGCATCTTGATGATAAGCACCTACAGGAATAGTCAGAATACTTTGATAGCTACCAAACTCACGTTGCTCGGATAGAGCATGTACTTTTTCCGCTTTGAATTGAACATACGGCGATGTAATTTTTTGGTATGGCTGTTTGGTTTTCCACTGTCCAAATGCTTTTTGTAAAGTGTTCTGCATTTTCTTCAGATCGAAATCACCTGTCACTGCGATTTGCGCATGATTAGTGACAAAGAATTGATCATAGAATTGCTTAACCTGTGCTTGCGTAGCCGCATTTAACTGCTTCTTCGCAAACTCTGGTTCAAAGTGATAACGCAAATCACCGGGTTGATAGGTTTCAAGTAATCGAGCCAAGGTCATTGAGGCAACAATTGCAGGTTCAGTATACGGTCGATCTAATGCAGATAAGCTTTGATTTTTCGCTAAATCAAATTCTGATTGTGCAAATTTAGGCTGCTTCATGACATCAATAATAAAGTTTAAGAAATCTTCAAACTTATCTTTTTTTGCCTGAATCCCAATCGTCAAACCATTACCATTTGAAGTAATAGATGCACCACCACTTGCTGCAATCGCTTTATCTGTAATTTCTTGTAATGTATGTTTTTCAGAACCACGCAGCATCAAATAACTGGTTAAATCTAAGGTCACCCCTTTGCCAAACAGTGATTTCTCCGTACCAAAATCTAGGCTAATGGTGGCATAGGTTTTATCATCACGTGTTGTGGTTGGGAATAAAGCATAGCGAATACCATTCTTTAACTCACCACGTTGGATTTTTTGCTCATTTTTCTGTAGTTGCTGCGCAGACTGTGCAACAAACTGAGTGACTTCTTGTTGATAAATCGCAACATCTTTTAACGGTTCAGGCTTTTCGGCACTTTGATCTAAGGTTTTAGGTTTATCTTGTGCCTTGAGTGTCATCGCTTTCTTTTGATCTTCAGGTGTAGGTAGAATATCGCCCGAAATACGATGCGATGATACTAAAAACTGTTTTAATGTTTGATTGGCATCATTTAATTTTAAATCTTGAATGGCTTGTAAATCTTTGAAGTACTGATCCCATTGTCCGTGTGAAGACACTGCATAATCACTAAGGCGAGAACCCAAAGCAACAGCATCATTTGCAATCGTATCAGCGGTATTTTGAGTAATGGTTTTGATACGTTGTAGCTCTGCATCTGTAAATGCTTGGCTATTCTCGACGCCTTCAACCAAGGCATCATCGACTTTTTTCGCATCATGATTCGGCGCATAAATAGCGCCCATAAAGACCAAATTAAAATCTTGGTCTAACCATGTCGTCGATTGAACAGCCGTGCTCACTCCTGTTTCTACCATGCTCTTATACAGCGTACCACTAGGCTGCATGGTATAAAGTGCTGGTGCAAGTGCTAATGCTGGCTGTAGTTGCGTATTTTTTCCATTCATATAAATGTGGAATTTAGCAAGATCACTACCCTTTTGCACCGTGAATTTTCGCTGCTCAATCTTACTTGAATCTAAGACTGGAACTTGAACAGGTGTAGGCACAGTACGTGCAGGAATCGGACTAAAATATTGATCAATTTTATTTAATACTTCTGATTTATCAAATTTACCCGAAATCACCATCACAGCGTTATTGGGTGCATACCATGTTCTATAAAACTGATTTAGTTCATTCATTTTTATAGATTTTAATTCAGGCAAATCACCAATCGGCAATCGACCTAAATATTGATTGCCATAAGCTGCTTTCCACATTTGATCCATCAATACTGCAAACGGTTGATCCATTCGAACTTCACGTTCCCGCTTTACAATCTCAATTTCAGAAGGTACAAATTTTTCTTGTAGCACCAATTTATCCATACGCTCAGACTCAAGGTATAGAATTTCATTCAGTGCATTTTTTTCAGGACGAACAATATTTAAATATTTAGTTGAGTAATAATCGGTACTGGCATTGGTCATTAAAGTGAATTGATCCAAACGACGCTGAAACTCCTCTCCTTTTACATTTTGTGTGCCTTTAAATGCCAAATGTTCAAGCAAATGAGCAAGACCACTTTTCCCTTTAGGATCGTTAAGAGAGCCTGTTAAATACACTGTATTTACATAGACTTTATTTTCTTTATCATTTGGTGCAAGAATAACTCTGAAACCATTATCTAATTTATATTCTTCGATATTTTTTTCACTTTTTACGAGTACTGTCTGAGACCAAGATGTCGCACTCAATCCAATCAAACAAAGAGAGAGTGTAAGCTGCTTAAACCGCATTAACATAATTTATCCAAGTATTTTTAGTCATTTAAATAAAACGATAAACCATATAGTAGAGAACGATTCGCATTTTTAATAGTGATGTTTTGAAAAAAGCTGTGCATTTAAACAGCTTTTTTCTATGTTTTTATAGCGTTTGAGTTAAAACTTAGATTGCAAGTTCAGCCTGCATATACAGTTTTGCATAACCTGAAATTTCAATACGATGTTCAGACTCAATCACACACTCTAAAACCCCACCTCGGACTGATGCCTGATATGCGATAAGCTGAGTTTGATCAAGTTTTTCAGCCCACAATGGAGCAATCGCAGTATGAATCGAACCTGTGACAGGGTCTTCATTAATACCAATCGCAGGGGCAAAATAACGAGATACACAATCAAACTGACCTTCACCTCTTGCTGTAATAGCCACATCAGGTTGAGACGCAGTAATTGCGGTACGTAATGCGCCTAATTGCTTTAATTTTTCAAAATCAGGTTGCTCGTTTAATACATCAGCGACTGTTTCATATTCAACAATATATGCCTGACCATTCAGATAAACCGCTTTAAATGGCTTGGTTAAACCATCTCGAAGTTCTTGAGGATATTCAGATATAAGTTCAGCTTTTCGAATAGGGAAATTCATTTTAATCTTGCCGTCTGCTGCTTGGCTAACGATAAAAATGCCCAAATCTTTCACATGAAATTGAATCGTCTTTACAGTGGTGAAATCTTTAAATAAAACAAAGGCACTGGCTAAAGTCGCATGTCCACAGAAGGCAACCTCATCTGTTGGTGAAAACCAACGAATTTCATAATTAGTTTCATCTTGTTTTTTGACAAAAGCCGTTTCAGATAAATTATTTTCCAATGCGATATTTTGCATTAAGTTTTCATCTAACCACTCATCTAACACAATGACTGCTGCAGGATTACCTTTAAATAGTTCTTGGGTAAAAGCATCAACTTGATACATCTTCATGACATGAGACTCTAAATATTTTTCAACTATTCTGAACTTTTAGCCGATGAAACATAGATACAGATTTATCTAAATTTACGATACAGTGCATATTTATATGGTTGAAAATCATGTGAAATGCACAATGAAAGAACGATATTAACAAACGATACAATCGAACTAAAAAAATGCCGACAAAAAAGGGCGTTACTTAAACACCCTTCTCTTGAGCTCAGCTTTGTTTAATCTTCCATGTGTTGAATAATGGCTTGACCAAATTCCGAACAGCGCAATAGGGTTGCATTTGGCATTAATCGTTCAAAGTCATACGTTACTGTTTTCGCTTCAATTGCACCAGAAACACCTTTGATAATCAAATCAGCAGCTTCGCCCCACCCCATATCACGTAACATCATTTCAGCAGAAAGAATAATTGAACCAGGATTAACCTTATCCTGCCCCGCATACTTTGGTGCAGTTCCATGAGTTGCCTCGTAAACTGCTATCGCACCACCAATATTGGCACCCGGTGCAATGCCAATTCCCCCTACTTCTGCTGCCAGCGCATCAGAAATATAGTCACCATTTAAATTAAGTGTCGCAATAACAGAATAATCTGCCGGACGCATTAAGATTTGCTGTAAGAATGCATCGGCAATCACATCTTTAATAATGATGTCTTTACCATTTTTAGGGTTCTTGATTTTAACCCATGGTCCACCATCAAGTAGTTCACCACCAAAGCGTTCTATTGCGAGTTCATAGCCCCACTCTTTGAATGCACCTTCGGTGTATTTCATAATATTACCTTTGTGAACCAACGTCACAGAAGGTTTATCATTATCTATCGCAAACTGAATGGCTTTACGTACTAAACGTTGTGTCCCTTCTTTAGAAACAGGTTTGATCCCAATTCCACAGCCTTCGTCAAAACGGATTTTTGTTACGCCCATTTCTTCTTTTAGAAATTTAATAATTTTTTTAGCTTCCTCTGAATCTGCTTTCCACTCAATCCCTGCATAAATATCTTCTGAGTTTTCGCGGAAAATCACCATATCCGTGAGTTCAGGATGTTGAACAGGTGAAGGAACACCCTCAAACCAACGGACTGGCCGCACACAAACATATAAATCAAGTTCTTGACGCAACGCAACATTCAGTGAACGAATACCACCACCCACAGGTGTGGTTAAAGGACCTTTAATTGAAACAATAAATTCTCGTAGAGCTTCGAAGGTTTCTTCAGGCATGTAAGTGCCATAAATTTTATCTGCTTTTTCACCGCAATAGACTTCCATCCATTCGATCGAACGTTTGCCACCGTAAGCTTTTAACACCGCAGCATCTACTACTGCTTTCATAGCTGGTGTAATATCCACACCAATACCATCACCTTCAATAAAAGGGATGATTGGATGATTTGGAACATTCAGTGACAGGTCTGCGTTTACTGTGATTTTGTCACCATCAGCAGGAACCACGATCTTCTGATAACCCATTTTGCAGGTTCTCCCTCATGTATTTAGCGATTATCACTATGCCTTCTATGGCATACTTTCGTTTTTATTGCATGAAACAGTTTAGTTCAAAACAGGTTTTTTTGAGATTTATACGGGAAATAACAACATTTTCCGATTAAATAGAAACCTTTATTGTTATGATGCCGCCCATAGCCAAAGCAGTATACTCATATGAAAATAGTTGTATTCAACAAACCTTTCGACGTTTTGTCACAGTTCCGTGAGGATGAAGCTCACCTTACACTTTCTCATTTTATTCATGATCCAGATTTACGTCTGGCAGGCAGACTTGATCTTGACTCAGAAGGACTTATGTTCCTTACCGATCATGGTGGTCTGAATCAATACATTACGAATCCTGCAAATAAAAAATTTAAAACCTACCTTGCTCAGGTTGATGGTGATGTAACTGAGGAAGCATTAGAACAATTGCGTAAAGGCGTTGAACTCGCTGATGGCATGACGTTACCTGCTAACGCAATGAAAGTAGATGCGCCAGAATGGTTATGGGAACGAGATCCACCAGTACGTTATCGCGCTAACATCCCAACAAGTTGGATTGAGCTACAAATTTGCGAAGGTCGTAATCGCCAAGTACGTCGTATGACCGCGGCGGTTGGCTTTCCAACTTTACGCTTAATTCGTACTAAAATTGGTGCAATTGATTTGGTTCGTTTAGGTTTACAACCTGGCGAACAAGTTGAAATTGAACCTTTGTTATATCCTGACTTTAAAGATGTTCCTGCAGATAAGCCGTATGAAGGACGCTCTTTTGCTAAAAAAACGAATAATAAACCGCATTTCTCTCGTGCTAAAGATAAAGCACGTGAAGAAAAAGGTGAAAAACCGTTTAAAGGTAAGAAAAAAGCAGGTGGCGGTACAACACGTATTTGGCAAATGGATGAAAGTGAGAAACCACGTCGCAAGACCAATGGTACAACTCGTCCAAATACTAAAGCACCACGTGGTCGCAACCGTAATGGTCGTTAAAAGTTGATTTTTTAAAGCCCACGGAAGTGGGCTTTTTTATTAAATAAAATTTAATAATTTCATAGCATCATCTAAAATATTCTTGTATTTATATTTTTAAACAAATCCTCAATCTCAGTATATTCAAACTCATAGGAATTTGATTTTAACTTCATTTGGAAATATTTGATTCCACGCCCTTTCATAGCCTCCATGACCTGTTCTTGACTCACCTGAGATGAACTATCTGATAATTTCTTATTATCATCATGCAGATCTTGCTTTGTTTTTGGCATTCTTAAACCAAAATAAATTGCCTTCACGGCTCTAGCATCATATTCAACTTACCAAAATGATTGATAATTATTCTTATCTCATCCTCATGCAACCACCTCTTTGATTTTGTACCAAGAATTAACTTGGTCAATTTAGAAATATTATTATGATGAAATACTGAGCTAAAATTCAATTTTGGTATAAGTGTGTTTAGGCAATTAAACATGCGTAAAAAATCAAAAAAATCACCATAAGTGATTGTATTTTATTTATTAATTTAAATAACAAACATGTTTACTTTTTAGCTCTTACTTATCTACATCATATTGCACAATACAATTCAATTTAATACTTTCGATTTTCAATAATATTTCTTGATCATATTCAATAAAAAAACCTTTATGTGCATTAGCGTAATACGCCCATAACAACTCATCTTTTTCAGTTTTACTCAAGGAGTAAATACCGTAATTTTTAACTTCTTTATAAAATCGAGAGAAATCATTTTTAAACAAATGATGTAGTCCAGTTGCATCTAATATCTCATCAATAAATATCCCTTCGTAAGGATCATTTAATTCTAAAGAATTAGGGGCATAAAAATAATTCTGTTGTAAAGAATCTAAATCATGTTTTGAGCCATATCTATATTTATAAACATTCATATTTTTATAGAAAATAATATTAAAAATTAATACTAACTTCAGATCAAACTTAATTCAAATAAATCAAATTTAAAAAAACCGATACTTTCGTATCGGCTTTTTCACTTTATCGACTGATAGCCGATTTTACTAAACTTAAATAGTTTCAAGCGTAGCATTAAGCGTTGAACTTGGACGCATCACTGCATTTACTTTCACTGGATCTACAGCGTAGTAACCACCGATATCAGCAGCTTTACCTTGTACTTCACTTAATTCAGTAAGAATTTTTTGTTCATTTTCAACCAAGGCTTTTGCAAGAGGCGCAAACTTCGCTTTCAATTCAGCATCTTCGTTTTGAGCAGCAAGCGCTTCAGCCCAATACATTGCTAAGTAGAAGTGGCTACCACGGTTATCTAGCTCGCCAGTACGACGTGATGGAGACTTATCATTATCTAGCAATTTACCCGTTGCTTGATCAAGAGTTTCTGCAAGTAACTTCGCACGTGCATTATCTTCTTTAAGACCAAGCTCTTCTAAAGAAACTGCAAGCGCAAGGAACTCACCAAGCGAATCCCAACGTAAGTGGTTTTCTTCAACTAACTGCTGAACATGCTTCGGCGCTGAACCACCTGCACCTGTTTCATACATACCACCGCCCGCCATTAACGGAACGATTGATAACATTTTCGCTGAAGTACCCAACTCCATGATCGGGAACAGATCAGTTAAATAATCACGTAAGATGTTACCAGTCACAGAGATTGTGTCTAAACCACGTGCTACACGTTCAAGCGTATAACGCATTGCACGTACTTGTGACATGATTTGGATATCAAGACCCTCTGTATCATGTTCTTCTAGATACTTTTCAACTTTCTTGATCAACTCATTTTCGTGTGGACGGTATGGGTCGAGCCAGAAAATCGCAGGCATACCAGAGTTACGAGCACGACTTACTGCAAGTTTTACCCAATCTCGAATAGGTGCATCTTTCACCTGACACATACGCCAGATATCGCCTTCTTCTACATTTTGAGACATCAACACTTCACCAGTCTCTAAATCGGTAATGTTCGCAATACCCG
Organism: Acinetobacter sp. TR11; assembly: GCF_027105035.1. Lineage (NCBI taxonomy): Bacteria > Pseudomonadati > Pseudomonadota > Gammaproteobacteria > Moraxellales > Moraxellaceae > Acinetobacter > Acinetobacter sp. TR11. The sequence goes on from NZ_CP114256.1 coordinate 2,324,802, forward strand.
CTTCAGGAATTTCAAAAGTTTTGTCGTGTGAACCGTATTCTTCTGCTTTTTGCGCCATCAAACCAACGTTCGGTACAGTACCCATCGTACGTGGATCGAAGTTACCATTCCACTTACAGAAATTAATCATTTCTTGGTAAATACGGGCGAAAGTTGATTCAGGCATAACAGCTTTACAATCGTAAGGTTTACCATCGGCACCCCACATTTTACCGCCACCACGAATCATTGCAGGCATAGATGCATCTACAATCACGTCGTTTGGAGAATGGAAGTTATCAATACCTTTCGCTGAATCAACCATAGCTAATGCTGGGCGATGTTCTTGGCAAGCATGTAAATCTTCAATAATTTCTTCACGAAGTGAAGTTGGTAAAGTTGCGATCTTTTCATAAAGACCTGCCATACCATTATTGACATTAATACCTAACTGATCAAATAACTTACCGTGTTTTTCAAAAGCATCCTTATAGTAAATTTTCACACAGTGACCGAAAACGATCGGGTGTGAAACTTTCATCATGGTCGCTTTTACGTGTAATGAAAATAAAATACCAGCTTCACGGCAGTCATCGAGTTGCTTCTCATAGAAGTCACACAATGCTTTTTTGCTCATGAACATCGAGTCAATCACTTCGCCATCTTGAAGCGCAACTTTAGACTTGAGAACGATTGTCTCACCGCCCTTCGTGATTAACTCCATCTTCACATTACGTGCACGATCAAGTGTCATTGATTTCTCGCCATGGTAGAAGTCACCTTCTTCCATATGAGAAACGTGCGTTTGTGACCACTGTTTCCACTCACTCATTGAATGAGGATGCTTTTTCGCATAATTTTTTACAGCAGCAGGCGCACGACGATCTGAGTTACCTTCACGTAATACAGGGTTTACAGCAGAACCAAGACATTTACCGTAACGCGTCTTAAGTTCTTTCTCTTCATCCGTTGTTGGATTTTCTGGATAATCAGGAATTGCATATCCTTTAGACTGCAATTCTTTGATGCATGCTGTTAACTGAGCAACTGAAGCACTGATATTTGGCAGTTTAATGATATTTGTATCTGGATCTTGAGTAAGGCGACCAAGCTCAGCAAGGTTATTGCTTACCTTCTGCTCATCGCTTAAGTATTCCGAAAATTCCGCAAGCACACGTGCTGCAACAGAAATGTCACTCTTGACAATTTCTATGCCAGCTGGCTTAGTAAAGGTCTCAATGATCGGCAGTAGCGAATAGGTCGCCAACAATGGCGCCTCATCAGTCAGTGTATAAATGATTTTTGACTTTCCACCAGCCATATATAGCCCCTTGTGTTTGGTTGAGTTTTTCATGAACGAGCTTTTGGCCCAGTCCATTAAAACCGGTTTGCTTGATTAAGGTCTGAGAGTATCAGTCCTCAACGTATCTCAGTCAACGCAATATCTTGTGATATTGACATTTCGCTACGAAATAATGGTATAAAGCTTACGCTTTGTGACCAAGGAACCGGTTAGCTTAAATAAAACATGAGAGTATCAGTGTTGATTACTTCTCAGTCAATGTAATATATCGTGATATTGACATTTCGATACGAAATACCAATGCTTGAGTACTTCCGTACGATTAAACCCTACATTTTTTAAAATTCTATTTGCTGATTCATTTCTGCCAAATATTTTATAAAATGCTTAATCATAATAAATTGTTTAAGTCCGTACGAATATTCGACTCAAGTTTCATTTACACTTTTTAAACCTATATCTTGAACAAATGATTAAAATCATTTTTTATTTTTTAGGATTGGTCAGATGTTAAAAGTTTTGATTCCTTGCGTAGCCATTTCTCTTTCATCTTTTAGCTTTGCGCAAAACCCTTTAAGTGTGCATGTGCTTAACTTAGAAAATGGACTTCCTTCAGCGGGTGTAAAAGTTATTTTGGAAAAACAAGAAAATAACCAATGGAAAGAGCTTAACCAAAGTACAACCAATCAACAAGGTCGGATCACAGCGTTATATCCTGAAGATGCTGCCCTTCAAAAAGGTATTTACAAAGTTACTTTTAAAACAGGTGAATGGTTCCAAAAGAATAAACAAAGCTCATTTTTCCCAGAAGTTCCTGTCATTTTCTCTGTGGATGGCAATCTTGAACATTATCATATTCCACTTTTGATTAGTCCTTATGGATACTCAACTTATCGTGGTAACTAATAATTTTCAAAAAATCTTAATTAAAATTTTGGGTGGTGTTCTAAAAAGTATGCTCATAAGAAAAGGAGGCAACGAGGAACAATTCAGCTATATTTAAATGTGTGAAAATCGAAATAGAACTTCATTGTCCTCGATGCCAGAGTACAAGTATAAAGAAGAATGGCATTAAACACGATGGTAAGCAAAACTATCGTTGTAAAGAATGTAATAGGCAGTTTGTGGGTGACCATAATTTGACGTATTTAGGCTGTCATTCAAAAGCGGTCAAATTGATTTTGCTTATGCTTGTGCGATGTTGTGGCATTCGGGATATTGCAAAGATTACGAGGTTTAGTATTGGCAAGATACTTAAAACGCTTACACAATCAAATCATGAAATAATTCCTCAAAGAACTCATTATAAATGCTTGGAAGTTGATGAATTTTGGACATTTGTAGGCAACAAGAAAGATAAGCATTGGCTACAGTACGTCTATGATAGAAGTAGCGGAGAAATAGTGGCTTTTGTATGGGGAGGAAGAGATGCTCATACAGCACAAAGGCTAAAAAACCGTTTAGAAGAACTGGGTATTACTTATGATTGTATATCGAGTGATCATTGGGAAAGTTTCATCAAAATTTTTAAGCCGGACCAAGAAGGGAAATATTATACAGTCGGGATAGAAGGAAACAACTGCCGATTAAGACACCGCATAAGGCGAGCAGTAAGAAGAACATGCTGTTTTTCGAAGAAGGTATTGAATCATGTAAAAGCTTTTAATCTTGGATTCTTTTACATTAACCACAGTTTTGTATAGTGATGTTAAAATGATCAGCATACATTTTGAAACACCACCTAGTTTCTTTCTGAAAAACATCAAGTTTGCAAATAAATATAGATTGAGAATAATCCTTATTTACTTCTTGTAAAATAGATTCTGTTTGGAATTGAAGTGACTTAAAGTCACATAATATATCTAGATCACTCAAAGTATTTTTTTGAAAAATTTTTTCTAAATATTTATAAGCCAAATTTTCAACTTTCAAAAATAATGCTGACGATCTTTCAACTCTGGCCATTTTAATTCACTCTTTTTAGTAGGTCATAAAAAAGAGCCGCTCTTTAGCGACTCTCTTTAATTTCAACCATTAACCCATTGCTGGTAATGGTGGCGGTGTAGATGGACCATCTTTAGGAGGTTCAAATGCAGCCACTGGATTTTCAGCAATATAAACTTTGGGTGGTTGAGGCTCACGACCTTCCATAATGTCACGGATTTGGTCGCGATCAATGGTTTCCCAATCCATCAACGCTTTCACCATTGCATGTGCGATATCCTTATTATTTTCCAAGATATCACGAGCAACTTTATATTGTTCATCCAAGATACGACGTACTTCTTCATCAACTTTTTGCTGAGTTGCTTCAGAAATCGTACGGCTACCCACATTACCGAAGAAACCACTTTGGTTTTCATCTTCATAAACCATGACACCAAGGCGATCTGACATACCGTACTTGGTTACCATTGCACGTGCCATTTTGGTTGCACGTTCAAAGTCGTTAGATGCACCAGTGGACATTTGATTAATAAACACTTCTTCAGCAATACGACCACCAAACAGGATAGAAAGTTCATTCAACATCTTATCTTTATAGTGGCTAGTTTGGTCTTGCTCAGGCAACTGCCAAGTTACACCTAATGCCCAACCACGTGGCATAATTGTTACTTTATGCACTGGGTCTGTACCAGGTAAAATTTCAGCGACAATGGCATGTCCAGCTTCATGGTAAGCCGTCGCACGACGTTCTTCTTCACGAATCACCATCGATTTACGTTCTGGACCCATGTAAATCTTGTCTTTTGCATCTTCAAAGTCATGCATATCCACCGTGTTTTTATTACGGCGAGCAGCAAACAACGCAGCTTCGTTGACTAAGTTCGCAAGTTGAGCACCAGAGAATCCTGGAGTACCACGTGCAAGAACTTTAACATCCACACCTGTAACAGATGGAAGTTTCTTCAAATGAACATTTAAAATTTGTTCACGACCACGGATGTCTGGTAAACCAACCATTACCTGACGGTCAAAACGACCTGGACGAAGCAAGGCTTTATCCAGTACATCAACACGGTTAGTTGCAGCAATGACAATTACGCCTTCATTACCTTCAAAACCATCCATCTCAACAAGCATTTGGTTCAAGGTTTGTTCACGCTCATCATGACCACCACCTGTCCCCGAACCACGGTGACGACCCACCGCATCAATCTCATCGATGAAAATGATACATGGAGCATGACGTTTAGCTTGTTCAAACATGTCACGAACACGTGATGCACCGACACCAACAAACATTTCAACGAAGTCAGAACCAGAGATACTAAAAAATGGAACTTTAGCTTCACCTGCAATGGCTTTCGCAAGTAATGTTTTACCCGTACCTGGAGGACCAACCATCAATACACCACGAGGAATGGTTGCACCAAGACGTTTGAACTTAGAAGGATCTTTCAAGAAGTCAACAATTTCAACCACTTCTTGTTTTGCTTCATCACAACCCGCAACATCGGTAAATGTAATCTTAATCTGATCTTCAGATAACATTTTCGCTTTTGACTTACCAAAACTCATTGGGCTGTTTTTGCCACCAGCGCCCCCACCCATATTACGCATAAAGAACATGAATAATAAGATGATCAGTAATACAGGGAAGCTCGCAATGAGAAGTTGCATCAAAATGCCTTGACGTTGTGGTGCAGTACCTTCAACGACTACATTCTGTTTATTCAAGCTTGGAAGCAATTCAGTGTCTTCTACTTGTGGACGAACCGTTTCAAAAGAAGAACCATTGGTTTTTTCACCACTAATGTTTAAACCGTCAATTGTGACTTGTTTAATTTGCCCAGCATTTACCGCTGCAACGAAATCAGAATATTTCATCGCTGCAGGCTTATTGCGGTCACTGACGTTGCTAAAAATCAAAATCAGAACACCGAGTATGATGAGCCACAATACGGCATTCTTGAAGTAATCGCTCAAGGCTTTATTCCCATATCAATCTAATTTGATCATACCTAATCTTGGCTGACCTTCACAAAAACAGCAATAAATTTGCGTTGCAAAAAACTTAAAAGGTACAAAATGCACAATTTTTAACAACTTGGCAAGTACACTTTTATTGCAATGCCTTTTTACGACCTTGACCAATCAAAAAAACTTCTTTTGATCGAGCACGAGATGCCGCAGGTTTGGCTGTTTTTAATACATCAAAACTATCAACAACTTGTTTTCTGAACTCATCAAATCCTGAGCCTTGGAACACCTTAACAATAAACTGTCCATTTGGGCCTAAAACTTTTTGAGCAAAATCTAATGCCAACTCACATAAGTAAATCTGGCGTGGTTGATCGACAGCCCTATTACCTGATGTATTGGGGGCCATATCTGAAATTACAACGTCTACTTGACGCCCATTTAAAATATTTAACAATTTTTCGAAAACTTCTTCTTCTCGGAAGTCGCCTTGCAAAAATGTCACATCTGGAAGAGCGTCCATTGCGAGAATATCTGAAGCAATTACTAAACCATTTGATCCAACCAGTTTACCTGCAATTTGCGACCAACTTCCGGGTGCTGCACCGAGATCAACAATTGTCATGCCCGGTTTGATCATTTTATATTTTTCTTGGATTTCAAGTAACTTGTACGCTGCCCGTGCGCGATAACCCTCTTTTTGTGCTTTCTTTACAAAAGGATCATCCAAGTGCTCTCTCATCCACACACGGCTGCTTTTCGACAATTTTTGATTGGTAATGCGCGTCGCCATAACTCACTAAATTTCAAAAAACTTCTGATTGATCATTGTACGTGAAAATTACTCCCATTACAGTACGGTTGTAGTTCATTCACACGAACTTTTACAGATTTTTTCCGATTGCCATGATTGGCTATTTGCCTAATTTTCACATATTTGTTTCAAGTGCCTGTCTGCTAAATCTATCTTAGAAACGGGATGCAAGTTATACTAGGTCGTTTTCCCAATCAGGTATTTTTAATGGCGGCTTTATCTATCCATGAACGTAAGCGTTTACGTCAAATTGGCCACGCACTTAATCCAGTTGTAATGATTGGTGGCCAAGGTCTTACAGAAAACGTCATTGAAGAAACTCATCGCGCACTAAATGATCATGAACTCATTAAAGTGAAAATTGCAGGTGAAGATCGTGATGCACGTGCAGCAGTAATTGATGCGCTTGTTGAAGCAACAGGTGCTGAATCTGTACAAAAAATTGGTAAAATTGTTTTGCTTTATAAAAAAGCAGCAAAACAAAACCAGCATCTTTCTAATTTAGTTCGTTTTGCTCACTTAAGTAACAAGTAATCAAAATGGCAAGTTATGAACTTTCCGCTTTCGATCGCTTTAATGCTATTACTGTCGTTGGAGCAATTGAGCAACAAACACCAGCGACATTAAATGTTGGTTTTTGGGTTCGTGATCCCAATCAGTTTCTGATTTACCCAGATCAAGTCAAGGCTCATCCTCGCCAAGACTTTTTATGGGAACAGACTTGTTTTGAGATTTTTATTGGTGTGAAAGATGAAGATTTTTATCGTGAAATCAATCTCTCTCCCTCTCAAGCTTGGCAAGCCTATCAATTTGAAGAATATCGCTTCCCTGAGAATATGCCGCCCGTTGCTGCATATGACATTGAGTTGAACCATTTGCAACGCACACACTATGGTTTAAATGTCAGTTTAGACTTATCTCAATTTATGCAACAAAATAAGTTAAAATGGGCTGACCTATATCTAGGTTTAACTGCCGTGTTAAATACCACACAAGGCATGCATTATTTTGCAATGCAACATAGTGGTCGCCAAGCAGATTTCCACAATAAACGGGATTGGTTACATCAATTTTAATCATAAAAAAAGCGAGAAATAAATTTCTCGCTTTTTCATCTCTATCTGCAATTAACTTGCACGTACTTTATTCCAAGCTTCAACTGCTTGTTCTTTAGTACGCTTAAAGCTACCCACTAAAGTATCTTTATGCTTAACAGAAATCTGACTAATATCATCTTTCAACTCTTTGCTGACTTTGGTTAAGTCTTCAATCAAAGCATTCAATTCTGTTTTTAATGCATTGGTTAATTCAACTAAATTACCTTGTGATGAATTCAGTTGAGTTTTAATGACATCAATACGCTGCAAGATATCTTGTTTAATTTGTGCAAGCTGATTTTGGATATTTTGGTTGAGTTCTTTCGCTTCAGCCTCAATTTTTTCTTGAGTTTCAGCTAATACTTCTTTCACTTGCTCTTGAGTCTCAGCAATCACTTCTTTCGCTTGTTCCTGAGTCTCAGCAATCACTTCTTTCGCCTTCGCTGTTTTTTCAGCTACAACTTCTTTCGCTTTTGCAGTTTTCTCAGCAACCACCTCTTTCACTTCTGCCGTCTTTTCAGCAACAGCTTCTTTGACTTCAGCGGTTTTCTCTGCAACAACTTCTTTTGCTTTCGCTGTTTTTTCAACCACAACTTCTTTAACTTCTTCAGTTGCTGGTGTAGTTTGATTATCAGCCATTGTGTTTCCCCTCTATATTGTTTGTTGATTTTTTGGCTAAATATAAGATAAAACGCTTTACTTTTAGACTATGAAAAAATTGTTAGACAATTTGCATAATATCTCATGATATAGATAGAAGAATGATTGATTTGGCAATAGACATAACAACAGTCAAACTTATAAAAGAAAAACCACAATTACTCACTTTAGCCAATAAAACAGATAGACTTTTGAACTACTCATGCGTATAATGCGCTGTTAAGTTACAAGCGAGCAGACTGGAAGGAGGGGCATGTTTTTAAAGACAGCCTACCTTTTTTTATGTCTTCTCGCTTTTTTACAGCCCTATTTTTGTGGTTTTAGTTCAGGAGCTTTGGTTTGAGCACCCCCGCCATTTTAGCCCTCGCAGATGGAACGATCTTTAAAGGAACGTCTATCGGTGCATCGGGAAGTACGACTGGTGAAGTCGTTTTTAATACAGCCATGACTGGCTACCAAGAAATTTTGACTGACCCAAGTTATGCGCAACAAATTGTGACGCTGACTTATCCCCATATTGGAAATACAGGCTGTAATAGCGAAGACGTTGAATCTGGTCGCATCCATAAAGTGTGGGCGAACGGTTTAATTATTCGTGATCTTCCTTTATTACATAGTAATTTCCGTGCAGAACAATCACTCAGTGAATACTTGGAACAACATAATGTTGTTGCAATCGCTGATATTGATACGCGTAAATTGACACGTATTTTACGTGACAAAGGCGCGCAAAATGGTTGCATCCTTGCTGGTGAAAATATCACTGAAGAAGAAGCAATTGCAAAAGCACGTGCATTCGGTGGTTTAAATGGTTTAGACCTTGCAAAAGAATGCTGTGATCCTAAAGGCTTTGAATGGACTGAAGGTTCTTGGACTTTAGGTCAAGGTTTTAGCCAACCAGAACTTAAATTTCATGTTGTTGCATACGATTATGGTGTCAAAACCAACATCTTACGTATGCTTGCAGACCGTGGTTGTAAACTCACTGTTGTGCCTGCACAGACCCCTGCTGAGAAAGTTCTCGCTTTAAACCCAGATGGCGTGTTCTTGTCAAATGGTCCTGGTGATCCAGCAGCATGTGGCTATGCGATTGAAGCAGTAAAAACGATTGTTGAAACTACGACTTTACCTGTATTTGGTATTTGTTTAGGTCACCAAATTTTAGCACTTGCTTCTGGCGCGAAGACCATGAAAATGAATCATGGTCATCACGGTGCAAACCATCCTGTACAAAATCTTGAGAATGTTACAGTGATGATTACTTCTCAAAACCACGGCTTTGCTGTCGATGAGAGTACTTTACCTTCAAACTTAAAAGTAACGCATCGTTCGTTGTTTGATGGTACAAACCAAGGTATTCATCGCACTGACAAACCAGCATTCAGCTTCCAAGGTCACCCTGAAGCAAGCCCTGGTCCACATGACTGTGCTCCATTGTTCGATCATTTCATCGAACTTATTGAAGCATCTAAGAAGTAATTAAGGAGCGAATAATGCCTAAACGTACGGATATTAAAAGCATCTTAATTATTGGTGCAGGTCCAATTGTGATCGGTCAAGCATGTGAGTTTGACTACTCAGGTGCACAAGCATGTAAAGCACTTCGTGAAGAAGGCTATCGTGTTATTTTGGTGAACTCTAACCCAGCAACCATTATGACTGACCCTTCAATGGCGGATGCAACGTATATCGAGCCAATCACTTGGCAGACTGTTGCTCAAATCATTGAAAAAGAACGCCCAGATGCAGTCCTCCCAACCATGGGCGGTCAAACTGCATTGAACTGTGCGCTTGCATTAGATGCCAACGGTGTTTTAGAGAAATACAATGTTGAGTTGATTGGTGCATCAAAAGAAGCGATTGAAAAAGCAGAAGATCGTAAACTGTTTGACATCGCCATGCGTAAAATCGGTTTGGAATGTCCTCGTGCCGATGTTGCTGAAACCATGGAACATGCACTGGAAATTCAGTCACGTTTCGGCTTCCCAGTGATCATTCGTCCATCATTTACGATGGGTGGTTCTGGTGGTGGTATCGCATATAATAAAGAAGAATTTATTGAAATCTGTGAACGTGGTTTCGATCTTTCTCCAACCAAACAATTATTGATTGATGAATCTTTAATTGGTTGGAAAGAATACGAAATGGAAGTTGTTCGTGATAAAAACGACAACTGCATTATCGTTTGTGCGATCGAAAACTTTGACCCAATGGGCGTACACACTGGTGACTCAATCACAGTTGCTCCTGCTCAAACATTGACAGATAAAGAATATCAAATCATGCGTAATGCATCGGTTGCTGTTCTTCGTGAAATCGGTGTTGAAACAGGCGGTTCGAACGTTCAATTCGGTATTAACCCGAAAGACGGTCGTATGGTTGTGATCGAGATGAACCCTCGTGTTTCTCGTTCATCTGCGCTTGCATCTAAAGCAACAGGTTTCCCGATTGCGAAAATCGCGGCAAAACTTGCGGTTGGTTATACCCTTGATGAATTGAAAAATGACATCACAGGCGGTATCACACCTGCAAGCTTCGAACCAGCTATTGACTATGTTGTAACCAAGATCCCTCGCTTCAACTTCGAAAAATTCCCACAAGCTGAGCCTGTATTGACGACTCAGATGAAATCTGTGGGCGAAGTGATGGCAATTGGTCGTAACTTCCAAGAATCAGTACAAAAAGCACTTCGTGGTCTTGAAGTGGGTGTCAGTGGCTTTGATGAAAAAGTTGAAGTTGGTGCTGCTAATGCCAAAGAGATCATCTTAAAAGAGCTTAAAGTTCCTGGTCCTGAGCGTATTTGGTATGTCGCTGATGCATTCCGTCATGGTTTCTCATTAGATGACGTATTTGAAGCAACTAAGATCGACCGTTGGTTCTTGATCCAAATCGAAGACATCGTCAAAACTGAAGCTCAAGTAAAAACTTTAGGTTTTGGTGATTTAAACGCTGATAATATTCGCTCATTCAAACGCAAAGGTTTATCTGACCTTCGTATCGCTGACTTGATGGGTATTTCACAAAAGCAATTCCGTAAACAACGTTGGAACTTGGGTGTCTACCCAGTTTACAAGCGTGTTGATACTTGTGCTGCCGAATTTGAATCTGGCACAGCGTACATGTACTCAACTTACGATGAAGAATGTGAAGCGAATCCATCGAACCGTGACAAAATCATGGTGATTGGTGGTGGTCCAAACCGTATTGGTCAAGGGATCGAGTTTGATTACTGCTGTGTACATGCTGCGCTTGCAATGCGTGATGACGGTTATGAAACTATCATGGTGAACTGTAACCCTGAAACGGTTTCAACTGACTATGACACTTCAGATCGCTTGTACTTCGAACCTGTAACACTTGAAGATGTACTTGAAATCGTACGTACAGAGAAGCCTAAAGGCGTAATCGTACAGTACGGGGGTCAAACACCATTGAAATTGGCACGTGCTTTAGAAGAAGCAGGTACACCAATTATCGGTACATCTCCTGATGCAATTGACCGTGCAGAAGACCGTGAACGTTTCCAACAAATGATTCAACGTTTGCAACTTCGTCAACCGAACAACAGCATTGTAAAATCTGCTGAAGAAGGTATTTCAGAAGCAGCAAAAGTCGGTTATCCATTGGTTGTTCGCCCATCTTATGTATTGGGTGGTCGTGCAATGGAAATCGTCTATAACGAAGATGAACTTAAACGTTACCTTCGTGAAGCAGTTCAAGCATCGAATGAAGCCCCTGTCCTACTTGACCGTTTCCTAGATGATGCAACTGAAGTTGACGTAGACTGCGTATCTGATGGTAAAGACGTTGTGATTGGCGGTATCATGCAGCACATCGAACAAGCAGGGATTCACTCAGGTGACTCAGCATGTTCAATTCCTCCTTACTCACTTTCACAAGAAGTTCAGGATGAAATGCGTCGCCAAACTGTTGCAATGGCAAAAGAACTTGGCGTAATCGGCTTGATGAACGTTCAGTTTGCAGTAAAAGGCAACGACATTTATGTACTCGAAGTGAACCCACGTGCATCACGTACTGTTCCTTTCGTATCTAAGTGTATCGGTGAGTCTTTAGCAAAAGTTGCGGCACGTTGTATGGCGGGTCAATCTTTAGAATCCCAAGGGTTCACCAAAGAGATCATCCCGACTCACTTTGCAGTAAAAGAAGCTGTATTCCCATTTGCTAAATTCCAAGGTGTTGATCCAATGCTTGGACCTGAGATGAAATCTACAGGTGAAGTGATGGGTGTCGGTCAAACTTTCGGTGAAGCATTCTACAAAGCAGTACTTGGTTCAAACGAACGTTTGCCAGGCTTGCCAACAGAAGGCGAAGTGAAGCATGCTTTCTTATCTGTACGTGAATCAGACAAGAAATACATTGCCAACATTGCTAAACAGTTAATTGCTTATGGTTTCAAACTTGTTGCAACTAATGGCACACATCGTGTTCTGAAAGAAGCAGGCATTGAATGTGAAGCTGTCAACAAAGTCACTGAAGGTCGTCCACATATTGTAGACCGCTTGAAAAATGGTGAAATTCATCTTATTGTCAACACAACTGAAGGTAAACAGGCTCAATATGACTCTGCGATGATCCGTCGTGCTGCCCTTCAAGGCAAAGTGTATTACACTACGACGATTAATGGCGCAGAAGCTGTTTGCCAAGCATTTGCTGTGAAATTGCCAATGGATGTATACCGCTTGCAAGATTTACAAACTGTAGGTTAATTCTTTACCGATAAGTCCCGCCACCTTATCGGTGGCGGGCTTTTTCTTTTTTTTAATCCTGTATTTTCCCAACCAATTTAGAGGGACTGAAATGCAACGTTATCCTATGACTCCTGAAGGCAAGGTTGCCTTAGAGAAAGAATTACAACAGCTCAAAACAGTGGATCGCCCACGTATTATCCAAGCGATTGCGGAAGCTCGTGAGCACGGTGACTTGAAGGAAAATGCTGAATATCATGCTGCTCGTGAACAACAAGGTTTCTGCGAAGGTCGTATTCAGGATATCGAAGGTAAATTGGGCGCAGCTCAAGAGATTGATGTCAAAACCCTTGAACAAAATGGTCGTGTTGTGTTTGGTGTTACGGTAACGATTGAAAACCTAGACACTGAAGAGCGTAAGACCTATAAAATTGTAGGTGATGATGAGGCAGATTTTAAAATCAATAAAATCTCAGTGAACTCACCGATTGCCCGTGGTCTTTTAGGTAAAAGCGAAGGCGACGAAGCAAAAATTCAAACACCGCAAGGTGAAGTTGAATACGAAATCGTCAGCGTGGAATATCTTTAATATTCTAAACTGAATTAGCCCCTCTATTTGAGGGGTTTTTTTTCTCAGTTATTTTTCTTTTGTTAGCTTTTAAAAGCTTAGTATTCATTTTCACTCCTAAGAGTTTTAATCATAATCTATATTGCGAGATTTTAGAAATGAACGACTCTTTTCAATCTGTGGAATAAAAGAATCTTTCATTCCAACTCTTTCATCATCCATAAAGATGCAAAGGAAATATACCCAGTCGGTATCATCCATTCCTATTGCTTTATCAATGACTCGATCAAAAGAATCTTTTAGTTTATAAATATCTATCTCAGCTAAATATCCATACAAAATTCTAGAGCCAGGCCAATTTATATCCATAAAACCCTCTAATAACTGATCTAAGTTTTCTTCTATGATTTCTCGTGGAAGATATGGAATCATCATCGTTAAATTTTCCCATTCAGAACCACCATACGGTTGAATTAATGCAGAAAAATGTAACTCTTTACTTTTCAATTTTCCTTTAATTTCAAATACTAAATTAATTAAATCATGTATATATAAAGGTTTTTCACCAATAATTTTTAAAATTGAACTTTCATTTATTGGTTCAATCATTAACATTTATCCTTTTGTTATAAATCAGATATTATGTATTTATAAATGAATTCAGTTCAATATTTTTTATTCTTTTCCTTTAAACTCATAATTTTATTGCCAATAACATCGATTAAATTAAATATGCAAAATTTACTCAATTATATCTAAAATAAATTTTTAACCGATTGAATGGTTCTTTTTTTTCAAGAGCATCCTATTTCTAAATACAATAAAAATGAAATAAAGAAATGCAAGATCGACTGATCATTAGCATTATGTATGCGATCATTGGAATAATCCTATGGATTGCTGTTGTAATCGTATGAGCTTTCCATATCATTCTTATGACCAATCCAGTACGCTATATGCTATTCTAGACTTTGTATTTACAATCAAATTCAATGTTTTTGATTTTGTTTTAGAAATTTTTCTTTAACTAGCGTTCTCTCCTGATATAAAAGCTATAATAGCGCGGATTTCTTTTAGTATTTTGCCTTAGTTATGGATTCATTGATCAACTCCCCTGTTCAACATTGGTGTGAATTCGAATTTATTTCCAAAACAGTAAAAAATCCAAATATCCATATCAAAGGTAATTATTCTTATTATTCTGCTTATTGGGATCAGGGCTTTGAACGTTGTGTGGTACGTTATCTACATGACAAACCTGCTACATCTAAAAAACCAATTGATCAACTGTATATTGGCAATTTTGTCTGCTTTGGTGCTGAATGCGTGATTATGATGGGTGGCAATCAATTACACCGTCCCGATTGGATTTCGACCTTCCCTTTTGATACCCGTAGTTTCTTGCCTGCTGGTGATACTGTGATTGCTGATGGTTGCTGGATTGGTAGCCGCGCCATGATTATGCAGGGAGTAAAATTGGGTGAAGGTGCTATCGTGGCAACAGGTGCTGTGGTTACCCAAGATGTACCGCCTTATGCAATTGTTGCTGGTGTTCCAGCCAAAGTTATTAAATACCGCTTTGCCTCAGCTGATATAGAAAAATTGCTTTCACTTAAACTCTACGACCTAGACGAAAAGCAGATTTTAAAAATGCGTGAACAGTTGCAGGCTGATGATATTAATCAACTTTCTCAGTTTCTAAAAATTGATAAGAAATAGCTACTTAGTATAATTCTAATACAGCAGATTCTGAAATAAAGTTAACCATCTCCTGAATTTCACAATACTGCCCTACAAAATTATGTTTTGAATATTCAAAATTTTTCCATACAATTTTTAAAGGAGGCTGAACAGGTCTACTCATACTTCCATCTAAACAATCTCTTAATGCAGAAAAGTTAGCTCCCATATAACCTAGCACACCACACACTTCTTCACCAATATAGCAATACAAATCCAATTCAGATTTTATATAGTAGCCATCCAAAGTAATTTCTTTGACTTTTTCAGACTCATGATTTTCTAACCTAGCAAGAAAGAGAGCAATATGTAGCCAACATGTTTTCTCAAATAAATTCAAACTGAACCAATACTTTTCGCCACATTCATGATTTAAATATTTATAAATCAATTCTTTTCTTTTAAAAAAAGAGTCTAAATCAGAATATTCTTTATCACTATAAATTTTTTCTAATTCTTCCTTATTATCATAAATGACAAGATCATTTTCTTTATAAGCAAAATCAAAAGTAAAATATAGGCCATCCTTAATACTCTGATTCCTCCCCTCTTGATTGCAAGTTATTAAAATTCCGAAGTAATCATGTTTTTTATTATGAATTAATAATTTTAAATCCATCATTTCTTGCAGAATAATTTCTGACAAACAATTTTTAAAAATAATCTTCTCACTATCATAATGAAAATCATCAACAATTAAAGTATAAATTACATGCTCTATTTCATTTGCAAAATCATGTTTAAAAAAAATTACTTTCATTTCTTGTTTGATCATTTAGCATCCAGAATTTTGTAAAAATTAACTATTCTTATATCTATATCATATATATAAAATAAATTAGCAACTACCTTATGTAGATTACTATTTAAATTTTTTTTGAAAAATATTCCTATAAATTTGCTAGGTTTTATTTCATGAAAAATACAGGTAATATAAAAACATAGATCCTAATTTTCACAAAAAACATAAGTTTATTTAATTTAAAATTGTAATAATAAGGAGTAATAACCATGTCTTATCAAAAAATCTTGGTTGCAATTGATGACTCTGAAATCTCCGATAATGTCATTCAACAAGCAGCTCAACTTGCAAAAGCCCTAAATAGTGAAATCACTGTGGTTGAAGTGATGACCTTAGACCCATATTTGGCAGATGCATACCTTAGACTCGGTCAAAGTAATGAATTGATTGAACGTGTTCGTAGCTATGTACAAGAAAATTTAACGAAAGCGGAAAAAAAATTTGAAGCTTTAGGACTGACAGTCGCAACTCAAGTGTTGGAAGGCTTCTCTGTAAATGGGGAAATTATCAGTGCTGCAAATAACTTAGGTGCTGATTTAATTATTATGGGATCACATGGTCGAACTGGTTTCAAAAAATTTATCTTAGGTAGCGTAGCTCAAAAAGTATTAGGTGAAAGCCATATCCCTGTTTTGGTTGTACGTTAAATCTTCTAATTTTTAGTTTAATACAACATCGTAACCCGCCTGAAACCTTAAGTTTCAAGCGGGTTATTTTGATTATTGAGTTTTTAATTCAATAGGTTTTGCTTTTTGTAAAACTTCTTTTGGTAACTCAGTCGTAGAAACGATTGTCAATGACTGTGTATTTGCTTGAATAGTTTCTTTCTTAAGATCATTCAGTACAACATTGGTATCTTTAGTACTTAAGCTATACATTGCACCTGTTGCAGGATCGATAATTAATAAACCTAATACCCCACCAAATAATAGATTCCCAACATACCAACCATTTACGTGCGCAGAAATATTAACAGTTTTGGTTTCATAACCTTCTTTTTCAAACACTACAGTGTATTTTTCAGGAACAAAGAAGCCTGAACTTCTTTTTAAACTTACAGTCGCAGGTGCTTGTCCTACATGAACTTTTTTACCAGCTTTATTTAAAATCGTAATATTACTTAATTCGGGTGTGCTCTCAAATGTCATTGTTTGAGTTCTTCCTGACATGATAGTTGCGCATCCAGATAAACTGAGAACAGCAATCCCACACATAACAGCTAATTTTTTCATTTAAGTACCAATTATACATATGTATTCTTTATGTACAATTATTGTAAAATAAAATAAAAACAACAGCAATGATATTTATACAAACCAGTCTGTTTATTTTTATATTAAGGCATCCAACCAAAGATTTTCAAATTAACCTTAGCATTGATTAAGTAAACTCCTTCTTGCTCCAACAAGCTTTGCTGTATGTTATTTCCATCTTCATCTATACGAATGACACTAATCTTTCCCTGTGAATTAATCACTCGATACCAAGGGATTTCACTGCTCTTATCTAAATGCTTCAAAACATAACCGACTAAACGTGCATGCTTAGGCAAACCTGCTAATTTTGCAATTTGACCATAGGTCGCTACTTTTCCATATGGAATCAAAGCGATAACCTCTAATATCTGTCGATGTAGTTCATTAGCATCTTGCATAAAAATAACCTATAAAAATCTGATACTATGATTAAAGTGACACTTAAAAGCTTAAACAAGAAATAAATTTGATGTTATACAGCTTATTTACCATTTTTTTATACTGTCAATGCGTAAGTCCTATTGATGTATTTTCAAGGGCGATTGTGGGTTGGAAGGTATCGACAAGAATGAATACTGACATGGTGCTCGATGCCCTGGAGCAAGCACTACATGATCGAGGTATGCCTGAAGATGTCATTCACCATAGTGATCGAGGCGCACAATATCTTTCAATTCGGTATACAAATCGCTTGGCAACTGCAAATTTAAGAGCATCCGTTGGTACAACTGGAGACTCATATGATAATGCGTTGGCTGAGACAGTGAATGGTTTATATAAAACAGAGGTGACTGAATATTTAAAATCAGGTTGGTCGGGCTTGGCTGATGTTGAATTGGCAACATTGGATTGGGTTGATTGGTTCAACAAAAACGACTACACAGCGCAATTGGCTATGTTTCACCTTTTCAGTTTGAAGCAATGTACTCTGATAGAATGAATGTGTTAGGTTTCGTGACCTAACTTAAATAAACTCTCTCCGATATAGTCGGTACGATTCAAAACCCATCATGCTCAAATCAGTATAGACAATATAATTTTACGTTAATTTTTCTTATACATCGTATATCTTACGTATAAAAATCAAGGACAAATATTAATCATTTTTCCTTAAAAGTATCACATTGATTGACATCTCCAGATTTCAGACCTTGCTGAAACCAGTGCATTCGTTGTTCACTACTGCCATGTGTAAAACTATCGGGAACAACCTGACCTGTAGCTCTACGTTGCAAATAATCATCGCCAATTTTCTCGGCAGCATCCATCGCTTCTTCAATATCCCCCTGTTCTAAAAATTGAGTGCGCTGTTGATTCTGATGCGCCCAAATACCAGCAAAACAGTCCGCCTGTAATTCTAAACGGACAGAAAGCTGATTTCCTTGTGTTTGGCTAGCTTGTGCACGTGCTTGCTGTACTTGACCAGAGATGCCCAATAGATTTTGAATATGATGCCCAACTTCATGCGCAATGACATAAGCCTGCGCAAAATCCCCTGCTTGATCTTGACGAGAAAGTTCTGTCTGATTCTGCTCACCAGAAATACCCATTTGCTGGCGCATATCTTTAAAGAAAGCAGTATCGATATAAACTTTTTGATCCGCAGGACAATAAAACGGCCCCATCGCTGCTTGTGCCCTACCACAAGCTGATTTATCGACACCGCTAAACAAAACTAAGCGTGGTGGCGTGTAAGTCATGCCAAGTTTTTGAAAAATCGGAGTCCAAGTATCTTCTGTATCCGCAAGAATAGTTCCAACAAAATCACTTGCCTCTTTCTGTTCAGCAGTTAAATTTTGTGGCGCAACACCCTCTTGCGAAGATTGGGCACTGGTAACCGCTTGAGTTGCTTGATAAGCTTGTTGTGGATCTACTCCAAAAAACTTCCACGCAACAAATGCAACGATCAAACCTATAATACTGATACCACCTGCTTTTGCTCCGCCACCACCACGACGATCTTCAACATTGGTACTGACACGACGACCTTTCCAACGCATATTAACCTCACATATGATAATGATGGTGATTGAGCATTTTATTTATGCAGATGCTTTTGACCAAAATTTTTGAATAAGCATGACAACCATTAATACAATAGCACCTGCAATAAAGCCGATTCCTAGATTAATCAAAGTTGGTGTTAAGGCACCAATAATTGAACCAAAACTTGGAATCAACTCTAAATGGTCAACAGTTTTTTCAGTAAAATGATGTAATAAAGGAACTGTATGCGAAATAATTCCACCACCTACCAAAAACATTGCAACCGTTCCAACAATAGATAATGTTTTCATTAGAATAGGAGCAAATGCGAGTAGACCACGACCTATTTTATTTTTAAACGCAGATGCCTGTTGTGTTAAATATAAGCCTAAATCATCAATTTTCACAATCATTGCAACAAAACCATAAACACCTACGGTCATTACGATTGCAATCACACTTAATACAGTCACTTTAGTCATAAATGCTGCTGTTGCAACTGTACCTAACGAAATCACCACAATTTCAGCAGATAAAATAAAATCGGTACGAATCGCACCTTTTACTTTTTCTTTTTCAAACTTGTCTAAATCTATTTCGATCTGTTCCAAGCTTTCATTGGCTTCCTCAGCTGTTTTTGCTTGTTTATGCTGGAGCATGTGTACAACTTTTTCTACTCCTTCATAACATAGAAATAAGCCGCCAATCATTAATAAAGGATTGATTAACCAAGGTGCAACTACGCTAATCAGTAATGCTAATGGAACCAAGATAAGTTTATTAACGAAAGAACCTTTAGCTACGCCCCATACCACAGGCAACTCTCGATCTGCGCGTACGCCACTGACTTGCTGAGCATTTAGCGCTAAATCATCACCCAACACCCCTGCTGTTTTTTTTGCAGCCATCTTACTCATGACTGCAACATCGTCTAAAATCGTTGCAATATCATCGAGTAATAACAATAAACCACTCGCCATTTTTATTTCCCAGTTTGTATTTATTTCGCTATTGTAGAATTCCTCAATAAATTCACAACATTATTTTAAGAAAAAGTTTAAGCAATCGCTGACGAAAAAATTTTATTTCCCGTACAATAATATCCATCTTTATATATATGAAACTACTGAATCTTGGAACATATCATGAGTAATGCTGATCAACGTCCAATCATCTTGACAGGCGACCGCCCTACTGGACAACTTCATCTTGGACACTTTGTTGGCTCATTACGCTCTCGTGTTGGTTTACAAGACAGTCATCATCAACACCTTTTATTAGCAGATGCTCAAGCACTGACAGATAATGCTGATAATCCAGATAAAGTTCGCAATAACATTCTTCAAGTTGCATTAGATTATTTAGCGGTTGGTATTGATCCAACGAAAACAACCATCTGTGTCCAATCATGCTTGCCTGCTCTCAATGAACTGACCATGCTCTATCTGAACTTTGTGACGGTTGCTCGTTTAGAACGTAATCCAACGATTAAGTCAGAAATTCAAATGCGTGGTTTTGAAAGAGATATTCCTGCTGGCTTTTTATGTTATCCAGTAGCTCAAGCAGCAGACATTACCGCATTTAAAGCGACTGTAGTACCTGTTGGCGAAGATCAAATCCCAATGATTGAACAAACCAATGAAGTTGTACGTCGTGTTAACCGCCAAATTGGTCATGACTTATTACCTGAATGTAAAGCATTATTATCAAATATGGGACGTTTACCTGGTTTTGATGGTAAAGCTAAAATGTCTAAATCACTCGGCAATACGATTGTCCTGAATGCTTCTGATAAAGATATTAAAAAAGCAGTCAATGCGATGTATACCGATCCAAATCACTTAAGAATTGAAGATCCAGGTCAAGTCGAAGGTAATATTGTATTTACTTACCTTGATGCGTTTGATCCAAATAAAGAAGAAATCGAAGAACTAAAAGCGCATTACCGTCGTGGTGGTTTAGGTGATGGTACGGTGAAAAAACGCCTAGAAGGTGTACTCAAAGAATTGATTCTACCGATTCGTGAACGCAGAGCTGAACTCGAAAAAGATCCTGATTATATTATGGACATTTTAAAACATGGCACAGATAAATGCCGTGACATTACTCAGCAAACATTAGATGAAGTGAAAAGTGGATTAGGTTTGTTTAAATTCTAATTTACGTTACTTTTATTGCAAAAAAGCCTAGTATTTAGGCTTTTTTCATGTAAATATCTTATTTAAATTTAGTTTTAGACCTCGGTAACAACCCGATAACTAACAATTTCTGTCACTTATTAACATCCATTAACACTAGTTTACATGAATACTTATGAACTATGTCAGGTTTTTTTGTACTATAGCCAAGTAGATTAGTAAACACTAATCTCATGACATTTCTCCTTTCAACCGAAACTGTCTTTGCAGATTCGTTGTTCAACGCAATGACCACCCCAATCATTGCGTTTTTTTTGTCTTTAATAATATTAATGATTTGGGTTGAAATTAAATCAAGTTACATTTAATCTTATAAATGATTTATTTTTATAAAAATTTTATTAATTATCTCTAAAAGAAATAAGAGTAATACAAATGATATGGGATTTATTAACACATCCATCAAACATTGTTTTTAGTATTTCATTAATGCTTTGCCTATTTATAGGTACTCTAGAATTAATTTTATTATTATTTGGCGGTAGTAGTAGTTTCATTGATCAATTTTTACCAGACAGTCTAGTTGATGTTGATCATGGTGATATTTCTATTGAACATACTGACGGTATTTTTACTCAGCTTTTAGAATGGCTTTATCTAGGAAAAGTTCCTCTTCTCATTTGGTTAATTATCTTTTTAACGGTCTACTCACTCACAGGTTTCATTATTCAGGATATTTTTTTCCACTTAACCGAGCATTATTTATCTGCTTGGATCATTGCTCCTATGTGTTTATTTTTATGTATGCCACTAGTGAGAACAAGTGCAGCATTGATCAGTAAAATTATTCCAAAAGATGAAACCACAGCTATTCATAGTGATGAGCTGATTGGTCGTACAGCACAAATTATTTTAGGACAAGCCAAACAAAACTCCCCTGCTCAAGCTAAGGTAAAAGATCAATTTGGTCAAACCCATTATGTCTTGGTTGAACCTGAGTTAGATATTATTTTTTACCAAGGTCAAGATGTGATTTTGACCCAAAGAACAAAAATTGGATTCCAAGCAATTAACGCTTAATTTGTATATTAATTTAATGAGGGATTTTAAATGTTGAATTCAGCATTGACTGAAATTTTAATCATCACAGGTATTATTTTTGCAGCACTCATTTTTATTGGCGTTGTGATTGCTCGCCTATATACCCGTTCTAGCAAAGAAGTATCTTTTGTGCGAACAGGTTTTGGGGGTGAAAAAGTTATTCTGAACGGAGGAGCAATTGTCCTTCCTGTTTTACACGAGATTATTCCTGTGAACATGAATACGCTGCGCCTCGAAGTTAAACGGGCAGCAGATCAAGCCTTGATCACGCGTGATCGTATGCGTGTCGATGTCATGGCTGAATTCTATGTTCGAGTCAAACCTACTGGTGAATCAATTGCAACGGCAGCCCAAACATTGGGTCGAAAAACCATGTCACCTCAAGAATTGAAAGACTTGGTTGAAGGAAAATTTGTTGACTCTTTACGTGCTGTTGCTGCTGAGATGGCAATGGAAGAACTGCATGAAAAACGTGTGGACTTTGTACAGAAAGTTCAACAAGTCGTTTCTGAAGATTTATCTAAAAATGGTTTAGAACTGGAAACAGTGTCATTGACAGGTTTAGATCAGACCAGTTTTAAATTCTTTAATCCACAAAACGCCTTTGATGCAGAAGGTTTAACCAAGCTGACTGAAACTATTGAAGATCGTCGTAAAAAGCGTAACGACATTGAACAAGATGCTGATTTAGCAATTCGTGCAAAAAACTTACAAGCAGAACGAGCACGTTTAGAAATCTCTCGTGAAGAAGAATACGCGAAGTTACAACAAGAGCGTGAAATTTCAATTCGTAAAGCAGAACAAACTGCTGAAATCGCATCTCAAGAAGCAGGTAAAAAACGTGAAGCTGAAGAGGCTCGTATCGCTGCGGAACGTGAAGTCGAGTTGAAACGTATCGCCTCTGCCCGTGATGTGGAAAATGAAAATATCCAAAAGGCACAATTGATTCAAAAGGCGCAGGTTGAACAAAAGAAAACCATTGAATTGGCTGAGCAAGATCGTGCCATTGCCATTGCGGAAAAATCTCGTGCTGAATCAGAAGCCAAAGCCCAAGCCGACAAAGCCCGTGCTGAAGCGGTTAAAGCAGAAGAAGAAGTTGTAACTGTACGTGAAACCCAACGAGCTGAACGTCAAAAAGCGGTTGAATTGGTTGCTGCTAAACAAACTGCTGAGAAAGAGGCAATTGCCATTACTGTTGCCGCCGATGCAGGTAAAAAAGCCGCTGCGGATGAAGCGGAAGCTGTTCGTATCGCTGCTGAAGCAGATGCTGAAAAAATTCGCTTAAAAGCGAAAGGTGAAGCCGATGCTAAAATCTTGCTTGCTCAAGCGTTGGAAAAACAATATCAGGTTGATGCGGAAGGTGCGCGTGCGGTGAATGAAGCAGCCAATACCCTTTCTGCTGAGCAAGTGGAAATGCAAGTTCGTTTGGCATTGTTAAAGCATTTACCAGAGATTATTCGTGAAAGTGTTAAACCAATGGAAAATATTGATGACATCAAGATTTTACAAGTGAATGGTTTAAGTAACTTTACAGGTGGCGGCGCCGTCGGTAGTGATACAGTTGAAAATGGTCAAACTTCTTTGTCTGATCAAGTGGTGAATAGCGCCCTACGCTACCGTTCACAGGCACCATTGATTGATAGCTTAATGAATGAATTAGGCTTACAAGGTGGTGATATCAATGGTTTAACTCAAGGGTTAAAACCAAAAGCTGAGTAAGGAAGATTCCCCCTTTAGTTTCCTATTTCAATGTTGACCGAAAGGATAATGTTCGGTCTTCATTTTTTATCTTGTATTCTTCATTCGTATATTGAAAATGAGCAATCAAATGCTAAGTTAATATCAAACAGGACATCCCTCTCCTTGAATTAAACCATTTCATGAAAAAGCATAGCGAAACAGATAGCCAAAGTTTAATATGAGAAGCAGACTACGACCATTTCAATGGATGGGTAGACATAAGGCTAAATAGTGCTTTATGGACTAGAAGCTGGTAGTAAAGGAGTTTGTTTAAGAGGCTCGCGTTTTGCCCCTAGTTCGCGAAGCTTTTCCATGAAACTAGCCTCCTGAATCGGTAGACCACCAATGATTTTCCCTACTTCTGAATTGATGATAGCAGCAACAATCAATCCACCGATAGCTCCTCCTGCAGCGCCAGCTCCTGCGGCTTGACCGTAGCTCATATTTCCTGAGGGAAAGTTCCTACCAATTATTGCACCAGTAGCACCTCCCACTGCACCACCTGCGGCAACGGATAATATACTAACTTTTTGGGATACAGGTTCTTTAGTGTAGGTCAGAGTCTTACACGTCAAATTGTCAGGTGGAACTTCAACAGGTACTGCGTTTGTTGTGAAGTAGCGATAAATTTTGACTGGCTCCTTAGGGTCTTTTGGTAAGTAAAAACCACCATCGGCTGTAGTAGTTAGTGCTGGATTCGGTGGATTTCGAAATGAAATACTACCAGATGCTCCTCTGAAGAATGTGCCCTTTTCATCTATCTTTTCTGACCAATATGGTCCACGCTCTAGGCGAGTGGTCCATTCCACATTGAACAGACCATAGTGTCCTGTTGTTGATAGAGGCTCTTGGAGGTAGATACAAGTAAATTCAACTGGTGTCTGTAACTTTTCTGGATTTGTGGCACACCCCGAGATTAAAGTGCAGAAGAGGATCACACTAAAGATTTTTATGTACATGACGATTGCCTTTGTCATTGATGTTTTGTAAAAGTATAATCAGTCTACCAGATTTTATTTATCAATCTAAGTTATTAAATATATTAATAATATTCCAAATAAAAAACCCCAATGTCTCCATTGGGGTTTTTTAAAAGATTAAAATCTAACGTATTACGCTAAACCTTTCTCTTTTAAAACTTGCAACATAGTAGAACCAAGCTCAGCTGGGCTACGCGTGTAAGCCATTCCCGCGCGTTCAAATGCAGCGAATTTCTCTTCAGCAGTACCTTGACCACCAGAAATAATCGCACCAGCATGACCCATACGCTTACCTTTAGGTGCAGTTACACCAGCGATGTAACCAACAACAGGCTTAGTTACGTTAGATTTGATGAATTCAGCAGCTTCTTCTTCCGCTGTACCACCGATCTCACCGATCATGATGATTGCATCAGTATCTGGATCGTCTTGGAACAATTGAAGTGCTTCAATCTGGTTCATACCTGGGATTGGGTCACCACCAATACCGATACAAGTAGACTGACCTAAACCAAGCTTAGTTGTTTGAGCAACCGCTTCATAAGTCAATGTACCTGAACGTGAGATGATACCAATACGACCTGGTTGGTGAATGTGACCAGGCATAATACCAATCTTACATTCACCCGGAGTGATCACGCCTGGGCAGTTAGGACCAACTAAACGAGTACCGTTACCGTTAGTTTCTAAGTAGCGTTTCGCTTTAAGCATGTCGATGGTTGGAACACCTTCAGTGATCACAACAATTAGGCTAACACCAGAATCAACCGCTTCAACAATTGAGTCTAAAACAAATGGAGCTGGTACGTAGATCACAGTTGCATCAGCATGTGTTTCACGAACAGCATCTTTCATCGTGTTGAATACAGGCAGTTCAAGATGAGTCGTGCCACCTTTACCTGGAGTCACACCACCAACAACTTTTGTACCGTAATCTAAAGCTTGTGCAGAGTGGAAAGTACCGTTTTTACCAGTAAAACCTTGTACCAATACTTTAGTGTCTTTATTAATTAATACGCTCATGATTGATACTCCTTAAGCTTTCACTGCAGCTACAACTTTTTCTGCGGCATCAGATAAACCATTCGCAGAAATTAATTTCAAACCAGATTCATCAAGTAACTTCGCACCTAACTCAGCGTTGTTACCTTCTAAGCGAACAACAACAGGCACAGTAACGTTTACTTCTTGAACCGCTGCAATAATTGCTTCAGCAATCATGTCACAACGTACGATACCACCAAAGATATTGATTAAAACACCTTGTACAGACGTATCCGCAAGGATGATTTTGAACGCTTCAATTACACGCTCTTTGGTTGCACCGCCTCCAACATCTAGGAAGTTTGCAGGCTGACCACCATAAAGTTTGATGATGTCCATCGTTGCCATTGCAAGACCAGCACCATTCACCATACAACCAATGTTACCTTCTAGAGCAACATAGTTAAGATCAAATTCAGATGCTTTTAATTCACGCTCGTTCTCTTGAGATTTATCACGTAACGCTGCAACTTCAGGTAAACGGTATAGCGCATTCGAGTCGATCCCTACTTTGGCATCAACACATAAGATTTCGCCATTCTCACGAACAGAAAGTGGGTTAATTTCAAATAAAGCAAAATCATTTTCGACGAAAGCGTCATAAGCAGCCGTCATGATTTTCACAAACTGACCAACTTGTTTATCTTTTAATGCTAATGCAAATGCAACTTCACGTGCTTGGAAGGGTTGTAAACCAACTAACGGATCAACTTCAACTTTAATAATTTTTTCAGGTGTTTCTTCTGCAACCTTCTCGATTTCTACGCCACCTTCGGTAGAAGCCATGAACGTAATACGACGACTAGAACGATCTACCACTGCACCTAAATACAACTCACGTTCAACGGGATAAACATCTTCAGCAACAATAATACTATTTACTGGCTGACCATTTGCATCTGTTTGATATGTTACAAGACGCGTACCAATAATATTGTTTGCAAATTCGATAACATCTTCTTTTGATTTCGCAACTTTTACACCGCCAGCCTTACCACGACCACCAGCATGAACTTGTGCTTTCATTACAGCAAATTTACCACCAAGCTGTTCAAACGCAGCAACGGCTTCATCTGCATTTGTTGCCAAGATACCTTCCTGTACTGGCATACCATATTTTTTCAATAATGCTTTAGCTTGATATTCATGTAAGTTCATTCAGTTACCTACCATGTTGTTTATAGTGTCATTCATATAGTCTAGAAATATTATTAATTATAGACTGTTATAAGTTATATTAAATGATGGTTCTTATATCAACCATCATTAATTAAAAAGTGTGGCGAACCACACTTATTTTGTTATTTACGTTTACGTTGAATCGCGTGGATGGCACGACCATCAACAGCAAGCGCGGCTTCATGGACAACTTCTGAGAATGTTGGATGACCAAAAGTCATTAATTGTAGGTCTTCAATTGAAGATACAAATTCAAGTGCGATCATACCTTGATGTACGATATCAGATGCATTTGGACCCACAACGTGCATACCTAATAAACGGTCAGTTTTTGCATCAGCAACGAACTTCACAAAACCAGCAGTATCACCAGCAGCCAACGCACGACCATTCACCGCAAATGGGAATTGACCTGCTTTAACTTCGTGACCTTTTTCAGCAGCTTGTTCTTCAGTTAAACCAACCCAAGCAGCTTCTGGGTGTGTGTAAATAACGCTGATGATGGTGTCATAGTTCACTTGAGCAGCATGACCGTGTATACGTTCAACAGCCATTACGCCCTCTTCCATTGCTTTATGTGCAAGCATTGGACCGCGTACTAAGTCACCAATTGCGTAAACACCTTCTACAGATGTTTGGCATTGATCATTTACATCAACCAAACCACGTTCAGTCAATTTAATGCCAGAATCTTCTGCCAATAAACCTTCTGCATACGCTTTACGGCCTACACAAACGATTAACTTGTCAAAAACTTGTTCTTTGTCTTCACCAGCTTGGTTGTATTTAACAGTCACTTCACGACCATTAATTTCACTACCAGAAACTTTTGCACCGATACGGATCTCTAAACCTTGTTTCTTCAAGATTTTTTGATATTCCTTCGCCAATGCTTTGTCTGCCATTGGTAAGAATGCATCTAATGCTTCAAACACAACAACTTCTGATCCAAGACGACGCCATACCGAACCAAGTTCTAAACCGATAACACCTGCACCAATCACACCAAGACGTTTAGGAACTTCTGGGAATTTTAATGCACCAGTAGAATCAACAATTAAGTCTTCATCAACAGGTGCTACTGGAATATTTACAGGTACAGAACCAGTCGCAAGGATGACGTACTTTGGTTCTAAAACCTGTACATCACCTTCAAACGGTGTGAATTCTACTTTTTTACCTGCGAGTAATTTACCAGTACCTTGTAACCACTCGATACCATTACCTTTAAGTAATTGAGCAACACCACCCGTCAATTGATCTACAACTTTGTCTTTACGTGCCAACAAAGTGTCTAAATCAAATTTAACTTCACCTGTCGTGATCCCGTGTTCAGCAAGCTCATGAATTGTTGCTTCGTAACGGTGAGAAGAATCAAGCAATGCTTTAGAAGGGATACAACCCACATTTAAACATGTACCACCCAAAGATGGCTTACCGTTGTGAATACGTTTTTCGATACAAGCGACTTTGAAACCAAGTTGAGCTGCACGAATCGCTGCTTCATAACCACCAGGTCCACCGCCAATGACAACAAGATCAAACTGTTGAGACATTTTTCTATTCCTTAAATCTCCCCCTAACCCTCTCTTTGCAAAGAGGAGAAATACCGTGACTGGT
The DNA here is from genome assembly GCF_027105035.1 of Acinetobacter sp. TR11. NCBI lineage: Bacteria > Pseudomonadati > Pseudomonadota > Gammaproteobacteria > Moraxellales > Moraxellaceae > Acinetobacter > Acinetobacter sp. TR11. The sequence continues at coordinate 2,353,439 of NZ_CP114256.1, forward strand.
AGTCCCCCTTTATCAAAGGGGGATTTAGGGGGATTTAAATATGTTAAAGATCAAGAATGAGTTTAGCTGGTTCTTCTAACAATTCTTTAATTGTTACCAAGAAACCTACAGCTTCTTTACCATCGATTAAACGGTGGTCATAAGAAAGTGCTAAGTACATCATTGGCAAGATTTCAACTTGACCATTTACCGCCATAGGACGTTCTTGGATTTTGTGCATACCCAAAATTGCCGTTTGTGGTGTATTTAAAATCGGTGTAGATAACAATGAACCGAAAGTACCACCATTAGTAATCGTGAACGTACCGCCAGACATTTCTTCAATCGACAATTTACCTTCACGCGCTTTAGCAGCATAAGCCCCAATACCGTTTTCAACTTCAGCGTAGTTCATACGATCTGTATCACGAAGAATTGGTACAACTAAACCACGGTCAGAAGAAACTGCTACACCGATGTCATAGAAACCGTGATAAACAATATCATCACCATCAATAGATGCGTTTACAGCTGGGTAGCGTTTTAATGCTTCAGTTGCCGCTTTAACGAAGAAAGACATAAAGCCTAAACGCGCACCATGACGTTTTTCGAAAGCATCTTTATATTGCTTACGCATTTCCATGATTGGCTTCATGTTAACTTCGTTGAACGTTGTTAACATTGCAGTTTGTTGTGTAGCTGCCAATAAACGCTCAGCAACACGCTTACGTAAACGTGTCATTGGAACACGTTTCTCGATACGCTCGCCGACAGCAACGCTTAATGGTTGAACTGATGCAGCAGGTTTAGCTTGATGGCTAGCAACATCTTCTTTAGTGATGCGACCACCACGGCCTGTACCTTGTACATCAGCAGCATTGATACCAGTTTCAGATAATGCTTTACGAACTGCAGGCGCTTGGTTTTGATCAACTGCTTGAGTTGATGCAGCTGCTGGCGCAGATGCAACTGGAGCAGCTGCGGCTGGTGCAGCAGCTTCAGGAGCAGCGGCAGCAACAACACCAGCTTCGAATTGAGCAATCACTTCGTCAGAAAGAACTGTATCGCCTTCACCTTTGATGATTGCAACTAAGCTACCATCAGCTGGAGCAACCACTTCTAAAACAACTTTATCGGTTTCAATGTCACAGATCACTTCATCACGTGATACAGGTTCACCTACTTTCTTGTGCCAAGTTGCGATCGTACCGTCAGCAACTGACTCTGGAAATACCGGTGCTTTAATTTCGGTTGCCATTATTTAGAATCTCCTGATTGTTCAACTTCAATCGCAAGTGCGTCATTGATAAGCTGAGCTTGTTGTTTTGCATGCAAGTATGGCGAGCCACAAGCAGGTGCGGCAGATGCGTCACGACCAGCATAGCTAATACGAATTTGTTTACCTGATTTAAGAACGTCTTCATATAAACGAGGAACGATAAATAACCAAGCACCTTGGTTCTTCGGCTCTTCTTGTGCCCAAACAAGCTCTTGAATGTTTGGATACTGAGCCATAACCTCAGCTAAGCGTTGTTCTGGGTATGGATACAATTGTTCGATACGAACGATCGCAATATGGTTTAGACCAAGCTCACGACGTTTTTCGAGTAAATCGTAATAAACCTTACCACCACAAAGAACTAAACGAGTCACATCAGCTTTATTGATTTGATCAACTTCATCAATCACGGTTTGGAATGAACCGTTTGCTAATTCATCTAAAGTTGAAGTCGCAAGTTTATGACGAAGTAATGATTTTGGTGACATTACGATCATTGGCTTACGAATCGGACGAACCGCTTGACGACGCAATGCATGGAAAATCTGCGCTGGTGTTGTCGGTGTCATCACTTGCATATTGTCTTCAGCACAAAGCTGTAAGAAACGTTCTAATCGCGCAGATGAATGCTCTGGACCTTGGCCTTCATAACCGTGTGGTAACAACATTGTTAGGCCACACACACGCTCCCACTTGGTTTCACCCGAAGCGATAAATTGGTCAATAACAACTTGCGCACAGTTTGCGAAGTCACCAAATTGTGCTTCCCAAACGATTAAGCTTTTTGGCAATGTCGTTGAATAGCCATATTCAAATGCAAGCACTGCTTCTTCTGACAACAAAGAGTCATAGACCGCAGTACGTGGCTGATTTTCTTTTATATGACAAAGTGGAATATAAACCGAACCATCGACTTGGTTATGTAATTTGGCATGGCGGTGCGAGAATGTACCACGACCCACATCTTCACCCGTGATACGCACAAGGAAGCCATCGTCAAGCAAAGATGCATAAGCTAAAGTTTCAGCAGCACCCCAGTTCAGTGGCATTTCACCTGTTTGCATCTTCACGCGATCTTCGATCACTTTCTGAACTTGACGTTGTAATACAAAACCCTCTGGTAATGTATTCATTTTCAAACCTAGTTCTTTTAGACGATCGATGCTAAAAGTTGTATCCCAAATATCTGTGTATTCATGACCTAAATATGGCGACCAATCTACAAACATCTTTTTGTTTGGTTCAGTCACCAAAGCATTTGCAACGTGATTACCTGCTTCTAAATCAGAACGATAACCTTCCACCATTGCATCTGCACTAGCACGGTCAAGTACTTTTTCTTGAACCAATTGATCTGCATACAAGGTACGTGTTGTCGCTTTCTTGTTGATCACTTGATACATCAAAGGCTGAGTTGCAGATGGTTCATCTGCTTCGTTATGACCACGACGACGGTAGCAGAACAAGTCTAAGATCACGTCTTTACGGAAAGTATGACGGAAATCATGTGCAAGCTGAGTTACGAAAATCACAGCTTCAGGATCATCACCATTCACATGGAAAATCGGCGCCTGAATCATCTTCGCAACGTCAGTACAATACTCTGTAGAACGTGTATCACGCGGATCAGAAGTTGTGAAGCCCACTTGGTTATTGATCACGATGTGAACGGTACCGCCCACTGTGTAACCACGTGTTTGTGACATTTGGAAGGTTTCTTGGTTTACACCTTGACCCGCAAATGCAGCATCACCATGTACAATCACTGGAAGAACGTCATCGCCGCCAATATCTTTACGACGAACTTGACGTGCACGAACCGAACCTTCTACTACAGGACCAACAATCTCTAAGTGTGATGGGTTAAACGCCAATGCTAAGTGAACTTCGCCACCCGGAGTCATTACGTTTGAAGAGAAACCTTGGTGATACTTAACGTCACCAGAACCTTTTTTATGTAGGCTCTTGCCTTCAAATTCACCAAAAAGATCCGCTGGGTTTTTACCCATGATGTTCACAAGAAGGTTGAGACGACCACGGTGTGGCATACCAATCACAACTTCTTTACAACCAACACTGCCTGCACGTTGAATGATTTCATTCATCATTGGAATAAAAGACTCACCGCCTTCTACACCAAAACGTTTCGCACCAACGAATTTATTACCAAGATATTTCTCTAAGCCTTCCGCAGCGGTTAAACGCTCCAAGAAACCTTTTTTCTGATCATTGGTGTAATTGAATTTACCGCGAGCACCTTCCAAACGTTGTTGAATCCAACGTTTTTCTTTTGTATCAACGATATGCATGTATTCTGCACCGATTGAAGAGCAGTAAATTGCTTCCATGGATTCAACCATTTCAGACAATGTCGCTTCTGCTTTGCCAATCGCGAGGTTACCTGTATTAAATACAGTATCTAAATCAGATTTAGTTAAACCGTGTGCAGATAAATCAAGATCTGGAACTTCTTCGCGTTTCGCAAGACCTAATGGATCAAGTTTGGCTTTTTGATGACCACGGTTACGATAAGCAGCAATCAGTTGTAATACACCAATTTGACGACGCTCATGTTCTGTACTTACAGTGCTTTGTACAACAGGTTGAACTCGGTTTGAATTACGACCCAAAAGGAGGAATTGCTCGCGCACACTACCGTGTGGTTGATCACCTTTAGGGTATTTATCGAAATATTCACGCCAATCCTCTGACACTGAGGTTGGAGAAGTTAGGTACTGTTCGTAAAGCTCTTCAATATACGCTGCACTATCAGCGGAAAGTTCAGTGTCAAGACGCAGTGCGTCAGCAACTTCTTGCATTTTTGGACCCATTTCCTATTGCAAAAAATAATACAGGTTGCCTTTTAAGCACACCCATGATTCATAGTATCAAATTGGTAACATGACACTACTACTCAAGATCATCCAACCTTGAGACATTATCACTACACATCAGGAGTATTCCTTTTGATGTAATAAATGAGCTATGCACTTTCAATTCAAAGCACATAACTCATCCTTATACTCGATGAAATCGAGCAATTTTTTGCAAACCATTTTAGAAAAATTAACAAAAATATTAACTTTTCTAAATTGACTTTAACCCAAACTATATCCATACAATTGGTAAGCATTAGAGTGATATAACATCAGGAATATGCTTATTTTTTGCTTCAGGTCGTGGCGGAAATCGTACCATGTTCTCATGTACGAATTGATTTTTTTGACACATACCATCTATAAAGCAGCGAAATACACATTCTTAATTATATTCTAATATACCCCCCTTTTTATAATAGTTGCACCTTTATCGACCAAAGTTAAAGATTTTCTACAATTCTTGCACAAACATTATGCAGAGCGCCTAAAAATAGATCATTCATTTTTCTTATTAATCCAACTCATTTTTCTTAAGCTCAAAATTTATAAATTTTCAAGACTCAATAATATTTTTTAAGAACTCGATAATAAACCTTGCAAGCCCACCAACATAGAAAACTATTTAACCAAAATAAAAAAGGGAGCTTTTAAAAGCTCCCTTTTCACATATCAGAAAACTGTATTAACCAGCTTGGTCTAACAACATATTACGAATGTGACCAATTGCCTTCGTCGGGTTTAAACCTTTAGGACATACAGACACACAGTTCATGATCCCTTTGCAACGGAACAAAGAGAATGGGTCGTCTAAACGAGCCAAACGCTCTTGTGTTGCCGTATCACGAGAGTCAATGATAAAGCGATATGCATTTAACAATGCAGATGGTCCGAGGAACTTATCAGGGTTCCACCAAAATGATGGGCATGATGTTGAACAACATGCACAAAGAATACATTCATACAGACCATCCAAGTGTTCACGTTCTGCTTGAGACTGTAAACGCTCTTTCGCTGGCGCTGGCTGATTGTTAATCAAGAACGGTTGGATTTTGTCATATTGATCGTAGAATTGATTCATATCTACAACCAAATCTTTTACCACTGGTAAGCCAGGTAAAGGACGAATCACAATCTTCTCTGGTAAATCGTTCAAGTTCCACAAGCACGCTAAACCATTTTTACCATTGATGTTCACACCATCAGAACCACAAATACCTTCACGGCAAGAGCGACGGAATGTTAATGACTCATCTTGCACTTTCAACGCAAGTAACGCGTCAAGCAACATACGGTGCTTATCGGTTAACTCAAGTTTGAAAGTTTGCATGTACGGCGCTTTATCCTTATCAGGATCATAGCGGTAGATTTCGAATGTACGAGTGCCTCTACTCATCTTTGTTCTCCCGATTAGAATGTACGTGGCTTAGGTTCAATTGCTTCAACCGTTAATGGGCTGAAACGTACCGGCTTATATTCAAGACGGTTGTCTGATGAATACCATAAAGTATGCTTCATCCATTCATCATCACGACGACCGTAAGAATAAGTTGGATGATCAGGTGCTAACTCATAGTCAACAACTGTATGTGCACCACGACATTCTTTACGTGCAGCAGCAGAAATCAAAGTCGCTTTCGCAACTTCATATAAGTTTTCAACTTCTAATGCTTCAACACGTGCAGTGTTAAATACTTTAGATTTATCTTTCAAATGAATATTACGAACACGTGGTTCAATCGCAAGAATTTCTTTTACGCCCTTGTCAAGCAACGCCTGAGTACGGAATACACCTGCGTGATCTTGTACGATGTCACGGATTGCATCAGCAACTTCTTGTGCATTCTCACCCGTGGTTGAATCATCTAACTTACGAATACGCCCTAAAGTATTTGCTAATACATCAGTTGGAAGCGGTTGGTAATCATCACCGTGATGTTTAGTCACGTAATCAATGATGTGTTCACCAGCAGCTTTACCAAATACTACAAGGTCAAGCAATGAGTTAGTACCTAAACGGTTTGCACCATGTACTGATACACAAGAACATTCGCCAATTGCATAGAAACCTTTCACAGGTTTTACGTAATCGCGCGTACCTTTATAGGTATATTCTTTCGTGTCTTTATCATAATGCGCAGAGAATTCACCCTCTTCCACACCATGAGGCACAACCACTTGACCATGAATATTCGTAGGAATACCACCCATTTGATAATGGATCGTAGGTACAACTGGAATTGGCTCTTTCGTACAGTCAACGTTTGCGAACTTCTTACCAATCTCAAATACAGATGGTAGACGTTTCATAATCGTTTCAGCACCCAAATGCGTCATATCTAACAAGATATAATCCGCCTTAGGACCACAACCACGACCTTCTTTAATTTCTTGGTCCATAGAACGTGATACGAAGTCACGTGGTGCCAAGTCTTTTAAAGTTGGTGCATAACGTTCCATGAATGGTTCGCCGTCTTTGTTACGAAGGATACCACCTTCACCACGACAACCTTCAGTTAACAATACGCCTGCGCCTGCAACACCCGTTGGGTGGAATTGCCAGAATTCCATATCTTGTAATGGAATACCTGCACGAGCAGCCATACCAAGACCATCACCCGTATTGATATACGCATTGGTAGATGCACGGTAAACACGACCAGCACCACCCGTAGCAAATAGAGTCGCTTTTGCTTGGAATACTGCAATATTACCTGTTTCTTGATCAATTGCGGTTACACCAAGAACATCACCCGCTTCGTTACGGATCAAGTCCAAAGCAATCCATTCAACGTAAAACTGAGTACCCATTTTTACGTTGCTTTGATACAAAGTATGAAGTAGCGCATGACCTGTACGGTCAGCAGCAGCACACGCACGTGGAACTGCTTTTTCACCATAGTTTGCTGAGTGACCACCAAATGGACGTTGATAAATCGTACCATCTTCGTTACGGTCAAACGGCATACCTAAGTGTTCAAGCTCGTAAACAACTTTTGGCGCTTCACGGGTCATAAACTCGATTGCGTCCTGATCGCCTAACCAGTCAGAACCTTTAACCGTGTCATAGAAGTGATAATGCCAGTTATCTTCTTGCATGTTACCTAACGACGCACCGATACCACCTTGGGCAGCAACTGTGTGCGAACGTGTTGGGAATACTTTGGTCAATACAGCAACTTTTAAACCAGCTTGAGCAAGTTGGTAAGAAGCACGCATACCTGAACCACCACCACCAACGATCACAGCGTCAAATGATAAGGTCTGAATATTCGAATAATTTTCTTTAGAGATAATCGCCATGTTCTATTCCTATCAATTTGCCCAGAAAATCTGGATACCCCAGATTGCGTACACAAACACTGAAATAATGACAGCAGAAGTCAATACAAGGCGTAAACCTGAAGCCGAAGGCCCCATTTGACGAGTCGTTACATAATCAGTAAAGACTTGCCACATACCAATCCAAGCATGAGCAACAAGTGACAATACGGCCAATAAAGAGAAAATCTTCATTGGTAGAGTCAACATAAAGCCAGCCCACTGTTCGTAACCAAATCCGCTATTACACAAGATCCAACCGAACATCACCACAGTATAGGCAGCTAAAACCACAGCACTAACACGCTGGATATACCAATCGCGAGAACCTGAACCTGTTAAACCTGTAGCACTTTTCATCAGAACATAATCCATACAAATGCCGCGAGAATACCGATCGCAGACAAGATCAATGAAATAGTAGCTGCAATACGACCGCTTTGAAGTTCCTCAGCAAAACCAAGGTCAGCAAGTAAATGCTTTACCCCAGCAATGAAGTGAAAAATTAAGCCAGCTACAAATACCCATACGATGAAACGTACACAGATATTTCCGAAAACGACATTTTTAACGTAGTCAAATCCTTCTGGTGAAGATAAAGATTTATCCAAAATCCATAAAAGAACAGCGACTAATAAGAAAACGATTACACCTGATAAACGGTGTAGAATTGATGCAATAGCCACGGGTGAGCGTAAATTTACCGCTAACACCTGACCCATGGACAAATTGACAGGTCTGTTGCTTTTCACAGCGGGCATCCTGTAGGTAGAAACTCCATCCGGAGTTTGTTTGAATTAATTCAAAGGAAAGCTGGCATAGTCAGGCAAGCATAATGCACGCCTAACCTATATAACGACAACGAATTATAAAACGTGAAATATCAAAATACAAACAATCAGTTTTCGCTTTAGTCGAAAATTCAATGAAATAAGAATCATTCACATTTAATGCGTATATAAGCTGCGCTGGAAACCGCAATAGAACCCAATATATTACTGTTATATAAAAATAAAACATGAGTTATTATTTTTTAGTTTACTAAATTTTTTGTCAAAATTATTTCTAATATATTTCAATAATACTCCGCTAAATGTCTAAAAATTAATCAAAAACTACAATCTTAAATATAGGCGAAAATAATACCCCTCATTTATATATTAAATATCAGGGATCAATAATCTGTTTCCTCATACCAGATGCTCACAAAAAATAAGCTATTTTTTATACAGTTAATCGCACCACAATGAATCAATTATGACTCAATATATAAAACTTTTAATCTATTTTTTAATGGATAGTTAATTCTAAACCCTGAGATATATAGGCTTTTGAATTGTGGTAAGTATTTATTTTTTAAGCACCAAAATATAACTCGGATAAAAATTTACTTACAATTGTACTGGTGCTTCATTTTTTTTATGCACCTCAAACCTGATTTGACATATTATACTCGACCGATGCTGTGATTTTACTCAATTTTTTCTTTGATACTGAATGACTAATTGACTGCAATAACGTTATTTTTTATCCCTAAGTATAATTGACAAAATTTTAGTAGCCACTAATCTTATAGCAAATTTTGACACCGTCTGATTCGCATACGACAAGATTAGGATTTCGAGTCAGATAATCATTCACCAGGACAGGAGATCTTTGAATGTCTGCAGCAACTGGCAAAAAAGCCGTATTACAGCTTGATGGCAAAGAAATTGAATTACCAATTTACAGCGGTACATTGGGCCCAGATGTAATTGACGTTAAAGATGTATTGGCATCTGGTCATTTTACTTTCGATCCTGGTTTTATGGCGACAGCTGCTTGCGAATCTAAGATCACATTCATTGATGGTGACAAAGGTGTGTTATTACACCGTGGCTATCCGATTGATCAATTAGCGACTCAAGCAGACTATTTAGAAACTTGCTACTTATTATTAAATGGCGAGCTTCCAAATGCTGAACAGAAAGCAGAATTTGATGCTAAAGTTCGCAACCACACTATGGTACATGACCAAGTAAGCCGTTTCTTCAATGGCTTCCGTCGTGATGCTCACCCTATGGCAATTATGGTTGGTGTAGTAGGTGCATTATCTGCGTTTTATCACAACGGTTTAGACATCGAAGATGTTAACCATCGTGAAATTACTGCAATTCGCTTAATCGCGAAAATCCCTACGCTTGCAGCGTGGAGCTATAAGTACACTGTAGGTCAACCATTCATTTACCCACGTAATGACTTAGGTTATGCAGAAAACTTCTTGCACATGATGTTTGCAACTCCTGCTGATCGTGACTACAAAGTAAATCCTGTTCTTGCACGTGCAATGGATCGTATCTTTACGCTTCATGCTGACCACGAGCAAAATGCATCTACGTCTACAGTTCGTCTTGCTGGTTCTACTGGTGCGAACCCATATGCATGTATCTCTGCTGGTATCTCTGCACTTTGGGGACCTGCTCACGGTGGTGCAAACGAAGCTGTACTTAAAATGTTAGATGAAATTGGTAGCGTAGAAAACGTTGCTGAATTCATGGAAAAAGTGAAGAGCAAAGAAGTTAAACTCATGGGCTTCGGTCACCGTGTTTACAAAAACTTCGATCCACGTGCGAAAGTCATGAAACAAACTTGTGACGAAGTACTTGAAGCTTTAGGTATCCAAGATCCACAACTTGCTCTTGCAATGGAACTTGAAAGAATTGCGCTTTCTGATGAATACTTCATCAAGCGTAACTTATATCCAAACGTAGACTTCTATTCAGGTATCATCTTAAAAGCGATTGGTATCCCAACAGAAATGTTTACTGTAATCTTCGCGCTTGCACGTACAGTTGGTTGGATCAGCCACTGGTTAGAAATGCACAGCGGTCCTTACAAGATCGGTCGTCCACGTCAGCTTTACACAGGCTCGACTCAACGCGACATCCAACGTTAATTTTATTTTTAAAATTAATGTTAAAAAAGCTGCCAAATGGCAGCTTTTTTATTAGAAACAGTATTCATCGAAATGAATTAACGCCCCCAATCTACATCTTTTGCATATGGTTCGACCATTTTAATACGCTTTATATTTTCTTTTTCAATTTGAGTTAGACGTGTATCCACATTGGTATAGCAAGGCATATACCAATCATATTGCGAAAATGTAGTTGCCCAATTTTTGTTCTGAAAAGCATAACCATGACGTGCATAAATTTCATTACGCATATATTGCAACTGCCCTAGAGGCACTTGTAAATCAGCATCTTTCAACAAACGCACAGAAGCATCAGGAAATTCACCTTGCCCTTTTGCATATTTACATTGCTGCGCATTTAAACTAAAAAATTTCGGTTTCACCGTTTTCGTTGTAGACAACCACTGAGCTTCAATCGGTGAAGTATTACCCTTATATTCTAAAATAAACTGACCAACACTTACCCCCTGTCCAATTTCATTTAAAGTCAAAGTGTGATTCAAGTCAGTTTGCTGAATTTTCCCTTTAAAATTTAGTTGCTTACCATTTAACAGACTATAACCTGTAATATCACTGCCTTTTTGCTGCATGAACAAAGAAATTTTTTGCTCATCGTTATATAACCCTGTCCATGAAGGTGCTATTTGAGGGGATTGTGCTAAAGTCAGCGTAGTGCTTGATAAAATAGCAATCGCAATTAATAATTGTTTAGGCTTATTCATTTTAATGCTCTCATCTAAAAAAACTATTTCAATTATTTTGCTTGCACAGCATATCAGTGATCAATATTTATGTGGAAAATACTCAACCGATTCTCTCAATTGATCATCATATTAGTTTTTGGCTATCTATCTTGGTTAATGCTTAAAATCTGCCTGAATTATTTCCCTTGGTCGGATAGCACCAATTTTTTAGTTCTTAAGCAAGATGTCGTACACACTCAGCCTTGGCGCTTTGCATTTCAAACTCATGTTATCACTAGCAGCTTGGTATTATTGGCAGGTTTTACCCAATTCTCACATTCAATTCGTAATAACACACCACGTTTGCATCGCTGTGCAGGCTGGCTTTATATTGTTGCAACACTTGGAGCCGCCTTGCCTAGCGGCTTCATTCTTGCAATCTCAGCAAATGGCGGTTTTAGTACCCAAATTTGCTTTGTGATTCTAGGATTATTATGGGGAACAAGTACCCTATTTGCACTTTATTATGCTTTTGAAAAAAAATGGATTGCACATCGTAACTGGATGATTCGAAGTTTTGCTTTAGCCTTATCTGCATTAAGCTTAAGAACATGGAAACTTGCACTTTACCAAATTCAACCCTATTGGGATTGGCTTACACCAATCCACATTTATCAGCTTGAAGCATGGTTAGGCTGGACGATCAATCTATTAATCGCTGAAATCATTATTTACAGATTGAGTATTCAGAAGAAAAATATTTAAATTTCATCTTCTTCTAATGCACGCAGTAAATTATTACTAATTCCATCTGCACGCAACCATGCTAACTCATAACTCGCCTTTGCCAAAGCCAACACACGACGCTCAAACTCATCCCAAATGGGTTTAACCTGTGAATCTGTAATGCCTAGCCCACTATCATGTGCCAAATGCTTATTCTTCTCGCAAATTTTCAAAGCATGATACAACTTCCGCCCTGTAGTGGCTGTCTCTAAGACACGAATATGTTTACTGTGAATAAAACCTTCAATATGTTGAAGATTGGCGTGAGGTAGTAAAGGCACCAAAATTTGATTCAGCTGCGCATCTAAGCGCTTCCACACCATGAGCCTTTGCTCTGGCGTATAAGTATTCCATTGAATCACTTCATGATTGAAACGGCGACAACCACGACAAACTAAATCACCAAATACCGTTGAGCAACGTCCCGCACAAGGGGTCAATGATGGAATTCGACGATCGTTACTCAAAACCAACTCCTTTAAAACCATATTTTTTTTATGGTTTTCTCGCTTATTTTCAGATTTCGCGCTAAAATGTGCGCCTTATTTTTCTATCTTAATACATTTGGAGTTATCCATGAACGCTACTGTAGAACAGCTTGCACCTGTAGAACAGCAAGCGACCAATAATTGGGTTGTTGCGGCACTATATCAATTTAAAGAAGTTTCAGATGCAGCTGACCTGCAACAACGTCTTTTGAACTTAGTGAAGAGCATCAATTTATGTGGAACTCTGATTGTAGCGTCTGAAGGAATTAATGGAACTGTTGCTGGCGACCGTACCGCGATTGATACCGTTCATCAATTCCTTTTAAACGAAGGGTTTAATGCAATGGAATATAAAGAGTCTGAAAGCTCTGAAAAACCATTCCGTAAAATGAAAATTAAACTTAAAAATGAAATTGTCACTTTAGGTGTTGAAGTTAAACCACGTGATTTGGTTGGCCACTATCTTGATCCTAAAGAATGGAACGATTTAATTAGTCGTGATGATGTGATCTTGATCGACACGCGTAATGACTATGAATACAAAGCTGGTACATTTAAAGGCGCGATTGATCCGAAAACTGAAAGTTTCCGTGAATTTCCTGAATATGTAAAACAAAACCTTGAACAACATAAAGACAAAAAAATTGCGATGTTCTGTACAGGCGGTATTCGTTGCGAGAAATCAACGTCTCTACTTCTACAAGAAGGCTTTAATGAAGTTTATCACCTCAAAGGCGGTATTTTAAAATATCTAGAAGAAACCCCTGCCGAAGAAAGTATGTGGGAAGGTGAATGCTTCGTATTTGATGGTCGTACGGCGGTGACTCACGGCGTTGAAGAAGGTGAAAATATTAAGTGTCACGCTTGTGGATGGCCACTTACTAGGGTTGAAGCTGAATTACCAAGCTATGAACACGGTGTGTCTTGTGTTTACTGTATTGATAAAACTACGGATAAACAAAAAGCTGGCTTCCGTATGCGTCAGTCACAAATTGCAGCGGCAAAACGCAAGCGTCTATAAATAAGTATAAACATTTAATAAAAAGCCTTAGCTCAAACTAAGGCTTTTTTTATTTTAATCATCAAGATTATTAACCAATACATTATTGAGAGTTATTTAGACAACGATTATTCTACCCCCTAACTCACAAATCACATTTAGGCGCTATGGCACTGGAAGACTGGGTATTATCCATCATGGAGAAACTAGGATACTTGGGTATCGCATTTTTAATGTTTCTTGATAATATTTTCCCACCGATTCCATCCGAAATCATTATGCCATCCGCAGGCTATACTGCGGCAAAAGGTGAACTGACTTTAATCGGAGTGATTATTGCTGGTAGTATCGGCTCACTTCTAGCCGCGGCATTACTGTATTGGATGGGTAGAAAGATTCCGCAACACCACCTTTTTACTCTTGTCGAACGCTACGGAAAATACCTCCGTATTAGTGTTGCTGATCTTGAAAAATCACTCACTTGGTTTGAAAAATATGGACATAGGATTGTATTTTTTGGTCGTATAGTACCTGCACTTCGCTCTTTAATTAGTATCCCAGCAGGTATGAGCAAAATGCCTTTTAGTAAGTTCATGGCTTACAGTACTGCAGGTACAATTCTTTGGACCACGCTACTTGCCTATGTTGGTTATCATTTTAGTGAAAATCCAGCATTGATGAGTGCTATTACACAACGTATTGGTACTATTATTTTAGCTATTGCAATAGCATACGTACTTTGGTTCTTAATCAAGAAATTCTATTTATCAAAAAAATACTAGATGACATTTTCAACTCTATTTAAATGAATACTGAGGTTCAAATAATGCAACATGATTTTTGGCATGACAAATGGCAAAACAATAATATTGGTTTTCATCAAGACCAACCTCACGCCCTACTCACCCAATATTTTAGATCATTAGATTTAAAGCCTCATGCTCGTATTTTTGTTCCACTTTGTGGTAAAAGTTTAGATATAAGCTGGCTAATAAATCAGGGTTATCAAATAGTTGGTATTGATCTTAGCCCTATTGCAATCCAAGATCTTATTTCAAATTTAGAGTTAAGTTTTAAAGAGACGGAATCAGGTGAATTGACTCACTATCAACATCCTCAAATTGAATTATTCGTTGGTGATTTTTTTCAATTAACAGCACAACAACTTGGGGATATAGATGCTGTTTATGATCGAGCTGCTCTAATCGCTCTTCCACCACAAATGCGAAGCCAATATACACAACATTTATTAGACATTACAAAACAAGCACCTCAGCTATTAATTAGCCTTGAATATGATCAAAACCTACTTCAAGGACCGCCGTTTTCCGTTCCTGAACATGAATTAACTCAGCATTATGCAACGCATTACCAAATTAAATTATTGGAAACGATAACAGAGAATCTTAAGGGTAAAGTAATCGCCCATGAAAATGCTTGGTCTCTGAGTAAATCACCACAAATAAACTAAATAGTGCAGACGCATATCAAAGGATTGAAAGTGATCTCGACTTGATGCTTCCTCAATCACAGAAACCTTAACTCCCAAACGAGATATAAAAAACGTCCTCTAAAGGACGTTTAATATTTAATTTGGTGTCAAATTATGCATTACTTTTGTAACTACATAAGATGTAGCATCACGCAGGCGTATGGTACATGAGATAAATTTCGTTCAAATTATCAGGAATTTCTTCCGCTAATTCATCCATCAATTGACCATTACGACGGAAAGACTCCATTTGAGGATCTTCTTCATCAATGCCACTAAACACCATAATTGGTAAAGTTAAATCAACCAATTGTTCTTCAAACTCTGGAGCAAACCATGCCTCTTCATTCAAGAACATTGCATCAACAAAACCAACGCTCCAATCACCTAAACTTGAATCAACATCTGCTTCTTCAATTTCAAAAGGGAATTCAATTCCGTTTTCATTGGCTAAATCTTGACGAATAGACTCTAACCAAGCTTTGATTTGTTCAATGATTTCACTAGGAACTTTCTTTTGGTTACTCTCAAAAAGCTCATCCAACCAACGATCAAATTTTGGACCAACCGCGATAGCACACAAAAAGCCATGAGTCGCTGCAAAATCTAAACCGTGCTCATTTTGATCACCGTCAAGAAAATTACTCAATAAGTCTAAATCTAATGTGCTCATTTTATGATCCAAATTTTAAATACATCGGCAACAGCATAACATTTTCAAACATAAAGTCTTAGCAATTTCGCTTCACTTTAGTCATCCAAATCATCGTCGTCGAAATCATAATCGAAATCTTTTAATTCTCGTTCTAAACGGCGTTGAGCGAGTAGATCATCAATCAAACGGCGCTTTTCTAATGATTCTTTGGCACTGATTTTGCCTGATGACTCATCAAAACCAACATCATCCTCACCGTAGTTATCATCATCTAATTCGAAATCTGTAGAAGACACTAACAGTACCTCTAAATGAAAAAATATAAATGGGTCTAGCCGCTATTTATCGGTCTTATCCAACCTTGTCAAGTTTTATTTGATTTTTTCACTATAAAATGGTGTTTTGTACTTTTTTTCATCGTTTTTTTTGTGTATTTATATTCTAACAATTGTAAAAATGAAAAAATTCTTGAATAGGAATTCTCTGCTTGAAAAATTATGACACACCCCCATATTTAAGAAACTACAGTTCAATCCAACCTATTTTTTATTTAAAGCGAGCGGATCAAATCCAAAACATTCCTCGTGAATTGTGCTATCATGCACGGTTTTTCACCGCCACAGATTCAACAAAAGAGTAAGCAAAGATGAGCGATATGAATTCCCCTACTTCGCAAGTAGCGGCTCTGATTAGCCGAGGCAAAGAACAAGGTTACTTAACTTACGCTGAGGTTAACGATCATCTACCAGACTCAATTACGGAAAGTGAGCAGATTGAAGACATCATCCAGATGCTTCAAGACGTTGGTATTCCAGTGCATGAACGTGCACCAGAAACTGATGACACCATGTTTGGTGAGTCTACTGAAGCTGCAGACGAAGTCGCTGAAGAAGAAGCTGCTGCCGTATTAGCATCGGTTGAAAGTGAGCCTGGTCGTACCACTGACCCTGTACGTATGTACATGCGTGAAATGGGGACAGTTGAACTTTTAACGCGTGAAGGCGAAATTAGCATTGCAAAACGTATCGAAGAAGGTATTCGTGACGTTTTACATTCAATTGCTTATTGGCCAAATGCTGTTGAAGTCGTTTTACAAGAATATAATGACTTTTTAACAGGTGAGCGTCGTCTTGCCGATATTCTTTCTGGCTACTTAGACCCAGAAACTGATGATGACATTCCAGAAGTACTGGAAGAAGAAGCAGAACTTGAAGAAGCTGAAAGTGCTTCACCTGCGACAAAAGATGTAAAACTTGACGATGATGACGAAGACGAAGAATCTGAAGGTGATGATGATTCTGAAGGTGAATCTGGACCTGACCCTGAAATTGCCAAAGTTCGTTTTTCTGAACTAGAAGCTGCTTGGAATGATACAAAAGCAATTGTAGCAAAACATGGTCGTAATAGTGACGAAGCAAAAGCTGCACTAGAAGCTTTAGCTGCTGTCTTTATGATGTTTAAATTCACACCACGTTTATTTGACATCATTTCAGAAATGATTCGCGGCACACATGAACAAATTCGTACCAATGAACGTGAAATCATGCGTTATGCAGTGCGTCGTGGTCGTATGGATCGTAATCAATTCCGTACAACGTTCCCTGAACAAGAGTCAAATCCAGCTTGGTTAGATGAACAAATCGCGAAAGCCCCTGCTGAAACCAAAGCACATTTAGAAAAAGTGCGTCCTGACGTATTGGCATTCCAACAGAAGATTGCCGATATTGAGAAAGACCTTGGTTTGAACGTAAAAGATATCAAAGATATCTCTAAGCGTATGGCAGTTGGTGAAGCAAAAGCACGTCGTGCCAAGAAAGAAATGGTTGAAGCAAACTTACGTTTGGTTATTTCAATTGCGAAGAAATATACCAACCGTGGCTTACAATTCCTTGATTTAATTCAAGAAGGTAACATTGGTTTGATGAAGGCTGTAGACAAGTTTGAATATCGTCGTGGTTATAAATTCTCGACCTATGCAACTTGGTGGATTCGTCAGGCGATTACACGTTCGATTGCCGATCAAGCGCGTACTATTCGTATTCCAGTCCACATGATTGAAACGATTAACAAGATCAATCGTGTATCACGTCAACTTCTTCAAGAGATGGGACGTGAACCGACACCTGAAGAATTAGGTGAACGTCTTGAAATGGACGAGGTTAAAGTTCGTAAAGTACTTAAAATCGCAAAAGAACCGATTTCGATGGAAACACCGATCGGTGATGATGAAGATTCGCATCTTGGTGACTTCATTGAGGACTCAAACATCACATCTCCAGTCGATGCTGCGACCTCAGAAGGTTTAAAAGAAGCGACTCGTGAAGTGCTTGAAAATTTAACAGAACGTGAAGCTAAAGTGTTAAAAATGCGTTTTGGTATCGATATGCCAACCGACCATACTTTAGAAGAAGTGGGTAAACAGTTTGACGTAACACGTGAACGTATCCGTCAGATTGAAGCGAAAGCGTTACGTAAACTTCGCCACCCTTCTCGCTCTGAACACTTACGTTCATTCTTGGAAAATGACTAATTGATGGGAAGTTTTGAGTGATGGTGAGAGCCACCGTTCAAAACTTGAAATTAAACATTCCATCCCCATCTAGTTATTAGATCATAAGCGCCTGCACTGATGCAGGCGTTTCAAATTAAGAGGTTGCTCATGTTAGACCGCACTCCTTCTCGTGAATTACAAGAACATCTTTGGGTTTTCCCAATGGACTATCCAATCAAATTGATTGGTGATGCTGGGGATGAACTTCGAGTGGCTGTTGTTGATATTTTGCAGAAGCACTTCCCTGAATTCGATGGTGGTACAGTAAAAGTACAACCTTCACGTACAGGTAAATACCATTCTTTGACCGCACAATTACGCTTCGAAGAATTGGAACAAGTTCATGCGCTATATGCTGATCTTGCAGCCTGCCCTTTAATTAAGACGGCGCTTTAATACAATATAGGGATATACAAGATATCCCTATATTTTTCACAATATACAAATAATTTTAATCAGCGACAATTTTTAATGTTTTTGTTACTATAAGTAGTATATTACTAGGAGTAACAATAAGTGCAACAAATAACCCTTCTATTCTGTATTATTTCAACGTCTTTTCTAGTTGGTTGTGAAAAATTATCTTTTAATTCTGCTAAATGTAATAGCGATGATACTCGTAAACTAGTCATCGAACTTATAAATAAAGATATTGATCAATTAACATCAGAACAAGTTAAAACACTTATCAATACTCAAAATATAACCCTAGATATGGGAAAAGTCAGAAGTACAATTAAACAATTTGATATTACAGTTAATGATGTCAGAACTAATAACTCAGACCCTAATAGTAAAAAAGAATTTTGTGTGGCTGAATTAGATATTAAGATCCCATCACAGGTTATAGATGCTGCAAATGAAAGTCGAAAGCTATCAGACGAAACAGATATTGCACAGCAGGCTGTTTTAGATGATCTTAAATTCGAATTAAACCAATTAAAACACGAATTAGAATATTCAGTTCAACCAACAGATGACGCAAAGAAAATCTATGTCTCTTTAGAAAATCAGAATCTTATTTCAAATTTTGTTGCAAAAATCACTATTGACTCTCTCACTAGAACTGCTAAACAAAGTGCCAAACAGCAAGCTGAACAAGCAGAAGCAGAAGCGGCTCAAGCACAAGCACAGGCTGAAACTGAATATGCACAATTACGTATAAACGAAGCTCAACAACAAATTGATGCCGCAAACGCGAATCTTAATTTAGTTTGGAATGCAACAACCAAAGAGATTCGTAGTCAATTATTAGATAGCCAAAAAACATGGTTAAAAAAACGTGAACTCGAATGCAAACTACAAGGTAATAATGCCGAATATGGTGAAGAAGAAATCACTACCCTTAACTGTGAAACAGAAATGACAAACTCTCGAGTGGATCAATTAAAACAAGCTATTTATCAACTTGATTCTAATTATTAAGCTATTTCCCCTTACATTTAAAATATTGGAATTTTTTATGAAAAAACTCGTATTACTTAGCTGCCTTTTTGGCCTCCCTATACTACACGGATGTTCATTTACGGGTCAAAAGCATCTTAAATGTGATGATCCTAATGCTATTGTATTACTACAGAAAAACCTACAAGAACAATTAGAGAAAAAACTTGATATAGGATTAAAAGATTTAATCAAGAAAAATCTTTTGGAAGATGTAGATACAAGTAAACTTCAAGTATCAGCTAAATCTATCCAGTTTAATTTAATGGATAGTCGTACCAATCATATTGATCCAGATAGCCCTAAAACAGTATGTGCAATTGATTTAACAACCACAATTCCATCAGACATTATTAAAAAATCTGACAGTGTCCGTAATATTGCAAATACGTCAAATACAGAAGATCAAGCACAAAAATTAGAACTTGATTTTACTCAAAGTAAAGTAAAAATCACATTGGACTATATTTTACAACCTTCTGATAAAGGTGATAAAATTTTTGCAACAATTACCAACTCAGACAAACTTACTACACTTCTTTCGGACACGCTATTTTATGCATTTATTAAACCACAGGTAGATAGTGGGAAAATTGGCTTTAATGGTCAACAACACGAGCCTGATACTCAATATTCTAATGAAGAATATTACGAATAAATTCATAAATTTTTTTTGAAATAGAATTTCATAGCTTTTATAGAGTTATGAGAATCTATTTCGAAACAAAAAAATATCTTTTAATGCCCATTTTAAATACAATAATCTAGAATCAAATGAATCTATCTATTCCTATGGATATTTTAAGCCCTCAAGTTAATACTCCCTCCTTAATCGTTCGTTGTTTCAATGATCTACAAGACTACACAGCTCGTTTTGAAGCAATGAAAGACTTCACAACCAATCGCGATGAAACCACACCCGATGAAGTTTGGTTATTACAACATCAAGATGTTTTGACTCAAGGGCAAGCAGGTAAAGCTGAACATATCCTGATGCACAGCAACCTCCCTGTTGTCCATACTGATCGCGGGGGACAGGTCACTTGGCATGGCAAGGGGCAACTGGTCGCATATTTTTTGATTGATCTAAACCGTCTAAAATGGCATGTCCGTACATTAGTCAGCTTTGCTGAGCAGGTCATGATCGATCTACTCAAACAATACAATATCGAGGCTTACGCTAAGCCTGATGCACCAGGGGTCTATGTCGATGGGCGAAAAATTGGCTCTCTAGGCTTTAAAATTCGCCGTGGTCGTAGTTACCACGGTTTAGCCTTAAATATTGATTGTGACCTAAGTGGTTTTCAAACCATTAATCCTTGTGGATACGCAGGTTTAGAAATGGTACGCTTGCAAGACTTGCTTGAAGATTACCCAAGCTTTGAGCAACTTTGTCATGATTTTATTATCTATTTACAAAATACGAATTTCTTTCATGACCTTGTAGTCAAATCTGAATAAACTACTTTTAAATTCCAAAGAAATAAATTAGAGTAATTACTCTAAATTTGCTTTTGCATAATTTTAACAAGGGATACGCGAGTGATTTCGACCAAAGCAGTGAAGCCCACTTTGCAATTTGCCTACGTAAAACTCATGATGGATGTCGTCGGTCGTGGTTTAGTAATGGCAAGCCAAGTGGATGAAGAAGTACAACAGGAAGTCTCTAAATTTCCAGTTGGCTTTGTACTTTCAATGAATGTTTTCCCAAATGGTCCTGCATTTATTGCACGAGTGACCGAAGAAAAACAATTAGAGCTTTTATCCAACTATAAAGGCAAACCTGATTTAACAATTACCTTCAAACATTTAACTCATGCTTTTCTGGTATTTTCTTTCCAAGAAAGTACCGCTCAAGCATTTGCCAATGACCGTATGATTGCTGATGGTGATGTGTCAAGCGCCATTCGCTTAGTGCGTTGTTTGAATAAAATGGAAGCGTTAATTCTACCTAAATTGATTGCCTCACTTGCTGTGAAACGCTATCCAGCTGAATTAACATTCAAAGAAAAATTCACTGGCGCAAAAAATATCTACCTCAAAGTCGCACAATCATACTTCAAACGGAGCGCATAACATGGCTAAGCCTTATTACGAATTTTTCTGTCCTGTAAAAGTAATTGCTGGTAACGCCGCGTTAGAGCACATCCCTTTTGAACTTGCGACTCTAGGCGCAAAACGCCCAATGATCATTACCGATAAAGGCGTACGTGCAAATGGTCTACTCAGCCCAATTGAAGCTGCTTTTAGCACCACAGATGCTGTAATTGGTGCAATTTTTGATGACGTCCCACCCGATTCAAGCTTAGAAGTAGTACGCGCAGCAGCACAACTATATCGCGAAAAAAAATGTGATGCGATTATTGCGATTGGCGGTGGTTCGGTTATTGATACATCGAAAGCAACTAATATTTTAGTTTCAGAAGGTGGCGATGATTTATTGCAATACTCAGGTGCGCATAACCTACCAAAACCATTAAAACCATTCTTCGTTATTCCGACAACCTCTGGTACAGGTTCTGAAGCAACAATGGTTGCTGTCGTTTCTGATACGCAAAAAAATGTCAAACTTGCATTTGCTTCTTACTACCTCATGCCACATGCTGCAATTCTTGATCCGCGCATGACACAAACATTGCCACCACACCTAACCGCAATGACAGGTATGGATGCACTAACTCACTGTGTTGAAGCTTATACCTGCTTAGCAGCGAATCCTTTAAGCGATGCTTATGCAAGCGCGGGTATCAAGAAAATTAGTGAAAACTTATTTAAAGTTTTAGACAACCCAAGTGATGCCCAAGGTCGCTTAGAACTTGCTCAAGCATCAACAATGGCTGGGATTGCATTCTCGAACTCAATGGTGGGCTTGGTACACTCACTCGGTCATGCCTTAGGTGCTGTTGCTCACCTACCCCATGGTCTTTGCATGAACTTATTCTTGCCATATGTGCTTGAATACAACAAAGAAGTCAATGGCGCCAAGATTGGTGAATTATTATTGCCACTTGCTGGTGCAGATATTTATGCACAAACGCCTGCAAACTTACGTGCAGATAAAGCCATTGCAACAATCTTAACCATGCGTGATCGTTTATTCTCGCTGACTAAACTTCCTCGTACTTTACGTGAAACAGGTAAAGTGACTGAAGCTCAATTAGATGAAGTTGCTGAAAAAGCATTGAATGATGGCTCAATCATCTACAATCCAAAAGAAGCAAATTTAGAAGATCTTCGTGCAATTTTGCAAAAAGCATGGTAATTCATTAAGTTAAATAAATAATTTAATGTATCAAGCCCCGATATCAATCTGTTATCGGGGCTTTTATATTTTGAATGAATCTTTATTCATCTATTTGTCTACCTATTTGGCAAAAAAATTGCTAAAACAAGCATAAAAGTACTGACAATTTATAACAAACTACGATAAATTGGCGCACTTCTATTTTCTGTAGCAGGGATCATTTTCGTCTCAAATGATCCTTAAACCATAGCTGATCCTTGATCAACGATTATGAGGATAACGCCGTTGACAAATACTTCTGGGACTCCATCGGTAGCTAAACTACAAAAAACGCTTGGTCTCTGGCACATTATCATTATTGGCTTGGCCTATATTCAACCGATGACCTTGTTTGACACTTTCGGTCTGGTATCAGAAGAAAGCCATCATCATGTTCCAACCTCTTATATTGTGGCATTGATTGCGATTTTGTTTACATCGCTAAGCTATGGGCATATGATTCGCCGCTATCCATCTTCAGGATCGGCTTATACGTACGCACAAAAATCAATCCATCCCAATGTTGGCTTTATGGTGGGCTGGTCTTCTTGGCTTGATTATTTACTATCGCCAATGGTAAATATTATCTTGGCAGGAATTTATCTTGAAGCCTTATTTCCAAATGTAAATCATTGGATTTGGGTAATTGTATTAACAGCCTTTATGACTGGCGTTAATTTACGTGGCGCTCGTTTTGTTGCAAACTTTAATAGCTTGATTGTTTTAGTTCAACTGATCGTCATTGGTGTATTCACCTATTTAGTTTATAACAAACTACAAATGGGGTATAACGCAGAAGGTCCGATTACTGCAGAAACACGCTATCAACTTTGGAGCTTACAGCCATTCTGGAATGAGCTAACCTCTATTGGTGCGTTAATTACAGGTGCGACTTTACTGTGCTTTTCATTTACAGGTTTTGATTCTCTAAGCTCTCTTGCAGAAGAAACCAAAGATACTGAAAAGACCTTACCAAAAGCGATTTTCTTGACTGCATTATTCGCAGGTGTAATTTTTATTATCAGCACCTACTTTATGCAAATCTATTTCCCTAATGATCCAAAGAGCTATTTCCAAGATGTCGCTGCAACACAGCCAGATATTTTATTATTGGTGGGTGGTTCGCTGTTCCAGTCTTACGTTTTAGCGTTTGCAATTGTGACTGTCATGGCATCTGGTATTTCGGCTCATGCCGGCGTATCTCGTTTAATGTATGTAATGGGACGAGATGGTGTCATTAATAAGAAAATCTTTGGTCATATTAGCCCAAAGAACTTCACCCCTTCTTATAACATTATCATTGTCGGTATTGTCGCCTTAGCTGCTGGACGCATGAGTTTGGATATTGTGATTTCAATGATCAGCTTTGGTGCTTTGATTGCATTTACTTTTGTAAATCTCTCAGTAATTTCTCGCTATGCACTGCGTGATGGTCGAACCAAAAATATCAAAGATATCTTCAACTTTGTTATTATTCCATTGCTAGGCTTTCTGAGCGTTTTTGCAATGTGGTTAGAAATTGAAGAGACCGCGCTGAAATATGGTTTATGGTGGGCAATGTTTGGTGTTTTATATTTAGGCTATAAAACCAAAGGCTTTAAATATAATGCCCCTCAACACAATGAACACGAATAAAATCATCTAAATCTAAAAAGGCGCTAAATGCGCCTTTTTATTAACTCAAAAACTTAGCTGTGCAGTTTTTCAACAATTGATTTAACACGTTCCGCATACAGCTTCGCTGTTTCTAAGTCCCCTGTTGGAATCTCATCTACACTCGCATCAGAAGGTGATTGAACCAGTAAACCAACAGAACCGCCTAAATTATTCACATCTTCGCGTTTTGCAGCTTTGGTATTGGCTGGAAGTAAACCTAAACTCACCCAAATACCACCATGCTGAGAAGCTAAGGTTTGTAATTGAATTAATGTCACTTGTTTATCACCATTTAAACTCGCACTGTTTGTAAAACCTGCAAAAACTTTATCTTGCCAACCACGCGTGAACCATACCTTTGAGGAAGCATCAGCAAATTTCTTAAATTGCCAAGGTGCTGTTCCCATATATGTAGGTGCACCAAATACAATCGCTTGGGCATCATTTAACGTTTGCCAGTCTTGCTCTGTAATTTCACCGTTCTGATCGATTTCAATTAATGTAGCATCAATCGGTTGTGCAAAAGTTTGTGCAATTACTTTGGTGTGACCATAACCAGAGAAATAAACCACTGCAATTTTTGTCATGAGATGATCCAAAATTTTTTAAAAAGTTCGATTTAATGATATATTTTAGAAACTAGGTGTCAATTAGTTACCAATAGGTAACTAGGTGTGCTAAATGAATAAATCGAGAGTTAAAAACATGAATCAGGCATTAAAATATAATATTTATCAACAACATTGCCCTGCTCGATTATTTTTTGAAAAAATTGCAGATAAATGGGTTTTGTTGATCATCAATATACTTGCAAAAGAAACTCAGCATTTTAATTTACTCAAAAAAAGTATTCAGGGTATTTCCCCAAAAGTGCTTTCACAAAAACTAAAAATGTTAGAACGAGATGGATTTATTACAAGACAAGTACAAGATACTGCACCCATTCGTGTTGATTACTCATTAACCCCACTCGGCTTAGAAGTCGCAAAAATGGCATATCAATTAAAAGACTGGGCAGAAAGTAATATTGAACAAGTCATTTATGCACAGCAACGTTTTGATGCAATACAAGAACAATAATTCTAATCATTCAGTGAGGTGTGTATGTATCCACAGCCTTTAATTGCAGTAGCTGATGTCGAAAAAAACAGTCAGTGGTATCAAACAATACTTGGTTTAGAAAGCGGACATGGTGGCAGAGAATATGAACAATTGTTGTTTGAGCAGCGTGTGGTGTTACAACTGCACCAATGGCAAGCTCATGACCAGTCATATATCGGTGACCCCAAACGGCTGATTGAAAATGGGGTTTTATTGCGATTTGAAAGCACTTAGATTGATGAGATTGTTCAAAAATTACAAACTCATCAAATCGAAATTTTAGAAGGACCAAAATACAACTCTAACGCACACCATCGAGAGATTTGGTTTAAATATCTGAATGGTTATACCTTAGTTGTTGCAAGTCCGTATGGTGATCTCTAACCAAAGGAATTAAAGTTGTTTAAAACCCTGTTGTCTCCAAGCTTCATAGACGATTACCGCAGTCGCATTAGAAAGGTTTAAGCTTCTTGAGTTCTCAGCCATCGGCAAACGAATCCATTGTTCTTGCGGAAACATGAGACGGACTTGCTCAGGCAAACCCCTTGTTTCAGGTCCCATCAGCAAAGCGACAGGACGATTAAGATCAACGGTGTGCGGTGTCGCTGTACCTTTAGTAGTCAGTGGAAAAACATGCTCAACACCTTTGGTTTTTAAATCGGCAAGACAGAGTTCGATATTATCCCAAATTTGCATTCTTGCCCATTCGTGGTAATCCAAACCTGCTCGCTTCAATTTCTTATCGTCTAGTTCAAAACCTAAAGGTCTCACTAAATGCAATTGAGCACCTGTATTGGCACACAAACGAATAATATTACCTGTGTTTGCAGGTATTTCTGGTTCGTATAGGACAACATGAATCACAAATTTTCTCTACTATTTAAATTCTCCAAATCTATTTATTAAATAGATCTGGAATGATGACAACGCCATAATGGAATTTTATTGCCATTTTAACTGTTCACGCAGACTGACCACTTCACCAATAATGGTTAAAGTCGGTGCTACGATATGATGCTCAGATACTTTGGTCGCTATATCCGCTAAAGTTCCAACAACCACATTTTGATCTGGCGTAGTACCTTTGGAAATAAGCGCAACTGGCATATTTGGACGCTGACCATGAGCAATCAGTTGCTCACAAATGCGTTCTAAACCGACTAAGCCCATGTATAACACCAAAGTTTGGTTTTCATAGACTAGCTCTTTCCAAGGAAGTTCTGGTGATCCTTCTTTAAGGTGTCCTGTTAAAAAACGTACGCTTTGCGCGTAATCACGATGCGTGAGTGGAATACCTGCATAAGCAGAACACCCAGACGCCGCTGTAATACCTGGCACAACTTGAAATGTAACATCAGCTTCAACTAATTCTTGAATCTCTTCGCCACCACGCCCAAAAATAAATGGATCACCACCTTTTAAGCGGCAAACACGCTTACCCTTTTGCGCATATTCAACCAACAAAGCATTAATACCATCTTGTGGGACTGAATGATTAGAACGTGCTTTACCGACATAAATTTTTTCAGCATCACGGCGGCACAATTCTAAGATCGGTGCAGAAACCAAACGATCATAAATCACCACATCAGCTTGTTGCATCAAACGTAATGCTTTTAAAGTCAGCAACTCTGGATCACCGGGACCCGCACCCACTAAATAGACTTCACCTTTCGGTGCAGTCCATTCTGTTAAGGCTTGTTCAATTAAATTATTTGCTACCTCAAGATTGTCATTAAAGACTTGTTCTTTTAGTGGGCT
Organism: Acinetobacter sp. TR11; assembly: GCF_027105035.1. Lineage (NCBI taxonomy): Bacteria > Pseudomonadati > Pseudomonadota > Gammaproteobacteria > Moraxellales > Moraxellaceae > Acinetobacter > Acinetobacter sp. TR11. The sequence goes on from NZ_CP114256.1 coordinate 2,380,749, forward strand.
TGCGTATAAGTTTTCCCAAAAAATACGACGCTCATCTGGATTCGCAATTTTTTCTTTCACCTGTTTACGCCATTGACCAGAAAACTCAGCTAATTTACCCATACCATGTGGAATAGAACTTTCTAACTGTGTACGAATTTGACGTGATAAAACAGGTGAAGCTCCATTTGAAGCCACAGAAATAACGAGTGGTGACCGATCAATAATTGCAGGCACCATAAAACGACAATTTGGAATATCATCCACGCTATTGACGAGAAGATTACGTATCTCACATTGCTCAAAGACAGCTTTATTCACATCAGGCTGATCTGTCGCTGCAATCACTAAGCGATATGGCGTTGCTAAAATATTTACAGAAAAAGGCGCTTGGATATATTGCCCCAGTGACTTCTCAACTAATTGTTGCAAATCAGGCTCAATCTCTGGTGCAATCACATCAATAATCGCACCAGCTTTGACTAACAAGTTTGCTTTGCGGTAGGCAATATGCCCACCACCCACAATCAGACAACGTTGCTGCTGCAACTTTAAAGAGATTGGGAAAATTTCCACGATACGCCTCTATATTTTTTAGATCTGATTGAGTTAAAGCAAAAACTATGCACAAATTCGATGCATTTTAGTCGATATAACTAATACCGCCCATATATGGACGTAAAACTTCAGGAATTTCGATTGAACCATCAGCACGTTGATAGTTTTCCATCACTGCAAGCAAAGTACGACCTACAGCTAAACCTGAACCATTCAACGTATGCACTAATTCGATCTTCTTCTGATCTACGCGGTAGCGTGCTTTCATACGTCGTGCTTGGAAATCGCCCATGTTTGAGCAACTTGAGATTTCACGATAGGTATTTTGGCTTGGCACCCATACTTCTAAGTCATAAGTTTTGACTGCACCGAAGCCCATATCACCACCACAGAGCAAAATCTTACGATATGGCAAACCAAGTGCTTGCAAAATGCCCTCTGCATGTGCAGTTAGGTCTTCAAGTGCCTGCATTGAGTGCTCTGGTTTTGAAATTTGCACCATTTCGACCTTATCGAACTGATGTTGACGAATCAAACCACGCGTATCACGACCATAAGAACCTGCTTCACTACGGAAACATGGTGTATGTGCTGCATATTTCAGTGGCAAACGATCTGCATCTAAAATTTCATCACGCACAAAGTTGGTGACTGGCACTTCAGCAGTTGGAATCAGGTAATATTCTTTTTCACCTTGCAACTTGAATAAATCTTCTTCAAACTTTGGTAATTGACCTGTACCACGCAAGCTATCCGCATTGACCAAATACGGTACATACGCTTCGGTATAACCATTTTTAAGCGTATGTGTATCTAACATAAACTGGGTCAACGCACGTTGTAGACGTGCCAAAGGACCTTTAAGTACGCTGAAACGTGAACCTGTTAATTTAGTTGCTGTTTCAAACTCAAGACCGCCCATCCACTCGCCAAGATCGGTATGATCTTTGATTTCAAAATCAAATTGACGTGGTGTGCCCCACTTTAAGATTTCTAAGTTATCACTTTCATCTTTACCTTCTGGAACAGATTCATCAGGTAAGTTTGGAATCGCCAGTGATTTTTGCTCTAGTTCAGTTTGCAACTCAGCAAGCGCAACTTCAGCAGCTTTGATTTCATCTCCAATGGCAGCCATACGTGCCATAATTTCAGATGCATCTCCGCCCGACTTTTTGATTTGACCAACTTGTTTTGCACCAGCGTTACGTTCAGCCTGTAAATTTTCAGCTTTGGATTGTAAATCTTTACGGCGAACTTCTAAATCAGCCCACTCTTGTGCATTAAGCTGAATACCACGTTTTGCTAAAGCAGCATTGACTGCTTCAATATTATTTCTGAGTAATTTTGGGTCGATCATAATCAATCATGAATAGAGAAAAAACTGGCTATAGTGTAAGGCTTTAACCTAAAAAAATACAGCGATTGGCAATAAACTATCAGCATCTATAAACAATGTTTAGATGCTGACTAACAACTAATTTGGCTCTTTAGGTAAGCTTGGTAAATATTCAGCTTTAATGAATTGCTTCGCTTCATAATATGGCAAGGTCAACTCACTCATCCCTTCCGCATAAGAAGCCAATTCATACAGCGGATAAACAAATACAATTCCATTCACGCCATAGTAATAGTTATCACTGACTTGCAATTGATCTTTCTTAATTTGGTGACCATCTAACCAGTTTTGATTAGCTGCATATAACTCATCACGAAGTTTTTGATTCATATTCGCTTTGATTAGCTCACTTACGGTGATGTGTTTCTTATTGGATAAATCAAAATTCACAAATTCTTGATGCGACATACCATGCGCTGCACCCGCAGAATAGGAATAAGTCTGCATCGCAAAAGTCGCTAAATTATAATTCTGCCCCACGAAACGCACATAGGTGCTGCTTTCACTAAGCGATGGTTGATCAGCAGGCACTTTTACTTTTTGATCAGCAAGATTAGAAAATGCATTTGGCTCTGCTTTTTTCATACGATTGAGAAAATATTCATCAATCCATTTTTGATTGGTTTCAACATTTTGTAAATTATACTTGGTACAACCATCTTCTAAACAGACTTTTTGTTTGGGTATTTTGACTGCAATAACTTTCGCTTGAATGAGTGGAATATCTACTTTGTCCTTTTCATTAGTTGTATCTTTTTTAGGTTGGCAACCTGTTAATGCAATAATCGTCAGGATAGGAAGAAGCGGAATAATTTTTGATAATTGTGTAAAGTTCATCGTCATGCAAGTCTCTGATGTTTTTCTTAACTATACAAAGCCTTGCCTATAGATGAAATTAAGAAATGTATCTACATTTCACCTCAAAGAGCCACAGTAATGGCAGCCCTTTGAGTATTTAGAATATTACTGATCAATAATATCCGTACCTTTCGGTGGCGTGAAATTAAATACTGATGCAGGAATAGTTGGATTAACTTTTACATTAGTAAAGCGAACATTTGTTGTTTGACCTAAAGAATCTTGTAAGACCATTAAGTTAGGTGCCTTATTTGCACCAAAACTAATCGTTAAACTTTGGAATGCTCCATCCTCTTGTTTTGGATACAAAGTATAATAAAGCTTACTACGATCAGGCTGCGTTACGCGATAAGATTGCATAATCTGATTGGTATTCCCAGACAGTAAAAGCGCTGGGGTATTCGCAATTTGATCATCCAAGCTTTGACGTACTGCTTGTTGAAGATCAGGATCATAAATCCAGACTACTTTACCTGTGGTCACAATCGTTTGTTTAGCAGGACTTGTGGTTTCCCAATAAAACTTTCCAGGTCGTTCAACTTTCATTGAACCTTTAAAAGTCTGATTCATATGTTGTGCAGTTAAACCTTTTTTCTGAACTGCTTTATTACTCGCAGCTACTTTGGTACTTTGTTCAAAATCTGCTGTGAATCTTTGTAAGCCAGAGAGTTGTTGAACCAAACTATTCGTCGCCTGCTGAGTCGATGCAGCCACGGGTGCAGCAAATACCTGACTACTCACAACAGGAGCAAGTGTAGCTACACTTAAAGTTGTTGCATAAGCGATTTTTTTTACGAAATTCATAAAATGAACCTTCTATCAGATTTTTACTGTTATGACGACATCTTACTGTTTTTGATCATTTAAAAAATGAAGAAAAGCATTGGTTTTGTGTAATTCGTGTCGCAAAGTTCTGCATTATGTATGAAGTTACAGCCTTTATGTAGAAATTGTAATAATAAAAGTGCTTAGCGATAAAGATTAAAGAAGCGTACATTTTTAATGATTGTGTCTGAAATAAGAAACTGTTTATCAACAGCATGCTAGACGAAAAATTAGATTTTGTTAGTCTACTATAAGCTCCATTTAGAAGTATAACGAATGAAAAGCCTTGCCTTTATTCACCGTAATGATACCCGCTTTGCCATCGGTGACTTTTATCCTGCTCTTTCCGTATTTTCCTATCAAGAGTTAGGTAATACTACTTCACCTTTTTTACTCTTAGATCATCTTGGCCCTGGTATTTTAGAACCTAAAAGTAATAAAAAAGGTGTCCACGAACACCCTCATCGTGGTTTTGAAACCGTGACCTTTGTTTTTGCTGGGGAATTAGAGCATCAAGATTCAATTGGGCATGGGGGGATTATTAAACAAGGTGATGTGCAGTGGATGACAGCTGCCTCTGGGGTACAGCATATTGAACATTTCAGCCCAGAGTTCAGAGAGCAAGGCGGCTATTTTGAAATGGTGCAATTATGGGTCAATTTACCAGCTAAAGATAAAATGTCACGCCCTCGCTATCAAAGCTTATCGAATAATACGATTCCAAAAATATTATTAGAACACGATGCTGGTTATGTCCGTATTGTTGCAGGGCAATTTGAAAATATTCAAGGTATTGCTCAAACCTTTAGTCCAATGAATGTATTTGATGTTCATCTAAATAAAGGACATCAAATTATTCTGCCAGCAGCTCATGGAGATACAACATTAGTTTATTTACGTCGCGGTAAGGCGCAATTTGCTGAAGATGAAGACCTTTTAGAGGAACAAGCCATCGCGATGATGTCTAGTTTTGAGACCGATGTTTCAATCACCGCTTTAGAAAATTGCGACATCTTATTTCTATCTGCTCCACCTTTACAGGAACCTGTTAATGGGCATGGTTTTTTCGTAATGAATAGTTATGAAGAAATTCTACAAGCCTATGAAGACTTAAAAATGGGTGTGTTTGGCAAGTACTGAACTAATGATCTATTTCAAAATGAAGAGCAATAAAAAACCCGCTAAAAGCGGGTTTTTTTTGAACCATTAAAGCTTAAGCTTCAACAGTTACATAGCGACGGCCAAATTGACCTTTCACTTCAAATTTTACTACGCCGTCAGCAGTAGCAAATAAAGTATGGTCACGACCCATACCAACATTTGCACCAGCGTGGAATTCTGTACCACGTTGACGAACGATGATGTTACCAGCAGTTACAGTTTGACCACCGTAAACTTTAACACCTAACATCTTAGGATTCGAATCACGACCGTTCTTCGTCGATCCACCGGCTTTTTTAGTTGCCATGTCTATTTACTCCTGAGTTAGCCTGCGATACCAGTAATTTTCAACTCGGTAAACCATTGACGGTGACCTTGTTGCTTACGGTAGTGTTTACGACGACGCATTTTGATGATGCGGATTTTGTCGTGACGACCATGGCCAACTACTTCTGCAGTTACTTTTGCGCCAGCTACTACTGGAGCACCGATTTGAATGCTGTCACCGTTAACAACCATCAATACGTCATCAAACGTAATAGTTGAACCAGTTTCTGCTTTCAACAATTCTACTTTAAGGGTTTCACCCTCAACAACACGGTGCTGTTTACCACCGCTTTGGATTACTGCGTACATAATGTACTCCAACATGCCCGTGTCGTCGTGTCGATAAAGGGATATACCGAGCTTAAAACGAACGCCACTGGGGTTATACAAGGGGACAAATTTTAAGTGAAAACTGATCAAACAACAAGTCATTTTGCACAAATGCAAAGATATTGATAAGTTGCTTGGATTTTTTAATGAAATCAATTAGATTGATGTCGGCTTGTTTTGATTGATTCTGATCAAAATTTGAAATACATTTTTTAAAACAAATTGCGACAATAACAAACTGTGTTTTTACAAAGTCATAAGTAGAGTGATAACGGTTGGTAGAGAATTTCTTTTTTTGCCTAAATTAAAACCAAAAAACTCACCGTCTTGTTGTAAATCACAGATTACATGACTTGTATAACTGTTTAGCAATAAATTAATTGATACACTTGGCAACATTATCCACCTATACGAGGTTTTCCTTCATATGGTTATCGATTTCAAGCAAGACATTCTCTCCCCTGTTGCGACAGATTTTGCTGCGATGGATCACCTTATCAATGAAGGTATAAGTTCTAAAGTTGGTCTTGTTATGTCTGTCAGTAAACATGTGGTTGAAGCTGGCGGTAAACGCATGCGCCCAATCATGTGCTTACTTGCCGCTCGTGCTTGTAATATCGCAAATATGGAACAAGCTCAACACTTAGCTGCCATTATCGAAATGCTGCATACAGCGACCTTGGTGCATGATGATGTCGTTGATGAATCCAACTTACGCCGTGGTCGCCCAACCGCAAATGCCACTTGGAATAACCAAACTGCGGTTTTAGTCGGTGACTTTTTAATTGCACGTGCTTTTGATTTATTGGTCGACCTCGGCAACATGACTTTATTGAAAGATTTCTCAGCTGGAACATGTGAAATTGCTGAAGGTGAAGTCCTTCAACTACAATCACAACATCAACCTGATACCACTGAAGAAACCTATCTCAGAATTATTCACGGTAAAACTTCGCGTTTATTTGAGCTTGCAACAGAAGGTGCAGCAATTTTAGCTGGCACTGAAGAATATCGAGAGCCTTTGCGTCGTTTTGCTGGTCATTTTGGTAATGCCTTCCAAATTATTGATGATATTTTGGACTACACCTCTGATGCCGACACATTAGGTAAAAATATTGGTGATGATTTAATGGAAGGTAAACCGACTTTACCGTTAATTTCAGCATTAGCTCATTCAACTGGAGATGATCATGCGATTATTCGTCGCAGTATCGCGACAGGTGGTATCGAGCATTTGGACAAAGTCATTGAAATTGTTCACAACTCAGGCGGCTTAGACTACTGTCAAAAACGTGCCCAACAAGAAACGGATGCAGCTTTAGAGGCGCTTAAAGCGCTACCAGATAATGAATATCGCCAAGCACTGATTAATTTGACCTTAATGGCCTTACATCGACTTCAATAATTTTATGAGTGCCTATGCATTTAACTTTATCTGATTTATTTTTAAAAATGCAGGAACAGCTTGATCAAAACCAAGCTGTTTTAGATGAAAATATTATCATCGAATTAATTAACTGCTTACGACCAAAGAATCCAAAGGATGCGGACGAAGTTAAACAACAGATTCAGGGCTTCATCAAAATATTATTATTGACGCCGACGTCTGCACTCCTATTACAAAATTTCTTACTCAAACTGATTAGCCAATACAAACAGATTAGCTTGTATGCTGATAGTGGTATTCTTTCATTAGATGGCTTTTGGAATCAGCTGAGTCAACGCCTTGGCGCGCACTTTCTTCCATTGGTTGAAGATGGTCAGCAGTTAAAGACTCTTATTAGGAAAGTATTTCACCAAGAAACAGATAGTCAATGGCTTGATCTGATTGAGAATCAAGACTGGATCACTTTATTTAATCTGTTAGCCGAAAACCAAAGTAATACGATTGAAAAACAAATTTCTAAAAATGAGTTAATCAAAGCGATTACCGTTTTGTCTTATCGAATCAGCGGTATAGGTTTATATCCTGAATTTATTAATGCTCAGCCAGATATTATTGAATATGAATCTCCCTTCTTAGTTCAAAATCGAGAAATTGTTGAGTTCATCGAAAAATATAAAAAACAAATTGATGATCAAGATGCTGTTGTTGTAATGCCACCACCTGATGCATCTCAGGCATTCGTGATGCTAGATCAATGTCGTGAAGTTGTGCTCAAAATTCGCCGTGCAACTAAACGTATTGGTGTGAGTGTTAGCTTAACCTATTTATTGTCTCTACTTGAGCAAGCAATTGATCGTATTGAACTTTTATTGAGCTTATTGGCAAGTAAAAATGAGGTACGCTATCTTGCACTGGGTGAATTACTCACTGACTTAACCAAAGCACATTATGATGAAAAAAGTGTTCGTCATTTACTCAGTTCAACCAGTGAACTGATTGCATTACAGGTCACTGAAAATGCGAGTAAAACAGGTGAACATTATGTAAGCACTGATAAAGCTGGCTTTTTGGGTATGTATAAAGCAGCAGCTGGTGCTGGTGCAATTATCGCAACGATGGCCACTTTAAAGATTTTGACTGCTCGTTTAGTGCTCGCACCTTTTACACATGCATTTTTATATAGTATGAATTATGCATTAGGCTTCATGCTTATCCATGTCTTACACTTTACCGTTGCGACTAAGCAACCCGCGATGACAGCGGCAGCACTTGCTGCAACAGTACAACATCAGAAAGGCAGTAAAACAGCTCAAATTGCTGAATTGGCTGCTCTGATTATCAACATTATTCGAACTCAATTTATTGCTATCCTCGGTAACATTTCGATTGCTATACCAGTAGCAGCTTTAATTACTTTTTTATGGCAATACAATCTACATGAACCTTTGCTTTCATCAACAAAAGCAAGCAAAACCTTACATGATCTAAATCCGTTTACTTCGTTAGCTGTACCCCATGCTGCAATTGCTGGAATATGCTTATTTTTCTCAGGACTACTTGCAGGCTACTTCGATAATTTGGCGATCTACCGAAAGGTTGGTCCTCGCTTAAAACAACACCAGCGTTTGAAACGCTGGATGGGACAACAGCGTTTAGATAAATTTGCCAATTATATTGAAACCAATCTTGGGGCTTTGGCTGGTAATTTTCTTTTTGGCATCATGCTTGGCAGTATGGGGACGATTGGTTTTATTCTTGGTTTACCTTTAGATATTCGACATATTGCCTTTGCCTCTGCCAATTTTATTCAAGGTCTTATGACCATCGGTAGCCCTGATATTGGTTTAATCATCGTGTCTTTTTTAGGGGTTATGCTAATCGGCCTGACTAACTTATTTGTCAGCTTTACCTTGACAATTATTGTTGCACTTCGTGCCCGCCGCGTCCGCTTCGCTCAATGGAAACCACTCGCAAAATTAGTGATGACTCATTTCTTAACTCGACCAAGTGACTTTTTTTGGCCCCCTAGCCAACCTGTACACTTAGAAGAACAAAATAAAACTGAGCAAAAAATGAGACATTAATCGAATTTTGTTATGTTTTTTTAATGAAGCTTATAAAAATATGAAAATGAAATTATCATAAAATTTCAAGACTTGACCAAAAGTGTACTCACGAGTACACTTTAAAACATTCGATAACCCTGAACAATGGTTAAGCAAAAAATGAGGTTCGCATGCCGTACCTACTGCTTTGTATTGGTTGCTTTTTTTTAGGATTGGGTGTGATTGGGTTCATTTTTCCAAACACATCAAATCTAGACCTTTTTAGTGTTCAAGCTTTTTTTGAACACCGTTCATTGATGCTTAACAACGTGACAATTCTACTTTCTCTGTTAGGTGGGATGCCATTTTTATTATTTTTAACCACTTTTTTGTGTCTTTATCAAACTTGGATTAAAAACTATAAGAATGTGATTTTTATCACTTTGAGTGTGGGTGGAAGTATTGTGATTGGTTGGCTTCTGAAATGGAGTATTGATCGACCAAGACCCTTGGAGTTTTATCACTTAGTTCAAAGCTATGGCGCATCATTCCCAAGTGCCCATAGCCTTTATGCAGCAACCCTTGCGAGTTTAATGATGTTATTGCTTCAGCAACATAAATATCGCACGAGTGTCATTTTAGTATCTACGTTATGGTTTATTTTCATGGGGATATCTAGAGTTTACGCGGGGGTTCACTTTCCGACTGACGTACTTACGGGTTGGGGAATTGGATTGGTTTGGACTTCATTGCTTTGGTTTTGGCTGTATCAAAGCAATTTCAGCAATAATTTGTTTTTAGATAAGAAATCTAAATTGAGGTGGAATAATGATGTCGGCTAAGCTTTGGGCACCTGCCCTGACTGCTTGCGCATTAGCAACAAGCATTGCGCTTGTTGGTTGTAGCAAAGATCCTAAAAATGCACAGCAAACTGCTGCTGCACAAAAAATGCCACCTCCAGAAGTCGGTGTCATCGTTGCACAACCACAAAGCGTTGAACAAAACGTTGAACTTTCGGGTCGAACATCTGCATATCAAATTTCAGAAGTTCGTCCACAAACAGGCGGTGTCATTTTAAAGCGTTTATTTGCTGAAGGCAGTTATGTACAAGCAGGTCAAGCACTCTATGAAATTGATGCGAATACAAATCGTGCAACTGCTGATAGTGCTCGAGCAACTTTATTGCGTCAGCAAGCAAATCTAAATGCGCTACGTGTGAAAGAAGGTCGTTATCGTCAATTGGTTGGAACTAATGCTGTTTCTAAACAAGAATATGATGATATCAATGCTCAAGTTCAACTCGCTGAAGCAGATGTCGCAGCATCACAAGCAGCGCTTAAAAATGCTGAAATTAATTTAGGTTACTCAACTGTTCGAGCACCTATTTCAGGACAATCGAGTCGTTCATCAGTTACCTCTGGTGCTTTAGTTACAGCAAATCAAGCAGATCCATTAGTGACAATTCAACAACTTGACCCAATCTATGTTGATATCAATCAATCAAGTGCTGAACTATTGCGTCTGCGCCAGCAACTTAGCAAAGGTAGTTTAGACAATAGCAACAATACTCGGGTCAAAATTACACTTGAAGATGGTTCAGATTATCCATTAGAAGGACAACTTGCATTCTCTGGCGCTAGTGTTAACCCAGAAACTGGTACAGTGACTTTACGTGCGGTATTCCCAAACCCAAATCATCTGTTATTACCAGGTATGTATGCAACTGCAAAAATTTCTCAAGCAGTTCTACCGAATGCTTACTTGATTCCTCAAGCGGCTGTAACACGTTTACCAACAGGTCAAGCAATCGCACTGATCGTAAATGCGAAAGGTGCAATTGAAACTCGCCCTATCACAACAGTCGGCGTAAAAGGTCAAGATTGGATTGTGACTGAAGGCCTAAAAGTTGGTGATAAAGTTGTAGTCGATGGCGTTGCTAAGGTCAAAGAAGGGCAGGAAGTTTCTGCTAAGCCTTATCAACCACAAGCAAAAGCACAACAAGATCAGAATGCTGCTCCTCAGGCAAGCGAACAAAAGCAAGTCAATTCACCAAAAGCTGAACAAAAAGCTACTTCACAAGCTTAAGGGGTAGATTGCATGGCTCAATTTTTTATCCATCGCCCGATTTTTGCATGGGTGATTGCGTTGGTCATTATGTTGGCGGGTATCCTCACGCTGACAAAAATGCCCGTTGCGCAATATCCAACAATTGCTCCCCCCACGGTAACGATTTCCGCAACTTATCCTGGGGCATCTGCTGAAACAGTTGAAAATACAGTTACCCAAATCATCGAACAACAAATGAATGGTTTGGATGGCTTACGTTATATTTCTTCAAACAGTGCAGGTAATGGTCAAGCATCTATCAATTTAAACTTTGAACAAGGTATTGATCCAGATATTGCTCAAGTTCAAGTTCAAAACAAACTTCAATCAGCTACAGCACTATTACCTGAAGATGTACAACGTCAAGGGGTACGAGTGACTAAGTCTGGTGCAAGTTTTATGCAAGTTGTTGCATTTTACTCGCCAGATGGCAGCTTAACTGGATCAGATATTAAAGACTATGTAAACTCAAACATCTCTGAACCACTTAGTCGTGTTGCAGGTGTCGGTGAAGTCACTGTATTTGGTGGTTCTTATGCAATGCGTATCTGGTTAGATCCAGCGAAACTGACTAGCTTTAATCTCACACCTTCAGATGTTGCTGCGGCTATACGTTCACAAAACGCTCAAGTTGCAGTAGGTCAATTAGGTGGTGCTCCAGCAGTTCAGGGTCAAATTTTAAATGCGACTGTCAATGCACAAAGTATGTTGCAAACACCTGAACAGTTTAAAAACATTTTCCTGAAAAATACGGCTGCTGGCGCACAAGTTCGCTTGAGTGATGTGGCACGTGTTGAATTAGGCTCGGATAATTATCAATTCGATTCTAAGTTTAATGGTAATCCTGCGGGTGGTGTTGCAATCAAACTTGCAACAGGAGCAAATGCACTTGATACAGCAAAAGCTGTTGAGAAACGTTTATCAGAGCTTCGTAATAACTATCCAACAGGTTTAAAAGACAAACTTGCTTATGACACAACACCCTTTGTTAAACTTTCGATTGAAAGTGTAGTTCATACGCTGATTGAAGCAGTTATTCTTGTATTTATTGTGATGTTCCTGTTCTTACAGAACTGGCGCGCAACCATTATTCCAACGCTTGCTGTACCCGTGGTGGTATTGGGAACATTTGCCGTAATTAATATCTTTGGCTTTTCGATCAATACGCTCACCATGTTCGCAATGGTACTTGCCATCGGTCTATTAGTTGATGATGCGATTGTCGTCGTCGAGAACGTCGAACGTGTGATGCAAGAAGAGCACTTAGAACCTGTACCTGCAACTGAAAAGTCAATGAGTCAGATTTCTGGTGCTTTAATTGGTATTACCAGTGTATTAACAGCGGTATTCGTACCAATGGCATTTTTTGGTGGTACAACTGGGGTTATTTATCGCCAGTTCTCAATCACTTTAGTCACTGCAATGATTTTATCTTTAATCGTTGCATTAACCTTTACCCCTGCCCTTTGTGCAACGTTGTTAAAACAACACGATCCAAACAAGCCAGAAAGCAACAATATTTTTGCACGCTTCTTTCGTTGGTTTAACCGTAGCTTCGATAAACTATCAGTGAAATATCAAGGTGGTGTCAATCGTATGACACACCATAAGATTTTCTCTGGGATCATTTATATCGTAGTGATTGCTGGTTTGGTTGGTCTATACAAAGTGTTGCCATCTTCTTTCTTACCAGAAGAAGACCAAGGCGTAGTTATGACTTTAGTTCAGTTGCCGCCAAGCGCTAGCTTAGAACGTACTGATAAAGTTATTACCACAATGACCGATTACTTCCTGCATAAGGAAAAAGATCATGTTGATTCGATCTTTACCGTTTCTGGTTTCTCGTTCACTGGGGTCGGTCAAAATGCGGGTCTCGCCTTCATTAAATTGAAGGACTGGAGCGAACGTACCACACCTGAATCACAAATTGGTGCGATTATTCAGCGTGGTATGGCACTCAATATGATTGTAAAGGATGCTTCTTACATCATGCCATTACAATTGCCTGCTATGCCAGAATTAGGCGTATCATCAGGATTTAATATCCAGTTGAAAGATGTCAGTGGTCAAGGTCATGAAAAACTGATTGCGGCAAGAAATGCAATTTTAGGTATGGCATCACAAGACAAACGTCTTGCAGGTGTTCGTCCGAACGGTCAAGAAGATACACCTCAATACAAAATCACTGTTGATCAAGCGCAAGCTGGCGCAATGGGTGTCAGTATTAGTGATATTAACAGCACCATGAGCATGGCTTGGGGTGGCTCTTATATCAATGATTTTGTTGACCGTGGTCGTGTCAAAAAAGTTTATGTCCAAGGTGAAGCAGATACTCGCATGATGCCCGAAGACCTAAACAAATGGTATGTACGCAATAACAAAGGCCAAATGGTTTCATTCTCAGCATTTGCTAAAGGCGAATGGACGTATGGTTCACCACGTTTAGAACGTTATAACGGCGTATCATCTGTCAACATTCAAGGTACACCTGCACAAGGTGTCAGCTCTGGTGATGCAATGTTGGCAATGGAAGAAATCATTGGAAAGTTACCATCAATGGGCTTACAAGGTTTCGACTATGAATGGACAGGTTTATCTTTAGAAGAACGTGATTCTGGTAATCAGACACTTCCTTTACTGATTCTTTCGTTATTGATCGTCTTCCTATGTCTTTCTGCATTATATGAAAGTTGGGCGATTCCAATTTCTGTATTGTTAGTTGTACCTTTAGGTATTATTGGTGCCTTTACATTGACATGGTTGGGTATGGTGATTAAGGGCGATCCAAACCTGTCCTTTAATATTTACTTCCAAGTCGCGATCGTAGCAGTCATAGGTCTTTCTGCCAAAAATGCAATTTTAATTGTAGAATTTGCTAAAGAATTGCAGGAGCAAGGTGAAGATCTATTTGATGCAACCTTACATGCTGCAAAAATGCGTTTACGTCCAATTATCATGACTACACTTGCTTTTGGTTTTGGTGTTTTACCATTAGCCTTAGCAAGCGGTGCTGGTGCTGGTAGTCAGCACTCAGTCGGTTATGGTGTACTTGGTGGTGTAATTTCTTCAACACTTTTAGGTATCTTCTTCATCCCTGTGTTCTTCGTGTGGATTCGTAGTATCTTTAAGTACAAACCTAAAACTTTAAATACTCAGGAGCATTGATCGTGATGCAAACTGTTTGGTCTATTTCCAGTCGTGGCATTGCAATCTCTGCACTCGCGCTCTCTTTGGCTGCCTGCCAAAGTATGCGCGGGCCAGAGCCTGTTGTGAACACAAATACTCCTGAAAGCTACGCGTCTTATGGTAATGCTTCTGGAAAATCAATTGCTGAACAAGGTTATAAAGACTTTTTTGCTGACCAACGTTTATTACAGGTCATTGATTTGGCTCTTGCTAATAACCGCGATTTACGTACTGCTGCATTGAATATCCAAAAAGCTCAACAGCAATATCAAATCTCAGAAAATAATCAATTGCCAACAATCGGAGCAAGCGGTAGTGCTGTGCGCCAAGTCAGCCCTTCTCGTGATCCGAATAATCCTTATTCAACTTATCAAGTTGGTTTAGGTCTCACCTCTTATGAGCTTGATTTCTGGGGACGCGTACGCAGCTTAAAAGATGCGGCTTTAGACGGTTATCTTGCAACTCAAAGTTCACGTGATGCAACGCAAATCAGTTTAATCAGCCAAGTCACTCAAGCTTGGTTGAATTATTCATTTGCAAGTGCGCAACTTAAACTTGCCGATCAAACGCTCAAAGCACAACAAGATTCGTTTAACTTGAACAAGAAACGTTTTGATGTGGGCATCGATAGCGAAATTCCTGTGCGTCAAGCACAAATTTCGGTTGAAACTGCGCGTAATGATGTGGCGAACTATAAAACACAAATTGCTCAAGCACAAAACTTGTTGAACTTGCTTGTTGGCCAGCCTGTTCCTCAGAACTTGCTGCCTCAACAACAAGTGACTCGTATCACTCAGCAAAATGCGTTAAGTGCAGGCTTACCAAGTGATTTGTTAAATAATCGTCCTGACGTGAAAGCTGCCGAATATCAACTCAGTGCTGCTGGTGCGAATATTGGTGCAGCAAAAGCACAATTATTCCCAACCATTAGTTTGACTGGTTCGGCAGGTTATGCATCAACTGACTTGAGTGATTTATTCAAATCAGGAAATGCGTTATGGTCTATTGGACCAAGTATTAACATGCCAATCTTTGATTGGGGTACACGCAAAGCGAATGTGAAGATTTCTGAAACGGATCAAAAAATTGCACTTGCTAACTATGAAAAGTCAGTACAGTCTGCTTTCCGTGAAGTGAATGATGCACTTGCAACGCGTGCCAATATTGGTGATCGTTTAACAGCTCAACGTCGTCTAGTTGAAGCAACAAATACGACTTATAAACTTTCTAATGCTCGCTTCCGTGCAGGTATTGATAGTTACCTAACCGTATTAGATGCGCAACGTTCAGCATATTCGGCTGAGCAAGGTTTATTGTTGTTACAACAAGCGAACTTAAATAGCCAAGTGGAACTCTATAAAACGCTTGGTGGTGGTTTAAAAGCCAATACAAGTGAAACTGTAAATCCACAACCTTCTAGCGCACAAATTCACGCCGCTCAATAATTTTGATTATTTTCGGTTTAAAAGCTCACTTCGGTGAGCTTTTTTATTGCAACACATGCAAATTTTTCTTATCTTCAAAGATAGCATATCAATGATTTAGACAAATACCATGTTATTAAGCAGTTTAGAATCTATGCCCGGGCATACTATTTTACGTCAGTTAGATGTTGTTTATGGCAGCACCGTTCGTAGTAAACACGTTGGTCGTGACCTTATGGCTGGTTTGAAAAACATCGTGGGTGGTGAACTGACAGGTTATACAGAATTACTTGAAGAATCTCGTCAAGAAGCAACTCAACGTATGATTGATAAAGCACGAGGTTTAGGTGCCAATGCTGTTGTCGGAATCCGCTTCTCGACCTCAAATATCGCTCAAGGTGCATCTGAACTCTTTGTCTATGGAACAGCGGTCGTCGTCCAGCCGATTACACCAAAACTTCCTGATCCATTTAACGCTTAGGCATGTCTATGAGTGGATTAATTTTTCAGATCATTCTTTTTCTGATTCTATTTTCAGTCGGTTGGGGATTTGGTCGTCATATCGAACAAAAACATTTACGTGAATTAGATGAAAAAGAAAAACAATTTGCCCATATTCGGATTGATACCAATCGATTTGTTGAAACATCAGCAAAGGGGCAATTGGTGAGTAGCAATGTCGTCATCTCACATGATTACTTTAAATATGTACTTGCCAATATTCAGAACTTTTTCGGTGGTCGCCTGACCAGTTATGAAAGTGTGGTTGAACGCGCACGTCGTGAAGCCATGCTCCGTCTCAAGCAAGAAGCAGATCGAATAGGCGCAAATCATATTATGGGGGTTCGTCTCAGTACCACAGAATTAGGTATGCAGGGTGGTATGGTTGAAGTATTTGCTTATGGTACCGCGATTTTAAATAAATAAACTGGCTTCAGGATTCTGTGCTAATGCTTGCTTAATAATATCTGCTGTTTTGTATCGGACAAACTCTAGAGCCATACCATTTTGTTGCACTGCTTTTAAACAAATTTCTTGAGTTTGTTGTTTCACACAAGAGAGTAACAAACCATTTAGAGAAACTGCTTCCAAACAAATTAAGTCTGTTTGCTCACGAACATATTCAAAACCATTACCATAATGATTTTGTATACAAAACAAACAAATTTCTTCAGTTTGCTCATGGACATATTGCAAGTAAAATTCATCTTGAGCAACTGCTATTCGACATAGATCGGGCGTTTGCTGTTTAACAAAATATAAAGCTAGACCAAAACATTCAACAGCTGCATAACAAATTTCTTCAGTCTGTTCAGGCACAAACTCAAGTGCACTACCTGTTTTTTTTACGGCAATTAAACAAAGCTGCTCAGTACGATTAGGGATAAACTGTAATAAATGACCATCATATTTAACAGCTGTGAATGCCATTTCATCATCAATAAATTGGGCAAAACATATAGCTTCTGGATTTTGGAAAATCGCAGCTCGACAAATCTCCAAACTTTGTATTTTGACAAACTCTAATGCCAACCCATCATTAGCAACGGCTTCAAGTACAAGCGCTTTGGTCTGTTGATCTATATATTCTAAAACCAAACCATTTTGTTGGACTGCAAGCAATAACATTTCAGTGCTAATATTTTTTACATATTTAATCGCATAGCCTGTTTGTGCAAGTGCAACTTTACAAATATCACTTGTTTGATATGGAACAAATTGTAAAGCCATACCATTTTGCTGAACTGCAACTAAACTAAGTGCTTCTGTCCTTTGCTCTACTGGGATTAAACCCAAGGCATAACCATCTGCTTTTACAGCAGCATATAAAACGTCATTAGTTGGATCAGATAGAAATTGTAAAGCTAAGTAATTCTGTTGAACTGCTATAATTTGCATCTCTAAGTCTGGCTGCACCACAAATTGTATTGCTCTACCGTCGAATTGTAACTGGTTAATAATTTCATTACGTTTTTGAGACATTAATAAACCTTTTAAAATATTCACTCCGCAAAAATCGCTTGCCAATAATGATAGGTTTTCTCTTCACCATTCTCTAACTTAAACTCGTATGACATCTGACGCGTCTCAATAATTTCAAACTCAACAGGATGTTTGAATAAACCGCCTGCATAAGCAAAGGTATGATATTCACCATTCTCACCACAGAGATCAACTTCACTTGGTATTCGTGCAATCAGTTCAGCATCAATATTTTGACCAATAAACGACTCATCGAGCTTACTGGCATCAGTCACAATAATTTTAGTTTTAATACCTGAGTCTAAAAAATCTTGCATCACTTCGTTCGAATTAAGATTCCAGATCGGTTCAACGACTTCAATCCCTAAAGGATGCAAACGATCTTCTCGATATTTGCGTACATCGCTCAGGTAAATATCACCAAAGATAAAGTGTTCAACACCTTGCGCTTTAAAATGATTGGCAGCATCTAACATACGCTGCTCATACACAGGCAGATTTTTGGGTAAAAATACAGGATAAAGTGGAATCCCAATACTTTCAGCTTGCTTCATCAATAATAAAAATGGAATCGCATGCATGGAAGACAATTCAGTTTCTTCATTTATTGTAGTTAATAAGGCAACTACCTCAAATTCATCCTGTTGTAATACTTTATACAATGCCAAAGATGAATCTTTACCACCACTCCAATTGAAAACGGCTTTCTTGCGCTTATTCACACTCATTTCACTTTCATTTTGCGAATCATCTTATACAATAAGTTTGGTGATAATCGAGAGACCAAGACACCCAATTGTTCTTTTTTCCCACCAACAACAATATATTCATCTCCTGCCATCAAAGATTCAACGACACGTTCTGCAAATACATCTGCTTCTAAACCATTTTCAATCGCTTCATCTTGATGCCCTTGCGGTTTACCCTCACCATTTAAAGCATTAAATGAAACATTGGTTTTAATAAAACCAGGGAAAACCACTGAAACCGCTATTCCCTCTTTGGCGACTTCCGCACGTAAACTATTGGCCCACATGTGAATTGCAGCCTTAGCCGCAGAATAAGTCGCGCGATATTGGGTTCCTAAAAGACCCGCCACACTCGAAATAAACACTACCCGACCTGATTTTTGTTTGAGCAAAGTTGGTAATACGGTTTTGGTAAAGAACACTTGTGAGAAATAATCCACCTCCATGATGGCACGTTCAGTGTGCATACTCGTTTCTTCAATCAACGCGCGCTGACTCAAGCCTGCATTATTAATCAGCCAATCAATACGTCCTTTGGTTGCGAGAACTTGTTCATGTGCATGGCGGACTTGCGCTTCATCGGTAATATCAGCAGCGATTGAAAGATGCTGTTCAGGCTTAAGTAAACCCACTCGAACCGATTCCAACTCATCATAACGGCGTGATGTCAGTACAACTTGAGCACCTTGTAAAGCGCACTCTCGTGCCAAAGCTTTACCTAAGCCCGAAGATGCACCTGTAATCCATACGACTTTATTTTCAAGACTTTTAAGTTTCGCCATGTCATATATCTCCTTTATTTATGCAGGGTGACGCATAAATTTAAGAAAGTAATCTACATAAGTTGCCGCAACCTGTTGATCAAGTTGAGTACCTAATTTCTCTAAACGCTTATACCCTAAATGAGTCGTCATATTAATTACGCCATTTAAAGTTTTATCCACTACGAAATTAAATTTTAAGCTCTTTTTAGGCTCACGAATTAAATGAGTTACTCCAACATCAATCACTTCTGTCAGTAATTTAAGTGAATTCGCAATTTCCCGACTTTCCCCTTCAGCTAATTTTTGACTCGAAGCTTTAACCTGTTGAGTCAACTGTTGCTCAATCGGATACGTCATATATACCGACTCATCTTCAACTCGAATTGTTTTAGATAAATATTCAACCAATGGAACTAGACGATCATTCCCAAAGAATGACACTGACCATGGCATATATTTTCGAATTGCTTCTAAAATCTGCTGAATCACTTTTTCAGATTCACCTGTGAGTGAGTGATGTTGATTGTCTTGTAATAGCACCATAAAAACTTGTTCAATCACTTCACATGCAATTTCAGATAAAACTGCCCCCAAAGCATTTGCTTGGCTTTCTTTACTACCTTGTAAGAGCTGCGTACGGATATGAGCAAATCGCGCGTATGTATCGGCATGAATATTTAAAAAAACGTCAGTTTTCATTCTAATAACCCTATTCTAGATTCCATAAAATAAGGGCTTATTAAATAAGCCCTTATTCACCCTTAGATTCTGTTTTTCTTTCATTTTTGGCTTTTCAAGTGCTGAATTTACCACATTCTATTCACGATCAACATGCATAAATGCCAAAAAGTGATTAACGCAATCTGATGCAGTATTTAGATCTACTTGGTTACTCATTTTCTCTAAACGCTTATAACTGAGTTGTGCCGTTATATGAATCACCCCATTTAAAGTTTTATCCACCACCTTATTGAAATTTAGGCATTTTTTTGGTTCACGAATTAGATTAGTTACACCTAAGTCTATAATCTGAATCAACGTATGAAACACATCAGCCATATCATTGATTTCGTTGTTTTTGATCTGTGCAACTAATGCGTGTGCCTGTTGTACTAGGTTTCGATCAATCGGATAAGATACATAAACTTGCTGATCATGATATTTAATCATATTAGAAAAATAGTTCACAAAAGGACAAAGCCGTTCATTACCAAATAGTGCGATTGACCAAGGCATATATCGACGTACTGCACCAATAATTTGTTGAATTACTTTTTCAGATTCAGTCTTATATTTCTGCGATATCGCTGTAGGTTGAGTATTTTGAATCAATAATACTGAAAAAACTTGTTCTACGATGTCACAAGCAATTTCTGAAAGTACTTCAACTAGAACTCTAGATTGACTCGCACTCGTTCCATCATTGAGTTACTGATGAATCGTCTCAAACTTATCATAAGTTACTTCATTGATTTTTAATAGAATTGAATAACTCATCGTAACCGTCCTGTTTTAAGTTTTAATATTTTTATATCGTTGTTTTATGCTTAAACATTTTTAATTATGTGATGTAACACACATAAATCTAACTTTTTTCAAGAAAAAAACAACTGTTTTCATCGACTTTTTTTGATGAAAATATTCATCATTTTTTTGCTACAATAGATCTAATTTTTTATTCAATTTTAATCTTCTGTACTATGACTGACGCTCAATCTGCTCAAAATATTGCAACTACTTACGATCCAACTGAGATCGAAAAGAAGTGGTACCAAATCTGGGAACAACAAGGTTATTTCAAACCCTCAGGTCAAGGTGAATCATTCTGTATTATGATTCCACCACCGAACGTCACAGGCAGCTTGCACATGGGTCATGGTTTTAACAATGCCATCATGGATGCTTTGACTCGCTATAACCGTATGTCTGGTAAAAATACCTTATGGCAACCAGGTACTGACCATGCAGGTATTGCAACACAAATGGTGGTAGAACGTCAGCTTGGCGCACAAAACATCAGCCGTCATGACTTAGGTCGTGAAAAGTTCATTGAAAAAATTTGGGAATGGAAAGAACAATCTGGTGGTACGATTACTCGTCAAATTCGCCGTTTAGGTTCTTCTGTTGACTGGTCACGTGAACGCTTCACCATGGATGAAGGCTTATCCAATGCGGTGAAAGAAGTCTTCGTTAAACTGCATGAAGATGGCTTAATTTACCGCGGTAAACGTTTGGTAAACTGGGATCCTAAATTACAAACTGCCCTTTCTGATCTTGAAGTAGAGTCTGATAAAGAAGAAGCAGGCTCATTGTGGCATTTCAAATACTTCTTTGAAGATAAATCACTCCGCACGCACGATGGTAAAGATCACATTGTTGTCGCAACTACACGTCCTGAAACTTTATTAGGCGATACTGCGGTTGCAGTTGCACTGGATGATGAACGCTATTCACACCTTGTAGGTCAAAATATCATTCTACCGATTACAGGTCGTGCTGTTCCTATCGTTAAAGATGAATATGTTGATAAAGAATTCGGCACAGGCTGTGTAAAAATTACGCCTGCACATGACTTCAATGACTATGAAGTCGGTAAACGTTGTGAATTGCCGATCATCAACATCTTCAACAAAAATGCGGAAGTATTGGCTGAGTTTGAATACATCGCTAAAGCAGGCGAGCAAATTTCTAAAACCATCGCTGCACCAGCAGACTACATTGGTTTAGAGCGTTTTGCTGCACGTAAACAATTGGTTGAACAAGCTGAAGCGGAAGGCTGGTTAGATCAAATTCAACCGTATACGCTTAAACCACCTCGCGGTGACCGTTCAGGTGTGATCGTTGAGCCATTATTGACTGACCAATGGTATGTAAAAATTGCACCACTTGCTGAGCCAGCGATTAAAGCGGTGAAAGATGGTGACATCAAATTTGTACCTGAGCAGTACAGCAACATGTACATGGCGTGGATGAACAACATTCAAGACTGGTGTATTTCACGTCAGCTTTGGTGGGGTCATCGTATTCCAGCTTGGTACGATGCTGAAGGTAATGTATTCGTTGGTCGTGACGAAGCAGAAGTTCGTGCCAATAATAACATTCCTGCTGATGTTGCATTGAGTCAAGATGAAGATGTATTGGATACATGGTTCTCTTCTGCGCTTTGGACATTTTCAACTTTGGGTTGGACTGGCGACAAAGCAAAAGATGCTGAAAACTATTTCCTCAATACCTTCCACCCGACTGATGTGTTAGTGACTGGTTTTGACATTATCTTCTTCTGGGTTGCACGCATGATCATGATGACCATGCACTTCATGAAAAATGAAGATGGTACGTCACAAGTTCCGTTCAAAACTGTGTATGTACATGGTTTAGTTCGTGATGGCGAAGGTCAGAAGATGTCTAAGTCGAAAGGTAACGTACTTGACCCACTCGACTTGATTGACGGTGTAGACCTTGAAACCTTAGTACAAAAACGTACGACGGGTTTGATGAACCCGAAACAAGCAGCGAAGATTGAAAAATCAACCCGTAAAGAATTCCCAGAAGGCATTCAGGCTTACGGTACAGACGCCGTTCGTTTCACATTCTGTGCACTCGCAAACACGGGTCGCGACATCAAATTCGATATGAAGCGTGTTGAAGGTTACCGTAACTTCTGTAACAAAATCTGGAACGCAACCCGTTTCGTATTGATGAATGTTGAAGGTCAAACCGTTGGTCAAACTGCTCGTCCTGATCTTTGGGAGTTACCTGAACAATGGATTATCAGCCGTCTACAAAAAGCTGAAGCTGCGGTTCAACAAGCCTTTGCAACCTACCGTTTAGATTTAGCTGCACAAGCGATCTACGACTTTATTTGGAATGAATACTGCGACTGGTATGTAGAACTCACCAAGCCAGTATTGAACGATGCTGAAGTATCTGAAGAGCGTAAAGCGGAAGTTCGTCGTGTGTTATTGGCTGTGATGGAAGCGTCTTTACGTTTGGCTCACCCGATTATGCCGTACTTGACTGAAGAAATTTGGCAAACGCTTGCGCCAATGCTGGGTATTGAAGGCAAAACGATTATGACTGCGGCATACCCTGTGCCTGCTCAAGAGAAAATCAATGAGCAAGCTGAAGCGGACATGCAATGGTTACAAGGTTTGATTGGTGCGGTACGTAACATCCGTGGTGAAATGGGCTTAGGTAATGCACGTTTATTACCAGTGTTGCTTCAAAACACAACGGAAGCTGAAAAAGCACAGATCACACGTATTGAAGCATTGTTTAAAGCTTTGGCGAAAGTGGAAAGCATTACTTTCTTGGCTGATGCTGAGCAACCGCCATTGTCTTCTTCATCTGTTGTGGGTCATGTGTCTGTATTTGTTCCAATGAAAGGTTTAATTGAACCGAAAGCGGAACTTGGTCGCCTACAAAAAGACTTAGACAAAGTGCAAAAGCAGCATGACCAAATTGCAGGAAAATTGGCAAATGAAGGTTTTGTGGCAAAAGCACCTGCGGCTGTGGTTGAAGGTGAAAAAGCGAAATTGGCTGAGTTTGCTGATCAGTTAGTGAAAATTAAAGCGAATATGGAGCAAATTGCCGCATTATAAAATAATAAGGGGCTATTTTAGCCCCTTTTATTTAGGAATTTTCAGATGAGTGTTTATTTTGAATTAGCCTGTATAACTTGTAATACCTATATCAATTTAGGTAATTATTGTTCTATGGGATTTTCTTATGGTAACACCCAATTATATGCATTTTTAGATCAACATATTCACTCTACTTGTGAGCTATTAGTATGTCGTGACGATCATGACTCAGCATGGTATGATATTAAATATAATCAAAATAATTTAGATCAAGATTATGAAGATCAAATTAACACTTCATTACAAAATCACTTTTTAAAAATACCAAAAAATAGCGGTATTAGAATTTACAACCAATTAGCTCATTTCATTGAAATATATCAGAATCAACTAGACGATTTAGAAAACATAGCTGAATTTATAATCAACACATCTTGCTTAAAAAATAAAGAACTAAAAATAGAAAATGTAAATTGCTTACCAATATTAAATGCTCAGTTTATCCCACTTGATCGATATGAGGATAGCTTTGAGCTAGGCTGTATAGAATGCAAAAAGTTTATTGATATTGGTACTACTGCTACGTGGATGGTTAATGGCTTTGAAGATTATGATTTATTATATACATTTTTAGCAGAGCATAAAAATTGCTCATCAAAAGTTTACATTTCAACAAATTATAGTTCGAATAAACCATGGAACCGTGCTGAAAACCATCTGCCTAACCAATTTCATTGTCATCCAGAATGGACTTGGGACACTCGCTCATTAAACCCTAAAGCGATTTGTTGCTATCAAAGTTCAATTTCTCAGTTTTCCGATACAGTCACCCAAGTCTTAACTTTAAGAAGTGATATGATAGAACTGATTACTATTTCAAAAGATTCTATCGAAAAACTAGAAACCATATCAGATTGGCTATACAATCATAAAGATCATTATATTGAGATTTCATAACCTAAATCCTTTCCACCCCCAAATTAATACCTTTTTAAGTTGATATTTCAAAAATATAAATCAGTGCTATATCAAATTAAAAATAATATCTATTCCAAAAAAATTTCCATGCATCCCACTAAATACCTAATTCTTTATGCCAACTAACATCACATCTTCTTTCCAGATTTTCCTCTTTTAAAAACTCTGCATATTTACTCAACTTAAGGAGTAATTTCTTTCTAGGTTTTATATCTAACCAATCTTTTACATCCAAGAAAATATCATTATCAATATCCCAGATTTGTTTATAATGAATATCAATTTTCTTTTGCCCATTAACGAAAAGTTGAAAAGTATTTTTTAGAAATCCATCTTTTTGACTTACTGTTAAGCTCTCATCATCTAAACGATACAATGCTCTATCAAATAGAAAGTAAACAAAATCGCCACAACCCAAAATTGCTACTAATTTCCTCTGTTTATCAACTTCAGCATAAAGGCCATATCCATTTGATGCACGCTGATTTTTTGATATATTCGATTGATCTAATTCTCTATTTTCAAAGTTAAAAGAATAAAGTTTGTCTTCATGATCAATGCTTAAAAATATTATTGGATTATTTTCCATTCGTTAATATCCGAATAAATTTAATATTCCTATATTGCTTAACTCTATTAATACTACAAGTAATAGGCTTGCTAACATAGATTTAATATATGATATTCCCTCTCCTCTTAGGAGATGAGGAACGATTTTAGTTCCGCAAGGGAGAGGTGCTTTTACTTTTCAAATGAACACAAATATTCCACAAATTACCCAAAACTGATTCAGTATTCTTCAACACATCATTGTTCCAATACCGTACCACACTTAAACCCAAAGCCTCTAAAAACTTGGTTCGCTCAAAATCATAAGCTCGACCATCATCTGTATTATGTTGACTACCATCCAACTCAATCACTAAACCCAATTCATGGCAATAAAAATCCACAATATACGGTGCAATTACATGCTGTCTGCGAAATTTGAGATTCATAAATCGTTTAGCGCGGAGTAATTGCCACATCAGGTGTTCTGCATCAGTGGCATTAGTCCGCATGGTCTTGGCGAATTCTAATAATTGTGGGTCTAGTTTCATTTTTTCTCCTATTTTTAATTTCCCTCACCCCAGCCCTCTCCCTAAGGGAGAGGGAGCGTCCTTTGTGAATTTGATAGTTATTCGATACGCAATAAGTTCCCTCTCCTTTCAGGAGAGGGCTAGGGAGAGGTATTTTAAAAAAAGCTTACAATGCCCCATGCACCAACAACATCTCCACCCCACTCACCTTCTTCATATGTTTTAAACGCTCTTTTTCCCACTTCAACTGCTGCTTTAACTCAGCACAATCTGCATCTATGGCTTTATATACATCACTAGTATGTAGATGCTCAGCTTTGACTTTCTTCGCCAACTGAAACGAATCTAAAATCTCTTCAATTTGGCTTTCAAGTTGCTGACTCTGTGCATCCAAAGCCAGTTTATAAAACTTCACTTGTTCTGCCGATAACTCTTTTGACCCTACACCTTTGTTCTGTTCAAGCTGTAATTGAAGTTTCAATAAATAAAATAAATCCTGCTGTTCATAAGCCTGACTCGCATGTTGGAACAACTCGGTTTTTTCTTCTTTCTTAGTCTCGTCTTGCTCACGGTCAGGGTGAATCATCGCAGCAATCTTTAAATAGACTGTTTTCAACGATTGCGCTGCCATCTGCTCAGCTTGTTCACGTTTCTGCTGTTGTCTAAGTTGTTTGGCTTGCTCTCGTGCCTGTTGCTGCTCAGCAGCATATTGCTCAAAGTCATCTTCTTCTAATTCTATATTTTGATCAAAATTTTCATTAAGTTCGAACTTAACTGACTGTACTTTTTTATTCTTTTTCGATGATTGATGTGTATGTTGCTGATAAAAAGTATCAATCTGCTGTATCAGCTTTAACTGCTCATCTTTCAACATTTTGGAGCGCTTTAAAAATTGGGCAAGTTGGGAAATTTTTTCATCCAATTGTTGCATATCAGCTTTGGAAAACTCATGGCTGTGTAGCAGATTCCAAAGTTGATCTAACTGCTGAAACAAGATTTCATGCAATTCGCTATATACTGGCAGCAGTTTTTGGCGAGTATGTTTTTGAATTTCAGCTTGGGCATTTTGCCATGTCGCAAGACTAACTTTTTGCTGTTCGATTTTATCAATCAAGCGATTCAGTTTTTTCTGCTGTGGTGACTGTTCAGCCCTTTGCTGTAAGCTAACTTTGAGATCAAAGGACATACTCATCTGCCTGAAAAATAAAAAGTGTAGCAATAATCAGATAAGGAAGGTAGTAAATCACCCTTTGAATATAATCACGTAGGGGCATCGTATTGTCGCTCAGATTTACACCAACATGCCTAGATCGTGCGATTTAGCGCTTAGCGACAATAAAAACGTCCTGTTTTCACACAAAATGCACCACTTATCACCAAAATTACAATTTAATTTCTAAATTGGTGCATTTTTTGCATTATATTTTCCATTAAATTGAGCTATTTCAGAATAGCTTGGGGTTTTAGATTTACTAAATCCATTTTGGTGCAAAAAACGAATCAATTATTTGCATAAAATATGGTTTAGCACTTTTTTTGAGCATTAATATGCAAAACGTAGATCTATTTTTCTTACTGCTCGGTGCAGTACTCGTATTAGCAATGCATGCAGGCTTTGCATTTTTAGAGCTTGGCACCGTACGCCACAAAAACCAAGTGAATGCGCTCAGTAAAATCCTTACTGATTTTGCAATTTCAGCAATCGCTTACTTTTTTGTGGGTTACTGGATTGCCTATGGACAAAACTTTTTCCATGCAGGCAGTGCTTTAACAGCAGATCATGGTTATAACTTGATGCGCTGTTTCTTCTTACTCACCTTCGCAGCAGCGATTCCAGCAATTATTTCTGGCGGCATCGCAGAACGTGCCAAAATGCGTTCACAAGCAATCGCTACTTTAATTTTGGTTGCTTTAATCTATCCTTTCTTCGAAGGCATGATTTGGAATGGCAACTACGGCTTTCAAAAATGGTTAGAGACCTCTTTTGGTGCAAGTTTCCATGACTTTGCAGGTTCAGTCGTTGTGCATGCAATGGGTGGCTGGATTGCATTAGCTGCAGTGATTTTACTTGGCGCGCGTCATGGTCGTTATAAGCATGATGGTCGTGTGAGTGCACATCCACCTTCATCGATTCCATTCCTTGCTTTAGGCTCATGGATTTTAATTGTCGGCTGGTTTGGCTTTAATGTCATGAGCGCACAGCGCGTTGATGCCATTTCAGGATTAGTTGCGATTAACTCACTCATGGCAATGGTTGGCGGTACATTGACTGCAAACTTTATGGGTAAAGATGACCCTGGTTTCTTACACAATGGCCCACTTGCAGGTCTAGTTGCAATCTGTGCAGGCTCGGATATTGTGCACCCAATTGGTGCATTGTTGATTGGTAGTGCCGCAGGCGGTATGTTTGTTTATCTATTTACTTATACTCAGAACAAACTCAAAATCGACGATGTGCTTGGTGTATGGCCTTTGCATGGTGTGTGTGGTGCTTTCGGGGGTATCGCAGCAGGTATTTTTGGTCAACAAGCATTAGGTGGTTTAGGCGGTGTATCTATTATTTCGCAAATCATTGGAACTGGCTTAGGTATTATCATTGCACTTGTTGGTGGTTTTGTAATCTATGGTATTTTGAAAGCCACAATTGGTATTCGCCTCTCTCAAGAAGATGAATATCGTGGTGCAGACCTTTCGATTCACAAGATTTCAGCCAATTCAGAAGAATCAATGTTCTAAACTGTAATGTTTAAAGCGGCAATCAAGCCGCTTTTTTTATGGATATTTAAGAGACAATTAAGCTTTAAAATATTAAATAGCAGCATGATTTTTCCGCCCAAACTGCATGCGCTATGATCTTCAAAACCCGCTTTTTTTTACTCACAAGCTCTTTATTGTGCATCAGTTTTTTTATCCTGTTATTTCTGTTTCCCGTTGGCGGAGCAATTGATCTTTATTTAATTCAACCATGGGTAGGAACTTTTGGCGATTTTGCTTTGAAAGGCGATTGGTATCTTGCAAAGCTAAATCATACTTATGTCAAAAAAGTTTTAACTATTGTCTATGTAAGCTTTTTCCTACTGTGGATCGCTTCTTTTAAAATAGAAAAATTCAAAGCGAAACGTTGGCAGTATGGCTATATGTTTTGGGTCAGTATGTTATGTACATGCATTATTGGTCTAATGAAAGCACAAGCTGCTCACGCTTGCCCATGGGATATGACCCATAAGACTGTCACAGGTTTTATTTGGGATTTTTCAGCAACTGCTGGACATTGTTTTCCAGGTGGTCATGCAAGTACAGGTTTTGCCTTAGTTACAGGCTATTTTCTTTATCGCCTCGATCAGCGTAAAAGAGCTTGGTTTTATTTATTTGCAGGTGTATTACTTGGCTTCGCAATGGGCTGGGCACAAATGATGCGTGGTGCACATTTCCTCAGTCATAATTTATGGACAGCTTGGTTTTGCTTTGCTATCAATGTTGTGGTCTATATGATCACGTATAAACGTCATTTAGCTCATGCAGCGGCTAATTCTGTAACGCAAATGAGTCCTGATATGATAAAGTGATGCCCTACTCGCATGGGCTTCATGCATGATCATGATATTCACTTAGGTACTGTTTGCTGCTGATGGATGACTTTCAAAATTTCTTAGAAACTACTTTAACTAAGCAACAATCTTCCATTCAAGCCTATGATCTAGGTTCTCATAAAGTATGGTTAAAGAAAGCATCTGAACGTCACGGTTTATGGCTTTACACGCCATTGAAGTGGTTAGCAAAAATATTTAATTTAGGCGCAATTACTCCAGTTCCAAATCAAGGTGGTTCTGCTGCAATTGAATGTGAATACAATCGGATTCAAACACTCAAATCTTTAGGTGTTTCTACATCGAATGTTCTTGCAGTTTCAAAAAAAGGAATTTTGCTTGAAGACATCGGATCACAACATCAAAGTAGCGTCTCACAACTAGATCAAGCATTGGCTTGTCAAAAAGATATTCTTTCAAAATCATTATTATTTAGCCAAGCTATTCAAGCTATTCAAGCTATTCATACTAAACAAGGCTATTTAAGCGAAGCATTCGCTCGCAACATTCTTGTCGACCAAAATAATCAGTTTAGTTTTATTGATTTTGAAACTGACCCGCATGAAGTCCTGAGTTTACATGATTGTTTTGTTCGTGACTGGTTGCTATTTATTTTTTCTACAGCCTATCATTTTGAATTTGAACAATTAGCTGATGCTAGCCAAATCCTTTATCGTGCATTACTTGCCGAACCACAAGCATATAGTGACATTTGTAAAGTTGGGAAACGCTTAAAATGGGTTCTGAATTTTAATATTAGCAAAGTGGGCAATGATGGCAAACGTATCCAAAAATGCGTTTTATTCTTACGTTATTTGAAAGAGCAATCAGAAAAAAATACGTAATTTTCAAATAGTCCTTCAATACAAATGCAGTGCTTAATGTCACGATTAAAGTTTTTTAGGTAAGCGAACTAAAACTGAGAGTCCTCCTAGATCAAGACTTCGAGATAGGACTAGGCTTCCCCCCAGTCGCTGCGTGGCTTTATCGACAATTGAAAGTCCGAGACCACTGCCCACTTCTAAATGATGGTGCACTCGATAAAAACGTTTTAGAACTTTATCGTATTGTTCAGCATCAATACCGACACCGCTATCTTCAATTTGAATACAAGCAAAATCGTCACTGTCACTGTAAACCGAAATGTTAATAATGCCTTGATCTGGCGTGTACTTAATCGCGTTATCAATCAGATTAAAAATAATTGAATGTACAGTTAATTCAAGGCTTTGCATTTCTATCAAATCGTTACGCTCAAAACCCAAATCAATTTCTTTCTGCATAGCCAGATTAACAAGTTGTTCAACACAATTCAGTGCGACATCATTAAGACAAAATTGCGTATTCGGTTCTATCAGACTTAATGCAACATCTTGCTTTGCTAAAGCTAAAAGCTGCGTCACCAAATGCTGAATACGTGCCAAGCCTTTACTCAAATTTTGCAAAGCTTCATGTTCAGGAAATTGGCTAATCAGGATCTTGGTCTGTAAATTGAGTGCAGTGACAGGTGTTCGTAATTCATGTGCAGCATCTGCTATAAACTGCTTTTGTTCGGTTTGAGCATGTTGAATTCGTTCGAATAAATGATTCATTTCTTCGATCGTTGGGATCAACTCTTGAGGATAATGATTGCCATCTATGGGGGCTAAACCTTCTGAATCACGTCGCTTTAATTCTGTTTTGAAATCGTCGAGAGGTTTTAAACTCAAACGAATGATAAAGGCTAAAACTACAATCGCAAAAGGCAATAAAATGATATAGGGAACAAACATACTCCCTGCCAATTCCCAAGCAAATGATTGGCGAACATCTTCCTGCTGACTAACTTGTATTTGATAGTCTTTTAAAGGAATGACATAGACACGCCATTTGCCTTGTGGCGTTTCTTGGCTATAAAAACCTGCTTGTTTTACAGGCGGAATGAGTAAGTGTGTTTGATGCCATAAATGACTTTGATCTTTATAAGCCCAAATATCAACCAGCAAATCTTCTTCGTGATATGTGCGATGCAGTTCAACTTTACTCGCAACACTCGTTAAAGGCTGAGCTGTCGAACGCTCAGCCATATATTGCATTTGTGTATCAAGAATCTCATCAACTTCATGTAAAGCTGTTTTATAAGCGGTAAAGATTAATAAACATCCAAGCAGTAAACTAAAGATCGAAGTTCCCCAAATCAGTCTTTTTTTCAGTGAGTATTGCTTAGATATTTTCATAAATATTTATGATTGTCCCAGTCGGTAACCCAAACCACGGATGGTTCGAATAAAATCTTTACCTAGTTTTGCACGTAAGTGATGTACATAAACCTCTATGGTATTACTGGTCACCTCACTATCAAAATCATAAAGCTTATCTTCAAGATTTGCTTTGGAGAAGATTTTATTTGGATGGCTTACAAGCGGAATTAAAATTGCCCATTCACGGTTTGATAACTCAATCTGTTGTCCTTTGAAGGTCGCCAAATGCTGCTCGACATCAAGAACCAAATCACC
Source organism: Acinetobacter sp. TR11 (assembly GCF_027105035.1). Classification (NCBI taxonomy): domain Bacteria; kingdom Pseudomonadati; phylum Pseudomonadota; class Gammaproteobacteria; order Moraxellales; family Moraxellaceae; genus Acinetobacter; species Acinetobacter sp. TR11. The sequence continues at coordinate 2,412,549 of NZ_CP114256.1, forward strand.
ATTTTTCAATAACTGCGATTGATTTTTAAGTTGTGCTGTTTCTGCATGACCCCGACGCAATAGTGCATTAATTCGTGCCAATAACTCATCGAACTCATAAGGTTTAATTAGGTAGTCATCCGCACCTTGATTCAATCCATCGACACGGTTTTGCAGTTGATCTCTGGCTGAAATGATCAATACTGGAAGTACACTACGTTGACGGATTTGTCTCAATACCTGCATACCATCCATCATGGGTAAACCTAAATCAAGCAAAACTAAATCAAAATTATGCTTTGCTAATAAGGACAGCCCATCTACGCCATTATTGACCCACTCTACCTCGAATTGATGGTAGCGCAACAGAGTCAATGTTGACTCTGCAATCATAAAATCATCTTCGATCATCAAGATTTTGGTCATGACTTTATCTCACCTTATGGGTTGGAACATGTCGCTAACATGTCATTTTTAGGGTCAATCACCTTGGTTTTGACATCAAGTAAACTCAACATCGTTGGAAACAAATTGTCTTGACTCAATTCACTCTTATTTTGCTTCGCTAAACATTTCATTTGTTCTGGAGCTTGTTTTTTCCAAAGATCAGAGAACCACATAAACATTGGAACATGGGTTTGTTGAGTCGGGGCAATTGCATAGGGTGCTCCATGTAAATACATGCCACTTTCACCTGTTGATTCACCGTGATCCGATAAATACCACAAGCCTGCTTCGTGTTGTGTTTGACCTTTTAACGTTTCAATCAATGAGTCCAAAACATAATCCGTATAAAGCAAGGTATTATCATAACTATTCACAAGTGCATCACGCGAACAACCTTGAATCGCATTGGTATCACATGTTGGTTTAAAAACTTTAAATTCTGCAGGAATACGTTTGTAATAGGCTGGACCATGGCTACCCATTTGATGTAGTACCACTAAGCGTGGACGCGTATCATCTTTAGGAATTGTTGCAAGATATGCTTTCAAGCTATCAATTAAAATATCATCAAAACACTCTTCATCTTTACACCATTTCTTTTGAATTGGCTCTGGAATCTTAAATTGTTCAACTCGATCACAAGTTCCCTTACAACCAGAATTATTATCAATCCATGTCACTTGATAACCTGCACGTTTTGCAATATCGAGTAGACCTTCACGATGACTTGCAAGTCGTTCATCATATTCTTTACGTGGCATACCAGAGAACATGCATGGTACGGAGACAGCTGTCGCTGTACCACAAGAACTCACTTGAGCAAAATTAATTAAATCCTGTTTCGCAAGCTTCGGATTGGTATTCTTAGCATAACCATTCAAAGAAAAGTTTTCTGCACGTGCCGTCTCACCCACCACTAAAACCATCAATTTGGGTAAAGCAGCAACATTCGCTTTCTGCATTGAAGCATCTTCACCATAAGTCAATAATGGTAAGTTTTCTTTAGGTGCTTTCTTCTTATAATATGAAGCAAATGAAGCAATCATATTTTGCGGTGAGATCATTCCCTTCAAATCACGGTTTTCACGGAATATCGCTGCAAAATCAACGTAAAAAACAAACAATAATCCACCAACCAAAGCCAATGAAACAATTGAAGCAATCACTTTTTTTACAATTTGACGCAGGATTGGTTCAGGCTTTAACTTCACCATCAAAATTGCAATGATGGGAAGCACTGTCATTCCTAATGTCCATACAACCAAATGCCAAGACCATGTATCACGTGCTTCAGCAACATCTGTTTGCATTAAATTTTGCACTTGATCTGATGTAATTAAAACACCAAGTGTATTCACAGTATATGAAGCAAAGCCACCAATAAAAACTAAAGCGATGGCTATTGGTTTTGCTGTCCATTTCCAGTTAAAAAGCTGAAAAATAAAATGATAAGCTGCAACAACTACAATGACGGATGCTGCGACAAACATTCCCGCTTTTATGCCAGTATAAGGCGTAAGCGATTGGATTTTTTCATAAAAAGCAAAGTTAAGAAAAATACCTAACCATATTGCAAGCAATAGATTAAATGCAAACAAGGATATCGATTTGGTCTTGAGTTTCTGTAGGAACATGATCTTCACAGTCTGAAAATAGATTTCTTAACTTGCTTAAGATAAGAATAAAAACTTAAAAATGACTTAAACTAAATAATTGAGAGTTAACAAAACAATGGATCTAGATCTAGGCATCAAAGCATATGTCAAAATAATTCATTCCAAAACAATGAATTCCATTTACTTTTCATCTAACAGTTGTCTTAATGTTATTGTCGAAAATCATTTTATTCAGTTAAATGATTATATTACAACATAATAAAATAGAAATAAAAAACACCCCCTAAGTCAAACTTAGGGGGTGTTTTTAGATACGAGATATTAGAATTTAAATTCTAAACCTAATCCTGCTACAGGTTGCTTATCTTTTTTGTCCGCTTGTTCAAGCGTTAGATAACCCGCATAACCGTATGTTTTAACTTGTTTGCTAAATGCATAGTCAGCACCAGCAATCACTTGTTTGGCTTTAAAATCTGCCGTGTTGTTTTTAAAACTGGTATCATTTTGGCTATATTGACCTTTTACCGTCCAATTTTTTGCTTGCGGAATATTATATTCAGCACCAATTAACCAACCTTGAGTATCATCAATATTTTCAGATCCGGCAGCGTTACCTTCAGCCTTTTCGACCTCTGAAGTTTGGTAAAGTGCTTTTAATGCTAAGCCTTCAACAGGATTTAAACGACCAATTGCACGAACTGTATTTGCAGCAGCAAAGACTGAACTTGCATAAGTACGTTTACTATTAATTGGATCTATTGTTGTTCCCACATCAGGATCAGATGCATTTAAAAAGCCACGACCTAAGAAGTTACTTGGAATTGCTTTGTCATAACCAATACCCGCCACGAGTAATGGATTTTCATAAGTAACAGATGCAGACCATGCATCACCTAAGCCACGACCAGCAACTTTCGCACCACCACTTGTCGCTTTGATGCCAGATGATTCACCCGTAGCAAGTAATGCGTTAAATTTAAATGCACCATCTAGTAATTTAACGGCTGGAGATTCATAAATCACCGTATTATCGATACGGTTTTCGCCAGTGAAAATACCACCAATATCAGCTTTATTCCCTACATAGTTATTGAATGTATCAACGACACTTGATAATTGCTTTACAGGCGTATCATGCTTACCAATCTTAACTGTACCTAATTGGCTGTCTTTTAAACCAATAAAACGGTTACGTTGGCTCCAATCAGTGGTGTCACCATCAGCACTTAAACCCCATTCTGCAGCATATACAGCGCTTAAACGATCGGTTAGTTTTTCATCACCCTTAATTCCAATAAACGAACTATTTGAGCTAATCTCCCAGACATCTTTATTTCCAATCGTTGCATTTTTTTCTGGTAAATAATCAACACTGGCATCAATTTCACCATAGATTGTTGGTGCTGCAAATGTTGAAGTTGCGAGTAAACCAAGCACTGCTGCTGTTACAATTTTGATTTTCATTGTTTACGTCCTAGCTAAATTTGTAACAAATCCTACACATTAACTTTATATGACAAAACGATTAAAATCTTATTTATTTATTCTATTTTCGACTAAAGTTTAATTTTTACACACATCAATTACACTTTATGAATTCTATAAAAAATATTTTTTTATTAATAAATTTCAATGAATTAAACAATATTCTCAAAAACACTATTCTATAAAAAATACTTAAACGCAATCACGAGACTTTGAGTTAAAACAATAAACTTTGCGGATGAACCAATATAAAAACCATCATTTATATTTCAAAATTAAGAAATATTAAAAGAAATTTGTAATAAAAATTTGTTTTCATCTTGTATTTTCTTTCCAATAGAAAATCGGGAATAGACTCAAAATAGCAATCATACAAATCAAACATAAGTAACGATAATATCCAATTGCATCAGCCAAAATTCCACTTCCTAAGTAGAGTAAACCACTCATCGTAGCCATAATTGATACCTGAAAAGTAAAATCTGTACCTGCAAATGCTTTGCGACTGTACTGCATAATCAAAGTTAAGATGGCCACCAATAACATTGCTGAACATGCATCTTCAAATGCATTGACGATATATAACCAAAATGGCGTAATCTGCTGATTAGTTTCATAGCCATAAGCAATGCCAGTATAAGCAACTAAACTGATAATCTTCAGAATTGAGAAAGTAATTAAACATCGTATTCTGGAAAAATGTTTTAATAAAAGCCCAGCAACACCTGCTCCTAGTAGCGCCGCCATGGCACCAAAAATAGTAATAAAAACGCCTATTTGGGTGTAATTTAGACCCATATCGACCATCAAAGGTTTTAATAATGGTCCTGCCAAACCATCAGCAACTTTAAAGCTCAATAAGACTATCAACCACGTTTTTAACTCTTGAGAAGATGTAAAATAAGTAAGATATTTTTTAATTGATTGGCTAAATGAAATCGAAGAAGTTGTCTGCGCGCTATTTGTAAAATCATGCCTAGGCTCTCGATAAAACAAAATAGGTATGGTATTCAAAAAAACTAGCCCAGCTAAAACTAAAAAAGTTTTCTGCCAGTCCAACCAATCTAAACACCACAACACCGCCCCACCACCCACAATAAATCCTAAACGTGAACCAATCACTTGAAATGTATTGCCCCAATGCTGTTGATCCTGTTTGAGTAAATTGACAGCTAAAGCATCAGTGGCAATATCTTGTGTCGCACCAGTGAAATTCATTAAAAAAAGTAGAGCAAAGAAAATAAATAAATAACTGGGTTGATCAAGTGCTTGAATAGGGAAAAATGACAAAATAACCAAAATAAAAACACTCGATAATTGCATCGGAATAATCCAACTACGGTAGTGCCCTAAACGAGAAAGCGCAAAACGGTCAACATACGTCGCCCAAAAGATTTTGATCGACCAAGGCAACATCAGTAAACCAAAACCACCGATATGTGCTAAAGAGACACCTTGTGCTCTTAAAATTACGGGTAAGGCATGGGTCATGAAACCTACTGGTAATCCCTGTGCCCAATATAGAGAAAACAATAAAATGTAAATCTGTCGAAGATTAAGCATTTAGAGTTTTCCAGAGCAATAAAAGAGAGAACTCAAGTATCCAATCCTTTCATTGATCTGGCAATAAAATCTTAGTTTTTGCCAATGCGAGACCTGTCATGAGCGTTTAACATAAATGGTAGTTGCCATCGTATTTACAGATTTATGCCACAATATTTTCCTGACTTACCTCCGTTAGTTCCGCAACGTGGAACGGTTTTCAGTCGTACTTTGTGTAGAAAACTGTTTTTAGGACAAGGTTGGACTGTGGTTGGAGAAATTCCAAACTTACCCAAAGCAGTTGCTATCATTTCTCCACACACTTCAAATATTGATGGTTGGTATGGTTTCTTAGCGATTGGCGGGCTCGGTTTAAAAATTACAGTTTTGGGAAAAGATACTTTATTTAAACCACCGTTTAAGCCGCTTCTAGATTGGGTAGGACTCATTCCTGTTCATCGTGATAGTACCAATGGTCTCACTGAACAAGTGGTCGCGACTATTCACAAATATGACAAAATTTGGGTTGGTATGGCGCCCGAGGGAACGCGAAAAAAAGCTGAAAAAATAAAAAGTGGTTTTTATCATATAGCTCATGCAGCAGGAATACCCATTGTGATGTTTGCTTTCGACTACGATCGCAAAACCATTTACAGCTTAGGAGCATTTACACCAACAGGTCACTATCAAAATGACCTTGAACAGATTATGCAGCGTTATGTTGGTCATTTTTCTCCAAAGAATCCTGCTTGGCTAGCAGAACCATTACAAAAACTTGTGAAAAAGGACTAGAAAATTGGGGGTAAATCTGCTCTGATGTGCCCATCTTTTTGTCTATTTTATCTCCACTTCATATGAAAATTGCTCGACTGTCTTGCTTGGCTTTATTCAGCTTAGCTTTATTTGGTTGTGATCAAACTGTAAAAAATGCTCCCCCTACAACTTCGATTAAAGCTCGTGAACCTGTTATCGCTTTGGCTTTAGGTGGAGGTGGTGCAAAAGGCTTTGCGCATATTGGTGTCATTAAAGTTTTAGAATCTCATGGCATTAAAGCTAAGATTGTCACTGGAACAAGTGCGGGTAGCTTTGTTGGAAGTATTTATGCAAGTGGGCAAACCCCTTATCAAATGCAAAATCTCGCATTAAAACTTCAAGAATCTGATTTGCGTGATCTTACCATCAATAGTCAAGGCATTATTTTGGGTCAAAAACTGCAAAACTATGTCAATACTCAAGTTGGTAACAAACCCATTGAAAAATTTCCAATTCGCTTTGCTGCGGTCGCCACTCGTTTAGACAATGGTAAAAAAGCTGAGTTTATTAAAGGAAATGCAGGTCAAGCCGTACGGGCCTCTTGTAGTATTCCCAATGTCTTTGTCCCTGCGGTGATTGGGAATACGAAATATATAGATGGTGGTTTAGTCAGTCCAATTCCTGTCAAAACTGCCAAAGATATGGGTGCTGATATTGTGATTGCAGTCGATATATCTGCGCGTCCAACAGGTGATAAACCATTAAGCATGTGGGGTTTATTGGATCAGACCATTAATATTATGGGGCAACAAAGTATTAATGAAGAATTGAGCCAAGCAAGTGTTGTAATTCAACCGAAAGTCGGTCATTTGGGTGTACTTGATCTGAAATCGAGTAATCAAGCAATTTTAGAAGGTGAAAAATCGGCCCAAGCGAAAATCACATCAATCCAAAATGCAATTGCAACGTTTAAGAAATCTCCTGCTGCATTCAAACCTGCACCAAAAGCTAAATTCTAATCATTACCTTCAGGGGGTTGCTGCAATTTTATAATAATCATCAGCCCCAATATCTAAAAAAACAATCTTTGTATATTCATAAACATAATGATCTGCTAAAGTGCCAAAGTGAATGTTTTTTCACCTAACTCAGTTTAATGATGCGAGCAAATCTATGGAATTTGTAGTTGAACCTTGGCACTGGTTTGTATTAGGAATTTTGCTGATCCTTTCAGAGTTGATTTTGACCGCTTTTGCTGCGTTATGGTTTGGCGTAGCCGCAATTATGGTCTGCATTTTATTATGGCTTTTCCCAATGATGGGCTTTACCACCCAAGTGGTCACATGGGGAATTTTATCCATTTTATGTACGATTCTTTGGTTCAAGTTTATCAAACCACTTTCAATTGATAAAACTAAAGCAGGTCTAGCGCGTGAATCAACAATAGGTCAAGTGGGTATGGTGATTAAAACTGGACTTGATCATGGACAAATCGTTGTACGTTTTCCCATGCCTATTTTAGGTTCTGATGAATGGAATTGCCGTTCTACAGCTCCAATACAAGTTGGTGATCGTGTCCGAGTAATTGATATTTTAGGTAATGATTTAGTCGTTCAACCACATAGCAACTCATAAACATAAAGAGGGTTTCCAATGCCTGTCGGTACTATTGTTGTCTTAGCACTTTTAGCTTTTATTGGCACAACTATTTTTAAAGGGGTACGTATTGTCCCTCAAGGGTATAAATGGATTGTGCAACGTCTAGGTAAATACCATACCACCCTAAACCCAGGTCTGAACTTTGTTATTCCTTATATCGATGAAGTGGCGTATAAAATTACAACGAAAGATATTGTGTTAGATATTCCATCACAAGAAGTGATTACTCGAGACAATGCTGTTTTAGTAATGAATGCAGTCGCTTATATCAATCTAACAACTCCAGAAAAAGCCGTGTATGGAATTGAAAATTATACATGGGCGATTCAAAACCTAGTGCAAACTTCATTACGTTCGATCGTCGGCGAAATGGATTTAGATGATGCTTTATCATCTCGTGACCACATTAAGGCAAAATTAAAAGCTGCCATTTCTGATGATATTTCAGATTGGGGCATCACCCTTAAAACAGTTGAAATTCAAGATATTCAACCATCTCACACCATGCAAGCTGCGATGGAAGCACAAGCAGCGGCTGAACGTCAACGCCGTGCAACAGTGACGAAAGCGGATGGTGAAAAACAAGCTGCAATTTTAGAGGCGGATGGTCGTTTAGAAGCTTCCCGTCGTGATGCAGAAGCTCAGGTAGTCCTTGCTGAATCTTCACAACGTGCGATTGAAATGATCACCACTGCTGTAGGTGATAAAGAAATTCCTGTTGCTTATTTATTGGGTGAGCAATATGTGAAAGCAATGCAGGATCTATCTAAATCAAGCAATGCAAAAACTGTGGTACTCCCATCGGATGTACTTAATGCTATCCGTGGAATTATGGGGAAACATTAATTTTAATAACTCAAATGTGTTACTGTTTGTAGTAGCACATTTGATCACATAAAAATTTTAAGCTCATGATTTATATTATAGGTTTAATCCTAAGTTTCATTTATTGTGGGCAAATTTTATCCTCAGAAATACAGTCTCGTAATACTTGTCATATGAAAAATGGTGACAAACCAAATGCATTTGTTACTATTTTCCCAGCTATTCCCTTTTTCCAAATTATATTTTTAATAATCAGTTGGCTATTAAATTATTTTTTCGATCCAATTGCGATCAAAGTTTTATGTACCTTATTTATCTTCCAATTTATTTTTTGGGTTATCAATTTTAAAAAGAAATCAAAAGAGCGAATAAAGAGTTGAGTATAACTGTACTTAAACTCATGATTTCAAAAAAATTATTGATTAATCAATTTTCGATCTTTGACTGGTCGCTGTTTTACGATCAAATCATAAGAATCTTGAATGAGATCCTGAACTAAATCAGCTGTGATATCTGAATTACTGGCAATCGAAATCCAATGCTTTTTATTCATATGATAACCCGCTGAAATTGAGGCATAGAGTTCTTGATATTCTAGACTTTTTTCAGGCTTACATTTTACAGTGATGATCAATTTTCCTGAGTAAGAACCAATCAACATAAACATCTTGTCAAAAATTTTAAATACTTCACAATCTGGGCCAAAAGGTTGTGACTGGATCGAAAAAGCAAGTTTTTGTCCATACTCCAGTGCCAATTGTTCTAGTTGATCTTCATTCATAAACCGTATCCTATTTCATTTTTATGGGTATACAGTCCTAGCTTAGATTAACTTTGACGTGCTAACAAGAATTGTGAAATCTCAACTAATTCTTTGGCATCATCGCCAAAATATGCCAATGCTTCAAAGGCTTGATCATGTAAATTTTGGGCATAAGCTTGAGCCTGTTGCAAACCCATCAAGGCGGGATAAGTAGATTTTTGTACTTGCTCATCTTTACCCGCAGTTTTACCTAAAATTTCAGTGCTCGCGGTAACATCAAGAATGTCATCTTGTACTTGAAAAGCTAAACCAATGGTTTGCCCAAATTGACGCAATTTAGGAATTGCTTGATCTGTCCCATTAAAGATGGTCACAGCACCCATCATAATCGCGGCTTGAATCAACGCACCCGTTTTATTACGGTGAATATTTTCTAATTCAGTTTGATCAACTTGTTTGCCTTCAGCCTGCAAATCCAAGACCTGACCACTTACCATTCTCGAACTGGCTGTCGCTAAAATCTGCATTTGTTTCAAGACAACTGCTGCATCTGTGCCCTGTCCCTGTTCATCAAACAAACGGCTTCCCAAAATCTCAAATGCCATTGACTGCAAAATATCGCCTGCCAATAATGCTGTATTCTCACCAAATGCGACATGACATGTTGGCTGACCACGGCGAAGCAAATCATTGTCCATACATGGCAAATCATCATGCGCCAACGAATAACAGTGAATTAACTCAACCGCAACAGCAGCACGACGTGCCGCCGCAAAATTGTGGTTCGACTGTAACGAAGCTGCTGCGTAGCATAACGCTGGACGGACACGTTTCCCCCCCAACATCACCGCATGATGAACCGCTGACTTTAAAGGTTCTGGAATGGAAAATGCAGCCAATGCTGTCAATAAATCTTGTTGAATACGTTGTTGGGCTTGTTGTAAAACATCCGCATTAACTTGAGAAATAGATGACACGATTGCCTCGGGAAATGATCTGATAAAATAGGTTTAACTCTTGCATCATAACACTATTTAGTTATGACAGGTAATTCAGCCGTTTTTAATGATTTTGTAATTTATCAATTTTTATTGTTTAGCTTACTTATAATAACCGAACCAATAAATTGGCTCGGCTTTATTAAAAACTAATGCTTATCCCACCAGTAACAACTGTTATTGGTGTTTTAAATATTAGTAAAAATTTTAAATTAATTTATCAATTACTTAGTTCAGAGCTCAATATCTTGCGGTTTACTTTTCGAACTAGTAGGAGGTGTGAATTCAACGCCGGCCTTTTTAAAAAGTTGTGGTAATTCAACCAATGCCATTGATGAGTTCTTAGCGATTCCTGTCACATCACCTACTAAGTTTTTAGCCCCACTTACTGTAAATCCACTTGATGTTAAAGATTGTGGATTTGAAATAATCGCTGTAGAAATCTGTGAAGCCCCACCAGCCAAATCTTTGGCCATTAATGTTGCAATACCAAAATTTTGTGCAGCAGCAAGTAAATATTTTTTCTTTTCTGCACTTAAATTTTTAATTTTTTCAATTGTTTCAGCTTCATCTTTTTTACTTGCAGCCATTACTTCATCAGTTGGTTTTACCAAAGAAGCTAGAATAGCCTCTTTTTCTTGTAAATTAGTTGTAGATTTAAGTGCTTTTAATTTAGCCTGAATCTCACCACTCATTTTACTTGTTGAAATCGTAGCAGCTAAAGCTGCTCGGCTTTCTTGAAAAAGTAAGTTAGTCGCACTAGCTTGTGTTAAAAAATCGGTAACATTAACATTGCTAGATGCTGATGTACCAATTACATTTTGGGTCATCTTAGACGCAAAATCTCCAAAACCTGCATGTGCATTTGAAATTGTACCCACTATAATTGTTGCAATTATAAGTTTTTTCATAAGATTTCCTTATTGAGTTGAATCTGCTTTTTGAACAGTTTGTTGAAGTAATGGAGGTAAATCATTTAATAATTGCAAAAGATAAGTTTCCTTATTATTTTGCATCGAAAAGCCTTTTAAATTAATTTCTTGTTTAACACCCTGAGTTCCAATTTTTTGTTGGCTCTCATTAAAAAAACGTACACCTGTCGTGACATCTAAAGTTACACGACAATTTTTATCATTTGCATCACATATAAGAGAGCTAGGTTCTACATTGACTTTAAATACTGGTTGCATACAAGTTTTTGGTTCAAACAATTTAAGATTTAACTGTTTTTTAAATCCTGCATTCTCAGTCATATATTGAATATTATCTTTCAGTGATCGACCTTTTTCTGACTGTACACCTGCGGCATAAAAAGGGTATTTGGAATATTTAGCAAATCCATAATATGTCATCATCGTAAAAGGTTTAAATTGAATGTCACCACTTTGTTCTGTGGGTAAAAATGTACATATTGAACGTGATAGATTTGAGTCTATCGCATTTTGTTGAGTATCTACCTGAATAACATCTCCCGACTTAACAGGAATCTGATCACTTTTACCAATAGGTGCATCAAGCTGTGCCGTGACTTCATTACCATCTCGAGAAATAACAGTTGCTTCCCAAATCGGAATCAAGACCTGTCTAGCAGAAATCGTTTGTGAGTTATAAATATTAATTTTTAACCCTATACTCAATTGTTTACCTTGATCTTGAATAGTAATGATTTGATTATTTGATTTGCTTACTTTTAAATCAGTACGAGTAAATTTTAAATCTTTTTTAAACGTCTCTGCCAATTTAATTAATGCATTTTTTAATGCAACTTCTTTCTGATTTTCAAGTGAAAATCCCATACCATCTGAAATAACATCCTTGATCTCATCATTTGCACGTGCAACATGAATAACTCGACCAGAACTATCAATCATTTCCGCCATGACATCACTATACACAAATTGCTGCTGAGTCAGTTGTCCAACTTTTTGTTCATAACCTATCACAGGTGTGACATATAAACGAATAAAAAATTCTGGTAACTCTCGGCGATTAATATCCTCAGCCTGTGCTAATTTAGTTTCTTCACTAATCGACTGAGCAAGCGCACTATAACGACGATTAACAGGTACTAGCGTAAATGCAGCATTATCTCCAGTTGCATCAGAAAAAATTTGTTCAACCAATTCTTTTGGCTCGTCTCCAAAGCGAATAACATCCATAACAAGTGCTTTAGGTTTACGGATAGACTGTCTAACATTAGAAGTTATTTTACTAAATTCTTTAGCATGACCACTTAACATGATAGGAATAGCAACTGCATAATCTCTATCCGCATGAACCACTCGAATAAGATCACCTTCACTTGAGCTCAATTCATCATTCTTACTAATGCCCTGATCAAATCCCTTATCCAAAATAAGATAAGATTTCCAGCGATCTATAATGGTTGCTTTAATTTCTGAAAGCTTTAATTTACTCTTTGTACTTTCTACAAGTTGTTGTACCAAGATGAGTAAATTGGCTTGGTATTGTGCAATAATTTTTTGATCAGTCGCAGTTTGACCCACATCACTACTTACAACTTTAATAGGCTGAACAAGTGTTTTACTTTCACTAAAAATAACTTCACCTGTTAAAATATTAGTCAGCTTAAATGACACTGTTAAAGGCAAGAATATTTCAGTTGTCGATTGTTTTTGTACAGAATATTCACTTGCACGTACCACATCCAAAGATGCAACATAAGTACGATTTTTGGTATTCTGCTCAATTTGTGTCACAACCTGATTTGGAAAAGCCTGTTGAAGAGCTTTTTCAAAATTTGTTTGTAACTGGGCTCTTAACTCAGGTGTAACTGCCTTTTCAAAATTACAAGATAGTGAAGACTCAATCATTTCTGATGGAGAGCTTAAAAGGCTCTTACATTTATGATGAGCATCATTTAAACCAAATAATCCCTTTGATGGATAAATCTGTAAGTTCGCATAACTATTTATACTGATGAGACTCAATAACCCTAAACTGAATAATTTAGTCTTTATTTGCATTGTGAACCACCAATACATAAAGTAATGGTATTACCCTGTTGTATTCTTTCAGCAGACGCCAATGTTTGATTTACTTGTCGAAGTGCTTTATTTAACTCCACAGTAAGAGGCTTATCACTTTTATAACCCATCGTGATTTCAACTAACTTTCCATCCTGACTTCGAATATTGATATTTTCTGTACCAGTAATCTGATCAAGGGCTTCATATAAATCGTCTCCTAAACGTGTAGATACATTATTGGTGATGCTTTTTACAAAAATCGTGATTTCTTTACCGTACATAGAACGGTTCTTGGCATAGTTTAAAATTTGTGGCCCGACATTACTAACTGCTAACTCTCCTAATTTAGCCGCAACATTGGTACGGCAAGCCTCAGCCGTCGCTCCTGATGCTGATTCAGTCCGTGTTTCCCCACCCATTAATGTCGCATCATCTACAGAATAGACTTTAAATGTCACTGCACCATCACATACATATTGCCCTGTTGCTGATGAACGACCACGATCAAAAATATTACTTGAACCTGCCATAAACCAGTCTGCTTTTGCTTCACGAGCAGCAGCAGCAAATTTAGCCAATTCAGCATCACTTAATAATTGTTGAATCGTCATACTACGCCCCTTTAAGTATTTACTTCTAAATAAATCTGAATCCATTAAACGTAGATCATATTTAGCCGCATTTTGAGCAATACTATTTAAGGTTTGATTGACTTTTTCTGGAACAACACTAGGAGTTTGGTATTCAACATATTTCACAAAGCTTTGAATATTATTTTGTCTTTCTTTTTGAGAATAACTTGCATCTTGTGACGCACTGTAACTCGCAGATGCTGAAGAACTTGATTTATTATTATGACTTGCTCTACTCCCTGCTGCATAAGCTCCAGAACCATACCAGTTGTCATAGCCACCTACATAGCCACTACTAGAGCGCCCTTGAGAAGATGCGCTTTCTCTGGAAGAAGCACTAGCTTTTTCACGACTTGCATACGCCGCTTTTTCATCATTACTATAACTTTGATCATTAAAATATGAGGTGAATTCTTTTACGGGTTTACTATTATCACGAGGAACACCAAAATATTCATCCATCACAATCATAATTGGACTGGTTCGGCTATTTTTCCTTGCTAAACCATAATCATTTAAGATGGTACGGAACTCCTTATCATCAATTTCTAGACTCACACGAGTCACTAAGTTATTTTCATTATCGGGTTGACTGCCCAAATTTGAAAAATAGGCTGGATTCACTTGATTTATAATTTGTGGTAATAACAGTTTTGCTTCTGACAATGATTGCATTCCATTAATTTTAATAATCAAAGCAGATACCGCATCAGCTTTTGCTAAATCAGATGCTGTATTTCGAGTCAAATTTTGATCTTTTTTAATAATAGGAGATTTACCTACACCAATTACACTAACAACTTCGGCATGAGCAATACTTGATATAACCACCCCAAAACCTAAAGCCCACAACCATTTTTTCATATAATACCTTTTACTTTTTATGTGGAAAATTAACACTGCATAAAATAATCTATAAATAAAAAAATATAAAGAAAAATTTAATATTAAATAATACTTTCTTATATAAATTTTCTCAAAAAACCAAAAAATCTAAATTTATTATTTTCAAAACACCAATCATAGATAAATTCATCTAAAAAAATAAAAATCTATAAGGAGAACTATGAATAAAAATGAAATAGGGATATTTAAACTATTTTTATAGTTACATCATTTTGCAACCTATCGCTAAAATAACAAAATATTTATGAGATATAATGTATCACATAGTGCTTAAAGACTTTCTAGGAATAAATAATTAGACCAAAAACGTCTTTAAGCCGAAATATGTTAGAATTTTTAGAAGATTAACTATCTAGAATCATGAGCTAAAGGTATCACCCGGTACACGAACCCAACCTTCCATCAAAACACGTGCACTACGGCTCATGATTGCTTTCTTCACAGCCCACTTCCCATCAATTAACTCGGCTTGAGCACCGACACGCAAAGTGCCAGATGGATGACCAAAACGAACTGCTTCACGTTCGCCACCCCCTGCTGCTAAATTCACTAAAGTACCCGGAATGGCTGCTGCCGTTCCAATCGCCACGGCTGCTGTACCCATCATGGCGTGATGTAACTTACCCATAGACAATGCACGTACCAATAAATCAACATCTGTTACTTCAACAGTTTTTCCACTTGAAGAAGTATAACTTTTAGGTTCTGAAACAAAAGCGATTTTAGGCGTATGCTGACGTGCTGCTGCTTCTGAAATATCTTTGATCAAACCCATATGAACTGCACCATGTGCGCGAATTTTTTCAAAACGCGCTAAGGCTGCGGCATCCCCATTAATACGATCTTGTAATTCTGTTCCTTGATAGCCAATATCTTCAGCATTCAAGAAAATAGTTGGAATGCCTGCGTTAATAAATGTCGCTTGGAATGTTCCAACATCAGGCACAACCAATTGATCAACAACATTTCCTGTAGGGAACATATCCCCACCCTCTTCGCCATCATCAGCGGGGTCTAAAAATTCAATTTGAACTTCTGCTGCAGGGAAAGTCACTCCATCTAATTCAAAATCACCTGTTTCTTGAACCTGACCATTGGTTACTGGGACGTGTGCAATAATGGTTTTTTGAATATTCTTTTGCCAGATGCGTACCGTACAAATCCCATTTTCAGGAATACGATCTGCATCGACCAAACCATTAGAAATAGCAAATGAACCGACTGCTGCAGTCAAGTTGCCACAGTTACCACTCCAATCTACGAAAGCTTGATCAATAGAAACTTGTCCAAATAAATAGTCAACATCGTGCTCTGGCTCTGCACTTTTTGCCAAGATCACTGTTTTACTGGTACTTGAAGTTGCACCGCCCATACCATCAATTTGTTTACCATAAGGATCTGGACTTCCTATGACACGTAGCAAGAGCAAGTCACGTGCTTTTCCAGCAACTTGTGCGGCTTCAGGTAAATCATTGAGATTGAAAAAGACACCTTTACTCGTGCCACCACGCATGTAGGTTGCAGGGACTTTAATTTGTGGTACTGAACTCATGTCAATTTCATCCTTTTATCATGTTCTTAGTGCAAGTGAATGTGAGCTTAAAGTATCGTAGAGTCATCTGAAATGCCATACGACTATACGATTAAAGCAAAACGGAATAGATAAAGCACATCGTGTATATTGAGTAAAGTTGAATAACTTAACAATGGCATGAAAATAAACAACTGCTGTTTAAAAAACAAAAGTCTGATTTAAATGTCTAAAATACCACCACCATATAGTTTACTATTCGTTCAAATATAGGATTTTAAATAACTTTTAAAAACTACTTTCCAGTCATAGCCAAGCTGTACTTTTACTAGGCTAAAACTTTGCAATCTATTAGAATATTCGAATTATTCCTCGTCGAGCTCAGTCCTTTGAACAACGATTCCTCTCAACTTCAGCGTGGACTTAAAAACCGCCATATTCAGCTCATCGCGATGGGTGGAGCTATTGGTACGGGCTTATTTTTAGGTTCTGCACAAGTCATCCAGTCTGCTGGACCATCCATTATTTTAGGTTATGCAATTGGCGGTCTAATTGCATTTCTCATCATGCGTCAACTCGGTGAAATGATTGTCGAAGAACCTGTCGCGGGTTCATTTAGTCATTTTGCTTATCAATATTGGGGGAAGTTTCCAGGATTCTTATCAGGTTGGAATTATTGGGTACTATATATCCTTGTTGCGATGAGTGAACTGACTGCTGTTGCAAAATACATTAACTACTGGTGGCCTCATATTGCGGCTTGGCAATCAGTGTTATTTTTCTTTGTGATTATTACGGCAATTAATCTAACTAACGTTAAATTCTATGGTGAATCAGAGTTTTGGTTAGCTATCATTAAAGTCACAGCTGTTGTGGCCATGATTTTATTTGGTTTATTCTTGCTTTTCACTGCTGATGCAAACTCAACCGCATCATTTAGTAACCTTTGGACACATGGTGGATTTTTCCCAAATGGTTTCGATGGTTTGTTCTATATGCTTGCCTTTATTATGTTTGCCTTTGGCGGAATCGAATTGATTGGTATGGCTGCGGCAGAAGCCAATGAGCCAAAGAAAACAATACCTAAAGCGATTAACCAAGTTGTAGTACGTATTTTAGTTTTCTATATTGGCTCTTTAACAATCCTATTATCACTTGTGCCTTGGAACCAACTTGATTTAGGTGGTTTAGACAAGAGCCCATTTGTGATGATTTTTAGTCAAATGGGAATTGGTTGGGCAGCTCATTTACTTAACTTTATTATCTTAACAGCGGCTTTATCTGTATATAACAGCGGTATGTTTGCCAATAGCCGTATGCTTTTCGGTTTAGCACAACAAGGAAATGCGCCTAAAGTTTTCGCTAAAGTAAATAAACAAGGTGTCCCGATTCCTGCTGTTTTATTATCTGCTTTATTGATTTTTGGTTGCGTACTGTTGAACTATTTTGTTCCAGAAGATGCCTTAGGTCATTTGATGTATGTGGTGGTTGGTGCTCTAGTGCTTAACTGGGCAATGATCAGCTTAACTCATTTAAAATTCAAAGCGATGGTGAAGCAAAAGAATTTAAAAACCAGTTTCCCTGCGTTATGGTCACCAATCAGTAACTACTTAGTCTTAGTTTTCATTGCAGTCGTGCTGTACATCATGTGGCAACAAGGTTTCAAAGAATCTGTGCTGATGATTCCGATCTGGATTGTATTAATGTTTGTGCTATATAAAGCTTTAAAGCTTAAAGCTAAAGACTAAATATCTGATCAAATTCATCAAAAAGTGGTTGCTTAGGCAATCACTTTTTTGTTTATAATCATAAAATTATGCGCTTATAGCTTAACTGGATAGAGCAGTTGCCTCCTAAGCGACCGACGTGGGTTCGAGTCCCGCTGAGCGCACCATTTTGTGGTCTACTTTAGTATTCACAAGAATATTTAAAATAATTAATTCAATAAAAATCAATTAAATATTTAGTTCAAAGATTAATATTCATCTCTATTGATCTACCAAAATCCATGTTTCTTTACGGTAATGTATACGGTAAACTCATTTTACCGTATAAACTGATACCGCAAAAATGCCAAAAGTTGTTGTACCACTTACAGATACAAAAATAAAAAAGACCAAAGCAGATCCTGAAAGTATTCAAAAGCTATCTGATGGAAAAGGTTTATTTTTAATGATCACCAAGAATGGAGAAAAATTCTGGCGTTTTGACTATGCTCGTCCTTATACAAAGAAACGTAATTCTATAAGCTTTGGTAACTACCCTATCATTGGCTTAGCAGAAGCGAGAATACGACGTGATGACGCTCGTACATTACTTGCTCAGAATATTGATCCTCAAGTCGACAAACTCAGAATTGAGAATGAGATATTAAATGCAAATAAGAATACCTTCTCAATCATAGCTCAAGAATGGGCAACCAAACAGAATTTTGCTGAAGCTACAGTTAAAGGACAGCAACGATTATTTGATGTCATCTTTAAGCATATTGGTAAAGTACCTATCCATGAGTTAAAGCCAATGGATATTTTAAAGATATGCCGTATTTATGAAAAAGAAGGCAAACATGAAACCGCAAAGAAAGTAAAAACTAAATGTGGTCAAATTTTTCGCTATGCTGTTTCTCTCGGGCTATGCGAACGAGATGTTACACAGGATTTAAGAGGTGTTTTGACCGTACCTGAAACCAAACACATGGCTGCGATCACTAATCCAGATCAATTCGCAAAACTCCTAAATGACTTAGATCATTATGATGGTTCAATCATCACTCAATATGCTTTACGTATTGCCCCTTTGGTCTTCGTTCGCTCAGGTGAATTACGTCATGCGAAATGGGCTGATATCGACTTAGAGAAAGGGCGATGGGAATATACTCCACCTAAAACCAAGAAAAAAACAGGTGTATCTCACATTGTTCCTTTATCCCCTCAAGTCATTCAAATGCTTAAAGAGCTTGCTGAAATTACTCAGGCAAATAGTGAGTATGTTTTTCCTGCTCTCACCTCGTGGGAACGTCCAATGTCTGAGAATACAATTAATCAGGCTTTACGTCGCTTAGGCTATACATCAGAAGAAGCATGCGGACATGGTTTTCGAGCATCAGCTAGGACTATTTTGGAAGAAGTACTTGAATACCCTGTTGAATGGATTGAGCAACAACTAGCTCATAAAGTCAGAGATATGCACGGCACAGCTTATAATCGCACCAAGCACTTAGACAAGCGTACTGAAATGATGCAGGCTTGGGCGAATTATTGTGAAATGCTAAAATCTGTGCCCTGATGGTAACTGATTAGGTCATCACCATAGGTATAGGTGGCAACAGGTTGCTGGTTTTGCAGTTCCATCAGCACAGACGCATACGGCATGTTGTGGTTATTTTAAACAACTATACGCCCAGTTTTTATATAATTTCTTTCAATAGCTTCCTCTAATGAGTCATCATGTTCAATCACAAAGAATAAGCGATTATCCATATATTCACGGCAGAGTTCATTTTTTTGGATGGCTTCCTCACGAACGGAAAAACAAAATTCTTGGAAGATATACTTCATTTTTTCTCCATAAGAATAAAATATTTCTTCACTCATTAAGTTATCATCAACATAATGCCAAAAACTCCATATCTCCCGATTACTTTCATAAAGAATATTAACTAATTCTTTAGTTAAGTTATATATCTCTATATTTTTATTTGATAAATCCAATCACCTGTAGAGAATATTTCATCTGTGAAATATGAATCTAAATACTTTAGTTCTATAACATCAATTTTATTTAAATCACTCTTTGATAATCTATCTATTGAATTAATTCCAATACATATAGAACCTTGAAGATCATAATCACCCCCATATATAAATATTTTTAAGACCCAATTTTTCTACTACTTTAACTGCCTCAAAATATGCATTCAGTAGAAAAATTTTTTGGTCATTAAGTTTCACCTTAAAGCTATTTAATACTTTATCAAACATTATCCACACCAACTCAATAAGACAAAACCAATCAAGTATTAATTTACTGCTATAATCTCATAATTTTCGTTCACTACTAATTCAACAAGACGCCCATAATCAATATAACAAACATCTTCATTAGCTTCCAATCCTACTACTTCTAAGGCTTTTTTTCCAAAATAACACATTTCTTTCCATTTCTTACTATACAAACATGCTGTTGTATAATTTTTATCCATAGTGTTATATATATCCATCATTTGACCAAATAATATTTCGACCTCGTCAACATCAAAGAATTCGTTCATCCAAGTAGCTTTATAATTTATAAAAGCATCTAAAAATACTGAAACTTCTGAAATTTCTTTAGTTATTTTATAATATTTTTTATGGTCAACAAACCATGCTGTAATTACTTTCTCCTGTCTTTCAGGAGAAAAAGTAAAAACAGAAAGTAAATCCCATACTATATCAATACTTGTTTTAAACATAATTAATTACCCCATTTCATAACATGATAATGAAAAGGATCATCTTTAAAAATATGGATTTCCTCATTTTTAACCCCAGTCGCCCCAACATTCCAACTATGATAATCCATTCTAAAAAGCTGACGATCTTTCCCCATAGATACACCTATGCCAAATAATTGACCTTCTGCATCTTTAGGACCTCCAAATTCAAATTTTACAGGAACCTTTTGGCTTCCAGTGATTTATCTATTTTCATTGATTAATACCAAGAGATAGGCTTAAAATCTATTTCTGACTTTATCTTAAATAAAAAATTATCATAATAAAATATTTCATTTAATTCATTAATTTCTACAAGATTTTCATTTAATGAAAACTGTTCCACAGAATATTTTAAGATCTCATTAATAAAATCCTCTAAATTATTTGACAATTTCCTAATATATAAAAAATCAGAAGAGATTTCAAAGACAGCATACGCATTTTCTTCCCAAAAAATACTAATATTATTTAGATTATTTAGTAAAAAAATTGGTATAAATTTAATATTGGCTATTTTATAATTCTCTAAGATTTCTTTAGCTTTTAGAAAAGTTACACATGGAAGTACAAGACCACCATCAAAAATCTCATGCAAGCCAATAAAAAATTGATTATTGATTATTGATTTTAACTCCTGAATATAAAATCTACTAGCTCCTTTTCCTAAAACATCTTTTCTAAGTAATGAAAAAATTGCTAAAAAATAATACTCCTCTATATCTCTGTATTCAAAATCAATATTATATTTTCTCAACAAATCTTCAAAAATCGAATAATTGCATTCAACCACAATGTTTCTTTCAGATGTCAAAATAATATTTGCATATCTCCTTACAACATCCCAAAAAAAATTACTCTCTTTATTCACAACAAGTAAATATTTAAAACCCTCATAATAAGTTGATATCCTACCCTCCTTAAATAACCATAATAACTCCTGAATTATTGAACATACCTCATCTTTAAAAACCTTATTAAAAAGATAAGCCAATGCAGCCTCAGCATGTAAAGTTCCATCATCCTCACTATCATTCATTAAAAAAAATAATTTTCTATCTTCAAATGAATTAATAGTTAAAAATATTTTCTCTTCAGAAAGAGTTAATAATTTTAGCAACCAAAGTTGATCATTATTCATTATCAAGGTGCTCTTCTAATATGGTAATGATATGGTAAATCATAAAAATAATTTGCATCCTTAACAGGATTCCTACTTTCATGACCCTTATGATAATCCATACGCCATATTTGACTCACGTCCTCCATTTTTTTACCAAGTCCAACTCCTAAACCTGTTAATCGCCCTTTGCCTATTTTATCAAGTCTAAGCTTAATAGGAATTCGATGTTTTCCACCATTCCACATATTAAACTCATAGTCTATTGGAATAGATGATTGTGGTAGATATATGACAAACCTATCAATTTTAACATGGTGGTGTTTCAAAATGTATGCTGATCATTTTAACATCACTATACAAAACCGTGGTTAATGTAAAAGAATCCAAGATTAAAAGCTTTTACATGATTCAATACCTTCTTCGAAAAACAGCATGTTCTTCTTACTGCTCGCCTTATGCGGTGTCTTAATCGGCAGTTGTTTCCTTCTATCCCGACTGTATAATATTTCCCTTCTTGGTCCGGCTTAAAAATTTTGATGAAACTTTCCCAATGATCACTCGATATACAATCATAAGTAATACCCAGTTCTTCTAAACGGTTTTTTAGCCTTTGTGCTGTATGAGCATCTCTTCCTCCCCATACAAAAGCCACTATTTCTCCGCTACTTCTATCATAGACGTACTGTAGCCAATGCTTATCTTTCTTGTTGCCTACAAATGTCCAAAATTCATCAACTTCCAAGCATTTATAATGAGTTCTTTGAGGAATTATTTCATGATTTGATTGTGTAAGCGTTTTAAGTATCTTGCCAATACTAAACCTCGTAATCTTTGCAATATCCCGAATGCCACAACATCGCACAAGCATAAGCAAAATCAATTTGACCGCTTTTGAATGACAGCCTAAATACGTCAAATTATGGTCACCCACAAACTGCCTATTACATTCTTTACAACGATAGTTTTGCTTACCATCGTGTTTAATGCCATTCTTCTTTATACTTGTACTCTGGCATCGAGGACAATGAAGTTCTATTTCGATTTTCACACATTTAAATATAGCTGAATTGTTCCTCGTTGCCTCCTTTTCTTATGAGCATACTTTTTAGAACACCACCTTTAACATTAGGCTTAGATAAATAAGGTCCCCACTCTGCAAAAGATAGTGTCATTAATGTTCCACTATGTCTTAACAAACTTTCTGTTGCATCATCCAAATCAACATTCTTATGTTGATCCTAGACAGTATCGTGGACAACCGATCCCTCTAAATTCTTGAAATATTTCTGTTCAAAGGCTTCTGGACTTAACCAGCCATTTGCAGAATGCCTTCTGATTCGATTGTAGTAAACTTCAATATACTCAAACAAGATAGCATTTGCCTCTTTTCTCGTAGAAAATACACTGCCATGTACTACATGCCCCTTCAGGGTATGGAAGAAGCTTTCGGTCACTGCATTGTCCCAACAGTTTCCTCGTCTAGACATGCTTTGAATACAGTTATTCGTCAATAATAGCGCCCTAAAATCACGACTACAGTACTGACTACCTTGATCCGAATGCACCATGACACCCGTTGGATAACCCTGACGAGCCATTGCATAATTAAACGCATCACACACCAATTGGCGGTCTATTCGATGGCTGGTTTGCCAACCCACAATACGACGGCTGAATAGATCTAGCATCACACATAAATACAGCCAGCCTTCTTTAGTTCGGATATAGGTAATATCCGTTGTCCAAACTTTATTAGGCTGAGTAACTGTAAATTGACGATCCAACAAGTTAGGCGCTGTAGGCAAACGATGGTTTGAATCAGTCGTATGCTTGTATTTACGTGCAATCCTGCTACGTAAACCAAGCTTTTTAAGCATTCTTCCAACGGTTCGTTCGCTCATGCTGTAACTTAAATCATGCATGTCATGTACTAATGAAGGTGCACCCAATCGTGCATGATGCTGCCAATATACGGCTTTTAAATCATTATATTTCTGCGCTAGATTGGCCTGGCGTTTTCGCCAGGCATAATAGCCTGAAGTGCTGACACCCAGGCATTTACAGGCAGAAGATACAGTGACTTCATTCACATCCATATCTTGAATTACCGTGTACTTTTCTTGGCATGATCTGTCAGAAAGTACACATGCGCTTTTTTTAAGATGTCATTGGCTTCCTTGAGCTGTTTGACTTCTTTTTCTAATTCCAAGATCCGCTGTTGTTCAGGAGAAAGTTGACGTTTGCTTGAACCTACTGGATTGGCTTCACGAATCCATTTATCTAAGGTTGAATAACCCACACCTAATTTATGGGCGATTGCAGCTATAGGCTCGTGGGAGTTTGAAAGTGCATGATCAATTGCTTGCTGTTTAAATTCCGGACTAAAACGTTTAGCCATTTCTTGGATCTCCAAAGATTGAAGTTACGTTATCTTTAGAGGGACATGCTGTCCATTATTTTGGCTAGGATCACTGAAGGCTTAGCCAATATCATGCTAGATGCACTTAACAATGTGAACCAATCTCTTACTGTTAAACGTCTCATGCAATGGCACCAATGGCTTTTTAATGATCCTGATTGGACAATGCAACGTTTACGTATTGGTCAACTCAGAGGTTCAGAACCAATGCAG
Source organism: Acinetobacter sp. TR11 (assembly GCF_027105035.1). Taxonomy (NCBI): domain Bacteria; kingdom Pseudomonadati; phylum Pseudomonadota; class Gammaproteobacteria; order Moraxellales; family Moraxellaceae; genus Acinetobacter; species Acinetobacter sp. TR11. The sequence continues at coordinate 2,436,904 of NZ_CP114256.1, forward strand.
GTTGTCTCTGGTCGATTAGATTATCCGACAGTTCATTTTGAAGCACCTCCCAGAGAAGGACTAGAAGAACGTTTAGAAACCTTTATAAATTGGTTTAATAACAGTCTAACCGACGCTTTGCTTGACCCCTTACTTCGTGCAGGTATTACTCACTTATGGTTTATCACACTCCATCCTTTTGATGATGGTAACGGTCGTATTACACGTACCCTCACAGACCTTGCCTTGGCACAAATGGATGAACAGAGTATTCGCTTGTATGCAGTATCCCCCGTTATATTAAATAAACGCAAAAGTTACTATGAAATATTAGAACAAACCCAAAAAAATGATTCCAATATCACTAATTGGCTTATTTGGTTTTTAGACACCTTAAATGACAGCCTTGAAACGACATTAAAGCAAATTAATCGAACATTGTTTAAAAGTCAGTTTTGGCATAAATATTCAAACTTAGATATTCATGAAGGACAACGCAAAGTATTGAATCGCTTATTAGATGGTGGTGAAAATGGCTTTGAGCATGGTATCAGCGCCTCACAATATCAGAAGGTTGCTAAAGTCAGTAAAGCAACGGCTACCCGTCACTTATCTGACTTGCTCGAAAAAGAGTGTATAATCAAATTGGAAGGTGGTGGGCGCAATACTCGCTATCAGATCAATACTCAATTATAAAAATCGTACTTTTATTTTTTACGGTATATTTTGCGGTAAAATCAACTTACCGCATAAATATTTTCATTATTTTTCAACCATATAAATCAACGTTTCGAGTCCCGCTGAGCGCACCATTTAGATAATTGAGATATAAACGATAGTATCCTTGAATAAGTTAATAATAATTTGATTTTAAAATGAATATTTAATTAGCTAACAACACTTTCGCTTTGGTGAGTAAATCTTGTTGGTTTATCTCAGACGGATGAAAACTAGCTTTATAGAATGCTAAATAATCAGGTAGTAAACGCCACGTCATTTGAGTCAGTCCTAAAAGCGTTTGAGCATTTTTCAAAAGTTGTGCTGGGGAATACAAGGTATTTTTGCGGTCTTGCCAGGCAAGATGACTGGTCATCACAATAGTGCTAGTTATAAATCCGACAGTAATGGTTCGCATACTTCTACGGCGCTGCGCTAGATTAGCAAAAACTTGCTGATATACATCAAAAGCTACATGCTTATGCTCAATTTCTTCAACAGCATGCCAAATCCATAGATTCTTCATGTTTTCTGATAAACCTTTAAACATGACATTTGGATACTGAAGCATATAACCAGCCATCATTGCCGTAAAATGCTCAAGTGCGACCGTTGCAGCCAATTGACGGCGTTGACTCAAAGTCCGTAAGCGAATCATCTCCTGCTCATAAGCCTTTTCAAATTTTTTTAAATGATATTCACTGCTTTGCACCAATTGATTGAACTCTTCATGCGCGCGGGCATGATGCGCCTCTTGACCAATAAAACCTGAAATATCTTTTTGTAATTGTTCATCATGAATTTGATCACGCACATTACGAACAGTTTCTACAAAAAAACGTTCTCCCTGTGGAAAGCTCATAGATAGTGCTGTGAGAAAATGTGACATAAGCGTAGATTCAGTATAGTGCGCTTTGATTTTCTCAGGTTTAAACTGCGTTTGGCGCACCGTAATTGTATTATGTGACATTATGGCTTTCCTTCCCCTAAAACTAAAGCGCAAACAGCTTTAACTACATTAATAAGACCATCAAGAAATCATATATTCAACAGCAAGCCGACAAGAGCTACATCATCTCTTGAACAAGCTTAGATATAAATTTCTACTTAGTTCTAAATTGGAACTGTGATTAAATTATAATCTACTATTCATGCTGTCAATTTGTTTTTCATGTATTTTCTCAATTTGTCCTATAAAGATATATTGTGACCTTAAAGCGGTTATTTGCTAAATCAAGGCTAGATAAAACAATAGATGTCTAAATATCCCAAGACTTTTCAATTGATGTGATTTGACTATGAACGCTTTGGTATTCTGCTTGTTTTACTGTGCACCATAATTCCATAAATTCTTTACCTAAATATTCTGCAAGTATCTTGTTATTTTTAAATAATTTTAAAGCTTCCATTTGCTCAATTGGCAATAAATAATGTTTAGATTTAAACGTAACTTGATGGATTTGTTTCGGTACTTCTAACTGGTGTGTTAAACCATAAAGTGTGCCAATCAAAATCATGGCAATGGTAAGATAAGGATTACAATCTGCTCCAGCCACACGGTATTCCAATCTTTGATTTTCTTGATCAGAGCACGGTATTCGAATAGCGACATTACGGTTATTCAATCCCCAACTCGCTTCTAAAGGAACATGATGACCTTTTTTAAAGCGTCTAAAAGAGTTTAAATTGGGTGCTAAAATTGCCATCGAACTTGGCATTGACCATAACAAACCACTGATGACTTTTAAAAGATCTTGAGATAACTCATCTTTCAGAGGACTAAAAATATTGTTTTGATCTTGATGAAGCAAACTCATATGAAAATGCATGCCACTGCCTGCTTTTAACAAATCTGGCTTTGCTAGAAAATTTGCGCGAAATCCGTGTTTATGTGCAATTTGTTTAATGGTTCGTTTTAATAACATAATCTGATCACATAACTTTAAAAGATCACATGTGTGTTGTAGATTAAGCTCATATTGCCCTGAAGATGCTTCAGAAATAATTCCTGTAATTATAATATTCTGTAGTTTAGCGATAGCTTCAATCTCATCTAAGATTTGTTGATGTGTATCAGAGAGATGAATATCGAAACATTGAGTTATTAATTCTTGAACTTCTTGTTCCCCACTCAACGGCTGCAAATAAAATTCTATTTCTGCTGCAATACAGGGGTGATAATTTTTTTCATGTAATTGTTGGAGTATTCTTTTTAAAATATTACGAGGTTCAATTAAACACTCTTGATGGCGATCATCCTTCATGGTTAATAACAATTGAGCATTAGTTTCAGGCTCTATGGCACAAGGTTGCAATGAACCTAGGATAGGCTGACACAAATGATCTGGTTCACCAATAAATTTACCTAATCCTGTTTCTTCTATCACATTTCCATTTAGACTCATCGCATAAATAGAAATGGGTAAATAACATGCTTTCACCAATTGTGTTAAGCATTTGACATCAATTCTTTTACCTCGTAGATGTCCATTCAAATCATACAAATAAATATCAATATGTTGTGTATTTGGATACTTTTCTAAATAATGATCTACTTCCTCTAAAAATAATCCCTTATCAAGCAGAATATTTTCAGATTTTTGCTCATTTAATTGATTAATCGCATTATTCAAATTTAATAGCTGATTCAACTCTACAAAGACAGCATTCATAAATTAAACCAAGTTCATATTGTTATGAATAGAATAATTTATGCTTATAAATATGTAACGTTAAGATAATATAAACTTATCTAAGCTCAGTATAAATTTAACGTAAAATTCAAATAACCGTTTAGCATTTTGTTAAGCATCATAAGCACTGACTGATGTAATTTTACGAATTCTAAGAGTCAATTCCTTCACGATATAATTGACAGATACAACCAACATCAAACCAATAATAAAAGATCCAATGATATCAAATGGAAAATGAACCCCAACATAAATCCTTGATAAACCAACGACCATACCGACAAAAATACCGAATATACCAATCTTCTTAAAACCTGCTAACCAGTATGAAAAAGCAATGATCGCAATGGTTAAGGTATGCTGACTGGGAAATGATGAACTTGGACCATGCCCAATAAGTTGATGACCTAATCCTATTTCAAACGGACGAGGATGATGGTAGAAAATTTCAGCTAAATCACTCAGGATCAAAGAAAGCAGTACAATTAAAAGTGTTTTAGCGAATAAATAATTATAGATTTTCCATTGGTAAACCAATAAAAATAAAAGAAAACATATAAAAACTGTATTTAAGTCATGTGCTGTAAATATAGCAACTCTATCCACAATCGCATTCTGAGTCGCAAACGAGTTTATGCAATCAAACAAGTAAATGTTTAAGCTTTCAAATATCATTGCATATTTATCTTTTTAGATTCGCTCACCGCAATATATAAGCGAATCATGAAAGAATGATTAAATCTCTATCAAAATTAATTTTAAATAATGCCTAGCTCTTGCATTTCACTAAGCAAACTTTTTACGATATTGATTAGGTGAAATTCCCGTCCAGTGACAATACGCTTTCCTAAAGTTTGAAGTATCTGAAAAACCAAGTCTTTCAGCAATTTCATCCATACTCAGTGTTGTCGCAGCTAGATATTCATCGGCAAGACGTGTTCTCGTGCTATCCAAAATCTCTTGGTAAGTCACGTTCAGATCGGCTAAACGGCGATATAAAGTTCTTTTAGATAAATGTAATTGATCTGCCATCTGTTGAGCAGTTGGAAAATTCCCAACACTGTCCAAGAAAATCAGACGAATCGTTTTGATCAGTTCAGATTCTTCATCATTTTCATCTCCCAACATCCGCTCACAAAAAGACTGGCACATATCCGCAGTAATCGGATTTGCATTTGGACAAGGCGCATCTAACCATGCTAAATCGAAATGCCATTGCATCACCTCTGCATCGAATTCCACAACACAACCAAACACTTTTTGGTATTCATCTGCATATTCAGGGGCAGGATAAGGCAGTAATAACCTTTTAGCTTGAAATGGCGCTTCAAGTACGCACTGAATTAAGGTCTGCATTGAACTAAACCAGAACTCGCAAATTAATGGCAATAAATGTCCTAAAGCAATAATTTCCTTAGCTTCAAAAATTGCAGCATCATTTTGTATATAAAATGATTTTTGTAATACTGGACTGGCTAATTTGATATGACGAATGCCAAGTTCGACGGCTTGTTGAAAGTTACGAGAGGAGTACAGTGCATAACCATACACCCCGAAATCTGATAATTTTTGTTTTTGCCCTGCTCTAAGCCCGATCAATGGATCTTTAGACAAAGATTGGATATTTTGAAATAGCTTCAACTTTTGATATTGAGATATTGTTGTGGTCGCACTTGTCAGCGCATCATGCGCAATACCCGTACCGTCCAACATCTGAGCGATGGAATATCCTTGTTTCTGCATTTCATCATACAAACTGCTTAAACCAAGTATAGGCGTGCCTTGACCGAATAGCGTATGATCATAACGAGCTTCAATATAAATATTTTGCTCAATATTCTGTTTAGGCATTTTTACTTTATCCATTCGATCAGTAGATAATGGCACTAAATTACTTTTTGTTGTCTCAATTTAACATCGACTAAAAATTCAATCAATCATAAAGTCTATTTCTACCCATAAGCATGGAAGGAGCAACAATGACACTTTCTCATTCGCAGGAATTTAGCGATTCAGCAACCAAACATATGCACATGGTATTCGCTCAACAACGTGCTGCTTTTGATGCGAACCCTTATCCTGATCTCGATGCTCGACGTACAAAATTATTCAAACTTAAAAAACAAATTATTCGTTACCAAGATGTTATCGCTGCTGCCATCAATAGTGACTTTAGTTCTCGATCGTTAGATGAATCAAAATTATTGGATTTATTAGGCTCAGTTTTGGAAGCAGAACATGCCATTCGACATTTACGTAAATGGATGCGACCGAGTAAGCGTAGTACTGAATTACTGTTTTTATCAAACCGTCTGGCTGTCCAATATCAACCGAAAGGTGTAGTCGGCGTGATTGTGCCTTGGAATTTCCCTGTTTATTTGGCGTTGGGTCCATTAGTTGCTGCAATCGCTGCGGGCAATCGAGTCATGATTAAACTGCCCGAAATTACGCCTGCCACCAATGCAGTGCTGAGACGTATGCTGGCTGAAGTTTTTACTGAAGATGAAGTTTGTATTTTCGGTGAAGAAATTCTTGATCCTGCACAATTCACATCATTGCCTTTTAACCATATTGTATTTACAGGTTCACCTGCGATTGGTCGAGTGGTGATGCGTGCAGCAGCAGAAAACCTAACACCTGTCACATTAGAATTAGGCGGTAAATCCCCTGCGCTTGTCAGTCGAAATTATCCCTTAGCCGATGCAGCTAAACGTATATTGCATGGTAAGGCAACCAACTGTGGGCAAATCTGCGTTGCACCTGACTATGCGCTTGTGCCGAAAGAGCAAGTGAATCAGTTTGCAGAAGAATGCAAAAAGAATTTTACGGCGATGTATGGCAGTAACATCTGCAATAATTCTAACTATACATCTATCGTCAATGATCGCCATTTCAGACGTTTATTAGAAATCCTAGACGATGCAAAAGCCAAAGGTGCTCAAATTATTGCCTGTGCCGAATACAATCGTGACAAAGATGCGCGTCGTATGCCTGTACATATTGTACTGAATTGCACCCCCGATATGCGTATTCTCAAAGAAGAGCTGTTTGGCCCAGTATTGCCTGTAGTTGCTTACGATAGCCTTGATGACGCGATCGCCTATATCAAAGCAGGTGAACGACCTTTAGCACTCTATTGTTTCACCCATGATTCAACCGAACGTGACTACATCTTAAAACAAACTCATTCAGGTGGTGTCACGATCAATGATTGGGGTTGGCATGTGGTCAACCATGATGCACCATTTGGTGGTATTGGTAACTCAGGTATGGGAACTTATCACGGTGAGGAAGGCTTCCGTGAGCTATCACATGCGAAAACAGTTTTTGCTCGTCATCGCTTCTTCCCAACGCAATTATTCTATCCACCTTATGGCACTTGGGTGCAAAAACTTGCTTTGAGTTTCTTCTTGAAAAAAGGCGACCCAAACTTAAAATAAATGGTTTATTCGTCAGAAAGAGAGTTTTGCAAACTCTCTTTTTATTTTCAATTTAGGATTGTCCTTGAAAACGTAACCCCACGCCTGCAATGGTAAAAATATATTTTGGAGTGACCGCAGAATCTCCAATTTTGCTGCGGAGTTTTTTCACCAAGATTCGAAGATAATGGGTATCTTCTTCATGACTAATGCCCCATAACTCGGTCATAATTTGCTTTTGCGTAACAATCTTCCCCTGATGACGAATCAATAGTGCTAACAGTTGAAATTCCTTTTTTGTGAGAACAATTTCTTCATTTGCGAACGTCACCGCATGTTCAGCCACGTCCACAGATAATTGACCATCATCAAATACAATATTCTGTTCAGACTGTTGTGGTTTATTGCGAAACATTACCCGAATACGGGCACATAATTCCTGAATGCTAAACGGTTTAGTGACATAGTCGTTTGCACCTGCATCGAGCAATTTAATTTTTTGATTTTCATCAGGGCGTGCAGATAACACAATCACAGGAATTTCTGACCATTGCCTCATCTCAGTCAACACCTGTTGCCCTTCCATATCTGGCAAACCCAAATCTAAAATCAGTAAATCCGCACCTCGTGTTGCCAAAATTTCTAAGCCTTTCATACCATTTTCAGCAACATGCACCTGATAACCTTGCGCACGTAAAGCAATGTCTAAAAATTTTCGAATTTGAGGTTCATCATCAATAATTAAAATTGATGCATTCGGATGAGTTGTTTGCGACATAAATAATAATTTTAATCCTGATGCAGTGGTAATCGTATTCTAATTAGTGTGCCCTGACCATCTGTTCCAGCAAAAGCTTCAATACTGCCCATATGTGCGCCAATAATGGCTTTGACAATCGCCAACCCTAAACCTGTTCCTGTTTTACCGCGATCACCGCGTTGCATGGTGTAGAACATATCAAAGATTTGCTCGCGTTCATCTTCGGGAATGCCAATTCCTTGGTCGATAATGTCAATTTGCAGAAATTGTTGCTCTTGCTGAATCTTTATTTCAATCGGAACATTCTCTGGTGAAAATTTGGCAGCATTTTCCAAGACATTAAAAATGGCTTGTTCAATCAAAGCAGGATGCGCATACAATTGCGGAAGTTCTTCCGCCAAAGCAACTTCGATTTTCACCTCAGGCTGATAGCGTTTCAGTCGTTGCGTGGCCGAGCCAATCAGCTCATCTGCACCGATCCAAGCACGACTTAAAGTCAAACCCTGATGACCTAGTCGAGTCATATCCAATAGGTTTTGAATATAACGATCCAGTCGTTCCCCTTCAATGTGAATGGTGTCTAATAATTCATGGCGATCGCTTTCAGGCATCTGTTCGCCATAATATTTAAGCGTATCTGCTGAACCAATCATCGCGGCTAAGGGTGAACGTAAATCATGCGATACCGAAGAAAGCAAAGCTGAACGCAGCTTTTCCGTTTCAGCCACTACTCTAGAATTTTCTAATTGTAAAGACAGTTGTACCCGAGCAACAGTTTGCGCAATATCTTCAATCATCAACTCAGTTAAACGTTGCAATTCAAAACTGATGGTTTGAGCATTTTGATGAAAGCGAATTGCAATCACGCCATATTCTTTCACCAAATTTAACGGAATAAACCACCAATCAGAATTGGTCAACGTATTGGTAAAACGTCCACAGGGTTTCGCATTCTTCTGCGTCCAATCTGCGGCAATTTGATCTTTTTCATTTAAGACAGATGGATCACCTAAAGACTGATTTTCAACTTTTAACCAGACCGTGGCATTTAATGAGGTTTCTAAATGTTGTTTAGCTAGGCTTAACACCTGTTCAATATCTACACAGGTCGATAGCTTGCGCTCTAATTCCTGTAACTGTAACGACAATGAATTTGCAGCACGTAGGCTAAGCACCTGAGCGCGTAATTGGTTGGCTAAACGCCCGACCAATAAAGCTGAGACAATGAACGTGATAATTGTAATCACCCCACGTTCAGCACTAATCATAAAGGTAAAGCGAGGCTCGATAAAAAAGTAGTTATAGAGTAAAAAACAGACGAATACGCTGATAATTGTAATCAACATGCGGGCACGTATCGCAACCAATAATACAGTCACAATAAAAATCAAAGCTAAATCACTATACCCAATAAAATGATCACTGATTGCTGCCACAATCAATCCTAGCAATACAATGATAATACTTTCAAACACTTCACGTTGATTAAATGCTAAACCTTGTTCCAACCAAGATGAATGCGCCACATCTTTCTGCAAATGCTTTTCATTATTTTTGGCTTTTAAAGGCTGAACAAAGGTGATTTCAAAGGGATGCTGTTTCTCTAACAGTTGATCGGCAATATGATCTGAAAATAGGCGCTGCCATAACGATTTTTGAGGGCTTTTACCAAGTAAAATATTCGATGCACCATAATCATAAGCCGCTTGTAAAATAGTCGATGCAATATGATTACTATAGAGTAAATAAGTGTCTGCACCGAGCTTACGCGCTAGATTAAAGGCTTTAGTCACTGCAAAAGCTTGGGTCGTTTCAACCTTACTTTTTTGAATCGAAATGACGCTCCACGTTGCATTGCGCCTTTCCGCAATCCGATGGGCGCGGCGTATCAAATCTTCAGAGAATTCAGAACCATCTATCGCCAACATCACATGATTTTGAATCGGAATAATCTGCCCTTGCGCAACAAATTTTTCTCGATAATCAATATCGACCTGCCCTGCAACAGTTTGAATTGCCAGATCACGTAAAGCTGTCAAATTCGCAGCTTTAAAAAAACCTTGTAATGCATGGGGTGCAACATCGGCGAAATAAATCTTGCCATGATTCATCCGTTCTAATAGTTCGGGAACAGGTAAATCAACCAGTCGAATATCTTTCAAACGTTTAAGTAGTGCATCGGGGACAGTTTCAGTGACCCGAATCCCCGTAATTTGAAAAACCACATCATTCAGACTTTCCAAATGCTGAATATTTAAGGTGCTATAGACATCAATACCTGCATCCAACAACTCATTGACATCTTGCCAACGATATTCATGCCGACTATTGGGTACATTACGATGGGCCAATTCATCAACAAGCACAATTTGAGGCTTTAATTTAAGAATTTGGTCGAGATCCATCTCATCCAACATTCGCCCCTGATATTCCACAGACTTTCTTGGAATAACATTCAGCCCTTGAATCAAAGCTTCGGTGTCAGATCGACCGTGGTTTTCTACGACCCCGACCACCACATGCTGCCCTTGCTGCATCAGTTCATGCGCTCGGGTCAGCATGGCATAGGTTTTCCCCACCCCAGGTGCTGCACCCAAGAAAATGGTCAAACGTCCAGATTGTTCACGTTGACTATGTGCCAACCATGCATCTGCTTTGTTATTACGGTCGATCTGCATAATTACGCTCTATCAACGTATGGTCGATGACAATTGATCTAAGGCTAAATTTAGCTGTAGCACATTGACCCGCGCTTGCCCATAGACGCCGAATTGTGCAGGCTGAATTTGTTGTTGTACCAAATCACGCACTCGCTGCTCAGATAAATGACGTTGCTGTGCCACGCGTTTCACCTGTAATAAAGCACTTTCAGGTGAAATATCTGGGTCGATTCCGCTTCCTGATGCCGTCACCATCTCATTCGGCACGTGTTGCTCAGTAATATGATTATTCTGGGCAAATTGCACTGTTCGCTCTTTAATTTGTTTGTGTAAATCAGGATGAGAGATTGCTAAATTACTGCCTGCCATGCCATCGACATTGTAACTTACCGCACTTGGTCGTCCATGAAAATATTGTTCACTAACAAAGTTTTGTCCTACCAAGCTTGAACCCACAATTCTGTCATCAAGTTTGATTAAACTGCCATTGGCCTGCTCAGGGAAAAGCAACTGAGCTACAGAGACACTAGCCGTAGCGTACAACATGCCTGCAATCAAGAAACCAACTGCAATTAAACCTAGACTCGGACGTAGGACTGAATGTCCTTGACTAGATAATGCCAAGTCCTGTTGATTCAATTGCTCATGACTCAATAAAGTATTCATTTCCAACTCCTAAATCCACAATGACACAACAAGGTCAATCAGCTTGATCACAATAAACGGAAAGATCACCCCACCTACCCCATAGATCAACATATTACGGCGTAACAATTGCAGCGCACTGGCAGGTTTGAATTGAACACCTTTGAGTGCCAATGGAATCAACATTGGAATAATCAAGGCATTAAAGATCAAAGCGGAAACCACCGCACTGCTTGGGCTACCCAATTGCAAAATATTCAGTACCCCAAGTTGTGGAATCGCCACTGAAAATAAAGCGGGCAAAATCACAAAGTATTTAGATACGTCATTTGCCAAAGAAAAGGTGGTTAATGCACCGCGGGTGATCAATTGCTGCTTCCCAATCTCCACAACATCCAACAGTTTGGTTGGATCCGAATCGAGGTCCACCATATTGCCTGCTTCTTTGGCTGCTTGAGTACCTGAGTTCATGGCTAAACCAATATCTGCCTGTGCCAAGGCAGGTGCATCATTGGTACCATCACCCACCATTGCGACCAATTTTCCTGCCGCTTGTTCGTTACGAATACACGCCAATTTGTCCTCAGGTCTCGCTTCTGCAATATAGTCATCCACCCCTGCTTCAGCCGCAATCGCAGCCGCGGTTAATGGATTGTCTCCTGTGACCATGACAGTTTTGATGCCCATCTCACGTAGCAGTGCAAAGCGTTCTTTAATCCCTTGCTTAATCACATCCGACAGTTCAATCACCCCTAAAATATTGTGATTTGAAGCCACCACAAGTGGTGTCGCACCTTTAGATGCCACTTGCTCTACACGAGTTTTAAGCTCTAAGTTGTCTTGAATATTCTGATGGGTAAAATTAAGAATGGCATCGACTGCACCCTTACGAATCGTTTGTCCCGTAGCCAAGTCCACACCCGATAAACGTGTTGAGGCACTAAACTGAATGAATTCGGCATCTTTTGGCTCTTGGATGCTTTCACCTAACTCTTTCCCAAGGCTGATGACCGACTTCCCTTCAGGCGTTGGATCAGCAAAAGAGGTGAGCATTGCTGCTTGGCGTAACTCACTTGGTGTCACACCTGCCAATGGATAGAAAGCAGTGGCTTGACGGTCGCCATAGGTGATCGTGCCAGTTTTATCCAACAACAACACATCAATATCACCCGCAACTTCAACCGCTTTCCCTGATTTTGCTAAGACATTCGCTTTTAAAGCACGGTTCATCCCTGCAATACCGATTGCAGGCAGCAAGCCACCAATCGTAGTTGGAATCAAACAGACCAACAGTGCAATCAGCAAGACGATGCTGATTTTGATCCCGACCATTGAACCAATCACAGGTAAAGTCAGCACAACCACAATAAAAGTAATGATCATGATATTCAGTAAGATACTCAATGCGATCTCATTTGGTGTCTTTTGACGGTTGGCACCTTCCACCAAGGCAATCATACGGTCTAAAAAGCTATGCCCTGCCTCATTACTAACTCGAATAATAATTTCATCTGACAAAACCTTAGTTCCACCAATCACACCTGAACGATCGGTATTGGCTTCACGCAGTACGGGCGCAGATTCACCTGTAACCGCTGATTCATTGATGGTCGCAAAACCCTGAATAATCTCACCATCCGCAGGAACAATTTCACCTGCTTTGACAACGACAAGATCATCTTTTTTGAGTAGATTTGCAGAAATCACTGTCGGTACGGCATTTAAATCGAGAATACGATTTGCAGTTAAATTTTCACGCGCCTGACGTAATGACGCAGCTTGTCCCCGACCTTTGGCTTCTGCAACCGCTTCGGCATAATTGGCGAATAAGACCGTGACCAATAGAATCAAGCTTAGGACTAAACCAAAACCTAAGCTGGTACTCCCCATCAAAGTGGCAACAAGGGTTAAAACTGTTCCTACCCACACACATGCCATCACTGGATTTTTAAATGCGTGTTGAGGCAGCAATTTATGGAAAGTTTGCTGAATAATTTCTTTATTCAAGATATCCATCTGTTGTGTCGCATTTGAATGTTTCATTGTGCTTGCTCCACGCTTAAACTTTTATCGATAAATAGTCAGCAATTGGCCCAATCACCAACACTGGCATGAATTGCAATAAGGTGAGAATCAACACGATCCCGATTAAGGTCAGTGCAAATGTCGGTGACTCAATATGTAAAGAACCTTTGCTTTCGGCTGCTTGCGGTTTGGTTGCTAAACTGACTGCAATTAAGACTGGAATGATCAGCACGCTATAACGCCCTGCCAATAAAGCGACACTGGCACTCAGATTCCACCATACAGTGTTATCGCCTAAGCCTTCAAAACCCGAACCATTATTGGCGTAGGCAGAGACATACTCATAAAACACTTGGCTAATACCATGAAACGCTGGATTTGAAGTCCCTGTCATGGATGGAAAGGCAATGGCGATGGCCGTCAAACCCAGAATCACCACAGGTTGTAATAAAATCACCAGTGCCAATAACTTAATTTCAGTCACTTCAACTTTTCGGCCAAACAGTTCAGGGGTACGTCCTGTCATCAAACCTGCAATAAATACCGCCAGAAATAGATAAATAAAGAACTGTAATAGACCGCAACCAATCCCGCCCCAAATGGCATTGATCAGCATATTGCACAGTTCAACCAATCCCGTCAGTGGTGAAGCCGAATCATGCATCATATTCACAGAGCCGTTATTCACTTGTGTAGTCAAACTCCCCCATAGTGCGGATGCCTCAGCACCGAAACGCATTTCCTTCCCTTCCATCAAAGCAGTATTTGGAGTGAGCGAAGATTTTTCAGCCCACAGGGTCAATAGCGTTGAAGAAAGTGACATCAACAACATGCTGCCAAAAATCATCCACATCAGTTTTTTGCGTTGAATAAAACGCCCAACCATAAATACGGCTGACAATGGGATCAGTAAGATCGCGATCATCTCAATCACATTGGAGAATGGTGTTGGATTTTCTAAAGGCACAGTACTGTTTGGTCCATACCAGCCACCGCCATTACTGCCCAGCTGTTTAATCGCCACCATCGGTGCAACAGGACCGAGCGGAATATGCTGAGTTTTGACTTCTGTGCTTTGCTCTAAAATTTGCGCTGTTGGCCCAGCAGATAAGGTTGCTGGCACACCTTGAAAGGTCAGTAGCAAAGAAAAAATAAATCCTAGAGGAATGAAGAATCGAAATAAGGGACGGATGATATCCATCCAATAATTGCCCAGATTAATACGATTCCATTTGTTTTGTTCTGAGTCTTCTGCTTGAGCGGATTGTAAAAATAATGCTCTTAACATAGCCACCAATAAGGCAAATCCCATAATTGGCGACAAATATTGCAATCCCACAATCACGGTCATTTGCGATAGATAAGACAGTTGAGACTGCCCCGAGTAATGCTGCTGGTTGGTATTGGTCAGAAATGAAATGGTGGTATGTAAAGCCAAGTCCCAATTCATATTCGGGATATGATCAGGATTCAATGGTAGCCATGCCTGTGTCATTAAAATAGTGACACTCGCCCCAAGCAGTAGCACATTACTCAGAACAAAAGCACCTAGATATTGCCGCCAGTTCATGCCCACTTGCTTCACATTGAGAACAGCGTAGATTGGTTGCTCAATCCACTTAAAGAAGCGGTCACTCTTCATTGGTTTGGTTTGCATCACATCCGCAAGATAGTGTCCTAGCGGATAAGCCAACAGCACTGAAAGGATAAATACTGAAATAAATTCCCACATAGCAAATGCCATTTAAAATAGGTCAGCTTTAGTATGGAAATTGAGGGCGTAAATTCTCTATATTGAAAAAACCAGTGGACGTAAATTTTGCGTAAAATTATTCTTAAATTCTGCTCAGTATTGTCAAAAAGTGCTTTAAAGAAAAATTATGGAGAAAAATTTCTCAATTTTTACAAAAAATCTTTGACCTTATTAAAAAAAAAATTAAAAGAAATGCAAAAAAAAATATCATTAATTATTATTAATACTTTATATTTATCACTATATTATGAATAAAAACACAAATGTATAAAAATACAAATAGCATTTTTTTTGTGCATTTTCATGTAATCAATCGTACTAACAAGTTCATTTAGAACATTTACTCTTATTTTAATTATGGTATTTTTGTTACATGAAGTTATATCAAATCTATTTCAATACATGATTTGACAAGCCAATCATAGCTTCTCTACTTAGAAAATCTTGAAGTTCAAGGAAAGATTTAAAATGAAATTAAAACATCTTAGCACTGCCATGATTTTAGCGACGCTACCTGCAACTGGAGTATTTGCAGCTGCATTAGATCGCTCAGGTCAATCTATGTCTGCTTTTTTTCAACCAGGTAACTATTTTGAAGCTGGTCTTTCGGTTCTAGATCCAACTGTTGAGGGGAAAGAAGCCGGTGTAACTGCAACTCAACGTGAAATTGGCGATATGGGTGATGATTACATGTTCCCAAGCGCCGCACTAAAGCTTCAGCTTACTGACAACATCTCTTTTGGTCTACTCTATGACCAACCATTTGGTGCTGATGCAAAATATACGGGTGATAACGTTTTTGTATCAAACTCTAATGACGGTGTATTATCAGCAAAATCTATTGATGGTATCGTCACAAAAAACGCGATTGCCCTATTACAAGCTAATAACCAACCTGTAAATGCGCAAACAATTGCAGCTGCTAAAGCTCAAGTACAAAGTAGCCCAAAATTTCAACAATTAGCTGGTGCTTTAAATGCGGCTAAAAACTATCTTGGTTCAAGCACCTCTTCAAATAGCACTCAAGTTGAAGTAGATACACAGAGCCTTTCTATGGTTTTTGGTTTTCAACCAAATAAAAACCTTAATTTTTACGCTGGTCCTGTAATTCAAACAGTAAAAGGTAATGTAAGCCTTCGTGGTGAAGCATATAGCGTTTACAATGGCTATGATGCAGATATCAAAGAAACAACAGGTACTGGTTGGTTAGCTGGTGCTGCATATCAAATTCCAGAAATTGCACTCAAAGCTTCTTTAACTTATCGTTCAGAAATTGATCATAATGTGAATATTAAAGAAGATCTCTCGTTATTAGCATTCCCTGGTTTAGCAAATGTACTTGCAGGTTTAGGTGTTGATCCAACTAAACTTTCAGCACTATCTGCCGACAAGAAAACTAAAATTACGACACCTCAATCTGTAAACCTTGATTTCCAAACAGGCATCATGGCAAATACCGTTGCCTTTGCTAATGTTCGTTGGGTAAATTGGAAAGATTTTTCAATCCAACCCTATAAATTTGGTGAACTTTCGAAAGTGCTCGGCGGTGCAGGCTTAGTCGCAGGCAAGCCAAATGGTTTCAACCTTGTTGAATATTCAGATGACCAATGGTCTGTGAATGCAGGTGTAGGGCGTAAACTTAGCGAGCAATGGGCTGGTAACGTTTCTGTAGGTTGGGATTCTGGTGCTGGTAACCCTGTAACAACATTAGGTCCAACAGAAGGTTATTGGAATGTAGGTTTAGGAGCTCAATATAGTCCTACTCCTACAACTTTTATCGCTGGTGGTGTTAAATATTTTTGGTTAGGCGATGCTAAAGCTCAAACTGGTGCTCAATCAGGTGGAGAAGAATATGTCGCTGACTTTGAAAGCAATAATGCAATCGCTTATGGCTTAAAGATTGGTTACCGCTTCTAATCAATAGATCGAATAAAAAAGACCATCATTTGATGGTCTTTTTTATTGCTATGCTAAGAACTGGATAGCTTCAAGAATTTATTACAGATTATTCTTAAAATATAGAAAAACATGATTAATCAAAGTATTAAAAAAAATACTAACTAGTATATAAAATTACACTTCTCAAGAAATTTTCATGACTTTATCAGTTCATTTATGGACATTTGTAAAATATTTTGAGCCATAAAAATTATGTTACTTTTCGCAACATTCTTGTTACAAAGTGATATGAGAGAAAATATCAATGAAGCTTAATGCGATTCAGCACGCTCTTTTACTTAGCTTACTCCCAACCACTTCAGCTTTTGCAGCAGCTTTAGACCGTTCAGGTCAATCTATTGCCCCTTTTTTACAAGCAGGCAACTATTTTGAAGCAGGTGTCTCAGTTCTTGATCCAAATGTATCAGGAAAAGATACTTCACAAAATGAGACAGGTAATATGGCAGGTAATTATTACTCGCCAAATGCTGCTTTAAAAATTCAGGCAACCGAAAAATTCTCTATTGGTCTTATTTATGACCAACCTTATGGGGCTGATGCAGAGTACAAAGGCAAAAGTAACTTTATCGAAAGCCGCCCTTTTCCATTTAAAGGTGGTACTTCAGTTACAGTTGATACTGAAGATTTGAATTTAATTTTAGGTTATCAACCAACCCTAAACTGGAACATATATGCAGGCGCAGTTTATCAAACACTAGATGCAACGGTATTATTACGTGGTGAAAGTTATAGTGCGTACAGTGGTTATGATTTCAAAACTGGACGTGATGAAGCTGTAGGTTGGTTAGTAGGTGTCGCTTATCAAATTCCAGAAATTGCACTCAAAACATCTTTAACTTACCGTGCAAAAATCAAGCATGAAATGAATGCATATGAGAATCATGGATTTGCAGGTTTTACAAACAGTCCTGTTTTTGATGCGATGTTAAATCAAATTAACAATGCTCAAGGTACAACTGAAATCACGACACCTCAGTCCGTTAATCTCGATTTTCAAACGGGAATTATGGAAAATACTGTGGCGTTCGCAAACGTTCGTTGGGTAAACTGGAAAGACTTTGCGATTCGTCCATATAAATTTGGAGCCGCTTCAGTTCTACCTCCTATCGTTAATAAGACTGGTAAAAAAGACGGCTTTGATCTAGTGGCTTATACTGACGACCAATATTCTGTAACTGCTGGCGTAGGCCGTAAACTTAATGATCATTGGGCTGGTAATGTTTCTGTAGGTTGGGATTCTGGTGCAGGTAATCCTGTAACTACACTTGGTCCAACTGAAGGTTATTGGAATGTTGGTGTTGGTGTTCAATATAGCCCTGCTCCGAATTACTTTATTGCTGGTGGTGTAAAGTATTTCTGGTTAGGAGATGCTAAAGCTCAATCAGGTTCTCAATTTAATACGCCGAACTACGTAGCTGAGTTTGAAAATAATGATGCGATCGCTTATGGTTTGAAAATTGGTTATAAATTCTAATAAATAGCAAAAGATAAAAGGCGCTTCTAAGCGCCTTTTATTTTTAAATTTCCTTTATCTTTCATAAAAAGCTTAGAAATTTTGATTATTCTGGAATATTACGCTGTGAAACAGAACGAATTGCCTGTTTTAGTGCCTCATAACCATGGAGTGGCTGGAACTGAGGGAATTCAGCAATCACATTTGCTGGCGCATCAAATAAGAAACCATGATCCGCTTCACCCAACATGGTCGTATCATTATAAGAATCACCTGCCGCAATTACACGGAAATTTAAACCATGTAATGCTTTCACCGCTTGACGTTTCTGATCAGGCTGGCGTAATTTATACGCCGTAATCATACCATTTTCATCTGTCTCAAGTTTGTGACAGAAAATCGTTGGCCAACCCAGTTGTTTCATCAACGGATGCGCGAATTCATAAAACGTATCTGACAAAATAATCAGTTGGAAATGTGTACGTACCCATTCAACAAATTCTTTCGCACCTTCAAATGGCCCCATATCAGCAATCACAGCTTGGATATCATTTAAACCCAAACCATGCTCTTTTAAAATATTTAAACGTTGAGTCATCAAAACATCATAATCTGGAATATCACGCGTTGTTGCTTCTAATTCTTTAATCCCTGTTTTCTTAGCAAAGTTGATCCAGATTTCAGGTACAAGTACCCCTTCAAGGTCTAGGCATACGATTTCCATGAATGCATCCAATGTTGATTAAAAATTGCTGTATCATACCATTAAGATTTTCATTTTTTGCGCTGTTGTTAAATAAAACGATTTTATTCTGCAAGATTAAAATCGAAGACAAGCAAATGGCTTTGCTTAGAATGATTTACAATTGTGCCCAAGCCTTTCGCCAGGAACACCTATGACTGTTATTCCGACTATTGACCTTGTAGATGCGCTTGCTGCTGAATATGCAGCTAAATCGCCACGAGAAATTTTAGAGCTTGCTTTAAGCCAAGAAGGCGAAATTGCAATTTCATTTTCTGGTGCCGAAGATGTTGTATTAATTGATATTGCTTCTCGTATTGGTAAACCATTCCGTGTATTTAGTTTAGATACAGGGCGTTTACATGCAGAAACCTATCAGTTTATTGAAACTGTGCGTAAACATTACAATATTAAGATCGAAATTTGCTTCCCTGAATCCACTGCTGTACAGCAGTTGGTAAATGAAAAGGGGTTGTTTAGCTTTTTTGAAGATGGTCATCAGGAATGCTGTGGTGTTCGTAAAGTACAACCTTTACGTAAAAAACTGGCAACCTTAGATGGCTGGATTACAGGTCAACGTAAAGACCAAAGTCCAGGCACACGTAACGAGATTCCAGTGGTTCAAGCGGATGTTGGCTTTTCTGGTGAAGGCAAACAACTGATTAAATACAATCCCCTTGCTAACTGGAGCAGCGCGGATGTATGGAGTTATATTCGTATGATGGAGATTCCATACAACCCTTTACATGAGCGTGGCTTTATTTCAATTGGTTGTGAACCCTGTACCCGTGCTGTGCTGCCAAATCAACATGAACGTGAAGGTCGTTGGTGGTGGGAAGAAGCAACCCATAAAGAATGTGGCTTACATTCTGGCAATCTAAAAAAATAATACATAGCAGATTTGGTATATAAAAACCACTGATTCATCAGTGGTTTTATTTTTTCTGACTCCCCTGTACAAAGTCATATTTTAACCAGACTAAACCGTATATACTTCGCACAACGGTTCAATAATTCTAATAAGAATTATAGGGTCTGCTGACATTTCACAGATGCTTGCGACAGAGGACTTTTTTAGACGATACAAGGCATGACTTATGAGATTTAGCTATTCTAAATGAATAAGGCATAACACAGTAGCGGTAAAAAATGTCCCTGTCCCGAAGGGTTATGGCTAAAACTACCCCAAACTTCGTTATGAAACTTGACAAGGGTATCGCCATTGCCTGCATTTCATGCCTCGTTTGTGTGGTTTTAGCCTATAACGCAAGGCATGGTTGAAACGTCATCAAACCCTACAAGTATCTTATAAAAATTCAATGAGAGGCTATATCTGCTATGCGCCCATTACACCCTATTGATTT
This sequence comes from Acinetobacter sp. TR11, assembly GCF_027105035.1. Classification (NCBI taxonomy): domain Bacteria; kingdom Pseudomonadati; phylum Pseudomonadota; class Gammaproteobacteria; order Moraxellales; family Moraxellaceae; genus Acinetobacter; species Acinetobacter sp. TR11. Next base: position 2,457,073 of record NZ_CP114256.1, read on the forward strand.
TATTTTTCTATCATTAGAGAAAAGACAGCAACCTATGCATGTAGGTGGCTTATTTTTATTCGAAATTCCAGAGAATGCATCGCCGACTTTCGTGCATGATCTTGTTCAGGATATTCGTCAGTCGAAAAGTATTCCTGTTGCACCATTTAACAATCAGCTCACAGGACTCTTCTGGGGAGAAGACCATGAGTTCGATATTGACCATCATTTCCGTCATATCGCATTACCAAACCCTGGCCGTATTCGTGAATTATTAGTTTATATTTCACAACAGCATAGCTCATTGATTGACCGTGCTAAACCATTATGGACTTGCGATATTATTGAAGGCATTGAAGGCAATCGTTTTGCAATGTATTTCAAAATTCACCATGCGATGGTGGATGGTGTTGCTGGAATGCGATTGATCGAAAAATCACTCTCCAAAGACCCAAATGAAAAGCATGTCGTACCATTATGGTGTGTCGAAGGAAAGCGTACTAAACGCTTAAAAGCACCTAAAGCCCCTACTGTAAGTAAAATCAGAGGAGTTTTGGATACGATTAAATCACAGTGTGAAGTCGCACCTAAAGTGATGCAGGAACTTTCACAAACCTTATTTAAGGAAATCGGGAAAAATCCTGATTATGTCTCAACATTTCAAGCACCACCATCGATCTTAAACCAACGTGTGAGTTCTTCTCGCCGTTTTGCTGCACAATCTTTTGAGTTGGAACGTTTCCGCCTTATCGCTAAAACACTTGGTGTAACACTCAATGACGTGGTACTAGCAGTTTGCTCAGGTGCATTACGTGAATATCTGATCAATCAAAATAGTTTGCCAAAAAAACCTTTGATTGCGATGGTTCCTGCTTCATTGCGTACTGATGATTCTGATTTCAGCAATCGTATTACCATGATTTTGGCAAACCTAGCCACTCATATTGCAGACCCAATTGAACGTTTAGAAATTATTCGCCGTAGCGTCCAAAATTCAAAGCAGCGTTTTAGCCGCATGACTGCAAATGAAATCCTAAACTATAGTGCATTGGTATATGGACCAGCAGGCTTAAACATCGCTTCAGGAATGTTACCGAAACGTCAGGCATTTAACTTGGTGATTTCAAATGTACCAGGTCCACGCGAGCCGTTATATTGGAATGGTGCAAAACTTGATGCGCTCTACCCTGCTTCAATCGTCATGGATGGTCAAGCACTGAATATCACCATGACCAGCTATTTAGATAAATTGGAAGTTGGTCTACTTGCTTGTCGTAATACAGTGCCAAAAATGCAAACTCTTCTCGCTCATCTAGAAGATGAAATTCAACGCTTTGAACAAGCAATTGAGAATTGACCACAACAGAAAGTTGTGAATTAAAAAATTCGCTAAAAAATTAAGGGGCTTTCAATAGCCCCTTATTTTTTAATTGTACGACAACGCTGTAATAGTTGATGGCAGGCTAAACGGATCATTGCCGTAGTAATTTGAACCTCTTTACCTTGGCTATCAACCATATAACATGTATTGACTGGATTACTGTCTAAAACATGCTTAAAACCGTGATTCACTAATCTTTCGCTCACATTCATAATTATATACCTCATATTATTTGCTAAGGTACTCAAGATACCTATGGCTCATTCTATGGTTCTAGTATTTAAAATTCATGATAGAAAGTAAAATTTCAGTTGTAACAAGGATTAAGCGAAATTTTGTTACAACTTTAACTCAAAATGATATCGTATTGCTCTTGCGTATATAAATTTTCAACTTGGAATTTAATCACTCGGCTAATGAAATGCTCTAAATCTGCAACTGCTGGGGCTTCTGCCGTTAATAAACGATCAATCACTGCTGGATGTGCAACAACAGTAAAGCCACTCTTGGAATCAAATGCACGGGCATAACGCAAAATTTCTCGAAATATCTCGTAACATACTGTCTCTGCTGTCTTTACATATCCACGTCCCTGACAAGTTGGGCATGATTCACATAATAAATGCTCTAAAGACTCACGTGTACGTTTACGTGTCATTTCAACCAAGCCTAACTCTGAAACTTGGGTGATTTTTGTTTTGGCATGATCACGTTCAAGCATACGTTCAAACTGACGCATGACCTCTTGTCGATGCTCAAGCTCTTGCATGTCAATAAAATCAATAATGATAATGCCACCCAAATTACGTAGACGGAGTTGTCTCGCAATAACTTGTGTCGCTTCCATATTGGTTTTAAATACCGTATCTTCTAAACTACGACCGCCGACATAAGAGCCAGTATTCACATCAATCGTGGTCATTGCTTCAGTCTGATCTATCATCAGATAGCCACCTGACTTAAGTGCGACACGGGTCTGCAACGCTTTTTGAATATCTTCTTCAACATTATACAAATCAAAAAGTGGCTTTTCGCCCGGATAATGAATCAGACGATTTTCAATTGTAGGAACAAACTCCTGCACAAACTCACTTAACTTGGCATGAATCTCACGAGAATCGACATAAATTTTTGCCGTTTCATCACTGGCTAAATCACGGACAATTCGTTGTGGTAAAGGCAATTCTTCAAAAATAAGTTCAGGTGTAGAAACTTCTTTTTGCTTACGTTGAATATATTCCCAAAGCTTACTCAAATAACACATATCTTGTGCGATCGCCGATTCGTCCACACCTTCTGCTGCGGTACGAACAATCACACTACCTGGTAAGCTGTGTTCAGTCTGAATGCGTTCAATCATACTACGGAGACGATCACGCTCTTCTTCTGATTCAATGCGTTGTGATACACCGATATGATTGCCATAAGGCATTAACACAAGATAGCGCGATGGGATAGAAAGATCTGTGCTTAGACGCGCACCTTTGGTTCCCAACATGTCTTTCATCACTTGAACCGTCAACATCTGTCCCGGATGCAAAAGCTCAAAAACATTTGGAGTAGGTTGCGAACGTGACCAGACCATATCATTGATATGTAAAAAAGCAGTCCGAGACAATCCAATATCAACAAAAGCAGCTTGCATACCCGGCAGTACACGTACCACTTTACCTTTATAAATATTACCCACTAAACCACGTTTTACAGTACGCTCAACAAATAATTCATTGACCGTACCATTTTCAATTAAAGCCACACGACACTCCATCGGTGTGACGTTAATTAGCAATTCTTCTGCCATAATCCACTCAAAATTTTATAAAAATTCTTATATCCGAAAGTGTCTACTTTAAATTTTAACGCTTTCTAATAACAGTGCTGTTTCGTACAACGGTAAACCAACCACATTACTATAACTTCCCCGAATTTGGGGAATATATTGAGCTGCGATCCCTTGGATCGCATACGCCCCTGCTTTTCCAACAGGTTCACCTGTTGCCCAATATTTTTCCATTTCGGTATGACTTAACTGTTGCAACTCGACTTGAGTTCTAACCACTTTACTTAAGCATTGGACAGAGCTTGCCACACAAATTCCAGAGTACACATCATGCCATTGCCCAGAAATTGTTGACCATATTTCAAACGCATGTTTTTTTGATTGTGGTTTTCCAATGATCTTACCTGCAAAACTTAAACTGGTATCCGCAGCAATCACAATTGCATCAGGAAATAAACCAAGAACAGCATGTGCTTTTGCTCTCGCCAATCGTTCAACATAGTGTTCAACAATTTCCCTTTCTCGGACACTTTCATCGATATCTGGACTATATATTTCAAAGTCCAAACCTAACTGTTGTAGCAGTTCTTTACGACGAGGTGAACTCGAAGCTAAAATTATACGCGCCATTTTTTTAAGCAGTAATAAACCATCGGCCATCCTATCACGCTAGTAACAAGCGGTTGCCAATGTCGCGCTATTGAAAAATGTGTACTCGATATTGTTTGACTCATCCACAAAAAGGTTAAGTGTGCAATAATTGCAAGTACAGCGATTACCCATGAGTTCGCGAAAGTTAAAATTCGACGTTCACGAATAAAATAACGCGTACCAAACGTAATCAAAACAAAACTTAGTGCATTTAAACCCAAAGGCGCATCTAACAATAAATCAGTGAAAATCCCCACTCCAAAGGCGAACCAAACCCCGCACCAACTAGGTTGATAAAGAATCCAGAACAGCATGGTCATCAGCATAATTGATGGTCGCCATCCTGAAGCTTCGTAAGCAATTGGATAAACTAAAAGAATAGACCCGATAATAATTGAGATGATAATCATCCAAAGTGGATCTTTGCGTTTTTCAAAACTTAATCTAGCGATCGGCATAAGGTTGCTCCTGCGCTAAAGATTCTGAAAATAACACTACCACATGATGACCACTGGCAAGTTGTGCCGCAGGAATAACATCAATTTCCGCAAACTCACCTGAAGTATGACGGCTAACCTTAGAAACAGTACCTACCAAATAGCCAGCAGGAAAATGCTCCCCCAAACCCGAACTAAATACTTTATCGCCCGCTTGGATGTTGGCGCTCGTCGGAACATATTCCATTTTTAGGCGGCCTAAATCACCTGTTCCAGATACAATGGCACGCATTCCTGTACGTTCTAAACGCACAGACAGCGAATGTTCTTTATCAGATAACAACATGATACGGGCACTATGCGGGTACACATTAATCAGTTGTCCCATAATCCCTTTATCATCGAGAACAGTTTGCCCAACTTTTAAGTGATCCACAGAGCCACGGTTAATGATAATAATATGGCGTAATGGGTCGGCATCTGTTCCAATCACTTCTGCAATTTGCATACGACCATCGATAATCAATGGCGTATCCAAAAGCCCCCTTAAACGGTTATTTTCCGCGGAGAGTTCTGAAAGTTTTTGGAGTCGAACTTGAGCTTGAAGGAGTTCAGCCTGCATTGCGGTATTTTCACGGCGCAATTGAGTTTCAGATTTGGTTTGTTGGTTCAGCCATTCTCGCGACAATACAGGATAACTTGCCAGCGCATAAATTGGATTATACGCTGCATACAAGACATCTCTTGCAGGTTGAATCACATAAGGCATGCGCCAATCAAAGAAAAGCACCACCAAACATGAAATAACCGCAATAATAAATGAGCGAAAAGATGGCGGTTGTCTTGAAAAAAGATTCGGTTGCACCGCCTAGTCCTTATGATTTAGCCAACAAAAAGCATGTCATGGTTCGGATTATCAAAGAACTCTAAGACTTTACCGCCACCACGCGTGACACAAGTTAGAGGGTCATCTGCAACAATCACAGGTAGACCTGTTTCTTGCGCAAGCAGTTTATCAAGGTTACGTAATAATGCGCCGCCACCAGTCAACACAATACCGCGCTCTGCAATATCCGAAGAAAGTTCAGGTGGAGTTTGTTCTAAAGCAGATTTTACTGCGCTCACGATGCTTTGTAATGGATCTGCAATCGCCTGTGAAATTTCATCAGAAGTGACTGTAATCGCACGTGGCACACCTTCTGCCAAATTACGACCGCGCACTTCAATCTGAAGCGTTTTGCCATCAGTCACAGCCATACCCACTTCTTTCTTAATGGTTTCTGCTGTAGTTTCCCCAATCACGCAACCGTGTGCTTTACGAACGTAATTGATAATTTGCTCATCAAATACATCACCACCGATACGTAATGAATCGGCATAGACACAACCTTGTAATGAAATGATTGCAATTTCAGTGGTACCACCACCTACATCCACGACCATTGAACCACATGCTTGCTCAACAGGCATACCTGCGCCAATTGCAGCAGCCATTGGTTCTTCAATCAAACGGACATCACGCGCGCCTGCATTGAATACCGCCTCACGAATCGCACGGCGTTCAACTAAAGTTGATTTACATGGCACACACACCACAACACGCGGTGCTGGTGGAAATAAACGCTTTTCATGTACTTTACCGATAAACTGATTCAACATGGTCTCAGTGACTTCAAAATCGGCAATCACACCGTCTTTCATCGGACGAATCGCTGAAATATTCGCTGGTGTACGACCTAACATTTGTTTAGCATCAAGACCAACAGCAGCAACAATTTTTTGCGAACCGCTGTGGCGAATCGCCACAACAGTCGGTTCATTTAATATAATGCCACGGCCTGGTGCATAAATAAGTGTATTTGCCGTACCTAAATCAATGGCTAAATCCGGCGAAAACAAGCCAATTAGTCGTTTTAGAATCACGGGGGCGTTCTCAATTAAACTTTGTATGGATGCAAGGTGGCAACTTTAACGAAATGTGATGCTTTGAACAAGTCAATCGCTTATTATAACGCACGATATTTTGCAATTTTTTGATACTGAATTAGGTAAAGTTATGTCTACATCATCAGATGCTCAGCAGACAACGGACTTAAATGCACAGACCGTTTCAGCGATTGCACATCTTGCTCGCTTGTCTCTAAACGACACGCAATCTACTGAATATGCTCAAAGTTTAAATAAAATTCTTGGCATGATGGAAAGCCTAAAAGGCATTAATACCGATAATGTTGAGCCTTTAAAAAGTCCTTTTGATAATCCGCAACCTTTACGTGCTGATATTGTAAGTGAAAGCAACCATCGTGATGAATATCAAGCGGTCGCTCCTGCAACAGAAGCAGGCTTGTACCTTGTACCTCGCGTAATTGAATAATTTCTATTCGATTAGTCAATATTTTATATTTAGAATGTAAAGAAATTTTTCATATGACAGATTTACATCGCTTATCAATCCGTGAACTCTCTGAAGGGCTAAAACAAGCTCAATTTTCATCACGTGAATTGACCGAACATTATTTAAAACGTATTGCTCAAATTGACCCGAAAGTAAAAAGTTATGTAACGGTGACAGCAGAACAAGCACTTGTTGAAGCTGACGCTGCTGATGCTGCACTCAAAGCAGGTCATGCACATGCACTTGCGGGTATTCCACTTGCGCATAAAGACATTTTTTGTACCCAAGGGATTAAAACCACTGCCGGTTCAAAAATGTTGGATAACTTCATTTCACCTTACGATGCGACCGTCGTTGCCAAAGCCAAAGCTGCGGGTCTCGTGACTTTAGGTAAGGTGAATATGGATGAATTCGCAATGGGTTCAACCTCTGAAAGTTCATATTTTGGCGCGACAGGTAACCCGTGGGCATTAGATCATGTCCCAGGCGGCTCATCAGGTGGTTCTGCTGCGGCTGTTGCGGCTGATTTAGCTCCGATTGCAACAGGAACTGATACAGGCGGTTCAATCCGTCAACCTGCTTCATTCTGCGGCTTAACTGGCTTAAAACCGACCTATGGTCGTGTCTCTCGATTCGGGATGATTGCCTACGCATCATCGCTTGATCAGGGTGGTCCAATGGCACGTTCTGCGGAAGACTGTGCTTACTTGATGAATGTGATTGCAGGTCATGATACCAAAGACTCGACTTCGGTGAATAAAGATGTTGACGATTACGTTGCTAACTTGAATGGCACAACAATCAAAGGCTTACGCATTGGTATTCCAAAGCAATACTTTAATGTGGCTGGTTTAGACGCAGATGTGAAAGCACGTGTTGAAGAATCTTTGAAAAAGCTTGAAGAGATGGGTGCAATCTTGGTTGAGATTGATCTCAACATGACCGAAGCCTATGTGCCAACTTACTACTTGATCGCACCTGCGGAAGCGTCTTCAAATCTGTCACGTTTTGATGGTGTACGCTATGGCTACCGTTGTGAAAATCCAGTGGATTTAATGGACTTGTACAAACGCTCACGTTCAGAAGGTTTTGGTGCTGAAGTACAACGTCGTATCCTGATCGGTACTTATGCCCTTTCTGCGGGTTACTACGATGCCTACTATGTCAAAGCACAAAAAGTACGTCGTTTGATTCAGCAAGATTTCTTGCAAGCGTTTGAAAATGTCGATGTGATTGCAGCGCCATCTGCACCAACGACTGCGTACAAAATCGGTGCCAACCTCAGCCCGACTGAAATGTACTTAGGCGATATTTACACCCTTGCTGTGAACTTGGCAGGTCTACCAGCCATCAACGCACCTGTGGGCTTTGATAAAGACAGCTTACCTGTGGGCTTACAGTTGATTGGTAACTACTGGTCAGAATCACAATTGCTTTCGATTGTGCATCAATATCAACAAAATACAGACTGGCATACCAAACGTGCGGCAATTGCTGAGGAGAATGCATAATGGCTGAAGCTCAAAAGTTAAAGTTAATTGACGGTTGGGAAGTCGTTATCGGGATCGAGATCCACACTCAGTTGGCGACCAAGTCTAAAATCTTCTCTGGTTCATCGACTGAATTTGGACAAGACCCAAATACACAAGCCAGCCTTGTTGATTTGGCCATGCCGGGTGTCTTACCTGTACTCAATGCCGAAGTAGTTGATCTTGCGATTCGCTTTGGTTTAGGTATTGATGCTTATATCGACCAAGCTTCGGTATTTGCACGTAAAAACTACTTCTATCCAGATTCGCCAAAAGGCTATCAGATCAGCCAGATGGACAATCCGATTGTGGGCTTGGGTCATATCGACATCCAACTTGATGATGGCACTGTGAAGCGTATTGGCGTGACTCGTGCCCATCTTGAAGAAGATGCAGGTAAATCAATCCATGACCAATTCGAAGGTATGTCGGGTATCGACTTAAACCGTGCGGGTACGCCATTGCTTGAAATCGTGTCTGAGCCTGATATGCGTTCGGTTGAAGAAGCGGTTGCCTATATCAAGTCGATTCACACGCTCGTGCGTTGGTTAGGTATTTCTGACGGTAACATGGCAGAAGGTTCATTCCGTGCTGACTGTAACGTTTCATTGCGTCGTCCGGGTCAACCTTTTGGTACACGCTGCGAGTTAAAAAACCTCAATTCATTCCGTTTCATTGAGCAAGCGATCAATGTTGAAATTGAACGTCAAATGGAAATCTTGGAAGATGGCGGAAATATCGACCAAGAAACCCGTTTGTTCGATCCGAACAAGATGGAAACACGTTCAATGCGTTCTAAGGAAGAAGCGAACGACTATCGCTACTTCCCTGACCCAGACTTATTGCCAGTGATCATTGCGGATGAGCAAATCGAAGCGGCACGTGCTGCCCTGCCAGAATTGCCTAAAGCGCGCCGTGCGCGTTTTATCGCTGATTTTGCTGTGACTGAGTATGATGCGCATGTATTGACGCTGTCACGTGAAATGGCGGACTTCTACGAAGCAGTTGTAGCTGCTGCGGGCGGTGCGAAGCAAGGTAAAGTCTCTGCAAACTGGGTAATGGGTGAATTCTCAGGTGCTTTAAACAAAGCAGGCCTAGAATTGGCAGACTCTCCTGTTTCTGCTGAGCAATTGGGTGGTATGATCGCACGTATCGTGGATAACACCATTAACGGTAAAATTGCGAAGCAAGTGTTTGGCTTTATGTGGGAAGCAGAGGGTAAATCTGCTGATGACATTATTGCTGAAAAAGGCTTGAAGCAAGAAACCGATACAGGTGCCATTGAAGCGATTATCAAAGACGTACTTGCAGCCAATGAAAAAATGGTCGAAGAGTACAAGTCAGGTAAAGAAAAAGCCTTTAATGGTCTGGTTGGTCAAGTCATGAAAGCTGCTAAAGGTAAAGCCAACCCTGCGCAAGTCAATGAATTGATGAAAAAATTGATTGGTTAAGCTGATCTAATTTCAAAATAAAACCCGCTTTAGAGCGGGTTTTTTAATACTAGCAATACTCTTTTTGAAAAAAATTACAAATTGAATCATATATAAACACAGAATATTCTAAGGAATCTTCAAACAGTTTATAAATAGACTGGATTTCTCTCTGTAAGCTGTAATTATGAATACCTTCATGAACAATTAAATTTCTCAATTGGCCTAACTCTAAAAAAGCATCCTGCTTCAATTTCAGATTGCTATCACTCTTTATTTGATCTGCTATATATTTCTTGAAACTTTCTCCAAATGCACCATAAAAAGGGCCAGCACTTTTGTTTTTCCAATCAAACATAGTATGAAATTTCCTATCAACAGCTTGAGTTTTAATAAAACTCTTAGTTAAAGGGTTATTCCCAGACAAAAAATTAGGTAAAAAATCAAGCCATTTTTTTTCAAACGAATTCGAACATGCTATTACAAAACTTTTAGTATATAAATTGTTATATCCAGAATAAAAAGATGCCAAATCAACATTATCAGATAATAAAATATTTAATGCTTTATTGTCTTGAATATAATTATTATACATTAAATGTATAGTTCGAAATTCTGCTGATTTCAGATAACTTTCACTATCAAAATTCACATCAAATTCCTTTTTCCACAAAAAACTTATGTGATATATTCAATCGATTATTAACATTACTTTTTGATGTTGTTTTATCATTACAAGCGTCTAAAAATCCTTGTTCAAGCTTTAGCTCTTTAATTAAATCTTCTGTAATACTCAATTTTCCAATTGTTTTTTCTCTAACTTTATCTCTATAAAGACCATAAAATATTGCTTCAAATACAGGAATACTAATTTTCTTAATTTTAGTAGCTTCTTCTTTACTATTTGAAAATGCAGAAATATCTATTCCATCAATAGAATCCATAAAGCTTTTCCAGATTACGGAAAAACTCTCTAACTGAGCATCATCAAATTCTTTTGAGAAGTTAGCAAAATTATTTAAAAAACTAAGAATTGAGTTCTGATATAAAATTTTGGATGTATTTGGATAACTATCATGTACCTCTTTACCTCCAACAATTAGCATCGCAAAAAAACGTAAAATTAGTTCAATATCTTTTAATCTATTATCTGGATTTTGTTTACCGAAAAATTTACGCCATATAACATTTTTATTCAAATCAGTTAATAAATTCAAAAACTTACAAGAATACAAGGACATTCTAATTTCTTGACCATTAAGATTAATACCACCACTATTTAGTCGATTAAAAATTTCATATCTAGCCAAATGCTCTTCATCACTAGTTTCCGCAGATTTAATTACCATATTTCTAATCGTTGCCAGATCTAATCCAACGCGATTTTGTATATCTAAAGTCTGATAATTTTTTCCATCTAATGGACTTACTAAGCTTTCAGGAGTTGCCTTAGTTTTTAATTTGAGATTAAACTTCGTAAAACAATCATCATTATTTAAGAAATCTTCTTTAAATAAGAGATGATCGGTAGAGTTTTCAGAATTCCTTAATTGATACTTTGCTTCATTCTTAGGAAATCTTCCTTTTACAAAAAAATAAAGACTTAAAAGTCGTTGTTGGCCATCGATTACCTCAAAATTATTTCTTGATTTTTCATATAGAAAAATTTGTGGTATTGGCAGGCCAATTATTAATGACTCTATTAATTTAGAAGCTTTTTGAATATCCCACACAAAATTCCTTTGAAAACTTGGAATCTTAAATACACCTTTATCCATAAATGCAACTATCGTTGCTACATTAAAATCATTTGGAGTAGTAACCAAATTAAAATTAGATAAGGAATAACTCACCTCTTCATTTTCACTTTCATCATCTAGATCATATTTTTCATCTATAAATGAATTTTCATACGCTTCCATAATTCCTCCTTAATAAATTTAATCTTATAAGTCTTAAGTCAAACCAAACTACCATAAATTTTAATATTATCAACTAGGTAACACTTTCTTCTAGTGAATTTTTTATTTACACCACTAAACCAAAAATAAACAAGACACTGATTATTAATAAAAAAGATGAAATAAAACTACCTCACCACACCCAGCTTATTCCAAATATCAGGCGTTAAAAATTTGGTGACTAATTTATTTAAATCAATATAACGCAGCGTGCCTTGCAACTGCTGTCTGACCGCTGGGTCTTTAACAATATCCTGCCCTGCACTCTGACCTAACTGCTGAAAAGCCTCTCCAACTGCTTTAACACCTTCGGCTTGAATCACGGCTTTGGTTTGTGTAGAGCACTGCTCCACAATCACTCGCTGTAACACCTGTGCCAATTTCTGATCTAACTGATTCTTTTGCTCAGGCGTAACATTACTAAAAGATTTTAAATCAGGGTGCGCTGCTAAAGCCGTAAACGTCCATTGCAACACTGTAGTCTTATCCGCTGCGGTAGTCGCTTTCACCAAACAATCACTCAGTTGATCCACTGTTGGTCCTGCTATAGCTACTTGCGTTGTTCCCCACACAGCCGCAGCCATTAATAAAGAACGACTCAAATGAGAAAATTTACGACGAGAAAAGATATAAACAGGAGACATAAGCACAGTTCCAAAAAGCAATCTTTCTCTTTGTACCACGCACTATACAAATCATCTGTTATGACGCTGTAAATTGCGTAAGCCCAACGCCTTAGAACTTAGGCAAAATGTAAAACTCGAACTTAACCTTGTCCTTGATAATCCCAATTTGCAGGAATATTTGGCTGCTGTGGTGCTTTGTTTAGATCAATATTGAGATTACGACTACCCTTAAATGATTTTTCACCTGAATCTGATGCTGGTGATACTTCTGAACTGTAACGATAACGGAATTGCCACAACATCGGCTTAAGCGGACGAATATCTAGGCTCAAACGATCTTCATCGTGGCATTTACCTTTAGAACTTTTATAATCTTGTTCAGAGAAACATGCCCGAATCATCCGACTAAAACTAAAAGGATAATTTTCAATAAAGCGATGTGTTTGCCCTGAACCCTTTAACTCATAAAAACTAGCACGTTCAATTCCAGCCCCACCACCCGAATACATTTCTGAAAATGTATCAATCACGGCAATGGCATAACGATTTTGATCCATAGGAAATAGTTTAGGAAAAATATATTGGCTAGTCCGTACCATTTCCTCAGAGGGTGCTAATTGTATATGCCACTGATGAGTTAATTTGAGTTCAGTTGTCGATAAACGAAATTGAGCAATATCACTTCCTGACAATAGCCATAGATTTTGATCCGCAGTTTTTAAACTACGCCATTGCGCTTGCTGTGGACAGACACCTTTAAGTTGCTCACATATTTGCGTTTGTTCAACTTGGCTGAGTTGTCCTTTTTTAAACTCTAATATCTGCAATGGCGCAGCAAAAATTGAGGAACTAAAACAACTGAATGAAACAGTTAAAATCAGCCCACGTAAATGAATTTTATTATTCAGCATGATATTTCCTTAGGCTATTTTATATATATTCAAAATGCTATTTTACAACTGCTTCAATTTGATCAAGTTCCCAAACCCCACCCGCAGCAAGCCCTTTACACATGCCTGTCCACATATCTTTGGTATGTACAAATTTCTGACCATCCCAGACCCATTCATCACTCGACCAACAATCTCCTATGCCACGACCTTTTTGTGCACTACTCATCACTCCTAAACCAAAGTCAGAGGCATGTTCCGTCACCAAAGTCGCTTTTCCTGTCAATGATTGATCGAGTACCCATGCACCATAACCTTCGTTGTATGCTGCTCGCCAACACAAAGTCATCGCCAATACTTTATTGTTACTTAGTTTATAAAGCTCGATTGGTTGCGATTCTGTTCCATCACCATTATAGATGCCCTCACAGAATCCCTCCTCTTTGGGGATAGGTTGTGCTGCCATCAAACGTTGATATACAGATTGATACTGTTTCGTTTTAGGTTGTAGCGTGAGATAAGGTTTATCGGCTGTTTTCACCTTTTTCACAACCAGTTTAGGCTGAGCAGCCAGAACCTTAGATTCATCAGTACTGCCCTTTTTAATTAATGCACCCACTGTACCAACACGTTTTTGAAAATCATCCATCTTCAACAGAACAGCAGTCATTCCTGTATCAGAGATTTGCCATTGGACATTTGAATTTTTAAAGACAATATCTGTCTTTTGTTTCGCTTGTTGCAGCAATCCATTGACCTGATTTGTAGAAAGTTTCCCCATGATTGGGAACTCAGTGCCATCAACAGCAACTTGTCCCAAATCTTTTCCATTCACATAAAAATGAATATTTTTAAGTTTCACGGCTGAAAATGATTGCTCCTCAAAATTTGCAAGCGCGAACTCGGCACTGACTGTTTGCTTTGCTCCAGCTTTGCGCGTTAATAACACCGATGCAGGTTCATTTTGCCCGTCTTCATTTTGATAACCCGCAGCGCGGCATGTCCCCGTATTGCTACAATAAATTTCCCAGTCTTGGTGTGAAAATGAAATGCCTTTGATCTCTTGTGCGAAGCTAGTAGAACTTAGTGCCATAAAGCAGCAAACTGAAACTATATTCTTTACTGGTATCATCCTGTATTACTCATATTTATTATCAAACTTGAAAACAGTTTAAAGGGCTGATCTACACTTGTCATATGTCATTTTATTGCAGAAGATACTAGCTTAAAACAAACTGAGTTTGGTCAAATTTAAAAATGAAAAGAACAATTTTATTTCCCACGATTTTAATAAGTATGTTCTCCTCAGCCACTCATGCTGAAATTACGGTATTTAAAGCAAATTTCCCTCAGTTTTCAAATAGTGCAAAAGAACGAAAAGCAGAAAATCAAATTTACCCTCTCGGTGAAGTTTCTTTTGCAAATGATGTTCGAGTGCCTTTTTACGGGGTAACTGCACTCAACCCTGTGGAAAATGGTTTATTAAAAGATTTTAAACAATGTTCAGCGAAAAGCTGCCATTTCGACTTTAAACTGGATGCCATACAAGCGAAACATCTTAAATTATTGGCTATCCCTGAAATTGGTATCGTTTTAGTACCCAAAGACTGGAAAGATATTCAAGCAAGTGCAGGAGCGAATGGTACTGGATCTGCCTTAATTATGAGTCAAAATCAAAAACAAGCAATTCAGCTTTATGATTCATCATTTTGTGTAGGTTGCGGCATGCCAAACGCGACGCTTTATTTTCCGCATCTTTTAAAACAAAGTGTGGAATATGAATACGGCGGTTATCAAGATCCGCTTAAATTACTGAAGATCGTACACCCTTCAAAACAAGTCGCATTCTTTAGTTATCAAATTCCTAAGCTGAATAACAGAACACATGGCATTGCTAAATATCAGGATGAAGACACGTTTAACTTTAGAGAAATCAAAGTCACTTTAGACAAATCACAACAACACGTGGTTGGAACGATTCTAAATTTCTACAATACGACCCATTAATAAAAAGATGGGCATAAAAAAACCTGCTATGTGCAGGCTTTTTTATTAATGAATGACTTAATCTTTATCAAGAATAGATTCAAACGCTTTTAAACGTTTTCGAATCGATAACAGTTCAATAATCGTTTTCCATGAACTAACAAGATACTGGAAAGATGTCCCAACTTGTATAAAGACACCACGAATCTGATTAATTAAACCGAGTGTTAATAATCCCCCCGCAATTGCAGGAAATAAGACGACTAAACTATAGAGCACATCGAGTTGACCATACCATGAGGCTGTTAAATTAAAATACGTATAGTGAAAATATAATCGAAAATAGTTTTTGCGAACACGTCCAAAAAGCTCTTTTAACGTTGCAGGTTGTGCACGATCAGCATGATCTTCACCATAAACTAATTCTTTACGATATGCTGCTTCAACCTTTTGATTATTAAACTGTAGTCCTGGTAATTTAACACCTACCACCATGAGTAAAACTGTACCGAAGATTGCCCATGTAATGGCAGCCCAGACCAAAGAATATTGTAACTCTCCAACCAATGGAATCACAGGAACATGTTTTGAAAGCTGAAATAATAAGGGTAAAAAAGCAATCAGTGTCATCACAGACTTTACAAACTCAACCCCTAAATCTTCCACAATCGTAGCAAACCGCATGGTATCTTCCTGCACACGTTGCGCTGCCCCTTCTACATGACGTAACTGCTGCCAGTGTTCAGTATAATATTCATTCATTGCTGTCCGCCAACGGAATACATAATGACTGGTAAAAAAAGAATTTACGACGGCAAGAGTAATTGCAACCATTGCAATATATAGAAACACCATTGATTCTCTATATAAATCAGCAATATTCCCACCACCATTGGTCAACATTCTCTGAATCAAATCCCAGAATGGAACATACCAAGCATTGACAGCAACACTCACCTGTACTGCAAACCAGATATTAAACAATATGAATGCAGATCCCAATATTGACCAGTTTTGCCACTTGTTATCAGAAAAAAACCGCCAGAACCCTGCAAATAACCCTGTAGCAACTATAAACCACAAATAGAACCAGAGTGATGAAGATTCCCAAAAACGGCTAACCCCGACCGAAAGTTCAGCATCAGCATAACCTTTAGGAAAACCAAGATATTCACCCCAACTATGACCACCTGTATACCACAGCAGCATATTCAGAGCTAACCACACAACGACTGAAATAAAGAACAAGCGTGGGTTAGGAAAAAAAGATTTAAACATCGCGTTTAACAATCCTTGTATTGTTGCTATTGACGTTAGAACGTCATCCTATAATTTCAAACTTAAATTTGTCTGATAAAAAAGTTTAATGAATGGTAGTTATTTACCTGTTTTCTCAATTTTTTGATAGCTTTTTGTATCGTATTTACAATTTGTTTAATTAACATCGACTGGATAGACGAACTTAAATCTTATCGTTGTCTATCCTTAATTTAATATTTTGCGGAAACTATGGCTCAAGGCTACTCATTTTCAAAGCTAAATCCTGTTGATTTAAATCAACTTGCTTTGTTTTGCTTTTAATTACCCATTGAATGTGAGCCAATTTTTCTTTTGCTGCATCAACACCCGCCTGCATGGTCATTTCACGACCTTTGATATCAAAGATATGCGCTTTTTCACGTAGATCAGGCTGAATGACAATATCTGCATTTTTCAATTCTTCTTCAGCTAAACGTCCTTGCATAATGTTGATATTTTGGTTGAATAGCCCCCAAACATTACTGGTTTCGGTATGAATAGGTTGTGCCAAAATATCCACTGCAATCACCACATCTGCGCCTAAATCTCGTGCAACCTGTACAGGAACGGGACTGACTAGGCCACCATCAACATATTCCACATTACGGATCTTGGTTGGTACAAACATACTCGGAATCGAAGCAGATGCGCGTACTGCTTGGCCTGTATTACCATAATTGAATACAGTTTTGGTGCCGTCTTTTAGTTCCGTTGCAACCACATACATCGGGATTTTTAACTTCTGTAAAGGAATGTTTTGGACTTGCTCATTCACATAGTCCTCAACTTTTTTACCATCAAAGAAACCTTTTAAACTAACATTCACTTCTCTTACATCGGTAGCCTTAAGTTTAAGTGCAATATCTCTCAACTCTGCTGCGGATTTACCACTTGCATAAATTGAACCTACAATACTGCCTGCACTTGTACCTACAATAAAATCAGGGCGAATACCTTGCTGTTCCAACACTTCAAGTACGCCGATATGAGCATATCCACGTGCCCCACCACTGCCAAGTACTAACGCAACAACAGGTCTTTTTTCTTGTTGTTTAATATGTGCAAAAGGCTGAACAACTGCTTGTACTTGGGCATCTTCAATTAAAGGTTTTAAATGCGAAGTCGTTTGACAACCCGCCAAAATCACCATTGAAAGTCCAAGCGTCAATAATTTAAGCTGTTTCATATGCTGTCTTGCCATATCTACGTGGTTCTATCTTTTAATTTTAACGCCATTATTGGTGAAATGCTGTATCAATTTTTATGTATATATCCACAATATATTCATAAAAAAAGCCCCTCGAAAGGAGCTTTAATTTGATGAAATAAGCCTTTATAAATCCAATAACTTACCAGATATCAGAATCTACTTTTTTCTTCAATTCTGGATAATTATCAATCTTAAATTCAGGCTCTTTAATCCCTTTTTTAAGCTGAGAGATATAATCCTTCAATAAAATCAATGCTATCGGAGTCAGCAATAGAATTGCAACCAAGTTAATGGTCGCCATCAATCCCATCGATAAATCTGCCATAGACCAAACCAATGGAACGCTAGTGATTGCACCGAAGTACACCATAACCAATACTAAAATACGGAAAACAAGCATAATTTTAGGATTGTTATTGATGAACTGCACGTTACTTTCCGCGTATGCATAGTTACCAATAATCGAGGTAAAGGCAAATAAGAACAGAATAATAGCGAGGAAACCACCACCCCAACTGCCAATCTGACTCTCAAGCGCTTTTTGCGTTAAGGTTACACCCTCAAAACCAGCTTCGTGATACATGCCTGACACCATAATGATAATCGCAGTACATGAACACACAACGAAGGTATCTACAAAGACACCTAGCATTTGCACTAAACCTTGGTTTACTGGATGTTTTACATCTGATGCAGCAGCAGCATTTGGTGCTGAACCCATACCTGCCTCATTTGAGAACAAACCACGTTTAATCCCCATCATCATTGCCATAGAAATCATAGCACCGAAGAAACCTCCAGCTGCTGCTTCAAACTCAAAAGCTTTTGTGAAAATAAGTTTAAAGATTCCTGGCAACATTGGTAGATTGATGATGGCGATGTACAAAGCCACGATAATGTAAAGTAATGCCATGAATGGCACGATACCTTCAGCAACTTTTGCGATACGTTTAATACCACCAAAAATAATCAACGCTGTCATTATCACTAATCCAATGCCAACCCATGAGATTTCTAGATCTAAACCACCCAAACCTAAAGTTAGATTGGCTTTATCCCATCCCCACGCATGAGAAGTTGCACCAATAATCGCATTCGCCTGAACAGCATTAAACACAAACCCATAAGCTAAAATGAGGGAAAGCGCGAAAACAATCCCTAACCATTTTTGTTTTAAACCTTGAGTAATGTAATACGCAGGTCCACCACGGAATAGTTTATTTTGATGATCTCGCACCTTAAATAACTGTGCAAGCGATGACTCCACAAATGCAGAACTCATACCTAAGAATGCAGTAAACCACATCCAAAACACCGCACCTGGACCGCCTATCGCAATCGCAATCGCAACACCAGCAACATTACCCACCCCTACACGACTTGCCAGTCCTGTAACAAATGCCTGAAACGGTGTGATCCCATGCTCGTCCACACATTCTTTACGGCTGCCTTTCATGACTTTGATACTATGAAAGAACAATCTAATCTGTACTGCTTTCGTTGCAACAGTATAGAAAATCCCTACTGCCAGTAGAAAAATGACCAGAAAGTCCCATAAAGGATCATTAAAAAAATTTACCCAAGCCATCAGGGTGTCATTTAATTTTTCATTCATCACTTATTCGCTTTTAAATATTTTATGTACGCCCGTACATATACGATAACAATGGATGAACCAAAAAAGCCCCACATGGGGCTTTTGATCCGACTTAGGCAAAGAATTTCAAAATTAATTGAATTACTGTTGCATTAATTAAATCAACAAAGAACGCACCACAAAGCGGAACAATTAAAAATGCTTTATGTGATGGTCCATACATGTTGGTAATTGCTTGCATGTTAGCAACAGCTGTTGGCGTTGCTCCCATACCGAAACCACAGTGACCAGCAGCAAGAACTGCTGCATCATAATTTTTGCCCATGACACGGAAAGTAATAAATGCTGCATACAACGCCATGGTAATGGTTTGCGCACCCAAAATTACAACCAGCGGGCCAGCCAAATCGGCTAATTGCCACAACTTTAATGACAACAATGCCATCGCTAAATAAAGTGACAAAGATGCATTACCAAACACATCGATTGCACGATCAAAAATATCAACTTTTAATACGCTTTCTAAAATATTACGCAGGATGACACCACCACCCAA
The DNA here is from genome assembly GCF_027105035.1 of Acinetobacter sp. TR11. Classification (NCBI taxonomy): domain Bacteria; kingdom Pseudomonadati; phylum Pseudomonadota; class Gammaproteobacteria; order Moraxellales; family Moraxellaceae; genus Acinetobacter; species Acinetobacter sp. TR11. Next base: position 2,476,780 of record NZ_CP114256.1, read on the forward strand.
TGCCCATACAAAGGTTGGTAACTCAAACCATGTGCCTTTGCTATAACCTGTCATAAACTCAGCAAATGCTAGACACGCCGCAAACATACCCAATGTGGTAATCGCATTATCGGCCGTGATTAAACGCACTTGATGTGGATTTTCAAATGGTGCGAGTTCGTCAGGGTGTTGATCTAAATGGGTATCACGATTCTTAATCGCAGTGGATGATTGTTCTTGAGCGAGGCTATAACGATTGATTAATAATTTTGCAAGTGGCCCACCAATGATGCCGCCAATGATCAAACCAAAAGTTGCACTTGCCATACCTAGCGCTAATGCACCCTGAATTCCATGTTGGCTTTCAAGAATTTCACCCCATGCCCCTGCTGTACCGTGTCCACCTGTTAAAGTAATTGAACCTGCAATCAACCCGACCAAAGGATCAATACCTAAAAGCGTTGCGAGGCTCATACCGACAGCATTTTGAATCACGATAAACGAAGCAACACAGACTAGAAAAATAACCAGTCCTAGTCCACCTTCTTTTAACTTCATAAAATTGGCACTCAAACCAATTGAAGCAAAGAAAATCAGCATAAAACTCGTTTGTAATTGGCTACTAAAAACAATGCTATAACCCCACATTGAATGTACCAATAACGAAACAACAGCTGCAACCAAACCACCAGCTACAGGTTCAGGAATATTGTAACGACGCAAGAAATCAATTTGATTGACAAGAAAACGCCCTAACAGCAGCACAATGACGGCTGAAATCAGGGTATAAAAACCATTAAAAGTAAATTCCATATCTTCTTCCGTTTATTTTATTAGTCTTTTAGACGGTTTTTCCATCGTGTAGCTAATAAAATAGTAACTCTCAAAATGAGTGAAAACTCAATCAACTTAATAAAAAGCATACAGTTCTTTGTAAGAACTCAACCAAATGAAGCGATTGGTTTCCACGGATGATTACGTTTATAGGATTAGGCTAGAAGTTGTAGCGAGCCATTGCGCCTACGCGGTTATCCTTACCTTTTAGACCATTAAAAGTTTTACGTTCACCATAGATATACTCCAAACCAAATGTAATCGGAGTAACTGGTGAATACATGATGTTCCACCAACCTTGTTGTAAGATTTTGTTCTGCGTTGTATCCGCAAATGCTTGTTGTGCAAATTGATTATTATCTTTTGCAAACATTGCACCATACGCTAAAGTACTACGCAATTTAGGGCTAACTTGATAAGTTGTACCAACGGTGAGTGCATCAAACTCATTCAGATTCAACTCAAAACTATTGGGATTTACATTAAAAGCATTATTGGTATAGAGCAAAAACTTACTATCACCTTTCACATGCGAATAATCGATCATCGCTTGTAAAGAATCAGAGAATTTATACTTGCTTCCTACCGCAACTCCCCAACCCAAATCAGCATCATCAGCACTCAATTGTTTATTATTTTGATCATAATTTGCCTTACTACGTGCCTCTGTCACTAACACACGAGCAGACATTGTTCCTTTGCCATCATCAAAATCATATTTTAACTTAGAGGTTAAAGCTGGCGCTCGGTTGTCGTCATTGCCTTTTTCTAAAGCAAGCATATAACTGATGTCTGGATTAAATTTTCCGCTATAGCGAACCATCGGAGTACGATAAGTACCGACTCCTAAAGGAGAATTGAAATCAATCATTTCTGGCTGTAAATCTGTCGCCAAGAACGTAGATGTGGTTTGACCAAATAACCAATTGTTTAAAGTCATATACGCATGACGAATACGAATCGTATCGTTACTACTACCACCACGAAAATCAACTTCTAATTTCCCACCAACATCCGCTTCTTGAATGGGTGCTTTAAAATCTAGACCTAATCGTGTCGCCGTCGCAGTGCTATAAAAACGATCACTATTTTTTTCATTTCCCTCAAGATCAACTTTATTGATTCGGTTGAAAATGCCATCGCCGCCTTTGGCTTGATACGATGCATCACCACGTAAAAAACCATATAACTGAACTTGTGCGCCTGAAGCAGAATTAAAACTTAAAGCTGATGGTTGAGAAGATGCTTCCATATGCTTTGGCATGTTTTGGTTCTGCGCAGCCACAGATGTTTGTGTAGCTTGTTGAGGCATCTCATTTTTTTGTTTTGACTGTGGAACATATTGTTCCAATAAAGCTCTTAATTCTTTTACTTCATCTCGAAGTTGTTGAATTTGTTCTTGTTCGCTAGCAGCCTGCGCATTGTTCATCATGAAGACAGCAATGGTAAACGCCAATCCCTGAACTATGAACGGCTTACGGATGAGAGGTAAACTCATGAGAAGCTCCTGTATTCGTGTATATTTCAACATTTTCCATAAGCATAAAATTGGGTAAATAAATATGCTTATCATAGAAAACTTCCCTCACCTTCTTGGTCAGAAAAGCCTAATCAATTTTTAAAAAGGGCGTATTATGCATAAATTTAGATTATTGTGTGTATTTTTTTATTCCAATCATCATAACGATTTCAGCGTGTATCAATAAATACTATTTCTATTTCATTGTGTTACAAATATATTTCTTTTTCACATAAACATAACAAATTAAAAATTTTATGGATAATCTCATCTCGTCAATCTTTACTCGACTATTTTTTATTCAAATCTCAATCTACGACTAAAAATCCATCCTCAAATCTATCTTATTACTTTATAGTCTCACCACATGAGAAAGAGCAATAAGCTTAGGAACCTTAAGATGAACATGGAACAAATCCGTTATGTGGATAATGCGATTACAACCCGTCATTCTGTACGTGCATTTTTAGATACACCCGTTGCAACAGAGACAATCAAAGATATTTTAAATGTTGCCGCTCGTGCGCCATCAGGTACGAATACTCAACCATGGAAAGTCTATGTGGTGACAGACCAAAAACGCGCCGAGATGATTGAGCGAGTATGTACTGCTCAACAAGCACTTTTTCAACAACCAGAACTCGCTGAACAATATCAAGAAACTTTCGCCTACTACCCTGAAACATGGATTTCACCATTTATTGATCGTCGTCGTGAAAATGGTTGGGGACTGTATGGTTTGCTAGGTATTCAAAAAGGCGAAAAAGAAAAAATGGCTGCGCAACAATTGCGTAACTATCAATTGTTTGATGCGCCTGTCGCACTTTATTTTACAGTCAATAAAGCAATGGGAATTGGTTCAAAAATGGATATTTCCATGATGATCCAAAATGTAATGATTGCGGCAAAAGCACGTGGTTTAGATACTTGCCCACAAGCCGCATGGAATCATTTTCACCCCATCGTTTTAGATGTTTTGGGTGCTCCAGAAAATGAAGAGTTGGTTTGTACAATTGCCTTGGGATATGCTGATCCTGATCATATCGTCAATACCTTCATTACTCCCCGCGAACCCGTTGAAAACTTTACAGTATTTTTAGACCAGTAAATTGTTTAAATAACAGTATCTCTATGCAGAGGTACTGTTTTGTAGTTGTTTTCCAACTTTTAAAATTGCAAACAAACCTGCGCTAGTAAACATAAACATCATAATGCCCATATTGAGGCTCGCTTTCCATAACAAGAAATTTAAAATTACGCCACCCAACAAACCACATGCAAACTGCATACTCCCCATAATCGCACTCGCAGTTCCAGCACGTGCACCCTGCTTAGACATCGCCAAAGCCATTGCATTAGGACCAGTTAATCCAATACCAGACACAACTAAAAAAAGACCAGACATTAATAACCACAATGGTACATTCGCCATCAGCCCTGCACTGATGACAACAACTGCTCCAAAGCATTGAATCGACCCACCCAATCGTAACCGCTGAAAAATACCCATTCGAGTATTTAAGTGCTTGTTGATTGAAGACATCAACATAATCCCAGCTGCATTAAATGCAAATGCATAAGAAAACTGTTGCTGAGACAGTCCGTACTGCCCCATAAAAACGGCTGAAGCAGAGCTGATATAACAAAATAATGCTGCGCCAGTTAAACAACCTGCAAACATTGGCACTCTGAAGCTGTCATCTTTTAGAATTGCAGCATAAAGTGTGGTGACTTGATAAGTCGATAATTTTAAACGGCGTTCAATAGGTAATGATTCTTTAAAGAAGAAATGTATACACAACCAGCAGATCACACCAATCATTGCCAGCGTCAGAAAAATAGCCTGCCATGGGAAAAATGTCAGAATCCATGCACCAAACATCGGGGCTAGAATAGGCGCAAGCCCCATTACGATCATCATGCTTGAAAAGGCTTGCGCTGAACCTTGCATGTCTAAGCGATCACGTATAGTTGCTCTCGCAATCACAACACCAACACAACCACCTAGAGCCTGAAAAATCCGTGCAGCAATCAAAGCCCATTCATTTGTTGTGAACGCACAAGCCAAACTAGCAATCACATAAAGGCTAAGCCCAAAATATAAGGGAGGCTTGCGCCCAATACGATCACTCACAGGTCCATAAATTAATTGACCTATGGCTAAACCCAAAAAGTAAGCAGGTAATGTATTTGCAATCATTTGGGTACTTACCCCAAACTCATTTGCCATTTGGGGCAATGCGGGTAAATACATATCAATTGACAATGGACCAAGTGCTGTCAACAAAGCAAGTAACAAAATCCATGCTGTTGAATACTGACGCTGATTCGATTGTTCTACCTGCATAATCCTCTACTTTTCAAGTTTATTTATTTTTCTAAGCTTAGCATCCTCACCATATTTGTGCATAATATTAGCGTCTGCTGATACCTAAAAAATGTTGACAGGCATGATCATAAATTGATTGCCGAATATAAAAGGACAACCATTGAATCCTTGGCTCGCACGTTTAAAACAAACTACTTATAACACCACGTTAATGTATAACGTGCGTATGCTGATTGCTTTCGCAGGAACAGCATTCGTTCCTTATCTTTTAAATTTTCAACTTGCGACGATTCCACTGACTTTAGGCGTTGTTGCCGCAGCAATTAGTGATATTGATGATCGCTTTTCTGTCCGTATTCAGAACCAGATTTATACCTATATTGGATTTTTTATCACAGCTGCATCGGTTCAATTGTTATTTCCTTATCCAATTGTCTTTGCAATTGGACTCATTGTTTCATGTATTGGTTGGATTTTATTAGGCTCTTTGGGGCGGCGTTATGCGACCATCGCTTACGGATGTTTAGTGATTTCTGTCTATACCATGCTCGGTGTACACTTATTTGAACAATGGTATTTACAACCAGCATTCTTAGTTTTGGGAGCCGCTTGGTATGGATTACTTTCAACAATCAGTTTCTTGCTGTTCCCTGTACGAAAAGTACAAGACCAACTTTATGCATCCTATAATGCTTTAGGTAGTTTTTTATTTGCTAAATCAAACTTATTTGATGTGGACATGACTCCATCCAGTTATCAACAAAGTATGATTGATATCGCATTAGAAAATGGCAAATTGGTGGCTATTTTTAATGAAATGCGCATGTCACTGTTAACCCGCTTAAAAGGTGACCGCGGTCAGAAAGATACACGTCGCAGTCTACAATACTATTTTGTCGCACAAGATATTCATGAACGTGCAGACTCCGCACATATTGATTATCAAAAGCTAGCGAAAGTATTTCAACACAGTGATATCTTATTCCGTTTTCAACGTATTCTCACGATTCAGGGTAAAGCCTGTCAGGATTTAGCCCAATCAATTTTAAGCCGTACTCCTTATGTGCATAACAAACGCTTTAAACACAGCTTTGAAAATTTAAGAGTTTCCTTAGAAAAATTAAGAGAAGATGGGCTTTATGATCAAGTTCGCATCAATGCATTATTTGCACTCTATCAAAATCTTAAATCGATTGATGCACAATTACAGAATTTAGAAACGGAAAGAAATCTAAAATTAATCAATGCACAACAAGCAGAAAATCAATTAAAAGATGATGATCTAAAAGGTTGGAATGATATTCTAGTCCGTGTTAAACAACATTTAACCCCTGAGTCTGTGCTATTTCGCCATGCAGTTAGACTTTCAATCGTCTTGTTTATTGGTTATGTCTTTATTCAAGTAACCCATATTGCTTACGGTTACTGGATTTTGCTCACAGCATTGTTTGTTTGCCAACCTAACTTTAATGCCACCAAACGCCGCTTATATTTGCGAATTGTTGGAACGTTGATAGGCATTATTGTGGGGCTAACCATCATCTATTTTATTCCTTCGGTTGAAGGGCAACTGGTGATGTTAGTTCTCAGTGGCGTATTATTTTTAGAGCTTCGTAGTAAACAGTATGCTCAAGCGACAGCTTTTATCACGATTCTCGCTTTAATTAACTTTAATCTAGATGGTTCTGCATTTGCGGCAGGATTCCCACGCTTTATTGATACCTTGATCGGCTGTGCCTTGGCATGGTTTGGGGTCAGTTTCATATGGCCCGATTGGAAATTCCGTAGACTACCTCGCTCGATCCAACGTTCTTTACAAGCTCAATGTACCTACTTAGCAGAAGTAATTGAGCAATATCATCAAGGTCGTAATAATGCATTAAATTATCGTGTAGTTCGGCGCGCTGCGCACAATACTGATGCAGAAGTTGCTTCTCTCATTTCCACACTTGCCACAGAACCAAATATTGAAGCTACTCAGAAAACTTTGGCTTTTGAGTTTCTATGTTTAAGTCATACTTTTTTAAGTTATATCGCTGCACTAGGCGCTCATCGTGAACAAATTCAAGATCAAGAGATTTTAACACTGCTCGATCAAGCACTTGATGATATCCAAGGTGCGCTCCTCAGAGATGAAGTCCCTGATTTATCAGCACAAAATATGATGCAAACTATACGAGAGCATTTAAATCGCAATGATGAAAACAATCAAAAATCCTTGATCATTTTGCAACAACTTTCGCTCATGCTGAGTATTTTAACTCGTTTAAGTATGCTCAAACAGAGTTTAAGCCATGAACCAAATGAAGATGGCACTGAGTTTGCATCTCTCTAATGTATCAGCCATTGGCATAATATCTTTGAGTGCCAATTGGTGTTAAACTTAACCCAGTTCTAAACTTATTTTTTAAACTATGACCGCCAAAACGCTATACGCTTATACGCTACAACCTGTTCCTTACGAAGTTTCTGAAGTTGAACAACGTCAAGCTCAACTGATGATTTGGCGTAGTACCAATAAATTCAGTAAAAAAGCATGGATGATTATGATTGCACTTGTGGTGCTTTCATTGGTTTCAGCAGGACTCATTAAATATTATTCGACTTATTCAACCGTCCTATGTTGGATCGTGATGATCGGTGTGATCCTCTTTTATCTTGTAAAAAAATTTGGTCTTGAATGGTACGTAAAACGTAAAATGAATGAGTTCCCTGTTCAAGAAATTAAAGGAATTCGTTTAGGTGTGCAACAACATGGTATTGTGATGCGCCAAAAGATGGGACTTCAAGAAGGCACCGCAACGATTGGTTGGAAAGACATTTACGAATGGTACAGTTCTCCTGATTTTATTTTGGTGAATTTCAAGGTAAAAACACCAAAAGGTGAAGAACAACAAGGTGCATATATTTTACCAAAACGTATGGACTCAAAGAATTTCCCGTTCACAACCATACGCAAACATTTAAATGAAACGGTAGGCGCAGCTAAATCAATCTAATCCATTATTCATACAAAGACCTCTCTTGATGAGAGGTTTTTTTAACCGTATTAATTTAATGATAATAATAATCAATATTCCCCACAACATACATATTATCGCCCCATTGTTCAGTTATAATTTTTAAATGAATCTCTTTTTCTTCTTATTTTCTGACCATGTTTAAAAAAGTTTTCTTCCAAATGCATTGGTTTTTAGGGATTACTGTGGGGCTTATACTTTCTTTAATGGGAGTAACGGGTGCAATCTATTCTTATGATCAACAAATTTTAAAGTGGCTGAATCAAGACAGCTATGTTGTTAAAGTCGCTCAAACGCCTAAACTCACCCCTGCCCAACTGTATCAACATTTCAATCGACAACAGCCTGAGATTGAAATAAATAGCATTACGATTGCATCAGATCCGACAATATCTTCAACCGTCAATATTAAAAAAGAAGGTGCTCGTCGTGGTTATAACATGATGGTTAATCCATACACAGCCGAAGTATTACCTGACATTAAGGGGCGTGATACGCTGCAATTTATTCAGCGTTTACATCGTAATTTGACTGCAGGTGAATTTGGGGCACAAATTACTGGCGCATCAACGTTGATGCTGATTTTCTTTGTATTGAGTGGCATCTATCTGCGCTTTCCAAAGAAACACTCCTTTAAACAATGGTTTTTTATTAAACCTAAACTTAAAGGTCGCAATTTTATTTGGGACTTACATGCTGTCGTTGGAACATGGATGGTTATGTTCTACTTATTATTCGCATGTACGGGCTTATACTGGTCTTATGATTGGTGGCGTGCAGGCATGTTCAACGTCATGGGCGTAGAACAACCGCAACGGAATCAACAAAATAATGAACATGGCAAAGATAAACAACCCGAACTGCAAAAGCAGCAGCTCAACACCATCCTGACCCAAACATGGAACGGTGTAAATGCACAAATTGGGCGTGAATATTCAAGCCTTACTTTAAATATTCCAAAGCATGATGATGCCAAAGTTGAACTCTCTTTTGTCGATGCAACGCCACAACATGAACGTGCGCGTAACCAAGCGATCTATAACTATCAAGATAATAAATTCGAAAAATTTGAACTGTATGAACAGAAAAAACTCAATGAAAAAATCATGAGCAGTATGCTGCCTGTACATCGAGGTAGTTTTTTTGGTTCAACTTATCAATTTATTGCGATGTTGGCTTCATTAGCAATGCCTTTATTTTTTATAACAGGTTGGATGCTTTATCTTAAACGACGTAAGCAAAAAAAATTAACCCTTGCTGCACGTCAATCACTCAATCCACAGCAAATTGATCCAAATACCAAGCCTTGGTTGATTACTTATGCATCGCAAACAGGTGTAGCAGAACAACTCGCTTGGCTTACAGCAACGAGCTTACAAGAAGCACAACAACCAACGACCGTAAAACCAATTCAGCAACTGACTGAACAAGACCTACAACAAGCACAACAAGTTTTATTACTCATCAGTACCTATGGAACAGGCGAAGCACCCGACTTAGCAACAAGTTTCAGTAAAAAACTGATGCAGCAGCACCTTGACCTAAGTCAAATACAATATGCAGTCTTAGCACTCGGATCTAAAGAATATCCTGATAGTTATTGCAGCTTCGGCTATGCAGTAGATAAATGGTTAAAACAAAGCAATGCACAACCATTATTCGATTTAATCGAAGTAGATAATGCCAACACCAATGATATTCAGCGTTGGAATCAAGCATTATCTAATGTGACCAAGCATGAACTTAATGCCATGAATATCGACAAAGTGTTTGATCAATGGACATTAAGCCAACGCCATATTCTAAATCCAAATAGCTTAGGAGAAGCTGCTTATCATATTGAGTTAACAGCTCCTCATGATATCACTTGGCATGCAGGAGATATTGCCGAGATTCAATCAGGGAACAGTGTTAAAGAGATTCAAAACTTTTTGATTAAATACAAAATCTCATCCCAAACAATTGTTGAGTCATTGAATCAAAACATTGAACAGGCACTTTGGGATAAAAATTTAAGAGTTGATCTCAATGCTTTTAGCAACTTAGAAGAATTACTCAAGCAATTACCCGCACTACCAACACGTGAATATTCAATTGCAAGTATTCCAGCACAGCAATGCCTGCGACTGGTAGTACGTCAAAAGCGTGATGAGAATGCTCAATTAGGTTTAGGTTCAGGCTGGTTAACTGAATTTTCACAACTCAAAGACTCTATTTCCTTACGGATTCGCACTAACGAATCTTTCCATCTGATTGACGATAACCGTCCAATTATCTGTATCGGTAACGGCACAGGAATTGCAGGTTTGATGAGTTTATTACAGCAACGTAATCGACAAAACTATACGGCAAACTGGCTTATCTTTGGCGAACGCCAACGTGAACATGATTTCTTTTATCAAGAGACCATCCAAGCTTGGCTAAATATGGGCACACTACAACGTTTAGACCTCGCCTTTTCTCGTGATCAGGAACAACGCATCTATGTCCAAGATGTATTACGCAACAAGGCTGAAGAGCTGAGCAAATGGGTTGAGCAAGGTGCTGTCATTTATGTCTGTGGTAGTATCGAAGGTATGGCAACAGGTGTCGATCAAGCGCTGATAGAGATTCTTGGCGAAGAAAAAATGGATCAACTCAGACAGACTGGACGTTATCGTCGAGATGTTTATTAATCCAACTTAAGTGTTAGTATTAAAAAACGAGTGCATCGGCACTCGTTTTTTTCATCAAACCATAAGGAATTTGCCTTTCTTAGAATTTTGCATACACTGAGCACGATTCAAATTGACTACAATTAAGATTATGCAAATAAGTTCATGGGTTCGTCTTGTTTTAGCCCTTATCGGTTCAGTTCTACTCTTAGATGGCGCTATTCTGATCGCCTTTAAAAAGATTCATATTGGGACAGTACTACCGCTACTACTTGGGCTATTTTTTTGCCTCTATGCTTATTTCTATTATCATATCGAGCGTTTCTTCTTCTATCATTTCCGTCTGCATTCGATTTGGCGCTTCGGCTGGTTGTGTTTCTGGATTTGGGTCGTCAGCTTAGGCTATTTCTTTAATTACATTTCAGACAATAATACCAAAACTCAAAATATCCCTGCGGTTAAAGCCATTATTGTATTAGGCAGTGGCGTTGAAAATGGACAACCTTCTGCAACATTGGCGAAACGCTTAGACCGTGCTGCCCCTGTAGCTTTAGCACAACCTCATGCCAAATTAGTCATGACAGGTGGTATTGATTTTGGTGAAACTGATAGTGAAGCGATTGTCATGTCACGTTATGTACAGCAGCACTATCATATTCCTGCCTCACAGATCATCTTGGAAGATAAAAGCACGAGTACTGAGCTAAATCTTAGAAATAGCCAACCCTTATTACAGGCACAGCAGATTAACATTCAGCAAGCGATTGCGATTGTAACCAGCGATTTCCACACATTACGCGCTGCCGCCATTGCAAAGAAACAAGGTTATCGTAATATCATTATGCTTGGCGCAACGACACCAGTGACGACACGCTATAATGCATGGTTGAGAGAATACTTTGCTTACGCCAGCGGTTGGCTTCTGAATGAATATTGATTGGGGTTGTCTCCCAATCAATTTATCTCATTTAATTGTGTAGACGAATATCTCTAGGCAAGGGTAACTTTAACTCAGCAAATACATCTGGTCGTTGTAAATAAATTTGGTAAAGAAAGTTTTTAATATCCAATAAAAAAGTATCAGGTGAAACCAATAGATTGTTACCCTCTGGGGTAAGGTCTAAAGATAGAATTGTATTATTTTCTTTTAAAAAAGGAATCATCTTTTCAATAAAAACCCAAAGTGACACTTCCTGAATCTCGTATTTAGCCCAATTATCTTTAATCAGTAATTTTGCCAAACCTTTATTTTGCCAAATCGATAATGCGTGTTGACCAGATGGGGTTGAACATAAGGCCCACCCATCATGATAAAGCGCAATAACTTGCCGTTGTATAATAATATTTTGAATAAATTGACGATAAATATCTTTTGGTGAGGAACTAGAATTTGTTGTTTGTGATTTCGACGCAGCCTTGCGTTGATATGGGTTTTTCATAAAATAGTTCAATATTAGAATCATTATTGACGCTAATAATAAAATAATTCTATATAAATTACAAGGATTTGAACTAGAAGAGAAATTATGGTGGGCGCTGACGGGATCGAACCGCCGACATTCTGCTTGTAAGGCAGACGCTCTACCAACTGAGCTAAGCGCCCTGAGGAATAAAAATTGATTGAATATCAATTTTTATGACGCAAGACAAACGGAGTGCGTAGTGTCTTACATTATCACTCTCTTAAACAGGGAATCAAGAGAATGGCGCAGCGGACGGGGCTCGAACCCGCGACCCTCGGCGTGACAGGCCGATATTCTAACCAACTGAACTACCGCTGCACTACTTACTTCCATTAAGAAGTATATGTCACTAACTATGGTGGGCGCTGACGGGATCGAACCGCCGACATTCTGCTTGTAAGGCAGACGCTCTACCAACTGAGCTAAGCGCCCTGAGCGAGGTAACAAATTTAAAGCAATGCTTTAAATATTGTTTAAGCATCAAAGAATCTAGACTCTAATTTACTTAACTCTATCTATTCTTGCAATCTTAAAGTGGCGCAGCGGACGGGGCTCGAACCCGCGACCCTCGGCGTGACAGGCCGATATTCTAACCAACTGAACTACCGCTGCACAATAATTTTGCAATTATAGGGTAAAACGATATTAAAACTTAAGTGGCGCAGCGGACGGGGCTCGAACCCGCGACCCTCGGCGTGACAGGCCGATATTCTAACCAACTGAACTACCGCTGCACTTGAGTTTTAACGTAAAGGCTTGGTGGGCGCTGACGGGATCGAACCGCCGACATTCTGCTTGTAAGGCAGACGCTCTACCAACTGAGCTAAGCGCCCTTAACGTCTTCATCGTTTGTGAGGTGCATTATAGAGAATCTTTACAGCCTGTCAAACGCTTTTGCCATTCTTTTCTGAAAAAAGCGTACGAATGATTAAAAAATAAGTAATTCATTGAAAAAATCAAGATTTTCGTATTTTATTTAAGCACTTATTCATATTTTCATCCTTCATTTTCTAAAGTATGTTCTGAAATATAAACCAATGCCTGCTCAGAAATCAGCTCAAATAACTCAATAATCTCATCATTCTTCATCCGAATACAGCCATGTGACATCGGAATGCCCATCGGTTCTGTATCAGGCGTGCCATGAATATAGATATATCGTTTAAATGTATCGCAACCATTTCCATGATTGAATCCATCTTCTAAACCATCCAACCATAAAATTCGTGACAAAATCCAATCACGTTGTGGAAATTGCTGCGCGAGTTGTTGGTTATACACTTCCCCTGTCGACTGACGTGCAATAAAGACTGTATTTTTCTTTAGATCTGCACCAATCTTTTGTGCGACTTGATGCCAACCTCTTGGCGTCTTACCACTATTCTCTTGCTCACCAATACCATTCTTGCCAGAAGAGATCACATAAAATTTATTGTGCTTTGGCAAATGTAGAATTTGTTGTGCTAAATCTATGACGATGTCTGCCTGATCAAGGGTATAAGTCATTTTTATCTCAACAGATGATAGAACACAGTTATTTCAACATAGACCAAAAGCTTTTTCTTGTATTTTTCGGTAGTTTTGATTGTTGATTGATTTTAAATATAAAAAACAAAACAGCATAATAAGATCAAACATGCTGTTTTAGATCAGCAAAAGTAGTGCTTTAATCAACTCTCAGCGCTAAGGATTACTTTTCTTAAGCTTATCGTCTTGCGGTATCAGGAATATATTTCGCAAGAGTGTTACTTTTCTTAATGCATTTACTCTAACATAGTTCTCGTCTTGCGCTCGGACAAAGCGTTGCTTTGTTTAACTCGCCACTCGCGACATAGCCACTCGTCTTGCGCAGCTAAAAAGCGTTGCTTTTCTTAACGCTGCTCAGGCTCGGGGCGTAACCACAACCACACAGCAACAATAAACATTATGAGATCTGTAAAAATCTTGACAAGGAATGGTGCCTTGGTAAACAGCATTAAAACACCACTGATTAGCATCATGATACTGGCAATCCATTTTGCTTTACGCGGTACTGTTCCATTTTCACGCCAATTGCGTAAGGTCGGTCCGTATTTAGGATGATTCAAGAGCCAAGCATCCATTTCAGGCCATCCTTTCGATGCAGCCCATGCAGCAAGAATTAAAAATACAGTGGTTGGCATGCCTGGTAAAATTGCTCCAATGATTCCTAAAATAATAAAAATCACAACTAAACTACGCCAGAACAATGTTTTCATTGAGTAATTAACCAACACATGTTTACAACAATGCTAGTATAAATTGTTTTTATTGCTCTTTCTTAAACTTAACTTATTATTTCCATGATTGAGTAACAGCATGTCTAGCCTAATGAGTACGACTATTTTTTTTGAACCTTGGTTGCAGTTTAAGAATCCTATAGTACGTCATTTGGCTTTTTGCATCGCGAGTCCAAATATTCTAGCTCGAATCTCGCCAGATTTAGAGATAAAATATACTTTTGAGCTCCATTCTGATCAAATCTGGCAAAGTCATTATGAACGTTACGAAAAACGCTTAAAACAACTTGATCAACATCCGCAATCCCTCATTGATTTTCTTGCAAGACTCAAGAGTACTCGCCTTGGGCTACGATTCGAGAACTTACTTTGGTTTTGGTTATTAGATGATGAGTATCATCCGTATCAACTTTTAGGTCATAGCATTCAAAAAATTGCAGGATCGGTTACGCTAGGTGAACTAGATTTCGTCATTTTAAATCAAGACACTCAAGAAACTGAACACTGGGAAGTTGCGCTAAAGTATTACCTAGGCGAAAGTAACTTAGACTTAGCGCAATGGTATGGGCTAAATCGAGAAGACACATTACAAAGAAAATTGAAGCATTTCACTCAACGTCAATTTCAGTTTACGGATGCAAATCATCATCAGATTCAACGTAGATTTGCGGTTATGAAAGGGCAATTATATTTACCAACTGATTTGAATCAGTTTGCACTCCCTAATTGGATCAACTCGTCCCGACGTTTGGGATTATGGGGAACTAATATTCCCACAACAGATTATTATCGATTACAACGTCATGAATGGTTATGTCCTAATCAGCAAGCATCCTCAAAAAATGCAACATGGTGGACAAATGGTCTTTATTATCATGATACACCTAGTCCCTCTTTTTATATGTTTCGCCAACCCTCTTTATTATTCATTAGGTCTTCTTCATCAGATTATTTTTTATAAAGTAACATTTTATAACACTTCTACTATCAAACCATTATGTTTATTTTCTGCATTTTTTCTTAGCCTCTAAGAACATCATAATTACATTTAAACGGAGAAGATGATGAAAAAAATCTTAGTTGCTTCAATCATGGCTACTTTTGTTTTAACTGGTTGTAATACATTTAAGGGTTTTGGGCAGGATGTATCTAAAGCAGGTGACAAAGTTACTCAAACTGCTGAAAAAACTCAGGATAAAATGTAATTTTAGTGAATACCCTTCGCAAAACCTTATCTAAACATAGATAAGGTTTATTTTTGCATACCTTTCTCTATCATATTCCCCTATTATATCGGTTCAGATTTCACCAGATTTAACCACATCTCGCATGAACCATTCCGATACTCTTGAACTTAGTTTACAGCTCCTACGCCAACCTTCTGTTACCCCTGTTGACCATGATTGTCAAAATATTATGGCCGAGCGTTTAGCAAAAATTGGCTTTAATATCGAAAACATGCGTTTTGAAGATGTTGATAACTTATGGGCACGCAGAGGCACTACAGCACCTGTTTTTTGTTTTGCAGGTCATACAGATGTCGTTCCTACAGGCCATTTAGATGCTTGGAATTCAGATCCATTTTTACCAAGTATCCGTGATGGTAAATTATATGGTCGTGGTTCAGCAGATATGAAAACAGCACTGGCTGCAATGGTGGTTGCATCTGAACGTTTTGTTGCGAAGCATCCGAACCATAAAGGTTCTATTGCATTTTTGATTACATCTGATGAAGAAGGTCCTTCAATCAACGGAACAGTGAAGGTCATTGAAACTTTAGAAGCACGTAACGAAAAAATGAACTGGTGCTTGGTAGGCGAACCATCGAGCACACATCAATTAGGCGATATCGTCAAAAATGGTCGTCGTGGCTCTTTGAATGCTATTTTGACTGTTCATGGCAAACAAGGACATGTGGCCTACCCTCATTTAGCAGAAAATCCTATTCATTCAGCATCGAAGGCTTTAACTGAACTGTGCGATACTGTTTGGGATAATGGTAATGAATATTTCCCTGCGACCTCTTTCCAAATTTCAAATATACAAGCTGGAACAGGTGCAACCAACGTAATCCCAGGCACACTAAAAGTTACTTTTAACTTTCGCTACTCAACTGAAGTGACAGCTGAAATTCTCAAACAACGCGTACTTGAGACTTTGGATAAATATAATTTAACTTATGATATTCAGTGGACACTATCAGGTTTACCATTCCTCACCCCTGTTGGTGAATTAGTGAATGCTGCAAAAACAGCGATCAAAAATGTGACTGGTGTTGAAACTGTTCTATCAACAAGTGGTGGAACGTCAGATGGTCGCTTTATTGCACCTACGGGCGCTCAAGTTCTAGAATTAGGCGTATTAAATGCAACAATCCATCAAATCAATGAGCATGTAAATGTCGATGATTTAGAGCCACTTGCTGAGATTTATGAGCAAATTTTAGTTGAATTACTTGCTTAACATACAAGTTGAGGCAATAAAAAAGGAACTCTTTTGAGTTCCTTTTTTATTTATAACCCTAGTTGGGTTTGAATATTTTGTAGATGAGGGACATAAAACTGTTTTTCCCCAATCTTGACATATTTAAATACGTTATTGTCATCAATGTCTTTTTCTTCATCTACAATTTCAGAAATACGTAAACGAATAGATTCAGGCATTTCATTACAAACCAAAGCAAATCGTTCTGAAACGTCATCACCTTCAACGACCAACGCTACCCCATTTTTATTTGCTGGATCATTTACAGCATAAATAGGAAGCTTGAGATCATGCCATTCAACATGATCAATATTGGTTTGTGTATCCATCGCTGATAACACGATATTCTGTGGTAGCAGCATCGGAACTTTTTCATGACATTTAATAATATAAGCGTCAATAAACCCTGTTGATACCGTAATTAAATGTTGTAACTCTTGTTGGTCAATTTGCCCCAAACCTGAGCTTGCGCTTTTTTTTACCATTAATTTTTACCTCATGAGCGCACTGTTAGTAAACTTTCAATATTTTCCAAGAGTGTTTCTTCTTGGAATGGTTTACCCATATATTGACTTACACCAAGTGATAAAGCACGTTCACGATGCTTTTCACCCGTACGTGATGTAATCATGATAATTGGTAAGTCGCGATGTAATTCATGATGTCGAACAAGGTTTGTTACTTCGAAACCATCCATGCGTGGCATTTCAATATCAAGTAACATCAAATCTGGCTTAATGGTTTCAAGCTGCTCAATCGCATCCACACCATCTTTCGCAGTCACAACATCATAACCTTGACGCTCTAATAGACGCGAAGTTACCTTACGTACAGTTACTGAGTCATCAACGATCATAATCAAGCGACGTTCATCATAGCGCTGCTTGGTGTAAGTTTCATCAGCCTGTTTACTACGTGCTGTAGACTGTGCTTGTCGAGCAATATTTTGACCATCTAAGATCAAACATACCTGACCATCACCCATAATCGTCGCACCAGCAATCACCCCGATGCTTGAGAACTGTTGTCCAAGAGGTTTTACAACAATTTGTCCACGAGAACCAATTAACTGATCAACAAGTAATGCTGTCGTTTGTCCCTGTGCACCTTTAACCAACAATACAGGCAATGAGTGAACAACCCCATGCAAACGAGGAATCGGCTGCCCAGCAACAAACTCAGATAAATAACGTAAACGATAACTTTCTTGATCGATCTTGAAATAATCGTCTTTACTTTCAAAGTATTGTTCTAGTGCTGCAGGTGAAATACGAACAATACGGTCAATTTGTGCAAGTGGGAAGGCAAACTGTTGATCGCCCGCTTTTACCATCAAGGCATCACTTACAGCTACTGTAGTCGGTACTCGAATGGTAAATGTTGTTCCCTTACCTAAAACAGAGTTCACACTCACATGACCGCCAAGCGCTTTAATATCGCTCTGAACTACATCTAGACCAACACCACGCCCAGAAATTTGTGTAACTTGTGCAGCCGTACTAAAACCTGGATGGAAGATAAATTGCAGAATTTCTTCATGTTCAAGTTTCTGCTCTTTAGTCATTAAACCTGTTTGAATCGCTTTATCTTTAATGCGATTCACATCGATACCTTTACCATCGTCACTAAATGTAACAACAATATCAGTACCCTGACGACCAATATCTAAAACGATATGTCCAGTTTCTGGTTTCTTCGCTTGTAAACGTTGCTCTCTGTCTTCAATACCGTGGTCAATCGCGTTACGCAACATATGTTCAAATGGCGCAACCAATTTTTCCAAAATACTACGGTCTAATTCACCCTCAGTATTGTTAACAATTAATTCTGTTGGTCGGTTTAAAGTCGATGCTGTTTGACGAACAATACGTTGTAAACGTGGCAATAATCGAGAGAATGGTACCAATCGGGTACGCATCAAACTTTCTTGAATTTCTGCTTGAATACGAGATTGTTGTAATAACAAGCCTTCAGTATCACGGATCTTCTCAGAAAGTGTGGTCTTAAAGTCAACCAAGTCCGACGCGGATTCCGCAAGAGATTTTGACAACTGATTTAAAGATGAATATTGGTCCATCTCTAATGGGTCAAAATCTGCGTAGCGAGAGTTCTCACCACCATGACGTGCAATAATCTGACTTTCTAACTCACCTTCCATTCGGCGTAACTGATCTGCCAAACGTTTGATCGCGAGCTCCATCTCCGTTAGCGTACCACCCAATTGACCAAGGTCCATTTCGATACGCGAACGGTTAATCGCATTCTCACCTGACAAGTCAATCATTTTCTCAATGACGTCAGCAGAGACACGAATCATCTCATTATTTTGTTCAATACGTTCGGTTGTTTCCCATTCACCTAACATTGATGGAGGTTCAGTACCATCACCTTGAACAAACTCCATTGTATATTCTGGAGTTAAAATATCTTTAGCTGAGAGCTTTTGTGGAAGTTGTGCTGAAACATCCACAAACTCCATATTCTCTAAACTTTGTTTTAAGCCATCAAAGTTTGCATACTGACGTTTGAAAATCGCATCATTCAACCAAGCCAGTGCTGTATTGAGAAGATTATCATAAACGTTTGAATTGAAATGGTGTACACCAAACTGTTCAAATGCATTCTCGAGATGATAAGCAACAATCGCAATTGCATCTAACTCAGCCATACGTGCACCACCTTTTAAACTGTGGGCATTACGTTGTAACTGTAAGAGCAAACTACGATTACCACGTTGATCAAACCATTGTCTTAATAGACCTTTGGCTTGTTCAAGTAGTTCTTCTGCTTCTTCTAAAAATGTTTGCTCAACAAGAGAGCGAACATCATCATCAAGAGCAACTTCACGAACAATCTCCGCATTTGAAGTATCTTCTAGAACTTCTTGAGCTTCGATCAATGACAACTCATCAATTGATAAGTCCGTGAAATCATGCGTTTCGACCACAGCGGCAACATGATTTTCGGCTACAGGCTCAAAAGTAACAGGTGATGACGGAGTAAAATCAATAGATTGATCTGCTTTTTGAAGCAACTGAAGTACGTGTGTAGCAGGATAATCGACTTGTTTATCACGAATGGTTTGTATTCGATCTGCAATATCATCTTGTACTGCACGAATGACTGCGATTAATTGTGGGTTCGGTTGTAACTGCTGATTAATTAATTTCTCATAAATTGTTTCCAATTCATGTGCAATTAAACCAATATGACGTGCTTGAATCATATTTGAACCACCTTTTAAGGTGTGCAAATATCGCATCAAGTTTTTCAATGCACCTACATTTTGTTGATCAGCTGTCCATGTATTTAGATCAGCATCAATACCAACCAATAACTCATCAGCTTCTTCAAGGAAGATATCTAACAAGTCTGGATCAAAGTCACGATTTGAATCACTCGATTGTAAGCTTTGTTTATCTAAAGCAAATTGTGCAGCTAAATCACTCACATCAACAGCATGATGTGTTTCAGTTCTTAACGTATTTACAGAAACAGTCGAATCAACCGTGGTTTCCACAGTGGCTATATGCAAACTATCCAATTCTTCAACGTCGTCAACAGGAATAACCGCTGATGCAACACTTGCTGAATCTTGGTTTGCTAATACATTCAACGCATGTGTAGCAGGATAATCGACTTGTTTATCACGAATGGTTTGTATTCGATCTGCAATATCATCTTGTACTGCACGAATGACTGCGATTAATTGTGGGTTCGGTTGTAACTGCTGATTAATTAATTTCTCATAAATTGTTTCCAATTCATGTGCAATTAAACCAATATGACGTGCTTGAATCATATTTGAACCACCTTTTAAGGTGTGCAAATATCGCATCAAGTTTTTCAATGCACCTACATTTTGTTGATCAGCTGTCCATGTATTTAAATCAGCATCAATACCAACCAATAACTCATCAGCTTCTTCAAGGAAGATATCTAACAAGTCTGGATCAAAGTCACGATTTGAATCACTTGATTGTAAGCTTTGTTTATCTAAAGCAAATTGTGCAGCTAAATCACTCACATTAACTTTGTTATTAGAGGACTCAAATTCAGCAATCGGTGCTTCAACTAAACCTGCTTGTTGCTCAATTACAGGAACTTCCAAGAACTCAATATTTTGCTGTGTAAATGAACTCAATTCATTTAATACAAGTTCATGTGCCTTCGTTAAAGTCACGCGCTGCCCTGCAGCCAAGGTATCAAACAATTGAATAAACTGTTGATGTACTTGATAATACAGTTCAAAAGCATAATCAAGATTCAGTAAATTTGGCTTAAATAGCAGATCTTGATAACTAGAACGTAACAAACTTGTATATTGATACATACCAATCGTCGCATGATGATGGGTATGTTCTAATAAAGTTTCAGTTTGCTGACTTAACAGTTGAATATATTGAGGAAATTCAGTACGCGCACGTTTCTCAAAATCAAACTCAACGTCAAGAAGATCATTGATATTCAATTCTAGTAATTGTGAAACTAGACCCTGTGGACGTAAAGATTCACCTTGTTTTTCTTCTAATTGGAAATCGTAGCTATCCCATGCAACATTGAAAGTATTATAAATTTCTTCAAATTTCTGTTGTGAACCTTGGTGTTTCAACGTGTGCAAATAGTCACGAACAAACTGTGCGTAATGGGTCAAAAGTGCCGTTTCATCAGAACTTGAATCAAGCTCTTCTTGCAATAATGTTTTGAATAAATTCTCAACTTTCGAACTTGCTTCAAACACATGCTCAACATGCGCCATAGCAGAACTGCCACGTAAAGTATGAAGCGCTCGAATTAGCGTATTATAATTATCATTTGTTGGGCGATCATTTAGTAAAAATTGATCAATCGTAGTCAAATGATCTTCTGCTTCTTCCAAGAAAATCGATAATGTTTCTTTGATTAACGCTTCATCATCTAACGAATGGCCTATAAATACAGATTCTGAATATGCTACATCAACAGTGTTCTCTTCTACGATAGTATCCATATTTACAGATATCAGTTCGAGACCAGTTGCAGCGTTATCATTCAGCATATTCGATAATTTTAATAACTCAGCTAGCGCTGGTTCTATACTAAGTTGCTGCTGTAGTTGCTGACCTAATAAAACTAAAGGTTTTAAATCTATCTGATGTTTTTGAACCAATTTAAAATCATGTACAAGTTTAAAGCGATAGATATTAAAAATCGCTTTTACATAGTGTTGAATATCTGAATTCAACAACACTGTCCCTGCAAGTACTCGATTTAAAGTATCTTCAACCGTCCACGCCAATTCACCTGAAGATTTGGCACCAACCATCCTTCCAGAACCTTTTAAGGTATGGAAATGTCGGCGAATATCTGTGAGCACATCTTGTTGATTTGGCTGTTCAATCCACTGAACGATTAATGGCTCTAAATCAACAAAGATTTCATCTAATTCTTCAATAAAAATTTCAAGAATTTCTGCATCTTGCTCAAGATAACTATCTTCAGGAAGCGTCATCGTTTCAACTAACGTTTTTAATATTTCTTTCATAGCGGCTTCTTTCGTTTTTATCCACTAATTGTGGCTAAAAATTACGTGTATCTATCACACAAGATGTAGCTCCATGTTAGTCATCATCTTGTAGAGATATTCTACATCTCTTCAAAAAAGGGAAAGGACAGATATACTCTGCCTCCCCTTTGCTGCTTATTCAGGTAGCTTAAAGTCAGTTACAGATTCACGTAATGATTCAGCCATATTTGCCAATTCAGAAACCGAACGAGCTGTATCAAACGTTGCTGTAGTCGTTTGTGACGTAATTTCTTGTACAACATTCATCGTCGTTGCAATGTGACTTGCTGATGCAGACTGAAGTTTTGCTGCATCAGAAATGCTCGCAATTAATTTAGCCAAGTCACCAGATACGGTTTGAATCTCATCAAGTGCAATACCCGCATCTTTTGCCAAGTTCGCACCACGAACAACTTCTGACGTCGTTTGTTCCATTGAAATAACAGCTTCGTTCGTATCTGTTTGAATGGTTTTTACTAAGCTTTCAATCTGTTTCGTTGCTGATGCAGAACGTTCTGCAAGACGTTGTACTTCATCGGCTACGACTGCGAAACCACGACCTGCTTCACCCGCCATGGATGCTTGAATCGCTGCGTTTAATGCCAAGATGTTGGTTTGGTCGGCAATATCATTAATTAAGGATACGATGTTACCAATTTCTTGAGAAGACTCACCCAAACGCTTAATACGCTTTGAAGTTTCTTGAATTTGTTCACGAATGTTATCCATACCTTCGATCGAGCGGTTTACAACTTCTGCTCCATTCGATGCAATTTGTACAGAACGTTGTGCTACTTCAGCAGACTCGGATGCATTCGAAGATACTTGGTCAATCGACAATGCCATTTCGTTCATCGCTGCTGATGCACCCGCAATTTCTTGCGCCTGATGTTCAGAAGCTTCTGCTAATTGGTTGGTAATATCTTGAGTATCTTGAGTATAACGAGCAACTTCTTGAGATGTTTCAGTGATTCGAGATACAAGGTCACGTAATTGATCAATTGCGAAGTTAATCGAGTCGGCAATCGCACCAGTAAAATCTTCTGATACTGTTGCATATGAACGTAAATCACCATCTGCTAAGTCGGCAATTTCATCGAGTAAACGTAAAATTGCATTTTGGTTACGGTCATATTCATCTTGTAGACGAGTTACACGTTCTTTATCTGTATTACTACGTAAAGCAAGTAATTGTAGTGCAGAGAAAATCAATAGACCTAACGCACCAATTAATACGACACCCGCAATAACGTTACCCCAACCACCCTCTGCTTTGTTAGATAAATCGTTTAATGACTTTAATAAGGCATCAGATTGAGAAAAGATTTGCGAAGATGCTTGGCGTACACGAACAATTTGGTTTGCGTTTTGTAATACTGTTGCTGCCGCTGATTTCAATACCGCATCATAATCAGATTTAATACTATCTACAGACTCACGTAAATCAGGAGAAGCAATACGATCTACACCAAGTTCTGTACTACCATTTAATTGTGCATTTAAATAAACACCAAAGGTATCAATATCTGCTCCAAAGTCGTTTGCCGAAACGTTTGAGTTATCGGTAGCAACTAAAACAGAGTTAATCGAACGTAAAATACGTTCAGCAATAAACACTTGGTTTTTTGTGATAATTACCTGACTACTTGACATGTTCTCACGAACCATCTGATCAACCATCAAGTTATATTCAGCCTGAATTTCAGGAATCGTTTCACTGATCGAAATGTTTGTATCGTATAATTGATTAATGACTTTTTGTTGCGAAGCAATTAACTCAATGTTCTTAGAAACACTCGTCCAAAGTGCATTTGCTTTTTTGTACTCTTCTGAACCAGTACCATATACACTTTCAACCGTCTCTAAGTTCTCAGCAAAACGCTTTTCAGATTCAACTAAGCTTTTCATTGCTTCAGGTGTACCAGATGCCGTTGCCTCGGTTGCCTGACGAGAAATCATCTGAGATAACAAGCGTAACTCACCCAAACTACGAGTTAACTGGTTATGACGAGGAACACTCACGAATAAATAAATTAAGAGGATAACTGCAAGAGCTAAAGCACCAATCGCACGGTATAGAATTGGTTTCGACTTTTCAGTTTCACCAAATAAGCGAGAAAACTGATCAATTTGCGTTCGAGCATTCTCTAAAAATGCACCACCATTCTTAAGACCAGTACTATCACCACTACTACCATTTTTCTTTTTAAGTTTAAAGCCCATGTCAGCTTCTCCCCTGAATACGCGTTTATTTTCCGTAGCGTATCAAATTAGTTTATAAATTTTATTGATGCATTCATATATTGAGGATTTTGCAACAACCGACTCAGTAAAAACACATGCCATTGCTGATTATGTTGATGGAAGTATCCCTGACAATAATCTTTCAATTTATTATCTAGATCAGCACTTTGTGAAAAGAAACTCTTTTTATTAAAGTGCTGAATCCCAAGAACTTGGTCGACAACCAAGCCAACATAATGGTCTTGATGGCTAATGCATATTACTTTTTGTGTTGGTGAAAACTGACTCCGTTGTCCTGAAATAAAATGTGTTAAATCAGAAACTGAAAGCAATCGACCACGAATATTTGCCAAACCACGTACCCATGCCTGAGTATTAGGAACAGGGGCATATTTTGGAGGATAAATCACCTCCGAAATTTCCCCTAATGGTGCAACAAAATATTGCCCTAACATCTCAAATGCGATACCAGACCAACGGCTGACTTCATTTTGAGTTGAAGCATATTGTTTGTTGCCTCGCTTGGATAAGCGAAGCAATTCGATAAATCCATTTGCTGCCATACCCTATCCCGTATTGAGTAATGAAAAGGCTCGTACGAATTAACTTAATAATTGTTTAATCACATCAATTAGCTGTTGCTCATCAATCGGCTTGGTCAAATAATCACAAGCACCTTGACGCTTACCCCAAACACGATCTGTTGCCTGATCTTTGGTACTTACGATCACAACAGGAATATGCTGCGTGTCTTTACCTTTGCTAATTTGGCGTGTCGCTTGGAAACCATTCATTCCTGGCATTACCACATCCATTAATACGAGATCTGGTAGTTCTGCTTGGGCCATTGTGACACCGTCAGCGCCATTGGTTGCTTCTAAAACTTCATAACCGTGCTTAGTCAAAATTTCTCTAAAGCGAAATGTTTCAGTAGGTGAATCATCTACAATAAGTATACGAGCCATTTTTTCCTCAATTTAAATTTTATGCGCTAACGTGATTACGAATCGCATTTAACAGCTCATCTTTACTAAATGGCTTAGTTAAATATTCATCAGAACCCACAACACGCCCTTTAGCCTGATCAAACAAACCGTCTTTGCTTGACAACATAATCACTGGGATATTTTGATAATTTAAAGAATTTTTAATCAGTGCACAGGTTTGATAACCATCTAAACGAGGCATCATGATATCGACGAACACGATATCAGGATTTGCTTCTGCAATTTTTGATAATGCTTCAAAACCATCAACAGCGGTGATCACCTCACAACCTTCTCGTTGTAAAAGCGTTTCAGCTGTACGACGAATCGTTTTTGAATCGTCAATCACCATTACCTTCAAATTTTGAAATTTATCTTCCATTTAATTGTCCTGCCCCATTCACTCAATACAAATTATGGTTGGTTTAATTTGTTTTATACAGATCAGTTGATATTTTTAACATATCTTTACTTGCATTATCAATGAGGTTTTTTGAACCAACCTGTCAGTTTTTGATAACAATAACAAATTGCTCACACTTTTCGTCAAATTCCTAAATTTTTTGTATACTAACTATTTTTAATTGTCTAAATAGCTACTAATATACAACTGATTATTATTTAAAAATAAGTGATTTAGTTAACTTTTTCCGGGGAATGTAATGACTGGTTCGTTAAAGTGCGGTTTCGGCATTAGCCACTTTACAACGATTGCTCGTAATTACATTTGCGCGTTTTTTTTATTGATTTTTTGCAGTTCAAGTTTTGCAGCTACAGAGCAGCCTAGAGCTGTATGGTATCGTTATTATGATAAAAATGGTGTGGCTAATGTGAGCACATCAGTTACGCCTGAACATATTCGTTATGGTTATGAAGCACTTGATCGTAATATGCAAGTGATCAAACGCAACCGTGCTTATAACGCAACAGTAGATGTACAACAATCTTCTCGTCGCGAATCTATGGCACGTCAACGCGAACAAGATATGAGATTAAAACGTGCTTATGGAAATACAAAAATAGCGGCAACAAAAAGAGATCAAATTTTGGCTAATTTGAAAAAGCAACTTAATTATCAACAAGAACAATTACAACAGCTACAACAAGACAAAATTGGATTTAAGCGACAAGAGATGGAATATCATCGTAAGGGAGAAACGCTCCCCGCTCAACTCAAAAACAATTTGGACAATAATGCCAAGAATATTGAAAATGTAAAAAGAACAGTAGAAAGTTTACGTAATGCATATCATAAAACTGAAACAGATTATGTTGATATTATTAACCGTTTAAAAAATATTGAACAAGAAACACAATAGACTTAAAATTTTTCTTGCATGGTCTCTCAAAAATATTAAATCTAACTTTTCATAGTTTTAATTCATTCAGCTTGCTTTAGATTACACGAAATTCAATGATTCATGTCATAATGCCAATTGCTTAAAACTGAGTAGATGATTTTGCTCGTTTGAGTATTTCTAAATAACACTTAACTTTAGGACAGTTTCCATGCGCGCAAGCCGCTTTTTATTTGCAACGTTAAGAGAAACCCCAAATGATGCTGAAGTCATTTCGCACCAGCTCATGTTACGTGCGGGGATGATTCGTAAATTAGCTTCTGGTTTATACTCTTGGTTGCCCATGGGAACACGTGTTTTAAAGAAAGTAGATGCGATTGTTCGCGAAGAAATGAACCGTTCAGGCGCATTAGAAGTATTTATGCCTGTCACTCAACCTGCTGCGCTTTGGGAAGAATCTGGTCGTTTTGAACAATACGGTCCAGAATTACTTCGTTTCAAAGATCGTCATGATAATCCATTCGTGCTTGGTCCTACTCATGAAGAAGTCATTACAGATTTGGCACGTAATGAGCTGAAAAGTTATAAGCAATTACCGGTAAATTTCTATCAAATCCAGACTAAATTCCGTGATGAAATTCGTCCACGTTTCGGTGTAATGCGATCTCGTGAATTTATTATGAAAGATGCTTATTCTTTCCATGCAACTCAAGCATCGCTACAAGAAACCTATGATGTCATGTATGACACCTATAGCCGTATTTTTACACGCCTTGGGCTAGATTTTCGTCCAGTACAGGCAGACACAGGTTCTATTGGTGGTTCTGCTTCACACGAGTTTCATGTACTTGCTGCAAGTGGCGAAGATGATATCGCATTTTCCACTGAATCTGATTATGCCGCTAACGTTGAAATGGCAGAAGCATTGTTAGTCGGTGAGCGTGCTGCGCCTGCTCAAACAATGACCTTAGTCGATACACCAAATCAGAAAACAATTGCCGATGTTTGCCAATTTTTAAACAGTGATGCAAAACTATCTGTAAAAGCTTTACTTGTACAAGGTCAAACAGATGAAAATGGCAATACACCAGTTGTTGCTCTATTCTTACGTGGCGATCACGAATTAAATGATATTAAAGCTGAAAAGCATCCTTTAATTGCTGCACCTTTAGCATTTGCAACTGAAGCACAATTAGAACAACACGGTTTAACAGCAGGTTTCTGCGGTCCACAAGGTTTAGTTGAAAAAGGCTTAACCGTGATTGTGGATCGTGCTGCATCCGTATTATCTGACTTTGTTGCGGGTGCAAATGAAGTCGATAAACATGCGGCAGGTGTGAACTGGGAGCGTGATGCAAAATTCACCGAAGTTTATGATTTACGTAATGTTGTTGAAGGCGACCCTTCTCCAGATGGTAAAGGTACACTTCAAATCAAACGTGGTATTGAAGTCGGTCATATTTTCCAACTCGGTACAAAATACTCAGAAGCTTTAGGGTGTAAAGTACTCGGTGAAGATGGCAAACCATTCACTGTTACAATGGGATGTTATGGAATTGGTGTAACACGTGTAGTTGCGGCGGCAATTGAACAAAATTTTGATGACAAAGGAATTATTTGGCCTCAAGCGATTGCTCCATTCGACATTGCGATTGTGCCAATGAATGCGCATAAATCACCTCGCACCCTTGAAGCAGCTGAAGCGCTTTATGCTGAATTACAGGCTCAAGGCTATGATGTATTGCTTGATGATCGTAATGAACGCCCAGGAGTAAAATTCTCTGATCTTGAATTAATGGGTATTCCTCATCGTATTGTCATCGGTGAAAAAGGTCTTGATGCAGGCACTTTTGAGTACAAAGGTCGTCGCGATCTTGAAGCAAGCAATTTAGGTAAAGATGAACTCTTAGCTAAACTTGTAGGCTAATCTTTATCCTAGTAATAAAAAAGCCGTTTAATAATAAACGGCTTTTTTATTGAAAGCTTAAGCTGTTAGATCTTTGATTGTTTCTGAAGAGCCGTTATTTTTAACAGATTCTATCCCTTTATCACGAGATTGTTCAGTTGCATAAAGCTGACTTGTACCAATCACCTGATGATTAGCCGCCTTTAAATTAAAATAAGCTTTATCATTTTTTGAGGTTAGTTTTTCATAGCGCGCTTCATCTGAACTATTTTTTTGAACGGATGCAATCCCATTTAAAGCGGATGCTTTGGTTTTGTAAAGTTCACTATTCAAAATAGCTTCACCATTCCCAGCCTTAAGTACAAAACGATATTGACCATCACTTGCTTGATTTACCTCAAACCATCCTGCCATAAATACCTCTTTTATTTGAGTTGTTTTGATTGTTATAGCTTTATTTATAGATTATTTTTTATACCAATAGAAAATGATTTATTGTTCACTTTTGGTAAGTTTTTTAGTCGCAAAGGGGCACTGACATACCCCCTTAAATGATTTGAACTAAATCTTTTTTACAAACTCAGATTTCAATTTCATTGCACCGATCCCATCGATTTTACAATCAATATTATGTCCATCATTCGCATCGAGTAATAAACGAATACTTTTCACTTTCGTTCCAACTTTAACTACAGATGATGAGCCTTTGATTTTTAAATCCTTTATGACAGTGACGCTATCACCATAAACTAAAATATTACCGTTAGCATCTTTAATAATCTCTTGTTGTTCTGAAGCAGATGTCTCCCCTTCTTTCCATTCATGTGAACATTCAGGGCAGATCAATAAGTCGCCATCTTGGTAAGTATATTCTGATTGGCATTTTGGGCAGTGTGGGAAAGACATAAAAACATCTCAAAACCACTATTATGATCGATAGATGCATTTTTTCAAAATTTAAGCTTGAATAGCTTATCCAATTAAGTAATTTTTAAGTACTAGGGCATAATTAAGCTTAGGATCTTTAGCTGCGTAAATGAGTGTTACTTGCTGTTGCTGTGCCATGTCTCTAAGCTGATTTACATAAGGGTTTTCTTTAAGCTCTCCATAATACCCTTCCTGAAAACTCAGCAAATGTCCAACCTTATGACAAAACGCTTTTCTCAATTCAGCTGAGGGGGCAATATCTTTAAGCCATAAATCTAAATGTGCCTGCTGTTTCGATATTCCCATTGGCCGTAATCGATCTACTAATATACGCTGTCCATCAGTCGCTTCTAAAAGATCATAAATACGTTTAATCTCAATTTTCACATCAGCCTACCCCACATCTCACAATTTTTTCAGCTTTCCATTGAAATATCAACAACCTGCCCTTTTGAATCAAAACTAACGCAGATAACGTAATTTGTGATCTCATCTGGTAAGGTGAAATCTAAAATTTCATAACTTTCCAGATCATCATCATCCCATCGTAAATCTAATACCAGTAACTCTAAAATTTGCAATAAATTAGGTTTTGATGTGTCAAAATATTTTTCCCAATATTCAGGTTCAACTTCTTCAAGATGATGTTGAATAAATAACTCCACACTATCTTCTGCTTGTTGATTTTCTAAAGCTTCGCGCATGGCAATACGAGCTAATTGTTCTCTATGTTCAAGAATTTCTTCAGACATAATATTCCCCAATATGATTAAATATTAAAAATTTAGCTAGTTTGAATTAAGCTAAAGAGTTGTTATTCATTTGGAATTTCAGCTTGAATCAGTAACCCCAATAAATAAAGAGATTCCTGCCAACCTAAATAACACGCTTCAATAGGAATAATATCAGGTATTCCCTCTTGAATAATATGCACTTCGGTTCCTACTGACACCGATTTTAATTTTATTGTGACCTGAATTTCACCTAGTAAATTAGGATCATCAAACTTATCGGTATAGCGTAATAATTCATTCGGAATAAGCTCAATGTAAGTCCCTCCAAATGAATGAATTTGTCCAGTTGAAAAGTTAGTAAATGACATTTTGTATGTTCCACCCTCTTGTGGGTCTAAGTGATGGATTTTGGCAGTAAAACCATGAGGTGGCATCCACTTTACCAAGGCATCTGGATCGAGAAAGGCTTTAAAAACACGAGCTGGCGGTGCATTAAATACACGATGTAGTTGTACTGTTCCACTCATTATTATTCTCCGACTAAGTTATTTTTGATTCGTGCCTCTATCATAGCGATTTAGTGATGAGATACTACTCCTTCAATCGCTCAATTGAACCCGAATATCTAGAATCTAAAGCTGCTTTTTTGTAAAAAATGGCGCAAAATAGCACTCCATATTTAGTGATAAGAACGCAGCTTTAGGATTAATCTATGAGTCAGCTTGCTTTTACTGCTTTTAGCTTAAATGGTGTAGATGCGCAAAAATTTCTACAGGGTCAAGTGACTGTTCATGTAGAACGTCTCCCTGAAAATGAAAATCGCTATACCGCTATTTGTGACTTAAAAGGACGTATTCATTTTGGGCTATGGATTAAAAGATTAAATCCAGAAAGTTTTGAACTTGTAACCACCCAAGATCAAGCCGAAGAGTTTTCCAAACATATTAAAAAGTTTGGTGCTTTTTCAAAAATGAAATTAGAAGAAATAGGATCTGTTTTTCCTTCATTAAATGGCATTCAGACTGAATTTTCTTCTGTAGAGACAGACATCGATGGTTGGCAAATTCAAGCGATTCAGTCAGGTCAAGCATGGATTAGTCAAAGTACAGAACACCTATTTCAACCACAAGAACTACGTTTGCATCAACGTGATGGTGTACATTTTGATAAAGGCTGTTATTTAGGTCAGGAAATTGTGGCACGTCTATGGTTTAAAGCAAAACCAAAACATTGGTTACATTTAATCCAAGCCAAAGATACTGTTCCTTCTCCTGCTAGCCAGCTAAGTAAAGATGTTGAGATTGTGAATAGTGCTGCATTTGAAGATGGCTATATCGCACTTGTAATTGCAAAACCAGCAGCTTTAGAAGAACTTGGTGTAAAGGTTTTGGATTTACCAGAAGTATTAAATGGTGATGTAGCACGACCACAATAATCATTTTAAACAAAAGCCCTTTTACTAGGGCTTTTTAATTATAAATAAGATCCTTTAATTAAAATTAAGCATATACTCTTATTTAAAACAAATACTTTTTTATTTTATTCAATTTATCGGAATTAGCTGTGCTCAAGTCTACATTACTTTTTATGATTACGATGTCTACCGCTTTATTTAATATGCAATCTAGTTTTGCTAACACAGAAAAAATTAATCAAAGAATCCAAAGCCTCCCTAATGAATTAAAACCAGAATTTATAGATAAAACACCTATTCCAAATCTTTATACTCTTTCAAACATCAGAGGCTCTATATGGATAGATGATTCTGGTCGATATTTAATTTCTGGAGATATTATTGATCTTGAAAATATGCACAACATAGCGGACTTCAACTATCAAAAGCATTATGCAATTAATCCCAAACAACTACCCACTGCAAATGCATTAAAAGAGATCAAAGGAAATGGTGAAAGAGCTTTATATGTTTTTGCCGATCCAGATTGTCCTGCTTGTCAGGCCTTACAAGGTATTCTTGAAGAGGTGGATAACATAACGATCTATACATTTCCTATGGGTTTAACACATCTACACCCCTCAGCGCTTGAAACATCTAAGAATATTTGGTGCTCAAAAGATCCAATTAAAGCATGGAAAACCTATTTATTAGATGGCGATAAACCTAATCAAAGAAATAATTCATGTTATCAGCCTATAGATCAAAATATGATAATGACTAAAAAATATCGGATTAATTTGACACCAACGATATTTAATTCTAAAGGTCATAGAATTGTGGGAGTACCTGAACTCGAAAGTTTAGAAGATTTTATTAATAACACTAATCATTAATTTGGTACTGAATTGAATACTCTCTTTATTTGCAGTCGCAATCAATGGCGCAGTCCAACAGCCGAACGTATTTTCGCAAACGGGTATGGTCTACATACCCGTTCTGCAGGAACCAGTCGCAATTCTAAACATACGATTTCAATCAAAGATATTCTATGGGCTGAACAAATTTTTGTTATGGAATCTCGACACAAACAACAGATTAAAGAACAATTTTTCAAACAGCTACCACATAAGAAAGTGTTCGTGCTCGATATACCAGATGAATATCACTATATGGATCCCGAGCTGATTGAATTACTGCAATTGGCAATACGACCATATTTAAAATAAATTCTGATTTCACTTCTTGTCGAAAATATAAATGAGCGCTATTGTTCGACTATTCTCAACAATATCTCTGTCAAATGAAAATAACCATCAAAACTTGGCTATCAGCCTTATCACTGAGTCTATTAAGCTTACAAATAGTACATGCTGATAGCAAAACCTTAGAACAAAACTTTAAACAAAATTATCCAGATATTCCCGTTACTTCAGTAACCCCATCTCCACTAAGTGGAATTTATGAAGTCTATGTGTCTGGCAAGATTATCTATACAGATGAAAATGCTAAATATCTTTTCTTTGGCAATTTACTCGATGTAAAAAATCAGAAAAACCTAACAGAAGATCGTATTTCTGAACTGAGTAAAATTGATGTAAAACAACTTCCTCTCAAGCAAGCGATTAAGCACATTAAAGGTAAAGGCGAACGTACTTTATATGTCTTTACTGATCCCGATTGCCCATATTGTCAAAAACTTGAACAATACATGATCTCTATCGATAATGTAACGGTCTACATTTTTTTATTCCCACTTAAGAAACTGCATCCACAAGCTGAAACTGCAGCAAATAAAATTTGGTGTGCAAAAAACCAATACGAGGCTTGGGAAGATTACATGCTACATCGTAAGTTAGCCCAAAATTCAGGTACATGTGAAACACCTGTACAGAAAAATATTGCTTTAGGACAAAATCTAGAAATTAGTGGGACACCTACAATCTTCCTTGAAAATGGCACTAGAGTCGCAGGCTTACCACAAAATGCTCAACAAATTGAACAACTTTTATTAGAAGCACAAACTAAAAAATAGTATCTGATTAAGTGGTGGCTTTTCAGTTGACTGGCAAGCCATCACTTACAACATAAGATTCTGATTTATATTAAATAATATAAAAATTAAAATAAATTAATTAAGCAAGATTTATACAAAATCTATATTTACATTTCACACCAAACTTTTATGATGAAGGCATTAAAAACTGCCATGTAATGGATTAAAGCAGATATCTGTGAAAGGAATAAATAAAATGAAAAAGTTGCTGATTGCCAGCTTAATTCTTGTTACAAGTCATTCAACATTTGCGGCTGATAGTAAAATAACTGCAAAACCAGATGCATTTGCTCAAGCAACTAAACTATACGAAGCAAAAAACTACCCTGCTGCATTTCAAGAAATGCAACGTCTCGCTGATACAGGTAATGCCCAAGCAATTTATAACCTAGGTTATATGACTCAAGTTGGTCAAGGCACAGTAAAGGATGAAAAGAAAGCCTTACAACATTATCAAGATGCATCAAATAAAGGCTTTGCTCAAGCCAGTTATACATTAGCACAGGCTTATCACAAAGGTGATTTGGGCATCACTAAAAATAATCAAAAATATAAAGAGTATTTAGATAAAGCGTCGAAACAAGGCTCTGATGAAGCCATTGTTGAAACTGCAAAAATTTTATTTGAGCAAGGCAAACCTGAATACGATCAGATCGCTGTTCAGAAACTATTACCATTGCTACGGAAAGATTATTATCCAGCAAAACATCTCAAGACAATCTACGATTTGAGTGTTGGCGTTAAAAATAAAAATCCTGTTATGCAATCACAGGCGATTGATAGCATCAAAGATTTAGCTAAAAAAGGTTATGCACCATCTTTAATGGTTCTCGGCAATATGCTAGCAAATGGAGGTATTGTTGACCAAGATTTAGAGCAGGCAAAAAATATTTTTGCTCGCTTAGCAGCAGCTAACTATCCAAATGCGAAGGAATCGTTGGCTAAAGTTGAAGAAGCAATTGCTGCAAAAAAAGCAGCTTCAGTAAAAACAAAGAACTAATAATCAATTCAGCAGCACTCCCACCCTAAAGAGTGCTGCTTTTTATTTAAAATTGTTTGCTTAACTTAATCCCAGCACTCCAATTTCGTCCATCCGCAGGTTCAAAGAAACGATTATTTCCTTCATTCACATTCACTGAACCGATATATTGTTTATTAAATAAATTATCTATACGGGTAAATCCATTTAAATTCCAATCCGTATAGCGAAATATATATCCTGTATAAGCCGATGTGATTGTATAACTCTCTGCTGCATCACCATTCATATCATTCACATAAACTTTATCCATGAATTGGGTATCAACCCCTGCATAAAACCCCTGTTCTGGTTTCCAAGAAAAACCAATAAAAGCTTGGTTTTTTGCAATACCAGGAATGACATTACCTTCAGGGATTTGAGCAACTTTTCCAATCGCGAGTACTGTAGAATCAAAAGTTGCATCTAAATAGGCATAACTTGCATTAACAACTAAATCTTTCCAAAACTTTTTATTCCATGCAAATTCAACACCCTTACGTAAAGTCTTTTCGGCATTACGAAAGGTTGCTCGTCCACCTATATTTTCTGCAGCGACGATATCGTCTTTGGTTTGAATATAGAATGTTGCCAAATTAAAATCACCAAATACATTTGATGATTTTAAGCCTAGCTCATAATTATCACTTTTAGAGGGTTTTAAATCTAAGCTACTTGCTCCACCTTGTGCAGGATAAACGATCTCCGTAAACGTCAGTACGGTTCATTATGAAAATTCCTTGTTTCACAGAATTTAAAGGCAAGCTTTTTAAAGTAAGTATTTCATTATTTTATAATTAGATTAGATCTTTAAACTTAACTAAAAAAACCAAAAATCAATTTTAATGACGATTAGCTAATCAAATTAAATATCGTCATAATTGTAAGTTAAACATTTGCCCTCATTGTATTGTTGTTGAAACAACTTGAGCTCACTATGCCCGAACTTCCTGAAGTTGAAACCACAAAAACCAGTTTACTGCCACTTTTAGAGCAACGTGTACAAGCTGTAAGAGTACACAATCCTAGTTTGCGCTGGCCTATCCCTGATGATCTTGAAAAATTAATTGGTCAACGTTTAATTCAACTCAAACGTCGTTCCAAATATATTTTGGCTGAATTTGAACAAGATCAAATGCTTTGGCACTTAGGTATGTCAGGAAGCTTTCGCCTATGTCAATCCAGTGATGAATTAAAAAAGCATGACCATCTTGTGATCGAATTTGAAGATCAGCAACTCCGCTACCATGACCCACGGCGCTTTGGGTGTATTCTATGGTTAGATGAAACCAATCAAAGTAAATTGATTGATACGCTAGGGCCAGAACCATTAACTGAAAATTTTAATCCAACATATTTGCATGAAAAATTAGCTAAAAAAAATGTCGGCATTAAAATTGCTTTAATGGATAACCATGTAGTGGTTGGTGTGGGCAATATTTATGCAACTGAAAGTTTATTCAACATCGGGGTTCATCCTGCACAACCAGCTTCGACGCTGAGCAAAGTACAAGTGGAAAAGTTAGTCATCGAAGTAAAACGCATCTTAAAACAAGCAATTGATTTAGGTGGTTCAACTTTACGTGATTATAGTAATGCCATGGGTGAAAATGGCTATTTTCAGCAGACCCTTTTAGCTTATGGTCGCGCAGGTGAAATGTGTGTTAATTGTGAAACTACATTAGAAAACTTAAAGTTAGGTCAACGCGCTAGTGTATTTTGTCCACAATGCCAGCCTTTGAAACCAAGCAAAGTATAGATCATTTAAGATACAATCAAGGAGAACAACCTTATGCAAACTGCAATTGTTCGACATATTCTCGTCAAAGATAAAGACTTAGCCGAACAGCTAAAAAAACGAATTCAGTCTGGTGCTGATTTTAGCAAAATCGCCAAACAATACTCTACTTGCAACTCAGCTAAACGTGGAGGCGAACTCGGTGAAGTGAAAAAGGGGCAATTAGTCCCTGTTATTGATAAATTAGTTTTTACAGCAGCAGAACGAATCTTACACGGCCCGATCAAAAGCCAATTTGGTTTTCACTTAATTGAAGTGAAATTTCGCATGGATGGCTTAAGATAATAGTTTGAGCTTAATTATTTTAAGCTCTCTCCTCTTCTCAGTTATTTTAATTCTTGCGGTTTCATCACATAAGTCCATGCATCTATTTTTTCTCCAGATTCCAAGATAACCTCAGCAACAACTCGCTCATATTGGAATCCTTCAAACTCATCTAACATTTGCCAGTTTTGTTCTAATTTTTCCGTGCTGAATAAATATCCCATGATTAATGGATCTTGTTCAGCTAAAACTAAGGCTGGTAAACCTTTGTCTGGCCCCCAATCTAAAATATGAATTGTGCCGTGTACCGATGCTTTTTGCCAATCTCCACCGATTCCACCCAAAATATGCGCATTTTCTCGGTTTGGGCAAAGTGTGCCATAGACAAATAGTTGGTTCATGATTGCTGTTCCATTCAAATATGCACAATATTTTAAAGTCAAATCTTGCAATTTTCCATGTAAAAGCTTGCGTTCCAAATATGGAATTATCTATTTCCAATAAAAAACGGCATTTTTAAATGCCGTTTTTTATGAAAATAATAAGTACTTATTTTTTCAAAGAGTCTCTAATTTCACGTAATAATTGAATATCTTCAGGTGTAGGTGCTGGTGCTGCTGGCGCTGCTTCTTCTTGTTTACGCATACGATTCATTACTTTCACCATAAGAAACACAACCCATGCCAAAATAATGAAATTAATAAAGATGGTTAAGAAATTACCATAGGTTAAAACATTGACACCTGCTTTCGTTAATTGATCTAAAGACTGTAAATTATTTGGATTGTCTCCTAGCACAATAAACTTCTGCGTAAAATCAACACCCCCGCCAGTAATAACTGAAATAAGTGGCATGATGATATCTTTCACCAATGAATCAATTATTTTACCAAATGCACCACCAATGATGACACCAATGGCAAGATCCATCATATTGCCTTTGATGGCAAATTCTTTAAATTCTTGAATAATACTCATTTATAACTCTCCAGAGTTGAACTTAATCGCAACCCATTTTGCATTGTTTATTACACAGGTGCGGCTATCCACATAATGTTCATAATTTAATATTTTTATCAAAAAAAGAAAGCTATTTCACACTTTAACAACACTTTTTTATTTTAATAAAAATATATGTTTAAGCATGTCCCTACCCTGAAATTTATGCAATAAAAAACCGCTAAATAAATTTAGCGGTTTTTTCATTTTTCAGTGAAGAAAAATTATTTATCACGGTTACGCTTACGTTCGTTTTCAGTTAAGTAACGTTTACGAATACGAATCGATTTTGGTGTTACTTCAACTAACTCATCATCTTCAATGAATTCAAGTGCTTGTTCAAGCGTGTATTCAATTGCAGGTGTTAAAGTTAAAGCTTCATCAGTACCTGATGCACGTACGTTAGTTAACTGTTTCGCTTTAGTTGGGTTAACAGTCATATCGTCTGAACGAGAGTTGATACCGATGATCATACCTTCGTAAACTTCTAACTGTGGTTTAGCAAATAAGCGACCACGGTCTTGCAGTGTGAACAGTGCATAGCCCAAGCAAACGCCTTGAACCATTGAAATCAACACACCATTTTGACGTTTCGCAACAGTACCTTGTTTAGCCGGACCGTAATGCGAGAAGCTTGATGTCATGATCCCTGTACCAGAAGTCATGGTTAAGAATTCTGAACGGAATCCAATTAAACCACGTGATGGAACAGTCGCTTCAATACGCATACGACCTTTACCATCAACTTCCATATTGGTCATTTCACCTTTACGGAAGCCCATTTGCTCCATTACAGCACCTTGATGTTGATCTTCAACATCAAACGTTACGTTTTCGTATGGTTCTTGCTTCTCACCATCAATTTCTTTCATGATTACTTGTGGACGAGAAACACCCATCTCAAAGCCTTCACGACGCATTGTTTCAATCAATACTGAAAGGTGAAGTTCACCACGACCAGAAACTTTGAAACGGTCAGGACTATCAGTATCTTCAACACGTAATGCTACGTTATGAATCAACTCACGCTCTAAACGTTCACGAATATTACGTGAAGTTACGAATTTACCTTCTTTACCAGCAAACGGTGAATTGTTTACTTGGAATGTCATCGAAACTGTAGGTTCATCTACAGACAATGGCGGTAAAGCTTCAACTGCTTTCGGATCACAAATTGTGTCAGAAATATTGAGTGCATCAATACCTGTGATACATACGATATCGCCTGCAGATGCTTCTTCAACATCAATACGTTCTAAACCGTGGTAACCCATGATTTTTAAGATACGACCGTTACGTGTCTTACCTTCTTTATCAATTACAGTTACTTGCGTGTTTAATTTTACTGAACCACGTTGAATACGACCCACACCGATTACACCAACGAAACTGTTATAGTCAAGTGATGAAATCTGCATTTGGAATGGACCATCAACATCAACTGCTGGTGGTTCAACGATATCTACGATCGTTTGAAACAATGGTGTCATATCTTCCGCTAATTCTTCAGGAGAAGGACCAGCTACACCACGTAAACCAGAGGCGTAAACGATTGGGAAATCTAACTGTTCATCAGTTGCACCCAAGTTATCAAACAAGTCAAATACTTGATCGATTACCCAGTCACAACGTGCACTTGGCTTATCAACTTTGTTGATAATTACGATTGGCTTCAACCCACGCGCAAACGCTTTTTGCGTTACGAAACGAGTTTGTGGCATTGGACCTTCTTGAGAGTCAACAAGAAGCAATACGCAGTCAACCATCGACATTACACGTTCAACTTCACCACCGAAGTCCGCATGTCCCGGGGTGTCTACAATATTGATGCGGTATTCAGTGTTTGTACGTGCATCTAACCATTTGATTGCAGTATTTTTTGCAAGAATGGTAATACCACGTTCACTTTCAAGCGCATTCGAGTCCATGACACGCTCAATCTCACCTGCACGGTCACCCAAAGCACCAGATTGTTGAAGTAATTTATCGACAAGCGTGGTTTTACCGTGGTCGACGTGCGCAATAATTGCGATATTGCGGAGATTCTTAATATCAGACATAGAATTCGATACGCTTAAAATTTGAGGGCAGATTATATAGAAAAATCCTAAACTTTAGTAGTGACAGTTTGTTGACATGAAACTTTTTTTCGGACGAACTGTTTCAGAATCGTTGGTAAAGTAGGCTAACTCTATTAGAATATTCCACTATTGCTTATCGCTTTTCTTATACTCCCATGTCAAATTCTCAGCCCCAACAGTCACTTGATCTCGTCTACGGACTCAATGATCGCCCAAAACCGTTCATCGCATTTTTAGCGGCTTTACAACATCTTTTAGCAATTTTAGTCCCAATTGTTACTCCAGGATTGTTAATTTGCTTAGCGCTTGGTGTATCTCGTGAAGACACCAATATGATCCTGTCGATGTCTCTGATCATCTCAGGAATTGCAACCTTTTTACAGTGTAAAAAAGTTGGTCCTTTCGGTGCAGGACTACTGATTGTTCAGGGGACAAGTTTTAATTTTATTGGTCCAATTATTGGTATTGGTAGTGCCATGGTTGCTGCAGGTACGCCTGTTGAGCAAGTGATGGCTGCTATTTTCGGTGTCGTAATTGCAGGTTCATTTATTGAAATGGGCGTGTCTCGGATTCTACCTTGGGTAAAACAATTAATTACCCCTTTAGTTACAGGTATCGTTGTTCTCTTAATTGGTTTAACACTGATTAAAGAAGGTCTGATTAGCATGGGAGGCGGTTATATGGCCATGCAAGATCATACTTTTGCCAATACAGACAATCTGATCATGTCCTGTACAGTACTGGCAGTCATTATTCTATTGAATCGTGTTCAAATTATTTGGGTAAAAAGTTCAGCAATTTTAATCGCATTGGTGATTGGTTACATTCTTGCAGGCTTTATGGGTCATTTAAACTTTTCCGTATTGCAAGATGCACCATTAATTCAGATTCCTACGCCGATGCACTTTGGATTAAGCTTCTCTTGGAGCTTATTCATTCCAATGGCATTCATCTATCTCGTCACTTCACTCGAAGCGATTGGTGATGTCACAGCAACTAGTAAGATTTCAAATCAGCCTGTCGATGGCCCAATGTGGATGCAACGCATTAAAGGTGGTGTACTTGTGAATGGTGCTAACTCATTTTTAGCTGGTATCTTCAACACCTTCCCAAGTTCAGTGTTTGCACAAAATAATGGTGTGATTCAACTGACAGGCGTTGCAAGTCGTTATGTCGGGATCTGGATTGCAATCTTATTGATCATTTTAGGCCTCTTCCCTGCTGTAGCTGCCGTGATTCAAGCTGTTCCTCAAGCGGTATTGGGTGGCGCGGTAATGGTGATGTTTGGTGCGGTGGCTGCATCTGGTATCAATATTCTTTCAAGTATTCATCTTGACCGCCGCGCTTTGCTGATTATTGCGATTTCTCTTGCATTGGGTTTAGGTGTAGCACAAGTTCCACAAATCCTTGAACATCTTCCTGAATTATTCAAAAACATTTTCAGCTCAGGTGTTGCAACGGGTGGTATTGCAGCGTTGATTTTAAATATTGTTTTACCTGAAACTCAAAAATAGTCTTTTAACCATCGTAATTGTCCAGTTTCACCACTGGGCTTTATTTGTGATGAGAGATCAAAATGGATCCACGTAGTGAAGTCGTTATACGACAACAAGATTATTTAAATGGGCAAATCTTACTGATTAATGCGCCCAATGATCAACTCGCCAAAAATTTACCTCGCCAAGTACAAGCGTCTGTCTGGACTTGGAATTATGCTGATCATCAAGGTTTTCAAAGCACTGGTATAAATTCATATTTCTCAGTTGAGTTTCCACAAGCAAGTTTTGATCAGGTTGTTATTTTCGTTCCCAAATCTAAAGAGTTATTGAATTATATTCTTCATGTCGTGGTTAGCCAGTTAACACTCGGTCAAAGCGTATTTTTAGTGGGTGAAAAAAAAGGCGGTGTTGAACGTGCTGCAAAACAACTCCTGCAATATGGTAAAGCCTTTAAAATTGATAGTGCACGCCACTGTCAATTTTGGCACATGAAAATTGAAAAGAGAGAAATACACAAACCACTTGACCATTGGTTAAAAAACTATATTGTGCAAATCAATCAAGAACAGCTCAAAATCTGTGCTTTACCGGGTGTATTTAGTCAAGATCATTTAGATGTCGGAACAGCCGTATTACTCCCTTACCTGAGCCAAGTAAAATCAGGTAAGATTGTCGACTTTGGTTGCGGTTCTGGAATTATTAGTGCTTATTTAGCCAAAATAAATCCAAACCAGCACATTTTTGCACTTGATGTTGATGCATTTGCATTACGGTCTACTGAGTTCACTTTTCAAAAAAATGATCTGAACTTAGCACAGCTACATCTACAGCCTGTCACAAGTTTTGTTGATGCGCCTAAAGATCTAGATGCCATCGTAAGTAATCCACCTTTTCATCAAGGAATTCATACTAATTACGATGCAAGTGAAGAGCTCTGCCAATTGGCGAAAAAGCATCTGAAGAGCTCAGGTGAACTATGGATAGTGGCGAATCGTTTTCTAAATTATCCACCTCTGATAGAGCAGAGCTTTGGTCAATGTCTTGTGAAAGCAGATCAACAGGGATTCAAAGTATTATATGCCTGTGCAAACAGGGTCAGCTGATAGTTTATCTATGGTTGCGGAAGAGAATATTTTTTAGGCGGTGTAAGGCATGGGTGATGAAATTTAGTGATTCTAAATAAATCAGCCATAACGCTATAGCGGCAAAAAATATTCCTGCCCCGAAGGGTTATGGTTGAAATTCCCTCACTCTTCGTTATGAAACTTAGTAATAGGGTCGCTATTACTTTCGTTTCATGCCTTGATTGATGAAATTTTAACCTATAACGCAACCCAGATATAAAGTGTCAACGGACCCTTATACAGTTTAAGGAATTTTTATGAGCGATACATCTGCTCCTCAACACCTTCAGCGTCAGCTCGGAGCACGTCACCTGAATATGATTGCCATTGGTGGATCTATTGGTACAGGCTTATTCCTTGCCTCGGGTTCGACCATTGCAACAGCAGGTCCTGGTGGTGCATTATTGGCCTATGCCCTCATTGGGATCATGATTTATTTCTTGATGACCAGTTTAGGCGAACTAGCCACACATAATCCAACCTCTGGTGCATTCTTTACCTATGGCAATCGCTATGTCGAAGAAGGTTTCGGCTTTGCCTTAGGTTGGAACTATTGGTATAACTGGGCAATCACCGTTGCTTTTGAACTGGTCGCAGTTCAATTCATCATGAAATTTTGGTTCCCCGATATTCCAGGGTTCTACTGGAGTGCAATCTTCCTTGCGATTATTTTTGCAATTAATGCCTTAACTGTAAAAGGTTTTGGTGAAAGTGAATTCTTATTTTCTTTGATTAAAGTGATTGCAATCATTGTGTTTATTATCATCGGTATCTGGATGATTGCTAAAATTATGATGACACCGAATGTATCAACCTTTCAACACTGGCATTATAAAGATGCACCGTTTGTTGGCGGCTTACAAGCCCTGATTGGTGTTGCCATGATCGCTGGGTTTTCCTTCCAAGGAACTGAAATGGTTGGTGTTGCAGCAGGTGAATCTAAAGATCCAAAGAAAACGATCCCTTTAGCCATTAAACAAATCTTCTGGCGTATTTTACTGTTTTATATCTTATGTATTTTTATCATTGGTACATTGGTGAGCTATGATGATCCGCTTCTATTAAAAGCTGCACAAAGTGAAGATATTGCACTCTCACCATTTACCTTACTTTATGAAAAAGCAGGCTTTGCCTTTGCTGCAAGCTTGATGAATGCAGTTATTCTCAGTGCGATTTTATCTGCAGGTAACTCTGGAATGTACTCATCTACACGTATGCTGTTCGATATGGCAAAAGAAGGACGAGCGCCAAAATGGTTCTCAAAACTTGATGCTCGTGGTGTACCCATGAATGCACTTTATGCAACCACTGCCGTTGCTGCTCTGTGCTTTTTGACCACATTTATCGGCGAAAAACAAGTATTTAACTGGTTATTAAATATGTCTGGGATGTGTGGTTTTATCGTTTGGTTAGGAATTGCAATTTCACATTATCGTTTCCGTAAAGGTTATATTGCTCAAGGTTATAAATTAGAAGATTTGGCTTACCGTGCCAAGTTTTTCCCATTTGCGCCATGGTTTGCCTTTATTCTGTGTTCAATCATTATTTTAGGACAAAACTATCAAGCTGTGCTAGGTGGTAAAGTTGATTGGTTA
The DNA here is from genome assembly GCF_027105035.1 of Acinetobacter sp. TR11. Classification (NCBI taxonomy): domain Bacteria; kingdom Pseudomonadati; phylum Pseudomonadota; class Gammaproteobacteria; order Moraxellales; family Moraxellaceae; genus Acinetobacter; species Acinetobacter sp. TR11. The sequence continues at coordinate 2,520,787 of NZ_CP114256.1, forward strand.
GGCTTAGTTTCAACCTATATCAGTATCCCATTATTTTTGGCGATCTGGTTGGGCTATAAATGGAAGCACAAAACTAAGTTGATTGCATATAAAGACATGAACGTGAAAGAAGGCGAATAAAAAACCAAAAATTCACTTGACCCTTAACTAAATATCAGTAGAATTAGTAGCTCATATTTTCAGCTGCACTATTATATAGGAGTACGACATGATGCCAGCACTACAAGGAACAACACTCTAAGATTTGGCATTGTCGACTCACGGACAAGTGTACAAATCCAATCATCACTTGTCCGAATGCTCTACTTAACCTAGCATTCGCTAGGTTTTTTTATGCCTATTCGGACGCAATATTAAAATACCCGAGAAAAGAAAATGGGCATACAAAAAATACTTAATGCTGATGCTGAATATGGCGTTCCAGTAAAAATATTCACGACTGATATTGATAGCGACAGCATTGAACAGCTAAAAAAAATGGCACAACTGCAATTTGTTTATTCACATATTGCTGTTATGCCTGATGTACATGTTGGCAAAGGTGCAACTGTAGGCAGCGTCATCCCCACAAAAAATGCAATTATTCCAGCTGCTGTCGGTGTTGATATTGGTTGCGGCATGAATGCAATTCGACTCAATCTCAAAGCATCACAGTTGCCAGATAATCTCGCACCTTTACGTCATGCAATTGAACGTAAAGTCCCTGTGGGTTTTGAGTTACATAAACAAATTAAGGCGAAAGCCTCAAGTATTATTCCACTGGAAAAACGCTTGCAACCCATCATCAAAAAGCATTCTGGACTGGTTCGGATGCTGCGAAAATTTGATGCGACATGGCAAAAACAACTCGGTACCTTAGGCGGTGGCAATCACTTTATCGAACTCTGCCTTGATGAAAACCAAGATGTTTGGGTCATGCTCCATTCAGGCAGCCGCGGCTTAGGCAATGTAATTGGGACTTATTTTATTGAACTGGCAAAGAAAGAAGCTCAACACCGTTTTGGACATGTGCCAGATAAAGATTTGAGCTATTTTGCTGAAGGTTCAAATAGCTTTGATGACTATGTTGAAGCAGTTGAATGGGCACAAGAATACGCTTTTGAAAATCGGCGTGAAATGATGCGCTTGATTTTAGAGGCTATTCGCCCTCTACTTCCCCCCTTTCAAATGACCAAAGAAGCAATTAATTGCCACCACAATTATGTCAGTCGAGAAAATCATTTTGGCGAAGACCTTCTGATCACACGTAAAGGTGCAATTCGAGCAGGTTTGGATGAATTTGGAATTATTCCTGGCTCAATGGGGGCACGCTCTTATATCGTGAGAGGCAAAGCCAATCCCGAATCCTTTTGCTCATGTTCACATGGTGCAGGACGAAAAATGAGCCGTAGTAAAGCCAAATTACTCTTTGGTCAAGAGGATTTGATTCAGCAGACCCAAGGTATTGAATGTCGTAAAGACAGTGGTGTAATTGACGAAATACCAAGTGCATATAAAGATATTGATCAAGTCATGGCAAACCAATCAGATTTAATCGAAATCGTGCACACCCTTAAACAAGTTCTATGTATAAAAGGTTAAATAGATGAAACTTAAAGCAATGCCTAAAATCAAAGTTCGTAATCCTGTTGCACTCTCCCCTTTACTACAAAAAGGAGGAATCCATGAAACGGAAAAACCTAGAGCTCAACACCGTCGTGAAAGACAAAATACCAAACAACAGCTTAGAAAAGAAGTTTGGTAAATTCTAGAAAATATTAATCAAACACATCAGTCAAATCATTTTGCAGGAGTAATCAAAATGTTTATATATTCAAATCACTTGTATACAAACCCATATAAAAAAGCGACTCATCAGAGTCGCTTTTTTATTCAGTTCAAAAACTCAAATTATTGAGCTTGTTGACCTGGTTGTACTAGAACAGTACGGCTACCAGTGATCGCAGCAAATACGCGACGGTTCATAGCACGACCTTCTTTAGTTTTGTTGTCAGCAATCGGTTGATCCCAAGCAAAACCTTGAGTCGTCAAACGAGTTGCATTCACGTTGTATTCATTTACAAGTGCAGACTTAACAGAGTTAGCACGCGCTAAAGATAAACGTTCGTTTAACTTACGTGGACCAGTGTTGTCAGTGTGACCTTCAATACGTGCAGTCGCATTCGGATATTCAGCTAATTTCTCAGCTACTTTCGCGATTTCAGACTTGTATTGTGGCTTGATGTCAGACTTGTTCGTATCAAAGAATACGCGAAGTTCCATGTTAAGATCTTCAGTCAACTCTTGTGGTTGTGGAGCAACTGGAGCAACTGGAGTTGGTTCAACTGGAGCAACTTCTACAACTGGAGCAGCTGGCTTCAAATGACCACCAAGAACGACATTTAAACCAGCAAGTGCTGTATAGTTCCAGAAGTTTTCATCGATGTTATAAGTACCACGAGCTTCTGTACGAAGAGATAAAGCATCATTTAAACGCCAGAAAGCACCAAAACCTGCATTACCTAAAGTACCTTCTTCTTTGTCACCACGAACACCGCGGTTAACATCATCAAAAGTATATTTATAATGACCAGCACCTAACAATACATATGGCTTAATTTTGCTGTCATAGTTTTTAGTGATTAAATCAGAAGTAACATAGAAGTTACCATTGATTTGCTGTTGTTTGTATTCAGCATTAGGACTAACTGCGTCTACATCACCTTTCACTTGGTTATATTCAGTTTCAAAACCTAACCATGGAGTCAATTCAACACCAATAGCAGCCCCAACGAATAAATCGTCTTGGATTTCAGGGCCATGTGTTAAATTTTCTGTGCTGTTGTTGTGCTTAGAATCTTGGAATGTGTAACCAAGCATTAATGGAGTTACTGTTACACCCGCATTAGCAGCAGCTAAAGGAGCAGCAACAAGCATAGCAAGTGCAATACGACTCAATTTCATGGATATCCTCCAGAGATAACAATTGTTTGTTGTTCAAGCTTAGCCTATGAGTTTTGGCCCTGCGAACATAAAAATGTTTACAGTATTATTTTTAAGCTATTCACTTCACTTTGAATCATACAAACACTTGATGAATTTTCCAAGTGCTTGATAACTTTAACCCCGCAAATTATTGACAAAATTTCTTACAATTTCCGTTGTAGTTCAGTAAATTTTCAATTCAACTTTAAAGTTCGAATAGCTTATTGTTCGCTTTCTTCAATTTTAGCAGTATTTGCTTGATGAAGTAATGGTTAGTTTTTCTAATACTAAACTTAATTTAATAAATACAGTAATTACTTAACACTTTGTTAATAAAAAAATTACAAAATTATCAAAAGGTAAAAAAATGTTAAAAGTTAGAGGATTCACTCTGAGTGAATTAATGGTCACACTTGCTATTTGTGCGATTCTAGCGTGCCTCAGTTTACCTTATTTGAATCAATTATTGATTTCAAATGAAGTAAATCATATGAAAAGAACACTCACAATTTACATACAAAAATCCAAATCTGACGCACAGATTCATCATACAAATGTGACTTTGTGTGCAAGTAAAGACTTAACTAGCTGTGATTCTGATTGGAACAGTGGACTAATTGGGTTTCTTGATTTAAATGCTAATCGGCAACGTGATTCAAATGATCCTTTATTGTATTCCACAGCATTTAATTATAAGTATGGGAGATTAGATTGGAGAGGTACATTAAGAATAAATTCACTTACATTCCAAGGTGATACAGGGCTCCCGAGAGGCTCAAATGGAAGCTTCTTTTATTGTATGAATGATTCTAATCAGCACACTCAACTCATTCTCAGCAATATGGGACAAATACGTAGTAAGGAAATTACCACGTGTTAAAAACTCTTCAGTCTAGCTTAAACGACGTAAAATACTTTATTCGCATGCTTTTTTTAATATACTGCATAGGTTTTGAACATTCTCTGCAAATTATAAGTCTGGAGACACACAATGACTGACATCGTAATTGTCAATGGCGCTCGTACAGCAATGGGCGGCTTCCAAGGCGCATTATCAAGCGCAACTGCACCAGAATTAGGTGCAATCACAATCAAAGAAGCAATTGCTCGTTCTGGTCTACAGCCAACTGACGTAGAAGAAGTGATCATGGGTTGTGTTTTACCAGCAGGTTTAAAACAAGGTCCAGCTCGCCAAGCTATGCGTAAAGCAGGTTTGCCTGATTCAACTGGTGCAGTAACCATTAACAAACTTTGTGGTTCAGGCATGAAAGCTGTGATGCAAGCTGCGGATATGATCAAAGCTGGTAGTGCTGAGATCGTCGTTGCGGGTGGTATGGAATCCATGACCAATGCTCCTTATGTTTTACCTAAAGCACGTGCAGGTTATCGCATGGGTCATGGTGAAATTAAGGATCATATGTTCCTTGATGGTTTAGAAGATGCAGAAACTGGTCGTTTGATGGGATCATTTGCACAAGATATGGCAAATAAACGTAGCTATACACGTGAACAAATGGATGATTTCGCTATACGTTCTCTACAACGTGCACAGAAAGCAATTACTGAAGGTTATTTCAAAGATGAAATCGTTCCAGTAACTGTGTCTAGCCGTAAAGGTGATGTTGTTGTTGATCAAGATGAACAACCTTTAAGTGCAAAAATTGATAAAATTCCATCGCTAAAACCTGCTTTTGCAAAAGACGGTACAATTACTGCGGCAAATGCGAGTTCAATTTCTGATGGTGCATCTGCGCTTGTATTAACCTCAAGTGATGTTGCTGCTCAACGTGGTTTACAGCCTTTAGCGAAAATTATTGCAACCGCATCAAATTCTCAACATCCTTCTGAATTTACGATTGCTCCTGTAGGGGCAATTGAAAAAGTTTTGAAAAAAGCTGGTTGGGATGCACAAGATGTTGATCTTTGGGAAATCAATGAAGCTTTTGCAATGGTTACAATGTGCCCAATTGATGACTTCAAATTAGATGCAGAAAAAGTGAACATCAATGGTGGTGCTTGTGCACTTGGTCATCCTGTTGGCTCTACGGGGTCACGTATCATTCTTACATTAATTCATGCACTTAAACGCACTGGTGGTAAAAAAGGTGTTGCGGCGCTTTGTATTGGTGGTGGTGAAGCAACAGCAGTTGCAATTGAATTGATCTAAACATTAATTCGATTAACTAAAAATCCTGCCAAGTGCAGGATTTTTTATTTTCATAATTACAAAAAATAATGCACCTGTTATTAAAATCCCGATAAGTTATGCACTGTATAAAAAAACAACAAGGAGTTCCCTCATGCAGCTCAACCATTATCTAAATTTTAAAGGACAAGCTGAACAAGCATTTATTTTTTATCAATCTGTTTTTGGCGGTGAATTCACAATAATCAGTCGCTATGGTGATATGCCACCTACAGAAGGGGTTATGTTATCAGAAGCAGATAAATGCTTAATTCTGCATGTTTCCTTACCTATTAATGAATATACCGTACTCATGGGTTCAGACGTTAATGATCAGTTCTGCTCTCCGAATAGTGTTTTCACCCAAGGCAACAATCATTATATTTCAATCAATATTGAACACGATGAAATGGAGGCACGACGTTTATTCAACCAGCTTTCTGTACGTGGTCATATTGAAATGCAATTAGAAAAAACCTTTTGGGGCGCACTGTATGGTGCTTTCACTGATCAGTTCGGAATCAAATGGATGGTGAATTGTCAACTTGATGCAACGATTTAAAACACACCAAAGTTTTGATGCAATATGTCTCATATTGCATCATCTTCATCAAATTAACTAAAATACTTTTCTAACACTCTCTTCACATCCATCACATTAAAAATTTCAGGATACTTTTGCTCAAAGTTAGGAAGATGTTGTTTCATCTCATCCTTTTGCACAACTGTCCATCTTGGCGGATAAATTCTATAATGCAAAAACTGTAAACGATATTTTACTTGATCATCAAAATTCTGCTGCTCTTCTTCTGTCTGTACATATTTTTGCTGTGTTACAAACCAATAGACCTGATCCCATAAATCATAATTTTGGGTTAAATTAAGTATTTGCTCAAATGATATATCTGCTGTAGTTAATTGAAGATACTGCTCTAACTCATCCAATGTTGGCTGAGTTGAGCTATAGGCTATTGCTTTAAAAAACTGATGTGATAATAACTTCTGCTGTGTTAACGTAAAATAATCTAAATACTGATAAAGTTGAATAAAGTTTTGTTTTAAAGCAAATACAACTAAAGCATTCGCAATCGAAATGATTTCAATTTTTTCAATGATCTCAAAAAATTGTGCTTGCTCCCCTTTAAATAAAACCCATTGATATGCTCGAATTTTCGCCTGCTGTGGACTGAGCAACTCGATCGGATACTGATTAAAATAATTTTCAAAATCAAAATTTTGTTGTCTTAATGCAAAATAAGCATAATCCATAACGGATAAAAAACGACTATGCCATAATTCAATAATATCATCAGTATTTAAAATTTTTCTTTGATATAAAACATCAAATAAATAATATTGAACATCTCTAAATTGACTATGTTTTAATTCAAATAATAATGTTTGGTCTGATTCATTTTGAGCAATATGATCTAACCAAAATTTACGCACGATTTGATCTTTCGCAATTTTAGATAATTCAAGTAATTGCTCCTGCTTAATCCATTGATGTTCTACAATATAATTCAATAGTACACGAGGTAATTGACCTTGTTCAGAAATAACGGTGCGCTGCAAATAATCTTTATTTTTCGCTACAGTATTCAGTAATAAATTTTCAATTTCAGGGACAGTACGTACACGTTGTTGTACTGCAGCAATCTGTAAAAAATGATCTATACACAATTGAGTAAATTCAGGACGCTGACTCCAACATTGAATATGTTGTGCTGCCAACTCTCGATTGATTTCCACATAATCACTTAAACGAAATAATAAGGCAGGAAACAGTTCTTGTTCGTAGCAATCCTTTAAATGTTCTAATGTCCGTTGTCGCGCATAACCATCATAATCTCTCAGTAACCATATCAACTCATCCAAACTCTTTCTAATAAATGGAATGTCTACGATTTCTGGTTCAGGCTGAGGAATATTCGATATACGTGTTTGTTCAAGCGCTTGGCGTTCTGCCAATATTTCGGCTGTATTTATATATGGCTCAGATGAACAAAATATCTTTTTTAAAAATTTAAACATGTTCTTTCTAAATAAATGCTTTAATTTTTTATAACAAATTTAAAAATAGCTGTCATTCTATATTCATTATTAAACATCAATATTTGAATACTGGGCAATAATCATTAATCCTATTGTAATAAATCCAATCCCAACCCACCCTGCTAAATCAATATGCTGTCCTAAAAAAACTTTTGCTAAAGCAGCTGTCGCAATAACACCCAGTCCAGACCAAAGCACATATAAAATCCCAGCCTGCATATATTTCAATGCAATCGCAGCACAAGTAAAAGAAACAAGATATAAAACCAAGGCGATTCCTTGATCGAGCTTATTCACTAATCCATTTGCTTTGGCAGAATAAAAAGTTGAGAGTACATCCGTTGCGATGGCGAAAAGCAGCCAAATCACCCCAGGATTTATTTTTGTAATAAAGGTCAGCATTGTTATTCTTCAATCTATATTAATACGCAATAAAAAAGCTGAACCTGAGTTCAGCCTTTTTAATTAAATAAGCTTAAGCACCTGTTTGGTAACTTGCTTGTGGCACAGCCGTGGATGCTTGATAAGGATTGGTAAAATCTTGAAGTCCAGCAGCGGCTTCATGAATATCTTTACCTTCTTTAACCACAAAACTATCAAAGCCAGAACGTTTTAAATAGTTTAAAACATCTTTAAAGATATCACCGACAGCACGTAACTCGCCTTGATAACCTTGACGGCGTAATAATGCTGCAAACGAATAACCACGACCATCATTGAAACCAGCAAACTCTATGAAGATTGTATCCAACTCATTCAATGGAAATTGATGCGTTTCAGGTGAATCATTGACAGTAATGTATAACGCTTTTTTAGCTTGTACATTTGCCAACTGATCAAGTTGAGCAGTTGTTACAACCACATCACCTTGTGGAATCACGCCATCTTCAGCAATCATTTGATAAGTATTGTCAGCAATCGTGCCATCTTTGAACAGCACTTGTAGCGATGTATTAAGCATAAGCACGCTCCTTAAATGGTTGGATACCTACACGGCGATACGTATCAATGAAACGCTCACCTTCAGTGCGTAGATCAAGGTAAGTATTTAGGATTTCTTCAATGACATCAGGTACTGCATCAGCAGCAAAAGATGGTCCTAAGATATCACCGATAGATGCATCATGATTCGCGTTTCCACCTAGCGTGATTTGATAGAATTCTGCACCTTTTTTATCTACACCAAGGATACCAATGTTACCCACATGGTGATGACCACAAGCATTCATACAGCCTGAGATATTCAGATCAAGTTCACCAAGATTATAGATGGTATCTAAATCATCAAAACGACGGCTAATCGCTTCTGAAATTGGAATTGATTTGGCATTTGCCAATGAACAGAAATCACCGCCTGGACAGCAAATAATATCGGTAATAAAACCAATATGCGCACGTGCCATATTGTTCTGTTCTAAGGTTTGCCACAATTCAAATAAATCTTTTTGTGGGACATCCACTAGTGAAATATTTTGTTCATGTGTGGTACGGAACTCACCAAAAGTATACTTATCCGCTAAATCCGCAATTAAGTTCATTTCTTCAGTGGTGACATCGCCTGGAGCTACCCCTGCACGTTTCAAAGAAATCGTCACAATACGATAACCTTTGACTTTATGTGCATTGGTATTCACGTTGAACCATTGTTTGAATTTAGGATATTCAGCAAACAAGGCTGTGAAATCTTGATCTTCTAAATCTTGATAATCAAATGGTGTAAATTCCTCATCTAATTTTTTCAAGATTTCAGGCTGAATCTTCAATGCTTCACGTGTGTGTTCAAATTCCGCTTCAACTTTTTCAGCAAATACTTGTGGCGTTAATGCTTTTACCAAAATTTTGATACGTGCTTTGTATTTGTTGTCACGACGACCATGCAAGTTATACACACGTAAGGTCGCTTCTAAATAAGCAATCAAATCTTCACGTGGTAAGAACTCACGGATTATACTACCAATAATTGGAGTACGACCTAGACCACCACCCGCCATGATTTTATAACCGATTTCGCCTGCTTCATTGCGAACGATATAAACACCAATATCATGGAATGCAGTTGCAGCACGATCTGTTTCTTCTAAAGCAGAAACTGCAATCTTGAACTTACGTGGTAAGAATGCAAATTCAGGGTGGAACGTACTCCACTGACGAATTAATTCACATGTTGGACGTGGGTCAGCAATTTCACCTGCAACCACGCCTGCAAATTGGTCAGTCGTTGTATTACGAATACAGTTACCAGAGGTTTGTACGGCATGCATTTGTACTGTTGCTAGCTCAGCAAGAATATCAGGTACATTTTCTAAAGCAGGCCAGTTCAACTGAATATTTTGACGAGTTGAAACGTGGGCATAACCACGATCATATTCAGTCGCAATTTCAGCAATTTTTCTAAGTTGTTTAGTATTCATCAAGCCATACGGCACAGCGATACGGAGCATAGGTGCATAACGTTGCACGTACAGACCATTTTGCAAACGTAATGGACGATATTCGTCTTCGGTCAATTTTCCTGCTAAATAGCGTTCTGTTTGATCGCGAAACTGGGCAACACGTTGGTTAATCAGTTGTTGATCGAAATCCGTATATAAATACATGGCGTATGGCTAGTCATTCATTATAAAGGCGACTAGCATAGCGAGCTTTTATTCATCAACAAAATGCTTTTTTTGCATATTTAATAACGATTTTATTGATAAGCCTATCTAATTGCCACAAATAGAAAAAGCTCAGATAAATCTGAGCTTTTACAATCATTTTCTAAATGAAATTAGTTCTTATCTGGCAATGTGTAAGCGACTAAATAATCACCCATTTTAGTCCCAAATGAACCATGCCCACCCGCAGGTAAACGTGCTTCCCATAACTTATCGCTATTTGAAACATTGAATGCACGAAGATAATTATCTTGGGTTGCTGCAACGAACATCACTTCGCCTTAGTATCTTACCAACCTAGAATTTTATTGAGATCGAAGTGTGTGCCTAAAGCCAATTGCCCAGTAAATTCATTACCGTGACTAGAAGACTGTTTAGCATCTAAAACTCCTGCAAATTCACCTGTGTAATCCGCAGAAAAGCGATAACCCTATTCTTGTAACGCAGTGCGTTGACCGTTCCAATCACCAAACAACCACTGACCCTTTGGATCAAATGCTGAAGTTGCTTGAGCATGTTGTACAACTAAACTTAATGATAGAAAGGATAAACAAGAAACAATCTGAACGTGAGAGATTGTCATGTTTATGTAACCTTTTATATTCTTATTTATAAAAGGTTACTCTGATTTTTTTGATAACAATTTATTTAAAACGTTAACAAACTGTACGACATCTTAACAATCAGTGATAAATATCACATATTATCTACCACTTACCCTCACCTAGACCCTGACCAATAAAGGCATATTTAATTTGTGAACGTGAGAATTTAATTGGACATGCCAATTGCGCTTCGGTTTGTTCACTATTTTCAGATAATGGTACATCCACAACCCAACCACGTTGTTCAGCAATTGGAGAAACCAATGCTTCGTCAAGGCTCAAGACAGGTTCCACACAAATATCTAAGGTTTTAAAAAGTTGCTGCCATACTACAAAATCTTGGGTTTTAAACTTTTCTTGTAATGCTTGTTTCACCGCTTGGCGGTCTTCTGCATCAAATGATGTGCCTTTGGCAAGAAGTAATGGTAATTCTAAAGCCGCAGCCAAACCTGCCATAAATTGTGGTTCTAAACTACCGACTGAGAAATAACGCCCATCTTGAGTCTCATAATAATCATAGAAACTTGCACCATTGAGCATACCCGTTTCAGGGGCCTGTGGTGTTTGCCCTGCCAAACTTGCAGAAGCAGCCATACTATTTAAACTTGCCACACAATCTGTCATGGAAATATCAATATATTGTCCAAGACCACTACGTTGACGCTCAACAACCGCAGCTAAGATACCAATCAGCGCATGCAAAGAGCCACCTGCCACATCCGCAATTTGAATTCCAAGTGGTGGTGGGCCACTATCTTGACGACCACTATGACCAGAAACACCCGCAAGTGCCAAATAGTTAATGTCATGTCCTGCCCGATCTTTATAACTTCCCGTTTGACCATAACCCGTAATCGAGCAATAGATGAGACGTGGATTAATCTCTGCCAAAGTCTCATAGTCCAAACCTAAACGGCGCATGACATCAGGACGGAATTGTTCAAGCACAATATCAAACTCAGAAATTTTATTTTTGATCAGTTCAATATTACTTGGATCTTTTAGATCAAGTGCAATCGACTGTTTATTTCGATTCAGATAACTGTGCGCAGTGGCTTGCCCATTGGCATAGGGTGGCATAATTCTCACGAGATCTGGACGCGTTGGTGATTCAACATGGATCACTTCTGCACCCATGTCAGCAAGATACATACTTGCAAATGGCCCAGGTAATAAAGTAGAAAAATCGAGGACTTTCAATCCTTTTAAAGCAGATGGCATAATAATTTTTACTCAATTTGTTTAAATTTTCTTTTATACTAGGTACTGATAAACACAAAAACAATGTCATGTTCAGCCATTTACCTTGATAGTTTCGGCAATTTAACATGTACGTATTGAGCAGTTATTTTTCTTGTCAATTGCCCAATTTGATATTTTAGACGGTTATTTAGGTCAATTATCGTGAATAGTAAAGAAACTGAAGGATTCAATATGAGCCGTGATACGATCAGCATCCACTTCGTGAATGCGGCTTTAACAGGTGTGAAACGCCTAGGCATGGACGTTGAAACATTACTTTCACATGTCGGCATAGAAGCAGAACTGTTACGTCAGCCAAAAGCGCGTATCTCTCCCGAACAATATACCCGCTTTGTTAAAATGTTATGGATGGTCACTCAAGACGAACATGTGGGTTTTGATGTACAACCCCGTCGTTTAGGTACATTTGCCATCATGTGCCAATTGATCATCCATTCCAAGACGCTTGGGCAAGCACTCGAACTTTCCTCACAATTTTACAAATTATTCGGTGATGAATGGTCTGTAAGTTTAGAGCGCGATAAACACGAAGCCCGCTTAGTGCCACACATTCCTAAAGCGCTTGACCCTGATCATTTCATTACTGAAAGCATGCTGATGATTTGGCATGGACTTGCTTCATGGTTAATCGAACGTCGTTTACCCTTGGAACGTGTACATTTTGGCTATGAACGCCCTAACCACGCCGATGAATATGATGCGCTATTTTTTGCGCCTGTGATGCAATTCGATGCACCACGTACAGAAATCACTTTTGCTGCTGATTATCTCGATTTACCGATACGCCAAGATGACAAAACCTTAGAAGAATTCTTAAAAGCTGCGCCTGCACAATTATTGGTAAAATTTAAGAATACCAACTCTCTGACTTCACGTATTCGTGATGTGTTGAAAAGCCAAATTGGCGAAGAAATGCCAACACTGAATGATGTTGCATCAATGTTGTATTTATCACCACAAACGTTGCGCCGTCGTTTAGCTGCGGAAGGAAAAAGCTATCAAGGTGTGAAGGATGCGTTACGTCGTGATGCTGCAATTCACTTATTACTCACCCCTAATCTCACCCTTGAAGATGTCGCTCAACAAGTCGGCTTTAGTGAAACCAGTACTTTTCACCGTGCCTTTAAAAAATGGACGGGAGTTACTCCTGGTTTATATCGCCAACTACATGGACAGCATTTGTAAATCAAATGTTCTACTAGATAGTCTGAAAACTCAGGCTATCTATTCTGATGATTGAGCAAATAACCATTGCTCTATCCCTTTGGGATAAACAGGAAATCGGCTAAATTCGATCTGCTCTCGGCTCAGCCATTGCGCAATGTATGTGAAGCCATTGGTTTCGTGACCCTGTATTTCGGCTTCGTTATATAATGCGGAGTCCACAAATTCAGCATCATATACAAAAACAATTTCATGCCCTTGTTGACCATCAAAACTGAATAGATTTTCCAGTACGCAAATAAGTTTAGGCTGAGCAATCTGTTGCTGAATTTCTTCTAGAACTTCTCTTTCAATCGCTTGTACAGAAGTTTCGCCAAACTCTATTCCACCGCCAATTGGTCTGAAAAAATATTCATCCTTATTAGGATCATAGCCTTTGGCAAGTAGTACCTTATCCCCATAACGAAATAAGCAAAGGGCTTTTGCTCCTATACGTGTCATTGTACAACCTTAATCTGCTGTAAAAATTCTGCTGCTTGTTTCGGTGAAGTTAGATGAATAAATTGAATATGTTGATACTTTTGATTCTGCATCATCATTTGATATTTTGTCTTATTTCTAGGGTATTGCTGAATCAACCAAATAAAAATTGATTGTTTAGAAAACAATAGCTTTAAACTCTCCCGATTATTAGAGTTTTCCCATAATTTTCTTTGGCTTATAAGGTTGAATAAACTCCGTTTCATTAAATGAAAAAAATTTCTAGAAAACGAGTAATCCAACCAAACTATGGTATCTATTTTCACCAATTTTAACGACATAGTACGAGTATAATTACCATCCAATACCCAACCACCTGGAGTACGATCCATTTTGTTTTTTAATTTTTCAAAAAACACCTCATCCGTTGGTTCTTGCCAATCGTCTAGCCAAAACAAATCATCCATTTCGATGTATTGTAATTGTTGCTTTTGAGCCAACAGACGAGCAAATGTCGATTTACCTGAACCAGTCGTACCAATGACATTGATAAACTTCATTTTTTATGAGCACACTAAAAATGGCAGACAAGTTTAACGAACTTGCATCTGCCTGTGAAGGATCAGATGTAAGTTATTCAAATTATTATCTTTCTCGTGCAGCTTGAATCAGTTTCGCAGCATTTTCACCTGCCACTTGCCAAGTCAGACAACGTACACTACCTCCCATTGGACAAACACTTTCCGCATTGATCGGAATCACTTTCTTCGAAGTGTTTTGCTTAATAATACTCAATGCTTTTTGGTCATGTGGCATATTAAAAGTCGGTACATAAATATTGTTATGCGTGACCGTGGCATTCAGATTCACGCCACATGCCGATTCAAAACCATCCCACTGACCTTTTGGATTGGTCTTATACTCAACAGGCACTTCCACAATTTTTGCACTTGGAAATGAAGTTTTCAACTCATCCATCACCGTTGTTCTAAATGATGGTGTTTTTGAATAATCATTCACAAGCAACGTGTTTTTATCAACCCAACTCACCATCCCATCTGAATGTGCAAGTACCTCTTCATCGGGTTCTAGGATGGCAACTTCTTTCGCACCTAAAACCATTTTTAATTCTTGTTTCGCCTCATCATAACTCAGCTCATTATCTTCCATAAAACGAGTAGTGGTGATCACTCGACCTGCATAATCATCAACCAGATTGCCGCCATCAATCATCAGACCAGTTTTCGCTCTTTGAATTTGATAACGGACTGCAAAACGACTAAAACTTTTCTGCACTGCTTTACTTTGCTTCTCACTCATCGAAGCCCATGTATAGATAAATTGTACAGGTTTAATTGGATTGACTGTGGTGAAGTCACGCATCCAAATATCTCGTACATTATCTACCAATAAAATGTCTTCAGGAACTTTACCCGTGAAATAAGGCTTAGTATCTTCATCGACCAAAATCACCACATTATCATTGCCGAGAATGGATTTAGCATAATTAATTTGAAAGTCCACAATCCGTTGAAAAGCGGGTTTATAGTAAGGATCATGGATAGAGGGTGCAGATAAAACTAAAAGCATTTTGTCATCAGCGGGCTGATTTGAGTAAGTTTGGCTCACTTTATTTTTATCCTCTACTACTTTGTTATTTTCAATATTCCGTCCAGATGAATCGCATCCACAAAATGGCAGCATGAATGCTATCAGGGCATAGTAAGACTTTGGTTTTATCATGTGCTTTCGCCCATCTTTTCTATCAATCATTTCCAAACATTAGTCTAATCGAAGATGTCGCTAGACATGTAAAAGAGCACCAAAGTTAACAATTTGATGGATCACTTGCTTAACCCATCAAATTGGCGAAAAACATCAAACTTGCCAATGTTTATCATCATTGCACTGCCACTTAAATTGAGTACACTCGAAGCACAATGATTTTTAATTTAAGGCAATACAAGGAACAGCTATGAGCGAGGCCTATATTATTGATGCCATTCGCACACCACGCGGAAAAGGAAAAAAAGACGGCTCATTACATGAAGTAAAACCAATTACTTTACTCACAACATTATTGAATGAATTACAACAACGTCACCAACTCGATACCTCTAAAGTCGATGATATCGTTTTAGGTTGTGTTACACCAATTGGTGATCAAGGTGGCGATATTGCCAAAACTGCTGCGATTGCCGCAGGTTGGAATGATGATGTTGCGGGTGTACAAATCAACCGTTTCTGTGCTTCCGGTTTAGAAGCAGTAAACTTGGCGGCACAAAAAGTTCGCTCAGGCTGGGAAGATGTTGTGGTTGCTGGCGGTGTAGAGTCCATGTCGCGTATCCCGATGGGTTCAGATGGTGGACCGTGGGCGCTTGATCCTGAAACCAATTTAAAATCATCTTTTGTACCACAGGGTGTGGGTGCAGACTTGATTGCAACCTTGGATGGTTATAGTCGTGCAGATGTCGATGCTTTTGCAGTTGGCTCACAACAAAAGGCCGCTGCTGCTCAAGCAAATGGTTATTTCGATAAATCAGTTGTGCCTGTGAAAGATCATGCAGGTGTAACAATCCTAGAAAAAGACGAATTTATCAAAGGAACGACCACTGTTGAAGGTTTGGCAAAACTGAATGCTAGCTTTGAAATGATGGGTCAAATGGGCTTCGATGCTATTGCTTTACAGAAGTATCCTGAAGCGCAAAAAATTAACCATGTGCATCATGCAGGCAACTCATCAGGCATCGTCGATGGTGCTGCGGTGGTGTTATTGGCTTCTGAAAAAGCAGTCAAAGAACAAGGTTTGAAACCACGTGCAAAAGTACTTGCAACTGCATTGGTGGGTACTGACCCAACCATTATGTTGACTGGTCCTGCTCCTGCTGCACGTAAAGCATTAGAAAAAGCAGGCTTAAGCATCGACGATATTGATTTATTTGAAGTGAATGAAGCTTTTGCTGCTGTGGTGATGCGTTTTATCACTGAATTGAAAGTTCCTGCCGAGAAAGTCAATGTCAATGGTGGTGCAATTGCGATGGGACATCCTTTAGGCGCAACGGGCGCTATGATTCTAGGTACGTTATTGGATGAATTAGAACGTCAAGGCAAGAAGCGTGGTCTAGCAACATTATGTGTGGGTGGTGGTATGGGCATCGCTACCATTATCGAGTTGGTGTAAATCACTCAAAACCTCCCTGAAATATGAGACTCGGAAACGTCATTCGCAACCTGCATAGTATCTACAATATATTGTTTCTGCGATAAATTGTATAAATGAAAGAATTGAACAGGTTTTGCGAATGACAATGGTTTTGCCTACTTTTGACGAAACAAAAGTAGGTCGAACCGAAGGTTTATCCTAAAACTAGATGAGAGCTTAACAAGACGCTGCGATGCTTATATTTACTTATGCAGGTCACTTACGATTAAGCTCATAAAATATTGGACGATGATGTATGAGCGCTATTAAATACGAAAAAAACGCTGACAATATTGTAATTCTTACCCTTGATTCATCGGGTCAATCTGCAAATACCATGAATGCAGAATTTCGTGACTCACTCAATGAAATCAGCCAAAAGCTGAAAGCTGAAACTGATCTAAAAGGCATTATTTTCCGTTCTGCGAAGAAAACCTTCTTCGCTGGTGGTGACTTGGATGAACTGATTCAAGTGCAACCTGAACATGCGACTGAATTTTTCAAAATGATTGAAAAACTCAAAGGTGACTTACGCACGATCGAAACTTTAGGCGTACCTGTCGTTGCCGCTTTAAACGGTACAGCACTTGGTGGTGGTTGGGAAATTGCTTTAGGTTGCCATTATCGTATTGCGATTAATGATCCAAAAACCAAGTTTGGTTTACCTGAAGTGACTTTGGGCTTACTCCCAGGCGGTGGTGGTATCGTCCGTATGGTACGTTTGCTTGGCTTACAAAATGCATTCCCGTTCCTCATGGAAGGTAAGCAATTTGGTGTCGATAAAGCAAAATCACTGGGTTTGGTACATGACACGGCTGAGAATGAACAAGAGCTTTTAGAAAAAGCGATTGCTTGGGTGAAAGCTAATCCGAAATCACAACAACCTTACGATGTGAAAGGTTACAAGATTCCAGGTGGCGACCCTAAAACCCCTGCGGTTGCGCAAGTGCTTGCGATTGCTCCTGCCATGCTGCGTGACAAAACCAAAGGCTGTTACCCTGCGCCCGAAGCAATTATGGCTGCCGCAGTTGAAGGTGCGCAAGTCGATGTGGATACCGCTTTACGTATCGAGTCACGTTACTTCACTCAACTGACTGTCGGTCAAGTTTCTAAAAACATGATCGGTACATTTTGGCATGGTCTCAATGCTATTAAATCAGGTGCCAGCCGCCCTGCTGATGTTGCAAAATGGCAAGTCACCAAAGTCGGAGTGCTGGGTGCAGGCATGATGGGTGCAGGGATTGCCTACTCAACCGCAATCAAAGGTATTCCTGTCGTACTCAAAGATGTGTCTGTGGAAAATGCAGAAAAAGGCAAAGCTTATTCACAAAAACTTCTTGATAAGCGTGTTTCACAAGGTCGTATGTCAGCCGAAAAACGCGATCAAGTGTTAGCACTGATTACTGCAACGGCGGATGCGGCAGATTTGCAAGGCTGTGACTTAATCATTGAAGCAGTATTTGAGAATCAAGAACTCAAAGCTAAAGTGACTCAAGAAGCTGAACAATATTTGGTTGAAGGTGGTATTTTTGCTTCAAATACCTCAACTTTACCAATCACAGGTTTGGCAACTGCAAGTAAAGATACCAAGAACTTTATTGGCCTACATTTCTTTAGCCCTGTAGACAAAATGCAATTGGTAGAAATCATCAAAGGTAAAGAGACTTCTGCTGAAACATTGGCTAAAGCCTATGACTTTGTTCAGCAAATTGCCAAGACTCCAATTGTTGTCAATGATAGCCGTGGCTTCTTTACCAGCCGTGTCTTTGGTACGTTCATTCAAGAAGGTATGCGTCTTCTTGCCGAAGGTGTTCATCCAGCGAAAATCGAAATGGCAGCGCTCAAAGCAGGTATGCCTGTGGGGCCTCTTGCGATTCAGGATGAGGTTTCTTTAACTCTCACTGAGCATGTTGCAAGCGAAACCCGCAAAGCGCTACAAGCTGAAGGGAACGACTTACCAAAAACCCCTGTAGATGAAGTGGTTCACACCATGATTCACGAGCTGAATCGTAAAGGTAAAGCAGCAGGTGCAGGCTTCTACGACTACCCAGAAAATGGCAAAAAACATTTATGGGATGGACTCAGCCGTTGGAGCAAAGACAATCAGATTCCTGAACAGGACATCATTGATCGCTTCTTGTTTGTGCAGGCACTCGATACCTTACGCTGTTATGAAGAAGGTGTTTTGGAGTCTGTCATTGATGCCAATGTCGGCTCGATTTTCGGAATCGGTTTTGCGCCGTGGACAGGTGGTGCGATTCAGTTCTTGAATCAAAATGGCGTTGCGAAATCGCTACAACGAGCAGAGGAATTAGCAGCTAAGTACGGTGAACGTTTTACAGCACCTAAGTTACTCAGAAAACATGCTGAATCAGGTGAAATATTTAAATAGTATGACGCTTTTACACTAAGCTGTTTGTATTTCCTCCCTCTTTGATCAAAGAGGGAGGAATATTTATTTTAGACTTTTAAAAATTAAGGTTTAACCTAAGAACCAAACTCTTTGAGGCTCAGGTCTTTCGACCACTTTTTTAGGTTGTTCCGCTGCGGCAACAGGCGCTTTCACGATATTAAAAGACCGTGTTAAATGATTTACATGACTTTGCAGTTCGGTATCATCAACTGTTTTTGCATAATCAATTAGGTGCTGAGCATACTCTTGATTTTCTACCATATAAAGAACATCAACCACACGCCCCGTTACTCGTCTTAAACGTACATAAAATTGTGTAACAGCTGCAAAAACATCCGTATCTGTTGAATCCAAAATCATTTTTTTCTCCATCATATTTTGTTTTTCATCAATCTTGTTATGACCTTCAAAGTAGACCATTATCCTGATACTGCTCAGCTTCTTATCTACCTTGAAAGAATCTGTCTTCATTGGATTGAATACTCTTCCTATTTTAACAATCTCATAATGCAATCCATATTCGACAAAAGTCGATTTTTAATTTGCTTATTAACATCTGCACACGGAGTGGATTATACTGTTATGTTATAAGGCTATTTATTTTCTCTCTTTAGGAAAAATCGTATGTCTGAAAAACTCTGTCCAGAAACCTCTCCTTGGGGGTGGAAAGCACTCATTATCACATGTATTTTAAGTTTTCTTTTTATGGTGATTTTTTACTTGGCAATGAATAACGAACCAGATTATATGCCAATGAATCAGAAGAAAGCAGCAGCTCAATCTGAAATGTCAGAGTCATCGATGACAACCGAAACAATGCATGCTGAGCATGAACATCATCACTAAAATATTATTGTCGATCATGATGAATCCGTGTTAAACAGGGATTTATCATGTTATTCGAGATTTTCAATGCTTCACCAAAATCGTCAGGCACTGGTTGTTGAAGGTGGTGGAATGCGTGGTGCATTTACCAGCGGTGTCTTAGATGCATTTTTACAGCAACAATTTAATCCTTTTGACCTTTGTGTTGGTGTTTCTTCTGGTTCAACCAATGTCGCAAATTACTTAGCTGCTCAACAAGGTCGTACTTTGCAAATTTATTTAGACCACTCACTTCGTTCTGAATTTATTCAATATGGTCGTTTCTTTAAAGGTGGCGATTTACTGGATTTAAAATGGATGTGGGATGTAGTTGAAAAAGAATATCCTTTAAATCAGACACATCTATTTGAAAATCATCCTGAATTTTATATGGTGCTCACCCATGCGATTTCAGGCGAAGCTACTTATATCAAGGCATCTAAAGACAATATTCTAGATGGATTAAGAGCATCTAGTTCGATTCCAGTTTTGACACGTCAAGCAGTTGACGTATTTGGTGAACCCTATTTTGATGGTGGTGTTGCAGATGCCCTACCCGTACATTGGGCAGCTCAACAACATGATGTTTCAAAACTCATGGTACTGCGAACACGTCCTCAAAATTATTATAAAGCTAGCAGCAAAGGTGATCAGTTACTCGCTAAATATATGTTTCAACAAAAGCGTGGTTTTGCAAAAAGCTTACTTTCAAGAACTCAACGTTACAATGATTCTGTACAATTTGCACGTTCAGCATTAGGACAAAAAATTCTTGAAGTTTGCCCCCCTGATCTAAAAAACATGGCAGGTCGACTTTCTAAAAATAAAGCAAAAATCCGCTATAGCTATGATGTCGGGATCGAAACCGGCTTAAAAGCAATTGAAGATTGGAAAAATCTTTAAATAAAGTAACAACCAAGTCTTGAATGACCCAAATTTAAGACTTGGCTTTCCCACCCACTTGATCAAATCATTTACTTTCTGTGATTTTTTATCTTAGATGGAATTCAGGTGGTGTTTCAAAATGTATGCTGATCATTTTAACATCACTATACAAAACTGTGGTTAATGTAAAAGAATCCAAGATTAAAAGCTTTTACATGATTCAATACCTTCTTCGAAAAACAGCATGTTCTTCTTACTGCTCGCCTTATGCGGTGTCTTAATCGGCAGTTGTTTCCTTCTATCCCGACTGTATAATATTTCCCTTCTTGGTCCGGCTTAAAAATTTTGATGAAACTTTCCCAATGATCACTCGATATACAATCATAAGTAATACCCAGTTCTTCTAAACGGTTTTTTAGCCTTTGTGCTGTATGAGCATCTCTTCCTCCCCATACAAAAGCCACTATTTCTCCGCTACTTCTATCATAGACGTACTGTAGCCAATGCTTATCTTTCTTGTTGCCTACAAATGTCCAAAATTCATCAACTTCCAAGCATTTATAATGAGTTCTTTGAGGAATTATTTCATGATTTGATTGTGTAAGCGTTTTAAGTATCTTGCCAATACTAAACCTCGTAATCTTTGCAATATCCCGAATGCCACAACATCGCACAAGCATAAGCAAAATCAATTTGACCGCTTTTGAATGACAGCCTAAATACGTCAAATTATGGTCACCCACAAACTGCCTATTACATTCTTTACAACGATAGTTTTGCTTACCATCGTGTTTAATGCCATTCTTCTTTATACTTGTACTCTGGCATCGAGGACAATGAAGTTCTATTTCGATTTTCACACATTTAAATATAGCTGAATTGTTCCTCGTTGCCTCCTTTTCTTATGAGCATACTTTTTAGAACACCACCGGAATTCAAAGCACTGCCTTTTGTAAATCCATGCTTTTAATTCAGTCAAAATATAAATAGATAAACGCCACTCAAATGAATCAGAAAGCCATATAATATTTAAGGTTTTATTAATTTTATTGATTAATGCTACAACCTTAAAATTTTAATTTTTGGAATTTATTATGAGCAACCAACCATCACCACAAAAAAACTCAAATGAAGAAACGGTATTAGGATGGAAGTTTGTCATCATTGTCGGTGTACTAAGTACGATTTTTCTCAGCTTTTTCTATCTAGCGATGTCTCAAGAGCCTGATTATATGCCGGGTGCACAACGTAAAGCCCAACAAGAGAAAGAGCTTGCTCAACATGAACATGCTTCTGCTGCATCAGAAGTTATTGAGGATAAGCAACAAAAGTAGCATCAGAATATGGGCTTACATGATCTTGATCACGCTCCATAGATAAGCCCTTTCAACACGATTTTCATTTATAAAGTATTTAGATTCATCGTCATTTCAATATGCGGAATTCCGCACTCATCATATTCATCACCTTGCACGATAAAACCAAGCTGTTGATAAAATGAAACTGCATGGATTTGTGAGAAAAGTCGCAGATGAGGTCGAGCCTGTTGTTGTGCATAGGCAATAATCTCTAGCATGATCATTCGTCCAATGCCTTGCCCCCGATAGGCTTTAACAACAGCCACTCGCCCTACACTGTGATTCTGCAACAAACGTCCTGTGGCAATCGGCTGATCTTGATCATAAATCACAAAATGTTGTGAAATGGCATCGTGATCATCCCATTCCTCTGCTTCAGGAATCTGTTGTTCAACAATAAAAACCTGTGTTCGGATCAATTTAGCATCTTGCTGTAATTGATCCCAACGTCCCTGTTTAAAGTGATACATCTTATTCTCAGAGTCGATTAACACTTACAGCCCAAATTTTCGATCGGCATTTGATCTTGCAACAATAATTCTAGACTTTGTTTTTCAATGCCATACATCGCTTTTAAAGCTTGGATTTGCTGCATGATCTGAGGATCTGGTTGCTGAAGTTCTTTACGTTTGGTCGCCAAAATCATTTTATTTTTACTGGTATGCTCCAAAGCCACAAACTCAAAGACTTTGGTTTCATAGCCATACGCTTTCAGTAATAAAGCACGTAAGGTATCGGTCAACATTTCCGCTTGTTGCCCTGCATGGATACCAAATTGCAGCATCGGCTGTAATACTTCTGGGCTGTGCAATTGGGGACGCAGCTCTTTATGACAACATGGCGCACACATAATCATGGATGCATTGAGGCGAATACCCGTATGAATCGCAAAATCCGTGGCGATATCACATGCATGTAGTGCAATCATCACATCCAATTTCTCAGGCTGATAGCTACGTACATCACCTTCAAAGAAATCGAGATGATTAAAGCCTACCTGATCGGCAACATTTTGGCAGAACTCAACCAAGTTTGAACGTAATTCAACTCCCGTAATCAACGGTGTTTTCTGTTGTGCTTGTAAATAATCATACAACGCAAAGGTTAAATAGCCTTTACCTGAACCAAAATCGACAATATTCAATTCTTGTTGTGATGCATCAATCTGCTCATACGCATGCGAAAAAATTTCAATAAATTTATTAATCTGTTTCCATTTCCGCGCCATACTTGGGACAATCTGCCCTTTTTCATCAGCGATACCCAAATGTTTTAAAAATGGACTGTGCTGCTGTACATAACGTTGCTTTTCACGATCATGTTGTTGCTTTTCAACTTTAAGTGTTGTG
Organism: Acinetobacter sp. TR11; assembly: GCF_027105035.1. Taxonomy (NCBI): domain Bacteria; kingdom Pseudomonadati; phylum Pseudomonadota; class Gammaproteobacteria; order Moraxellales; family Moraxellaceae; genus Acinetobacter; species Acinetobacter sp. TR11. Next base: position 2,544,231 of record NZ_CP114256.1, read on the forward strand.
GCTTGCTTTTTTTGGCGATTCAACATGGCTTTCTTTTTATTCTTCTTGAGCTGAATATCTTGATCTAAGCTAAATAAATTGGCTTGCTTAGACAATTGCAAAAGCTCGGCAATTTTTTCCAAGCCCTCCACAATGGTATAATTTTTGGTAATATCTTGGGTCGTATAATGGTACAAACAAGAAAGTGTTGCCTGTCCTTGCAATTCAATCACCCGAAAAGTCATCTTTTCTAATTCTACCTGTTCACCTTTGTATTGACTGATGATCAGCCGATCAAAGCCTTTATTTTCAATAGATTGCTGAATATCCAAGAAAAACTGCTGTTCTTGTTCAGAAGAAAAGTTTGGCGCAAACATAATGAAAACCTAGCAAATAGAAACTAAATTCTAAAGCGTCTTACTTTAAAAGGGAAATTGCATTACGATACAGTTGTATTTTTATGCAAACTATAAATCTGATGACTGCAAATACTCTCACAAGCTATGACCCCAAAGAAGAACTCATCAACGCCTATAGTCATGGTATTGGGGCAGCATTAGCACTGGTTGCTTCTATTTTACTGATTATTAAAGGGCAAGATTTAGCACTAGGGCAATGGATCAGTTTATGGGTCTATGGATTTAGCTTAGTCTTATTACTCAGTAGTTCAATGCTCTATCACTTTGCTCAAGATGAACGCAAACGCTATTGGTATAAAAAATTAGATCATACTGCAATTTATTATCTGATTGCAGGGACATATACCCCCTTTCTCAGTATCGCAATTCCAACTGCCAAAGCACACTATTTACTGATCGCTTTATGGGTGATTGCACTGATTGGCACGCTGTTTAAGCTCGTTTTTATCCATCGCTTTCAAAAAGTTTCATTGGCAGCTTATCTCTTGATGGGATGGCTAGCGGTTTTGGTCATGGATGATATGCAACGTTATCTCTCTAAAGATGCGGTACAACTCTTGATTGCAGGTGGACTCGCCTACACTGTCGGCACATTGTTTTATGCGTTAAAAAAGGTAAGATATACCCACGCAATTTGGCATGTTTTTGTGCTATTAGGGGCAGGTTTACACTTTTTAGCGATCTATTGTTATGTATTATAAGGTAATACATCACATCAGGTTTGTTAAGTAAACCCCGCATTTGAAAGGGCTTTTCAAGGTCGTGATCGCTCTGCATCTTGAATAAATAAAATTAAGGTTATGTATGTCGTCAAGTACTACGACAGTCACTACAACAGTGGCTAGCAACTCAAAAGTACGGGTATTATTTGCCAGCCTTGTGGGCACTACGATTGAGTTTTTTGACTTTTATATCTATGCCACTGCCGCTGTACTGATTTTTCCACATCTCTTTTTCCCTGAAAGTAGCGATAGCGCTGCGGTACTCAAATCACTGGCAACTTTTGCCATCGCCTTTATTGCTCGTCCAATTGGTGCAGCAATTTTTGGGCATTTAGGTGATCGAATTGGGCGTAAAGCAACATTGGTTGCAGCCCTACTCACCATGGGAATTTCAACCGTGTGTATTGGGCTATTGCCAACCTATGCACAAATTGGACTTGCAGCACCACTACTGCTCGCCTTATGTCGTTTAGGGCAAGGTTTAGGTCTGGGTGGTGAATGGAGTGGTGCTGTTTTACTTGCCACTGAGAATGCCCCTGAAGGCAAACGTGCTTGGTATGGCATGTTTCCACAATTAGGAGCCCCTATTGGCTTTATCCTTGCAACAGGCTCATTTCTATTACTGAATGCCTTTATGTCCGAGCAAGATTTTATGGCTTGGGGATGGCGTATTCCATTTATTTCCAGTGCTGTATTGGTTCTTGTTGGTCTCTACATTCGTTTGAAACTGCATGAAACACCAGCCTTTCAAAAGGTGCTAAATAAGCAAAAAGAAGTCAATGTGCCATTTAAAGAAGTCATGACCAAGCATCTACCGATGTTAATTCTCGGTACGATTGCGGCAATCTGTACTTTTGTGGTGTTTTATCTCACGACAGTATTCGCTCTAACATGGGGAACAACTCAATTAGGCTATACACGAGGTGAGTTTTTGCAACTACAACTGGTTGCAACCTTATGTTTTGCTGCATTTATTCCAGTTTCAGCCATTTTAGCTGAAAAATTTGGACGCAAAACCACATCAATTGCCGTATGTATCTTGTCAGCTTTGTTTGGACTATGCTTCGCCCCTTTACTCGGTTCAGGTAGCCCGATATTGGTCTTCTTGTTCTTATGTATCGGACTCTCGATTATGGGGCTCACCTATGGGCCTATTGGAACCGTGCTTTCAGAGATTTTTCCAATCTCAGTCCGTTATACGGGTTCAGCATTAACTTTTAATTTAGCGGGTATTTTTGGCGCATCCTTTGCACCATATATCGCCACTAAACTTGCAGAAAGTTATGGTCTAGGCGCTGTAGGCTTATATCTTAGTTTAGCGTCAATTTTATCTTTGATTGCATTTTTACTGATTCGTGAAACCAAAAATGATGATGTAAATAACCAAATTTAATCACACCTCTTATTCTCGGATGATTTACTTAATTAATCATCCGAAAACCATTTATCGGGCAATCTCAAGCCTTTTACACTTGGTCTAACAACATTCTGCAAAATATTTTTTATGCTAAAATAGCTCCCTCCTATTTTTTAGACGACTGTATTTATGTACGCAGTGATTATCGTTGCCGTATTTTTAGTCAGCTTCCTATACACTTATTATCGTGGCAAGGAACGATTAAAAGCATCTCGACAATTATTCGACCATTCTACATTCCTAGCACCAGTGAACATGTTTATGACTGGTTTCTCTAAACTGCCAAACCAACCGTTCTTTGATGTGGCACAGTTCCCAGAACTGAAACCATTACAAGATAACTGGCAAGTGATTCGAGAAGAAGCGATCCAACTTCAAAATCAAATTAAAGCTTCAGAAAAAAATAATGATGCTGGTTTTAATACTTTTTTTAAACGTGGCTGGAAACGCTTTTATCTGAAATGGTATCAAGATAGCCACCCATCAGCACAACAACTCTGCCCTAAAACAGTCGCTCTGTTGGAAAGTATTCCTTCAGTAAAAGCAGCCATGTTTACTGAACTACCATCTGGGAGTTATCTTGGTAAACATCGTGACCCTTATGCGGGTTCTGTCCGCTACCACTTAGGTTTAGTCACCCCGAATAGCGATGATTGCTTTATTGAAGTCGATCAAGAGCGTTATTCTTGGAGAGATGGCGAAGCAACTGTTTTTGATGAAACTTATGTCCATTGGGCACATAATCAAACTGATGAAACTCGTATCATCCTGTTCTGTGATATTGAACGCCCGATGAAATGGGGTTGGGCGCAGAAAATAAATCATTGGTTTGGACGCAATGTCATGTCTGCTGCAAGCTCACCCAATGATGATCAAGATAAAACGGGGTTCATTAACCGTATCTTTAAATATGGTTATGCAGTTCACCATTATGGTCGTGGATTAAAAGAGCGTAATCGCCGCTTGTACTATGTTTCTAAATGGCTCTTATTCGGTATTATTATTGGCTTAATTCTACTTCCAAGTTTTTTATAATCAGATTTTTACATAAAAAAAGAGATGCTAAGCATCTCTTTTTTTTGATATTAAATATTTATTTAGGTGCTTGAACACTGGCTGTTTGTACCGCAGCTTCGCCAATCAGCGCAACTTTGGCTTTTTCTTGGCTTCTTGCCGACAATGCTGGATTTGATGCCACGATACGATTGATATTGGCAGAATTTGCAGGGGCAATTGCCGCTGTTTGCAACACAATTGGGCGATTACCTGTATCACCTAAAGTATAGCGAATACCTGTGCGTGGACTAATGACGGTAGTCACTTCACGTTTCACTTGAGCTTCAGCAGTAGTCGCTCCTTTTGCTGCAAGAACTTTATCGACCGTAGTCGTTTGAGGAACGTTGTCTGCAAGTGCAACGCCAGATAATGCAGCACTCGCTAAAATTAAAAGTTGTAATGGCTTTTTCATTGTCTTCCCGCTTTTAATGCGAATCCAATCAAGGAGGATAATTCTCATAATAAAACTACAAAGTTGCTCTAGACACAAGTTACTTCTCGTAAAAAAGCAGAGCGAATGCTCTGCCTTTCATTTGAATATAAACTAAGTCAAAATTTTAAATCTTACCGTGGCATTGTTTATATTTTAAACCTGAACCACATGGACATGGCGCATTACGGCTTTCTGGTACTGGAAATACTGCATTTCCAGATAAGCTACCACTCTCTTCAGAAATCGTCACTTCACCAGTTAAACCATCAACATCATCATGTTCAAAAGAAAGACGCATAGATTCAGCTTGACGTTGTTGTTGAGCTTCTAATTCAGCTAACTCTTCTGCTGTCGGTACGTGAACGCGGGATAGATCAGTTACAACATCTGATTTAATAATACCCAGCATATTCACAAACAAATTAAACGCTTCTTTCTTATACTCTTGCTCAGGATTTTTCTGAGCATAACCACGTAAATGGATGCCTTGACGTAGATAATCCATCGCAGCTAAATGATCTTTCCAATGACGATCAAGTGAGTTCAACATAAAGTGACGTTCAAGCATTGCAGCAGACTCATCACCCATTTGCTCACGGCGTTGACGATAACGTGCAATTACTTCATCAGAAATACGTGCGACCAAGCCTTCCTCGTCTAAACGACGATCTTGATCAAGCCATTGCTGAACAGGAAGCTCAATACCTAGATCTGTACGTAGTGCATTTTCTAGACCTTGAATATCCCATTGATCATGAATTGATTCAGGTGGGATAAAGTTAGCAATCACCCCTTTAATAACTTCATGATGCATTTCTTCGATATAGTCTTGTAAGGTACTTTCTGCCAAGACTTCATCACGTTGAGTATAAATAATCTTACGTTGTTCGTTATTGACATCATCGTACTTCAATAAGTTTTTACGAATATCAAAGTTACGTGCCTCAACTTTACGTTGTGCATTTTCAATCGAGCGGCTCACCATTTTATGTTCAATGGCTTCATTTTCTTGTAGGCCCATTGCACGCATCATGGCAACAACACGATCACCCGCAAAGATACGCATCAAATCATCTTCAAGTGATAAATAGAAGCGTGATACACCTGGGTCACCTTGACGACCTGCACGACCACGAAGCTGGTTATCAATACGGCGTGATTCATGACGTTCAGAACCGATGATATGTAAACCACCAGAACTTAAAACATCTTCGTGGTCTTTTTCCCACTGCGCCTGTAAACGAGTTTCATCTTCAGATGTTGGATTTTCAATTTTGGCAAGTTTCGCTTTCCAGTTACCACCGAGCAAAATATCCGTACCACGACCCGCCATATTGGTTGCAATCGTGACAGCATTTGGGCTACCAGCTTGTGCAATAATATCTGCTTCACGCTCATGTTGTTTTGCGTTTAAAACTTCATGATGGATGCCTGCTTGCAGCAATTTTGAAGATAAAATTTCACTCGCTTCAATCGTTGCGGTACCAATCAAAATAGGTGCAACACCTTTTTGACGAATATTACTGATCTCTTCAATAATGGCATTGTATTTACCATTACGATTTAAATAAATTAAATCGTTATGATCTTGGCGCACCATTGGACGATGTGTTGGAATTAGTACTACATCCAAACCATAAATTTCTTTCATCTCTGAAGCTTCAGTATCAGCAGTACCTGTCATCCCTGAAAGCTTTTTATACAGACGGAAATAGTTCTGGAATGTTGTGGTTGCCAATGTCTGGTTTTCTGGTTGAATTTCCATATTCTCTTTGGCTTCAACCGCTTGGTGCAGACCTTCAGACCAACGACGACCTGGCATAGTACGACCAGTACTTTCATCCACAATAATGACTTCTTCTTTTTGAGTCTGTGGATTTACGCCAATAATATAATGTACGTTCTTTTGATATAAGTAATGCGCGCGAATTGCAGCAGTCACATGGTGAACCAAATTCAAATTGGTCGCTGAGTAAAGACTCTCACCCTCAGCCAACAATCCCATACGAATTAATTCTTGTTCAACAGTCTCGTAACCGACTTCCGTCATTTCAACTGAACGTTGCTTTTCATCTACCCAGAAATGCCCACCATCAGCTACTTTTTCTTCTTTCTGTGGGCGTAATGTTGGAGGGATACTGTTAATCAGCTGATAAAGATGAGATGAATCTTCACTTTGTCCAGAAATGATGAGTGGTGTACGTGCTTCATCAATCAAGATTGAGTCAACTTCATCGATGATCGCATAGCTTAAGCCACGTTGTTTTTTCTCTTGTAGAGAAAATACCATGTTGTCACGTAGATAATCGAAACCAAATTCGTTGTTGGTACCGTAAGTAATATCGGCGAAATAAGCTTCAGCTTTTTCGGCTGGCATTTGCATTGAATAAATCACGCCAATGCTGAGACCTAAAAATTCAAATAACGGACGATTCAGCTCAGCATCACGTTGTGCCAAGTAATCATTCACCGTAATCACATGAACGCCTTGACCACTCAATGCATTGAGATAGCATGCCAAAGTACCCATGAGGGTTTTACCCTCACCTGTACGCATTTCAGCAATTTTACCTTCATGTAAGGTAATACCACCGATCAACTGCACATCATAGTGACGCATACCCATGACACGTTTCGCTGCTTCACGGCAAACCGCAAAGGCTTCAGGCATCAATTTATCTAAACTTTCACCGTTATTAAAACGCTGTTTGAATTCTGGAGTTTTTGCAGAGAGGTCTGCATCGCTAAGAGCAGATATCGTCGGTTCAAGCGCATTAATTTGTTCAACAATTTTACGCATGCGTTTGAGCTCACGCTCATTTTTTGTACCGAAGATACCTCCGATCAGACTTGCCAACATGAATAAACTCTCTAATCCTGTTTGTTTAAATAAGTAATTTTTTCTTAGGTGTTATTATGGAGTCAGAAATAAGAACTACAAGGGCTTTGCATCCAAACAGGTAAAAAAACTGCGAGGCGACTCTGACATCACACAACTAAGCAGCGTTAATGTAGCAAATTTGCATTTAACTTACACGGCTTTACATGTGAATTTATGATCAATTTTTTAGCTTCACTTCATTCTATTATCTTAAATCTTCATAACAAAATGAAAAAACAATAATTTTATTTATAACGTGATTCCTGCATATTGAATATACACAGAAAACATTAAGAATATATTGAGGATGAATCATGACACTTCGTTTAGGCGACATTGCCCCCAATTTCCAACAAGACTCAAGTGATGGCTCTATTGATTTTTATGAATTTTTAGACAGTGATTGGGGGATTTTATTTTCACATCCAGCGGATTTCACCCCAGTTTGTACCACTGAGCTTGGTTTTACCGCTAAACTGAAAGATGAATTTGCAAAGCGTGGCGTAAAGGCAATTGCACTTTCTGTTGATGATGCTGAATCTCATAAAAGCTGGATTCAAGATATTAATGAAACACAAAATACTACCGTTAATTTCCCAATTATTGCCGATAAAGACCGTAAAGTTTCTGAGTTGTACGGCTTCATTCATCCGAATGCCAGTGAAACCTTAACGGTACGTTCGTTAGTGATCATTGACCCCAATAAAAAAGTCCGCTTAATTATTACCTACCCTGCGTCAACAGGTCGTAACTTTAATGAAGTACTGCGTGTTGTTGATTCATTACAGTTGACCGATAAACATAAAGTGGCAACACCTGCCAATTGGCAACATGGCGAAGATGTCGTCATTGTACCGTCGTTGAAAGATGAAGAGGAAATTAAACAACGTTTTCCTCAAGGCTATACCGCAGTGAAACCTTATTTACGCCTAACACCACAACCTGAGCAAGATTGAAGCCGACTAAAGGCTTCAAGCGCAGCGCAAGACAAACGAAGTGCGTCGTACACAAAACGAGCAACGCTCGTTACGAACGCAAGTCGAACAGCGATGCTGTGAGTTAAAAGATTGAAGCCGACTAAAGACTTCAATCACAGCACAAGACAAACGAAGTACGTCGTATTGAAACGATCCCTTAGATTCAATCAAATTTAGGGGATTTTTAATCTTGGTATTTTCACATCAATACGTTATAAAAATAATTATCTTCAAAATAGAATAACAATCACGATGATCTATAACATCCATCATCTCCATTGCGGAAGCTTCTGCCCTGTTTGTGCGCCCCTATTTGGACAGAAAGGCTGGAAAGCACATCTAGTTTGTCATTGCCTACTTATTGAAACTGATCGAGGTCTGGTTTTAATTGATACAGGCTTAGGTACACAGGACTATTTGCACACTGAACAACGTCTAGGTTCATTACTGACTCAATTTGGTTCGATTGTGCCCAATCTCAAATTAAGTGCCATCGAACAAATTCAAAAATTAGGTTTACGCCCTGAAGATGTGCAACATATCTTTGTCACACATCTTGATTTTGATCATGCAGGTGGTATCTCAGATTTTCCTAATGCAACCGTGCATATTTTAGCTTCTGAGTTTAATGCAACGCAATCGCTCTCTGCTAAAGGAAAGCTCCGCTATAAAACAGAACAATTTAAACAACATCGCCATTGGAATTTTGCCGAACATACAGATGGTGAGGCGTGGTTTAATCTACAAAAAGTCCAAGGTCTTCCTTTTTTCCAAGATGAAATATTGATGATTCCATTGATTGGTCATACTGCTGGACATTGTGGTATTGCAATTAAAAAAGCTGAAGGCTGGATTTTATTTTGTGGCGATGCGTATTACACCCATTTAGAACTCAATCCAAAAAACAAATTGAGAGCCTTAGATCTTACTGAACGTTTATTGGCAGAAGATAATCGACAAAGGTTACATAACCTTAAACAGTTACAATATCTTGCTCAACATGAACCGAGTATTGAGTTAATTTGTGCGCATGATCCTGTTGAATTTGATCGTTATCAATAATATGAAAAAAGTGCTTACCACCGTTGTTCTTTTATCAACGCTTAATGTTTCAGGGTGTATGCAGCATTCGAGTTTAGAAAAAGACCAACGTCCTCAAAATTGGGGAACTCTTATTTCTAACAGCCATAATTTTTATCAAATTAGTTCAGATGTTTTTCGTAGCGAACAGCCGAATATTGATTTGATCCCAAGCCTTGAAGCTCATCAAATTAATACGATTATCAATTTGAGAGCTAGAAATGAAGATGCCAAAGTTTTAAAAGATCAGCCTTTTAATATGGTACACATTCCAATCAATACTTGGGCAATCAATCGTAAAGACTTGTTAGAAGCAATGCGTGTTATTCAAACTGCTAAACAACAAAACCAGAAAATCTTAGTGCATTGCTATCATGGCTCAGATCGAACTGGTGCCACAATTGCGATGTATCGAATTATTTTTGAGCATTGGGCAATTGAAGATGCGGTTAAAGAAATGAAACAAGGAGGCTACGGCTATCATATCATTTGGAAAAATATTGATCAGCTCTTTACCCCTGAAAATGTAAAATGGATTCAACAACAACTTTCGAATCCAGCACCTATTTAGTTTGCGAGATGAGCTTTAGATTAAATCCAATTTTTAGAGAGATAGATGTTGGACGTGTAAGATCTGTTTCTTTAATTTTTGGATTTTATACATTTTTTATTGGGCTTTAAAAACCCTAATTTTATAAGTTGAATGGTAAGCCAAGAAATACGAACTAACTTGAAGAATTTGCAAAAACAGAGTTACTAAGTAATATTTTAAAAACTTCAGAATCACCACCATCGCTATCCGTGACCAATAAAAATACTTCACCATCGGATGTTGATTCTAGCCAAGTAATCCCTTCTACTTTAATAGCAAGAGTTTGTCCTTTCGTATCTTGAATCAAATGCTTATATAACGTTTCACCCTCAGGTGAGATCAGTAAAATAAAACTGCCTAGCACCGCGCCATCATCATACGTATTTAATGTTTGCTCAACAGCAGCGGTGGCAATAATTAGATTTTTCTCCACAAAAAAATAAGCATCAGAAATACCACTTGCTGCCCCTTCAAGCTCTGGTAATGTCAGATTGAATGAATTTTTCAGCGCACTTTCTAATGATTTTCCATTTTGAAGTTTTATTAAATCAAAGACTAAAACACCATGAAAACGATTAATATTGCCACGTTGAAAAATGTATAAATTGTTTTGATCTGAACAAACTGCTTCTATATTGAGCTCAGCGCCACCAGTCAACGCCAAACAATGTTCTAAGAAATCATAATCCGAGGTATCAAGTAGAACATGAACCTGATGATCAGCTGGATTATACAGTAATGCTTTTTTTCGATTTTCTGTAGAACCTGAACCCATCACTAGTAACTGAGGCTGTCCATCAAAGCGAATACAGCTAAGCGCTTCAAAGTCTGGTTTAGTTTTTTTACTAAATACCGTTAGTGTCGTATGTTTAGGCTGTTCAAATAATGGAATTTTTTCAAAATTAGTCGCACGATTGATGTTATTTTTTCGATCGGTTTTGAGTAAGTAACCCACATCATCTCCAACCAAGTAGAGATCATCTCCCACACAAGCCGCGCCAGAAAGTGCACTAACACTCGAATCCTCTGACAATATAAAGTGTTCTAATATCTTAAAGCCGCTACTCATATTGTACTCACTGCCCGCAGAAATAGAACACTTGTAACAAGGTCAAAACCAGACGCTTTCCAGCTTTGATCTCGTCGCCTATCTTTTGTTATCGCTGATCAAGTGGAACCCAATCAATCACCCACGCTGATTTCATATTTAAACTTTCATCAGAGGTAATTTTTTTTCGTGCGGCATCTGCAACATCTCGATCCTTCGATGGCCCAACCATGATACGAATTCCTTTTGAAGTCGGGCTTGTTGTAACCTTATAGCCTTTAGCACGCAATTTAGATACAACTGCATCTGCATTGGCTTGGTTGGCAGCCAATGCCACTTGTACCATCCACTTTTTATCTCCATTTTCCATGAGATCACGAGCCTTTTCAGCTTCGGCTTTTTTCTCAGCGTCAGCTTTACGCTTTTTCTCGTCAGCCGCTTTTTTATCAGCTTCTACTTTATGCTTTTTCTCGTCAGCCGCTTTTTTATCAGCTTCTAGTTTATGCTTTTTCTCGTCAGCCGCTTTTTTATCAGCTTCTGCTTTACGTTTCTCTTCAGTCGCTTTCTTATCTGCTTCTGCTTTACGTTTTTCTTCCTCAGCCTTTTTTTCAGTTTCAGCCTTACGCTTCTCTTCGGCTAACTTTTTTTCAGCGTCTGCCTTACGTTTATCCTCAACTAACTTTTTTTCGGTATCCATTTTCTGCTGATCTACTTTTTGTTGTTCAGCTTTTTTCTTTTCTTCAACAAGTCGTTGTGCTTTGGCTTTATCATCTTCGCCAAGCTCTGGAGGAATGTTATCAGAGCTTTCCTGTTCGGCTGTACGGCGTGCATTAATTGCAGCATATTCTTCCGCAGCCTTGCGTGCCGCAGCTGCTTCTGCTTCTTGCTGCATTTTTAGAAAATCAGCTGCACGTGCTTCTTGTTCAGCAACGGCTTTCTCACGAGAACGGCGTTGTTCTTCAAGCAATCTTTTTTCTGTCTCGACATCTACGGCTAATGGTTGTAATGAAACCATTTCACCTTCTTGGGTCGATTGAGCTGTTTGAGTTTTAGGTTCTGTTTTAGGAATTGGGTGTGCAATTGCCGTTTGTGTTTTGTCATGTCCTATTTCGTCATTACCTTTAAGGAGTAATGCTGCCAATAAAACACCTCCACCCAATAGAACAACGCCTCCCATCCAGCGTTGTTTGTTATTCATTGACATTGTTCTAAATACTCCCAAACCGCTTCTAAGGTATGAAACGATCCACAGACTAAAATCAGCTGATTGTTATTACTTTGCTTCAGCACATCTTCAAAGGCTTGCTGGATATTACCGTACTCATGTACTTGTTGACCTTGTAATGCATCATGCAACTGCGACAACACTGCTGCTCTAGGTACATTTAAAGGAGCAATAAACCAATCTTTTACGGTTGTTTTAAGAAAATCAGTGACAGATGAAATATCCTTATCTGCCAGCATTGAAAATACTGCGACAACATCTGTGTACTGTTTATTGTATTTTAAGAATTTTCGCAACTGATTCAATAGAAATTCGACACCATGTGGATTATGTCCAGCATCAAAAATAACTGTTTTATCTTGAATTTGCCGTATTTCAAAACGACCTTGCAAACGTGCTTGCTGAATACCTGTTGCAATCGCTGCCTGAGAGACCTCAATACCACTCACCAGTACCGCTGCAACAGCAGTCGAAATATTATCTAATGCAAGCTGACCGATTGGCAGTTTTAACGTTGTGCCAGAGGATGCAAATGACCATGTTTGACCATCGTCATTAAGTTGATAAAAATAATCTCGATTCAGCGCATATAGATCTGCTTGAGTTTCAGCTACTTTAGCTTGAATCGCTTCGGGTAATTGTTGTTGACCCGCAAATACCACTGGAATATTCGGACGAATAATCCCTGCTTTCTCAAAGGCGATTTTTTCTATCGTGTCACCTAACCAATCGACATGATCTAAACCAATATTGGTAATCACAGCAATATCAGGATCAATCACATTCACGACATCCAGACGACCACCTAAGCCAACCTCAAGTACCCAGACATCACATTGTTTTAGTTTAAAAATAAGAAAAGCAGCCAAAGTGGTTGCTTCAAAGAAAGAGAGTGATAAACCACATTCTCGACGGGCTTGATCCACCAACACAAAGGCATCAACTAAGCTTTGATCATCAACTTCCAATCCTGCAAGTTTTACCCGCTCATTAAAACGATAAATATGCGGTGATTGGTACAAACCGACTTTATAGCCTTGCGCATTTAAAATTGCAGCCAAAGTCGTTGTGGTTGAGCCTTTGCCATTGGTTCCTGCCACAGTAAAAACTTTTGCTTGAGGTTGCATAACTCCCAACTTTTCAGCAACGGGAATTACGCGCTCTAAACCTAAATCAATGCCTGTAACATGAACATGGCCCCAATAATCGAGCCATGTTATTAATGTATCTGTAGAATGTGGTGCGTCCAGTTTCAAGGTAAATTCATCAGTTTAGCTACGAGTCGATATACAGTATCACGTAATGCATGACGATGAACAATTTGATCGACCACGCCATGATCAAGCAAATATTCTGCACGTTGGAACGGTTCTTCCAACTTCTCGCGAACTGTTTGTTCAATGACGCGTTTACCTGCAAAACCAATCATCGCTTTCGGTTCAGCAATATGTACGTCACCTAACATTGCTAATGATGCGGTTACACCTCCATAAACGGGATGAGTCAATACAACAAGATATGGAACACGAGCTTCTTTCATTTTTTGAATCGCAGCAGAGGTACGTGCCATTTGCATTAAAGACAACATACCTTCTTGCATACGAGCGCCGCCTGAAGCAGCAAAACAAATTAACGGTTGATGTAGTTGGATTGCTCGTTCTGCCGCTTGAATAAAACGATCACCAACAACGGTACCCATTGAACCACCCATAAAATCGAACTCAAATGCACAAGCCACCAAGTCCAAACCTTTCAATGAACCTTGCATTACAACTAATGCTTCAGTTTCACCTGTTTTATCTTGTGCTTCACGCATACGCTCTGGATAAGGTCTGCTATCGACAAACTTCAATGGATCTTTAGCGCTAAATTCTTGACCTAACTCTGCATTGACTTGATCAAAGAACCAATTCAAACGATCACGTGCACGCATACGCAAATGCTCATCGCATTGTGGGCATACATAGGCATTAAATGACATTGCCGTACGTGTTACTAAGGCATGACATTCAGGACATTCAATGGTTGGTTCCGTAAATGTTGCTTTGAATGTTTGTTGTTCATTCGCAACTTGAATACCAGGAACTTGACGCTCTGTCCAAGGCGTTGATGGGTTCAGAACCTTCCCTGCTGTTAACTCTTGACTCATACTAACTCATCGAGCGCGGCTCGAAGCTCCTTCACTTTATTCACCGTCTGTTGCACAGCTTCGTCTGCTGGCAATGTCGCAAAAGATTTAACGAAAGCACTTCCTACGATTACGGCATCAGCAACTTGACCCATTGCTTTTGCAGAAGCTGCATCACTAATCCCAAAACCAACCCCAACAGGAACGTTGGTCATGCTCTTAATTTTCGCAATACGAGCTGCTGCTTCAGAGGTATCTAGTGTTGCTGCACCTGTCACACCTTTTAACGACACATAGTAAACAAAGCCACTGGCTTGATTTACAACATGCTGAATACGTTTATCAGTTGATGTTGGTGCGAGTAAGAAAATTTGATCCATCTCATTTTGTTTTAAGACATCACCAAATTGCTTTGATTCTTCAGGCGGTAAGTCCACCAAAAGTACACCATCAACACCACAATCTTTCGCATAAGCAACAAACTTTTCATAACCAATCACTTCAACAGGATTTAAATAGCCCATTAAAACAACGGGTGTCGTTTGATCTTTTTCGCGAAATTCTTTCACCATATTCAAAGCATCGAGTGTGCTCGTTCCACCTGCTAAAGCACGTTCAGCAGCTAAGGCAATCACTGGACCATCCGCCATTGGGTCTGAGAATGGCAAACCCAACTCAACCACATCAACACCTGCTTCAACCATCTGGTGAAGCAATGGAACCGTGACTTGTGGATGCGGATCTCCTGCCATAACATAAGAAACAAGCGCTTTACGGTGCTGAGATTTAAGCTGTTCAAAACGAGTGGCAAGACGTGACATAGGATTATGCTTTCCTTGATTTATATAAATTGAGGAGTTGTTTGTAGTCATACAATAACACTGCATTGTAACGCTATTTTTTGTTCATTGAACAGAGTTTGACGTGATTGCAACAGTGAATGTTGCTACTTACAACTGCCCTGCTACATTTATCTATATTTTCAGCTTTTTCTCAATGATCAAAGCTTCCTAATTTTAGCTTCATCGAGGCTGATTTTAGAAATGAGCTCAGCTCCTTTATACTACCCGCAATTTTTAAGTTTTCTTTTTATTTTTATGTCTGCCCACACTCAGAAAAAAGTACAAAGCAATGCCCTTGCTTTGCTACCACTATTGGTATTTTTGATCATCTTTCTCGGGAGTGGTCTCTATCATTCGATGATCGGGACAGAATTTGCATTCTATCAAGTCAAAGCACCTATCGCAGCAATTCCAGCTGTTATTCTGGCATTACTACTTTATAAACAGAAACTCAATACGGCGATTGAAGAGTTCCTACAAGGCGCTAGTCATCCAAATTTGATTTTAATGTTTATGGTATTTATGTTGGCAGGTGCTTTTGCCAGTGTCTCCATTGCCATAGGCAGTGTCGATGCGACAGTACAGTTGGGACTTTCGCTGATTTCGCCTGAATTTGTGTTACCCATGTTATTTATTATTGCTGCATTTATTGCAACAGCAATGGGAACGTCTATGGGCACCATCGCAGCTTGTGCACCAATTGCATTCGGTTTTTCCCAAGCAACAGAGATAGCACCTCTCTATGCCATAGGTGCAGTCGTGGGAGGTGCAATGTTTGGTGATAATTTATCCATGATCTCTGACACTACGATTGCGGCAACACGTAGCCAAAATGTTGAACTTCGAGATAAATTTAGAGTTAATGTCTGGATTGCATTCCCCGCGGCTATCATTACTTTAATGGTTTATATTTCAATGAGCCATCAAGCAGAAGCCATTCAAGCAAAGCCTTATGATTTATTGCTTATTTTGCCTTATTTAGCTGTTTTTTTTCTTGCCTTTACACGATTGCACGTACTTGCTGTATTAATGATTGGTGTTATTTTGTCAGGTGTGATTGGTCTTATTGAAAAACCTGAATTTGATTTATTAAAACTCAATAAGTCAATTTATGATGGCTTTGTTGGCATGTTTGAGGTGGCATTACTTTCCATGTTGCTAGGTGGTTTGTCTACTCTGATGCAAAAAGAAGGCGGTTTGCAATGGCTTATTCAACGTATTTATACGATTACGCGTCTATTCAAATTTGGCAAACAGCGTGCAGGTGAATTAGGCATTAGTTTTCTAGTCATATTCTCAAATTTATTTGTCGCCAATAATACCGTTGCGATTATTTTATCTGGAGATATGGCACGTGAAGTAGCAAAAGAATATGGTGTTGACCCTAAGCGAAGTGCAGCTTTACTTGATATTTTTTCTTGCGTAATTCAAGGGATTATTCCCTACGGTGCTCAATTACTGCTTGCTTGTTCAATTGCCAAACTTTCGCCAGTTGAACTAATTGGCAATATCTACTATTGCTGGATTCTCGCAGTGTGCGCAATCCTTGCAATTGTTTTTAATTATCCACGTTTAAAAACACGCTAAAAGTAATCCATAAATCTCTTTAGTTTGCTTTAAA
Organism: Acinetobacter sp. TR11; assembly: GCF_027105035.1. Lineage (NCBI taxonomy): Bacteria > Pseudomonadati > Pseudomonadota > Gammaproteobacteria > Moraxellales > Moraxellaceae > Acinetobacter > Acinetobacter sp. TR11. Next base: position 2,560,651 of record NZ_CP114256.1, read on the forward strand.
GTTAAAGAGATTTTAAAAATTGCTTGGGTGTAATGCCTGTCCAGCGTTTGAACGCTCGCCCAAACGCACTTTGATCTGCATAATTCAAGCGTTCAGCAATTTCAGAGAATGATTTCCCTTGCTGTAAATAAAGCTTACTTTGTTCCAAACGATACTGATCTAAAATATCTTGAAAATTAAGCTGATAGGTTTTGAGTTGGCGTTGCAATGTTCGTTCTGAACAATGCAAACGCTTTGCCACATAGCTGAGCAGTAGTTCTTCTTGCTGCAAAAGCCCTTGTTCAATATGCGTTTGTATTTTTTGACGGAACTGTTGTTGCTGAATCTCAAAAGAAGCAATGCTATCCAATGATTGCTGAGCTTGAGTCGAGAGTACATAGTTTAATTGTTGGTCTGCCGCGATACTTTTTGCTTTTAAAATTTGATTTGAAAAGCGAATGGCATATTGCCCAGCTTGAATTTGAATCGGACAGCCATAAAATTTTTCAAAGTGATATAAAGCTGTATGTGGTGCGTAGCCAAATTGAATCATCTGTGGCGGAACGAGGGCATCTTGTACAATAGACTGAGAAATTTTAAAGATCAGCGCCAGATTTAGCTCATACATTTCTCGATAATCACTATAGGATGCTCCCCAAACAATTTGAATATAATCAGAAAACTGCTGAACATTCAGTTGTTCTAAATTGGTCTGTTTAAAAACCAAAGAATAATAACGTTGTAAAAGCTGTAACGCCTGTTGCAGATCTAAACTGGTTGAAGCCAAATATCCCATTAAACCCAAATCTTGCAAATTGGCATGTTCAGCCAATACTAATGTAATCGGTCGAGGGAAATAAGCTTGTGCCGATTGCAAAAGCAATGCATAACGTTCGACATCAAAATCCTGCTCATCTGGATTTTCCAAACAAGCATGAAAAGCTTGCCAAAGCTCAGGTGCAACAACTTTAGACAAATCAATGTGTTCTTGTTGTAAAACACGATTAAATAATCGTAGGTATCCAATGATAATTTTAACTGACATATCCCGATCTCATCCTGATCTGTCGTTATTTGTATAAAACTTGGCTGTAACTGTCAAAACATTTCATCGAACTTTTTTCATACTGAGTTTAAGAAAAGACAAGGAATGGTAAAAATGAATGCACACGTTTCCTATCAAGTTGAACCTGTTGTAAGAACAAAATTAGATTTTCATTTAGATCAGGCACCACGTTTTTGGTTTGGTGGTGATCCGTTCCGTACTCGTATGTTTGATGCGTTGAGCCTAACTTTCCCTGATGGCGAACGCTATTTTATTGAATGTGTGCGTTTATTCCGTGACAAAATTAATGATCCTGACTTGCAAGAACGTGTGGCTGATTTTATCCGTCAGGAAGCACAGCATGGTATTGCACATGACAAAATGAATCAGATCATGAAAGAGCAAGGTATGCCTGTAGATCAATTCACCACTCGGTTGAAAAAGATTTTTAGATTTGAATTAAAAAATCGCTCAGCTCAATACAACATTGCCATGACCGCAGCCGCAGAGCATTTAACTGCATTAATGGCAGATACCTTTTACAGTAAAAAGGAAACTTTAGCGGAGGCAGATCCATTTGTTCGTGCGTTATTTGCTTGGCATGCGATTGAAGAAATGGAACATCGTGATGTTGCTTTTGATGTAATGAAGCAAGTTGGTGATGTACCAGAAGCAACTCGACGCTTTGCGCTACTATTCACCACCGTCATGATGTTTGGTTTTACTTTGTATCGTACGGATGTAATGCTAAAAACTGACGGTTTTAATTTAAGACAACGCTTTGATATGGCACGTAAAGGTTTACCGTGGTTCTTCGGTCGTAACGGTATTTTGACTGCAAAAAGATCTCAATATAGTGACTGGTTTAAAAAGGATTTCCATCCAAATCAACATCCAGTGATTCGCCAATATGATGTTTGGATTGATACGTTAGCGAAGACCAATGATCCAATTGCTGCGGGTGAAGCTTTTTGGCAAGCAGGGCTTTGATACGCTTTAAATAAAAATCTTCTGAGACATTCCACTGCTATTGATCTGCGATGTGGTGGAATGTTGCGGAATAATACCCTTATGGTTAGCATCTGATTGATAAAAAATATCTTAAAGACCCAACCCAATTAACTAAAAAAAACCTTACCCTATTTTCTTCACGATGGGGTACCAAACTGGCTTGAGCAAATTAAACAAATCTCATTTAAAATCATATCATCAACTAGTTTGACATTACGCTCTATAAGGACGTAACGAGGCAAAAGAAAATATCAAAAATTTTTACTGTCTTTAATCTTGATATTCTTGGCACCAAGATTTATTTAATTTATCTATACAAATTAAAGCTCTGAGTCAAAATCCAAGGCTACACAAAATTTAATTTTTATTTACTCTGATTTTTAATTCTAACTCTCTCTTCCCATCGTTCTCTAGGGATTTGAGAGTAGTCTTTCTCCCATTCTTCTTCACTTAAATCACTAATTCCTCTCATATAAAGGCTTACCCAATCATCCTCCTCTGGAATATATGCGAAGTTAAAACCAATCTTCCCCTCTTCTGTTAAAGAGACTTTAAAATGTGTCCATTCTTCTTTAAATATCTCCAAATCTCTTAAATCACACACCAAATCTTTTATTTTTAATTCAATATTAGTTGGTTCTTGTCCAAAATCAAATGTACCTCTACTTCCTTTTTTTAGAAGAAAAGTAGTTCCCCACCCCTGAAAATCTGGATAAACCTTTCCTGTAAAATAAATAACTTCAGCCTCCTGTGGCATTATTGACCACAATAATTCACCTATTTGCTGATATATCTCTTGATCTTTCATAAACTACTTTCCGGTTGCTGTATTTTCCAGTTGAACTGTTGGTTGATTAATACCATTAATACTCTGTTTAACAATAAAACGGCTTTGTTTCATAAAGATTTTAAATATAGAGCTTTCCTAAGTTGCTCAAATTTAAGTGACAACTTGGGTATTGCCTCGTTCCACCGCTGTGCAATGAGATCTTGCGGAATAATATTCCTCATGGTTGATATTTTTAAACATCACCATTTCGCATAGTGCTGTTCTAGTAATCCATATTCATTGTTCAACATCACTAATTCCACATTTTCATGCTCAATCGTACCGCTAACTTTCGCTTGCCATTGATTAAACTGGCTACCAATCAGGCGTAGGTTAATATTCTCAAAACGACACCACCCAGTTTCAACTAGCAAATTCAATCGCTCATCTAAAGAACGAATTGACCAACAGTTTTCATTTTGTTGTTCAAATAAAATATCCGTCAGTGGATATAAACGACCATCAACCCACAACGCATTTTCATTACCAAAACTTTCATTGACACCTGATGCGAGATTCAAACCAATACGGCGATCATTTGTATCACGGAACTGACAAGACAACCAAAACCAAGCGGTTTCAGGTCGTAAAAAACCACAGGTATCATCGAGTGCAGCTAGGCTGTGAGAATTAAATTCAATCTGCTGTTGATCTGGGCTAATGAAAAAACCTTCTACAGCCAAAGTGGTTTGTTTTTGTGTATATGTCCAGCCATTGATCCCAGTTGGGCTACATAAACTGAGTGCATCCGTACCTGCACAGAAAATACGTGCTTTCAGTTGTACTTCGCCATGTTTGGTCACTTGGAGATAACGCACACCATTGGCGTGTTGCATATCAAATTGATAAGCCGATTTTTTAAAATAGCTTTGACTAAATAAAGGTTGTTCATCGAGTTGAGTTTTCAAAGCTAATGGCTGAATCGCATTCCATTCGATTACTTTTTCAGAAAGATGATCATAAACATAGAAAAAGCCATGCCCTGCCCATGATAGATCGACAATCGCAATACCAATACTGTAATGCTCATGTTGTAAACCACAAAACTTAAATTTTTTATACTTAAGTTGCTTACGCCAACCTTTTAGCACCTGACCATAAGGTGTTTTATAAATATAGTCATCTAGATTAATTTTTGAGGGTATCTGATCAAAACGCCCATAACGAGGCTGACCATTCTCTTGTATTAATTTCACAATATTCCCCAAAATAAATTAACGTGCATGGACTGTTCTGACCTGATTTTTACCATTATGTTTGGCTTCATATAATGCTTTATCTGCTTGTTCAAATAAACGCATATAATCAAAACCGCTATGAACTGTACTACTTACCCCAAAGCAAGCTTGAACATAAATAAATTCCGTTTCATTAACTTCAATTGCACTTTGCTCTAATGCTTTACGACAGACTTCTGCTACGGCAACCGCATTTTCAATTAAAGTAAATGGCAATAAAATAACAAACTCCTCACCACCATAACGTCCAATCACATCACTGGCTCGCAAATTTCTTCTTAATATATCGGCAACATGCCTTAAAACCAAATCACCTTGATGATGTCCATATTGATCATTAATTTTTTTAAAATTATCAATATCGACCATAATTAATGATGTTTCACGATGAGTAATTTTTGCCTGCTGCATCTGTAAATCAATAATTTGATTCACCCCACGACGATTAAGCAGATTCGTTAATTCATCAGTGCAACTCAGTTTTTCTATTTTTGAGTTATATCTACGCCAACGCTCTACACTAATATCAAATAAAGTAATCGTAAATGCTGCATATAATGTTGTATAAAACATGGAATAAATGATCTGAGCATTTTGCACATCTTTATGCATCAAGGTATAAGGTTTATACGCAATTGCATAATCCAAATACCCAGCAACCGTTAGTCCTGCTAAAAGATAATATACAATGATGTAAGAAATTAGACCGAAATAAACAACAAAACGAGGAAATAACAATAATGCCGTGAAGGCAATCCCCATAAAAATAATTCCATTAAGAATATTGAGCAAACCAATACCAATCGGCAAGCCTAACAATGAAAATGGGTAGTAAACAGATAAAAATAATACATAATACATATGGGTATTTGGCTTATTTTTAATAAAAAAGCCAAACAGAATTAAAAATGCATTTAAAAAAAATATACTAGGATACAACCACTGAAATTTAGTTAATAACTCAGTATTTGCTAAAGGATGATACATATATTTTATTTGCATAAAATAGATGATCACAGCAGTAAAACTAGCATAAAGTAATATAGATTGGGATTTTTTAACTAAATCCCAATCCAAAATGACAAGAAAAACTTTACTTATATATTTGGGTAAGGAGTATTTCATCCCCTACAATCCTGTATGATTATTATCGTGTTATACGTCCATGTATAGCTAGTCAGCGCATAAAAATCAATGCTGCTTTAGCACACTATTTATTCAATAATATCACACAATATTCAGTTTTATAAGTCGACCATCGGAATACCATCAATTTTAGCAACGGTCATCAAGTCTTTATCGCCACGACCTGAAACCGTTGCAATAATGATTTGATCTTTTGACATCGTTGGCGCAAGTTTAGTGACATAAGCCATCGCATGTGAACTTTCAAGTGCCGGAATGATGCCTTCAATCTGAGTTAAATCACGGAAGCCTTGTAAGGCTTCATCATCTTTAATCGGAACATATTCAACGCGTTTCATATCTTTCAAGAAACTGTGTTCTGGTCCGACACCGGGATAATCCAAACCTGCTGAAATACTGTGTGTTTCAATGATTTGACCTTGTGCATCAGACATAAGGTAAGTACGGTTACCATGCAATACACCAACATGACCTGCATTCAATGGAGCAGAATGTTTGCCTGTTTCAATACCGTAACCAGCAGCTTCAACGCCATACATTTTGACATCTTGATCATTCAGGAATGGATAGAACAAGCCCATCGCATTTGAACCACCACCGACACAAGCAACCAAGGCATCAGGAAGACGACCCGCTTGCGCTTGGATTTGTTGACGTGCTTCACGACCAATGATTGATTGGAAATCACGAACGAGTTGTGGATATGGGTGTGGCCCAGCAACCGTACCAATCACATAATAAGTCGTATCGACATTGGTTACCCAATCACGCATCGCTTCATTCAATGCATCTTTTAATGTTTTTGAACCGCTTTGCACAGGAACTACCGTCGCCCCAAGCAAACGCATACGATATACATTCATCGCTTGACGCTTTACGTCTTCAGCACCCATGTACACCACACATTCCATACCTAAACGTGCAGCAATCGTCGCGGTCGCAACACCATGTTGACCTGCACCAGTTTCTGCAATAATACGTTTTTTGCCCGACAGTTTTGCCAATAAAGCCTGACCAATCGTGTTGTTGACCTTATGTGAACCTGTATGATTCAAGTCTTCACGTTTCAGGTAAATTTGCGCACCGCCGAGGTGCTGAGACCATCGCTCAGCATGATAAAGAGGACTAGGACGACCAACATAGTACGCGAGATCACGGTCAAACTCTGCTAAAAACTGAGCATCATTTTTCATACGACCATAAAGACTTTCTAAGTCTTCAAGTGCAGCCATAAGCGTTTCTGACACAAAACGCCCACCATGAATACCAAAATGCCCCTGAGCATCTGGAAACTGGGTGTAGTCAATCGCCTGATTTTGTTGACTAAGGTTTTGCTGATCCACGTTGGACTCCTTGCATAAATTTTTCAATGAGTTGTTGGTCTTTTATACCTTTAGCGGACTCTACGCCTCCGCTGACATCCACAGCAAAAGCTGCTGTAGTATCAATAGCGTCACTCACATTTTCAGGGGTTAAGCCCCCTGCCAAGATTAGTGGAATATCAAGTTTTGGAAATTTTTTCCAATCGAAACAGTGGCCTGTTCCACCTTTTAAATCAGGATGCCACGCATCAAGTAGAACCGCACTGGCTCCCACAGCTTGATAGCGTTGAATTTCGGTCAAAATGTCTAAATCGGGTTTAACCTGAATGGCTTTATACCAACGGCGTTTGCAATACAACGCAATTTTTTGGCATTGTTCAGGTGTTTCATCACCATGTAGTTGTAATACATCCAACGGAACTGAATCAAGCACTGTTTGGATTTCTTCTGCGCTTGCATTTACAAATAAACCGACCAATTGAACATAAGCGGGTACTGAGCTTGCCAAGATTTGCGCTTGTTCAATACTGACATGACGTGGGCTTGGGGGAAAGAATACAAAACCAATTGCATCTGCTCCTGCTTGCACAACAGCATCAATATCTTGAGTCCGAGTGATTCCACAAATTTTGGCACGAGTTCGGAGTTGGGTTTGGCGCATTTGATGTCCAATCTGAGATGGCTATTTACTACTCTTACATTGTAAAGCAATTTGACATACTTTGGTCAAAGTTCATTTCCAAATGCAATTGTTTAAAAAACGTGAACACTCTATACTTCGCGTCATCTCGCAACAAGTCTAAAGCAAATTCTTTTGCTTATAGGGAAGTTGGTGTAAGTCCAACACTGCCCTCGCAACGGTAACACCGAATTATTAATCTTAGCTAAGCGCCAAATCACTGCATCTGAATGATGTGGGAAGATGATTAATAGCATCATAATTGTGATGATATAGTGAAGTCCGGAGACCTGCTTGTTGTTTATTTCCACTTTAACATTCACGACGGGTGAATGTATGGAGCGACATCATGTCTACTATTTTTCAACCGACACGCTTAGTTGGTGCTATCGCTATTGCGATGGGGTTTTCTTCAACTACTTTTGCTCAAGATCAATCAAGTACTAAAACTGCGACGCTAGATACGATTGTTGTAACGGCATCTCGTACTGAACAAAAAGTCAGTGAAGTTCCTGCTCGAATCAATATTATTGAACCAAAGATTCTAGAACAATCTCCAATTGCCTCTTTACCACAATTACTCCAAACCGATGCTTCGATCAACATGGTACAAAGCGGCGGATATGGACAAATGGCATCTATCTTTTTACGTGGTGGTAATTCAAACCAAACGCTTGTTTTAAGAGATAGCGTCCGTCTAAATTCAAATACTTCTGGTACAGCATCATTACCATTTATTGATACAACTGATATTAAGCAGATCGAAGTATTAAAAGGTCCTGCATCAGTTTTATATGGTACTGATGCAATCTCAGGTGTAGTTCAATTGATTTCTAAAACACCAGAGAAAAGCGCTGCTTTTGTAACAGGTGAAATTGGTGAAAATAAAACTTATAAATCTGTAGTCGGTGCAGATCTGGCTGAAAATGGTTTCTATGCACAGATTCGTGGTCAACGCCTTGAAACTGATGGAACACCTGTCAAAGATATAAAAAATGCAGCCGATGCCTCATTTGATCAAAAAGGCTATAGCGCAAAAATTGGTGTAGAAAAAGAACAGTACGCAGCTTCTGTTGATTATAGTGAGAACCAAGGTTATAGCGATTACGATAGCTCTGGCAAACTCGTTTCTCAAGATTTTAAAAATGAAATCATTAACATTAAAGGACGTTTAAATATTCTTGAGAATTTAGCTCTACATGCCCGTTTTTCTCAATTCAAAGATGAAATAGATCAAAATAATTCAACAGATTTTGTCCATAGTAAAACGCAAGAATCTGAAATCTATGGTCAATGGGGCTTTACACCAAATCAAAAGCTTCTAGTTGGTGCAACACATCGAAATATTGATGGTGATGTGATCTCCTATGGAACACCATATCAAGAAGATATTGATTCAACAGGTTATTATATCCAACACAAATATGATCAAGCAGGATTAAACACTCAGGTTGGTATCCGTGTAGAAGACAATGAAAAATTCGGCACACATACTGTTGCTCAAGGATCTGCTCGTTATCAAGTGCTACCTTTAACCAGTGTTTATGCAAATATCGGTTCAGCATTTAAAGCACCAACTTTAAATGATATGTATGCTTTTGGTGGAAATCCTGACCTTAAACCAGAAGAAAGCTTGTCTTATGAAATCGGTCTAGACCAAAAACTGGCTTACAATATTTCAACAGGTTTATCTCTTTATACAACAGAAGTAGATAACCTGATTGCTTTTGATGGCGTTCTGAATCAAATGAGTAACGTTGAAAAAGCTAAAATGGAGGGTAGTGAGCTATATGTGAAATGGCAAGGTGAAAACCTATTTACAAATTTAAGTTATAACTATGTTCGCGCTAAAGACAAGAAAAATGATGAAGATTTAAGTCGTCGCCCTCGTCAGAAAATTTCCTTGACTGCTGGTTGGGCAGATGAACAATATACTTTCTCGACCACAATGTTAGCGAATGGTGATTATGACAACAGTGCCTTTGACAATGTTCAAATCCCTGGACACTTCCGTGTAGATATGCATGGACAATATAAAGTGAATAAAAATGTAGATGTTTTTGCGAACATTCAAAATGTCGGCGATTCAAAATATCGTACAGCCTATGGTAGCGGTAGTTACTACATCAACGGTGGTCGCCAAGCTTCTGTAGGTGTCACTCTTCGTTATTAATCGTGCAATCTAGACAATAAAAATATTTTCTTAACTCCAATTTCGGGGTAATGTTCTGACCGACATTATCCCCTTTTTATTTATAGGACAGCTTGATGGGACATCGTTTAAGTAAAATCTATACGCGCACAGGCGATTCAGGTACAACAGGTCTTGGGGATGGCTCACGTGTCGCTAAAGATGACTTACGAATTAATGCGCTAGGTGATGTAGATGAACTCAATGCCACGATTGGCGTGCTTCGCGCACAAATCAGCACATCTCAAATTGAAAATAAAGCTGATTGGGATAAAAGTTTAAGCTTGATTCAACATTGGTTATTTGATTTAGGCGGTGAGGTTTGTATTCCGAACTATCATTTACTCCAACCGATTTGTATCGAATTTCTCGAAAAAGAAATCGATCACATGAATGAATCTCTGCCAATGCTCAAAGAGTTTATCTTGCCTTCGGGTAGCCTAGCATGTAGTTATGCACATCAAGCTCGTGCTGTATGTCGCCGCGCAGAACGTGCTTTGATGTCAGTACACAATCGTGATCAAAATATTCAAGCTACTGCTTTACAGCTTTTGAATCGTTTATCCGACTGGTTATTTGTTGCTTCGCGTGCTTTGCAGCGTGCAGAAGGCGGTAGTGAAGTGCTTTGGCAAAAAAACATTAATGATAGTATTGATCAAGCATAATTATTTTAAGGTAATCAAAATGCGAATCATTGGTCATCGTGGTGCACGAGGCGAAGCACCTGAAAATACGTTAGGTGGTTTTCGCTATTTGCATGATTTAGGTATACGTGCAGTTGAATTTGATGTACGCCAACTTAAAGATGACCAATTGGTTGTAATTCATGATGATGATTTTGTTCGTACCACGGGTAAATCACATCATGTTGAAAGCTGTAATTTATCTGAAGCTCAGCAATTCGATCATCGCCACCAATGGCAGGCGTGGGCATTTGAAGAATACACACCCAGCCTGCCCCATGTAATGGCTTGTTTAACTGACTTTGAACATATTGAAGTTGAAATTAAAGCAGTTGCAGATGAAGCAGCGGCTGAGCGTTTAATTCTGCAATTACATCAAGATCTAGTCGACTTTGAACAGGCTGCTACGATTACCAGTTTTGATGTGAAAATTTTAGCTGCATTACAGCAATACCAAAGCCCTTTTAAACGTGGTCTGTTGGTTGAAATCCCGATTGGGGAATACGCAATCGAGCTTGCTCAACAATATGAGTGCGACCAAATTGGTTGGAAAGATCAACTGGCAACCGATCAAATCATTCAGTTTACACAGCAAGCCGAACTTGCTGTGAGTGTTTGGACAGTTAATGACGTTGAACGTGCCAAACATCTACAACAATTAGGCATTCAAGGCTTGATCACCGATGTTCCGAGCACCATGTTGCAACATCTAACTTTATAAAAGTATGGAATTTATTCCGACAACTAATTTTATTTTTTAGATTGCGCCTGAATTAAACGCTGTCCTTTTGCATCTAATAAATACAAATTCGTCCCTTCAATTTGGAAACGTTCAATCCGCTGCATCGCATCCATCAGATCTGCTTCTTGTGCGAGTGCTTTATCACAACTTAAGTGCTGCGCTCTCACATCAAAACTCATTTTCCTTTGGCTAAGATCATATTGATAACTTCCATAAATATTATTGCAGCCCGTATGACCTGAAATGGTTTTAGTCACTGAATTCAGCATAAAACTTGGGTATTGATTGAAGAATAAAGCACGTTTATTTTGAATCATGGTTATTTGCCAATTCACCTCTTGAATGCCATCGTTGCTTTTACGAACTTGCATAGGAGGCAATTCACTTACACGTTTGGGATGTAAGCTATTTTTAGTGATCTGTGTCGGTTGACTTTGGCATGCAGTAAGTAGCAAAGCACAAGATAATATTAAAGTTTTGTGAAAAAAATTATTCAAAGAATAAATTGTATTTTTCACGCTTATTTGTTCTGACATTGATTTATTTCGCCTTTTAATTTATTGATTAATTCAACAAACGAATTCTGTTACTGTTCTTTCAGTACAACTGTAGAATAATACTAGTGTTATCTAATCTGAGCATGCTAATATCGAGCATAAAATAGCAATATATCGTCATGATTGGTTTTGCTATCTCGTTTGGTTTTTATATCTTGTGTAATCAAGGTTTTTAGGAGCGCTGACGGATATGACTTCCGCCCCACTCAAGAAAGCACCCATTAATTGGATTGCAATTTTCGCATTGGTATTTTTACCAGTTGTTGCACTCATTTCGATTCCAATTTATACCTATTATCATGACTTTAGTATGGGCGCATGGATTAGCATGTTTGTCTTACTAGGTGTAAGCAGTTTAGGTATCACTGCTGGCTATCATCGCTTATGGGCACACCGTGCTTATGAAGCAACCCTACCTTTAAAAATCATTCTTATGATTATGGGTACTTTTGCAGTTCAAAATAGTATCTTATTTTGGGCTTCAGGTCACCGTACTCATCACCGTCATGTTGATGATATCGATCAAGATCCTTATTCGATTAATAATGGATTCTGGTATGCACATATGGGTTGGATGTTACGTAACTACCCTGCTGCCGAACCAAATTATAAAAACGCACCTGATTTGTTAAATGACAAATTAGTCATGTTCCAAGATAAATATTATGTTCCTTTAGTTATTGCTGTCCATGCAGGTATTTTGTTGCCTGTCGGTTGGTTGGTTGGTGATATCTGGGGTGTATTACTTTTAGGTGGTTTAGTTCGTTTGTTCCTTAGCCATCATGTCACCTTCTTCATTAACTCTTTATGTCATATGTGGGGTAAACGCCCTTATACTGACGAAAATACCGCACGTGATAATTTTATCTTAGCAATTCTCACTTGGGGTGAGGGCTATCATAACTATCACCATATTTTCCAATACGATTATCGTAACGGCGTAAAATGGTGGCAATATGACCCTACAAAATGGTTAATTTGGACAAGTTCTAAGTTAGGTTTAGCCAAAAATCTACGTCGTATTCCAAGCTTTAATATCCAAAAAGCAGAGCTTGCGATGAAGTTTAAATATGCTGAACAAGACCTCGCGATTTATGGTCACGATGTAAATACTGATATCGCTCAGATGAAACAACGTATTGCTCAAGAATATGAAGCATTTACCAATACATTAAATGATTGGGCTAAATTGAAAGAGCAAGAACTACAAGCGAAAAAAGCGGCAATGGCTGAAAAAATCCATCAAATGGATCATAAGCTTAAAGTTGATTTCCAACTGCTTGAACATCGCCTTGCACACCATCGTGAATGTCTAGAAACTTTAGTGCGTAATATCAAAAAAGCACCAGTTTCGGAATAAAAGTTAAAGATGTTCAATAAAATGGTCTCTTTAGAGGCCATTTTTTATGCCTATTTAAAAACTCAGCTCATAAGCACAATTCACTATTTTAGACCTATCTTTGTTATAGTCATCTTTCAGCTCCTTGCCATGATATTGACCTATGCATTTCAATCCTCGCTATTCATCGCTTAATTCAAAACTCTATCATCAGCAACAACCAACTCCTTTACATGGCGCAAAAGCAGGTCATTTCAACGAGGCTTTGGCAGATGAGTTACAATGGAGTGATGAAGATAAAGCCAATTGGGTCGAGATTTGTAGTGGGCAAAAAACTTTTGCTGAATTCACTCCCTTGGCAATGGTGTATGCAGGTCATCAATTTGGTCAATGGGCAGGTCAATTAGGTGATGGACGTGGTTTATTGATTGGACAAATTCTAAATCAACATGGGCAAACCATTGATCTACACCTCAAGGGTGCTGGCTCTACCCCCTACTCTCGTATGGGCGATGGTCGTGCCGTACTTCGTTCAGTTATTCGAGAATACTTAGCTGGACATGCACTCAATGCGCTTGGTGTCGCATCTAGCCATGCGGTTGGTTTCACCACATCTACACAAGGTGTACAACGTGAAACCTTAGAACTTGGTGCAATGTTGTTACGCACTTCAGAATGTCACATTCGCCTCGGTCATTTTGAGTGGATCAATCAATATGCACCTGAACTTTTAACTGAATTTACGCAAAAGTGTATCGAATGGCATTATCCAGAATGTTTAGAAGCTGACAATCCAAACCTTGCGTTTGCTAAAGCTGTCATTGAGCGTACAGCAATCATGATCGCCAAATGGCAATTGGTCGGTTTTGCGCATGGTGTGATGAATACCGATAATTTGAATATTACAGGCTCAACCTTAGATTTTGGTCCTTATGGATTTATGGAACGCTTTCGACCAAACTGGATTAATAACCACTCCGATTATCAAGGTCGCTATACCTATCAAAACCAACCGAGCATTGGACATTGGAATTTATGGACATGGTTGAACAATCTTATTCCTTTAGCTAAGCCTGAGCATAAAGAACAATTCAAACACGATTTAGCAACTTGCTTAGAACAGTTTGAGCCGACCTTCTTACACCACTATGGTCAAGGACTTTGTGAAAAGATGGGACTCCCCCATTTTCATAAAGACAGTTTAGATTGTAGTTTTGCATTCTTACGAATTTTACAAACGGAACAACTCGACTATACGCAAAGTTTTATTCGCCTACAAAACAAGGCATATAAAGCACTCCGTGATGACTGCTTAGACCTACGTCAGTTTGATGCTTTTCTACAACAATATCAGGGCATTCGTAACAATCAGGATACGGATGAGTTAGATCGAATTATGCAAGGTGCCAATCCACATTATATTTTACGCAACCACATGGCACAAAAAGCGATTGAACAAGCTGAACGTGGTGATTTTAGTGAAGTTGATCGTTTATTTAAGCTACTCAATCAGCCTTATCAAAAACAGCCTGAGTTGGAAACTGAACAAGATACCGCACCTTTACCAAGTGATGTGCCTGAAATTTCAGTAAGTTGTTCATCGTAGAAGATCAATGATGAAACTCAGGTTTGTGGTTGGATTTATCATACTAATTCTTTTCAGTGGGCTGGCTTTTTATCAGTATGGAAAGTTTCTGCCTACATTCACACCAACACACAAACCTCTTTCAGCACAAGTGATACAACAACTCAATCAAACCAAACCTGTGACTTCAATTGAAGTGTTTAAAAGCCAACGACTTCTACAATTGAAACATCAAGATGAAGTGATTCGAAGCTATCCGATTCGTTTAGGCTTTAACCCAATCGGGCATAAACAATTTGAAGGTGATGGCAAAACACCTGAAGGAACATACTCAATCGACTGGCGCAATCCTCAAAGTTCATATTATAAATCGCTACATATTTCCTACCCGAATCAAAATGATCTGGCTTTCGCCAAACAGCAGCATCAATCTACAGGTGGAGACGTCATGATTCATGGAACAGTGCCTATACGGGCAGCTTCATTGCCTTCAAGTGCGAGATATATGCCTCGTAAAGATTGGACTTTGGGCTGTATTGCTGTCACCAATTCAGATATGGATGAAATATGGGCACTCGTCACCAATCATACAGAGATCAATATTCACCCATAATTTTTTAAAACTATCCACATTTTCTGTGGATAATATTGTGGCTATCCACAGGATAAAATGAGATTGATAAAAAATGTCCCAACAACAAAGCTATAGTGAATACTTTTACCTCACCATTACCCAAGACAGTGAACAAGATGTTCAACAGATTATTGAAC
This sequence comes from Acinetobacter sp. TR11, assembly GCF_027105035.1. Taxonomy (NCBI): domain Bacteria; kingdom Pseudomonadati; phylum Pseudomonadota; class Gammaproteobacteria; order Moraxellales; family Moraxellaceae; genus Acinetobacter; species Acinetobacter sp. TR11. The sequence continues at coordinate 2,575,768 of NZ_CP114256.1, forward strand.
AATATCATTTTGATCGAATGTGTGGCTATGAAGCTTGGAATAAAGGTCAAATCAGTGATGATGGTACACATCAATTTCAACAGATGTGTATTCGCTTTGATGTCGATGACTGTCAAGATGATGCACAGCAATTATTTCATTGGTTTACTCGTCTTAAACATAACACTTCTATCTTACAAATATCACCCGATTTCAACTGTACTCTGCATTTGGTCACGCATGATGTAAATACGCAAGGCGCTGGTTTTCATCTTAATATTGATCTATTACGGGAGCTGAGCGAATTAAATGCTAGATTTCATTTACATGGTCATTTGGATCAAGATGATGGACACGATTATCCATATGCAAAACCAATAGTAACAATAGAAGAATCAAGACCATGTAGTGAATATGCTTATTTCTGTATTTGGTCTAAATTACCAGCAAAGGAGTTACAACAACTGTTTCCTGAATTAACTTTTGAAGTATATTTTGATCAGGGGTGTAACATCTTACGACCAAATGCAGTGATTAGACCAAGGATCAACCATCGTAATTCATCAATAAATCTTTCTTCACGTTTAAATCGAGAAACAGTAAAACTGAATGAGCATATCAGTGATGTACTCGAACAGTTACAACCTTATCAAAGTACCTTACAGCAGCTATTTTTTAATCCCCAATATTCACTCGGTATCAGTGCAACTGGGAATGTTGAAAATCCACATCACCGACTCGTCAGTGCAGCCAATATTCAACAATTGTTTGCACTAGGTTTGAGTTTAGATGTGGATTACTATTTTGCTTAATCTCTACCATTGATATTGCGCAAATAATTGTGCACCCATTCTCTTAGCCTGATTACTATTTAGATTATCTGTAATATATTTCACACCAAAATAATCATGTTGAATTGATAACCCCAAGGCATGAGTCTGTGGTTCAAAATGGATTCCCCATTGCAACCCTGCATCCCAATAAGCATTCAGTTGCCAAAGACTATTATATTGATTACTGATTGAGCTTATACCTAACTGCCAAGCCTGATCCGACTGATAATTGAAATCAGTATAAATTTTAAATGGCAGTTTTTGGGTGTATTGATGGTGCTTACTAAATTGTCCGTGAATATCAAAGCGGGGGCGCTTATCTTGATCATAAGCAATCTGATACTGTGTATAAGGTGCATCTTGCCAATATAAATAAGCCATTGCATCCTGAATATTAATGTTTACTTTCCAGTGATTCGCAATTGTCCCTTGTAATGAAGTATCAAATGCAAAACCATAACCCTGATTTGCATGCTCATTCCACCCCATTTTATCTTCTTTTAGTGCTGGCTGGTCATAACTATAGTCAATTTGGCCATTCAGCCATTTAACGCGGTCCATGAGTTGCTTTTGATCAGTTGTTTGAGCCAAAGCATTGACTTGACCATCTACATAATGCCGCCCAATTAATGCAGTTGCACCCGTTGTTAAACTCCAGTTCGGACTCAACTGCCATGTATAGGCAAATCTAGAGCCGACAGTATCAACATGCTGCGCCTCAAGTTGTAAATTATATTGAGTACTGGCATCAATCAATTTTTCATTTTTGATCTGATAATATAATGTTGCAGTATCTGGACTAAAATGTAGGACATAATCATAACGCCAAATCCAGCTAAAATCCCATTGGCCCTGTTTAATACCCAACTGCATTAAACCATGAGCAAAAGCATTTTTTCCTGATTTAAAATACGTATCATCCCAATCATCTGTAAATGCGTGAATCGACACAGGTTCACTATATACATTTGCCTGCACTTGATAATAGATTTTTTCCTGAGCATGAGAGTAGAAAGGAATAAGCATTCCCAATACAGCTAGACTTTTTTTGAGCATATAAAAAGGGGGATTTACTCCCCCTCTCCTTTTCATGATTATGGTGCAATCGCTTTAACGGTATTATCTGTGAATTTTGCAGAATATACATTATCTGACACTTTACTCACTGTGCCATATGCGGTATTACCCACTTTAATCTGGGCTGATGAAAAATTATCAAGATTAGCAATTTCCACATATGCCCCATTAGGATGAGACAATTTTGCCCAAACGACAGGTACATCTGTTGTAATCAAATTATCAGTTTTAAAGTCAGTCGTAAGCATATCTTTATCTACAGCAATCTTAATCGTTGCTGTACCTTTCCGATACTCATTACGTTTAGCAGTTAAATCAACACTAAATGGTTTAATACTTGTGCCACCACCTTTAACATTACCACTGAGTTTCACATTAAGATCAGCATTGATAAATGCAGCAGCAGATTCACCATTAGTCACATCAATCACTTTGGATAAATCATTATTTAATTTAACACTTGCATCTAAATTCAGGTTCTCAGTTCCAGCAACAGCCTTACCTTTAAAATTGAGTTCAGTTGGAATAATTTCTGTAGATGTGCTTGAACCATCTTTAATTTGAACTTGTTTAGCCTTGCTTGAAAACTCAGTTAAACTCAATTCAGCACCTGTACCTACGGCAGTCAACACAATATTCATAAACTTAAATTGTGCAGTTATAGGAGTTTGATCACTAGAACGATCAACCAGTTTTGCTGGATTGTTATAAACGACTTGAGCTGTACTATCACTATTTACTGCTAAAATTGCTTCTTTTTTACTCATAACATTCTTAGTGGCAATTTTCCCACCAGCAACCAATTTAAAATCGTAAGTTGATTGAGATGCCGAGAATGGTGCTTCTAATTTCAAATTGGTTACAGTCACGTTGGCTTCATCACCAAAAACATCATGACGTTTCTGAGTTTTATAGTCCCAAACATAATCTGTCCAATATTTAGCTGTAACACCACCTGTTACAGTAACGGAATCAGGCTTCACACTCACTTTCAGCGTATTATTACTCAACTGATAATGAGGGTAATAATCCCCCCCATAAGTTGAGTCCTCTTTCAATAGGGCTTCCAACTGAGCTGCATTATATTCTTTTTCCGAACCTTGGGCATTTTGTTGTGCCAATGACGCCAAAGTCAAAATCAAGCTACTGGCATTACCAATATCGCTACCTACATCACTAACTGCATCAAATGTTGGTTTATACTGTGATTGCAATCCATCAAAACTATCAAAATAAGAAATGATATTATTGGTTGTATCAATCAACTGTTTTGCTTTATTTAAATCTGAAACAGGAGCAACTGGATTACCATTATCAGTATTATTTGAAGAAGTACTACCACCACCTCCACAAGCAACTAAAAATGTAGAACAAGCGAAAGCTAAAAATGTTTTTTTAAACATTTGACAACCCTTTTATAATAAAGTTATTATCTAAATATTTTAAATTTAGGATTTAATAAAAGTCATATATTGACTTTAAACAAATAATAGCTACTTATGATTATAATGACAATTTATTATTTAATAAAAAGCCCTTTATTTACAAAAGGGCTTTTATATTTTACTCATCAGGATATTCAAAACGATAACCTACACCATAAACCGCTTGAATCCATTCATGGCGATTACCTGTTTCGGCAGCTTCAGTAATTTTACGACGAAGATTTTTAATATGACTGTCAATTACACGATCTGCGACATCAAAACTATCTGGATTAATATGATCTAATAATTGCGCACGAGAATAGACTTGACCGAGATGTTCCAAGAATAATTCCAATAAACGGAATTCAGTCGGTGTTAAAGTTAATGCTTTTTGTTGATACCAAATACGTTGCTGTGCTTTGTCGATACGAAATAAATCATTTTGATCAGGTTCTGCCTTACGCTCTAAACGACGTAAAACAGCTTGTACACGTGCAACCAACTCTTTCGGACTAAATGGTTTACAAATATAGTCATCTGCCCCCATATTTAAACCTAAGACACGATCAATTTCTTCAGTACGCGCAGTTACCATAATAATAGGTAAATCAGATTGTTCACGGACTTTACGGCAAATGGTTAAACCATCCATACGTGGAACCATCAAGTCTAAAATCATGAGACTGGGTTTACGTTGCTGGAACTGAGTATAAGCATCTTGACCATCATGAAACATACTGACTTCAAACCCAGCCGCTTCTAAATAATCACGAACTAACTGCGCCAGTTCAACTTCATCTTCAACCAACATAATATGCTTCATGGTTTTCATCCTATCCATCGTCCTCAAGCAAAGAGGATCAAAAAAGTTATTTAATTAATTTTGGGAAAGTCAGCACACAACGCAATCCACCTAAAGGTGAATGATTAAAAGTAAGTGAACCACCTAAAGCCTGTGCAAGTTTACAAGACAAAGCCAAACCTAAACCTGTTCCGCCAGTGCTACGTGTGCGTGAATCATCCACACGATAAAAGCGCTCGCCTAAACGCGCCAACTGCTCATCACTTACCCCAAATGGGCTATCATCTACATACAGTATCCATTCATGCTCATTTTGTTGAGTATGAATCTGTATTTTTCCACCTTGTTCTGTGTAACGTACACAATTTCCAAGCAAGTTAACAATGATCTGTTTAAAACGATCTCGATCTAAAGATAGGCTTATTCCTTCGCCTGAGAGTGAAAAATCAAACTGCTTTTGTTCAAATGTAGGTTTAAAATTTTCAACTTCTTGCAGTACTACATCCCATGGATTGACTTCAGCAAAATAGCATTTCAACTGCTGCACATCTGCCTGTGCCAAATCAGCCAAATCTTGTGTTAGCTTCTTTAAACTACTCACTTGACGCATCATTGCATCAAGATGCTCAGGTGTTGCTTTACGAATTCCATCCTGCATCGCTTCAATCTGTGCTTGTAACACAGCCAAAGGCGTTTTTAATTCATGAGAAGTATCTGCGACCCATTGACGGCGCGATTCCTCATGTTGATGCAAAATATCAGCCAAATGATTCAGTTGATTAGATAAATCTCCCAATTCATCATTTCGCTTAATCACAACCTGATGTTGGTAATTTCCACGCGTTAATTCCAAAGTCGCATTAAGCAAACGTTGAATTGGCTTTTTAAAATAAGTCGCCATCAATAATGCAGCCACCAAACTGGAAAGCACGGTTAAGGCATAAACTAAAAGCAAATAACGCTTTTGATTACTAAAGAAATTGATACTTGATGCATCATCCTGATCCAATACGGGTTTTAAGCCGAGATAACCCACAACTTTTTGATCGACCAGAATTGGACGGTAGGCTATTTGATCAGTTGCAGGTTCGCCCACAATAAATTGGTGTTTTTCATCATATAAAGACAGTCTTGAACTTAAACCTAAACGATCTGGAATTGATACAAAACGCTTTTTAACATGTTCAGATGATGAACTAGATTTGGTCTCTTGCTTGTCATCTTTCGCATCTTTCTTTAACCGAAATTGGCTCGGGCTCAAAGGAAAACGTAAGCCTTCAAAGGGTTGATATTCTGAGGGTAAATTTTGTTTAAGAATCTTTAATTCTTCATCATTAAAAATCTGACGATTTTTTATTTCGGTGTTGTTTTGAGCTAACGTGGGTGAAAGCGTTAATAAGGTATGGTCATTGAAATAACGTTGTTGTAAGGCAATATCATACTGACGGCGCAACCACCACTGAGACAAACGATCATAATCATCAGGTGCTGCGTTGCCTTCAATTTGTAAAATCTGCGCCTGAATGGCATTCCCCCAGTCATGATAAACCGTATAAACATTACCTAGATTCGCAATCAAACGATCTAATTTTTGCATTTCCACATCAGCAACATAACGAGCGAAGTTCTTTTGCATGGTCCAATGCAATACCCCTAAACTGATTGTTGCAATCACTAAGGTAGTCAGTAATACCGTTAAAAATAAACGTATGGCTAAAGGCATGCGACGAACATTCAAAAGCTAAATCTCAATAGTGTTCTATTTATGGATTGTAACCAACATGGTTCAAAAAAACTCTCCATTCTTTCTTCATCTTTATTATCTAATCTTTAACAATCGAATCTTAACTGACTACGCAGGATAAAATAATGAACAAGACAAAAATTGTATTAATGACAACTCTTCTCGGTTCTGTTTTAGGTTTGGCTGCCTGCCAAGTAACACCTTCAGAACAAGGAATGAATCATGACCACCACCGCCACGAAATGCAACGTCAACCGCTAACCCCTGAACAACGTGCAGAATGGCAAGCTAAACGCGAACAACGTGAAGAGCAACGAGAACAAATGCGTGAAGAACATCGACTACAGAGAGCACAGATCGAGAAAGCCTGTCAGGGTAAACGCATCGGTGAGCGTGTGAATGTTCAGTGGAATAATCGTGTAATTGAAGGTACTTGTGACGTTCGCTTTACGCCTGAGAAATCACAATTCAAACGTTAAACCTATGTAAGAACATAATATTATTTCGTTATCAAGGCGCCTCAAGCGCCTTTTATTTATTTGCAGAGTCAATTATTTTTAATTACACAGCTGCTTACGATTTTTTGCATATTATTACGAGCGAATTCAACGCAAACTGCCTACAATCAATACGCTTTAAAATAATTTAAGCATTATCTTTGACTTTACAGTCACTAAGAAATGCCCTGTTAAAGCTTGTACGGAACTATAACTTGTTGCACGATTAGCAACACAAAATGATACCCTTTGGGTATATTTACTATTGACTAAGATTATAACTCTGGTTTAACCAGTATTGAGGAAAATGCTATGCCACAATACAAAGCACCCTTACGTGATATGCAGTTCGTATTGCACGAATTATTAAATGCTGAAGCACATTACGCAAAACTTCCTGCATTTCAAGGCACCGTAAGCCGCGAATTGGTTGATCAATATTTAGAAGCAGCAGCTGATTTCTGTGAGAATGAACTTTCTCCTATCAACCAATCAGGCGATCGTGAAGGTTGTACTTGGAATGACGGTGTTGTTACTACGCCTACAGGCTTTAAAGAAGCGTATCAAAAATATATCGAACTTGGTTTCCCATCTCTTTCTGCTGATGAAGAATTTGGCGGTCAAGCATTACCAAACTCTCTAGGAATCACAATTTCTGAGATGGTTGGTACAGCCAACTGGTCTTGGGGTATGTACCCAGGTCTTTCTCATGGTGCTGTTCGTACAATTGAACACCATGGTTCTGATGAACAAAAAGCGACGTATATGCCAAACCTTGTATCAGGTGTTTGGACAGGTACAATGTGCTTAACTGAATCTCATGCAGGTTCAGACTTAGGTATTACCCGAACCAAAGCTGAACCAAATGATGATGGTAGCTATGCAATTTCTGGCGAGAAAATCTTTATCTCTGCTGGTGAACATGACATGGCTGAAAACATCATCCATATCGTACTTGCTCGTTTACCTGGCGCACCTAAAGGTACTAAAGGTATTTCGCTGTTCATCGTACCGAAATTCAATGTAAATGCAGATGGCTCTATCGGTGAGCGCAATACTGTTCGCTGCGGTTCAATTGAACATAAAATGGGTATCCATGGTAACGCAACTTGTGTGATCAACTTTGATAAAGCAAAAGGTTACTTGATTGGACCAGAAAACCGCGGCCTAAACTGCATGTTCACATTCATGAATACTGCACGTATTGGTACAGCCGTTCAAGGTCTTGCTGCATCTGAAGGTTCTTTCCAAGGTGCTTTAGCATATGCGAAAGATCGTTTGGCAATGCGTTCACTTTCAGGTCCTAAAGCACCTGAAAAAGAAGCAGATCCAATTATTGTTCACCCTGCTGTTCGTAATATGCTTTTAACTCAAAAAGCATTTGCTGAAGGTGGTCGTGCACTTGTTTACTTATTGGCTCAGTATGCAGATATCGTTGAAAAAGGCGAAACTGAAGAAGAGCGTAAGTTTGCTGACAACATCTTATCTTTGTTAACGCCAATTGCTAAAGCATTCTTAACTGAAACTGGTTATGAATCTGCAAACCACGGTGTGCAAGTATTTGGTGGTCACGGATTTATTTCTGAGCACGGTATGGAGCAAATCGTACGTGATACACGTATTGCTTGCTTATACGAAGGAACAACTGAAATTCAAGCACTTGATCTTTTAGGTCGTAAAGTATTGCAAACTCAAGGTGCAATGTTGAAAGACTTCACCAAGATCATCCATAAATTTGTTGAAGCAAATAAAGACAATGCTGCAATGCAAGAATTCCTTGCACCATTGGCTGCTGCAAACAAAGAATGGGGCGATATCACGATGCAAATCGGTATGCGTGCAATGCAAAACCCTGATGAAGTTGGCGCAGCTGCGGTTGACTACATGTACTTCTCTGGTTATGTAACACTTGCATTCCTATGGGCACGTATGGCACTTGTTGCTCAAGAGAAATTGGCTGAAGGTTCAACAGAAGTTGACTTCTATAATGCGAAAGTAGCAACTGCTCGCTTCTACTTCAAGAAGATCTTGCCACGTGTTCGCTCGCACGTAGATGTACTTTCAACTGGTGTTGCACCATTGTTTGAACTTGATGCGGAACACTTCGCGTTCTAATCATAGATTAGAATGAGATGCAACGTTCATCACAGAAAAAGGACTGGTCAGTTTTGACCGTCCTTTTTTTGTTTAATCAATGCTAAATTTACACTATTCAATTTATTTGTTCGTTTTATTTGATCACTTTGCACATGACCTGTGCATAAAAAGGAACGATTATGCCAATTTACAATGCACCTTTAGCAGACATGAAATTCATCTTAAATGATGTATTTAAAGCTGAACAATTTTGGCAGTCTAATGAGAATCTTGCTCATGTAGATGCTGCAACAGCTGAAGCAATTTTAGAAGAAATGGCTAAATTTGCTCAAAACGTAACTCACCCACTTAACCGTACTGGTGATGAAGAAGGTGCGCGTTGGGTTAACGGTGAAGTTTTCACGCCAGCAGGTTTTAAAGAAGCATTCCGTCAATACGCCGAAGGTGGTTGGATTGGCTTAGGTGCTGATGAAGAATGGGGCGGTCAAGGCATGCCAAAAATGCTGACAGTATTGTCAGATGAAATGCTCTTTGCCACCAACCCATCATTCTTGTTGTATCCACTACTGTCTGTCGGTGCAGGCATGGCGTTAAGCAGTTATGCATCACAAGAACAGAAAGAAACGTATTTACCTAAAATCTACTCTGGCGAATGGTCAGGTACCATGTGCTTAACTGAACCGCATGCAGGTACAGATTTAGGGATTATTAAAACTAAAGCTGAACGTAACGAAGATGGTACTTATAACATTACAGGTACTAAGATCTTCATTACAGGTGGTGATCACGATCTCGCTGAAAACATCATTCACTTAGTTCTTGCAAAAACACCTGATGCACCTGCGGGTTCACGTGGTATTTCTTTATTCATCGTACCGAAATACATTGTAAATGCAGATGGTTCTTTAGGTGAGCGTAACCCTGTTGGCCCTGGTTCAATCGAACATAAAATGGGGATCAAGGCATCTGCAACTTGTGTCATGAATTTTGATGCTGCAAAAGGTTATCTCGTTGGTAAAGAAAACGAAGGTCTTGCAGCAATGTTCGTAATGATGAACTACGAACGTTTATCAATGGGTATCCAAGGTCTTGGTGCTTCTGAATTTGCTTACCAAAATGCAGCTCAATATGCGACTGATCGTTTACAAGGTCGTAGTGCTTCTGGTGTTAAATCTCCAAGCAAACCTGCGGATAGCATCTTAGTTCACGGTGATGTTCGTCGTATGTTATTGAATGTACGTGCAAATAATGAAGCATCTCGTGCATTTGCAGTATATGTAGGTCAACAGCTTGATATCACTAAATTCTCTACTGATGCAGAAGCAGTGAAAAAAGCCAATGACCGTGTTGCGCTGTTAACACCAATTGCAAAAGCTTACCTCACAGATACTGCATTCCAAGCAACTTTAGATGCGCAAATGGTATTTGGTGGCCACGGTTATATTCGTGAATGGGGTATGGAACAGTGCATCCGTGATCTTCGTATTTCTCAAATTTACGAAGGAACAAACGGCGTTCAATCTCAAGACTTAATTGGTCGTAAAACGATTAAGTGTGGTGGTGCTTTCATCGCTGAATATATCACTGAGATTCGTGATTTTGCCAATGCATTAGACACTGACTTAAACTTCATTAAAGATGCGACTTTAGATGCTGCAACTGAAATCGAAGCAATCACTCAGTTCATCATTGAACAAGCGGCTGAAAATGTAGAGTTCCCGAACTCTACTGCAGTAGATTACTTAAGCGCAGTTGGTCTACTTAGCTTTGCTTATATGTTTGCTAAGATTGCTGCTGCTGCAAAAGACAAGTCTGGTGACTTCTACCAAAACAAACTTGCTTTGGCACAGTACTTTGTTGACCGTATTTTGCCAGAACTTGATTCTCGCCTTGCGAAGATCAAAGCAGGTTCTGACTTAATCATGAACTTCAGCGAAGATTATTTCACAAACCAAGCTTAATTCTAGTTCGGTTTTAAAAACTGCCTAAATCAGTTGGTTTAGGCAGTTTTTTTATGGCTATAATAAAATCAGCATAAAACTTGCATAACATTTTAATGATCATGTTGAGAATATAAGTCGGTATGTCAAACTCCAAAGATAAACTCGAAAATTTACAACGTTTATTTGACCGTCTAGGTCATTATGCGGTTGAAGCCTTTCACTATTTAGCTCTGTTTATTATTGGCTGTATGATTGCTTGGTCAGCAGTACATACCGTCATTGAAATTTTGACGGTTAAACAATACGCTACCATTGATGACATCCTATTGTTGTTTATCTATTTAGAACTAGGGGCAATGGTTGGTATCTACTTTAAAACCAATCACATGCCTGTACGCTTCCTCATCTATGTGGCAATTACTGCACTAACTCGTTTACTGATTGCTGATATTCAACACAATCATAAAGCCTCTATGGATTTGGTCATCATTACGGGCTCTATTCTGATCTTAGCTTTGGCAATTTGGGTGGTACGTTTTGCTTCATGGAACTACCCATCTGTTATCCGAGGTAAAGACCATGAACAACAACTCCCTGCAAATAAAACACCAAGACCACAAGATGATGAACTAGCATAAATAAAAAAGCAGGTGAGATGCCTGTTTTTTATTACTTAGTTTAAGCCACTCTCAACACGCGATATTTCGAGTCGACTAAAACATATTTACCTTGTACCTGCATCCAGTTATAGCCGCGCGGTGGTTCATACAAACGGTGAGTCCGATAGTTAGAAATCACATAGCGGTTACTACGGAATTCTGACGGTAAACGCTCGCCACGTTTAAGGCTGATACGTTGACCATAATGATGACCACGGTCGCCATTCGACCAGCGTGGTTGTTCACGATGATCGTAACGGTGCTCATAGCGATCTTTATGATCATGGTTCCAACGATTTGAATCTGCCATTGCTGAAGCAGATACACCAAGTATCATCGTTGATACCAATAACACGACTGTCTTCTTCATTGTTTGATCCTCTGTTTTTCGATCTAAAATTAGATTAAGAAAAACTCAAGGAGAAAGCATGAATAAAACCCACGACATTGCAAAGCTTTGTAATGAAAGCCAAGAAATTATGGAGATTTCTATTTTGAATAAAATTCAAAAAAACATTTAAAATCAGCGAATAATTGTGACTTTCTAATTGATTCTGCACTAGGGAGAACTGGGAAGATGTGGGAAGTAATGGGATGAAGCGGGATGAAGTGATTGAACTGTAAGGATTTGAGGATTTTTTTTTGTTGGGTAAAGCTAGATCATGACTTTACCCTTTTTTCTGCACTAAATTATTTGAATTTGGCGGCGGCGGATTTTTTTAATTATTATTTTGCACTAGCGTGGGAGGACGTAGAAGCAGTTCTTAGACAAGTTTCAAGAAAATCCTTTATTCCTGTATTGTCTTTACCATAGACATCCATTTCAATTTTTACCCCATAGATTTCAACCTTTAAAGATGTTCGTTGTGTTTGTAAATCCTCTGCATTTTTGTTGAAGAAACGGACAATATTTGAATCAGGCATATTAGGCGGCACTCCTTATTAAATTTTTAATCGAAAGTTCTAATGCTTCTACGTTTGAAGCGCCGTCAATATACAGCGTGTAAATAGCTATAATCAATAAAGTTTTTTTATCAGGCGACATAATATGTCGCTGAACAGACAATTCATTCTCTACCAAGTAAATCGCTGTATTTAATAATTTTTTATCAAAATTCTGCTTTTCATTATCAATTAATGCCGTATAAAGCATGATAATAAATTCAGCCTTTGGCTCAGGCTTCATGGTCTTATGTTGATCATTAAGTGCTTGTTCTGTTGTCTCAAATGCCTGCTGTAGTTTGTCTTTATCAATCGCAGTTGTAATCGTTAGCCCTTCTGTTTCAACCTTATTCGTATCCGAATTATTATTGCTATGTGTCACAGCATTGTGCGCAGTAAATGGTTCTCCAATACCATTCTGAACCCATTGCTCATTTGCACCTGTTGCCGCTGCGATCTTCTGAGCTACAGAACTATGCATTGTTGCATTGCCTTTGTTGAATATTCCGAATGCAGTAGATCGGGAAAGCCCTACTCTACCACTCCAACTATAAAGTGATTCCCCTTTTCCTCTCTGCATTTCACTATGCATCATAAGGAAGTACATCCGCTTTTGAATATCTGTCATTTCATGTTCGCAATTAAATTCCTTAAATTGCGAACACTCTGCAAAATTAAATTCAGAATAACGAACAATTATATCTTCTTTATTTTCAATCATTTGCTAGAAACACCCTTAAATTTGTTCGTAAATTAAATTACGAACTATTTACAACGAACTAATTACGAATTAATCTAGCGTTAGATTCGACAAACGTTGATTCTAACGATTTAAAAAAATGCCATTTTTGGCAGGTTAAGGAGTTCTTATGGGTGCAATCACACAAAACCCAAGCGAACAAATTTGGGACAGATACTCGATTAAAGCTGCAATTTGCCGTAAGGGCGGCAGTCTTGCAGCTTTAGCGAGAGTTCACCAAATGCCTGAATCTTCTATTCGCAGCGCGTTGATTAAACCGAGTTTAGAAGCAGAGCGTGTTATCTCTAATTTTCTTGAAAAGCCTTTATTTGAGCTATTTCCAGAGCGTTGGACTACTGATAACAAGCGTATTTATCCACGTTACAACAAGAGTGAATGTAAATGAAAGCGTACTACAGCATTGCTGATTTACAAGCACTTGAATTGGTTGGTTTACCCACTACTCGTAGAGGGTTAGAAAAATACGTCTTAAACAAGCAATTCAAGTATAGAGAAGTTCCAAGTCGAGGGAAAGGAGGTTTAAGAAAGGAATACGAACTAAATGATGAATTAACTCAGTTAGTCGTGCTTAAACAAATGAAAAGCGAACTAAACAACATGGTTAATTACGAACAATCTTTAGAGATTGCTGTTGCTCAAAATTTACCAAATGCGAATGATCTAATGGAATGGCAACGCGAAGTTGCAGAAAACCGTTTATTTGTAGTGCGCTATATTCAAAACAGCGTCACTTCAGGAATTAAGAAAACTAAAGCAGTTGAGTCATTTATTTCTCAAGCTGTGGCGAAAACTTTACCTGAAGAAATGCTTATTGCAGTTCGTAAAGCAAATGCAAAAGCTGGCGAAGATCGTACTGTTAGCCGTCGTTCAGTTTTCGATTGGATCGGTGCTGTTGATGATGCTGAAAAGCATAAGCTTAATTTATTGAGTGTTTTAGCACCGAAACAACGAGCGACAACCCTACCAGCTTGGGCAAGTGCCCTGTTAAAAGTTTGGGGGCAACCACAAAAACCAACTTTAACCGCTGCATTGGAACTGCTTCCTAGTTATTTAGATAGCAATATCGAATGCCCTAGCTATGCACAGGCTTATCGTTTCTTGAATGAGAAGATGGGCAATGTTGAAGTTCAAAAAGGTCGGATGGGGGCGCGTGAATTAAAGAATATCAAGGGCTTTATACGTCGTGATACTTCTGATCTTTTTGCTACAGATGTTTATACAGCCGATGGTCATTGTTTTGATGCTGAAATAGCACATCCAATTTCAGGCAGACCATTCCGACCTGAGATCACATCGATTATTGATGTTGCAACACGTCGGATTGTGGGCTGGTCTATTGATCTATCAGAAAACCGTTGGGCTGTACTTGATGCAATCCGAATGAGTGCGACTGAGTGCGGAGTACCAGCGGTTTTCTATGTTGATAACGGATCAGGCTATAAGAATGAGCTATTAAAAGGTCGTGCCAACGGTATTTTAAGCCGTTTGAATGTCACTGTTACTCATGCTTTACCTTACAACTCACAAGCTAAAGGCTTGATAGAACGTAGTCATAAAACGTTATGGGTTAAAGCTGCCAAGAATTTACCGACTTATATGGGTAAAGATATGGATGCTGAAGCCAGTAATAAGGTGCATAAGCTGACACGTGCTGAAATCATTAAGTTTGGTCAATCTAAAGCGTTAATGTCATGGACTGATTTTGTGATTTTTGCTGAAGGTGTTGTCAACAGTTACAACAACAATCCACACAGTAGCTTAAAGCGTATCACTGACCCTGTGACGATGAAAAAACGTTACATGACCCCGTTAGAAATGTGGGAAGTATCGTTAGATCAAGAATACCCCATTGATCGTGTTGATGATTGGGACGTTGAAAACTTCTTTAGACCAACACTCGAACGTAAGGTTCGTCGTTGTGAAATCGAGTTGTTTAGTAACCGATATTTTCACCGTGATCTTGAGCAATACCACGATGAGTTGGTGCAAGTTGGTTATGACATCCATTGTGCTGAGAAAGTCACAGTACGCGATATGGATGGTCGCTTGATCTGCGTTGCTATATGGAATGACAACAAGCGTGATTACTTTCCTAAATCTGTTATGGAAAAAGCTCGCGAACAACGTGCGGCTGGTCGTATGCGTCGTTTAGCTGTCAAACAGTCTGAAGTCATGGCAGAGCTTAACCCACAGAAAGTGATTGAGCATATCGAGCAACAGACAGTCATTACTTTCCCTACCCGAAAGGCAACTGCTGAAATTTTTGCGGAAATGGATGCTTTACCAGTGCGTCAAGAAAAGCAAATTTTTGACGTGAAGCACGTCATACCTACTGAAAGAAATGAATTGCAATCTGATGACAAAGTAGCTCGTTGGATGCTTTTAGATCACGCAATTTTAACTGGTGAATCGCTCACTGAGGAGGATAGAAAGTTTTGGGAGTTATTCCAACAATCTAAAAAATTCAAGCTTTTATGTAATGAGGATAAACAGTTGCAACAGCACTTGGAAACTACTGAGCAACTGCGTGTATCCAATGATCTTTAGTTTTGCTCGAACAAAACCAAAGTGATGACCTTTTGAACAATTTAAGGATGTACGAAATGAATATTTCTGTCAATAACGGCATTGCAAAGACTCGTAACATTGCACAGTGCTATGACGCTGTAATGCGTACTTTGAACCGCAACCCTAACTTGCCTGGTCTTGCTGGGTTGTATGGCCCAAGCGGCTACGGCAAGTCATTTGCTGCAAACCATGTAGCGACTATGACTGGGGCTTTCTATGTGCAAGTGAAATCAACTTATACACGTAAGTCATTTCTTCAAGCCGTATTACGTGAAATGTGTATCCCTGTTCCGCCAACTTTAAATGAGATGATGGAACTAGCAAGTGCAGAACTGGCAAAAACTCGCAAGCCTTTGATCGTTGATGAATTTGATCACCTTGTTAATAGCTCAAAGGTTGAAATAGTACGAGACCTTTATGAAGCATCTCAGGGAACGATTTTGGTTATTGGTGAAGAACTTCTACCAAGAAAATTAGAAAAATGGGAGCGTTTTCATGGGCGCGTCTTGAACTGGGCTGGCGCATTACCTACCGATCTAAATGATTGCGTACTTCTTAAAGATATTTATGCACATGATATTGAAATCGAGTCACCAGTGCTTGAACAGCTTATTGCATCAGTTAAAGGCTCAACACGTCGCGTGTCTAGCAATCTTGAAATGATGAATGAATTAGCTCTCGAAAACGGCATAGACCTAATCACAGTAAAAAATCTTAAAGATGTTTTACATCACGGTTTCTTAACTGGCGAAAGCCCTAAGCCACGTACATTTTAATAACGGATTATTTAAAAAATGAACACTCAAGTAAAAGCAGTTAAACAAGCTCCATACGCAGCGCCAAGACAGCGCCTGTGGACTGCTATACGCAAAAATGCTTCTGAATTTACAGCAAAACAAGTTTGTGCAGAAGCTCGAATGAACTATACGAGTGCTCATGACTATATCAAAGGATTAGAGCTTGCGGGTTTCATTAAAGAAATCCGCAGAGAGCCTGTGAAAGGTCGCTCTAAGGCAATTCAAACGATCTTTTATTCGCTTGTTAATGATGTTGGATACTCTGCTCCAATGGTGCGAAAAAATGGTGAAGTTGTTGAGTCTATGTCCGCGCACCAAGCGATTTGGAACACGCTCAGAATAACAGGTAACGCTTTTTCTGCCGATGAAATTGCAAAAATTTCAAGCACTGAAACGCTCGAAATTAAAAGTAGTTCAGCATCATTGTTTTTAAAAGCTTTGTTAGATGCTGGTTATGTTCGCATAACCAAACAGTCTACATACCGCAAAAATGGTCAAGCGAAATACCAGTTAATCCCATCAATGAATACAGGTGCTAAGCCACCATCCGTGCGTCGTGCAATTCAAGTATTCGACTACAACTTAAACAAAATCATGTTTCAAGATACACCGATTCTCGAAGAAGAACGTAAGCACGGTGTGTCTGAGAGTAAGGAATTAGAGAATGAATAACCAAGTTCAAACAAGTTTTACAGTTTCAGAAGATAAAAAAGGTTTTTTACAACGTGATCGTGCGCGTTTGGTTGCTGAGCTTGATCGTGAGCGCAAACGTACTGCAATGGCTCAGGATGAACTTGTGTATAGCAAACGTTTTTACCCTGCTTTTGTAGGCATTTTAATAGCCCTGATTGTAGTCATGTACGGAGGACTTTGGTATGCAAAATCTGTCTTGTCAGCAGCTTGCTTCTGAGGATCAACCGCTTTGGAAGCAACTCCTACATGCCCGTGTAAAAGAATTGGGAAGTATTCAAGCGGTTGCTAATGAATTGGGCTATGCCCGAACAAGCTTATCACTTGCTCTTAGAGATAAGTACATCGGCAGCACTGAAAATCTTGAGAAGCACGTTTTAAAAATGCTTGGACAGGTAGGTTGCCCATTTTTAGAAAAATCTATTAGCCCTGCTGAATGTAAGGCTTTTAAAGAACGTGATGCCCCTACGCACAATCCCGCAGAAATGCGGCATTGGCGAGAATGTCAGAGCTGTGAATTGAGGACGAAAGTATGACAGCTATTAAGTGGTCTCGATGGTCGGGTTGGGAAATAAACAAGCTCATTGAAATGCGGGAAGCGGGTCTGTCAGTTCCCGAAATTGCCGAAGTTTTAGGGCGCACCATTTACGGGGTAAATAGAGCGATTCGCACACGTTTAGAACTGGAAGATATTCAGCTTAAAACCCCGCGTTGGTCTGACGAGCATACGGCTCAATTGATCAGTATGTATCGTGAAAAACGTTGTCATAAGTTGATAGCACAATCATTGAATCGTACATCCATTGCCGTAGGTAACAGAATTAGATATTTGAAAATTTTAGGAAAAATTTAGGTGAATTATATGAATACAGCAATGCAAGTACCTGAAGGTTATTTACAAGACATGAGAGGTCGTTTGATTCCATTGTCTCAAATCAAGCAAATGGACTTAGTACGTAGCGACTTAGTGGTACGCCTTTGTGAAAGTGCAAAAGCTGAGCAAGAACGTTTGCGTGATTTTAAGGGCTTAGCTTTTGGCGATATTGGCGCATTTGTAGAGCTTTCGGCTGAACAGTATGACGTTCAGCTTGGCGGTACTAAAGGAAATGTAACGCTGCATAGCTTTGATGGTCGCTTCAAGATCGTTAGACAGATTCAAGACTACATCCGTTTTGATGAGCGCTTACAAGCTGCAAAAGCCTTAATTGATGAGTGTATTCAGTCTTGGTCGACTGACTCAAATATCAACTTAAAAACGTTGGTTCTTGATGCTTTCCAAGTTGATAAAGAGGGAAAAATCTCAACTGGTCGTGTGCTTGGGCTGCGTCGTCACAACATTGATGATCCGAAGTGGCTTGATGCCATGAGAGCAATCAGCGACAGCATCATCATTACTGATAGCAAAGATTATATCCGCTTTTATGAGCGTGACGCTGAAGGCAAATACCAGCCGATCTCGCTTGATCTAGCTAATGTTTAAGGTGCTGTTATGAATGCAATCACTGCTTTTCTAACTCAAAACGACTTGAGAGTTGAAAAGAAATTTAATCTTTCAGGTTACTTCGAGTACCACATTTTGAACTATGCGAATCAAACAATTGCAAAGAATACCGTTCTTCAGTTTGCAATTGATTCAGCGGTTCAACTTTACAAATAAGCGAAACACGGGCTTCTGCCCGTGTCTGCCAAGCGTCGTGACTTGGTACTGATGAGCAGCGAGGATTTTATGAGTGATGGTGCAGAACTTTTAATTGATGGAGACCGTGATCATGTGTACTTGATCATGGACGGTAAAGAATACCCTGAGCTAAATGATAGTGACCTAGTTCCTGAACGTGGATTTGTTCTTGATACAGATGGTGATATTTCGACTATGGAAGGTATTAACGGGCTTTTAGTAAGCGTGAGATATAGTTCTGCGAAGAATTTTACAAACGTTAGAAAAATATTTAGCGCAATTCCAACAGGAAAAAAATAGATGATCAAAATTGAAGATTTAGAGAATTTACCGCCTGAAGTGGTGGAAAGTTTGGGAGAAGTCGCATGATTAAAACCAAACTGAAGAAAATTACTGAATCCAATCAAAATAAAGTTACAAAGCAATGTGAAGCTGAAGTCGCTGTATGGAAACAGATTGAGGCAAAGGACTATAACACCGCTTTAACAGATTATTTTGATTTCTCGGTTCACCTGTTAGTTGAATTAGCTGATGCACGTGCAAAGCTGGCAAGGTTAGGTAAAAAATGAAAACTTTAACTAAAGCTCAAAAGGACTTTGCTATTGAACGGCTCAAAAGCCAATGGAAACAAGTAAAACTGAAGTGCGACGGTCACACCGTAGACCTTCAGTTGGTTCAAGTAAAAAATACGAAGCTTGCAATCAGTGTTTATGTAAATAGCTATTTTAAAGGTGTTTGGTTCACTAAACCTGATGAGCATGTGGAAAGTAAATTTTTACCGATTATTACCAAGGCATTTTATAGCTCAGTGGAAAAGAAAAAAATTATCAAAGAATTTGGAAAACGTAACGCCTATAAATATTTTCCTAATTTAGATAAGAAATATGTCGGAAAAGGTAGTCATTTCCTATCAGGACGTACAGCAATCAATCACCTGATCAAAGTTAGTGACTCTATTGAGCTGGTGACGGAGATGCCAGCATGATCAGCCGTAAAAACAGGATTGCTGCAATTCACATGGGCAAAAAGTCGCTTGGTCTTGATGATGATACCTACCGTGACATGCTTGAGCATGTCACGGGCAAGCGATCTGCTAAAGACATGAGCGATGATCATCTTATTCATGTTTTACAGCACATGGAGACTTTGGGTTTTAATCAACGTAAAGACTTCGGGCAAAAGCCTAAAGTCAAACTTTCTAAAGAGCAGCTTATAGCAAAGATTGAAGCATTGCTTGCTGATGCGGGCAAGCATTGGAACTATGCAATCGGTATTGCCAAAAAGATGTTTAACAAAGAAGCGTTAGAATTTTGCACTGAGCATGAACTTTGGAAAATTGTAGCGGCATTGGAATATCAAAAAAAACGGGGGGCAAAATAAGATGAATGATGAATTTTTAGATAAGTTACCCGAAACGTTAAAAACGATGGTTCGCTTAACTGATCTAACGACTACGCTTGCCATAGTTCAGCAATATGGCGGGCGTGATTTAAAACTACCCACGACAAAAATGGTGAATGACCGTCATGAGCTGGCGCACCTGATCGGTTTTAATAATCTCAAAAAAATCTGTGAATATTGGAATGGGGATATGATTTATATTCCCTATGCCCGCGAATATGCCGAATATTTGCGACATGAAAAAATACGTCTTGATAGTGAAAAGCTCCATGATGATGAGGTCGCTAAAAAGTATGGAATTAGTTCACGTTGGGTTAGAGAGTTAAAACGAAGATGGAAGCAGCCCAAGCAGCAAGACGGAAAAAATAATGACAGACAGCTTGATATGTTTGATTGATTAAAAGCCACATTTAAAAATGTGGCTTTATTTTTATAGGAACTCATTCCATCTAAACTACTTAAATTATAAATATAAAAATGTACCCAATAACAAAATTGGGGTTACTCATGCAAGTCACAAAGAATTTTACATTAGCCGAGTTATTACATAGTAATACTGCGGTTCGTAAAGGGATTGAAAATATCCCATCTACTGATCATCAAGCAAATTTGATTACAGCTTGTCATGAGCTATTCCAGCCGACGCGTGATGTATTGAATAAACCTATTTTAATTAGTTCAGGCTATCGTTCAATTGCCGTGAATAAAGCTGTTGGGGGTAGTAAATCATCGGCTCATTGTGTTGGTTATGCGATTGATTTTATCTGTCCCTCATTTGGTACGCCTAAAGAAGTTGCAACATTTTTGGCTGAAGAATTAACAAAGCGCGGCATTAAATTTGATCAAATCATTCTTGAGTTTAATGAATGGGTTCACATTGGTTACAAAAGCCAAAAAGGTGAACAACGTGGGCAAGTTCTAACGGCTAAAAAAGTAAAAGGCGTAACTGAATATTCTCAAGGGATTAAATAATTCATGACCAGTAAAGTTAAACGCCCTGCCCGCCCTTTGGCACAGCTCAATAGAGTTGAACGGCATATTAAAAAGCAAGTTCAGATGTCTAACATCATTGAACGCTTACATGCCGAACATAATGAGCAGTTGGATTTCACTCACGAACAAGCCCTTAAAGAAGGTTACAGTGCTGGACGTTTGAAAGGTGAAAATGAGCTTGCTAATCAAAAATCAACTTTAGAAAAAGCGCATAGAAAGCAGATGCTTGAGCAGTCTTTAGCTCATAAAGCCAGCGTTTCAACATTAAAAAATGAAATTGATTTTTTAAGTTCTGTTAATGCTAAAGATGCTTCATTTTTTGAACCACAACAAAAGTTTTTGGTCGAAAACTGGCGACATGGTTGGAAATGGATATCTACGTGGGCATTTGGGTTGATCACAGTAGCAGCAACAGTACCGATCCCGCCTGAAGTTTTAGCGGTATTGCCTGATCACATCCGCTTAGCCGTGATTGCTGGTATTGCAATCAGTGGCGGGATTCTACGCTTTGTCAATCAATCTAAACCGTTGCCCCCTGCTGATGATAATAAGGGGGCTGCATGACATTCCAGCTTGAAGCCTATCAAGTGTTTTTAATCCTTGCCACAGTCATTGGGTCTGTGGTCGGGATGGTTAAAATTTTGGGTAATCAGATTAATCGCAACATTCAGCAAAACTTTGAATCTACAAATCAAAAAATTGAAGAAGTTGCCAAGCAAGCCGCCAAAGGTCAGGAAGAAATTCGCGCTTTGGAGCGCCAATTTTTAGAGTTTAAAGCGGATATGCCTTTTCGCTATATCGCACGTGATGACTATATTCGTGGTCAAACCGTACTTGAATCAAAGCTCGATGCTTTGGCTGAAAAATTAGAGAAAGTACAAATTAAACAAGGGGTTCAACAATGAGCTTTGATGTTCAAAAAATCCGTCGCGAAGGGATGCGCTGGCACTTATTAAATGCGTTGGACAAAGCCCGACCATTGGGGGCGTTAGATACGTTGCTGCTCGATGTGATGCAAGCAATTTATTCAGATACTACCCCTCAAGAGTTGCACATCCAACTGGACTATCTACAAGAGCGTAAGATGGTCGAAATCACAAAACGCCCCGATGGTCATTGGCACGCAAAGCTTGATCGTCTTGGTATTGATTGTGTTGAGTACACGATTGATTGCCAAGCTGGTATTGCACGCCCTGAAAAATACTGGAAGTAATTATGGGGCGTGAGTCTGCAATTGATCAATTAAATCCTGAAGATAAGCAATGGCTAGATCGTCGCTTTATGGATTGTGGCTTTAATGGCTATGAAGAAATTGCAGCCATTTTAGCTGAACGTGGTTACAACGTTGGCAAATCCAGCGTACACCGCTATGGACAGAAACTTGAGCAAAAGTTAGCGGCAATCCAAGCCAGCACACAAGCCGCTTTGCTGTTTAAAGACGCTGTCAAAGATGATGGTGAAGCACTTAACTCTGCAATGCTTTCAATGGTTCAGTCTGAATATTTCGAGTGTTTTATTGCTTTGCAGCAGTTGAATGAAAACACCAAACCTGAAGAACGTCTAACGTTGTTGGCTAAAGTTAGTAAAGGTGTTGCGGAAATTTCCAAAGCTTCAGTGAATCAGAAAAAATGGGAATTGGAAGTTCGTGACAAGGTCGAAGCTGCTGCCAAAGCGGTTGAAAATATTATTAAAAAAGGCGGTCTATCCAAAGAATCGGCTGCTGAAATTCGATCTCAAATTTTGGGGATTGCGAAAAAATGACGATGAACCCGACCCCACTTGCCGACTTGATGCCTGAGTTTGACCGCGTTCCAGCGGTCTTATTGCCGTACCAACAGCAATGGGTAGCAGATGATAGCCCGCTTAAAATTGCGGAAAAGTCTCGTCGTATCGGTCTGACTTGGGCTGAAGCTGCTGACGTTGCATTGATTGCGTCAACTGATCGAAACGCGGGTGGACAGAATATCTATTATGTTGGCTACAACAAAGATATGACTGTCGAATTTATCCAAGCCTGTGCAATGTGGTCAAAAGCTTATGACCTTGCTGCGGCTGAGATAGAGGACGGCATTTGGGAGGACGGTGATAAACAGATTCAAACGTTTATTATTCGTTATCCGAAATCGGGTTTAAGAATTGAAGCGCTCACCAGCCGACCATCTAACTTGCGTGGTCGACAAGGTATTTTGGTACTGGATGAAGCCGCGTTCCATGATGACCTAGATGAGCTGATTAAGGCGGCTATGGCTTTCTTAATTTGGGGCGGTAAAGTTCGGATTATTAGTACACATGATGGTGAAGATAATCCGTTTAATGTACTGATCCAAGAGATTAGAGCTGGAAAGCGTAAAGGTACAGTACATCGAGTCACCTTTCATGAAGCTGTTGAACAAGGGCTTTATAAACGTGTTTGTATGCGTAAAGGTACGGACTACGATTTAGAAGAAGAAAAAGTCTGGGTAGAGGAAATCTATTCATTCTATGGTGACGGTGCTACTGAGGAACTGGATGTAATTCCTAGCAATGGTGGCGGCAAATGGCTATCCGTTGCTTTACTGAATAAGCGTAAAAACTTTGATATTCCTGTTTTACGGTTCACAGCTCCAAAGCATTGGGAGCATCAAGATACGTCTGAGATCAGCCGTATGGTTGAGATGGAAGAATGGTTTAATGAACATCTTAAACCATTACTGGAAGCGCTGCCTCGACAAGAGGAAAGCTACTACGGCTTAGACTTTGCACGTAAGAAAAATGCTTGTTCACTTTGGATGAACCAGCGTAAACAAGACGGCAGACGCTATTGCCCATTTGTTTTTGAAATGTTTAACGTGCCGTATAAGCAGCAAGAAAAAGTCATGCTGCTTATTTTAGCTATGTTGCCGAACCTAAGAAAAGGCGCACAAGATGCCACGGGTAACGGTGGCTTTTTAGCTGAAGCATTAAAGATTGTATACGGTGAACGTATTGAAGCAGTCATGCTGAATGAGGGCTGGTATCGAGAGAATACACCGCATTTCAAAGCGGCTTTAGAAGATGGTGAAATTATTGATATGCCAGCGGATCGGGATATTCAAGAAGATCATCGGGCATTTGTATTAGTTAAAGGCGTTGCCCGTATTCCTGAAGCTGGAAAGTCTAACACTGATAAAAACCGACATGGTGATAGTGGTATTGCTCACTTGCTTTGTGACTTTGCAAGTTGCAATCCTGAAGCTCCAATTGAATTTATGTCTATTTCAATAAACCTAGATTCTGATGAGTTCGGTGATGATTTAGAAAGCTTACTTTCAGATTTTAAATATATGTAATTGAACGGGGTGACGTTAGATTGCGGGAACAATCTAACGCCCCTTTATGACAACCTAAGCTTGTCGCAAAGCAAAGCCCCGCTACTGTGATCACAGCAGCGCAAGGCTAACAGTAATTCTAACGCTACGCGAGAAGGTAAACCGATGGAGCATATTAAATGCAATTCATGTGATCGACTTTTACTCAAAATTGGGTATTTTGATGAGATTGAAATCAAATGCCCACGTTGTAAAACTTTAAATTATTTGAGCGTCAAGAACGCCTTGCCCGATTGCCCAGAGCAACGATGGGATAAAACCAGTGTTACAGGACAAACAAATTAATTTGTTTAAAACCGATTGTTTAACATTATTGAAGCAACTACCTGATCAGTCGATTGATGCCATTGTCACTGATCCTCCTTATTTCAAGGTCAAAGAAGATGCATGGGATCGCCAGTGGAAAAATGAGGATACTTTTTTTGATTGGCTTGAAAGTATTGTTTCTGAGCTTGCACGTGTTTTAAAGAGAAATGGCTCACTTTATTTATTCTGTTCAAGTCACTTACAGCATAGAACAGAATCAATTATTGCCAAGCATTTTAAAGTTCTAAATCATATTTTATGGGTTAAAACTTTTGGTAGACACATGGCTTGCCACCCCCCAGCATTACGACGTTATTTTTCTCAGACTGAAAGCATTATTTTTGCCGAACATCGTAATGCTATAAAACCTGATGGATATGTATGCGAAGCTGTTTTACAGTATTTACAAGAACAATGGAAAGCGGCTGGTCTAAAATATCGTGATGCTGAGTTAGTTGTTGGATCGATTGCTCGTCATTACTTTTCACATTCGCAGTGGCTTATGCCTACGCGTGAAAAATATCTATTGATGCAGAATCATGTTGGTCATGATTATTTGAAATTATCTTATGATGAATTACTTGCATTAAAACAGGCTGATCAATATCAATTTGATAAGTCTAAATTACGTTGCTTTACTCCACCAACTAAAGCTGATTTAGTCAATCGTTCTCATACTAATATTTGGACGTTTGTACCAGTTCAATATTATGAAGGTAAACATTCATGTGAAAAACCAAGTGCGATGCTTGATCATATTTTGCTGACTAGTACCAAAGAAAATGACATTGTACTCGATGTGTTCGCAGGGAGTTGCAGTACAGCTAAAGCTTGCTTAAAGCTCAATCGGAAATTTATTGGTTGTGATTTAGATGATCGTTATTTCATTAAATAAATTGGAAGTAGTTCCATCTAAACAATAAAATCCTAAACATCAAAAATAATGCCAATATCAGTATTGGCATTTTTTTATGGCTAAGAAAGACAAAAATTCTAAAGATAATCGCGCTGCTTTAGATGCCCCGCAAACTGCCGACATCGGCTGGATCAATCAGCAAGACCATCCTGCACTCAATCTAACGCCTGCCCGCCTAAATCAACTGTTACGAGCTGCTGAAGCTGGTGACTTAACCGCACAAGCCGATCTTGGTGCGGATATGGAAGAACGTGACGGTCATATTTTCAGCGAATTAGATAAACGAAAACAAGCCGTTAAATGCCTTGAATGGTCAGTAATACCACCTAAAAATGCATCAACAGAAGAAACAAAATTAGCTGCTGAAGTACAAGAATGGATTGATGATATTGAAGATTTTGAGACTGTAATCTTTGATGCACTGGATGCGATTGGTCACGGTTATAGCTGTCAAACAATCGAATGGAAACGGGTTGGTAGCTTAATACTACCCGCATCTTTTGAGCATTGCTTAGCCCGTGATTTTAAAACACCGTTAAATAAACCGAATGAATTACGGCTCAATGATTATTCAGTTGATGGGGCTGAGTTTTGGGATTATGGCTGGCTGAATCATTTCCATAAAGCAAAGTCGGGCTATATTTCTCGTTCAGGTTTACACCGTGTTTTATGTTACCCGTACTTATTTAAAAATTACGGTGTTAAAGACATTTTAGAGTTTTTAGAGATTTACGGCTTGCCAATTCGTGTTGGTACGTATCCCGCTGGAGCAACCCCACAAGAAAAATGGACGCTATTAAAAGCAGTTTTAAGTATTGGTCGAGATGCAGGCGGTATCATCCCACAAGGTATGAAAATTGATTTTCAGAAAGCCGCAGATGGTGACACTGAAAATCACATGGGTTTCATTAAGTGGTGTGAACAAACTCAATCTAAAATCATTGTTGGTGGTACTTTGCTCAGTCAAGCAGATGGCAAAACCAGTACCAATGCACAGTCTAAAACCCATGAGCATGGTTTTAAAACAGTAACAAAATCAGATGCAAAGCAGCTCGCACGATCTATAACGGGTACATTAATTGATTATTTAATGCGTTTAAATCGTCCCAATATCAGCAAAGATCGTTATCCAAAGTTTAAATTTGATACTAACGACATTGAAGATATTGAGACTTATAGTAAAGCATTGCCTGAACTGGTTGATATTGGAATGCAAATTCCCGCTGATTGGGCGCATGAAAAACTAGGCATTCCACAGCCTAAAGATAAAAATACAGCGGTTTTATCCCGTGCAACTCAGCAAAGCATTGCTGCAAATAATCAGCAATTTAAAGGTTTTCGCTTAGCCGCATTGTCTCAACAACTTCAAACAGAACTATTTCAAGATCAAGTCGCGTTAGATGATGCAATTAATCAGTTAGATAGTGGAAAGCTTAACGCTCAAGCGCAAGTCATGATTCAGTCTATCCTGAAGCAATTAGAAGCAGCGAAAACGATTGATGACGCGCTGGGCATTATTGCAAATATCAGCCCTGACCGAACCGCAGATCAGATGCAAGAGATGCTTGCTAGTTTGTTATTTGCGGCTGAGACGTGGGGTGCAATTTCTGCTCAAGCGGAGTTGCAATAATGCCCGCACTTGATTCTAAAACGTTACATGGTTTTTTTGGTCAGCCACCTGAAGCCGCGATTAGTTATTTAGAAAATAAGCAATTAATACCTACAAAAAACTGGTACGACATACGTGATGCTGCCCATAATCAAGCGTTCACAGTTGCAAATCTCGCGCGGATCGACTTGCTAGGTGACATTAAGCAATCATTAATTGATGCTCAGAAGAAAGGGCTAACGTTAGAAGAATGGCGTAACAATATTACGCCTACGCTGCAAAAAAAGGGCTGGTGGGGTAAAGATGATCAAGGTCGAGACATGGGTAATCCGTGGCGACTTGAGACCATTTACCGAACAAACCTACAAGCTGCTTATATGGCGGGTCGTCGGCATGAAATGCTTCAAGCGACTGATACGCACCCTTATTGGCGATATATTGCCATTATGGACAATCGTACTCGTCCAGCTCATAAAGCATTGCATGGGCGTGTCATGCGGGCTGATGATCCCGCTTGGGATACTATTTTCCCTCCTTGTGGTTGGAATTGCCGTTGTCGTGTTTCACCGATGAAGGCTGGAGCTGTAGAGCGTGGCGGCTATACAATCGAGTCAAGCGAGGGGTATTTATTTACTGACGTTGTGAGCGTTAGTCATAATGAATCGGCAAATATTACGCGGCTTAAACTCCCAAGTATGGAGATTCCTTTTAAGACTGACGCTGGTTTTAATGCTGCCCCGTCCACAGGCGCAACAACTCAACTGATTAAAAAGACTGCCCCCGATATTATTAAACAGTTACCAGAGCATCCAGTTTTTAGTCCATCGAATGCTACTGTTGATGATTTTGTAAAGCTTGGTCAGCAACGTTTAAATGATGTGTTTAATATTCCAGCGACAGCAAATAAAAGCATCAAAGAAATTTTAGAATCAGCTAAGTCACCAGTGGATTATTTAGAACATCATGAAAAAGTACAAAAATGGGTCGTTAGAGAATTAGAGCGAACTCGACAGGCTGGCACAGTCAAAGCTGAAATCAAAGGCGGTGCGCAAGCTAAAAATATGATGAAAGAAGCCACTAAGGGATACCCCGCTTCGTGGGTGAAAGCGGCAAATGAATACGGCAAGTTGAATGTAAAATATAGTACAGATCGTGGCTGGGCTTATACATCACAAAAAGCTGAAATGGTACGATTGCCTAAATTCGGTGTTTTAAAAACAGAAAAAGGCGAAGGCTTTATTGTTGCGGGTAATATCAGTACAGCGGTACATGAGTTCGCGCATCGTATACAAGCTGCCCGCCCTGATCTTGATGACCTATTTCAACAAGAACATCGACTACGCACCAAGCATGAGAAGCTACAAAAACTTAGTGATCTAACGGGTATTAAAAGCTATGCAGCAACAGAACTTGCAAAGCCCGACGGTTATTTTGATGCTTACATGGGCAAAGAGTATAAAGATTCAGTCGGACATGAAGCGTTAGAAGTTATGACGATGGCATTGCAACCAATCTTGGGGGTTGAGAGACGTGATGCTAAAATGTTATTTGATATGTATAAAAAAGATACGCGTATGCTAGAATTAGCACTTGGCATCTTATTTCACTGTTTATAAAAGGAGGCAGTATGGATATTGAATTAAAACATAACGATTCTGTCGTCTCTTTGGCGTGGGATCAAGAGAAAGGCAAGCTTGCTGGTGATGATGAAACCATCCGTCAAATTACTAAACTCGCTCAATATGCAATTGAAGACGGGTACATAGCTCATGTCATTAATGGCGTTAATTTTCCTGTTACCGATCCTTTAAAAAATAAAGATGAACTTGCTTTAGTTCTTGCGTTTTTGGACTTTAGCTGTGAACAATTGCCCGTTCCAGTTGTTAATTCTGATCATTCTGAGATTGTTATTTATTAATGCAAATCATCATCGACGATTCTGCTTTACAACAAAAATTAGAAGATGCTGCCGACAAACTAGCCGACACAACCCAACTTATGCAGCGTATTTCTATGACGCTGTTAAATGTTACTGAAGAAAATTTTAATGCTGAAGGTCGCCCCAAGTGGGCTGGTCTCAGCACTGCTTATGCAGCAAAACGTAAAGCTGGAAAAATTCTACAAGTGTCAGGACAGCTCGCGGGGAGCTTAACAGCATTTCATGGCGCGGATCATGCGGGTGTCGGTTCTAATAAAGTTTATGCAGCGATTCATCAATTCGGTGGAATGGCTGGTCGTGGACATAAAGTAAATATCAAAGCCCGTCCCTATTTACCAATGGATGCGAATGGAAATTTACAACAAGAAGCGTATGTTGAAGTCGCTGAAACAATAGATTTATATTTAAAAAGTATTTTATAAGCCCGCATAACAAATAAAACTAGCGTTAGACAGCGTTAGATAGGCGTTAGAAACTTTGATAAGAATAAAAATGATAAATGATAGCTTTGACATTTATTCATGTCTTAAATCGCATCTTATTAGCTTTTAAAAATCAAAAAACTATAGGAACTGATTCCATCTAAACCGCCCTTTTTGTCTCTGTCATTCTTGAGACATGAAAACAAAACTTTTAGTCGCTGCATGCGCATCCGCCCTAAACCAATCTGAAGAATGGTTGGTCATCATCCCTGAAGGCAACTTTAAGGGGATAGATGGTCGTCCTTTTGAAGCAGATTCTTGGTTCTTAACGCCTGATCGTGGTCGTCAGATTGTTGCAGCTTTAAATAGCCGCAAAATCGACATGGTTGTGGATTATGAACATGGAACTCTCAAATCAAAAGAAACGGGTGAACCCGCACCTGCGTCTGGCTGGTTAAAAAAGTTCACTTATATAGAGGGGGTTGGAATATGTAGTTCGGATTTCAAATGGACGGATAAAGCTCAAAGCTTTATTGATGCTGAAGAATATAAGTATTTATCCCCTGTTTTTTCTTATACCACAACTGGCGAAGTCACAGGCTTATTGTGCGTCGCTCTAACAAACACACCGAATCTTGACGAGTTGCCTGCATTACTTGCAGCCGCAGCACAGGATTTATTTGCCCAAAATAATCAACAGGACGAGAGTTCAACCATGAATGAAGAACTTTTAGAGCGTTTGCGTTGGATGCTGAATTTACCAGTATCAGCAACCGCTGAAGAAATCATTGCTGAGCTTGCTAAGTTGCAAAGTCAGATCAGTGAAAAAACTGGCGTTGCTGTGGCAGCGAATAGCAAGAATTTATTTGATGCGCTTGCTGCTATTGATCAAATCAAGATTGCTGCAAACAGTCAGCAAAAGCCTGATTTGTCTCAGTACGTACCAATTGGGGTTGTTACCAGTTTGCAAAATGAAATTGCAACTTTAAAAGGTGCAGCCCAAACGAATGAGATTGAAACACTCATTATCGCGGCATGTGCTGATGGGCGTTTATTAGGTGAAGGTATGAAAGATTGGGCGACTAATCTTGGTGAATCGAATCCTCAAGCTCTAAAAGAGTTTCTAGATAAAGCGCCAAAAATTCCAGCATTGAACGGCAAGCAAACTGAAACGATTGCAGCCAACAGCCAACAAAAACCGAACCAACATACAGCCGAAGATTTAGCAGTTGCGGCAATGTTTGGTCATAGCTTGGATAATTAATTATGACAGCAGCTATTTCTGACCGTAATACGCCCCGTCGTGAGCGCGGGCTATTAGTTGTCGCAATTGCAGCAGCAACCACAGTGCATAACGGCTTGATTGCTTGTGTTAATGCAAATGGTTATGCGGTGGAAGGTTCGACAGCAACAGACCTAATTTATTTAGGTCGCTTTGAAGAAACCTTAACCAATGCAGGTGCGGCTGGTGATGTTTCAGTGCGTATTCGCACTAATGAAGCTTTCCAATTTGAAAACAGTGCTACTGATCCAGTGACACAAGCGAGCTTCGGTGCATTTTGTTACATCGAAGATAACCAAACCGTTGCTAAGACGGATGGCGGTGGTACTCGTTCTAAAGCTGGTCGAGTAGTTGGTATTGATGAACATGGGGTATGGGTAGAATGAATGTAAACGCGGCAGCTTTGTCTGCAATCTTTTTAAATTTAAGTACGGCTTATAACAATACTTTTAAAGATGTAACAACGTCTTATCAAAAAATCGCCATGACCGTACCAAGTACAAGCAAATTTATGGATTACCGCTGGTTGGGTAATTTCCCAAAAATGGAACGTTGGGTTGGTAAAAAAGTTATCAGCAAATTAGCTGACTATAACTATGTTGTTGTCAATGAAAACTTTGCAGCAACAATCGAAGTGAGTCGTGATGATATTGAAGACGATGAACTTGGTATCTATAAACCACAAGCCGAATCAGCAGCTTGGTCTGCAAAACAGTTACCCGATGAATTAGTTTGGGAAGCAATCAATAAGGCTTTTACAGCTAAATGTTATGACGGCAAACCATTTATCGCAACTAATCACCCAGTTGGCGAAAAAGAATCATTTAGCAATAAAGGGACTAAAAAGCTTTCAATTGAATCATTAGCTAAAGCTCAAGGCTCTTTTGGTGCTGCTCGTACTCAAATGATGAGCTTGAAAGATGATAAAGGTCGTCCGTTGAATGTAAAGCCAAACCTGTTGGTTGTACCCGTCGCATTGGGTGATACAGCCCGCGCGTTAATGACCGTTGATCGTTTGGAAGATGGTAAGCCGAACCCATACAAAGGCGTTTGCGAAGTCCATGAAGAACCGCGTCTCACTAATGATGATGCGTGGTTCTTAATGGATGTAACTAAGCCAATTAAGCCTACGATTTATCAAGAGCGCAAAAAACCAACTTTTGTACAGATGACCAATCAGGATTCTCCAAATGTATTTATGGAGGGTGTTTATTACTTTGGCGCAGAAGCTCGCGGCGCGGTTGGCTACGGTCATCCTCAACTTATCTATGGTTCTAACGGTACTGTCGACTAAGGGGTAATTTATGGGCTATATCACACGTCAAGACATGATCGACAAATATGGCGAGCGGGAAATTATCGAAATTACAAATCAAGGGAAAGGTCTCGCCATTGAGATTGATTTTGTAAAACTCGATAAAGCAATCGCGTCAGCTAGTAGCCAAGCGGATGGTCTTTTAGCTGGTCGTTATCCGATGCCATTGCAAAAAGTGCCTGAGTATCTAGTCGATATTCTGTGTGATATAGCCCACTACCGTTGCTCTGTTGGGACAAATCTAACCAAGGATTCAAAAGAACGTTACGAGCAAGCCGTTAAAGACCTAAAAGATATTGCCAAAGGCGGCGCTGCTTTAGGTGGCTCTGTGGCTGGTGAATCTAGCCCTACTCCTACATCGTCAAATAATGTCATGTGGTCAGTTGGTCGTCGTGATTTTGGACGAGGTTATTGATTATGAATTTATCACTCATTGAACAAGGAATAAAAGATGCGATTAAAGCTTTGGGTCGTGAGTATATCGCTTCAATTGAAACTTATGGGGGTGACTTTGATGAAGAAAGCTTGCCACAAACTGTTAGGAATTTTCCTGCCGTTTGGACTACTTTCCAAGGAAGCGGTAAGCCTGAACACCTGTCAGCAAATAGTTTTAGTGTACCGTTGGTGTTTGTTACGTTGGTCGGCGCACGTTCGTTGCGTAATGAAGAAGCAACGAGACATGGCGTTGAAGTGGATGGGCAGTCTTTCAGCATCGGAACGTTTCAGTTGTTGCAAGACGTGCAACTTGCATTATTAAACAATAATTTAAAAGCGTATGGGGTGTGCGGCATCACCCCTTTCACAATGGGCAAAATTGATAAAGTTTTTGATAAACGCACTCAAGGCGCAGCTATTAGCGTTTTTGCTCAGCAATGGCACACAACATTCACAATTAAAAAATCCGCTTCAGATCATGACATTGACGCTCCTGAAGCGGATTGGATGCAAAAAGTAAATATTGATTATTTCTTTAAACCAAGTGAAGACAACAACGAAGATGCTACAGATCTCGTGTTGTTGGATAAATAGCGAGTTAAAAAATGAATTTTGAAATTAGTACTGAGGTTAATTTAGATATGACAGTTCGTATTACTGGGCGAGATCAAGCCACTGGTCAAGATATTGCTAAATTAAATGCTTTGATGAAAGCAGTGGAAGACTTAGGCGGTACGATTACTTTGCCTGATTCTAACGGTGGTAATAATAATGCTAGTGGTTGGGAATTAACGAATGCAAGCTTGGCAAATGGTGTCCTAACTTACACTGGCGGAATTTTTGAAGAAGAAGGCACAGGTAGCACGTTCAACGGCTTGTTTGTCAAAAAGTCCCTCGCAGTTGGTGAGTCTGCAACAGTCGGTTTTAAGTTCGCATCTGCTGACATTACATATTTAGCTTTTGCTGTAGATGATGGCGTGAAGTCGGGT
Organism: Acinetobacter sp. TR11; assembly: GCF_027105035.1. Taxonomy (NCBI): domain Bacteria; kingdom Pseudomonadati; phylum Pseudomonadota; class Gammaproteobacteria; order Moraxellales; family Moraxellaceae; genus Acinetobacter; species Acinetobacter sp. TR11. The sequence continues at coordinate 2,609,215 of NZ_CP114256.1, forward strand.
TCTTATAGCGACTTTAGTGCAGTTATTCTTCAAAACAACTTAGCAGCTCGCTTAGTTGCAAATCGCGATTGGTCAGATGAACATAAAGTCGATCTGCTAGACAACACAACTTACACAGCACGAATTGAGCGTACAGCGATTGATACTGTTGCTTTAAGTGTTTCTGATTTAAACAATAATTTGTTGAAAGAACGTACTGTTACGATTGCTGAAGCTGACTTAAACCGCGTTTGGTTAAGTGCGCATTTTGCAAATGTGAATACTGTTTTCTCGACTGAATTAACAACTCAAGCTTCGTAAAAAAAGCCGCATAAAAAAGGAGTTGAAATGAGTATTCCAAGCAGTATCCGAACACCTGACACCTATATGGATGTCAATTTGAATGCACAGCGTAGCGGACTGCCAGCTAACATTCATCGCATCTTATTCATTACTGATGATGTTCAGCCAGATTCGACAGCTATGCCTATTTCGATTTATGACAAAGCTCAAGCAAATACCATTTTCGGTGGTACTGCTATTGCACCAGCGGAAGCTAGTCGAATGATCACAGCAGCGGTTAAGACCAATCGTATTGTGGATGTACAAGTTTTGGGAAAGTCGCTACCAGTGGAGATCTGAATTGTTTAGCAACATCAATAAACACTTCATTTCCTGAGTTTTTAACGAATGTTCCTAATGCTGTTTATTATTTAAGTTTTGAAGTGACTGAAAATAATATAACCACGACTAAAACAGCATTTTTTAATTCAGATACATCAAAAATTTATACTTACGATGCAATTTTTTCAGAGTTAATGACAGCGAGCGGTTATCAAAGCGTAGCCGCACCTGTGGGTGGTTGGTCTAACTTAACTTCTGTAGTTAGGTTAGATGTAGGCGATAATACATTGACTGGTTTTGATCAGAATGATTTCAGATGGTCTAATAATCCTAGACCGTTAGATATTTTATTTATTGAAACGCCGAATGATCAGCTCGTAAGTGTAAATGGATTACAAGCTATTGATTTATACCCGATGTTGAAAGCACCGAATGGAAATGCCCCAACTATGATCCACAGTTGCGGCTACGGTAATACGGGTTCAACTCACGTGTGAGACTAATAAATGTCAATTCAAGAAACAATTGCTCCTTTAGGGCATACCATAATTGCGTTATCTGCCCCTATTATTGGGGCAAACATGGCAACTAAAGCATTAGAATGGGCAACTTATTTAAATGAAGTAAGCGGTGCTATTGAGCAACGTCCAGCAATTTTGATTGTGCCCTTTTCTAATGTTGATGATGCTCAAGCATTTGCAGCTATAGCACCAGTTAAAACGAATTATCGGTTTGTAGCTGCTTGTTATAATGGCGCATTTGATCAAGTACCCGAAATTGCAGCTACAGTCGCAGCAGCTTTGGCAGATTCTAATGATCCCGCTGTACCATTCAACGGCTATAACCTAGCTGGATTGAAGCCCGTGGATGATCAGTACAAACTTACTTGGGATCGTACTGAAACTGCATTACGTGCAGGCGTTTGTATGATTGCGACTGGTGCAGATGGTGTGCCTGAGATTGTCCGCGCGATGTCAACGTATCAAGCTAATCCAGCGAATGGCGATCCTGATGATATTGTCGCGGATATTAATGGTGCTTTAGTGTTGGACTATACGCGAAAAGTAGTTCGTCAAGCTGTGCGTAAAAATGGTCGTCGTAAGAATACGGTTCGTCAACGTAAAAACTTACGCTCATTAATCTTGGTTGAATTACTCAAGCTTGATGATGCTGAAATTTTACAAAACGTCCGTGAACGTGCAAATGAATTGCGTGTACTTGAAGACAGAACAGATCGTTCACGCGTCAATGTTCAAATTCCAGCAGATTGGGTGCGTGGTATGCACGTCATCGCAGCAACGTTAGATGTTTATTAAATTCTAACGCTAAACTTTAAAAAGCCGCTTAATTGCGGCTTTTTTATTGGAAGCAGTTCCATCTAAACAACGAATTAGACAACAGCAACAATAAGACATCTTTTATAAAAAGGATTAGCAAATGTCTGATGATGAGTTAGTCGGTACGATTGTTTTATATGTTGATGGTCAAGAAATTGATTGTGCTTCTGTCAGTACCAATCTACAGGGTCTGCGGAAAGCAGTTAAGACAATGAATAGTAAAGGTCATGCGAATAAATCTGCAAGTACGACTTCAGATGGTTCAATTCAAATTGATGCTTTTATCCCCAAAAAAGGTGCGGTAGATTGGGGAAGAATTAGCGGTGCGACAGTGATTATTGAATCACAAGATGACGGCTCATATCGTGAAGTATATAGCGGTGTAGGTGTGGTCACTGTTGGTAAAAAATATTCTGTTGATGGTGAAGCAACTCAGTCTCTTGATTGTTTCTATAAAGATTATGTAGTTGAGTAATAAATATGAATATTTTTGTTGATGGTGCTTTACCCGTTGCTATCAAAGTGATAGCTGGTGATAAAGAGTTAAAGTTAAAGAAGTTTGAAATGTCTACTTTAACTGTGCGACAAGCGTTAGATTTACAATCAAAATTAAAACCTGATCAATATACAGGCATTGCTGAAGTATGTGAGCAAACAAAGCTTGTTGATGAGAGTGGTAATTGTCATGAGCTTTCTTATGAAGCCCTTATGTCATCTAGTTCACAAAACTTAAACTGTCTAACAACTAAAAAAGCCGAACTTGATGCAAAGGAACAAGCCGAGAGTTAAGTAGCATTGCTGTGTTAATCGGTGCATTACTTAAAGTTGGTGTGCCATATAGCGAAGCTCTAATAATGCCAGTGCCCTTAGCACTGGCATTGTTAAATGGACTTAGTAAAAATGGGCGGCAGAACAATTCCCATTCAAATGGTGGCATCCGTAAAGTAGCAACTAGACGTAAGAGTAAAGAGAATGAGTAACGGCAATACAACAGTCAACTTAACGTTAAAATTGCGCGGGCAACAAGCAAAACAAGTGCTTGAGCAAATGAATAAAGCTCAAGAACGTTCTGCTGCTGAATTGCTTAAAACAAACCGTTATTTGGAAGGTGTATTAAGACAACAGGCTCAACAAACAGGTATACAAGCTCGTCAATATCAACAGATGAATACGCTTGTACAGCAACAACGCAGCGCACTTACTCAAACGGCTACACAAACTCAAGCAAGCTTACGCACAAATCAATTATTAGAACGTGTGTTGCAGCAACAAGTTAGACAATCAACTCAACTAACACAACAAACTAGAAATCAGAATCGAGACTATCAATTACAAGTCAATATGTTGCGTCAACAAGCTGCTGCTGCTGAGCGTTTACGTCAACAACTTGAAGCAGCTAGTCGTGCCCAACGTGATGCCGCAGGCGGCGGACGTATGGGCATGATTGGTGGTATCGGTGGCGGTATTGCTGCTGGCGCAATGGCTGCTTATGCGATTACTAAAAATCCATTAGAAAAAGCTCGGTCATTTGAAACCAAAATATTTGATGCGAATACCAGTATCAACGGTGGTTATTCAAATATGACCCACCAGCAAGTAGTTGCTAGTAACTTGCAGTTATCAGGTTATGCCCGTGATGCCGTAAGACAGGGTCACGGGACAGTTGATGGTATCGGTGATGCTGCTGGGATTCTTGCTGCATCGGGTTTATATAAGAAAGTAGATGAGTTAAAAGTTCCATTGCTTGCAATTGCTAAAACTGCATTTGCAAATGGTGCTTCTGAGCAAGACGTTGCTATGCTAACGCAACAAATTCGCCAGTTTGGTATTGTACCTGATCGTACCCAAGTTGCGTTGGATCGAGCTACACAATCAGGATTCTCAGGCGGTTTTGAGCTTAGAGACATGGCTCGCTTCTTACCCGAAGTTTTACCTTTTGCGAAGACCGCTGGTTATAGTGGTGAAGAAGGTCTTAATCAAGTCACTACTCACATGCAGTTAGCACGTAAGTACACTGGGTTACCATCTCAAGCAGCTGATAATATGAAGGATTTATATAACCTGTTTTCACAGGGACATTTTGCGTTAAGCATTGGTAAATACATTAAATTACAGGATGGCGATCCGCTCAAAAAGATCGGTTTAAAAGGAAATCGCACTGGATTTGATATTACGACATATCTAGCAAATCAAAAATTGAAAGGCGTTGATACAGTTACAGCAACAGTCATGCTGATGAATCGACAATTATCTAAAAATAAGCGTTTTGTAGAACTACAGAATCAAATTGCAACGGCTGAAAAATCAGGCGACCAAGGTAAAGCTATCAGTCTTAAACAAGAAGCTGCAAATATTATTGCTGCTGGCGAGTTTGGGAAGATTTTTCATAACCAACAATCTTTATCAGGTTTAATGTCAATTATCACAGGCTTAAACAATGGTGACTTTGATCGAATTTCTAAACAATCATGGAATGGTGTGGGTAGTAATGAAAGAGTTGCAAAAGAAAAGTCAGTGATTGAACCAGCACAAGCCCACGCCTTAGAGCAAGAAACTATTCTTGCAACGATCAAAGTTTACGATCAGGTCAAAGGTACACTTGGAGGATTTGAAAGTGGTTTAAAAGATACTATGGTAGCAAATCAAGCACTTGCAGCATCTGCTTTGGCTGCTGCTGGAGTTTTATCAGTTCTAGCCGCTACTGGTGTTGGCGCTAGAATGGCTGGAGGTTTGGGTGGAAGTGCTGGCGGAGGTGCTTTAACAGCTTTAGCATCAAAAGCAGTGCCATTTTTGAGAAAATCCGCTGCGCCTATTGCTGTTGGTGCTGGGGCGTATGAATTGTATGACACAGCACAAAATGACTCGCTCTCGCAATATCAAAAAAATATCAATTACTCTAAAACAGTTGGCGGTACTGGTGGTGCATTGGCGGGTGCTGCGGCAGGTGCTGCATTGGGTTCAGTTGTTCCAATTCTAGGCACTTTAGTTGGTGGGCTTGCAGGCGGTGCTTTAGGATATTGGGCAGGATCAGAAGGTGGTGAAGCTTTTGGTGAATATTTTAATGAACAAAATGGAATTATGGAAAATCAATCACAACTTTTAGAAGAACAGAATAAACAAATGGGGCAAGTAGTTAAAGAACTACAAAAGCTCCCCAATGCACTGAGCGGTGCAATCAATGTTAATTTTAGCAATTTTGGCTTAAATACTGGTAATCGTGAGGGTGCAGTTCCGACTAAACCTTTGGTTTTTCAAAACCCTTATTGATATAGTATTTTCTTTTTTATTAATCGGGATATATGAAAAAGCTTATTTTAGTTGCATGTATTAGCTTATCTATTATGGGGTGTTCTAAGAGTGAGCCAACACAAGCACCCACCCCATCTGAGCAAACACAAACAATACCAGCAGAACAATCAATAATAACTGAACAAGAAGCTCAGAGTTTTGCTAAAAATATATACAAGAAAATAGAACTTGATGAGCCAGTTATAAAAAAAGCTTATGAATCAAAACAGTTTTTGATATTAGACCAATACTCAAAAACATTTATTGCTTTTACAGAAAAACCCTATGGCGAAAAAGAAGCTAAAAAAGAATATGGTCAGCGTTATTTCCCTGAAGACCCTATAACTGAACCTTATGCAATCTGTGATAGAGCATTAAATGAATTGGGATCACTTGCTAATACTATGAAAATGGCATTGAAATCTGATTCAAATGAATTAACACAAGCTTTAAAAGAAAAAGAAATCTATTTCGAAGAATCAAAACATATCTGTAAAACTCGAATTAACATGAGTTATCAGCAAGCTGCTGAAGCTTATGAGAAAAGCGATAGCCTTTAATTTTTTAGGAACTAGTTCCATCTAAACTATATAAACTAGATTTTAAATAATAGCCTTATCGTTGGATTGGGCTTTTTTTATGGGCTGGAAAACAGATTTACAGCAAGCAAGTTTTAGAGGTGTGAAGTTTGATTGTGTATCAACAAACAATAGCATTTCTAAATCTTTGGCTGTACAACAAGCACCCTACTCTAACGATGCAAAAATAGAAGATATGGGGAACGATGCCGAGAGAATCAGCATGCGTATTTTCCTTTCAGGCACTGACTATCTTATCTATTTAGATGCCCTAAAAGCAGCGTTTGCAATGGCTGGTGAAGGTGAATTAATTCACCCAATCGACGGTATTAAGAGTGTGCATGTTCAAAACTGGAACATTGTGCATGGTACAGAAACCGTAGACGGCTGTGATATTGATGTCGACTTTCTTGTTGCTAAAGCTGAGCGCAAAACATTATTTATTCCGCGTAGTTTACCGCCTGAATTAAAATATACTCACGTTATTCTAACGCCAGCGGCAGCATTTCAAAGTGAACTAGAGAAATTAAAAAAACTTGATCCTAATAAGTTCTTTAAAGTCATTAATCGCATTCGCAACGGTTTACAGAAAGCAAGACGGTTTTTAAATACTGTGCGTGCCAAGATTGATAATTTCTTGTCTCCACCTAAATGGGCGGTTGGCTTAGTTGATGATGTTGTACGTTTAGCGACATTTGAACTTAATGATATTTCAGCGATCAGCAAATGGCGCTCAATGTTTGATCGTATTAAACGTGTCAGTAAGATTTTTGAAGATGATGATGATCAGCTAGATAGCCCAGCATTTAAGCAGCTATGGAGAGCTGTTTCCGTAGCATCGAATGCCGCTATTGTTCAAACTATCGTCAAGCAAACACGCTCGAATCTATCAAAAAATCAGAATCAACAAGATACAACTTATGTGATGACACCTATCGACTTGGCTGTCATTCGTCAACAAGTACGCAAAGATATTCAAGCGGTAATTGTTGCAGAACGTGAAATTACTCAAGAGCAAGCTAAGCAATCAAATATTGATCCAGCTTTACAAGTCGCTCAATACAAAACTTTAGCAAACGATGTACATGAGCAAATACAAGCATTAATTGAAACACGTCCGCCGATCCGTAATACACCAGTTTTATTGCCGTGTACTGCCCATTGGCTTGCCCATCAATTATATGGGGATATGAATCGGGCTGAAGAAATCAAGCATTTAAATCCGACTGTCGTGAATTTTGCTGTTCTGAGATCAGGCATGGAGTTAATTACTTATGCAAGATAATCACGGCATTGAAATTAAACTTGCTATAGGCGGCTTTGAATGTGGCGACTGGGACGATGTAGTTATAGACAGTCAAATTGATGTGCCCGCTGATGGGTGGTCTATGACTTTGTTTAATCCTCCTGTTGGAAATTTACCGCCTAATGTTAAAGCTGGAGCTAAAGCAGAGATTTACTATGGTAGTGAATTAATTCTAACGGGAATTGTAGATCGACTGACTGAAGCTGTCAGCCGATCAGGGCGCGCTTTACAGATTACAGGGCGTGACATGGTGGGTCAGCTCATTGACTGTTCTGTGCCAATTAAAAATTCAAGACAGGTCAATTTATCAACTCTACTAGAGCAATTTGTACTTGCTGATCTCAGCTCTATTTTTGAAACAGTGCGAGTACAAGATGATAAGTGGCTGAAAAATAAAGTTACGGTTGAACCGAGTGAATCTCTCTATGACGCTATCGCTAAAGCGGCACAGGTCACTGGTCAATTCGTTTGGTACGATGTAAAAAATGGGTTGCAAATTGGTGATCCATTTAAATACTCAGATCAAAATATTCAGACTTTAAAGCTGATGCGCTCAGGTGTTGATAACAATGTCATTAGCATGAGTTATGAAGAAGATGTTTCTAACGTTTTTAATGAGATCAAGATACTCAGTCAAGACGAAAAAGGCGGTGCTATTTCTGCAACTACGACAGCAAATACCCCTTATTCATTTAAGCGTCTAAAAATAGTCACTATGAGTGATATTGAAACACAAGCAGAAGCTCAAGCGGCTATCAATAAGATTCAGCATGATAATGATTTAGAAGCTTACACGCTCAGCGCTATCGTTCCCGACTGGACGATTGGCGGTCAAGTCTGGAAAACAGGCGGTCAAATCAATCTACAAACTGACGTACTCATTCGTGCGAATGCGACTTGGGTCATCATGGGGCGCACGCTTAAATTGTCACGTAACAACGGCAAATCAACAGAGTTGAAGCTTAAACGTAAAGGCGATTGGGTACAGCCGTTGACCCATAAAGAACCTGAATCTAAGCCAAAAAAAGCGAAAAACAAAAAAACAAATGCTGATCTTGGATTAGATGAGGGCGGTTACGGCACGTATCACGGAGATCAAGAATGAGCAAAATCTCAAGAGCTATTAATCAAGTTCGGCAAGCATTTTTCGGCATTATTGCCCGCGCTGGGGCTAAGGCACAAATTACGGGCAACGATGGCGAAGTACTGGACGAAATGGAAATTATCCAACAAGTCGGTTTTAGCTCATGGATACCTGAAGGCAGTCGGGTGGTCATTATTCCATTACTTGGAAAATCATCAAGATCAGTCATTGTGGGTTCTACTGAAGCACCAGTGATGATCACGGTATCTGAGGGTGAAACCTGTATTTATGATCAGTTTGGTCATCAAATTTTACTCACTGGGTCGGGTGTGAAAATCAAAGGTAGTGTACAAACCGATCAAAATTTTGATGTTGCTACAGGTGCAACGGGTACTTTTACGTCAGCTATGGGGCAAATTATTACTGTCGCCAACGGCATTATTGTAGGAATCGGATGATGACTGGATTAAATACAGAATTTCTTAATGCACTTAAAGAACAAGCTGAAGGTTGTAATTCTTGTGCTGATTTACAAGAAGTATCAGCAAAGATTTTAGCAACATTAAATACGCAACTGTCGGCGATTACTGAACAGCTTGCGTTTTTAGAGCCTTTGCAAGATTTACTTCAGTTGCCGACATCGCCAGCAGATGTAATTGATTGGGTTGAAAAACTTGTTAAAAGTCTTATTGAACCGATGCTGAAGCCGATGCTCTCGTATCAGTTGCAGTATGTTCAATTAACAGCATTTATTGCTGAAATGACGCAAGTGATTCAGAGCCTATCTGCTAATTTTACAAGTTGTGAAATTACACCCCAGTCAATGGTGTAAACATGGCGAAAATTGACTTAAAAACTCGTGATTACATAGTCGAAAGTCTTGATGAAAATTTCAGTACTGATTTATTACAAGCAATCATTTTAAGACTTTCAATTCATCGCGGTAAGTATTGGGCTAATCCAAATTTAGGCAGCCGCTTGTACTTGTTGGGACGGTCAAAGGACGTACCACGTATACGTTTATTAGCTATTCAATACGCTAAAGAAGCGCTTGAAGATTTAATGCCAAGTCGTGTTGCTGATATTCAAATTTCAGCATCACAAAGCGAACGTAGCCGCCTTGACTTACACATAGAAGTCACGCTTTTGACAGGTCAGAAGCAAACTATTATCTATTTCGTCCCTGTAGGTGGCTAAATGTTTACTATTCCGAATTTTCAACAAATCAGAAATACGATTCTTCAAGAAATCAGAGGATTAACAGGCATCAATGCACTTGATGATAGCGATGCTGCTATTCGTGCAGACGGTACGGCTTCAGCAGTAGACGGTTTATATAGTCACCAGTTATATATTCAAAAACAATTGTTTATTGCTACGGCTGATGAACCATATCTATATATTCATGCTGAAGAATTAGGCTTACCACGTCTAGGCGGTAATTTCGCTTCAGGAACAGCCAATGCAATTTCTAACGTTGATCTAACGATCAATGCGGGCAGTAAGTTGACTAACGGTAAAGGCTATTACTGGAGCGTTGCTAACGATGCAGTGTTAAAAACTAATGTACCTTTAATTGTTGATGTTGTCGCTGATCAAAAAGGCGCGGCTTGGAATTATAACGGTTCTTTACTATGGGTTAGTCCTCAAGCTGGACTTAGTAATATCGTTACTAACGTTTCTATTGGTAGTGGTTCAGATCAAGAAGAATTAGAAGTATGGCGAGCTAGACTTTTAGAACGAAAGCAGCTCGGTTTATCACGTGATCGTGAAGCTGACTTAGTTGGCTTCATGAATGGAGTTACAGGCGTTCAGCATGTCTATGTTTATCCAAAGCGTCGCGGACTTGGTTCATTAGATGTAGCAATCACTGCTGTTGGTAATCCGCCTACTCTACCGAGTCAAACTTTACTTGATGCAGCCCAAGCCGCATTAGATACTTACGCGGGCTTTTGGGCTGATTGTCGTGTCTATTTACCTACTTTACAAATAGTAAATATCACGGCTGTTGTCTCAGGCATCGGCATAAATCTCAATCAAGTTGAGCAAGTGATTCGAGATTATTTCGCTGAGCTTGCACCCGCTGATACATATCAAGTCGCTATTTTAACAGCTCGTATCGTGGCTTTGCCGAATGTCACGGATGTAACTTTGACACCATCGTCTAACGTTGTGCCTGTCGTGGATTGGATGAATACAAACTGGTTACGGCTTGGTACTTTAGTAGTGAGCGTTGCATGATGGCTTTAGAAGAAACAACAAAAATCTATGCTTCAGTATTGCGTCAGTTGTTGCCTGTTGGCGGCTATGATAATGCCGCAAATACAACAGTTTCAGACGATATATACGGTCATGCAAAAGCACTCGCTCAATGTGACTTAAACGCCAAACGATTATTAAAAGTTTTGGAAGCAGTTCCATCTGAACTATTAACAGAATATGAACAAGAATATGGTTTGCCATTGAAATGTCAGACTAATGTCGCTCAAACAATTGAAGAAAGGTTGCAAGTGATCAACTGGATTAAAAATACCAAAAATGTTTTTAATCTTGATTACTTAGAGCAGCTTTTAGCGATTTTTAACATTGATTTTGAGCTAATTACTTATAAACCAATGCAATGTACAGCGCCTTGCAATTCAGCAGTCAATACTGAGCAGCTTAGGTATAAAGTCAAATTCAAGCTACAAAGCCCTGTTTTAGCTGATATTGATTGCATTATTTCAAATTTTTTACCCGCGTTTTTACGCTACGATATTGAGGAAATCTAATGGAACGTATTAATAGCGTTAATGCACGTGCTAATGTGAATGGTGCAGGTAAAAAAGGCTTTCATGATAATGCTGATTTAAGCGGACAAGATGCTACTTACATTAGCCCATCATGGTGTAATCATATTCAAGAAGAAATTGCTGGTGTAGTTGAGGTACATGAGCCTCTTGATCCGAATAACAAAAACCAATTAAAAGCTGCTCTATTCGCGTTGTTTGCAACAAATGAGAACGTTCAAGAAGTTGATAGCAGATTAACGGCTGCAATAACGGCTTTAGCTTCAGCTATTCAACCATTTCTTATAAAGACTGGAACGATGGAGTTATGGACAAATTCAGTTTGTCCAGCGGGATATCTTGAATGTAATGGGAATATATATCCGATTTCATCCTATCCAAATTTATTTGCTGTGATTGGCAATACCTTTGGCGGTGATGGTGTGACAACCTTTGCTGTACCAAACATGAAAGATAATTTTGCACGAGGTTGGGATCATATTCGAGCCTTCGGTAGCTTCCAAAAAGCGACCAGTGTATTTATGGGAGATCCTTCCGTTACTGCTGGACGTATTGCTAACTTATACAACACCGCTGACGATAATCAACAGACAATGATGAATGCACTGAACGGTGAAGCCACCACAATTGATTCAACAAATCTTGTCGTTTTATCTAGTGCAGCAGAAGTACAAGACCCAGTTACAGCAGTTCAATCCACTATGTCAGTACGCCCACGGAACTTGGCATTAATGTTCATCATTAAAACTTAAGTGTTTTAATGATGAACCAATATAGATTTGCTCAGCTTATTAATAAGTAATTGCTTTGGGAGTGAATAAGGGGTTAAAACTAGTTGTTTATTTATATTCTAGTGCAAAATAATATATAAAAATTCAGTGCAAAATTAAAAATGAATTAGTGCAAAATTGGGCGAAAACTTACAATAATTTCAATCCTAAAATTATCATCTGTCACTAAAAGATAACGACCATCAACGATCACCCAGTGCCGACCTCTTGGTGGTTCACGCAATGAATATGAATCCCAATCTCGAATCACATAACGCTCACTTCGAAATTCACTAGGTAACTCATTTCCAACCACAAAAGACTCACGGCGATAGCTATGCTCATATTGAGTTTCGGGATAGTATTCAATACGAACACCGGGTCGATGGCTCGGATAAGGATAATAATTATTTTGATTCGGTTGATAATAATAGCCTTTCGGCGGTGCAGTCGGCGTGTAGCGCTGATTTGAAAATGCAAAAGGATCTTGTGCGGGTGGCTGATAAGTAGGTGTTTGGGGATATGAACGTCGTTCGACACCACTATACCCTCCCCATGCATTATCGGCATAACTCATGATAGGGAGATAGCCCAAAAGACCTGCCAAGCCATAAATATACAATTTAGATTGCTTCATCCTTATCGCCCTAGATCATCAGAGTATTGTTATATTTTAGAATAAAAACTAAGCATGACTGTTGTAATAATATTTTTTCAGATCAATTGTTCTTTTCCCTCGACCGATTACATCGGCATATACATCCAAAGAGATATGTTAAAATAACTTTTTTGGTTTTGAGACAACATCTGTGGCTGAAATGAATTTTGATCGTCTTTATCAATTCTTCTGTAAAGTGCCAAGTGTGCAAGAGGCTCGTATCGTTGCACATGGTACAGATGGTCAACATGCGTGGTGGTTTAAATTTAATATTGATGTTGCTCATCCACTTGCATGGCAAACCGTTCAAGAACTTGGTCATGTGCTCAACTATTTGTCCACCAATGAACGCTTACCTACTCAATTTTTCCCAGTTTCACCACCGCCCTATATGAATGGCGAAGCAAAAGACTTTTTAGCTTGGGTGATTCAATGCAACCATCCAGAGTTCAATCCTGATGTGGTCTGCGATTGGTTGGAAGCACGACTGCCAACACCTGTTGAAGATGAAATTCAGTGGAAAATTAAAACAGATTTAAGTGAACTGGATCAGATGGCTGATAAAGATTTAGATCAGTTGATTCCACCAAATCCGCAATAAAAAAGAGGCTTAAAGCCTCTTTCTTTTAGAAAGTAGATAAACCCGACCATTCCATAAAGCGATAGAGCCAGTATTTCACGTTTGACTCATCCGCATATTTTGCATAATCAACCGTGATCTGACGACCATTCGCATTACTCCAAGCAGCATCAAAATACTGTCCTGCATCTTTAAAGACCTGTGCTTGTGCTGAACCTAAAACTCGCATGTCTGTCTCAAGATTATAGTTTTTAAGATTTCGTGCCGTGAAGTTAGCTGAACCTAAAATAATCTCAGCTTGCTGAGCGTTATATTTAAATAGCATCTTACTATGGCATTGTTCACCATGGGTATCACACCAACGAATTGGAATCCCTGCGGCATTGAGTTCTGAAGCTACTTGACGGTTTGGAATACCATTCTTTTGACGACCAAATGCATCTTTATTTGGATCAAGCATGATACGGATACTTACACCACGCTGTTTAGCCTGTTTTAATGCCTCAATAATATTTCGCTCAGACAGATAGAACATAGCTATGTCCAAATGCTCTTCACTTTTTGCAGATTGAATCATCTTCAACACAGCATCATAAATGGCTTTTTCAGTCAGTAGCTGTACCTGTGGCAAGCTTTTATCTTCAGCCAATCCCCCCATGATCACAAATGGGCTAGAGCCTTGTGACATATTGGCAACGGTTTGCTCAGTTTGTAATACATCAATCGCGGTTGGGCCATCCACGACCAGTGCAACATTACTATGATGTGAACTTCCATCATGAGGATTCGCTGAGGTCACTAAACTCTTCCAACCTTGAGCCGTATCTACCACCAAGGTTTTACGATGATTGGCTTTAAAATTGAGTAACTCCAAATAACTCCGTATTGTTACTTTATCTTTTCCAAAAGGATTATTTAGCCAACCGCCTTCTGGATTATTGCCTAAATTTTGACAGCAGATATACCAAAAACCCGACCACAATGGATTTGAAGCACGCAAAGGTTTTAAATCTGTTTCAATAACATCTACACCTGCTTGGCGAAGCTGACGATAGTGCTGAGGCGTTATACCACCATAAACTGAATTAATTGGATCGGTAATCACCACAATTTGAACTGTCGGATAAAGCTTCCGTTTCAGAATCAGTGCATCTGTTAATTGCTGCGTCAATGGAAATTGCTTAACCTTAGACGCACCCACTTCCTGATTAAATAAGAACATATCCAACACAATCGTGGTCTGTGCTTCATCAATCAATTGAAAAATTTCTTTGAAAATGTGTTGATCAACTTGCTGTTGACCTTGTGCATCAAGATAGGTCTGATCGGCCAAAAATTTCACATTGGCATGGCGAAGTTGCCCCGTAAAATCCAGTCCTTTTGGGAGTGGTTTTACAGTGTGATAAATTGCAGAAGCAATATACCCAATCGCAAAAATACTCAATATGACTGCCATGTAACGTCGACCTGACCAGTTTAATTTTTGATGAATTCTTTGGAAGATACGCATATAACAGAAAAAGCCCTAGCCTAATGGACTAAGGCTAGAGCTTATACTTTGATTTTTCAATAAGATTTGAGTGACAAATTAGAAACTAAAATTCACACCAACACTAAAATTACGTCCAACTTGTGGAATCGTCGATAAGAACGATGCATGTTGATAAACCTGATCATCCAACACGTTATTAGCATTTAGGAATACACGATAATCATTCAATTTACTATATTTACCAGAATAAGCCACACCCAAATTTAACATGTTATAACTTTGTGTATCAGTTTCATAAGCAGCGATCTTATCTTGTTGGAATACATGATAATACTCAGCTGAACCGCTAAAACCATCGCCAAAGTCTGCATTCACTTTTGTACCTAAACGGCCCGCTGGTACACGTGGTGCATTGTCATTGTCGATCTTGCCGCGTACATAATCACCAAATGCACTGAGTTTATAAATTGAAGAGACTTGATAACCTACTTCTGCTTCAGCACCGTAGAACTTGGCTTTATCTTGTGCATACTGAACCAAACGAAAATCTTTATAACGATCTAAGGTTTGGGCATAGATGTAGTCGTCAAACCAGTTGTGGTAGACATGTACATGGTAATCAAACTTGTTATCATCGTAATGAAAACCAAGTTCGACATTATTTGACTGCTCTTTTTTAAGCTGATCATTCCCTAGTTCATAGGTATTGGTGGCGAAATGGCCTCCATTGGCATATAACTCTTGTGCTAAAGGTAAACGCTCTTGGTGTGACGTAACCAAAGAAAGTTTGTAGTTCGGTGCAAACTCCCAATTGGCGGCACCAGAAACAGAAAAGGCTGAACCGTCGAAATCTTTTTTCGTTGCATCATCAATATTAATTTTTTGCTGTTCTGCACGAGCAGCTAATTCAACATGTACATCATTAAATTGCGCATGTTCTAATGCAAAAACACTCCATTTTTTAGTGGTATTTGGCGCTAAAAAGGCCTCTTCACCTGTAAGTTTTAATTTTTGTTGTCCATATTGTGTACCAATGACCCCTTCCCATGCACCCAGCGGGTTGTGTACTAACTCTAAGCGTCCATCATAACCTTTATTTTTAAAACGAGTCGCGATGCTCTCTTCTTCAATCTCATCATGTTGATAATCGGTATAACTGGCTTGCGCACGTAAAGTTTTAAAACCTGCAAATGGATTATCTAACTCAGTACGAACATCATAACGCTCCGATTTTAAATCAATCCAAGGACCTGCATCATGTGCATGCTCATGTTCCTCATGATCATGATCATGTCCATCATCTGGATCGTGATCACCACAATGTAAATGTGGTCTACCACTCAAATGTGCATCGCAGCTTTCATATTCATGGCTATGTCCAGGCAAGCCATACTGATCCTGACGATTGCTATATGAAATACCCGTAAAGCCACGATCATAAATCCACGATAGACCGACATTTACAGTTTGCCCTTTGGCAAAAGTATTATCGACTCGACGTTCTTTTTCGCCTTCATGGAAATAATCAGGTGCAATATAATCATTGGCTTCACGTTTGAGCCCTTCAACACGTAATGCCACTTGATCACCTAAACCAACAGTAACACCCGCGCTTGCTAATTTTTCATCACTACCCGTGTTATAGCGTAGCCCAACATTTCCCTCATAACCATTTTCTGGCATCTGTGTCGGAATTTTGCTGTCTGTGACATTAACTAAACCACCTACAGTACCAGCACCATACAATAAAGTAGATGGTCCTTGAATAACTTCTATTTTCTTTGCTAATAATGGATCAACCGTGACCGCATGGTCGGGCGATAATGTTGAGACATCAATATTTTCAGAGGCATTTTGCAACACTTTGACTCGAGCACCATCTTGTCCTCGAATCACTGGACGACTTGAACCAGCGCCAAACTGATTGGTATGTACACCAACCTCACCGCTCAAAGCATCTCCTAAAGTTGCACTTCTTTCAACTAAATCCTTTTGTTCAATTACATGATCTGCGACAGCAAAATCGGCCGCATTTCGCTCTAAAGGGTGCGCTTTAATTTCAATCGTAGCAAGTTGTTGAACCTTTGCTTGTTCTTCTGCAAAGGTAGCGCTGCTCGCTACTGCTAGAATAGATAAAGTCAAAATATTTTTAGGAAATGACATGCCACGTCTCAAATTAGCTTAAACATAATTTGTTATATTATAACGTTTCAATCATTTTGCAATAAAAAACATCTCAACAAAAAACATTTGCTACACTGCTGATCCATTATTCAATATTTATAACGCTCCAAGAATATGCCATTTACTCTTTCTCACGCTGTTCTTGCACCACCTCTATCAAAATTGAGTAAAGGTCATTTGCCTGTCGCAGCGCTTGCAATCGGCTGTATGACCCCAGACCTGCATCGTTTATTTACTCAAGAAACAATTGCATTAACACATCAGTGGTCTGGCATATTACTCCCCAATCTTCCGATTGGATTATTCTTTTGTGCATTGTGGTATTTGATCTATCGACCTGTTAGTTATCGCTTTTTGGGTATAAAAGACCCCATAAAGATCAGCAATTTTGATGATGCAGTGGGCTTTATTCTTATGAATTGCTTTGCGATTATTCTAGGCACAGCAACACATTTAATCTGGGATGGATTAACCCATCTGGACTTTCGGACCTTCGCTTTTAAAGATTTACTCGCACAAGATATTTCTCTCTTTGGTTTGCATTATCCATTACATTTCATTTTGCAGATTGCTTCATCCATTCTCGCCTTACCTTTTATCTTCTGGATGTGCAAAAGCTATTACATCAAATATAAACTAGCTCAACCTGTACCGATTAAAATCAAAGGATTTATCACGACAAGCTTAATCATTTCAACAGTTGCTGGATTGTTGTCGATTTGGGACTATAGTCGTCATATTTCATCAGAACTCTGGTACACCGAACGATATTTTTTTATTGGTAAATCAATTAACGAATTTACTCAAACAGCGCTTTGTGTTTTTACCGCAGCATGTCTGTTGCTACTATTATTTGATCGAAAAGGTCAAACAAGATCATTTTTTTAAAAAAGCGTCGCTTTAAAATTCTGTTGAAAACATTAAGACTTGAGACAATATGTTCAACAAGGCATAATCTCCCCTTCATTGGTGATGCGCTGTTTACGCATTCACCTTCTAGCCAATATAGTTTGGATAAATAATTCAATATGATGCGCACTCATTACTGTGGCTCTTTAACTGAAGCCCAAATCGATCAAACAGTTACTTTATGCGGATGGGTTCATCGTCGCCGTGACCATGGTGGTGTAATTTTCCTTGATATGCGTGACCGTGATGGTTTAGTTCAAGTCGTAATTGATCCTGATACACCAGAAGCTTTCTCAACTGCGGATAAAGCACGCTCTGAATTTGTGTTAAAAATTACAGGTCGTGTACGTCGTCGCTATGAAGGTACTGAAAATGCCAACATGGTGAGTGGTCAAATCGAAGTTTTAGCGAAAGAAATCGAAGTTCTCGCTGCTTCTGAAACACCTCCATTCCCATTAAATGACGAAAATACTAATATTTCAGAAGAAATTCGTTTGAAATACCGTTTCTTGGACATTCGTCGTCCAGAAATGTTAGATCGTTTACGCTTCCGCTCTAAAGTTACAAACTTAATTCGTAACTATTTCGAAGATCACGGTTTCCTTGACGTTGAAACACCAATCTTGACTCGTGCAACACCTGAAGGCGCACGTGATTATTTAGTTCCAAGTCGTGTTTCAAATGGCAGCTTCTACGCGCTTCCACAATCACCGCAATTGTTCAAACAGTTGTTGATGGTCGGTGGTATTGATCGTTATTACCAAATCGCGAAATGTTTCCGTGACGAAGATTTACGTGCGGATCGTCAGCCTGAATTTACCCAAATCGACGTTGAAACATCGTTCATGAGTGACGATGACATCATGGATTTAATGGAAGGCTTAACGGTTAAAATGTTCAACGAATTATTGAATGTAAAATTCGATAAATTTGAACGTATGACCTATAACGATGCAATGCGCGACTATGCATCTGACAAACCAGATATGCGTATTCCTTTGAAACTTGTTGACGTTGCAGACTTAATGCAAGACGTTGAGTTCAAAGTTTTCGCTGGTCCTGCAAAAGATCCTAAAGGTCGTATTGTCGCTTTACGCGTTCCTGGCGCGGGTTCATTGCCACGTAGTGCGATCGATGAATATACTAAATTCGTAGGTATCTACGGTGCGAAAGGTTTGGCTTACATCAAAGTCAATGAACTTGAAAAAGGCATCGAAGGTTTACAATCACCTATCGTTAAATTCATCGAGCCAATCGTACTTGATCTACTCAAACGTGTTGGTGCTGAAAATGGCGACATCGTATTCTTCGGTGCGGATAAAGCTAAAGTTGTAAATGATGCTATGGGTGCACTTCGTGTAAAAATCGGTCATGACTTGAATCTTTCAACTTGTGAGTGGGCACCACTTTGGGTTGTTGATTTCCCAATGTTCGAAGAAACTGATGACGGCAAATGGACTTCTGTTCATCACCCATTCACACTACCAAAATCAAGTGTTGAAGATGTGAAGAACAATCCAGGCGCTGCTCTATCAGTTGCATATGACATGGTATTGAATGGTACAGAAGTTGGCGGTGGTTCACTGCGTATCTATACTTTAGAGATGCAAAAAGCAATCTTTGAAGCATTAGGTATTGGTGAAGAAGAAGCAGAGGAAAAATTCAGCTTCTTACTCAATGCATTACGCTACGGTGCTCCTCCTCATGGTGGTTTAGCATTTGGTCTTGACCGTTTGATCATGTTGATGACAGGCGCATCGTCGATTCGTGATGTGATTGCATTCCCGAAAACCAAGACGGCTGAATGCCCATTAACTCAAGCGCCAGCGCCTGTTGAAGCGAATCAATTACGTGACCTCGGTATTCGTTTACGCGAAAAAGCAAAAGCTGAAGAAAAGTAATTTTTTCAATTGATTGCTGAATAAAACCCTGCTTAATGCAGGGTTTTTTTATATTACATGGTTTTACTTTGCGATCATGCAGCGTAATGGCATAATAAGCTGCTTTTTTATTGAGAGGTCAGTCTTATGGCAATGCGTCCTGATGTACGTCGACACACAATTGTGATTATTGTGTTTTCACTTGCTCAATGGTTTTTTATGCGTTACATCTTGGCAAATGAACTTTTCAATATGACCACCAATCAACGTATTTTATATTTCTGCGTCAGTAGTCTTGTAGGTGCGTTATTGATTTTTGTAGCACTGATTTATATGGTGCTCAAAGGCAATACAGATAAGCAAGATTAATTGCGATGTCGTTTTACAGTACTTTACTCCGTATTCTCCCTCTAACATTTTTGCGTAGTATTGCAAAAGTGGCTGCCTACTTTATCAATCAAAATCCTGATAAAAGTATGCTTTGGAAAACCAGAATTAATATTGGTTTAGCCTACCCAACACTTTCTTCCGAGCAAAAAGAACAGCTTGCTCGAGAAAGTGTGACCAAGCAATGTTTGAGTTATATTGAATCAGGGAAATGCTGGGCAATGCCTCCTGAATGGAGCATTCAGCAAATTCGTACTGTACATAATTTAGAAGTATTAACAAATGCTTTAAGTGATCCGCGTGGTGCTTTGATTATTACTCCGCATTTAGGTACATGGGAAATGATGAATGCATGGGTCAATCAATATGGTAAACCTACCATTATGTACAAACCCATGAAAGATTCAGGATTTAATGCATTTGCTTTGCATGCTCGCCAACGGTTAAATGCCACCTTAGTTCCAACGGATGCAAATGGTGTAAAAGCCTTGTTTAAGAATCTAAAACAAGGTGGTTTTAGCGTAATTTTACCTGATCATGTCCCTCAACCTTCAGGCGGGGTTGTCGTTCCTTTTTTTGGAATTCCCTGTTTAACCAGTACACTTGCAAGCAAAATGGCGCAAAAAACGCAATGTCGTCTGGTGGGATTAAGCTGTTTCCGTCGTGAAGATGATGAAGGATTTGATGTGTATTGCGATGATCTGAATGATCCTGAACTTTATGATCGCGATATCATAATTGCAACAACGGCACTCAATAAAGCGGTAGAGCAAATGATCAACCGCTTTCCTACAGAATATATGTGGGGATATAAGCGGTTTAGAGGTGGTGATACTAAGTTTTATTAAAATATACTTAGTATTAAATAAATTCTTCTTGACGTATTTCAAAAATAATTTATTTTTCAAATGAATAATTTAATGATCCAATCATTTAAAAGGAAAATAGTTGCATGCGAATCTTGATTACAGGCGGAGCTGGATTTATTGGTTCAGCTGTAGTACGTCATATTATAAGAAATACCAATAATGAAGTTCTAAATCTGGATAAGCTTACATATGCTGGTAACTTAGAGTCGCTAAAAGAAATTGATCAGAATCCACGCTATCAATTTCAACAAGTTGATATTTGTGATGCTTCAAAACTAGAACAGATTTTTGAACAGTTTCAACCTGATGCAGTCATGCATTTAGCTGCCGAGTCACATGTTGATCGTTCAATTGATGGACCAAGTGCTTTTATTCAAACCAATATTGTGGGAACGTATATTTTATTAGAAGCAGCACGTAAATATTGGCAGGCATTAGACGATAATAAAAAAGCAAATTTTCGCTTTCACCATATTTCAACAGATGAAGTTTATGGCGATTTGGATGGGACTACGGATTTATTTACTGAAGCAACTCCATACGCACCAAGCTCACCTTATTCAGCAAGTAAAGCCAGTTCAGATCACTTAGTTCGGGCTTGGCAGCGTACTTATGGCCTACCTACCATTGTGACCAATTGCTCTAATAATTATGGTCCATATCACTTTCCTGAGAAATTAATTCCTTTAGTGATTCTGAATGCCTTAGATAGTAAAGCACTCCCTATCTATGGAACTGGTAATCAAATCCGTGATTGGTTATTCGTTGAAGATCATGCAAGAGCCTTATATCAAGTTGTCACGCAAGGTTCGGTTGGAGAAACTTACAATATCGGTGGGCATAATGAAAAACAGAATATTGAAGTGGTGAAAACAATTTGCAGAATTCTGGATCAATTAAGACCACAAAATAATGCTCAACCTTATGAAAACTTAATTACTTTTGTAAAAGACCGTCCAGGACATGATTTACGTTATGCAATTGATGCATCAAAAATAGAAAATGAACTTGGCTGGAAACCTCTAGAGACGTTTGAAACAGGTATTCGTAAAACAATTGAGTGGTATTTAAATAATTTAGAATGGTGTCGCCACGTTCAAGATGGCAGCTATCAACGTGAAAGATTAGGGGTAAATCTATAATGTCGACGAAAGGTATTATTCTTGCAGGTGGTTCAGGTACACGCCTCTACCCAATCACCAAAGGTGTTTCTAAACAATTACTCCCAATTTACGATAAACCGATGGTGTACTATCCACTTTCAGTATTAATGTTGGCAGGTATTCGTGAAGTTCTCATTATTAGTACACCTGATGATATTGACGGATTCAAACGCTTACTTGGTGACGGTTCTCAATTAGGGATTGAACTGAGTTATGCAATTCAACCTAACCCAGATGGCCTCGCCCAAGCCTTCATTATTGGTGAACAATTTATTGGTCAAAGTAATGTATGCCTTGTTCTTGGCGACAATATTTTTTATGGTCAGGGCTTTACACCGATGTTAGGTCAAGCAGTTGCTCGTCAAAAAGGTGCGACCGTCTTTGGATATCAAGTTAAAGACCCTGAACGTTTTGGTGTGGTTGAGTTTGATGAACAAAAACGTGCCGTTTCTCTGGAAGAAAAACCTAAACAGCCAAAATCACATTTTGCTGTAACTGGTCTTTATTTCTATGACAATGATGTTGTGGAAATCGCAAAACAAGTTAGACCATCAGAACGCGGTGAATTAGAAATCACGACTGTGAATCAGATGTACCTAGAACGTGGAGATTTAAATGTTGAATTGCTTGGTCGAGGCTTTGCTTGGCTCGACACAGGTACACATGAAAGCTTACTTGAAGCTGCACAATTTGTCGAAACCATTGAAAAACGTCAAGGCTATAAAGTGGCATGCCTTGAAGAGATTGCCTTTAATAATGGCTGGTTAAGCAAAGAACAAGTTCTACAAATCGGCCAAAGTATGAATAAAAATGATTATGGTCAATATTTGATTTCTTTGGTGAATGAAATATGAGCTTAAAGAAACTAATTGATTTACCAAACTTAGGTGATGAGCGTGGAGGGTTGGTTGCGATTGAAGCCAATCAGCACATCCCTTTTGATATTAAACGTATTTATTATATTTTTGCTGCATCTAAGGATAAGCCTAGAGGATTCCATGCACATAAAGATTTAAAACAGCTTGCAATTTGTCTGCATGGGCAATGCCGCTTCATTCTAGATGATGGGCACAATAAAGAAGAAGTTATACTCAACTCAGCAACGCAAGGCCTGATCATCGAAAGTATGACTTGGCGTGAAATGCATGACTTTTCAGAAGATTGTGTATTATTAGTATTAGCAAGTGAACATTATGACGAAAGCGATTATATCCGTAGTTATGATGAATTTCTCAGTGTTGTAAATCGTCCATTTATCCATCCTTTATCCGATGTACACAGCACCCACATCGGTCAGAATACACGAGTTTGGCAATATAGTGTGATTCTAAAAAATGCAGTGATTGGTGCTGGATGTAATATTTGTGCCCATACATTAATCGAGAATGATGTCCAAATCGGTGACAATGTCACCATAAAATCAGGTGTCTACATCTGGGATGGCATTACCCTAGAAGATAATGTGTTTATTGGTCCATGCGTCACTTTTACCAATGACAAAAAGCCACGATCTAAACAGTATCCTGAAAGTTTTGCCAAAACTGTTGTGGAACAAGGTGCAAGTATTGGAGCAAATGCTACGATTCTACCTGGTGTTCGTATTGGAGCAAATGCATTAATTGGCGCTGGAGCTGTAGTGACTAAGGATGTTCCAGAAAATGCAATTATGGTCGGTAATCCAGCAAAACTTAAAGGTTATATTGAGCAATGATCCCTTTTCTTGATCTAAAAAATGTTAATCAACAATATCGTGAACAATTGATTGAGGCTTGTACTCGGGTAATCGACTCAGGCTGGTATATTGGTGGCAAAGAACTCGAAAAATTTGAGCTGAATTTTGCCAAATTTTGTGGTACGAAATACGCTATTGGCGTCGCGAATGGTTTAGATGCTCTTATTTTGACATTAAGAGCTTGGAAAGAGTTAGGTAAATTAAAAGCTGGTGATGAAGTTATTGTTCCTTCAAACACTTATATTGCCAGTATTTTAGCCATTAGCGCTAATCAGCTTAAACCTGTCCTTATTGAGCCTGATCCAGATACTTTTAATCTTGATCCTACAAAAATTGAAGCAGCTATCACAAATAAGACAAAAGTTATTTTACCAGTTCATCTATATGGTCAGCTTGCAGCAATGCCTGAAATTATGCAAATTGCAGATCAATATGACTTATTAGTTTTAGAGGATTCTGCTCAAAGCCATGGTGCAGAAGTTAAAAGTAGAAAAGCTGGGAATTTGGGACATGCATCCGGATTTAGTTTTTATCCTGGTAAAAACCTTGGTGCATTAGGTGATGCTGGCGCAATAACAACGAATGATCTAGAGCTTGCCAATATGCTTAGAGCATTACGCAATTATGGTTCACATGAAAAATATAAAAATCTTGTACAAGGTGTAAATAGTCGTTTAGATGAAATTCAAGCAGCAATGCTTGACATTAAATTAAGTTATTTAGATCAAGAAATACAACATCGCCGCAAAATCGCACGCTTATACCTAGACAACATTAATAATCCATTCATTAAACTACCATTAAACAATATAAATGCAGAAGAATATCAACAGCATGTATGGCATTTATTCGTAATTCGAACTGAACATAGAGATCTTTTACAGAAATATTTATCGGATCATGGTGTTCAAACGCTTATCCACTATCCTATCCCTCCACATAAGCAACAAGCTTATCAAGAATGGAATAATCAAAGTTATCCTATTTCAGAGCAAATCCATGCCGAAGTCATGAGTCTACCAATCGGACCTACCCTTCAATTAGACGATGTTCAAAAAATTATTCATCTTTGTAATCAGTTTAATCCTTTATGAATAACTCAGTATCTAGCCCCTTAGTCACCATAGCAATTCCTAGTTATAATCATGGGCAATATATCCAAGATGCGATCAAAAGTGCTTTGAATCAAAGCCATGAAAACATTGAGCTTATTATCATTGATGATGGCTCAACAGATAACTCGATTGAAAAAATTAAAGAACTACTTTCACAATGTGAAGAGCGATTCGTACGTTTCGAATTTAGACATCGGGCAAATCGAGGGTTATGTAATACGCTTAATGAAGCAATTGAATGGGCTGAAGGACAATTTTTTTGTACTTTAGCTTCAGACGATATTATGTTTCCAGAAAAAACAAGTTTACAACTTGAAGCATTTCAATTAGATCGAGAAATTGTCTGTATTTGTGGTGGAAATCATTCTATAGATTCACATAATCAAACAATTAAAGTGAATGTCAACGATTATGGTGAATATAAATTCCATCGAATTTTCATGCACAGATTTGATCTACCAGCGTCATCTCAAATGATTAAAACAGACATACTTCGTGAAGTTGGTGGATTTAACCCAAATACCAAAGTTGAAGATTGGGATTTATGGTTAAAACTCAGTAAATTAGGTAAAAAAATCATTTATATCCCCCATGCGCTTATTGGTTATAGGTCACATGAAAATAATATTAGTAAAAATTTGGAATTAATGCATAGCGAAGTAATCAAAGTTGTTAATCAATATAAGAATGAACCCGATTATGCTAAAGCGGTGTATCGTATCCAAAAAAAATACAAAGTACGACCATACCAGAAGAAAAATCCTTTTAAAGCGCTAGTCCTTAGATTAAAGTACTATCTAATTTATTTAACGTCTAAATAATTTTCATAGAGTTTCTAGTATGCTTGGTCGCGTTCTTATAAAGTATTTAATAAAAAAGAATACTCACATTTCTCAATATTTAAAGATATTACTAAAGAGAATGAAAAGGATAGAAACAAGAAAAATTATATGGCTAGATGAGTTAAATGATGAAAAAATTCTAACATTCAAACATAGTAGAAATGACTTAAATTTTCAGCCAAAAATGCTCATGCTTAACTCTAATCAAAAAAATGATTTTATTGCTAAAATACCAGAGGTCAATTTATACAAACTCACCAATGTCATTATAAATACCAACTCGAGCAATTTCATCACCACTTCAAATGCGATTTTTGAACGAGTAAAAGGAGCCAATATTGCATATTGCAATTATTCAACCGGAATTATTAAATGGCATAATCATGAAAATATGATACTTCGGTACAATAAAAAAAAAGAAAGCATTTCAAATGCTATTTTTTTAGGTGGAAATGGCATTTTTAATTATTATCATTGGTTAATAGAAGTATCTCCAAAAATCCTTTTGTTAAATTCCGATCTACTAAAGAAATATAATATCAAACACCTTATACTTGATAAGAGAGTAAAAAAAATCTCCTCTTTTCAAAAGATTTTAGCACTTTACTTCAAAGAAAAAGATCTAAATCTAGAAATTATGTATTCAGATCATAATATTGATTTACATGTAAGTGAGTTATTTTATATCAACAATGAAAACAATATTGTTTTTAACTCTAAAGAAGTTTTATCTTCCTCTGATTTTTCTATACTATCTAAATCACTGCTTAGTGAAATACGAGAAATTATTTTAAAATCTAATACATGTCTCTCAAAAGATTTTCCAAAAAGAATTTTTCTCGCAAGGAAAGAAAATGCTGCTAGAAGCTACAACCAAAATGAAATATTAGAATATTTTATCAGTAAGGATTTCACATCTATTTATTTAGAAGATTATGATTTTTATGAGCAAGTCAGTATTTTTAATAATGCTGAGTTTATTGCAGGCCCAAGCGGTGCAGCTTGGTCTAATATTATATTTTGTAATTCACATTGCAAAGCGATAAGCTGGCTTCCAAAGCATCTCTCAGAATTTTCTATATTTTCAACATTAGCAAAGATTAATGATTGTGATATGAGATTTATCTTAACATCATCTGATAATCCAAATGATATACATAGCTCATATTATTTGGATATTGAAAATATAAAAAACCTTTATGAAAATTTTATTTCATAAAGGTTAAAATTAAGATCACTGAAAACTCAAGTTATTTAAATCCGACTGTCTTAAAAAAAATAAGGTTTCTAATCTGTAGAAAAATTCGGCTTAATTCTAAAAGAATTTTATCAACTCCACGCTTTTTATTAGATTTCATTCTAGCTTGACGTTCTTTATATAAATGACTAGCAAATCTTACACTATCTTTTGTTGAGTAAAGTATCACATCTTGAATACATAAGGCCGGTTTCATTTGACATACAGATAAAATTTTATCTTTAACCAATTTTTCAAACATTAAATGGTCTAGAGCTATTAGTTGATCCAACGACTGGATATAGTCGAGTAGTTTTTTAGCACCACTGAGAGATAAAATGTAGCCTGCTGTTCCTAAGTTCTTACTTTTTAACTCAAAAATAGCTCTATCTGGGTTACTATTGAACACCTTCAATTTGGGACCTAGTGCAACTTTTTGAGTAAATTCCTCAACTTTAATAAGATGCCAATTGGAATCTAACCACAAGGTATCTGAAAGAAACTCTTTAATGTTTTCCCCTAAGTAAATATCATCCTCAAAAATAGCCATATAAGGTATATTTTCTTGGATCATTTTATTCCATAAGTAAACATGACTCATAAAACATGCAAGTTCCCCCTTTGTCAAAATAGTATCATCAATTCGTAAGCCAAGATGATTAGCAAACTCTCCTGCAGGTTCAGGTGTTAAGGCATCAAAAAAAGTAAAATCCAAGTTTTTTTTAGCAAACTCTTGGTTTATATGCTGTCTTCTTTGACTTGCCGTGGACAAACTTATGACAAATACTTCCATATCAATCTCTAACATCAATTTTGTAGACAATTTTACACTTCATCCTTAGATTACAATAAATAAAAACTTAAGACATATAGCCTATATATCTAAAAAAGAATCTTTAAAATAAAAATTCTTTGCATAAAATTTATTTAATATATTTCTTTCTTTTGCTGCTAACTTAAGTAATTTTGGATTCTGATTTGGTGGATAGTTAATTGCAAAATCAATCAGTGTTCTTTCTTTTACCCACCTATTTTTTACTTGATAAAAGAAAGCATTTTTGTCACAGTTAATCAAAGTCATACTTGGCATATATTCTCTCATCACCTTCTGACATACGACATAAACTGCTAAATACTCTAAACGACCAATGTTTTGAAAGAGATCTTGGCTATTATCTTGAGTATCTGCAATATTTTGAATATATCCTTTAGGAGTAAGTTCAATTGCATTCCACAACTCCTCCAACCAGTATTTAAAAAACATATTGCCCTGAATACTAGCTAATAGCCAAGTTTCTATAACAGGATAACTCATATTGGTAGTGTTATTTTTTCTATAGTAAGCAAAACAGTTTGTTCTTTCTTTCCCGATCAAATCTTGAATCCAATCTAAATTTTCATAAACTATAGTACTCGCATCAAGCCATATACCACCATGTAAAAATAAAAGATTAAATCTGATTAAATCTGATCGTTGTTGTGGAGTTGCTTTTTTATAAAGAATTGATTCAAAATCAATAGTACAAAACTTAATTAAGTCTTGCGGTTTTAGAAATAATACCTCATAGCTTGGATGCAAACGTCTAAGTTGCTCTACACATTTTTCTACAATAATTGGTAAATCCCCTTCCCAATACATCCAAATTTTTTTGGGAATAACAGCATTTGAGCTTATTGGATTTAATACAATAATATCTGCATAATTATCTACTGCATCATTCACATCTCTCTTTTTATTCGAATACATCGTATAGAACTTTAAGAGATAGAATATTTTTTTAAATATCTTCATAAGAACCTATCCAGAATATTTTCTATCCACAAGTAGCCTTAAAAAGGCTAAATTAATGAACTGAAGGCTCGTATTTAGGTGCTTTTCACAGTTTTTCCAAAGCCTTCTACATTTTTCTAACCAAGCAAATGATCTTTCAACAACCCAGCGTTGTGGTATGACTGCAAATTTATGTAATTCACTTCGTTTAGCAACTTCAACTCGCGCTCTGATTAAATCATTAACAGCCAAAGAAAAGGGTTCACCTGTATAACCACCATCAACAAGTACAACCTCTACATTTTGTAAGGTATCTCTATGCAAATTTATCGCATTTAATGCACCTTGACGATCTGTTTTATCTGCTGTTGTAACAAATATTCCATGAGGCAGACCTTGAGTATCAACAATGATATGTCTTTTAATCCCTGAAACTCTTTTACCAGCGTCATAGCCTTTATTACGTGCGGTATCTGTGTTTTTTACACTTTGTGAATCAATGATGATAAAGCTCGTTTGTTCTTTCCGTCCATTGTTGATACGGGCCTCGCCAACCACATTTTTTTAAAGCCTGCTCAAGTATGCTAGGTTCAGTTTCTGATGGTTTTCTATTCCAAATCGAGAAGTAATAATGCACAGTGCTTTTAGGTGGAAAGTCTCGAGGAAGCATACTCCATTGACATCCACTTTTTAGAATATAGAGCAAGGCGCAAAACACTTCATAGACATCAACGACTCTTGGACGTGTTTGTTTTCTTCCGCTCAATAGTAACGGTTCAATTTCTTTAAAGGCTTCTCGACTAATGTCGCTGGGATATGGTTTTCTCATGGGGGAGAATTTAACAAATTATTTTTCCAATTGCCAAAAAAGAATGAAATTAATACTGGATAGGTTCTAAGGAAACTCAGCTAAAAACTAAAGCACTTTCACATTTCATTTCACGTCAGTGATTTGGATAGACCATTTACATTAAAAGAAAAGATGCTTAAAAGCATAAAAACGATCACGCCACATTCTTTTCTGTTTCTTTAACGCATGAGAAGAATCACGTTTTTCCAAATCTTTACGCTGAATCCCCTGCGTTGCAACAGTACCTAAAATATCACTGTCCAATCCCGCAGGTTTGACAAAAGGCTGCCAAACGCCTAGACCTTTACCATTCTTGCTGAGCCAACCTTGGAAAAAAATATCAACAGGTACATGAATATTTTTACCTAATTTCACAAACTCTTCAGCCCCTTTGCGAGACCAAAGCAAGCCGACCCCACGGATAGGGAAATAATAAGCATGCCAAAGGCTATAATTTTCCATCTGTACAATATCTTTAGCGAGTTTTTTCTTTTTCGCCGCCATATTCACCACATACCAATCTAGTTCTTTATGCTGATCCAAATAAGTGAGGAGTGACTTAAGATTATGTTTAAAGTTGGGTAAAACCTGAATATCATCTTCTAAAACCACTAAATAATCGGCATCAGTTTCCAGAAACTTTTCCGCACAAGCATAATGACTTAAATAGCATCCTAATTCGGAGTTGATCAAACTACGACCAAGAATTCGTTGAGCCTCAGCATCATCATATTGTTTAAACTCAGATAGGGCCTTGCCACGTCCATCATAGGCCGAAAAACGGGTAAATGGCCATTCTTGTTGCTGTAATTGTGCGGTCGCACTGGCTAGACGCTGATCACTGCCATCAAGGTTAATTAGATAAGTTTCAACTTTCATCATTTATCCTTTGGCCGTTTCAGCCAATAAAACGTTGGGTATATAGCCTGCCAATTTTTGATTTAAAGCTGCGTAAATTTCTACCGCCGCCACATCACTCAATTGATCCAGACTTTGCATACACCCATATTTAATCTGTTCATTACCCAAGTTTTGCAAGAAGCTGCTTAAACTGCTTTCATTTTTCAAGTAGGCAATCTCAAGATCAGGCTTTAGCAAAGCCTCACCCTTTTGAATCTTCAAATGATTCATCAATGAAATCGGATTGATTTGTTCGACACTACGGAACTTATGCTGAATCTGTTTTTCTAAAAACTTAGGATGAGCAAGTAAATAGTCTTGTAATATTTTACGGTCAACCACATGTGGATAATGGTGAATCTCAAAAAACTTTTTAAGCCCAAGCATATCTGCACCTAACATTTGCGCAATCATATGTTTTGGTTGTATCGGCTTATTAAAATATTGATTTAAAAGCTGACGATACCAAAGCTTGGCCTTGAGCACAAAACTGCTTTGCCAATGCCCGTAAATCACCATTTTCTGATCAATAAGAATATCTTTTAATTGCGCTGGCGCGTTAAAAAAGAAATCATCATTCAAATAGAAAAAGTAATCGGATACGCCCTGAATATTCCAGAGCATGGTTTCAATCGAACGCGTATTGAAAGTGGGTAAGTATTGCTCATAACCCGCAAAAATTTCACGGTGGTCAACAATCCGAATTTTACCCGCCTCACAAATCCCATCCTGAACAAAGTCATCAATCCATTGCGGTTGCTGGCCATCTGTCACAATATAGATATGTCGACAAAATGGCACATATTTTAAAATAGATGCAACGTTATAATAAATTTCATGGTTGCTGGCAAAACGGGTATCACTGACGGCATCAGAAGCTTGTGTTTTACCCTGATACTGCATGCGCTTCTGTTTTAACTTCGGATCATTGCCATCCACCCAAGCAATCACCACATCAACCGGTTGCATCATTTCACTCATCAATTCACTCTTAAACGATCCGAAAAGCCAAAAAAACAGCTAAACATGTGTAATCTAGGAGCATATGATAACACCACAGATCTGTTCAAAGGCAGTCTCATTTCGTAATGAAAGACATCTTGATGATGTAATCATTTTATATAAATCAATATATTGTAATTATTTAAATTTTAATACCGATGAGCTAATCAGCAGATATATAATTCCACCTTGTTTAGTGACTTGATTAACCTCAGCTTACCCCCTGACAATCCCTAACAAAATCAAACCTTTTGGAATCATTTTACACCTAAAAACGCCACATTTTTATTAGACGAATTTAGGTATTTTTATTATAATTACAGCTTACTTTGACGGGATTTAATCTTTTGACTGATGATTTATAACTACTTTGAGTATCAAGCAAAAATAATTAGAACTAAATTTGTTTCAGATAAAGCGTACCTCACTAAACGGTTTATCTGCAAATTAGGTTATACCCCTGATTTTTGCTCGCCAAAAAGCTTCAATGAAAAAGTCACTGCCCGAATGATTTTTGAGCGGAGCCCTCTGTTCACAAAATTAGCAGATAAATGTGCAGTCAGACAGCTGGTTTCGGCAAAGGTTGGTGATGCCTATTTTGTTCCATTGATTGGCATTTACAAATGCATTGATGAGATTGATTTTAACCAGTTACCCGATCAATTTGTTTTAAAATGTACACATGATAGTGGCAGTGCCATGGTTTGCCTCGACAAGAGTACGTTTAATATCGAAAAAGCTACAGCTAAAATTAAAAATCATCTTAAAATGAACATGTATTTTAGAAAGCGCGAATGGCATTACAAAGATATTTCCCCCAAAGTCTTAGTTGAACAGTATGTTGAACTCTATGTAGATCCTGCTAGTCAATTAACCATTACCACTTGTCGTGTACACTGTTTTGAAGGTCGCCCAGAATATTTGGAAATTGATGTTCAAGATGATCAGGGCAATGACTATTCCAACATATATGATACACAATGGGCATTACAACCATTTCGTGTTGATCTTAAAGATAATTCACCATCGACTCTAGCTACACCAAAACAACTAGAGGATATTATTAAACTTTCTGAAAAACTCTGTTTGGCGTATGGTTATAGCCGTGTAGACTTCTTACTTTCCCAACATCATGTGTATTTTAGTGAGATTACACTCACTCCGAACGCAGGACGAATGGTCATTACACCCGTAGAATGGGATTTTAAATTAGGTTCCCTCTGGTTATCCTATTAATCGTCCATCATGTATGTAGAATCTGTTAGGTACTTATGAAAATAGCAATTGCTGGAACAGGATATGTCGGGTTGTCAAATGCAATGCTATTTGCTCAACACCATGAAACCATTGCACTTGATATCCTACAAACTAAAGTGGATTTACTGAATAACAAAGTATCACCAATTCAAGATCATGATATTTCACTTTTTTTGAAAGAAAAAAAGTTAAATTTCACAGCGACGGTAGACAAGCAACTCGCTTTTCAAAATGCTGACTTTATTATTATTGCTACGCCAACTGACTATGATCCTCAAACGAATTATTTTAATACCCAAAGCGTAGAAAGTGTTATTCAGGATGTACTAGCAATTAACCCCAATGCGACCATGATCGTCAAATCGACGGTTCCTGTGGGTTTTACTGAGCATGTGAAAAAAAAATATCAAACGCAAAATATTATTTTCTCTCCTGAATTTCTGCGCGAAGGTAAAGCATTACACGACAATCTCTATCCTTCTCGAATAATTGTAGGGGAGCAATCTGAACGCGCACAACGGTTTGCTAATTTATTAGTAGGGGGTGCAGTAAAGCAAGGTATTCCTGTACTTTTGACTCATTCAACTGAAGCCGAAGCAATTAAACTGTTCGCCAATACCTATTTGGCAATGCGTGTGGCATTTTTTAATGAGCTGGATACTTATGCACAAAGCTTTGGCCTAGACACCAAACAAGTGATTGACGGGGTCTGTCTTGACCCACGTATCGGTAGTCATTATAACAATCCATCTTTTGGTTACGGCGGCTATTGCCTGCCCAAAGACACCAAACAATTACTAGCAAACTACAACAATGTGCCCAGCAATCTGATTAAAGCGATTGTCGATGCCAACAGAACCCGCAAAGATTTTATTGCCGATTCTGTGCTTGCACGAAATCCAAGCACAGTGGGTATTTATCGTCTGGTGATGAAGAGTGGCTCAGACAATTACCGTGCCTCTGCGATTCAAGGTGTGATGAAACGTCTCAAAGCCAAAGGCATCGAGATCATTATTTATGAACCCACCTTCCATGAAGACAGTTTCTTTAAGTCCAAAGTGACCCAAGATCTGAATGAATTTAAGCAATCGTGTGATGTGATTATTGCCAATCGCCTCTCCAGTGATTTGCTCGATGTACAAGATAAAGTTTATACCCGAGATATTTTTGGAGGCGATGAATGAAAGTTCTAGTCACAGGTGCTGCTGGATTCATCGGCTTTAGTGTTGCAAAAAAACTGCTGGAACGTGGTGATGATGTAGTCGGTTTTGATAATTTTAACGATTATTATGATCCATCCCTAAAAGAGGCGCGTGCTCAGCAATTACAGTTGCTGGCTGAACGCAACGATACTGGAAGCTTCACACTGATTCGTGACAATCTCGCCAATAAAGCAGTGGTGGATCAATGTTTCCAAGCGCATCACTTTGATCGCGTGATTCATTTGGCAGCACAGGCAGGTGTACGTTATTCGCTTGAGAATCCACATAGTTATGTGGAGAGCAACCTGATTGCATTTACCAATATTCTCGAAGCCTGCCGTTACGCAGCAACACCGCACTTGACCTATGCCAGTACCAGCAGTGTCTATGGCGCCAACACCACCATGCCTTTTAGTGAACAGCATGGCGTTGATCATCCACTGCAATTCTATGCCGCAACCAAACGCGCCAATGAGTTAATGGCACATAGCTACAGTCATTTATTTAAATTACCTACCACAGGGCTGCGTTTCTTTACCGTCTATGGACCGTGGACACGTCCAGATATGGCACTGTTCAAATTCACCAAGAACATTTTTGAAGGCAAACCGATTCCTGTGTTTAATCATGGCAATCACACCCGAGACTTCACTTATATAGACGATATTGTTGAAGGGATTATCAGAACCAGCGATAAGATTGCCATGCCTGATGCCACGTGGGACAGCAACCACCCAAACCCTGCAACCAGCAATGCCCCATTTAGGATTTTCAATATTGGTAACAACCGTACGGTGAAACTGATTGAATATATTCAGGCCATTGAAAAAGCAGCGGGTAAAGAAGCGATTTTAGATCTGCTTCCTCTCCAACCAGGCGATGTACCAGACACCTTTGCCGATAGCACTGCGCTAGAAAACTATGTGGACTATAAACCAGCCACTTCGGTGGTCGATGGCGTGAAAAACTTTGTCGATTGGTATCGCCAATACCACAATATTTAACAACCCTTAAAGCAAAAAAATCAGGCATTCCACCTGATTTTTTTATTGATTCATCTCTTCATGTTCAGGATGAATAACACTTGGATTACTGCCAAGCATCTTTAATCCAGTCAGAGGGCAATACATAACGATACCATTTACCACCACCACCATTTACGGCATCGGGCGGATTAATTTCGCCATGGAAAATAATAATTTTTGCACCTTTCGGTTTTACAGGCGGCTTCACATATGCTAATGGAATCTTTTGTAAACAGTGATATTTATAACTTTTACACCAATCTTCATTCCAATAACTCAATGTTCCATGTGCATCAACGAACCATGATAAATAAGCTTGCTCATTACGAAACTTTTGACGAATCTCATCAAAATGCTCACGGAAATACGGTAAAATTTCAGGAAAACTACCTAATTTAAACCGATAAACAGAACTATTGCCCGTGATACGCCAAGGTCGCTTCCAATCATGAATAATTAAAAACTCGCCTTTCTCTTGAAAAAAGCAGTCAATATTATCCACAATCACAACATCAAGGTCTAAGAATAAAGCATTACCTTTTAAACCATATAAATCTGGTTCAAAAGTGGAAAGTTTGTTCCAACCACGTTCTGGGCTACCCGCAGGCAAATCCAAAGGCGGTATCGGAAAGCACTGCACATTTGGATCAATACCCTCGCTACGATCTGTCAAACAAACCATTTTAAAGGGTAAAGTCAGATGACGTTTGACCATGTTATAGAGACGATTAACATATTCTGGACCGTACTTCGTTCCCCATTTCATGCACAAAATAATATTGTCTTCATGAGTTGCTGAATCTTGTTGAATGTCTGCCATCTGATAACCTTAATGCCTTAGATATTATTTTCGCGTTGCGATTTTCGTACCAAGCGTTTTAAAACAATATGCACTGAATATTGGGCTATCTTAGCATAGGCATTATCAAAAAAATTATTATTAATTCACCAAACTAGGAGGATTGTTTATAGTTTTGTTTAACAATTACAGCTCTAATTTATCCCAAATAAATCTCGTGTATATATTTTTTCCATGACATCACTAAACATCGGCACCATACGATTGACAATAATCAAATCAGAGATTGCTTTAAATTTTTGTAGACTCGATACCAAAGGATGACCGAGGTACGCTTTTGCACCCAATGTTGGTTCATAGATCACGATTTGGATTCCCGCATCCGCCAAACCGCTCAACACATCATGTACAGCAGATTCTCTAAAATTATCTGAATCGGCTTTCATGGTCAGTCGATAAATACCAACACAAGTGACATTCCGACTCAGAATATCTTCAATAATCGCTTGCTTACGAGTCTGGTTAGAACGAATAATTGCTGAAATCAACTCTTGTGGTGTGTCATGATAGTTAGCTAAAAGCTGCTTGGTATCTTTCGGCAAACAATAACCGCCATAACCAAAGGATGGATTGTTA
Source organism: Acinetobacter sp. TR11 (assembly GCF_027105035.1). Classification (NCBI taxonomy): domain Bacteria; kingdom Pseudomonadati; phylum Pseudomonadota; class Gammaproteobacteria; order Moraxellales; family Moraxellaceae; genus Acinetobacter; species Acinetobacter sp. TR11. Next base: position 2,645,460 of record NZ_CP114256.1, read on the forward strand.
TAGTGATCACCAATACGCTGGTCTAAAGCAACGCCTGTAACGATGTCTAAAGCACTCAACTTATTTTTTAGACAATAGGTATCCAACTCATTAAAAAAAGCCACTCGCATCGCCAAATAAGTATTTGAAAACAGCTTAATTGCTTCTGCTTCCGTTGAGTCAACACATAACAGTACCGCATCTTTTTTTATGGTTGCTTTCAAGTAAAGCTTGGCAATTTTCTCAGCTCTCTTTGACTTTTCCCCTACAATAATCCGTGACGGATATAAATTATCTTGTAAAGCTTGCCCCTCTCTTAGAAATTCAGGAGAAAAATCAGATTTTTTAACGCAAGTTTTTTAGAAAGTTCCTTGGTATAGCCGACTGGAACTGTAGATTTGATCAGCATCAACGCTTTAGGATTTATTTTTTGAATATCACGAATAACGGTTTCAATACTCGATGTATCGAAGTAATTTGTTTCAGGGTTGTAGTTGGTGGGTGTTGCGATAATGACCAATTTAGCATGTTGATACGCCTGTTCTTGATCACAAGTCGCTTCAAGATTAGATTCAGATAAATAGCTTTGAATACAGGTATCGCTAATCGGGGATACGCGCTGATTTATGTTCTTTACGCGTGTTTTATCAATATCGAAGACCATCACATCATGTTGTTTTGAAAATAATAAAGCATTGGATAAGCCGACATAACCTGCACCTACGACAGTAATTTTCATTGCTTCTCTATTGTTTTAATTGCACTTAAAGTTCACCGTAATCAAGTTCAATGAAAGATTGATGATGATTTAGTTGCAATCTATTGACAGCTCAGCAATAAAAAAGCGAAGCCTGAGCTTCGCTTAATTGATCTGGTTTGATCTTATTTTACGTAAGTCAACCAATGTGCATATTTATCGTTACGACCTTGTACTGCATCAAAGAAGGTTTTTTGAATAACTGTGGTAATCGGGCCACGTGAACCACAACCGATTTCACGGTCATCATATTCACGGATTGGCGTCACTTCCGCAGCCGTACCGGTAAAGAATGCTTCATCTGCAATGTAGAATTCATCACGCGTGATACGACGCTCAACCACTTCATAACCAAGATCTTTGGCAATGGTAATTACGGTTTGACGGGTAATCCCTTCTAACGCACCACCTGCTAAATCAGGTGTATGTAAAACGCCATCTTTGATTAAGAATACGTTTTCGCCTGCACCTTGACAAACAAAACCTTGAGGGTCAAGTAACATTGCTTCGTCATAACCTGAACGTGCAACTTCTTGGTGTGCCAAAATAGATACAGTATAGTTACCACATGCTTTTGCTTTACACATCGTCACGTTTGGATGGTGGTGCGTAAATGATGATGTTTTAACACGAATACCACGTGCCATCGCTTCTTCACCAAGGTATGCACCCCATGACCAAGCCGCTACAGCAGCATGGATGGTATTGTCTGTTGCAGCAATTCCTAGTTTCTCAGAGCCAATCCAAATGAGAGGACGCAAATAAGCTGATACCAATTTATTTTCACGCACGACATCAATTTGTGCCTGCTCTAAAGTCGCTTGATCAAATGGTACATTCATTTGATAAATTTTTGCTGAATTTAATAAGCGTTTAGTGTGGTCTTGCAAACGGAAGATTGCTGTACCATTTGGGGTTTCATAAGCACGGACGCCTTCAAAAACACCCATACTGTAATGTAATGTGTGTGTTAAGACGTGAATTTTTGCATCACGCCAATCAACTAATTTTCCATCTTGCCAAATAAAACCATCACGATCAGCCAAATTCATGGCACATACTCCAAATTTTTACACAATCATTCACTTTCCAATGCTATTGCAGTTGGATCAATTAACCTTTGCCATAACTTGCAAACGATCTCTCGGGTATCGTGCCAATCCGCAGCATTGACTTGCATAGATTGATTTGCAAGCGCTAAACGGTGGCTCTCAGCTCGTTCACGGAGATAAGCATGGATGAGTGCTGTGGCATCTTCACTGGATAAGCAGCCTGCTCGAGCAGCATCTTCAAGAATTCTTACGTTATCAGAATAATGGGCGAGATCTGGATTTCTCCCACCCCATGCAAGCACTGCATACTGTGCCATAAATTCGATGTCAACGATACCACCTGCATCCTGTTTTAAATGAAAAATGCCATGTTTTTTTTGTTCAGAAGACGATCCCAAATGGTCTTTCATTTTTTGACGCATTTTCAGCACTTCATCACGTACAACATTTTCATCACGGGTTTGGGTCAAAATTTGGCAACGGATTTTTTCAAACTGCTGACATAATTCTGCCTCACCTGCGATTGAGCGCGCACGAACTAAGGCTTGATGTTCCCATAACCACGCACTTTTTTGTTGGTATTGTTCATAGGCTTTTAAGCTAGTGACTAACATGCCTGCTTCACCCGATGGACGTAATCGAGTGTCAATTTCATAAACTCGCCCATCTAAGGTTTGTGTCGTCATCAAAGACATAAACTTTTGTGCCACACGAATTGCAAACTCAGCCCCGCTAATGCCTTTACGACCATCAGTTTCACTATGCTCTTCAAAAGCATGGATAAAAACCAGATCTAGGTCTGAACCATAACCTAATTCGATTCCTCCAAGCTTGCCATATCCAATCACGGCGAAGCCTTTGTTATCTAAACTACAGCGCTGACCATTATTCCCCAAAGGATAGCCATGGCGCTCGGCAACCGCTTCATAAGCTAAATTAAGAGTCGCTTGGACGCTAACTTCAGCAATATCCGTCAATGCATCTGACACTTTCATTAATGGACTTTCTGCCAATACATCACTGGCTGCTACGGTGAGTACATTGCTCTTTTTAAATAAACGCAACACTCGCATCTGATCTTCAACTTGATCAATTTCGATGCGCAATAATTGTTGACGTAATGAATCTTCTAAGTCTTTACGCTTCGGTAAACCAAAATCCATAGAAAGAAATTCATCTAATAGCACTGGATATTGTGCTAATTCTTCACAAATCCACGGACTAACCGTCGCCATCTTGACTAAGCGCTGTAAAGCACCACGGCTTTCCATGAGCATGACCAAATACACAGTACGGCGAAGTACAGATTCAATCAAAGGCATTAATCGCAACAAAGCGACTTGTGGCTGATCTGACTGTAAAATCGCTTCGATCAAGTGTGGCCAAAATTTCTTTAAGCGCTCTAAAGCACTCGCGGGAATTTTTCTTAGTGCTTGTCCATGCCAAAAGTTTTGAATTAGATTCTTTGCACCATCATCCAATACAGTATTCAGTTTTTGCTCAAGTTGAACAAAGTCATCTACAGGCTCAGCAAATTCCTTTTCCTGAATAAGTTGTTTAAACTGAACTTTAACTTTGTCGCGTTTTTGATTCAAAACCGCTAAGAAAGCAGACCAATCGTTAAATCCTAAAGTATCTAACATGCGTTGTCTTAATTCAGGTTCAGTCGGCAGAGATTGGGTTTGCTGGTCATTGAGTGCTTGAATCGCGTGCTCAATCCGTCTTAGAAATAAATAAGCATCTTCAAGATCAATTACAGCCTGTTGATCAAGTAATTCAGCATTTCCCAAATGATGTAGACTTACCAAACATTGACGATCTTGTAATTCACGTTTCGAGCCTCCGTAAATTAACTGAAAAACTTGAACAATAAATTCAATTTCACGGATGCCACCCGCACCCAATTTAATATCATCTTCAATATTACGGCGCATGACTTCACGCTCAATCATCGCTTTCATTTCACGCATCGCAGCGAAAGCAGAATAATCGACATAACGGCGAAAAACGAATGGACGCGACATTTCCATGAGTTCTGCGCCAGCTTTCTCACCTGTAATCACACGTGCTTTAATCCAAGCATAACGTTCCCATTCACGCCCATGCTGACTTAAATATTTTTCTAACCCGCTGTGGCTAATCGCTAAAGCTGAACCATCGCCCCACGGACGTAAGCGCATATCGACACGGAATACAAAACCATCTGCAGTAATGTGATCAAGCAGATAAATCAGCTTCTGCCCCCATAGAATGCAGAACTGCTGTACATCAATAGATTTACGACCATTGGTTTCACCTTGCTCATCAAAGGCAAAAATTAGATCAATATCACTGGAAAGATTGAGTTCCTGCGCCCCCAGTTTCCCCATACCAATCACGATCAAATCTTGAAGCTGACCTGAATAACCCATTGGTTCGCCATGTTTGGCTAAGAGAGGCGGTAATGCAAAAGCCTTTGCAGCGCAAATACAGGCATCAGCAAAATCTGAAAGTTCACGTGTTAATGTCACCACATTGGTCAGTTGATTAGCATCTTGCCAAATCCAACGAAACATCAACTTGGCACGCAAAGCACGTAATGCTTTCATCCAAGCGTGCTCATCTGTTACATCGGCAACAACTTGTTGAACTTTTTCATGAATACTTTCAGTAGAAAGTGATTGGAGAAATTGATCTTCGCAATAATCTTGTTCTAATTGTATTTGATATAAATTTAAAACTTGTTCAGCATATTGACTGGCGACTAAAGTTTTCTGTAGCTGTTCGGCATTCATAAAAAGGCTCGACTGATGTCATCTAGATTAGTTATATCAGTTACAAGCTTATCTTTAAAATCTCTTTAGGCTAATTTCGCTTTACTTTTATGCTGTTCTACACATAAATCTATTGGTTCATTTGCAGCAGGCAATACAACTTTAAAGATTGTGCCCTCACCCTCATTCGAGCTAACACTAATTTCACCATGATTTAGATCAACGAATCGTTTACATAAGCTCAACCCTAAACCAGCACCCTTTTCTCCAGCAGTGCCTTTAAAGCTCATTTTAACGCGAGGTTGGAACAAATCTTTGATTTGCTCTTGGGTCATGCCCAGACCCGTATCTTTAACATAAACCTCAATATAAGTCCCTTTGTTTTGTGCTTGGATATAGACTTTCCCAGAGCCATCAACATCAGTAAATTTCAGCGCATTCGAGACTAAATTTTGAATGACCGAAGTGATCATATTCATATCAGCATAAACTTTAAGATTTTCATCAACTTCATTGATCAACTGGATATTTTTCTTGATCGCTAGTGTTTTTAAAACATCTGTAACAATATTGGTAATCTGTCGTAGCTTAAAATTCATCGGGTGGTAAACAAAGCGTCCACCTTCAGCCATCGACCAATTTAATAAACTTTCCAACAAGTTATAGGTCGACTGAGAAGTATCGTAAAGATAGTCCGCTATATTCTGAATGCTAGATTCATCCAAAGTGTCACGCTCTTTTGCCAATATTTCAGAGAAACCTAATAGACCATGAAATGGTGCTCGTAGATCATGAGATATTATCGAAAAGAATTTAGTTTTACTAAAGTTTAATGCAGCTTCTTGCTCGTATAGTTCTTTCAATTCGTCATGATTGACCTTTAACTCCAGTTTCTGCATAAAACTCATACAGTGCTCTTGAAGTAATTCTTTTTGTAATTCGCTGAAATCTTGTGCAACATCATCAAATAAAACCAGATACCCTAATGAAGTTTGATCTGGATGCCTTAAGTGTATTGCAATTGCAGTTTGTATTTTACGTTTGAATGGCGCTAGAAAGGCCAATAAACTCTGATACTGATATTGAGGGTGTTGTTGATCGATCAAATCACAATTTACAAATAATGTATTTAGACTTTTACTAATTTTTGAAATATCAATTGCTTGCAAATTTTCTGCACAACAATGCCAAAGGTAGGGTTCCTGATGGAATGCGAGCAAAGCAGTATCTACTTGCATCAATTTACGGTTAAACTGTAAAAATTGTTCAAGTAAATTTTGCTCAGAATTCAAGCCTAAAGAAAGCGAAATTTTACAAGCACTTAACTTATCGGCTTGCTCTAATTCTAATAATTGAATAGCCATGCTCGCCTCTCGTATATTATCGTTATACGGTTATTTACAAATCACTAAGAAAAATGTCAAAACCATCACTTACTCTTAACAAACTTTAACATAAAAGGCAATCCATTATGGAACCAATTCGCAACAAAACGTGAACTTTCATGAAATTTAAACTTAAATTAAATTTCAAGAGAAGGGTTAGTTTCTAGGGACATACTGTACTTTTAAGTCATCATAAATCTCAATCAATGCATCCACGCTCAAAAATAATATTCCTGAAATAAAAGCTACGAAAATTCCAATAATAAGTGCCGCCAATATTCCTTTTTAAAGAAGCCAAGAATCAACATTAAATGCTTTAGAAACAATTATGATTTAAAATATATAAAGAATTCAAAATTATAAATGCTTCTAATATGAAATCTAAGATTTAACTCTTTGTTATCCTTTATTGTTAATAACATAATTTTTAATTAAAAAATTATAAGCATTAAAAAACCCCAAGCCTTTAGTACTAGCTTGGGGTTTTTGAATCTTGGTCCCGAGGGTCTGCACTTCAAAATTCTTATAAAACAACAAGCTATAGTTTTTTGTGTGGGTCTATGTGAGTGCCTATATAATTACAGTTAATTTAAGGATACTTGATGCGTTGGCAATACTATCAAAATAGGGGGAAAAATGACAGGCGTTTCAAAGTTGAAGTATCATTTAGAACTAGGTTACAAAGGTTATGAAATTTAATATATATACCTAACTATCTATAAATTAATAAGAAATATTGACTTTTAAAAGGTTACATAAAGGTTATTTATTGGTTACATGTAACCTAAAAAAAAGGTTACAAGGCATAACCTCATAAGCTAATGTTTTATAAAGAGATTATAGGGTTTTTATAACTTTCATAACCTCATGTAACCAATAAAAGGTTATAAATTAAATATATAAATATCAAAAACTTAATTAAAAAATATGAGTAAAATAAGGGTGTGTAACCTAAATCCATTTTTTGATTCTTTTCAATAAATCCATTCTTTTTGTGAGTATTTTTTATTCAATATTATGACTTTGATTCCCAAGTTTGGACTCGTAGTACTGATATGATGATTTCTCTGCATCAGTGCGCATCAAACTGCATCACTTCTGTTGAGTTATTTTCCGCATCTAAGCCACAGCACGTCTCCCTTTCAGGTAGTGATGCAATTGCATCTGTTTTGCTATATTTAGTGGGCAGGTGTGGCGTGGAGACAATTGCGCGCGCACAGTGACCAGACCAGTGCTTTATTTGAAAACTTCAACGCTTAAGACTTAGTGATCAGTGCTTCAGCCTAGTAGCTTGGGATTAGGGATTAGGGATTAGGGATTAGGGATTAGGGATTAGGGATTAGGGATTAGGGATTAGGGATTAGTTTCTTTTTGATATGCAATTAATACAATAAAATTAAATAGATAGGATAAATTAATGCTATAATTGGATGTCCAAACTCCATGTGTAATATAGGCAAAATACTTAAAAAAAATCCAGCTTAAGCTGGATTCTTCAGTGTATCAATCAAAGCATAATCATCAAACTTAACTACTTCAAAGCCAACTCGATCATTAATTGACTTCAGCATGTTTTGGTAATACAGGATCTCGTTGTAATAAAAAACCTTTGCTGCCTTTTCAATATCACCAAACCCACCAGCATTTTGAGGTACTACCCCAATTAATTGTGGTGGCGTTCGATGCCCTGCAAGTTGATCATCACGGCTTGCAATCTTGATATTATAAAATTCATCTTTAGCAGCAACTTCAGCAATCGGAATCACTTTTACACCATCTTTATTTCCACCAGGTGTATAGAGTAATAAATTCCTAAAATTCCCTGCTCCTTTTGAATTTTCCATTGCATATTCCAGATCGTCCACATCTTCTTGAGTCTGTAAAGCATCTGTCATATGTAGAATAAAACCAGCATGAGCACCATTTTTATAATAACGACGACGAAATAGAGTGGCAGCTTCATTCAGCAAAATTGCATTCACTGAACTTAAATAGTCTGGAACTCCATAAACTTCTTGTTGTGTGTCTGGCTCATAAATATGAATAATATCTTCGGGAGCAAATTCAAATTGCTTATTAATATACTGTGTAACTTGGAAGTAACGGTTGAGATCAAGACCTCGACGCATTGCTAAAGTAGGTCGTGCTGTAATCTTAATTATTCCGTTAAATCTATTTCGTTCTAGATGAGCATAAGTGTTTGCATAAAGTAATAAGTTCAACGCCAAAGCATTAAACTGCTGTCGACTCAATAATGGGTGTGGAATGAAAGTACTGCTTAAAATATTACGCTTAACAATCAAAGCACTGGTGTGATGACTTGTAGCTCTGAACAGTCTTGATGTTGCTTCAATATCATATGGAAGCTCATACCATTCTTGCCACTGGGGACAATGGCCGTACTGAAATAAAGTTTGACCATCTAATACAGGCTCAGGATCTCCAAAATTACCCATGATAATTTTTCTATTTGGAGGCTCTATATTGACTGGTGTTCGATCTTGAAAGAACCCAATTTTCTGGAGTGGCTGTTTAATTAAACTTGGTAGATTCATGATTGATATACCTTGATCCTTGTTTTCTTAGCTTTACTGATATTCACATCTGTGATGTCAATAATCGGTGCTTTTTCGAGTCCATTCATGATTGCCCAAGCAATGTCTCCATGACCTGTTTCGGCTGATCGAGTTGTCACAAGTGTTTTATGACCTTGCCCACTTGTAAGAGCTTTCTTAATTGATAAAAAAGATTTAGCAATTACTAATTTTCCAGCATCAAATTGCAATCGTCTTCTTTCTAGCAGTTCCTTAGCACGTAGTCCCATTCTGATTTTTAGTTCAGGGTTATAGTTAAGTCGTTTTAGACTAGGGAAGAAATTTGAGACATGTTCTGCAACAGAAATACCATTCCCTGTATTATCGATACCAATAAACACCACATTATAACGCTCGCAAATCTTCTTGATTTTTAATGCCTGTTCACTGGCTTTTAAACCTTTGAATTGATGTATTTCAAGAATACGATACGGACTTAAAGATGTTTTCGGTGGAGCAATAACTGCCAGTGCTGCATTGTCACCAGTGAACGAAGGGTCATAACCTAACCAGACTTCACCCTCATATGGCTTAGGTTGGAATGGATAAAAATCTTTCCAGACATTCCAAGAATCAACCATGTTTGTTTCAACGATTGACATCGGAAAGTATGATCCAGTGTCATCAATAAACTGGCATTCAAACAAATTCTGGAATTCATCATCAGGATATCTGCGTTTCAATGCTTCACGATTGAACCGGTCATATCCTGCATTTTCTGCATCAGTTAGCGTCACGATTTGGCGGATCTTGCCATCAGGACATACCTGAGGTCGTTTTAGTGCAGAATGACTAACATCAATTTCAACTCTATTTTTCCGATTACCATCTGTTCCAGCCCAGAATGCATAAGCATCATGCAGAATGCTCGAGGGCGTTGAAATGTATATTTCTTTATACATTTTCTGAGATGCCATCGCTCCAGCAACCTTTTGGAAAGTTGCAAACTTACGAATCCAGAAAAACTCATCAATGACAACATCACCATGACGGCCTTGTGCAGTTAGAGCATTTGTCCCCAAATAATAAATTGTCGCTTGACCTTGTGGGCCGTTAATTACAATCGGATCACCAGTTAATTCAAGCTCGATAGTTTCAAGAACAAAAGCACGGATATATTCGATAAACTGGAATGCTTGAGCTTTTGACGCTGATAAGAAAATCTTGTTTTTACCAGTTTTTAATAAGTCGATTAATGCCCATAAAGCAAAATAGAAAGTTGCACCAATCTGTCGTGACTTCAACATCATAAATATTTCAGCTTCCGATTTTTCAATCGTGTTGCCCCATTCATGCTGGAAGTCAAAGAAAATCTCTTTGAATGTATTTTCGAGGATCTCGAATTGTTCTTGTGTGATTTGGTTCTTCAGTTTCTTTTTACGTGATTTGGCATCTTTGTTACGATTTGCCAATTTCGGATTCAGATCAACTTCATTACCTTCACCCGACCGATAACGTTCAATCTTTGCAGATCGCTCAAGCATTCGCATAAGGAAGTCCATTTCCTTATAATTAGCATTGCTTTTGTTCTCTTTAAAAATTAACGTAAGAAAGCGAGCACGTAACCCAAGAGTTACATCATCGAAAATATCTGCTTTTTCCCAACCATCTCGTTGTTTCCAACTTTCAACAGTTGATCGCTTTTCGCTAATATAAGTAGAAATTTCGGAGACAGATAAGCCTTGAGCGAACAAAAGTCGCCCTTTCTGGCGTGATGTCATTGCATCAAAAAATGAGGGTGCCCCATCCGTGGGACTTAATAGTGTTTCCATAACGTTATTAAACGTTAATGCTAGTTTTCTAACTAAAGTATGAAGTCCGAATATGTTCTATTCGGACTTTTGACATTTGCAAAGCCTTTCACCAAAACATCAAACTTAAAGCCTATTCAAAGCACTCAGAATTTAATGGAGTAAAGATGACTGCTTTACCAGGCGAAGGCCGTGTTGAAAAACGTTTCAGAGTTGCAAGAGAAGGACAAACCGTTGATGGTCGCCCTTTAGAACGCCAAGAATTACTTGAAATGGCATCAACCTACAATATTGAATACTACGGTGGGCGCATCAATGTTGAGCATATTAAAGGTTGGTCTCCAGAACCTCCTTTTAATGCTTACGGTGACATCATCAGCGTGGAAGCAGTTGAAGAGAACGGATTGATGTGTTTATACAACACAATTTCAGCTCTCCCGAATCTTATTTCACTGAACAAAGCTGGTCAGAAAATTTACCCATCAATCGAGTTCTATCGAAACTTTGCTAATTCTGGCAAAGCGTATCAAGTTGGTTTAGGACTTACGGATGATCCTAACTGTCTCAATACTGAAGCAATCAAATTTTCAGCAAACAAAAATGTCGTAAAAACCTCACCAGATAAGGAAATCTTCATGAGTGAACAAAATACGCAAGATGAAAATAAAGGACTCTTGCAGCAAATTAAGGAACTGATGTCGCCTAAACCGAAACCAGTTGAAACACAAGATGATACAGTTGCTCAAGGTGTTCTTGTTGCATTAAAGGCAGTTACAGATCTTGCTAATGGGTTTGCAGAATTTAAAGTCGAAATTACGCAAAAACTAGATGGTCTTTCTACCCATACTGCGCAACCCCCAGCAACTGTTCCAAGTCCTGCTCCAGCTCCAGCTGTTCCGCCATCAACACCACCAGAACCTCAAAATTTTTCTAATCCAGCTGATGCATTTAATCAAGCATTACAACCATTACAACAACAGCTCAATACCCTGCAACAGTCGTTACAAACGCTTTCAACAACGCCAGTCAATACACCTCCTCCTGCACCAGGTAATGTTCAAGGTGGTGCTACACCTTACTAACTTTTCAGGATGAAAATTAGTAACAAACGCAATGAAATAAAAGGACTTAATTAACATGGCACGAGTTGTATTAAACGCATTAACGAAAGCAATATTCACTCAATATCAAAATGATATTGCTGGTTTAAATGGCGTTCCGAATGTTCGTGAAAATTTCACGGTTATCCCTGCTGTTGAACAACGCATCATTGCAGCTTATCAAGAAAGCGATGACTTCCTTCGTCAAATCAATATTTATCCAGTCGATAATCAAGCTGGTGAAAAAATTGGAATGGGCGTTGGTACAACCATTGCAAGCACAACCGATACTCGAACAGGACCTCGACGTCCAATTTCTGTTGGTGAAACAAAACATCTAGATTCTTATTTGTGTACGCAAACGAACTATGATGTTGCGTATAAATGGTCACTACTAAATGCATGGCGCCACCGTCCCGAATTTAAAAAGAATCTTGCTGTAATGGTCACAAATGCGATTGCTCTAGACAAGATTACTATCGGCTTTAATGGTATTTATCGAGCAGCCAATTCAGATCGTGAAGCTTTTCCACTCTTACAGGATGTAAAACGTGGTTGGTTGCAACGCATCCGTGAAGTTGCTCCTGAACAAGTTTATTCAGGTATCACGCCAGATGGGAATGGTGGTCATAAAATTACTGTCGGTCCAAATGGTGAATACAAGACATTAGATGGCTTAGTTGAAACTGCCATTCAAACGTTTATTGCACCTCAATATCGTCGACGCAAAGATTTAGTCGCGATTACTGGTAGTGGTGTTATTGCTGAGAAATACTTACCTCTTCTCGATCGCACACAAGATCCTACAGAACAAATTGCTGCACGTACAATTTACGCAAATCAAATTTTGGGTACCTTGCAACCAGTTTTACCACCGCAATTTCCTGAAAATACCATCTTTATCACAACATTAAAGAATTTATCTATTTACCTCCAATCAGGAACATTGGTGCGTAGCATTGTTGTAGAACCAGCTTGGGATCGTGATGTCGACTATCAATCGATTAATGAAGATTATGTCGTTGAAGATTACGACCTCTGCGTATTGTTAGAAAATATTGAGGTACAAGCCTAATGGGTCGTGATATTGGTTTGAATATGCGCCAACACCGTGAAAAACAATTGGTGTTGAAAGCTCAGCGAGAACGTGAAGCTCAACGTCCTTCACATCTTTTTAAAAAATCTCAACAGCAAATTGCCGTGGATCTCGCTTCAGGTTCTGATCAAACTGTTGAATCACTTGTTCAGCAGAATACGGATGGCTCTGTTTCAATTATTGAACAGAATATTGAACTTCGATTGCAAAGCTATTTAGATCAACTTAGCAATATTCGTGCTGTTGATAAAAAAGTGGAATTCAAGAAGCTGTGGCTTCCTGAATTTCAGGGTTTTATTGATGCTTCACTGGCTCAATCACCAGCCGAGCAAAATACTGCATTGATGTATTTAATGGCATGGGCTATTGATACTGACAATTTCAAACTAGCACTTCAAATTGGTCAGCATGGAATTTTGAATGGCATGGTTATGCCTGAAAAATTCAAACGCACCGTCGCTGAAGTACTTGCAGAAAATGTCGCTGAAGCTTGCATTAAAGATGTAGAGCTTGGCGTAGAAAATGCATCAGTTCTAGAATCCATTACTGAGCTGGTTCGTGGTGAAGATATTGTAAATGAAGCACATGCCAAAATTTACAAAGCATTTGGTCTAGCCATTTCAGAATCTCGACCAGCCGAAGCTTTAGAAGCATTTAAAAATGCATTACGTTTGCATGACAAATCAGGTGTTAAGAAAAATATCGAACAACTGGAGCGTCTACTTAAACGTAATACAACCGAGTCGTCCCACGACAAACCGAGCGACTCACAGGACGTAACAACAACTTCGGTTGATGCGACGACTCCTGTGTCCACCGCTCCCAATGTTATGGATACGCATTCAACAGATGGTTCATCATCTGATAGCTCACCAACTTCAAGCGAATAGGTGAACTATGCTGCTCAATAATTCATTGTCTGAAACCGTAGTTCAAAACCCACGTGAAGGCTATCCAAGCATTAGTGTGACTGAACTACTCAGCGAAGTACGTCTAGATGCATCAAAAGGCAATGAATTATTAGCTTCAAACATCGAAGCTGCAATGGACACGGTCAATAACCAATTAATCGGTAAACATTACCTCGTTGCACCTTTAACTGTAGACCAAACACGATTTTATAAACGTGCTGTTTGTAATGAAGCTGCTGCTGTGATCGCTGAAGATAATAAAGACTTTGATACAAGTTCTACAGGTCAAATACGTGGCGAAAATGGTCTGGATAAGGTAACGAGTCTTCGTCGCAATGTGAATTATGCGATTGCTGATTTGACAAATCGCAAACGTAACCGAGTGAGATTGCTATGACACGGATCGTCAAAGCAATGCAGAACGACACACTTGATACTGTTGCATATCGTGAATATGGCGATAAATCTGCACTCTATTTACCTGAAATCATGGAACTCAATCCACGTTTACACCATGTAATTTTAGCAACCCATCAACAAGTCTTATTGCCCGACTATATCAAGGCAGCAACGAACGAAACCCTAAAACTTTGGGACTAGATAAAGGAATATCTATGCCGTGGAAAAACCAAACATTTTTTGAGTGGTTGTATACCATTCTCATGAGTTACTGGTGGATCTTTGCCAGCTTTATTTTGACTGTACTTATCGCAGTTTTTCGTACAGCAAAAAAATATGGAAAGGTCGATTGGCTGGAAGCCATTATTTGTGGACTTCTGACGATTGCGATTTCAAGCAGTTTATCCTGGATAAATTTGCCCAATGAAGTTGGCATTTTTTTAGGCGGTGTCATCGGATTTAAAGGCACAAAATGGGTCGATCAGAAGTTTTCTGAAAAATATGATCAGACTTTTGGATCAAATTATCAAAATGACAAGGATGAGTCATGAATATAGATAAGCTTCTCGCAGATTTGATTGATCGTGAAGGTGGTTATGTCAATAATCCAGCAGATCGTGGTGGTGCTACAAAATACGGTATTACAGAATCAGTCGCTCGTTCATTCGGCTATAAAGGATCTATGCAAGATTTACCACGTACTCTTGCTGAACAGATCTATAAAAAAATTTATTGGCTCAATCCACGATTTGATCAAATCAATAATATTTCACCAGAAGTGGCTGAAGAATTGTTAGATACAGGTGTAAATTGTGGCGTTGGCTTTGCAAAGCCATTGTTACAACGTGCGCTCAATCTTTTAAATAATCAAGGTAAAGGCGGATGGGCTGATTTGACCATTGATGGAATTTATGGTGAAGCGACTCTGGCTGCATTACGCACCTACTTAAATAAACGTGGTACAGAAGGTACAGCTACGATCTGCAAAGTTCTGAATATTTTGCAAGGTAACCGCTACATTGAAATCTGTGAACGCAATCCATCCCAAGAACAATTCTTTTTCGGTTGGATTGCCAATCGTGTAGTCATTTAAGGATATGACGCATGAAAAAACTAGCCGAGCTAAAAAGTTATATTACAGACAAACAGCCTATTTTGACTGACGATAAAATACATATTTTTATTATCAACGGCAGCTATGTTGGTGGCTATTTAAACTATACAGCTCGGCTATTATTTCTTGATTGTCGTATAGATCCAATTCTCATACTTGCCTTAATTAAAAACTGGCTCAGAGAAAACAATCGACACCTTGATACAACCCAAATAAATGAAATTGAACTAAGTTTCAGCAGCGAAGTTATTGATACAAACACATTCGATCTTGAAATTGACTTTCCGCAAAGAGAGAAATTAAACGTAACACCAGAAACATATTCAATATGCCCAACACCTGTTTGGGATGATCAGCATGGATTTGTGGAAAAATGAATTTTTCAGCCTTAAACCATTGGTTAGATAGTCTTGCATTATCCCTCAGCTCAACAGAAATGCGAATGCTGATGCGAGTCATAGCACAAGGCTTACGAACACGTATGCGTGACCGTATAAAACAACAACAAAATCCAGATGGTACAAAATTCATTCCTCGTAAACGTGATCAGATCGGGAATATCCGCAGAACTGGAGCTATGTTCCAGCGAATCAATGCATATATAAAAACAGATTATTCAAAAGATCATGCAGCAGTTGGTTTTGCACACCGTACTGCCAAGATTGCACGAATCCACCAGTACGCACTCACTCGACGACCATCACCGATTGCAAAACCTGTAGCTTACGCAAAACGAGAACTTGTTGGTTTCAGTGATGATGACGTGAGCTGGATCAAAACCACTATCCTTGATTTTATGAGTAAAAAATAATGCGAGATTTTAGATGCACATGCGGAAGACTACTCGCACAAGTTGAAGATAAACCTATAACAATTATTATTAAATGCCCTCGATGTAAGGTGCTAAATCACTGGAACGCCTCGAGCGTCAGGTCAGACAGCCAAGAGCTGCAAACGGAGACAGTAAATGTCAGCAGCAAAGGTAAACAACCAGAACGAAAGCAATGTCACTTATAACCCATCTGGACGCTCATTCAGTGGCTGGCTTGGCGGTAAATCACAATTGGCTCGTACCATTATCGAACTTATGCCCGAACATCGATATTATTGCGAAGTTTTCGCTGGAGCAGCGTGGGTATTATTTAAGAAGACACCGAGTTACGGTGAAACTATTAATGATATTAATGGCGATCTAATCAACTTATACCGTGTTTTCAAATATCATCCCGATGCTTTGGTGAAAGAATTTGAAACGCAATTGATTTGTCGAGATGAGTTTTTACGTGCAAGATCTGAAGAATCGAAATCACTGACTGACATTCAACGAGCAGCTCGCTTTTATTATTTATTGCGAACCTGTTATGGTGCACGTATTCATAACCCAAGTTTTAGCTCCCATACGATCAGACCAGGTAATCTAAAACTTGGAGAAGATCTTCGAGAGTTTTTACAAACGATTCATCAGCGTTTGCAACGAGTTACGATCGAAAATCTATCATATGATCATTTGATCTTACAAAAAGATCATAAAGACATGCTGTTTTATTTAGATCCACCCTATTATCAGTGTGAAAAATATTATGGTAATGACATTTTCAGTCGTGATGATTTCATCAAACTTCGTGACATTTTAAAGAACATTGAAGGAAAATTTATTCTCAGCTTGAATGATGTACCTCAGGTCAGAGAAATTTTTGCAGACTTTTATTTCATTGAAAAGAAAATCCGCTGGTCTGTAAATGCGACTTCAACAAATGAGCAATTGGGTAATGAACTGATCATTACCAACTTTGCACCTAAGTAGTCCGAATACGTTCTATTCGGACTTTGGACATTAGAAATATTTTTTCAAAAAGCCCATGATCATTTTCATGGGTTTTTTTTTGATTTTTGAATATGTCAGATTCCGAAAATGCACGTTTGCTAAACAATGTAGCGAGTACAGGGACTGTTCTCGAAGTTGATGCTGCAAATAAAAAAATGCGTTTAGAGATAGGCGAAAATCAAACGGACTGGGTGAAAATTCCTGCGCTTGCTTGGGGTGCTCTGAAAATTTGGAGATGCCCATCTAAGGGCGAGCAGTTTGCCATTATTTCCGAGTCAGGAAATTTAGGAAATGCAGTTCCCATTATTGCAATTCCAACTGATTACGATGGCATATCTGGTACTGAAGATGAAATTATTGTGGACTTCCCTGCTGGTTCACTTTTGATTGATCAACAGACTGGGGAAGCAACATTCAAACTAAAAAAACTCACTTTCGATGTTGAAGAAGTTGAATTTACAGGCAAGGTACGTGCTCAGGATGAGATTAGCTCTGACAAGGATGTCAAAGCTGGCAGTATCAGTTTGAAAAATCACAAAACATCGGGAATTCGTAGTGGTAACGAAGTTAGTGGAGTACCACAATGATAGGGATGTCACGCACGACAGGGCGCAGCATCGATGATGCTACGCCCTACCTTTTACACATCAGACAATCAATTCAAGACATTTTGACCACACTCGTCGGCACAAGGATTTGCAGACGAAATTACGGCTCAATCGTTCCAGACTTAATTGATCAGCCCTGTAATGAAGCAACAAAGGTTCGTTTGTTTAGTGCAACGGCTACAGCTTTGATTCGATTTGAACCAAGAGTAAAAATTTCTAAAATTCAAATTATAAAGTTTGAAGATGTGGGTATTTGGGAACTCGAACTCGTCGGCACAACAACATTTAATCAGCGTGTCATTAACTATGTTGATCGCTTTGAATTGAGAGCAGCTGCATGAGCAATATTACTCGCGTCGATTTATCAAATTTGCCATACCCGAATGTATTGCAAGCTTTGGATTTTGAAGCCGAACTTGCGTTATGCAAAGCTGACTTTTTAGAACGTTATCCAGCAATGGCTGAAACGATCAATCTTGAAAGTGAACCAGTGGTGAAGCTGCTTGAAACGTTCGCATATCGTATTTTACTGAAAACACATGAAATTAATTCAAAAGCAAAAGCACTTACACTTGCTTATGCGGTTGGTTCTGATTTGGATCATTTGGCTGCTAATCGCGATGTCTATCGTCTACTTATACAGCCAGCAAATTCAAATGTTGTACCTCCCACCGAAGCTATTTATGAATCAGATGATGCGCTTCGTCGTCGTGTGCAATTAGCACCAGAACGAGCTGCTGCTGGATCAACAGGCGCATATCAATACTGGGCCCTTTCTGCGGATGGTGATGTAAGAGATATCAGCTTAATTACAAACAATGCTGGTCAAGTCGAAGTTTGGGTACAAAGTCATTCATCTGTAATTGCACCGCAAGCCTTGTTAAATCAAGTTGATGCTGCATTAGATCCAGAAACAAAACGACCAGCAACAGATGAAGTTTTAGTAAAAGCATCTGAGCCATTCGACTTCAGTATCAATGCGACACTCGTTTTATTTTCGGGTCCAGACTCTGCTGTTGTACTAGCTGAGTCAAATAAGCAGCTCAATAAATATCTAGAGCAAGTCAGCTATAACGGCTTCGATGTGACACGCAGCGGAATTTATGGGGCACTACATCAAGCTGGTGTTCAACGAGTAATTTTAGACTCCCCTCTTCAGGATATTGTCATTCCAAATAGCCGTTATGGGCGTTGTGTAAGTCGAAATATCCAAGCAGCGGAGTTTAGAGATGTCTAGCTTACTGCCACCGAATTCGACCAAGCTTGAAAAAAGCCTTGAATACAGTTCTGCTCGAGTTGAAACATTAGCTGTTCCATTTATTGAGCTAAATCGCTTCAGCGATTGCCCAGAATCACATTTGCCGTGGCTTGCATGGGAACACAGAGTCGAGTATTGGCAGCCAAACTGGACAGAACAACAAAAGCGAAAAGCCATTCAAGATGCAAAGATTTTTAATGCGCAGCGTGGCACAAGAGCATCGTTAAAAGCATTAATCAATACTGTCATTTCTGATTATGAAATTGTTGCTTGGCATCAACAAACACCAAAAGGACAGCCATATACATTCGTCATTAATGTTTCTGAAACCACGATCATAAGTATCGATCAACTTGCCCAGCTCCATACAGCAGTCGACTCAACTAAGTCGCAGCGCGATCTTTATGGTGTCAATGCAAATGTAAAAACAACAGGCAATTTCATCATCGCTGGTGCAGTTATAACTGGCGAACAAGTTTTATTAACAAGTCAATAATTAATAAGGAATATTAATATGACAGCAATGCAATCTCTAATTGATCAATTTGCAAATACTGAAGAAAAAATTGTTCAAATTGGATCATTTCAACCGCACACACTTGTGTGTGTACATCACAATCCAACGGATCTCGTTCTAAGCAATGAACATGATCATACGATCGCATCTGCAACAGTTGTATTACTCAATGATGGGCTTGAGCGAAGTGGTCTGAAGTTCAAACCAAATATTAGTAATATTTCACAAGAACATAATTCATTAAAATTGATTCTTGCTTCAACGATTAATCAAAGTATTTCTATTGAATACTCAAATTACCCAGCGAAGTTGGTGAATCTTGAAGCCAATAAACCAGTGATCATGAATATTGGTTCGATTTTTGGTATTCCAATGCTTGAGAGTACTACTAATTTTTTTGATTTAGCCGTTGATGGTAATCAACCAAGTAACGGCTGGACACTGACAAATGCAACGCTCAACGATGGCGTACTCACTTACACAGGCGGTTTGATTGAACAGCCAAACCAAACCCCTGTTGAATCCATTCCATCACTATTTGTATCTCGTACATTAAATATCGGTGAAACAGTTTCGATCGACATTAATCTGGCTTTAGTTGGTTTAACTCGACTTATGCTTTGTGCTGACTATGGTCAACGAGTCGGAAGTTGGAGTGACGATAGTGCAACTATTTTTCATTTTCAAAATAATGATAGCGTTATTTTATTTAGTGGTCGCTCATTAGGTGCTCAAACTAGTATCACAACTTTAGGTACAGGCTATACAGCTTCAATCACCAAAGTTTCTGCATCTGTCGTCAATTTAAGCATTATCAAAGAAGGTCAAATCGTATTAACACAAGATGCTGATTTTTCTAGTTATGGTTATGAAGGTCAATTTTCGCGGATTTGGCTTGAAATTGCCTTTGCTGATACAACGACCCAATTCAATGCTCAATTAGATGTTAAAGCACAAGGTATGCAATAAATGGCAGCCGTATATTATGTAACACCTACAGATTACGGCTTATCGCTCATCGCTGAAGCCCATGCGACTGAAAGCATTACGCTTTCAGGTTTCGTCATGGGCGATGCCAATGGCTCACCTTATGACCCTATTTCAAACAAAAGCCGAACAGCTCTAATTAACCAGCGAGCAGCAGTAGCTATTCAAAGTGTTCAAAGAGTCGGTACTAAAGTTGAAGTACGTGTGCTTGTTGGCAATAACGTTGGTGGTTTTAATGTTCATGAAATTGGTTTAACTGACTCAACAGGCAAGCTTGTCTATATTGGAAATTATCATGGTGGTTATAAACCACAATTAGCTGAAGGAGCAGCTGGTGAGATTCAGTACATTATTGTTATTCAACCAGACCAGGGCAGCCAAGTTTTAGTTCAAGCAATAAATCCAGTATCGGCTAGTCAGAGCTGGGTACTTGAGCAAATCACACTACATACCTCAGCAGCAGATCCACATCCGCAATATGCAACTGATATCGTGCTTGATGAATCTATAAATTATTTATTGGGTTTACTCTTACAGCATGCAACTGCTGCCAACCCACATCCTCAATACCTTTTAGCATCAACTTTTGGCGTAGACCTCCCCATGTCAGCCAGTGCAAACACGGCTATTGATGATAAAAATTGTGTTTTTGGTTGGAATGGTGAATCAGGCGCCAACTCGATGTTTAACAAAAGCATACGTTGGTGGAACGTGCATGACGAAACGGCAACCTTTAAACCCTTTAGAGCTTATGGATATTTCCTCCTAGCAATTTATTGTCAACCTGAGGGTGATGGTTATTTAGAGTTACGCATCTTCGATAAAAATGACGTAATGATCGCTGAGACTTTGATTTGGGAACGTCATGACACTAGTTTCGCTGAATATGTAAAACACATTTTTTATTTGCGTAAAGGAGACTATGCACAAGTCCGCATTCACGGTAAACCGTGGAATGATAGTTATGCCGAATATCGTGGTTCAGTTTATGTTGATGATCGTGTGAAAACCTTTAGCCCTGTCGGATATCAGTCTTCTGTTAATGCAGCCAATTCATCAGAGAATGGTTCTGTCTCAACAGAAACACCAATTGATTATTCTACTTTCCCAGCTTCTGAGTGGTCATACTTAAATGGTGACACCGCGCTTTATATCGCACTCAACTCGGATACAACCTTTGCTACACCTGAAAATCACGTCCCACATTACCATCGTGCTTTGTTTGCTGATCATCCTAACACTGAGCTTTGGATTGCGATTGAAGTCGGTAAACAGACGATTGAAACGCCAAGTGATTATGTGGTTTCAACGTCTTCAGTCGTGCGAGGTGATATTGATGCGACAGGCAATATCGTTACTCAAATTCCTTTCTCGATGCGAACCATCGAAGCAGCGAGTAACGAAACCATTATTTATCAAGTCGCTTACTATTTATCGGCAGTAACCAAAACGCATGGCTCTCCGTTTCCCGCTGGAAGCATCGATGGCATACACAAAATTTATGTTAAGCGATAATTTTTAACTGTTAGTTCAAAGGATTGAATATGACATTTCATCACGGTGTAACAGGAAATGAACCAAGTTCAGGACTTGTATATGTAAAAGAGACTGCGACTGCAGTCATCGGTTTAGTCGCATTTGCAGATGATGCAGATCCAGACTTTTTCCCAGCGAATACACCAGTTCGTCTCGGTAATATGAATGCTGGAATTGCAAAAGCTGGATATGAGGGGAATTTACGTCGAACTCTTGAGACTTTTCAAGCGATCGTCAATACAACTGTTGTCGTTGTTCGTATTCCAGATCCATTCACAATTGATGGCGATGAAATCTCATTAGATGATAGTAAAGTTATTGGCAGCACACTGCCTTCAGGTCAACGTACAGGCATTCAAGCACTTTTAACAGCGAAGTCTATTCTTGGCATTACGCCAAAAATTAACATTGCTCCAGATGTCGAAACGCCAGATGTAGTTCAAGCATTAATTTCAGTGAATAAAAAGTTGCGTGGCTTTAGCTATGTAACCCCACGTGATGCAAATGGAAACATTCTTGCAACGAAGGAAGCAGCTGTAGCTTATCGTGACTCTTTGGGTGAACGTGAATTAATGATTCTTTACCCTGAACTAATTAGTGGCAATGTATTGCTTGGAGTTGAAGACTCGGGGGAGTAATTCCCCCCATGGCTATAAGCTGTGAGGGGGCAACAAACGTAATGAATTTTAGTTACATCGCAGGTAACTGGAACATTTTTGTTGATGATATGGAGATACCTGTAGCGACTGGGAGTATTGGTCCTGCTTTAAGTCAAGTTTTGACCCAATACGGCAGCAAGCTAACTGGTGACTATGATGGGGTCATGACTATTCAGAATATTGATAATATTCCTCATCGAATAAAATTGGTTCCTGTTTCTGCTACAAGTTTTACTGCAAATACTGAAGAGAACCCAACATTCCTAGAACATAATGATGGAAGCTTAACATTCTGTTTAGCTTCAATTGATCAGGATCTATATACACCAGCAGTTCTTGCATTAAATCCTGTCGCTTATTACTTGATGGATGAAACTGAAGGTTCAGTTCTTAATGATTCTTCAGGTTCAGTTCTTAATGGAGAGATTCAAAAAACATCATTAATCAACTATCGAGGCGACATTTTAAGAAAAGGTTCAAAAGGTGGATTAGGTTTTAATCTAAGTTCAGCATCAGGAACAGCTCAATGCTATGTAAGTGATACAGTTGCAGGCGATACCTTTCGAAAATTAGCTGGTAATGGTAAGTCTTGTACAATCGCATTTTGGTGTAAACCAATAAGTGCAAAGCAATATAACTGGCTAGTTACATACGTATTAAACTCAACAATGGGTTACAACAACTTTAGATTGATCGCGTACGGAAATGACCCACTACTAGCGCACTCACCAGAAAGTGAGAATCAAACTTTTTCCGAAAATTTTGGACAAATGGTTGGAAAATCTAATTTTATTGTTTGGCGGAAAAATGCTGATGAAAACACATACTCGCTAACAGTTAATGGTGTGGTGAATACAGTTCATGGTGAATCATCGCCAGAACAAGTTGGTGAAGGTTTCTTTTTCCCAATGTCAAATGACTATAGCAGCTATGGATTGCGTGGTTATATGTCTGATATGTCAGTTTTCGACTATGCACTAACAGATGCACAAATCGCTAACTTGTACTCAAATGGAATGATCATTTAGATCTAATTAGTAACAAGGAGAAGGCTTATGCCTGAAGTTACACCAAAGCCAATTTATGGAGATGGCATCCTAAATGCTGCTGCTGTAGCAGCTGCAACCCGTGCCCATCTTGATAAAACAATCGGTTGGCATAAATCAATTTCAAACGTTGTTCTTATCGGCCCAACTGGTATTAGCCAAGTTGTCACATGGGATTTAGAAGATCCAGATACAGATGCTGGATATCTAAATAGTCATGAAATCACGACGATGATCCAACATAACGGTATCCGCTTCTGGGGCAACCGTACTCCTTCAGCAGACCCAAATTTTGCTTTTGAAGTTTTCGTTCGTACAGCTCAAGTGATTAAAGATAGCATCATCGAAGCATGCTTCCCTTTTATTGATCAAGTGCTTACACCATTTTTGGCAAAAGACATCATCGATTCAATCGATGCATTCTTACGTCGACTCTCAACAGGTAAAGAACGTCGTTTAATGGGCGGATCTGTTTGGTTCGATCCATCATTAAACCCTACTGAAAGTTTAATGAACGGAATGCTGTGCATTGACTATGACTACACGCCGATTCCACCTTTGGAGAACTTAAAATTGAATCAACGTATTACAGGCCGTTTTATGATTGATTTCAGTAAATTAATCACTGGTTCGGGCATTGAGGAGGCTGCATAAATGCTACCACGTACGCTTTATAACTTTAACGTCTTTACAAATTCAGTATCTTGGGCTGGTATTGCTTCAGAAGTAACACTGCCAAAAATTACAAAGAAAACTGAAGACCACCGTGCTGCTGGCATGATCGGTGATGTTGCCTTAACACTAGGCTATGAAAAAATGGAATGTGAAATCACATACGCTGGTTTCGATCCACTTCAGTATAGCCAACTGGGGATTTGTGGTGCTTCAGATCTGCCGATTCGATTTGTTGGTATCTACGAACGACAAGATACGTGCACAAAACAAAATGTAGAGATTTACATGCGAGGAAATGCGCATGAGTTTGATCCAGGCAATACCAAAAATGGCGAAAAAACTGAACATAAAATTAAATATGGAGTCAGCTATTATCGTCTCGAAGTCGATGGTCAAGTTACTTGTGAACTCGATTTCATCAATGGCATTGAACGATTTGGCGATAATGACTTAGGTCAACAACTCAAAAACTTACTTGGCTTGTAATCACAAGCCAACTTTTACTTTATTTTTTTTCTAAGGATAGAAAAATGGAAAAGACAAAAACTCAAATCGAAAACGCACGAGCGATCGAAAACCCAAATCATCGTTCAGTAACACTAGATCAACCGATTGACCGTGCTGGCACAATCATCACATCTGTTTCAATCATTAAACCGCTATCTGGAACGCTGCGAGGTCTAAGCCTTCAATCTGTATTGCAATGGGATGTGGACACTCTATTTAAACTTTTACCACGTATCACCCACCCATCACTAAATGAAACCGAGCTTAACAATCTCGAAGTGTCTGACTTAACAGCACTCACACTGGAAGTGACAAATTTTTTGCTGAGTGCAAAACAAAAATCCCAACTTCCGTCGACGATGTAATCGCCGATTTAGCAGTAACGTTTTATTGGATGCCTGTTCCTGTAGATCAACTTGACCTTCAGGAACTAATGCAATGGCATGAACGTGCAAGGATTCGCACACAAGCCGAGCAAGACTAAGGATAGTCATGAGCCAACTTAATTTAAGTGCTGTATTACAAATTGTGGATGAAGCTACACGTCCACTAAAGCAAATACAAAACCAATCAGAACTCAATAACGATAGTATTGAAAAGTTGACTCATACTATCAAGCAACTCAATCAAACGATGAGCTCTGGTCGGAACAATCAATACAACAATTCACTGCGACAACAACGCAGTGAATTTCAGCTTGTTAAAACAGCAGCCACACTTGTTAATAATGAATATCAGCGTATAACCAGAACGTTGGCTACACTCCACCAGAAAACACAACAGGTCAACAATAGTTTAAAAGAACATCGTGCAACTCTACGCCAAGATGCAAAAAGTATGGCAATTGGTGCAATTGGTGCTGGATATGCAGCTTCTATTCCATTAAAAGCCTTTGCAGATGCCGAAGATGCATCTATGAAGCTCAAAGTCTCTATGATGGATACCAGTGGGCAAGTTGCATCCGAGTTCAAACAAATTAATGAACTCGCAACTAAACTCGGATCACGATTACCAGGCACTAATGCCGATTTCCAATTGATGATGGCAACGCTAGTCCAACAAGGTATTAGCTTTAAATCAATTCTGGGAGGGACTGGAGAAGCAGCTGGTAATTTAGCAGTACTTCTCAAAATGCCATTCGATCAAGCAGCCGAATTTGCAGCAAAAATGCAAGATGCAACACAAACTGCCGAAAAAGACATGCTCAGTTTAATGGATACAATCCAGCGCACATCATACTTAGGTGTCGATCCAAGCAATATGTTAGGTGGTTTTGCTAAGTTAGGAGCTGGCATGAAAACCATCAAGCAACTTGGTTTAGAGGGTGCAAATGCAATGGCACCGCTTTTAGTCATGGCAGATCAAAGTGGTATGTCAGATTTAAGTAGTGCTGGAAATGCCCTTAGTAAAACATTCAAAGCCATGCTTGATCAGGGAAAAATCGACAAAGCACTCGCTGGCACAAAACTAAAAATGGATTTTAGTGATGGCAAAGGTGAATTTGGCGGTCTCGACAAAATGTTCAAAGAGTTGGAGAAATTAAAGAATTTCTCAACCCAAGACAGACTACCGATCATCTCTGATATTTTTGGTAATGATGCAGAAAATATCCAAATTCTGAACTTGTTGATTGACAAAGGACAGGCTGGTTATAACGACACTATTGCAAAGATGAAACGTCAGGCTAACTTGCAGACTCGTATCAATGCACAGTTAAGTACACTGACAAATCTATGGGATCAAGCCAAAGGTGCTGGCACAAATGCAATGGTATCTATTGTTGAAGCCATCGCTCCAGACATCAAAGAAGTGGTCAATCGTATTAGTGAAATTGCAGAAAAAGTTAGCACATGGGCTAAAGCAAATCCTGAATTAATCAGGCAGATTGCCAACATTATCAAAAAGCTAATTATTCTAAAATTAGCAACAATGGGAATAAGCTACACATTCAGTTTAATGTTTAGTGGAATATTTGCAATCATTCTAGGCATCACCAAACTGGGTGTTGCATTCTTTGTGTTGAATGCAATTGCAGATAAATTTGGTGTGAAATTACCAACAAAGTTCAGAGCTTACTGGACAGCAATCAAATACCTAACACGTCATATTTTTATTTTAATTCGCAGTGCATTTCCATTACTTGGTGTTGCAATTCGATTACTCGTCATGTCGCTTTTAACAAATCCATTCACACTTTGGATTGCTGGACTAGCGATTGTAATACGTCTGATCTATCAATTTAGACAGCCTATTGGTGCATTCATCACAGGTTTTGTACAAGGCTTTCAAGATGGTTTTGCAACAACGCAGCAAATCATTTCTGATTTTTGGGAGACTTTGAAAGCAAAATTTACTCCATTGCAAACACTTGTAAACTGGCTCAGTGAAGCATTTACAACATTCAAAGGTGTCATCAATGAAATTCTAACACCGATGCAAGCAACAAATGAGCAGCTTAATAACGCAAACAACTACGGTCATACAATGGGGATGTGGCTCAGCATCGTTGTTGCAGCATTAATTGCAATGAAAACAGCACTCACAGCCGTTGCAGCAGTACAAAGCATCTTGGTCTTTTTAAATGCTCTAAGAATCGTTTTTATTGGCAATGCTATCGCAGCATGGGCTTTTGTCGCACCATTTGCGCCGATTCTACTTGCGATTGGATTGCTTGCCGTTGCAGCATTCCTAATCATTAAAAATTGGCAACCAATCTCTGCTTTCTTTCAGAACTTGTGGGCAGGAATCAAAGAACGGTTTACTGGTGCAATTGATGCAATCAAATCAAAACTACAAGAATGGGGAACAGCTTTTAGTAATTTCTTCACATCAAAAATTCAAGCTGCGATTGAGAAGATCAATCTGTTGATCGGACTGGCAAACAAAATACCTGGTATCAATATTCCACAAATTTCGAATATTAATACCACAAATACAAGTAATGCTGGAACAACACAGACTAAGCCTTTAAAAGCACAAGTCATTCCACCGCTAAAAGCTGCTGGAGCTGCTGCTGCACCTGTAACTAACCATTTTGCAGCACCCAATATCACCATCACAGGCGTAACAGATCCGAAGCAAGTCGGACAAATCGTTGAGCAAAAACTGAAACTACAACAAAGTGCTCAAGCAGCTGCTCAACGACGAACATTCAGTGATAGAACGTAAGGACTAAAAAATGTTAATGGCATTAGGACAATTCCTGTTTACGACTGACGTTCTCAGCTTTGATGCACTACAACGTCAACGCCAATGGAAATATGCAAGCAATCAAGTCGCTAGAGGACGAGATGCTGTGCAATTTATGGGTGTGGGTGATGACGTTGTCACGCTGAAAGGAAAAATCTATGAAGAACACGGCTTTGGTAAACGACAAAGCATTGATGAATTGGCAGCGATGGCAGATCAAGGTCATGGTTATGTTTTGATAGATGGCAGCGGTTATATTTATGGTGTCTACAAAATTGATTCTATTGACGAAGACAAAGACACCTTTATCGATGTCGGTGTTTCCCGAAAAATTGACTTCAGTATCAAACTAACACATACGGATGATCAACCATGAGAACACCAATCTGCATACTAACAGCCAACGACAAGCCATTAAATGCACTTATTACAGCTCGAATCATATCTGTCAAAGTCACAGATAATCGTGCGGATGAAGCAGATCAGTTAGAAATATCACTCGATGACAGTGATGGCGCATTAGACTTTCCAAAACGAGGGGTAAAAATCAACTGTAAATTCGGGTGGCGTGGACATTCCATGCATGACAAAGGCGATTTTATTGTTGATGAATGTGGCTGGGGTGGGCCTGCTGATACACTGACTATTCGAGCTTCAGCAGCAAATTTTAAAAGCAACATCAAGACTGAAAAAAGCAAATCATTTCATCAAAAAAAATTAGGTGAAATTGCAAAAAGTATTGCTAGTGCAAATAATCTCAAACTCAATATAAATAATGAGCTTGCAAAAATTAACATTCAGCACATTGATCAAACCAATGAATCAGACTTGAACTTTCTCAGACGTTTGGCACAACAAAATGGTGCTGAAATGACAGTTAAGAAGGGACAACTACTTATATTCAAAGCAGGTTCAGGACTAACCGCTTCAGGAAAGAAACTTCCCAGCATCACAATCACTAAAAATGATGGTGATCAATATGATTACAGTGAGGAAGATAGAGATAGCGACTATACAGGCGTTTCAGCACGTTATACAGATCATGGAAAAGCAACAAAAAAACGAGTCACTTCAGGAAATCCAGAAGTGAAAGGCGGTGGTGATGATGCAAATACAAAGACAAAAGTATTAAAAGGAACATTTGCATCGAAAGATGAAGCACAGCGAGCAGCTGACGCAGAAATGTCAAAGAAACAACGCCAGAAAGCAAAATTTACTTTCAATACAGCATACGGTATTCCAGAAGTTTCAACTGAAACCCCTGTTACTTTACTTGGTTTCAAAAAACAGATAGATCAGCTTAAATGGATCGTTTCTAAAGCAACACATGATTACAGCTCAAGTGGATTCAAAACTGACCTTGAACTTGAAGCCAGCGTTTAAGTTTTAGCTTTGCTTTGCTCAAGCTTATCAGCATCAATAATTAGTTGGTTGATGGTCTCACTAGGTCGACCAGATTGCCCCATCAATCGTATGAGAGCTGCTCTAGATTCATCGCTAAGATAGACTTGAATACGTTTATTTAAAATCACTTTTTCATCTTTCATAAAACTCTCCAGTACGGAACGCAAAAAACCCACTTCCGTGGGTTATTTCTAAATTAATCTATTGGTCTAAAAACTGAATAATCTTGATTAGCTCATTATTAACATGTGTAAAACAAATTTCGTGAGCTTTACAGTGATGCTCGCATTCTTCAATTTCACTAACTAATTTTTTAATATCTTCTAGTTTATCATTAATACGTTTAACTTGATTTTTAACAATAATAGTTGATTCTGACATCTTAAATCTCCTACGCATCTAGGCGTTTTTGGTTGATTTACAAGGCTTTGCATTATTGCTTACCGTGAACACATATTCGCTCTGTACGTGAACAAAAGCAAGTTCTATTTAAAATAAATGATAATAAAAAACCCCTTTCGGGGTTTTATTTAATACTCTTTATTATTTCTAAAATACTCATCAGCCACTTTAACTAATTTTTTAATTTCACTATTCTGATAGCCTGAATTCATGTTTTGAACTTCTCTTAATATACTTTGCAAAGCACAAACTCCTTCTTTCGCTTCTCTACAATCAATATCTGTTGCAATTACGGCATCTTCAAACAAGTTATTTAACTCTGGAATAATATTTTTTGATTCATCGTTAAGTTTTTTAAACTTATCTCTGATCTCCATTAAATTATCTAACTGATCATAAATTTTTTCTAAGTTATTTAACATCTTAAATCTCCTACGCATCTAGGCGTTTTTGGTTGATTTTCAAAGGCTTGCACTATTGCTTACCGTGAACACATATTCGCTCCATTCAAGATTGAAAGCAAGCTCTATTTAAAATAAATGATAATAAAAAACCCCTTTCGGGGTTTTATTTTATATATCTATTATATCATTTAATGTTTCCTTATCTCGCTCAACTTGCTTAATAAGATCATTCCATTCTGAATAATATGTGTTATCTCCTAAATCTAATAATCTATCTAAGATACTTACAGCATTTTCTACTTCAACTCGTTTCTCTTTAATCATTCGTTTAAATGCGTGCTGAGCTTCATCTAAAAATGATATTGAGCCTACAAGCTCCTCAGTTATATCATCAGATATATCATTTAAATCACTTAAAGCTGAGTCAATTTCGTTTTTGATTTCGATTAATTCACGTAATACTGACATTCTAAAATTCCCTACGCATCTAGGCGTTTTTGGTTAATTTTCAAAGGTTTGCGTTATTGCTTACCGTGAACACATATTCGCTCTGTGTGCGAACGAAAGCAAGCGAATTATTATATTTTTCTATAAAAAAATTAATAAAAAAAGCCCATATAAATATGAGCTTTTTTCAAAATAAATCTTGCATTTTATTATAGGTGCACCTATAATATGATTATCAAGTGAGGTACTTGATAGACAACCTAGCAGTCTTAGATGCTAGTAACTCTTGGAGAGATGAGATGGGAACTTTAGTAAAAATCATCATCATCATCCTCTTAGTGTTGATCAGCAGATCAGCTAACTAAGAGAACGGGTTAGGTAGTTACAGCTACCTAGCCTCTCCAAGTTAAATCAATTTTAGAACATTATTTGGTACGAAGCAACAGAGGTATATATGGCTAAAACTCCTACGCAATTACAGAAAGAAAGTGATACAAAACGAGGTCTAAAACCCAAAGGCTACAAACTCAAGGAGACACTTATTGATGATATAAGTAAGTATTCAAAAGAGTTTGATATGTCACAAGGTGACTTAATTGAAGCAGCTATAAAGCTTTATGTAGAACATAGAAAAGGGAATCATAACTGATTCCCTTTTTTGTTAAGTAATTGTTTTATATCATTAGCTCATTATGAAACGATCAATGAGATCATAGTGAACTGATCAAATGAGTCAAAAAGAACTTTTCTTCTATAATAGAAATAATGAATAGAATAATAAATATATTAGTCTCGAAATATATAAATTTAAAAAATAAAAAAAGCACTTAAATAAGTGCTTTTAATACCATCTAATCAACGATCTATTTTCAATACACACATACCACCGATACAATTTGACACCGATGCTCTATAGCCTTTCAGCGTCACAGTTTCACCATCACCGCCAGCTGTGACCTTATCAACCAATTGAACAGCTTCATCACCAAGCAATGAATTAGCTAGACGCTGGGCAATTCTGACGCTCTCAGCACTTTTAACCTTTGCTGACTCGGTATCATTTGCAACAATCCAGCCAATGATAATCTCATCTTTGCTCAATTCTAATTGAGTACCGAAATCTGCAAATTTATAAATCTTTTTAGGCTTATTATTTGAATCTGTGCTGTCTATAGTTTTAAGCACTGGAACTCCAGCACTATTAATAATTTCCTTATCGCTATGTATATCAACCTGTTTAAATGACTCTTCTTTATTTTCAATTGGTGATACTTCAATAACGCCATCATGTTGAGTAACTTTTGTATTTTCATCAGAAAACTGCTCAGCATTGACTTGAGGATTGGACTGATCTGAACAACCAATAAACAAAAAAATGCAAAAAACTGGAAAAATTAATCTATTCATTTTCTTTAACCTATTAATAAAAATACTAAATTTTATTGTTTTTATATTCTCTCATCTTGTTATTGACTTAACAACTCAACAAAGTTACATTGTTAACAGCTTAACAAAAAAGGTTAAGTGCAGGCGTGGAAACCTGAAAATTACAAACAGGCGCATAAAAGTCCGCCATTGGGCTATTTTTTTGCGTAGAATTCGGCTTATGCCTTTTTTGGCAGGCTGAATAGGGTGCTCTTCGGAGCAGCCGTAACTGTTTGTACGGTAAATTTCCACCCCTATTCAGTCTGTCACCATCATTGTGGAAAGTGGTGGTGTCAGGTTTAAAAACTTGTCAAACAGGACAAAGCTATGAACATACGTTCTCTTGGTGCGAACACACGCACGTCTCAATCTCAAATTATCGAACACACACCAGTACACGATCCAGTCGCCTATCAGCTTCGCCAGAAGCAACTTCTCAATCGAAAAAAATTATTAGATACATTGGGTTTTCTAGCCTTCGTATTCACGGCACTTATCCTTTTAAAAGTATAAGGGTCTGCTCATGGCTAAAAATAACTTACTTCTAGAAATAGAAAATGAGTTCAATATGATTGCCTCGCCTACGCTTGCAAAAGCGTATGGCATGGCAGCAGCGACCTTTATTCAAAAGCTTCATTACATCTTGCTCAATCAAGCTAAAGTCGAACACAACAAGAAAAAATATTGGTATCACACCCTAGATGAATGGGTGAAATGCATCGGCTTTTATAGTGTTTCTACGATTAAAAGAGTCATTAAAAAGCTTGAAGTGGAAGGCATTCTGATTATTCAAAAACTAAATGACTGTAAGTGGACACGTACCAACTATTACAGCATCGACTATAAAAAGCTTCAGCAAATTTTTGCACCACAAGTAACTGAAGACATACCAAAGCAACCACCAGCCAAAGTTGCCAAAGAGCCACTTCCAGCACCAATAACACCTGAAAAAACCATCACTGGAGCTGCTCAACCACAACATGCTCCAGCTGCTGAAGCAGATCTATTGCACTACCCACTCGAATACCAACGTTTCTATAAATCACTACGACAAGCAAAGCTAGATATCGCTTTAGATGACCCACGGATTAAGCAATGGATAAAGCATTCTGCTAATGTAATTCGACAAATCTATTACGTGCGACAAGGCAGCATAACGCCAGCGTACTGGCATACGCCTGAACAATTAAAAATTATATTTATGGATGATAAACAATGAAAAATGATATTAATAAGATTCAATTCAATGTTTTTAAAGGAAAACTTACTAGATTTAGGTTTGCAAATGATTCAAAACGAAGAATTGGAATGACAGCTAGAAATCTTTACATAATGTTACAGTGCGATATAACATACAAACAATTCTGTATGAGCATAAAAGAATCACATTTACGCATTGATACTGACTACCAGTTCACGGATAAAAACGTACTTTTAAGCCTAAGTTCAGTGCAAGCGATCCTTGTTATGAGCAATTCAGAATTAAGCTGGCAGCTACATCATGCCCTTACCGACCTCATACATAACGGTTTTTCAGATTTGAATTAAGGGGTAACAATGGACATCGATTTACAACTAAGCCAACTTGTGGGTCAGTTAAATTTATTGGTGGATCTTACTGAAGATGCAAATGGTCAGCTAACGACTAGCTCCCGTGCATTGGCATCGACATTCCAAAACCTTTTACAGCAAGTTGAGAATATTAATCAGCAATATCAGAAGGAAATGAGGAAGCGAAACTCTGCGCCATCGTAAACAGCGCTTCGCGCTGGTTGACGTTAGTTTGCTTATATAACGCCAGCCAGTCTTTATCTCGTTGTGTTAAATGGTTAGCTGAATCACTGTTCTTCCCAGACAATATAAAAATCACATCAAAACCTAGTCCGAGCAATTTTTGTAAGTCATCAATTTTCATCATTCTTTTATCGTTTTCATAACGATAAACCGTTTGTTTGTCTAAATCGAGTTTTTCAGCCAATTCTAATTGTGTGAACCCGAACCTCAATCGCTCTTTTCCTAAACGAGAGCCGATACTATCGTTATTTTCTATATCCATTTAGTCTATTACCACTATGTTAAAATAGTCCAAATGGACTATTATTAAATCTAACAAGTTAACATCTCAACATATTAACAAAGTTAATTTTCCAAACACAGCTATAAAGCTGTAATTCTCATAGGAGTCGTCGACCATGACAACACTAGCACCTTCAGACGAAAAAAGAGTGCAGATTAGCTTCCGTGCACCTGAATCTCGTCGTAAACAAATCCGTATTGAAGCAGCACTTGTGGGACTAAACCCTAACGAATGGTTAGATCGTTTAGTCGTCAGAGAGCTAGAAGATTTGGATAAGAAAAAACCGAAAAATCAGGAAGCGCAATAATCGCATAAAAACCATAAATAAAAGCAAAGTCATCAAACAAATTTATAACTTCAAGCGGTACAAGAAATATGGGTAAGCGGTCTCAGGAAGTGCATGTCAAGGATGACAAATTAATTTGTAGTACATGCAATACACC
Source organism: Acinetobacter sp. TR11 (assembly GCF_027105035.1). Lineage (NCBI taxonomy): Bacteria > Pseudomonadati > Pseudomonadota > Gammaproteobacteria > Moraxellales > Moraxellaceae > Acinetobacter > Acinetobacter sp. TR11. The sequence goes on from NZ_CP114256.1 coordinate 2,679,760, forward strand.
TCTCCAGCTGCACGGAAGCGCAGCGATAAAGAATGAAGATCATCAATTCATTAGCGAATGTACCACTTGTAAGACTGTTATTCGCTTGAAGATTGAGGTCGTCAGAGTATTCAGCAAAAAGGCGGTGCTAGTGCTATGAGTAGATCTATTGGTATTTATTGCCCACATTGTGGCACACGTATGTACGTCAATGGACGTAAACAACCCTCTCCTGTTTTACATAAACTTGTTGTTTCATGCAAAAACCAACGCTGTTTAGCAAGTTACAACGCACACGTTGAAATTGTATCAGCGATACAAAAAAGCTTAACCCCTTCAGATGAAGTCAGTTCGATCCAAAACTTACACCCATGGTTCAAAGAGCTTGAGTTCCTTGTACAAAGTATTGAAGTCAATCCAAGTGCAGCAAAAGATTCAATTGGTCATATCAAAGGCTTTATTCAAGCACTACAGATTTGCAGCTTGATCGATCTATCAGAAGCACAGCGATATACACGACGAATTAACAATCTTTCACTATTTCCAACGGATATGACTCAATGAGCATTCAACAAAAAATTGATAGGCATCTAAATGACATCTTTCAGTTCAAGCTTGTAAAAGGTTGGTATCGTGAAGGTAGATGTCCACAATGCAACAAAAAATCTTGCTATACCCATGCTGAAAAACCACGCATCATTAAATGTAACCACCAAAATAATTGTGGTTACGAAGAGCACGTAAAAGAAATTTGTGCAGACTTATTTAAAGACTGGACAGCGGAATTCCCTAAAACGAAGGAAAATCCAACCGCCAGTGCCGATGCATACTTGGTTGAAGCACGAGGCTTGGACATTACAAAACTCAAAGGCATGTACACCCAAGAGATATTTAACAACGACAAAAAATATCCTGGTCAATACAGTGCCACAGTCCGTTTTAAACTCGCAGGGGCTGACAATGTTTATTGGGAACGCTTGATTGACCGTACCGAACGCTTTGGCAGTCAAAAAGCTAATATCATCAATAAATTCACAGGACTTTATTGGACCTATCACCAAAAATTTGATGACCTTTGTATCAGCAAGGAAGTATGGCTACCTGAAGGGATTTTTAACAGCATTGCACTCAGCTTTAATAATATTGTCAGTGCAGCAACCATCTCATCAAATAACTATCCAACTAAGCTCCTCGAGCAGATCAAACAACGTTGTGAAGTGCTTCAAGTTCCCCTCCCAACACTGGTATGGGCATTTGACAATGATGACGCAGGCAGAAAGGCAACTCGTAAATTTCACGACCGTGCAGTCGAAGATGGCTGGGACTCAACCGCAGCATTCCCAATACTTGCAAAAGATTCTGACCTTGACTGGAACGACTTACACGAACGTGGGCTTTTGACTGAAGCGGATGACCTTAAACGCTACCGCCATTTTGGACAGCTCCATATTGCAAAAAGTGAATATGAAGCGGCTCACCTCATTTACAACTACCACAACCAAAAGAAAAATACCTTCAGCTTTACACACCAATATCAAACCTATTGGTTCAGTTTAGACAATGATAAATATCAAAAAGAATATGACGTTCAACTACAGATAAAAGACTCAGCAAAAGAAGCAGAAGAAGAGGCACTGAAACAAGCAGGCAAAGTTGAACTGGTCTGTAAAGCCATCATCAAAGGGCTCTACTTTCAACGCAACACAATTACTGACGAATCATGGTACTACTTCAAGATCATTGATGGCATTAGTGATCCAGTCAATGCCACATTTACCACTGAACAATTCACATCAAAACAAAACTTTACCAACCGTCTACTCAATATTAGCAAAGGGGCTTGGTGGCTTGGTAATGACAAACAGCTTCAAACCATCATGCTCCGTGAAACGGATAAACGATATATCAAAGAAGTTAAAACCATTGATTTTATTGGCTATAGCAAAGAATACCGTGCCTATATTTTCAATAAACATGCTGTTTATAAAGGGAAAGTTATCCACATTAATGATCAGGATTTCTACAGAACAGGCAAAGTCGACGTAAAAACTTTATCAAACAGTCCAGTTGTACAATTGAATCCTGAACCATTCCAACCAACTTGGTGGCAAGACTTTTACCAAATTAACCGAGAAAAAGGACTGATTTTATTGGCATGGTGGACTGGATCATTTTTTGCAGAGCAGATCCGTGAAAAACACTATTCATACCCTTTTATGGAATATGTTGGTCAAGCTGGTGCTGGTAAATCATCTTTAATTGATTTTTTCTGGAAACTATCAGCACGAGTTGGCGCAAAAGAAGGTATCAATCCGAACAGCTCCTCTCCAGCAGCGATTCACCGTTCAATGGCACAGGTTTCTAATTTACCTGTGGTATTTATTGAGGGTGACCGCAAAACAGACCAAAAACAAGCAAAGCAGAAGTTTGATTGGGACGAACTTAAAGATGCATTCAATGGACAGAACATTCGCTCACGTGGTCTAAAAACATCAGGCAACGATACCTATGAGCCACCATTTCGTGGTGCGATCTTGATCAGCCAAAACGATCCAATTAATGCGACTGAAGCAATTCTCAGCCGTACATTACATATCTATGTTGATATGCAAGGGCATACATATGAAAAGAAACTGATTGCAAACCGTTTATATGGGATCGAATTTTCAGAAGCTGCAAAATACATGACGCATTGTCTAAAACAAGAAGACAATATTTTAAAAACGTTTTTTGAGAAGTTCGGAGAAATCGAAAAGGAATTTCACCAAAGTGGCATTTCACATACTCGTATTGCCCTATGTCATGCACAGATCTCAGCGATGATCGACGCACTCGCAGCGCATGTTTTAAAAGACACAATTGATCTAGAAGAAATATGCGATGCCAAACGCATGCTTGAAGAAATGGCACGTTCACGCATGAATGACTTATCAGATGATCATGTTCAAGTGAAGCAGTTCTGGGAAGTTTACGAATACTTAAATGGTATCAAACGCAACGCCAATTTCTCACTCAACCATCACAACCATAACGATCCGAACATTGCGATCAATTTAAACGAAATCTACAAAGCAGCATCAATGAATTATCAGGCATTACCTGACATTAACGACATGCGCACTCTGCTCAAATCAAGCAAAAAATACAAATTCATAGAGATGAATAAACAAGTTCGCTCAACCAGTTTCCCTGTTGATGAAGGCAAAAATGTAAGTGCCGACATCGCAACACCACGCAACGTCAAATGCTGGATTTTCAGCAATCCTAACCAGTTCAAACCACAGTAGAGGAATTTATGAATCAATCTTGTAATGATGGTCGCAACATAACTGAAGCTATTCTTCAGGTTCATGTATGTATTGCTACTTTAAAACAGCACAAAACAAAACAAGTCACAAAAGAGGCAAAAAAAGTTTTAACAGTAATTCGAAAAAACCTGAATTGGGAAAACTCCCCAGAACTGAGTCAGAAAGTCCATTTGTTACAAGGCATGCTTTATAAAGCAGTTTGATCACTAGCACACATACAGAAGCTGTCACTTCTGTATGTGTCACACAATCACAACGGAGCGCAATTATGCAAAACGATTCTACAGTAGAAACAGAACAAGCGGAAATCCCTGTCCATTTACAGTGCGAACCACGTACTTTTAAGGTCACTTATGACAAATTCAGCGATGTATGTGAACTGGAATTCACCATCATCATTAAATGTACTGACGAAATGCTCCATGAACACAATAATTTTTGGGCTGGTTATAACGATCGACTAAATGAAAATAATGGAGATATTGTCGCTGTCATGCTGAAAATGATAGCTAGAGATGTCTTTTATGCCTGTTATGAAGACAAAGCAAATGTAGGTATACCACCATATAAATGGGGAATAAATACTATTTTTCAGGAGGAAGGTTGGGATTGCAACAGTTTTGAAATAACCAAACTTCATTTTGAAAGTTATGTAAATGGCGATGATTTTGAAATCACACCTATTTCGGTTGAGGGATAAATCATGAATGTATCTACTAAAATTCGTGCAGACTATTCATCAGACATAGCTAAATTCGTAAAAAATGGCGGTGTAATTCATAAAGCAGTTAATACGAACAAATGTGAATTTAATCATTTTAATGCAGATAAGGCTGCAAAAAATGCAGAAAAGCCCAATAGTTTTCAAAATTCAATACTGCGTAAACGTGCAGAAAAGGAATCAAAAAAAAGTTATGTACCAATTGCAGCTTGCCGATCTTGCCTAACATCAGAGCGATCAGTTAAGTCAAATGCCTGTTTAGAATGTGATAGAAGAAGATTTAGAGCAAAAACACAGTTCAATGAAACCAAACTAAGTCAAATTATTGAATACCTTTATCAAACTAAACAATCAATCCTATTTAAAAAAGATGGGAAGACTTTTATTTTAAAAATTGAAGAACAAGGAGAGCCATCACAATGAATATGGCCGTATCAAATTTTAAAAAATCGGGTCGACCAATTAAGTTAAAAAGCACATATGGACCGTGGTGGGATTCTGAATTAATCGTTTTAGAAAGCATGCTAGAAGAGCATAAAACATTTACAGAAATTGCAGATGTGCTTGATTGCACACCTCATCGAGTACGACAAAAAGTTGAAATTCTAAAATCAAAAGGTCTACCACCAACAAAAGGTGGGCGACCTCGCCATCAATTCCGTCGTACTAGAGGCAGTTGGTGGGACTGTGAAGTAACAGTTTTAAAAGCGATGCTTCAGGATAAATTCAAAGTTCCATACATTTCTGAAGTACTGGATCGAGATACAAATTGTGTGCATACAAAAATTAAATACTTACAAATGAAGGGTGAACTATGAGAGGCGTAAATAAAGTTATTTTAGTCGGTTCTCTTGGTGCAGATCCGCAGAAAAAAGGTTTTCCAAATGGCGGATCATATGCCCAATTTTCAATAGCAACATCTGAAAGTTGGCAAGATAAGCAAACTGGGGAATGGAAAGAAAATACAGAATGGCATCGCATTGTTGCCAACGGGAGATTGGGCGATATCGCTGCACAATATCTAAAAAAAGGTTCAAAAGTTTATGTCGAGGGTTCTCTCCGAACACGATTGTGGAAAGACCAGAATAATGTTGAACGCTATATCACTGAAGTGAAGCTCAACAGCATGCAGATGCTCGACTCAGCCCCACAAGCAAACCCATATTAAGTGAGAATAATGAAAATGAACTTCGAACAAGTTGTGATTGCACGTGAAGCAATAACCGATAAACACGGTGCAGAAAAACCAGTTAAAAATGTCCAGGACTCTATGATTTGCCCAATTTGCAAAACTGGGGAGCTAAATTACAAAATTATGAGTTATAACGGGCACATACATGCCAGATGTACAACCGAAAATTGTGTCTGCTGGATGGAATAATTATGAGTTCAATCATTTTTGATACCGAAACAAATAAGCTACACGGTGACATCATCCAAGCTGCTTACATCAATATTCAAATTGATGATGGTGAGGTCAGCAATAGTGGTTCATTTATGCTGCAAAACTTCAAACCGAACGAAGCCATTGATTTCGAAGCAATGGCAGTTCACAACATCATCGCGGACGATCTTAAAGATTGCCCATCATTTACACAATGCTGCATCCCAAAAGTTGAGTATGTGATCGGACATTCTATCGATTACGACATGGAAGCTTTACAGCGAGCTGGTCAATTTGAACCGTTTATGAAACGTATATGTACACTTGCGATCATGCGTTACCTATATCCACAATTGAAGAGTCATAAGCTCGGAGTACTGTGCTATCAATTTTCTGAAAATTTGTCTGAAACAAGGGAGTTAAATAAATATAGTCACAATGCACTTACAGACTGCTATTTAACACAAGTTATTGTCGAGAATATCGTTAAAACTCAAGCTATTAAAACGATTGATGAGCTACACCAACTTTCAGAAAAGGCACGGTACCCTACTCATTTTTATTGGGGAAAATTTAAAGGTAGGAAAATTTCGGATATTGATTCAGTAGATTTAATCGAGATACTAAACAAAGAAAGCGATCGTTATGTATTAACGGCCATCGAAGAAGAGTTATATATTCGAGACCAATTGGAGCTTAAATTAGGATGACTGACTTAGCAATATTGGAAAAATTCTTCCTAAAAATGATGAAAAAAGTCGAGGAAAAACCAATTGTCCCGATGGAATATCAGCTTTGGGACGAACATGACATCGCTGCATATTTTAAATACTCATTGGAATATGCAAAACGTCACATCATTAGCAACGACAAATTTCCACCGAGTCGGGATTTACCTACTTCAGCTACGAACGATCGTACGGTACCACGCTGGAAAGCTATGGACGTGATCAAATTTGCAATGGCGTTTGATAAAAACACGCTGACATACCATTAAAAAAAGCCACCGAAAGGTGGCTTTTTTATTATTCCAATATTTTATTCTGAGTCTGATCCAGCTCGTCTACAATCTCATCATTGGTTGGGTTGTAATAAACAAGTGCAAACTTAGGGTCTTTCCAGCCGAACACTTTGCAAAGCGTTAATGCATTCTTTAAACGTCGAGCCATCAGAGATGCAGCTTCATGACGTGAATCATGGAAAGTGAGATCCACGCCATCCAGTCCAGCCTGTTTTCTTGCTTTTCTAAACAATGCATCTCTAGAGGAATCGCTGACTGTAAAAACTTTTGGAGATGCTTTTCGATCAATCTTCATAGCCAAAGTCCAAAGCTCAACAGCAAACGTATCTAATGGGACTTTACGTACGGTGCCATTCTTTGTATCGGGTAAAATGACCAGCCTCTTAGCCAGAAGTACTTCCCTCGGCAAACGATTTACAATTTCGCCAGATCTCATACCAGTTGCCAATGCTATCAGCCAAATTAATGCGACTTCCTGCATTTTTGTCTGTGGAATTGCACCAGGTATATATTTTAATGCAGCCAACATCTTTTCAATTTCAAGCTGCTCGATACGACGTTCACGATTTACAGGCTTCGGAGGCAATTTAACTTCAGAAACAAGATTATGTTGAATCCACTTTTTCTCTCTGCACCATGAAAAAAATGAAGACAACAAGGAAAAGTCTCGTCTAACAGTACTTGGCTTTAACGGTTTTATCGACCGCTTCATTACTTCGTCACGATAATCAGCTAAAAATTCGGACTTGTATTTCACTAACGGCCAATCAATATTTTTCAAAGTATTTTTGAAATACTCGATACGTTGTTTTTCTTTTTTTCCTGTTTTTTTATGTGCTGAGACTTCATTAGAATAACGAGTCAATGCTTCAGATAATGTAAGTACGACATCGGATCTCAATGCAGCTAAAGTCTGATTATTTAAAATAATGTCACGTTCAATTTGCTTCGCCCAATTCTTAGCAGCAAATTCACTTTGATGAACTTTGGTTTTACGAACATCGTCGACCTTTACTTCAGCTCGCCATTTCCCATTTTTAAGTTGATAAACAGACCTATACATACATACAAAACCAGTGTGGGGCGTGTGGGCATCGTGTGGGTGGGTATCCACAAAAATACCTAAAAATACTTAAAAAAAACGTAAACGTCAGAAACGACAAAGCCCCAAGTTCTTGTTTTATAAGAACTTGGGGCTTTGAGATAATCTGTTTAAGCTATCTAATGGTCCCGAGGGTCGGACTCGAACCGACACGTCATCTCTGACAGCGGATTTTGAGTCCGCCGCGTCTACCAATTTCACCACCTCGGGAAGAGTGCGATGCTTTGTGTTGCGTATCATAACCTGTTTGATTTTATTGTCAAACACTAACTATCGCTTATTGCTCACTTTTAAATCACTCAGATATTTTTCTGCTTATAAACACGTGAACTCAGCGATAAAATACAAAAAAGACTATACTACACCCAATTTTTTGCAATGTTTTAGATGTATGCAACTCTCCGACTTTTCATTTGATCTTCCTGATGAACTTATTGCTCGCTACCCACTAGATAGTCGTAGCGCATCTCGCCTACTCCATATTGATACTCAAGGTCAATATCACGATTATGTTTTCACTGATATTCTTGATTTACTAGAAGAAGGTGACTTGCTTGTACTAAATGATACTAAAGTCATGAAAGCACGATTAAAAGGCAACCGCGCTACAGGTGGCGCAATCGAAGTACTGGTTGAGCGCATGCTGGACACCCACACCGCACATTGCCATATCAAATCAAGCAATTCGCCTAAAGCAGGTGCAGAATTATATATCGGTGAAGATGCCGTTCCTGTCACCGTACAAGGTCGCCATGAAAATCTGTTTGTCGTAAAGTTTTCACAACCAATTTTGTCGGTACTGGATCAATACGGTCAACTCCCTATTCCACCATATTTCAATCGTGAAGCCGAAGAGATTGATACTGAGCGTTATCAAACTGTATTTCATGATCCTGAAAAAATTGCCAGTGTTGCTGCCCCGACTGCAAGCTTACATTTCGACCAAGACTTATTAGAAAAGTTAGCCGCTAAAGGCGTGCAAAAAACGTTTGTGACTTTGCATGTGGGCGCAGGAACTTTTATGCCTGTTCGTACCACGGACATTAGCAACCACATTATGCACAGTGAATGGTGTGACGTACCACAAGCCACGATTGATCTCATCTTAGAGACCAAGGCACGTGGTAATAAAGTGATTGCGGTGGGAACAACTGCGACCCGTGCCTTAGAGAGTGCTGCGCAAGCTAATCAAGGACAAATTGCGGCTTGGACAGGTGATACGCAAATCTTTATTTATCCAGGTTATCAATTCTGTATCGTAGATCGTTTGATTACTAATTTCCATTTACCAGAATCAACTTTGCTGATGCTGGTTTCTGCATTATCAAATCGAGACCACATTTTAGCGGCTTATCAACATGCTGTTGAACAACGCTATCGTTTCTTTAGCTATGGTGATGCTATGCTAGTGGATAAATTAAACAACTGATTTAAATAGAACAATGCCGATCGATACTGTAGAACAAGCCTTACATATAAGACGAAAAAAAAATGCGCAGGTTTTCCGCAATATTGCTCGGCTTTGGGATATAGGGCAAAAATCACATAGTGATCAAGATTTGCTGGATGCTTTACATCCGTGGCGTGATGATCATAGCTTATGCTTTTTTAATGTATTGCCTTTTATTTTAGGCATTGTGAGCGTCTGCACATTAGTATTTGGCTATTTTTTTCACCCACATATTCAGTATATCTTTAGCCTTCTCGCTGCCTTTTTGACTGGCTTTTTAGCGTATTTACTGTATGAGCCGAAAGAGCCACTCACACAGGTCATTACATATCTCGAACAACGCATGACCGTCTTACGCTATGGTCTGCAATTTCAACAGCTACCCGCTTATTTACCCATTCAAGCACAACCATTATTGGTGATCAGTAAATTAAAGCAATTCTTTCCATTGTTTAATCGTGGCACTGAATCTAACGAAATCACCCAATTTGCTTCAACTACATGGCATGATGGTACGACAGAACATCAAGTTTTATTGTTTCAATATCACTATGTCAGTGAACTACCCATTTTTCAGGAAGAAAATAGCAATCAGAAAATTGCCAAAGAAATTCACAAAGATCTATGGGGCGCTTTTATTTTTCAAATACCTGCTTCAGGAATCGCAGTCAGCAATAAACGTTCACGTTTTTTTGAACCATATACCAGTTCATGGCAAAGCAGCGATATTTTAATTAATCAAGAATTGAATATTTTTGGGGTCGATCAACATCAGTTGGCAAAAGAAATTAGCCCGAGTTTGACCTTAAAGCTACATGATTTTTTTCAACATTTTACTGGTGATTTAATTTATCATCATGAAGAGCAAATTTTGTGTTACCTCGGCGAACAAAACCTTTTCCAAACCGCCAGTAAACGTAGTGAAATCCATGATATTTCAGCATTACGTGGACATTTACGTACCATGACCATGCCGCAATATCAAAAGTTTCAACAGCTCATGCTGAATTTAATTAGCTAATCATTTAGCGATAACAATAAGGGGAATAGCGATGACAGGTTTACTGATTTTTTTGGGGATTTTTGTGGTGCTGATCGTATGGGGCGTTTCTATTCGCAACAATATCGTACGGTATTTTAATGCCACCAAACGGGCATGGTCAGAAGTTGCTAACTTTGAGCGTCAAAAAGTAAAGACTTTAGAGGCATTGGAAGCAACATTAGATCAATATACTCAGTTTGAAAAATCAACTTTGGAAAAAGTAACTGAATTACGCCAACAAATTCTGAATCTGAATGTCAATGATACCGATATTTCTCAATTACAACAGATTGAGAAAATGAGTAAGGAACTGATTCGTAGCCTCAATGTAGTGGTGGAAAACTATCCTGAACTGAAAGCTGATGCACTGTATAGCAAAATGATGGATGATATTCAGGAGCAAAACGAAAATGTTGGTGCAGCAATCACGATCTTTAACCGCAATGTTGAGTTATTTAATAACCAAATCGAAGTATTCCCAAATAACTTGATTAACACCCTAACCTTATCTAAAAAAGCCATTCGCCCATTTAAGGATAATCTTGCAACTGAAAATTTTGACTATAAACCGAATTTTTAAATATCAAACAAAGCCCTCCTCTTATCGTCATAAGGTATTCGCTATCGTGAAGCGGCATGGATGCCGCTGGTAGGGCTGCGGTATATGGATATACCGTCAGCCCTACAAAGGATTTTTGTTACTTTTCATCCTTGAAAAGTAAGGTCTACCTATACAAAAGATATCTTTTCTTGGAAAAATATTGAGGTTATGCCTTTTTTTAATTATCGGAAAGAAAATTAAAATTTTATCAATTTCATTTCTAGCTACATTTAGTAGTAGAACTACACGCCATAATCAAGGAAAATAGCCGCTTTTGATCAGCGAACTGTTTTTTCGCCTTGATGGATAGTGTCATGAAATTTGAAAAATTAGGTCAGTCGGGACGTGCCCGTCGTGGTCGACTTACGTTAGAGCATGGTGTGGTTGAAACACCTGTGTTTATGCCCGTGGGTACTTACGGTACGGTTAAGGGTATGTTACCTCGTGACATTGAAGAAATTCAGGCACAAATTATCTTAGGTAACACCTTCCATTTATATTTACGTCCAGGCTTGGAAGTGATTAAAGAGCATGGCGGTTTACACGAGTTTATCCAATGGGATAAACCAATTTTAACCGATTCAGGCGGTTTCCAAGTATTTAGCTTGGGTGCAATGCGTAAAATCAAAGAAGAAGGTGTTACCTTCCGCTCTCCTATTGATGGCTCAAAAGTGTTTTTGTCTCCAGAAATTTCAATGGAGATTCAACATGTACTCAATTCAGATATCGTGATGATCTTTGATGAATGTACCCCTTACCCTGCAACACATGAAGAAGCGCAAAAATCTTTGCAACTGTCTTTACGTTGGGCAAAACGTTGTAAAACCCACCACCATGATGAGCTTAAGAATAAAAATGCCTTATTCGGTATTATTCAAGGCGGTATGTATGAAGATCTTCGTGATGAATCACTTAAAGGTTTATTAGAAGTTGGCTTTGATGGCTATGCAATTGGTGGCTTATCGGTGGGTGAACCCAAAGATGAAATGATCAAAGTACTTGATTATTTACCAAACAAAATGCCACAGGACAAACCACGTTATTTGATGGGTGTTGGTAAACCAGAAGACATCGTTGAGGCAGTTCGCCGTGGTGTCGATATGTTCGACTGCGTCATGCCAACCCGTAATGCACGTAATGGTCATTATTTTGTCACGGATGGTCTGGTAAGAATCCGTAATAGTAAATATCGCCATGATAAAGGACCTTTAGACCCTCATTGTGATTGCTACACTTGTAAAAACTTTACGCGTGCATATTTATATCATTTAGAGAAGTGTGGTGAGATGTTGGCATCAATGCTCGGCACTATCCATAACTTGCGTTACTACCAACGCCTCACGCAAGGGATGCGTGATGCATTGGATAATGGCACATTTGATGAATATGTTCAGGACTTTTATGCACGTCGTGGCTTAGACGTTCCAGCGTGCCCTGAAGACTAATGTGAATGAATTGCATCAAGATTTGCGCCTGACCGCAAGACAAGGTACATTGCAAAACGAATTGGAATTTATTATTAATTTTTGACTTTTTAATTTTAGGAAATCGAAATGAGCTTTTTAATTTCTACTGCTCACGCTGCTCCTGCGGCAGCTCAACCTGCTGGCGGTATGGCAATGCAATTTGTCATGATTGCAGTATTTATCGCAATTTTCTACTTTTTGATCTGGAGACCTCAAGCGAAACGTGCCAAAGAACACCGTTCTTTAATCGAAAGCTTAGGTGTGGGCAGTGAAATCGTATTTGCTGGCGGTTTGATGGGAAAAATCACCAAACTTGATGGTGACTTTGCAGTCGTTGAACTCAGCCGTGGTGTCGATGTAAAAATTCAACGTGCGAGTGTCATTTCAGTATTACCTGAAGGCACACTAAATAACCTTTAATCATAAGATAGTCGTGCCTCAGCACGACTTTTTCATTTAAGAAGAAAGCGAATGCGTTACCCTGCATGGAAATATTTACTGATCCTTGTGGTACTTGTGATCAGTACGTTATATGCACTTCCTAGTTTGTATCCAGATGAACCTGCTGTCCAAATTTCAGGCGCGAAAGCAGGCACAAAAATAGATCAAACCATTGTGCAAAAAGCGGAGCAGATTTTAAAAACTGCCAACATTAGCAGTCACGACAATAGCTTCACCAATAATGCGGCATTATTACGATTAAACTCTTCAGAAGCACAGTTAAAAGCCAAAGAAGTGTTGCGCCGTGACTTAGGTGATGACTATGTGGTTGCACTCAACCTTGCACCAACAACACCAGAATGGTTGCGAAAGATTGGGGCTAAACCGATGAAACTCGGTTTGGACTTACGTGGCGGTGTACATTTCTTGCTTGAAGTCGACATGGATAAAGCGATTGGTCAGCGTATGGAAACATCTGCGACTGATTTGCGTCGTCAATTTCGTGACAACAAAATTAAATTTAATAACCTTGCTTTAAGTAATAACACCATTACGATCCAATTTGCTGACAATGCAGATCGTGATGCCGCGGCAGATTTTTTACGTCGTAACGGTAATGAGTTTACTCAACAAGCCGTTGCAACGACATCTGGCGCGACTCTAAAACTGAATTATACAGATACTCGTCGTCAAGAAATTCAGTCTTATGCAGTCAACCAAAACTTAACTACACTACGTAATCGTATTAACGAACTTGGTGTAGCAGAAGCATTGGTACAAACGCAAGGTAGTAACCGTATCGTGGTTGAGCTACCGGGTGTCCAAGATACTGCTGAAGCAAAACGTGTATTAGGTCGTACCGCGAACTTAGAATTCCGTTTAGTTGCTGACAGTAATGATCAATATATTGATCAATACACAGGCAAATATGATGGTCAACCACTTCCACCGGGTACTGAGGTTTTTGCTTATCAATCTCTGGACAGCGGTCGTCAACTTCTTTTACAACGTAATCGTATTTTGACAGGTGAGCGTGTTCAAAATGCAAGCTCTGGTTTTAGTCAAGATTCTGGCGGCGCTGAAGTAAATATTACCCTAGATACCGCTGGTGGTAAGCTCATGGCAGATGCAACACGTAATGCCGTGGGTAAACGTATGGCGGTATTGTTTATTGAAAATAAACAAAAGATCTCTTATGTTGCTGATCCTAAGACGGGTGCTCAAACTGAAGTACGCACACCATATACAGAATCTGTGGTCATCAATGCAGCAACCATTCAAGCTGTATTGGGCTCACAATTCCGTATCACTGGCTTAGATTCACCTCAAGAGGCAGCAGAACTTGCCTTGATGCTTCGAGCGGGCGCTTTAGCTGCACCAATGTACTTTGTTGAAGAGCGTGTCGTTGGTCCAAGTCTTGGTCAAGAAAATATTGATAAAGGGGTGTTATCTACCCAAATTGGTTTCTTGCTCGTTGCGATTTGGATGATCGTATTCTTCCGTCTCTTTGGCTTAATCGCAAACTTTGCCTTGGTGTTCAACCTTGCCATGATTTTGACTTTCATGTCATGGATTGGTGCTTCCCTCACCTTACCAGGTATTGCGGGGATCGTCATTGGTATTGGTATGGCAGTCGATGCCAACGTACTGATCTGCGAACGTATCCGAGAAGAAATGCTCTGGGGTGCATCACCGAAACAAGCCATTATCGCGGGTTATGATCGGGCCTATAACACCATTTTTGACTCGAACTTAACCACTTTCATCGTGGCATTTATCTTGTTTGCGATTGGTACTGGCCCAATCAAAGGCTTTGCGGTTACCTTGATGATCGGTATCGTATGTTCAATGTTTACTGCGATTACTGTGACACGTGCTGTCGTACAGCTCATTTATGGCAAACGCCGTAATTTGACTAAGTTGAGTATTTAAGGAGATTCACATGACTGATCTGACTCAACAAGACTCAAAACAATACGGTCGCCCAGATGATCTAAAAATCATTCCATTTATGAAGATTGCTAAGCCTGCTGCAATCTTCTCAATCTTGATTACCCTTGCGAGTGTTTTCTTTATTGTGACCAAAGGCTTAAACCTCGGTTTGGACTTTACAGGTGGTGTGTCTGCCGAGTTGAACTATAAACAAGCAGTTCAACCAGCTCAAGTTGCTCAAGCACTCGATAAAGCAGGCTTTAAAGATGCCGTTGTACAAACATTAGGAAGTAATAAAGACCTGATTGTACGTATGCCAGTGCAAGAAGATCTTAAAGTTGAAGATCTAAACGATACCATCACTAAAGCAGTCCAATTGCCAAATAACCAAGCAGAAGTTCATAAAGTTGACTCTGTTGGCGGTCAAGTAGGTAATGAGCTTTATATCCGCTCTGCAGGTGCGCTTGCACTTGCTTTGATCTTAATGCTGATCTACGTCACCATTCGTTTCGAGTTTAAACTTGCAATGGGTGCCGTAATTTCATTATTTCACGATATTGTAATTATCATCGGAACGTTTGCATTGTTCCAATGGCAATTTGATTTAACCGTGCTTGCAGCAATACTTGCGGTAATGGGTTTCTCACTCAACGATAATATCGTTGTATCGGATCGTATCCGTGAGAACTTCCGTAAAATTCGTGGAGCAACACCACGTGAAATTGTAGATATCGCATTAACAGAGACCTTGCGTCGTACAATCCATACCTCAATGACTCTATTACTTGTGGTTCTTGCCATGATGTTCTGGGGAGGTGATGGTTTACATTGGTTCTCAATTGCTATGTGTGTAGGTGTCTTTATCGGTACGTACTCATCTATTTATATTGGTACTGCATTTGCTTTATGGCGTGGTTTAAATCGTCAAGATTTTATTGTCCAAGTTAAACCTGAATTTGATGAAGAAGAAATTCCTTAAATCTAAATCATCGTAAAGTTCAAATCAAAAAAGCCAGCATAATGCTGGCTTTTTTGATTAAGATTAGAGCATGGGGTTGTACGTTCTTCATTTATCAATGTTGAATAATTTGAATCTGTGGAAACTGAAATCCGCGACAAGACTGCTCTGCACGCCATGCGATAGTCAGCACGATCTTCTGATTTAAAACAAAATTTTGATAAGCAAATGTTCCAATCAAAGGATGAGTACACATTCCACCATCATTTGATGGATGAACTTGTGTATTTAGACTATTTAAATCCAGTCTAATTCCAAAACCTGATGCCTTTAAAACCGCCTCTTTAGTGGTCCATACACGTAGCCAATATTCCGGATCTTGATCTTGTTGCTGCCAAGTTTGATATTCTTCAGGATGAAAGGCATGTTGAGCCAAGGCATCAAAACGGACTTTACGATCCAGCTCTTCCACATCAACACCAATCTCTTTCATACGTTCACTCATCGCCAAAGCATAGTATTGCTGACTATGTGAATGGTTAAATTCCAAGGTATGAGAGCTTAAAAATGGCTTGCCATATTCATGTTTTGAAAACTGTAAATCCTTAGTTAAACAATTTAATTGATCTGCCAAAAGTTGATTGCGATAGGCTTTGATCTGTTGTTTTTGATAATCATTAAACGATCTAAAATCTGAGAAATCTGCTTTATCTCGTTCAAGAAGTGAAGCCAATGCTTGAATATGTACTTCAATTTTACGTGCCACCATCAGCTTCACTCAACAAAACATCGTTCAATATAAACCTGATTGTATAAAAATTTAGAATATTATAATCAAGCTTATTTCGTTTAATCACCTATCTTAAGACTTCATTAATAAGTGCATGAGCAACTTATCTCATGACTCACATTTAAAGGCATAAAAAAACCCAAAACAATGTTTGGGTTTTAACAGCAAAATCAGCTTAACGCTTGAATTTTTTCTCAGCCTTTTTAAATTTCTGTACATAACGACGTTTACGTGCTGCAACACGCTCATCAACTTGAGATTTGCGACCTTCAAATGGGTTTTCTGAGGTTTTAAAATCAATACGCACAGGTGTACCTTCAAGCTTGTACACTTTACGGAACACATTTTCCAAATAGCGACGATAATCAGCAGGGGTTTTATCCACTTTGTTACCGTGAACCACGATTGTTGGTGGATTTTGTCCGCCCATATGTGCATAACGCATTTTAATACGCTTACCACTAATCATAGGTGGTTGATGCGCGTCAGTCGCGTCATTCAAAATCTGCGTTAATTTTGCTGGTGAAACTTTTAAATGCGATGAATCATAAGCACGATGGATAGTTGGGTATAAATCACCCACACCAGTTCCATGTAATGCAGAGATTAAATGTACTTTCGCCCAAGGAATAAAGTCAAAACGACGATCAACATCAAGCTTACATTGCTTACGATCATATTCGGTCATGTTGTCCCATTTATTAATGGCAATCACCATGGCACGACCAGCTTCTAATGCATAACCAATTAAATGTAGATCTTGCTCAACGACCCCTTCACGCGCATCGAGCACAACAACAATCACGTGAGCATCTTTGATCGCTTGTAATGTTTTCACGATTGAGAACTTCTCAATCATTTCATCAACTTTACCTTTACGACGTACGCCAGCGGTATCAATCAACGTATATTGACGACCATCACGCTCATAAGGAATATAAATTGAGTCACGCGTAGTACCAGGCTGGTCAAATGCAACTACACGCTCTTCGCCAAGCAAGCGGTTGACTAAAGTCGACTTACCCACGTTTGGACGACCAATAATCGCCAAACGCAAACCTGTATTTTTGTTATGTTCTTCAGGATTTTCATCTTCTGGCACTTCAGCTAATACTTCCTCAAGCATTTGCTGTACACCACGACCATGGCTGGCTGCAACTTGAATAGGTTCTCCCATACCAAGTTTATAGAATTCAACTAGCGCGGCTTCTGCATGAACACCATCAACCTTATTGGCAACTAAATAGACTTTCTTACCTAAGGTACGTAATTCACGAGCAATCTGTTCATCTGATGCCAACAAACCTGCACGCGCATCCACAACAAAAACAATAATGTCTGCTTCATGGATGGCAGTTTTTGACTGCTCCGCCATGTATGAGTCAATACCACCTTCATTCTCACCAATACCGCCCGTATCAACGACAATAAATGATTTATTTTGATACACCGCATCGCCATATTTGCGGTCACGAGTTAAACCAGCGAAGTCAGCAACCAAAGCATCACGACTTTTAGTGATTTGGTTAAATAGCGTTGATTTTCCGACGTTTGGACGACCAATAAGCGCGATAACGGGTTTCATAAATTAACCTTAATTCAGACGAGCCATCGTTGATGACATCGTATCAGAAACAGTATGGAAGATTTTGGTGATCAAATAATCACAATAAAAATTCGGGGTTTTGTTCAAACAAATACCCCGATCATTCTTTTATTAGCATTTGCTAATTAAACATTTTACCACAAGCTAAGGCAAAATTAACGATTCTGCCAAATGCTTAATGCACCTTTTCGAGTTGCAACGTAAAGCTGATTATCAATTACACGCAGTGAACGGACTTCACCACTGGTTTTCGCACGACCAATCAACTTCCCTGTATTTGGATCAATCAAATGAATAACTCCATCTAAATCGCCAACCACAAGGTTCTGTCCAAGCATCACAGGATTACTCAATTGACGGTTAAGTAATTCCTCATTCTGCCAAAGAAGTTCGCCTGTCGCTAAATTATAAGCTTTCAATTTTCCATCTGCAGTCGAGATAAAAACTTTATCACCTGAAACTTCAGCGCTATTGGTACTACTTGCTTCCTCACTCCACACCACACGCTGTGTTGCAAGATCAGTAGTTGTGACTTGTCCTTGGAAACTGGTTGTTACCAGATATTGGCCTGCAACAACTGGGTCACCGACAACATCAATCAGACGTTGAATATCCGAACGACCATCACTTACTGCAACTCGACGTTGGAAACGCGGCACGCCACTAATTACATCCAATGCATAAACATAAGCATTCGCGGATGCAACAACAACAGTGCGTTCATCTAAACGAACGGGTGCAGGTTGACCACGTAAACTAAACTGAACATTTGGTAATTTATATGCCCACACCTGCTGTCCAGTAACAGCATCATGCGCAAATACAGTCCCGTCATTTGCAATCGTAATAACCCGTCCCGATTGAATGAGTGAAGGAGACAAAATCGCACCAGATAATTTGGCAGACCATTTTTGGCTACCAGTAGCCTGATCTAAAGCAAATAACTCACCTTTACGATTACCAATAATGACAATACCCTCACCCGCTTCTACACCGGCAGTGAGTTCTTGCTTAGTAACCTTACTTTTCCAAAGACGCTGCTTATCTTTATAAGCAGAAACCTGACCATCTGGATCAATCGCAAAAATTACACCGTTATCTGTATCTAACTGCAAGCGCAAAGCTTCTGCTGCATTTGTTGACGAAACACTTTGAGAAAAGACCAGATTTAAGCCTTGCTGTTGCGTAATTTTTGGCAACGGATTCGGTTTCACTTCTTTTACTTTATTGGTTGAACATCCAATTAATAAAGCTGAAGCAATTGCAATTGCCAAAGGTAATTTTAGTTTGTTCTGCATTAAGACTCATCCACTTTGGTATCTAAGATCGGGCGCTCAATTTCAGGATCATCTACTAAAATACCAACGCTTTCGAGTTTAATTTGTAAAAGCTGACGCTCTTGTTTACGTTCAATAAGGCTATCCCAAGCACTTTGATATGCTTTTCGCGCCGATGCAGTATCTTTCTTTGCAACAAAAATATCACCACGTAACTCTTCTGCAGTTGCTTTAAACGCTGGTTCAGTCACGTTTGATAAGGTTTTCAGCGCCTCATCATATTTCTTTTGTGCTAATTGTGAATCCGCTAAACGTATTTTTACAATTTGCAGCAAACCCGCATCTTTAACTTTTGAGTTTTCAACTTTCTTTAATGCTTTTTCAGCTGCAGCATAGTCTTGTTTATCATAAGCAAGCTTCGCCAAGATAAATTGGGTCTGAATCGCCTGAACCGAGTTAGCATCATCTTTCACAATTTTATCTGCTGCTTCAGATACTGTAGCGAAAGCATTTGGTTGACCTGATGCAGCCTTAGCTTCGTCCATCAATTTTTGTACTTTCGCCGTTTGGCTCTGTGCCTCAGCTAAATTTTTCTTTTGCCAATACTCCCATCCGAAAAAGGCAATCAAGGCAATCAGAATCCCGCTAATCATGGCAGAACCATATTTTTTGCCAAAAGACTTTAATTGGTCGAGCTGTTCTTCATCACTTAAACTCATGTGATTGTCCTTTCCCTAAATATTGTGCAATTTATTGTTTAAATTTTTCGATAAAAAAAGATGTCAGCTCAGTTAAAGCGACCTGCGCCTGCTCACCCGTTGCTAGCTTTTTGACCAAAAGCTGTTGTGATTCCCACTCGCGCTCACCCAAAATCACTGCATAGATTGCACCCGATTGATCAGCCTTTTTCATTTGGCTTTTCATACTGCCTTGTGAACCTGTTTTCAGACGAATTGAGCTGCTTGCTGCTTCTAACTGGTCACGGATTTGCTCTGCTAATACTAAAGCTTTAGCTTGAAATGCAGGCTCAGCCAATAAGAAAACTTCACAATCACGTACTTCTTGGGCTTGTTCAACCTGCTCAAGCAACAACAGTAAACGTTCCATACCCATTGCAAAACCAACTGCAGGTACAGATTGATCTGCTTTACCTTTCAGTTGTCCTACCAAGCCATCGTAACGACCGCCTGCACAAACCGTTCCTTGTGAACCCAACATCGTTGTCGTCCATTCAAATACAGTTTTGTTGTAGTAGTCCAAACCACGCACTAACTTCTGATTAATTACAAACTCAACGCCTGCATCAGTGAGGT
Source organism: Acinetobacter sp. TR11 (assembly GCF_027105035.1). NCBI lineage: Bacteria > Pseudomonadati > Pseudomonadota > Gammaproteobacteria > Moraxellales > Moraxellaceae > Acinetobacter > Acinetobacter sp. TR11. The sequence continues at coordinate 2,700,151 of NZ_CP114256.1, forward strand.
ACTGTTGTAACTGTTGGAAATGATTGATCGAATCTTCTTTTAAGAAATCATGCAACTTTGGTGCATTTTCTAAAATCTTTTGTGTTGATTCAATTTTAGAGTCTAAAATACGTAATGGATTAGTACTTAAACGACGTTGTGAGTCTTCATCTAATGCATCTTTGTGCTGATTTAAAAACTCAACCAAAGCAGCACGATATTCCGCACGCTCATCCGTCTCACCTAAAGTATTGAGTTCTAGACGAACATTTGCTGCTACACCCATACGTTTCCATAGGCGAGCCGTCATTAAAATGATTTCTGCATCAATATCTGGCGTTGCCACACCAAAAGTTTCAACACCAAATTGATGGAACTGGCGATAGCGACCTTTTTGTGGCTTTTCATAGCGGAACATTGGACCCACATACCAAACACGCGGTGTTGCGCCACGCAATAAGTTATGTTCCAACATCGCACGCACACATCCAGCCGTACCTTCTGGACGCAAAGTTAGCGATTCAGGCGGAGTACCTTTATCAAAAAAGGTATACATTTCCTTTTCAACGATATCGGTTGCATCACCAATGGCACGCTTAAACAAACCCGTTTGTTCAACGATCGGTAAACGGATTTGTTGATAGCCATAAGCATCCATTAAAGATGCTAATTGTTGTTCCAGACTTCTCCAAGCAGCAGTTTGTGTTGGAAGGGTGTCATTAAAACCTTTGATCGCGACAATTGAACTCATGATGAACTACGAATAATTTCTTTAGATTTAGCTTCTTCAAGCTCTTGAACACGTTGACGAACCATTGTTTCAATTTCATCAACCAACTGATTTGTGTCAATTAAATGACTTTTTTCACCATTACGATAGACCAGTGAACGTGGTGATGCGCCAACGATACCGATATCCGCCTCTTTAGCTTCACCAGGACCATTCACTTTACATCCAATCACAGATAAATCCATCGGTGTACGGATATCTTCTAGGCGCTCTTCCAAAGCCTGCATCACTTGAATCACATTAAATTCTTGACGTGAGCAGCTTGGGCAAGCAATAAAGTTAATCCCATTTGAGCGTAAGCCCAACGATTTTAAAATATCAAAACCGATTTTAATTTCATCCTCAGGTTCAGCCGCGAGCGAAATACGCATGGTATCGCCAATGCCTTCCATCAACAGTCCGCCCAAGGCAATTGCTGATTTGACTGTACCCGTACGGTAAATACCTGCTTCAGTCACACCAAGATGCAGTGGATTATCTATCTGTTGAGACAGCAAACGATAAGCATCCATGGTTAAAAACACATTGGATGCTTTAACACTGACTTTAAACTCATGGAAATCTAAACGATCTAGAATATCAATATGACGCATTGCAGATTCAAGCAAAGCTTGTCCTGTTGGCTCACCATATTTCACTTGTAAATCTTTTTCCAATGATCCTGCATTGACCCCAATACGAATCGAAATACCATGATGTTTTGCCGCAGCAACAACTTCACGTACTTTCTGATCCGAACCAATATTGCCTGGATTAATGCGCAAACAATCTGCGCCATAGTCCGCAACTGCTAAAGCAATACGATGATCAAAGTGAATATCGGCAACTAATGGTACAGAGACTCGTTTTCGAATTGCCCCAAAAGCTTCTGCTGCTTCCATTGACGGTACAGAAACACGCATGATATCCGCACCTGCATCTGCACAGCGCTGGATTTGCGCTACAGTTGCATCCACATCACAGGTTTCAGTATTGGTCATACTTTGAACACTGATCGGGGCATCACCACCGACATACACTGAACCAACACGAATTTTACGTGTCGGACGGCGTTTAATTGGATTCACAATCATCGTATAGCTCTACTCTTTGGCATTAACGAGACAAACGGAATTCTGCTTTTCCATTAACCGTATATGGAGACAAAGATATTTGCTCCTGATTCAAGGTCAAGGATACAGCTGTTGCATCATCTAAACGAATTTGGAATGGTGATTCACCGCTCAAAGTTAACGTAGATGCTTGACGACCTGTTGCCAATACTTTACCTGTTGCATCAACAATATGCACAGATGTTGGTCGACTAAAGTTCAAAACTAACTGATCGCCAGAAGTTGTGTTCGTTGCCGTTCCCATCGGTATAATTTCGACATCAGAACTTTTTGCTTTCGGCGCTTCAACTTCAGCATTATCTTTGTGGCTAGATGTCCAATTTTGTACAGCCATCACTGCCAACCAACCTAAAACTAAAACAGCAGCTAAAATAGCAATACGCTTCAACCATTTACGGTTACGTACACTTTTCGAACCAGATAGTTTACCCATGATCTTGATAGGAGAATTATTCAAGGCATGGTTTGCTTTAAGGCCAGTATCATTAACATAAATTTCATCAAAACGCTGAATAATCACACTTGCGTCTGCATGTAAATATTTTGCATAAGCTCGATAGTAACCTTTGATAAAGGTCGCCTCAGGTAATGATTTATAATCATCTTGCTCTAATGCCGTTAATGTTTTAACGGGCATATTCAATACGCTTGCAATTTCTTCAAGTTCTTTCTTTTGTGCAATACGAATTTGACGCAAATACTCACCAGGTCGTTGAATATTTCCTAACGTTGACGATGGCGAGGTTGAGCCAGTTGGCTGATGTGAATTTGGATTTATTTCCATACGGCCTCAGTACTGTACTGTAATTGCAAATAACGTTGATATTCTGGACTATCAGGAAATAATGCTCGTAATTGATTCACTAACACTTGCATTCCTAATTGATCCGCACTCGATCGAGCAATGCGTATACCAATCCAAAGTGCACGCGCACCTTGGTTTTTTTGCCCCACATTACGAACATACTGTTCGTATAGTTGCGATGCATCTCTATTATTCTGTTGCAAATAGAAAATTTCTGCCAACTCTAACATTGAAATAGTTGCGTTACGATTTGCTTGTAGCGCTTGTTTGAATGCTTTTTCAGCATTCGCAACATCGCCTAACTTTAAATAGATTCGCCCTAAGTTTTCCAACGATTGAAATCGCTGTTCATAACCTAAGGTTGCACCTGCACGGGTAAATTGCTCAATCGCTTCATTATAACGTTGCATTTGATACAAATATGTACCGTAATTATTACGAGCTTGTGCATTATCTGGTTCTGAAGAAATCGCACGCTTAAAATAAGCATCTGCTTTTTCCATATTGGACTTACTGCCTTCTTGTTGCAGTAGAATCCCCATCATCATATTGGCGTTTGCATCACGCGAATCAATATTTAAAGCTTGATCAAGAGAACGTTTAGCGGAATCCAAATCACCTGTACGAATATATTCAGCAGCCAGTTGAGAACGAACTTGCACTGCCTTTTCTGGATCTTTTTTTAATCCTGTAGCAGATTGGCAAGCAGTTAACCCTAGTACTGTAAACACAACAGTTGGCACTATAATCGTTTTTAGTCGAGTTGTATTCAACGCTATATCCCCAAGTTTTATCCTTGTGTGCGCAAAATTTCTTGTCGTTGCGCCACTTTCTTCTTCCACTGTTCCGCACGACGCGTACGGTCAGCAACCTGTCCTACCAATTGACCACATGCAGCATCGATATCATCGCCACGTGTCTGACGAATCGTACACACAAATCCAGCGTCAGACAAAGTTTTTTGGAATGCAATAATTCGATTACGACTTGAACGCCCATAAGGTGCATGTGGAAATGGATTAAATGGAATCAGATTGATTTTACTTGGCAAGTTTTTCAATAATTTTAATAACTGTTGTGCATGCTCAGGGTGATCATTTACACCCTCCAACATCACATATTCAATCGTGACATGGCGACGTGAGCTTTCATTACCATCTTTAGCTAAATAACGTTGGCACGCAGCAATAAGTTGCTGTAATGGATATTTTTTATTAATAGGAACAAGTTCATTACGAAGTTCATCATTTGGCGCATGTAACGAAATTGCCAATGCAACATCAATATCTTGTGCCAATTGGTCAATTTTCGGAACAACACCAGATGTTGATAAGGTCACACGGCGTTTAGACATACCATAGGCAAAATCATCTAGCATCAATTGCATTGAGCTGAGTACTGCATCGTAATTAAGTAAAGGTTCACCCATACCCATCATGACCACATTGGTCACGGTACGCTCACGTTCTGCAACGGGCACATCTTCCATATAGGAATAATTTGCCATCCAAAGTTGACCAATAATTTCTGCGGGAGTTAGATCACGTTGGAAACCTTGCTTTCCAGTCGAACAAAATGAACAATCCAACGCACAGCCCACTTGCGAAGAAATACATAAGGTTTTACGCGCACCTGTTTTATCTTCTGCGGGAATCAGTACCGTCTCGACTAAAGAGCCTTCCCCGTCACCAACACGGAACACCCACTTACGCGTACCATCTTTAGAATAATTACGGTGTACCACTTCAGGCGCTTTAACTTCACAAATCTTTTCTAATTTTTCACGTAACTTGCCTGAAATATTACTCATTTCAGCAAAATCAGTGACGAAAAACTGGTGTATCCACTTCATGACTTGACTCGCACGAAACTTCTTTTCGCCCAAATCTTCAAAGAATTTTTCTAGTTCAGCCCGCGACATGCCAAGTAAATTTACTTTCTTATCGGCAGCTTGAACGACAGACGTAGTTAAAGACTGTTGTTTTTCATCTAAATTTTCTGATGAAACGACCACTACAGAACTCATGTATATTTACCTAAACGATATCAGCGCTAGAAAATGCTGTGTATTTTTCACACAACTCAATCTATAAAAAATAAAAAACCAGATAAGTAGTATACCACTTATCTGGCTTGAATACTTTGGATTAACGAGTGCGTGGGCAGATCTCGTTATCAGCAAAGAAGTAAGCGATTTCACGCTCAGCAGAAGCAACTGAGTCAGAACCGTGAGCAGCATTTTCGTCGATGCTTACAGCGAAATCAGCGCGGATTGTACCTGGAGCCGCTTCTTTAGGGTTTGTAGCACCTAAGATTTCACGGTGAGCAAGAACTGCGTTTTCGCCTTCAAGAACTGAAACAACAACTGGACCAGAAGTCATGAATGCAACTAAGTCACCAAAGAAACCACGTTCTTTGTGCTCAGCATAGAAACCTTCAGCATCAGCTTGAGAAAGGTGTTTCATTTTAGTCGCAACAATTTTTAAACCCGCTTTTTCAAAACGAGCAAAAATGTCACCAATGTGGTTTTTAGAAACTGCATCTGGTTTTACGATAGATAAAGTACGTTCAATCGCCATGATTGACTCCTATTTATGGTGTAAACTAAAAAATTTGCCGCATTATACCGATGTCATCGCTAATAATCAGCTTGAATCTGTAAAAGTTCAGTGATTTCTGATGTTTTTTTAACGAACTTCATCCAACCAAGCCATTTGAATCGCTTCAAGCAAACCTTCCGTCGACTTATTTGGGTCATCATTAAAGTCTGGTAATGCACAAACCCAAGCATGTAAATCAGTAAAACGAATCCATTGAGGATCTACATCTGGGTGTGCTTCAGTAAGTTCGATTGCGATATCAATCGTATCTGTCCAACGTAAGCCCATTTGATAACCTAATTAACAGTTTGTGATTGAGCGTACTTTAACAAATCCCAATATTTAAAAAATAGTCTTCTATCATTAAAACCCATTAAATTATTTAAAGAATGATATTGAAGCTTGGTGCCAACAAAATAATACAGCTAGCAACGGATGCACCAATCACAGCACCCACGATCACATCACTTGGATAATGTAATCCTAAAATCATGCGGGACAATGCAACCAGAATCGTAAATGGCAACATCAAGATTAATAACAACGGTTGGATATAGCCTAATGTAATGGTAACCATGACTGCATGCAAAGTATGACCTGATGGAAAGCTAAAGTGGTCTAGCGGTCGCTCGCCCAGTACAATCACTTGGTGAACTTGATAAGGACGTGGTCGAGTCGTTTTATGCTTTAAAAACTTATAAATCCCCGTACCAACAGAACCTGCAACGAGCAAATATAGAATTTGCAGACCGTATGCCAAACCTTGTGCGATCCATACTGATAACAACATGGCATACCAAAATGGTCCATCACCCAAACGACTAATCGTTTTAAAAAATAAGGCAATACGTTGTGACTGGGAGAGATGATTAAGGTATACACAGCCTTTTAGGTCTAAATCGAGCATTTTTATTTTTGCATTTTGAAATTTCATACTTTTCTCCTTTCTGAGGATACTTTAGGTAGAGTTCATAAGAGGTTCCTTCGCTACCTGATAAAGTGCTTGCTCTAGTTGTTGTACAGGAAATTGCCAACTGGTCTCTTGTACAGTTTCACTTGCTAATAAACCCATTTGTCTCAGTTCTGGGAGAGCTGGCAAATGACAAATGGATTGGGTTAAATCTGCGGTCTGCCCTAGAGGACTCAACCAGCCTGTAACACCGTGTTTGACATGCTGATGTGCACATACGTAGTCATAAGCAATCACTGGTAATCCGCTAGCAATTGCTTCTAGCACTACATTTCCAAACGTATCAGCTTGACTAGCAAATGCGAAAACATCTGCACTTGCATAAGCGGCTGAAAGATTCTTACCACTTAAGCTACCAGTAAAAATAATATCTTCTGATGTCGCTAATTTACTCAAACGAATACGATCAGGCCCATCTCCAACAATTACAAATTTTGTATTTGCACCTTGCTGTCTCTGCCAAGCATGGAAAGCTTTAATTAAGACATCAATTTCTTTTTCTGGCGATAAACGCCCGACATACAACATTACACGGGTATCAGCATCCCCCCCCCATTGTTGGCGTAATTGCTGTGAACGATGTTTTGGGGAAAACTTCGCAGTATCCACACCCCGTCCAACAACAACTAAAGGACAAGTCACACCAAATCCACGTAGTGCTTGTTCCGTGTATTGACTGGGTACACACGTGACATCTGTACTGTTATGGAACCATGTTAAGTAACGTTGAATCGGTTTGACTAAAAAAGCCAAGTCAAAGAAACGGCTAAAATCTTGGAAAGCTGAATGGAATCCACTCGATACTGCGATTTTTTTTGACTTTGCAGCTTGTAGCGCTGTTAAACCTAATGGACCTTCAGTCACAATATGCACCACGTCAGGTGCGAACTGCTCAAATGCTTTAGAGACTTTAAGATATTGTGGCCAACCAAATTGAACACTTGGGTATTTTGGAATAGGCTGAGACATCACCAAGCATTCTTGTTCAGGTAAAAATTCTGTACAAATCGCTTTTTGTATAGGTCTGACCAATAGAATTTTATGTCCAAGCCGTTGTAGCCCCTGACATAATTGCATCATAGATAATGCTACACCATTAATTTCTGGTGGCCATGTTTCAGTGACGATTGCGATTCTTAAACGTGGACGAACTAAATCACGAAGTTCAGCCAATTCATTTTGTTTATTTTTAAGTTGTTTCCTTTTAAAATGAAACTTAAAACTTTCTGGAAACGGTTCTTGCTTTAATAGAGATGTCGCGTATGTACTTTGCATATCGCCATCCATTTGTGTCGTTATTTTCATGCTGTTAGCTTATAAGTATTTTTTGACACTTTAATGATCAGCACATGACAGTTTTCTGACAGTCTTAAAATAAAAAATGCCCGATTTCAATATAAAAATGGGCATTTAAAAGAGATCACAGGTTGATCAAGCCAAAGGATTATCCACTGCGAAAAGTTGTTGATCTTCTAAACGATAGGCCACCAGTTGTTGCCCCCAAACACAGCCACCATCGATATTTTGAATTTTCTGGCTAATGGTTTTACCCTGCAACGCAGCCCAATGCCCAAAGATCAGTTGATGGGTTTGGGCTGCTTGGCTTTCAAACTCAAACCAGGGCTTAAACCCTGTTGGCATCGGTGCGTCTAACGCATCTTTAAATTCAAACTCTAGCCGCCCATCAACATCCGTCAAACGCATACGTGTTAAATAGTTGGTGATACAACGTAAACGAGCTGAGCCTGTTAAATCATCCGACCACAAATCAGGTTGAGCACCATACATTTCAACCAAAAATGCATCTAAAACAGATAAATCCTCATGTCCTACCGCGTGTTGAACTTCCTGAGCAAGCGCAATAGTTTTTTCGGCATTCCAAATACACGGCACACCTGCATGAGTAATTAAGGTCTGTGCATTTGGAGTTAGGCTTAACGGCTGTTTACGCAACCAATCAATCAACTCATCGCCATCAATCGCATCGATCACGTCCTGAGTACGATCTTTGGCTTTGGCTTTCTTAAATCCACGGGCGCAAGCAATCAAGGTCAGGTCATGATTACCCAGTACAGCTGCTGCAGCGCCACGATCAGCCAGTTTTTTAATAAAGCGTAATGCACCGACCGAATTTTCGCCACGTGCAACCAAATCACCCGCAAACCATAAAAAGTCTTGGTCTGGGTCAAAACGTATTTCTTTCAATAACGCTTTCAATGCCTCGAAACAGCCTTGCACATCACCAATGACATAGTTATAGCGTTTAGACATTAAGACACCATCTGATCAGAAAGTGCGACAAAATCAGCCAAACTCAAGGTTTCTGGTCGTGCCATCGGATCAACACCAGCTTTTTCAAAACCATCTTCAGCCAACATACCTTTTAAGCTATTGCGTAAAGTTTTACGACGCTGGGTAAAAACATGTCCAACCAAGCGAGCTAATGCCTTTTCATCTTTTGCTACGATCGGTTTAACGTCATAAGGTTCCAAACGAAATACGGCTGATGTCACTTTGGGTGGCGGATTAAATGAACCTGGTGGCACTTCAAATAAGAAAGTTGGTTTACAGTAATACTGGATCATCACCGATAAACGACCATATTCTTTCGTATTGGGTACAGCCGTAATACGATCAACCACTTCCTTTTGCAACATGAAATGCATGTCTTTAACTTTGTCGCCAAACTCCAAGAGATGGAACAACAAAGGCGTAGAAATGTTATAAGGCAGATTACCAACGACACGAAGTGGATGACCGTCTTGAAATAATTGCGTGAAATCGTATTTTAATGCATCAGCTTCGATAATGGTTAGACGTTCAGGATGTGGCACACGACCTGGTAAACCTGCTGCTAAATCACGGTCAAGTTCAACCACAGTCAGAGCGTCACACTCGCCAATTAAAGGTGAAGTCAATGCGGCTAAACCCGGTCCGATTTCGACAATATTCTCGCCCGCACGCGGATTCACTGAACGTACAATTTTGGCAATCACACGTTGATCATGTAAAAAGTTTTGACCAAAACGTTTTCGAGCCTGATGCCCTTCATCTTTAGGGTTTAGGGCATTAATTTGATACATAATAATTCCAACGTGAATAATTTACCCGCCCATTACTGACGGGCTAAATCAAGTGCTAAATCCACTGCAACATGCAAACTTGATGCTTTTGCCTGTCCAGTGCCTGCAAGAGAAAGTGCTGTACCATGATCGACCGAAGTTCGAATAAATGGCAAGCCTAATGTAATGTTTACTGCTTCACCAAAGCCTTGTGATTTTAACACAGGTAAACCTTGATCGTGATACATTGCTAAAACAGCATCCGCATCTTTTAGATTTTCTGGGGTAAATAAGGTATCTGCAGGCAAACAAAGACTCATCCCTATACCTTGTGCACGATAGCTTTCTAGCACTGGATTAATCACCTCGATTTCTTCTCGACCTAAATAACCATCTTCACCTGCATGTGGATTTAAGCCACAGACTAGAATGCGTGGTTGTGCGATTTTAAATTTGCTTTTTAAGTCTTGAATCAGAATATCAATCACTTGATGCAAACGCTCTTTAGTAATCGCATCAGGTACATCCCGCAACGGTAAATGTGTGGTTGCCAACGCAACACGCAATGTTTTAGTCGCCAACATCATTACCACACGATCCACACTTGCAAACTCTTGGTAATACTCAGTATGTCCACTAAATAGAATGCCTGCATTATTAATAATCGACTTTTGCACTGGCGCTGTAGCAACCCCTACACTCCGCCCTGACAAGGCATAGTCAGCTGAACGGCGTAATTGCTCTAACACATAAGCTGCATTGGCTGAATCTAACTGACCTAGAATAACAGGTTTTGCTAAAGGCACATGCTCAACGAAAAGCTGCCCTGCTAAATTCGACTTTTTCTCGCCTTGAAATGGAATGAGTTCAACATCAATATTTAACTGTTTGGCGCGCTGTTGCAACATCTGGATATCAGCCAGAATAACGATCGGTCGCTCATCAACACGGTTTGCTAGACTTAGACAAATATCTGGTCCAATTCCAGCTGGCTCGCCAGAAGTGACATACAAAGGCAACATGACTCACCAATTCTAATTTAAGCATTACATTATAGTTTACCGAAAGTTTTTTATTTAGAAAGTTTTGCAAATGTATACCCATAAGATTGGCTAAATATCCAATAGACAAACCAACACCAATAAAAAACAATCCACTAAACATATAAGCAAAAGTTTTTGAAAAAATATGAAGTAAAATTTACAAGCTGATAAACAATAAATTTATTTTTATCAATAAATACAGCAACATAAACTATAAAAATAAAATTTAAATACGAATAAAGAAAATAAATAGGAATAACATTAGAGCGATTAGATGCCCAACATAACGCTGATGAAGCACTTGAAATAATTATTCATCAAATTCTACTCTCGCTCAGCACGCCCCTCCTACATAAGAAACAATAAACAAAGAGAATAAAATTAAAATACTGAACAATTTAAAATTTTTAAGGCTTTTTCGTTTTAGGCAAATTTTCAGGCACTAGATTAGAAGGCACAAATTCAACTTGACGAGTCCACGGGTTAATTTTTGGTTGTACCTTTTTCTCAGGTTGAACAACCGCTATCTCTTGTTTCTTTTCTACCGCAACAACCACAGCACTACTCGGCTTCTCTACAAATGGATTTGCAATCGGCTCTTTTTTGTCTATAGGTTGCGGCTGCTGTACGAGTTGTGGTTCTTTCTTCTCTGGTAATGGAGCTGTATTTACTGGATGAGAAGTATAAGGAGAAGCGATTGCACCTTGTTTTACCACAGTCTGCGATGATTGTTGATGTACTTGAGGATTTGGCTGAACCGACGAACTTGGTGATTGAGCTAAAGGATTCGTCTGATCATCAGGAATTTCAATCGCTTTCATTTCAGCAGTCACCATCATGGCGGGATCAACATGCTCGCCACGACTTTCCAAGACTTCAACTTTACGACTTTCCCCCTCTTTAGGTTGAAATTCTGAATAATTGGTCACACTCCCCTGATCGACCCATTTATATAAACGTCGTGCGTTCGCTTGTGTAGAACTAACACCTATTAATATGACAACTACAACAATTTTTGTAGAAAACGATAAATTCATCAAATTCCCCAAAAGAAGAGGTAAATACTTCTATTTATTTCAAATAATTGATTCAAAAATAATAGGTCAAATACCACCGCCTCTCAAGCCAAAAAATGTAGCTCAAAATTAACGGTTATATAGTTACAAAATCAGTCACATTGCAGCAAAATATGACATTAACAATGAATTGTTCTTGTATGGTTTTAGAAATTCATATAGAATTCGGTCTCCTTTTGTTTGGGCGATTCCTTGCTCAAACCAACTATAATAGGTAGTGGTTAATGAAAACTCTCAGCGCTAAGCCTGCTGAAGTTCAACACGACTGGTATGTTGTTGATGCTTCTGGCAAAACTTTAGGTCGCCTTGCGACTGAAATCGCTCGTCGTTTACGCGGTAAGCACAAAACTTCTTATACTCCTCACGTTGACACTGGTGACTACATCGTTGTGATCAATGCTGAACACGTTCAAGTGACTGGTAATAAATCACTTGATAAGAAATACTATCGCCATACTGGTTTCCCTGGTGGTATCCGTGAGACTAACTTTGAAAAGTTAATCGCTCACAAACCTGAAGCAGTTTTAGAAAAAGCTGTTAAAGGTATGTTACCAAAAGGTCCTCTTGGTTATGCAATGATCAAAAAAATGAAAGTGTACGCTGGTAGCGAGCATCCTCATACTGCTCAACAGCCACAAGTTTTGGACATCTAAGGGATACAGCACATGGCTACTAATTATGGTACAGGTCGCCGTAAGACCGCAACTGCACGTGTTTTCTTATCAGCTGGTACAGGCAAACTCGTAATCAACAATCGTACTTTAGAGCAATATTTCGGTCGTGAAACTGCTCGTATGGTTGTACGTCAGCCTTTAGAGCTTTTAGAAGTTACTGAAAAATTTGACCTTTACATCACTGTTAAAGGTGGTGGTATTGGTGGTCAAGCTGGCGCTATCCGTCACGGTATTACTCGTGCATTGATCGCTGCTGACGAAACTTTAAAACCTGCTCTTCGTCAAGCTGGTTTCGTTACTCGTGATGCTCGTGAAGTTGAACGTAAGAAACTTGGTTTACGTAAAGCTCGTAAACGTCCTCAATTCTCTAAACGTTAATCGTTTTACGAATTGGACAAAAAACCTCGGATTTATCCGAGGTTTTTTTATTGACCTAATCATCATATTAAATTTCTACATAAATCTCATAAACACACTTCAATTGATCATGTTGCCCAGTCTGCTCATCTATACTTTTCAATTCTTCAATATAGTATGAGATGTGAATTTCCTTTCCGACTCGATAATATTTTTTTTGCGACTTAACATTTAGATGCATCCATTCCATAAAAATCTCATTCGACCCATCGACTTTGATATCAATAACATTTGGTTTACGGCATCCATCCATATTATTGGTTGCATAAACTCTTACAATACGCCCCATAATTGTCTGTCGTGGAATCACACCCTTCTTGAGATTAGATATCCACACGTCGGAACCAAATAAACCAAAAGTGCCTTTTAAGCCCACGTCAGGAAATTCAGGATCCAATGTTAATTCTTGGGCACCTTTCACATATTCAGGATCCTGCTCAATACAGGGAATAGCTGAATACAGTTGTTTTATTGTTTTTGACATGTTTTTAATTGGCATAAAATTTATCTGAGTATAATTTTTTATCACTCAAAATTATAGATCAAAGAGATATAGTCAAACCACTTTATTATCCATACATGATTCGAAAAAAACTCGAAATAACTCATCGACTGAGTTGTATTAGTTTTATAATGATTTGACTATATCATTAAAGTCCCAGTGATTTTACTGCTCAGTTTTAGTATTCTATCCGATTGACTCAGCTCAATTTTGGTAAATGAACATCGAAAATACGCCTATTCAAGGCATTACGCTTTACAGTCATGCAGATGATTTCCGCTCACACTGGATTCGTTTCTTATTAGCAGAAAAACAAATTAAATATCAGCTCATTATCACTGATCATGAAGATGAAGATTTGGCTGATCTCAACCCTTACAATCAACTTCCTATGTTGATTGAACAAAATCTAAAACTTTTTTCAACAAATATCATTAGTGAATATCTGGATGATCGCTATCGTCAAAATAAGCTTTATGCGGATGCTCCAATGGCCAGAGCGGAGCAACGTCAATATATTTGGCGTTTTGAACAAGATTGGTTCAAGCTTGCAGATCAAATGCTTAGACATGCCGATACGCTGAACCCGCAAGAAAAACAAAAAGCCCAGAAAGAACTTAGAGATACGCTTATTTCACTTACCCCATTATTTCAACATTTTCCTTTTTTTATGTCTGAGACATTTTCAATCTTAGATTGTGTACTGGCACCAATTTTTCTCAGATTAAAAAGTATGGGAATTGAACTTCCACCGCAACATTGCCGACCTATTTTTTTATATTGTCATCGTGTTTTCAGTCGCCCATCTTTCATTAAATCAATGACAGCTCAAGAAAAAAACAGCTACAATGATTTAATTCCTATGATTAAATAAGCTTGTAAATTATGTCAGATCAATTAAATGTTACGCCCACACGCCCTTATCTTGCACGTGCCATTTATGAATGGATTTGTGATAACCAATTGACGCCTTATTTACTCGTTGATGCAACACAACAACACACAGATGTTCCTCAACAATTTGTAAAAGATGGACAAATCGTTTTAAATCTAGCACCACATGCAATCCATCAATTTCATATGGATAATGATGCTATTTCATTTTCTGCTCGTTTCGGTGGGGTCGCAAAAGATATTTATGTACCTATTCGCGCTGTTTTAGGGCTCTATGCTAGAGAAAATGGACAAGGTTTATTTTTTGATCCAAGCGAATATGGTGATATTCAAGAGACTATAGAAACTCCAATAGAAGATAAAAAGCAAGAAGCCGAACCAAATAAGAAAAAACCTTCTCTCAGGATTCTAGATTAAAAGCGAGGAAATGCACGATGGCATTTGACTTAGTTCAATACTTTTCTGAACAAATTAAACTCCAAAAACCACAGCTCTTTGATCAATACTCATCAAAAGAAAGACTTTATTTTATTGATGAAGTGAATATGCTTGCTCTTGGACAGTTGGTCAGTCTTTGGAAAAAAGATAATAAAAAACTTTATCAGGAAATAAAAGCATCTGATCCCCTTTATATCCAAGGAATAGCTAGACATCTTACAACCTCTGCATATAATCAATCCGCTTTAAGCGCTTCTGAGTTAGAGTCAAGTATTTCAGAAATACTCACTTTACAATTCGTAGAATTAAATCAATTAGACCAAACAGGTAGCTTTGGTCAAACAGGTTTAAGTGAGCTTCTCTTAGGTCAAATAGAACATCTATCTGGACAAGCAGAAGATTGGGTTTGGTCAACCAACCAACTCACTGAACTTTTAGGTTCAAAACCAGTCATACAGCAAGAAGTTTCTCTAGAGACAACGATACAGGAATTTAATCAAATGGTACATCAAGCACAACATACTGAAGAAATTTCAACTCCAGAACCAACTACACCGACATGGTCTTTTATTATTGCACCTATAACAGCACTTATTATTTTATTATTTTTATATTGCAGCTACATTCAGCTGACGACTATTTAAACATATTAAAAATGATAAAGAAAGTATATTACTTTCTTTATCAAGTACTTAAATATATTTAAATCATACTAAAATAACAGAAACTATATAATTATAAAGATTTACATTTATTTACAATCAAAAAAATAATTTAAACCACCCTATTTTTGTGACAAAAATCACGTTTTTTCTTTAAAATATGGTTTTATATACGTTTTTGATTTATTTTTTTGACAAAAACTGTCATTTATTACCAATTGTATTATTTTAAGTCTGTTTAAGTATTATTGATTTAATAAAAGAGTTTCCTATAATAAGGTTATCTACTTTTGAAAACGAATCAAAAGCAAAAGTAGGGAATATAAATTCATAAACAAGATGTATTAAGTAGAGATAAAATCATGGCTAAAATTTCATTAGAAAGCTTAACAAATATTGATGGTTTCGTTGCAGCAGCGTTGGTAGATACAGAAAGCGGTTTGGCGCTGGCAACTCAAGGCGGGGGCGCACTTGATTTAGAATTGGCGGCTGCGGGTAACACTGAGGTTGTTCGAGCAAAACGTCGTGTTGCAAACTCACTCAAACTTAATGATGACATTGAAGATATTCTAATTACACTTGGTAAAGCATATCACCTAATTCGACCATTAGAGAGTAACGGAAATTTATTTCTTTACCTTGTATTAGATCGTAGCAAATCAAACTTAGCAATGGCACGCCACGAATTAAAAACGTTCGAAAAAGAATTAGACTTTGCTTAATTAAAATCTTAAGTTTTTTTAAAATTAGACTTCTTATATTTATTTTAATTATAAAAATTAGAATTATATAAGAGGTCTTTTATCATTCTTAAGTAAAAGTATAATTTCGTTCAATGCAATATTTTATAAAACATTAAAGTGATACTATGAATGGACATTGCATTAATATCGCAATTTCAGGTATAAGTTTAAAAGTTTCAGATGAACTAAAAATAGAACTTAGAAAAACAATACCTCATGAATTTGGCATTAATTGGATTAACATTGCCGATCCAAATATCGACTTACTACTCATAAACGAAAATTTTTTTGATACTGAAGGTATACAACGTATTATTCAACAAAAACAATTACCATGTTTAAAAATTTCTAAGGGGCAAGGTTCTTGCCAAATCGAGGAGGACAACACACTCTACCTTCCCGTTCAACAAACGGATGCCTTAAAGAATTGGATACAGCTTAGATTGCTAAGTTATATTTCTAATCAACAACCTAAAAATGATTTTCTATCTAATCATAACGCTGTAAGTGAAAAGTTTTTAAAGGATATGCTAAACCCTGAAAATGCTCGTCTTCATCTTTTTGATGATCATGGGACTTTAGCGATCATTGATACGCGTAGTCAGATTGCATGGTTAGAACCAACTCGCATACACACGCAAACCAATCATAGCTTTAAATATGAATTTGCCACCACTTTTGATTTCACAAAAGTTTCTCGTAAAGTTGAATATGACTTACAGGATTGGTTATGGAATTTATTTTGGCATTCTTTAGAGTTTCAAAAACTTGCGCCGAATGAAAATGAATATTTTAAAATTGAACATTGGCCTCAACCTAGTCAAAGTGCGGATCGAAAAATTACACTTTTGCTTTCAGCATGTTTTATACAAGGAGCCCAACTTTCACAAGTTGCAACGCAATTAAAAATCCCAATTCAAACGGTTCAACAATTTATTGCTGCCTGCATCATTTCAAATAATGGAGACATTATTCCAGCAACAGAAAGTCATTATTTGAAATCAGAAGCAACCGAACAGCCTGTTGAACAACACAACTTTTTTAATAAATTTTTCGGCAAAATTAGACGCCGATTTGGGCTTTAAGGAATTATATGATTTTACAACAATATAAGATTGTATTTGCTGGAAGTATGGGTGCTGGAAAAACTGAAGCGATAAGATCACTTTCTGAAGTTCCAGTACTCGCAACTGAAGCATTCAATACAGATAGTCAGGCTCATAATAAAATGCAAACTACGGTTGGCATTGATTATGGTGAAATTACCTTAGATGATGGTGTCAAAATCGGACTATATGGCACACCTGGTCAAGCCCGTTTTGATTTTATATGGCCAGTTATTTGCCAAGGTGCTCTTGGTGTTATTATTTTAGTAGATCATAATAGTAAACTCCCACTTGATGAACTTGAGGGATATTTAGATACATTTAAAGACTATACAAAAAATATATCAATTGGTATTACTCATATTGATGAGAACAAAGGTCAAACAACTTCAATTTATAGAGATTGGTTGATTCAAAATGAATATCAATACCCTTTGTTTTTTATCGATGCCCGAAAACAAGAACACATATTGCTGATGGTTGAATCCTTAATTGCAGCATTGGAAGTCAATCTCAAAGCAACGAACTAAATGACTTAATAACTTTAATAAAGAGAAAAATTATGTTCAGTATCCCAAGCCAACAACGCACTGCGCCAAAAGAACTCATTCAATTAGCAAAAACACAGGCGAATGACATTTTAACGAATATCCGTGGTATTGATTACATTATGCTTTGTTCTACGGATGGCTTTGAATTGGCATCAATCTATAAAAAGAATCCTTATAACAGCACCAAGTTAGCTGCTGTAAGTAGTTCAATTTTAGCAATGGTTAGTGCATTTTTAAATGAAATTCAATTGAATGGATGTCTGAGTATCACGCTTGATGCTGAAAATGGTAAAGCAATCCTAACTTCGATTCCTGCACCACACCATCCAATGGTGATGGTGACATTAAGTAATAAAGATGTTCTTTTAGGACAGTTACTTTATAGCTTAAAGCAGGCTAGTGCAGCAATTATGGATGCAGATCAAGCTTAATTTTTCTTCTAAAAAATCTGAAAGTGAGATGCACTTTCAGATTTTTATTTTCAAAATCGAAAATACTTGCCTCACTCGCCTACTCTATCCATATGATTAAAAAATACCATTGATAAATTTATGCATTCACTTGCTTAATTTTTAATTATATATTTTTATAAAATTTTTTTTCATAGAGATAAAAAATACTATTTTTTCAATAAATAAAAAAATAGCACCAAAATAAATCATTTTTTTAAGCACTTATTTGATAAAAATCACATTTATATAATTTAAAATGAATCAATTATCAATAAGTTCAGATAAATGGTTGGTTTTTTACATGCGTTGGCAATATATTTTCATTATTATAAATTTCGAACAAATAACAATCATTAAATTTTCGAAAATGAATGTTTTATAATTATTGATTGTCCTTTGTTCATTTATCATTATGCACTATGGAGAGATGTATTATGGGGCTGAGAAGCTTAAAGTTTGGCGCAGGGTTTGCACTACTTTTAGGAGGTCTTGCTTCGCAAGATGCAGTTGCTGATTCTTATGTATTTGTAACCAATACCACACCACAAACTGTTTCTGTTCAAATTAATCAAACAGGGACACATATTTTACAACAAGGAAATGAATGGGCACAGGAAGCAACACAAATTGCCCCATACGAAACTAAACGCGTACTTCGTATCAATCGCTATACGGGTCTAAAATCAGGAAAAACCTATAATTTCGATACAGTTGTAAGTACAGGTAATTCACAAGTCACGTTGAAACAAACAATGACGGGAACTTGGTCAGGTAGTACGATTAAGCATGGTATTCAAACGGCGACTACTACTTCACCATGGTATTCAGACCGTGATATTCACCGAATCAATACAACTTACGCTGGTTTATCTGCACAAGCCGCAGTAAAAGCTGAATATACTGGAGGCTATGATGATTTCCATTACACCATTCACCAAAATACAGTTCAAGAACCTGTTTCAAGCAACGCCAATGAACTAAAAGTACTGACTTATAATGTATATGCTCTGCCAATGGTTGCAAGCAAGATCAGTGAACGTTTGGCTGAGTTACCAAATCATTTAAATGGCTATGATGTGATTATGATGCAAGAAGCTTTTGCTTCTTCTCGTACAGGTATGCTGAATCAATTAGCACAACAATATCCATATCAAACTCATATCCCTGTTGGTTCAGGTTATAACTTATTTGATAGTGGTCTCGTCATCGTCAGTCGTTATCCAATCGTCAAAACTGCACAATTGATCTATCCAGATTGTACAGGAACGGATTGTTTTGCTGATAAAGGCGTGTTGTATGCTGAAATCATTAAAAATGGTAAAGCCTATCATGTGACTTCAACACACACTGCATCATTTGATACCGATGAAGCACGTGCCCTTCGCCAAGTCCAATTCAAGCAAATTCGCCAGTTAGTCAATCAACAAAATATTCCAAGTTTTGATGCAGTGTTGATGGGCGGTGATTTCAATGTCAATAAACTGTTATGGCCTCAAGATTACCAAAATATGCTGACTAATCTCAACGCAACAGCAGCGCCAAGTACAGGTTATACCGCATCGACATTTGATCCACGTGTCAATAAATTAGCGGGCGCGGCTGGTTCAGGTGGCACTGCCGTTGAATATTTAGATTATGTGGTGGCTTCAAATACACATCGCCAACCTACACAATCTCGTAACGATGTGCGTATTTTACGTACCACAGCAGATCCTTTGTATATGACTTGGGATCTCTCAGACCATTTCCCAGTCATGGGACAATTTAATTACAGTCCATAACAACGGAACGCTGTATGAACAAAAGACTATTGCTGACAATTATTATTGTTTTAGTGGTCTTGGTCGGAATTGTAGTTTGGAAGAGCACCGCCTCTTCCGCTGCAATTCAGCAAACCAAATCCACCTCATCATCTGAAAACTCATCTATACAGATGAACGATCCAAATATCTCAAATAAAAATAAGGATGAATTGCTGCAAGACGCTTTATTAAAGCAACTGAAAGTATTACAGCAGCAGCCTGGCAATATCACAGAATTCCTTAATAATTTTAAGGCGAATTGTACAGTGACTGATTGTAATGCAGCTTTAGCAAAAGCCTTAGCGAATTACCCTGATCAGAAATTTGCGCATTTAGTTGAAAATTTACTTAAGCGTATGCCGCAATACGAGCAACAAATGCAAAGTACAGTCTTATCGACTTCTTTATCGCCTAAACAACGTTTCGAAGCATTGTGGAAACTCAGAGAACAGACTTTAGGGCAAGCCGAAGCGATGCTTGGTTTTGGGCAAGAACGTAATTATGCAGACTATCGTTTTGCCTATAATGATTTAGCTCAGAATCAAAGATTGAGTGCGGAACAGCGTCTAAAAGCTTTTGAGGAATTACAGCGTCAATATCCTGATGCAACGAAACAGGAAAGCAAAATGGGGCTTTATGAACAAGCGATTCAATTACTGAATCAAAGTTCAAATAATCCTGCTGAGATTGCAAGTTTGAAACAGAAATTGCAGCAGCAGTATTTAACCGAACAAGAACGACAAGATATTCAACTTCGTGATCAACGTGAAGTTCAACAGCAGCAGCAGGTCAATCAATATCAGCAAGCCGTGCAACAGCTCCAACAACAAATGCAGCCGTTAAAATTGCAGCTTTCAGATGCAGAATGGCAAAAACAATATGAAACCCGTTTGCAAGATTTACGTCTCAAAATGTTTTCTTAATCATCATTTTTAAAACCATCTGTATCATGAACACAGATGGTTGAATATACGTTTTAATCAAATATTGTGGTATTTATAAAAATGAAAATGAAGATTATTGATGGAAATCAAAGGAATGAACTATCCAAAATTTCAACATGACTTAAATATTGCACTGGAATCAGAAATCTTAGGAGAATTAATTTTTCTGAATGCTGCTCAACATGCTCGTTCCATAGAACAACAGCAAAAATGGAAAAGATTGGCACAACTGGAAACTCAAACGCTTCAACGGTTAGAAGATTTCTTAGCGCAACAGGGTCAGACTGCTTCAATTCGACCACACATTAAGTTGCAAGCGAAAGTATCAGGTATCGCGATGGCAAAGCTTCCTTGGAAAATTGCGATGCATTTACTCAAACAAGGTACAAAACCTTTTATGGAAACGTTTGAGAGAATGAATCAACATGCCAATGCAACGACTCAAGAATTTCTTCGATACTTATGGGTACATGAACAAGCATTAGCTGAATTTGCAACCCAAGAATTAAAGGGAAATTCCTCACACTCACTCGTCGCGGTTGAAAAGCTATTAAAAAGCTAGGCGTAGATCCTAGCTTTTTAATTTACACATTTTTATGCAATCGCGACATTTAACAGTAATTGTCGTTTTTTCACTTGTTGACCGACTTGACCAATCAGCTCATCAACGACACCATCTACATCAGATTTAATCTGTTGCTGGATTTTCATCGCCTCCAAGATCAATAAGGTTTGTCCCTTAACAACTGTGTCTCCAGCATTAACCAATAGATTCACAATCGCCCCATCCATCGGCGCACGAATTTTACCATCCCCTACCACTTCAGCAGCTTCAGGTGCGGCATAGGTGATATTTTCAATCACTAAATTACCATTCGCTGTATCTAAATAGAGTTGATTTTGATCAAGTACATAACTCAACTTTCGACGCACACCATCAACGTTATAAATGATCTGAGTATCAGTTATTTCTACAACCTGAATCGTACAGTGTTGATCACATAATCGCACGGTGACTTGCTGTTGATCCATTTCGACTTGTAGTGACAGTTGTTGATCTGCACATTTCAATTTTAATGGTAGTGGCGTTGCAATACCTGTTTGCCATGCCGTTTTTGAAGCCTTGTATTGCGCAAATAGTGTTGCTGCAATCGCTAGACTTTCAAGAGTTGGAACTTGTTGATGTAGGCTGACGTCATCCTGAAAATGCTGCTGGATAAATGCAGTATTGGTATCACCCGCCACAATAATCGGATGACGCAATAAATTCACCAAAAATTGTTTATTGCTATTTACACCAAGCAATACACAATCATCAACAGCACGCGCCAATAGACGAATAGCATCTTCACGGGTTTTACCATAGGCAATCACCTTCGCCACCATTGGATCGTAGAATGGGCTAATTTCGCCCGCCTCTAACATACCATGATCAATACGGACATTAGGCAACGCCGCAGGCTGCCAACGTAATACTTTTCCCGTTTGTGGTAAGAAATCCTGACGTGGATCTTCTGCGTATAACCGCACTTCGATCGCATGTCCATTTAAACTAAGTTCATGCTGCTGCAAAGGTAAAGTTTCACCATTGGCGACACGGAGTTGCCACTCGACCAAATCTAGTCCCGTAATCATTTCTGTCACAGGATGCTCAACTTGTAAACGAGTATTCATTTCAAGGAAATAAAACTCACCAGACTGATCCAGTAAAAATTCAACTGTACCTGCGCCGATATAATCACAGGATTTTGCCGCTGCAACGGCTGCTTCTCCCATTTTTTGGCGTAATTCAGGTGTCATCACTGGACAAGGTGCTTCTTCCACCACTTTTTGATGACGGCGTTGAATTGAACAATCTCGTTCAAATAGATAAACATAGTTACCATGCGTATCACCAAAGACTTGGATTTCCACATGACGAGGAGCAATTACCGCTTTTTCAATGATCAGCTCACCTGAACCGAAGGCATTTTCAGCCTCTGAGCGTGCGGTTTTTAAAGCTTCCAACAAATCAACAGACTGATGCACCAAACGCATACCACGTCCACCACCACCAGCAGATGCTTTGACCATCAATGGAAAACCAATTTTTTCCGCTTGCTCAGCCAAGTATTCAATATCTTGTTGATCACCCTCATAACCAGGTACACATGGCACACCTGCCTCAATCATGGCAATTTTAGATAAGCGCTTGCTGCCCATTAAATGAATCGCAGCGGCGTTTGGCCCAATAAAGGTGATACCGTTGTCGCTACAAGCTTGGGCAAAATCGGTATTTTCAGACAAGAAACCATAACCAGGATGGACCGCATCTGCGCCTGTCTTTTTGCAGGCTTGAATAATATTGGTGATCGACAGATAGGATTCTGAAACTTTGGACGCACCGATGTAAACTGCTTCATCTGCAACCTTAACATGGCGGGCATTGGCATCTGCATCTGAATATACCGCTACCGTCTGATAACCCATCGCTTTGGTCGTTTGCATCACACGCACGGCGATTTCACCACGATTTGCGACTAAAACTTTTGAAAATTTCATTTTTAAATCTCCCCTAGCCCCTCTTTAACAAAGAGGGGAACAATGGTACTTAATCAAATCCCTATTGTGGGAGATCTCAGTTAAACCAACTCGGATTACGTTTTTGAATAAATGCCATCGTGCCTTCTTGACCTTCTACGCCGCCAACCGCTTGAGCAAACTGCTGTGCAGCATCATCAAGTAAAGAATCTAGAGGCTCATTTAACGTCCGATGTAGCAATGCTTTGGTATTTCGAGATGCCAACGGCGCAGCACGTTTGATCTGTTGAATAGTATCCGTAAGCAATTGCTCAAGCTCAATATCATCACGCACAACTTCGTGTATCACACCTAACTTCTGTGCAGTCTCACCATTAAAACGTGAACCTAACAATGCCAAACGACGGGCTTGGGTCAACCCAATCCGTTTCACTACGAACGGTGCAATTTGTGCAGGTAATACCCCAAGCCCTGTTTCAGGTAGACCAAATTGAGCATTATCACGGCTAATCGCAACATCCGAGACACAGGCTAAGCCAAAACCACCGCCGAGCACTGCCCCTTCTAAAATTGCAACAACCGTTTGCGGAGCTTGATCAACTTGCTCAATCATCGCACCAAAACGGCGGTTAAAATCTACATAGGGTTGCAAGCTACCTACATTGGCTGCTTCAACACGCAAAGCTGCCATATCTTTAATATCACCACCCGCACAGAAATGCCCGCCTTTACCACGCAAAATTACCGCACGAATAGACACATCATCAGCAATAACAGCAAAGACCTGTTGAATCGCATTGACCATGTTTAGACTCATGGCATTACGGCTTTCAGGTCGATTCAGCCACAGCGTTAAAATACTGCCTTGTTGTTCAAGCTGGATACTTTCATCTACTTGTAAATCAGTAAGAGAAGTTGAAAGTGTCATTTTTCTTCTCCTAGTTTTTCTGTTTCTTCGGCAAAATATCCATCAGCTTGCAGATAATTCCGAGCATAATTTCATCCGCACCACCGCCGATCGAACCTAGACGACCATCGCGATATAACTGTGATGCAGGGTTCTCCCACATAAAGCCATTTCCACCCCAATATTGTAGGCAGCTATCAGCGACTTCTCGAGTTAAGCGGCCTGCTTTGAGCTTTGCCATCGAAGCCATCATGGTGACATTTTCACCTGCAATATGTTGTTCACATGCTTGATAAGTGAGTGCTTTTAGCGCTTCAACTTCAGTCATCAATTCAGCAAAACGGAAATGTACATATTGGTTATTGATGAGTGGCTGACCAAATGTCGTCCGTTCTTTCGTGTAATCAATCGTTTGTTGAATCACATTTTCCAAACCACCGACAGCATTTGCACATGCCCACATACGTTCTTCCTGAAACTGCATCATCTGCATCATGAAGCCCATACCCTCAGCACCTACAAGATTGCGCTGTGGTACACGTACGTTATCGAAATAAACTTGAGCCGTTGTGGTGGAGCGCATTCCTAGCTTATTCAATGGTTCTGAGAAACTAATGCCTGCGGTTTTAGCAGGAACAATAATCATTGATTTATTGACATGTGGTTTGTCATCAGAGGTATTGGCAAGTAAACAGAAGAAGTCCGCTTGCAGTGAATTAGTAATCCACATTTTGCTGCCGTTAATCACATAATCATCACCATCTTTTTTTGCTGTGGTTTTGACTGCTGCAACATCTGAACCTGCATGCACTTCTGAAACTGCAATTGATGCCACATATTCGCCACGAATCGCAGGATTCAGAAACTCTTCTCTCAGTTCTTTACTACCAAAACGAGCAAGTGCGGGTGTTGCCATATCAGTTTGCACACCAATCGCCAACGGTACACCACCACATGCTGCACGCCCTAATTCTTCTGCCACCACAAGGTTATACGAATAATCTAAACCCAAGCCGCCATTTTCTTCGGGCTTACAAATACCTAGCAAACCTAAATCTGCCATTTTCTTAAAGACTTCATGAATCGGAAAGCGTCCTGCTGCTTCCCACTCAGGAATAAATGGATTGAGTTCGTTTTCTACAAACTGACGTGCGGTACGGCGTAATGCTTCATGCTCTGCGGTAAATTTCATTATTTTTTTCCTTAAATTTAATCTCCCCTAACCCCTCTTTGAAAAAGAGGGGAACTCCTCCCTTTTAAAGGGAGGTCGGGAGGGATTTTTAAAATCTAGACACACCAAAACGAGTTGGATTTAACTCACGTTGCTGTGCTTCATAAATGGTCTGTAACAAAAAGATCAATACTTTACGCGTGTCTCTAGGATCGATAATGCCATCGTCATGCAACATTGCTGTATTAAATAAAGCGGTCGATTGCTGTTCCAATTTCATCGAAGTACTTTGTTCTAGAAAATCCAACATCTGTGGATTCGGTTCCATACCTGAAGCTTTCTGTTTACCCTCAGCTACGATACGTAACACTTTTCCTGCCTGTGCTGAACCCATCACCGCCACATGTGAATTTGGCCATGCAAAAATAAAGTTAGGCGACAAACTACGGCCACACATCGCATAGTTACCTGCCCCATAAGAACCAGCAGCAATGATCGAAATTTTCGGCACAGTGGCATTAGCAACTGCTTGGATCAGCTTAGAACCATGCTTAATAATGCCGTTTTGTTCAGCATCCGTTCCGACCATAAAACCCGTGGTGTTATGCAAGAATAAAAGTGGACGTTGGGTTTGTTCACAAAGATGAATAAACTGTGCGGCTTTCACTGCACCTTGTGGTGTGATTGGTCCATTATTGGTGATAATTCCAATATGTACCCCACCCATTTTTGCCCAACCGCAAACAGTAAGCGCATCATATTCTTGTTTAAATTCTAAAAAATCTGAATCATCAATAATCCGCGCCACGATTTCTTTCATATCCAAAGGTTGCTTCGGATCTTGCGGAATAATGCCTAACAATTCCTCGGCTGAGTAACGAGGTTCTTTATAATCCTGATCGAGACTTTTGGTTTGTTCTTTCCAGTTCAAATGCTCAAAAATTTCACGAGCAATACGAATGCCATCAGCATCATTTTCAGCTAAATATTCAGCTACACCAGAAACCTGAGTATGCATTTCTGCACCACCGAGTTCCTCAGCGGTTGCCACCTCACCTGTTGCTGCTAACAATAATGGTGGACCAGCCAATAACATTTCTGTTTGCTTACGGACGGCAATCACATAGTCAGATAGACCTGGTTGATATGCACCACCTGCGGTGGCATTACCATGCACAACTGATATTTGTGGAATCCCTGCCGCAGACATTCGTGCCTGATTGGCAAAAGTCATCCCACCATAAGTAAACACTTCTGCTGCATAATTTAAATTTGCGCCACCACTTTCGGTCAATGTCACAATCGGCAACTTTTGCTCAAGCGCAATCTTTTGTAAGCGTAAGGTTTTTTGTACACCCATCGGTGACATGGTGCCACCTTTGATTGCACTATTACTGGCAGTGACCAAAGCACGAACACCACTGACAAAACCAATTCCCGCGATAATACCTCCACCCGCTTCAGAACCATCTTTATCATCATGCATGTTGTAGCCAACGAGACCACATAACTCCACAAAAGGTGAATCAGCATCGAGTAGTAACCGCACACGTTCGTGTGGAAGAATTTTGCCTTTCTTATCAAACTTCGGTTTTGCTGCATAAGACTTATCAATGCCTTTTTGCTGTACGGCACGCACCTCTGCAATTTGGCTTAATAAAGCATCTCTATTTTGTTGATATTGTTCACTACCGACTGCAATTTCAGATTGAAGAATAGTCATGATTTAATCCTTATTTGCATCTTGCGCTTGGGCAGATTGTTGCTCTGCTTTTTCAATCTGATCTTTGAGTACATCAGGAATAAATGCACGATGGAAGCCATTAAAAGACTGGCTATTCGTTGCATCTGCTAGCGGATACATTCGTGTTCCTTGAGAAGCAGCGCCATCAACTCTTAATGTCACTCCAGAAACAAATGCAGCAGCATCAGAGAGTAAATAACAAATCGCTGAAGAAATTTCCGACTCTGTCCCCATCCGTTTTAAGGGCACATTACCTGCCAAACTTGGAATAATAAATTTGGCAAAGTCACCACTGTAGTTATCCATACCAGAAGAAATAATCCAACCCGGTGCGACACAATTGACCCGAACGCCTGAACGCCCCCACTCGACTGAAGCGGTTTTAGTCAGGTTATCCACACCTGAACGTGCTGCACCAGAATGCCCCATTCCTGGCATACCGCCCCACATATCGGCAGCCATATTGACAATACTACCGCCGTGTTTTGCCATCCATTGATTATAGGCTTCACGCATCAGGTAAAAAGTTGAATGCAGGTTATTACGTACTACAGCATCAAAGCCATTGGCAGAAATACTTTCAAGTGCAGATGGAAATTGCCCACCTGCGTTATTCACTAAACCATCGAGCTTGCCAAATTTTTCAATCACTTCAGCAATCATGTTTTTGACTTGTTCTTCATCACGGTTATCACAAACGATGAAATGGACTTTGCCGCCATCCTCTAAAATTTCTTGGCTGACTTTTTCTAGTTTTTCAATTTTTCGCCCTGTAATCACCACTTGTGCACCCAAAGATGCTAGTTCATGTGCGGTACAACGGCCAATACCCGAACCTCCGCCTGTCACGATAATCACTTTGTCAGTAAATGCATCTGCCCTGAAAATTGATTGGTAACTCATTTACATTACATCCTTTAATATTTTTCTAACAATTGTGCTGGCACTTTCACTGGCATATCCAATAATTGCTGTGCAAATGCCTTACCTTGTGGATCAATCCGCAGACTGGCAATTCCACCACCACCTAATGCATTTTCAAGCATAAAGTTCAGTGCATGCATGGCTGGCAGTTCATAACGAATGACTTTTGATTTGTCTGGATCAAGTACATGCTGCATATAATCAGCAACATTTTTCTCAGTTAATGCTGCTCGAATCCAAGGTAAGTACTCAGTCTTTCGTGCAATCACACCAATATTGCTATGGTTGCCTTTATCACCACTTCGTGCATGTGCTATTTCAATCAAAGGCACTTCAATTTCATCACCTTGATAAATTGCGACTTCACCAATTGGGTGTGGAACATAATTTTGTGTCGCTAAGCCTGTTGGAATCTCAACAGCATGACGTTGCCCTGCAAAATCGACCTCAACCTTGATTTGATCTTTATCAATTAGGAAAGAGAAAAGCTTCACTACTGCCGAAGCTTTAGGACGACCACCAACAATCCCCGCCAATGCAGGTGCCATACCTGTGGAAGCTTGGGCAATTTCCGAAGCAAAGAACATACAGGCTTCTTTAAACATGTGTTTCACAGCAATCTTGACCACTACCTCACGACTATCTTTCACTCTCGCATGCGGGCCATAAGTACTTTCGATACCCAGAATTTCAATTGATTTTTCACTAAATGGCGGAACAGAACGTAAAGCCAATACACGTTCACATTTATTTAGAATTGAATTGGCAATCGTTTGAGCTTTTTCAGGTGCTTCACGACCCGCGATTAAGAAGCTCACTAAAACACGATAACCATCCGCATAGGTAGCACTGACTTTATATTGCTGCGTTGGTGCACGACCTGTTGCACCTGTAACTTTTACCCGATCTTCACCGATTTGCTCTAAATGAACTTGGCTAAAATCAGCCGTCACATCAGGAAGTAAATAAGCTTGAGGATTACCAATCTCATAAACAATTTGTTCTGCGACTGTTGCTGTTGAAACCAAACCACCTGTACCTTGTGGTTTAGTCACGATGAAAGAAGAATCCGCACTGACTTCCACGATTGGGAAACCCATATTGTCAAAGCCCTGTACTAAGCGCCAATCCGTAAAATTACCGCCTGTACATTGAGCACCACATTCAATCACATGCCCTGCCAATGAACCCTGTGCCAACTTATCATAATCATCGAGTGACCATTTATATTCATGCAGTAATGGTGCAAGTACCACAGCCGAATCAACCACTCGACCTGTAATCACAATATCCGCGCCCAAATCCAAAGCGTCACGGATCGCAACCGCCCCTAAATAGGCATTACTGCTGGCTACATGATGTGGTAAAGCCTCACCATTAAACATTTCCTGAACATTTTGTTTCAGTAACTCAGCATGTTGAGGTAATACATCATCCCCAAGTACCACAGCAACTTTTAAATCTAATCCTTTTTCATCAATGATTTTTTGTAAAGCATCACGACAAGCGAGAGGATTAACACCCCCAGCATTACTAATGACTTTGATTTTTTTCTCAGCAATTTTCTTAATCAGTGGCGACATCACACGGCTAACAAAATCTAAAGCATAACCATGATCTGGATCGGTCATCATTGCCTTTGCCATGATCGACATAGTAATTTCTGACAAATAATCAAAGACTAAATAATCAATATCACTCAGATGCACCAACTGAAAAGCGGCTGTGTTGGTATCCCCCCAGAAACCTGATGCACACCCAATTTTGATTAGCTTCTGATCATCCTGCTTGACACTTGTCATGAGTTTTCTCATTTTTATTTCTAAGTTGCTCCAACATTACCAAGCAAGTGCTTGGTTTGTAAAGTGCATAATGATATGCTGTATTGACAAAAACAGAAAAAATCAAGCAAATGCTTGTTATAAAAAGATAAGACAATTCATGAAATGAATTTTGTTACAATGCTCACCAAATTTAATAGGATAGACGGACTGGCATGATCGCAACTTCAATTGAGCAAATACCTAAAATTGTATGTTTTGACGATAGTCCACGTGGGCGTTTATTGCTGGGTGCTGCTTATCTATTTTATAAACAAGGTTATGACAAAACCACGGTTCGACAACTTGGTGAATTTATTGGTATTCAGTCAGGTAGTCTTTTCCATCATTTCAAAAGCAAAGATGACATTTTAGCGACTGTCATGGAACAAACCATTATTTATAACTTTGCCCGCTTAAAAGAAGCAGCCGAACGTTCAAATGAGCCAGAACAACAATTACGTGATTTAATCAAAGCTGAACTGATTTCTATTACAGGCGATACAGGCGCAGCAATGGCCGTATTAGTCCATGAATGGTTTGCCCTATCTAAAGAGAAGCAAGACTATCTTTTAAAGATGCGTAATGAATATGAGCAAGTGTGGCTCAATGTGATTGAAAAATTACGTGCTCAAGGCAAAGTTAAACATGATGCATTTATTTGGCGTCGATTAGTTGGTGGTTCTATTTCTTGGTCGGTCACGTGGTATAACCCAGAAGGTAAAGTCAAAGTGGATGAACTGACTGAAATGGTTTGGGAAATGGCGATCAAATGAGTTATCACATGCATCCAAAACAACTTGAAAATGTATTTGCTTTAACAAGCAAACAGCGTTATGAACATTTTATTTTAAAAGTTTGTGATTGGGAGGAACTTTGGATATTAGAGGATAATAACAAAGATTTTCTGATCATTACTCCTCAAGAGGATCTAGCATACTTACCAGTATGGCCTCATGCTAACTATGCATCAGCTTTTCATGAAGTTTATCCATCCTTTAGACCATCTCGAATAGAGCTGGATATCTTTCTTGAAAAGTGGCTTCCAAATTTAAATAATGACGGTTTAAAAGTAGGAGTGTTACCTAATCTAGGAACAACCGTTTGGATTATAGATCCTCTCGATTTAAAAGAAGAATTAGAAAATGAACTAAAGCAATATGAATAATTAAAAAAAATTACTCAAAATCACTTTCAATGCACGACATAATTTAACGCACAAATTATTTTTGATCTTTAAGTTAAAACTCAATATTGCTATTCTCTTTGAACATCAAAAGATTACAAGAAATAGTAAAAATGAATCCAGTTCAACATGCCAATATTTCAGTGAAACGTCGTGGGGGCGAGCTTGAAGATTATATTGATATTCATGCGCTCATCGACAGCACTAAAATGCTCTGTACCGACAATCGCCATCGTATCCTGCATACTTTTTGGGGCGTTCAAGAGGTGATCATTCCGATTTTTGGACATCACTTTGAAAATAGTGCGGGAAATAGCATTGAAGTTAAAGACCTTTGTGAAAAGGATCATCTGTTAGTGGATTTCCATCACCGCTTTATTCCAACGATAGGAGACTTCGTTGCTGCAATGCAGGATATTCCGACTGATGGACTGGCTAAACGCCTCGAAAAATTCCATTCAGATGTGATTGATGACCCAAAGCTATCAGCAACACTACTCTCTCCATTATCAGTGACAGGACAACTAAAATCTTTACTGATCACTCACAATAGTTGGTTTATCAATACCATTCTTCCCATGATGGGAAAAAGCGAAGCTAAATTTATTGATTTTGATATTAGTCCAGACTTTTTTTTCAATCCAATGCGTTTTGAACTCTGGATGGACAATGGGATGGTCGTCCCGCCAAGTGCAGCCAAACTGCAAGAATTAAAAACTAAAATTGCTTAATTAAAGGGGAAACAAATATGAGCAATATGCAATACGTGATTCGTCAAAACGACTTTGCTTACAATGATGAATGGCATCTGACCAATTGCGTTTCAACTGGGGCGATCAAACAGATTTATACAGATAAAGCTGACGCTGAAAAGGCATACAAATCATTAGTCGTTGAAGGCTTATACTATGATGAATTATGTAACTATGATATTGGCAACGGTGAAGCAGATGATGAAATCTACGAAAAACTTGAAGCTTTAATTTTAGAAAAAACAGGAAAAACTTTTAATATAGATGATGGTGAAATTCCTAAATTAAATGAAGATGATGCTTTTGAATTTGCTAAAATCTCAGGTATTGTCTGGTACCAATTATTGGAAATTGATGCATCACAGCCCTGCTATGTACTCTGGATCAACTCTGAAGAAGACTATTTTAGTGGTTACGAAACTGGCAGCATTATTTCTAGCCAAAATGAAAATTTTAGTGATGTGTCGTGGGAAGCCAATATTTATGCGATGGACTATGAGTTTGAAGCTTTGATGGACAAACCACTTGCAGAGTTAAGCGATAGTCCACTATTACTCAAACAGTTTATCGAACAAACTCCAGATATTCGTTACGATGCTGAAAAAGACAGCATTGAGGGTATTGCACTCGACAACATAAAATTTATTGATATCAAAGCACTAAATTCATTTCTAAAACAACCTATATTTGAAATCCGCCAAGTCTCTTTAGAAGAATTAGCTGAACTAGAATAAATTTGAAAATAAAAAGTGCGGAAATTAACCGCACTTTTTATTCGCCATGAAGGTATTAATAGCCTAACTGCTTACTAATCAAATCCTTCATGATTTCTTCAGCACCACCGCCAATCATATTCACTTTCACTTCACGATAAATTCGTTCGGACTTGGTTCCACGCATAAAACCCATTCCACCTAAAGTTTGCACAGCAGCATCCGCACAAAATTGCATGGTACGTGTCGCTACATTTTTTGACATCGAAATTTGTGCAATGAGGTCTGCCCCTTGCAGCTCTTTTTGTCCCATTCGATAAGCTGTATCTTCTAATAATGCTCGTGTTGTGGTCAATTGTGTTGCCATATCTACAAGTTTGTGGCGAACCACCTGATGATCTACCAAGCGCTTCCCAAAAGTCTGTCGCTGCTTTGCCCAATCCAAGGCTTCCTCATAACAGACCAAGGCATAACCATATGCCATCGCTGCTAGCCAAAAACGCTCCATATTAAAGTTATTCATAATGACTTTAAAACCTGCATTTTCCTCGCCCAACAAATGGCTAACTGGGACTTTGACATTTTCAAAATGCAAATGTGCAGTGTCTGATGCCCACCAACCCATTTTTTGTAAAGGTGATTTGGTTATTCCCTCACTATGCGCATCAACCAATAACATAGAAATCCCTTTGGCACCTTGGGCATTCTGATCCGTCTTTACAGCAACCGTATAATAATCAGCACGAATCCCTGAGGTAATAAAGGTCTTTTCACCATTTAAAATATAATGGTCTCCTTCTCGAACTGCTTTGGTTTTAATTGCTGCTACATCAGAACCGCCACTAGGCTCGGTAATCGCCAAGGCTGATATTTTTTCGCCTGCAATAATCTGTGGCATAACGTCATTACGAATCTCAGGTCGAGCAAAATGATGAATGGGTGGTGTTCCAATGCTATGAATCATAAGCGAAATATGTACACCACCAGATCCAGCTTTTGCCATCTCAATTGCTGCCAACATGACATAAAAGGCATCTGCATCGGGAATGCCACCATGTTCAGCATCATAGCCGAGACCCATTAAACCGATATGTGCAGCCTTTTGATAAAGTTCTCGTGGAAATGTTCCTGCCTCGTCCCATTCATTCACATAAGGTGATATTTCTTTCTCTACAAAACGTTTGACACTGTCTGCAAAAGCCCGATGTTCTGATGTGTAATAAATCGGGTTAAGTGATAAACCATCCATGTCTTTTTCCTAAATTATTATTTAATGCATTCTTGTTATATGGATAAGGCTTTAAACCTGTTTACTCTTGATTTAAAGCCTTTAAAATTTGGATTAATAGCCCAGTTGGCGACTGGCAAGGTCTTTCATAATTTCCTCTGCACCACCACCAATCATGTTCACTTTCACTTCACGATAGATACGTTCAGATTTTGTACCACGCATAAAGCCCATCCCTCCTAGAGTCTGCACTGCGGCATCAGCACAAAATTGCATGGTTTGTGTTGCTACATTTTTAAGCATGCAAATTTGTGCAATCAGTTCATTACCCTGCAATTCTGGTTTTCCTAAACGATAGGCTGTATCTTCCAATAACGCACGAGTTGAAGTTAAACGTGTCGCCATATCTACTAGCTTATGACGAACAACTTGATGATCAATCAAACGCTTACCAAATGTTTGTCTCTGCTTTGCCCAATCCAAAGCCTCCTCATAGCAAACCAACGCATAACCATAGCTACTGGCTGCAAGAAAAAATCGCTCCATGTTAAAGTTGTTCATGATGACGAAGAAACCCATATTTTCGGCACCAAGTAAATTTTTGGCTGGCACTCGTACATCATCAAAGTGCAAATGCGCTGTATCCGATGCCCACCAACCCATTTTATCTAGCTTTGATTTTGTAATGCCTTCACTATGCGCATCAATCAGCAACATTGAAATACCATTAGCGCCCTTCGCATCGGGATCAGTTCTTACTGCAACAGAATAATAATCCGCACGAATACCCGATGTAATAAAGGTCTTTTCACCACTGACAATATAATCATCACCATCTCGAACCGCTTTGGTTTTCAAAGCCGCGACATCAGAACCACCACTCGGTTCAGTAATTGCCAATGCAGAAATTTTCTCTCCAGATAAAATTTTTGGTAATACTTCAGCTTTTACTTCTTCTTGAGCAAAATGCTGAATTGGTGGTGTCCCAATCGTATGTGAAAGCAATGATGCCGCCAATCCACCTGACGCACACTTCGCTAATTCAACAGAGGCAAGTAAAGTATAAAATGCATCCGTGCCCGCAATACCACCATAATTTTCATCGAAGCCAACACCGAGCAAGCCTATATCAGCTGCCTTTTTATAAAGCTCACGAGGAAAGGTTTCCGCTTCGTCCCATTCATTGATAAAAGGACTAATTTCCTTTTCAGTAAAGCGCCTAACACTCTCAGCAAAGGCTAAATGTTGCTCAGTGTAATATAAAGGATTGAGTAGCATGCTTACTTCCTAGTAATTATTGATCATTGTTTTCGAGTATTTAGTGAGCACTAAGGTATCAAAACCATAAAAACCAAGCAAGCGCTTGGCATAATTTAAAATTAAAAAATTTTAAAAGCTTGATATAAAATACAAAATTATATTTTTAGTCGGCCACGAAAACCACGAGTCGTATAATAAGATTGTGCACCATTGCGGTAAGTAAAAACTTGTCCATAACAACAATCACAAAAAATAGCACCACCTTTTTCCCGAATATCATCTGGCGTTTTCACCCAACTCGAAGTCTTTAAATCAAAATATTCAACAGACTGTAATTGTTTATATTGTTCTTCTGTGAGCAATTCAATACCTATTGCCTCTGCAACTTCAAGCGCATTATTTTCGGGCTTATGTTCTTTACGTGCATCTAAAACAACGCGATCATAACAAAGACTTCTACGCCCTTTTGGCGTTTCTATAGCACAATCATAAAAGACAATTTCTGATAATTTTGAGTCAAATGAAACGATATCTAGCTCTCTGCCTGTCTCTTCCATTTGATTCAACCCCCATAGCTTTTGAGGTTTCTGTTTCAACTGATCTTCAATATCCACCCAATTTAAAGCTTGATGCCGATACATATTTTCTTCAAAACGTTTTTTAGGATCTCGAACAACACCATCATCTGTTCAGCATTTAATTGCTTTTTCTTGGTCATTTTTATTCTCTAAATTTAAGCGTTAAACCGAACGACCATCAAAATGATTAATTTTAATACTTTCTAAATCTTTGATATATCTGATATTAATGACATACATCTAATTGGCTTTTGGGTCAATACCAGTTGCATAAGGATGGATACTGTAGATCTTACAAAAATGATGGTCGATCACATGCTTATTAAATTGGTAACGAGTTAAAATATCTTCTTGAACTGAGATATCAATTTTATCTGTCGGTAAGAACCACAATAAAGAACCTTTTCTTTGGCAGATCGAGCAGTTACACGACATTGCTTCAGTCAAATCACCTTGTGCAACAAAAGTGAT
Organism: Acinetobacter sp. TR11; assembly: GCF_027105035.1. Classification (NCBI taxonomy): domain Bacteria; kingdom Pseudomonadati; phylum Pseudomonadota; class Gammaproteobacteria; order Moraxellales; family Moraxellaceae; genus Acinetobacter; species Acinetobacter sp. TR11. The sequence continues at coordinate 2,736,047 of NZ_CP114256.1, forward strand.
TTTTCCACAATGACAACTTCCTTTATATTCCATCTTATTGTCCTTTTTATAATGTTCTACTGTATTAAACAAAGCTGGTTAAATGATGTCCACTTAATTTAGTTATTTCTTTAGCAATACGAAAATGTAAGTTGATGCCGCCATTTATATTCCAATCGAGCTAAAGCACCAACAAAGACAGCCTCTCCAGCAATATGGATCACTGCAAAGATTGTCATTTCCTGCCAGAATCGCCAAAGCATAACCAGACAAGCCAAGAGCCAGATGCTATTTGCAATCACCAAAATATTGATGAGGAACAGTGCGCGTTTTTTATAATTGGCGAGTGTAAATTAATAACATGCGTATAAGAGATTCACGCAACCCACAAAAAAATAAACCCTTTGAGTAAATGATAAAGTTGACTTAACCATGGTGCAGCAAGCAATACGATCAGCCCAGCAAATGCAGCCGCAGTGCAATCTACCCATAAAATATTTTTCTGAATATTTATAACTTCAATGCTCTTTTTATTTTAATTTGAGCATATACAGATCATTGGTGATTTAAAACATCTTGCTTATTTGCTATACGACATTAACTCCAGAAATGTTGGCACTGCCGACACTTCATTCCATTTTTATAAGAAAAGAGCGGAAAACTCAACAATAGGAAAACCACATAAGCGGGGCGTTTACTTTCTGTATAAGGTTGTATATCGGTACTGCCACACTTAGGACAGCTTTCACTTGCTCCAAATTGTTGTTCTACTTCTTGGCTAAAATCTTGAGCCAGTAATGCTTTAGCCTCTTCTGCATAGCTTTCAGGAACTAACAGTCGAACACCACCTAAAGCATTGGAATAAAGCCAATCCATATTAATAGTATGTTCATTTTCAATACGTGCTGGAATTTCAGCTGCTTCTAACTGAGTTTTAGCAATTTGAGCTTCATATGGAAATGAAAAGCTTTGTACTACGATCCAAGTCATATCAGAAAGTTCTTAAATAAAGACCAGTATATAAAACTCTGGATGATAAAAAACACCCCCAACTGTTAGGTTGGGGGTGTTTTAGAATTAAAAGCTGGCGATGACTTACTCTCACATGGCAAACGCCACACTACCATCAGCGCTAAGAGGTTTCACTTCTGAGTTCGGGAAGGGATCAGGTGGTTCACTCTTGCTATTGTCGCCAGCAAACTGTTTATGGATACTTGCTTTGGTCTTATCTATGCCAAGGCTTTTTCCAAATGAGTTATTAACGGATTAGATATTGAGTCTAACTTTGTGTTCAGCATTTTAACTAGTTTTCACACTAAATCAAGTTATGTATTGAATTTATCTTGAATACAACAACTGTTTGGGTGTTGTATAGTCAAGCCTCACGAGCAATTAGTATTGGTCAGCTTCACACGTCACCGTGCTTCCACACCCAACCTATCAACGTCCTAGTCTCGAACGGCTCTTTAGAGGAATAAATTCCTAGGGAAATCTTATCTTGAGGTAGGCTTCCCGCTTAGATGCTTTCAGCGGTTATCCCTTCCGAACATAGCTACCCGGCGATGCGACTGGCGTCACAACCGGTACACCAGAGGTTCGTCCACTCTGGTCCTCTCGTACTAGGAGCAGATCCTCTCAAATTTCCAGCGCCCACGGTAGATAGGGACCGAACTGTCTCACGACGTTCTAAACCCAGCTCGCGTACCTCTTTAAATGGCGAACAGCCATACCCTTGGGACCTGCTTCAGCCCCAGGATGAGATGAGCCGACATCGAGGTGCCAAACACCGCCGTCGATATGAACTCTTGGGCGGTATCAGCCTGTTATCCCCAGAGTACCTTTTATCCGTTGAGCGATGGCCCTTCCATACAGAACCACCGGATCACTAAGACCTACTTTCGTACCTGCTCGACTTGTGGGTCTCGCAGTTAAGCGCGCTTTTGCCTTTATACTCTACGCGTGATTTCCGACCACGCTGAGCGCACCTTCGTACTCCTCCGTTACTCTTTAGGAGGAGACCGCCCCAGTCAAACTACCCACCAGACATGGTCCTCGCCCCGGATTACGGGGCAGAGTTAGAACCTCAACATTACCAGGGTGGTATTTCAAGGACGGCTCCATTGGAACTAGCGTTCCAACTTCAAAGCCTCCCACCTATCCTACACAAGTAAGGTCAAAGTTCAATGTCAAGCTGCAGTAAAGGTTCACGGGGTCTTTCCGTCTAGCCGCGGGTACACTGCATCTTCACAGCGATTTCGATTTCACTGAGCCTCTGCTGGAGACAGCGCCGCCATCATTATGCCATTCGTGCAGGTCGGAACTTACCCGACAAGGAATTTCGCTACCTTAGGACCGTTATAGTTACGGCCGCCGTTTACTGGGGCTTCGATCAAGAGCTTCGCTTACGCTAACCCCATCAATTAACCTTCCAGCACCGGGCAGGCATCACACCCTATACGTCCACTTTCGTGTTTGCAGAGTGCTATGTTTTTAATAAACAGTTGCAGCGGCCTGGTTTCTGTGGCTGCCAATAGCTCAGGGAGCAAGTCCCATCACCGTCAGCAGCGTACCTTCTCCCGAAGTTACGGTACCATTTTGCCTAGTTCCTTCAGCAGAGTTCTCTCAAGCGCTTTGGTCTACTCGACCTGACCACCTGTGTCGGTTTCGGGTACGATTCCTGTGTAACTGAAGCTTAGAGACTTTTCCTGGAAGCATGGTATCAGCCACTTCACTGTACAAGTACAGCTTGCTATCAGTTCTCAGCATAGAGTACCCCGGATTTGCCTAAGATACATGCCTACAACCTTCCACCTGGACAACCAACGCCAGGCTGACTTAACCTTCTCCGTCCTCTCATCGCATTACACAGAAGTATTGGAATATTAACCAATTTCCCATCGACTACGCCTCTCGGCCTCGCCTTAGGGGTCGACTCACCCAGCCCCGATTAACGTTGGACTGGAACCCTTGGTCTTTCAGCGAACGGGTTTTTCACCCGTTTTGTCGTTACTCACGTCAGCATTCGCACTTCTGATACCTCCAGCATACTTCTCAATACACCTTCATCGGCTTACAGAACGCTCCCCTACCACTTGACTATTGTCAAATCCGCAGCTTCGGCACATAGTTTTAGCCCCGTTACATCTTCCGCGCAGGCCGACTCGACTAGTGAGCTATTACGCTTTCTTTAAAGGGTGGCTGCTTCTAAGCCAACCTCCTAGCTGTCTATGCCTTCCCACATCGTTTCCCACTTAACTATGATTTTGGGGCCTTAGCTGGCGGTCTGGATTGTTTTCCTCTTGACTACGGACGTTAGCACCCGCAGTCTGTCTCCCGGATAGTACTCATTGGTATTCGGAGTTTGCATCGGTTTGGTAAGTCGGGATGACCCCCTAGCCGAAACAGTGCTCTACCCCCAATGGTATTCGTCCGAGGCGCTACCTAAATAGCTTTCGGGGAGAACCAGCTATCACCAGGCTTGATTAGCCTTTCACCCCTATCCACAAGTCATCCCCTGGCTTTTCAACGACAGTGGGTTCGGTCCTCCAGTTAGTGTTACCCAACCTTCAACCTGCTCATGGATAGATCGCCTGGTTTCGGGTCTATACCCAGCAACTAAACGCCCTATTAAGACTCGATTTCTCTACGGCTCCCCTATACGGTTAACCTCGCTACTGAATATAAGTCGCTGACCCATTATACAAAAGGTACGCAGTCACCGAACAAGTCGGCTCCCACTGCTTGTATGCATGCGGTTTCAGGATCTATTTCACTCCCCTCACAGGGGTTCTTTTCGCCTTTCCCTCACGGTACTGGTTCACTATCGGTCAGTCAGGAGTATTTAGCCTTGGAGGATGGTCCCCCCATATTCAGACAAGGTTTCACGTGCCTCGCCCTACTCGTCATCATTGTGTGTGCCCTTTCGTGTACGGGAATATCACCCTCTACGTTCGCACTTCCCAGAGCGTTCCACTAGAACACACACAACTTAATGGGCTACTCCCCGTTCGCTCGCCGCTACTAAGGGAATCTCAATTGATTTCTTTTCCTAAGGGTACTGAGATGTTTCACTTCCCCTCGTTCGCTTCATAAGCCTATGTATTCAGCTTATGATACCCGCCTTATAGCGGGTGGGTTCCCCCATTCAGAAATCTCCGGATCAAAGGATATTTGCCGCCTCCCCGGAGCTTATCGCAGGCTATTACGTCTTTCATCGCCTCTGACTGCCAAGGCATCCACCACATGCACTTAATTACTTGACTATACAACCCCAAACAGTCGTTAACACATACAAGTCAGTGTTAGCGTTGCAAACTTAATTGCTACTATTCGTTGTCTGTGAACTTAATCACCATACAGCTTCAATCTAAATTCATATACCAAAACGCTTGATTCAGTGTTTTTGCTAGTTCTCAGATTAAATATTAATTTAACAATTACTTGTTATCTTCCTATTTAATCGAGTTTGAACAATTTATTTCAGACTCAAATTCTAATCTGTTAATGATTAACTACAGCCTCGTCAGCTTGCAGTAAACTGTGATAAATCACAGAGATTAATAAACCAGTCAAATTAGACTGTATTCACTAAACTCTATAATCTTCTTAGCTTTGAATTAATTTTGTTTTAAAAACTCTTTTAATTCATGGTGGAGACTAGGAGAGTCGAACTCCTGACCTCCTGCGTGCAAAGCAGGCGCTCTACCAACTAAGCTAAGTCCCCAGCTTATCACTTAATGAACGATATATCTTTCAGATTTGGTGGGTCTGACAAGACTTGAACTTGTGACCCCACGCTTATCAAGCGTGTGCTCTAACCAACTGAGCTACAGACCCTCAGATACATCTTCGAAGAACAACTTGTTGTGGATTCTTACCGATCGTCAATCTTTCGTTAAGGAGGTGATCCAGCCGCAGGTTCCCCTACGGCTACCTTGTTACGACTTCACCCCAGTCATCGGCCACACCGTGGTAAGCGTCCTCCTTGCGGTTAGACTACCTACTTCTGGTGCAACAAACTCCCATGGTGTGACGGGCGGTGTGTACAAGGCCCGGGAACGTATTCACCGCGGCATTCTGATCCGCGATTACTAGCGATTCCGACTTCATGGAGTCGAGTTGCAGACTCCAATCCGGACTACGATCGGCTTTTTGAGATTAGCATCCTATCGCTAGGTAGCAACCCTTTGTACCGACCATTGTAGCACGTGTGTAGCCCTGGCCGTAAGGGCCATGATGACTTGACGTCGTCCCCGCCTTCCTCCAGTTTGTCACTGGCAGTATCCTTAAAGTTCCCGACATTACTCGCTGGCAAATAAGGAAAAGGGTTGCGCTCGTTGCGGGACTTAACCCAACATCTCACGACACGAGCTGACGACAGCCATGCAGCACCTGTATCTAGATTCCCGAAGGCACCAATCCATCTCTGGAAAGTTTCTAGTATGTCAAGGCCAGGTAAGGTTCTTCGCGTTGCATCGAATTAAACCACATGCTCCACCGCTTGTGCGGGCCCCCGTCAATTCATTTGAGTTTTAGTCTTGCGACCGTACTCCCCAGGCGGTCTACTTATCGCGTTAGCTGCGCCACTAAAGCCTCAAAGGCCCCAACGGCTAGTAGACATCGTTTACGGCATGGACTACCAGGGTATCTAATCCTGTTTGCTCCCCATGCTTTCGTACCTCAGCGTCAGTATTAGGCCAGATGGCTGCCTTCGCCATCGGTATTCCTCCAGATCTCTACGCATTTCACCGCTACACCTGGAATTCTACCATCCTCTCCCATACTCTAGCTGACCAGTATCGAATGCAATTCCTAAGTTAAGCTCAGGGATTTCACATCCGACTTAATCAGCCGCCTACGCACGCTTTACGCCCAGTAAATCCGATTAACGCTCGCACCCTCTGTATTACCGCGGCTGCTGGCACAGAGTTAGCCGGTGCTTATTCTGCGAGTAACGTCCACTATCCCAGAGTATTAATCTAGGTAGCCTCCTCCTCGCTTAAAGTGCTTTACAACCAAAAGGCCTTCTTCACACACGCGGCATGGCTGGATCAGGCTTCCGCCCATTGTCCAATATTCCCCACTGCTGCCTCCCGTAGGAGTCTGGGCCGTGTCTCAGTCCCAGTGTGGCGGATCATCCTCTCAGACCCGCTACAGATCGTCGCCTTGGTAGGCCTTTACCCCACCAACTAGCTAATCCGACTTAGGCTCATCATTTAGCGCAAGGTCCGAAGATCCCCTGCTTTCTCCCGTAGGACGTATGCGGTATTAGCATTCCTTTCGGAATGTTGTCCCCCACTAAATGGCAGATTCCTAAGCATTACTCACCCGTCCGCCGCTAGGATCAGTACCGAAGCACCTCACCCCGCTCGACTTGCATGTGTTAAGCCTGCCGCCAGCGTTCAATCTGAGCCATGATCAAACTCTTCAGTTTAAAATCATTAGTAGCTTATGGCTACAAATCTTGGCTCATCAATTTTCTGACTAAAAATTCGCTCAAATAAACTTCGAGAAATTTCTACCTTTCAATCAATGAAATATTTTCGATCGATCAACCAGTAAAAATCCACACAAGTTGTTCTTCTATTCTCTTAATGATCTTCTCGATGATTCGTCATCATCAAGCTAGGTCGGCTATGTTACTCTAATCTAAACTAAAGTCAACAGGTAATTTCGATATTTTTAAACCCACCAATCAATCCAAGAATCTAACCCTTCTAGCCAAATCCTTGTTTCTCAACAAGTTTTTATCTGCATCACCGCCGATGGATGTGCATTCTACAGCATTTCAGATCACATGCAAGGGCTTTATTCAAACTTATTTAATTTATTGCATCAACCGATTATTTTTTACACAAATAAGGCTGAAAATGTGCGATTTGGTCGATTATTTGCTCAGTTTTATTTTTTTCTTGCCAGTGTAAAGGTCTGCAATCGATATATTCACAGTATCCAGCGCCCTCATAACTCTCATTGTTCCATAAGAGTTGATAGTGAAAGCTGCCCACATAACCTGCTGCCAAACCAAATTTATAATCACCTCGACTTTGTGCTGTTAGTTGAAAGACAACCGCATCCTTTTCTGAATATTGCCAAATGAATTCTCGTGCCAAATACATTTCACCTCCATTTGGTGTTTGTACTTTTGGATAAACACGGCTGACATCAAAAATGACTTCATCATCATAAAGTCGAGATTGCTGCTCATTCGACTGAATTTCAATGCGAGAAAAAATAATGCTATTCCACTGGTTTCTGAGTTCGGACAAAATAATTTGCAAATCTGCATTAACCTGAATGATTTGATAGGTAAAAAAATGAAAGGCTATAAAAGGTAAATAAATGGCTCTAGCATGTTTCAATATACCCTGCGCTTCAATTTGATACTTTTGTTTTTTATAGGTGATTTCCCCTTCACATTGGCAACGCACATACCAATAATCGCCAACTCCCCATTGTAAAGCTGAATGATTTTCTATTTCAGAGTCAATATTCACTTTGAGTTGACAACCGAGCTCCTCATCATCACGCTTAAAATAATAATTTGGGAAATCAACTTGGATTTGATCTACATCTAAAAACTGATAACGGTCTTGTTCTAATTGACAATGCTCTTTGGCACTATAACTTTTGAGATGCCCAACAGTTGATACACTACTACTGACCAAAACTGTCGCAGTATCAATTGCCGTCGTAGTAATAGCACTGGCGTTATAACAAATCGGAATGCGAGGTTGACCGATTAGACTAATAAAATTTAAGTAATGAAAGGGCTCAGGTAAATTCGGCAGAATTAAAGCTTGATAAACAATTTTAAATAAGCCTTTTGGCGGATAGAAAGTTAAAGCTTCTGACTTATTGAGGTTCAGCCGCTTTAATTGATTGTTATTCATCAATATTGGCATACTGAACCTCTCTTTTCTAAGTTATTATTTTTGCTTCATTCTTTTTAGCAAATAAAGTCGTTACAAAGCCTGAAAGTACATAAAGAATGCATACAATCAAGATTCCTACTGGAATGTTGTACGTGATTGCGGCAAAAATCAAGACCACAGGCAACATCACAACAAAAGGTACACGTTTACGATCCATTTGTTTAAATGAATAGTATTTGATATTTGAAATCATAAGTAAACCAACACCAACCATCACAACGGAGTTGATTATTTGAATCACAATATCTTTTAAATCAAAAACAAATGGGAAATCACGACCGACCCACACCACTGAAATCACAGTAACAGCAGCTAATGGGCTCGCAATTCCAATAAAGTAACGCTTATCCACCACACCAATTTGTACATTGAAACGTGCTAAACGAAATGCAGCACACGCGGTATAAATAAAACAGCAGGCTAAACCGATACGTCCAAGGTCATGTAAACTCCAGCTATACATCAGAATCGCTGGTGCAACACCAAAAGCTAATAAGTCAGAAAGTGAATCATACTGCTCACCAAATGCACTTTGCGCACCGATTGCGCGTGCAACTCGCCCATCTAATCCATCAAGTAATGCAGCTAAAAAGATTGCGTAAATCGCCTGATTAAAATTACCATTCATACTCGCAATAATGGAGTAAAAACCAGAAAGTAATGCTGCTGTAGTAATAAGATTAGGCCATAAATAAATACCACGGCGTTTTACTTTTTGCCCTTCATGCGTTTGTTCTTCTTCTTCTACTTCAAAGGTGATGCCATCAAAAGAATGATCTTCTTTATTTAAATCAGCATCAGGTTTAAGAGAATTTGTCATTATTTTCAATTCCTCGAGAATATTTTGACTTCTTTAGTGGCGAGATGGGTTATTCACCCACCAACCAACGCACAGCGGCATGACCACCATTTTCACTCATACGTAAATGCGGAAATAGCCATTGTAAGGCTTGGTCTGCATCTTCAGAGAATTTCCAAGGCGGGTTAATCACAAGTAGACCACAACCATTCAAGCCAACTGGCGTGTCATCAGGCCAAACACAAATTTCACAAATTAATTGGCGACGAATTCCTGTTTTGAACATTTTCTTTTCAAAACGTTCAATCATGGCGCGATCTTTGATTGGATACCACACTGCAAATACACCCGTCGGCCATTTTTTATGAGCGGCTTGAAGTATTTCAACCAATTGCGGAAAATCTTTACGCTCGATTTCGTATGGTGGGTCAATCATGACCAATCCACGTTTTTCTTTAGGCGGAATAACACCCATCAGACCTTCATAAAAATCACGCTCATGCAAGCCTGCACGTTTATCGCGAATATTAAAATACAATTGTTGAAACACATCACGCTGCATTTCAAATATAGTTGCTTTATCAATATCACGCATGCCTTCAAGCGCAAACCAAGGTGAACCTGGATAAGCGCCTTTACCTGAACCTGCACGCATATCTTCAACAATTTTAAGATATTGTTTTATGCCTTCAGGTGCATTACGTTTAATCGAATCATCAAGCTTGACCAAACGGTGGATACCCGTTAAAAACTCACCTGATTTTTGTGCTTCAGACGTAGATAAATCATATTTACCTGCACCACCATGGGTATCGATATATCGATAAGGTTTATCTTTAGCATTTAAACGAGCGAGCAGTTGAAGCAAAAGTACATGCTTCATAACATCGGCAAAGTTACCCGCATGGAAATGGTGACGGTAATTCATGTTGACAATTATTCCTCAATTCAAAGGATAGTTTAACATGAAAGAAAAAAGTATTCTTTAGCGTTGATGTGATCATCTAAAATTGCACTGTAATCAACTTATTAATGAACTGGAGTTCTATGCAACAAACCTCTTTCACAAGTTCATGGAACTTAAATCAAATTTTAGATGATTTAAATGAATTTGGTTTTGCTCTAATTGATGATGTCTACTCGGCTGAATATGTGGAATCTCTAGTACAAGAATGTAGCACCCATCTTGCTGAATTCAGAGCAGCAGGAGTACAAAACGGCGTTGTCAGTCATATCCGTAGTGACCATATTCTATGGATTGATGGTCAGTTACCGATTGCCCAACAGCATATCCAAGCTTTAGAAGAGTTCTCACAAGCGTTAAATCAGGCGTTTTATCTTGGGATTAAAGAAGTAGAAGCACATTTTGCCTGCTACAACGCGGGTGAATTTTATGCTTTACATCGTGATAATCCTCAACAAAAAAATGACCGAATGATTTCGACCGTTTTTTATCTACATAAAGATTGGCAGGAAGATTGGGGTGGACAATTACGCTTACAGGACAAAAAAGATCAGTGGCATATTATTCAACCAATATCAAACCGCCTTGCAATTTTCCAAAGTGACTTATTGCACGAAGTTCTGCTTTCTAAACAACAACGTCTATCGATTACTGCATGGTTACGCAGTGGAGGCTCAATCTGGAATCAGGGCCAAGCCCTTTAAATTCCTGAAAACAGCCTTATATACCTAGGCATAACTGACCATTCTGGATCAATACATGTCGAACGAGACGAAACAAGTCATTGCACGAATTGGTGAAACTGACCAACTCTTTTTAGAGAACAATAGTCCTGAACTTGCTTTAGAGCGTGCTGATCTGCGTTTACAGCTAGTCGTACTCAGCCATGTACGTCAGGAACAATTACACTTCTTACAGGAAGCAATCGTACTGTTGGAACAAGCACGAATTGAATACGACGAAATGCCATTAAGCTTGTATTTGAATTTGTCTTTATGTTTAGCTAAAGCATATATGATTTACTTCGAGCTCACTAAAGAGCAGCGTTTTGCTTTAATTACACAGCAAATTCTTAAACCTTTGGCATATACAGAACACCTAGAGATTTATTTCTTCTTGGCTTACGCTTCAGCTGCGAAGCAAGAACCAGCATTAACACGGTATTGGCTAACGAAATACGTATCTTGCTTAGAACATGATTTAGAGTTATTGCAGCTTCATCCTGCTTTTGGTGAAGTCCGCAAAGAAGAATGGTTTAGTACCCTATTACGCAATAAAGCTCACTGATGTGAGCTTTATTTTTATTGAATCATTACTTGGTACTGTCTACATGCAACTGTTGATTCAGTTCATCAATCACAATGGCCCATTCATCATCTTTGTCCCAATGACTTTTTAGAAAATCTCGCTGACCCGCGCTCCAGAACTCAGCTTCATGCAATTTCTGATCAGCACTAAGCTGATGCGTTTTCACAAAACTTTCAATTGCAGCATCATCTGCCCCAAGCCCTAATTGTTCAAATAAAAGCTCCAATGTCGGTTGTTGTTCAAACATTATTATTCTCCAAGACAAGTTACTTAATAGAAATAATTTAACAGTAATACTGCTAACATACAGAAAGATGCCTATATTTTCTTGTTGTTTTTTGTGTGTACTTAGCATAAAAAAAGCACCTTATGAAAGGTGCTTTTTCAATCTATCAAACTGATAAATTAGTTCAACATGTCTGCAATTGCAGCACGTTCTTCTTCAAGTTCATTTAACGTGAAGTTGATACGCTCACGGCTGAACTCGTCGATTTCTAAACCTTGAACGATTTTGTATTCACCGTTTTCAGTTGTTACAGGGAAACCAAACATAACGCCTTCTGGAATACCATAAGAACCGTCAGAAGGAATACCCATAGTTACCCATTGACCATTTGTACCTAATGCCCAATCACGCATATGGTCGATTGCAGCATTTGCAGCAGAAGCAGCAGAAGACAAACCACGCGCTTCGATGATCGCAGCACCACGTTTACCAACTGTAGGAAGGAATACATCTTTATTCCATTCTGCATCGTTGATTTTGTCTTTTAAGCTTTCGCCATTTGCAGTTGCAAAACGGTAGTCAGCATACATTGTTGGAGAGTGGTTACCCCAAACGGTCATTGTTTCGATATCAGAAACAGCAACACCCGCTTTTTGAGCAAGTTGAGTTAACGCACGGTTGTGGTCAAGACGTAACATTGCTGTAAAGTTTTTCGCTGGAAGATCTGGAGCAGATTTCATTGCAATATAAGCATTTGTATTTGCAGGGTTACCTACAACCAATACTTTAACATCACGGCTTGCAACTTCGTTAAGTGCTTGACCTTGACCAATAAAGATTTCGCCATTTACTTTTAATAAGTCAGCACGTTCCATACCAGGACCGCGTGGACGTGAACCAACTAATAAAGCATAGTCAGCATCTTTAAATGCAACTTTAGGATCATCAGTCCCGATCATGCCTGCCAATAAAGGGAAAGCACAGTCATCAAGTTCCATCATTACGCCTTTAAGCGCTTGTTGAGCTTTCTCAAAAGGAACTTCAAGCAATTGTAAAATTACAGGTTGATCTTTACCTAACATTTCACCGCTTGCGATACGGAATAATAAGCTATAACCAATTTGACCTGCAGCGCCTGTAACGGCAACACGAACGGGTTGCTTCATGTGATATTCTCCAATGAGATGCGTTTGCACAATTGAACGCTAAAGTGGTTCAATCGAATTATCATAAACGGCAAATATTGTACTCTAAAGCAAACACAGATGCATTTAAAAGAGAATGGATTTCAACAAAAGTCTGATAGAAAATACAAATTAATTGAAGAAAAAGCTTAATAACTGCCTTTAATTGTAAATTCATTTGGACATCCCGTCACAATATGACTTGCACATTGTTTGTATTGCCCATTTTTTTGATAACACACCCGAATCTCAGTCAAAATAGAATCAAATTTTGAAGACTGACAAGTAAAGCGAATTCCTGTAGGAGGTAATGAGGGGTTTAGTTTCATGAATTGTTGTCGAAGGTTTTCTTTTTGAACTTCAATGGTATTCGGACTCGTTAAATCAGCAGGTACTTTTAAGCGCTCAGCAAAATTAATAATCGTTCTAAAATATTGACTAGCATTCATCGACATACATCCTCCAACATCTTGCCAAAGTTGCACACGTGCATTTTCATCGGGCATTACACGCGCCACAACTTTAGCTTGCAAGGGAGATAATTTCGCAGAAGTTTTAGTGGAACAATCCCGATTTAAAGGAACTTCTGGCAATAAGCTTGCGATAGTAAGAGAATAACCCTCTAAACATTTACGCTGTTTTTGTCTTGATGAATCAAAGGAACAAGCTGCGGGAGTCATTTGAACATGCATCACATAACCCGAAATATCAGGGTTCTCTGCAGCATGTAACGGCGCAGCAAGTGACATAACCAAGTAACAGATCAAGATCTGCAATGATCGAACTAACCGTCCCTTGAATAAATTCATAAATTTCATCAAATATAAAAACTTCATTATTTCAAATTAAATGTCTTTGCTTCTTTAAGGTTCATTGCGCACTGGTATTGTCCCCATCCTTTTTTCTAAGGATTGCGCGCCTAACCCTAACACAACACCATAATGCGTCGCATTGGTCATCACATGTTTGACGTAATCACGTGTTTCCAACAATGGAATAGTTTCTGTGTATTGATCAGCCGCCATGGTTTGAAAATCTGGCTGCCATCGTTTTGCACGATTTGGGCCAGCATTGTAACCTGCTGTTGCTAATACAGCATTGCCACTCAGCTGGCTTTGAATCATTGACAGATAGTATGTCCCATAACGAATATTGATATTCATTTCACTGAGAGCCGCTGGGTTATAAGTTTCACCCATTTGTCGTGCAACTAACTTTGCAGTATTCGGCATAATTTGCATTAAACCACCTGCACCCACATGTGAACGTGCTGATGTAACAAACCGACTTTCTTGGCGCATTAAACCATATGCCCAAGCTGGATCAATACCAGCATTGTAACTGTGACTCGTGACATTACTACGGTGTGGTGTTGTATAACGGTAAGTATCATTATGGCGCGAGGTTGTACGGTCTGCGGCATAGATTGCTCGGTCATACCAACCAATATCATGCGCTTGCTTAGCGGCAGCTAAAAGTAAACCATCATCATGCTGCAAATACGCTTGGCGGACTGCCCAATTCCATTCGCGATTAATGTAATTTGCTGGTGCATCAATATTTTTTAACGCGAATGCACGTTTAAAGTGGATATTTTGGTTTAAACGTTGAATATCTTGTGAACTTGGTTGCTCGTTATAAGGCTGATGATTATAACGTTCACCTAAACGATCTTTGGCTAGCAAGTTATGATAATCATCTCCACTTTGTGCCAGCTTACGGTAAATCTGTTGAGCAGCTTGCTTTGAAGGAGCATCTGAGCGCTGCTCAGACGCACGAGCAAGCCAGTACTGCCAACGATCTTCTTGTTTCTGCGTGATTGACATCGCATCAATTGCACGAATTAAACTTTCCCAAGCACCAAAACGAATCGCTTGGCGCGCATAAATTTCTGCTTCTTCTGGACTAAACGGATAACCATAACTTTGATCATAGGCATTTAACACTTCTCGGTTAAAGCCATTCTTCATGACCGTCGTTCCACCCACATAACCTATCGTGCGATATAAATATTTTTGTACAGATTGAGGAGTATCTTGTGCAACACGCTGAATATTTCCTAAAGCATTGGTGAAATCACTGTCTGCGACACGTCCCAATGCAAAAATTAGATATGCATAATCAGTATCGCTAGCTTTAGGAGCATTCCATAAATATGCCAATGGATTCGCTTGGATCTGATTCAACTGAGCCAAGGACAAATCCAGACCTATCGTTTGAGCAGTCGCAATCGCTAAACCAGATTGACCTGCTCGTAGTTGTCCCCAAAGTCGTTGTTGACGATCTTGAGCAGTCATCAGAGGACTAGACAACATCAGTCGCCCTAAACCATTACACGATTCAGGCTGTGTACTTGTCGTTAACCAAATATCTTTATATTCAGCAAAAACCAGACTATCACCCGTTTTGGCACGGACTTGTGCAACCGCACAACTCTCTTCTTGGTCAGGATTAGTGACATAGCTGAGTACAGGTTTTACTTCATTAAAACTGGCTTGTTTTACTTTTTCCTCGACATAATCTGCTGCTAATTTTTCAGCCATCGCTGATTGCGGATAACGTTGCGCAAAAGCGATAATTGAAGATGCGGGTTGTAATCCAAGATTGTTATTGAGTTT
Organism: Acinetobacter sp. TR11; assembly: GCF_027105035.1. Taxonomy (NCBI): domain Bacteria; kingdom Pseudomonadati; phylum Pseudomonadota; class Gammaproteobacteria; order Moraxellales; family Moraxellaceae; genus Acinetobacter; species Acinetobacter sp. TR11. Next base: position 2,751,059 of record NZ_CP114256.1, read on the forward strand.
CCAATATTCTGGATAATAGCCTAGCGCATCATTTTGCATTTCATATTGGTATTGATCGAGCAATGCAACATTGCCAGAACTTGCAGCACGTAGAGCATCATTAAATTGTTCGTCTAGAGCATATACTGATGAGCAGATCACCACACCTCCCATCGCAACAAGTCGACGGAAGCTTTTCTTATTATTCACTTTATTGCTAACCATTGTTGTAAATTGGGGATGTTTATTCATCTTCATCAATACGTTTGCTCAATTTTGCCCGCCATTATAGTGTAATAAGTCTAAGTTCCAACTATTGTTGTGTTATGTAACTTACTGATTCATATTCATTAAAATTTATCCATTTTTATTCACAAACTGTCCATTTTTGTCAGTTTTTTATTCTCTGCGTTCTTGCAAAAATACTGCTATAATCCGCGGTTTGTTTAAATCCACCTTGTTTAGGAGCCTGCATGACGGTTCAAACATTCATTCCAAATGCTGTAAAAGCTGCTTCAGAAAACACTGTTACCCAGCCAACGCACACCACTGATGTTTCAATTAAAAAGTTATATATTGAAACACAAGGGTGTCAGATGAATGAGTATGACAGTCATCGTATGGCAGACTTATTGGGTGATTCACATGGTTATGTACTCACCGACAATCCAAATGATGCAGACATTCTGCTCATGAACACCTGCTCAATTCGCGAAAAAGCACAAGAGAAAGTGTTCAGTGGCTTAGGTCGTTGGCGTAAACTCAAAGAACAGAATCCTGATCTAGTGATTGGTGTCGGTGGCTGCGTTGCATCTCAAGAAGGTGACAATATTCAAAAACGCGCGCCGTACGTCGATATGGTATTTGGGCCACAAACATTGCATCGTTTGCCACAAATGTTGGATCAACATCAAGCTCAAGTTGAAAAACCAAAGAAAGAAAAAATCAAATTAGTTGATATTTCTTTTCCAGATATTGAAAAGTTTGACTTTTTGCCTGAGCCACGTGTGGAAGGCTTTAAAGCATTCGTTTCAATCATGGAAGGTTGTTCGAAATACTGTTCATTCTGTGTCGTACCTTATACTCGTGGTGAAGAGGTTTCTCGTCCACTCGATGATGTATTGGCTGAAATCGCGGGCTTAGCTGAAAAAGGCGTGCGTGAGATCAGCTTGCTTGGTCAAAACGTGAATGGCTATCGTGGTGAAACGTTTGAAGGTGAAATTTGCACTTTCCCTGAACTGCTGCGTTTAGTTGCAGAAATTCCGGGTATTGGACGTTTACGCTATACAACTTCTCATCCGCTTGAATTTTCTGATGATTTAATTCAATGCTATCGTGATTTACCACAAATGGTTTCACATTTACATCTGCCAGTACAAAGTGGTTCAAACGATGTACTGCAAGCCATGAAACGTAACCACACCATTGATGTCTACATCGATAAAATTGCCAAATTACGTAAAGTCCGCCCAGATATGCATTTATCTAGCGATTTCATCATCGGCTTTCCAGGGGAAACAGATGAACACTTTGCTGAAACCTTACAGTTCATTAAAGATTTAGATTTTGATCATTCATATAGTTTTGTTTACTCAAAACGTCCGGGAACACCTGCATCTGACCTACCTGATAGCACCCCTGAACAAGTCAAAAAAGATCGTTTAGCACAAGTACAGCAAGTGATCAAACAATCTAGTATTGATAAAACAGATGCCATGCTCGGCAAGATTGAACGTGTGCTGATTGAGAAAGTTTCGGATAAAGATCCAAATGTATTGGTTGGCACAGCAGACAATACTCGTTTGGTTACATTTATCGGTGATGCGACATGGGTTGGACGTTTTGCAGAGATTGAGATCACTGAAATTAAAACTTTAAATTTAGTTTATGGTGAACTCTTGAATCTTGAACCTGACGTGGCGTAATGTAAGGGTATTCTTACAAGTCAACAAAAAGGGTTTCTCTTGACTGCAGCGATTCGACGTACAGTAACGTTCCCTGAAATTTCCATGGAACGTTTGAAAAGCATGCTCGGTGCGTATAACGGGCATTTAAAACAAATCGAACAACGTTTAGATGTCAAAATTACTCACCGAGGCGATGCCTTTTATCTAGACGGTGATATAGAAACAGTTGAAAGAGCCGAAGCACTATTGCAACGGCTTTATCAAGAATCAGAAATTTCCTCACAAATCAGTGCCGATGTTTTACATTTGATGATCCAAGGTTCACAGACAGATCGTGATTTCATGGATGATTCGGAACAAGAACATACAGGCTTAGATAGCGTTTGGCTGCAAACTCGCAAAGGGCGAATCAATCCTCGTGGTGCCAATCAAAAACGCTATGTACAACGTATTTTACAAAGTGATATTTCCTTCGGTATTGGCCCAGCAGGGACAGGTAAAACCTATCTAGCAGTTGCTGCTGCTGTTGATATGTTAGAACGTAATGAAATCCAACGAATCTTACTGGTTCGTCCTGCGGTTGAAGCTGGCGAGAAACTTGGTTTTCTACCGGGTGACTTGACCCAAAAAATCGATCCCTACTTACGCCCACTTTACGATGCTCTATATGAAATGCTGGGTTTTGAAAAAGTGGCCAAACTGATTGAACGCCAAGTGATTGAGGTTGCTCCGCTTGCCTACATGCGTGGACGCACGCTGAACCATTCATTCGTCATTTTAGATGAAGCACAAAACACCACACCAGAACAGATGAAAATGTTCCTTACCCGTTTAGGGTTTGGTTCGCGTGCTGTGATTACAGGTGACGTGACACAGGTTGACTTACCTCGTGGGCAACAATCGGGCTTAGCACAAGCATTACGTGTACTGGAAAATGTACATGAAATTCATATCACTCGTTTCCATTCCCGTGATGTGGTACGACATCAATTGGTACAAAAAATTGTTGAGGCCTACGAAGGTTGGGACAGTGAACAGCAACGCCTGTCTGCTGAAGCTCGTGCTGAACGCAAAGCCAAACAAGAAGCATTGATTGCAGAAAATGATTCTGCGGCAGATGCGCAACACATTTAAAAATCCCCCTCACTCCCCCTTTTATTGCAATACTTTAATCGCATATCAGGGGGACGATTTTAAGGATCTATTTTGAAAATCAATTTAAGTCTTCAACAAGACTTTCAAGCGAATGAATTACCACTAAAACGTGGTCAAATTAAAAAGCAGATTGAAACCACACTCCGTCATGTCGGTCTCGACGTAGACTGCGAAATCGGAATTGCCTGCGTCGACCTCGCAGAAAGCCATGAGCTGAATCTGCAATATCGTGAAAAAGACAAACCGACCAATGTATTGTCTTTTCCAAGCGATATTCCTGAAGAAATGCTCAACTTACTGGATGCTGAACCTTTAGGTGACTTGGTGATTTGTATCCCTGTGGTTTTACAAGAAGCCTCTGAACAGCAAAAAACACCTATTGATCATTTCACCCATTTACTGGTTCATGGCGTTTTACATTTACTTGGCTACGATCATGAAACCAGTGAAGCTGAAGCTGAAGAAATGGAAGCCTTAGAAATTGAGATTCTAAAAAAACTAGGGATCGCCAACCCTTATCAAGCAGATGAAAGCTAATTTAAGACACTATGTATATCGTTATTTTTAAAGCTACGATCAAACAACTTGATGCAACTTACTCTGAAATGGCACAGAAGCTGAGAAATAAAGCCTTGAGTCAATTTAACTGTGTCAAATTTGAAGCGTGTAGTGAAAATGGTTTTGAAATCGCGTTGTCTTACTGGAACAGTCTTGAAGATATCAAGCAGTGGCAACGCGATGCAGAACATTTAGTTGCTCAGCGTTTGGGCAAAGAAAAATGGTATCAGGATTTTAGTGTGGAAATCTGCACAGTTGAACGTGCTTATTCAAATCAAAATAGCTTGTGAATAGATGCAAACTTATCCACATCTTCAATAAAAAACGGCTGAATTCAGCCGTTTTTTTATTTCTCAAGATAATTAGAATTGGTAGCGTAGCGTCAAAGTCACGTTACGAGGTGAACCATAGACCATACTGTTACTCCCAATACCCGTATAATATTTTTTATCAAATATATTATTCAAGTTAACCTGCGCTTTGATATTTGAATCAATATCATAGCCCACCATTAAGTTTACTAAAGCATATGCATCTTGGCTAATACGTTGACTGCCTTCTCCAGTATAAAATTTGCTCTTATAGTTTAGCCCACCACCAACACTCCATTTATCGAGCGTATATTTGGTAAAGAGATTGGCACTGGTTCTTGAAGACATAGTTTGAACTTCTTCACCTTTTGCATCTTTGGCATTGAAATGTGCAACACCAAAACTCAGGTTCCAGTTATCTCTAATTTCCCCATCTAATTCAAACTCAACCCCTTTACTTTCAACACCATCCACACTGCGATAAGCTTTTTCATTGGTAGGGTTGCCATTTGCATCGGGTACAAAAACACCATTAATCTCTTCTGCAACATTATCTTGTTGAGTTTTAAATACTGATAGAGCTGCATTCAGCTTCCCATCCAAAAACTCGCCTTTTAAACCAGTTTCATAGCTTTTACCTTCTCTTGGATCAAGGTATTGGCGATTAACATCTCTTTTATCTTCTGGCTTAAAGATACTGGTATAACTTGTATACCAAGAATAATTATCAAGAAAATCAAAAACTAAACCCGCATACGGCGTGACTTCATTATTAAATTCTCGATTGCCTACACCATCGTCACTTTCATATTTCCAATTAGATACACGAACACCTGTAATTAACTTCAATGGCTCTAATAAGCTAAACTTGCCTGCAAGATAAGCACCTGTTTGTGTGGTCTTATTTGGAGGTTGATACAAGTTATTATTCTGAATTGCGCCAATTAATGGAATATTTGGATGATCAAAATCGAGTACAGCACCTGATGCAATCGGCGGCGTTCCTGAATACCACTTATCTTTCTTGCTTTGGTTATACATAAAACCTGCAACAATTTCCTGCTTTACCCCCCCCAGCATAAAAGGTGCTGAGAGATAGGTATCAATATTATTTTCTTTGGTCTTTGTTATATCTGACCAAGTCATCAATGAACCAAAACCCGTATTGGTTGCTTTATCTACTCGCCCAGAGTTTGGAACAACGTTTCCGTCACTGTCATAACTTGAACCTAGATATAATAAAGCCGTGTCTTGTTTTACTTCGCGGTAAGCGTAGTTCACATTCAAATTGATATCGTTAAATAGATTCTGCTTCAATGTCGCAAAAGCCGTGGTGGTATCCGTATCCCAAAACGTCCAATCAGAAGAAACTGTTTTCGAACGGTCAAAATTAGTTCGTGTACCATCGGTATAGAAAGCTGGTAACCCTCCCCAACGTACACCATCCCTCTCTAGGTTTTGATAACCAGCACCTACAGAAACATAGGTTTTATCCGTGATATCAGCATCAACCACCACATAAGCAACATTATTAGTTTTTTCGTAGCGATCCATATACGAATCCGTATCCTCGTGCTTCACGACGACACGACCACGGACACTGCCATCGGCATTTAATGGTGTGGAAATATCTGCTGAACTTGACCATGCATTCCATGAGCCCAAAGAAGTGCTGACATTCCCTGTCAACTCTTTCGCATTAGCATGTTTTCGAATCATGTTAATTGCAATTGCAGGATTCCCAGCACCTGTCATCAAACCATTTGCGCCTTTCACCAGTTCAACCCGATCGTACATGGTTAAATCAGGATCATTGGCTTCCATTCCAACATTGCTTGGAACACCATCAAACAGATAATAGTCAACATCAAAACCACGTGCTGTTGGGTACTGACGTTCATCCCACTGGTTCACAGTCACGCCTGTGACGTTATTTAACAAGTCCTGAAACGATGTAATATTTGCATCATCCAAATACTCACGGGTGAGAACTTTGACCGATTGTGGTGTTTCTCTAAGCGATAAATTGAGTTTGGTCGACGTATTGGTACTTTTAGCTGTATAACTTTTCTTTCCTTCAGTTACAGCAAAAGCCCCTTCTTCTGCTTTGATGGTAATCGTTGGCAATTTTGCATTTTCTTTAGCTTCTTCTTCTGCAAAAGCCAATGAAGGTAACAGGATCGCAGCCATTGCCAATACCAGTGGGCGGGCTTTAAACAGGTTTAAAGTTGGAGGTTGATGCATGAAATATGTCCTTATTGCAAGGGAACGGTCTTGAAAACATGCATCTCATTCCCCCGATAAATTTAAAGAAGGATGCATTCATTTTCAAAAGGAGAATTAGCTCAAAATATAATGCAAATGATAATTGTTTTTGTTATCAATTCAAGCTCTAACGATTAAACTCAATTATTTGTTTTTTATCTAATAATCTAAATTATATGTTTTTCTAAAAATTAATACATTGATTTTTATTATTTTATTTATTTTTATAAAATACAACAAAAAAGAAGTACACTCTTTTAATGTACTTCAAATTCCGCATCGACAGGATCAAAGCGCCATGTTCGAATAATTCGTAATTCAGAAATGTCCTTTTTCATATTGTTATCAAAGGGTCCAAAAGGTGCTCCACGGCGCACCGAAGCTTTTGCCGCTTCATCTAAAATGGGATGTCCAGAACTTTCTATAAGACGAATTGCTCGAATTCCACCTTCGGCATTCAGAATGACCATTAAACGCACTTCACCCGATAAATGTCGTTGTTTCGCTTCATCTGGATAATAACGATTACCATATAGTTCAACTTTCTGACGAAATTTATCAAGATAAGCTGCTGATGCATCTTGTTTTGCCTGAATCCCATCTACTGTTTTAATACGTTGTTTACGACTAAAATTTTGCTGATGTTGTAAATATTGTGCTTCCAAGCTCGCAACCATCGCGGCTTTGGCTTGAAATTGACTCTGTAACTCATCTAAGGTTTTTTTACGTTCAGTTTGCTCTGCTTGCTTCTGCCAGCTTAAAACCGTCATGAGCACTTTTTCTTCAAATTTTAATTCTCGTTTTTGCTGGACTTTCTCTAAACTCTCGAGCTCTGACTCTCCTGTTGTCGCATCTGCTTCCATCGGAGCTGGCATATCACTCGACATACGATGTGCTTCACGAAAATCACCTGAACCTTTTTGATCAGCTTGCGCCAAGAAGTCGGCATCTTTGACTTTTTCTTGACTTGTACGAACCGTAACTGCGATTTCTTTGGTTGATGTATCTGTAGGTGATGGCATTGCGAACTGAATTGCAAGCACAGCACCATGTAGAAGCATTGCTAACGCAACTGCCCCGATAAAAATTGGATCTTGCCACCAGTAAGGGGACAGTACTGAACGAAAATTTCTTTTATTCCACATGGCATTCAAGCGACAAAATATGTCTCATCCCCAACAGCAATCACCGTATAAAACCAAACTAATATTCAAAATATTAAAAAAATGTGATCCACTTATAGTCACAGTGTTTCCGTACCATCATTTTATGAAAATGTATCAATTAATTTTGCTACACTGCAAGTCAGAAATTTATTTTTATTTTTTAGCTAATACAAAGATCGTGGTATTGCCGTCAGATTTATTGATGATTGAGTTCGGTTAGAAACATCAAAAAATCTATAATCAATTCACTTTCTGGAACAACTTTTATGCAAACGCTAATTTCATCCGTTGTTAAACGTCTACGTAAAGTTTACCAAAAAGCAGAAGAATTCATTGAAGAAGAAAGAGAATTTGCACTTTCACAGGTATTTGTGAATGCAACAATGGAGCGTTATGTCACAGAAAAAGTTGGAATTATTCAAGATCTACACGCTGATCTATATGATGGATGGCTACGTTTATATTCCACGATTGATGTTAAAGGGCTACATACCACCTTATCCGTTGATTTAAAACTTATTCAGATGGAAATGAATAAAGATGTTCAACTGATGGTGTTCGAACAAATTAGTAATACACAAGTGATTGAAGCATCATTTAAGAATATTTTCCAAAAATGGGGATTTTATATTGCGATTTGGTATTACCAAAAATTTCGTGATGAAGATCCTCTAGGAAAAATCTTAGAGCATTTTGAAGTTGTTTCAGTCAAAGATGAATTGCTTTATTTAGATTTAAATCGCTGGTTTAAAAAGAAACCGAGTATTATTGAAACGCTGAGCAAAGTTCATGTAAACCGCGCCAGAGTCCGTCCAGCCGAACTGATTGTTTGGGGGAACGTCAATTTGGCTGCCATTTTGTATCCGCCAAATGAAGATGACTTTGATGAAGAAGGATTAGATGACACAGAAGTCACGCCAATTCAGCAAAAAGACACTAGAAAATAATCGTATTGAACAGGGTGGTATGAATTTCAGATTTATGCCACTTACTCAAATACCATCATGATTTATACGAAAAATTAACAAGCATTGAGTAAAAAACCTGATTTTTTCTTCATAATCTACAGGCATAATAACGACAAATCGTAATGATAAATGAATGATTGCTCATTGATGATCATTCAAAGGATATATAGTGTGATGACAAAGAAATTATTGAAAGTAGTGAGTATTACGTCGGCTGCCCTGTTCAGTGTCAGCATGTCTAGCCATGCTCTAGCAATGGCACCTTTCCAAGCAAGCTATCAATTTAGCTACAACAACAAAAACCTCGGTTCAGCGACACGTACACTTTCGCAACAAGGAAATAATTGGACCTATCAGTTTAGTGCAAAAGCAGGCGGAATTGCCTCAGCCTCGGAAACAAGTCAATTTAGTTTTGCGGATAATAAGATTACATCACAAAAATTTAGCCGTAGCAGTAAAATTTTAATTCACAACAACACCATGAGTATTAACTTTAATCCAAACACTAAAGTTGTGAATACGAAAAAAGATGACACTGCTCGCTCATTCCCATGGCAAGCAGGTGCGTTAGATGAGTTGAATGCTGAATTGCAAATCCGTGAGGATTTAAAAAGTAATTCACTTAGAACCAAATATTTAATTGCTGATGCAAAAGCCTTAGATGAACGCCGTTTTGTTAAGCAAGGCACTGAAAACATCAAAACCAATTATGGGACGTTCAGCACCATTAAAGTCGTTATGCAACACGATAAACCAGAACGTAATACGGTATTTTGGTTAGCACCAAAACTGGATTATCTCCCTGTAAAAATGGCACATAATGATGGTAAATCGTCTTATGGCTTATTATTAACAGGCTATTCGGGTAAAACCAACTAACCATCTGGTCAATTTTAGCTTGCAATTTTTTAGATGCTTTTTAAAATATGCCTTTGCTTGAAAAAGCATCCGTTTAGAGGATTCTCCCGTGTACGCTTTAGAACAGAAAATCTTAAATGAAGGTATCGTTCTATCTGATCAGGTTTTGAAAGTTGATGCTTTCTTAAATCATCAAATTGACCCCGTGTTAATGCAACAGATTGGTAAAGAGTTTGCTGCTCGTTTTAAAGATGCTGGCATTACTAAAATTATTACGATCGAAGCTTCTGGAATTGCACCTGCAATCATGACTGGCTTGGAGCTGGGTGTTCCAGTAATTTTCGCGCGTAAATACCAATCTTTAACACTCAAAGATGATCTTTACCGTTCTAAAGTGTTCTCGTTCACCAAACAAACTGAAAGCACCATTGCGATTTCAAACAAGCACATCAACTCAAGTGATAAAGCACTTGTAATTGACGACTTCTTGGCAAATGGTCAAGCGGCATTAGGTTTAATCGATTTGATTCACCAAGCAAATGCTGAGGTTGTTGGTGTTGGTATCGTGATTGAAAAGTCATTCCAACCAGGTCGTGATGTGTTACTTGAAAAAGGCTATCGTGTTGAATCTTTAGCGCGTGTTGAGTCTTTGACTGATGGCAAAGTTACTTTCATCAGTGAATAAGTTTTTAAAATAAAAAAGCGGATGAGTGATCATCCGCTTTTTTATTTAGTAACAATCCCAGTTATATAGCACTTTGGAAAAGTCTCGTTTCTTTAAGTCTTCAGGGTGAATAAAGAAATTCCCCACACCTGAATCTCCCCACATAATCTCATTCTCTGCATCTTCGCTATCCAACTGAAATAGTAGAATATAATCCTGAATATTTGCATTATATTGACGTGGATCAGTTTGGGTGAAAAATGGATAACCGCCTAAACGGTGTCCACTTGCAGATAAAAGTTCATGATAAGGTTCGATAAAATCATCTTCAAAATCACCACCCTCAAATTGATCTTCAAAATCATAAAGGTCTTCAGTCCCTAAGATTTTCGGCGCAAAAGCGAAATCACCCAAACTGATTGGTTGCGTAGTTAAGGTAAATTCAATCGAGTATTGTCCAGTAAAAGGTAAATAATCCTCTTCACCCAACTCAAACTCAGAAAAATCCTGTCTTAATTGTGAAGTATCCTCGATCACTTGATCAAAGTATAAAACCCTAAAACCAGATTGCTGCTGTTGGTCGTCGAAATTCATCCCGTACAAATCATCTGCAGCAATATAGAACTGTAAAATTCCCTTGTCTGGGAAATTAGGTAAACTTGGAATTTCCGCAAAATTAAACTGAGCCAATAAAGCAAGAGGATTACCATTAGAATCTAAAGGATAAGCAGTATCCAAAGGTAAGTACGGTTCTCCCCCAATCTTACTTTGCCATACAGTCAAGGCATCGTTTGAACTGAGCTGTAAAGTTACTGTTGGCAAAATAGTAGCTGAAATTTTTTCTAAGAATGGCTGCAAACTGTTCGGCAAACTTTCTGGTTTAAAATTCATTGTATTCATTACCCATGTCGTTATTTATAGAATCTAATATAAAACAATCGGCTATACTGGAACAGAGCATAAAGATTCGACTGCGACAATCAATGTCGCCAAATTCAAAAGATATTTATCACATAAATTCTGATAAAATCAGCGCGTTCAAAAGCAAAGATAGGCGTGAAGATGCAAACATACCTGAACCTCTTACAACATATCCTCGACAATGGTGGCGATAAAGGCGATCGTACAGGTACGGGTACACGTTCAGTATTTGGTCATCAAATGCGTTTTGATCTTTCTAAAGGTTTTCCACTATTAACGACCAAGAAAGTACACTTTCGCTCTATCGTGATTGAACTACTATGGTTTCTAAAAGGCGATACCAACGTTCAATATCTCAAAGATAATAAAGTCAGCATTTGGGATGAATGGGCAACCGCGGAACAAACTGCACGTTTTGGTCGCCCTGAGGGTGAACTTGGTCCTGTTTACGGGCATCAATGGCGCAACTTTGGCGCAACCCAAAATGAAGATGGTAGCTATCAGCAAAATGGTTTTGATCAGATCCAATGGCTTGTGAATGAAATTAAAACTAATCCAAATTCACGTCGTTTGATCGTTTCAGGTTGGAACCCAAATGAAGCTGCTAAAGTTGCTTTACCACCTTGCCATACCCTGTTTCAGTTTTTCGTACAAGATAACAAACTGTCATGCCAACTGTATCAACGAAGTGCTGATGTATTTCTTGGTGTGCCATTTAATATTGCCAGTTATGCCCTACTTACACATATGATTGCTCAAGTTTGCGGCTTAGGTGTAGGTGACTTTGTTTGGACAGGCGGTGATACTCATTTATATGCCAATCACTTTGAGCAAGCACAGTTGCAGCTTACACGTGAGCCGCTACCCTTGTGTCAATTAAAACTCAATCCCGAGATTACTGATATTTTTGACTTCAAATTTGAGGATATCGAAATTATTGGCTATGAGTCACACCCTGCTATTAAAGCACCCGTCGCAGTTTAAATCGATCAGAGAGAATACAAAATGGCATGGCAAGGTCTTGAAGTTGTACACGTAGTCGCAATGGATAAAAATAACTGTATTGGCAAGGGCAATGCTTTACCGTGGCATATCTCCGCTGATCTCAAACACTTTAAGGCAATTACCCAAGGTGGTGTTGTGATCATGGGGCGTAAAACCTTAGAGTCAATGGGACGCGCACTTCCAAATCGTGTGAATTGGGTCATCACGCGTGATTTAGATTGGCAATTTGAGGGTGTTAAGGTTGCTCATAGCATTGAAGATGCTTTAACTCATGCACTTACAGACGTACAACACTCTGAAAAAGCATCTTTATTTATTATTGGAGGTGGAGAGATTTTTACTCAAACCCTTGCGATTGCCGATCGTCTTGAATTAACCCATGTTGATTTAGATGTACAAGGCGATGCACATTATCCAAAAATCTCTGAGGATTTTCGCAAAGTAAACTCAGAACAACACATTGATGAAAAATCAAATATTGCTTTCGAGTTTGCGACCTACCAAAAATAAAAAATGGATCGCGCGTCATCATGCATAATATTGGATCACGTGAGTTTTTACTGGCGTTAGGCATTGGGCTATTACATAGTTTTTTTGCCTTATTTGTGATCCTCTCCAGTATCTGGTTATGTCTGGCATTCTGGATTCAACATCCTTTTGGAACAATCTTTAGCCGAATCATTATCATTTTTTGGGCACTGTTTGCACTCAGCCTACTTGGTGTTTATGTCAGTGGGCATATTTTTAGTCGCCGCACTGATATTTTAATTTACTGTGTTGCCTTCGCCTGTTCACTGGTCTGGTATTTTTCATTAGAGGCTCGCCAAGATCGTGACTGGAACCCTGAAGTCGCTGAGCAGCTTACTTACCAAAAGCGAGGCAATCTAGTACAGCTGCATAATGTGCGTAATTTTAATTGGCATAAAGATGGCACTTATGACATTCACTGGGAAAATCGTACAATTGACCTAGATAAAATTACAGGTGTCAATGTCATCACATCCTACTGGATGGGACCTCAAATCGCGCATACGTTGGTGAGTTTCGATTTCTCAGATCAAAAACCTTTGGTTTTTTCTATCGAGATTCGCAAAGAAAAAGGAGAAGAATTTTCCGCGATTGGTGGCTTTTTCCGTAAATATGAACTCAGTTTAGTGGCTTCTGATGAAAAAGATCTGATTTATACGCGAAGTAATATTCGTCATGAACAAGTTTATTTATTTCCAATAAGAATGCCTCAAACCGAACGTAAAGCGTTATTTATCGAATATCTACATAAAGCAGATGAATTACGTGCTGAAGCAAAATGGTACAACACGCTTACAAGTAATTGTACAACGCTCGTTTTTGACATGATCCAAGCGATCAACCCACAAACTTTACCTAAAGATTATCGTTTACTGGCTTCAGGCTATTTACCCAATTATCTTTTTGATCTACAAGCACTCAATCAAAATTATAGTATGAAAGAATGGTATCAATTGGCATGGATTAATACACGTGCTGAAAAATACGAACAACAACCAGATCAATCCAGTGAATATTTTTCGAAAATCATTCGGCATGGATTACCAAAAGCAAATTAGTGCATTTCGCTTTTTAACAAAACTATACTGAATCTCCTTCTGTAGTCCATCTTGATTGATTTAAATCAATCAAAATACATGTATTCACTTGATGATCGCGAATCCACAATCATCCTCGCAAATTATTGCAAGATCGTGGATAGAAATGCCACATCATGAATACATAGGAAAATATGCTAGGGCTTAGGTGAATTTTTATGAAATTTATAAGGGATACTGAATCAGTTATTTGATTTTGTGACATAAAAAGCTAAATCTCTAATTGATAATGGGCTTTTACTTTTCAGTGACTTCGTATACTTTAGTAGTATTCTTAGAATTAAAAATTGGGAAAATTTATGCAACAAGCATTATTCGGTGGAGGTTGCTTTTGGTGTGTAGAAGCTGTTTTTCTACAACTAAAAGGCGTCGAAAAAGTTGTGAGTGGTTATGCTGGTGGTATCGTTCACAATCCAAGTTATGATCAAGTTTGCCAAGGTAATACTCAACATGCAGAAGTTGTATTGATTGACTTTGATGAACAGCAAATCAATTATACTCAACTTCTAAATGTTTTCTTTACCACCCACGATCCAACTACGTTAAACCGCCAAGGTAATGATATTGGCACTCAATACCGTTCTGTTGTCTATTATTTTAATGATGAACAAAAGCAGCAAGCGGAGAAAATTATTCAAGATTTAGAAAATGATGGTCTCAATATCGTAACTGAACTTAGCCTAGCGCCAACATTTTACCCTGCTGAAGAATACCATCAAAATTTTTATGCCCGTAATCCATCACAAGGTTACTGCAATTTTAGCATTCCCCCAAAACTGTCAAAATTACGTTCAAAATATCTGGAACTACTCAAAACAGAGTAAGCATAAAAAAAGCAACTCACTGAGTTGCTTTTTTTATGAAACAAATTTTAGTTTTCACTCACAAATGCAATATCACTCAGCCCTGCTTCACTCGCCCGTGACATGACTTGCGCTACTGTATCGTATTTTGATTCTTTATCAGCACGTAACTGTACTGTCGGTTTTGTTTCTGCTTTTCCTGCTTCTTGGAAACGCGTCTGTAACTCATCCAAACTAATAATTTGAGCATCCCATGCCACTTCACCTTTTTCATTAATACTGATGGTGATTGCTTTTGGTGGTGGGTCTACAATGTCAGCGGTCGTTTTTGGTAAAGCTAATGGAATTGATGGGTTAGCAACCGTTGCTGTGACTAAAAAGATAATCATCAATACCAACATAATGTCGATCAGAGGAATAAGATTCATCTCATTCATGCCACTGTCGTGGTCTTCACCCAATTGAAAGCCCATCTTAAGCTTGACCTCCAACTAAACTTTGTTGAGTCGCTTTAGTTTCTGTCTTTACAGGTGTTTCTTGCTGCAACATCGTATCAATTAACAAGCTATGTGCTTGATCTTGTAAATCATGCGCTAAACCACGATTAAAACGCACACAAATGTTGTAAGCCAATACCGCAGGAATCGCCACAGATAAACCCAAGCCAGTCATGATCAATGCTTCACCAACAGGAGTTGCAACTTGAGCTAAACCCGCCTGACCACTTGTACCTACCGCAACCAATGCATGGAAAATACCCCAAACTGTACCAAATAAACCCACAAATGGCGCAAGTGAAGCAATCGTTCCAAGAACAGATACACCTTTTTCTGCTTGAGATTTTTCTGCAGAAATTTGGCGAAGCAATGCTTGTTCAGCAACTGCTTTACGTTGTTCAAATGATAAAGGCTGTAACTTAGATTTAAGCTTAGCCAAAGCTTGAACAAGTTGAGTATAAGCTTGTTGTTTTAATTGGCGTGTTCCTAATAGACGTAGAATAAAGATCGTCCACGTTGCAATCGACATTGCTAAAAGGATGAAATACAGTGTTTTACTTACTGCATCTGCATGTTGCCAATAAACTGAAAAGTTCATATACGAACTCCTGATTTAATCTGTCACTAGGACGCAAATTTATTAAGGATTAAACTCAAACGGCTGCTCTGTTTTGATTGGATAAGCAATACCATTTTCCATATACGGTTTAAATTTCGAACTTCGTATCGCACGCAAAGTTTTTTCATCAATATTAGGCAAACCACTACTACGTGTAATACGTACATTCGTGATTTTGCCTTTCTCATCAGCCTCAATATACACACTAATTAAACGAGTTTGATTCTCTAAATCTTTAGGTGTAAATGATACTTTTGGAGATCGACTCCACTGAATACCTGACCCACCAATTGAAACTCGTTTTGGTGATGGATCAGCAGCAGGTTGTGGTTTCGCAACTTCCTGAACGGGTTGTGGTTTTTCAACCACTTTTTCAGTCACAGTGGTCACGACCTTGGTTTCAACTTTAGGTTCAATCTTTTGTTCAGTTTTTTGAAGAACAGGTTTTGGTGCCTCTTTGACCTGTTGAACCTTTTCAATCTTTTTCGGTGGAGGTAAAGGTTTTTCAACAACTTTAACTTCCTTCACCTCTTTTTTAGGTTCAGGTTTTGGCTTTTCTTTAGGTTTCGGTGGTTCAGGTTTTGGTGGTTCTTTAATCTTAACGAACTTCACCTTAAGCGGTTCTTTCTCGATTGGTCTTAACTCAATCGTTTTCATGTGGCTCACCGCCCACAGAACTCCTACATGTCCAATCACAACTGCAACTAAGGCAGCGATGATTTTCTTTTTCATCGGGTGTGGCATGTTGAATATCGCAGGAGATTGACTCATAAGAATCTAAGTACCTATATAGATGGTGACGTTTTACAAAGTAAAAACGATTTCACGCATCGGATAGAACAATAAAAGTGGCATAATAATAAATGAGAAGTGTTTTCATTTGCAACTGGTTTTTTGTGAATCATGCTCAACAAATTGATAAATATACACTTAATAAAATAAAATGTTATAACATAGCAATATCAATGTAAAAAAAGCATGCTTTAAAGCATGCTTTTTTAAAAATTCTATTTGATTTAGAAAACAACCGTTTTATTACCATCCACAATAATTCGATCTTCTAAATGCCATTTTACAGCGCGAGCCAATACATTACGCTCAACGTCTTCACCTAACTCACGTAATTGCTCTACATTGTAATCGTGGCTAACACGTTCAACATCTTGCTCAATAATTGGGCCTTGATCAAGATCAGCAGTCACATAATGTGCTGTTGCACCAATCAATTTCACCCCTTTCTCATACGCTTGCTTATATGGATTTGCACCAACGAAAGCAGGTAAGAATGAATGATGAATATTGATAATCTTCATTTCCCACTTGGCAACAAAGTCTTCACTCAAAATCTGCATATAACGCGCCAAGATCAATAGATCATTGCCCTGCATCATGTCATTAATTTGTGCATAAGCTTCGACTTTATTGTCTTTATTGACTGGTACTACATGGAATGGAATACCAAAATTTTCAACTGATTCACGCAAATCTGGATGGTTTGAGATGACTTGGGTAATTTCACATGGCAATGAGCCACGTGCATGGCGCCATAATAATTCCAATAAAGCATGGTCCACTTTAGAAACGAGAATACCCACTTTCTTTAGTTCACCCACAAAAGTCAATTTCCATTGCATTTCATAACGTTCAGCAACGTTGGCAGCAAAGGTTTGCATCAATGCTTCTTTACGAGAATGTAAATGATCAAGTTCAAACTCAACACGCATGAAATAACGTCCGCCTTGAGCTTCTGTAGCATACTGATCAAGTGCGGTAATATTTGCTCCCTGATGATACAAAAAGCTCGATACGGCTTGCACGATTCCTGGCTTGTCTTCGCAAGTAATCAATAATCGTGCAGTGTGGGCGGTCGTCGTGTTCATGTGGTTAATATCACTTATTGGAATCAAAATTAAAAATCAAGCCGAGCATTCTAGCTCTTTTTTGCTTGTGACTAAATACCTATCACTTATTCATCACTATCATTTTTCAGATTAGATAAACTCGCAAATAAGTCAGATGGGCCTAAAGACTTTAATAATTGTTCATACGTTTGACGACTTTCACCCATTAAATACGGGCCTTCCAAGAACACCATTTGTCGTAAAGCTTGCCATACCCATTTTTCTTCCAAATGGTTGTTATCACTGATATGCCCTGACATATACAAAAAGTTAGTCCAGTTGGTGAGTACAATCCACAAGTTGATAATCAACGCTTCAATTTCCGAATCGGTCATCTTCATCAAACCGGCATCCACAAAGGCACGATAAATTTTTTGCCCTTGCTGCATCACCTGCCCCGCAAAACGCGGATATATTTTTCTGAAGTCTTCATTATTTTCAACAAGATGATAGACGTCACGGTGAATAAAGCGATAAGCCCACAATTGATTGCTTAACACTTGAAAATAGCTAATTTTATCATTGGCATTTAAAGGTCGATCTGTTGGTAATGCCAGCATTTCCAAGGTTTCAGCCTGATACTGCTGTGCTAATTCTTTAATAATTTCCTGTTTATTACGGAAGTGATAGTACAGATTGCCTGGGCTAATTCCGAGTTCAGCAGCAATATGATTGGTTGTGACCGAACGTTCTCCACGCTCATTAAACAACTGCAAACTGATTTGCAGAATTCTATCTTTTGTTTTATTCGGTTTAGCGTGCGACATTGAGTTTAACCATCTATAACATTATCAATAGGTTATAAAACAAACCTATAAAGCGACTTGACACTTTAGAGTATTTACTCTAAAAATTAAAAAATAATAAGCTTTCTTTTGGTCCACTCCTATGAACAGTCAAACAAAAACAACCGCTATGACACCTCATGTTGATGTGAAACGGCTACATGATTTGCTTGAACAGCAAAAAGCAGCTTACCAACGCCATCCTGTGCCAAGCGCCAAAGAACGTATTGAACGCTTAGCTCGACTTAAAAATATCTTGGTAAAATATCAAGATCAATTTGCTAACGCAATTAGTCAAGATTATGGCAATCGTGCCATTATGGAAACCAAAATTGGCGAAGTTCTAACATGTTTAGAACATATCAAATACTATAGCAAGAACTTAACTGAGTGGATGAAGCCCTCTAAGCGCCATATCAGCATGTTACACCAACCTGCAAAAGGCTGGGTACAATATCAACCATTAGGTGTCATCGGAGTCATTGCTCCGTGGAACTATCCATTATTGCTCTCTGTTGGCCCACTGATCTGCGCATTAGCTGCGGGTAATCATGCCATGATCAAGATTTCGAGTGCATCTTCTCAGTTTGGTGCTGTATTGGAAAATGCACTTGCTGAAGTGTTCCCTCAAGAACTGGTTACGGTTGTCAATGGTGGTGGCGCAATTTCAGATGCATTCAGCCACTTAGCATTTGATAAATTAATTTTCACAGGTTCAACGTCTGTCGGCAAAACCGTGATGGCAGCAGCATCACAGAACTTAGTTCCTGTCATTTTAGAGTTAGGTGGAAAATCGCCTGCTCTTGTACATTCGGCAATGAATATTCGTGATGTGGCACAACGTATCGCGGTAGGTAAACTTTGGAATGCAGGGCAAACTTGTGTTGCGCCAGACTATATGTTTATTCCGAAGGGTAAAACAGCGGAATTCACCAAGCATTACAATGACTTTGTCAACACGATGTATCCAACCCTACGTGATAACAAAGACTACACTTCAATTGTGAACGATAAACAATACAATCGCTTACAAGGCTATTTAGAAGATGCACGTGAGCAAGGTGCAACGATTGTAGAGTTGAATACCAAGAAAGAATCATTAACTGAAGTTCGTAAAATTGCGCCAACCTTACTTACAGGCGTAACCACTGAAATGGAAATTATGAAGAATGAGATCTTTGGTCCAATTCTTCCTATTTTAGAATATGAACATATTGAAGATGCTATTCAGTTCATTAATAGTCGACCACGTCCACTGGCATTCTACTATTTTGATATTGACATGGCTCGTGCTGATTATGTTGCAGGACGTACCCATTCAGGACATTTTGGTATTAACCAAACCCTCACTCATGTAGCGCAAGATGATCTCCCATTTGGTGGTATTGGTGCATCGGGTATGGGCAAATATCATGGTAAAGAAGGCTTCTTCAGCTTCTCTCATGAGCGCTCTATGATGTCAAACCCTGTAAGCCCTAAACTCTACAGTTTAAAATTCATTCTACCACCGTACAACAAACCAACACATAAACTGCTTTTGAAAACACTATTCCGCTAAGCTGATCAAGGCATGATCTATCACACCAGATCATGCCCTGTTTTTACCAAATTCGCTTGTCTTTTAATCGTATTTTTGGTATAAAACGCCCCTTGAATGATTTCATCCGTTTACTTGAATGGCTAGTTGCACGAAACGGTGCTATATAAACTAGCAATGGAGTTCACCATGTCTAAGGTTTGCCAAGTTACCGGCAAGCGTCCTATCGTTGGTAACAACGTATCGCACGCAAACAACAAAACCAAACGCCGGTTCGAGCCGAACCTGCACCACCACCGTTTTTGGTTAGAAAGCGAAAAGCGTTTTGTACGTCTTCGTTTAACCACTAAAGGTATGCGTATTATTGATAAATTGGGTATTGAGAAAGTTGTTGCTGATCTCCGTGCTCAAGGTCAAAAGATCTAAGGAGTCTGAACAATGCGTGATAAAATCCGCCTCGTTTCTACAGCTGGTACAGGTTATTTCTATACCACTACTAAGAACAAACGTACTATGCCGGAAAAAATGGAAATCAAAAAATTTGATCCAAAAATCCGTCAACACGTAATCTTCAAAGAAGCTAAAATTAAATAATTTTAGTTTTCTTAAAAAAACGACTTCAACTGAAGTCGTTTTTTTTTTGCTAAACAAAATGTTTTAGCTAAAATAAAATGAATCACTATCTCATAATTTTTTTTGATAAATAAAAAAATTGTCATCAACAAATCCGATTTTACTTGTTACAATTTATTCGCTGTTTTCTTGGCATGTTTTATGCTGAATTATTTGTACCTTAACCGCAATGATTAAGGAGTTTCAATGCCTCATGATGTTGATTTAATTATATTACTTGCCGTCGGTTTCGGTATAGCACTTATTTTTGGCTATATAGCCGCACGTTTACGTCTACCACCATTAATTGGTTATTTGGTAGCAGGTATTATTATAAGCCCAAACACCCCAGGTATCGTGGCAGATATACATCTCGCCAATCAACTTGCCGAACTCGGGGTAATGTTCTTAATGTTTGGCGTAGGGATGCATTTTTCCCTCAATGATCTATTACAAGTCCGCCGTATTGCGTTACCAGGTGCAATTCTACAAATCGCCGTCGCAACTTTACTTGGTATTGGTGTGTCTATGTTTTGGGGCTGGAGTTTTGGTTCAGCACTCATTTTTGGTTTAAGTCTTTCTTGTGCCAGTACTGTGGTCTTACTTAAAGCCTTAGGCGATCGCGGCCTACTCGACTCTGTCAATGGTAAAATTGCTGTGGGTTGGCTGTTAGTTGAAGACCTCGTTATGGTCTTGGTCTTGGTACTGTTACCTGCAACAGCTGTTTTACTTGGCGGACATCCATTAGCGGGGGCTGACCCATCTCAAAATATTTGGATCACTATTGGACTGACATTACTGAAAGTAACAGGCTTTATTGCCTTTATGCTGATTATTGGTAAACGTCTCATACCGATGATTATGCAACGTGTTGCTCGTTTAGGTTCACGCGAGTTATTCACGCTCACAGTCGTTGCGTCAGCTGTTTCAGTTGCTTATGGTTCTTATGCTGTTTTCGGCGTTTCTATGGCATTAGGTGCATTCTTTGCAGGCATGGTGGTGAAGGAATCTGATTTTAGTCATAGAGCAGAAGAAGAGACGCTTTCATTGCGTGAAATCTTTGCGATCTTATTTTTTGTTTCAGTGGGAATGTTATTCGATCCAAAAATCTTGATTGAACAGCCCTTACATATTTTAGCTGTCGTTGCCATTATCATGATTGGTAAGACTTTAGCAGCGATGGCTTTAGTTTTATTCTTCCGCTACCCAATTAATACAGCTCTCACTGTAGGCGCTAGTTTGGCACAAATTGGTGAGTTTTCATTCATTTTAGCAACATTAGGCTTGTCACTCGGTCTACTCACCCTAGATGCACAAAACTTGATTCTTGCTGGCGCATTATTTTCAATAACTTTAAATTCATTTGTATTTTCAGCGATTGAACCCGCTCAACGCTGGATACGAGAACGCTCACATTTAGCTCGCTTATTAGAACGCAGTGGCGACCCGCTTGCCATGCTTCCAGATGAAGTTGATCAAGCTTATTTACGTGATCAGGTGGTGATCATTGGCTATGGTGGTGTAGGACGCCGCATTAGTGAAAACCTGATGCAACAGAATATCAAGGTCGTGATTGCTGAAGAAAATCGTGAGATTGTTGAAAAACTGCGTGCCCAAGGAATGGCTGCTGTAAGCGGTGAAGCGACTGAACCTTATGTACTCATACAAGCCCATATTCAACATGCTCGTTTATTGGTTATTTCCCCTATGGATATTTTAGATATTCATCGTATTGTCGATATTGCAAAGCAATTGAATCCTGAGATTCAGGTCTTGATCTGTGCTGAAAGCAAGGAAGAGGCTGCTGTTATTCGCGATGAAAATATTGGTGAAGTTTTCTATGCGAAAGAAGAAATGGCGAAGAATATGAGCCATCATATCTTGAACCAAATTGAGCTTGCTCATCAAAGTACGTTACATTAACAATCTATTTTCAAATTAAAGCATCTAATACCAATTATTCAGATAGTTGGTATTTTTATCTTTTAAATTTCAGTCTTATGATTTAAAGCTAAAATCCACATACTTAATAACATTTAACCCTCGTATTTGCTAAACGCTTTTGAAAGCTGGCGAAGTGTTTTGATTTGTTTGCCATAACGGCGACAAGAACGACAAGCAAATAAATGTAATTGTAGATTGCTCTGCTCTATAAACTGAAGTGGTCTATCCTGTTTCTCGGATATTAACTGTGTTGCTTGTCGGCAAGTTAGCATGAGCAATCCTCCTTAAGTAACCATTTATTTTCTAGACATTCACGTAATCTAGTTCGGCTTCTATACATCAAGACATTAAAATTTGAGACAGTAATCTCTAGCCTTTCGCAAATTTCATCTGAACTGAGTTCATTTACTTCTCGTAACATAAACACCTGCGCATATTTAGCAGGCAAATGATTCAAACAAGCATCAAAAACAATCCAAAAATCTTGCTGTTCCATCATTTCTTCAGGGCTTTGCCACGCTTTAGGTGCTTGATATTTATGCCAGTGGCCCGAAGCATCAAATAACTCGTCGATACTCAACTCATTATCTTGTTCATCAAATAATTCAGTCATCGTCACCAATCGAGACTTTTGTCGGATCAGATCAATGATCTTATTTTTTAAAATCGCAAAAACCCACGTTTTAAACGCCGCTCTTCCTGAAAAAGAGTCTAAATGTTGCAAAGCACTCACTAATGCTTCTTGAACCACATCTTCAGCTTGCTGAAATGAGGACAGTTGTAAAACAGTAAACTTCAGCATCTGTTGTCTTAAATCCATTAGAAATTCAGGATTTTCAAGCTGATGTAATATCTCTTGATTATTATTCAATTCAGCCTCAGACATGATCACTTCCTATTACTGTTCTGAGAATGATTTAACAAGCCTAAATTCGTGAGTGTTGCTGCCAACTGATGCAGTTGTATTGTAATCTCTTGCTCAGAAAAAGTTGGTGCAATTAATTTAATTAAGTCATGAAGCTCAAGCTCTGAGTATATCTTTAGGTTCATTTGCTCAATCAACATCGCAAATAAGGGAGACAATCTTTCCAAACAAATCTTATCCTGATGGTCTCGCCAAACCATAATTGCGCTTGGCATTACTTCAATATCTGTCAGCGTTGTATCAACCGTCCAAGCATAAACAGGATATTGATAGACCAAGATCCACACTTTATGTCTGAGTTGCCAACTTGTCTTTTCAACAATGTTAATGTCTTCAATTTCAAGCGTATCTAAATACAACTCCAGCCACTCAAACTGTAACAACTCTTCTAGCCAAGGATATTGGCTTAAAACTGGATGTCGGTTTTCAGTCAAATAATCTCTAAATTGCAACGAAATATCATTATAGAAAGGTGACTGGCATTTAGCTTTTTGAAAAAATTCTTCCAATAAAAGCTGCCATTGATCCGCAGGTAAAATAGAACGAGCTATGGGATAAACTAAATTTATAAATGAACACATATTGTTGAACAATAAATCTCGATAAATCTGCATTTTCTCAAGATCACATATTTTAGCGTGTTCAGCATTTGGTACACGAATCCAATTACAGAATTGCTGCTGAGTGGTTTGGAAAGTGCTTTCTTTGAGCACCATAACCGTTCTCCTGTTGCTGCATCGTTTTAATTGTTGTCAATTCTTGCTGTAATTGTTGCCATGATGGAATATTAAAATCTCTTTCCAACAAGGTTGGTTTAACGCCACAATGTTGATAACTAAATTGCAATAGCTGCCATACAGGATCACAAATTTCGGCACCATGCGTATCAATCAATAAGCTTTCATTCATTTGTTCATGCCCAGCAATATGCATATAACGTATGCGTTCTTTAGGCATCGCTTGGATAAAGCCATGAGCATCACTGCCATGATTGATACTATTCACATAGACATTATTAACATCAAGTAATAATTCACAATCTGCTTGCTCAAGTACTTCACAAACAAACTCAGCCTCACTCATTTCTGCATTTGGCATTAAATAGGTAGATACATTTTCAATAACGAGGCGCTGCCCTAAAATGTCTTGAACACGTAAGATACGCTCAGCGACATATTTGACCGCAGCTTCAGTCATCGGTATCGGTAATAGATCATATAAATACCCCCCATCAGAGGTATAACTGAGATGCTCAGAATAGATGGAAACTTGATACTGCTTTAAAAATGCTTTGATCTGTTGAATAAATTCAATATTTAAAGGATGAGGTCCCCCAATAGAAAGGGACAGACCATGACACACCAAAGGTGATTTTTCAGTACATTGAGCCAACAACTTGGCATGTCGCCCACCAAAACCCATCCAATTTTCTGGTGCAACTTCAATAAAGTCTGGATGTGATTCCGCATTTAAAAAGGTATCAATAAAATCACGCCTTAAGCCTAAACCAACACCATTCAATGCAGTCATGCTGTTTTCCTTTTTGAATTGATACCGACAATTTGAAATATATCGGTATCATTCGGCTGATCTAAACTATTTAGCACCACACTTGCCATCTGCAACTTTTTTATCTGCACCACATTTTGCATCAGCAGTTTTCTTAGCTGCCCCACACTTCCCTTCTGCTGATTTTTTATTTGCCCCACATTTTGCATCAGCAGACTTTTGTTGTTGTTTTGCCTTATTTGCACCACATTTGGCTTCGCCACATTTCCCATCAGCAGCTTTCGATGCATGAGACTCAGTTGTAGTCGTGGTTGGTGCAGCAGATACGTGAGTGATGCCTACAGCAGATAAAGCCAATAATGCAGCGACTGATGTGATTGAGTTTAATTTATTCATTTTTGTATTCCTTGTAAGATAATTGCTCGGTTTGTACGGAGGTACATTAAGTTAGACGGAGTAAAAGACGATTTATTACAGATCAAATGAAAAAAATATGTAAGAAGTTCCATGTTCATCCGACTAATAACTATTCAACAGTACTCAATGTGAAATTTCCATGAAAAACTTTATTTATTTTCTAACACAACATTATCAAAAAATTTCTCACTGTATAAAACATTTCGATGGAATTGCTGCACTAGCACTCAGATTATATTTAGTCCCCATTTTTTGGATGGCAGGAAGCAATAAACTCATGCATTTCCAAGACACGATTGAATGGTTTGGTAATCCTGATTGGGGACTCGGTCTACCATTCCCTACATTGATGGCAGGTCTAGCAACCTCAACAGAGTTGGCTGGTGCAGTATTGTTAGGATTAGGTTTATTCACTCGCTTTATCAGTATTCCACTCATCATCACAATGTTGGTAGCAATTGTAACAGTCCACTTACCCAATGGTTGGCAAGCCATTGCCGATCCAAATGCACCATTTGCAAATGCCCAAGTTCTCGCATCCACTGAGAAGTTAGAAAAAGCCCATGAGATTTTACAAAACTACGGTAACTATGATTGGCTCACTGCAAGCGGATCATTTGTCATTTTAAATAATGGTGTTGAATTCGCAGTGACCTATTTAGTGATGTTACTCGCTTTAATCTTTATCGGTGGTGGACGTTATATCAGTTTAGATTTCTGGATGAAATATCATTTAACCAAACGCTTATAAGCCCTATGAAAGGCTTAGAATATTCAATTGATTTCATGTATTCGAATATTCTAAGCCACAGAGCTTATTTATGTTTCCAAGGTACTGCTGGTGAGCCAATCCATGCCGATTTGGCAGGAATATTTTCACCTTTCATCACTAAAGTTAATGGTCCTAACACAGCATGATGACTGACATTGGCATTATATAAAATGATACTTCTCGCATTCACGACCACATCACTTCCAACATTTACTTGACCAATCTTCATAATACGATCTTCAAATAAATGTGTCTGTGGACCTGAAAAACTATTAAATTCAGCGCGATCTCCAATATCAACACAGTCGAACTCTGTAATATCCGCAGTATCCATATAAACGTCTTTCCCTATTCGAACCCCCAAAATACGCAAGAAGAATGGCAGCATTGGTGTTCCTCTTAAATAATTTAGGAAATTTGGAATCGCGACTGATTCATATAAACTTGTGATTCCTTCACTTAACCAAACAAACATGGTCCACATTGGCGCTGAACGAGGTTGGTAGCGTCCAATTAAAATCCACTTCAATAAAGCCACGATGATAAAGCAACCCACACCATACAATAATCCTGCGAGAGTTTGATCCTAGCCAAAATAATGGACAGCATGTCCCTCTAAAGATAACGTAACTTCAATCTTTGGAGATCCAAGAAATGGCTAAACGTTTTAGTCCGGAATTTAAACAGCAAGCAATTGATCATGCACTTTCAAACTCCCACGACCCTATAGCTGCAATCGCCCATAAATTAGGTGTGGGTTATTCAACCTTAGATAAATGGATTCGTGAAGCCAATCCAGTAGGTTCAAGCAAACGTCAACTTTCTCCTGAACAACAGCGGATCTTGGAATTAGAAAAAGAAGTCAAACAGCTCAAGGAAGCCAATGACATCTTAAAAAAAGCGCATGTGTACTTTCTGACAGATCATGCCAAGAAAAGTACACGGTAATTCAAGATATGGATGTGAATGAAGTCACTGTGTCTTCTGTCTGTAAATGCCTAGATGTCAGCACTTCAGGCTATTATGCCTGGCGAAAACGCCAGACCAATACAGCGCAGAAATACAATGATTTAAAAGTTGTATATTGGCAGCATCATGCGCGCTTGGGTGCACCGTCATTGGTACATGACATGCGTGATTTAGGTTATCGCATGAGCGAACGTACCGTTGGAAGGATGCTAAAAAAGCTTGGTTTACGTAGTAGGATTGCACGTAAATACAAGCATACGACTGATTCAAACCATCGTTTGTCTACAGCATCAAATTTGTTGGATCGCCAATTTACAGTTACTCAGCCTAATAAAGTTTGGACAACGGATATTACCTATATCCGAACTAAAGAAGGCTGGCTGTATTTATGTGTGATGCTAGATCTATTCAGCCGTCGTATTGTGGGTTGGCAAACCAGCCATCGAATAGACCGCCAATTGGTGTGTGATGCGTTTAATTATGCAATGGCTCGTCAGGGTTATCCAACGGGTGTCATGGTGCATTCGGATCAAGGTAGTCAGTACTGTAGTCGTGATTTTAGGGCGCTATTATTGACGAATAACTGTATTCAAAGCATGTCTAGACGAGGAAACTGTTGGGACAATGCAGTGACCGAAAGCTTCTTCCATACCCTGAAGGGGCATGTAGTACATGGCAGTGTATTTTCTACGAGAAAAGAGGCAAATGCTATCTTGTTTGAGTATATTGAAGTTTACTACAATCGAATCAGAAGGCATTCTGCAAATGGCTGGTTAAGTCCAGAAGCCTTTGAACAGAAATATTTCAAGAATTTAGAGGGATCGGTTGTCCACGATACTGTCTAGGATCAAATGCGATAATTGCAACAGTGAGTGTATGTTGGCTAGGCATAGACGAACTGGAACTGTGGTGAATCAAGGTGTGCCCTAATCCAAGATCGAAAGGTCTAGGATGATGATAAAATGCGTGTAATAACTTCACAACAAATGAAGATAGAACGACCATTACTACGGTTTTAAAATACTGAAATTGATATTTTTTATCCTTAAATAGCAATAAAACCGTTAGAAAAATCAGAAAAGTCCCTATCAGATTATATGATGAGAACATAGCGGCTTTCGCAAAAAATGAGTTTTCTATAGCACCAGAATTAATCCAGTTAAATATACGAATATTGATCTCTTCAATAGACATTGCCTATCAATCCATAAGGGCTTTATGCGAGATAGACTAAAAACACGAACTTAAACCAAAATTAACTCTTATTAAATAGATGAAAATAGAAGCTACGCCCACTGTAGACACCATTAACAGAATTAAAGTCATTCCAATGAGTTAACACCTGAACGATGCTAAATAGCATTTAAAAAAATTTCAACGGATGTGCAGCATCAATACCGTCCGAAATGTATAGATTAAATATTTGTGGTAGTATTGCGCGCGATTGGAAATCTCTTAATCAAGCTAGAAGAGTTTCGTTCTTTGATGCTCACTCTCAATGTATCCCAATATTTAGTCATAGTGTCTGTTCGATCAGATCAATCGGTTGCGCTTTGCCTAAAAATGTTTGGACATACATCAGTGATGAATTCTTACTTTAAGTTTATTTCCCACTATTTGTCATAAATAGTCCATTTTCCAATCCGCTCCATCATTTCATTAGGTTGTTTAACACTGAATAAAGGCATGATTTTTTATGAATATTGAAAAAACTCAGACACCACGAATCAGTGTTGCCCCGATGATGGATTGGCAGCAAATAATTAATAATTTTAATTTATTCAAAAATTTATATATTTCATAAAAAACAATAGTTGCAAAATAGTTGCAAGACAAACAAAAAAGATGCCCTCAGTCCGAAGACCGAGGGCATGTGTAAAATTGGACCACTTAAGAATAACGCTTGCTGTTAAATACGGACTTTGCGAAGTCAATAAACGTGATAATCACATTCGCCCAACGTTCCCAATTCTGGCCAAGATCCGCCACGAATGATTTCACAAAAGCCAATACCCATGCCTTTTTATCGGCACCTGAATCACGCTCTTTTTCCGCTGCATCCATAGCATTGACAGTCGTTTGAACGATTTCACGCCCAACACCATATGCATCCACAATGGGAGAAAGTGTGCTGGCAATAGTTAATGCCGCCATGTGTTATGCCCCTTTTTCATATTCAATTAGAACCTTGGCCACAGCTTTTGCTGCAATCCAATATCGTGCCTGAAACGCTGCCAATTCAGCTTCATTTGAAATGAAACCTAATTCAACAATCAGACCACCAGCATTGATGTATGCCAAACTTCCCCGCGCCGATTTGCTCTGATCAATCCAGCCATTATCACCACGCAAACGACTTCCCAAAGCACTTGAAACAGCTGCTGACAAATCCTGAGCCAATTTTTTGTCACGAGGCAGTGCTATCGTTTCAACGCCATTCGCCTGTTTTGAAGCTGCTGCATTCATGTGGAATTCAACCGAAACTGATGAGCCTTTAATCAGTTTTAAAGCTGACGATAACGGATCATTTCGAGTACTCGTACCGTCCGTTTTTGTTGCAATTCCTGCTTCTTGCAAATAAAAAGCCACTGCATTACGGAAATTTGTCACAAGCTCAGATTCTTTGATCTTGCCATTTACTGCACCAGGATCAGAGTTACTGTGGCCAGCTGTCACAGCCACAAAACCCAAAGGCTGATGCAAACTTGGCTGATACCACTTTTTACCAAGCCATGATAAAAATACCATCACTCCGCCTGTCACATAGGCATGGTATTCAACAGGAATCAATTTAAAATCCACTGCCCATTGCAGCGCAGGAATAAGCACAAGCAATAAAAAAGCTCCCAATACAGGGAGCTTGACTGACAAAAATTGCCATGCATTTTGTTCTATAAATTTCATTTATTCATTTCCTCAAGTCGAGTGACTTTTTCTTTAATCAGTGATTGATCTTGATTGATTTGTATAATTGATGAACCTACCCATGCACATAATCCAATGAGTGAACCACCACATAACCCAAGTAGAAAGCGTAGAACCCCAATACCTCCATCTTGTGCTGCTGATTTTTTTTCAAGACCTGAAACCTTCACATCAAGCGCATCGATGTCTTTCCTATTTTCTTCCCCTGCAGTTTTCTGTGCTTCATTGATAAAGGTCAATCTAGTCACATGATCCGATAACATGCGTATATCTGATTGCATATTATCAATTTTCTTTTCAAGCCTAAGGCCATAACTCTCATTTTCAGACATCTCGCCCCTACCTTTGGCAATAAAAAAAGCACCCCTAAAGGTGCTTTATGGTTGAAAATTTTAACTATCAGCAGTTGCTTGTGTGATTCGTGTTGAATAGTTCCACGAGGTCGGCTTCCACATGTCCCGCGCAGCAACACGCACATAATATGTGGTCGTCGATTGCAAGCCAGTAATCGTGCAAGCATTCTCAGTACCTGTCCAAGATGCTGCTAGTGTATCTGGATCGAAGTTTGCATTTGGACTGACCCAAACCTGGTAATCTTTCAGATCAGGCACTTCACTTGGAATCCAAGTCACTGTGATCGAGTTTGCTGTTGCCGATGTGTACACGTTCAACAATTGTGGCGGAACTGGATTACTGATATTCAACTCAGCAAAAGTACTGACAATCGAACCGTTTTTACTTGCGACACGCACTGTATAAGCACGTTGAATACCGTCGATTTTCGCCTCTTCCATACTGTACGAATAATCAGTATTCGTGGTTTCAACCGTACGAAGCAATACACCGCCTGAAAGAATCTGCACAACATAACCAGACGCACCTGCTGCCGGTTGCCATTGCACTTTGAAACTTGTACCGATGAATGCAGATTGAAGTGATAAACCTTTAACACCTGCAGGACGACCACCATTGATGGTGTAACTATATGCCGTCACTTCATCCAAAGTTTCTTCTTTTTGCTCAAGACCATTAAAGCTTGTGAACTTCAAATAAATCTGTTTGCCGATCATATTTTCATTGTAATCGTGACTAAAAATGGCACGGTCAATACGAACAAATGATTCGCCTGCATTATGTGGCCCTGCATCATCGAAACGACCACGAAGCATTTCACTTAATGTATAACGCCCTGATCCATTCAGTGTTGCATCAACGTAGTTGATATATTCATCACCCACTTTACACAACGTTGCATCAATTTCAGCATCTTGAAGCGTACCACCAAAGATTTGAGATGATGTATTCAACTGAACTTGCATCGATGTGTCATCTGCATCAATGGCTGAAACTAGGGCACCATATCGAGCAGACCCATAGATCGTACCAACTATTTCATAAGTTGTATTATCCAGGCTGACCCAGACGTTACAGCCACCCCAATTGATGCCACCGGATACTGCCACCCAGATCTGATTTTTACCATCCGTTAATTCTAAAGGAGGCTCAAAAATTGCCGGTGCATTGACGTTGCCTGGTTCCTCATTGCCACCTTGGTACCCGTTTGATGATTGAAGATCGTACTCAACTGCTGAACGAGATCCGACTGCTAACTCTTCAGCTGTAATCGAAAGTACACCCTCTTCATCTTCTTCAACTCGTGTGATTCGTACTGGAAACTGATTCAAACCTAAGGATTCATCCGTAATCGTGACAATATCCATTGGTTCAAGTCGGCAGTACTTCCAGCCTAATTCAAACTCATATTCATTTCGAACATAGAGTTTTCGCTGTAATAGCAACTGCACTGCATGGCGAGCAATTTTTGGTTCACAGAAAAAGTCGAACTTGACTGGATCTTGTGTACGCAGACCAAACATTTCAATGTTTGCCTGGTCTTTGGCCTCAACTGTTTCCGTGTTGTACTGGTTGAAGCGATTCACGTACTCGATTTGGCAATGATTGTATGCATCGGTATCACGGCTTCGACGCACACGCACAGGCTGATCTTCACCCAGAAAATCGTCATCAGTCAGGTGATATACCGGTTCAAGATCTGGCGTAAATGTCACACCATTCCCTGTCACTGCACTGTCACCGTATGAACGGATTTTCAAACCGTCTGGACTCGGTACCACTGCACAATTCACTGCTTCCACAATTTCATTGATGATTTCGAATGCTTCACGCTGTTCTGTCAAAGCAGGACTGATCAACAAATTGGTTGCTGTACAGTAGGTCCGAAATTCAGATAAATCTGCCATATTCAAACTAGGTGCTGCACCGTACCGTGGATTTGTGATGAAGTCTTCAATCACGTCAGCGGGATTCGCATCATGAATCGTTTCTGAGAATGTAATATCGCTAATCACTTCAAAATTATGATTCGATAAGCTGGCACTCCCCCCCAGATCGTAGTTGGCACATGCGACATAACCGAGAAATGGATAGTGCAATGCCTGGTCAGGATGCTTTGATGGGAGATAGCCCCAAACAGGATTATGATCACCATCAAATAATTCAAACCCTAGCTGATCAATGGGTTTAAGCTGAATACCGCCTTCCGTTTTAGGAACAATCTGTTCTTTGTCACGCCAGATAATCCCAATATCTTTGATTTTATTTTCACAAAGCCCCAACATGAAGGACGCGCTATAGGTATAAGTCGTGTTTTTGGTTTTTACGCCACCACCCTTACCACCTTGCTTTGTCGTTGTTGTATGGGCTGTGGCTGTAAAATCACCATACCAGAACATATTCGCAGCAACACGGTTTTTACCGTAAACCAAAGGCTGGCAAAGACCATAGGCTGATTGCTGGATACGCATTGAATTGATACGTTTGTCAGATGTGCTGACTGTACCGCCACCAAAAACACCACCCATTTTATAGCCCTCTTAAACGATAAAACCCGGCAATTCGCCGGGCTAAACTTCCTTTGGTTCCATCTTGAAGGATGACCCCCTGATGGATATATGAGTGGATAATCGTTGGCCACTCGACGACAATTGCAGCATGACTGATACACTTGCCAAAATGATAAAGAACAATATCACCAGGCTGAGGATCGTTTACCTGCTCACAAAAGTTTTGAATGTGCTCAAGATAGCGCTGCCCCATCTGGTGCATATGCCAGTCAGGTGGGTATGGGCCTGGATCGTAATGATCAATCAGCCCTACTGCTTCGTAAACCTCACAAAGCAGTGTTGCACAATCGACACCGACACCTTTGACACGCCCTTGGTGATGGTATGGTGTGCCAAGCCACGTTAGGGCTTCTGTAACAGCCTCTAAATTTTTCATATCAACTCAGCTTAATCATGACAGAAGCATAGCTACCCATAACTGAACAAAGCAGACCGCCATCGCTCACGATTTCACTATGTAATGTGAAGTTTGCATGACTATCAATTACCTCGGCAGACTTACCATTGAACATTGAAGGCAACGGTAATTTCAACATGGAAGCGCTTTGATGAGTATCGAGAACCACAAAGATTTCACCATTATCCTCATACCAAGTATAGATTGTTGCTTGTGGAAGAATAGCTGGATTATAAATAGCTCGATATGAAACAGCATTTACTACAGTAGCTAGATTGCCAACTAAAGCTTTTGGGTAAACTTTCTTAGTTGTTGGATTGTTAAAGAAGCCTGCATCTGTTGTATTCTGTCGAACACTTGGTTTCGTTGCTCCGCGAGTTAGGCTGTAACCAAGCACCTGCCCAAACTCTTTATTTGCCCCGTTTTTTACTAAGTTCAACACACGATCTG
This sequence comes from Acinetobacter sp. TR11, assembly GCF_027105035.1. Taxonomy (NCBI): domain Bacteria; kingdom Pseudomonadati; phylum Pseudomonadota; class Gammaproteobacteria; order Moraxellales; family Moraxellaceae; genus Acinetobacter; species Acinetobacter sp. TR11. The sequence goes on from NZ_CP114256.1 coordinate 2,784,427, forward strand.
GTGGGTTTGTTGTATCTAACCAGTCTGTTTTAAGCATACTGATCAATGCAGTATTGGTCGTTGCATCTATAGTCGCTGACAAGTCATAAGACGTTCCGCTAACAGTAACAGGCTTCATTTTATTTGCATATTCAATTAATGTTTTACCTGAATAGCTCAACGGATTCGCCTGAACCAAGCCAGCAAAACTGAAATTGATATTTGCTTTTTTATGAAGCTGTGTTGACACAGTACAACTACCGTTTAGTGCATAACGATAATTCACACTTACTCTAACATCAGAAGTAATCGAGTCTACGCTTAGATTTTGCTCTGTCGTTGTTCCAACTCGGCTTTGCAAATACGATAAAATAGACACAGGATTCATAATGTCATAGTTATCAATGAACTCGATAGATTCAACATCATAAACACCTGCTGCCATTAGGTCTTTGAAACCATCAGCAACAATCTTTTTAGTATGATTATTCACAGCTGAAAGAAGCTGAGTCAAGGTGTCTGCACTTGGAGTAAATGAAGCTGTATTAGTTGCGCCTGTGCTGTGCGTGAGTGCTAAACCGTTCAGTGAAGTTGTAACAAACTGCCAATACGTTGATCCAGTATTCTGACTCACTAACCAAAGCTTGTTTACGTCTACTATCCGAACAATCGTGAAAATATTCGCGCCCTGTGTCCAGCGAGAACCAACATCGGCATACGTTTTACCGTGAGCATTAACAGTTACTTCATGAACAATATAAGCACCATGATTCGCCCCGATGTATGTGCCATTATAATTTAGCGGTGCAGCGTCATCGCCTTGTGATACTAAAACAGTACCGCTTGAGAATGCAGCGATTACACCATCCTTTGTGGTAGATTTTGGAATAGTACGTACTGACCATGGATTAATTACATTATTCGACCAGACTGCGTTTGTACCGTATCGAACTTGCTGTACTAAATCCAAAGTATCACTGAACTTTGTACGAATATATGCATCAGTACCATCTAATGTCACAGCAAACGTGTTGCCTGTAGTTGCCACTGACGGTTGAGTAGTTGGTAAAGCACTTTCTTTTAAAACCATCTTTGTAGCTGCATTCGGGTTGTATGCCTCGAAAGCGGTTTTAACGCTCCCAAGCTCAAACTGCATGGAGTTTACAAGTGCATCAAATTGAGCTGTTGTATGTGTAGAATACTCTGCCATCATTTGCACGTATGCAATTTGAGAGTTAGATGGGATAGTAAAAGTGACTGTTCTCTTACCATCGCTGTAAGAAACACCAGATGGTGGAGTAGGGTTTATTTTTTCATAAGCTGAACCAGCTGACTTGTCAAGACCCAAATACGAACCATCTGCAGCAAACGTATAAATTAAATCTCTAAAATAGAAACTTGAATTAACTGGTATCCAAAACGTATAGGTTTTACCAGCCTGGACAGCCACTTTGCTAAATGCAATACCGTTTGCATATGTTGATAACGTTCCATCACTATATGAAATAATTTTCCCATCAGTTGATAATGCTGGGTTGAATATATTTTTTTGTCCCACATATTCAAAGGCTTGACCTATTTTGGTTACGTCAGCACTAACTTGGTTCAACTGATTTTCAATTGGTTGCAAATTGACAGTTTCCTCAGGAGATATAAAATCTGTGTTTATACCGTCTGCGATAAACGGACTGTGCACGTGCATTTGACGTGTTGTTGTTGTTTGCAAAAATGCAATCAATCGGATCTTTACAGCTCCAGATACGACGCCTGTTGAAGTCGTACGAAATACTTTTTTACTAATTGCACCGGATATTGCAGTCTGTGCATAGCTTGCTGCCAAAACTGAGCCATTGCTTGATATTTGCTGAATCCCAACATATCCGTTGCTTCCAGCATCAGCATCCTCAATTGTCAGGCTTCCTGCAAACTCGCGAGTAAAAAGCGATGCATCAAAATCCCAGTAAGCTATTATCTGTCCACCTGTTGATGCACTGACGAGTTTTAATTGCTTAATACCGTTTCTGGTGACAATCGTAGCAGTGCCACTAGTATAAGTCGGCATTGTTTTAAATAAAACCTGCTCTAATGACAGTTTATTTGGATTTGAAATTCGTCCAAGCTCTATCGTCTGAGTCTGTTGCTGAGCGAATTCTTTTGTTTCAATTTTAACTTCGCCAACTCCCTCAACTAATTGCGCCAATCGCTGCTTCATTTGCGTATTAGTGGCAGTTGGATCTGTAATTTCAGCAACCGTAGGTAAAGGCATTTTCTCACCCCATAAAAAAACCCAGCATCTGCTGGGTATGGATTAATACAAATTTAGTTAAACTGCGGTTTCTGGTACCGGAATAAATGGCGCACCACGGAAACGAGAGAAATTATTAAAACGGTTTTGGCAAGTTTCTAACCGTTTATCACATCCTGGATAAACCTTGATTCGTTGTCCTGTCTGCGGTGCTTCCAACAATGGCAAAGTCAATAACAAAGCGCCTGATTCATGCATGCGAATCGTCCGTTTTAGACCAGCATTGCCACCGTCTAAAAACTCAATTACGCCTTGCGTGAACCAACCCTGTGGCTGATTCACCTGGCATAAAATTCGTGCTGGAGTACTGCCCGTTTCAATGGTTGTTTGCACAATAAAGTTTTGTCGTAATAGACCACATGCACTGTCAAACAATGTATTGGTACAGCTTGGCTGATATAGGTTTCTTGGCATTTGCACGTTCAATTCGTCCAGATCTGACGCAACACTGGCTTGAATCGAATTACGATCTAAGTCAGGCTCAATGATTCGACCCTCGAACAGCTTAATGGTGCCGGCACTGGTATCTGTTGGTGTATTCATGTCCATAAAAATACGTTCCAACTTAAATCGAGCACCATCAAGCTGACCGTTATGAAACGCTTGAACAACATTGATGCCGTTCCATTCATTATCATCAATACAATCAATGCTGATCGATAAATTATCAACCTCAATACCCAGTGACAGGCTAATTCCTTCACGACTGATGATGGGACCACTCGAACTATATGTTTGACCTGCAACAGTCAAATCAAAGTCATAATTCGTATATCGGAATTCATCACCTTGAACAGTGGTGATGGTATAGAGATCTGCCATCACAAACTGATCAGCATCAAGTAACGCAATTAGTTTTGCAGAAGCTGCTCTCATACTTTATTTCCCAAAGATCCAATCAAGGTGACTTCACCTTTCCATAAGCGATAACTAAACAGCGTAAAAGCTTGTCCATCATCAGCAAATCGGCAACGATAATAAAATGTGCCTTTCACTGAAAATTTATGCCCGGCTTTCAATGGCTTTGTTGCTTGAACTAGACCACTTTTGCTGACTGTAATTTTCGTGTCATCCCAGAACAATTCGTCATCGTTATCGCTCCAAAATTGCTGATTGTCATCTTCATTCCAAAATGTGGGATCAGCATCAAAAGCCACTTGCGATTGTGTATTTCCAAGTGGCAACTGCCCCTTGTAAAGCTGAAATGAAGTCTGAGTGCCATCACCATTGAAGATGCATTCATATTCATTGTCCCAAGGCATTTTGAACAGGAACGAATCAAAAGCACCGCGACGAGCAATAAAGAAATCTTCAATTGCCTGAAGTTCGCCTTTCCGTTCCTGAAGACCTGGCAAAGTGAGTGAAAACTCATATTTCGGCACAGCTTGATAACTTGCACGCTGTTCACGACCATTTACCGAAGTCATAATTTTGGTATTGAACATCGGCTTTCGCGTCAGGTCATAACCAATTCTTAAGTCTGGAAATAAAACATCAGACATCATTTATCTCCCAAAATTACGTGCATAGCCTTTCATACTGCTGGCAACGTGCCGATTGTGTTTTTTCAGTACACGTTCAACACTCTTACCATCCAAAGCGTAAATATTGTTTACTTCAGGTTGCATCATTGGCATATCGTATGCAGGTTCACGATTAGTTCGACGGATCTCATCGAGCGTGCTATCAAGTTTTGATGATGTTTGCTCTTTTAAGACACGTTCACCTTTATCAAGCCACCAGCTGCCTTCTTCTGGAATTCGATCAATACCATCATGCGCCATACCGGTTGGCTGGAATGATACAGATCCAATCATTGCAGCCTGAGCCATTTGTAATGCCACAGCACCCGCTGCCAATCCTGGAGCAATGAATGGACCGACCACTGGAATAGCTGAAGCCGATGTCATTACTGCTGAGAACGTTGCAGGCGCATTCATCATGACTTGAGCAATCGCCATCGCTTTTTGCACAGCAAACATGGCTTGATAAGCTTTGGAGTTTTCACCAAAGACTTGAGCCATAACACCTGCTGCGCCTTGGACATAGCTCATGCCCCATTGCAGTTGCATGTTGGCACGAGAACGGAAATACTCTTGCTCAATAAACTGCATGCGGTTGTGATGAGCTTGCCAAATCGCTTCACGTTCTTCAGCGGTATCTGCCAACGCCATTTGAGCGTCAAACAGCTCCTGCGACTGATCTGTACGCGAAAAACGCTGTTGTGACAAAGCATGCTCTTCACCCTGCCCTGTCATGTCTGAATACGTGCCACCCCATGCAGCCATGGCATCATTCACACGAGATCGTTTTTGATCCTCAATGTGTGCCAGTTCTAAACGGTATTTATCGTCCAATGCCTGTTTACGCAGATCTATCTCATTTTTATTTAATCCACGTTGTGCATCCAAACGAAGCTTATTAATACGCAATTCATCAGCAAGCTTTTCTTCTTCAGTTTTACGGTGCTCATATAGCTCATTTTCAAGCTCAGCAACGAACAGTTGTTTACGTGATTCAGCTTGAGCTTTAGCTAAAGCTGAATAGCGATCTTTCGCTTCGATCTTTAAAGCCGCTTGATGAATTTCAGCTAAGTCAGATTTCAGGTCTTCTTCTATCCGTAAAAGTTCATCCCCATATTCATAAATGAGTCGACTTGCTTGTTCTAAAGCTCTTTTTCTTAAATTTTCCTGCTCTTGCAGCTTTCGATTCAACTCAGCTTGTGCTTTGCTCTCCTTACTTGCAGCAGTAGATGCCTCATTCTGTTTATCTATCCAGTCTTTTGTTCCTTGAGTTGCTTTAGCTTGAGCATCATTACTTTTACCGTAAATATCTGCCATTTTAGCTGCTGCTTCAGAAGTAGCATTATCAAAAACTTTACCAATCATTGCAGCGCCTTCTTCTGCAATTCTTGCATTCTGATCTTTCATATCAGCAATAACACTATCGGGATTTTGAATATCTGCTGTTATAAGTACAGAAGCTTTAAATAATTTAACCCCGGGAAGTTTGTCATACCATTTTGCACTTTTAGCCTGAGCAGCCTGATCTACTACATTCATTGCACTAGTTGCTGAAGCAGCAACACCTGCCATTGTATTTGCAACTAAGTTAACGGTGGTATATAAACCCATTGCGATAGCAGCCACACCACGGAGTACATTTGCCAAAACCTCACCGCCATCCGCCATAGCTCGTGCTTCTTTATCACCAGTATTAAATGCATCGGCAATATCTACAAAAGCAGGAATAACAGCCTGAACAAGTTGAGTTTTTGCACCCTCAAGTTGCATTTTCAGCAATTCGGATTGAACTCGAAATTCGGCAGCTTTTTTAATTCCGTATTCATCTAAAATAACGCCAGTGCGCTCAGCAGCATCACCCCATAATTTGATCTGTTCAGCATTATTTTTATATAAAGGTAAAAGCATCTGGGATTCAGATGCAGCGCTTTCCATTAAGTAATTTTGCTGATCTTGAGAAAGATTTGCTTCCTCCATTTTTTTCACATACAAGCCCATTGCTTCAGGACCAGATAACGCTGCCATTTGTTTAGCAAGCTTCATTGCACCTGCTGCACTTCCTTCCGTTTTCAATGCAACTTGTTCAAAAAAATCCAAAGCACCGCCACCCCCAACCGTGACAAACTCTCCAATTTTTTCGTTAAAATCCTTGTAAATATCAGCAAGCTGCTCAGTTTCAAGCCCAACTTGTTTAGCCGCAATACCATATTTTTGAATTTCAGTTGTTGATGCTTGAGCTTTATATGCAGCAATCTCTATTTGTTTTGCTTGTTCTATTTGAGCATCGATGGCCTGATATATCTCATGTATTGTAAAAGCCCCCGCAATAGCAGCACCTGCTTTCTTAGCAGCACCTACTATTTTTCCTAAAGATACTTCAGAAGTATTTTGAGCATTTCTCATACCTTGTTCAAAGTTTGCTGTGTTTGCATCCAGCAGAATTTGAATCCGACTTAAAATATCACCTGACATAAATTTCACCCATAAAAAAACCACCCAAAAGGGTGGCTTTTTAATAAAACTTAAATTTGATGCAAATTAACTAAAACTCACACCGTCACAATATTTGTTCCAAAGTTTCTCAAATTGAGAATCAGATATACCATGACCCTCAATATTAATGTCTTTTAATAAAACAATACGTTTATAACCTGTATATGCTCCAAAACTATTTTTGGCATTCACCTGACCACACGGTTTTCCTTTATAGAAATTCACTTGAGCACTTTCAGGGTCTTTCATTGAATTTTTAATAGCCATATGTGCTTGAATCTGTCTCGCAGTCATCAAATCCTCTTCCGTGAGTGGCTTACTACTTTGAACCTTTGTAGGTTCAGGCTCAGGCGAAAATAATGAATAGATACCTGCAATCGCCAATAAAACTGCTAAAAACATTACAAAACTAGATGTTTTCTTTGGCTGTTTTGCACCGCACTGTGGACAATTTTCAGCTTTATCACTTACTGGTGAACCGCATTCTTTACAAGGTTTAATCGCCATTCTAACCCCCTATATTTATAAGAGGTTAGAATATACACAGCTTTTAAAAACTAATTCAAGTTCAGCTGGCTATGCAAACGCTGCTTTAACCAAGAAAATCCATCATCAGTTAGCTTAATTAAATCTACCGCCCTGCCATCTATAATGATGCTATCAATTAGAACCAGCCCTAACCGTTTTCCACGTTCCGTTACCGACCAGATCACAGGTGCATCACTAATATAAGGCACCCGTTTAGTAATAAAGTGACTACAAAGCAGTTCATACTCAATCGTGCTCACAGGCACATTCAGCAATTTGCTGGCTTCATAAATATCAATTGCGTACTGGTTTAGTTTGTAATCCAGATAACGGCATTGATCTTCCATACTGCTGATTTTATCCCGCAGTTGATCAATCATGTCATCATATTGACGAAACATGCAGTGGTATTTCAGTGCCAACGCTTCATGTGCATCTTTGCGGACATATTCTGACAAGTCCACAGGCTTACGTGGTTTTGGCATAAAATGCTGATACAGCACGTCATAACATTCAAGTTGATATTTGATCAATGTATCTTTAATTTCAGGTCGAACCTTATTGGCATCAACACCCATCAACCAGCCGTTTAACATTCCCAATGGCAATGCAATGTACTCTTGATCACCACCATTAGAGGGTGAGGTCATCATGACCTTACCTTTAGACAATACAGCATTTCTATTAATACGTTTCTTCTGAGAGTTCCAATCTAAGCCAATATTTTCGCAAATTGGCTTCATCAAAACGTATGGTTTATCGCCCTGCATGAAAACGGGCACTTGTTGATTATTAAATTTTACGATTTTTGATTTAGTATTCATGATGATTACTCCATAAAAGGAATTTTCACCACCAAACTCACGCTAATAAATATGGTGGCGGATTAGATAGGATTAGCGTTACCAGTCATCATGAGTCTGGCGCACCGAAGTGCTCCTACCTAACCCGCCATAGCGGGCACTTTCTACAAGTTGTAAAAAGCTATAGGCAAAATAAAACCGCCATAGCGGTCATTGACCATGATGAATTTTTTGGACGCTAACCCAAACACTGGATTTTGCCAGTGCTTTTTTAGATTAATCCAAAACCGCCACAAGGTGCAATGCCTAAAAAGGTAATTTAACTGCCCTAAAAGCAATTAAATATGATTGTTTAAGGCTGTTTTAAACATCCTTATGCTTTTGACTTGGCACTTAATGCTCCAAACACTGCTTTGATGTTACGCATGACTTGCTCTTGATCAGGTTCAGGCTCTGCTTTATTGCGATTGAACACAGTGAAATCACGTAATGTCAGTTCATTTTTCACTTGTAAATCTGCAAGTGTTTTACAGACATTGGCAAATAATGCATCTTCACGTAGAACACCGATTGGCTCGAATACTGAAAATGCTTTCCAGTACTCGAATTCCTCAGCACTCATACTGCTCATCAACTCGTTTACGGTCCGACCCAACCGCAGTGCGAGCTGAAACATAAACATTAGCTCTGGTCGTTCGCGGAGTTTTTTAGTTCTTCAGGCTCCACCTCTTTGTTTGCCTGCTGTGCAATCATTTCAGGCGTTACACCAATTGCTTGCAGTGCCACTTTGATCAATGGATCTGTCACGTATGTTGGAAGGTTATTAATATCGTCCAACGATAATTTTTTAAAAATATGTTCTTCAGTTTCGGGGTCAAATACAGTTGTTTGCAGTAAAAGTGCATTGCCTTTCGAGTCTTCAAGGCTTTTACGCTCATTAAAATATTCAGCACGTTGCTTCATGGTTAATGAAGTTAGGACACCAACACTTCCTACATCTTTAATTTCAACAATTTCTGATGTTTTTTTACCAACTGTTGCCAAGAATGCATTTACTAAATTAGACATGATTGCCTCTCATTTTTTTAAATAAATAGAATGAAAAAACCCCGTCGAAACGGGGTCTTTTTGAAATAAATCGATTAAGGTCCTGATGGAGGAGGATTAATCACCGAAACACCATTTTCTAAGTGGTCAACAGCACCAGAGATGGCAATCGTCAGCGCAACACGGTTTTTCTTTGAAGCTTCACGAGATGGTGCAAATTTGCTAATCGATCCGCAAAACTTATATGAAGTTTTTGCTTCATCAGGTAATTTGATTTCCCAATCAAAGCAGTCACCAGCAATGAAGGCACGCTCCAATGTCACCTGTTGATCATCATTAGTACGTTGAAGTAAGCCTAATTCGATATTGCCGTAATCAATGACACCAGCTGCCAATTTTTCAGCAAATTTTGATGTCACAGAAGTCACATCATCTGTTGGACGTTCACCTGCAGGTAAAGGCAAATCCAACACATCTGCAATTAATGTTCGAGTAGGGAAAAGCGGTGCTCCAGTCACATGGAGTTCGATCCCTTGGGAATCAACTGTTCCCGCTGCGCAATCAGTCATAGTGTCTCCTAACAACTGTTATCAGATTGAGTCATGTAAAAATCGATTTGCTGACAGTGCAGCAAGGTTTCAGTATCATGTGATCCACGCTCACCAGCTGGCGTGCATTCACAGTACGGATTCTGTTTTGAAAATAATTTCTTAATTTGATTGGCACGCTGTGATGCTTTCAATTTTTCATGATGATAGACATTCACTTGCATGCGGACATAATCAATGCCCGTCCAACCTGTTACATCGTTTTGCGGTACCGTGCTGATGTCTTGAAAGGTGACATAGCCATCTGTCAGGTCTTCACCTGCAGTAATGGGTGCAGGTCCACACTTAAATCCAGCACCACTCAGCAGTACATTACAAATTTCAATCGCCAGCATCTCCATTTCCTCCCGCACTTGCTCGACGTTGAATAACATCATCGACATAACTGCGATATCGATCTTTAAATCGCTGCAAGGCTTCTGATTTTTTTGTATCAAAACCTGGACGTATAAAAGGAATAGCAGCCATATTGGGTGTACCATACTCCAAGAAACGCCAATAAAATGCCTTGTTATATTTTATTTGAAGTGCCACACCACGGCTTTTCTCAAGTTTTACTCTTTTTCTCGAAATCGCTTTTTTTAATCCACCAGGCTTAACTTTATCTTTTCGACCATTTCGATAGCGGATATATTCTGATTCAGCCTTAGGTGCTAAACGCTTTACTTCTTTTACTATCGGGCTAAGCGCATAACTAGCTGCATTCATTACATACTGTTGTTGCTTTGCTAGACTCACTAATCTGGTCAATTGCTTTGTAAGATCGTCTAAGCCCTCAATTTCCACAGACGTCTCAATCATATTTTCCCCACGGCACACATAATTCGATGCTTGGCACGACTGACCGGCAAGATGCCGGTAATCGCATAAATGTTTTGGCTGTCTGCATCACGCAACTGATGTTCAGGCAACAAGTCTGGAAAATCTTCAGGTCGGTAATTAATCTGAACGACTAAAGCCGATCCCATCGCACCAGAGGATGAAAATGCTGAAGTACTGACAGGTACTTCACCACCGTAAAACTCACCGATCTTGTTCCATACCCACTTTTTTTGACCTGCACTGTCTTTTTCTTCAGTACGTTGCAGCACTTCGTATAAATGGTCTAAATCGCCTGATTGCATAATTCATTTCACTCATATTGCCAACGAAACCATTTTTTAATTTTCATCTTATGAAAATCATGCGTACATTCATGCTCAGTTTTTCTGATGAGAGATCGAATAATCATTAGATTTAAAATCAAATGTTCTCGGTAATTCTTAATATTCATCCCTTCACCATTTTCAGCATAGTGACAATTCTTTTCATAGAATGAGGAAGGCAACACCCCGAAATAAAGTGATTTAAAAATGGCATAAGCTCTTTGTTTTCTTGTTAGCACATCACACCCCCATTTTTCGGTATGGCAACAGGTACATTTCAACTGCTTGGTTGACGTAGAGATTGACTTCCGTTTGAGCTGCTCTGTTCTCGTACATATCGGTGATGATCAACAAGGCAGCAATGGTCAAATCTTCATGCAACTTGCCTTCCACCAGTACTTCTTCTAGCGGTCGGTCTAAGAAATTTTGAATATGTTTGAGAGCTGCTTTTGTGAGTAATCCGATGTAATCATCATCACGGTCATGTAGAACACGTAACTGTTTTTTGACAATGTTGGGGTCAATTAAATCACTCATAAAAATAGCCTTTTTGCGACACGAAAAGAGTTAAAAAAAGCAGCCCCGAAGGACTGCTTTTCATTGTTTATCGAATTAAGGACCGACAGGAGGCACAGGCAAGTCACCTGCAACACATGCATCAGGAATTTGAACGCCACAACATGCACGCATTTCTGCACGCAAGGTACCTAAGTTTTTACGGAAGTTGTCTTTATCTTCAGTTGATAGCTCAACTGCGACATCTTCACGAATAAAGCCCGCGATACCTAAAGAAATATTACCGACCCAATATTTACCCAACGTCATTGCAGCTGAAAGCACCACTGGTAAACCCCAAAGAACAGGCTGAACTGCTGCACCAGGTGAACCAAAAATGTAATGGCCATCTTCACCTTTCAAACGTTCGATTTTGCCCCAATCTTCAGGATTCAAAATCACCGCTTCAGGCAATAAGCCAGTTGAACCTGCCTTATATTTTGCACGGCTAATCACATCAACAGCTGTATCATCTGCTTCCGCAGTCACAGTTTCATGGTTGCCAGCTTCAAGTAAACCACTGAATGATTTAGCAGTACCGCCAGAGACTCCATCACCAGCTACGATGTAAGCTTCAAGTTTTAGACGCACACCGTATGCCAAACGACCTTCAATATATGCTGCCAATGTCGGCATATCTGCCATCGTTTGCAACGAAATATTGATCCAATGCGCCACGGTACCCGCTTTAAGATCAACAACTTCAAAGGTTAAGTTAGATTCTTTCTTTTCAGTACCTTCAGGCGCAAGTTCTGCCATGATCTCGTATGCAGATTCTTGTAATAATGGCACCAATTCAGCTGTAATTGGAGTGAAAGTAATCCAGTCCAAAATTGTAAGCGGACGCTCTACTGTACGACTTAAATCGTTTTGAGCGAGTGATGCAGTCTTACCCATGCCTGCCAAGGTCACGATGTTACGCGCTTGAACACCATCTAAACCAAATTTACCGCGAGCACGGCAAATTGCATTGGCTTGATCTGCGACTTCTTTATTTCGGATCAGCAATGATGCAACGGTGTCAGGATCTGCACCACGATGTTGAACACCATCAACCAATTTTTGTTGCAGTTCTTCGATTTCACTTGCCAATTTTTTGTTTTCTTTGGCGCGTGTTTCAAGTTCTTCTTGAAGATCTTCTGGCACACCTTCCAAACGCTGTAAAGCATCGTTATAACGTGTGATCAATTTATCCAAATTGGCCATACGTGTCTGAAGGTCAGCACATGCTTGGTTGTAGTCTTCAGCCGTCTGACGATCACGGGCATTCAAACCGATAAATGGAGAAAGTGGCTGAGCTGATTGAGTTGCGATTGCGCCCATTGCTAAAGCAACTGCAGTTTTTGAAAGTGCTTTCATATTTTTTTCCATGCATAGAAAATGAAAAACCCGCTTTAAGCGGGTCAGGATTTAAAACGAAAATTAAACGGTTATTTGATCCAAGAATGCCAAAGGATCTTTTTTCGGTTCAGTTTTTGGCGGTGGATTTTCTTTTGGCTTATGCACATCGGTTAAACGTGCAATCAGTTTTTTCGAGTAATCCCCAGCCAAGCCCAGCGAACGCAAAAGTTCTTCAGCATCATCTTCTGATTCAATCGCTTCAATGGTCTGATCATTGATCACACGCGCTGAATCATCCGATGGCTCATCCACAACACTGATTTCATACATATCAGCTCGACGAATTTCAACATGCGTGCCTTTATCGTCATAGTCCAAGTCACCAACCGGATAGAATGCAATTGAGAATCCATCCACTGTGCCATGTTGGACCATGGCAGCGACATCACGGGCAATGGCTAAGCCTGGTGTAAATTCAAGTTCAACATAAAGACCGACATCATCTTCTTTCAGAACTGTATATTTACCAATACGCATGGCCAGCTGTGCATCGACATACCAAAGTCGCCAACCATGATTGTAATACGCATGAATTTTCTTGGTTCCAGCAGCAAATGCAGCACAAACTTCAGCAAATGCACCACGAATGAATTTTTCACCGTGGTAATTGATTGAATCCCATTTCACCGCATAACCGCTAATCTTCACGATACCAGTTTTTTCGTCCTTGTTGATAAATCGTAAGTTATCCGCAACGACAGGCATTCGACGACAATGCACTTTTGGCATGTTTGGCGAAAACTTATTCCGCACATGCAGTTTATTTTTCATCAGCTTTCGCTCCATAAGTACCTTTTTTCATACGTTCAGCAGTAGTCATATTCACTGGTGCCAATAGAAAATCAGCATTTTCAATCGGTGCATCACCCTCTTCACGCCTGATTTCGTTCATAGTGGCTTGACCACTCAAAATTCTGTCTTTGTTTGCAGTGATTCGTGAAAGATAAGAAGCTCTCAACAAGTCTTTGGTCTTGAACTCAAATTCGTAATCATCCCACTCTTCACGCGGAAGCAAATGAATACGGATACTTTCTTCGATACGTTCCAGATATGGGCGTAAACCAAATTTGTAAAATCCATCGATAATTTGCTCAATACCACTGCCCCATGCTGTCGCACCTTCAGTCAAGTACACCAAGATTGGTGGCACACCAAAGTATCGACAGGCTTCTTCAACTGACATTTTTCGAATTTCAATCAATTCAAGATCTTCAGGCGTAAGGCTAATTTGTTCAAACTGCATCCCGCCTTCAAGTACTGCCAAATCACCATCATCACCATTGATCAAAATATCCAATTCACCACGCAAAACATCACGCTGTTCTTTTTTTAGATATTTATCCGTTTTCAATGCCCCTGTTGGCTTGGCACCGTTCGACATCAATCGAGATGTTTTATCATTCCCAGCAAGACCAATGCCGATGGATTGAGCACCATAAGCAATGGGTGACATTCCCATCAATCCCGTGCCAAAAAGTTTGACATGCCAAATATCCTTTTCAGAATATTCGACTTTCTGACCATTGATTTGACACTGATAAATCGGATTGCCTTTATCGTCTAACTTCAGATCCACCGACCCAGAGTTAATAATCTGAATACTGGTGAGCTTTTTTCCGATGTAATCACGCTTGCCAAAGCTATTGCCTGCGACAAGGTTCAGCATCAGCTGTTCAAAAAACTCAACACGGGTCTGATAACGGTTCGGCTTGTTGTTCAGCAATCGAATCAAGTCATGATCTTTAATTTGTGTTCGCGTTCCATCCTTATTGATCTTGAACATTTGCAAAGGCAACGTGGCCACTGACTCAACAAGAATCTTAACGCAGGCAAAAACAGCACTGAGCGTCATCGCACTATCAAAGTTGACAGGCTTAGCCGTTCTCAAAGTAGAAAGGGGACGATCATGTAATGTCGCCCCCCTTTTGTCTTGCTTTGGTCCCGTTCCGCGAACATTCAGCTTATCGCGATTTGTTTTATCACGAATTTTTGGTTTATCGCGTTTTTTACTCATCGCTTAGCTACCTTAATCATGTCATTTAACCAGTCATCAATGTTTCCATCTTCTGCACCTGGTACCAAGTCGAAAACGTCTAACTTATCCCAAAGCATTGCCCGTGTAGCACCAATAATCGCTGCCACAGCTGCGTCAATTTTTCGTGCTTTATCAGGCTTACGTGGGAAAATGTTATTGTTGTTGTCTTCTTTAACTTCAATATTACAAACACACCATTGCAGCAAAGGATTGCCATCATGATGAAGCCGTCCATCGCGGATTAATTCTTCAATCCAGCGCATACCAATACTTAAAGGATTGACCTTTTGAGGAACCTCAATAGCCTCCAATCCATCAGAAATCAGATCCTGACCAAATTGTGCTGCATTCCATGGGTCAAAACCAATTTCATACATATTGGCTTGCAAATGACTTTCGATCACATCTTTATAAATCTGTGAAAAGTCAGTGACGTTCCCAGGCGTTTCAATCAAGTGACCACTTTCGACCCAATCCAAATATTCATCTGGACGTTTCTGACCATCCATTGCACGTCTTTGATTTACCACATTGGAATTGATGTACTGATGCGCAAAAATATACCAATGCACACGACCATCAATGAGTTTTGGATACCATTTCACGTAACCTGCCAAGTCCATTTTGCTTGCCAAGTCCAAACCACCAAAAGAAATACAACCTTTGAATTGATCTTCAGTGACACTCGGATCTGCGATCAGCTCCCATTCACTGGAGGCAATCCAACTGTCTGCACCTTGCACCCATTCATTCAAACTTTTCTGTCTGAATCGGCTTTCTTCAGCAGCGGTTTTGATCTTCTTGTATTTGCCTTGCAAGTAATTCGTGTCAAAAGCAACGCCCATACTTGGATTGGCTTTTGGCCAAACATCAGGATTGCGCCAATCGTCACCTTTATCGATGGTGAAAATGATGCCGAAATAACGCTCTAAATTATCTTTACCATACAAAATATCGACAACTTTGCAGCGCTCACGCCAACAGACCCCGATTTTATTACTGCCTGCTGTGGTAATACCCAAAACTAAAGGCTCACGACGAGCAATGACACCATCTGCCATGATGTCGTAAGTTTCAGAATCCTTGTGTGCATGGATTTCGTCAAGAATGGCACAATGGACGTTTTTACCGTCCTTACTGCCTTCTTTGTCTGTCGCAATCGGACGGAAAATACTATTGTCGTTGCCAGTGGTCGAACGGATCTCATACTGAGTCGTTTCAATACCAAATGTTGCTCTTAATTCAGCATTCAGCAGTACCATCTGCTTGGCATCCTGCCACACAATTTTTGCTTGGTCATAATTGGCAGCTGCTG
Organism: Acinetobacter sp. TR11; assembly: GCF_027105035.1. NCBI lineage: Bacteria > Pseudomonadati > Pseudomonadota > Gammaproteobacteria > Moraxellales > Moraxellaceae > Acinetobacter > Acinetobacter sp. TR11. The sequence goes on from NZ_CP114256.1 coordinate 2,800,164, forward strand.
CATAAACTTCAGCACCCGCTTCCCCATCACCGCATAACATGTACAAACCAATGGCAGCAGCAAGGGTCGATTTTCCGTTTTTCTTGGAAATTTCGACATAAGCATCAGTAAAACGTCTGATCCCGTCCTCATCTTCCCAGCCGAAAATGTTACCAACAACGAAAACTTGCCATGGATCTAAGATGAAATGCTTACGTGCTAAAGCACCTTTCCAGTGATGCAAATTTTCAATGAATGAGCACACATGATTCATGCGCTCTTCACTGAATGAATATGGAAAATCGTGGTCGTTTTCTTGGCGTTTTAAATCATTTAGAAAACGTTTTACTGCTAATTTTTCAAACTTTCCCGCAATTCGTACACCTGTTTGCACGTCTTTGCAGTACTGGTGCATGATTTCTAAATAATTTCTTTCGCTCATGATCGTCTACGCACTGTAAATGCACTCTCTGGTTTCGTTGGTTCAGGCGTTTCAAACCCAAGACCCAATTGCTGACTCTTATCCGTCTGAGCACCACGCATACCACTTCGAGAAGCTGGAGTCAGACCAAATTCTTTGGACAGTCGCAAAATATCATCATGCAGTCGGTTTCTTAATGTGAACCACACGGATTGGACCTTAAATTTATTTGGTGTCTCATCCACGAAGTCATCAACGGTCTGTAACTTGGCCAAGACAGCCTCATAGTCAGAAATATTTCGACAGAGCAATGTAAACGCTGCTCCATCCACCTCACTAAGCAGACCAACTTCAACAAGTTTTGGTCCCAACTCTTCCCAAACTGCATTTGCAACTTTGGTCAAGCCTGCAGGCTTAGGCGGGATTTTTGCCTTTACTGCTACCTTCGGTTGCAGTAGTTCAGATCCAGCTTGGAATGTGAAATCTTTATCAGTCATAAATCACCTCTGATACCCCCCTCCCTTTTGATTTTTTCTCACGGAGAGAAAATTTCATGGGGGGGCGGTCTTTAGCGGGAGGTCGGTTTAGACTTTTGACCCCATATCCCCTTGAATATTTTTAAAATGTGAAAAATGCAGTTGCTGTATCTTCATGCCGTTGGATACTTCAAGAATCTTTTCATTGAGCACATCGAGCACTTCCCATTGATCCTGATCAGTACAACCAAGTCGGCTGAGGATCACATCGTTTGTAATCGTCAATAGATCGCCAACTTTGAATGGACTTTTACGTTCAGGATCATTCACTGCTTTGGTAGCTACTGGCATCCAAGCACCGCGATCTTCTGATGCAGTCTTGATGTTATGGTGTGTTTCACATAACGGTTGCCAGTTTGATTTGTCCCAGAACAGATCCTTATCGCCCTTGTGTGCAACGATATGATCGACCACCGTTGCAGGCATCACGTAACCCTTGCGACGACACTCAACACACAGCGGATGTTCCAACAAGAATTGGTCACGATGTTTTTTCCACTCGGCATCATAGCCACGTTGATGTGCAGTCCCGCGATCACGATCACGTTGCTTCACTCTGCTCTGATGTTTGTCGCAATATCCTTTGTTCGATGCAAAGTCCTTACAGCCCGATGACAGACATGGACGCTTAGCTTTCTGGGGTGCTTTGTTCATGTTTCACCGGAGTAACTTTGATGGAACGTTTAATAATTAATTCACGCAGTTTCTGTGTTGCTTTCAGTTGAATGATCTTGTCCACTGCATGAAGCGCTGTGAGCAATACCATTCGACGTTTAGGCATCTGCACTGAGATGCGAACGATCATCTGATTGTTTGCCATGCGGTCATCCTTAAAAAAAGACTGTATGCCCTGCCCCGCGCCTGACATACAGCCATAAAAAAAGAGCCTCTGGGGAGAGACTCTTAAGAACTTACAGCGCTTTAAATACAGTTTTGCATTGTGGAGAAATGTAGTTTATTTCTGGCTCACCTGTCAATACATAAAATCAACTTTTAGGTGATTTAATATATTTCATTATCCATCAGTTTATTTATTTGTCTCTTAACCTTTTGCATTGCATCCTTCAAATCAACCGCTATATCTTTTCGATAATCATCAATCAAACTGCCAACCACTCGTTGGATCTTCATTCGAGACAATCCAGCAAGAACAGCACGGTTTCTTTCAGATGGCTTGTATGTTGCTGGACATGCGAACAGTTCAATCAATGCAACACGCAATGCAGTGGCATGATCAATATGATTTTGATAGCAGTATTCAGTCTCAAGTACCTGAGCCTGTTCAGTAATCACTTCAATCGTATTGTCACCGAAGGCATACATACGGATCAACTTCGCTTGTTTTGACGATAAACGTGCATAACTGATCGCCAGTAATACATCTTCACGGGTCAATGCACCAAAATTACCGCCACCGATTGCATCGAAATTTGTTGTTTTTGGATTTAACAAACGCAAATATTTTTCCATGATCACTATCCTTGTTGATTTTTTAAGCTAGTGTTACGGGTAAAGTCTATTTTGTTACGGCATAACTTTGATTTGTTACATGTAAAAAAATTAAAAATATAATAAAAACAAATGTTGTTACGGGTGTTACGGGTGTTACGGGCTGTTTCCTCGCACGTAAGAAAAATATTCTTATCTTTAGAAATAAGAATTAGCAGATTGAATAATTTTTTTTTCACGCGTGCGCGCGCGCATAAGCCCGTAACAGGTGTAACAAGGTCGCTGAAAGTGAGATGGTGTAAGTCTTTGACAGTGTTACGGGGTGTTGATTTAACCCGTAACAGACCCGTAACACCCGTAACAATTATTGATATTTTATATTGTGTTAGGGACATCATGATCTCCTTTTAACTTAGCACGAAATTCTTTCACTTGTCCACTCAGCCAATCTGCTCTTTTTACGCCTTCAGGTGGATTAGCAGTAAAGACCATGCGCCTTTGCACCTCTTTGCGTCTTTCCTGATAACCAGCTCCAGTGACAACATCCTCATAGATCCGTCCATGCCCTTTGGCCACGACACGCTCAGATGCAATCAAGTTTAAGAACTTGTTAGATGGAATCGCTTTTTCTCCATTCTTATGGCACCACTGACGATAAGCCATATACAAATCATCTGAGAGACAACAAACAAATGGATGCTCTAATAATCCTACACGCCAATCATCTAAGAATAATTTCCAGCCTGGTAAACCGAACTGAATGATTTTCTGTTTGGCCTTGGTCATTGGTGGCTCAGTGTATGGGGTGAAGTCCGCCAGATCCATCGACAACAAGTAGGTATAGAAAGCACTGATTGCTTTACTGTCAGGTTCAAGACAGTTTTCAATCAATCCTTTTAGTTCATCACCTAATTTTTGATTTGGTTCGAGTACCAAGAATCGACGGTCACGTTCTTCAATAGCCAATGGCTGTACTTCATTGGATAAGAACACACAGTTGATGTGGTTATTCTGCGAATAGCCTGACATAAACTTTTTCTCGATACGGATCTTTTCACCCGTGATCATGTGTTTGATCAGACCCATCATGCCGAACTTGGACTTATTGTTAAATATTTCTTCAAATAAGCAGTACAACTTACGCTCAGCCCAATCTGTATAAATGGATTCAAGACCATTTTGACCCAATGTGACAGAGTACTTTTCACCATAAATCCGTGTCATGATCTTTTCAAAGAATAGGGATTTACCCGAACCTTGCACGGCACTGCACAGCAAAACAGATGTATTCATTTTTGCACCTGGATGTTGCAGAGGATAAGCGAGCCATTTCATCAGCCATTCATAAGCAGCCGTTTCACGACCACATAAAAATTTGACCAAGTTAATAATTGGTATGCACAGCTCCAACGCATCGGAAGTTTGAACAATCTGATTTTTATCATCCAGCATCGGTGAAATGTCCATGCCGTCATAGGTATTGATCTGACCTTCACTGATATGCATGCTTGGGACAAAGACCAAATCTTCATGCCAAATCATGCGTTTTTCTCTAGACTTTGCCCATACATCATAAGCACCTGCCCAGTTTTCTTTCATAACATCCGTGCCGACAAGCTCACGACGAAATGTATCCCAACATGCTTTTTTACCTTCAAGCATAATGAACCTTTCGATCATCTCTTTTGCTTTGAGATGACCTTCATCCGTTGCACGTCCAGCTGCATCATCTGATGAAATGGTTTTACGTTTTGGATGTGAATTCCACTGATCAAAGACTTTCTTGCCACCTAACATGGTCTGAAATGCGGTTTTTTTCCAAATCTTTTTGCCGTAATCATCCCAAACGTTGGTTTCACCTTCAATTAAGCAGAAACGGGCAATCCATTTTTCCATTTGATTTTCAGGTGAAGGCTCAGATTGAGCAGTATTTTCCTGCGAAATACCCGCGCCCCCACTTTGTTCAACAACATCGATTTGTTCAAAATCGGGATCTTGCCCCCAAAAATTGTTGGTTGCATTACTTGGGGGTGCGGGGGAAATCTGAATAGAAGAAATAGCTGAACGGATCTGCTTTCCGACTTCGTCGAGTCCGCAATTGACATGCAAATCGTTGAAGTCTGTATAGACCTTAGAATTCATGCAACTGACTCCTTAATTTTGGTGAAATCAGGCAGTACAATGATGCCACCTGTTATGGCTTGTGCTTCTTCGGCATACTTTAATCCCGTATTTTCTTTAGCTGAATCATCATCTGCACAGTAAACAAACACAGCATTCGGATATTTTTGGCGCAATACTGCACCCACTTTTGGTAAATTATTTGCAACGAATGAAAGCGCGACTGGATGACCTGTTGCCATGTGAATAGACATTCCTGTGGCATAACCTTCAGCAATACAAATAATGTAAGCGTCATACAGATCCGGCTGTACCTCACCGATGACAAAGAAACACCCCCCAGTACGACCACCACTTTCTTGAATAAATAGTTTTTGCCCATCAGGTGTGATGGTCTGCACGTTCCAAATTTTGCCGTGCTCATCATATGCAGGGATCAGAAGGTTGCCGTCATGCGTAATCTTGATTTTAGGGTCTTTATCAACTTGCTTATTCTTTAAGTACAAACTGAAATCACCCTGATAAGCATTGCGGAATGTACTTTCTGCTTTACGCGCGATGTTTTCACGCATCTTCTGTTCAAGTTCACGTTGCTCTTTTTCACGGTATTCGCGTTCTTTACGCCATTTTTCACGGTCTGCATCTGTGATATTTGACGTTGCATCAAGTCCAACGATTGCAGCAACTTCTGCTATGGATTCAGGAAAGGACAAGCCCGTCACTTTTTGAATCAAACTAAAGCCATCACCAGCGCTACATTGTTGACAGAAATAATCACCGTTGCCATTCTTATCGTCATACCAAAAGCGATCACGGCCACCACATGCAGGACAAGGCGTTTTTTTCTTGAAGCGAACTTCAATGTTAAATCTTGGAAAAATCGTATCCATCCAAAGGCCTTGCGCCTTGGCTTTTACGTCATCCAATTGAAATTTAGGCTTAATCATCATGCCACCTGCTCACGCTGTTTTTTGACCATCGCAAGCAAAGATGTCGCCACTCGAACAAGATCCAGTACTTCCTGATAAATCTCGTTTTCTTCAACCTTAGTGATCCGACCGTCTGCTACTGCATTCGCTATCGACTGAGCTAATGCACCCTGCTCTTTTGCTAGTTCACCAACTCGACTTAAATAACTCACCTGATCGAAATTTTCTGAAACTTTTGGAAATTCAAACCAGCCCGCATTGCCATGAATGGCACATATACTATCCATAATCCCTGGATCACGAGTTTCAGCAAGTACTGCTTCAAGATGATAAATATTGGCCTTATGGGTAGTGGTAGTAGGACATAGGGAATTTCTAAAAGTGGTTAGATTCCAACAATTCTTTTCAGCAATATACGACATCAATGATTGATCACCATCTCCATAAACTGCTGCACGTAATGCCAAAGAGAGTGGCAAAACCTTATCTTTATTATTAATCATGATTTTAGCCTCATTAAATAATCATATTTACTCATGATGAAATCACCTACGCTTTACTTAAGTCATATAACCAAGAGACGAATTCATGCTTAGAAAAATCACCACTAGAAGCAAAAACCAAAGCATCAATCATTTCAGGACGTGGGATTTTTTTCTTGTAAATCAAATGTCTTTTGATGTAATTCGGTGTAGTTCCAGAATCTTGAGAAAACTTGACCAAGCGCTCATCAGACATTTGCAAGATATATTCATTAAAATTGAAATCAACTTTCATACAACTAAATCACCTTAAAGGTTATTTATTTTGTTGCATTATTGATTTTTTAATTATTGAAAGTCAACACCTAATAGGTGATTTAAGTATTTTATGAGTGATTTTTTTTCATGTGATTATGCTTGATAATCACCGCATAGCAATAAGTAAAAGTCTTCAGGAGCCTGATGGCCCTGAATTAAAGGCGGAGGAACATCAACCTCAATATTTGGTGTATAGGTATTTGAAATGCAAATGACTGTTTACGAGACTCGCAAAAACAACCTGCTCAACATGTTGGAATTCTATGAAAACAGAAGAGCTTTTTGTGAAAAATTAGGTGTTGAATACAATCACTTAAATCAATATTTAGGCAAAAATAGTAAAAAAAATATTGGTGATAAATTTGCCGAAAAAGTGACTGAAGCACATGGCTTACCACTAGGTTGGCTAGATCACCCCCAAGATATTCTTACCATTAAAAACATTGTTCAATCTAACCACGCGACAGATCATGTCGTATCAGATAAAAAAATTAGAAATAAATCAACTAATCACCCTAGTATTGATCAAAACGATGTGCTTAGAATAGTGCCACTTAAAAACATTTTAAAAATGTCCAAAGGTGAAGAGTTGGCAGTCAGCGATAATATTGAAGAAGTAAAGAACATTAATCTTCCAGCGGGTATCAATAATCCAATAGCGTACTTGATTCGTGGTACAGGATTTTCAAAACCATATCGAAATGGTTATGCAATTGTGTGTGAGTTTGCAGGTATACCGATACCTGGTGAGGAAGTCCTAATATTTTGTAAAGATGGCTCAATTTACGCTGGTGAATTCCAACGTGAAGAAGATATATTGATAAGCATTGATTCAGTTGATGGTTCTAATGATCGTATCCTTAAAGATAAGATTGCACGAATTTCTCCAGTGAAAATGTTTATTTCTCCGAGCCAAATTAAGTAGCTTAAATATGATTAAAAGGTGGCAAATGCCACCTTTTTTTTATTCCTAAAATTTACTTTTAAGTAATTTTATTAAAAAAAATATTCTTTCGTACAATAAATCAATGCAACAAAATCACCCAAAATTTAACTTAATCACCCAATAGGTATTGACAAGGTTGATTTTATAAATCAATAATTCACCTATCAAATAACCTATAAGGTGATTTATTTAATGAAAAAATCAACTTTTGACACAATCATCATCAACCGTCTTCACGCTGAAGATTTCGCTCAGCCAGCAAAGATCAATCTTTTTGCTCGTATCTGGAGAAAGCTATGTGTCGTGAAAACAGCATGAACCAGATTAACGCAGCTATCGAAAATTTACTTAATGCACTTTCAAGCGCTGCATTACTGGATGCCCAATCTCAAGCCTTAGCGTTCATTCAAGCAGCTTTTGAAGCTGAAGAACTAAGTCAAATTGAAAAACAGACTTTGGAAAAAAAAGTACGTCGTATTTACCGAAACCAACTTATTGAGGAATCAGCATGAATCAGCACCCATGCCAGGATAAATGTCCAAATTTCACGGATGAACAGTGCTGCCATTGCTTGATTGCTGAAATTGAGCAGCCTGAACCTGAAGGCTGTGAACATCATCCATCAAAATGCTGCGAATGCATGCTTAAAGAAATTGATGAAGAGTATTTGAGCTATTTGTCTGATGAAGAAAAACATTTAAATGCAGCACTAAAAGCTGTGGAGTATGTGTCATGAACGAATATGCACCGTTTTACATTATTGCTTTTATGTTCGTTTTCTCTGTTTTTATTGTCTTAAAAGCGTATGAACATCAACTCAAGCTCAAGCGAAAACAAGCTGCATTGAAGCAGCTGCTGGAGAACGACGATGCTGCAATTCACTGATTTAAACCACACTAAGCACATTATCAATATGAGCAATGTGAACAACGTGGTGATCCGTAATAACAATGGTGCGCATGTGATTACTTTTCACATGCCTGGTCAGCATGTGGTACCTGCAACCGTTGATGTAAAAACGGCTGAACGTATCTTCAAGGAACTAGGGGAATTGAAGTGAAAGGTAAATTTGCTCCAGTTATCAACACGTACACGATGCTTGTGTTGCGCTACATGTCTCCAGTGGTACCGCTTGAAAATGTGGTTGAAGACTACTTGAGCCACATGTCACTTGAAATTGCCAAACGTAAAGCAGTGAAACAGGAATTACCGTTTCCTGTGATCCGTTTGGGCGAAAAACAAAAAGCATCTTGGATGGTCAATTTGGCAGACCTTGCTGTGTATATCGATCAGCAAACTGCATTGGCTCAGCACGATCATAAAGCCATGAATGGTGAACAGTATGCACACTAATTTGGACCATGACATTTTACGTAAAAAAACTGAATCAAGACGACTTGATATTCAAGTTCGCTGGTTCCTCCGTAAGCAAAAAAAGCAGTGTCCAGATCAATTACCTGCAGGCTATTCAGCTCTGAATGACAAGTCAAAACAGAACGAATGGACAAGCTCACAGCATGCCATGCGTCAGACCATGACAAGCTCAGTCAGTAAAAAACGTCCTGTTTTAAAAACGATTGAAAAGCCTTTAACAGTTGAGCAACAACGTCAAAAGTATAACTTTGATGAAAAGCACAAAGCACTGGATGCTGATCTGGATACTTTCACGGGTAAATGCTTAAAGCATGGAGAAACACTTTTCAAAGTCTATAAATCAAACCAAAAACATCACTGCATTGCATGCAAAGCAGAAATTATTCAACGCAAAAAGGAATTGGCAGCATGACTAAAAAATTAATGATTGATTGTGAAACTTTAGATGTTGGTGAACGCCCTGTTCTACTTAGCATTGGTGCTGTTGTTTTTAATGATCAGCAAATCTTACATTATTTTGATGCTGGTATTAGTACGGAATCGACCACTGATTTTGATGTGAGCCAAGACACTTTGGACTGGTGGTCTGAACAAAGTTTGGCTGCTCGTGAGCAAGCATTTTCAGGTACTGAGAACATAAAAGATGCATTGATCAGATTAGTCAATTTTTACACTCAACATGAATGCACTGAAATTTGGTCAAAAGGTGCCTTAGCTGATATCCGCTGGATCAATAACGCATTAGACCATTTCGACATTGAACGCCCTTGGAAGTACTACAAAGAATTTTGCTTTAGAACACTACTCAAGACTGTTTCTAAATTAGATTTGCCATTTGTTGGTATGCCACACAACGCACTTGATGATGCTGTTCACCAGGCTAAACAGTTTATTCATATCAAGAACATTCAGAGTAAACAGTCTCAGATCCTGATTGAACAAGGTCAGCGCTTTAATGAAATGGCGCAAAAAGTAGCTGATTTGGAGTTCAAATTACTGCAAAAGGATGAAGCTTGTGACCGAATTCTTTTTGTTGATCTTTGAAATCATGCTTTTAGCAAATGGCACTTTATTTATTAAATACAAAATGTGGGAATGGTAATGAAACTCGAAAATGCACAAGAACAGTTGTTAGAACTGAGTCCTCTAAAACTCAGCCAACAATTTAGCCGTGATGATCTTTTAGATCTACGTGACCAACTCAAAGCCAAACGTGCAGGCTTGATTGAAGCCAAGGACAAATGCAAAAACGGCAATTCAATTGCTTTACTGAATATTGAATTGTCACAAGTCAATTCTATGCTGACACGCATCAACCAGACTGTCACTTTGCTTGATCAAGATGCCAAGATCATGAAGAAAAATAATCACTCAGCGCAGGAGCTGGCGATGCGTTTTTTCAAGGTGGCTGAAAAGGAATTGGACTCGAAGACATTTAACAAAATTAAAGAAAAGGCAAAGGTGGCTTGATGGAAAATCTTATTAAGGTCAAAGATATAAATATCAGCACAACACCAGGTCTTATTGCTCAAGATGTATTTAAAAAGGCCGTTTCACCAGTAATCACAGTTTTAGAAAAAGAAGGTCGTGAATCAGTAAAAGAATTCACTTTCTGTTCAATGTGGCTTGCAATGGGCTTGTATATAAACAATTTAAGCACTTCTGATGCAGAGAAAGCATTAAACCACGTAACCTCAAATGTGATTAAAGAGCTCAAAAAAATGCGAGGTGAAAAGTGATGGATAATCAGAAGGAAAGAGAAATTTTTATTGCTGAAGTTCGACAACTTGATTCGTTTAATTTTTATGAATTTAGTGTGTCTCCTTTTGAGTTTGATGAAGAATCAAGAATATTTTACTTTCCGCCCACTCAACTCTTGTGGGAAACATGGAAAGCAGCCAAAGCTCAAACTGCAGTCAAATTAGATAGAGACACAGCACGACAAAAATTGGCAATGATGTGGCGCGGTGAATCCACTGAAATTAATGGACGAACAGTGATTTTTAATGAGTCAGGTTGTTTTGATGTAAGACAAGATTTTGGTAGCGGGCATTTTTCTCAATCGCTTAAAGCTACACTCGATTACCTATTTCAACAACGACAAAGCCTCTAAATAGAGGCTTTTTTAATGGCTTCAGCAATGCCCGTTATTTTGGCCACTTCAATCGCTTGCTTATATGTGAGCAGATCCTTTCTAATAATATCTAAATTGACATAGCGTTTCAGACTATTCCAGTCATCGTGCAAAGTGTACTGCTGGATCTGTGGTACCGTTAAGCCCTGCTCTGCCAAACGTGTTGCTGCCTCATGGCGAAGGTCATGAAAACGTAAATCATCAATGCCCGCTTGTTTCTTAATTTTCTGCCAATGACGTGCAATATTTTCCTCATGTGTTGGGATCAGGTACCGATCATCACCACCACGTAAAAGCATTTTTTTACGGATTTCAGGCTTGAGTAATTCATCAATAATTTCAGCTGCTTCATCTGACACCACAAACCATTTGTCATTGTTCTTTTTCGTTGGATGCTTCACTGCCTCCAGATACCATTTTTTGTGCTCACGATCATAATGCTGTATTTCAAGCCGTGGCAATTCACCTAAACGACGACCCGTGTAAATATCAAGCCACATAATCAAGTACAAAGGCGTATTTGAATAATTCTTTAAATGAAAATCCATGTACGCATACGTGGTCAGGTCCTGCAATTCTTTGGTCGTTGGCAACCTGTTACGCTCTTCAGACTCAGAAATCACACGAGACTTTCTTAGACCTTTAACTGCTTTTTCATATTCATTGAAATCAATCTCGACACCCCAAAGCAGTTCAGCATGATCCAATACTGATTTGATGCACTGGAACTCGAAAAGAATAGTACTCGGCTCAACAGGATCTAAATCATAATTTTCATTTTTATAGCCATCACGTCTACGCAAAGCATGTTGTGCATAGTCAGTACGCTTCAGATCCGACAATGACTTTTGAGAAATATCGAACTTTTTCAGCATCTCTAATGTAAATGCCTTAGTCCTGCCATAGTCTGAAATTTCAGCTTTATACCTGGTAATTGCGGATGCCAAAGACATAGCTGCTGATGCCACAGCATCTTTGTCGGTTGACAACAAGTGAGGATTCTTTTCTAATCTGTCCTCTTCTCTTTTTAGCCACGCTTTTGCCAAAGCTCTGGTACTAAATGTTTCAGTATCAAAGTACTCGATACCCTCACTTGGCTTGCGAATATTGATCACAGCTTTGTATCTGGTACCTTTAGTTTTGGATTTTAACTCTGTGATATAGCCCATGCTTGCAACTATTTCTTAAATGAACGGGGAATGGTTGCAAATATAGTTGCAAGAGTTACAAAAAGATAGGAAAAGATGCAAATTCATCGTAAATGATACGAATGCTAATAGGTGCTTAAATGACTGATTTAAAACAAAACACTGATATATCAAGGCTTCCACGTATATCCGTTGCACCCATGATGGATTGGACCACAAAAGACTATCGTTTCTTTGCCCGTTTATTTAATCCCAATGTCGTGTTGTATACCGAAATGGTCACTACAGGCGCGATTATTTACGGTGGTGCTAATCGCCATCTCGATTTCAATCAGCAAGAGCATCCAATTGTGCTACAACTTGGCGGCTCAAATCCACAAGAGCTTGCTACCTGCACCAAAATGGCCGAAGACTGGGGTTATAACGAAGTTAATCTGAATGTCGGCTGTCCAAGTGATCGCGTGCAAAACAATAAAATTGGGGCTTGCTTAATGGCTGAACCCAATTTAGTTGCAGAATGTATTCATAGTATGCAAAAAGCAGTATCGATTCCTATAACTGTAAAGCATCGTATCGGGATTGATGACATGCAATCTTACGAAGAAATGCTGCATTTTGTTGATACGGTGGCATCAACAGGCTGCACACATTTTATTGTACATGCACGTATTGCGATCTTGCAGGGCTTATCGCCGAAAGAGAATCGCGAAGTTCCACCATTACGCTATGAAGATGTCTATCGTCTAAAGCAAGAACGCCCACATCTAACCATTGAGATTAATGGCGGTATCAAGACCTTTGAAGAAACACAACAACATTTACAGCATGTTGATGGAGTCATGATTGGTCGTGAGGCATATCATAATCCGTACTTATTGGCGGAGATGGGTGAACTTTGGAATTTGGAAGCACCTAATCGTTTTGAGATCATGCAGCACATGATGCCTTATATTCATCAACGCGTTGCTGAAGGTGCTCCACTTTCGATTATCACTCGCCATATTCTAGGTTTATTTCAAAATCTACCAGGCGCACGTAAATGGCGTCAGGCCCTCAGTGGTGGAAATGCCAAAACGATTGCTGATATTGAAAATGCAATCATCAATATCCAAACAGCGATGCAACGTACTGAAGATTACGTTCGAGAACATCAAAGTTAATTTGATGTTCTACGCATAACTTTTGCACATCGGAATATAGCGTAATCCGAAATTTTCATAAACGGGCTGTGCATAACAACTAGAATTCACAGTAATTTTTGAATGTTGCTGAGAAAGTTTATCTTCTAAAAACATCCAAAGCTGACGACCTATTCCTTGCTGTTGTGAATCCTGCTTAACAAAGAAATGAATCAAATGAGAAGGTTGTTTATAAGCAATCACACCAATAATGGATAACTCTTTCTCGAAAACAAAATATTCAATGCTTTGCATTTCAAGTAATTTCTTAATCATATCCTGACTAAATTTTGCTTCACCCTCTGCATTCAGTGCAAAATCTTTTATATATGGCTGAATTAATTCTACTATTTGCTTGATATCTGTTGCTTGTGCTGGACGTATCACTTGTTATTCTTTCCATTTTTCACTTTAATAAACAATAGTTTATTATTTTTTAAATCACAAAGCTTTGTTTCTTTGAATCAGCGCTTGCGTATATTTTTCAATCAAAAAAGAAATATAATCTTACAAATCATTTTATTCAAACTAATTAACAACTAAATTAATGATAATAAAAAAGATTCTTTATGTGATTTTTACGCTAAGTTCCTCACAACACCCTCAAAAAGTTACGTTATTACATTGCAAATAAGTTTTTTTAAGATTTATCGCTTAATATCTGCGAGCCACGGAATTTGGCGACCGCTTCAAAGTTGTTTTAGGATTGGTTGAGATTGAACTATGATTTATGATGCACCCTCATTAGATTCGATGATGCATGCACAGACTCAAAATGCAGTCATTATGCTCAGAGAAACTCCCGCAGATATTACACCGCCATACGCATTATCCAAGAATTCGCAGCAAATTAACTTACAGAAGTTTTCAGATAAACTTTCTCGTGTTTCCTCATTTCATAGTTCAGCAAAGTGTGCCAAATCAATTCGTATCGCATTACAAACAGCGGGCGCAAAAATTGCACAACATCCTATAGCCGCCTCAGATTGGGGTGGAACGCTACAAAAGATTGGCTATAAGCAAATTGACCCTGCTTTTGATAACCCAATGCCAGGCGATATTTATATTATTCATCGCACCAAAAAACATGTTTATGGTCATATTGCCGGTTTTACAGGCTCACAATGGGTTTCTGATTTTAAGCAGACTAGCTATGACGTTTATAAAGACAAAAACGTCACTTATACTTATTACCGTCTTGGTTAATAAAAGCCTGAATCAAAGCCTAAACGAACATTATGTTTTAGGCTTTTTAGCATCTAATTTTTTCAGCACTTCAGCCACCGCCACCATGGCAAAGCTTGAAGTCACCACCACTGCCGAACCATAACCGCCACAACGCAAGCCAGCACTTGGGCAAACTTCTGCGCTTGAAAATGGGTTATCAATCGAATACACGCAAGTGATTCCGAATTTCTCTTTGGGCTTTTTGCAAATCCCTTTTGAACGCAGTTGCGTGCGTAACTTTGCCAACATTGGATCTTGTTCGGTCTTGGACAAATCTGCCACGCGAATCTTCAGTGGATCGAGTTTTCCTCCTGCTCCGCCTGACACAATCAACGGGATTTTGTTAAAACGACAATGCAGCATTAAGGCAAGTTTGGCTTTGACGTCATCAATACAATCCAAAACAATGTTTGGCACTGGGTTTAGAATCTCTTTGACATTTTCAGGCATCAGATAATCATCAATCACGTTTACTTTCATACGTGGATTAATTTGACGACAGCGCTCTGCCATCACTTCGATTTTTTCTTGTCCTAGTGTCGAACTCATCGCTGGCAATTGACGGTTGATATTGGAGGCTGCTACCACATCCATATCGACTAAGGTCAGTTCACCAATCCCGGTACGTGCCAGTGCTTCAACTGCCCAACTGCCGACGCCACCAATCCCAATCACCATGACATGACTGTGTTCATAATGCGAAAAGGCAGTTTCTCCATAAATTTTGGCGACACCCGCAAAACGGCGCTCATATTCATCATTTACAGAAACATCGGTCATCACAGTCGTGGTCTATCTTTGCAGTCAAAGCACTATTTTACCGTGTTTAACTGATTTTAGGTTAGCCCCGTGAAACTTTACTTGATGGTTGATCTCGACGAATTAAAATCACCAATAAGATAAAAACGATCAGGCTCATGCACAAAGCCAACAGGTTTGCATTGATCCATCCGAGGCTACTCAAAATCGGTGCAGGTAAAAATGCTCCTAATGTTGCAAACAAAGCAATTCCTGTTTCATTGATACCTTGAACACGATGTTTTTGCTGCTCGTTAAGACCAGCTAACAAGGTTGATGCACCTGAATAAGCAAAATTCCAGCCCACGCCCAACACGATCAAGGCAGCATTAATATAGATACCGACCTGTCCAAACATTGGAATTAAAGACGATAGCATCAACAAAACAAAACCAACATAAATCGTGGTATGCGTTCCCCAGCGTTGTATCAGCTTTGACACAAAGAAAGATGGGATAAACATGGCCAATACATGTAACTGAATCGAGATCGAAGCATAATGAAATGAGTGATGCTCCTTGAGGTGCAAGGAGGACATAATCATCATGACATTCATAATATAGTAGGCAAATGCTCCGCTGATCACCGCAGCAATAATCAAAGTACTTGGCAGTTTGCTACGCTGGGTTGGTTCAATTAGCACCTGCTGTGTTTGCTGGCGTTGAAATTTTTTGTTCCATAGATACAAAGTCGGAGATAGTAACAAAGCCAAGACACTAAAGATGAAATAGATCGCAGTGAAATCGGGTAAACCTGCTACCTGCTGAAATTGAATTGCCAATATGGGCGCAATAATTGCTGCAATCACACCGCCCGAAATGACCATCGCGGTGGCTTTCGGAATTAAATCTGTTGCTAGCCGATCAGAAGCAGCAAAGCGATAAAAATTCGCAGTTGAGATAAATAAACCCAGTGAAAAATGGCTCAGGCATAATAGATAAAACTGTTGCTGCTGTAGAGCCAGATAGCCCCAAATACCGGCCAAGAATAGGCAGACACAACCAAATTGAAATACCACATGCCGACCAAACTTTTTCATTAAAAAAGAAAAAATAAAGGTGGTCAGTAACATCGCTAAAAACTGCAAACCATACGGAACCGTAGCCAAAGCCTGTGTTGGCGCTAATTTCAATCCCACAATTGCAGCTACAGTAACAGACAGAACAGCAGCAATTAAGTTAAATGCCTGCGCAGCCAAAAGGTAATAAACATAGCGTGGTAACTGATTCAAAGCCTTTATCCAATTTAATCGGGCTTGACTACCTTAACGCTGAATGTTTGAAATTCAAACAAAAAAAGATGAAAGACCAGCTTTCATCTTTGATTTAAGAGTGTGTTTCGTTATGCAGCAATCAGATTGCGTAATACATAATGCAAGATACCGCCTGCTTTAAAGTATTCCACCTCATTCAAGGTATCAATGCGGCATAACACTTTGAATTGGTCTTGACCGCCATCTTCTCGTACCACCTGAATATCTAGCGTTTGATGTGGTTGGATATCATCAGATAGGCCATGAATCGACAGTACTTCACGGCCAGTGAGGTTCAAGGATTGACGGGTTTGCCCATCCACAAACTGCAATGGAAATACGCCCATGCCGACCAAATTAGAACGGTGAATCCGTTCAAAACTTTCAGCAATGATCGCTTTAACGCCTAAGAGATTAGTCCCTTTTGCAGCCCAATCTCGTGACGAACCTGTGCCATATTCCTTACCTGCAATAATCAGCAACGGTGTTTTCTGTTGCTGGTACAGCATGGATGCATCATAGATCGCCAGCTTTTCACCTGTTGGAATGAAAATGGTACTTCCACCCTCTTCACCACCCAGCATTTCATTCTTAATTCGGATATTGGCAAAAGTTCCGCGCATCATCACTTCATGATTACCACGTCGAGAACCATAAGAGTTGAAATCTTTCGGCTCAACCTCCTGTTGCTGTAAATAGCGTCCTGCTGGACTGTCTTTCTTGATATTTCCTGCTGGAGAGATATGATCGGTGGTGACTGAGTCTCCCAACACCGCCAAGATGCGTGCCTGTTCAATATTGCGAATGGCCTTCGGAGGCTGATTAATTTTCTCAAAAAATGGCGGATGTCGAATATAAGTCGAATTATCCTGCCACGCATAAGTTTGGCTTTGTGGAATCTGGATCGCCTGCCAAGTTGAATCACCATCAAACACCGCTGCATATTCTTTATGGAACATGTCAGTATTCACTTTTTGCAGTACTTGATCAATTTCAAACTGACTTGGCCAAATGTCTTTCAAATAAACATCTTGTCCATCTTTGCCTTGTCCAATTGGTTGGGTGGTTAAATCAGTACGGATATTCCCCGCTAAACCATAAGCCACGACCAAAGGTGGAGACGCCAACCAGTTGGTTTTTACCAATGGATGAACACGTCCCTCAAAGTTACGGTTACCTGAAAGCACCGAAGCCACATTCAAATCATGGCACTGAATTGCTTCTTCAATCGGTTCAGGTAAAGGCCCAGAGTTACCGATACAGGTGGTACAACCATAACCAACCAAGTTATAACCCAACTCATCCAAGTATGGTGTTACACCTGCAGCCGCTAAATAATCAGTGACCACTTTAGAACCTGGTGCCAATGAGCTTTTCACCCAAGGTTTACGTTGTAAGCCTTTTTCAATAGCCTTTTTCGCCAGCAAACCAGCTGCCAGCATGACACTTGGATTGGAAGTGTTGGTACATGAAGTAATCGCGGAAATCACCACATCGCCATGATTCAATGGATACGATTTTCCATCAATGGTACAAGCAGGTTCTTCATGCGCTAAATTCGCTTTCTTGGCTTCAACAGCCGTACCTCCGCCGCCTTCATTCTCTAAACGTTCTTTGGCTTCTTTGGCTGGTTTTAAATTCAGCTCCATCAACGCATTAAACGTTTTCGGAACATCGCCCAACAAAACCCGATCTTGTGGGCGCTTTGGCCCCGCCAGACTGGCTTGTACGGTACTCATATCCAGACTCAAGGTATCGGTAAATACAGGTTCATCGCCTGCATGACGCCATAGCCCCTGTTGTTTACTATAGGCTTCAACTAAATCGATACGTTCTTGTTTACGACCAGTTAGGGCTAAATACCCCAATGTCACGTCATCAATCGGGAAGAAACCACAG
Organism: Acinetobacter sp. TR11; assembly: GCF_027105035.1. Lineage (NCBI taxonomy): Bacteria > Pseudomonadati > Pseudomonadota > Gammaproteobacteria > Moraxellales > Moraxellaceae > Acinetobacter > Acinetobacter sp. TR11. The sequence goes on from NZ_CP114256.1 coordinate 2,818,355, forward strand.
GTTGCACCATATTCAGGTGCCATATTGGCAATGGTGGCACGATCTGCCAAAGGTAAATCAGCCAAACCATCGCCATAGAACTCAACAAATTTACCCACCACGCCTTTTTGACGCAGCATTTGGGTAATGGTCAGAACCAAATCGGTCGCAGTAATGCCTTCATTCAATTTGCCTGTGAGTTTGAATCCAATCACTTCTGGAATCAACATGGATACAGGCTGCCCGAGCATTGCTGCTTCGGCTTCAATACCCCCCACACCCCAGCCTAAAACCCCTAGTCCATTGATCATAGTGGTATGTGAATCTGTTCCAACTAAGGTATCTGGAAAGGCAAACACCTGACCTTCATCATCACCTAACCAGACAGCTTGCGCTAAATATTCTAAATTGACTTGGTGGCAAATCCCTGTACCAGGTGGCACCACACTAAAATTATTAAAGGCAGATTGTCCCCAACGCAGGAATTGATAACGCTCACCATTCCGTTGCATTTCAATTTTAACATTCTCGGCAAACGCATTTTCATCAGCAAAATGATCCACCATCACCGAATGGTCAATCACCAGATCCACAGGAGATAAAGGATTAATCAGATTGGGGTCACCGCCTGCTTGAGACATTGCGGCACGCATCGCAGCCAGATCGACCACTGCTGGAACACCAGTGAAATCCTGCATTAACACCCGTGCAGGGCGATATTGAATTTCCTGATCAGAACTTTTGGTTTTCTGCCAATCGACCAAGGCCTGAATATGCTGCACTTTTACACTTTTTTGGTCTTCAAAACGAAGTAAATTTTCGAGTAAAACTTTTAAAGACTTTGGCAATTTATCAATATTGCCAAGTGTTTCGGTTGCTCTAGCTAAACTATAAATTTGGTAGGATGTCGAACCAACGGTGAGTGTCTGTAATGCATTAAAACTATTGATTTTGCTATATCTAGCCATTCGGTTACCCTCCCAGTATTGGCGAGTTTATTTATTATGATGTTCTTCCTTTAATGTAAGCCTGTTTAGAAAAGAGTGTGTTCCCTTTTGGTTATCTTATTTTTAACGAGATTATTTGCTTATTCTCTTAAAATTTAAGTCGCAACGCAGTCAGTGAATTTTGCCAAAGTTGTGCAGCCAGCTGTAATTCAGGCTGGTTAAGGGACTGAGCCAAACTCTCCAGCACATAAGGTAAATTCACAGGGGTATTACGGGTACGATGCTCGCTCGAAGTTTGGCAACACAACGGTGTCATATCTGGACAATCGGTTTCGATCACCAAGTTTTCACTGCCTATCGCTTGTACCACTTGATGCAGTTTTTTGGCATTTGGATTGGTAATTTGTCCTGTCACCCCAATTTTAAAACCCAGTTTAACCAAGGCTTTGGCTTCTTCGACACCACCACTAAACGCATGGGCAATGCCACCCAATTTGAATTTTTGTGTTTTTAAAATGGCAATGGTTTCTGCATGTGCCTTACGGATATGTAATAACACTGGTTTTTGATACTGCATTGCCAATACCAATTGCTCACTAAAATAGTGCTGTTGCTTGGCAAACAGTTCGGGTTGTTTATGTTGTTTTAAAAAAGTATCTAAACCAATTTCGCCTACAGCCACACAGTCATGCTGCTTTAAGACTTGCTCAAGCCGCTGTAAATGTTCTGGCTGATGTTGTTCAATATAAAATGGATGTAAGCCAGGCGCCAGATAAGAACATGGCACATTTTCCCAAGCGTGTAATTGTTGATGAGTGTTGATCAGTTCATCGAATCGTGATTCAACAAAACCGATTAACACTAAAGCATCGACCCCAACCTGCTTTGCTTGTTCAGCCAGATGCTGCCGATCAATATCAAAATCGGCAACATCAAAATGGGTATGGGTATCGAACAGTTGCATTAACTTTGACTTGGAGTACTTGCAGCGGGGGTAGATGCTGCTGGCGTATCAATTTTTGGTAAATATTCAGGTTTTAAAACACCCTGCAATTCACTAAATGGAATCACTAATCGCGGTAAACCGACGACATAGGGACCAATCTCATATTCGCCATATTGCAGAATTAAACCCTGTTCACCCAATAAGAAATTATCGGTGACTTGGAATGGCCAAGCCTGTTCATATTCTTTCGGATCAGTGGCGAGTTTTGAATCGACAATCCACACTTTAAAGGCTTCATGTGCCAGTTTGTCTAAAGTTGCTTTTTGCTTCGGCAATAATAAATCATGCAATTGAATCTGTTTTTGGTTCGCTAAATCAAAGTTATAGTAGCGTTGTGAGGTTGAACCATGCGCTCCACCCAAATAACTGCTGCTATTTAACACTACAGTTGCCAGCTTGCCTTTCGGTTGCAAAATTTTAGGCTTAATCATCAGACTGATCTGATGACTACTACTGAGCGCTTTTAACTCTTCATCAATCTTTACAAAAGCATTCGCATAGGCTTGTGCTTGAGTATCTAAACCTGTTTTTTGTTCAGCCGTTTTGGGTGCGGATGCTGCTGCGGTATCAGCATCAACGACATCGAGCATTTTACTCAGTTGATTGAGAATCTGTTGATCCAGTAACTGATCAATAAATGGGAAATTACTTTGTAATCGTTCAACTGTGAAATCTGGACAAGTATTGCCTTTACATTCAGGTAAATTTACCTGCAATTTCACGGTTTCACCACGCAGAATTGCCTCAGCAGTTTGCTGTACCACTGGCGGATCTGTCGGTTTATCCTGTGATTCTTTCGGCTCTGATTTCGGCTGGCAAGCAGCAAGCAAAATCGCACCTGCAAGAATGCTATATTTATAAAATGCTTTCATTTAAAACCTATCAGTATTGTTATTACACAAGATTTTTAAATGCTATCGAAGTTAAAGCAAAACCGCTATAAGCGCATGCAATTTCTATACGAAACTCAAGCAAGTAGATTAAAACATTTGCTGATAAATTTCAGGTTGTAGCATCTGTTTGCTTTGTTCAGTGGTTAAATAAATATCCAACTGTGGTGCATCTTTACTGATTTCATTGGCACGATAATGCAAACCGATTCCTTCTCCATCGAAGAACCAATCTGCCTGTCCCCAATACAGTTTTTTAGGAACTTGTTTCTTCACTTCTGTACTTTGTTTTTCAATCCATTGTTGATAGTGTGCTTGAATAATATTATTTAATTCATTTTGCTGATTTTTCTGTATCACATCGAGTACTGTTAGATTTTTCTGTAACTTACGATCAGCGACGAAAAAGTAAAATCTGTCTTTAACCGCAATATCTTCTTGCTGTGTATCAACGCCAATTTGCAACAACACGTACTGATTACGCTGTGAAGCAATACGTGTTGTTAAGCGCAGCTCATACGCTTTATTTTTAGAATATTTATCTTGCCATTCATCTGACTTTTTCACATAAGCATTCACGGCTTGCTGTAAGGTTAAATTCTTGTTTTGCTCAATTTGTTGTTGAATCACATTGGCCTGATTTTTTGCAATCCATGTGTTAAGCCACGCATCTTGGGTTTTGATAGTTTGAATATCAACATCAATACAGTTCTTCTTTTCACAGAACGGTAAGGCATAATCGGCTTTGGCTTCTTGCATATTGAGGTATGGCAGGACTTCGGCTTTTTCAGTATGCGTTGATACTTGATTTTTGTTTTGAGCTGTATCAGTCTCATTTTTTTTAGGATGATCACATGCCGTTAAAGCCATCATTCCAATCATTATACTGACAGCAAAAAGTGGTTTTAAAGTATTCATCTCATCATCCTTTATTTTAATCCCTCCCTTACGCTGCTACAACCGCAGCTCACCCTTTATAAAAGGGAGGAGCATCACGAATCTAAATAGTTATAGAACTCATGAAAAAGTCCCTTTTTTATAAAGATGGGTGAGGAGCGTTAAAGCTCCGCAAGGGAGATTCTAGTGTTCTCGTGTGTTACGGAACTGAATATCTGGCCAGCGTTCTTGCATTAACTGCAAGTTTACACGGCTTGGTGCAAGATAAGTCAGATGACCACCGCCATCTACCGATAACTGATCATGCGCTTTTTTCTTGAACTCATTGAGAATTTTTTCATCATCACAATGGACCCAACGTACCGTATGAACACTGACAGGCTCATAAATACAGTCAACTTTATATTCTTCTTTCAAACGATAAGCGACCACATCAAACTGTAACACACCGACTGCACCGACAATCAAATCATTACTAATTTGAGGCATAAATACCTGTGTTGCACCTTCTTCAGATAACTCTTTCAAACCTTTTTGCAATTGCTTAGATTTGAGCGGATCACGTAACCGAACTCGGCGGAACATTTCAGGTGCAAAGTGTGGGATACCTGTGAAATGTAATTTTTCACCACTGGTAAATGTATCGCCGATCTGAATCGTACCATGGTTATGCAAACCGATAATGTCTCCAGGCCAAGCTTCTTCCAAATGTTCACGTTCACCCGCAAGGAAGGTTAATGCATCGCTAATACGTACATCTTTACCGATACGCACATGATTCATTTTCAAGCCTTTTTCATATTTACCTGAGCAAATACGCATAAAGGCAATACGGTCACGATGTTTCGGATCCATATTGGCTTGAATTTTAAAAACAAAACCAGTGAAACCCTCTTCATTGGCATCTACTGTACGTTCTTGTGTTGGGTGTGCTTTTGGTTCTGGCGCCCAATTGATAAATGCATCAAGCACATGATCTACTGCAAAGTTTCCTAAGGCCGTACCAAAAAGTACTGGCGTTTGTTTACCTTGTAAAAATAATTCACGATCAAGTGGTTCATTGGCCATTTGAACTAACTCAAGTGATTCTTCAAAAGAAGCCCAAGCTAATTCACCCACTTTTTCACGAATATCAGCATGATCATAACCATCACGCACCTCAATGTCAGTAATCGTCGAGCCAAAACCTGCTTTATAAACATATAACTTGTTTTCAAGTAGGTTATAAACCCCTGCAAAGTCACGCCCCATGCCTAAAGGCCATGTAATTGGGACACAGCGAATATTCAAAACGTTTTCAATTTCGTCAAGCAATTCTAGAGGCTCGCGAATTTCACGGTCCATCTTGTTGACGAAGGAAATGATCGGTGTGTCACGCATACGACACACTTCCATCAATTTAATCGTACGTTCTTCGACACCCTTAGCACCATCGATGACCATTAATGCAGAATCTACTGCGGTCAAAGTACGATAAGTATCTTCAGAAAAGTCTTCATGCCCAGGTGTATCAAGTAAGTTAATGGTATGACTTTTAAAAGGGAATTGCATGACAGAAGTGGTAATCGAAATTCCACGCTCTTTTTCCATTTCCATCCAGTCAGATGTCGCAGCACGATCCGACTTACGACTTTTAACCATTCCAGCAACCTGAATAGCTTTGCCCCATAACAGAAGCTTTTCGGTCATCGTGGTTTTACCCGCATCGGGGTGGGAAATGATCGCAAAGGTACGTCGTTGGGCAACTTGTGCCGCTAATTCGTCTTTAAAACTCATGAGAAAAATCTTCAATATGTACACAGTTACGTACACATGACTCGATATGTACCATAACTGAAAAGTGAGAATTCGAAATTGGCACAATTGTAGCAGATTTAGTGAACTTGTTTATTGATTGTTGATATGTACCAAGTTATCCACACAAAGCTTTATTTGTTAACAACCGAATGGCTTTATTGCACAAAGCTATTCTTGAAGGCTTCTTCAGCAATATAATTTCCAGATGAAGAAGTCTGCACCTAAAATCTACCGTACAACCAATTGGTCTTCGTATAACCAAGCTTTAATCAAGCGAGGAAATATTTCAATCTGGTTTGATTCCAAGACCAATGGTATGCACAGCCACAAGGCAAATACGGACGAAATCAAACTTATTCCGATACAGCGATTCAATGCTGTTTAATGATCAAATCTCTATTCCGTCTTTCTTTACGCATGGTCCCAGGCTTTGCTCAAAGCCTGATTAAACGCTGTGGTTTGAATTGGACAGCACCAGATTACTCCCCGCTCTGTAGACGACAAAAGCATATTGATATTGCGATAGGCTATCAGAAAAGTCGTGATGGGTTGCACCTACTCGTCGACTCTACAGGGTTAAAATTTTTAGGTGAAGGCGAATGGAAGCGTAAGAAACATCAGCCTGAATATCGTCGCTAATGGCGCAAACTTCATATCAAATACGAGCATTTCATCTCACAACAAACAATGTGAGTGATTCACAGGTGCTTGGTGATTTGCTTGATCAAATTCCATTGGATGAACGAATTGATTCAGTCGATACAGATGGTGCTTATGACACAAAGCACTGCCGACAAGTCATTTTAGATTGAGATGCACATGCAGTCATTCCACCTAGGAAGAATGTAAAGCTTTGGAAAGATAAGAAGTTGAGATATTTAGAGAGAGGAATGAATTATTAAAAACAGTCAAACGGCTAGGTAGGTCACTTTGGAAAAAATGGTCTGGTTATCATCATCGAAGTTTAGTGGAAACCAAAATGCATTGCATCAAATTATTAGGTGATAAATTAACAGCAAGGAGTTTTCCTAGTCAGGTGAATGAGATTCATGCATGTGTAGCAGTTTTGAATAAATTCACAGTATTTGGTCGACCTCATACCCAAGTTGTCACTTGAATTTAGCTCAATTAGGATAGCATTGTCTTTCAAACCTTTGTGCAACAAAGCCTATGTACGACGACAACTTATTTGTACATAAAGCCTATATTTCCGCCTATCCGACAAATAGTTCAGTTATAAATTGAAATTATTATTAAGAATCATTATTATTCTCAAAATTTTTCTCATATCTGTGTGAACGATTATGTCTTTTATCAAATCACGTAAGAAATTAGTATCTTCCGCAATTGCATCTTCACTCTCCGTGATTGCAGTACCAGCCATCGCTCAAGATCAGCCAGTACAACTCCCAACGATTCATGCACAAGCACAACAAGAACAAGGTTTAAAAGTAGACCAATCATCTAATCGTAAATTCGTTGCTCCTCTTTTAGATACCCCAAAATCAGTTTCAGTTATTTCAAAACAATTGATTGCGGATACTCAAGTCACGACTTTAAGCGACGCACTTCGTACAGTTCCAGGGATCACTTTAGGTGCTGGTGAAGGTGGTAACCCAAATGGTGACCGTCCATTTATTCGTGGCTATAACTCAGAAAGTTCAATGTATGTAGATGGTGTCCGCAACGCAACTTCTCAAAACCGCGAAATGTTTGCTGTTGAACAAGTTGAAGTCACCAAAGGTTCTGCTTCCTCTTTAGGTGGTGCTGGTTCTGTTGGTGGTAGTGTGAATATGATTTCTAAGGTTGCTAAAAAAGGCGATGCTTTAGAAGGCTCGATCTCAGGGGGTACAGATAATTATGCACGTATCACTTTAGACGGAAACAAAGATTTCGGTAATGGTATCGCAGCACGTGTCATTGTGATGGGTCATCAAAACGAAAAAGCAGGTCAACAAGATGGTGCTGAATATAAACGTGCAGGTATTACACCAAGCATTACCTTTGGTCTAGATGGTGATACAAGAGCAACTCTAAGCTATTACTATTTAAAATCCGATGATACGCCTGACTCTGGAGTACCTTATAATTATGATGCTATAAAAAAAGCAACAGTAGGCAAACCAGTAAATGTTAAACAAGGTATTTATTATGGTTTACATAGTCGCGATTTCCAAAAACAAGAAAATCAAATTGGTACTATTAAAGTAGAACATGATTTAACAGACAACCTAACGCTAAGTAATACGGCTGTTTTTAACAAATCAACTAATGACTACCTTTGGACTCAACCAGATGATTCTAAAGGTAATGTATTGAATGAGAAAGTTTGGCGTCGCATTAACTCACGTATTACCGATACTGATATTTTTACTGATCAGCTTTCTTTAACTGGTCGATTTAATACTGGTGCAATCAAGCATAAATTTAGTACTGGCGCGGAATATAGCGATCAAAAATCAGATAAAGGTAGCTATACAACAAAGTACCCAGGTTATACAGGAACAACAACAGGTGGTTTTAATAGTGATTGCAAAATCAATGATGCATGGTGTACATCTTTAACAAACCCTAACTCAAAAGATGAATGGTTAGGCTCTATTATTGCAAACCGTAATACAACAACGACCACGACTAAAGTTACATCTATCTACTTATTAGATAATATTGAATTTAGCCCACAATGGTTACTTGACTTGGGCGCACGTTGGGATAAGTTCGATACAAAACAAGTAACTAATGCAACTGGTGCGAAGATTGAAAACAAGAAAGATTTTTTTACGTATCAAGCTGGTATCACGTTTAAACCTGTTGAAAATGGTTCGATTTATACAAGCTATGCAACATCAGCTAACCCTGTAGGTGTTGATGGTGGTGATGGTTCTGAAGCTATCGGCCAAGCATATATGGATTTGAAGCCTGAAGAAGCACGTACCATTGAATTAGGAACGAAATGGGATCTTCTCAGTGATCGTTTAAACCTGACAGCTGCAATATTCCGTACCGAAAAGCAAAATACACGTATTCAACTTGATGCTGGTACTTATACGAATGGTGGTGAAAGTAAAGTTGATGGTATTGAACTTACCGCAACTGGTAAAATCACTGATAAATGGGACATTACCGCTGGATATTCTTATTTAGACAGTGAAATGACCAATCCAGGCCCATCATGCACCCGTACTGGTGTATGTACTTATCCAAACCCAGCTCAAGGCAAACAATTACCAAACGTTCCAAAAAATAGCGCTACGCTGTGGACAACTTACAAAGTATCACCTCAACTAAGCCTAGGTGCTGGTGCATTAGGTATGGATAAAGTTTATGGTGATACAGCAAATACTAAATATGTGTCTGGTTATGTTCGCTATGATGCAATGGCACGTTATAACGTAAACAAGAATGTTGATTTACAGTTAAATGTAAATAATTTATCTGATAAACGTTATTTCACTAAAGCTTATCAATCACACTATGCCACTGAAGCGGAAGGTCGCAGCGCAGTATTATCAATTAACTTCAAATACTAAGACCTAAGAAGTCCATCGTTAAACGATGGATTTCAATGAAAAAATAGCCTCATGATGAGGCTATTTTTTAATCACCACATAATGGATAAACATTATAAATTGCATTGATTGACACATTTCGATAACGCTTAGAATGAAAGATTTTTACTTCCGCCCCAAAATGCTCCAAGATGCGCCCTGCCTCCATTACTGCTAGGTGACTATAGGAACGTTCACGATTCGAACCATACAACAATAAAATGCGTGGTGCATGATTCAAGGGTTGCGCTTGCACTTTTTCTAAAGTGGGTTGATCAATCAAATTCATATCTACATTTGGAAGAGTCATCACAATTACACCGATTTAAAATACTTTTTTCTGAGCCATAAAGACACACTGACTAAAGCAATCAGCACAGGCACTTCAACCAATGGACCAATCACAGTGGTAAATGCCACAGGTGAAGCTAAACCAAAGGTCGCAATGGCGACAGCCAATGCCAATTCAAAGTTATTACCTGCGGCAGTAAAAGAGATTGCGGTGGTTTTAGGGTAATCATTACCCATCCATTTGCTCATAAAGAAGCTCATGAAGAACATCACAACAAAGTAAATCGTCAATGGAATCGCTATACGAATCACATCGAAAGGTAAGCTCACGACATCAGCACCTTTTAGGCTAAACATCGCAACGATCGTAAACAGTAATGCCAACAAACTTAAAGGACTGATCTTCGGCAAAAAGACATCTTGATACCAAGCGAGACCTTTGGCTTTCACTAAAATCAATCGCGTCATGAAACCAAGAAAAAAAGGAATGCCCAAGTAAACCAGCACCGCATGGGTAATCGTCCAAAAATCTACATGGATGACTTGTCCTGCAATACCAAAATAAGGTGGCAAGAAAGTGAGGAATAGCCAAGCATAACTACTAAAGAATAAAATCTGGAAAATACTGTTAAAAGCCACCAATGCCGCAACATATTGATTATCACCACAGGCTAAGCCATTCCACACCAAAACCATCGCAATACAGCGTGCTAAGCCAATCAAAATTAAGCCCGTCATATATTCTGGGTAGCTGTGTAGAAAAATAATCGCTAATCCAAACATCAAAATAGGCGCAATAATCCAGTTTTGAACCAAAGATAAAGTTAAGGTTTTTTTATCTTTAAATACTTCAGGCAACGCCGCGTAATCAACCTTTGCTAAGGGAGGATACATCATCAAAATCAAACCCATCGCAATTGGAATATTGACGGAATCCACACTCATTTTGTCTAAAGCAACAGAAGCTTGAGGTAAAAACACACCGATCGCAATTCCCATCCCCATGGCAATAAAAATCCATAGGGTTAAGTTACGATCTAAAAAGGATAATTTTTGTTGAGCCATGATGTTCTCATTCAATATCTGAGATGTGATTGATTGCAGCAATCAATTCAGGACGAGACATATTGGTGGTATCCAATGCAAATAAAGCATCTAAACGGCGGTTGATATGATCTACAGTTACTTGGAATGCCTGTAATTTTTCTGGTTTAGGTACATCTAAATGTGAAGGGTCAGCCAAGCCCCAATGTGCTTTGATGGCACTGCCTAAATAAAGTGGGCAAGCTTCCTGAGCCGCAGAATCACAGACCGTAATCACCACATCTGCCTGATATTGTTCACAGTCATCAATGGTTTTACTCCACAAACCATCAGTTGAAAGGCCTAAGTTTTCAAGCGTTTCAATCGTCAGTGGATGAACCTGTCCAGAAGGCTTACTACCTGCACTATATGCTTTCCAATTTTCAGGTGCACGACTGTTAAAAAGTACTTCGGACAAAATGCTGCGACAGCTATTCGCAGTACATAGAAAAATAAATTTCATGCGCTATTACTCACAATAACTTTTAATTTGGAGAGACTGAGATTGGTTACTTGCGGAAGTTTGTTCACGTACCAAGAGATTGAGTAATTCATGACACCAAGCAGGCAACTCTGGATGAATGCTGTAATACACCCACTGGCTTTGTCGTCTGTCTTGCAATAAACCTGATGAACGTAATAACGCTAAATGTCTAGAGATCTTTGGTTGACTGAGTTGTAATTTTTCAGTCAAGTCACACACACATAATTCTTTATGCTCAGCAACTAAAGTGACAATATTGAGACGTGTTTCGTCCGCTAAGCATTTAAAAAAATTCACTTGATCCATCTTCACTTCCTATTTGCTTATATGAATATGTAAATTTCCATATATAAAAGCCAAATTTTTAATTTACGCGTTGCCCATTTTCATCAATCACCTGCTCACCATCCTCTTTAGTAAAAGCACCCTTCTGTGCAAATGGCAAAATATCTAAGACAGCTTCGGATGGACGACTCAAGCGAGTTCCTAACGCCGTCACCACAAATGGTCGATTAATCAAAATAGGATATTCCAGCATAAAACTGATCAATTGCTCATCGGTCCAATCTTCACGATCTAATGCTAGATCACGATAAGGATCAACATTCTTACGAATCGCTTCTCTAACCGTTAAATTGGCATCTTGAATCAGTTGAATCAACTCACTACGCGTAGGCGGTGTAATCAAGTATTCAATAACATTTGGCTCAATTCCTGTATTACGAATCAAAGCCAATGTGTTACGTGAAGTTCCACATGCTGGATTGTGATATATCGTCACATCTAATGAAATTGCCATCGAATTAAGACCTAATTAATTTTTAAATTCTTTATATATGAATTTTCATATATATGCAAATTCATATATCCAACACCTCGATTAAATCAGTTTACCTGCTGTCTCTTTTTCCAAAACTTTAAAATTCAATCGTGTAAATTACAGAATATTGTCTCAAGTTGATCATTTTGGAATACAAGTTAAGCAAATGAGTCACTGAGCTTAGAGACTTTTTCTTCTAATATGCGGCTACACAGTTGTAACCATAGAGTTCTTGCACGATGACTCAATTGCCTAAAGTTAAAGATACCTTTGTTAATGCTAAAACAGCCCAATCAATCTTAAAAACGCGTGCGGGTAAGCAAGCTGCACAAGTATTTTCAAATGCGGCAGATCGTTTCTTGAGGGGACATCAACTGGCATTGTCAGGAAAAACACCTTTTGAAGTCGTTTATGAACGTGAAATTATTAGCTTACGGTTTTACAAGGCAAATGTAGAATCGGGTGAAAATAAACACCGTGTACCACTCGTTATTATTCCCCCATTAGCAGCGAATACCTTAGTGTTCGATTTGTTTCCTGATCGTAGTCTCATTCGTTACTTTCAAAGCCAAGGTTTTGATGTGTATATGATTGACTGGGGCACACCAAGCCGTAAACAAGCTAAATATAATTTCGGTACATATATCAAAATCTTTATGCCCGACTTTATCAGCAAAATTCGTGAACATAGCGGACAACAACAACTATCACTGTATGGTTGGAGTCTCGGTGGAGCTATCTCACTTTGCTATACCTCATTATTTAAAGATAAAAATATTAAGAATCTAATGATTTTGGCATCACCAATTGACACTCATCAATCAGGTTATATTGGCAAGCTTTATCAAAAGTTAAACACACCAGCGCAATGGGTACGAACCAATACTAATTTTCGAATCCGTCAAATTCCGAGCCGCTATTTCCATATTCATGGTTGGCAAAATACGCTTGGATTTAAGCTCACAGATCCAGTAGGTAATTTTAAAAATTATTGGCAATTACTGAAAAATTTGAACGATCGACAATTTGTCATTAATCACGCAACATCAAGTTCGTTTGTTGACAATATGCTCGCCTATCCTGGTGGTGTAATGCGCGATATTATTTTACGTTTCTGGATTGATAACGAACTTTCGACAGGTCTCGTGAAATTTGGAGATCAAACTGCTGATTTTAAAGATATTGAATGTTCACTACTTGCTGTTGGTGGGGATACTGACATTATTGTGACTGCAGAAGCTGTACGACCATTAATGGATTTGATCAGTAGCCAAGATAAAACCTTTGAAATCGTTCCCGGTGGTCATATGGGTTTGGTTTCAGGTAGCCAAGCACCACAAGTAGTTTGGCCTGTAGTTAGCGCATGGTTGCAACAGCGCTCAAATTAAGTGCTTATAATTGCTAAAATAATCAAGGCTGTGAATCTCTTTTACTTGAAAAGATATGAGCAGCCTTTTTCGTGAATAGATGATATAGATATCGTAAAGTCAAAATAAATTAAGCAAAGTTGTGACGATTCAACACTAAATTTTCAACATTTACAGGTATACCCAATAAATAACCTTGCAATTGATTACATCCTAAATTAGTCAAAATATCAGCTTGTTGCTGTGTTTCTACACCTTCAGCTGTGACGATTAAGCCTAACCTAGCGGCAAGGTGAATGATACTTTCTAGAATTGCTTCTTCTTTCGAATTTGGTTGTAAATCTATGAGAAAACCGCGATCAATTTTAAGCTCATCAACAGGCAGATCTTTTAAATATAAAAAGCTTGAATAGCCAGTTCCAAAATCATCAATGGCGATCCGAATTCCCAACTTACGTAAGCGTTCTAAAGTGCGAATACTTGAATCAATATGATGCATTGCTGTTGATTCAGTGATTTCTAAAATAAGATTGTGGGGCTGAATTTGATATTGTTCTAAGAGCTGTTCTAATACGTTAAAAAGTTTTTTATTTTCAAATTGTAATGCAGATAAGTTGACGGCAATTGGATAAAAAGGACTATTACTTCGTTCCCATTTTTGAATCTGCTGACAAGCTTGCTCCAATGCCCAATAGCCCATTGGAATAATTAACCCTGTTTTTTCAGCACCTTCAATAAACATTTGAGGAGTCAACAAACCTAAGCTTGGATGCTTCCAGCGAATGAGCGCTTCAACACCACAAACTTGATAATTCGCAGTGAATTTAGGCTGATAAAATAAAACAAATTGCTGCTCATCTACCGCTTTATACAAATCATTAATTAATTTGGATTGACTACGGACATCTTGCTGATCTGTAACGGAATGGAAAACAGTAAACGTATTCCGCCCCTGTTCTTTAGAGGCCAACATTGCTACATCTGCATTAATTAATAAATCCTGAACATTCGTACCGTGCTCAGGATACATCGCGATTCCCAAACTTGCAGAAATATTAATTTCTTTTGTCGCGATCAGATATGCTTCTTGAATAAAATGCAGAACTTCTTCTGCCAGTAACATCGCTTCATTAAGATCAGTGTTTTCAGAGACCAGTACAAACTCATCACCACCAATACGAAATAGCTTATGGCTTGAACTTAATTTTTCATGTAACCGATTAGCCATTTGAATTAAAAGTTGATCACCAATATGGTGTCCAAAAGCATCATTTACCGATTTAAAGCGATCTAAATCTACATATAAAAATGCTGCTTTTTCTTCTCGTAAACGATGATGGCTGAAGATTACTTCTGCATAATCTGTCAAATATAATCGATTCGGCAACTTTGTTAATGAATCATGTAGTGACTGAGTTGCTAATTCTTTATTTATTCTAACTAATTGTTGATTACGCTCTTCTAATCGGGCTTCTAAAACTGCGACAGCAAAACCAGCGACAAACACTAAACTGGTAATAAAAATAATGGTAAATAATAAAACGGCTTGCTCTGTTTGTGCTGAACCAAGTGCTTCCACAAATCCTGTATCAAAATAAGTGGCTGCCATACCCGTGTAATGCATACCTACAATACTAAAAGCCATCAATATTGCAACGACAGCCTTTAATGCAGTTTTATATTTAACAGCGGTTTTATATTTAAAAACAAATAAACAGCTCAAACCAGAACCACATACAGCGATGAGTACTGAACAAATCACGAGTAATGGATCATATCTCAATTGATGGTGCTCAACTGAAAGCGCCAACATCCCCGTGTAATGCATTCCAGATATCCCTAGCCCTAAGAATAATGCACCTAAAATCAGACGTGGCATAGGTAAAGTAGGTCTAGTCGTTAGCCAAACAGCAAATACCGAAGCAGTTGCGCCTATCAAATATGAAAGCACAGTCAAACTAATATCAAAATGATAGCCTTCAGGTAAATGGCTCGCAAGCATTCCAATAAAATGCATTGCCCATATTGCCAAGCCTAAAGTCAACCCACTCGTTACTAAAATGCTTTTCTCAAACTTTTTATAAGCAGCTTTAAAAACGAGTTCTTCCATTGAAACTGCAGCATAACAAGTCGCTACTGCAACCAAAATGGAAACGATGACCCATGTGCTATCGTAATCAACGTGAACCATAAAGGACTTCCATGATTATTCAGTACTTTTTTTTATTTGTTGAGCGAATTGCTCGAAATCAGAACGATCATTAACACTCAAAAAAGATACAAATTGTGTATTCATAAACTTTCCTTAACAATAACATCATCTAGCATAAGGTCAAGTCTTTTTCATTTTATAAATCAATAGAATAAAAACATGTAATCATTTCAAACCAATGAAAAGACTTGCTTTTTTATTGTACTTTTTTACCGAAAGACCAATTTATTTTTGCTAGGTGTTTTAGTATTTAAGTAGTTACTTCTTATTTGTTTTAAACTGCACGATGAACTTAAGTCTCATTGCAGTTTTGTTGTTTTTGTCATGTATTAAGTACGATGTAAAGTACTTGGCTTATAAATATCTTATGCCTTTTTAATGTCAGTATTGTTATAACTCTGTTATCAACAGCATTAAAAAACCTCATTTATCAACAAGAGGTTTCTTTTAACTCAGAGATAAAACTTAGTTTTCTCTTTGTCTACGATTTTGTTTGCTTGAATCCCGAGTAGGGTCTCCTACGCAAGGAGCAGGGAAATAGAAAAGCATCGCTTTTCCCCTGTGCAAGAGTAGAGCTATGTTTAACCAATGCGTAACATTAGAATGATCCAATAAAAAACCCTTGTAAAAACAAGGGTTTTTTTAAAGATTAAACTAGAACTTAGTTTTTCTCTTTATCAACGATCTTGTTCGCTTGAATCCAAGGCATCATCGCACGTAACTTATTACCCGTTACTTCGATACCATGCGCAGCGTTTTGACGACGACGAGCAGTCATAGATGGGTAATTTAACGCACCTTCTTGAATGAACATTTTTGCATATTCACCAGATTGGATACGTTTTAATGCATTACGCATTGCTTCACGAGACTGTTCGTTGATTACTTCAGTACCGGTCACATATTCACCGTACTCAGCGTTGTTAGAAACTGAGTAGTTCATGTCAGCGATACCGCCTTCGAACATTAAGTCAACGATTAACTTAAGTTCATGTAAGCATTCGAAGTAAGCCATTTCTGGTGCATAACCAGCTTCAACCAAAGTTTCGAAGCCCATTTTAACCAATTCAACCGCACCACCACAAAGAACTGCTTGCTCACCGAATAAGTCAGTTTCAGTTTCTTCACGGAAAGAAGTTTCGATGATACCTGTACGACCACCACCTACACCTGAAGCGTAAGAAAGCGCTACGTTACGTGCATTACCAGAAGCATCTTGGTGAATTGCGATTAAGTCAGGAACACCTGAACCACGTTGATATTCAGAACGTACAGTATGACCTGGTGCTTTTGGAGCAACCATGATTACGTCTAAATCTTTACGTGGAACAACTTGGTTATAAAGAATAGAGAAACCATGAGCAAATGCTAAAGTCGCGCCTTCTTTAATATTCGGCTCAATCACATCACGATAAAGTTGAGATTGGAACTCATCTGGAGTCAAAATCATCACTAAGTCAGCTTGAGCAACAGCCGCTGGAACTTCAGATACTTTAAGACCAGAATTTTCAGCTTTTTTCCAAGAAGTAGAACCTGCACGTAAACCAACAGTTACGTCAACGCCAGAGTCTTTCAAGTTAAGTGCGTGAGCATGACCTTGTGAACCATAACCAATGATTGCAACTTTTTTGCCTTGGATGATTGATAAGTCACAGTCTTTATCGTAAAAAATTTGCATCTGTTTTCTCCGCTAAAATTTTTGTCATTTCCCTTGTTTTACAAGGATAGATCCTTTGAAACTTCCCAATTCTTGCATTTCTATATGAAGAATTGGGGAAGCGATTAAATACTTAAAACTTTTTCACCACGTGCGATACCAGACACACCAGAACGTACAACTTCTAGAATGGTATTTTCAGCAAGTGCATCAATAAAACCATCAATCTTTTCAGTTGTACCTGCGATCTGAATCGTATAAGTGGTTGGTGTTACATCAACGATTTGGGCACGGAAAATATCAGCTGTACGCTTAATTTCCGCACGAGCGGCACCTAAAGCTTTCACTTTAATCAACATAAGCTCGCGCTCAATATGTGCACCTTCTGACAAATCAACCACCTTAACCACTTCAACTAATTTATTCAGTTGTTTTGTGATCTGCTCGATTTTGTGATCATCGCCATAAGTTGTCAGCGTCAAACGAGATAAAGTTTCATCTTCAGTTGGCGCAACGTTTAAAGTCTCAATGTTGTAACCACGTTGAGAGAATAAACCGACCAAACGAGAAAGCGCGCCTGCTTCATTTTCTACAAGTACAGAGATAATGTGTCTCATGCCGTGCGCTCCCCTTTACCTAACCACATATCTTTCATCGACTGACCTGCAATCAACATTGGATAAACATGTTCTGTACGATCAACCATGACATTAATGAATACACATTTATCATTAATTGCCATTGCTTCAGCCAGTTTAGATTCCAATTCATCTGCATGATTGATTTGAATACCTACATGACCATAAGCTTCCATCAATTTTGCAAAATCAGGTAAAGAATCTACATAAGAGCTTGAATGACGCCCTTCATAGTTCATGTCTTGCCACTGCTTCACCATGCCTAAAGCTTGGTTATTCAAGCAAAGAATTTTTACATTTAAGCCATATTGCTTACATGTTGATAATTCTTGGATACACATCTGAATTGATGCTTCACCTGTAATACACACGACTTGTTGATCTGGGAATGCAAGCTTCGCTGCCATTGCATACGGTAAACCAACACCCATCGTGCCTAGACCACCAGAGTTAATCCATTGGCGTGGACGTTTGTATTTGTAGTAGTTTGCACCAAACATTTGGTGCTGACCTACGTCAGACGTAATGATCGCTTCACCATTGGTCACACGATCAAGCGCTTCCACCACTTGTTGTGGTTTCATTTCACCATTTTGAGCTGCTTCATAGCGTAAGCCATGAACTTTACGCCACTCATTAATCTGAGACCACCATTCAGCAATTGCTTCCGGATTTGGCTTAGACACATTCATCTGTTTAAGCTGAGCTAACATTTCTTGAAGAACTGGTTCAACAGCACCAACGATAGGAATGTGCGCCATGATCGTTTTAGAAATGGTC
This sequence comes from Acinetobacter sp. TR11, assembly GCF_027105035.1. Classification (NCBI taxonomy): domain Bacteria; kingdom Pseudomonadati; phylum Pseudomonadota; class Gammaproteobacteria; order Moraxellales; family Moraxellaceae; genus Acinetobacter; species Acinetobacter sp. TR11. The sequence goes on from NZ_CP114256.1 coordinate 2,836,751, forward strand.
GCTGGATCTATATCAATATGAATCACTTTCGCATTGAGACAGAATTTTGCAGGGTTATTGGTTACACGGTCATCGAAACGCGCACCAATGGCCAAAATCACGTCTGCATTATGCATCGTCATATTGGCTTCATAAGTACCATGCATCCCTAACATACCCACAAATTGTGGATCATTACCTGGGAAAGCACCTAAGCCCATCAATGTATTGGTTACTGGATAACCCAATAGATGCGCAAGTTCAGTCAATAGTGCAGAAGCATTACCTTGAACAACACCACCGCCCGTATAAATAATTGGGCGTTTAGCAGTGATCAGCTCATCAATTGCTTTGCGAATTTGACCTGAATGTCCACGTGAAGGCGGTTGATATGAACGCATCTTCACTTTTTCAGGATATTCGTAGGCAAATTTTTCTGCTGGATTGGTGGCATCCTTAGGAATATCAACAACCACTGGACCTGGACGGCCAGAAGCTGCGATATAGAATGCTTTCTTAATAATTGCAGGAATTTCGCTGGCATGACGCACTTGGAAACTGTGTTTTACGATTGGACGAGAAATACCAACCATATCTGTTTCTTGGAATGCATCTTCACCAATTAGGTGACTTGCAACTTGTCCTGACAAAATCACCATTGGGATTGAGTCCATATAGGCAGTTGCAATAGGAGTAACAGTATTTGTTGCACCTGGACCAGAAGTCACAAGAACAACACCTGTTTTACCAGTTACGCGCGAGTATGCATCTGCCATATGACCAGCAGCTTGCTCATGACGTACAAGGTAATGATTAATTTTGTCTTGTTGAAAAAGCGCATCATAAATATGTAAAACTGCGCCGCCTGGATAACCAAAAACATGCTCTACGCCTTCGTCCGCAAGCGCACGAACGAGCATTTCACCACCAGATAAAAGTTCCAACGTGATTCACCCTAGTGTTAGTACAATTTATGGGAGACATAAATTGTATTTTCATTCATTAACTTATGCACTTTTCTAAGTGTGCGTATTCTACTCGTTTTTGCTGCAATAGGAAAAATTTTCTGACTCATCAGCCGTATAAGCTGTTATTACATCTCGAATCAAAACATGTTGGGATAAACATATTTCAAAAAATCATTCTCTCGGCTAGAAAGAATGTCCATTGCAAACCATGACATTTATTCGAAGGGTGATCAAATAAGCGCATATAAAACTAAGCAAGCATTTTTGTTGCTTTCATACACAAAGTCAAGAATAAAGAAAAGGTTTTTTTAGAATAATTTTTAGCTGTTGTTTTTTTAATCTCTCAGTTCAAGGTGATTTATCGATCCAAATGCCCATTTATCAAAAAACTATTTTCTTTTTATACAAAAATAGGCATTGTGATTGGCTAATTCAAACATTTTGATCGAATATAGACGAAATTCTTTTGGGGGAGATCAAATTATGAAACCATCATATTTTAAAACAAGCCTATACGCTGTCGCAACTACGACTCTGCTTCTTTGTTCTAGCCAAAATTATGCTCAGCAGTACTACAAATGGATGGATGCTAATGGTTCAACCCATTACACCACGACGCCTCCACCAAAAGGAGCAAAACGATTAGATAAAATTTCCACTTATGGAAGTAGCACTCAAAATGCAATCCCGCAGAAAGCACAGCAACCTCAAAACGAAAATCAACCGTCTGAAAGTCAACCCAATCAAAATATGACTCGACCACCAATAGATGAAATACCTCAAGCGCCTGCTGCTGCACCACCTATTCAAACACCTGTCACAGCGCCAGTGAGAGTAAAACCAAATCTTTAGACTGTTTTAGTCGGTTCAAACAAGGTGACTATTTTAGATTTGCCACCTTGTTTGGGTAAAATAAAAATATTATTAAAAAACAAATTAATATATCAATACTGTTTCAATATTTACAGATTATTATGAGGGCTGTATTGAAAGCATCTTCATCTAAAAAAGAGAGCCTTTAACAAATTCAAAGATACTCACTTTTTAAAAATACCCCAACTGGTTTCCACTCGCATCATTTAGAAGATAAAATCCTCAGCTAAAAACTGACATCCGCCCCTATTTTGCGCTATGCTGTGCGGCAATCTTAACTTTAATTTTTGTTGTATCGCATATCCCTATGACGACTTCTCACATTGACTCCGAATATCAAGCAAGTGCCATTGAGCCTCAAGTTCAACAAGACTGGGACAATCGCAAAGTTTTTAAAGTTGCAGACACTGTAGAGGGCAAACATCGCTATATCCTGTCGATGTTCCCCTACCCAAGTGGCAAACTGCATATGGGGCATGTGCGTAACTACACCATTGGTGACGTGATCAGCCGTTTTTATCGTTTAAAAGGTGAAACGGTATTACAACCCATGGGTTGGGATGCATTTGGTTTGCCTGCTGAAAATGCAGCGATTGCACACCAAGTTGCACCAGCAAAATGGACTTTTGAAAACATCGCATATATGCGTGACCAATTAAAGAAATTGGGCTTGTCCGTCGATTGGGATCGTGAGTTTGCGACCTGTACACCAGAATACTACCACTGGGAACAATGGTTATTCGTACAACTTTATAAGAAAGGCTTAATCTATCGTAAGCTTTCAACCGTGAACTGGGACCCCGTTGACCAGACTGTACTTGCGAATGAACAAGTTGAAAATGGTCGTGGCTGGCGTTCTGGTGCATTGGTTGAAAAACGCGATATTCCAATGTACTACTTCCGCATTACCGACTATGCACAAGAATTATTAGACGATTTAGACACATTAAAAGACGGTTGGCCACAACAGGTCTTAACCATGCAACGTAACTGGATTGGTCGTTCGACAGGGATGGAAATCACCTTCCCTTCTGCCAATACTGAAATTTATGCAGATGGTCTAACTGTTTATACCACGCGTGCTGATACCTTGATGGGTGTGACCTATGTTGCTGTTGCAGCAGAACACCCTATGGCACTTAAAGCGGCTGCCCTCAAATCAGAAGCAGGCGATCCTGAACTTGCTGCATTTATTGAAGAATGCCGTATGGGTTCAGTCGCAGAAGCTGATTTAGCCACTGCTGAAAAGAAAGGCATGGCAACAGGCTTATTCGTGAAGCATCCAGTTACAGGTGAAGATCTCCCTGTTTGGATTGCGAACTATGTGTTGATGTCATACGGTTCAGGCGCTGTAATGGCAGTTCCTGCACATGATGAGCGTGATTTTGAATTTGCCAATAAATTCAATTTAGCAATCAAACAAGTGATTGATGCCAAAGGTGCTGATGATGCTGAATACTCAGCAACTGAATGGCAAGAATGGTATGGTTCTAAAGAAGGCAAATTGGTAAATTCTGGCGAGTTTAATGGTTTAGCATTCCAAGCCGCTTTTGATGCCTTCCTTGCAAAATTAGAACCACAAACTTTAGCGAATGCTAAGGTTCAATTCCGTTTACGTGACTGGGGTGTTTCTCGTCAGCGTTACTGGGGTTGCCCAATTCCAATGATCAACTGTAATAGCTGTGGTCAAGTCACCGTTCCAGAAGATCAATTGCCCGTAGTATTACCAACTGACGTCGTACCAGATGGTTCAGGTAATCCATTGAACAAGATGCCTGAGTTCTACGAAACCAAATGCCCAAGTTGTGGTGGCGATGCACGTCGTGAAACCGATACTTTGGATACGTTCGTAGAATCATCTTGGTACTATGCACGTTATGCATCTCCAGACTTTACTGGCGGCATGGTAAAACCTGAAGCGGCGCAAAGCTGGCTTCCTGTGAATCAATATATCGGTGGTGTAGAGCACGCAATTCTGCACTTACTTTATGCGCGTTTCTTCCATAAGTTGATGCGTGATGAAGGCGTGGTACAAGGTAATGAACCATTTACCAACTTGCTCACTCAAGGCATGGTTTTGGCAGACACCTTCTACCGTGAAGCAGAGAGTGGCAAAAAAACTTGGTTTAACCCTGCTGACATCGAATTAGAACGTGACGAAAAAGGTCGCATTCTATCTGCGAAATATTCAGGTGATGGTCAGGAAGTTGTGATCGGCGGACAAGAAAAAATGTCTAAGTCGAAAAACAATGGTATTGATCCACAAGCCATTATTGATCAATACGGCGCAGATACTGCTCGTGTCTTCATGATGTTTGCTGCACCACCTGATCAATCATTAGAATGGTCAGATGCAGGTGTTGAAGGCGCAAACCGTTTCTTGAAACGTGTCTGGCGTTTAGCAGCGGGTTTCCTTGAAAAAGGCAATCAGGCGACTGTGATTGATACTGCAAATCTTTCTACAGACGCACAAGACTTACGTCGTAAAACGCATGAAACCATCCAAAAAGTGGGTGATGACATCGAACGTCGTCATGCGTTCAATACTTCTATTGCTGCATTAATGGAGTTATTGAATGCGACCAATAAGTTTGAAGCAAAAGATGACAATGATGTAGCCGTTGCACGTGAAGCAATTACAACTTTATTGACCTTACTTGCACCATTTGCACCACATTTAAGTCAAACACTTTTAGCACAGTTTAGTATTGATATTAATACGACACTGTTCCCACAAGTGGATGAATCAGCGTTAACCCGTAATACGCAAACGATTGTTGTACAAGTGAATGGTAAACTTCGTGGTAAGTTAGACGTCGCAGTCGATATCTCTAAAGATGAGTTATTGGCTTTAGCAAAAGCACTGCCAGAAGTGCAACAATTCTTAACTGGTCCAACCAAGAAAGAAATTGTCGTTCCGAATAAACTTGTTAATTTAGTGGTTTAATTTTCTGCTTAGACTCCCTCTCCTCTCAGGAGAGGGCTAGGGAGAGGTTATTAGCTTCATCCTAACCCTTCTTTAAAAAGAGGGGGGATTAAAAGCAATAAACAAAACCTCATCAAAGCCCGCTGTTATTCAACGGGCTTTGATTCTAAAATGTGGTCAATTTATCAAGATTAAATCTTCCATATTTGTTGGAATATCATAAGGACAAAGCATGCATTTAGTTCAACGTGTTGCAGCAGTTGTATTAACTTTAGGTCTAAGTGCAGGCTTAGTTGGCTGTGGCTTTCATTTAAAGGGAAGCTATCCAACGACAACACCATTGGTTTATAACAAACTCACTTTGGTTTTACCTGACAATACCGATGAACTCGAAAATCGTTTAAGTATCTATCTTAGTGCTACAGGCGTACAACTCAGTAATGCCAATGATGCCTATGTACTTCGTATTTTAGATTACACGCCTCGTCGCCAGTTATTGAATGGTAAATTGACTGAAGTGCTATTACGTTTAACCGTGACTTTCCAAATCGAAGATCGCCAAGGTAATAAAATTACTGAACCACGCACACTCACCGCATCACGTACTTACCAATATGATGTGGCAACAGTAAACACCGATAACCAACAAGAAGCTTATTTGAATCGCATCGTGATTGATGATATTGCTCAGCAAGTGACACGTCAGATTGCAGCCAATCGTTTACCCAAAGCTCAACCATAATTACTTTTTATGAAGTTAGATTATGTTCAAGCATTAAAACGTATCAATGAAGCCCGTGGTGCATGGATCATTCATGGGCAAGAACCTTTGCTTGAGCAAAACTTACTTGATGCTTTTCGTAAAAGTTGGCAACAACAAGAAGTTGAACGTCAGCGTCATGACATTAGCAGTGTTAATGACTGGAAAAATGTCTTTAATGCGCTGAATAGTTTATCGCTATTTTCACAACAACTCGCCATTGAAGTACATGGCAATATCAAGCCCGACGCCAACGGCTTAAAACTGCTGAAAAACTATATTCAACATAATGAACATAACTTATTGCTGATCGTTTTGCCTAAACAAGACAGCAGCAGTTTGAAGTCTGCTTTTTTCCAAGTCGTCGAAGCAAACGGTGTGGTTGTGCAACTTGCAGCAGCGTATCCACAAGACCGACAAAAAATCTTAAATTTAGAAGCAGAAAAATTAGGCATTCAGCTAAATAATGATTCTTGGCAATGGCTGATGCAGCATCATGAACATAATTTACTCGCAGCTAAAAACAGCCTAATGCGTGTGGCAGATACCTTTCCTGATATACAAAAAATTCAGATTGAACAGCTATATGCTTGTTTGCAAGATCAATCACGTTATACCACTTATGATCTGAGCGATGCGCTACTTGCTGGTAACTTCGCGCAATCCATTAAGATTTATCAATATTTGATTGCCGCTGGTGAACCTGACAGTCTAATTTTGTGGACATTGAATAAAGAAATGCGTCTTCTAATGCAACTCTTTGAGCAGCCCCATAATGCGATACAAATTGGTATTTGGAAAACTAAAGTATCCCAATATCAACAAGCTTTACGTCGTCTAAATCCAAGACAGTTCTTGCTTTGGCCTGAACTGTTGTTGCGCATTGATGCTGCAATCAAAGGGATGTCTAAAGAAAACTCAGAGCATCTTATGCTACAGGCGGTCGGAGAGTTATGTGGCAACCGCCTGTTTCCATCATAATTTTAGCTAAATATACGAGAGAACCAGCTCTTTCCTTTGGTTTGTTCTTGGGTGCGTAAATATCGAATCATATTATCACGCACAGCATCGACATAATCCTGATCATCATGCTGTATATGATTAATCAACCATTTTGAGAGTAATCGATATAAATCATTTTCAACTGCTTCCCCTTTTTCAAAGCGTTGACGATAATCATTCAGTCTTTTGACAAATAAATCATGTATACCTTTATGCGAAGGTAAATATTGATAATTAACCTGCATTAATAAGTTTTCTTCAAAGCTAAAATGTGATTGCGTGTAATCAATTAGATCTTCCAATACGTCTTGAATCTTGGAGCGATGACCACTCACCCGAATTTCTTCTAATCTATTGATATAATCTAATATTTGGCGATGCTGATGATCAATTACATCGATACCAATATTAAAGCTTTCTTGCCATTCCATTTTATTTCCCCTGTGAATTTTCCTATCAAATCACTTGTACTTATTTGCATATTTTTTATGACTTTATTACTTAGATTAAAACCATAAAAAAAATATGGCATTAGATCTTACAATTTTTACAATCTTAAATCCATAAAAAAATTAAGGTTTTATTAAATTTATTTACCTCATATTAAAAATAAATATAAGAAATTGAAATTTATAATTATTATTTTAAAAAAACTATCCTAATAAAAATATAGGGGGTGAATTAGAGACCTAACTCATTTTGAATGAATGATATAATTCAACCTACTTTAAATACATAAACGTGATCTTTTCTGAATCAAGATCGTCTCATCTATAGAACTCAATAGGTCATCAATCACCGTTAGATCAATCATCAGCAGCAAGTCAAAATTCACTCAATATTTCTCAATTTTTAGAGTAAATTATGCTGAGATCATCTCAATAAAATATAATGACATAGGATAAGAATACGGATCATGCAGCAGCTCAGCCCCATCGAAATTGGAAGAATTAAAAGTTTATTCTCAAAAGCCGATAGCCTAATTATCAGTGCGGGTGCAGGTATGGGCGTTGATTCAGGTCTGCCCGACTTTCGAGGCAATCAAGGCATGTGGCGAGCTTATCCAGAACTCGGTAAACAACGTATCGACTTTACCGAAATAGCCAATCCAGCAGCATTTAAATTTCAGCCACATTTAGCATGGGGTTTTTATGGACATCGTTTGGCACTATATCGTCAAACCATGCCACATCAAGGTTTTAATTTACTCAAACAACTGGCTGAAAGGTTAGCACTACCCTACTTTATATTTACTTCGAATGTTGATGGGCAGTTTCAAAAAGCAGGTTTTGATCCAAACCAAATTTATGAGTGTCATGGCTCTATCCACCATCTTCAATGCTCAGAACCTTGCCAACTCAAAACATGGTCAGCAAATGAATTAACGCCTGAGATTGATCATCAAAATTGTCAATGGCTAGGAAAACTTCCACTATGTCCACATTGTGGAACGTTATCCCGTCCAAATATTCTGATGTTTAATGATTATGCTTGGGTCAGCCAAAGACATACTCAACAAGCAAGACGCTTAGAAATTTTTTTAGAAGCCCACAATCACCCTATCGTCATTGAAATAGGTGCAGGTACAGCGATTCCAACAGTCCGTTATTTTAGTGAGCGTTTCGTACCACAACTCATCCGAATCAATCCTCGTGAAGCAATACTTCCATCCAAGGAAGGAGTCTCAATCGCAGAAAATGCAGTCATTGGTATTCAAAATATTTATCAGATTCTAATCAAATAATTCCAATAAAATTTGATAATAATTATCATTCTAGATTAAAAATATCCACGTTTTATCCTTATTTCGCTTTTATACTGGTTTGAGTTTCTAAATCTCGATCTGTTGCCATGCCAAAAACAAGTTCTAAAAAAATACCATTCAGTAAAATAATAATGATCGCTATCGGTGTCGCGATTATTGCAGCCGTTGCATGGTTTTTCTTTAAACCTAAAGATCAAGCACCACAATATATTAGTGCTGAAGTCTCTAAAGGTGATATTGAAAATTCGGTATTGGCAACAGGTGTGCTTGAAGCAACCAAAATGGTCAGCGTCGGCGCACAGGTTTCAGGTCAAGTGAAAAAAATGTATGTACAGTTAGGCGATCAAGTCAAACAAGGTCAACTGATTGCACAAATTGACTCGATTCGCCAAGAAAATGAGTTGAAAACAGCCAAAGCCAGTATTCAAAATCAACAGGCTCAATTGGCGGTACAACAGGCCAATCTAGCCAAAGTTGAAGCTGAATATAAACGTCAACAAGCCATGTTTAGCCAAGATGCAACTTCACGTGCAGAACTTGAAACAGCACTAGCGAACTTTAAAACAGCACAAGCTCAAATTGCAGCAATCAATGCGCAAATTGAACAATCTCGTTTAACCCTCGCAACTGCGCAAGAGAATTTGGGTTATACCCGTATTGTTGCTCCGATGGATGGGACAGTGGTTGCCATTGTGACCGAAGAAGGTCAAACGGTGAATGCCAATCAAACAGCACCAACGATTGTGAAATTGGCAAAGCTCGACAACATGACCATCAAAGCCCAAATTTCTGAAGCCGATGTGATGAAGGTTGAAAAAGGTCAAACGGTTTACTTCACCACATTAGGCAATAGCGATAAAAAACATTACGCACAGCTACGTCAAGTTGAGCCTGCACCAAACTCAATTAACACCGAAACAACCAATACCAGTTCATCTTCATCAAGCACAGCCGTGTATTATAATGCTTTGTTTGATGTTCCAAATGAAGACGGTAAGTTACGTATTGATATGACTGCACAGGTCTATATTGTTTTAGCTGAAGCGAAAAATGTGCTGACGATCCCTGCTGCTGCCATCCAAACTAGACGTTCAAACAAAAAAGAAAATGGCAATAATTCGGTTGCAACAGATAAAGTAAAAAATACCGATACTCAAAAAATGCAACAACCGAAACGTCTCGATTTGACTGAAGCTGAAAAAGCCTTGATTGCTCAAGGTAAAGCATCCACAGGCATCGTACGAACCTTACAAGCAGACGGGACAGCTCAACCACAACCTGTGTTAATCGGCCTTAACAATCGTGTGACTGCACAAGTGCTTAGAGGTTTGAAACAAGGCGATCAAGTGGTGATTGCAGATGCAACTGATAGCTCAAACGAATCAGCAAAACGTAGCAATCAACGTGCAATGAGAATGTAATATGACCCAAGATCAAATACGTTCTTCACAACCATTACTTGAGGTCAGCAACCTTACCCGTGAATTTCCCGCGGGCGAAGGAACAGTACAAATCCTCAAAGGCATTAATTTAAAAATTTATGCCGGTGAACTGGTTGCAATCGTCGGGCAATCAGGCTCAGGTAAATCGACCCTGATGAATATTTTGGGGTGCCTCGATAAACCAACGGCAGGCAGCTATCAAGTCAGTGGTCGAGAAACACGTCTACTCGAAGCAGATGAACTAGCACAACTTCGCCGTGAATATTTTGGCTTTATTTTCCAACGTTATCATTTGCTCGGTGATTTAAGCGCCGCAGGTAATGTCGAAGTTCCTGCGATTTATGCAGGTGTGGACAGCCAACTTCGCCAACAGCGTTCGGCTGAGCTACTCTCAGAACTAGGACTTGAAGAACGCTTACATCATCGACCAAGCCAGCTATCTGGTGGTCAGCAACAACGTGTGTCGATTGCACGTGCGCTGATGAATGGTGGTGATGTGATTCTTGCCGATGAACCCACAGGTGCATTAGATAAGAATAGCGGTGTCGAAGTGATGCGCATTCTGCGTGAGCTGAATGCCAAAGGCCATACCATTATTCTGGTGACGCACGATCTCAATGTTGCCAAAAATGCGACCCGTATTATCGAGATCAGTGATGGTAATATTATTTCAGACCGTGCCAACGTACCTGAAAATGCAGATACCGATTTAGAACATCAAACCCTGCAACGCTCATCACAAAAGAAAACCTCGGCTTGGCGGTCTTTTTTCGATCGTCTCGGTGAAGCATTCCGCATGGCACTACTTGCCATGAATGCCCACCGCATGCGGACTTTTTTAACTATGCTCGGGATTATTATCGGGATCGCATCCGTGGTCTCGGTGGTAGCTCTCGGTAATGGCTCACAAAAGCAAATTCTAGAAAATATCAGTAGTTTGGGGACTAACACCATTACCGTGTATCAGGGTCGTGGTTTTGGTGATAATTCACGCGCCTCCCAAGTGAAAACACTAGTGCCTGCCGATGCGGATGCGCTAGCTGAACAACCTTATGTCGATGGGGTCAGTCCATCTGCCAATACCAGTGTGACGCTACGCTACAAAGATACCGAAGCATCGGCAACCGTAAATGGTGTCAGTGCTGATTTTTTCTATGTCAAAGGCATGACCTTTAAGTCGGGACAAGCTTTCGATAAAGACAGCGTCACACAACGTGCGCAAGATGTGGTGATTGATACCAATACTGAAAAGACTTTCTTTGCAGATGGTACTAATCCTGTTGGTCAAGTACTGCTGTTAGGTAGCGTACCAAGTCGAATCATCGGCGTGATTGATGCTCAACAAGGCTTCATGGGTAGTTCTGACAGTTTGAATGTTTATTTACCTTATTCAACGGTGATGAGTCGCATGTTGGGGCAATCCAATGTTCGTAGCATCATTGTTCGCATTAAGGATGAATACCCAAGTAGCGCGGCTGAAAATGCAATTCTAACCTTGCTGGAACAGCGTCACGGCGCGCAGGACGTATTTACCCAAAACTCCGACAGTATTCGTGAAACCATCCAGCAAACCACAGCCACAATGACCCTGTTAATTTCTGCAATCGCCGTGATTTCTCTTGTGGTTGGTGGAATTGGCGTGATGAACATTATGTTGGTCTCTGTGACTGAACGAACCCAAGAGATTGGGGTACGTATGGCGGTTGGCGCACGACAAAGTGACATTTTGCAGCAATTCCTGATTGAAGCAATTTTAGTCTGCTTATTGGGTGGTGTACTGGGTGTGCTGCTTTCTTTAGGGATTGGGCAAATTATTGGACACTTTGCCAAAGGCATCATTGAGATGAGTTATTCAACCACCTCAATCATAGCGGCTTTTGTCTGTTCAAGCATGATTGGTATTGTATTTGGCTTCTTGCCAGCACGAAATGCAGCACAACTCGATCCAGTTGCTGCTTTAGCGAGAGAATAAGCATCAAAAATTGATCTCAGAAATAAGATACTCGGGAATGTCATCCGCAACCTGCGTGGTATCAACAAGATATTGTTTCTGTGAAAAGTTAGATAAATGAAAAAATAGAACAGGTTTTGCGGATGACGATGGTTTTGCCTACTTTTCCCGAAAGAAAAGTAGGTCGAGCCGAAGGCTTAAACTGAAAATGGATGAGAACTCGATAAGACACTGTCTCGATAATCATGCTCTTTCAAATTATTAAGGGAATGACGATCAATGTTATTCAAACAACATAAAATCGCACTTGCACTGGTACTCACTGGCTCCTTGGCTGGCTGTTCTGCCGTGGTGAAAACACCCTATAACGCCCCAGCAGTCCAAGTACCTCAACAGTTTCAGTATGATGTGCAAAAAAATAAGAATGTGAATCTCACCGATCAATGGTGGACTTTGTTTAATGATACTCAACTGAATCAGTTGGTCGAACAAGTGTTGGCTAAAAATAGTGACCTAACTGTTGCAGGAATTACCCTTCAACAAGCTCGATTACAGGCAGGTTTGGCTGAAAATAAACAAGGCATTCGCACCAGTTCGAGTGTTTCCACAGGTCATAACTATGACCTCCGTTCAGGCAATGGAAGTGATCGTGGTTTATCGACCAGTGTTGGCGTTAGCTATGAACTCGATTTATTTGGCAAGCTCGCCAATCAAACCGAAGCAAGCCGTTGGGAAGCCTTAGCCAGTGAGCAAGACTTGCAAGCCACAGCCCAAAGCTTGGTTGGGACAACAGCAAAGCTATATTGGCAACTTGGCTATTTGAATGAACGTTATCAAACCATTCAGCAAAACTTGGCTTCGACCCAAAAAATCTATTCTTTGGTGCAATCACAATATAAAGCGGGTGCGGTTTCAGGTTTAGATTTAACACAAGCGGAACAATCGGTACAAAGCCAAAAAGCCAGTTTAAGCCAAATTGAGCAGCTTCGTGTTGAAGCGCGTACTGCGATTGCTGTATTGCTACATGAACCTGTTCAACAACTGAATATTCAAGAGCCTACACAACTACCTCGCAATGCTCTGCCGAATATCGCGGTTGGACTCCCTGCTGATATTTTATCGCGTCGTCCAGACTTACAAGCTTCTGAATTACGCCTACGCAAAACCTTAGCCAATAAAGATGCGACCAAAGCCAGTTACTACCCTTCGATTAATCTCACAGGTAATCTAGGTTCTTCGAGTACTTCATTGACACAACTGTTAAAGAACCCTGCTTTAACTTTAGGGGCAAGCCTGAGTCTACCTTTTCTTCAATATAATGATATGAAGAAAGATATTGCGATCAGTGATCTTGAGTATGAAAAAGCCATTACTCAATATCGCCAAACGCTGTACCAAGCTTTTGCCGATGTAGAAAATGCCTTGTCGAATCGCACTCAACTGAATCAGCAAGTAGAATTGCAACAACGCAATGTCGAACTTGCGAATAAGACCGAAAGATTGACCGAAGTTCGTTATCGCAATGGTGCAATTGCATTAAAGAACTTATTGGATGCGCAAGAAACCACACGCAATGCACGACTCAGCTTAGTTGAAACCAAGCAGAATCAATACAATGCCTATGTGACGTTAATGCAAGCACTTGGCGGAAGTCCTGTGAAAGAACTAACTGAGTAATAGCTTAGTGGCCGTAGTTTTATATAGTTAGCTTTAATTGAGGGGAATAATGGAACTTCCTACATTTAAATATCACCCAGATCCGATCAAAACAGGTGCTATAGAAGTAACAAGTGCAACGTGTGAGTGTTGTGGTATTGCTCAGGGCTTTAGGGCTACTTCTACAATTTACGCTAAGGAGCAAGTAGAAACTATTTGTCCTTGGTGTATTGCTAATGGCTCGGCAGCTGAAAAATTCGATGGTGAGTTTACTGATTCACATCCACTACTAAAAGCTGGACTTGATACAGCTATTGTAAAAGAAGTCTGTGAAAAAACTCCAAGTTTTAATTCATGGCAACAAGAGGTGTGGTTATCACATTGTAACGATGCTTGTGAATTTCATGGTGATGCAGAAAAGCTCGACTTATTAGAAATAACAGGAGCTACGTTAAAGACTTTCTTAGAAAAACAAAAAATTAACCAAGATCTATGGCAAGAGATAGTTACTTCCTACGAAAAAGGTGGAAACCCTTCAGTTTACAAATTTAAGTGTAGAATCTGTGGCATGAGAACTTACAGTATGGACTTTGCGTAAGGCGAATAAACTGTTTAAGAGGGATTTATAACACATGATATTTTCTATCTAAAATTTAAACTGATTACATCGCATAACATAGCTTCGTCTTCTAAAAACAAAGCCGCTATAAAAGCGGCTTTATCAAATAATTTAGACTAATCTAATTATTCATCATCCATCATTGATTGGCTCATACCTACAGTATTGAAACCACCATCAACATATAAGATTTCACCCGTAATACCAGAAGCCCATGGTGAGCAAAGGAATAATGCTGCATTACCCACTTCTTCAATCGTTACATTACGTTGTAGCGGAGCAATCTTTTCATTAGCATCTAACATTTTACGGAATGATTTAATACCAGATGCAGCCAATGTACGGATTGGACCAGCAGAGATCGCATTCACACGAATCCCCTCTTTACCCAAGCTTAGTGCTAAATAACGCACACCCGCTTCTAACGATGCTTTTGCCATGCCCATCACGTTATAGTTTGGCATCACACGCTCAGAACCTTGATAAGTCAAGGTTAATAAACAACCTTTACGTGCTTGTAATAATGGTTTAGCCGCACGAGCCATCGCAACAAAGCTATACGCGCTAATGTCATGTGCAATTTTAAAACCGTCACGATCCGTCACGTCGGTAAAGTCACCATCTAGCGTATGTGCAGGTGCAAAACCAATCGAATGCACAACACCATCTAAACCATCCCAGTGTTTTGCTAACTCAACAAAAGTATTGTCAATTTCTGCATCAATCGCTACATCACAAGGGAAAACCAGTGTTGAACCAAACTGTGCTGCAAAGTCGTCAACACGCTTTTTTAGCTTTTCATTTGGATAAGTAAATGCTAACTCTGCGCCTTCACGGTGTAATGCTGTCGCAATACCGAAAGCAATTGATAATTTACTTGCAATACCAGCAATTAAAAAACGCTTACCAGCTAAAAGTCCTTGTGACATCTTATTCTCACTCGAAAAATTTTCACCACATCATGCCAATATTCCGTCAGTTGCGGAATTGCATAATCCACCTTTTTACAATCTTGCATAAAAAAATCGCCTGATAAAAGGCGATTTATATTTTATTTCAGTTTTGACTTAGTCATCACCTTGAATTAGGCTTAATAAGCGCATGAATGAATAGTACATCCACACTAAAGTCGCAAGTAAAGCAATCGCACATACCCATTCAAATGCTTTAGGAGCACGTTGTGCTGCTGCATTTTCAATAAGATCAAAATCTAAAATCAGATTAAGTGATGCAATTACTGCAACAAATGCAGCAAAACCAATACCTAACCAATTGCTTTCAAAAATGTAAGGAATACTTGAACCGAAGATCAAACTCAAAACAATTTGAACAACGAAAACTAAAGCAATCGCAATAGAAGCTGAAATTACAATTGCCTTAAATTTTTCAGTCGCACGAATAATTTGGAATTTATACAACGCAAATAAAACCAAGGTTGTCACAAACGTCGCAAGCAAAGCTTGTAAAGGAACACCAGGAAATTTCAACTGAAAAATAAAAGACACACCACCTAAAAATGCGCCTTCAAATAAAGCATAAGGAATTGCTAAAGCTGGTGCAGTGTTTGATTTAAAAGTGGTAATCAAAGCTAAAATTAAGCTACCAATAATTCCAACAATTGTTGCAGCATAGGCAATTGAAAGATTAGCAGTGATTGCACAATAGAAAAATAGTGCCATTCCCAATGCAGCTGCAATCACTGTCAATAATACTGACTTCTGAATAGCACCTTGAATGGTCATTGGCTCAGTTATATCAGTATAGGTTTCCACCCGAGTTAAAATTGGATTATTACTTTGCATGTAAGCTCTCTTTTTATAGTAAGCAAATAAAAATTGAGTTTATGATATTTTTTATTCAATCCCAATATTTTTTACATTTAATAAAGCTTTAATTTTTTTGCAATTTATTGATAGCTAATCCATTAAAAATATATGAAACAAAGTACTTGATTGCAAAATTAAAGCACATTTTATGGCTATAACTTTCATTTCGTAGCGAGAACCATAAGCTTTTATTTACAATCTAGATCTCTTTATACCAAGTGAATTAATTGTAATAAAATCTGAAAATCTGTATTCATCTAAGTCACATAAGCAATAAAAAAAGGAGTCGCATTTTAGGACTCCTTTTTAAATCATTTTTAGATTAGAGTGAAATATTACAGCCCTTTTAGCTAAAGTGCTGCGGTTGCTCATCAATAACTTCTGCTTGTAACTGATTCATCTGTTTTTCCAACAAACCAAATAAAGCGGCTTGGATCATATGCTGTGCAACGGTTGGTGTCTGATCACCCAAAATCTTTTTAACATCTTCACTAAATTGAATTTTAACCAAAGGCTCTGCTTCCGAACCTGCATTACGCAAGGCAAGCTCTCCGCCTTCAAGTTGAACTAACTCGAGAACGGCTTCTTGGCTACCAAATAACTCTTTTAACTGTTGCATTGACATACAATTACTCCATGTTTCTACATGGTGGCAAAGCGCTACTGCTCTTTGCAATCTCACGTCTTATTTATATAAGTGCTATTCACTCATATTTCAAGTCTATGTTCTACTCGAATTAAAACTCAACCATTTCATTACGAAAACCGTCAATCAAATGGCTTAAATCTCTATGCCATTCTCGTAATATTTTCGCATCGGGTAACCATGCTTGCGGGCTTTGAGTCACTTTAATAATCAAATTCGATGAGGTCTCATTTTCAGGCTCTGGTGCTGTTGGTTCTGGTGCATACTGACATAAACGATAAGTACGTTTGAGTTCTGCAATAAAACCATCTTTAGCAAGTTGCTGTAATACTGAAACTTCTGGTGAGACTTGTCCTTTAACTGCCATCTGCTCTTCAATCGACTTAAAGGTCGGTTGCAAATCATTTAAACGATAATAGCGTACCAATTCTTGTAAAAACGCTAAAATTGCCCCGTGTAAATGAAATACTGCTGCCTCACGATATGCCTGCGCTTGTTGAATATGGTCTGTTTGCTCAGCTTGTTGACATGCAAGTCGGGCAAAATACAATTTTTGATTGGTACGATCAGCATGGTAGCGAGCAACACGAGACATAATAAATCCCTTTTTCAGTTCATTTAAATCAGGACTGATTGTAAAGCGAATTGATGCTGAAACAAATAGCACTCACAATATCAATTCAATACGATAAAGTTTACGTTTTGCTATTGTATGTTGTGGTTGGGCGAAAGGGCGAATATTACTGATGAGCCAAGCAAAATAGCCTTAAGTCCAATAAGAGGCACATGCAATTTCCACTTCATGTGCTTGCCAAGGACGTACCACTTCGATATCAACCAAAGCAACCGCCCTCCCCATTTCTTCATCACCATCCTTTGTTAAAAAATTCAAATTTTCAACAATGACCAGATTTTTCAGTGGCAAAGTTTCGGGCTGCCATGAGCGAACTTCAAGCGTTTTAATTTTCTTCGCTATTCGCTCAGCATTTGGTGCAACAATTGATAAAGCCGTATATTGCTTTTAAATTGATCATTAAGGTTTATCATCCGCAGCTTTGACACGAATGCCTTGGCTTTTTACTTTCAAGGTGTTTAAACCTTTAATTGCTTTAATCGCTTCACGTGGATTTGGCATTTCAACAAAACCAAAACCTTTCGATTTACCCGTTGCTTCGTCTTTGACCACGACACAAGACTCAACTTTTCCATATGCTTTGAATAAGTCGAGAATTTCCGCATCAGTCACATTACGGTCTAAATTACGAACTAAAATTTTCATGCTAAAACCTAAAAGATGATTCATTGTAGAATCAATGAATCAAAAGAAATTGAATCTGCCTAGTTTAATCGAAATCAATCCCAAAACCTAAATTGATTGCAGCCGTGCGAGAACGATTGCTTTGGCCATAGCCACGTGGAATATCTCGATGAATCTGAACATCGACTAAATGTTGAGGTAAATCATTGAGGAAGTAACTTTCTATTTTTCTTCCTAGCTCATCATATTGATCTTGTGACCATAAATTTAAATTCTGTTTGGTCAAAATCAATTCATCTTCTGCACGTGTTAAGGCCACATACAGCACACGACGCTCTTCTTCAACATCATCAAAATCGCCTTGTGCACGTGCATGAGGATATTGATTTGGAGAAACATGTGGCACATAACAGACTTTTTGTTCCGCCCCTTTGGCTGAATGGATGGTAATCAGCGTCACTAAATCTTGGTCAGGCGTTTTATCAATTTCTGAGATCGAAATTGGATCAAGTACGTATTCCTCTAAGAACTCCACAAGAGCACTGTGTTTACGTGCCAATTGCTTGACCAAATCAAAGTCTTTAACACGGCGTGACCAATCTTTAGTTTTATAGTTATTTTCCAGCTGTTCATTTAGCGCATCCAGTGCAAGGCCTATACAAGCTTCAACATGCTGCTGCAATACATCGAGCTGCATCAAAATTAAAATCGCCTGTTGTGGTACTTTGCCATGTCGCTCTAAACGTTGGCAACGGGCTTCGATATCAGGCAGTTGAATCAGTTCTTGCGCCAATTTACTAGCACCCACATCACCCACGCCATCCCAAAGCGTCAGGAAACGCATCCAAGCCAAATCATCCTGTGGATTAACACTGACCCGAAGCAAGCTCAATACATCTTTGACATGCGCCAATTCAAGCAGTTTTACCCCACCAACAAAACGATAAGGGATATTGGCTGCAATCAAAGCACCTTCCAAATAACGTCCACTAAAACCTGAGCGCAACAACACCATATGTTCTGCCCAAGCCGCACCTTGCATATGACGACGATTCAAGTCCTGAATAATCCAATTGGCTTCTTCAAACTCATTACTCAAGATATGCAGTTGTGGCTTTAACCCTTTGCCTCGATAGGCCTGTAGATGTTTGTCATATCCAATTTGGCTCTGCTCCAGCAGCCAATTGGATAAATCTAAAATACCTTGAGTCGAACGATAATTCATTTCTAAAGTCAGCACATCTGCATCGGGTACACGTTCTTTAAAATGATGGATATTTTCAAAATCTGCGCCACGAAAACCATAGATCGACTGTGCATCATCCCCTACGCAAAATAGTTTCACCTTGCCAACTAAAGGCTGAAGCAAAGCCCATTGCAGTGGATTGGTATCCTGCATTTCATCAACCAATAAGGCAGAGCAGAAACCAGTGACCCACTTCACTAACTCTGGTGAACTTTGCAAATGCACGGCAATAATAGATAGGATGTCATCATAATCTAGAAAATTACGTTCTTGCTTGCGTTGCTCATAGGCTTTCATCAATTCAGCAATTTGAGCTTTATACTCAACCGCCTGGGGTAACTGCTCAAGCAATGCATCTGACAGTTTAGTTTTGGTATTCCGCGCATAAGAATACAGATCGCACAATTCCGCAGCTTTCGGCAACACATTACCTTTATCTTTACCACGCAATAAGCGGAACATCAGCAATTGATCATCTCGATCAATAATACTGAACTGGGTCAGCCCAAAAGCACGTGGATTACGACGCAATAGATACATGCAAAACGTATGGAAAGTTGAAGCGCGTAAGCCCTTGGCCTGTGCGCCCATATGTTGTTCCACCCGCGTGACAATTTCACTAGCCGCACGTCGGGTAAAAGTTAGAATCTGAATTTGTTGTGCTGGCAAACCTTGATCAATTAAATATGCTGCTCTTGCCACGATGGTTTTGGTTTTACCACAACCTGCTCCAGCCAAGACCAGACAATTTTGTGCCGTGGTTGTGGCTGCTTGTTTTTGTTGTGGATTCAGTTCATCAATTAGCTTGGCAAGCGTCATACAATCGGTCAATTAAAAACGAAAGACTATTTTAGCAGACTCAAGCCATTGAAATGTTTCCGACTACAAAAACAAAAAGAGCATGTGTATTACATGCTCTTAGTTTTAACTTGATCGTTTAAATTGTGGTTGAGCTATGTGGTAACTGCTTAATTGCACCCGCAAAAGTCAGGTAATTAATCCCTTGGAATAAAATATCAATTGCAAGGAATATCCCCAACACCCAAAACGGTGAATCAGGTGATGATAAAATCAGAACCCCAGTTAATAAAGTCAAGATGCCTGAAAACAGTACCCAACCCCAACCAGAAATCGGTCTAAGAATAAATGCATTTGCAGTTCGGATCACCCCTGCAATAATAAGCGCAATCGCTAAGAAGCTGGTTAAGACCACCGCAGTAATCACAGGTGTGGTAAAGGCAAAATAGCCTGCTGCTAAATACAGTACACCAAACAAAGCCCACAACCAACGTGTGCCCCCTTTAAATATCATAAATGCGGCAATAAAATGTAAAATGCCACCAAGCATCATTAAGACACCAAATAAAAGTACAGCAGATAAAGTTGCGAATGGTAAAGCTGCTAAAAGAATTAAACCGAAAACAACCAATAACACACCCAATAACAGATACCATTTACGGTCAGCGTGGAGCTGATTACGAATCAAATCATTACCCACGGTTTTCATCATTATTTACTCTTTTATCATCAATGTTCTATTTATATTTTGAGCGTCTTTGAAATGTTTTTCTGTATAAGGCATGTTGATAATTAATGATGGAATGTCAGAAAAACATGTGTTTTATTTCATTATTTTTCTTTTATAGGACTTACGCACTATAAATTTTCCAACTTTTGTGGCAGCAGATAATTCTTGTCTAAAATAAAACCATCAATGAAGCTCTTGATGATTGGTCTAAATAAACTCTTCTGCCACTGATAAATATTCATAAAAATATCATTCCATTGTATTTGTTGTACCTGCACATAAGCCATTAATGATGCAAAAATATGATTGTGAATGAGCTTCATTCGCCTAACCTGAAATTTTTCAATATGACATACCTGTTTAATGACTCGGTGATATTGCTCAATCTTCCAATGACTTGCATGTAAATCTTGAAACCGATCTAATGTTAAATACTCATTAGGATCATAAACAATATAAAACCTCTGCTGTTCTTTGAGCTGAGTCTTAAATAATTGTACAAATCCAAAGTCTTTGAGCCACACTGTTTGACCATTTTCAAATGCAGGTAGTTGCCTAATCTGATGCCAATTCCCTTTTTCAAGGGATACCTTTCGATTACTGTCGATACCAAACATAAATCGAATACCATGATTTCTTATGGTTTTTAGATTTGAAGTTGAAGCATACCAACTATCGCCTGTGACATAAGAAATGTCTGCGCCCCATTGAAGAACATCATTCAACATGTCTAGAAAGTAGTCATTTTTAGTCTTATTTTCAGATTTATCATAGAGCCTAAAATTGATCGGCACATTTTTACCCTGCAAATCTGTCGCATACAGTGTAATGAGATTGATACCTTTCACTGAACGATGATGTTTACCAGACCAGAAAAAACCAACTAAATCCATATGTTGACTATAAGGTTTATCTAATACGGTATCATCCACACTGACAATAAGTTTATTATTATCAATGTATTGCATAGCTTCGTGATATAAATCTTGTGGGCCGTAATTTTCACGCTCCAAGAAACGATTCACACTGTCGTGAGAGATTTGATAGGTATCTGCAAGTTGCGTACAACTTATAGAATGTGGTTCTGTCATAAGAAATCCCATATAGATGGGTAAATTACATTGAGCTGTTGAAGCATGTTTAGTTTGTCTGATCACTTTGATGTTATACAGCTTATTTATCATTTTTTTATACTGTCAATGCGTAAGTCCTATTTTAGTAAGTTATGTGATCCCATGTGAGTAAAGTTAAACTTATCCACAATTTATTTGATCCAGCCTATTTCTTGTGCAGTCAGCACACTGATCACGGTTTGTTCTAAATCATTTGGCATTTTACTTTTGTGCTCGGACAACGGAATCCGTCCTCCCATAATTTCAGCTTCAGTCTGTGGATAGAGCGGCTGTTTATCTGCCTGTGCATAGCCAATCGGGAAAATAGGTTCACCATTGGCTAAGTTATATTTATCGGTCGCGCCAAAACCGTGCAATAACTCATGCACCAACACTACATTATTTTGCTGTGTCTGTTTAGCTGAGGCAAACAGATTGACTGAACCAATTCGTCCACGTTCCAGCGCAGTTGAGTGCTTGAGTTCCCGATTTTGCTTCGGATCATAGAAATTCAGATATAGAGTTAAACTCGGTGAACCATCAATCGATTGATGCTGCTTCCATGCATAAAAGCGAAACTTTAGGCTCCATAGAATATTATTCAGAATACTTGGCTGCTCAGACATCTTCGGTGGTGCTTGTTGCAATTCCCGTCCGATTTGAACCATAAAGTAGCTGCTTTGCTCTCGATATTGCTGGCTGTTTTTTTCTAAATATTGCTTGACCTCGGAAAAGTTATCTTGCTGTAATTTTTGAATATACTGCTGTGTTGTAGCTAAACCATCGGCATTAATCGGATGCAACAATACATTAATCGGCTGATTCCAATCCTGATTTTGATCACGATAAGTATTGATCGCAACAATTAACAACACCAGCGATAAGCATGCAACTCGGATATTTTTCCACATGAACTTCTTCCCCAACCCAAAGTCATTATTATTTTTCTTTACTCAATAAAAAATGCCAGCAATTGCCAGCATTTTCTTAACACTTAAATAACTAAGCTTCTACCCATTTTCCATTTTGGAACACTAGACTCCACTTGGTTTGCTTACCTTCAGCAGTTTCAGAACCAACATACTGCTCTTGATTCTTACGGCTAAACTTCACTACAGTTGGATTACCTTCAGGATCGACATCAGGTGCTTGTAGTAAAAATTGATATTTAGCATCGAGTTGATCTGCAACACTACGTAGTTCCGCCACTTTTGGTGCTCGTGTCTCACGAATTTTCGGGAATTTACTTGCAGCCAAGAATAAACCAGCAGCACCATCACGTAACACGAAGAAATCATCATGCTTAGCTGAACGTAAGTGTTCCATTTTGATTGGATCAACACGCGGCGGTGCTGGTTGACCGCTCTTTAATACTTTACGGGTATTGTCACAGCTTGAACAAGCGAAGTACGGACCAAAACGACCTGTCTTTAACTGCATATCACCATCACATTTATCACATGGAATGGTTGGACCGTCATAGCCCTTAATCTTGAATTCGCCTTCTTCGACTTCATAACCATCACAATCTGGGTTATTACCACAAACATGCAATTTACGACCACCATCGACTACATAACTGTCCATTGCTGTACCACATTTAGGACAACGGTGTTTCGACATCAAATCAGCAGTTTCAGCACCATCATCATCCGACAATGCCGCCAAAGACTCGACTGGTGTTAAGTTAAGTGTGCCTTTACAACGCTCTTTCGGTGGCAGGTTATAACCTGAACACCCCAAGAATACACCCGTTGTTCCAGTACGAACTTGCATTGGACGCGAACATTCAGGACAAGATACATCAGCAACTTCGACAGGCTGATTACGGCGCATGCCGCTTTCACCCTGCGCATTGGTCAAACGTTTCTTGAAGTCACCGTAGAAGGTATCCAGTAGCTCTTTCCAGTTACGCTCACCCATTGCAACACGGTCTAATTGACCTTCTAAATCAGCAGTAAAAGCATAATTCATCAGGTTATTAAAACTTTCATCCAAACGGTCTGTAACGATCTCACCCATCTTCTCGGCAAAGAGACGACGGTTTTCCAGTTTTACATAACCACGTTCTTGAATGGTCGAAATAATCGCAGCATAAGTCGATGGACGACCAATGCCTTTTTTCTCTAATTCTTTCACCAAAGACGCTTCAGTAAAGCGTGCAGGTGGCTTGGTAAAATGCTGACTCGGATCAAGTTTTTCTAACTTAAGTACTTCACCCACTTTCACCGCAGGCAATAAAATATCATCATCCGATTTATTGGCACCACGAACACGGGTAAAACCATCAAATACCAGTGTACGGCCTTTCGCCTTTAACTCAACATTTGACGCTTCAACAGTCAACGTCGAAGATAAATATTCTGCTGGTGTCATTTGACAGGCAACAAATTGACGCCAAATCAAATCATATAAACGCTGTGCATCCCGCTCTACGCCCGCAAGTTTATCGCCAGTCAAACCAACATCTGAAGGACGAATGGCTTCGTGGGCTTCTTGTGCACCCGCTTTATTGCCGTAGCGATTTGGCTTGGCAGGGACGTATTTTTCACCAAAATTTTGTTGAATATGATTACGCACCATATTCACAGCGTCATCACTCAAAAAGGTAGAGTCTGTACGCATATAGGTAATAAAACCACCTTCATACAAACGCTGCGCCAGCATCATGGTTTTCTTCACAGAGAAACCTAAACGCGTACTCGCTGCTTGTTGTAAGGTTGAAGTGATATACGGTGCGCTCGGATTAACTTTGGTTGGTTTATCTTCACGCAACGCCACTTTATATTCAGCATCTTTCAATACACTGAGTAAGGCATCAGTTTCAGCTTTATTTTTAAGCTTAAGTGTTTTACCTGCTTGCTTAACTGCTTCTAAGCGAATGTCTTCTTTGTTGGAAATGGTATCTGCAAAAACTTGCCAGTATTCTTCTGGAATAAATGCACGGATTTCACGTTCACGTTCAACCACCAGTTTCACAGCAACTGACTGGACGCGTCCTGCCGATAAACCACGGGCAATTTTTTCCCATAGTAATGGCGACACCATAAAGCCCACTACACGGTCGAGGAAACGACGTGCCTGTTGAGCATTCACACGGTTTAAATCAAGTCGTGTTGGCTGTTTAAATGCTTCTTGAATGGCGTTCTTGGTAATTTCATTAAAGACCACACGATGGTAGCGACTATCATCCCCACCAATGACTTCTCTTAAATGCCAAGCAATCGCTTCCCCTTCTCTATCCAAGTCCGTTGCGAGATAGATTGCATCTGCATCTTTAGCGAGTTTTTTCAGTTCAGCAACGACATGTTCTTTACCTGGAAGCACTTCATATTGCGCAATCCAGTCATGTTCAGGATCAACCCCCATACGATTAATGAGTGCAGTTTGAGCTTTCTCAGCTTTCTGTTCTTCTGTAAGTTTAGCGCGTGTTACAGGCTTTTTTTCAGTAGACTTTGCCCCACCGCCTGTTGGTAGATCACGTACATGACCCACCGACGACTTCACCACAAATTGTGACCCTAGATATTTATTAATGGTTTTCGCTTTTGCAGGCGACTCCACAATCACTAAGGCACGTTTCGTTGCAGCAGAGGCTGGTGCTGCTGTGCTTTTTGAAGCAGAGCGTGGAGTATTCGCCATAATAAATCGTTTTTCCTATAATTAATCAAATAATTAGCGCTGAGCTAATTCATGTAAATATGCTTTCATTGCTTCAAGCTGAGTGGCTCTTAAATCAGTTTCTTCATCCCAATATAGCCCGACACAGTTCGCCTGCATATCAATAGCATAAACTCCTGTTAATGCAATGGGTGAATCATTAAATTTCTGATCCCCTTGAACAACTTGAAGTTTGCCATCCACGACTCTTGCACGCATTAAAGCTAAACGACCTTCTGGAATCAGTACACTATAATAAGCCA
Organism: Acinetobacter sp. TR11; assembly: GCF_027105035.1. Lineage (NCBI taxonomy): Bacteria > Pseudomonadati > Pseudomonadota > Gammaproteobacteria > Moraxellales > Moraxellaceae > Acinetobacter > Acinetobacter sp. TR11. The sequence goes on from NZ_CP114256.1 coordinate 2,862,231, forward strand.
CCATACTGGCACGCTTTTCAGAAGCCATTGGAATTTTCGTCCAGTCAGGTGCGACGATTAAACGTGGATGTAATCCCATTTTCCGAGCCTGATCTCGCATCATCCCCAGTGCTTTTTCTCGAGGACTCACGCGTAGACCAAAAATTGAGCCTAATACAAATAATACAATCGCAACTGTAATCCAAATTCCAACATTACTCATAAACTAGCCCAAAACTTTCTTTTATTAGCGTTACATAACTTGAATCAAAAACGCAAGTTTTCCTTGCTATTCTATTCAGAATAAGAAGTTAAACCTGACGATATAATCGTAATTTCACGTTGTTATTCTGAAATTTAAAAATATTTTTCCCTAAGAGCATGACTAAGTTTTAACTCAGATCCTTATTATTCAACATCTATATGATCAATAATGCGGTGGTTTATCACTCATTGGATCAAAAGGCGCAATCCCTTCTGATAAATCTGATGATTCAACTCGACGATATAAAAGTTGCATTTGTTTTTTTAAAATTGCGATTTCTTGAGTCTGAATCGCAAGCTGTTCATTCAATTGTTCAACTAAATCGTCTAAAAATGCAATTCGGACTTGCAAATCTTCAATGGGTGCGGACAATGACGCGTGATCATCACAATTTTGTTGTTTAGTCATTTCAGACCTCATCTGAGCTTTTAGGAAACATTATGGCCTATATTACTTTAAGGGATGTCCACCTCGCATTTGGTGGGCCTGCCCTACTCGACGGCGCGAACTTTAACCTAGAACGTGGCGAACGAGTCTGTTTAATCGGTCGTAATGGTGAAGGTAAGTCTACTTTACTTAAACTGATTGAGGGAAGCTTATTGCCTGATACAGGTGAAGTTTCAATTCAAAATGGTTTAACTGTTTCAATGTTAGCCCAAGATGTACCAATGGACTCAGGTAAAGTGGCTGATATCGTGGCAGATGGCGCAGGTGAAGCGGCGGCTGTACTTAAAGCGTATCACGAGGCAAGTGATGCTTGTGTGTTGGGTGATATGGAAGCCTGTGATCATATGGGAATGTTACAACACAAGCTTGATCAGCTTGATGGTTGGGCATTAGAAAATAAAGTAAATTCGATTCTCAGTAAAATGGGACTTGATCCAAATGCCGATCTAGCCGATTTATCGGGTGGCCGTAAGCGTCGTGTATTATTGGCACGTGCATTACTGACTCAACCAGATGTGCTATTACTTGATGAACCTACCAACCATTTAGATGTAGAAAGTATTGAATGGTTAGAGAAATTCCTGCTTGATCAAAATAATCTAACCTTATTATTTATCTCACATGACCGTTCATTTGTAGACAGCATTGCAACCCGTATTGTTGAACTAGATCGTGGTATTTTACGTAGCTATGAAGGTAACTATTCACGCTATTTAGATCTTAAAGCACAGCAAATGGAAGCAGAAGAAAAACAAAATGCTTTATTTGATAAAAAATTAGCTGAAGAAGAAGCATGGATTCGTCAAGGCATCAAGGCTCGTCGTACACGTAATGAAGGTCGTGTTCGTGCACTAAAAGATTTACGTGAGCAATCCAAAGCTCGTCGCTCACAACAAGGTAAAGTGAGCATGGCGACCCAAGATGCCAATCGTTCAGGTAAATTGGTATTTGAAATTGAACATTTAAGTGTCACCTTTGGTGATAATGCGCCGATTATCAAAGATTTCTCAGCACTGGTTCTTCGTGGAGATCGTATCGGTTTAGTGGGCGATAATGGTGTCGGTAAAACCACACTGATTAAAGCTATTTTGGGTGAAATCGAACACGCAGGTTCAGTTAAAACAGGTACTCAATTAGAAGTTGCTTATTTTGACCAACTACGTAACGCCTTAGACCTTGAAAAAACAGTGATGGCCAACGTTTCTGAAGGTTCTGATTTTGTTGATGTAAATGGTAACCGTCGTCATATCTATAGTTATTTACAAGACTTTTTATTCTCACCAGAGCGTGCACGTACACCAGTGAAAGCACTGTCGGGTGGTGAGAGAAACCGTATCTTATTGGCAAAACTGTTATTGAAACCATCGAACTTAATCGTGATGGATGAGCCTACCAATGACTTAGATATGGTGACACTTGAGTTGCTTGAAGAGATGTTATCTGAGTATAAAGGCACTTTGTTATTGATCTCACATGACCGTGCCTTTATGGATAATGTCGTGACTTCAACGTGGGTTTTTGACGGCAAAGGTAATATTGATGAATACGTTGGTGGTTATCAAGATTACTTAGAACAACGCCCAGATGACAAAGTTGTCGATCAAAAAAGTGATGTTAAGAAAGCGCAAGCCAAAGCAGAAGCGGCTGCCGCCGCGGCATCAGCGCCTAAAAAAGTCAAACTCAGTTATAAAGACCAACGTGAGTTAGAACAACTTCCTGCTGAAATGGAAAAACTTGAAAAAGAACAAGCAGAACTTTCAGCAAAGCTTGCAGATGGTTCTTGGTTTGTCTCTGACGCTAATGCTGCAACTTTGGCGAGCCAACGTTTAGCAGAAATTGAAGAATCTTTGCTTGAGAAGTTGGAACGTTGGGACATCTTAGAAAATATGTCGAAAGGCAATTAATCAGATGATGAGCATCTATCCATAAATGATAGATGCTCTATTAAAATCCAATGAGTGCTTAGATTTCAAAATCATCTTTTAATGAATGATAAATATTAAAATTTTCATCATCAAAACAAACAAAAATTACTTCTTGGACTGACTGACTTTGTTTTAACTCGTCATTAATCACTGTAAAAGCGATTTGAGCAGCACGCTGTTTAGGAAACCGATAAATTCCTGTTGAAATATTTGGAAAGGCGATTGTTTTTAAACCCAGATGATCAGCGAGTTTAAAACTATTACGATAAGCATTTTCTAATAAAATTGGTTCGTTTTTCTCACCATTTAACCATGTTGGTCCAACAGTATGAATCACATATTTTGCTGGTAGATTCCCCGCGGTGGTCATGACCGCTTCGCCAACTGCACAACCACCTTGCTTGGCACGAATCTTTTGACAATCTGCCAAAATCGCTACACCACCACGACGATGAATTGCACCATCTACACCTCCACCACCTAATAGTGAAGTATTGGCCGCATTAACAATTGCATCTACCGTGATTTGGGTAATATCTCCTTTCATTATTTTTATACTTTTCAAAATCTTCTCCTCTTTATCAGAGCTGTTTAATGGCTGATTTACGCTACAACAACTGCGGTTTTATTTAACATTTAAATTACTAAACCGACTTCATGCTACACTGCTTCAAAATTCAACGTTATTCATATTTAGAGTTTATGAGTCAAAAGCAGTCTTATATCCCTGGCGAGTTTCAATGGGAATTTTTACTCCCTAAGTATTGGAAAATCTGGATCGCCATCACTTTTCTCATGCTCTTAGCAATCTTACCTTGGGCAATTCAATGGCGCTTGGCACATGGTTTAGCCTCATTATGCTGGCACTTGCTCAAATCACGTCGAAAAACCACAATCAGAAATCTGCAAGTTTGCTTCCCTGAATGGTCTCCTGTTGAGGTTGAAGCACAAGCAAAACAAGTGTTTGTCGACATGATGTTGGGGGTATTTGAAACATTAAATGCTTGGTATTGTCCAAATTGGTTTAAAGGACGCCATAGTATTGAAGGTCTAGAGCACATCAACTCAGCCAAAGCACAAGGCAAAGGTATCTTATTGCTAGGTACACACAGTACTTTATTGGATGCAGGTGGTTATATTTGTGCTCAATATTTTGAGCCTGATGTGGTCTATCGTCCACAGAATAATCCTATGTTGGATATGCTGATTTATCGTTGTCGCGCAACCATTTATCAACAGCAAATTGATCATGATGATATGCGTGGCTTGGTTCGTCGCTTAAAAGATGGCGGTGCGATTTGGTATAGTCCAGACCAAGATTTTGGCTTAAAACAAGGTGTCATGGCACCTTTTTTCGGTGTTCCTGCTGCCACTGTTACTGCACATCGTCGTCTATTAAAAATCTCCAAATCTGTTGCAATCCCGCTTTATTTTTATCGTTATGGTGATGTTCGTAATCCACAATACAAAGTTCTGATTGAGCCTATTGTTGAAAATATGCCCAGTGAAAATGAACTCGATGATGCAATTCGGGTGAATAGAATCATTGAGGCTCAATTGCGTATCGCACCAACTCAATGGATGTGGTTCCATCGCCGTTTTAAAACTAGGGCTGAAGGCTACGAGAGTATTTATAAATAAATTAAAACCCGAGTTTCGCATCCTGCAAAACTCGGGTAAATGAGGTTGTGCTTTCACATCATTTTTTATTATCTTGCTTCCATCGCATGCATCATATCCATAATACGTTTTTCCATTTCAGCGTCGCTATCCTTAATCGGAAATCCTTTCCTGCATCCTTGTGCTGATGTATTTAGAATAAACCTTTTGATCAAACTCGACTATTCGCCGTAGACTTAAATCAATGTACGATATTGCTTACATCACGATATTTGCCATTTCATTCTATTGAGTCACTTATAAGGCTGAGCCAATTCATCAACAACTTGCTTGTGCTCTTGTTCTGCTTTTTCTATACCATCCCGAATCGCTTCTTCAGCCTCTTGTTCATCTTCAGCGCTTTGTTCTAGTTCTTCCTGCTGTTGCTCAAAAATACGACCCGTCTGTAAAACGACATATATTGGAAAATGATCAGAACCTATATGAGATAAGCGTTTCATTTCCACTAAGCCAAAGTCGGTACTATGAAAGATATGGTCTAAAGACCAACGTAAAAGTCGATAGTCTGCGTGAAAAGTATTCATGAAATAGCGACCTACCCGTGGATCTAGCAAGCCACTGATTCGTTGAAATAATCGCGTGGTGCGTGACCATGCCACATCATTAAGATCTCCCATGACAATACAACTTTCATCTAAATCTTTAATTCGATCACCAACCATTAAAAGTTCAGCATCTCTTAGAGTTGAATCTTTGGCTTCAGTTGGGCTTGGTGGTTTAGGGTGCAAACAATATAACTGTACTTGGATACCTGAACGTAATGTTACCGAGGCGTGTATAGATGGAATTTCATCGCTTAAAATAAATTTAATTTCAGAATCATCTAAACGTAAACGGCTATACAAATGCATGCCATATAAATTATCCAATGGCACTGCAACACGGTAAGGATATTGTTTTTCTATAGGCTGTAATGCATCTTGCCAGTTTTGATCCGACTCTAATGTCAGTACTAGATCTGGTTGTAAATCATCAATATGTTTCAACAATAAATCATATTGATGATTAGGTGTAAGCACATTAGCAACCAACAAAGAAATTTGCTGCTCTGGATTTAATTGCCCTTGTTTCACCTGCTGAACTTGTTTACGCCATATTGGCGTGTAAGGCAAAACCATTTTTAATTGGAATGCGACCGCTGCGATAAGCCCCAAAAGTAGTACTTCTCGCGTTAAAGTCCATTCTGTTTGCATAAATAACAAACCCAATAGGGCGATTATTCCTATTGCCAATATTTGCAAACGAGGAAAATCTGCACCGCGAAACCACCATTCATCACGAGGAATCAAAGACCACAGGCTCAGCCAAATAACCAGTACCGCACAAAATTCGATCCATATCATGTTAATTGTACTCTTAGGGTTATCTTGGATTTTTTAAAGAAGTTATAGCTTTATCAATTTTTTATCTAATACAAACAAGTTATTCCACTCAATAAAATTATCGTTTTATTTACGTAAAGCTTGCAGTTGTGGTCGCTTTTGATACACTCAAACCCCTTTAAAGTTTTTTACATACCGAGGCACAATGACATGAAAGTAGGTCTGGTCGGTTGGCGTGGGATGGTTGGTTCTGTCCTCATGCAACGTATGGTTGAAGAGAATGATTTTGCTCACATTGAGCCATTCTATTTTTCTACCAGTAATGCAGGTGGCGAAGCACCTTCATTTGGTGGTAAGACTGCACCAGCACTTATGGATGCGTCAGATATTAACAGTCTGAAGCAAATGGATGTCATTTTAACCTGTCAAGGTGGTGATTATACATCTGAAATTTTCCCTAAGCTAAAAGCTGAAGGTTGGGATGGTTACTGGATTGATGCAGCATCTACACTACGTATGGCAGATGATGCGATCATCGTACTTGATCCGGTCAATTTAAACGTGATTAAAGATGGTTTAGTCAACGGCACTAAAACTTTCGTTGGCGGTAACTGTACCGTTTCTTTAATGTTGATGGGTTTAGGTTCTCTGTTCCAAAATAATTTAGTGGAATGGGCAACTTCGATGACTTATCAAGCAGCTTCTGGTGCGGGCGCGCAAAACATGCGTGAATTGATCACTGGTATGGGTTATTTATATAACAATACTAAAACGTTATTGGATGATCCAAAATCTGCAATTCTTGATATTGACCGTCAAATTGCCGAGTTACAACGTGGTGAAGGTTTTCCAAAATCTAACTTTGGTGTGCCATTAGCAGGTTCATTGATCCCATATATCGATAAACAGCTTGAAAGTGGTCAATCAAAAGAGGAATGGAAAGGTCAGGTTGAAACCAACAAGATCTTAGGCAATCAACAGATTGTTCCTATTGATGGTCATTGTGTTCGTATTGGTGCAATGCGTTGTCACTCTCAAGCCATTACTTTGAAGTTGAAAAAAGATGTTGCGCTTGATGAAATCGAAGACATGATTCGTCAATCAAGCCAATGGGCGAAAGTGGTTCCAAATACCCGTGAAGCCTCTATGACTGACCTTACTCCTGTTGCTGTAACTGGTACTTTAACTGTTCCAGTTGGTCGTTTACGTAAGCTCAATATGGGTAAAGAATATTTAGGCGCATTCACTGTGGGTGACCAATTACTTTGGGGTGCTGCTGAACCTTTACGTCGTATGCTTCGTATTTTGGTTGAATACAAGAACGCTTAAGCAAAAACATTTAAAAAACAAAAGCCGATCACATTTGATCGGCTTTTGTTTTTTATCAAACATGAATATTTTACAATTCATTTACATCACGGTAATGTATACTTTTGAATTGACTAAAACATCACTTTTTCATGGATCGAGATGACTGTTTATAACAAATTAAAAGTTGCCATTTTAGCCATCATTTCTTCGCAACACCTTTATGCGATTACACTCGATCCATTGCAAATCCAATCTGCACCTGGTGAATTACTCTACGCAGAAATGAGTTTTCATCAAGCCGATCCTACCGCAAAATTAGATGTAGGCTTAGCAACACCTGAAGATCTTTTAATGATGGGTGCTGCTCATCAGCCTCCGAGTGGCCTAAATTTTTATACACGCCGTAATTCACAAGGTGAAGGGGTGATTGTGATCACTTCTACACGTCCAATGACAGACAGTGAACTTAATATTATTCTTAAAATACAAGAAAGTGGTGCAGCACATTTAAAGCATATTAAGCAGCCTATAGGACAAAGTTCAAGAGCGATATCCGCTAAAGCAGCTGCAAATGAAAAAACGCTTTCACCTAAATATATTGTCAGTGAAAAAGATATTGCACTCAATTTGCCCGAAAGCACTCGCTTCAGTTCACCAATTGCAACAAATGCAAAAGAGCTTAATTTAAAGCAAGAAAATTTATTAAATGTCTCCTCAGCTTTACCACCAATATTAAATAGCTCACAATCAAAGCAAAGCTCTCCAGTAGCAATATCTGTTGTTACAACGCCGATACCAAGCCAAAATCAGGACACTGCAACTGCAAAAATTAACCCTAGAATCGAAACAAATAATATAAATACGACTGCACCAGTAAAAATTGAATCAAATCCAACGCCTACCATGACTAAACAGCCTATTGTTCAAGTCGCAGCTCAGCCAGTTCAAACTGCGAGCCAACCACCTACACCAATCGAAAAAGAATCAAAACCACTCGACAAAAAACCAGTTGAACCACAAGAAAAAATTAAGAAACAACAACCTACGCAAGATACACAACAAGTTAAAAAGAAAGTACCAGCCACAAATAGCAACTCCATGACTGCATCTAATAACTCAGCTCAACAGCATGTCGTGCAGCGTAACGAATCTTTATGGAGTATTGCGCAACAAATCGCATCACAAACACAACAGCCTGTTGCTAAAGTTATGAATCAGATCAAAGCACAGAATAAGCATGCTTTTATTGGTGGTAATGCAAATCGTTTAAGACAAGGGTCTCGCTTAAATTTCAATCTAAATACAACACTATCCCGTCAAAATACAGCAATAAATCAAATAGCAGCACAGGTAACACATCCTCGATCAGGTCAAGCCAAATATCGCCTACAGCAAGCTGAAATGTCACTAGTCGCTGAAAGTAACCAAGATTCAAGCAATGGAAGTGCGAAAAAAGACACATTACAGCAAAAAACCAGTGCAGATTTATCATTAAAAGTTATGACAGCACGAGAAAAAACCGTTACATTACAAAGAAACGTAACACAGTTAGAATTGGCATTACGTAACAAGGAACAACGTATTCAGCTATTAAATGCTCGGCTTGCAGAGTTACAAGATCAGTTGAAAGTGCAGCAGGAAACTAAAAAGCCAACACGCTAGGTTACGAGAAGATTCTCATAAATTTGCACCAAAGCGGCTCTATCTTTAAGGGGTATAGATCATGTCAACTATAATAATTGTACTGCTAATCGTTGCATTAGTTGTTGCAATCGTTTTAAAAAAACGCAGTGACAACCAAAATACTGCAACACCTAAAAAAGGTGCTACAGCAAAATCAGCGAAAAAAGCAGCGACAACTAAAACTTCACGTACGACATTAGCACGTGAAGAACAGGAATCTGTTCCAGCCGCCGCAACCGCGATTCCAGAGTCTTTACGCCAGAAAATTGAACAGCAAATTCAAAGTGGCAATTATCAAGGCGCGGAAGCACAAATCAATCAGATTTTAAAACAAGATAACTCCCAACATGAGTTATATTTATTTCTCCTTGATATTCACTTAGCTCAAAAAGATGATTTTGCAATTGATCAATTGATCAAACATATTCATGCTTTGAAACTTGATGATATTGCTGAAGCTGCTGAAGCAAAGCAACGTGAATATGAAAAAAATAAACAACCTGATGCAATTGAGTTCAATTCAGGCTCAAGCCATTTCCAGCAAACCAGTACATCAGATAGTTTAGCAACAGAGCAAAACAACGCAGATTTTGACGCATTAGCGGCATCAAAAACGTCACAATCATTTGATGACTTACAATCTGGATATGTTGCACCAGCAGAAGAAGTTAAACCAGTTGAACCAGTCCCAGAAGTTCAGCCATTAGATTTTAATTTTTCCTTTGAGAAAAAGGAAACAACCGAAGCTACACCAACAATCGAGCAACAAGAGAATAAAGAGCCTGCTCCTTTAGAATTCTCATTCAATTTAGATGCTGCACCTGCAACTCCTCCTGTAGTTGAAGAAGCAAAGCCTGAATTAGATTTCAATTTTTCAAACTTAGAAGTTACAGAACAAAAAACTGAAGCAGCACCAACGTTAGATTTTAGTTTTGAACCGACAGAAAACAAGCAAGTTGAAGTTACGGAATCAGTTGTTGAACTTGAACCTGTTCAAACCACGCCTCAAACTACATCTGTTGCAATCAACGACCCTCTTGTACAATCATTTCCTGATTTACAACAACTTGATGAAGCACAGCTCAATCTAGAACTTGCTGAGCAATATATTGAATTGGGCGCTTATGATTCTGCACGTGAATTATTAAAAAATAGCCCGTCATTTAATGCAGAGCAACAACAACATTCACAAAGTTTACTGAATAAAATAGCTTCCTGAATTTGATCGGTCTAATATAAGCAGTCTCTCAGACTGCTTTTTTTATGATGAAAAAAATCGCTTTAATTTATATGGGTGGGACGTTTGGTTGCGTTGGTGAACCATTGATGCCAATGCCAGAACAGGATTTTCTACCTTTACTAGCTAAGATCATTCCACATCATTTACAGGTCGAATGTTTCGCTGCGCCTAGTATCAAAGACAGTAGTGCCTGCACTGCAACGGATTGGCTAAAGTTGGTACAACAAATCCAGCAATTGCAACTCAATGGTTTTCAACATTTTGTCATTATTCATGGGACAGACACTTTAAGTTACGCTGCAGCAACACTTGCTCGTTTCTTGGGACATTCTTGTCATGCCATCATTACAGGTAGCCAATACCCATTATTGAATGTTGAAGGCAATGATACCCGTGAATTTACAGATGCCACAGGCAACCTATATTTGGCATTAGAGCAAGTCATCTCTTTGCCAACTGGTGTTTATCTGGCATTCCATGAACAAGTTTTTCACGCACAAACGACCTTAAAAGCACATACCACTGAGTTGGATGCTTTCGTCGGTGTTAAAGCAGATCAAAGTTGTCAAACCACAGCAGATTTTCTTGTTGTTCAAAATGAATATATTCAGCAAGCAACTGAACTCAGCATCTTAAATTTGATGTTGCAGCCGATTGCAAAAGAACAACTCATTCTACAGTTAAAAAATATTCTGCTTAACCCACCAAATTTCTTGATTCTACAAGGATTTGGCACAGGCAATATTGCAGTAAATGACGAAATTCTGATGCTGTTTGAGCAACTGTATCAAAAAAAATGTCTGCCTATTATCAGCACACAAGTGACCTTTGGGCAACTAGATCAACGTTATGCCGTCAGTTCATGGATTCAATCTGCCAAAGTTTTAATCAATGATTGCCATAGCCATGCTGATTTATATGCAAAAGTCTTGCAAATCTATTTAAAATATCCGAGCCACGAACAATGGTTCGCGAATTGGCATCAGCATTAATATTTGAGGTTAAAACATGCAACGTTATGCAATCGGTATTGAATTTTGTGGCACGCAATACCGTGGTTGGCAAACCCAGCAGGCTGGCGTTGTAACTGTTCAGGAAACCATCGAGAAAGTACTGAGCTGTATTGCCAATCAGCCCATTATTTTGCATGGTGCTGGCCGTACGGATGCGGGTGTGCATGCAACCAATATGGTGGCTCATTTTGACACCGAAGCCATTCGCCCAGAACAAGGTTGGATTCGTGGTGCAAATAGCCAACTTCCAAAAGATATTTCAATTCAATGGATTAAACGCATGGATGAGAATTTCCATGCACGGTTCAAAGCGATTGCTCGACGTTATCGCTATGTCGTCTATAACGCACCCACCCGTCCTGCACTATTGTATAAACAAGTCACTCATCTTTATCAAAAATTAGATGTACCGAAGATGATTGTCGCTGCATCCAAATTTGAGGGAACGCATAACTTTGAGACTTTCCGAGCTGCTGCATGTCAATCCAACCAACCCATACGTCATGTAAAACACTGTCGTCTATTTGAACATGGACGCTATTTAGTATTAGATATTCAAGCCGATGGATTTTTACATCATATGGTACGGAATATCATGGGATGCCTGCTTGAGATTGGGCAAGGTATGTACGATATTGATCATATCGATACCATGTTTGCCGCAGAAGACCGTACCGCTGCAGGCATTACCGCCCCACCTGATGGTTTATATTTTATTCAGTCCTATTATCCTGATGAGTTTGATTTACCACAGCTGCCTTTAGGTCCCCAATGGTTAAATCTGCCTAAATAAAAAAAGCCTTATCGAGAGATAAGGCTTTTTTCTTAGAAAAATTAGCGCTGTTTACGCTTACGATATTCGACAGGGGTTTCATTCGTCCAACGCTTAAATGCACGATAGAACGTACTTGGTTCAGAAAAACCCGTTAAATACACAATTCTTTCTACACTTTCATTGGTATTCGCCAATAATTTCTTCGCTAGACGGCAACGATAATCTGAAAGGATTTGCTGGAAGCTCGTATTCGCCTCGCTAAGCTGTGTTCTTAAGCGGCGTGGCGTGATGCTTAATTGAGCTGCAACTGTTTCTAACGTAGTTTCACCACTTTCTAAAGTTGAACCAATCGCGCGGCGAACTTCACCAACCAAATCATACCGCGCAAGCTCTTGTAGTTTCTCAATCGCTAGTTGTTCATGTAATTGTAATAGTTCTGGTTCAGCTTGCCACAAGGGGTAATCAAGCACTGCCACATCAAAATAAAGACGTGTCGCTTTTTGTCCTAAACTAACAGGACAACCATATACTCGGAAATATTCATCATCATCAGCACCATCACTAAAATTAAAGTCGATGTAAATTGGCTGAAACTGACCTTCAGTAATAAATTTAAAGAAACGTAAGATGCCTGACATAGCACATTCAGAGAAATGGCGATTGACTAAATTATCTGACCAAAACTGTTCACCGTTGGTGAGATAACAACGACCATCTTCAACTACGAGTTTTGCATCAAAAGCATCACTGATCAGACGTTGATAAGCTAAAGCTCGTTTTAGGCCCTCACCAAATGTTTCACTACTAATAAATAGATGCTCAATCACCTGACCACGATAGAGTGGTAAATGCTCACCTAAATGCAATCCAATATCAGGATCATTGCTGACTTCCTGTGCAGCAATCCAAAATGCATTTTGCGCACTTAATGGCGTTCTGGCATTGGTATCAATTTGATTTAGCGCTACCCCTGCTTTTGTTAGAATCTCTTCAGTTGGCAATCCTGCTTTACGAATTGCCTGATAACCAAAGCGCAATACAACTGATGCATCTGTTAACTGACCCACTCAGTGCCCTTCCCTGTAGATACGTTCTTGTAACAATAACAACAATTTTAGATTAACGTTGATTGACCAAACTGACAACAATATTCTGCTTCTTTTGTTAAAAAAAATTGTCAATTGTCCGACAGTTTTTATGAATAAAGATCTAAAAGGTTTACATACGCTTCACCTTGTAAAATTCAAATAAATTGACTATAATTTGCCCCTTTCCAATTTGATCATCAGGTAGGCTATGGCCAATAAAGAGGAACTCATTGAGTTCGAAGGCGTTGTCACCGAAACGCTTCCTAATACGATGTTCCGTGTACGTTTAGAAAACGGTCACGAAGTTATTGCTCACATTTCTGGTAAAATGCGCAAACACTATATCCGTATTTTGACGGGCGACAGTGTAAAAGTAGAAATGACACCTTATGACTTAACAAAGGGTCGTATCACTTATCGCGCGCGCTAAGAGATTCGTGAATGCAAAAAAGCCACATTTTGTTTGTGGCTTTTTTTATGCTTGATTCTTATTACTCACTCAAACGTGTTGTTTTACACCCTACCGTTTGACACTCACGCAATCTTTCCTCTAACCAATGATTACGCTCTTGTGTCGTCGTAAGTCTACATTGCACGCTTACGCTATTTTTTTGATCATCAGTACATTCTGCATCTCGATGATGAATCCATGCGAGCTGAGACTTTTTAAGAATCTTTTGTTGTGTCTCATCGAGTTGGTGACGTAATTGCTGGTAATTTTTATTTAAATCAGCATCAGCACTCGCATAAATTTTATTCGTGCAATAAATATCATCATACGTATTGCGTGCCTTATCACAATTATCTGCATGACTGAATGTTGCTAAAGCGCCACACATCAGTCCAAATATAAATTTGTGCATCAAGTTTTCTCAATCGCTTAATATGCTATCTATCTAAGCACATTTGAACTCAATTGAATATTGCCTAAAAATAGACTAGTTTGTATATTTTTATCAATTCACACAAATGAACTCGAAACCAACATAATTTAAGGATTGAATAAAAATAGATGGGAGGATAAGGATTGATCAAAATGAAAAATTTAAGTATTTGTTATTTATAATTATATTATCTTTATAAGCATGTACCACTGCATACCAAAATCGAAGCAGCCTACCTGATTATTTACAACTTTTTATTGGGCAATCTGCAACCATAATCCAACAGCAGTTCGATTTAAAACCTCTAGGTTTTCAGACTATCGCCCAACCAATCAAACAAAGCAATCAGCTGATTTACACTGTCATTCACCCAATTCCTATTGCTCAATCGGCTGAACTTAGTGTTCAAAATATACCAATTCAAAGTGCTGGCAATACAGATAGTACTTATGATCTCAATTTAAAATGTCACATCATTTTTGAGCTAGACCAACAGCAAATTGCTCACTCTATTCGCTATGAAGGCAAGGCTTGTTAGTTCGCCCATATACATTAAGTTATAAAAAAACGCAGCCTAAGCTGCGTTTTTAATTGGCTATAATTCTTAGTTAAGTGCTGAAACTACAGCTTCGCCCATAGCATCTGTACCAACTTTTGTCATGCCTTCAGACATAATATCCGCTGTACGTAAACCTTGATCTAATACTTGACCTACAGCATCTTCAATTGCTTTTGCTGCAGCTTCTTCACGGAAGGTATAACGTAACATCATCGCAACTGAAAGAATAGTTGCCAATGGATTAGCAACATTTTGACCAGCAATATCTGGTGCAGAACCATGACATGGCTCATACATACCTTTGCCATTTTCATCTAAAGATGCAGAAGGCAACATGCCGATCGAACCTGTCAACATTGCTGCTTCGTCAGATAAGATATCACCAAATAAATTACCTGTAACGATCACATCAAACTGCTTTGGTGCACGCACTAACTGCATCGCGGCATTGTCAACATACATATGTGAGAGTTGAATATTTGAATATTGTGCTTGCTGTAAATCAGTAACCGTTTGCTTCCACAATTCAGTCACTTCCAATACATTGGCTTTATCAACCGAGCATACTTTGCCACCGCGCAAGCCTGCTAGCTCGAATGCAACTTTGGCGATACGCTTGATTTCACTTTCTGAATAAACGTCGGTGTTATAGCCTTGTTTTTCGCCATTTTCTAATTCGCGAATACCACGTGGTTGACCAAAGTAGATCCCCCCTGTTAATTCACGAACAATGAGGATATCCAAACCAGCAACGATTTCTGGCTTCAAACTTGAAGCATCAGCCAATTGCGGATAAAGAATCGCAGGACGTAGATTAGCAAATAAGTTCAATTCACTACGAATTTTCAATAAACCACGTTCTGGACGAATCGAACGTTCAATGGTATCCCACTTAGGACCACCAACCGCACCCAATAAAATAGCATCTGCATTTTTAGCTTGTTCGCTTGTTACAGTTGGATACGGTTCACCATGAGCATCAATTGCTGCACCACCCAGTAAACCTTGTTCCCATGTCAAACCTAAATTAAATTTTTGATTCACCTTAGTTAGTACTTGCTCAGCTGCACCAACAATCTCAGGACCGATACCATCGCCTGCTAAAATTAAAATATGTTTAGACATTTATTCTTCCAGTTTCATATATGCAGCGTTCATACTGCAAGCCGATTAAATTTTTTTCTCAACAAACTCACCCAAACCTGTGCTCACATCATATGGGCGACAGAATCGACGAATCGTATGCTGTTCTTGTTGCAAATCTACACATAAAGGTTCAGGTATAGAAACATTTAATAAACTACCCGAACGATATGCACGGTCTCGGTACATTTTAAAGGTATAGCTTTGATGCGGCTTGAACGCATGAATCACATGGAAGGTTTCAGCTCGGTCTGGTGAAATAGGATAAAAGCGAATGACTACTTCATATTGTTTGGCTGGGACATTTAAGTAGACTTGTTGATTTCTACTAAAAACCGAACCATGCAATCGTACAATCCCTCGCTCCATCGCCTGTTGGCTAATACGGTGCGATTTGGCATCGATCACGGCAATATCATTGATTCGTTCAAACTCACAATTTTCGACGCCAGAACAATACAAAGTTGCATTTTCCGCTTTATTGCCTACTGTATTTTGGGCAATACGAACCTGATCAACCATATTCGTAGAATTCTGACATGCGGTTAATGTCATACCAACACCTAAACACAGCAAAATACTGCGAGCGAGTCTTCTTTTCATTGTTCAAGCCCAGTCCTATATCATGCAAACATGCAAGCGAAATATCTACTCGCATGTTAACAAGAGTTCCATATCTGCGCTATGGCTATATTTAAAATGTACTAAAACATTAAACTATGTTTATATTGATGAAATATAAATAAAACTTAAGCTTCTATCTCTTGAAACACCCAAGGACGTATTTGTTTTGCCTTGGCTTCAAAAGCGCGAATATCATCTGCCACTTGCAAAGTTAAGCCAATATCATCCAAACCATTTAATAAGCAGTGCTTACGGAATGGATCAATTTCAAATTTAAATGCTTCACCTGTTGGCGTGCGTACTTCTTGTGCTTCTAAATCAATCGTAAGCTGATAGCCGTCTTCAGCACATTCTTTGAATAACTGATCCACGATCTCTTCAGATAAGATCACAGGCAACATGCCATTTTTAAAGCAGTTATTAAAGAAAATATCTGCAAAGCTTGGAGCAATCACGGTACGGAAACCATACTCATTCAAAGCCCAAGGTGCATGCTCACGGCTTGAACCACAACCAAAGTTCGTGCGTGCCAATAAAATCGTTGAACCTTGATAACGCGGTTTATTCAACACAAATTCACGGTTAATTGGACGTTTGCTAATATCTTGCCCTAAATAGCCTTCATCTAAATAACGCAATTCATCAAATAAGTTATCGCCAAAACCTGTACGTTTAATTGACTTCAAAAACTGTTTTGGAATAATTAAATCAGTATCAACATTTGCACGATCTAAAGGTGCAACAATACCTTGTTCTACAGTGTATTTTTTCATGATTTTGCTCCTTTAGAATGTACGTACATCAACAAAATGACCTGCTATTGCAGCCGCTGCAGCCATTGCTGGGCTCACTAAATGTGTACGACCACCGTTACCCTGACGACCTTCAAAATTACGATTCGAAGTAGATGCACAATGTTCGCCTGGTTGTAATTTATCAGCGTTCATTGCTAAGCACATCGAACAACCCGGCTCACGCCATTCAAAACCAGCGTCTAAGAAAATTTGATCCAAGCCTTCTTGTTCTGCTTGTTGCTTCACCAAACCTGAACCCGGGACAATCATCGCCTGTTTAATACTAGATGCAACTTTACGCCCTTTCACGACATCTGCCGCAGCACGAATATCTTCAATACGAGAATTGGTACATGAACCAATAAATACACGATCTAATTGAATATCAGACAACGCTTGACCAGCAGTTAAACCCATATATTGATAAGCACGAGTCCAGTCATTACGCTGAACATCATCTTTTGCTTGTTCTAAAGTCGGTACTGCTTGCGAAACAGGGATCACCATTTCTGGAGACGTTCCCCAAGAAACTTGTGGCTCAATCTCAGCGCCATTCAATACGACAACCGCATCAAATACTGCATCTTCGTCTGAATGTAAGGTATTCCAGTATTCTACGGCTTGATCCCACTGCTCACCTTTCGGTGCATAGTTACGATCTTTCACATAAGCAATGGTTTTGTCATCAACAGCAACCATACCTACGCGAGCACCCGCTTCGATTGCCATGTTACATACGGTCATACGACCTTCAATCGACATATCACGGAACACTTGACCGCCAAACTCGATGGCATAGCCTGTACCACCAGCTGTTCCAATCTTGCCAATAATCGCCAACACCACATCTTTCGATGTCACGCCATTGCCTAACACGCCATCAACACGAACCAACATGTTTTTTGATTTTTTCTGTACTAAACACTGAGTTGCCAACACATGCTCAACCTCAGAAGTTCCAATACCATGCGCTAAACAACCAAAAGCACCATGTGTCGCAGTGTGTGAATCGCCACATACCACGGTCATACCCGGCAAAGTTAAACCTTGCTCTGGGCCTACCACGTGGGCGATACCTTGACGAATATCATTAATACCAAATTCAACGATATTAAAGGTCTTACAGTTATCATCTAAAGTTTGAACTTGGATACGAGACGTATCATCTTCGATCCCTGCAATGCCTTGTTCACGCTCTTTTTTCGAGGTTGGAACGTTATGGTCAGGTGTTGCGACATTGGCACTTAAACGCCATGGCTGACGATCAGCAAGTTGTAAGCCTTCAAATGCTTGAGGACTAGTCACTTCATGTAATAAATGACGATCAATATAAATCAAGCTTGAACCATCATCACGTTGCTTAACTAAATGGTCATCCCACAATTTGTCATATAATGTCTTGCCTGCCATGTCGTCGCTCTCCAACGTGCTTGTCATAGGACTGGGTAACTAAATCTTAAATTTATTATAGCAATGCTTTCACATAAATCTAATTTATCATTTTTATTAGTTATCAAACTTTTTGGAATGATTTTATTGATAAATTTTAATGTGCTTTATATAGATCAACCATTAGATAAAATGCACATGCATCTATAATAACTCATAAAAATAGTTAACCCCGAAATAACTAACTTTGTATAATCCTTCAGAAATTTATAAAACAACTTACGCTTTCAGGATACAAAATCAATGCAAAAACTTATACTCCCATCTTTTCTTATATTTGTAGCCCTATCGACTGGATGTGCAAGCACCCAAACTCAAAAACTTAATATAAATGCTGTAAAAGCATCAAATCCCACATCCGTGATTATCTCTAAACGAGAGAAACCATATTTCTTAGCAACTACGGCATTAAATGTACAGTTTGGTCTTCTTGGAGTAGCTGCTCAGATATCTAGTGGCAATAAGATCATTAATGAAAATCAAGTAGAAGATCCTGCGATCTATATCGCCAATGAACTAGCAAAAACACTAGAGAATCAGCTAGGAATAACGCATATCACAACAAGCACATCTATGACGAATACGAATAATGTTAAAACACTTGCTGAACAATACAAAGGTGCAGATATTTTATTAGATGTTCAAACAACCTACTGGCAGTCTATTTACTACACTTCAGATTGGAATAACTATCGAGTTTTATACGCTGCAAAACTAAGACTAATTGATACCAAAAGTCAAAAAGTCCTTGCTGAGAGCAGTTGTTCAAAAAACCAAGATGACAAAAAAAATTCACCATCTTATGACCAGTTAATTGCAAATAATGCTGCTGTATTAAAAGCTGCACTTAAATCACATGCAGATGAATGTATCAGCGAGTTTAAAACAAATGCTTTAAGCTCAATCTAAAATTTCATATTAAAACTAACCCAAAACACGCGTTTGGGTTAGCCTGTTACAAGTAGAATTAAATTTTCCTTAATATAAATGGTTTTCCATATTCATTTTTTATAAGACGACTCAACAAGGAATTGCTAAATATGGGTATTTATAAATATTACCTCTCTTGATGCATTCGTAAAAGTCATGGAAACAGGTTTGATCTCCATTACAACAGAAAAACTGTTTATTCCCCAGTTTACGGTTACTAAACGTATTCATAGTTTAGAAGCATACTTTGGTGCAAAATTATTTGAATCTGCAAGTCTAGGCACGTAATCCACTCTCTATTGCCTAATAGGTAAAGTTTAACAGAATAAACAAGGTGAAATTCAGCTTATCCACTCTCCCACTTCAAATGAAAGATCTAATCTTTCACCATAAGTATTTAGTGACTCATCTCGTTATTTATAAATCCAATCATCATAAATCGAAATTTCCTTTTTACTTTTTAAATGATAATGATTATTATTTATATAAATAAAATTTATTTGGTGAGCATCATGTCAAACATCCAGCAATTTGTACTCAACAATCAACGAACGTTAAAGAAAACCTTGAGTTACTATATTCTCCATATTAGTGTTGCCATGTTGGTCGCCTATGCCATTACAGGAAACTTGCTCATGTCTGCAACCTTGAGCTTACTTGAACCGACCGTACAGGCATTTGCTTTTTTCTTCCATGAAAAGATTTGGAATCGTTTTTAGTTGAATCTCACTCAATAACGACTTACCTTAAATTTTAGAATGCTCTTGGATAAATCAATATGAATCTCGCTGCTTTTGAAGCATTTGTCAAAGTCATGGAAACCAGTTCAATTTCTTTAGCAGCTGAACAACTTTTTATTACTCAACCTGCGGTTACCAAACGAATTCATACGCTTGAAGAATATTTTGGAGTAAAACTATTTGAATCCGCAGGACGCGGTATTCAACCGACCCATGCAGCACATTCTTTATTACCGAAAGTGAGAACATGGCTCAATGAACTGGGCGAAATTCACCATACTCTCAGCCATGAGCAGAATCAGGTACAGGGTCGTTTAAAAATTGGGACGAGCCATCATATTGGACTACATCATTTGGCAGAACCATTGAAGAACTTTGTGCAATGTTTTCCACAAGTCAGGTTAGATGTGCATTTCGTTGATTCAGAGCAAGCCCATGAACTAGTTTTAGCAGGTGAACTCGAATTGGCATTTTTAACTTTGCCGCCAGTTGGAGATGATCGCCTCAACTATTTGACAATATGGAATGACCCTTTGGTTTTTGTCGCATCACCCTTTCATCCATTGGCTCAACAAACACAACTCACATTAGAAGATTTAATCGCTTATCCAAGCCTCTTACCCGCCGCACATACCTATACCAGTCAGATCACATTGGCTGAATTTGAAAAGAAAGGCTTAAAACCTAAAATCAGCATGAGCAACAATCCTTTAGAATCAATCAGGATGTTAGTTTCTATTGGCTTAGGTTGGTCGGTATTACCTAAAACATTGGTGAATCAAGATTTAAAACAACTTGATCTGAATCTCGATATGCAACGCCAACTGGGTATGGTGTGGCATCCTGCACGGATTCAATCTAAAGCGGCGGAAGAATTAATTCATATGATGCAACTTGGCTAGGCTAGCTAAAGCTAAGTTAATCACCGCCTCCGCCACAACTGCTACAGCTACTGCCACAACTGGATGAAGATGATGATTGATCTTGCATATATTTTGCAAAATCTTTGGTCATTTGCGCCAGTTCAAACGATTGTCCATTTTCCCAACCCAACACCTGATCAACCGTAAATAGTCGTGGCAATTGCATTGTATTGCTTGGATTATATCCATGTAACATACAGCTATATTTCCAAGCTTCAAATAATTGCTTTGTTTGTTCTTCTGGTCTCGTTGTTCCGTCATAAGGGCTATGATTCAACGTTCGACCTATGGTTTGCTCACATAATTGCTGATATTGGATCGGATATTGCAACATCACATGCCATAAAGCATCGACTGCATGTGATGGCATGGCATAGGCTTGTTTTTGCATCACATGTAATGCTAAGTAATCTTTAAATCCAAGTTCAATCAGTCGACGTTGTTTTAAGCTCAGTCCGGGATACTGTTGTTTTAATTTATTCCAAAACATCGGATCAATTTTGAGTTGCTCAATCCTCTCTAATTTGTCTCGTCTCGTTCGAGCAATCAGCGCCTGATTCACAACAATCACGGTCCAAATGAATGGAATTAACACCCAAGCCGTAAAAAATTGCTGTTGCCAGCTATACATGACCAATAAGACTAAGATGGGTAACATGATCCAGCGTGTTTTGATCGTAGGTTGCTGGCGTTTTAATTTGAGTAATGCATCAAGCATATTGGAAGTCTGTTCTTCCTGATTTGTTTTTATTTTCATACTGTCATCTTAAGAACAAAAGATGACAGTTATATGACATTAAAACCTCCCAAGATGGGAGGCATCGATGATATAGATTATCCTATTTTTAACAAACGGCGAATTTGTTGCGTCACTTGATCCACATCTAATTGCTGATTTGGAAGTGTCATTGTCAATAGCTGATCTGAACGCAAGGTTCGATCCACTTCTAACATCACATGCGTTTGATGTGCTTCTGCAACAAATGACACTTCAACCTCATTAAAGCCACTAAAAAGATGTGAAGAAACAAACTCTAATTCTTGGTAGCAACCAATGGTTGATCGAAAATTACGTGCCGTGAGTTGTCCTTTTTCTACATCGACACTCGATAAGACAAAACCACATTGTTGCATTGCTTGTAAAAACACTTGCATGGTTGGTGTTGGTAACACGCTTAAATAATCACGATCAGTTGCATCTAGTCCCCAATCAACATCCATATGTGTATTGATCCAAACGCGAGTCCCATTACGGCGACAAGATACCTCTGTTATCGGCGTCTCCTCAGGTAACTGCATCGTAAATGGAATATGATGGGATTGATGTGCAGCTAATAAAAAATTTGAACTGATTAACCACTGATCCAAGATCAAAGGCTGATTAAATTCATGATCTCCTGACTCAACTTCGGCGATGGTCATCAATTGTAAATACAAACTATTGATTTCTTTATCAGATGAGCCGCCTTTAAAACTAATTTCCCCTTCTAATGTTCCACCCGCTTGTAAAGTTGGATTATGCAAACGTGTTTCCACAGTCACACCTTGCACACCCAAACCTGACATAATTTTATTAAACATCTTCTTAGAACCTATCCAGAATATTTTCTATGCAAAAGTAGCCTTAAAAAGGCTAAATTAATGAACTGAAGGCTCGTATTTAGGTGCTTTTCACAGTTTTTCCAAAGCCTTCTACATTTTTCTAACCAAGCAAATGATCTTTCCACAACCCAGCGTTGTGGTATGACTGCAAATTTATGTAATTCACTTCGTTTAGCAACTTCAACTCGCGCTCTGATTAAATCATTAACAGCCAAAGAAAAGGGTTCGCCTGTATAACCACCATCAACAAGTACAACCTCTACATTTTGTAAGGTGTCTCTATGTAAAGTTATGGCATCTAATGCACCTTGACGATCTGTTTTATCTGCTGTCGTAATAAATATTCCATGAGGCAGACCTTGAGTATCAACAATGATATGTCTTTTAATCCCTGAAACTCTTTTACCAGCGTCATAGCCTTTATTACGTGCGGTATCTGTGTTTTTTACACTTTGTGAATCAATGATGATAAAGCTCGTTTGTTCTTTCCGTCCATTGTTGATACGGGCCTCGCCAACCACATTTTTTTAAAGCCTGCTCAAGTATGCTAGGTTCAGTTTCTGATGGTTTTCTATTCCAAATCGAGAAGTAATAATGCACAGTGCTTTTAGGTGGAAAGTCTCGAGGAAGCATACTCCATTGACATCCACTTTTTAGAATATAGAGCAAGGCGCAAAACACTTCATAGACATCAACGACTCTTGGACGCGTTTGTTTTCTTCCGCTCAATAGTAACGGTTCAATTTCTTTAAAGGCTTCTCGACTAATGTCGCTGGGATATGGTTTTCTCATGGGGGAGAATTTAACAAATTATTTTTCCAATTGCCAAAAAAGAATGAAATTAATATTGGATAGGTTCTTAAACCTTTTAAATTATTTCGATAAATCTATAACTGGCTACTTATTTTTAAAGTGCTTCATCCCCAGCGATTTGAAGCTTGCCATCTGCTATCTCGTTCATAAATTGCTGATAATCATTCAAATTGCGCTCTGCATATTGTGTTGCATACTGTTGTAAGACTTCTACAATGGTGCTTCCCTCACCGAGATAACCCATCAAAACATCAGCATTTCCTGCTTTTGCATGCGCATGCGCTAAAGCTAAGCCACAACTTTCAGCATATTCATAAAAATAGTCATCATCCATATCCGCTAAATCAACTGAGATTTTCATATCACGGAGCTGACGCACATGGAAATGTTTTTCTAAGGTAGAAAAACCGAGGAAAATGTCGCTTGCCGCTTGCATCAACTGCTGACCATGTATGACACGCTCACCTTCATGTTTCACTTTTTCAAGGAATAAAGGACTCAAGATTGAAGGATTAGCTTCTTTCATTTGCAAGATCAAAGGCTCTCGATCTGCATCCTGAAATAAAGCAATCGCCGATCGTGTTCCAACACTCCCCACCCCAACCACTTTGAGTGCAACGTCTGTACGTTGATAACGATCAAGTAAAACTTGTCGATCAAATTTCAATGAATCTCGATAACATGAAAAGAATTGATCAAGATTGTGGGCAAAAGGTTCATTTGTCTGAGGGTGCCATAAAAGTGGTTTGTCATCAATAAAATGCCTAAAACCTGTATCCTCATTTTTTTCAGTTAACTTTGGCAAAACCGAATGTGCATTTCTCTTTTGTGCTGAATCAAGATGCTTCTCTCTTTTCTTTCTGAGCTTTCGGCATTCCGTATTCTCTAGTAATGTCGTGGCATCGACCTTGTCATACCAAACTTGTAGCGGTGATAATTCAGTATTTTGCAGTAGATGTTGGCGATAACTATTCAGCATGGTTTTAATGGCTTTTAAACCCACTTTATCAGCAAGATCAATATCACGTGCTGCAATCACAAAACTGGTCGCTAAACGTTTTAAATCCCACTCAAATGGCGCAACTAAAGTTTCGTCAAAATCATTAATTCCAAATAACAGATTACGTTCAGGGCTAGCAAAACCGCCAAAATTACTTAAATGACAATCCCCACAGATCTGTTGAAATAATCCTGAGTTATGCTGTTCCCAAGCTTGATCAAACAACATTAAAGAAGGCATACCACGATAGAACGTAAAGGGTGAAACACTCATACGCTTGGCACGAATCGGCTTAAGCTGCTCTAAACGCCCTTGATTGCTCCAATCATAAATCATTAAAGCCGTTGTATCTTTTGGTCGTTCTGACAATTGTGATAATTGCTCACGCGGAATTTTTTTGCGTTGTGTTTTGCCTAATTTAAAACCTTCACTTTTGGTGAGTAGCTTACCTTGATAGCTGTGTCTGGTAAGATCAATGCTCTCTTCTGTCCATAGTTGTTTTGGCAGTTTAAGTTGTTGTTTTTTCATAACACCCCCGACATAAATTCAGTAGTGTTATAACAATAAATTGAATGGATCAGATAAATAATTTTTATTTTTCACTCAATTCATAATTTTTATCATGCGCCTTTTGTTTTTGCACATACTTTTTTGCTGCATAATAAATCAGCATTGCAAAAGGTAAAATCAAAAATAATGCGCCAAAACCAAATACAACATAAGCAAAATAGACATTGGTGATGAGAAAAAAAGCGCCGAATAGGATAAGTTGTCCCACCAATTCACCAAAAAATGCTGTGCAAACCTGCCTACATGTTGGCTGTTTGCTAGGTTCGTTCTTCTGTGGATGATCATTCATTTTTATTTTTTCACAAATTTCCTAACAACATAATAAAGCAGCATCACAAAAGGTAAAACCAAAAATAATGCGCCAAATCCAAACGTTATGCAGGCAAAAATAATGCCACCTATTGCCCCCCCAAATAAAAGGATAATCAAGTAGAATAACAATTCACTAATCAAAGCATCAAAACCTTGGCTAAGGAACTGTTCACCCCAATCTGAGCGGCGATATCGTCTACGCTCTGAATTCTTATTATTCACGATATTTCCGATTCACATAATACCTATTCTTCTAACATCATAAGTACTATGTGAGCAAAGTAAAGATTATACGGATACGATCGACCAGTCTTGAATATCCCAACTCTGTTCTTGCGCTAATTTTTCTAAACGATCGTCTGGATTCACCGCAATCGCATGGGTTGCATACTCAAGCAAGAAACGATCATTAATCGAATCTGAATACGCCCAAGACTCATCAACTGCTCTTCCCTGTAACCATTGATCTAAACGAGCAAGCTTACCTTTCTGATAACAAGGTAAACCTGTCACCTTACCCGTATACTTCCCATCAAGAACTTCGGCATTGGTGGCAATAATTTCTGTAATCCCAAATTCACGAAAAATCGGTGCAGTAATAAAATCACTGGTTGCAGTAATCCCAACAATCGCATGACCTAAATCTTGATGCTTCTTGATTGCATCAAATCCTTTTGGGCGCATTTGGGGACGAATCACTTTTTGCATAAACAACTGATGTAGTTCAGTTAAATAAGTATTGTCATGCTTGGTCAAAAATTCAAAGACAAATTCGTTATAGGCAATCGGGTCAAGCTGCCCTGCCTTATAGTCCTCGTAGAATTTATCATTCATTTGACGATGATGAACTGGATCAACCAAACCTTCATTCACTAAAAACTCACCCCATGAGTGGTCAGAATCGGTATTTAACAGGGTGTGATCTAAATCAAACAAAGCCAATTTCATATAAATGCTCATTTAAATGCAAATTAAAGAAAAAAAACGTAAATCTATTTCCGTAAGTGACTAAAAATTCGTTAAGATCATAGCAATTTTAAACATTTTACTTTGACCTTTTTCGAGTTGGACGTGAAGAGTGACTGTCCCCGAGATCAAAGTCAACGATATAGAGAAAATTTAGGTAGCCAAATGATCGACTCAGAAGGTTTCCGACCCAACGTCGGGATCATTTTGGCAAACGATGACGGACAAGTTTTATGGGCAAAACGCATTGGTCACAATGCTTGGCAATTTCCACAAGGAGGGATCCAGTTTGGAGAAACCCCTGAACAGGCACTTTATCGTGAACTGAGAGAAGAAGTCGGTTTATTGCCCGAACACGTCCAAATAGTAGCGCAGACTAAAAGTTGGCTGCGTTATCGTTTGCCACATCGGTACATTCGGTCAGATTCTGATCCGGTATGTATTGGACAAAAGCAAAAGTGGTTTTTACTGAAATTAACGGCATCGCCGCATCATATTCAGTTAAATCTATCAGACCCACCCGAGTTCGATGAATGGCAATGGGTGAGTTACTGGTATCCATTAGGTCAAGTAGTGAACTTCAAAAGAGATGTTTACCGCAGAGCCATGATGGAGTTGTGTTTACAATTACCGTAGCGTTAATCGTCAACAAATCATCACTTTAAGCAATGATTTTTGATTATAGAGCTGTTATAACTAGACCGATAACGATTTATAAATTGGAGTAAACATCCATGTCAAACATGCAACTCGACACGCTTAGACGCATTGTGCAAGAAATTAATGCGTCCGTCAGTTTGCATGATTCTTTGGACATTATGGTCAATCATGTAGCTGAAGCGATGCATGTAGATGTATGCTCCATTTATTTATTGGATGAACGAAACAAACGCTATGTGCTCATGGCTTCAAAGGGTTTAAAACCTGAAGCTGTTGGACACGTTTCTTTGAGTGTTGGTGAAGGCCTCGTCGGTTTAGTCGGTAAACGTGAAGAAATTGTAAACCTAGATAACGCACCTAAGCATGAACGCTTTGCTTATTTGCCCGAAACAGGTGAAGAGCTATTTAACTCATTTCTTGGCGTACCCGTGATGTATCGCCGTAAAGTGATGGGCGTTTTAGTTGTTCAAAATAAAGAGTCTCAAGACTTTAGTGAGGCGGCTGAATCATTTTTGGTCACCTTATGTGCGCAACTCTCAGGGGTAATTGCCCATGCGCATGCGGTCGGAAATATTGATGTTTTCCGCAAACCGACCAGTGGTTCATCTTACAAAACATTCCAAGGGGTTTCAGGTGCTGGAGGGATTGCATTAGGTCGTGCCATCGTGCTCTATCCCCCAGCCGATCTTGCTGCAATTCCTGATCGTGAGGCTGAAGATATCAGTGATGAACTTGACCTATTAGATCAAGCGATTGCAGCAGTACGTTTAGATATCCAATCTCTAGATGAGAAAATGCAAGATTCATTGATGTCAGAAGAACGCGCATTATTTAGCGTATTTTTACGAATGTTAGATGAAAATGTATTGCCAAGTGAAATCAAAGATCATATTCGTGCAGGTAGTTGGGCACAAGGTGCGGTTCGTAAAGTCATTGATAAGCATGTAGCACTTTTTGCACAAATGGAAGATGATTACTTACGTGAACGCGTCTCTGATCTCAAAGACCTCGGTCGCCGTATTTTAGCCTGCTTACAAGAAAATGATTCGAGCCACCGTGAACTTAGCCCAGACAGTATTTTAATTGGTGAGGAAATTAGCACGGCGGCTTTAGTTGAACTTCCTGTTGATAAAATCGCTGCGATTGTGACTTCTGAAGGTGCAGCGAATTCACATATGGTGATCGTTGCACGTGCGTTAGGTATTCCAACTGTTGTCGGTGTGACTGAGTTACCCATCACCACGCTTGATGACATTGAAATGATTGTCGATGCTTATCAAGGGCGTATCTTTGTTAATCCACCACGTCGTTTGCGTCAACGTTATAAAGAAGTCCAGAAAGAAGAAGAACAAATCGCAAAAGATTTAAAGCAATACGAAACCAAGGATGCAATTACACCTGATGGTGTTTCTATTCCGTTGTTCGTCAATACAGGTTTGATGATTGATGTGGTTCGTGGGGTGCAACGTGGTGCAAAAGGTGTCGGTTTATATCGTAGTGAAATTCCATTTATGCTACGCGAACGCTTCCCAGGTGAAGAAGAACAACGTGCCATCTATCGTCAGCAGTTGAGCCATTTTGCCAATAAGCCCGTGATTATGCGAACTCTCGATATCGGTGCAGATAAAGATTTGCCTTATTTTAGTATTGAAGAGGAAAACTCGGCATTAGGTTGGCGTGGTCTTCGCTTTACTCTGGATCATCCTGAAATTTTCTCAGCGCAGATTCGTGCGATGCTAAAAGCCAGTATTGGTTTGAATAATTTGCATATTTTGTTACCGATGGTGACAAGTGTCAGTGAAGTTGAGGAAGTCTTGTATCTATTGGAACGAGACTGGTTAGCTGTACAAGAAGAAGAACAAGTCAAAATCACTAAGCCTAAAATTGGGATCATGGTTGAAGTACCGAGTGTACTTTTACAAATTGGTGAGTTTGCGGAGCTAGTCGACTTCTTTTCAGTTGGCTCAAATGACTTAACCCAATATTTATTGGCTGTTGATCGTAACAATCCTCATGTTGCTAACGTATATTCGCACTTTCATCCGTCTGTATTACGTGCTTTAAACCGTTTGGTAGAAGATTGCCATATTTATCAAAAACCAGTCAGTGTCTGTGGTGAAATGGCAGGAGATCCATTATCTGCCATTTTACTGATGGCGATGGGTTTCAATACACTTTCCATGAGTTCTAGCAATATATTAAGAGTTCGTAAAGCGATTTGTCATGTCCCAATGAGTGATGCAAAACAACTCTTAGATGATGTTTTACACATGAATAACCCTCTGGTCATCAAAAGTTGGCTTGAACACTACTTTAAAACTCATGGCCTTGCAGATATGGTCAAATCAAATCGTTTAGTCAGTTAACATGATTGTAGAAAATAAAAAAGCGATCATTACTCAGTTGATCGCTTTTTTATTTTCAGTATTTATTGATTCTGTCGTAAAAAGATCTGTTGTTTGGTTTTATTCAGGCTAACCGCTGGGAATTTACGATCATAATCAATTGCAATCAGATCTTTACCAGTTAAATTTTTAACATCAGGTTCCCATGTAATATAGTAATTCAATTCTGTATTATCTCGAACTGATGGCTGAATAGTTTGACGATGATTTGCAGGAATATTCAAATCAACTGTAAAAGGCACCTGAGATACTTGTATTTTCTTTTGTGTGATTAAGGTCGCTGGAACATCTGCCATACGGTTTTCAACCGCATATAAACGAACCGTACCTTGTTGTTGCACAACGTTATAAGTACCTTGTCCCACAAATTCAACACTGAGTGATTGAGCTGCATCCGCTTTAGTTTGATCTGACTGCGGCATAATAGATGTACATCCTGCTAAGACGGTTAAAGATAGCCCTAAACCGAGCACTAATTTCTTCATTTGTTTTAATCTCTGCAAAATTAAGCTCAAAATAACATAGCAAATTTTAATATCATGGGGTTTTACATATCTCCAACCGAGTTTATGTTTTTAGATACCAAAATTGAATATAAAAACAGGTATTAAATCCGCTCATTCACGTCAAAAAAGATTAAACAAACGCATTCTCAAATGACTATTTTTAGGTGATTTTACATAACTCCAACATGGCAAAGATGTCTCTGAATGAAAGAAATTAATCAAAGCTTGTTTCTGAATGTCAGCTTTTTTCCTACTTCTAGTTAAAACCTAGCAATCCAGTAAGTCTTTATTTTTCCATTATCTTTTATCTATTCTTAACAAATTTCATATCTACAAAAACTCAGTTGATCTTTAAGCTTTAAACAGCTTCAATCGGATAAAGCATTTATGACATCAACTTTAATCCATTGGAAAAAAAACTTTCATCAACCTAGAGTAAAAATACAAAGGATGTAAACCTCATCATTAAAAATCAATTTAGGCATCTTCATTTTTGATACCCATTTTGTAGCTGATACGGTTAAACATTCATATCTTTGAACGGTCAAACAGTTCGGATGACCCAACTCACAGGTCATCTTGATGGAGATAGAACATGAGCCAAGACGATAAAAAATGTCCTTATAGCCACTTAACCACTGATTTTGGCGCACCCGTGGTGGATAATCAGAATAGTATGACAGCAGGTGCTCGGGGTCCTTTATTAGCCCAAGATTTATGGCTAAATGAAAAACTTGCCAACTTTGTCCGTGAAGTGATTCCTGAGCGTCGTATGCACGCTAAAGGTTCTGGTGCCTTCGGTACATTTACAGTTACCCATGATATTACTCAATATACTCGCGCTAAAATCTTTAGCGAAATTGGCAAAAAAACAGAAATGTTTGCTCGTTTTACCACGGTTGCAGGTGAACGTGGCGCAGCAGATGCTGAACGAGATATCCGTGGTTTTGCCTTAAAATTTTATACTGAAGAAGGTAACTGGGATATGGTGGGTAATAATACCCCTGTATTTTTCTTACGTGATCCACGCAAATTCCCAGATCTCAACAAAGCAGTAAAACGCGACCCAAAAACCAACCTTCGTAGTGCCACCAATAACTGGGATTTCTGGACTTTATTGCCAGAAGCACTGCATCAAGTCACGATTGTAATGTCAGATCGCGGTATCCCTGCTAGCTACCGACATATGCATGGTTTTAGTAGTCAT
This sequence comes from Acinetobacter sp. TR11, assembly GCF_027105035.1. Classification (NCBI taxonomy): domain Bacteria; kingdom Pseudomonadati; phylum Pseudomonadota; class Gammaproteobacteria; order Moraxellales; family Moraxellaceae; genus Acinetobacter; species Acinetobacter sp. TR11. The sequence continues at coordinate 2,893,046 of NZ_CP114256.1, forward strand.
ACCTATAGCTTCATTAATGCAGCCAATGAACGTTTCTGGGTGAAATTCCACTTTAGAACGCAACAAGGAATTAAAAACCTAACTGATGCAGAAGCTGGTGAATTGGTGGGTCAAGACCGTGAAAGCCATCAACGCGATTTATTCGATGCCATCGAACGTCAAGACTATCCAAAATGGACGCTTTTCGTACAAGTCATGCCAGAACAAGATGCTGAGAAAGTTCCATATCATCCATTCGATTTAACTAAAGTTTGGCCTCATGGCGACTATCCACTGATTGAAGTTGGTGAGTTTGAACTCAATCGCAACTCTGAAAACTTCTTCCTAGATGTTGAACAGTCGGCTTTTGCACCAAGTAACTTAGTGCCAGGTATTAGCGTTTCACCTGACCGTATGTTACAGGCACGTCTATTTAACTATGCGGATGCGCAACGTTACCGTTTAGGTGTGAACTATCAACAAATTCCAGTGAATGCTGCTCGCTGCCCTGTTCACAGTAATCACCGCGATGGTCAAGGTCGCATTGATGCCAACTATGGTGGTTTACCACATTATGAACCCAACAGCTTCGGCCAATGGCAAGAACAGCCGCAGTACAAAGAACCACCATTGAAAATCAATGGCGATGCAGACTTCTGGGATTATCGTGAAGATGATAATGACTACTTCAGTCAACCTCGTGCCTTGTTCGAGTTAATGACTCCTGAACAGCAAGATGCCTTATTTGGCAATACAGCACGCGCGATGGGCGACGCGTTGGACTTTATCAAGTATCGTCATATCCGCAATTGCTATGCTTGCCACCCTGCTTATGGCGAAGGTGTTGCAAAAGCACTCGGTATGACTGTTGCTGATGCGCAAACTGCCCGTGAGACTGACCCTGCTCGTCACTTACCAAGCTTTCTTTAAACCCTAAAAGATCCAAATAAAAAGCCATCTTCAGATGGCTTTTTTTATGAACTTGGGTAACAATTTAGTCAATTTCTTAAGAAAAATAATCATGTCAAAACAATTAGATCAACTGATTCAAAACCATAATATTATCTTGTTCGATGGCGTGTGTGTTCTTTGCTCAGCATGGGCAAATTTTATGATCAAGCATGATCCACGTTATCAATTCAAACTGGTTTCTGTGCAATCAGACTTGGGGCAACAAATCTTAAAAAAGTATCATTTCCCAACTGACCATTTTGAAACCATGCTCTTACTTGAGAAGGGACAATTATTCACTGAATCAACAGCTTTCTTACGTGTGATGGAATCCCTTGATTTTCCTTACAACACATTACGATATGGCAAGTTTGTTCCAAAATTTGTACGTGACTTTACTTATCGACGCATTGCCCTTAATCGTTATCAACTTTTTGGTAAGACTGAAGATTGTTATGTGATTCAAGCGAGTGATAAACAGCATTTCTTATTGGATGATGTTTTAAGATGAGAAATGCTGAACTTACAATTGCACAGATTTTAAAATTCTGTCAGCTGATTATTGCCTTTCTTTGGATTTATCAAGGTTTAATTCCTAAATTAATTTTTCAGGTAGAGGGTGAACAATACGTTTGGCAACAATTACATATTCCTGATGTGTATATACCATGGTTAGTCTCGCTTTCAGGGATTAGCGAGATCATTTTTGGTATTCTCTTTCTGTTTATAAGACATCAATATTTGCACTGGCTCAGTATTTTGAGTTTAGTTGGGTTATTTATTTTTATTCTATTCATTTACCCAAATCAAATTTACCAAGCATTTAATCCCGTCGTGATGAATATTGCATTAGGGAGTCTTTCGCTGATTTCAATCTGGTGTCTCAACGCAAAGACTCACACTAAGCCCGAATGAAATGTCCTTCACGAATACAATAAAATGGATTGACTAATTTAGATGAGGATTTCATTGCTTGTTGTAACTCATGTTCAGGAGCATTGCGGTCTTCATCAGTAAGTTGGAAAGTACGAAAATGAATGGCCAATGAACGATGCGCATGTAAATCTAAATGAGCGTGAAAAGCATCTTGTGGATTCATATGCACATATCGCATTAACTTTCGTGGCTCATAAGCACCTATGGGTAATAATGCAATACGTGCATCACCATAGCGTTCATGAATTTTTTTGAAATGCCCTGCGTAACCTGTATCACCCGCAAAGAAGCAATGTCCTGTCTTTGCTAGAAGCGAAAAACCACCCCACAAAGCTCTATTTTGATCCCGTGCTCCACGTCCAGAAGCATGTTGTGCTGGGGTATAGGCTATCTTGATTTCGTCATGAAAAGGAATTTCTTGCCACCAATCCATTTCAATCACATGTAAATGTTTTGCTAAGTAGTAACCATTACCTAAACCCGTATAAATCGGCATTTTAAATTTCTGATGCAGCCACTCCAACGTAGCCAAGTCCATGTGGTCATAATGATTATGGCTTAATAATACTGCATGAATCGTTGGAAGCTTTTCTAAAGCGATCCCTGCCGGGCAAACTCGTTGTGGGCCTTGACCTTGCTTTGGACTAACATAGTCACACCAAACAGGATCGGTTAAGAAGTTGTAAGGGCCTATTTGGATCAGAACCGTTGCATGTCCTACAAACCAAATCTGCCAATTATTTAAATCTGCGTGTGGTCTATTTTGTGGTAACTCAAGCATTTGATTACGCAAATTAGCTTCATGCGCACGATCAACATTCCAAGTATAAGATTTTCGTGTCGCTAGCCATTTAAATAAACCCTTACGATCAAAAGGCGTGAGCGGTTTTTCCAAGTTATAAAAGCGATCAATGCCACAATGGTCAGAAGACTCATGCGGAAATGGAGGTTTTCCCCAAGTATGGCTCAAGCAAGATTTGGTCGGCAATTGATAGGTTAATGTCGGCTTATCTTTCATGTACTTCTTCTTTGCTGGAATTAAATCGCACAAAATTCCGATAGAATTGGGATAATGAGCAGTCTTACTCTAACTTTTAAAATCAATCTAATTGTATGATTTTTTTAGAGGGTTTAACCACCTCTCAACAATCGAACTTGATCCTAACATAAGCTTGTTAGTTATGCTGATTTTATCTAGTCGAGTCAATACAATTTTAGGGTACATATCAAACTTTTCCACTATTTAGCTTATATAGTTTTTTTATTTTTCTAATACATTTTTTATATTTTAAGATAAAGTATATTGTTTACAAAAACAGCTATTATATAATGGACATCGAGAAGTACTTTCTAACACCCATACTTTACAATAATAGTAAGACATATTTGGATCAGTCTAATGGAATTACGTCATTTACGCTACTTCATTACGGTTGCAGAAGAGCTTAGTTTCAGCAAGGCTGCACTAAAGTTACATACAGCTCAACCCTCTTTAAGCCAACAAATCAAAGACTTAGAGGATGATATTGGTGTTCAATTATTTTATCGCACCAAACGTAAAGTTGAATTGACTGAGGAAGGTCTGGTTTTTTTAGAACAAGCACGCTTAACCTTAACTCAAGCGGACAAAGCCATTACTATGGCGCGACAAGTTGCGGCAGCAAAAGTACAATGCCTAAGAATCGGATTTGTACCTTCTGCTGAAATTAGAATTTTTCCCTACATTTTCCCTAGGTTACGTATAAAAACCCCTAAACTGCAAATCAACACATTAAACTTAAAAGAAAGTGATCAAATCGCAGAATTAAAAAAAGGTGATTTAGACATTATTTTTATTAATCAAGACTTTCAAAATGAATATTTTGCCAGTCAATTGGTTTTGAAAGAACCGTTAATTTTTATCTTGCCGAAACAGCATCCTTTAGTGGAGTTTAATGCATTAAATATTGAACAACTGAATGGATTGGAACTGACCATTCTATCACATAAAATTTCTCAACCATTGGCTCAAACGATTCTGAAATACAGCGATCAGCATCGAATTAAATTTAAATCGGTCAACGAAACCAACACGATCGCTGAATGTATTCAAGCAGTACATAGTGGTTTGAGTTGCGCGATTTTACCTTCTTATATGCAAGCACTTGCGACGGATCAAATCGTTGTTCGCTCATTAAACTACCCTCTGCCGAGTCTCGATGTATTTATGAGTTTCCATCGAACCTCACCAAGCCAAGCAGCAGAACAATTTTTGGAAGAAATTAGACAAGTTTTCGAACTAGAACAGTTAGCACTTTATGCAAGCTAAGAAAAAAGCCGATTTAAATCGGCTTTTAGTTTGTCTACTTAGGCTGGTTCACTAAAAAACGCTACAAATTTTTGATAACTTTCACGCTGTTTTACATTTTCTAAATATTGTTCTATTACGGGATGAGTCTGTATTTGACCAATTTTCAACTGCCAAAATAACATTGCTGCAACCATCACATCTGCTGTGGTAAATTGTTGCCCACATAAATATGGATCAGCCTCATTTAAGCCCTGAATAAAGGCATGATAAGCTTCTTCATAATCACCATAGCCCACAAACATTTTCTGATCAGATTTTATCTCTACACCCAACATTTTGTTGGTCGATGCTGCTTCCCAAGGTCCAGAAATAAACATAAGCCAACGATAGTACAACCCTCGCTTAGGATCATTGAGTGCTGGTGCTAAGCCCTTATCCGCGAACTTATCTGTCAAATATGCACACACTGCTCCAAGCTCATAAATCACTATATTTCCATCGACTAGAACAGGAACTTTTCCAAAAGGGTTTATTTTTAAATATTCTGGTGCCTTCATTTCTGTCTGGTAAGCCACTTCTATTCGCTCACAGGCAACCCCCAGCTCAATGAGCAACCAATCAACAACCATACCGCGAGACTGAGTATTTGTATAAAATTTAAGTGTCATTTTTCATATTTCCTTGTTTATTGGTGTTATTAAAATTTAATCGTTCACATTGTCAGTTTTTGTCAGTAGTCGAACGGCATACTTCCTGAGTCCACCATTGTTGAAAAAGTTGTTGTTTGAATTGTGGATAGAGCTCTTGGCTTAAATTTAAACTTTGCATACGATCAAGTCGAAAATTTCGAAAATCATTGCGTAATTCACACCAAGCAGCGAGCACAATCTTGTCATTAAAATACCCAAGTGCAAACGGCCAAACGGTTCTCGCACTGGTACGTTGCTGTTCATCAACATAATCAAAGAAAATTTTAACTTGAGATCGAATCGATACTCTGACTTGCTCAACCAATATTTGATTGACAGGTAGCCATACGTTAAAGGCTCTTAATGTGGTTTGCTGTAATAAACTTTGCCGATGTTCAGGTAATACCGCATTTAATTTTGCTAACACTGAAATTGATGCTTCATTCAAAGCTTGGTCAGGAATACTTTTGAGCCAATATAGGGCTAAAAACATGGCTTCAATTTCATTTTCATTCAAGGTCATTGGAGGAAGCAAAAAATCTTCTTTAAGCTGAAACCCCAATCCTGCCGCTGCATCAATTTGAACGCCTTGTTCACGCAAAGTGTCTATATCACGATAAACGCTACGCTGACTAATCTGCAAACGCTCAGCCAAAACTTGTGCGGTGACTGGATAACGATATTGTCGAAGGAGTTGTAATAAATTCAGTAATCGAATAGAACGACTCATGCTATCCCTATTGTTATTATTGATGATGAGAAAATCAGCTTTCTCACCATCTTATCTTTGCAAATAATGTGAATCGCTTAACTTTCAGTAATCACTGCGCGTTCCAATATACTTTGCAAATAAGCATGTAAATCCTGCACATTATGAGCAATCGTTAAAGGCTGGTATTGTTGCAAAGTTTCAATACTATGCACCCCATAGCTGACGCCAATACGTGGCATATTCAGATTTCGAGCCATCTCTAAATCGTAACTGGTATCCCCCACCATAATGGCGCATTCAACGGCTACATCCAACTCAGCAAGAATCTCCTGCAACATCAATGGATCAGGTTTAGATTTGGTCTCACTAGCTGCACGGGTAATATCAAAAATCTGATGACTATTGGTTTGACTTAATACACGATCTAAACCTTTACGACTTTTACCCGTCGCAACTGCAAGCTTGATCCCTTGTTGTTTTAAGTCAGCCAACAACTCTGCCACACCACTAAACCATGCATCGCCTTTTGAGTTTGCAACATAATGATCTGCATAGCATTGCAAAATATCTTGCTGCAAATCTGGAACCTGCGGAAATAAGATTTGCATCACTTCAGGTAAACCTAAGCCAATGATACTTTTTGCAGCTTCATTCGTTAAAGGCTGCTCAAACTGCTGCGCCGCATATTGCAAACTCGCCACGATTTGTCCAACCGAATCGAATAAAGTGCCATCCCAATCAAAAATCACCAATTCGATATTTTGACTCATTTCTGCTTTCTCAATTCATTGATCACTTGTTGCATATCTTCTGGCATTGGCGCTTCAATCACTGGATAGTTTGGTATTTCTAAGCGCATGGCATGTAGGCATAAACGACGTGCTTCAGGACCTTTATAGTCTGTATTGTGTCCATATTTATCATCACCAACTAAAGGATGACCAATACTTAAACCATGTACACGGATTTGATGGGTACGTCCCGAAAGCGGTGACGCATGCACCAAAGTCGCTGTCTTAAAACGTTCAACCACTTTCCAGTCAGTCTTACTCGGCTTACCGTCTTTGGTCACACGGACACGACGTTCACCATTGGCAAGCTCATAACGCAATAAGGGCGCATCAATCAATTGCTGATCCAAACTGACTTGTCCTTTGACAATCGCCGCATACGTTTTTTGAATTTTATGCTCGCGTAGTAAATCCTGAAGCAGTTTTAAGGTACTACGTTTCTTACTGATCATAACCAAGCCCGAAGTATCTCGGTCAATACGATGGATCAGTTCCAAATATTTTTTACCTGTCGCAGCACGCAAGGCTTCGATTAAACCATATGCCACACCACTGCCACCATGGACGGCAATACCAGACGGTTTATTCACGACCAATAAGCCTTCATCTTCGTAAACCACACGACTAAGCAGGCTTTGCGCCACGCCATCACTCACTGGTGCCGCGCTTTCATCCTTTTGTTCATAACGAATTGGTGCGACACGAATCTGATCGCCAATATTCAAACGTGTTTCCGCTTTTATTCTTTTTTTGTTTACACGTACTTGTCCTTCACGAATCAAACGGTAGATTCGACTCTTCGGTACACCTTTTAATCGGGTAAATAAAAAATTATCTATTCGCTGCCCGTCTTGATGCTCATCCACGTCAAACCAAGTGACACTTTGCCATTGTTGTGTAGAATTCATACGCTCGATTAATCCAAGATTTGCTAAATATGATTAAAAATTGATCATTTAGCTAAGTTATTTCACAAGAAACCTAAACTTAGCCCATAGGCAGATGCCGCAAGGTTTGATATATTCAGCGCACGGATACCACCGTAAGTGAGCATCAGATCAGAAATTTTATTTAGATAAAATTTTAAATCGACGAGATATTCACCAACAACTCGGATAGGTCCTAAAGAATTATGCCGACGCCGAAGGCTTATTATATCGGCAAAATGGCAAACTGTTGCGTTTAATTGTGCATCAGCACATACAGTTTGTTCAGAAAAAATATGTTGCCAACAAATTTGTTGGTTATTAAACGTAAACTGATCCACATCAGACAATTTGCTCCCTGATGTCGCATTCAGGCTAAAGCGTTGATGCATTGGAACTGCTAAGCAGAGATACGATGATCATTCCGTATCACGAGACTTCCAGATGGATCGACTTCAATGCTTAATGACAGTGAAAGTCACCATCCAATGCACCGCTCACCCGCCAGTGAAGCGTCTAGGAACTTTGATTATGCTGGGTCTAACGATATTTCACAGATGCAAAACATGGATGAAATATCATTAGACTGAAGATTAAGGCACTATTGCTGACATCGAAATAAACGTATCAAAGCACAAACTGAATATTTACAGTCAGTGGTTTCAGAGCATCATGTACAAAGCTGCTTCTGAATCTTGATCGCGCCAATTTGATGTTTGCTCAAAAGTATCGGGCTGGTTGTTTGTGTGCATCACTATTAGGTGTCACACCCATGAAACGTATGTTGATTAATGCAACCCACGCCGAAGAAGTTCGCGTTGCACTGATTACTGGTAATCGTCTTTACGATTTCGATTTAGAAAATCGTACTCGTGAACAAAAAAAATCAAATATTTATAAAGGTCATGTCACTCGCGTTGAACCTTCTTTAGAAGCAGTTTTCGTTGAGTACGGCGCACAGCGTCAAGGCTTTTTATCTATGCGAGAAATTGCAAACTCGTATTTCAAAGCAGATCCTCGTCAAACTTCAAATATTCGTGAACTCATCACTGAAGGCACAGAATTATTGGTTCAAGTTGAAAAAGAAGAACGCGGCAATAAAGGTGCTGCGCTTTCGACTTTTATTTCTCTTGCAGGCCGTTATTTAGTACTTATGCCAAACAACCCGAAAGGTGGCGGTATTAGCCGTCAGATTTCAGGCTCTGTGCGCGAAGAACTTAAAGAAATTCTATCTTCTTTAAATGTACCTCGTGGTATGAGCGTCATTGTTCGTACTGCGGGTATTGGTCGTACACAAGAAGAATTGCAACTTGATTTGCAACATTTACTTGACCTTTGGGCTCAAATCCAAGGTTCAGCAGGTTCTGGCCCATCACCAATGTTAGTTCACCAAGAAGCAGGTGTGGTGACACGTGCGATCCGTGATTATTTACGTGATGACGTGGCTGAAATCCTGATTGATAGTGAACAAGCCTACAACGAAGCGTATAACTTCGTAAAAGCAGTGATGCCACGTCAACTTGATAAGTTAAAAACTTATACCTTGAATGAGCCTTTATTTGCTCATTTCGGCATTGAAAGCCAAATCCAAACCGCTTATGAACGTGAAGTTAAACTTCCGTCTGGTGGTTCAATCGTGATTGACCAAACCGAAGCATTGGTTTCAATCGATATTAACTCGGCGAAATCAACACGTGGTCATGATGTCGAAGAAACGGCTCTAAATACCAATTTAGAAGCAGCAGAAGAAATCGCACGCCAACTTCGTTTACGTGATATCGGTGGTTTAGTGGTCATCGACTTCATTGACATGACCAAAGACCGCAACCAACGTATGGTTGAAGCGAAACTACGTGAAGCGACACAAAGTGATCGCGCGCGTATTCAGTTCGGTCAACTGTCACGTTTTGGACTCATGGAAATGAGTCGTCAACGTTTACGTCCTTCTTTGGAAGAAGCAACAGGTTATGTCTGCCCACGCTGTCATGGCACAGGTATGGTACGCGACTTACGTTCGCTGTCACTTTCAATCATGCGTAAAGTGGAAGAAATTGCTTTGCGCGAGCGTCAAGGTGAAGTTCAAGTTGAAGTTCCAGTTGAAATCGCAGCATTCTTATTAAATGAAAAGCGTCACAGTCTGGTATATCTTGAGCAAACATCAAATGTTCGTGTGACCATATTGCCTCACCCGCACTTAGAAACCCCACATTATCAAATCCAGTACAATCCTGATGGCTTTGCACCATCAAGCTATGAACGTACCGAAGCAACACGTTCAAGCGAAAAAGAACTCGGCTATGAGTCTTCTGACTGGCATTTAGAAGAAGCAGAGCACACGCATGCTGCACCTGCACAAAACAATGCCGCAGCGCAGCAAAAGAAAGCTGCACAACAGCAAGCAGCTCAACCTAAACAAACACAACAAGCAGTTGCACAAAAGTCAGCTAGTCCTTGTGCTTGGTTAGAAAATTTATTTGTTCAAAAGCAAGCGCAAACCACTGATCAATCACGTTCAGCACAAAATGCAGCAGCATCAATTGAACAAATGATTAATAACGGTGCGGTAAGCCGTGGTCAATTTGGTCAGGTCAAACCTGTTACAACGACTGAAGCAGTCGCACCCGTTGCAAATAATGCTTATATTTCACAATCACCAGTGAAACAAGAAGCACGTGAATCATTTGAGAAGGATGAGAAATCTCATCGCCCAAATCAATCGCAAAATCCGAAGAAACGTAAGCATAAAGAACAACGTGAACATCATTCACATGCACATGAGCAACAAAATCAAGTGCAGGAAGAAAATGTTCAAGCTTCTTCTCGTCAAGAGCAACCATCACGCCAAGAGCAACGTGAGTTAAAGCGTCAGCAAAAACGCCAACAACCACAAGAACATCAAAACCAACAGCAACATCATGATGCTGTACATGGTAATGATACAAACGCGTTACCACGTCGTGATCGCAATAACCAACAGCGTCCAAATCGACCAAACCGTCATCGTGACCAAAGTGTTTTAAATGAAACTGCTGCGGTTACACCTGAAACTGTAGCGAATCCTCAACAAATTAAAGTTGATGTGATTGATGCACCTCGCGCAGAACCAATGAACACAGCATTGATCGTAAATATTGATCAAGGTCAGAGTGAAATTGTTGCATTAAACCAACAACAGGCTAATCCAGTTACAAAAACTGAAACAGCACCTGTTGCTGTAGAGCAAGCTGAAGTCCTTGAACCTGTTCAAACAGAACAAGTGGCTACAGAAGTTGAAGAAGTGACATCAACTGAAGCTGCTCCAGCACCTGTAAAACGTGCTAGCAATGATCCACGTTCACGTCGTCGTCATCGTGATTCGCAATCATCGCCTAAAAACATTGTGCCTAAAGTTGTACCGTCACAAATTCCAACGTTAGCTCAGTACACGATGAGTAGCCTGATTCGTCATATATATGGTGAAGACTGTACTATTTTGACTGAGCAATTCGGCTTAGTGACAACATTTAATCGTGCATTACAGAAGTTTGCTGAGCAATATGCAAACACTTTAGTGGTTGAAGCTGTTACTGAAGAAAAACGTCCCGTAACCCGTGATGCTGAACTTCCAACTCAAAAGCAAACTGAAGAAGTTGAACCTGCACCTGTATTGGCACTAACTCCACCAGAAGCACCTGCTACTCGTGTTGCAAATGATCCTCGCGAACGTCGTCGCTTGGCTAAACTTGCAGCTGAACAAGCTAAGGAAGCTCATATCGCTGCAAATACGACTGCTGCACCTGTTGAAAGTACTGAATCGAAAGAAGAAGTGCCAGAAACAGTCGTTCATATTATTGCAGATGAAACAGTAGCGACCACACCAGCGCAACAACCACTAGAACTAGACAGCACTGATGTTACGCCAGCAGAAGCCGCACCAGTTGAAGTTTCTGAGCCAGTAACATCGACTGAAACAGCTGAAGTTGAAATTGTAGCTGAAACGGTTTCTGAAACGACTGAAACTGTTCAAGCGGTTGAAAAAGCTGAGCCAACTGAAGCAGAACTAGAGGATGAAGCAGCGAAGGCAGAAAAGGAAAAATCTAGCCGCCCTCGTCGCCCTCGTGGAAGACCACCTAAAAAGAGCACAACTGGCAATGAATAATTTGCTAAATTGCACTCAATAAGGCAAAGCCTAGTCATTTCGATGACTAGGCTTTTTTGTTATTTTGTCAGATTAGGTTGATTGCTCTAGGAACTTACCAGTAAAAATAGCATTAACAACAATGATGTTAATGGTTGTGTTCTAACAGATAGCCATTTTTGGACTAATCGAAAAATAAAACAGGATTGATATGAGCCAAACTACGCAGACCGATATTATTACCCTTAGTGATGTTGCTACTAGACTTCCAAACTTCATCACCAAAGTACCTCATATTCTCAATGGACTTAAACAAGCATATATACGAACGCCAACTTCACCTGCTGGTTTAGGCATTGCCTTTGAAAAAGCAGTCAAGCGTAACCCTCAAGGCATCGCTCTGTTATTTGAAGATCAAAGTTACAGCTACCAAGCACTGAATGAATGGGCAAACCAAATTGCGCATTACTATTTATCGCTTGGCGCTAAAAAAGGTGATGTAATTGCAGTGATGGTTGAAAACCGTCCTGAACTGATTGCTACGATTGTTGCTTTAGCTAAAATTGGTGTCACGATCGCACTCGTAAACACATCACAAGTCGGTAAGGTCCTTGCTCATAGCATTAATTTGGTTAATCCAATTGCAGTGATTGCAGGTGAAGAAGTCCGTGCTGCGATTGATGAAGCTCGCCCAGAATTAAAAGTGCCACAAGATCGTTTCCACTGGTTTGCTGATCTAGAAACACGAAAAAATGCAGGCATTGCACCTAAAAGTTATGTCAATCTGGCACAACAAATTGATCAATTTCCTAAATTCAATCCATCTACCACACGTACAGTAACGGGTAAAGATGGTTTATTTTATATTTATACCTCTGGTACAACGGGCCTACCAAAAGCTGTTATTTTCACACACAGCCGTTGGACTCTAGCTTACGGCACGTATGGACATATCCTTAACCTCGGTAAAGATGATGTTATGTACGTTACCTTACCGCTTTACCATGCAACGGGAGTTGTGGTGTGCTGGTGTGGTGTAATTGCAGGTAGCGCAACGCTTGCAGTACGTCGTAAATATTCAACTAGCGCATTCTGGAAAGATGTTCAGAAGTTTAATGCTTCAGCGATTGGTTATGTCGGCGAGCTTTGCCGTTACCTCATCGATGCGCCTGCAACTGAACAGGATCGTGCTCACCGTGTCACCAAAATGATTGGTAACGGGATGCGTCCAAATATTTGGGGTAAGTTCAAAGAACGATTTGGTGTAGAAGAAGTACTTGAACTTTATGCATCAAGTGAAGGTAATGTAGGTTTTAGTAATATCTTTAACTTTGACAATACAGTTGGCTTCTCTCCTACTCCATATGCAATTGTTGAATTCGATAAAGAAAAGAATGAGTTGGTTCGCGATAAGAAAGGCAACTGTAAAAAAGTCAAAACAGGTGAAGTCGGCTTACTCGTCGGTAAGATCACTAGCCGATCACCTTTCGATGGCTATACAGACCCAGAGAAGAACAAATCTGTTATTTTAAAAGATGTGTTTAACAAGGGCGACTCATACTTCAATACTGGAGACTTGGTTCGTGACATCGGCTTCCGTCATGCGCAGTTTGTAGACCGTTTAGGCGATACTTTCCGTTGGAAAGGTGAAAACGTTTCTACAACTGAAGTTGAAAACATGGTCTGCGAATATGACAAAATTGTAGAGGCAGTGGTGTATGGTGTTGAAATTCCAAATACCAATGGTCGTGCAGGTATGGCAGCAATCACGTTGGTCGATGGCGCAGAACTCAATGATGCTGATCTAAGCGCTATGGTGAATGTATTTAAAAAATGCTTACCATCTTATGCAATTCCAGTATTTTTACGCATTCAAGCAAAAGTTGAAACCACTGGTACATTTAAATACCAAAAGAATAAACTTAAAGAAGATAGCTTTAACCCAAGCAAAACATCTGAACGTTTATTGGTTTTATTACCAGGTACAAACAGCTATAGTGATGTAAATACTGAAATCTTTGATAACATTCAAAGCTATCAGTACCGTTTCTAGTTTATTTTTTAGCTAAACAAGAGGAAATCGTGCTTTTTATAAACAATCATGCAGATGTTTTTAAATTTCCTCTTGTGTTAGCTGAATAAGTTGCTAGAATACGCAACATCAAAACGAGATGGGTCGTTAGCTCAGTTGGTAGAGCAGCGGACTTTTAATCCGTTGGTCCCGCGTTCGAGTCGCGGACGACCCACCATCTAATGTTTTGAACCCTTATGGGTCGTTAGCTCAGTTGGTAGAGCAGCGGACTTTTAATCCGTTGGTCCCGCGTTCGAGTCGCGGACGACCCACCAGATTCTAAAAAACCTCATCATAAATGATGAGGTTTTTTATTTTGTGCGAACTATCTTTCTAAAAGATGACAACAACTAATAGATTACTTTAAGCATCCTTGCTCAAAGTAAGCTTGTACTTAAATTACAAAAAACTTTCCAACACCGAATTTAAAAAGATATGTCCCTGCTCTGTGCAAGCAATTCGATTTACATCAGCGACCAAAAGTTTTTTGTCACGTAATTGATTCAGCGTCTCACTGATATCTTGTAAATCAAGCCCTGTGCGTTGAGTATAAAATTTCGCATCTACCCCATCATTTAAACGCAAAACATTCATCATAAATTCAAATGGCAATTCATCTGCATCAATACGTTTCATTTGTACATGATCAGCAGGCACTTTGGCTAAATAATCTTTCGGCAAACGGGTTTTCTGAAAACGATAAATACCATCAGGGCGTGTTATCTTGCCGTGCGCACCTGCACCAATCGCTAAATAATCACCAAATTTCCAATAATTCAAATTATGTGCTGAGGGTTTTTCTTTACGCCATGCTGAGACTTCGTAATTAATATAACCATTCGCTTTTAAATAAGCCTCACCCAATTCTTGGATATGTTCTAAAACTTCATCTTGTGGCAATACGGGTTGGGTTCTAAAGAACACCGTATTTGGCTCAATGGTCAGTTGATACCAACTAATATGTGTTGCACCCTGTTCTACAGCTAATCTAAGGTCATTTAAAGCCTGTTCTTGCGTTTGCTGTGGTAAACCATGCATGAGATCAACATTAACGCGCTCAAAGCCTGCTTGACGTGCTTGTTGGATTGCATCTAAAGCATTATTCGCTGTATGAATACGACCCAGTCGCTGTAAATGCTCAGGATCAAAACTTTGTACACCTAATGATAAACGGTTGATGCCAACGGCAAGATAATCCGCAAATGGATCATGTTCAACCGTTCCAGGATTAGCTTCCAATGTGATTTCACAATCTACTTCAAAGTCTAATCGCGCCTTTAATTGACTAAACAACCACTGATAGCCTTGTGCTGAAATTAAAGACGGCGTTCCACCACCAATAAATACGCTATGAATTGACCGACCTTGCGCCATTTCAATTTGAGTCTCAAAATCAGCCACCAGTGCCTCAAGATATTGTTGCTCTAAATCCACAGACAATTCCCCATCAGGAACAGCATGTGAATTGAAGTCACAATAAGGGCACTTACGCACACACCAAGGCATATGAATATAAAGTGAAAGTGGAATATTTGCTGGATTTAAATGACTCAAAATGGAAGCTCAACAACAGAACCCTTTTATTTTAACATGACTCTATCAATCCGCTTATTATCATCACCTCGCTATTCGGTTAGACTGAGACAATGAAGAACAATTAGATTGATAAAATGATCAAAATTACCAGCCAATTGCTATTTATTCTTCCTCTTGCATTAGGTGTTGGTATTGCAATGGCATTTCAAACTGCAATTAATTCACAACTTAGAGAACATTTGCACTCACCTCTTCAAGCTGCCTTACTCTCTTTTTTGGTAGGTACAATTGTGCTTGCATGTATGGTTTATTTTCAAAGCGCAGCAAAACCAAGCTTAGGGGAACTGGCTCAAATTCCGTGGTTTCTGTGGATTGGTGGCTGTCTTGGGGTTTATGCAATTAGTATGAGCATTTATACTGCACCCAAACTAGGATTTTTGACTTTTTCAGGCTTAGTTATTTTCGGCCAATTGACCATTTCAATGTTACTTGACCATTTCGGCTGGTTAGGTACAGAAAAAACACCTGTCAATTGGCAACGTCTTGTCGGCAGTATTGTCATTTTTATTGGTGTTATATTCACTCTACAACGCTAATTCTCCCTCAATTCAATAAGAGTATTTTTTGTGTCTCACGCGACAACCAAGCGGTTTGAACTTAAGCAATTATTTCATTTAATGTTTCCGATCTTGATCACCCAATTTGCTCAAGCTGGGCTTGGTCTTATTGATACCATCATGGCAGGTCATCTTTCTGCTGCTGATTTGGCAGCAATTGCTGTCGGTGTTGGTTTATGGATTCCAATTATGTTGTTATTTGCAGGAATCATGATCGCAACAACACCTTTAGTCGCTGAAGCACGCGGTGCAAGAACACCAGAGAAAATTCCGACTATTGCACGTCAATCCTTATGGGTTGCGGTCATCCTCGGTATCGTATCGATGTTGATTCTACAATTTATGCCGATTTTTTTACCCTTATTTGGCGTTCCTGAAAGCCTATTACCGAAAGCAAGCCTGTTCTTACATGCGATTGGCTTTGGTATGCCTGCGGTGATGATGTATGCAGCATTACGCAGTTATTCAGAAGCCTTAGGGCATCCACGACCTGTGACTGTGATTAGCTTAATTGCCTTATTGGTCCTGATTCCACTGAACTTTATTTTTATGTATGGCTTTGGACCTATTCCTGCTTTAGGGAGTGCGGGTTGTGGCTTTGCAACCGCAATCCTACAATGGCTGATGTTTATTACACTCGCGGTTTATATTTCAAAAGCAAAAGCTTATCAACAAGCACCTATTTTCACACAATGGGAAAAAATTGACCCTGTATGGGTAAAACGCATCTTAAAGCTGGGTCTACCGATTGGTCTAGCTGTATTTTTTGAGGTGAGTATTTTCAGTACAGGCGCGATTGTGCTGAGTCCACTCGGTGAAAATGCGATTGCGGCGCATCAGATTGCAATTTCTGTGACTTCACAATTATTTATGATCCCATTATCTCTTGCGATTGCACTCACAATTCGTGTGGGTACTTATTATGGAGAGAAAAATTGGTATGCGATGCGCCAAGTTCAAAAAGTGGGGTTGATTAGTGCAACCGTTTTTGCTGCTTTGACCATGACACTGATTGCTGTAGCGCGCCCCTATATCGTGGCAATCTATACCAATGATATTCACGTTATTCCAGTCGCCATGTACTTGCTCTGGTTTGCGATGGCATATCAATTGATGGATGCATGGCAAGTCAGTGCCGCAGGCTGTCTACGTGGCATGCAAGACACCCAAGCACCGATGTGGATTACCTTAATGGCATATTGGGTGATTGCTTTCCCAATTGGTTTATATCTTGCACGTTACACAGTTTGGGGTGTTGCAGGCGTTTGGCTCGGATTGATTATCGGTTTAAGCATCGCCTGTATATTCTTGATTGGTCGTTTATATTTAAACAATAAACGATTAGCACAAATGATCAGTGCTAAGTTATAAGAGAATCAAGAAAATTTACGAGGGGGAACATCGTTCACCCTTACCACCCTAATGAATAGACTAACAAAACGACATTCTTTACATGATTGATCGCATTTAAAATTGATCTTTGAGTAATAACCAATCAGCCCAGTCAACGCCACTTACTCGGATATGATTACCCATGCTTTTACTTAAAACGGCACTGGGATCATCATTAATATTGCCATAGATACTCCAACCACTCCCTAAGCGTTGACCAAGTGCAATTATTTCCAACACAAGTTCCGACCAAGAATAGTTTTCGTCATGTGCAAGTTCCAACGTTGCCATGTAACCGCCTTTATTATATTTTTCAATCTTTAAGCTTATTGGTACTCTTTCAAATACATCTATACATTTCTGTATGATCTTTTGAGCAGAACGTTCTGATGTCGCATTTAAATGTAATTTCCATATGGATTTTGGCATTTTATCTCATAGACCTAGAGCTAAATATTTTAACTATATCCGATTATATTCTTACATCACTTAACATTATTTGTTATAGGCAATTTAAGTTTTGTCACCTATGATCAGGGTATCACTTTGAAACTGAATCGAATGAGGTCAAGCGAATATGGCAAAACATGCAAGCTCTCCCAGTAGACGTTTTTTAAAACTGGCTGGTATGACCGCAAGTATTGCCAGTAAAAGCGTTGCCAACTCCATTCGTAATCTCACCGCAGATGAAGAACAAAAAAACGCAGCACGCAGCCAATTGTTCCAAGACATCGGTCTACAAATTGCCGATACATTGGGTGAAATGAAAGGTGCTGTGATGAAAGTCGGGCAAATTGCCTCACAGTATAAAGACATCTTTCCACCTGAAGTCGCCAAAGCAATTGCCAAACTACAACGCCAAGCTCCTGCCATGCCTTTTGCTGCGATCCAAAAACAAGTAGAAAAAGAGTTAGGCAAACCCTTAAACCAAATTTTTAGCTCTTTTGAAACTGAACCATTTGCAGCAGCTTCGATTGGTCAAGTACATCGTGCGGTACTTCCAAATGGGCAAGCAGTTGTGGTGAAAGTACAATATCCAGGGGTTGACCAAGCCTGTGAAAGTGACTTAAAGCAAGTCCGCCTCGCATTGCGCTTAATGGGCGTACTTAAGATTGATAAGAAGCTACAAGATCAACTATTTCAAGAAATTCAGGACAGCCTTTCTGCTGAATTGAACTACGAAATCGAAGCACAGAACCTTGAAGTCTTTAAAATTTTTCATGAGAAGTTGGATGATCAAATCATCATACCAATCGTCTATAAAGATTATTCGTCTCGCCGCGTACTGACGCTCAGTCTTGAACAAGGCGATTCGATTGAAACCGCAAGTACATGGTCAGTTGAAACCCGTAATCAAATCGGTCGTCGTTTGATTCGCGCTTTAGGACAAGAAATGTTTTTCTTGAAGCGTTTTCATTGTGATCCTCATCCGGGCAACTTCGCTTTCCGTGAAGATGGCAGTGTGATTATTTATGATTACGGTAGCGTCAAAACGCTATCCCCTGAAATCATTCAACACTTTAAAGCATTGGTCAATGCAGCTCGCCAAGAGGATATTGCTCAGGTTGAAGATTTATTGGTTGCACTGCATTCAATTGCTGAAAAGCAAAAATTTCCAACAGAACTGTATACGCAATGGATTGAAATTCTATTGCGCCCATTAAGCACGCATTATGACTTTGCTGAAAATTCATCGCATCACGATGGAATGCGACTTGTTAAAAAATCGCTGAAATATTGGGATGTATTTAAACCTTCTCCAGATACGCTCATGGTCAACCGTACGATTTCAGGACATTATTGGAACTTGATTCACCTTAAAGTTCACGACAACTTAAATGATTTATTTGAAGAGCTTGTTCCAAATTACTAAAAACCACCCCCTTTATTTTGAATAAAGGGGGTGAAATATTTTACCTACAATTTATAGATCACTCACTTGAAAGCAGTAGAATTGACTCCATATATTGTTATGTTATAACATACCCTAAAAATAGGAGTCATTTAAAATGCGTAAAGATATCCATCCTGCTTATCAACAAGTCTTGTTTCATGATACCAATGCTGATGCCTACTTTTTAATTGGTAGCACACTACAGACCAAACAAAGCAAAGAATATCAAGGAAAAGTCTATCCATACGTTACCCTAGATATTTCAAGTGCATCGCATCCGTTTTATACAGGTGAAGTACGCCAAGCAAGTAATGAAGGTCGTGTTGCCAGCTTTAACAAACGCTTTGCACGTTTTAATCGCAAAGGTTAATCTTGTTTTAAGTTTCATTCATTAAGCTATTAATATTGGAAGTCTAAGGTTATCCTCCGCTTAGACTTCTTTTTTTATGTCTAGATTCTATAGATCCTAGCGATCAGTTGATTTACCCACCATGCCAAATTCAATCGGTGTTTTCACATAAAATAAAGAAATCTCTTTACTATTCAGATAACTCAATAATTCGATTGCCTGTTCAGAGCTTACTGCAAATTGAATTTGTATAGGTCGATCCGCTAATTCAAAGAAACGAGCAGAATGAACTAAACCCTGATAATCAACACCTTCCAAACCCGCTAATACTGTCGCCCCACGCAAATTCATTTGACTTGCGACTGCCAACAGCCATTCGCTAATCGGTTTTCCCTAAACATTATGGTTTTGTGTCGTATAAAAAGTAATTAAAAATCCATTCATTTCATCACTCCTTGGCTATCTATGTAGCACTAAGCCATTGATGCAGGCTCATACCTAAGATGGTAAACAGCAATGATCCAAGCACATGAATCAAAATCGCAGCACAGGCATAACCCAATTTACCACTTTGTAATAAGGTAATAATCTCAGCCGAAAATGTTGAGAACGTGGTCAATGCACCACAAAAGCCCGTGATCACGAACAGTTTGTAATTGGGACTCAATGAGCTTTGAGAAAAATAGGAAATTGCAAAACCAATAATAAAGCCACCAACAAAGTTGACGGTGACCGTTCCTAAAGGAATATTGGGAAAAATAGGATTCAGCTTTAAACCCAAAAACCAACGTAACCATGCACCGAGTACCGAACCTAAAGCAATCGAAAGTAATGGATAATACATAACTTACTCCAAACCTGAGGTTGGAGGTAAACAGACATTAAACATAGATTGATAAATATTTTTCTGAAAATTTGTCATCTGCGAACTCCAAAAATGAGAACAGAGCACGCACAAACCTACGCCCCCTGTTCAGGGTAACGTAGGCATCATTAGCCAAAACGGCGGTTTGTAATAGGAGGAATGCCATCTCTTTTGCTCTAAAATAACATAATTTTTAGACAACTCAACTGCTGTGTATAAACACAAAGTTATCCACAATTTATTGAGATTCTGGCAATACTTTTTCTCCCACCACATAAAAATCCAGTTTAGGAACCACAAAAGTGAAAGCTGCGGCATCATCATCTAAACCAAATTGTTGCAACAATTGAGGAGCCTGTAATTTATCAATCTCAGCAGCCTGAATTTGTTGAAATTGCACAGGCATGTTGATATCCCCTTGCGACATCCGAGTCGGTTGGTCAATCCATTCAGCCCACGCATGATCTTGATCCACCAAAAATTGAACAGCCTCCTCCCATGAGGAAAATAAGCTTTGCCAAGCCTCAGGTAAACGTTTCTGCATAGTGATGTGTATATCACTGCTAAAAGAATAATCTTCATCCATACGAATACAAGTATGAATCACGTTTTCATCTCGTTGATGCTGAAAATGTGATGCATATTGCGCAGGCATCACATCACTGGCGAGGCGACCACCGATCGCATACAAAGCTTGATCAACGATCACTTGTTCAAAGATTACGGTCTTGGGCTTTGATTCATTTAAATAAAAGCGCCAATTACTTTGCCGAGGTGAAGGCATTAGTTGGCGTAGTATTCCAAGAAAAGTAAAGCCAAAATGCTGGTGCTGATAAGTTAAAATAGTAAAGATGGTTTTGCCCTGCTTTTCCCACAACACAACAGGATCTGGATAACGCTGGCGAACTTGCTCAACATCCACCAACCAAGACAAATAAACCACATTGCTCACCTGACTTTGTAAATGCATAAAAGGAAGTGTGCGCATCATCATACGACGGAGTTGCAAGATAAAACGACAACTTAATATCGGCGCGAAAAATCGCAATACAGACCTTGATGAGGACCACTTTAAACGGTGTCTATTCATTATTATTTAAAAGATTCATGCTCGCTTTGAGCATAAACTGCCAAGATTACAACGTCCAGTTCAAATGCGATGCTGTATTTTAAATGTTATGATGCCAGCATTACTTCATCAAACATGGAATTTTGAAATGGCTCAAAGCTTATTGGCACAACTTAAAGATGGTTCAGCAAAGTTTGCAGACGTATTGGCATTTATTGAAGCGCGTTATCAACATACGCCAACAGCCTTTCAAAATGGCGCACAATCAAATGCTGAAACCGAAAACCAAGGCAGCGCAAAAGTACTCAGCTTTGCTCAAATCGAAGGCTTAAATCAATCGGATACGCTCAGTTTATTTGCGGAACATTATGCATCTGTATTGGCGACACCTGAAGCAACAGATCATCAAAATATTCGTCAGTTTATGCAAAATGGTTGGGATGGCGTGAAGTTTGAAGGTAAAGCACTGACTGCAAAATAAGATAAAGGAGGTCTTTAACCTCCTTTTTTATCATCATTTTCTATTGTAATGTTGGGTCTAACTAATTTAGATAAATCTGTCGTTAAACTATAAAAATCGCCACCCATTTTCCCAACACTATCGAGTTGCTGTTGATCAATCATCTGTCCATCCCATAACCGATCATCAACATAAATCGATTTGACATCCAGCAATACGACTGTACCTCCAGATGCTAAGCTACTGAGTTGAATAGACCTCTTGCGAAAGTATAAAATCGTTTATACTATTTTCTATGAGATATGAAAATTTAACACGATTTAATGATGAAGAATTTAAACGTTTAGTTGGGGTTCCTCGTCCTTTATTTTCTAAAATGATGACGATTTTAGAAAATTCTGAGCGCGCAAAGAAAAAATCTGGGCGTCCGCATTCTTTAACTTTAGAAGATCAATTATTATTATCTTTGAATTACTTACGATCATATAGAACACAGCTAGAATTATCAGTTGATTATGGTATAGCTGAAAGTAATGTTAATCGCACGATTCAAAAAGTTGAAAATGCCCTGATTCAATCTCGATATTTTGCTTTACCTAAACGAAATCAATATGTAGCAAATGATGATTTTGTAATCATAGATGTTACAGAATCACAAATTGAACGTCCCAAAAAAACAAAGAAAATTCTATAGTGGGAAAAAGAAGAAGCATACATTAAAAACACAGGTTATTTTTAATCCAAAATTAAATCAAATTGTGAGTATTCAAGTTGAAATAGGGACAATGCATGATCTTAAAATAGCTCGAAAATATACTAAAGAATTTGCCAATTTTACATGTGTTTTGGGAGATTTGGCCTATAAAGGGCTCAAAGAAATAAAGAGTAAGTTATTAATTCCAATTAAAAAACCAAGGAAAATGAGCTTACCGAAAGAAGCTAAGCAAATCAACAAGGAAATAAGTTGTCGTCGAATTCCGATTGAACATATAAATTCAAGACTTAAAGTCTTTCGTATTCTGAGTGAACGATATAGAAATAGACGAAAAAGATTCGGATTAAGAGTAAATTTAATTTCTGGGCTTATCAATTGGATGATCAAAAAATAACTTTCGCAAGAGGTCTAATGACTTCTCTTAATTCGCATTCATATCGCACTGGTGCATATTTTACTGCCAAGGCTGCGACTGCATGGCTCGGTTCAAACTCAATCTCAGCAAAATCAAACTCACTTTGCTCTGGTGGCAATAAAGCACAAGATAAATTCATCTGTTCAAGTAGTTGTGAATTTACAATATGAATCGCACATTGTTGAGTCTCGATTAAATTTCTCAAAGTATCTTTATCTTGCCCATTTCTTGGATTGACTTGTGAATACCAAAGGATGGGAGGATTACAACTCGCAACGTTAAAGAATGAATAAGGGGCTATATTGGCCACGCCACTAGCAGAGATTGTACTGATCCATGCGATGGGTCTAGGCGTAATTCCCCCAACCAACAAACGATAGATCTGATTGGCATCTAACTCAGAGGTTTCAAAAATCATGATGCTTGCACTACCTACTTATGGACGTTCAGTATATTGTGGTAAATCATCTGTAATGCAGTCCCATTCTGCTTTTGACGCCGCGAAAATATGCATGCTTGGTTTTTGCTGTAAAGGTGTATCTAATGTACCAATTCTTAAACGATACAATTCTGGCTGCGCATCACGTGAGCTAATGAGTGGTGAACCACATTCCCCACAAAACCAGCGATAAACACCTGCAACAGCAAATTTTTTAACGAGGTGCTCACCTTGTACAATTTTAAAATCTCTACTACTAATCGGTGCATTGGTGGCATAAGCCGTCCCGTTAGCTTTACGGCAACGCTGACAATGGCATTGGACTATCTCACCAATTTCACCCTGAATTTCGTAGCGGATGCCCTGACATAAACAACTCCCTTGATATACTGGCGATTGTTCAGACATACCATCATGCATCCTATATTGATTAACTACTCAAAACTAACACTATTCACATATCAAACAAAGTACAAAACAGCGTATTTATATGCTTAAAAAATGTTGTACGCCTTGCCCTGCTGCTCGCCCTGTGGCAAAACAAGCCGTCAGCAAATATCCGCCTGTTGGTGCATCCCAGTCCAGCATTTCGCCACAGCAAAACACATAAGGATTAGATTTCAATTGCAATTGTGGAGATAAAACATCTTGCTTGACCCCGCCCGCACAGCTAATTGCCTCTTCGATTGGACGGAAGCCATCTAAAGAAATACTGAGATGTTTGATCTGCTGCACCATTTGCTTGGCATCTGACCATAAGCTTTTATCAACGATTTCCCGAAGCAGATTAATTTTGACCTGATCCAACCCTGCTTTACGCCAAAGGTTAGTAAGTGACTGCTTCTTATTGGCTTGTAACTTCTTTTCTAATTGTTCAATACTGATATCTGGAAGTAAGTCTAGGTGAAGTTTTAGGTTTTTCTTTTGGCTCAGCTGTGTTCTTAAATCACGCCCCAGCTTATAAATCACACCACTCTCAAAACCATAATGCGTAATGATGATATCGCCATGTGTCTTTCGCTCAGATGTAACCCACGCATCAACTCGTTTGAGTGGCTGACCAAAACAATCTTGCATAAACGACGACCATTGTTTCAGAACCCCAGCATTGCTAGCCTGAAATGGTTCAATCTCATCGGAAGGAAGCCATTGCTGCCAAGCGCCATCACTGCCTAATTGTGACCATGACACTGCTCCACAGGCCAACACAATCGCATCATAAGTTGCACTAAATTGCTCAGTCTGATTCTCTATCGTGAGTTGATTGTTGGATAAATCCACACAACGATGACGATAATGAAATTTTACGCCATCATTCATCAATCGCTTTAACCAAGCACGAAGTAACGGTGCTGCCTTCATTTCTACAGGGAAGACGCGTCCTGAACTACCAACATAGGAATCGATCCCAAGACCTTGCATCCAATTTTGAATCCACTGAGCATCCCATTGTTTCACCCAAGGGCTCAACCAATCCGTACGATCATAGCGTTGTATAAATACGTCTACAGGCTCAGCATGTGAGATATTTAAACCTGTTTTGCCCGCCATTAAAAACTTGCGCGCTGCAGAAGGTTTTTGTTCAAACACATCAATTTGATAGTTGTATTGACTCAACTCTTCAGCAGCCATCAAGCCCGCTGGACCTGCACCAATAATCGCAATGCGTTTAGACATCAAGCTTCTCTTGAATATTCTGCCCTTGTAAAGGTGCAAAATCATCAAAACGGGTTGTATAGCCTTCTGGTTTTCGAATGATCAGTTGTTGGCACAACTCGCCACGTTCTAAGTACTTAATTTCAAAATGAGTACGTGCAGAATCTGCTGCAATTTTTTGTTTTTCATACGGTAATTTCCACAGCTCAAGCAACTGCTGTTCTGCTTCATCAATATATGAAGGGATATTACTTGCGAGCGTAAGCGTACCATTGGGCTGAAGGCGAGATACTAAGAACTCAAAGAATGGCATATTCAGCCAACGCTGTGCAGGATTATGCGGCTCTGGATTTGGGTAAAGAATAAAAAATTGTTCCACTTGAGCTGGATATAAGGCATGCACAATCCAAGGTAAAGCATCGGCATGAATCGGATTGAGATATTCACGCGGTTCTAGTTGATGCTGTTTTTGCATCGCCATAAATTTTTCTTTGGTTCGTTCAATCGCATACAACGTGGTTTGCGGATTTTGCCCCGTAAACAACAAGGCATGTTTGCCTTTTCCAGCACCAATTTCGACACAAATCGGTGTACTAGGAATGGCAATAAAATCACGAGGGGCTTGCATACGTTGTGCTTGAAATTGACGAATCGACATAATCTCATCAAACTATCTAGAAATCGGCATAAGTCTAACAACTCACTTTACTTTTGCCTAATCTATTTGTTTTATGTTTTAGGAATTTTCTATGCCACGTACATTTCCCTGTCCTCGTTGTGGTGAAGCCAGCACTTGGGAAGCTAATGAATTTCGTCCTTTTTGCTCAGAGCGTTGTAAATTGATCGACCTAGGTGCTTGGGCAAGTGATGAATATAAATTACCGACTCAAGATACTCCTCAAGCAGGCTTACAACGCCAAGAAGATGATTATGAGGACTAACCTGCTTTGCTTGCAACAAATGGGTTAAATTGCTTTTCATAACCAATGGTACTAATGGGTCCGTGACCTGAAATAAATTGAGTTTCATCAGGCAAAGTAAAGCATTCACGTTGAATTGAATCCAGTAATTGCTGATGATTACCTTTTGGAAAATCAGTACGCCCAATCGAACCTTTGAACAATACATCACCGGTCCATAGCAAACCATGTTTGGCATTATAGAACATCACATGACCTGGGGTATGACCTGGCGCAAAACGGACTTCAAACTCATCTTCACCCAGTTTCAACGTTTCGCCCCCCTCTAACCACTGATCAACTTTGACAGGTTGTGGGATCGGGAAACCATAGCGTGCTGAGACTTCTTGGATCATATCAAGCCAAAACTGATCTTCTTTATGCGGCCCAATCACTGGAATATTCCATGTCTTAGCAAGTTCACCTACCGCACCTGCATGATCAAGATGCCCATGTGTTAACCAAAGTGCTTTAACATTTAAACCAAGTGCTTCTACTTGTTGTTTAAGTACAGCGGCATCACCACCTGCGTCAATCAAAACAGCATCTTTACTTTCACTATCCCAAAGAATAGAACAATTTTGGGCAAATGCAGTAACGGGTACAATTTTGACTTGCAACATAAAAAACCTCTGGCGAAATAAAACGTCAATTTAACGATGGGCTAAGGTATGAGTGAGAGCGTCAAGATTAGCCTGAACCAGACTAGCAAGCAAATCAATATGCGCTTGATCGCTGTTCAAAGCCGGAATATAAGCATATTCCCCACCACCCGCATGTTGAAACAGTTCTTTATTCTGGATGGCCAACTCTTCCAATGTTTCTAAACAATCTGCCGAAAATGCAGGGCTCAACACTTGCACTGATTTAACTTTTTGCTCACCCCACTGCTGTAAGAGCACATCCGTATATGGTTTGACCCATTCTTGCTTACCAAATCGAGATTGGAAACTAATTGCCCATTCATGCTCATTTAAGTGCAATGCCTCAGCGACGAGTTTCGCTGTCATACGGCAACGATCAGCGTAGGGATCACCTTTATCCGCATACGGCTGCGGGATACCATGAAAAGACATCAATAATTTTTCAGGTTTACCATATTTGGCTTGATAAGCGACAACACTATCCGCCAATGCCTGAATAAACATGGGATGTTGATAATAATCTTTGATTAACGTAAGACCGGGTAAATGGCGTTGTTTAGGAATCCATTTTGCAAAAGCATCATACAGGGGGGCTGTTGATGTTGCGGAATACTGCGGAAATAAAGGTAAAAGGATGACGTGCTCTTGTGGGTTTTTTTCAAGCTGCTCAAAAACACCATATATGCTGGGTTGCCCATAGGTCATAGCAGGAACAACCGTCAAATCAAAATGCTGATTTTCCGATTGTAAACGTCGCTTCACCAATTCAGTTTGCTCAAGCACAATTTCTCGCATTGGTGAATCTTTTGACCATACGGAAGCATAAGCTTCAGCCACTCTTTTAGGACGGAATGTCAATACAAATAAATGTAAAATAATCCACCAAATCGGTTTCGGGATTTCAATTACACGTGTATCGGATAAAAATTGTTTTAAAAATCGACGTACTGCTGGCACAGTGGCTTCGTCTGGCGTACCTAAATTTGCTAAAACCACAGTCACTTTTGGTTTTGGTGTAGCTGACATAGATCGCTTCCGCTATAGCTGAATTTCTTCAATTACTTTAGCAGCTTTATGATTATTTTTTAAATTGAATTAATGCATAGTCTTAAATTGAAAAACCCGATTACTATCCAAAATATTACTTTCTAATAACTTCTGCCCTTTTGAGGTCAATTGCCATAACATCCGTTGACGATCATCACGGCCAGTTGGAATGATCCATTCATTTTGACGCATTTGTGTTTTAATTTCATGGAGTGCACGAATATTGATTTGCGCGCGAGAAACAGCATGCGCTCTTGGCATTTCTACACGTGCATCATCGAGACCTGTTTCATTTAAATATTCATTCATACGTTTAGAAAAATATTCTTCAGGTGTAGGAATTACAAATGAGGCACCTAAGACATTCAGTAATTGTGCCCATGTCATTTTACGGAATGGTTTAACTTCTTTGAAATTACCATCTTGATAAGCATGCATACGATATTCAAATGAATAAATCTCATGCATTGATACCTTTGGAACAGTTGCAATCGGATCGACTTCTCGACTTCCAACTTCAGTTTCAAGTTGTTTTACTTTTGCACGCAAACTGTCAATTTCATCTTGTAAAACTTGGGTATTTTGCGGACGCACCCAACCGACCACAGGATAACGTTCTAACATTTGCGGCATATTCGAACGTACCGCAAGTTCTAAATCACGCAAAGTCCGATAAGTAAAAACTTGATCAACTTCATGTTGAAGCTGTTTTCTAAACTCTTTGAATTTTTCTCTTAATTCTAATTTATGATCATGTAATACAGCATCACGTGATTCAGGATCTTCATGCATGAATACAATCACGGGTTTCTGCTTCGTCATGGCGTAAATATATTCCAAATGCATGTAACCCACACCTGAAACGGATTGTTCGCCATACTGGCTACCTAATAAGATTACGACGTAATCACAGTCATCTATTTGACGACGAGCAATAGAGGTACTTAATGGTGTGCGCTGTTCTAAGCCCCACGAAAAGAACCCCATCCCAACCAAAGTTTGAGTCAAGACTGCTCGCTCTGGTTGCATTTCATTGCCAGACGTAGAAATAAACACTTGATAACGGG
Organism: Acinetobacter sp. TR11; assembly: GCF_027105035.1. NCBI lineage: Bacteria > Pseudomonadati > Pseudomonadota > Gammaproteobacteria > Moraxellales > Moraxellaceae > Acinetobacter > Acinetobacter sp. TR11. Next base: position 2,921,632 of record NZ_CP114256.1, read on the forward strand.
TATCTTGCATAGGCTAAGCCTCAACTCACTGATCAATAATTTTAAGCTATTTTGCTTAAATTTTATTAATAGATAACCTAGATAAAACCACAAATATGATTAGATTTTACGCACTTAAGCAGTAATTTCATCCAAATTGCGAATCGTCCATGTTATTTGTTCTGGTACTAGATGTTTGAGCACTAATGATAACTCAATCGCATTATTACCACTGACATAACATTCAATACGTGTAATATTATGACTTATTTTGTCACATAATAACCTATTTTTTATCAAAATGTATGCTGTTTGTCGTGCAACCGCTTGCCCAGAGTCAATTAACTTTAACTTTTCACCAAAAACCTGACGAATCGCATCTTTAAGGAAGGGATAATGGGTACAACCCAACACTAAAAAGTCCGCACCTTGAGCAACAACAGGCTGTAAAATCTCTTGCAATACATTCAAACAACCTTGACTCATTTGCTGGCCTGACTCTACAAAAGGTACAAGTTTTAAACTGGTTACAGCGAGAACTTTCACCCCAGCAGGTTCAGCAAATTTGAGCATGACATCTTTAATCAATTGACCACGAAAAGTTGCTGGTGTTGCTAACACCGCTACAACTTTAGATTGGGTTTGAATCACAGCAGGCTTCAACGCAGGAACTAAACCTACGATTGGAAAACGCTCACCATAATAATCTCGCAAATAATCCAAACTAAAAGCTGAAGCAGTGTTACAAGCGACAACTGCAATTTTGCAACCTTGTCGATACAACCACTCAATTGCTTGAGCAGTAAGCTTGCGAATCTCTTGGTCTGAACGCGCACCATAGGGAACATGCGCTGTATCTGCATAATAAAGAATGCGTTCATTCGGTAAATGTTGTGCAATTTCTTGTGCAATCGATAATCCACCAATACCCGAATCAAAAACCCCAATTGGCGCATCAGCAGATGCGTGTGGCATAGGATCCAATAAGAGAGGCATAGGTTGAACAGCTGTCATACACACGTGAGCACTAATTTATCTAATCTTTTAAGCTTAAACCTCAGGTGCTCAAATGCAAGATCAAATCACCACTTTTTAACGTTAAAACAGCCTCACCTTGAGCATTTTCAGACAAAGAACCATAGTTCACAAGATGATAAAAACTTTGTCTTTGGATTAAAGCATTGATACCAAAACGTATATGTACATATGGGCGTAATTCACCTGCATATTCACGCATAAAAATAGGGTGTGTTTCATCCACAATCACGACGTCCTGATTGCTTGTAGAGACTTGCAAATAAGATTTTCCATCGCTTTCAATTTGATCCACATGATTGATTAATAAAGGCTCATCTTCCACCTCAATTTCAATCTGCTCTACAGGTGTTTTAAGATAAAATTTACCCTCTTCTTTCCAAAGCACTTTAGTAAACAAATCCAATAGCGCCTGCCGCTTGATCAATTGACCTTCGTGCCACCATTCGCCATTGGCTTTTACTTTCAAATCCATTTTGCCACAATGCTTTGGATGCCATTGGTCTAAAGGTGGAATTGACCTTTTGTGACTTTGCTGTACATCTTTTAAGTATTGTGAAATGTTCATTAAGTTTCTATCATCAGGAAACACGATTTTTCCCTGATTTTCTAAAGGGTTTTGTGAAGAATCATTTTCATTTATCATAGTTTATGCCTTGCTGACGAGAAAATATGACCGCTCAGCCAATTGGCGAGCCCAAGGTTTAAAACTATACTATCCCAAACGTTTGCAAGCACAATAGTAGCATTTGTGTTTGGCAATTCAGAACACTCATGGCAGCACCGAATCGCAATATTACGGTTGCCACCCTTAAAAATATGAGGAGTCCTACATGGAACACATCGAACGTGAAGCGATGGAGTTTGACGTAGTGATCGTAGGCGCAGGGCCTGCGGGTTTATCTGCTGCGATTAAAATTCGTCAATTAGCGATTGAAAACAACCTACCTGATCTTTCAGTGTGTGTTGTTGAAAAAGGCTCTGAAGTAGGTGCGCATATCCTTTCTGGTGCTGTACTTGAACCACGTGCCATGAATGAATTGTTCCCGAACTGGAAAGAAGAAGGTGCGCCACTCAATGTACCTGTAACGGGCGACGAAACCTATTTCTTACTTTCTGATACGAAAGCACAAAAAATGCCGTATTGGATGGTACCAAAATCAATGCACAACGAAGGGAACTATGTCATTTCCCTCGGTAACGTTGTGCGTTGGTTAGGTCAAAAAGCTGAAGAATTAGAAGTTTCGATCTTCCCAGGTTTTGCTGCTTCTGAAGTGCTTTACCATGAAGATGGTACTGTGAAAGGGATTCAAACAGGTGATATGGGGATTGGCAAAAATGGTGAGCCAACACATAACTTCACGCCTGGTTATGAACTCCATGCAAAATATACGCTATTTGCTGAAGGCTGCCGTGGTCACCTCGGTAAGCGCCTAATTGCTAAATATAACCTAGATAAAGATGCTGATCCGCAACATTACGGTATTGGTATTAAAGAACTTTGGGAAATCGACCCATCGAAACACAAACCAGGTCTAGTCATGCATGGTGCGGGTTGGCCATTATCTGAAACTGGTTCTGCGGGTGGTTGGTGGTTATACCACGCTGAAAACAACCAAGTGACTTTGGGTATGATTGTGGATTTATCTTATGAAAATCCAAATATGTATCCATTCATGGAAATGCAACGTTGGAAAACTCACCCAACCATTAAGCAATTCCTTGAAGGTGGTAAACGCATTTCTTACGGCGCACGTGCAGTTGTAAAAGGTGGCTTTAACTCTTTACCTAAACTGACTTTCCCAGGCGGTTGCTTAATTGGTGATGATGCTGGTTTCTTGAACTTTTCAAAAATCAAAGGTTCTCACACTGCAATGAAATCAGGTATGTTGTGTGGTGAGGCTGTTTTTGAAGCAATCGCTGCTGGCGTAGAAAAAGGTGGTGATCTTGCAATTGCTCGTGTCCTTGAAGGTGACGATCATTTTGCTAAAGAGTTAACTGCTTATACAGATAAGTACAATAACTCTTGGTTAAAAGAAGAGTTATATCAAGCACGTAACTTTGGTCCAGCGATGCACAAGTTTGGTACTTGGATTGGTGGCGCATTTAACTTTATCGATCAAAATATCCTTAAAGTCCCATTTACGTTACACGATTTAAAACAAGACTTTGCTGCGCTTAAAACTGTAGATGCATCAACATTCAAACCAAACTATCCAAAACCAGATGGTAAGTTGACCTTTGACCGTTTATCTTCAGTATTCGTGTCAAATACAGTGCATGAAGAGAACCAACCTGCTCACTTAAAGCTAACCGATCCATCAATTCCAGTGAATGTAAACTTACCGAAATGGGATGAGCCTGCTCAACGCTACTGCCCTGCTGGTGTTTATGAAATCATGGAAAATGATGATGGTTCTAAGCGCTTCCAGATTAACGCAGCAAACTGCGTACACTGTAAGACTTGTGATATTAAAGACCCTTCACAAAACATTACTTGGGTAACCCCTGAGGGTGGTGGTGGACCGAACTACCCGAATATGTAATTCAAAATAAAAAATCCGAGTTTAGACTCGGATTTTTTATGCTTTCGTTTTATTTGGCTGAAATAACACTTAACCTTTCTGCACTAAATATCGATATTCAGTATTACTGTTTTCATCCAGACTTTCTTCTTTTAATACCAACTCATGCCCAAGATGCATACAGAACTTTGGAATATCCCATGATGTTGATGGATCTGTAGCTAAGACTTCAACAATATCGCCCGACTTGGCTTTGCGAATGGCTTGATGCAACATCATTACAGGCTCAGGACAACGTAAACCTCTAGTATTAAGTTGAACAGTGGGAAGTTGAGGTCGTACGGACATCATCATACTCATATATTTTAATATTCACATTTTAACATAAAGTAAGTCGATAAAAATTATCAACAGCTTTTTGAAAAACTGTACATTTTTCGCATCGTTTTATTGATGCATATCCGCTTTTTCTTCGGTATGATGAAAATCATCTAATTGATATAGAGAGTCTTTAGGAAAGATCATGGTCGAGGAATCCAGTCCGTCGTGGGGTATGCGTGGCTTAAGAAAATGGTTAGGTACTGCACCTGAAACCCGCGATGAATTACTCAAGTTAGTTCAAGACTCACGCCGCTTTTTAGAGCCAGATACCGTTGCTATGCTTGAGGGTGTACTTGATCTCCCAGCAACAAAGATTCGAGAAGTGATGACGCCACGCACAGCGATTATCAGCTTACAAGAAGATGATCAACTGTTAGATATTTTGGATGTACTGATTGATTCTGCACATTCACGCTTCCCTGTATTTTCAGCAGATCAAAGCGATAATGTGGTCGGTATTTTATTAGCAAAAGATCTTTTACCTTTTTTGACTGAGCGCAATGTCAAAGTCGATATTCGCTCTCTGATGCGCCAACCTGTGTTTGTTCCTGAAAGTGCACGTTCAGACCAAGTGTTACGTATGCTAAAAAACACCCAAACACATATTGCAATTGTCATCGATGAATATGGTTCAACTTCTGGTTTAGTCACCCTTGAAGACATTCTCGAAGAGATCGTCGGTGAAATTGAAGATGAACACGATATTGCCGATGAAGAAGCGCTATATATCGTACCTGACAATGATCCAACTACAGCCAATACATGGGTTGTGCAGGCACTTACACCAATTGAACATTTCAACACAATTTTAGATGCAGATTTTTCTGATGATGAAGTTGAAACTATGGGCGGTTTACTGCTGCAAGAGATTGGTTTAGTGAGCGATTTACAAGGTCAAACCATTGAGCTTGGAGATTGGCAATTTACCATTATTGAAGCAGATGCACGCACTATTCATCTGATTCGAGCTGTACGTCAATGAGAGCCTATTTTGAAAAGCTGTTAAAAACTTCTCAACCGCAAAAACAGTTACCCTTTATTTTTCCCCTTTTGATTGCACTCATTTCAGGTGCAATCTTTAGTTTAGCTTTAGCACCTTATTATTTTTGGTGGCTGGCGATTCTATCACCAGCTCTGTTATATGCTGTATTACGTCAACGTAGCCCACGCCAAGCTTTTGCGCTAGGTTGGGCCTATGGTTTTGGTTTATGGTTTGTCGGTGCGTTCTGGCTCTACACCTCTATCCATACTTATGGTGATACCAATGCATTTTTAAGCATTTTGATGATTGCATTTATGGCGGCAGCCATGGGTTTATTTACAGCTTTTCAAACATGGCTGTATCGTCGCTTTTTCCCAGAAACACCGTTAACCTTCGCCCCACTCTGGGTGTTATTTGAGTGGGCGAAAACTTGGGTATTCACAGGTTTTCCATGGTTATTTACAGGCTATGCTTTCACTGAACGCTTACTCGATGGCTATGCCCCTTTATTCGGTGTCTATGCAGTTTCTTTCGTCGTCATAGTATTGGCTTGTGCATTAGTCGAAATTTTAAATCGTCGCTGGTTTTGGGCTATTCCTTCTGCACTACTGATAGTGGGTGCATGGGGTGCTGGGTTGATTCAATTTGTGCATCCTAAAGCAGCTAAACCACTGAGTGTTTCACTGATTCAAGGGAATATTCCACAAGACCTGAAATGGTTGACTGAGTATCAAATTAAAACTTTAGAAATCTATGCCACTTTAACCCGTGCAGAATGGGGGCGTGATCTGATCGTTTGGCCTGAATCATCTATTCCCTTATTTCAAACGGATATTCCAGACTTTTTAAAAGCAATGGATATTCAAGCAAAAAAGGCAGATAGCGCTTGGGTGACTGGAATCCCTTACTGGGATATGCCAAAGTCTCAACAAGTGGATGAACCCTTGTATTACAACAGTATTATGGCATCAGGCAGTGATTCGCATGGCTTGTATAAAAAACAACGTCTTGTTCCATTTGGCGAATATATTCCTCTTTCAGGAATGCTCAAATGGGTTTTACCTGCGATGCAAAATGATATTAGTATGAGTGGTTTTTCACGTGGGGAATCCAATCAAAAGCCTCTAACCATCAAAGGACATGCGCTTGCAGCAGCCATTTGTTATGAAGTCGCTTATCCTAATCTGACCCGTCGTAATGCGATGAATAGTGACTTTTTAATTACTGTTTCAAATGATGCTTGGTTTACAGGCACAGCAGGTCCTTGGCAACATTTACAAATGGTACAAATGCGTGCCAAAGAAAATGGTCGTTGGTTTATTCGCGCGACTAATACGGGTGTAACTGCATTTATTGATCACAATGGGCACATTGTGAAACAAGCTCCCTTAGATCAGGAATTTGTATTACGTGGTGATTTGCCTGCTATGCAAGGGCAAACGTTATATAATCGTTTGAGTGATTATCCAATCTTGATTTTCTCACTATTATTGTTAGTAATGGGATGGATTTATCGCCCACGTAAAGTTGATATTTCGTTTAAATCACGGCGGTAATTGTTTAATAAATTAAGATAAGCATTTGGATGAATAATAGATTTAAGTGCTTGTTTTATTAATATTTTTACAGAATAAATCTAAAGAAAAGACTTTTTCTAAGTACAGGTCTCCTTAAATGGTTCAGCCACGATTTGAAACTGATCTTCATATACAACATACCCTGGTCGTTCTGTACTCAAGATTTCTACATTAATCCCATGCGCTCGAAGAAGATAAGTAACTTCATACATTTTTGATATATGTTCATCAGCTGTGTCTTTAAACCAACTAAGAGCAACATTCTTCGCATGGGGTTTAGATGATCGAGCAAAGCTATCTGGTTTCTTTAGATTTTTTCTAAACCAATCATATATTTCATCATAATAAGTTTGTTCATAATCATACAATTCACCAGACTCTTCTAAATCTGACATTGCTTGAAACAAGCCCTGCCTCTTATTTGAACCCTCATCCTTTACATGAATAATAAAACGGATAAACATCATATACCCTAACTAAAATTATTTACATCAAAGTACCATAGATACTTGCACCGATAAATAAGCCACGAGACTCGATAAAAACAGCATCGGAATATAGCGATAGGCTTTAAATACAAGCTGCTCATATTTAGAAATCAGCTCATGGTTATCCCAGACACTGGTTTTTAAGGCACTTAAAAAACACAATACAAACCATGCGCTCAACATACTCAGTGCAAAGAAGCCGATCATGATTTGGCTACTACCCTCAGTCGTTTGCCATAAGGACAAAGCACCTTCACTCATCGGTAATAGGCTTAAAATAAACAACACAGATTTCAGCATTGCCCAATGAAACTGATTGAGTTCATCCAACATAAAGAATGCTTTCATCTGATTTCTCCACATCTTATTTTTCAAAGGCTTGAATTTATTATGCAAAGCTTTGATCTAAAGAAATAGTCTATTTTTCTGCATAATTTCTTTTTGTTGTAACTATCAAATATGGGAATAATTCTTATTATAACTCTCACATATTCAATATTTTATTCATTTTATATTTTTCAAATAGTTATGCTATTTTATTTAATTAAGAAATATTATCACTTCACTTTCTATTTATTTAATTCAAAAGTGAAGTGATATTTTATTCTATATTATGGCTGATAATAAATATCCGCATCATTTCCTTCGCCACCTTCTTTACCATCCGCGCCAAACGAATATAAATCAAATGAACGACCTTCACGACCTGGAATCACATATTGAACATCATTTTCCCAACTGTCTTTTGGATAACCACCTTTAACATAACCACCTGGCAACCAGTTTTTAGCGGCCGCAGGTTTGTTGACCAAAGCATCTAAACCACCATCTTGCATGGATGGGTAACGACCATTATCCAATTTATACTGATCCAAAGCGCCAGCAACGCCTTTGAGTGTAATACTCGTCGTATCAACTTTGGCTTTTTCACTTCTGCCCATTACGCTAGGAACAACTAAAGCGGCCAAAACACCTAAAATTACAATAACAACCATCACTTCAATGAGTGTAAATCCTGAGACCCGATTAAACCGAGCAACGCTCGGTCGGGTCGCAAGACGAGAAGCTATGCTTCGAGTGGCAGGATTAAGATTATACTCGGACTCTGAGTTGCAAGATTCCGCAAGGGTAGAAGCATTCAAGCTACGTCCAGCATTTTGTTTATCTATTGAATTATTCATATCCATCTCTTTCATGTCACTCATCAGATCATATTGTTCATATTAATAATTGGCAACATGACCGCAATCACAATCACCAATACAATTGCTGCCATAAAAATCAGCATCAAAGGCTCGAGTAAAGCCAATAAAGTTGAGATAAACGTTGTTACCTCACGATCTTGCATGGTTGAAGCTCGATCTAACATTCGATCTAATTCACCAGAAGCTTCACCACTTCGAATCATTTGTACCATCATTGGGGGAAAATAACCGCAACGCTCCAATTGTGTTGCCAAATTACCACCTTCTGTTACACGCTCCATCGCCACTTCAATCGCATCACGAATCACCCAGTTATTACTGACTTCAGCGCCAATGCGTAAGGCTTCAACCAAAGGCACCCCTGAACGGGTCAGAATCGACAAGGTACTGGCAAAACGTGCCGCATTTATACCACGCGAAAGTTTACCAAATAGTGGCAATCTGAGTGTTAATCGGTCAAAGGCATAATGCCCTGCGGTTGTTCTTAGAAAGCGGGTAAATAGAATGATCGCAATAAAAGCGAGAATCAGCATAGCAATCCAAGTATGCCGAATAAAAGCACTGGCTTTCATGAGCGCTACGGTAATCCAAGGCAAGGCTTCTTTACTTTGCTCAAAAGTCTTGACAATTTCAGGCACGACATAGGTCATTAGACCCATGACAATTCCGAAAGACATCAACATCAGTACAATCGGATAAATCATCGCGCCCTGAATTTTCTTTTGCATCGCAAAACGGTTTTCGGTGTAATCCGAAAGCTGATCTAGAATCAGATCAAGATGACCTGAACGCTCACCCGCAGCAACCGTTGCAATATACAGCTCAGGAAATCGCCCCGACTGCTGCATACTTTTCGCCAGTGAGTGTCCTTCCAAAACCTTGGATCGTACGGCGATTAATAAATTTTGGACATGTGATTTTTCACTTTGTTTACTCACTGCACGCAGTGCTTCTTCAAGTGGAATTCCTGCAGCGACCAAGACTGAAAGCTGACGGGTCATCAGGGCAAGATCATAGGCGCTAAAGCTTTTTTTAAACCATGAGCGTTGTTGCTGTTTGTCTTTTTGCTCAACGGCATCAACCGCAATGGGTGTCCATGCTTTATCGCGTAACTGTTGACGAATTTGGCGTGCGGAATCCCCTTCCAGCACACCTTTATGTTGCTTTCCAGAGGCATCAAGCGCGGTAAATTGATAAGCAGGCATGGTTCTGTTCTAATTGTCCCAAAATAGTTGTTGTTACAGTTGCATCCGTGTTTGAAATGAAACCTGATACTTTCACAAGAAATTCATCGACATAACACTTTGCACTTTAGCATAATTCCATGACATGCAGTCATGCCATTTTACTCATGAATGAAGCCTATATGCCTAGCCAAAATTCTAACGCTATTTTGTACCGTATTCGAGTTGCAATACCCGTTTATGTGTATGACACGTTTGACTATACGGTCAGTGCTGAGCAATACGATCAAGCACAGGTTGGCGCACGTGTTGCGATTTCATTTGGACGGCAAAATCTGATTGGAATCATTACTGAGAAAGTTGATCCCAATGACCTATTCACAGGGCAATTCAAACTTAAGGCCATCACAGAATTACTCGATCAGGAATCAATTCTAGATCAACAAGTTTTAACTTTGTTGACATGGTCAGCCCAATATTACCAATTCCCGATTGGTGAAGTGATGCAAAGTGCCCTGCCCAGCTTATTAAGACAAGGGCGCGCCTTAGACATTCTGTTTCATTTATGGAAAATCATCCCATACGATGACCCAAATGCCTTATTAAAACGCTCTCAAAAACAATATGATGCCTATCAGGTTTTAAAGCTTCATCCACATGGTTCTACGGAGAATGTGCTCAATCTCAGTGGTGTAGAAACCTCAACTTTAAAGGCATTAGAAAAAAAGGGCTTGGTTGAATGTTGTCTAGAACCGCATGATTTCACCCCAACGCCTGTGCAGCTGGCTCAAGTGCCTTTGACACCAAACAAAGATCAAAAGAAAGCCATTCAACAGATCCTCAAAGCACAGCATCACTATCAAGCATTTTTACTCGATGGTTTGACTGGCAGTGGCAAAACTGAAGTCTATTTGCAAGTCATGCATGAGGTGCTAAAACAAGGCAAACAAATATTGGTACTGGTACCTGAAATTGGCCTAACCCCACAAACGGTCGCCCGTTTTAAATCACGGTTTCATTGCGATGTGGCTTTACTGCACTCAGGCTTAAATGACTCAAAACGTTTACAAGCATGGCAACATGCACAAACGGGCAAAGCTTCCATTATTATTGGCACACGTTCAGCAATCTATACCCCACTGCCGCATTTGGGCTTAATCATTCTAGATGAGGAACATGATCTTTCGTATAAGCAGCAAGAAGGTTTCCGTTACCATACCCGTGATGTGGCGTTGTATCGTGGTCACTTGCAAGGCTGTCCCGTCATTCTCGGTTCAGCCACCCCAAGTATCGACAGTTATCATTTGGTAGAATCGGGCAAGTTACATCTAGTTGAGTTGAATCAGCGTGCGGGCATCGCTGTACTGCCGAAAATGTATGTGGTGGATTTAAAAATCGCAAAAAAGAAGCACGGACTCAGCCAAACACTCATCGAACAAATCAAGCATACGTTAGAACGTAAAGAACAAGTACTGATCTTTTTAAATCGACGCGGTTATGCGCCGATCCTGATGTGTGAAAGCTGTGGTTGGCAAGCCAACTGTCCACATTGTGATGCGCATTTTACTTTGCATTCACAGCCCTACCATTATTTGCATTGTCATCATTGCGGCACAATCAATCGTCTGCCTGATCATTGTCCTGCATGTCAGAAACAAAGCTTAAAAACTATTGGGGCAGGAACAGCAAAACTTGAAGAACATTTACAAGAGCTGTTTCCACATCATGAAGTGATTCGGGTCGATCGTGACAGCACCAGTCGAGTCGGTAGCTGGCAAAAAATCTATGATCGCATTCAGCAAAATAAACCGAGCATTTTGTTGGGCACACAAATGCTAGCAAAAGGTCATCATTTTCCGCATGTTACCCTTGTTGCGATTTTAGATATTGATGCAGGACTGCTCAGTGTTGATCCACGTGCACCTGAGCGAACCGCACAGCTGATTGTGCAGGTCGCTGGCCGTGCTGGTCGTGGTGAGCATAAAGGCAGTGTTTATTTGCAAAGTTTGCGTCCAGATCATCCGATGCTGACCACATTGATTGAACATGACTACCGCACTGTCGCCAAACAGATGCTGGCTGATCGCAAAATTGCCCTGCTACCGCCTTATCGTTATGCAGTACTGGTTCGGGTTGAATCTAAAGATCGCGACTATAGCCAACAATTTTTAGCTGATATTGCCCAACAATTGAGAGTGATAGCAGGCGATATCGTGGATATTTGGGGGCCCATTCCCGCACCGATGGAACGTAAAGCTGGTCGTTATCGCGCGCATATGGTGATTTTATCAACTGATCGCGCCAAGCTGCACTTTTATTTACGTCAATGGTGGCAACAAGTGGTACATTTACCACGTCAGCATTTGCTCAGACTCTCGATAGATGTTGATCCACAAGAGTTTAGTTAAAGCTAAACGTCCGTTGATTCAAATGACCAAGGGCGTTTCCGAATATCATCTTTGCAGATCATATTTTTACAGGCGCTTCATTTGAGTTAGTCTAAATAAAATAGAAAAATTGAGGCATTCGATGTCTTTACTGCTCCCGATTATTTTTTTACTGGCTGCGGCTTTAATTTTTGTTCCTTTGACAAAACGCTATGCCTCCACCACTGTTTTAGGTTATCTGATTGCAGGGATTTTGCTTAGTTCAAGCGTTTCTGGTTTGATTGAAGATCCTAAACTGATTAATCAACTGCTGCATTTCGGTATGATTGCCGTGATGTTCTTTATTGGCTTTGCTTTTCGCCCGCTACAACTGTGGGGAGAACGCAGAGGCATCTTAAAAAATAGTGGCCTACAATACTTCATCATCACGATCCTTCTAGTTGGAGCATGTTTCTTACTGGTTAATCAAGTGTTGCACAGTCTGATTCTCGGATGTGCTTTAGCGCTCTCCGCGTTGATTCTTCCACAACAACTACTCCAACAAAAACAACAGAGCAACCATAAATTAGAACAAGCTACTTTAGCCACCTTACAATTTCAGGCTTTTATTACCGTCATTCTGATTGCACTCTTTCCTTTACTAGAAGACACAGCCTCTACTCGACATGGAATCGCCTATTTTGCAGCGCTCATCGCTACGATTTCAGGCCTATTTTTAGCCAATCGTTATTTAGTTCGTCCTATATTTCGTTTCTTAGTACATAAAAAAAGTCTCCATCTCATTCCTGTGCTCAGCTTATTGATCCTGCTTTCAGTCATCCTGATTATGGATATTTTAAATCTTCATATTTTGATTGCTGCATTTTTAGCTGGACTTTTACTTGCTGAGAGTGAATTTAAAGTTGAGGTGGAACGTATTGTCGAACCCTTTAAAGATGCGGCGACAGGCTTGTTTTTTCTGGCGATTGGCTTAGATCTTTCATTGACACCTTTAAGCCAATCTCCACTCTTGATTCTAGGTTTAATCTTTGCACTGGTCTTAATTAAAGCAGTTGTGATAGGTGTGATCAGCTATTATCAACAACGCAATGCAAAGCTCAGTACGCTGTTTGCAATCAACTTGGCACAAAGTGGTGAATTTAGTTTTATTCTGCTCAAGCTAGCTGAAAGCGAAAATTTACTAAGTACAGAATTATTAGCACCGACATTTCTCATTATCTTGGGTTCGATGCTATTCACACCTTTACTTTTCGCACTTTTTCATCGGAAAATTTTACCGATGCTGCAAAAAAATAAAGTCGCTGTGGCTGATGCTGATATCCCACAACATCCAATCCTCATTATTGGATTCGGCCGTTTTGGGCAAGTCATTGCTCGTGCTTTACATGCGCAAGGGAAACACTTTAACGTGATTGATAGCAACCAACCTGATGCTGACTTTATTGAACAATATGGACATCATTTTATTGATGCCGATGTTACACAAATCGAAAACCTACGGGCTACAGGTATTGAATACTGCAAGTTACTGATTATTGCGATTGATGATGTCGAGGACAGCATGAATCTAGCACGACATCTGCGTTTAAATTATCCAGAGTTAACCATTTTGGTTCGTGCTCGAGATCGTCATCATGCACGATTACTTCATGATTTAGGGATTTCACAGATTTGGCGTGAAACCTACGCATCTGCGTTAAGTATGGCGCAGCAAGCCTTAGTTGAAACAGGTCTTTGCGAAAATGAAGCACAAAATTTGATGATGCATTTTAAACAAGAAGATGAACGGCTTATCCAGCAACATTGGAATTCTAATCAACAAGAGATCATTAAAAATCATCCAATTGCTATTGCCGAGCTTGAGTATTTATTTGCAAATACAAAAACTTTGATTTTAGATCGTGCGAGCAATGATCAAAACACACAAAGTGATGCAAAATCACTCAATGAAACATCTTGAGTTTTGGCAAACTGACACCATTATTGACTGCATAACCATGCACCTCTTTATAAAGTCTGAAGTGCGTTACAAAGCAAAGCGTTGCTTTGCGCTCCCTCGAAGGAGCACTGGAGAAAAATATGTCTGATTTACGCCAACGCTTTTTTATCGAAGACTGCCCTGTTCGTGGTGAAGTGGTTCATTTGGAAGAAGCACTACAAACCATTTTGGCGCAACGTGAATATATGCCTGCGGTACAAAGTCTCTTAGGTGAAATGCTGAGTGCAACCGCCTTACTTGCAAGTACACTCAAGATTCGTGGTCGTATTAGCTTACAAATTCAAGCAAGTGGAACATTTAAATGGGCTATGGCTGAATGCAATCACTTAGGTGAAGTTCGTGCGCTCGCAGATTACGAAGAAGATCCGCGCTTCGCAGAAGGTAAAGATAGTCGTACCGTGCTTGCTGCCCTGACCAACCCTGTGCTGTTCATCAATATTGAACCTGAACACGGCGAACGCTACCAAGGTATCGTACCATTTGATCAACCGACATTAGCAGGTTGCTTAACGCAATATTATGATTTGTCTGCACAGATTCCAACACATATTGTATTGGCAACTAATGGTCAACGTTCAGGTGGTTTATTAATCCAACTACTCCCTCGTAATAACGAAGAAGAACAAAAATTGGTTGATGAAGACTTGTGGCCTCGTTTGACCATGTTGACTGAAACCCTTAAACCCGAGGAATTGACGGATCTTTCAGCCAATGAAATTCTCTATCGTTTGTATAACGAAGAAGAAGTTCGTTTACCTGAAGTTGAGCAATTAAAGTTCGGTTGTACCTGTTCAAAGGAACGCTGTGCCCACGCTTTGATTCAAATCGGTGTGGATGCAGTTCATGAAACACTAGAAGCACAAAATCCAATCCAGATGGATTGCCAATTCTGTAATGCACGTTATGAGTTTAGTGCAGAAGAAGCTTTAGGCTTATTTGGTGAACATTTAAGTTAATTGAAAAGTAAAATAAAAAAAGACGGGCTTCCGTCTTTTTTTATTTTGTATTAAGGTCTATCAGATAGAGCAATTTTCAAATCTCCCAATAACATAGACCTTAATTTTGACTTATGAATTACTTTGAATATTTCTTATTTATTATTAGCGTTATTGTCTTGATTGCTACCCCAGGCCCCGTAATGATCTTAGTGGCGAGCGCTGGTCTGAAAGGGGGTTATAAAAAAGCATTAGAAACTATTTTTGGTACCAATTTCGCTTCTTTAATCCTGATTTTTATTTCTGTACTCATTCTCAAAGGCTTTCTCACCATTGATGAGAACTATCTAAAAGCCATTCGTATATTAGGTTGCCTTTATATTGCCTATCTAGGCTATAGCATTATTAAAGAAGTGCTTCAGGCACCACATCCAACTGCCATTCAAACCTTATCCACACAAAGCGGAGGCTTTAAAAAAGGCTTTCTAGTGGGAATTTCCAATCCAAAAGATATTATTTTCTTTTCGGCTTTTTTCCCACAGTTTATTAACATCTCTCCGAACATCAATTTCAGTTTAAGCTTACTTACGGTCACATGGATCATTTTGGACTTCTTAACCTTGTCTTTAGTGTATCTGTTCTTCAGTCGTCTCTCTCAAAGCAGAATCTATCCAAAGATTCTAGGTCTGTGTGGTGCTCTGCTCGTGTTGATTGCACTCTATGGGCTGATTGAAACCTTTATCTAAAGTGATCTTAGAAAACCGAAAGTACCGATACGTACTCTAAGCTTTTAGCTAAACAAAACAACTCTTATACAATCGAATCCATTGAAATCTCTTGGATTCGTTTCATAATGAAAGAAACAGCTCATTATTATATTTAAGATTATGGCAAAAAATTATTATGAAGAGCTAGGTGTTTCAAGAGATGCCTCAGCAGATGAAATTAAAAAAGCTTATCGAAAACTAGCACGTAAATATCATCCTGATGTGAGCAAAGAAACCGATGCGGAAGCTAAAATGCAGGCGATTAATGTCGCCTATGACACCTTGAGTGACGCTACAAAAAAAACTGAATACGATCAGATGTTAGATCATCCACAAGGTTTCTCTAATTTTGGACAAGGCAATCCAAATGGGTTTGACGGTTCACAGTTCTATCGTCAAAGCTCAGGTGAAGGCGCTGACTTTAGTGGCTTTGAGGATTTATTTGGTCGATTTGGCTCAGGTTTTGGTGGCGGACAACAACGTTCGCAACGTCAACAACGCAGCTATCGGGGTGAGGATCAACATGCCAGTATTCAAGTCGATTTAGATATTGCCTATCACGGTTCAACAGAGCAAATTACGCTTCAAATTCCAACCTACAATGTTTATGGTGAACCTGAAGTACAGCGAAAAACTTTGCAGGTTAAGATTCCAAAAGGAATGAAAGAAGGTCAGCAAATTCGCTTAAATGGTCAAGGACAAAGTGGTATCAATGGCGGTGAAAATGGTGATCTTTATATTGAAATCCAATATAAAGATACCGACCGCATTCGTATTGAAGGGACTGATGTCTATCAAACTATTGATGTGAGTCCGTGGGAAGCTGCTCTAGGACAAAGCATTGAAGTCAATACTCCCGCAGGACAACTCAAGGTCAATTTACCTAAAAATGCTAAGAATGGACAACAACTACGTCTCAAAGATAAAGGGATACCAAACAAAATCGCAGGGCATTTATATCTAATTATTAATATTGTTTTACCACCAGCACACAGTGAGCAAGAGCAACAGGCTTATCAACAGTTTGCAGATGCCTTTGCTTCATTCAGACCTCGTGCATCATAAGGAGTAAGATCATGACAACTATTCAATACAAAGAAATTCAATATGATGGTCACTGCCAAGTTGAAATTATTGATGAACAATTGGCACTTGATCTCGAACACTTTGCAGAAGCATGTGGCCAAAGTACAGATTGGGTTTTAAAACTGATTGATTATGAAATTTTACAAATCCAAGTCGATCCACAAAGTTATCAGTTTATCGGTGAAGATGTAGCCCGAGCACGTCGAGCTTATCGTTTACAACGTGACTTCGATGCTAGCTTATCAGCAGTTGCGGTGATGTTGGATTTGATTGATGAAGTACAGCAACTGCGTAAACAGCTCAAACATTTTCACTAAGGTAACATCCATATATATGACTAAACGCTTTATTTAAGTTTAGTCATTTTTTCTACTTCTTTGAGTGTTTGCTTAATTGGTTCATAGTCTAAGAACCAAAGTAAATTTACATTTCGTTGTTTATGCTGTTGTGCCAATAAATCAATTACGCTCCGTTCACCACGCCCTACTAGATGTTGCTGGTAAAAATAGTACAACAGTGCCACCGTGCTCATTAACATGACTGCAAGCATAATCCAAAAACCAACAGGTGACTTTAACCCTGGGATAAATTCAAAATTCATCCCATAAATCCCTGTTAATAAGGTCAACGGGGCAAATATTGCCGTAATAATTGCTAAAATACGCATATTTTCATTGGTTTGATTCGCAATAGCTGAAAAATGTAAATCAATGGCCGATTGAATCGCATTTCTTAAACGCAAGGTATGTTTTTGAACACGCTCTATATGGCTCATTAAATCATTGAGACGAACCAAGAGAATGTCTTGATTCTTATGCTTATGCTCCCCCATCACATGATGATAATTATCAACTAACTCATCTCGAAACTCCTGTAAGGTCTCTATTTGTTCCTCACATAAATTTTCGATTTGTTGGAATGCCATATCTTCATGAAAGAGTTGATGCCACTGTTTAAAACGGCGGTTGCCCTGCAAAAGTTGCTGTTGCCAATATTCAACACGACGTGTCAGTGGCGTACGTAAATTCAAATAGCCATCAATCATGCTGTTCAATAAGCGTAAGCATAAATCGGCAGGTGTACTGGCTAATTTTCTCGGCTTATTTTGTTCCGCAATCGGACGACCCATAATTACTTGAATACGTTGAATATAGCTTTCGATTGCTTTATTTCCCTGCTCCCTCACACTCACCAAAATATTCGGTGTTAGGATAAAACTCATCGGTGTAGTTGCTAGGCCAAAAATACTTTCATGAGATTCTAAAGCATTGTCACTTTCATAAATTTGATCGTCTGGACTGATCAATTTCCGAAATACTAATAGGTCATATTCTTCAACTGTATCAAAAGCACAAGGATGTTCAATATTGAGCAAATCACGCATATGAAATTCGTTAAGCACTACACCTGTATGCTCATAAATATTTTTTTGCCAAGAATCGGTATGATTAACCAAATCCTGTCTCAAACTATCAACCCATAAAAACTCAAGCGTATGTTCTGTTTGTTGTTCCACGCTAATAAAAATCGTATTTTCACTGTTATGACGATAAAAATAATAAAGCTGCATAGAGTCGAGATAAGTTTGAAAATCTATAGAAATGCTGCCATGAAGCACAATAAAAAGCTATGTTTATTCTATTATCAAAATCAAATGACATGAAAAAGCCTCGTATGCGAGGCATCGAGGCTTTTACAAATTAGGCGGTATTAAACTTCTTTGTTTACTACCACGCCATGTTTTAAGGCTTGGTCGAGTTGCTCTTTATCTAATGCCTTATCCCATTTTGCAACAACAATTGTTGCGCAAGCATTACCAACTAAATTGGTTAAAGCACGGCATTCAGACATAAAGCGATCAATACCTAAGATCAATGCCATTCCCGCAACTGGAATCGCAGGAACAACCGAAAGCGTTGCTGCCAAAGTAATAAAGCCTGCGCCCGTAATCCCCGCAGCCCCTTTAGAACTGAGCATAGCCACCAATAAAATTGTCACTTGTTGAGTGAGTGTCAATTCAATATTACATGCTTGTGCAATGAATAATGCAGCTAATGTCATGTAAATATTGGTACCATCTAAATTGAATGAATACCCTGTCGGAATTACTAAACCCACAACCGATTTTTCACAGCCTGCTTTTTCCATTTTCGCCATCAATGATGGGAGTGCTGCTTCTGATGAACTTGTACCAAGAACCAACCACAGTTCATCTTTGATATAACGGATCAGGTCGATAATCGAAAAACCGTTATATCGAGCGACTGCACCCAAGATAACGATAACGAAAAGTAATGCGGTGATGTAGAAGGTTGCGATTAATAACATCAAGTTCCCAATTGAACTAATCCCATAAGCACCAATGGTAAATGCCATCGCACCAAATGCACCAATAGGTGCAAACTTCATTAACATACCCACTAGAGTGAATACAGGATTGGTTAATTGTTGCAAGAAATCAGTAATTGGACGGCCTAAATCGCCTGATTTAGCAAGTGCCAAACCAAATAAGACTGCGACAAACAAAACTTGAAGAATTTGACCTGATACAAATGGACTCACCAATGTATCTGGAATGATATTCATCAAGAAACCTGTAATAGTTGATTCATGTGCTTTAGCTGCATATTCATCAACTTTAGTACTGTGTAATGTACTTGGATCAATATTTAAACCATGACCAGGTTCAATTAAATTACCAACAATCAGACCAATGATCAGCGCAAGTGTTGAAAAGGTCAGGAAGTAAATCATTGCCTTACCTGTAACACGACCCACACTGCCAAGATTTTTCATCCCTGCAATACCAGTCACGACAGTCAAGAAAATCACAGGCGCAATAATCATTTTCACCATTTTAATAAAAGCTTCACCAAGCGGCTTTAAGCTTTCACCAAACTCAGGAAAGAAATGACCTAATAGTATCCCCGCAACAATTGCGAAGATCACTTGTACATAAAGAATTTGATAAAACTTGGGTTTCTTTGGTGGCTGCTGGTCATCTTGACCTGCGGCTACATGGTCGACGTGCATGTGCGATATTCCTTCATATTGGGATAACAAATAGACTTCCGACTGTCTATCTAAAACCTTATAAACACAGGCAGGAGCGGAAATTTGGGGAATTCTACGTTAATTGTAATCCTCACAATTTAAGCACTCGACTAATGTCTAATATAAAATAATTTTATGTTTATTGTTTCGCCAATTTATATTTATAGTTTTCATCTAGTTAATAAAAAAGCGCATTGTAAAAACAATGCGCTTTTTTTAAGCAAAAGTATTGCTATTATTGAGCTTGCTCAATATCTTTCATTGTCAACTTAATACGACCACGATTATCGACATCAGCAACTTGTACTTTTAGTTCCTGACCTTCTTTTAACACGTCGGTCACATTCGCAATACGCTCATTTGAGATTTGTGAAATGTGAAGTAAACCATCCGTACCAGGCATGATATTTACGAACGCACCAAATTCAACGATACGAATCACTTTACCGTCGTAGATTTTACCTGGCTCAACTTCAGCAGTCAGTGCTTGGATTTTTGCAATCGCAGCACGAGCAGCAGCTTTAGTTTCACCAAATACACGAACTGTACCATTGTCTTCGATATCAATCGCAGCTTTGGTCTCTTCTGTAATGGCACGAATGGTAGCACCACCTTTACCAATCACATCACGAATCTTATCTGGATTGATGTTAATCACTTCGAAAGTCGGCGCATTCGCACTGATTTCTGCACGCGCACGTGAAATGACTTTATTCATTTCATTCAGGATATGCATACGACCAGCAAAAGCTTGGTTTAATGCAACTTCCATGATCTCTTCAGTAATCCCTTCGATCTTGATGTCCATTTGAAGCGCAGTAATACCATTTGCAGAACCTGCTACTTTAAAGTCCATGTCACCAAGGTGGTCTTCGTCACCTAAGATGTCTGAAAGAACTGCAAAACGCTCACCTTCTTTTACTAAGCCCATTGCAATACCTGCAACTGGTGCTTTAAGCGGAACACCTGCATCCATAAGTGCAAGAGATGCACCACAAACAGACGCCATAGAAGATGAACCATTTGATTCAGTAATATCAGATACGATACGAAGTACGTAAGGGAAACGATCAACAGGTGGAAGAACCGCTTGTACACCACGACGTGCTAAACGACCGTGACCAATTTCGCGACGCTTAGGACCTGATTCACGACCCGTTTCACCTACTGAGTAAGCAGGGAAGTTATAATGCAACATGAAGTTGTCAGTTTTCGTACCCGCTAAGGTATCAACCATCAATGCATCACGTGTGTTACCTAAAGTTGCAGTTACAAGTGCTTGTGTTTCACCACGTGTAAACAATGCTGAACCATGAGCACGACCTAATACACCCACTTGAACGTCGATACCACGAACTGTTTTGGTGTCACGACCATCAATACGTGGCTTACCAGACAAGATGTTGTCACGTACGGTACGGTATTTAAGATCTTCGAATAAGAAATCAACTTCATCAGCGATGCCATCAACATCTTCTTCAGGAACGAATTGCGCTTTTGCTTCTGCATAAAGTGCATCTAAAGCTGCATAACGTTCTTGTTTTACCGCAATCGTATACGCTTCTGAAATTTTTGCTTCAAATGCTTCTTTTAATTTAGCACGTAATTCTTCATTGTGCGTTGGAGCAACCCACTCAGATTCTTTCGCGCCAACTGCAGCAGCAAATTCTTTGATTGCTTGTACAGCAATTTGCATTTCGTCATGACCGAAAAGTACTGCGCCTAACATTTGGTCTTCTGAAAGTTCTTTCGCTTCAGATTCAACCATTAACACTGCTGATTCTGTACCTGCAACGACAAGATCAAGATCAGATTGTGCAAGTTGTTCTAACGTTGGGTTAAGAACATATTCACCATTGATCAAACCAACACGTGCACCACCAATTGGACCACGGAAAGGTGTGCCCGCAATCGACAATGCAGCAGATGTACCTAACATCGCAGCAATATCAGCATCCATTGTTTTGTCAGAAGAAACAACTGTTGCTGTGACTTGGATTTCGTTGAAATAACCTTCTGGGAACAATGGACGAATCGGACGGTCAATCAAACGAGAAATTAAAGTTTCAGCTTCAGACGCACGACCTTCGCGCTTGCCATAACCACCAGGGATACGACCCGCCGCATATTGTTTTTCTTGATAGTTAACAGTTAACGGGAAAAAGTCTTGACCCGCTTTTGCTTTTGGCTGTGCAACAACCGCAACAAGCACAGTTACACCACCCATGGTGATTAAAACGGTATTTGCTTGACGTGCAACACGACCCGTTTCTAAAACAACTTGGTGCTGACCAAATTGGAATTCTTTACGAACGATATTAAACATTGACATGTATTATATTTTCCTAGTTTTATTCTAGTGAGACCCCTAAGGTTTGGCATTCAGACTACAACTCATGTGTAGATAAATGACAAAGCTTAGAAGCCATCGCACTAGATCAAAATTTTTACATAAAAGTTAAACACAAAGAAGGAGCGAACAAGCGCCCCTTCTAAAATCACCTAAACCAAATCAGGTGAAACTCTCTTTTCAGCGATAAAGCATTGCAACATGCGAAATAGCGAAAACAAAGTAAAATCGAATTAACGACGTAAACCTAATGCGCCGATCAAAGCAACATAACGACCGTGATCTTTACCATTTAAATAGTCAAGTAATTTACGACGTTGGTTAACCATACGAATCAAACCACGACGGCTGTGGTGGTCATGTTTGTGTTCTTTAAAGTGACCTTGCAAATCATTGATTTGAGCAGTCAATAAAGCAACTTGTACTTCAGGTGAACCAGTGTCGTTTTCTGCACGAGCAAATTTAGCAATGATCTCTGCGCGATCTGCGTTAGTTAAAGCCATTCGATTTCTCCGAGATGCTTAAAAAATAAAATGATAATGATCAGTTGCAAGCAACTGACTGCCGTGCATCACTACAGCAAGTCACCTATTTTAAGTGATCTATCACCATATTGCAAAAATGTTTTAACTTTGCTGGCATTTCGGCAGCTGACAGCATTGAACAAAATAGGCACACTATCGTATATCTGTTTTCAATTTATGACAGAGACGAAAGAAAACGAAAATATTGCGAGGGAATCGTGAAAATTTTATCAACCAATACTTGTTATGTACCAAATGACTTAAATCAAGTGATTCGCTCAAAAGATGAAGTTGCAGCTGAATTGGGTGGAATGACTGAAAAACAGATTCAAAAGATCTGGAATAGCGTTGAATGCCTGTATAAAACAGGAAACTATCCACTCGTTACATTATGTTTGCGACGTCAAGGACAAATCTTACTGAACCGCAGTATTGGTTATGCACAGGGTAACTCCCCAGATGGCTTAGCCGCGGATGCAAAAATTGGTACGCCTGATACGCCTGTATGTTTATTCTCTGCATCAAAAATGGTTACAGCAATGCTGATCCATATGTTGGATGAGCGCGGTGATTTAAATCTGCTCGATCCGATTAGCTACTATATTCCTGAATATGGGGTCAATGGTAAACGTCGTGCGACTATTTTCCATTTGCTTTCTCACCGTGGCGGGATTCCACGTATTGATACAGAAGTCACACCAGAACTTTTATTTAACCAAGAAGAAATCTTAAAAGTACTTTGCGCAGCTAAACCTGTTTCGCCATCAGGGACACATCTTGCTTATCACGCTGTTACCGCTGGTTATATCCTAGGTGAAATCGTTCAGCGTGTAACTGGACAAAGCGTACGTGAGTTTTTGGCTGAAAATATTGAAAAACCAATGGGGCTAGATTATTTCAACTATGGTTTGAAACCAGAATATCGAGACAATGTTGCACTAAACTATGCCACAGGAATTCACCCAAGCTTAGGTACAGACCATTATCTTAATCATGTACTCGGTGGTGGTTTACAACTTGCAGTGGATGTCACCAATGATACTCGTTTCATGGATACTATTTGTCCTGCTGGAAACATTTATACCAGTGCTGAACAAGTTGGTCGCTTTTTTGAAATGTTACTCAGCGGTGGTGAATATCAGGGTAAAGAAATCATGAGCGCAAAAACTGTATTTCGCTCAACCCTACCAACATCAGGAACAAGCCTAGACCGTACTCTACTCGCCCCAATGCGTTATGCGTTAGGTCCAATGCTTGGTAGTAATCCAGTCGGTTTATTTGGTCCAATGACTGGTCAGGCTTTTGGGCACATTGGTTTTTCTAATATTTTATGTTGGGCAGATCCAGAGCGTGATGTTAGTGTATCGTTGCTTACCACAGGAAAATCTGTCGTTGGGACACACCTCCCTGCTCTTGCCAAAACATTATATCAAATCTCAACAAACTGCCCTAAGATTCCAAAGAATCAACGTCGTTCATTATTTGCAACAGATCGACACGAAGCAGACATCGTCTAATTCATTTGATCGCAGCAAAAAAAAGAGCCCAAGTCAGACTTGGGCTTTTGCGCGTTATTCAAGGTTCTTTTCAGTTTTCTATTATTATTCTTTATGTTTCTTATTAAGCTACTTTCAGACCCTCTGAACGTATTTTACACATCACTTTTTATGTTTTTGCTTTGAGTGTGTATCTTCTTTATACGGACTATTCTGTCAGAACTAATTGTGGAGAAAAATAGCATTTTTCTTATCTCTATGTAAGCAAAAACGTACAGGTCTGTATAACATTTAACTTAATAATACAGGAAAATTGTCAAACAATCATATTTTTAATTTAAACTTTTGGTTAAAAGCTTTTATAGAAAAATTAATGTTTACTTCACACAGTCAGAGGTAGATATTCTTCATTAAAATCATTTTGATTAAAATAAATACAATAACTATCATGATGTTAGTAAGATTAAAAATAAAAAAGCCCTGTAGTCTCTCCCAAAACTACAAGGCTTAGCGGCTGTAAGTTTCCTCTTTTATCACTTACCTCACTGTAAGTTCGCTGTCTCATTGACTTTATTATTATATTTGTGCGATTTACCTAGCTTTCCTTGCTAGGCTCTTTGTGTGTACATGATCTCAAAAACAGTTATTTCACTCTAGCGACAATATCTCGAATTCGTGTAAGCTTTTACTTACAAAACAGTGAATTTTAAAGAATAAGTTCATAATCACCCTAAATTGATCTTTTGCACTAAACCACTACGACGAACGGTTCTAGTAATCAATGACTGTTGTAATGCCTTCCGATCAGACAGAATACTCACTACTTTTTTAGCACGTGTCACTGCGGTATAAATCAATTCCTGACTCAATAGTTTCTCGGCATGTGCATCTAAAACAATCGCAGTATGGGTAAATTCCGAACCTTGTGATTTATGAATGGTTAAAGCAAAAGCGGTTTGCATACTGCGTGGGAGTCGGTGCGCTGCAATCCATTTATTTAAGCTCGGGAAAAAGACTTCGAATTGTTGTGACTGGGTGCGATGCTTAAAACAGATGCCGATATCACCATTAGAAATTCCAAGCTGATAGTCATTATAGGTCATCATGACAGGACGTCCGATATACCAGTCTCCAACAGCGATTTGTTTGAGTTGCTGATTGAGCCAATGCCCCGCATAACGATTCAGTTGCTCAATCCCCAATGACCCATGTCGAACTGCCGTTAAGATTCGATAATCATCAAAGGCTTGAACCACATGCTGGATTTGCTCAGCAGACTCATCTGCCTGTATATAATGTTTTAAAGCCTCGATATAGCCGTGAAATCCTGCCATTAGCTTCTGCTGATAAGGCTCAACATCAACCTGCTGTTGCTCGGGTAAATATTCCAGCTGAATCAGGTCTGGCATATCCTTACTCAAGGAAATTGTTTGCAAAGGTGCAGCAGGAACAATGTCCATCTCTAGTTTTGATAAGACTAAATCGGGATCGCTTAGATCTTGCTGGGCCT
Source organism: Acinetobacter sp. TR11 (assembly GCF_027105035.1). Lineage (NCBI taxonomy): Bacteria > Pseudomonadati > Pseudomonadota > Gammaproteobacteria > Moraxellales > Moraxellaceae > Acinetobacter > Acinetobacter sp. TR11. The sequence continues at coordinate 2,947,096 of NZ_CP114256.1, forward strand.
GAATAAATCGTGCGAATTGCCCAATCTTGGCTTCACCAGAGAAACGGCGGCTAGTCTGTAGCTGGACTCGGTTTTCAGCCAATCCCTGTACTTGCTGTAAATCAGCCAAAACCGAGCCGACATCAACCGAAGCCAACTGATTGGCATCACCGAGCAAAATAACTCGGCATTGATCTGGAACTGCCTCGAATAACAGGGTTGCCAAATTCAAATCCAGCATGGAGGCTTCATCCACCACAATCACGTCATATGGCAGAGGTTGTTTGAGATGAAAGCGTGGTATTTGTCGATTGCCCATGCCCAGTAAACGGTGCAAGGTCTGTGTGGTTTGATTACGCAACTCATCGGTGATGAGCCCTGATTGCAATAATTTTGGATCATTAAAAGAGTTTTGTAATGCTTCCTGCATACGCTGTGCGGCTTTGCCTGTCGGTGCTGCCATGGCAATACGAATATCAAGTATGGTCTGGTTGAGGGCTGCAATAATACGTGCCAAAGTATAGGTTTTACCTGTCCCTGGCCCGCCGGTAATAATGCTCAGACCTTGTTGCAACACCATTTTCAGTGCAGCCTGCTGGTGTTCATCACTGAGTAAGTCTTGATAATGTTCGGTATCAACAACCTGAATCGTTTGTCGCTTTAATCGACAAATCTGCTGTGCAAGGCGTTGCTCTAAGTACCAATATCGGTATAATGCCAAGCCCTGCTGATCATAGACACATGGGGCAACCTGTGTGGTTGCGATTTCGCTAGAAACAGCCAAATCACCCAATGCTTCAAGCTGTGTCGTATCGACTTCGATACAACTGTCACCTTGCAAGCTGGCTTCAACCAATTGCTGTAAAATATGCGCAGCGTTAACTGCTTGAGCAGAGTGAGAAAAGGGTGCTTGTGTGAGGTAGTTACTCCACATATTCAACCAAGTCATTTGTTCTGACTGACCACTGATTAGCTTGTCCACAGAGTTATCCTCAAACTTACCCACACGATTGTCCACAAGGTTATAAACACTCTTATCCACATGATAAGTTTTTGTTTAATCTAAAATCATCTATTTTATCTACACTATTTTTCCTACTTTATCCTCAGCGAAATATCCAAGAATCGCATCTAAGCGTAAAATAAACTCATCCTCAGGTTTCCAGTAAAAATAACCCTGCTGCGTCTGCCCATTCATGCCGCGCAAATACAAATAAGATGCGCCACCCAAATGCAGTTGCATATCATAATCCTGCAATTTGACTGACAGATAACGATGCAATGCCACTAAATATAAAGCGGCTTGTAACCAATAGCTCGACAGCGACATACTTTCTGCAATCTGAGCAGGCTGATAATCCAGTTGCGCTGCCCCCAAATAATTACTCTTATAATCGGCAATATGGTAACGCTGTCCATCGAAGTAGACTAAATCGATTGAACCATTTAAATAACGGGCAGATTTAGCTTCAAGTAACTCAGGCATTTCGATGCCATATTCCTCAAATAGCTGCTGTACACGCTGCATCGCCAGCACTCGATCAGATAACGCCAAATAAAATGGACATTCCGACAGATATTGTCCTGCAACTAATTGCTTTAACTGAAAACCCTGATTCAGTGGCGTGTGTAATACTTCACTAAGCCAATCAGCAATCCATTGATAGAGTTGCTGCTCAGCATTTTCTTGTTCAGGGAAATGCTGTTGATATTGAAATAGTAGCTCTGACCATAAACTTTGATAGGTATTTTTAAAACGACGGCGAATTTCTTCCACCCACATGTGGGGTTGCTGAAAATCAATCTGCTCAAAAATCTCATGTAAGAAATTGCCCGCCAAAGTCCCTTTCGGGAAATACTGTTTAATCCAGGCAATCGGCTGGGACGTGGTTTTATTTTCCAATTCTGCAAGATTCAACTCATCTTCTGCTTGCTCAAAATCGGTATCGATATTAGCCAAGCGATCAGCCCGAGTCGCTTTGTGCTTTAAATGTTGTGCCAAATAGCTAAAACTGGTTTTTCCGCGTGCATAAAAACGTTGTGTCGGCAATGCTTGGGCCAACAGTACGCGCTGTTGTTGAGTTTGTTGCATCTGTAAGGCTTGTGGTCGCGCTAAGATCAGCGCAGCATCGGCACTATAGGGATGTTGAAAGTTATCGCCCTGATTCTTCCAAAAAGCCAAACCTGAAAACTTATTCTTATCGCCTTTTTCCGGTTCAAACACAGCATAAACACGGTGACTGGCACGTGTTAGTGCAACATACCACAAACGATTTTGTTCCGCTAAAGCGCGTTGCTGATGTTGATCCAGCTCAGTTTGCTGTAAAAAATTTTTATCCGCCACGGCTACCACCCGTTGCGTCCGTATTTGGCCTGTCTCAGGCAACTGGATTTCAGTGGTAGAAAAATTCAGTGTTTTCTGTACTTCAGTAAAGGCCTTATTCGCCCCCAGTAAAAAGACGATTTTAAACTCTAAGCCTTTGGACTGATGAATGGTCATCAGTTGCACACCCGCCTCACTGGACAGCTTGTGCTCAAGCTCCCAATCGCGATCACTTGGTGAATTTAATTGTTTTAAATACCAGTGATACAGGTTTTGCATCCCTTGTACATGTTCACTGTGCTGACTCAAGAGATCTGTGAGGTGGCGTAGGTTCACCACGGCACGTTCATTGTCTTTACTTTGTGTAGCCACCAGTTGCTGCCAAAGACCAAACTGATTTAGGCAACGCTGCCATGCCGATAAAAAGCCCTGATTCAGCCACATTTCGCGTATGTCATCAAACTGCTGAATATAATCACTCAAGCCTGCTGCACTTTGTTCTAAGGCCAACAGTCGAGCCAGATCAAAGCCAAATAAACGGCTGAGCAAAGCCCGTTTGAGCTTGGCTTCGTCATAAGGATGAAGCAACGCCGTCAATAAGGCCCCCACATCCTGTGCAATGGGGGAATCAAACACACTACGTTTCGACGGTCGGTTGACCCGAATTCCCATACGTTCCAATACATATTGCACTTCATCCAGTTGGCGATGGCTACGCGAAAGAATAGCAATATCATCTTCATCAATCGCAGTCGGGACATCACCTTCTAAGTACAATTGCTTTAAATACGATTGATTGAGTAAGTGCTGAATCTGCCACGCCACTTGTGTGGCCTGTTCATTGCCCTCTTGCAAATGCAACCAGCGTAAAGGCATTGGATTGGGTTGGGCATTTTCAATCAAGGCAGGGTGCGGACGTGAACCCGATTGAATCGGGTCATAGCTGACCTGCTCACCAAAATCGATCTGGCGCTGAAATAGCACATCCACCACTTCAACCAGCTCTTTCACCGAACGGTGGTTATGTACCAACTTATACTCACGCCCCTGTTTGGCCATAATATCCTGATAGGCATTCAGGAAGGTCAACATATCTCCGCCACGGAAACCATAAATCGCCTGCTTACGGTCGCCCACCATAATCATGCAGCCTTTTTGGTAACGCTGCGGATGGCGCCAGATACTGGCCAACATATCATCTTGGTCTTGGTTGGTATCCTGAAACTCATCCACCAGAATCAATGGATAGCGTGACTGTACAAATACCGCAAAAGATTGTCCTTGCTCACCTTTTAAAGCTTCAGACAAAGTCTTGATTTGCTGAGCAAAGGTAGTCTCCCCTTTTTGCTGCAACATTTGCGGCAAACGTTTTTTGACTTCAACACACAAATAAGCTTTTAAATAGACCTGTAACTGCTCAAATTCTTGCTGAGTCTGCTGTACAGCTTGAAACAGCTTTTGCAGTTGCAACACGCATGGATGTTGATAGAAGCCTTCGGCAATTTCCGCAGGACATTTCTTAAAAATTTTTTGTGCTTCGAGTTTGTCTAAAAACTTAAATACCGCATCACGTGCATCGGCAAAATAGGCATCAAAGATCTGTATATTCTCAGGACTGTTGAGTGCAGTTAATAATGGTGGCAAGGATTCTGTAAACAGTTTATGAAAGGCATTGTTACGGAAAGAAGCACCATTGATATGTGCATAATAGGCGCCCTCTAACTGAAAGTATTCAGCCAAGCTGCTCAGGTCAATCTGCTGCGCTTGCTGTTGCCACTGCTGCAACTGATCCAACTCAATTTCAGGCATGACAGGCAGTTTAAATTGTGCCGAACTAAAATTCAGCGAGCTTTCCACCATCCCGACAAAATGATCGACACTCTTCAGTCCACCCACGCTATACATCGCATTGATCACTTGCTGGGGTTGGGTCTGAATCCATTCCCGCAACACATCATGAATCAATTGACGGGTATAACTTTTAGCATCCTCTGTGATTTCTGCGCGTTCAATTTTGCCACTTTCAAAGGCAAACTCTCGCAATAGCTTTTGGCTAAAACTATCCAAGGTTCCAACAAATAATTCATCCAATTGATCGATGACCAATTTTAGCCGTTCACAGGCATAGGCAATTCGTGGTGCAAAGTTTTGCAAGACCTGTTGTTTTAAGGGATCAGATTCTTGTAATGCCTGTGCCTGAATATCTTGTTCCAATACATCACGAAAAGGTTCTAAAAACTCAAGGATTTCGACCAAACGCAAACGGATACGCGTTTTGAGTTCTGCGGCTGCAGCACGGGTAAAGGTGGTGGCAATCACCTGATTGGGTAGATATTTTTCTAAGAAAATCCGCACCATCAAACTAGAAAGTGTATAGGTTTTCCCCGTCCCTGCTGAGGCTTCGATTAAATGCAGCCCTTCAAATTGAATATCACTAATCGGCTGATAAGACACTGGGTACTTTGAGTTCATGTCTTACTCCACCCGTAAAAATTCAAAAATCGGTTGATACAAATCATAAGAATAATGATCACAGGCATATTGCAATAAAGCGGTTGCATCTTGTTCCTGCAAAATGAATTGCCAATCACGGTGCAATTTACAAGCTTCATTCTGGGTCATATCAAAACCCGAGAAATCACCCGTATCATTCCAGTCTTTCAATACTTGCTTTTGACTGTCTTCAGTTAACACCTGAGTTGAATCCTGCTCAATCCACTCATATTGTTTGCCTTTTTCCAAAGGCTTTAACACTAAGGCCGCAGGCAAGACCACAGGCTGCTGCTGTGAAGCTTGCCAAAGCTGTAACCATGCCTGCAGATAAACTTGGGCTTGCTGAGAGTTCAACCCTTCACAAATCACCGTCTGATCGCTAAACACCACAATTCGGCGCTTCGTTGTGACAGTCTCACTATTCAATACCACCAACCAAAGCAAGTATTCCAGCCAGACTTTGGCAAAGCGCTTGGCACGTGCACTGGAAGCATCCAAACTGACCCAATCTTGGCTCAGTTGCTTCGGGGTCACACAGGCGATTTGTAATTGTTTCGAGACCCGCCAAACCCGTTGCGTGGTTTCAGTCGGCGCTGGGGCATACTGCTGCAAGCGTTCCGACAAGCGTTGCTGCTCTAAGCGACTTTGCTGCCAAGCACTGTGCTGAACTTTGCCAACGGGCAACTGATCTTGCAAAATACTCGGTGATATCGACTCATCCTGCTGCTGTAAAAAATGCCGAATGGCATATTTACCGAGACCATCGAGTAATAACGGTTCAGCTTGATCAAGCGATGCTTGTGCAGTTAAATTTTCCACACCTAAGGTCTTTAAATACAACCGTGCAGGGAAACTAATATCCTGAATCCATTGCTGACTCTCCAAAATAATCATTTCATTTTGTTCAACGGGATAGGTGATATTGGCCCACGCCTGCCGCTCACCTTTCATCTGCTGAATCTGTGAGGCCACCTTAAACCATTGGTCTTGAAAGCGCACAGGACGATCCGAAACAAAGCCGAGTGGATCGAACGGTTGTAGACGATGTAAATGATACAGTGGATAAAGCTGTGGCGGGATTTGTAATGCATCCAATCCAGCTAAATCCACTTCAGATAAAGGAGGCCTATCTTCACTGCTGGTCGGTTTTACAATCAAAGCCAAATGCTCGCGGAAGCCCTGCAACACACTGGATGGTTCTCTGACTTCACCATCATTAAGATCAAAGCCATTATAAAACAACCAAACTTGTTCTTGCGCCAGCAGGACTGCATCTAAAAATGCTCCCTGATCATCTTCCAAACGAGAGCGATCACCTAATTGCTGACGTAGTGCATCCATCAAGTCAAACGGAATATGGCTGTCCCGATTTGGAAATTTGCCTGTATCCAAGTTCAACATCACGATCAAACGATAAGGAATCGGGCGAATTTGTCCAATCTGACTAAAGGTAATTTGTCCTGTCGGTTCAACTTGCGCAGACTGACTTTCCAATGTGCGCTGAATTTCTTCAATAATATAAGGCAAAGGTAAGGTAATTTGGCGCAACTGCATTTCTGCATCGTCATAATAGCTGGCCAGAGTCAGCATCCGCTCCTGCTTCTGAATAATTTCACGGATTGCTTTTAATGCCACCACATCGGCTTGTTCAAACTCTTGTACATCCTGTTTGATCCGTTGCAACCATACCTCAACAGGCAAACGCTGTCCTTGCTCATGTGCCACCAGCCAATCTCGTCGCGCTGCTAAATCTTGATAGATCTGAATCAGAATACCTATCAGTTCAAAATCACTTGGCTGCACCAAGGCATAACTAAGCATATCCTGCACCATTACATGGGCAGGCACAGCAATTCCTAAAGCCAAACGGTCCAAAGCAAATTTAAAACTATAACGATAGTCTTGATCATCGTCACTCAAACTTTGCTTTAAGTGTTGTTCGTCTAAACCACGCTTAAAGCCAGCATCATCGAGTAAACTCAGAATCCGTTGTACCTGTGTATAATCCAAGCCATAACGTTGTTGCGTCGCGGAAAGATTGAGCCAATCCGCAAAATCATCTTGATTAAATCGCCCTTGTGTCAGTTGCAAACGTCCGAGTACAGCACGCCATGCGTTTAAGGCATCTAATTGCGCAACGCCAGCAATTTTAACAGGTAAAAATATCTCATGTTCATTGGCAACTGCTGGGAACACACTACGGATCAAAGGCTCTAGTTCAGCTAAGTTCGGAGCCAAGATCAATACGTCATTTGGACGACGTGGCTGAGCATCCGCCTGAGATAGCCAATGCACCAACTGCTCTTTTAAGACTTCGAGTTGTCGTATGCTGGAGTGGCAAACATGGATTTGAATGGATTCATCTTCTGCCGCAAGCTCATATTGCTGCGACTGTGGCTCTGCCAAATAGAAGATATCGGATTGAATTTTACCTAGTAAACTTTCTGGAAACTGCTCTACAAAGGCATCAACCCACTTACCTTCATCTCCAGTTGCCAGTTGTGACAACAGCGAAAAGTGGTCACGTGCCTGCTTGCCCAAACGGGTCAGCAATGGATGTCGAGACTCACGATTTAAGGCATTAAAGCCCAAACTGAAACTGTCAAAGAAAGCAGCAATGTCTGCATCGCTGGCGTTGGGATGTTTGGCAATATAGCGCTCTTTTACACCCAAGTCATAACGCTTCTTCCAGAGTGGATCGACACTGTCAGCCCAATATTCTTGTGATGGGTTATAGTGCAAAATTACCACATCCAGATATTGCCCCAAACGACGTAAAAATTGCAGTTGGCTCGGCGGTAAATCTAAAATCGTAAATACAATCACCTGACTTGGCAGTTGTGTCAACGCTTTCTGACGTGTCTGCTGATTCTCTAGAAGCTGCCAAAAATCAGCATCAATGCTTTGTATTTCAACAAAGTCATCATGAAAGTAGTTTTGCCACAACCAACGCTGCCAAGCTTCCAACTGTTCAGTTTGCTGCAAGCTAAAGGCTGAAGTTTGTTGATCCGTGGGCGCAATCAATTGTTCGATATTTAAGGCTTTATTCTGTCCCCAAGTCGATAGCCAATTCCCCACACAGGTACAATTGCTTTGGCAGCCGCGTTGACAATGACCACGATAAATCATGTAGTTATTAAACAGTTGTGAAACCTGCTCCGCCACCCAATACAACATACTTTGTTTTTTAAGTTGTTTTTCAGTACCTTGCTGCAATTGATCAGCACTATCATAAATCCGTTGCACAATCGAATATAAAGGGTGTTCTTGTGCAAGGCTATTCTGTTCGGGTTGAATAAAAGGCTGTAAAGCTTGATGAATGCGCCATTTTAAAATCAAGCGAGGAATATTGGCTTTACGCACTTGTTCTTTATTTTCTAATACTTGCTGGTATGCATACCACTGAAAACCACGAATGCGTTGATGAAATTGATAGTTGGCGGTCATGCCTTGTTGTTCGGCAATTTTCTGCGTCAACCATTGTTCTTGTGCGGGGCTAGGGACAATAAAATGCTGAGTTTTAAATACCTGAAATGGAGAAGAACTCGGTTGGGTGATTGATGCCATCACACCTTGTAATAACACTTCAAGGCGTTGACTTTGAATAACATGAATACCCATCTACGAATATGACCTCATCAGGAATGCTTATTGTATTGCACAAAAACGTACATATTTATCACTATACAACTTCATATAACTATGTCACGTTAAACACACAAGGAAATAAATAAATTGTTTTGAAATTCACCACTCAATCCGATTGAATGTACTATCGAGGGATAAACTTTAGGTATAACTTTATGAAAATTGAAAAAATTCCTGATTCGATTGATCCAAGCTTAAACTTGGAGCAAATTCGTGAAGAGTGTTTGGCACTGACCAAAAATCGTGCATATTGGTCTGCAGGCGCAGCGATTGTACCCATCCCATTTTTTGATGTGGTCGTTGATTTGGGCATGCTCTCTCAGATTATTCCTTATATTAATGCGCGTTTTGGTTTAGCACCTGAACATATCAGTGTTTACGACCCTGAAACTAAAAAAGTGCATTGGGATGAACTACGCAAACGTGGTTTCGAATTTTCAGGTTTTGTGGTGGCGCGCACAGCAATGAAAAAATCTTTTAATGGTTTTTTCACGAAAATTGCCACCAAGCAAGTGACCAAGTTTATTCCTTTAGGTGGACAACTGGTTGCTGCAAGCCTCGGTTATTTCATGATGCGTAAAATCACTGAAGCACATATTCAAGATTGCTATAACCTTGCCAAACGAATTCAACAAAAAAGTCGCAGTACTATTGTGGCTTAATCATAATATTTGATGACGACAAGGCGGTTTAATCCGCCTTGAGTTGTTTTAAAATCGCCTTTAAAACTTCGATTCGTGCTGTATTTTTATCATCGGTAGCGATTACATACCAAGGGGCATAATCTGTGTTGGTTCGTTCGAACATATCTGCAGCAGCTTCTAAATAATCGTCCCATTTATCACGATTACGCCAATCTTCTTCAGTAATCTTAAAACGCTTATGTGGGGTTTGTTCACGATCTTTAAATCGAATTTCTTGTTCATCTTTACTGATTGCCAGCCAAATTTTCACAATCACGGTTTGGCTATCTACCAAGTTTTCCTCGAAACGGTTGATTTCGTTATAAGCACGTTGCCATTCAACAACTGAAGCAAAACCTTCTATACGTTCAACTAGAACACGACCATACCATGTACGATCAAAGATGGTGATTTTCCCACCATCATTCAGCTTATTCCAAAAACGCCATAGATAAGGACGGCGTAATTCATAACGTTCAGGTGCAGCAATACTATGAATTTCATATTCACGTGGATCTAATTTTTTAACAATTCTTTTTATCGCTCCCCCTTTACCTGCAGCATCCATACCTTCAAAAGCAACAATCACTTTTCGTTCGTCGTAACGTAATGCATCAGCAACTTTTTTGGTTAATTTGTTCAATTCCTCTTTGTAGTCATCTTTATCTAAGCTTTGTTTTGAAGGTTCTAATAGTGCTGTGGGAATCTGTGCTTGTTGCCATTTTTCCGTGACTTTAGTTTGATGGTCAGGTAACTCTTGTAAAGTTTGTAATATGTATTGAGCAAAACATTGATCACGTAGAGCTTCGTCTTCACCGTCAATCACAAACCAATCATCGGTAAATCTTTGGCTTAACTCCTGTAAAGTATCGTATTGTTTTTTATTGCGCCAATCTAAACCATGTAATTTATGCCAATGTTGTTCGGACGCATCGATTTGGTCTAAGCGTTTTTGTAAAGACTTCCAAGATAGATCAAACCAAACTTTGGCCACATGTACATTATTATGCTGTAAGTCATGTTCGAATGAACGCATCTGATCAATATAGGCATCAAACAATGTTTCATCCAATGGTTTTGACACATGCATCGCGGTTGAAAGCAAGTCACTGTACCAATTCCCAAACATCACCACGATCTGACCTTCGGCAGGAATAAAGCGCGTATAAGACTGCCAGAAGGTTTGATAGGTCGTTAATAACCGTGGTGCATCTGCTTTAACTCTTAAATAGCGTGGATCTAACCATTCACGTAATTGCTTAACCGCCTCACCTTTCCCTGCTAATTCAATCCCACTTACTAAAATCAGAACACTTTTTGCATTTTTTTTATCTTGGCTATCTTTTAAGGCATATTGTGCTTCAATCAAATCTAAAGAAAGCTCATCTTCATCGCGCAATTCAAATTTTGGTTGTTGTACACTCATGTTCTGCTCTAAATGGCTCATTATTAAGAATAAGTATAGTGAAATCTATTTCACTGCATGCAAAACCCTTGTACAGTTTCTGTAGAGTAGAATCAGTGTATAAACATACTGACCGATTGTTAGACATTTAGGGTTTAAGCTGTCATGGTTCTTCGTTATGATGCAGCCTATGATTTTCTGGTTTTATTTTCTTTGAGTTCGAACATGTCAAAACTCGCAGCATTTGATCATCTTTTATTACAATATCAAACTCTGAATTACCACCAAAATCCAGCACTTAAGCAACGTCTGCATGAAGTACAAGCGTGGATGAAAGCACGCATCGCCGAAACCCATAAAGAATTTTTTGCTCTGCCTGAAAATCAACTGATGGCACAATATTTTCTCAATCGCTTGTATGGTGGTCCTGATTTTGATGCAATTGCACAACAAATCGAACGCCTGTTGAAATATGCACATAAAGCAGAAAGCTTACTCCCTGAAAATGCAATTAAAACAGGAACAAAATCGGTCAGTCTTGCTGTACTTGCCACTCAACTCGATGAACAAGTCGCAGAACAACTACTCAAAGATTATCCTTTAGAAACACGACTAACTGATGAAATCATGCGCCAGACCTTAGTCAAACTCGATCAAGGCGATGCACGTTATGAACAATTACAATTACTTGACGAGCTTGGTCTCACATTAGATAAGTATATGCGCTCTACGATGATGTATGCAGCTTTTAAAATGTGTAAAGGGATTGCAACCAAATATCAATTTGAACGTATGTACGAGTTTATCCAAGAAGGTTTTGCAGCAATGAAACCAATGAAGTCTGCTGCAACGTTTATCAAAACATTTACGGCAAAAGAACGTGAAATCATAGAAAAAGTGCACGCTGGTCACCCAAACCCATTTCGTGACTAAATTGAATTGATAGCCATCCCTCTTCGTGTTAGGAGGGATTATTGAATTCAAAAACAAAAATTAAAAATGCTTTTGAGCGTGTGACTTTCTGTATATTATTCATAACAATGATATGCTAAACCCTGTAAAAAAATACAAAATCTGTCATCATGCTTGCTGATTCGTGCCGCTAGAGCGAAAGTTTAGGAGAAAACAATGTCTAACGAAAACCAACAGCCTACCCCAGAAGTTGAGCAAAACCCAAGTTCAGACAAAGTCAGTCCTTTCCTCAGTTCTCCACTTCCTCAAGGAGCACCTCAAGGTCAACAGCAATCGTTACAACAAGGCTTAGCATCGACACCTACTGGTTCAGTGCCGAAATATAATTTACCGCGTGGTGCAAACACAGGCAATGTTGGTCAAACCACACACTTTGGTTATCAAACTGTAAATAGTGATGATAAAGCACAAAAAGTTGCTGAAGTTTTCCATTCAGTTGCAAGTAAATACGACATTATGAATGACCTAATGTCATTTGGTATTCACCGCCTTTGGAAACGTTTTGCGATTAATATGTCAGGTGTTCGCCGTGGTCAACATGTACTTGATATTGCGGGTGGTACAGGTGACTTGGCTAAAGTATTTAGCCGCGAAGTCGGGCCACAAGGTCATGTCGTACTGTCAGATATTAACGAATCTATGTTAAATGTAGGTCGTGATCGTCTGCTTGATGCAGGCTGTACCAATGTTGATTTCGTACTTGCCAATGCTGAAACTTTAGAACCCTTTGCCGATAACAGTTTTGATTTAGTGACCATCAGTTTTGGTTTACGTAACGTGACCGATAAAGATGCCGCACTACAAGCCATGTATCGTGTACTTAAACCAGGTGGTCGTTTATTGATTCTCGAATTCTCTAAACCTGTGTTCGAACCATTCTCTAAGCTTTACGATCTTTATTCATTCACTGCATTACCAATCATGGGTAAACTCGTTGCAAATGACTCTGAAAGTTACAAGTATCTTGCAGAATCTATTCGTATGCATCCAGACCAACGTACCCTCAAAGGTATGATGGAAAATGCAGGCTTCCAAAGCTGTGACTACCATAACCTCACTGGTGGTATTGTTGCAGTTCACCGCGGATTCAAACTTTAAGGCTTAAGATATGTGGTCGATTTTAGCACTCGGTGCAGTCGAACGTATCATTCATCATGTGATTGATTTGGATGCGATTACACGCATTCAACTCAATCAACTGCAAGGGCAATTATTACGTGTTGTGATTGATAGCCCACAACTCTCAGTTGATGTTTTTTTTGATGAAAATAAAGTTCGCCTAGAACCTACTGTCACAGGACAGGCTCAAACGCCTTCAATTTTCGAACAACGTCCTTTCGATAATCAAAATAAGATTACCGATGCTACTGCGACTTTAAAAGTTGCGAATGTAGTCGAGCTAATAAAGCTGCTGTTGAGTGATATGGATCAGATCGGTAATATTCCTTTACAGGGTGATTATCATCTTTTGCAAGACATTCAAAGAATTATGCAACAGGTCGAGCCTGATCTTGCGGCGCATTTATCCCCTTGGATTGGTCCACAACTGGCACATGAGTTGGGCAGAATTCAGCTTGCACCTCAACAAATAAAACGCTCGTTGCAAAGTCATTTGTTCTTTGTCGAAGATGCACTTAAAGAAGATAGTGGTTTATTTGCACCACGTTGGCAAATGGATGATCTGAATCGAGAAACTCGCCAGCTCAATCAAGAGCTAGATCGCTTAGAAGCTAAGTTTCAGCAATTACAGGCTTCTTTCAACCCACAAAAACAATCCTCTCAAGACTAGGTAAGATTTTATATGATTCCGCATGTTACACGGTTACTCGAACTCTGGCGTATAGCAGCACACTACCGCCTTGACACCTTGTTCCCTGCGGAAGAATTACCAGTTAAAGCACGCCATGCCCTAAACATTATCAAAACCCACCCTGCGGCATGGTCAAGCCGTGAGAAAAAGAATCCGCTCAAGCTCAAAGAAGCTTTAGAGGATATGGGACCCTTAGCGATTAAACTGGGTCAGTTGCTTTCTACTCGTCGTGATTTGATTCCACCAGAAGTATTATCACAATTGGTGTTGTTACAAGACCGTGTCAAACCCTATGACACCCAATTGGCAAAACAACGCATCCAAGAATCGCTCAAAGCAGATGTATCCACATTATTCTCTCGCTTTGATGAGCAACCCCTTGCTGCGGCATCGATTGCACAAGTACATACTGCTGCCTTACACGATGGTCGTGAAGTAGTGGTTAAAGTCACTCGCCCTGATATTCGCAATCAAATTTTACAAGATTTTGAAATCTTGGCATGGCTCGGTGACTGGCTTGAAAATCGTTTAGAAGCAGCACGTGCGCTGCATTTATCTGAAATCATTCAAGACTATCGTCAAATTATCTTGAATGAACTTGATTTGAGTCTAGAAGCGGATAATACCCGCCGTATGCGTCATTACTTTACAGGCTCAAGCATGATGTACGTGCCTGAAGTCTATATGGACAGTAAAGATGTCATGGTAGCCGAACGCATCACAGGTGTGCCTATTTCAGATATCGCAACCTTTGATCGTTTGGGTATGGATCGTGCTGATTTGGCTGAAAAAGGTTTAACCATCTTCTTTACCCAAGTGTTTCGTGACAATTTCTTCCATGCCGACATGCATCCGGGTAATGTGTTTGTTGAAACCATTAACCCAAGCAACCCACGCTTTATTGCGTTGGACTGTGCCATCATGGGTGAATTGTCTAAGCATGATCAAATGACGATTGCACGGATGTTGCTTGCAGTGATGAACAGCAACTTTATGCAATTGATTCAGATTGTACATCAAGCAGGTTGGATTCCGCCGGGGACTGACCAAGATGCCTTGTCGCGTGAAATGCGTCGCACAGTTGGTCCAATGGTTTCAAAACCAATGGATCAACTGGATTTTGCAGGAATTTTAATTCAAGTCATGGATATTGCGCGTCGTTTCCATTTAGAAATTCCACCGCAATTGATGTTGTTACTCAAAACCTTGGTACATGTTGAAGGCTTAGGCACAGATCTTTACCCACAACTTGATATTTGGAAACTGGCAAAACCGATTTTGACCGAATGGGTCAAAGCCAATATGAACCCAGTTAAAAATATCAAAGAACTCGGGCAACAAATCCCAGACTTGTTATTAGGCGCTCAAGACTTACCTACCCTACTGATCGACAGTTTAAATGGTTTAAAAAACCAATCCGCATGGCAGGACAAACAACTCCGCGAAATTCAGCAAATGCGTTTGCAAATGCAACAGCAGCAACGCCGTAGTTGGATGTTTGGCAGTACCATGTTGATTTTACTGACCATTGCCATCATCAGCCCTTGGTTTGTCTCAGTGGTCTTGATTGGATTGAGTGCATTGATCGCACTTTGGCGAATTATGAAATAAGTTCTAAATCCCTTGTACTGACAAGGGATTTTTTATAAGCAAGATTTATTTTCAGAAATTGCCGTGATTCAATTAAGATCATAGCTAAACAAATTTATAGATCCTTAAAAAGAATAAATAATGAAAACACCACACTTTGCCATTATTGGTGCAGGTACAGCAGGACTGGCGACTGCGATTTTGCTCGCACGAGAAGGTCATCAGGTCACGATTTTTGAAAAGGTTGAAGAACTATCGCCTGTTGGCGCAGGCTTGTTACTACAACCTGCGGGTTTGGCTGTTTTTGAACATTTAGGCATACTCGATCAGGCGTTAAAACTCGGTGCAAAAGTCACAGGTTTAGAAGGGCAACTTGCAAATAAACGTCTATTGATCAATAGCCACTATCATCAGGCAGGCAACAACCTTTATGGTCTCGGCATCCATCGTTCTACGTTGTGCTATATCCTCACTCAAAAACTCGCTGAATATTCAAGTCATGTCACGTGGCGAATGAGCCATCATATTGAACGCATTGAAGAACAGCCGCATGAAATTCGATTATTTGGCACTGATCAACAACACAACTTTGATGACTGTTTCGATGCTGTACTAATTGCCAATGGCGCGCGCAGCCAACTTCGCCCTAAAGCATGGGTCAAAGTTGATCAAGCTTATCCGTGGGGAGCTGCATGGACAATCGTGCCTGAATGCCTAAATTTAAATCCTGAAATTCTGCATCAATTCTATGATCGTTCTAAAATCATGATAGGCGTTTTGCCTACAGGTGCAATACCCTCCGCACCGCAACAACGACTTTCCAGTGTGTTTTGGAGTTTGCCGACATCACAACTGCAATCATTCTTAAAAACTGAACAATCAAAACAAGATTGGTTAAAGCAAGTATCAGATCGTTGGTCTGATGTCGCTGAATGGCTAGAACAACTTTTATTGGATGAACACAATCAACCGCAATGGTTGTCTGCTCAATATCGTGATGTGGTGATGTCTCGATACGGACAAGGTCGAATCGGGGTGATTGGTGATGCTGCACATGCCATGAGTCCACAATTGGGACAAGGTGCGAATATGGCACTTTTAGATGCGTGGGCTTTTTCCCAATCATTACGCGCCGCTCAGAAAAATCAGCAAATTGACTGGTCAATGTTATGGCAACATTATCATCAACAGCGTCGTTCCTCGACTCAGTTCTATCAATTCCTTAGTCGTTTACTGACTCCACTTTATCAATCTGATCATTGGTGGGCGGGTGGCATACGTGATCTTACTTTTCCTTGGATGTATCAAATCCCCTATTTCCGTAAAGAAATGGCGATTACCATTTCAGGTTTAAAAACAGGTATGTTCCAACATATGAGCTATCAAGAGATTGCGACATATCCGCACAATCAAAATGTCTTGATTCAAAACAATCAATCATTGCCTGAATATGACTAAGATCAAAAATAAGAGTTGAATTCAATATGAAAATTAGTCATTTAGATCATTTGGTTTTGACAGTCGCTGATATTGAAATCAGTTGTCAGTTTTATCAGTCTGCCCTAAATTTTGAGGTGATTACTTTTGGTGAAAACCGAAAAGCACTGCGATTTGGTCAGCAAAAAATCAATTTACATCAAGTTGGAAAAGAGTTTGAACCTAAAGCACTTCGTCCAACCTCAGGTTCTGCGGACTTATGTTTTATTGCTGCGACGCCTTTAAAGGATGTGATTGCACATCTTCACGCATTAAACATTGAGATCATTGAAGGCCCTATCGAAAGAACTGGGGCAATAGGAAAAATTCTTTCGATTTATTTACGTGATCCAGATCAGAACTTGATTGAAATATCGAACTATCTCAATACTTAAAAATTAAAATTCATCAATAAAAATAGGGTTAGACATGAAATATAGTTTTCTATGGGCTTTGTATCGGCAGGATAAAGGCAAGGCGATTCGAAAAGGATGCTGGTTTTTATTTCCTAGCCTTTTTAACTTGTTTTGTTTTCTAAATTTTCACCATCACTTTATTGAATGGCAAATAAATCCTAAATCAACGATAGGACGATTGGTGATCAGCCCTCTATTTCCGTGGGTGATTTTATGGGACAGCTTGCCCTTTATATTTCTTCTATTGATCCATCAAAAATATTTGCCTCGAATTTTAAACATTTGGCTTTATATCACAGGCGCTTATTTTTTAGTTGATGCTTGGTTTTGGTCAAGCTATCCTTGGGGTATGCTGATCATTGTTGCTTCTGCATTACCCTTTCTCGAAATAGAAAACAAAAAACTCATGGGTACTTATATCCAACCAAGCACCTAAAGCATTTTTTACCCAACAAGCATAGCCAACCCTAGTCACAACCGCTACACTAACGGCTTTCCGCTCAATGGATTTTTCACTCATGTCAAACTGGTTAGATGAAGTTAAATTTGATTCCAATGGTCTTGTTCCAGCCATTGCACAACATCATCAAACTGGTCGAGTGTTAATGGTTGCGTGGATGAATCGTGAAGCCTTACAACTGACTGCTGAAAAAAATCAAGCTGTGTATTACTCACGTTCACGTCAAAAATTGTGGCACAAAGGCGAAGAATCAGGGCATTTCCAAACAGTGCATGAAATTCGTTTGGATTGCGACGCCGATGTCATTATTCTGCAAATTGAACAGCATGGTGGAATTGCTTGCCATACAGGTCGGGAGTCTTGTTTTTATCGTAAACTCACGCCACAAGGCTGGGAAATTGTTGATGCTCAACTGAAAGATCCGACTGCAATTTACGGCGCATCTGCGAAAGTCGAAGCACACGATCATGGTCAGGCTGAGCAAGTTGACGTACTTAGCCACTTAGGTCGTTTGATGCAAGAACGCAAAAAAGCTGAAGCAGATAATTCCTATGTTGCCAGCTTATACAAAAAAGGCATCAATAAAATTTTAGAAAAAGTCGGCGAAGAAAGCGTCGAAAGCATTATTGCAGCCAAAGATTATGCAGCACATGCTTCTTTAGAAAATAAGCATGATCTGATTTATGAAGTTGCAGATTTATGGTTCCACACGATTGTCATGCTCGGCTACTTCGACCTTGATCCACAAGAAGTTCTAGATGAACTGGCTCGTCGTCAAGGTCTTTCTGGTTTGGTTGAAAAAGCCAACCGTAGCCAAGAAGCGTAACCCCTGCCTGTGTCGAATATCGAGAAACCCAAAGCCACCTATGAGCAAGCGATTGCGATAGACAATGCACGTTTAGGTCAGTCCTTTAAAGTGATTGCGTATGCTGGCACAGGTAAAACCACGACTTTACAAATGATCAGTGATGCCATGCCCGAACGGCGTGGTATGTATTTGGCTTTTAACAAAGCCATTGCAGCTGAAGCACAGAGTAAATTTCATGGCAATGTAAATTGTCGTACCTTTCACTCTCTTGCCTTTCGTAGCGTACCGCGTGGAGTGACTGATAAATTACGACTACCTCGCTTAAGCCCAAGTTTTATTGCTAAAGAATATCGTTTAGAGCCTATTACGCTCCGTCGTTTAATGGGTGGACGTTACGAAAAATATGTATTGATGCCAAGTCGTCTTGCGAGTTTGGTTGCCAATGCCGTCAGCTATTTCTGCTCGACCAGCTCACAATACCCTGCCCCTCGTCATATCCAAGCACCTAACTGGTTGCATCAAGATGATATTGAATCGTTACAACAGCACTTATATCCAGCAGTTGAACGCCGTTGGTTAGAGTCGATTGATCAAAATCATCAAGCAGGCATTGGTCACGATATTTACCTCAAACTTTGGGCATTATCAGAACCCAATATTCCAACAGATTATGTTCTGTTTGATGAAGCACAAGATGCTGACCCATTGATGTTGGGCATTTTACTACGCCAAAAAAGCACACAAGTGATTTATGTCGGTGATGCACATCAACAAATCTATGCTTGGCGTGGCGC
The DNA here is from genome assembly GCF_027105035.1 of Acinetobacter sp. TR11. NCBI lineage: Bacteria > Pseudomonadati > Pseudomonadota > Gammaproteobacteria > Moraxellales > Moraxellaceae > Acinetobacter > Acinetobacter sp. TR11. The sequence continues at coordinate 2,965,953 of NZ_CP114256.1, forward strand.
AGTCAATGCCATGCAACAAATGCCATTACATGAAAGTCGCTTAACCACCTCTTTCCGTTTTGGCGATGCAATTGCTGATGTTGCCAATAGTCTGCTGGGTGCATTAAACGAAACTGTTCCGCTACTTGGCAATCCAAATGTTAAATCGAGTGTGGTGAATAAACCGCATACCAAAATGCGTGATGCAATTCTATGCCGTACCAATGCAAGAGCAATGGAACTATTACTCTCAGGTTTAGTACATGGTGACAAAGTCGGTTTGCAAGCTGATCACCAAAAACTCAGTCGTTTTGTTGATGCAGCCAGTTTACTCAAACAAGGCAAACGTATTACCGATGTACCCGAATTGGCTTGGTTCAACTCTTGGCATGATGTGCATGAATATTGTGAAACCAATGATGGTAGTGATATTAAGCCCTTAGTTAAACTGGTTGATGATCACGGTACTGAGCCACTCAAAAAAGCGCTTGCTAAAATCACGCCCATTGAACAAGCAGATTATGTGATTTCCACCGCACATAAAGCCAAAGGCTTGGAATGGAATCGTGTGCATATCGAAGATGATTATCAATTTAAAATCAATGGACTAGAACACAAAATTACAGATGAGGAATTAAGATTACTTTATGTTGCCTGTACTCGTGCTAAAGTAAGTTTAAATATTCATCATCTTTACGATTTGATACAACAATTAAAACGGGGCGCTCCCTCAAGTCTTCGCCAGTCCGTAGGTTAAAGCGCTTATGTTCAGGGAGAGCTTATGCAACTTGAATCAGTGCTATTTAAACATGTTGGCATGTTTCGTGACTTAACCATTGAATTTCAACCAACACAACGCCCAATTACACTTATCTTAGGTGAGCAAGCTACAGGCAAAACTACAATTTTAAGAAATATCTATCAAGCCTTAACGTGGTTCTCCGCACGTTATAAAGATATTCGCACTGCTGGTGTTGTGATTGCTGATCAAGATATTTTGTTGACACGCTTACAAGCCAAAGTTCAAGTCCAAGTTAGAATGAGCAGCGAATTAAATCATCATCTACCAGAAAGTAGCTCTGCACAAACGACCGACACCCATAACTGTAGTTGGAAGTTATTTAAAACATTTAACAGTCAAGGCGTGGGCATTAGCCAAGTTGAAACTCAACAATTGGATCAAATGGTGTCGTTGTATCAAAAAACCAGTCTTCAAGACCCGTTATTTGGTTTACCGTTCATTGCCTACTATCCTGCTGAACGTTTTGTGCAAGAAGTCAATTTACAAAGTAAGAATGCACCAGGAACATTACAAGATATTGCTGCCTACGATTTAATGGCGATTCCTTACACAACTTTTGCGCGTTTCTTTGAGTGGCTACGAGAAATTAGTGATGTTGAAAATGCTCACTCTGCCCACATTGTCAGACGTATTATTGGCAACGATTTCACTCAGCAGAATCAATCAGAGGTTTTGCAGCAATTACAACAAGAACTGATGAATCATCCTAAACAACTTTCAGCACCTAATTTATATGCGTTGAAAAAAAGCTTACATACCATCTTTCCAGAATTGAATGATATCTATATTCAATATATTCCTAAACTTCAATTAATGGTGCGTTACAAAGATCAGACCATTCCATTTCAGCAATTATCGGCCTCTCTTAAATCATGGATTGCATTGGTAGGTGATATTACACGTCGTTTATGCTTGCTTAATCCACATTGTTTCGACCCATGTTTAGAGGGTGAAGGCATATTATTAATTGATCAAATTGAGCATCAATTAGATCAAAATATGAGTGCTGAAATTTTAGAGCGTTTACATCAAGCATTTCCAAGACTACAAATTATTGCTTCAGGCAATCGCGATGAATTATTAGAACATGCTTTAGAATATCAATGCTTAAGGTTAGGTGATAAAGAAATTTATGAGATTAATCTTGAGAAATCTCAACAACAACTTTCACAACTCTATAATGAGTTAAGTCAATCAGAAAGCATTCTCTTGCAGCAGAATCAACACTTATTAGAATCAGAAACTTTGATCAGTAAAGTTGATGAACTCTTTCATCAAATCCAAGCGCTTGATGAGCAAGAAAAGAGTAATTTGCTTCATCTACTTAAAATTGATGATACCCCTCAAGAGACATCACTTTAATATTGGGGTTTAAGCTTGATTGCATCATTAATCCTCATAAACTAGAGATCAATTTTTTCTTTTGAATAGGTCTTATATACCTGAACACTAGATTGTAGGGACAAGCATTTGATCCAAGACCAGATCTCTATCCCTCTTATGTATACAGATAATTGAATGGAAAACATTCAATTAAATAGCGAACAAAAAACATTGATAGACAAGTTTTAGCGACAAAGATGTTGTTATTTTCATGTAATAACATCAGATTTTTGTTGATTTTTTATAGTAAAATAAAATTCATTTTTTACTTTCAAGTTGTGCAATACAACTTGCCCTTTCCGTTAACTTGATTGGGTTTCGAGACTTGAAAATTTGGCTTTCTCTTTGAATGCCTTAAGTCTTGGAAGAAAATCCACCATTAGGTCTCTCTCGACCTAAATCATCGACATGGATATCAGTGTGCTACCGATTATTATTTTATTACCACTCATACTTGGCACAACCCTTGTCTCACAATTGCAACGTATTTCACGGGGTATGACGGCAATTGGAGCAATTGGCATTAGCCTGAGTTGTTTTATTTTACTGCTTAGCCAAGCTGAAACGGTTTTACAGGGTAATGCCCTGCAACAGAGTTGGGAATGGCTTCCACAACTGGGCATCAATCTGAGTTTTCGCCTTGATGCGTTAGGATTATTGTTCGGCTTACTGATTAGTGGGATCGGCACACTGATTTATATTTATGCCTATTATTATCTCAGTCCCAAAAACTCACTCAGCAAACTGTATCAGTTGCTCATGCTATTCATGGCGGCTATGCTTGGAATTTCACTCTCCAACAATTTGATTATCTTACTGATATTTTGGGAACTGACCAGTATTTCTTCATTCTTGCTCGTGGGCTATTGGAGTCAATATGATGCCGCACAACGTGGCGCGCGTATGGCACTCACCATCACAGGAATGGGTGGTTTAGCAATGTTAGGGGGCTTTGTACTCCTAGGGCAGATCACAGGGACTTATCAGATTGATCAATTGGTGTCAATGAAAGAGGCTATTCAACAGCATCAATTATTTGTTCCCACTCTACTGCTCATTTTACTAGGTGCATTTACCAAAAGTGCGCAATTTCCTTTTCACTTTTGGTTGCCAAATGCAATGGCAGCTCCCACCCCTGTTTCAGCCTATCTACATTCAGCAACGATGGTGAAAGCAGGCATTTTCTTATTAGCACGTTTAGCCCCTCTATTTATTGGTGCTGCGCTGTACCACAACATTGTGACCTTTGTTGGTCTATTTACCTTGTGTATGGCAGCAGGTTTCGCCATATTCAAAGAAGATCTCAAAGGGCTTTTAGCTTATTCAACCATCAGCCATTTAGGTTTGATTGTTTGTTTACTCGGCATTGGTTCACCACTCGCTGTTGCAGCAGCAATCTTTCATATCATTAATCATGCAACATTCAAAGCTGCTCTTTTCATGATTGCAGGCATTATTGATCATGAAACAGGAACACGTGATTTACGTAAGCTCAGTGGTATCTGGCAACTCCTTCCGTTCACAGGTACCCTAACCATGATCACCGCTGCTTCGATGGCTGGTGTACCGCTGACCAATGGCTTTATTTCCAAAGAGATGTTCTTTACGGAATTACTGGCAAACCTATCAGGCCCAGTAATGATAATTGCAGCCACCGTGGCAACTTTATCTGGTATTTTTGCTGTTACTTATTCTATTCGTTTGGTACATGGTGTGTTCTTTGATGGTGGGATTGGTAAACACATTCCTAATAAAGATGCGCACGAACCACCTCTCGGAATGCGCTTACCAGCGATTATATTAGCGACATTATGTATTCTGGTCGGTATTCTGCCTGCACTATTGGCTGGAACAGTCGTGAATAGTGTAATGCGTGCGAGTTTGGCTCAACCTGAATTTGAGGGTGTTCACTTAGCGATTTGGCATGGTATTAATGCACCTTTAATCATGAGTCTGATTGCATTGATGGGTGGTGGTTTATTTTACTTTAGCCTCATTAAAAATGAGCGTTTACGTAAAATTGACTTAGACCCTTATTTAGGTAAATTCCAAGGCAAACTTTTATTTGAATCATTCCTGAAGCATCTCTTACTTACCAGTCGAAAAATCAAACAAAAGACAGAAACTGGTTCTCTACAAAGTTATCTTCTTTGGATTGTTTTCTTTAGCATCATCATGGTGGGTTTACCCCTATTCAATCAGGGTTTAACAACTGGCACACGTGAGCTTACCCATGCTCCATGGATTGCTGTGGTCTTATGGCTCACATTATTCTCTGGCTGTTGGATGATGTTGTGGTTCCACCACGAACGGATTAAAGCTGTTTTAATTAGTGGTGCTGTTGGACTTGTTGTCACCATGGTGTTTGTCACCCTATCTGCACCAGATCTTGCACTTACTCAGATCACAGTTGACGTTGTTACTACTGTTTTATTGTTGATGAGCTTATCGTTATTACCGCAGTTAACCCCTTACGAATCGAGTCGTCCACGCCGCTGGCGAGATGCAAGCTTAGCAATCGCAGGTGGTATCGGTATTGGTTGGATTACATGGCTAATACTAACACGAGAACATAATTCAATCTCATGGTTCTTCTTACAACAATCCCTCCCATTAGGCGGTGGTTCAAACGTCGTCAATGTCATTCTTGTTGATTTCCGTGGTTTTGATACCTTCGGTGAAATTACAGTATTGGGTATTGCAGCAATAGGAGCACTGTGTCTCATGGATGGTATGCGTGCGCATGGCACTACCATGACACAAGGTTTATCTTATCGTTTTAACCCTTCACCATTGATGTTACGTATTTCAGCCTCATGGGTACTTCCTCTTGCCCTTGTCGTCAGTATCTACATTTTTATGCGTGGGCATAACTATCCCGGGGGTGGATTCATTGCAGGTCTGATCACGGCAATGGCACTCATCATTCAATATATCGTATTGGGTCAAGATCAAGCTGAGCAATTGATTAAAGCAAAATCTGGTCGCTTATATGAGATTTGGATTGGCTCAGGTTTAGCAATTGCAGGTTTAACGGGTATTGCAGCTTGGTTTTGGACACGCCCATTCTTAACAACAGCACATATTTATATAGAACCACCATTATTGGGGAAAATGCATTTAGCTTCGGCTGTCTCATTTGATCTCGGGGTTTATATGACCGTTGTTGGCGCGACAATGCTGCTAATTTCAGTCTTAGGTGATTCGCGTCACTCAAGTATGTCTGGACCTGTTCCAAGTGGAGATAAATAAAAATGGTTAGTATTGAATTTTTGCTCGCTTCGGGAATTGGTCTTCTAACAGCAACAGGCATCTATTTAATTTTACGTGCCAGAACCTTTCCTGTCGTACTCGGTCTGGCCATGATCGGTTATGCCGTAAATTTATTTTTATTTGCAGTCGGTCGTATTCAAATTAATGCACCTGCAATCATTACAGAAACAACTAAAGTAACAGATCCGTTACCGCAAGCGTTGGTACTGACTGCGATTGTGATTGGTTTTGCAACAACCGCTTTTATTGTACAGCTTGCTTTACGTAGTCGCTATGAATCTGGAACAGATCATGTTGACTCCAAAGAAGAACCAACGGTAACTTATGACCCACGTGAGGATGAGCCATAATGTTTGATTTCAATAATTTTTGGCATGCTCATACTCCTATTTTAAGTATTTTGATTCCAGCATTTACGAGTTTTTTATTACTTTTATTAGGCAATCCTGGTTCCGGTTCTCTAAAACAGGATTGGCGCCAACCTTGGCGACGTGGCATTAGTTTAGGTTCTGCACTTCTAGGCTTAATCACAGCAATCAGTTATTTGATGATCGCCAATACAGGTCAAGTTACCGTTTACCAACTTGGTGAATGGTCTGCTCCTTTTGGAATTGTTTTAGTTCTCGATCGCCTCGCTGCATTCATGTTGGTGCTCACTTATGCACTTGCAGTGCCTGTCATTTGGTATGCAAGTGATAACTGGGACACACGTGGGCGCTATTTCCACACCATGTTCCATTTTTTATTAATGGGTATAACAGGTGCATTCCTGACAGGTGACTTATTTAACTTATTCGTGTTTTTTGAAATCCTGTTAATGGCATCTTATGTATTGCTATTACATGGTCAAGGGCGACCGCGTTTCCAGCTAGGCATACATTACGTCACGATTAACTTACTCGCATCAGCGCTATTTTTGATTGGTTTAGGGATGATCTACAGCAGTGTTGGTAGTTTAAATATGGCTGATGTGAGTCGCCTTATCCCAACCCTAGACAGCGATCAACATAAACTTGCAATCGCTGGTGGCTTGTTACTGTTTGTAGTATTTGGAATCAAAGCAGCAATGCTACCTGTCGGCTTTTGGCTACCAAAAACCTATGCTGTTGCAAGCACACCTGTTGCTGCAATTTTTACTATTATGACCAAAGTTGGTATTTATGCCATTCTACGTGTCAATGGTACTGTTTTTGATGATGCAATGGCACAAAGTATTTTCAAAAACTGCTTATTAATGATTGGCTTGATTACTTCATTCTATGGTGTAATCGGTGCAATTGCTGCTGAACGCTTACGCCGTTTTGTTGGCTTTATGGTGTTGTCATCGATTGGAACATTACTCATCGCTATTGCCATGTTTAATACCCAAGCATGGTCAGCAGCCTTGTATTATTTAGTACATAGTACGCTGGTTGCCGCTGCATTCTATTTATTCTGTGGTTGGATGACCTCACAACGTGGTTCTTTCAAAGACCACTTAAAAGTTGCACCTAAAATCAAACAGGAAAAAGCGGCTGCTTTTACTTATTTTACCATTGCACTCATGATGGCAGGTCTACCCCCTTTCAGTGGTTTCTTAGGTAAAGTTTTTATCTTACAGGCTACCGCTGAAGCGCCTTATCAAGGTTGGATTATTGCTGTTATTCTGATTGTTAGCTTACTCAGCATTATCGCATTCACACGTGTTGGTTTTATCCTTTTTTGGCGTGCTAGCCCACCCGAAGAAAATCCTAAAGAATCAGCATATATCGCTTATCAATCACTACCTGATACAGCACCTAATCGGAATGACAAAGCAATCTATGTATTACTGACCGCTTTGATAAGTTATGTTGTATTTGCAGCACCAATTCAGAGTTATACAACTTCAACTGCACAACAAATTCAAAATCATGCGCTTTATCAAAAAGCGATTCTAAAACATGATAGTCAAGGTCGTGCCATTAGCGTGCAGCCATTTGATGCAGCGTATTTGCCTGAAACTAAATATGGTGGTGAGGTTGAGGATCATAATGCGGTATTAATTCCAGATGTTATCTCAAAACCGACGCTACAAGGCGAGCATATTTCGGAATATAAACAACGTCAAATTGCAGAGCAAACTTTATCAAATCCAACTATTCCAAATGCTACACAATTAAAACCGATGGAGGAACACTAATGCAAAAACGTGCTTTGCTTGATCGTTGGTTTCCCCACCCCTTTGTGTCATTTTTAATTTTCGTGACTTGGCTCATGCTGTCACATAGTTTAGACATCACAGATATTTTTATTGCAATTCTATTAGGTATCTTTGTTTCACGTTTGGTAAGCCCTTTTATTGCACGTACACCACATATTCATTGGTTTCCTGCAATCAAACTTTTTTTTGTGGTGTTATGGGATATTGTGATTTCAAACTTTCGTGTAGCTAAAATGGTACTTGGGCCAATGGATGAGTTGCATCCAAAATGGTATCGCGTGCCATTAGAAACTGAACATGAGCAAGTAAATACTTTACTCGCAATGATCATTACAACGACGCCAGGTACGGTATCCGCAGGGATTGATCAAGAGCGAGGAGATATTTTAGTTCATGCACTCAGTACCGATAATGCTGAATTAGATATTCAAGACATCAAAAATCGTTATGAGCTACCTTTGCTCGAAATCTTTGATGTAAAGATTGCAGAAGGAGCAGCGAAATGACCATTTTACCTTATGCACTTGCGATTAGTTTAGTGGCAATCACGATCTCCATGTTTCTTTGTCTCATCCGCATGATCATTGGACCATCTGTTGTTGATCGCTTGTTAGCACTCGATACTCTTTTTCTTAATGCAATATGCCTGATTGTGGTGTTAGGTATCTATTGGGCAAGTACCAATGTATTTGAAGGTGCTTTATTGGTGGCGATGCTCGGTTTCGTTTCAACTGTTGCACTGGCTCGCTATTTTACCACTGGACATGTGATTGATTAAGGAGAGAGGTTATGCAAATAATTTTTGAGATTATCATTTCGTTCTTTTTGATCTTTGGTGCATTTTTTATGCTCGTAGGTTCAATCGGAATGATTCGCTTACCCGACTTATTTATGCGCCTACATGCACCGACTAAATCAAGTACGCTAGGCTTAGGGAGCTTTTTAATTGCGGCTATGATATTTGGAGCGACTCAAGGTCATTTCGGTTTTGCTGAATTATTGATTACTTTATTTGCATTTATTACTGCCCCAGTATCTGCAAATTTGATGGCACAAGCTGCAATTCATTTACGTTTGCGTTCAACCAGTGGTGATGTTCCAGAAGCTTTAAATCGTCCGCTACCATGGCAACGTTATCGTCGTAATGCAGAAAAGAAAGATCAACTTTAAGTTGGTCTTTTTATTGAGCTCAATGTGTTTTTAAGTTTCAGAAAGCCTAAACTAATTAACTAGCTGAAAGATATAATTTTAATAGAAAAAATCATATCAATCACAATGATCTATAGCACAAAAGAAAGCCACCCGAGGGTGGCTTTCTTTTAAAACTTATTCTTTATCGTCTTGCCCTTGTTCAGGCAGATCCTTCACAGCTTCCGCGATCAGACCAAACATATAGTTACCATAGGCATTAGTTTTATCGTAATGGAAACGCAATCTTGGCGTAATACGTGTCTTGATACGACGGCTCAACTCATGACGCAAGAAACCAGAAGCTTTATTCAATACATCTAAAGTTTCTTTATTTGCGACTTCACTTTGCTCATCACCAAGTTCACGTCCCATCACAGTGACATAAACTTCAGCATAACCCATATCTGCACTGACTTTCACCGCAGAGATGGTCACTAGACCACCTAAGCGAGGATCTTTAAGCTCTTGACGGATCAGCTCAGACAACTCACGTTGTACTGAATCCGCCATCCGCTTTAAGCGTTGGCTACCCGCCATTAAAGACTCCGTTTAATCAATTGAACATCATAGACTTCGATCTTGTCTTTGACTTTGATGTCTTTATAGCCTTTCACCGCAAGACCACATTCCATACCGGCACGAACTTCTTCAACCACTTCTTTATAACGACGAAGAGATTCAAGTTCACCTTGGAATACAACCACGTCATCACGTAATACGCGAATTGGTTTATTACGGTGTAACATACCTTCAAGTACCATACAGCCTGCTGCTGCACCAAATTTACTTGAGTGGAAGACTTCACGCACTTCTGCAACACCTAAGATCGTTTCACGATGTTCAGGTGCAAGCTTACCGCTCATTGCAGCTTTTACATCATCAATTAAATGATAGATGACGCTGTAATAACGAATATCAATGCCATCTTGATCAGATTTTTGACGAGCAGTGTTATCTGCACGGACGTTGAAACCTAATAATACTGCTTCTGAAGATTCAGCTAAAGTCACATCTGACTCAGTGATTGCACCAACACCAGAACCAATGATGCGGACTTTAACTTCATCTGTAGAAAGTTCGTCAAGCGCAACATGTAATGCTTCTAAAGTACCACGCACATCAGTTTTGAGTACGACATTCACATAAGGAATATCTTTTTTACCCATAGATGCCATGATGTTTTCAAGACGCATTGCACTGGCACGCTCTAGACGCTTATGACGCTCACGGTCAGAACGAGCATCAGCAACTTCACGTGCTTTCTTCTCATCATTCACTACAAGAACTTCATCACCTGCCATTGGTGCATCAGGTAAACCTAAAATTTCAACTGGAATTGAAGGACCTGCTGAAGTGATACGTTGACCATTTTCATCAACCATCGCACGTACACGACCATAAGATGAACCCGCAAGAACCAAGTCACCAATGTTCAATGTACCATTTTGTACAAGAATTGATGTTACCGCACCACGACCTTTGTCAACACGTGCTTCAATTACTACACCTTGCGCCGCACCTTCTGCTGAAGCTTTAAGCTCCATCAGTTCAGATTGGATCAAGATAAGATCAAGTAACTCATCAATACCCGCACCAGAATGTGCTGAAACTTTAGCGATAGGTGTATCACCACCCCATTCTTCAGGTACGATTTCTTTATGTGCTAATTCGTTTAATACGCGATCGACATCCGCAGATTCTTTATCCATTTTGTTGATAGCAACAATAATTGGTGTACCCGCTGCACGTGCATGGTCGATTGCTTCAGCAGTCTGTGGCATTACACCATCATCAGCAGCTACAACAAGAACCACGATATCCGTTGCTTTTGCACCACGTGCACGCATAGACGTAAACGCTGCATGGCCCGGTGTATCTAAGAAAGTAATAATTCCTTTCTCAGTCTCAACGTGATAAGCACCGATATGCTGTGTAATACCACCCGCTTCACCCGCTGCCACTTTAGAGCGACGAATACGATCCAGCAATGACGTTTTACCATGGTCAACGTGACCCATGATTGTTACTACTGGTGGACGAGTCGTTTGTTCACCACGTGCTTCTTCAGCTGCTTCTAATAAATTATCTTCAGCTTGTGTATCAGAAACTAATACTGGGTTATGACCCATTTCTTCTACAACGAGTACCGCAGTATCTTGGTCAATTGCTTGGTTTTGAGTGACCAACTCACCCATTTTCATAAGTGTTTTGATAACTTCACGAACTTTAATCGCCATCTTTTGTGCAAGATCGGCAACTACAATTTTTTCACCAATTTCAACATCATAAACCTGTTTTTTAACAGGTTTTTCAAAACCATGCTTGTTTGCCTGACTGGTTTTCAAGCCGCGCTTATTATGGCTCTTACTGAAGCTTTGCTCAGACTGAGCATCGCCACCACGACCACCTTTCTTACCAGCACGAGGATTTGCAGTTGCGCCCCCACGTTTGATTTCACGGTCTTCTTTATTGAAAGAATCTTCGTATGCCTGACCAACGAGACCCGCAGCCAAAGGCGAATCATCAATAACACGAATCGTTGTCGTTGCATCATCACTTGAATATTTTGATGCCATCTGACGCATTTGCTCAAGTGTACGCTGTTGCGCTTCTTCAGCTGCTTTACGACGCACTGCTTCTTCAGTTGCTTTCAACTGAGCTGCTTGTGCTTCACGTGCTTTTTTCTGTTCAGGGGTTTCTGTAGGCTTAACAACAGGTGCTTTAATCACCTTGTCACTACCACGTTTTTTTACCACAACAGCCGTTTTAGCTGGTGCTTGCGCTGCACTATTAGACGTATGCGCTGCACGCATTGCATCTAAAGTTGCATTGGCTTTTTGTTCAGCTACATCACGTGCATTTTGAACAGCTACATCACGTGCATTTTGCTCTGCACGTACTTTAGCATCTGCTTCTACACGTGCTTTCGCTTCTGCTGCAAGTAATTCTGGATTCGGTTTAGCAAAAACTTGTTTCTTGCGAACTTCAACATTAATGTTTTTTGCTTTACCCGAGGTACTTGTTACTTTAGCAGTACTGGTTGTTTTACGTTTCAACGCAATTTTTCCTGTGTTACCACTGTCCTGACCATGTACTTTTTTCAAATGATTGACCAAAGTATTTTGTTGTTCAGCGGTAATAATGTCATCTGCTTTACGCTGTGGTAGACCTGCTTCGCGAACCTGCTCTAGGAGTTTCTCTACAGGACGTTCTACGCTGAGCGCTAACTCTTGAATCGACTTGTCCGTCATCTATTATCTCCTAGTTAAACCATGATTCACGTGCTTTCATGATCAATTGACCTGCTTTGTCATGACCTAAACCTTCGATATCTGAAATATCATCAGTCGCTTGATCAGCCAAATCATCAATTGTAATCACACCACGCGCCGCCAATGCATAAGCAATCTCAGTGGTCATACCATCCATACCGAGAAGTTCTGCACTTGGCTCTTGAATATTTTCTTGCTGTTTCAGTGCATCAGTTAAAGCAGCTTCTTTCGCACGGCTTTGAAGCAATTCAACTAAATCTGCATCTAGTTCAATTTCATCAAATGTTTCAGCTGGAACATAAGCAATCTCTTCTAATGAAGTAAAGCCCATTTCCACCAATGCCATTGCTAAATCTTCTTCAATATCGAGACGTGTAACAAACATATCTAAATACTGTTGTGCTTCATTTTGCTGACGAGCACGATACTCTTCTTCTAACATCATGTCGAGTTTATAACCCGTCAATTCCGATGCTAAACGAACATTTTGTCCTTGCGAACCAATCGCACGTGCTAACTGATCATTGGTTGCGAAGATGATATCTGCACTGCGTGCATCTTCATCTAGCACAATACCTGATACATCAGCTGGTTCTAATGCGCTTGCAATATATTGTGCTGGATCATCAGACCACACCACTACATCAATACGCTCACCGTTCAACTCTTGTTGTACTGCTTGAATACGTGTACCACGCATACCAATACATGCACCAACTGGGTCGATACGATGATCATTGGTTTTCACTGCAATTTTAGCACGAACACCCGGTTGACGAGCAGCTGCTTTAATTTCGATGATTTCTTCAGAAATTTCTGGAATTTCTTTTTTCATCAATGCAATTAACATTTCAGGACGGGCACGAGACAATAATAATTGTGCGCCACGACCTTCGCGGTTTACGCTGTATAAAATGGCATTGATACGTTGCTTAGGACGCAAAATTTCTTTATGAATGGTTTCTTCACGCGCTAAGTAAGCTTCAGCATTGTCACCTAGATCAATGATAAAGCCATCTTTAGTTTGCTTTTTCACTTCGCCGTAAATCAACTCACCCACTTTAGATTCATAAGCATCTGCAACCAAAGCACGCTCAGCTTCACGAATCTTTTGCACAATGACTTGTTTCGCAATTTGAGCAGCAATACGACCAAACTCAATTGACTCAACTTCTAGCTCACGCACATCACCGATTGACCATTTTGATGGATCAACATCTGAGATTGCATCTTGGCAAGCTGGCATTTCATGATCTTCATCCGCCACAACTGTCCACTGACGGAAGGTGCGATAATCACCTGTTTTACGGTCAATCTCAATACGAAGCTGTGCTTCTTCTGAATGTGTTCCTTCGTAAAACTTTTTCTTCGTTGCTGCAACAAGTGCTTGCTCTAATGCTTGGAAGATCGCCTCACGACTAACACCTTTTTCATTACTAACCGTTTCTGCAACGGTAAGAATTTCGCGGCCCATAAGTCACCTACCGATTTCTTATAAAATTAAGTTAATATTAGTCTTGATAGATTAAATTTGCTTTATCAATATTATTACTATCAATTTCAAGCACATGTTTAGCTTCCACTTCAACTTGAATGATTTCATTTTCTAAGTCTACAGAAAGTAATTTCGCTTGAAACTTACGACGATTTTCGACGGCAGCAATTAATCGTAAAGCCACTTGTTGCCCAACATAAGCAGGCAATTGATTGAGTTGAAAAAATGGACGATCCCAGCCTGGTGAAGAAACTTCTAAAGCATATTCACCTGAAATTGGGTCATGAACATCAAGCATTGCACCCACTTGTTGTGTCACTAAAACACAATCTTGAACGCCAATACCACGCCCTTGTTCAACTTCGCCATCTTCATTTAAGATAGGTTCAACATTCTCATCAACTACTTTATCAATATAAATACGTAATAAAGAACGTTTACCTTGAGGTAGGAATTCAATCCCCCATAGATCTACACCACACGCAGCTACTGCTGGCGCGATTAGATCATGCAATGCTTGAGATTTATTTGATAATTTCATTTACTCTCGTCGCTCTCATGCGAGCCAATCAATCTTAACCGTATAGTGAAGCACGACTATTTGACCAATTGATGTCGAACACTACACGATAGCTAAACAACCAATAAAAAAGGGCGTAAATCGCCCCTACATTACACAGAAAACCGAAGTCCACTGTGCAAAAAGGCCCACCTTATCGTGAGCCTCTTTTAGAAACTTGGTAGCGGGAGCTGGATTTGAACCAACGACCTTCGGGTTATGAGCCCGACGAGCTACCAGACTGCTCCATCCCGCAACAACGTGCAAAAATTATATACAAATATGAAAAAAAGTCAATTTAAGTTTTCTTCACACCTGCTTGATTAAGTTGCACCTTAATCAAATGGTAGCGGGAGCTGGATTTGAACCAACGACCTTCGGGTTATGAGCCCGACGAGCTACCAGACTGCTCCATCCCGCAACAACATATACACTGCATACACCAAACTTACTGGTTATTAAGCTTGGTGCGGAAGGGGGGACTTGAACCCCCACGCCCTAAAGCACTACCACCTCAAGGTAGCGTGTCTACCAATTCCACCACCACCGCAGCTTTGTGGGACGCATTCTATTCCTTTAAATATAAAAAGGAAAGCACTAATTCAACTTATTGAGTTGTTTTAGGTGCGTTTGATGAAGTTTCAGGCGATGTTACTGGTGCAGAGGTCGTGGTTTGAGCGGATTTTAAGCTATACGCATCCGCTGTTTGTTTTTTTGCAAAAACAGCCAAAGTTAAACTCGTAGCAAAAAACAAGGCTGTAAAAATCGCGGTTAAGCGTGTTAAAAAGTTACCCGCTCCAGAAGCACCAAATACCGTAGCAGCACCACCGCCACCAAACGACGCTCCTGCTTCAGCACCCTTACCTTGTTGCACTAAAACCAATCCAATAATCATAATTGCTAAAATGATATGTACAACGAGTATAAAACTATACATTTCTACTTCCTATTATTTGCTTTGAGCAAATGCTTTTGCAATTTGATAAAAAGATTGTGCATTGAGTGATGCACCTCCAACCAAAGCGCCATTAATATCAGGACATGCAGCCAACTCAACAGCATTGTCGGCTTTGACACTACCACCATACAATATAGCCATGTTTGTACCGAATGATGTAATTTGTTTTAAGCCTTCACGTATTTTTGCATGCATTGCTTGAGCATCCGCAGGTGAAGCTGTCTTCCCTGTTCCAATCGCCCAAATCGGTTCATACGCTATCACAATATTTTGCCATTGTTCAGCTTTAACGACCGATGCAATATCACAAATTTGTTGTAATACCACTTGCTCAGCAGCGCCTTGCTCACGCTGCTCTAAACTTTCACCAACGCAATAGATCACGGTCAAACCTGCATTTAATGCATTTTGCAGTTTTGCTTTTAAAATATTGACGTTGTCACCAAATAATTCACGGCGCTCAGAATGTCCAATCAATACATATTCAATCTGACTATCTTTTAACAGTTCCGCACTCACCTCACCTGTGTAAGCACCAGTACCTGCCACACGAGAAAGATCCTGAGCCACAGTATAAACAGCTCTGGTTGCATCTTTTAGCTGAGCGTGAACACCAGTCAACGCAATCGTTATTGGCGCTACACCAATATGACATTGCTCAGGAGAAATATTGTCCTGTTGTAGTAACTGCTTAAATTCTTCTATTAATTGGAAAGCATTCGCATGCATTGGATTCATTTTCCAATTGCCAATAACCCAAGGGGTAATCGCCGAATTCGACATACTTCGCCCACCTACGACTAATTTATAAAAAATGCTGCATATTTTACACGTATTTTTATAAAATTCAGTTTTTCTTTTCAGTTTAAGTTTCAACCAAAAGAAAATAGATCTAAAAAACCATCAACTTTTTTTACATGTATATGTCGATTTCTTACAATAGTTTGCTTTATTTCTAGCGAACGCTACTCACTGAATCTGAAATTAATTTGTAAAAAAATCGATCAGTTCAAGTTTTTCAATATGAACCAAGTAAAAAACAACACTTTCTATAGTGGTATTTTTACGTAACAAAAGTATAATTTTGAGGATAGCTATTATAACCATATTGTCAGTAAGGCGGACAGATGTCAGGATTACATACGTCTCCAAAGTTTTCGGGGTTCATTCGACGTTTAGTTGAAGATGGTCATATGACTGCTGCAAATATGCAGAATGCAATTGATGCAGCCAAGAAAGCCAAACAAGATATTGTTGCTCATTTGATTGAACAACATCGTCTTTCTCCACTTACCATTGCAGAAAGCATCTCCGTAGAATTTGGCGAACCACTTTTTGATTTGGCGGTTTACGATGTTGGATTATTACCTCGAGAATTAACCGACAATAAACTCATACAAAAACATCGTGTTGTTCCGTTAATACAACGTGGACAAATTTTGTATGTTGCTACGAGCAACCCAACTAATATTGATGCATTAGATGCAATTAGGTTCAATACGAAACTTAATATTGAACCAATTATTGTTGAGCATACGAAACTTGAAAAGTTAATCGAACAACATTTCGGTGATTCAGGTAGTTTCGATTTTGGTGACAGTGAAGACTTCGATTTAGATATCGATGTTAATCAAGATTCTCCTCAAGAAAATGACGATAATTCATCTCAAGGTGATGAATCGCCTATTGTTAAATATATTAATAAGCTTTTAATTGATGCAATTCGCATGGGCGCATCAGATTTACATTTTGAACCTTACGAAAAAACGTATCGTGTGCGTTATCGTGTAGATGGCGTTCTACGCCAAATTGCTACCCCACCATTACAAATGGCAAATCGCTTGGCTTCTCGTTTAAAAGTTATGTCCCAAATGGATATTTCAGAAAAACGAATGCCTCAAGATGGTCGTATTAAACTCAAGTTATCAAAAACCAAAGCAATTGATTTCCGTGTTAACTCTTTACCTACTTTATTTGGAGAAAAATTAGTACTACGTATTTTGGATCCATCAAGTGCTATGCTCGGGATTGAAGCATTAGGTTATGAAGATGATCAGAAAGCATTATTCATTGAAGCACTTGAAAAGCCTCAAGGAATGCTATTGATTACAGGTCCAACAGGTTCTGGTAAAACCGTATCGCTATATACTGGTCTAAATATTCTAAACACTGAAGATACCAATATTTCAACAGCAGAAGACCCTGTTGAAATTAACTTGGAAGGCATTAATCAGGTCAACGTGAATCCAAAGACGGGATTAACTTTCTCTGCTGCATTAAAGGCTTTCTTACGCCAAGACCCGGATGTAATTATGGTCGGTGAGATTCGTGATTTGGAAACAGCCGAAATTGCAATTAAAGCAGCGCAAACAGGTCATATGGTGATGTCAACACTGCATACCAACAGTGCGCCAGAAACTTTAACTCGTTTACGCAACATGGGTGTACCTTCGTTTAATATCGCAACATCAGTTAATCTTGTTATCGCACAACGTTTAGCACGACGTTTATGCTCACAATGTAAAATACCTCTTAATGTACCTAAGCAGAGTCTCATTGAACTAGGATTTAC
This sequence comes from Acinetobacter sp. TR11, assembly GCF_027105035.1. Classification (NCBI taxonomy): domain Bacteria; kingdom Pseudomonadati; phylum Pseudomonadota; class Gammaproteobacteria; order Moraxellales; family Moraxellaceae; genus Acinetobacter; species Acinetobacter sp. TR11. Next base: position 2,983,619 of record NZ_CP114256.1, read on the forward strand.
TGAACAAGATTTAGCCAATCCAGATTTACAAATATTTCAGCCTATTGGATGTCCTGAATGCCGTGAAGGGTATAAAGGGCGAGTAGGTATTTATGAAGTCATGAAGGTCACCCCCGCAATCTCTAAAATTATCATGGAAGATGGAAATGCACTGCAAATTGCAGCAGCATCAGAACAAGCAGGGTTTAATAATCTCCGGCGTTCTGGTTTGAAAAAAGTAATGCAAGGAATTACCTCATTGCAGGAAATTAACCGAGTAACAAGTGAATAAAATTAATAATAAGGATTAATAATCATGGCAGTTAAAAAAGCGCAAATGATGCCTACTTTTGCCTATGAAGGAATAGATCGTAAAGGGGCTAAAATCAAAGGGGAAGTTCCAGCACGCAACATGGCTTTAGCCAAAGTCACGTTACGAAAACAAGGAATTACCATTAAAAATATTCGAGAAAAACGCAAAAATATTCTCGAAGGTTTAATGAAGAAAAAAGTATCAACATTAGATATTACGATTTTTACTCGTCAATTAGCAACCATGATGAAAGCAGGCGTACCCTTAGTACAAGGCTTTGAGATCGTCGCCGAGGGTTTAGAAAATCCCTCTATGCGTGAAGTTGTACTAGGAATTAAAGGGGAAGTTGAAGGTGGCAATACATTTGCTGGCGCGCTAAAAAAATATCCACAACATTTTGATAATCTATTCTGTTCATTAGTTGAATCGGGTGAGCAATCGGGTGCATTAGAAACTATGCTAGATCGTGTTGCGATCTATAAAGAAAAAAGCGAATTATTAAAACAAAAAATTAAAAAAGCCATGAAATATCCAATTAGTGTTCTTATTGTAGCCGTGATTGTAACTGTGATTTTAATGGTTAAAGTCGTTCCAGTGTTTCAAGACCTATTTAGTTCCTTCGGTGCAGATCTTCCAGCATTTACTCAAATGGTTGTAAACATGTCCAATTGGACACAGAAATACTGGTTTATCTTAATTATAGTAATTGCAACATTAATTGCCTGCGTCTTAGAAACAAAAAAACGTAGTAAAAAATTCAGAGACTTTTTAGATAAAATGGCACTCAAAGCACCTATTTTTGGTGATCTAGTCTATAAAGCGATTATTGCTCGTTATAGCCGTACACTTGCAACCACTTTTGCCGCTGGTGTACCACTGATTGATGCTCTCGAATCTACAGCTGGTGCAACGAATAATGTTGTTTACGAAGAAGCTGTGATGAAAATTCGTGAGGATGTCGCAACAGGTCAACAGCTACAATTTGCGATGCGTGTGTCAAATAAATTCCCGTCCATGGCGATTCAAATGGTTGCAATTGGTGAAGAATCTGGAGCATTGGACACGATGTTAGATAAGGTCGCAACACATTTTGAAAATGAAGTGGATAATGCAGTCGATGGCTTAACATCAATGATGGAACCACTGATCATGGCGGTATTAGGTGTACTCGTGGGTGGTCTAGTTATCGCGATGTACCTTCCTATTTTCCAAATGGGATCAGTAATGTAATGCATCAATTTTTATCTTACTTTATAGACAACCCAACTGCGTTATATGTCGCAGTTGGACTTTTAAGTTTATGCATTGGTAGTTTTTTAAATGTCGTCATCTATAGAACACCAAAGATGATGGAACAAGAATGGCATCATGAATGCCAAATGTTGTTACACCCAGAACAACCTATAATAGACGAAACTAAATTAACCTTAAGCACCCCACCATCTACATGTCCAAAATGTAAATCTGCTATTCACTGGTATCAAAATATTCCTGTAATGAGTTGGTTAATGCTTCGTGGCAAATGTGGTGCTTGCCAAAATCCAATTAGTATTCGCTATCCACTTATTGAACTATTAACAATGATTTGCTCATTAATAGTAGTTGCTATATTTGGTGCGACCGTACAAATGTTATTTGGCTTAATACTCACTTGGGTCTTAATCACATTAACGTTTATTGATTTCGACACACAGCTATTACCCGATCGCTTTACCTTACCACTTGCCGCACTAGGCTTGGGAATCAATAGTTTCACTATTTATACTTCTGCTGGTTCAGCGATTTGGGGCTATTTGATTGGCTTTCTATGCTTATGGATTGTTTACTATATCTTTAAACTCGTCACAGGCAAGGAAGGTATGGGCTATGGTGATTTTAAACTACTTGCAGCTTTAGGTGCTTGGATGGGACCATTGATGCTCCCCCTAATTGTGCTACTCTCTTCAGTTGTTGGTGCAATTATTGGAATTATTTTGATAAAAATGCGTGGTGAAAACCAACCATTTGCATTTGGTCCTTATATTGCAATTGCTGGCTGGATTGCATTTTTATGGGGAAATCAAATTATGAAAATATATCTAGGTGGATAATATGAGTTTTATCTTGGGCATTACTGGTGGCATTGGTAGTGGCAAATCCGCCGCGACACAATGGTTTGAATCCCAAGGAATTGTTGTAGTCGATGCAGATATTGTAGCTCGTGAGGTGGTTGAGCCGGGTCAACCTGCTTTGAAAGAAATTCAACTTTCTTTTGGAGACTGGGTATTATTAGAAGATGGCAATCTGAATCGACGTGCACTTCGTGAACACATATTCCAGTTTCCAGAAGCGCGAGAAACACTCGAAAAGATCACTCACCCTGCTATACGCCAATCCATTATTCAACAATTACAACAAGCAGAAAGCCCTTATGTCATTTTAGTTTCACCTCTTCTCTTTGAAACCAATCAACATGAACTTGTGCATCATACCCTACTCATCGATGCAAATGAACAAACACAACTACAACGTGCAAGTCAAAGGGATGGACAAAATGAAGAACAAATCCGCAAAATTATCGCGGTACAAATGCCTCGCACCCAAAAGCAATTACTCGCAAATGATATTGTTATGAATGATGGTTTACTTGAGCATCTTCATCAACAACTAAAACCATTACATCTAAAATATCTACAAAGTGCTGAACAGGCATTTTAATCCTGCTTCTGTTGCGCGAGTCGTTCACTCAGCGTGTCTTTTTTAAACCAGCGCCATGGCTGTAATGCACCAATACCCATTCCTACTAAACCACAAGCAATCGCTGTATTTAAAGGCTCATCAAGCAGTGGAACAGCAATCACAGCGGCAATAAAAGGTGCCAAAGTAACAATACTACCCGTTTTAAATGCACCTAAACGCTCAATCGCAGCAACATAGGTCAAAGTCGCAATAATTACGACCAATACACCATGAAATAAACCTTGAATGACTAAATGAATGGGTTCTGCTTCTTGAAAATGTTTTGGAACAAATAAAATATAGACAGGTAAATAAATAATCGCCGACCAAATTGCCACGCTTGCCATGGAATGCCAAGCCGATAATTTCCATTGTTTAAGCAATACTGTAAAAACTCCCCACCAAACAGCACTGATAAAAAAAAGTAAATCGCCTAAGCCAAAAGCGGCCGCTTGATCATGCAGCATCAGATAGCTCATTAATACAAGCGCACTTAACATGATGCTAAGACTTAACCAAGTATGTTTATCAAAAGGCTGTTTAAACAATAAATAAGCAGCAACCGCCGTACATAGAGGAATACAGCCATTTAAGAAAATTGCAGCATGGGCTGCTGGTGCTTGCAAAAAAGCCGTATAAACGGTTAGACAATAGGCTAAACCACCTGTTAATGCCAAAACCACAGGACGAGGATGCCACAAAAAAGCTAAATCTTTTTTATAAATGAGTATCGGCATTAAGATAAGAAAAGCAATCGCAAAACGCATTGCCACCAAATCCCAAGCACTGACATGCCAATGTAAATTTAAACGGGAGAAAATGGTAAATCCCCCCCAAATACACATTGTAATTAAAACAAATAGATAACCTTGTGTACGAGCAGTCATTTAAGATTACATTGGCAATACTTGTGTGAATTATACAACACTACGTTGACGGCATGCTTCATAAAGTGCCATACCTGTTGCGACACTCACATTTAGACTTTGTAAATCACCAGACATTGGAATATAAACCGTATGATCACATTGAGACTGAGTAATCGGTCTCAAACCTGTGTCTTCCGCACCCATAACAATGACGACTGCACCCTTAAAGTCACATTGCTGAATTGGCAATGCTTTTTCATCTAGCATTGTGCCAATAACACGTGTATGTGTGGTCTCTTTTAAATGAGCTAAGGTTCGAGCTAAGTTAGTCACTTGAATAAACTTAACTTTTTCCGCCCCACCTGCTGCAACTTTACGTGCCGTCGGGGTTAAACTAGCTGAACGATCACGTGGCACAATCACCGCCTGAACACCCATCGCAGCTGCAGTACGAATACATGCACCGAGATTATGCGGATCAGTCACTTGATCTAATGCCAGTAACAAAGCGTCCGGTGACTGCTGCATCAATTCGTCTAAATCTTTTTCATTTAAGGTTGGATGTGGTCGAACTGCAGCCACTACACCTTGGTGAAAAGGTAAGCCTGCAAGCTTTTCCAAGCTATCCCGACTCGCCTTTTGGACGCTAATACCAAAAGGTTCTGCGAGTTGCAAAATCTTTTGTAATCGCTGGTCATCACGACCTTTTAAGGTAAATAAAGTCAAAACGCGTTCAGGCTCTAACTCCAATAATGACTCAACCGAATGAACGCCATAATAATATTCAGGTTTTGCCATGAACGACCTCTTGCAGTATTCCCGATCTATAAAGGGAGATTTTGAAAAATAAAAATCCTGCAAAGTAGCTTTACAGGTGAGGAGCGAATAGCTCCACAAGGGAATTTAATAAAAAAATCCTGCAAAATGAATTTACAGGATTCTCTTTAGGTATAGTGTACCCGATTTAGGAAGCGATCAGTTAACCTTCTAAATGACATACATAATCAAGTACTTCATCAGTCTCGATGTGGAAAACACTATTTCCTGGGACATAAAAAGACTGACCTGCGCGGAATAACTCACTTTCTGTACTATCTGCGATTTTTACACGACATTCACCAGAAATGATTTCCATACGTTCTGGCACATGTGTTTCAAAAGTTAATGCCTGTTCAGTAGGTAAAATCACACCTAATGTCTTTTTAGTACCATCTTCAAATTGTACAGTATGGCTGATACATGCCCCACCAAAATATACATTTGACTTTTTAATGACCGTAACATGATCAAACTGCACTGAACTCATGCCTACTCTCCAAATAATGCAGCATTTATATTAGGTTATGATGGACGTAGTTTAATTGTGCCTGCGTCACTAATCAATCCATTTTTATCATGCTTTAACAGCAATTTTTATGCCTTTCTACTAAAGTTATGTTCAACTCACAAGCGCTTTTAGATCAAAGCATCCGATCTAAACTACAATAGAAAAAATCTTATAAATTGATAGATGAGCTTTACATCACTAAATTATTCAAAACAGCTCCAAAAATAAAATATGATTTCATCAACACAACGCTGCTCCTCTTGTTCGATTAGCAAAATTTCTCTATCTTTAAGCAAAAGATTACGTGCACTGGATGCATATATGCTCACCCATTTAACTTTAATTAATTTTGCACTTGCAGACCATTTAGCTTTAGATATTGAACAAGGTTTCAATGTTTTGACTGGGGAAACTGGTGCAGGAAAATCGTTATTGTTAGATGCACTGTCTGCATGCTTGGGTGAACGTACCGATACCAACTATGTCCGTTATGGTGCAGATAAAGCAGACGTCACTGCTGTGTTTAGTTATCAAGCTGAAAGTGCAGAAGCAAAATGGCTTACAGAACATGAACTAGATGATGATTCTGGTGAGATTCATTTAAGACGTGTCATATTTGCGACAGGTCGAAGCAAAGCATGGATCAATGGGCGCCCAAGTAGCTTGTCTGAGTTAAAAGAAATTGGACGCTTACTGGTACAACTTTATAGCCAGCATAGCCAACAGCAATTACTTGAACCCCCTTATCCGAAGCACTGGTTAGATCGTTATCATAATTTTGCCGAACCAGCAGATGAAGTACGTGAAGCGTATAGCACATGGCAAAAAAACATTCGCCAGCATCAAGCCGCTTTGGATGCGCAAGCCACGCGTATTCAAAAAATACAAAATTTAGAATCTCAAATTGAAGAACTTGAAGAGATTGTCCAAACGGATTATCGAGAGATTGAACAAGAATTTGATCGTCTCAGCCATCATGAACATATTATGCAAGACTGTAGTTACAGTCTAAATGTCTTGGATGAGGCGGAACAAAATATCACTCAAGAAGTTGCTTCAATCATTCGTCGTTTAGAGTCCCATGCAGGACGCAGTGAACAGTTATCAAATATTTATAATTCGTTACTCAATGCGCAAAGTGAGATTGAAGATGCAACCGCGAGTTTACGCCAATTTATTGATCGCCAAAGCTTTGATCCTGAAAGAATGGAACAGCTCAATACAACCTTAGAAATTTTCCATCGTCTCGCGCGCAAACACCGTACCCAACCTGAATTACTCAAACAAGAATATGAAACTTGGCAACAGGAATTAGAGCAATTACATCTATTAGAAGATCCTGCAACCTTAGCGGAACAAGTAGAAATTTCTTATCAAATTTTTATGCAAAAAGCTGAACATCTAGATCATATTCGTCGTGCAGCCGCAGTTCCATTGGCGAAGCAATTGACTGAACAAGTGAAGCCGCTTGCTCTACCAGAAGCATATTTTGAATTTAAATTCGAGCCAATGGAAGCAAATGCCGAAGGTCTCAGCTTTATTCAGCTTCTTTTCACTGCCAATAAAGGGATTCCGCCACAACCGTTGGCTCGCGTTGCTTCTGGCGGTGAACTCTCTCGTATTGCACTGGTCATGCAAGTGATGAATGCTGAAAAAACAGAATCCGAAGTTTTGGTCTTTGATGAAATTGATGTCGGAATTAGTGGTGGTACGGCCGAAGTGGTTGGTCGTTTACTCGCTGATTTGGCTCAACATGTACAACTGCTCTGTATCACTCACCAAGCTCAAGTTGCTGCACAGTCTGACCAACACTTATTGGTCAAAAAACAACAAACAGATCCAGCAAGCAGTACTATTATTGAGTTAAATGAGGAACAACGCATTCTAGAACTAGCACGTATGTCTGGCGGCGTTGAGATTAGCGAAACCACCTTGCAACATGCCAAACAACTGCGTCAACTAAAATTTCAATCAGCTTAAAACGCATAACAAAATGTGAGAAAAAGATTGGCGAAATCCGATTAACTCTTGTATGTTGATAAGAAGAACCTATATAGATAGATCAGCATACTATTTTTGATGGAGAATCGCCTAGGTGACGAAACAATATCTAACTCACCGTTGTCTCATCGCTCCACCAGACATAACAGATGACTTCTTTGCCAATACTGTTATCTATGTGGCACGCCATGATGAAGATGGTGCACAAGGCATTATTATCAATCGCCCTTCTGAGTTACAGATCAAAGAATTATTGAATGATTTAGAGATTGATGCAGATAATGTACAACCTCATGCCGTGTTGCAAGGTGGACCATTACGCCCAGAAGCAGGTTTTGTCCTACACACAGGTCAACCTACTTGGCATTCATCAATCGCAGTCGGTGAAAATGTTTGCATTACCACCAGTAAAGATATTTTGGATGCAATTGCACATAACGAAGGTGTCGGTCGTTACCAAATTGCCCTAGGCTATGCCAGCTGGGGCAAAAATCAGCTTGAAGAAGAAATGGCACGTGGTGACTGGCTGATTTGTGACTCAGATATGGATTTAATCTTTAATCTACCTTACGGCGATCGTTGGGATGCGGCATACAAAAAAATGGGGGTAGACCGTACATGGTTTGCTTCAGAGATTGGTCATGCCTGATTTTAAAACTTCGCAATCTATTATGGCCTTTGATTTTGGTACTCAAAAAATGGGGATCGCAATTGGTCAATCAACTATTGAGAGTGCTAATCCTTTGCCATTATTCGCCATGAAAGATGGTATCCCTGACTGGAACCAGCTATTAAAACTTGTCAAAGAATGGCAACCCAATCTTTTTTTAGTCGGTTTGCCATTAAATATGGATGATAGTGAATCTGAACTCTCCGCTCGCGCACGAAAATTTGCACGACGTTTGCGTCATCAAACCAACATTGAAACGTGGATGGTGGATGAACGCTTGACTACACGCGAAGCGAGAGAAGAACTTGAGTCTTATCAAAATAAAGGCCAAGCAAAACGCTTATCGGCTGATAGTTTCGCAGCTGCACTACTCATTCAAAGCTGGTATCGTGATCCCAATGGAATAACACCTTAATCATTTATATTTAAGCGCTTTATCACGGTATAGCACACTGATGTACCGTGATAAAATCAGATCCAAATGCTCAAAATAACTGCTTTAGCACGTCTATAACCCAAACCATTTGAATAAAATTTAGAATGCAATTCTTAAAAAATAAATCAGCTCAGACTATGCCTGATTATTTCTCAATAATTCTCACGGTTGCAGTTCGCCCTGAAACAAAAGCCAATGGATTCTGAGGTTGTTCATCTAAAACAATTTTTACAGGCACACGTTGCGCTAAACGTACCCAACTAAAAGTAGGGTTTACATTTGCTAATAGATTAGAACTACCAGAACGCTCACGATCTTCGATCCCTGTTGCAATACCTTGAACATGCCCACGAATTAATTGACGATCCCCCATCAACTGTACCGTTGCAGCATCACCGACATGAATACGATTCAATTTGGTTTCTTCAAAATAGCCCACGACATAAAGCTGATGACGATCTAGCAGCGCAGCAACCGCTTGCCCAACCTTAACATAATTCCCAACACGTAAATCAAAGTTAGCTAAGGTCCCATCCGCAGGTGCAACGACTGCCGAACGACTCATATTGAGCTGAGCTAAATGTAAATTGCTATTCGCCACTTCGATCAAAGCTTGCTGTTGTTGAATAGCAGCCTCGGCCTGTTCAATACTCGCTGCTAGCTGCTCTTTTTCCGCAATCGCCTGATCGCGTGTAGCAAAAACCTGATCTTGCTCTTGCTTAGAGATTGCACCATCCATCAAACTGGCATAACGTGCTGCATTCTTCTCAGCCAATTTCATATTAGCTTCAGTCTTGACCAAATTTGCCTTTGAACCGACTAAGTTTGCACGCGCCTGAGCCAAACCAGCATTGGCTTTTGCTAAATCAGATTTAGCTTGTTCAACATCAAGCGCTTGACGTTCAACATCAATCTTGAAAAGAACTTGTCCTTTCTTTACCGTTTGATTGTCCTGTACCAGCACCTCAGTTACTAATCCATTCACATCTGAAGCTACTTGAACCACATCACCACGCACACGACCATCACGTGTCCACGGTGCAGCATTGTAGTAATTCCATAAATGCACGACTGCATATATCGCAATCAAAACCGAAAGTACTAATACAATTGGACGTATGACTTTTCGTACATCAAATGCATTCATGTTCATTACCTCTACCACATATTTTTAAATCATTAAATTTCGGAGAAAGCTACTTAAAGGCTTGTACCTTGTAAATAAAGACATAACCAATGCATACACAGCAACAATCCCAAGTACAAACACAAGTTGAAAATGTTCGGTAGTACAATCCAACCTCTCATAACCAAGTGGTCGATCAGTGGACTCATCAGCTTAAAGAACACGTAGGCGATGATGGCTTGCACCAAAAGAATTGGAATATAGATTCCATAAACGTTAATCTCACCCATGCAATACACCTAAATCATATGTTTCTGAATCCAGCTTTTGTGTTGAGACATGCCCTATGCTTTCACAAATATTATTCAGAGAAATCAACATTCTTTGAGCGAGTTGCTCATCTTCAATTTGCACTGCAATCCGCTGTAATAGATCAATCTGCTGTACAATTCGAATTGGAAAATGGTTCAGAGAAAGTTGTTTCTCCTGCATTTGAAAATATTCTGTCAGTTGCTGTTGCAGTACATTGACTTCATTTTTCAAACTGACCAATTGGGGGAGTTTTTGGCTGATTTCTTGCAATCGGACTAAGTCAATAATTGAACTACTTTCAATCAGAGCATTCTGAATCGAGATCTTAACTTCAGGATTTTGAACCATTTTGGTATTCAATACTCCAACTCGGTCCAACATACTGCGTAGATGAATTTTGAACTCACTGCCATAAGATAGATTTAATGCCTGACGCATCGCTTGATAATGTAAAGTTAAAATTCGCGTTGCACTGGTATCAGGTGAAACAGCTCGAACTAAATCAATCACAATTAGTGAAACCAATACGCCCAGAACCATTGCAAATGAGCTATCTAAATAAGAAACAGCATCCATGGTGTATTTATTATGCAGATTCAGTCCCATCATGGTGTTAATCCCAAGTACCATTCCTACAGGCATTAACATTTGATTTGCCATCATGGTGACAGCCACTAAAAACACAGGGAATAGCACCAAAGCCAATTGCCAAAAATGAGTCACATGCGGAAAAATACCAAATGCATATAAGAATACTAAGCCTGCGGATACAATACTGCCCCAAATAAAAATCCGCAGCACAGGTACTGGGTTATCCAAAGCCGTTAAGATACACGCCGTAATTGCACCCATTTGCGCCATCATAAAACCCGCTTTCCAACCTGACAGAATCCAAGCTGCAGTGACAATAAAAGTAATCAGTACCGCACTAATTCCACCTCGTATCGCAATACCATGATCACGATGTAAACTTGGATATTTCGTCGTAATGGCTGTAATTTCTATTGGAATCTCTTTATTGCCTTGCTGAATCTGTTGCCAAAGTAGTTTTACTGCCAAGATATTGGCTATAAAATGACGAACATCCATCTTTAATGCAGCCAATACAACTTTCTGTTCAGACGTTACTTTAGAAATCAGCTCAGCGAAATCCTCTTCAAATCCAATCGGCAAAGTCTGTAAATCAGCAGGTACTAAACTTTTCTCTTGTTTTAAAAATGTCAAAGTATGCTGACGAATCATATCCAAATGCGAAACAAGATTAACTAAGTGCAAATGTTCGAGTTGTTTCACACGTTGAGACAATGCAACCAAATTCGCAACCACCAATGACACTTGATGTAGCATTTCTTGTAAAGGTTTGGTCATGCCTTTCAACTCACCTTTCTCATAAGCCAAATGTACAGCTAAGGCATGAATATCAGAGGCATCACGAGTAATCACAGATAAAACTTGCGTGTAATTTTCAGGTGTTTCTTGAACTGCAATCAATTTTTCAAAGGTTGCTTCTAGATCGTTTAACGTTTTATTGACACGTTGCTTAATCATTGCGCCAACATGAACTGGAAAAAAAGTTGCCGAAACAACGGCGGAAGAGACCACCCCAACTGAGATTTCAAGTACACGTGCAACAGCGATATCAAAAATATTGTAGGTATCGATATAGGTAATTGCATTGTAAACAATCATGGCAGTTGAATATCCTGCCAACATAAATACGTAGCTTCGCGGCGTGCGGTCTAGTAATGACACATATAAAGCAAAGCCCACCCAGAGAGATAAAATAACCGTAAATAGCCATGGCGTATTAATAAAATGTGGGGTCAATAACAGTGCTATGACTGCCCCTGCTACAGTCCCAATCAAACGATACACACATTTCGAAGACACCATTCCCGAATAAGGATTGGCAATAATCATGACCGTTCCAATCGACCACATCGGATTAATCAAATCTAATTCAAAAGAAATAAACAGCGCCAGCATGCCTGCTACAAAGGTTTTACAAGCAAAAATAAGATCAAGTCGGCTTGGTCTGAAAGCTAACAGCTGTTTAAGTAACATGAATATGTCTCAATTCTAAGTCAGCCTGATCTAATGACACATAACAATGTGGCACGAAGTTAGACCGATATGGAGTATTAAATCAGTTGACAAGAAAAAGCTGATTATGGGGAACAAGGCATAGTGTCTAGAGCAAATGGAGATAATTTAACTAATTTCATTATCCAATAAAGACACTACATCTATAATTTTTTCAAAACAAAGCAAATTAGTCAACATAAATTATCACTATTTGATAATTTTTCATTTTAATTTAAAATATTTTCAATAAAAACCATATCTTTTCTCAATTCAATGCCTAATTGATTGAGCAAAAATATTCCGACCTAAAAGTCCATACACGATCTCGGGCTTTTCTGTTATAAAGCAATAAAAGTTCGATTTTCACGTTATTTTTAAGGAGTAGACAACGGATCATGGCAATTTCGAGTTTTGGTAAAATTCTCACCGTGCTGGATTTATTTTCAGTTTCACGTCCGATTATCAATGTCGATATCATTTGTGATGAGCTTGGTCTGTCAAAACCCACAGCCTATCGTTATCTTAAAGAACTTGTTTCAACAGATATTTTAAAACGCATTAGTGGTACATCAGGAGACTACACTTTAGGGTCTAAAATTGCCGTTCTTGATTATATTTCTCATAGTACAGATCCATTGGTTCAGATCAGTATTCCTTTTATGCGTGATATCGTAGATCGTACTGAACTCTGTTGTTTGTTAACCTATTTAAACCATGATTATTGTATTGATTTACACCATGAAACCTTTAAAGAAGCAGAACTTATTTCTTACGGAAGAGGTTGTCCACGCCCTGTTTATGTAGGTGCTTCACCCAAAATTGTGATTGCTCATCTCTCGAAGCAGCATATTCAAGCTTATTATCATCAGTTTACTCAGGAACTTGCTCAGGTAGGCTTTGCCCATAGCCTCGATGAATTTATGCAGCAAATGCGGAAAATTAAAAAACAAGGCTTTTATTTATCGCAGGGTGAGATTGATCCAATGGTATGTGGCCTTTCCGTGCCGATTCGCTTTTCTACTAAAGAAGCGCCGATTGCACTCACGCTAGTAGCATCAAAAAATCGTTTTGATTTCTTGAATATTCAAAAACTGATCGAGATCTTGCAAAATAATGCAGCGCAAATTGAGCATAAATTTGCAACACTTTCCGAAAATCAGTCAAACTGAATTGAGAATTTTAAAAAATATTTACATTTTTATCCGTTGTAAATAGCAATATATTCTCATATTATGATTATGTTCTTCAGCATGCTTTCCCAAAGAGCGTGTATTTCCTCAGAGAACTAAGCTCATCTTTGTATGGGCTTTTTTCTTAAGCGCTATCCAAAACTCTTAATTAAAATAATTTATAAACAATGAGTTAGAATAAATTTATTGAGTTAACACATAATTTTATTGATTAATTTTTCTTCAACCAACATCTGTTCAGTCTGATCAGTCGACATTGCAACCAAATATTTACCATTTGAATAATAAAGCGAACCATCCTGATTCAGGGCATAGCCTAACACCCCTCTTTTCAGAACTTTCTGCTCCCCATTCGTTGCATATTGAATCAGTTCCCAATTACGAGGGATCACACCCGCAAATTTTTCACCTGCACTTTGATTTTGTTGCAAAGTTTTCTGAGCTTTAATCAAATTACCTTCAACAAATAATTCTTCTTCAGATTTTTGTTTAGTCTTAGCAGGATTTGCACCTGAAGTCGACTTAAGCGATTCGCCAGTATAACGTTGCGTAAAAAAGTCTAACCAACCAATCACAGCACGAATAATTTTGAACGGCGCAAATATAATATCTTTGAGTGAATTGCCGCTGTGATGCTGATTTTTATATGGACGCCTAAGGAAATAAAGCTGCCCCGCCGTATCAATTTTTGGTTTATAAAAATCAAACTTCGGATCAGCAATGATTGTTTCTAGTTCACCTGTTCTTAGATTCAAGCGACAAATCTCTTTCGGTCCCACACTGACATTACCTTGATGATCATAGGCAAAACCACAGCTATCATAATAAACAATATCAGGATCTTGAGGATCAAAACTTGGATGTTCGTCTTGACAGTCACCTTCTGTAATATATTGGATGCGATTCGAATCTAACCCCAAAACACAAAGATGCCTTTCATATGCATAACCTTTACTTGCAGATAAAATTAATCTTTGTTTTTGCGCTGCATAATCAAGATGATGAACAATAAATTCATTGTTTCTAAGAACTAAAGCTTCTGGCTGTTGTAACTCAGTTAATGATTTCATATAAATTGCACAACCATCTTGTAGTCGCGCCGCATAAATCATCTGTTGATTATCAGTCAATACCGCATCAACTGGAAATACATAGGCTAATTCATTTGGATCATCTTGACGGGTCAACCCCATAAATTGCGCGCCAGTCCCAGTGGTTTTCCATTGTTTGCGCTGCTTAATTTCTTGTAAATTTTTCTTGTACTGACTGACCGCATGACAATCTATAGTCTGTGTTTTTTGATTTTGTAATAGATACAACTCTTGATTTGATAAATATAATAAAGATGACATGTAACCGTGTTCCTACGTTATCATTTTTAACATTCACTATATTTCACAAATATTATAGTGAATGCTTTGATTATCTAGATTTTTATTAAATTTAAATAAAATAGTGATGGCAAATCATTTTAAGGCTGTTTTAAATATGGCCAAGCAGCTTTCATATAAATAAACATCGACCATAAAGTCAAAATAACGGCGGTATAGAGTAAAGCATATGCCCAGATTTCGAGTGGTTTCCAGTTTAATAAGAACACACTAATCGCAATCATTTGAAATGCTGTTTTGTACTTTCCTACCGTAGAAACTGCAACGCTAGTACGTGCACCCAATTCAGCCATCCATTCACGCAATGCCGAAACGGTAATTTCACGCGAAATAATCACAATTGCAGCAAAAGCCATTGAGATCGTCGGTTGCCATTGCACCAATACAATTAATGCGGCTGCAACCATAAGCTTATCGGCGACTGGATCAAGGAAACGCCCGAAAGCAGAAGTCTGATTCAAAGTCCGAGCTAAATAACCATCGAACCAATCTGTCACTGCTGCAAGAACAAAGATTGCAGTCAATATCAGATGTCGCATCATTCCCCCATGATGCTCAGCAATTCCAATTGCAGGTGGCCAATAGGCTATTGCCAAAAATACAGGAATGAGGGCGATACGCGCCAAAGTTAAAATATTAGGAATGTTCAGGATTCGCCCTGTGCTCATAAACACCGCCATGTTGTTCGCATCAAATATGCATGTCGCACAAAGGATGTGCCGAGATTGTATCCATGTGTAAGCAACTTTATACGAAATGCACGGCAGTGTCGACTAGGCAAAAACGGCAACTGTTTGTCGAAGTACCGCAATCAGTCGATTTTCATCATCCCAAAGATAGGCATACTCGGTTGAATAACCATGTTCAGCATATTCAGTCACTACTTTGTATTTGAACCAATCCTGTACTTGATGAGCAATCGGCTGCAAATAAGTAATTTGCCATGTTAATGAGCTTGCTGGTGCAGGGGTTTTAAACATTGGTAACACACCCGGTGGCCACACATCCATCAATCCAAATAGATCGGCCAATTTCATTTCGCGATTTGGATGCAACTGAGGAATAAAACGACACCATCCGCCAAAGTCAGGTACTTTGCTGCCAGCCATTGGATAATTACCTTCAGCCCAACATAGTTCAAACTGTTGCAAACATTGTGGCATTAAACCTTCAATATAAGCCGTTTTTTCCAACTGTGCCGGCAGTGGATAATCAGGAATTTGCGGTAGATTTTGCACATGAATCCGAGATTCACGCTGCGAACCAAAACTTGCTATTAAAATACTTTGTACAGTATCTGCTTGCCATAACCGCACTTCTAAGGTTGTAACCGATTTACCCTCTCGCAACACCTCCGCCGTGAGTTTAGCCTGCCCCTCTTGCACAGGACCAACAAAGGTCACATTACAACTCAATAATTGCTTTGTTGTATCATGAACCACGCTCTGCGCCTTTTGGATTAATAATCCTGCAACTAAACCGCCAAATACGGTGCGACCTTGTAACCATCCTGAGGGAATATCAATCCACTCTTGATGTTCAACCTGTTGATACAGCGGAAGCAATGACATTATCTTTCCTTAATCGTCAAACCATCTTATCTTTAAATGTTTTTCTCTGTTTGTGAATGATCATTGACGCATCAGTCATTGAGAGATTGAGCCAATCAGTCAAATTATTCATGCAAAATTTTATAAATCGTTCTCGCCATGACTTCACCCAAACCCGGTACAAGCATCAACTCTTTTTCTGACGCTTTTAAAACCCCTTGTATACCACCAAAATGAGTGAGTAGATCACGACGGCGTTTTGGCCCTAGCCCAGGAATAGCCTCTAAAACAGAACTACTACGGCGTTTATCACGCTTAGCTCGATGTTTGGTAATGGCGAAACGATGCGCTTCATCTCGCACTTGTTGGATGAGGTGTAAAGCTTTATGGTCTTCGGGTAATTGAATCTTAGTCCCATCGGTAAAATGTAGCGTTTCTAACCCCGGTTTACGTCCCTCACCTTTAGAGACACCAATCATAAAAGCATCAAGCGCTAATTCTTGCATAACCTCCATCGCCATATGCAACTGCCCTTTACCACCATCAATCAAGAGTAGATCAGGTAACATATTTTTTTTATAACGGCGTATCAATGCTTGGCGCATCGCCGCATAATCATCACCGCCCGTAATATCCTGAATCGCAAACTGACGATAATCTCGCTTTCTTGCACCGCCCTGATCAAAGACTACACATGAAGCAATCGGCGCTTCACCCATGGTATGACTGATATCAAAGCATTCAATCCGATCAATAGGTCTTCCAACCACTTGTTCAAGTTGATGAAAACGCTCGTTCAATTCCAAATGATTACTCAGTTTACCTTTAATCGCATGTTGCACATTCATTTGCGCCAACTCTAGCCATTCAGCCCGAGTTTCTCGCACTTTATGTTTGATTTGAACTTTCTTATTGAAGGTTTGTTGTAATGCTTCTTCTAATTGTTTTTGGTCGGGAATATCTACATTTACAATCAATTCTGATGGTACTTCATCCGCCACTTGGAAATAGAAATTCGCCATAAAATCATTCAGCATTTGCGCCAAATCATCTCCCAACATATCTGGAAAATAACTTTTACCACCCAGCATCCGCCCATTACGCACATACATGATTTGCACACAGGTCACACCTGCTTGATAGGCAATCGCCAAAATATCGGCTTCGCCTTTGATCTTAAATACTGCTTGTTGTGCTTGAACCTCGCGCAATAACGCAAGACGATCACGATAAAATACGGCTTTTTCAAACTCAAGAGCTTCCGCAGCCTGTTCCATTTTTCCAATCAGCTCTTGATTGAGTTCTTTGGTATCACCCTGTAAAAAACGAATTGAATTATCCACATCTTCCTTATAGTCCTGAGGGCTAATCAGACCGACACAAGGCGCTGTACAACGTTTAATCTGATACTGTAAACAAGGGCGTTTACGTTGTGAAAAATAACTGTTTTCACATTGGCGGACATTAAATAATTTTTGTAATACAAGTAGTGTATCTCTAGCACTATAAGCACTTGGATATGGACCAAAAAACTTGCCAACTTGATGTTTACCTTTGCCACGGCCACTAGCAATACGTGGGTAAGGTTTATCTGCTGAAACGAAGATATAGACATACGACTTATCGTCACGC
Source organism: Acinetobacter sp. TR11 (assembly GCF_027105035.1). Lineage (NCBI taxonomy): Bacteria > Pseudomonadati > Pseudomonadota > Gammaproteobacteria > Moraxellales > Moraxellaceae > Acinetobacter > Acinetobacter sp. TR11. The sequence goes on from NZ_CP114256.1 coordinate 3,001,218, forward strand.
AACATAATATTGTATGGCGGACGATGTAATTTAATCAGATTTTGTTCAAGTAATAATGCTTCTGTTTCAGAACGAACAACTAAACTTTCGATGTCATAAATTCGCGCCACTAAAGCCTGTGTCTTAGGATGATCAATCGTTTTAACAAAATAGCTGGATACACGATTCTTTAAGTTTTTGGCTTTTCCGACATACAGTAACTCTCCATCTTTGCCAAGCATTTTATAAACACCAGGCAATTGAGTCATATGAATCAATATTTTTTCAATGTGTTCACGCGCGTTTGGATTCACAGCAGACTTTCATCATCAGTAATGCTTTCGATGATGTAGTCTGCATAAATCAATTTCAAGTCAATTGAGCCAAAATTCATCAATTCAACAACTCAAATAACACCAATTATTTAAAAACTCGACTCAATACTTGATCAGCGCTCTTAAATGCAGACTCATTAAAGAAATCATAGGCTAGTTCATTTGTTGGAGCGATTGGATTAACTTCTCTAGTTGTATGGTAAAAACCCCAATATTCACGAGACTGATGACGAATGCGTGTATCTGCTAAATTAAACTCAGTATTAGGTGTAAATGCAGTCCAAGCTGCATTTTGCCAAATATCTTGGCGGATAATACTGCTTCCTATACTTACATGTGACAGATTTTGAGTTGGATATGACTCAATATAATCTTGAGTACTCAACTGAACTTTTTTTTGCCAACATTAATAAACAAATAAACAACCAAATCATCGCTATCAAAAAACGCCCTTTCGGGCGTTGATCTCATTCAGATTTAAAATACATAAGGCCGAATAAAAATTAAGAAAAATAGTCCTAACATGATGAACCATTTCAAAAAATAATATAAACCACGATTGCTTGCTTTTAAGGCTTTGGCTTTTAAACGAAACTGATAAATATATCCAAAAAGCTTATTCAACCCACCAGTTTGATCACCCGCTTCATTGGGTGAACTGGCTGCCGTCATGACACTTTTACCAAACCAATGATTAAACTTTTCCATAAAACGGGTTTTTAATGGGCGTTCTACATCAGCGAAAAAGATAATACGATTCTGGTCAGTGGTGTTTTCCGCATAATGGATATAGGTTTCATCAAACACTACACTTTCACCATCACGCCACGAATAACGCTGACCATCGACATCAATAAAACAGCGATCATCATTTGGTGTAATAAGACCTAAATGGTAACGCAATGAACCCGCATAAGGATCACGATGGCGAACTAAACGGCTATCTGGTGCTAACTCAGTAAACATCGCAGCTTTAATTGTTGGAAGGGTTTTTAATAATGCAGTTGTTTTTGGGCAAAGTTCAGCAGCCGATGGATGTGCCGAGTCGTACCATTTCAAATAGAAACGTTTCCAACCTGTTTTAAAGAAGGAGTTGAAACCGAGGTCATCATAACTACTTGAAGCTTTAATCCCACCTTTGTCATATAAAGCTTTGGCTTCGTCTCGAATCATTTCCCAATTTTCATCTAAAACTTTTAAATCTTTAAAATACTGAGTATCAATATAAGGTTGATTCGGTACTTTAGAAAACATGTACATTAAAAAATTTATAGGTGCAAGAATCGTTGAATGATCAAAAAATTGACGATAAAACGAATGCTTTACTTTACCGCGTCGCTGAATGTACAAAGCTGAAATAATGAAAATCGCTAAAATGATCCATTTAACCATTGAAAAAATCGACCAAAAAAATGAATCTCGGAATTTTATCATCGTCTTTTTTAATTTCTAGCCAATTTTGGTTCAGCAATTTGTTCTACTTAATTAATTAGAAAAAATAAACAATAAATATCATGTATATATAAAAACAAATCTTTCAATGAAAATTGTTATTTTTTTATTTTTTGCTGTTTTTTGACCAAATACATTTTTGCATCAGCTTCATGAATCAAAGTAGATGCATCTAAGTAGCCATCAACATGATCTGTTTGTTTTGCACCGATACTCAAAGTAATATTCGGCTCAATTTGATAAACATACTGTAGTAATCTCGGAACGAAACTTTCGAGTGCCTGTGCTTCAGTACAACGCGGAAATACAATACAGAACTCATCTCCACCACATCTAAAACAATGATCATCCAAACGTGCAACGAATCGAATCGCATCCGCTACAATCTTTAAGATTTGATCACCTTTAGAATGCCCAAAATTATCATTAATTATTTTAAAATCATTGATATCAATAAATACGACTGTAACGGGTTCTAAACTTCGTTCAGCCGCATAAATTGTCGAATTTAAAATACGATTTAAATGTCTCACATTTAATAGTCCTGTGAGCGGATCAGTTTGAGATAAAGCTTCCATTTGCTGAGCACGATCTTCTAACACAGACGCATATTGCTCAATTTTTTCTTTAGATGCCTTCAACTCACTGACCAAACTCCATACATAAGTTTCTACAACCAGCGAAATATCAAACATAAATAACTTTTCTAAAGTAGAACGTATTTGATGAAAATTCTCTGTATCGCCTAATTGTTGTTGAATCATTGATATCAGCATGGTTTTGAGATGATAGACAGCGGATAAATATAATTTGGGTTCGACACCAATTCGTTTATGCACTAAACCGATTCTCAATCGATTATTGACATAATTGGCATCATAATTACCTGAAAAAAGTTCTATCAAGTATTGGCGTTGTGCATGTTGTAACCGTGATAAAGTGTCTATATCACCAATCAGTGAAGCTATCTCAGAAATCGAGGTTTGCTGTTGATAAAATGTAATCACAACTTGGTCAAGTAGATACTCAAGATCGATTTGTTCCCCTAAGTCAACCAACTGCTGTAATTCTTGATGACTTAAACTAAGCAAAGATCGTCGATATTCAATTTCTTCAATCGAAATATGCATTTGTTTCATCAATGTTTGGTCTGTTGGTTTCATCCTTTACCCAGCCTTCCCTAAACAGGTTTGTTTTTTTATTCAGCTTCTCAACCACATCATCAACAAATAATTATTTTTCTATTCGTTTTCACATAAACCCTAAAAATAGCTATAACTAACATTTTTTGTCATAAAATCAAACCATGTCTGATTTTAAAAACAAAAAAAATCTTTCAAAATCCTTTTTCAACAAAGAGTTAACAATAAAACATTGCTTTCTCTATATCTATAATAAAGCAATAAATAAGCCATAACTTGATCAACTTAACTTAAATATTAGATTAAATATGCTAATAAAAAAAATATGAATTTAAAAATGATTTATGGCTTGCTTAATACACTTTTTACGTTTAAAACCGATAATCACATGACTAAAATCAATCAACTTTTCACTATTTTTAAAGGAAAAAATAGCTTTCTATTTTTATACAAGCCTTAGAAATAAATTCTTTAAAAGAATAGATGACCCTAGCGTCACGGCTTGATACAACTTGTTATGTCCTTTTTGGATATAGTTATCGTAAGATTAGCGAAGCATTTTGTGTGCGCTAACGCATACACGCTTTATGACATCAACTCAGAATCCTCCACAACAAGGGAGATCAGGCATGATCCACGCTGGCAATGCCATTACCGTCCAAATGCTTGCGGACGGAATTGCAGAATTCCGCTTTGACTTACAAGGTGAGTCGGTTAATAAATTTAACCGTGCAACCATCGAAGACTTCCAAGCAGCAATTGCTGCGGTTAAAGCCAATAACGACATTAAAGGCTTAGTTGTTACCTCTGGTAAATCAACATTTATCGTTGGTGCAGATATTACTGAATTTGGCGACAACTTCGCTGCTGGTGAACAAGCAATTGTTGATTGGCTTATGCCTGTACATGACGTCTTCAATAGCTTTGAAGATTTAGACATCCCTAAAGTTGTTGCTATTAACGGTACAGCGCTTGGTGGTGGTTTTGAAATGTGCTTAGTGTGTGACTACCGTGTCATGTCTGAGCAAGCACAAGTTGGCTTACCAGAAATCAAACTCGGTATCTATCCTGGTTTTGGTGGTAGCGTACGTTTAAGCCGTGTAATTGGTATCGACAATGCTGTTGAATGGATGGCAATGGCGAACCCGAAAAAACCAGCTGCTGCACTAAAAGATGGTGCTGTAGATGCGGTTGTTGCTGCTGACAAACTTCAAGAAGCTGCGATTGATTTGGTAAAACAAGCCATTGCTGGTCGTTTGAACTGGAAAGCAAAACGTCAAGAAAAATTAGACGCAATTAAATTGAACCCACTTGAACAAATGATGGCGTTCAATACAGCAAAAGGTGCGGTACTTGCAAAAGCAAACCCTGCACAATACCCTGCGCCAAAATTGTTACTTGACTCATTACAAGCAGGTGCAAGCCTTACACGTAATGATGCATTAAAAGCAGAAGCTCAAGGTTTTGCTAAAGCAGCAATTACTCCTCAAGCAGGTGCATTGATTGGCTTATTCATCAATGACCAAGTTGTGAAGAAAACTGCGAAGAAATATGAGAAAGGTGCTCACCCTGTTAACCAAGCAGCTGTATTAGGTGCGGGTATCATGGGTGGTGGTATTGCTTACCAAACGGCAAGCAAAGGCACACCAATCATCATGAAAGACATTGGTAACCCACAACTTTCACTTGGTATGAAAGAAGCGAATGGCTTACTGACCAAGCAAGTTGAACGCAAAAAAATGAAACCTGCGCAAATGGGTGAAACACTTGCTCGCATCCGTCCAACTTTAAGCTACGATGAGTTTAAAGAAGTGGATATCGTGATCGAAGCAGTGACTGAAAATCCAAAAGTAAAAGAAATGGTACTTGCAGACACTGAGAAGAATGTTCGTGAAAACACGATTATTGCTTCTAACACGTCTACGATTTCAATTACGCGTTTGGCGAAAGCATTACAACGTCCTGAAAACTTTGTTGGTATGCACTTCTTTAACCCAGTACACATGATGCCATTGGTAGAAGTGATCCGTGGTGAGAAGACATCTGATGAAGCGATTGCAACTACTGTTGTTCTTGCTCAGAAAATGGGTAAAACACCTATCGTTGTTAACGACTGCCCTGGTTTCTTAGTTAACCGTGTATTGTTCCCTTACTTTGGTGCATTCGACCTTCTTGTAAAAGATGGCGCGGATTTCCAACAAGTGGATAATGTCATGGCGAAATTCGGCTGGCCAATGGGTCCTGCATACTTGATCGACGTTGTTGGTATCGATACAGGTGTTCATGGCGCAGAAGTAATGGCTGAAGGTTTCCCTGACCGTATGAAGCCAGACTACAAAGGTTCTATCGAAGCGATGTACGAAGCAAAACGTCTTGGTCAAAAGAATGACGTTGGTTTCTACAAATACGTGTTAGATAAGAAAGGTAAGAAAGCGAAAACTGTTGATCCAACAGCTTACGAAATAATTGCGCCTTTCGTGACTGGTGAAAAACGCGAGTTTGACAACCAAGAAATCATTGACCGTATGATGCTTGCTTTCTGTAACGAAACAGTTCGTTGCTTAGAAGACAACATCGTTGCAACTGCTTCTGAAGCAGATATGGCGATGATCATGGGTGTAGGTTTCCCTCCATTCCGTGGTGGTCCATGCCGTTACATCGACCAAACAGGTGTTGCTGAATACGTTGCGCTTTGCGACAAATATGCACACTTAGGTAAGGCTTATGAAGCGCCACAAATGTTGCGTGACATGGCTGCTAACAACAAAAAATTCTACGGTTAAGGAGCAACGTGAATGGCTACTTTAAATCCACGTGACGTTGTAATTGTTGATGGCGTTCGTTCAGCAATGGGCAAATCACGTAACGGTATGTTCCGCAATGTTCGTGCCGACAGTTTATCTGCTGAATTGGTACGTGCACTTGTTGCTCGTAACCAGTTTGATACCAATGAAGTTGAAGACATCATTTGGGGCTGTGTAAACCAAACTTTAGAGCAAGGTATGAACATTGCTCGTAATATTGGTTTATTGGCTGACATTCCAAAAACTGCTGGCGGTCAAACAGTAAACCGTCTTTGTGGTTCTTCAATGCAAGCAATCCACACTGCGGCAGCACAGATTGCAACGAATCAAGGTGATGTATTCATCATTGGTGGTGTTGAGCACATGGGTCACGTAGGTATGATGCACGGCATCGATCTTAACCCAGAAGCGTCTAAACACTATGCGAAAGCATCGAACATGATGGGCTTAACAGCTGAAATGTTAGGTCGTATGAACGGTATCTCTCGTGAAGAACAAGATGCTTTCGGTGTTGAATCTCACCGTCGTGCTTGGGCTGCAACTCAAGAAGGTCGTTTCAAAAATGAAATCGTTGGTGTTGAAGGTCATGATGCAAATGGCTTCAAAATCTTGTGTGACATCGACGAAGTAATTCGTGCTGATGCAAACCTTGAAGCATTCAAAGCATTGAAACCTGTTTTCGATCCTAAAGGTGGTTCAGTAACAGCAGCAACTTCTTCTGCTCTTTCTGACGGTGCATCTGCAATGTTGTTGATGTCAGCTGAACGTGCTGCATCTTTAGGTTTAAAACCTCGTGCTGTGATTCGCTCTATGGCGATTGCAGGTTGTGATGCTGCAATCATGGGTTACGGCCCTGTTCCAGCAACTCAAAAAGCGCTTAAACGTGCTGGTTTAACGATGGCGGATATCCAAACTATCGAATTAAACGAAGCATTTGCTGCACAAGGCTTATCAGTAATGAAAGGCTTAGGCGTTTATGAGAAACAAGACATCATCAACTTGAATGGTGGTGCGATTGCATTAGGTCATCCATTGGGTTGTTCTGGTGCGCGTATCACAACAACATTGTTGAACGTGATGGAACAACAAGATACGCAAATCGGTCTTGCGACCATGTGTATCGGTCTTGGTCAAGGTATCGCGACTATTATCGAACGTGTTTAATCGACACTGAGATAAAAAGAAAATCCCCGCTATACGCGGGGATTTTTTTATGTGATAGAAATTCATTTCATCGTTGTATCGAATCTTTGAAATACAAATATCCACTGTAGACAGAACAATACACGACAAATTATTATCAAATTCCAAAAACGACAAGGTTCTAACAATGTTTAAAAATATGGCAGCTGATCTAATGGGAACCAGTGATATCGGTAAGATTATTGAACCTAGAGATTATGATAAGACGGATATTGATGACTATATTTTCCATGAAGACAATGAAAAAATTTTCTTTTTGATCAAAGCAAAAACCGACGAATACTGCTTTACCAATACCGCTTTCATTCATCTAGATGGTACAAGTGCGGTCAGCAAAAAACGGACGTTGAATCGCTATCCATATAAACACTATCAGATTAGTCGGGTGCTTCTAGAAACAGCAGGTACAATTGATCGGGACGTCGAAATCAAATTCCAACTTGGTGGTGCAAGTTATTCAATTGATATTGAAAAATCACAAATCGAAAAGGTACGAGATTTATATAAAGCTCTATTTAGTATTGGGGAAGCATGCAAAGAAATTGAACGTCAAATAAATTCGCTAGTCATCACTCAACAAGCTGTGAATAACATGTTTTCTCTGCGTGAATTACCAGAACAAGTGTTGTTAAACCTCCCTGATATTATTTCACAGACTACGATTCAAGTTGAAAATAAGTTTACTGAACGTCGTAAACAAATTGAGAACTATGATTTCTCTGCAATTTTTGAGCGTTACCTAAAACAATAATAGAAAAAATCCCCACTAGATATGCGGGGATTTTTATCTTAATCAATGATATAAGCTATGGTTGTCTAAAATCTTTTAAACCATTTTGAATTTGCTGCTGTAATAGCAAAATATCATTCAAATTGACTTTAATCGAACCATCACGAATGCCATCAATATTGTTGCGATTTATATTAAGTGGCTCTAATATTTTAAATACACCATTAGTTGGATCAGATGATTGAAAACCTGAAGCCACCGCTAGAATATACTCTTGTAACCCAGGTGAAACTTGAGATAAGCCTGACTGCACCTTTGGTTCAAATTCAACTGCACTAATATTCTCAGGAATTCCTGCATTCTGCATATCAGTATGGGTTTTATAAATACGATGCTGAAGTGCTTGACGTACCTTTTTATCTTCTTGAAATGGAGTAGGTCCTACGACTTCTTCACGTAATTCAGATTCAGCCATAATACGAATGGTTGGTAAAGTTGCAACCTCTTCGGCATGTACTGCTGAAAATCCAACCAAAGTAAATGCCATCATCAGCGCTGATCGTTTTAGAAAGTTCATCACTTGCTCCAAAAATCATTCACCTTAAACATTGAATAAAAATAACTATAAGCTTAAGCCTACAACAAAGTAATATTGAATTCTGTATCACTCTGATAAACGGTAAATTTCACCAAAATTTTAAACGAGAAATCAAATTTATCCGTATTAGCGATCATGTTTAATCTTTGTAAAGATCGCCATACTTAAGAGAAAAGTCCTCGCTTCTACTTAGATTTTTCATTATGGTCTTTTAAATATTGTATGAATATCAATTATTTTTTAAATTTTAAACTTAAATCATTAGGAGAACTGGATGTTTTCAACTCTAATTAAAATGACTACAGCGATATCAATTACAGCATTATGTTTAACGGGATGCGCAACCAAAACACTGATTAACAAAGACAACAAAACCTATACTCGAACAGAACGTGTCACTTTAGTTGAAGACAATGTGGTTGCTTTTGGGCGACCTGCGCAAACATCGTCAAATTTACCCAAAGACAGTATCGTGATTGCAGGGAAAAAAAACAGCTATATTTTGACTCAAGGTGGTTCTCAATTTGTGAGCTTGATCAGTAAACTTGATGCTAAAAATATCCAAATAACACGGGACTTGAGTTTTTATTCTGAAAAGAATGATGGTAATTTTTCAGGTACATTGCCACTTTCCTATATAAAACTTAAAGAAGATTTAAGCAAAAAAGATTTAGAGTTCTTTATTGAAAATGGCGCAAAAGAATGTTCATCCTCAAGCGATGAGCGTATGTATGCACAGCGTTTCTGTTTTGATATTAAGCTTGCTGGTGTCGTATACCCTGCTGCAAATAATCTCACCTCATTAAAAGCATTAAGTAAGCCTTACCAAGTATCTATCTATACCAATAAAGAAGAAAGTTATAAATCAAAATCAGGTATGAATCCTTTGGAAAAACTGGTATTACTGCCTTTTGCTGTAGCGATTGATGTTGTGAGTTTACCGTTCCAAGCAGCGGAAAAGATTTTCGACTAAAGTTGATCTTACAATCAAGCAATGATTCACAGGCTGAATCATTGCTTGATCGAACTACAATTCTTCATCTAATACTTCAACATTACTTTTCTTAATTTTTTCCATCTTCGCATTTAGCCTGAGTACATCCTGATATAAGTTATTAAAATTTTTCACTTGTATTGTTTCTTGAAAAAGAATCATTTTGTCTTGTTTCTGCCATGGGTAGGTTCTCAACATATCGAACATTGCCTGTGCTTTTTCTATAATTTTCTGTTCAATCGGGAAAATATCATGTGCTTTATCTACTTTAAGGTTATGTTCTAATTTAACTTGCAAGGATTTTCTCATTTCATTATGAATAGCCAAACTTTTTGCTTGTTTAAGTGAATCGGTCTGTATTTGTTGCCGTTTTCGTTCATATTCAGCCGATATTTTCCGAACCTCGCGAAGCATTTGTTCTGTTTCTTTATAAGCTTGCTGACGATCTTGATCCAAACGCTCTACATCTAAAAAAGTATCCCAATTTGCTGCTTTGAGTTGCCTTAAATAATGATTTCGCGCTTCAACATTTTGCATCCAATAACTAAGTAGAAACTCGGACATCAACTTATAATCACCTGACAAACGATCATCATGTACATTCAGTTGCACAGGTTTTGACCAATCTTGCGCTTGGTCATACAGCGCACGCATTTTTTCAGCCATAACAATTTCAAACATTTGTTCAGTATTGGCTGCTTTTTGCTGCACACGATATTGATAGAAAAAGAAAGTACTTATACAAATTACAATGACTGCAAGGAATAATAGAAAACGGCGCATACAGCCTCCAATCTTAATTATATTTTTTATGTTCTGAATTTAAGTTTAATCAATCAAACATAGGCTGTTAATTGATTTTTATTTCATTTCTCGTAACGGAGCATTACATTTTCATCGCTTTAAATTTCGTACTTACGCCCCTATTATCAAACCAACTAAAATTGTAGAGATATACCATGCGCGTAGATATTTGGTCAGATGTGGTTTGCCCTTTTTGTTATATTGGGAAAAAGCGTCTTGAACATATTGCTGAACAAGCAGGAATTGAGCTTGATATTCATTGGCATAGCTTTGAACTCGATCCAGATGCTCCAGCTAAACACGAGACTTCAAATACGGAGCGCTTAGCAAAGAAATATGGGCGTAGCTTTGCTGAAATGGAAGAAATGGAACGTAATGTCGCTGCTATGGCAGCAGTTGAAGGCATCGACTTCCAATGGCAAAAAGCCAATTCAGGCAATAGTTTTAATGCTCATCGGATCATTCATCTTGCTCAAAGTAAAGGCTTAGGTAACGAAGCAAAAGAAGCCTTTTTTCATGCTTATATGACTGAAGGTCTTGCAATTGGTGAACGTGAAGTGGTTGAAGAAATCGCTTCACGGATTGGTCTAGACCATGCTGAGGTTGAGTATGTGCTGGATTCAGATGAGTTGGCAGATTTTGTGCGTCACGATGAAAAAATTGCACGTGAGCAATTGAATGTTACTGGCGTGCCTTTTTTTGTCTTTGATCAAAAACTAGCACTTTCAGGTGCACAACCGCGTGAGATTTTCTTACAAGCATTACAACAAGCTCAATCAGCATCTACACAAGAAATCGAGCAAACCAATGCAGCTCAATGTAACGATGATCAGTGTGACATTCATCCCTAACTATTTTTACTAAATCACAAGCTTCAAGATTAATTTGGAGCTTGTTCAGGACATTTTCAAAAACCACAATTCTTATGCCCTCACCTATTATCCCAAAAAGAATACCGCTTATCTGAGCAGAAAATCCTGTAACAAAGTAACCATCTTTATTGATCAACTTTTAACTCAACAATATGCGACTTGAGTCACATATTGATGATATATTTATAGATATGTTTTCGCATAACTATCTATTTATCCGATTTATTGTTTTACGGTGTTGATATTTTGAAAGCCAAAACATGATCAAAATCTCTATTTGGAATACCTAAATGAGATTTTTTACTAACTTGCAGTCTATAGATTTTGCATAGTTTTCTTCTATAATCGTCATAAAGTGACATTCTTTTGTTATGAAAATTCAAGAGTTACAAGCCCTAATAAATGGTCAGATTCAACCCGAACAAATATGCATTGAGCAACTTGTAGCTTTGGCTAGACAGCATAATTTGACGAATACACCTGAATACAAACTGTTAGATGATGCTGTGAATATTGTACTTATTTATTATTTAAAACAGGCTCAAGCCTATCTCTAAGGAAACTATCAATGGACGTATTAGAGAAAGCATTATTGGTTGATGAGCTCAAACATCTGATTGTTGGGCTAAACAACGATAAAAACTCACTTTTTGAGATTGCAAAATCAAAGCAACGTATTAAGGATATTTGTTCTTCTTGTGACGATCCATTGTTTCAAGAACAACTCACTCCATTTAAAGAATTTATTCAACAAGAAGAATTTCCGGCTGAAGAATTAGAAAGCTTTGGGTATGCACTCACTTATCGCGGAACATTTAAATTTATGGGGCGTGTTGAACATGCTTTATTTGCATCAGGCGACATGGGATGGGCAGCTTTACGTCAGTCACAGCATTGGCAAATTTGGGTTATTCGTCCTGCATTGTCTTTTATAAAGAGCCCTTGGTTTACATCTACTCGACAAGCACTTGAATGGATTCAAACGAGCACAAGTGATTATATAAAAACAGATGATGAACTCAAAAGCCTTATTCCTGTTTTAGAGCCAATTCATCAAAGTTCAACAAATTTATCATTAGATTCAAATCAGACAATTCACAAGGACAGATTATCTGCTATGAGAGAAGAAACTGCGAATTTTGAAGCACAACTCGAAGCAATTATTCAGGAAAGAATTCAATCTGTACCCAATACTCCAACACCAAGTATTCCAACGGTCGCAAAGCCTAAACCAAGTTTTAGACAAAATGTGCGTCCTGTTGCAAATCTAAATAAAGCTAAACCTGTTGCGTTAAAAGATTTTAATTTAGATGGACTCGTATGTCGCTTAGAGCGTATCGATCCTAAAACATTTCCATCTTTATATCGTGTAGAGCTACACGATGAGATTGATCAAAATATTAAAATTGATTGGTTATATTTAAAAGCTGAGAATGACGTTCAACCTGTTTGGGAAACAGCTCAAATCTTTGTTGCGGAACAGCTTTATGCTCAAGGACAGTTTTCACATTATGTCGTACTTATTGGTACTCATAGTGTCGAATATGCTGCAACAATCTTACAAGCTTATACAGACCAACGTCATACTCAAACAAGCTCGATTCATCAAACAGACTGGGTTATTTTTAAACAACACTACCACCAACATGAAACACTATTTAATGAATGTATCATGAATGGTAGTGAAGTTTGGCAGCGTAATGAGCGATCTTACCCTTATATTCCTGCTGCCTTTATTAACACGCAAAAGTTTATTCCTTTTGAAGAAACAGCAGCGACTTTTCTGACGCCAGTCATCCTACTCAAAGAGCGTCAAAAAATCAGAGTGCTACACGGCGCAGAACGGGTAAAATTATCGAGCGAAGATCAAGCTTATCCGTATCTATTGTTAGATCGTGCAGACGGCTATACATGGCAATTAATACGTCAAGTGATTAGCCGTCTCCCTCAACCAATTTCAGTTCACGATCTCTATCAAGCACTCGAAAATGCAGATGTTTCAGCGACCTAAATATCCATTTTTAAGATACATCTAATCCACCATCAAACTTGTGATTGCTTATTGCAAGTTTCATGGTGGACTTTCATAAATACTCATTCAAATTTTCAAAAGCATTGTTAAATTGCTGTTTTTTGTGTCTTTAGCTTGATTTTATTGCTTGAATAATCAAAAGTTAAATGAAGAACAATATATAAGTTTTAACTATGACGACTTTAAATCAAACGGTACCATCATATATTTTATATACGCTCATTGTACTTCCATTCGGTTTATCAACAACTGTTAGTGCAGCAACTAAACTGGTTGAACAAACTGAGAATAATATTCCCAAAGCGGAAACATCAAATCAAGAAAACTTCTTAGACTATATTCCTAAATGGGTAGATGCGAGCCCCACCATTCTTCCTGAACAATCTGATCAATCTATTGTTCCTCCAACCGCTGAAACTGAGAATAAAACATGGGTTGATCGTAAACAGCGTGATATTCGCAACTGGGCTGATCGAACCTCGGTTAAGATTGATGACTGGTTTGGTGATGTCGACCCTGAAAAACCAGCTTCAGCAACGATTCGTTTTATGTTGGACAATTATTGGAATGAATATGATAACTATGAAGTTAAACCTCGTATTCGAGGAAAAATCAAACTTCCAACTTTAGAAAAAAAACTTAGCTTAGTTTTTGGTGATGATTCTCTAGATGACGAATTTAAAAATAATATTGCCAATACCAATACACAACCAAATCAAGATCCAAATAAAAAACTTGATTCTAAACAAACACGTGACAGCAATGGTTCTCTTGCATTACGTTGGTCTAATTTTTCCAAAAAACTACCATTTGAAACAGATGCAGATATTGGTATTCGTTCTGGTGATGATGTTTACTTACGTCTAAGAGCTGAGAAGCACTGGGATTTACACAATGATTTCCACTTTAATGCTGAACAAATCTATAGATATGGTAGTCAAAGTGAGAACTATTTGCGTACAAATTTAGAATTGATACATGCTCGACCCAACCAACCTTTTCTTTCAAATCAATTCAGTTTAACTTACGCTGACAAGCAAGATGATGATTTGTTATGGGACAATCGAATTTTCCGCCAACACAAATTCTTTGCGCATAACAATTTTAATTACGGTCTCTATACAGGTGGCTATTACAACAATAATGACTTACGTCTAAATAGTTGGGGGCCTTTTGTTTCTTGGAGACAACCTTTATGGCGTGAGTGGTTCTATGTACAAGGTGATCTCAACTATTTCAATGATCATCGTTCAGATCGCAGTCATTTCGTTAGTACTTTCGTTCGTCTTGAAACCCTATTCTAAATTCATTTAAATGATCTGAATGCTCAATTTAAATTTAGATTGAGCATTTTCACTTTTAAACAATCTTATAAAATAAATAATTAATTAAGCTTTGATTATTATTATTTGATTCTTTAATTTTTCTTTTATGCATGAATCATCGATACGCCATACTTGTGTATGTTTTGATTATAGGAAATCTATATTTAGCTTACCTACTGCTCCCCTTTTTTCCTTTTTTGATCCCAATCAATAGACATCATACGCATCTTGCTCATCAATCTTTTTTACAGCCACATTCGCAAGTACATCATATTTTAAAATGTACGGCTATGATTACAGATGAAACTTATGCAGTCAGCAATGATCAACAACTTGCCGATGAACTTATGCAGGTTTTTGGTCATGACACTTTATGGCAACGTGCTCAACAAACTCAACCGCCTAAAAAACTAGGCAAAAATACCAAGCACAATGCCCACAAAACAATTCCCACGCCGAATCCACTCAGCGCAAGCTGGTCAACCATTTCTAATTTATTGCCCTTTCATAATGATCTAGATTTAGGGTCAAATTCAGATACAGATATTTATGTCCAATTTCTAGCAAAGAAAAGCTGGATCTTGCATTCAGGGCTACGGCTCAATACAACTCAAATCTTTCGTTACGGTTCAATCAGTAAAAACTATGCGGAAACCTACTTAGATTTAACCCAAAAATTTCAGCAACAAGCACAAATTTCCACGCAATTTAACTTTTCTAAAACTCAAAACTCAGAATATGTATGGAGTAATCGCACTTTTCAGAAATTAGATCTGTTATCTCAAAACAATCTCAGCTATGGAATTTTGAGTACAGGTGATTATGAAAACAAGGCGCTTCGTGTGAATGAGTGGGGGCCATATTTTTCTTGGAAAAGACCAATTTGGCGTAATTGGGTCTTTATGCAAAATGACATTAATTATGTAAACATGCCAACGAGTGAACAAGGATATTCTTTCAACTATCAAATGAAGTTTGAAGCACAGTTTTGATCAAAAGACCAACACAACTGTGGATAACTTAAATGTTATCCATAGATATAAAAAACCTCTGCCGAAGCAGAGGTTTTTAGGTCAAATCACTTATTGTAATAACAAGCTGTTGATACGTTTTACATAGGCTGCTGGATCTTCTGGTAAGCCACCTTCAGCAATTACCGCCTGATCAAAGATCACATTCGCAAGATCATCAAACTGTGCAGAGCTTTCTAATTTTTTCACCAATGGATGTTCTGGATTGATCTCTAAAGTCGGCTTGATTTCTGGCACAGCCTGTCCTGCTTGTTTCAGCATACGGATCAGTTGCGGAGAAAGTTCACCCTCACTCGTTACCAAACATGCTGGTGAATCAACTAAACGCGTCGTAACACGCACTTCTTTGGTTTTGTCTTTTAACGATGTCGTTAAGCGGTCCACCACAGGCTTGAACTGCTCAGCCGCTTGTTCTAAAGCCTTTTTCTCTTCAGCATCCTGTAAGTCACCAAGATCAACAGCGCCTTTAGAAACGTTTTGTAGTGGCGTACCATCAAACTCAAAGACAAAGTTCATTGCCCACTCATCCACACGATCTGCCATGAGCAATACTTCAATACCTTTTTTCTTGAATACTTCAAGTTGTGGCGAATTTTTCGCGGCTGTAAGGTTATCAGCAGTCACATAGTAAATCGCTTTCTGCCCTTCTTTCATACGTGCTTTATAGTCGGCAAATGAAGTCGAGATTTCATCATTGCTAGAAGTTGCATAACGCAATAATTTCAAGATACGCTCACGATTACCCGTATCTTCGCCTAAACCTTCTTTTAATACCGAACCAAATTCAGTATAGAAAGCTTTAAATTTCTCTTGGTCTTTCTCATCTTCCGATTTTGCCAAGCCATCCAGTAAGGTCAATACACGACGCGCATTACCTTCACGAATGGTTTTTACATCACGGCTTTCTTGAAGTAATTCACGACTGACATTTAATGGTAAATCAGCACTATCGACCACGCCTTGTACAAAACGTAAATAGTTTGGAATGAGGTTGTCTGCTTCATCCAAAATGAATACACGCTTCACATACAATTTGATGCCCGCTTTTGCTTCACGTGTAAACAGATCTTGTTTGGCTTGACTTGGGATATACAATAATTGCGTATATTCAGTGCTACCTTCCACGCGGTTATGCGCCCATGCCAAAGGCTCTGCAAAATCGTGGCTCAGGTTTTTATAAAACTCGATGTATTGCTCATCAGTGATTTCACTCTTATTACGTGTCCATAACGCACTTGCTGAGTTAATCGCTTCCCATTCATCCGTCTTCACCATCTGACCGCCTTTCGGTTCTTCACCTTCAGCGACTTCTTCCTCTTGCCACACTTCTTTTTGCATTTCGATTGGCAAACTGATGTGGTCAGAATATTTATTAATGATTTGTTTAACTTTCCACGACTCTAAATAGTCGAGTGCATCATCACGTAAATGCAAGATGATATCGGTACCACGGGTTGCTTTCTCAATTGTTTGAACTTCGAACTCACCTGTACCGCCACTGATCCAACGCACACCTTCAGCAGTCTCTAAGCCAGCGCGGCGTGATTCAACCGTAATTTTATCGGCTACAATAAATCCAGAATAAAAACCAACACCAAATTGACCAATTAACTGTGCGTCGGCTTTCTGATCACCACTTAACTTTGACATAAAATCTTTAGTGCCCGATTTTGCAATCGTACCAAGATTCTCTATCGCCTCTTGTTGACTCAGACCAATACCATTATCGGAAATAGTTAAAGTTTTATTCTCTTTATTCAAGCTCACACGAACATGTAAGTTTGCATCATTTTCATAATATTCAGGGTGATTAATCCCTTCAAAACGTAACTTATCGCAAGCATCCGAAGCATTTGAAATCAGTTCACGTAAGAAAATTTCTGGGTTGGAATACAGCGAATGTGTCACCAAATGTAATAACTGAGCAACTTCAGCTTGGAAACTATAATTTTGTGCGACTTGTTCACTCATAAATCACTCCTTATCTTGAGGTTTATATATTTGGAATGATTTATGAATGGTGCATATCTTGAATATTTCAATCCTTGTGTTTTATTTTTTCAGTTAAAAAATGCACAAAAGAACAATTAGAATGGTCCTTGGCTCAATATACGTGTTTGTAGAAGTTGATCTAATTGCTGTTGTCTTTGTGCATAAGCACGACGAAGACAGGGAGTATTTGCTGCACATGAATTACGCTGTTTCAACCATTGGAATTGCTTATCTTTTTCTGCATCACGTCCTCCCATAGGGAGTGCGTGCAAAATAATCTGGTAAGTTGTTGCCAGTTTTACATCTGCATCATTTAAACCAAGATCGTTACAAATCTGTTGTTCCGATTTTAATTTTGCAGCTTTGCATGGGAAACTAGCGGCATGGGTTTGAGATAAAATGAGTAATGGCATAAGAAATAATGCTGAGCTTAATAATTTTTTCATCACCGATCACAACTTATTAAAAACTAGTTCTTAGCTTACCGCACGCTCTGTTTCAGGCTTGTATCTGTTTTATATTACGATTGCAAAATAAAAAACCTCACGATTTGTGAGGTTTCTTTAAATCTAAATCGCCTTAGAACTTATAGCTATAACCCAAGGTATAGACCATAGGATTAATATCTAAATCCGTCAGCTTAGTTCCATTAATTTTAACTTCTGGGCTTAATTGTGCGTAACGCGCGTCAAAGAAAACACCCCAGTTCTTTGCATCAGCAGGTTTAAAATTAAAACCAATTTGACCTGCAAAACCAAAATCTTCTTTGACTGATAAATCTTTACCAGTCAATCCACCTGTTGTTTGTTCATCCCAAGCAAGAAATGCTGAGCCACCAACACCGATATAAGGTGTAAAACCTGTTGAATTCTTCAAATTATATTTGAATGTTATTGTTGGTGGTAAATGCTTAATTTTCGCTACTTTCTCACCATTTAGCAAAACATCATGTGCAATAGGTGTTGCAAGTAATAGCTCTGCTGAAAATGGCGTATCACCAAAGAAATATTCTACTGAAGGTGTAAAAGCAAACTCATTGTCACCTTTTAAGGTACCTACACCCGCAATTTTTGTTTCATCTGTTGGCGCAATAACACTACCACCGACCTTAACCTGAAAACCACCTGCAAACGCAGTTGATGATAACCCCAATAATGCAACAACTAATACATTTTTTAGCATTTAAACAACCTCTTTTAAAAAATTATGTTCTTGTTCAACATAATAAACACGTGTTTTTATATTATGCAATACATATTAATTCCAACCTTTTTGATTGATTTTGTAATATATTGAATAATAAAAAAATATATTTGTTAAAATATGTAATATAAAATAATTCAGACCAATTCAATCAACTTAAATCATTATAAAACCTAGTATTTTTATCAAGATTTATTGTTTAAAATTTAGCTGAAGTTTTTAAAAAAATAAAATTAAGATTAATTTAAAAATTAAATTACATATAAATTTCTATTTAGAATATATTATAAAATTAGATTAAAAAACAGACAAAAAATGTCACTTCTTGATATTTTTTATACTCAACAAAAAAGGCTCATATTGAGCCTTTTTATTATAAAACCATTGCTGCGATCCAGCCAAAAATAAGTAGCGGGATATTAAAATGTATAAATGTTGGCACTACAGTATCCCAAATGTGATCATGTTGACCATCTACACCTAGTCCTGCTGTAGGTCCTAATGTTGAATCTGAAGCAGGCGAACCTGCATCACCTAATGCAGCAGCAGTGCCAATCAATGCAATTGTTGCTAAAGGTGAGAATCCAAATTGTACGCAGAGTGGCACATAAATCACTGCCAACACAGGCACACTTGAGAAAGATGAACCAATACCGATCGTGACAAACAGGCCAATAAATAGCATCAAGAACGCAGCTAAAGCATGATTATCACCAATAATATGTACAACTCCATTCACTAGATGAGCAATGTCGCCTGTATGCGTCATGACTGAAGCAAAACCTGCCGCAGAAATCATGATAAAACCAACTAAGGCCATCATCCGCATCCCTTGCACAAACACATCATCGGCTTCTTGCCATTTAAAGATGCCAGAAGCGGATAACACAGCAAAACCAACAAGACCACCTAAAATCATCGAACCTGAATACAACTGTGCAACTAAGGTTAAACCGATTGCAAGTAAAGCCATGAGCATGGTTTTTTTGGAAATATAAGGTACATTTTCAGCTTCATGCTTCAACTCTTCAGCATCCACCTTGAGGTCATATTCAGCTTGTGTTGTTGCTCGTAGTGGTTTATCCAAATCAATGCTTGTAACAGGTGAAATTGATCGATCAACATATTCACGCGGCTTACGATAACTAATAAACACAGCGACTAAAGTACCTAAAACCATGCCCAAAACAGGTATCGCCATGCCCATAGGCATCATGCCACGTTCTACATGCAAACCATATGCAGCCCCAATTTTATTGATATTTCCCATCAAAATTTGTTCAAGGAAAATGGCACCAAAGCCCACAGGTAAGAATATATATGTTCCAACTAAACCCAACGTCAGTACACATGCTGCCGCACGTCGATCAAGCTTGAGGTGATTCATCACTTTTAACAATGGCGGAACCAATACGGGAATAAAAGCGATATGAACTGGGATTAGATTTTGAGAAAAAATTGCAGCGATGAGTAAAATCGTTAATAAAAGATATTTCACTTTTTTTTCTTGATTTTTACTGGCTTCCATTCCTAATAAACCAATCAATTTATGTGCAAGTAAATCTGGTAAACCAGATTTGGATAATGCTAAGGCAAAAGCACCTAGAACAGCATAAGCCAAAGCAACTTCAGCACCATCTCCCAATCCTGCATTAAAAGCTTCTACAGTTTGAGAAAGGCTCAGTCCAGCAACCAAACCACCAATAATGGCTGATATGACCAAAGTGAGAACAACAGAAACGCGTGCCAGTGACAAAATAAACATCACGGCAATCGCAATTACGACAGCATTCATGGACAAAATTTAGGAGCAAAAAGAAAGGCGACATTCTAGCAGATTCATTGTATAGAAGCTGAAAATGTCGCCAAATTGCAATCTGTTTTAAGTGATTTTTATTTTGATTAATCCGCTAAAGCCTTAAACAGTCTGGCGTTTTAAAAAATGACGGATTAGTTCAGCAATTTTGGTTGGCTGACTTAGAACCGCCCAGTGATTGGCATCAAGTTCAACATATTCAAAGTTTTCAACCCATTTTGGCATCGATTCTGTAATGTACTCTGGGCTAACAAATGCATCGCGTTTTAATACAATTGCCTGTACAGGACATTGAGCATAGCGTTGGCGTGGTTGAGTCAGTGAAGGAATAAAGTTAGCACGATACAGATTAATACCGTATTTACCATCTGACACAATATTTGCATTTAATGGCAAGTTTTGTTTTTTCTCTAAGCCACTTAAAATCTTCCCCCACTTTTCTGGACTAAAGAAAGTCCATACAGTTGGTGCAACTAATGGTAAATGGAAAGCACCAATGTACCAAGATTTAGTCAGCATTTTCAGTACATTACTTGGCGCAGATTTAAACTTTTCACGTAAATATAAAGAAGCATGATCCAAGCAAGGGCCTGAGATTGTTGTATAAGATAGTAAACGGCCTTTTAACTTAGGTTCAGTTACTGATTCCCAAGACTGTAAAGAACCCCAGTCATGCGCTGCCATATGGAAATTACGGTTTGGTAACACTTCATCAACGACTTCTTGTAAATCCAAAGATAAACGCGGTAATCGATAGTCTTTAATACGCTTTGGAATTGATGACAAACCTGCACCACGTACATCGTAAGTAACGACATAATAGTCATCAACCAATTGCTCAATAATCGGCTCCCATACTTCCTGATTATCGGGATATCCATGTACTAACACCAATGGTGTTTTCTTTTCATCACCCCATGTTTTGACACAGAGGCTTTGTTGGTCAGAAGTGGTTACTGTTTTTACTTGTGCTTGCATAATTCTTTCCCATTTTATTTTCTATCGGCTTGGTTATAAAACAGCCATTGCCAGCGATGCACTAAAAATGATACTTATGGAGTATGAATAGAGTTGCAAGAAAAAAAATTGACCATGAAAGACTTTTTCAAAAAAATTCGAACCATTCCAGCGATTTCTAAATTTATGCTGAATCATTACTCCCCTTACCGTGGTGCAGGCATTGCAATCGAATCATTTGATCTTGATCGTTACTTCATTCGTGTCAAAATGCCGCTGACTAGAAAAAATCGTAATATCGTCGGAACACATTTTGGCGGCAGTTTATATTCGATGGTTGATCCCTTTTATATGCTGATTCTCATGCATCATTTAGGGTATAAATATATTGTTTGGGACAAAAGTGCTTCTATTAATTTCCTGTCACCTGGTCGTAGTGAGGTCGTTGCCGACATTAAACTGAGTAAAAATGAAATTGATGAAATCAAACGATTATCAGAAAATTATGAACCTGTTTTACGTCATTACACGCTCAATATTTTAGATGATGCAGGAACACGAATTGCAGAGGTTGAAAAAATTTTATATATACGCCGGAAGAAGCCCAAAGCAAGTTCTTTGGGATGAACCTAAATATAAAATGCCTGCAAACCATAGCAGGCATTTATTAAAACTTTAATTCATATTACTTTTTCTTTTCTTGGATTGCAGCTCCTGCGCCACCACCGATTGCACCACCAATCGCTGCACCAGTATCGCCACCAAAAATAGACTTACCAATTACAGAACCAATACCTGCACCAATTGCACTACTTGTGGTTGAATTACTACTACCACCCTTGGCATTTGCACCTACACCAGCACCTGCTGCTGCACCTACACCCGCTCCTAAGCCACCACCTACATGATTACCAACACCACCACCAACTGCACCACCCAATGCTGCTGCACCAATACGCTGATCAGATGCGCTCATGTTTTGGCAGCCTGTAAACATTAAAGTAGATAATACTAATGTTGAAATTAAACCAATTGTTTTTTTCATATCCAAAACTCCTCAATTTTATAGTCTAAGCATAATCTGATTTTTGTTAGAAAATAATCAGATTATGTAATTGCTCTAAGTGCATTCTTTTCTTTTTGTAATAAAATAAACTAAATGGAAGAATATTTGATCAATACAGTACTACACTGTTGATTGAATTAGGTTATTAAAAACGAAGTCAAAGTTCCAATCTAATCAGCATGAAAACAAAATGTGTGACTCAATGTAGAAATACAATTTAACAGGGGCGAAAAAATGACAAGATTTATGCTATCCATGTTGATCTTGATGAGTTTGAATTCAGCAACTCAGGCAAATTTTTTCAAGTTCCAAACATTAGCAAAAGTAGAATCACTTAAAAATATTGCTTACGGTCATGATTCCCAACAAATGATGGATATCTATTTCCCATCTAAACCACACACCGATAATAATCTAGCTCCAATCATCGTTATGGTGCATGGTGGTGCTTGGAGTATCGGTGATAAAAATAATGCTGCTGTAGTGAAAAATAAAGTCGATTATTGGTGTAAACAAGGGTGGCTTTTGATCTCCGTTAATTACCGATTAGTTCCAAATGCAACCGTACAGCAACAGACTCAAGATATATCAAACGCTTTACTCTATATTCAAAAACATGCAAATGATTGGCATGCAAACTCAAAACGGCTTATTTTGGTAGGACATTCTGCTGGTGCACATTTAGTTAGCTTGGTTACTGTACGGCCCTCGTGGTTAACTCCTCAACCGCAACCTTGGCGAGCAACCATTGCCTTAGATAGCGCTGCTTACGATATCGAAAAGATCATGCAAAATCGGCATGCTCGATTTTATGATCGAGCCTTTGGTCAACAACCTGAGAACTGGAAAGCCCTATCTCCGATCTTACAACTACATCAAAGTTTACCTGCATTTCTTGCTGTTTGCTCAACCACTCGCCCTGATCAACCCTGTATACAGGCTCAACAATTTATTCAGCAAGTACAAAAACTTGGGACATCCGCACAATTATTATCACTCCCACTTTCACATCGTGAAATAAATAGATCTTTGGGAGAAGATAATAAATATACACAACAAGTGAATCACTTTATACAATCCCACTAATTTATACCTATGAAAACTTAGCTTCGTTTTCTAAATACAATCATTTTGCTATTTTCAAACATAAAAAAGGCACCCAAAGGTGCCTTTTTTAATTCGTTAAGACTTAGAACTGGTCTGAGTTCAACGCTTGACTAAATGCTTGATCAACTTCACTGAAATCATTGTGAAGTTCAAATTCAGCAGCTTCAGATTCTTGACGACGACGTTCTAAATGATACGCAAGACCCGTACCTGCTGGGATCAGACGACCTACAACAACGTTTTCTTTCAAGCCGCGTAAATCATCTTCTTTACCTGTTACAGCAGCTTCAGTTAACACGCGTGTTGTTTCCTGGAACGATGCAGCAGAGATGAATGAGTCAGTAGAAAGCGACGCTTTGGTGATACCCATCAATTGACGTTCAAACTTCGCTGGGAACTTGTTCTGAGCCAAGACAGCTTGGTTCTCTTGAACAACGCGGATGTAATCCACTTGCTCGCCTTTGATGAAGCTTGTATCACCGCCATCAGTGATATCAACTTTACGCAACATTTGACGTACAACAACTTCAATGTGCTTATCGTTGATTTTTACACCTTGGAGACGGTAAACGTCTTGAACTTCGTTCACGATGTAGTTAGTTAATGCTACTTCACCTTTCAAACGCAAGATGTCATGTGGGTTTTGTGGACCATCAGAAATGGTTTCACCACGGTTCACATGTTCACCTTCGAACACGTTAATGGTACGCCATTTTGGAATCAATTCTTCGTAGATCTCAGAACCATCATCAGGGCTAATCACTAAGCGGTTCTTACCTTTAGTCTCTTTACCAAAGCTTACAACACCTGATACTTCTGCAAGAATCGCGTGTTCTTTCGGTTTACGTGCTTCAAATAAGTCAGCTACACGTGGAAGACCACCGGTAATATCACGGGTACGTGAAGTTTCTTGTGGTACACGACCAAGTACATCACCCACACCAATCGTTGCGCCATCACGAACGGTTACGATCGTATTTTGTGGTAAGAAGTAGAATTGTTCGCCACCATCTGTTGTATCCAACACAATTGCAGGACGTAAATCTTTACCAGAAGCAGGACGAGCTGTTACAGGCAAGATTTCAACAGTAGTCATACCTGTTGCATCATCAGTTTTAGAGGTTGCAGTTACGCCATCAGCGATCTGGCTGAAACGCGCTTTACCAGCAACTTCGGTAACAAGTGGATGTGTATGTGGATCCCAAGTCGCCACGATACCGCCCGCTTCTACAGCTTCACCATCTTTCAACAAGATGCTTGCACCGTAAGGAAGTTTATAGCGCTCACGCTCACGACCTAAGTCATCCGCAATACCAATTTCACCTGAACGTGAAACTGACACCAAGTGACCTTTAGCATGTTGTACAGTTTTCACGTTGTGGAAACGTACAGTACCTTTGTTACGTACTTGAACACTGTTTGCAGCAGAAGTTCGGCTTGCAGCACCACCCACGTGGAAGGTACGCATCGTTAACTGTGTACCTGGCTCACCAATTGATTGTGCAGCCATTACACCCACTGATTCACCTGGGTTCACCAAGTGACCACGTGCAAGGTCACGACCATAACAACGCGCACATACACCGAATGTCGATTCACATGCAATTACTGAACGTACTTTAACTTCATCGACACCCGCTTCTTCAAGCTCAGCAGCAATTTTCTCGTCAATTAACGTACCACGTGGAAGTACAACTTCATCATCAGATGCACGACGTACATCTTCAGCAGTTACACGACCCAATACGCGATCGCGTAATGGCTCGATCACGTCACCACCTTGAATGAATGGTGTCATCACTAAGCCACCCGCTGTACCACAATCAGATTCAGTAATAACTAAATCTTGTGCTACGTCTACAAGACGACGAGTCAAGTAACCAGAGTTCGCAGTTTTCAATGCGGTATCGGCCAAACCTTTACGCGCACCGTGTGTTGAGATGAAGTACTGAAGTACTGTCAAACCTTCACGGAAGTTTGCTTTAATTGGGGTCTCAATGATCGAGCCATCTGGCTTCGCCATCAAACCACGCATACCAGCAAGCTGACGGATCTGCGCCGCACTACCACGGGCACCCGAGTCAGACATCATATAAATTGAGTTGAATGACTTCTGTTTCTCGTCTTCACCTTGTTTGTTTTTCACAAGGGTATAAGACAAGTTGTCCATCATCGCTTTCGCAACTTGGTCATTGGTACGCGCCCAAATATCGACCACTTTGTTATAGCGCTCACCCGCAGTAACGAAGCCTTGTTCAAACTGTTGTTCGATTTCACGAACTTCAGTTTCAGCTTTGTCGATAATGGTGTGCTTATTTGGTGGAATCAACATATCTTCCATACCGACTGATACACCTGAACGCGTCGCTTGACGGAAGCCCAAATACATCAATTGGTCAGCGAAGATAACGGTATCTTTCAAACCGAGTTTACGGTAGCAAGAGTTGATTAACTTCGAGATGTTTTTCTTGGTCATCTCAAGGTTGATCGATTCAAAGCTTAAACCTTGTGGAACAACTTCCCATAACAAGCAACGACCTGGTGTTGTATCAACAATGATGGTTTGCTTTTCATGGTTACCGTTTTCATCAATAACAGTTTGGTGTACACGTACTTTTACACGCGCATGGATCGCAACTTTACCCGTTGCCAACGCACGGTTAACTTCGTGTGTATCCGCAAACACCATGCCTTCACCTTTGGCATTTACCGCATCACGTGTGATGTAGTAAAGACCCAAGACAACGTCCTGAGAAGGAACGATGATTGGCTCACCGTTTGCAGGTGACAAGATGTTGTTGGTTGACATCATCAACGCACGCGCTTCTAACTGTGCTTCAAGTGTCAATGGAACGTGTACCGCCATTTGGTCACCATCGAAGTCGGCGTTAAACGCAGCACATACGAGTGGGTGAAGACGGATCGCTTTACCTTCAATCAGAATAGGTTCAAATGCTTGAAGACCTAAACGGTGAAGTGTTGGCGCACGGTTCAACATGACTGGATGTTGACGAATTACAGAAGCAAGAACGTCCCAAACTTCTGGGGTTTCACGCTCAACCATTTTCTTCGCAGCTTTAATGGTTGTTGCCTGGCCAGATGCTTGTAGTTTCGCGAAAATAAATGGCTTGAAGAGTTCAAGTGCCATCTTCTTCGGAAGACCACATTGGTGAAGACGTAAAGTAGGACCTACGGTAATTACCGAACGACCAGAATAGTCAACACGCTTACCAAGTAAGTTTTGACGGAAACGACCTTGTTTACCTTTGATCATATCTGCCAAAGATTTCAATGGACGTTTGTTCGAACCTGTAATCGCACGACCACGACGACCGTTATCAAGCAACGCATCTACAGACTCTTGTAACATACGTTTTTCGTTACGTACGATAATGTCTGGTGCAGCAAGGTCAAGAAGACGCTTCAAACGGTTGTTACGGTTGATCACACGACGATATAAATCGTTCAAGTCAGAAGTCGCGAAACGACCACCTTCAAGTGGTACAAGCGGACGTAAGTCTGGTGGAAGTACTGGCAGTACGTTCATCACCATCCATTCAGGCTTGTTGTTTGAATCTTTGAATGCTTCCATCAATTTCAAACGCTTAGACGCTTTTTTAAGTTTCGTCTCAGACGTTGTTTGTGGAATTTCTTCACGTAAACGCGCAATCTCAGCTTCAAGATCGATATCTTTTAATAAATCCTGAACTGCTTCTGCACCCATTTTCGCAGTGAATTCATCACCGTGTTCTTCAAGTGCATTGTAGTATTCTTCGTCTGTTAAAAGTTGATACTTTTCAAACGGAGTCATACCAGGATCAGTAACAACATAAGATTCGAAATACAATACGCGCTCGATATCACGTAGTGTCATATCAAGTAGTAAACCGATACGGCTCGGTAATGATTTCAAGAACCAGATGTGTGCAACTGGAGAAGCAAGGTCAATATGACCCATACGCTCACGACGAACTTTTGCAGTTGTTACTTCAACGCCACATTTTTCACAAATGACGCCTTTATATTTCATACGCTTGTATTTACCACACAAGCATTCATAATCTTTTACTGGACCAAAAATTTTGGCACAGAACAAACCGTCACGTTCAGGTTTAAAAGTACGGTAGTTAATGGTTTCAGGCTTTTTAACTTCACCGTGAGACCATGACTTAATCATCTCTGGTGACGCAAGACCAATACGGATACGGTCAAATTCAACAGGTGCATGACCTTCTGAATCCGTTTTCTTACGCATGATATCGAGCAAGTCTTTCAATTTTTTTCTCCGTGTGTCGAGGAGCTACGCTCACCCGACTGGGTCACAAATATTGTTTTTACTGAACAATCCTCCCTCAATCCCTCCTTTTTCTAAGGAGGGAAGCTCCTACTCTTTTAAAGTGGGAGCTCTCCCTTTCTCAAAGGGGATTGGGGGGATTAAATGGAACTAATTAGTCACCATTTTTCAGTTCAATGTTGATACCTAAAGAACGGATCTCTTTGGTCAATACGTTGAACGATTCAGGCATACCCGGATCCATATAATGGTTTCCATCTACAATATTCTTATAGATGCGTGTACGACCTTCGACGTCATCCGACTTCACTGTAAGCATTTCTTGGAGCGTATATGCAGCACCGTATGCTTCAAGTGCCCATACTTCCATCTCACCGAAACGCTGACCACCGAATTGTGCTTTACCACCAAGCGGCTGTTGAGTCACAAGTGAGTAAGAACCCGTTGAACGCGCATGCATCTTGTCATCAACCAAGTGGTTCAATTTGAGCATGTACATGTAACCTACAGTTACAGGACGGTCAAACTGTTCACCTGTACGACCATCAAACAATACTGTTTGACCTGTACGAGAAATGTCTGCCAATTCAAGTAAGTCTTTGATCTGGCTTTCTTCAGCACCATCAAATACTGGAGTTGCTAATGGAACACCAGCACGCAAGTTACCTGAAAGCGCCAAGATTTCTGCGTCAGTCAAGCTATCAAGCTCTTCCTGCTCACCACCAACCTTGTTATAAATCTTGTCTAAGAATTCACGCAGTTCAATCACTGTACGTTGTTCTTTCAACATTTTTTCGATCTTATCGCCAAGACCTTTCGCCGCCATACCCAAGTGAGTCTCAAGAATCTGACCCACGTTCATACGTGACGGTACACCTAGTGGGTTCAATACGATGTCGACTGGTACACCATTGGCATCATGTGGCATGTCTTCAACTGGCAAGATGTTTGATACAACACCCTTGTTACCGTGACGACCCGCCATCTTATCACCAGGCTGGATACGACGTTTAACTGCAAGGTAAACCTTAACAACCTTCAATACGCCAGTGGTTAATTCATCACCTGTAGAAAGTTTACGCTTCTTCTCAGCAAACTTCTCGTCAATCTCGTAACTCTTCTCTTTCAAGAACACTTGAATTTGAGTTAAACGCTCAGCAATTGCTTCATCATTTGGCTGGATTTCAAGTAAATCAACAAGCTCTAAACCAGACAATAAGTCTTCAGAAAGTTTATCACCGCGTTTAGTTGAACCACCACCGTTAGATTCTTGACCTTTCAACAAACGAACAATACGTTCACGTGCTGCTTCTTCGAAGATTTTGTATTCTTCTTTCAAGTCTTTACGGTATGCGTCAAGCTGAGCTTTCTCAATTGCTTGAGCACGTTCATCTTTTTCTAAACCATCACGTGTGAAGACTTGAACGTCAATCACCGTACCTTTGGTACCAGACGGAACACGTAAAGACGAGTCTTTTACGTCAGCCGCTTTTTCACCAAAGATTGCGCGAAGTAATTTTTCTTCAGGTGTTAACTGAGTTTCACCTTTAGGCGTTACCTTACCAACAAGGATGTCACCTGCAGTCACTTCAGCACCGATATAAACAATACCTGACTCATCCAATTTAGACAGTGCAGCTTCACCAACGTTAGGAATATCGGCAGTAATTTCTTCTGCGCCTAACTTAGTATCACGTGCTACACATGACAATTCTTGAATGTGAATTGACGTTAAACGGTCTTCTTGAAGAACACGCTCAGAAAGTAAGATCGAGTCTTCGTAGTTATAACCGTTCCATGTCATGAACGCGACGCGCATGTTTTGACCAAGCGCAAGTTCACCCATGTCAGTCGATGGACCGTCAGCCAAGATATCGCCACGAGCAACTTTGTCACCCAAGTTTACGATAACGTTTTGGTTGATACATGTATTTTGGTTTGAACGTGTATATTTGATCAGGTTATAGATATCTACACCCGCTTCACCCGCGATCATTTCATCTTCGTTGACACGAATAACGATACGAGATGCATCAACATATTCAATCGCACCACCACGGTCAGCGATCACACACACACCAGAGTCACGTGCTACGTTTGCTTCCATACCTGTACCAACAAGCGGCTTGTCAGCACGCAAGGTAGGAACAGCCTGACGTTGCATGTTTGAACCCATCAATGCACGGTTCGCATCATCGTGTTCAAGGAATGGAATCAATGACGCTGCTACAGATACAACCTGTTGAGCAGAAACGTCCATATGCGTTACGCGCTCAGGCGACATACGAACGAAGTCACCTTGATGACGTACAGAAACCATTTCTTCAGTTAAAGTACCATCTTTATCCACTGCAGAATCGGCCTGTGCAATAACAGTCCCTACTTCTTCAATTGCAGATAAGTATTCAACTTCATCAGTCACACGACCATCAACAACTTTACGATATGGTGTTTCCAAGAAACCGAAGTCATTCGCTTTTGCATAGACAGAAAGCGAGTTGATCAAACCAATGTTTGGACCTTCAGGCGTTTCAATTGGACAAACACGACCATAGTGAGTTTGATGTACGTCACGTACTTCGAAGCCCGCGCGTTCACGTGTCAAACCACCAGGACCAAGCGCAGATACACGACGTTTGTGTGTAATTTCAGACAATGGATTGTTTTGGTCCATGAACTGAGACAATTGGCTTGAACCAAAGAATTCTTTGATTGCGGCAGCAACTGGTTTCGCGTTGATTAAATCTTGCGGAGACAAGTTATCTGTTTCTGCTTGGCTTAAACGCTCTTTCACAGCACGTTCAACACGAACTAAACCAACACGGAATTGGTTTTCTGTCATTTCACCAACAGAACGTACACGACGGTTACCCAAGTGATCGATATCGTCGACTTCACCTTTACCGTTACGAATTTCTACTAATGTACGTAATACATCAATAATATCGTCGTGTGACAGAATACCTTCAACTTCACGTGACTTCTGGTCAGTACCGACTTCGTAAGGACGACCCAAACGACGGTTGAACTTCATACGGCCTACTGGAGAAAGGTCATAACGCTCAGAAGAGAAGAATAAGTTGTTGAATAAGTTTTCAGCAGCTTCTTTCGTTGGCGGCTCGCCTGGACGCATTACTTTATAGATTTCAACAAGTGCTTCTTCACGACCTGTTGTTGTATCCGCACGCAATGTATCTGCAACGAAAGGACCACGATCGATGTCGTTCGTGAACAGGATATTAAACTGTTTAACACCACCTTCAGCGATCTTCACCATGATGTCATGGCTAAGAACGGTATTCGCAGGAATCACATCACCACTTTTCAGTGTGATATCTTCAGCTGTAATACGCTCATATAAATATTCATCAGGTACAGAAAGCTTGGCTAAGTTCGCAGCTTCCATTTGACGTACGTGACGTGCATTAATACGTTTACCTTGTTCAACGATCACTTTACCATCATTGTCTAAGATATCAAATTGTGCCATTTCACCACGTAAGCGATCTGGAACAAGATCAATTTGATAGCTACCCATATCAAGATATACAGGTACTTTTTCATAGAACAAATTCAAGATTTGTTCATTGCTGTAATTCAAGGCACGTAGAATCACCGTTGCAAGCAGCTTACGACGACGGTCAATACGTACGAATACTAAATCTTTAGCATCAAATTCAAAATCTAGCCATGAACCACGGTAAGGAATAATACGTGCTGAATACAACACTTTACCACTTGAGTGGGTTTTACCCTTGTCATGGTCAAAGAATACACCTGGTGAACGGTGTAATTGAGATACGATGACACGCTCAGTACCGTTGATAACGAAAGTACCGTTATCAGTCATGAGCGGCATTTCACCCATGTATACTTCTTGTTCACGCACGTCTTTAATTGATTTCGTTTCACGATCTTTAATGATCAAACGAATTTTTACGCGCATTGGTGCTGCATAAGTTGAACCACGTAAAATACATTCACGTACGTCAAACTCAGGCTTACCAAGACTATACTCAACAAATTCTAAAGCAGCATTGCCAGAATAACTTTCAATAGGAAAAACTGAACGAAATGCGGCTTGGAGACCGATATCTTCGCGATTTTTTGGAGTTTTACCGCCTTGTAAGAATGTACGGTACGAATCGACCTGAATCGACAGTAAGTACGGTGCTTCCATTACGTGGGGCAATTTACCAAAATTCTTACGGATCCGTTTCTTTTCGGTATATGAGTATGCCATCTGGAGTCCTCGGAAAGTAAACTAAACCCGCCTGCAGAACGGGTCTAGAAGGAATTACGCAGGCCGATATGGCCACCACTGTTTACAAATGCTGCAATTTTTAGTGGTATTAAAACGCTTAACAATATTTTTATAAGCAAAAAAATATTGGTAAGCGTTTGATTTCATGAATTTTGTTTAAATAATACGCACAATAAACGTAAAACTATCAAAAAACGAGCCGATTATTGTAACGCAAAAAGGCTGATGACCCAAGAGCCATCAGCCATTTTTTGGAGCCGATTTTGAAAAAATCGACTCCCTACAGCATTACTTAAGTGTAACTGTAGCACCAGCTTCTTCAAGCTTCTTCTTAAGTTCTTCGCCTTCTTCTTTAGAAACGCCTTCTTTAAGAACTGCAGGAGCGCCTTCAACAAGATCTTTAGCTTCTTTAAGACCAAGGCCAGTAGCTTCACGAACTGCTTTAATTACAGCAACTTTGTTAGCACCGAAAGAAGTCAACTCAACGTTGAATTCAGTTTGTTCTTCAACAACAGCAGCAGCAGGACCAGCAGCTACAGCTACAGCAGCAGCAGATACGTTGAAACGCTCTTCAAATGCTTTGATTAAGTCAACAAGTTCGATAACTTTTAATTCAGCAACTGCGTCTAAGATTTGTTCGTTTGTTAAAGCCATGAGAATAACTCCAAATGGATATTGAATGGTGTGAAAGTAGATTTAAGCTTAAGCAGCTTCTGACTCGTTTTTCTCTTGGAGCGCTGTAAGTAAACGACCCAATTTCGAAATAGGAGCTTGAAGAACAGAGGCAAGCATAGTAAGCGCTTTTTCGTGGTTCGGAAGGTTCGCAATAATACTAACTTCTTCACCTTGATAAAGTTTGCCGTCAAATGCAGCAGCTTTTAATTCAAATGCTTTGTTAGTTTTAGCAAATTCTTCGAACAAGCGTGCAGCTGCACCCATATCGTCTTCAGAAGTTGAGAATGCTAAGATTGTTGGACCAACAAGATTGTCATTCAAGATAGAGAATTGCGTATCTTGAAGAGCACGTTTAGCTAAAGTATTACGTACAACACGTGTAGCAACACCTAGTTTACGAGCTTCAACACGAAGAGCAGTTAATTGCTCAACCGTTAAACCTTGGTAGTCAGCAACAACGGCAGCGAACGCTGTAGAAGCAACTTCAGTTACTTCAGCAACGATCTGTTTTTTGTCTTCGATAAGAAGAGCCATCGTAAAACCTCCTAACGGTGATTTATGTACCTACACAGGTACACTCCCAATTCGTAAGTCTTTCGACTTACACGCGGAGGAGCAACAAATCACACCACCGCGTCTACTCAGACTGGTATTTTAAGAAGCAAATCCTAAGAACTGCCTCGCCTGAGGTCTTTGACGCTGATAAACATTCATTTATCAATTCAAAGTTTGCTTAGATTTTTCCAATGAAAAAATCTAAGACTTCAAAATTCTTTCTAATTACTTAGAAACGTTGTTTACGTCAACGATCAAACCAGGACCCATAGTTGAGCTCAAAGTGATCTTCTTAACGTATACACCTTTAGACGTTGCAGGTTTTAAACGTTTTAAATCTGCAATTAAAGTTTCAACGTTTTGACGCACAGCTTCTTCGCTAAAGCCAAGTTGACCGATTGCAGCATGGATGATACCACCCTTGTCTACACGGTAACGTGCCTGACCAGATTTAGCATTTTTAACTGCATTAGCAACATCTGGAGTCACTGTACCCACTTTAGGGTTTGGCATTAAGCCACGTGGACCAAGAATTGTACCTAACTTACCAACAACACGCATTGCATCAGGAGCAGCAATTACGACGTCAAAATCAAGGTTTCCACCTTGAATGCTTTCAGCAAGATCATCAAATCCAACAACATCAGCACCAGCAGCTTTCGCAGCCTCAGCAGCAGCACCTTGAGCAAATACTGCAACACGTACAGTTTTACCAGTACCCGCAGGTAAAGTCGTCGCACCACGAACAACCTGATCAGATTTACGTGGATCAACACCAAGGTTTACAGAGATGTCTAATGATTCTTTGAACTTCGCAGCTGGAAGGCTGTTAAGAACCTGTACTGCTTCTTCCAAAGTATAAACTTTGTTTGCTTCTACAGCAGCAGCAATGGCTTTTTGACGTTTAGTTAACTTTGCCATGTCTTATAGCTCCACTTCCAAGCCCATAGAACGTGCAGAACCAGCAATGGTACGCACACGAGCGTCTAAATCAGCACCAGTTAAATCTGGTTCTTTAGTAGTCGCAATTTCTTCTAATTGAGCACGAGTCAACTTACCAACTTTAGTTTTGTTAGGTACAGAAGAACCCTTTTGAATACCAGCAGCTTTCTTAAGAAGAATAGATGCAGGTGGAGTTTTCATGATGAATGTGAACGACTTATCGTTGTACACAGTAATCACGACAGGAATTGGCAAGCCAACTTCAAGTTTTTGTGTAGCAGCATTGAATTCTTTACAGAATGCCATGATGTTTACACCACGTTGACCTAAAGCAGGACCAATTGGTGGAGATGGATTTGCTTTACCAGCTGGAACTTGCAGCTTGATATAGCCGTCAATCTTCTTAGCCATTGAAAATTACCTCTGGGTACAGTCGCCGCTAGGCTCCCCAAAAAATTAAACAACACCGAAGTGTTAGAACAACAATGCCCGATCAAATCGGGCGCTTACCAACCAACTCAAATTAAATCGTTTTTTCGACTTGTCGAAACTCGAGTTCAACTTGCGTTGGTCGATTAAATACATTAATCGTCAACGTTAAACGTGACTTTTCGTATTGTACTTCCTCCACGACCCCTTTAAAGTCAGTGAACGGACCATCAACTACGAGTAATTCTTCACCAGGCTCAAACATTGTCTTAGGACGAGGTGCTTCACCTGTATTACGTACACGTGCAAGAATTGCATCAGCTTCACGTTGAGAAATTGGCGCTGGTTTTTCTGGTGTACCACCAATAAAACCTAGAACCTTTGGACACTCTTTAACGATGTGCCAAGTATCATCATTCATTTCCATTTCAACTAATACATAGCCAGGAAAGAATTTACGCTCAGACTTACGCTTCTTACCATCCTTCATTTCAACTACTTCTTCAGTAGGAACAAGGACTTCACCAAAACTATCAGCAACAGTGCTGCGCTGGATTCGGTCATTAAGTGAACGCATCACTTGTTTTTCAAAACCTGAATAGGCATGAATAATATACCAACGTTTCATCGCACTCTTACCCGATAATTAACTTAATAAACCAACCTAACCCGTAATCGAAACACCATAAAACCAATGATGCAACAACCACAACCAAAAGCACTTGCCACGATGTCGTGATCGTCTCTTGTTTTGTTGGCCAGGTCACTCGACGCAGTTCAATTCGCGCATCTTGCAACAAACGCACAAAGCCTTTGCCTTGATGGGTGGCGTATAATAAACCTAAAGCGACGACGACACAAGCCAAAATTACCCCAACGCGCACCCAAATATCATTTGCAGGTGCCCAATAGGCTGGTAAATGTTGATTTACCAATGCTGAACCAACTAACAAAACAATTGCAATTAACCACAAGACAATATCAAGCGGCGAACTTGCATTTATAACTTCTGCAGCATTATTTCTTTGAGGGATTGGCGCGTCGCTTAATGCGTCACGCGATTTATCATTCGACATTTTTTTACTCGTCGTAGAATTCGCGAATTATTATATGACAACTTAGCCAGAATTAAGCTTTTTTATTTAAAAAAAGTGGCAGGCCAGGAGGGACTCGAACCCCCAACATTCGGTTTTGGAGACCGACGCTCTACCAATTGAACTACTAGCCTATGAAGCAAATCGAAAGCCGAAGCTTCCGATTTGAATGTAATACAATATTGGGCTTATGCAGTTACTTTAGCAACAACACCAGCACCTACAGTACGACCACCTTCAC
Source organism: Acinetobacter sp. TR11 (assembly GCF_027105035.1). NCBI lineage: Bacteria > Pseudomonadati > Pseudomonadota > Gammaproteobacteria > Moraxellales > Moraxellaceae > Acinetobacter > Acinetobacter sp. TR11. The sequence goes on from NZ_CP114256.1 coordinate 3,037,154, forward strand.
GGATCGCAAAACGTAGACCTGGGTCCATTGCGATCGGGTGGATTAACTCTACTGACATCTCAACGTTGTCACCAGGCATTACCATTTCTACGCCTTCTTGTAACTTGATTGCGCCAGTTACGTCAGTTGTACGGAAGTAGAACTGTGGACGGTAACCGTTAAGGAATGGAGTATGACGACCACCTTCTTCTTTAGAAAGTACGTATACTTCTGCATCGAATTTAGTGTGCGGCTTGATTGTACCTGGTTTAGCAAGTACTTGACCACGTTGTACGTCTTCACGCTTAGTACCACGTAGAAGAACACCACAGTTCTCGCCCGCACGACCTTCATCAAGAAGTTTACGGAACATTTCTACGCCAGTTACAGTCGTTACAACTGTGTCACGGATACCAACGATTTCAACTGTTTCGCCAACTTTAACGATACCAGACTCAACACGACCTGTTACAACAGTACCACGGCCAGAAATAGAGAATACGTCTTCGATTGGCATTAAGAATGCTTTGTCGATTGCACGTTCTGGTTCTGGGATGTAAGAGTCAAGCGCTTCAACAAGTGCAAGAACTGATGCTTCACCGTAAGGACCGTCATTACCGTTTAATGCTTGAAGCGCTGAACCACGGATGATTGGAGTGTCATCACCTGGGAAGTCATAAGTAGAAAGAAGTTCACGAACTTCCATTTCTACTAATTCAAGTAATTCTTCATCATCAACAAGGTCACACTTGTTAAGGAATACAAGAATAAATGGTACACCAACCTGACGTGAAAGAAGGATGTGTTCACGAGTTTGTGGCATTGGACCATCAGTCGCAGCACACACAAGGATCGCGCCATCCATCTGAGCAGCACCAGTAATCATGTTTTTAACATAATCGGCGTGACCAGGACAGTCTACGTGAGCGTAGTGACGGATTGGAGAATCGTATTCTACGTGTGAAGTATTAATTGTAATACCACGTGCTTTTTCTTCAGGAGCTGAGTCGATTTGTGAGTAATCTTTCGCTTCACCGCCGTAAGTTTTTGCACAAATAGTTGCAATCGCAGCAGTTAAAGTTGTTTTACCATGGTCAACGTGACCAATTGTACCCACGTTTACGTGTGGTTTATTACGTTCAAACTTAGCCTTAGCCATTTGATTTTCCTCGTTTACGTCGACACCAGTTTAGAGAAAAACAACCCTGAAAAACTTTCTTTATCGACATTCGCCTAAAAAACTAGACACCCAATACTTGAAAAGCAGACTATAATAGCCTGCTTCTTTAAAAATTTTGTAGAAATTCTACTAAGCTGTATATCTGGAGCTCTTATCGAGATTTGAACTCGAGACCTCTCCCTTACCAAGGGAGTGCTCTACCACTGAGCTATAAGAGCGACATCTTCGATGGAGCGGGAGACGAGGATCGAACTCGCGACATGCAGCTTGGAAGGCTGCCACTCTACCAACTGAGTTACTCCCGCATGTTGGTACTTACCACTTCAATCGAAGTTAGATGGTGGTGAGAGAAGGATTCGAACCTTCGAAACTTTCGTAGCAGAGTTACAGTCTGCCCCCTTTGGCCGCTCGGGAATCTCACCATATCACACTTACACAGTGCTGTTCCTTACTCTATACTACCACACTTTTAAGATGGTGCCGGCACACGGATTCGAACTGTGGACCTACTGATTACAAGTCAGTTGCTCTACCAACTGAGCTATGCCGGCTCTTTCTTAGTGTTTCGTACGTTTCGTATCGGAACGGTGTGCAGTTTAGCAAAACTCTGAATCGATGCAAGTGGTTTTTTCAAAAAAACCGTTAAAAACTCATAAAATCAATCCGTTTGATGATAATTCAACCGCTTTGATCACTGCGCGAGCTTTTATTTGGGTTTCATTCCACTCTGATTCAGGATTTGAGTCTGCAACTAAGCCTGCCCCAGCCTGTACATAGACCTTTTTATCACGAATCACACAGGTACGAATCGCAATCGACATGTCCATTTCACCATGCCAGCCTAAATAACCTACAGCACCACCAAATACACCACGTTTTACGGGTTCTACTTCATCAATAATTTCCATAGCACGGATTTTTGGTGCACCTGAAAGTGTTCCAGCAGGAAAGGTTGCTTTAAACACATCTAAGGCATCCACATCATCACGTACTTCACCCTGCACATTAGACACGATATGCATAACATGAGAATAACGCTCAATCACCATACGATCAGTCACTTGTACTTTACCAATTTTAGAAACTCGCCCAACATCATTACGCCCAAGATCAATCAACATTAAATGTTCAGCAATCTCTTTTTCATCTGCGAGTAAATCTTGCTCCAAGGCAAGATCTTCTTCCTTAGTTTTACCACGTGGTCGTGTTCCAGCCAAAGGACGTACTGTTGCAATACCATTTTCTAAGCGTGAAAGAATTTCTGGCGAAGAACCCACAATATGAAAGGGCTTTTGATCCGTCAGGGTTTGTCCTTGCACTAGAAACAAATACGGCGATGGATTGAGATGGCGCAATGCACGATAAACTTGTAAAGCCTCACCATCAAAGTCAGATACCATACGTTGACCAGGCACAACCTGCATCACATCGCCTGCACGGATATACTCTTTTACTTTCTCAACGGTTTCTAAAAACTTTTCTTTACCCGTAATGGATTCGAAATATGGTGCAGTATGAGGTTTCGCTTGTAAGCTGACAGGCGTAGCGAGCAACTGCTCAAGTTGATCCAGCTTCTGCTGAGCCTTATTATAGGCATCAGGCTCACTCGAATCTGCATGATGAATTAAAAACAAAGTATCCTTTAAATTATCAAACACAATCACGGTTTGAGACAACATTAACCAAAGATCTGGCAAGGTCACAGGATCAGCCGTGGGAACGTTTTTAAGTTTTGGTTCAATATAACGTACCGCGTCATACCCCAGATACCCAACCAAGCCACCAGTAAAACTTGGTAACTCAGGCAATTCAGCTTGAGTTGGCACTTTGAATTGACTTTGAAAATCGCGGATATACTGAAATGGATCAGCGCAGTCTTGCTGGCGAAGCGAACCATCAGCTTGCTGAATGGTTAATACGCCTGCATTACAGGAAAAAACAATCGACTCCCCTAAACCAATCATTGAATAGCGCGCCCAATTCTCGCCCCCTTCAACGGACTCAAAGAGATAAGCTTGTTTTTGTTCTTTAAAACGTGCAAAAACAGAAAGTGGGGTTTCTGTATCAGCTAAACGTTGGCGATACACAGGAATAGTGTTATAGCCTGCTGATTTTAATTGCTCAAATTGTACTAAGGTCGTCATGAATTTTCTCTATGGTTTTAATTTCTGCGCGTTTTTCTGTAGTGCCTTTTCAAGCCCGCCATCGAAAAACCATAACAAACTTCATGCTTGTCTCCTGACTAAATCATCTTTTATCAATTCTGCCAAACTATCGACCACTTGCTGTGGCTGACAGTCATAGATACTTTCCCCATGATTATAGCCATAGCTGACCACAATACAATCAATACCTGCAAGTCTGGCGGCTTCCACATCATTACTTGAATCACCAATCATCAAAGTTTGTGAGGCTATAATATTTTGCTGCTGCATACAGTGTAGTAAAGGCAATGGATGGGGTTTACGTTCAGCTAAACTATCACCACCAACCACCATCTTAAAATATGGGCTTAACTGCAAAATATTGAGGATACCTTGCGCTAAATGCTCTGGTTTATTAGTTACGCAAGCCATCGTAATATTATGCTCTTGGCAGTAATCCAAAAATGGTAAAACACCTTCATACACCTTGGTGTTTACACATAATTCTTGTTCATAAATCTCAACAAAAGTATCAAGCAACTGCTTCTGCTGCTGGGCATCAATCTGCCCAAACAAATGCTCCAAAACAGTCTCACATAGTTTAGCCGCACCCTTGCCTACCCAAGCTCGAATTTGCACCTCTGTTACGAATGGTAATGCCAGCTTTTCCAAACTTAGATTCATTGCTCGATATAAATCAGCTGCCGAATCCACAAGTGTCCCATCCAGATCAAATAAAATTAAATTTCGTTGTTGTAACTGAGCAACAGACATAGATTTCGACTCAAGAAATAAAAAGGCACGCCCATGTGAGCATGCCTTGATTGTAGAAGCTTAATATAATTATTTAAAGAATAACCAAGCAATCACAGCTAAAATGATGAGCACAACAATTGAAATTAAACCAATCGATGCATTTTTTTGCTGTTCAATTTCTTGTTGGACACGAGAAATAGGTTCTTCAATCGCGATCGGTTGCTGTTCAGCAGCAGCCTGAACATCAATACCTTCAGGAATTGGTGCCGGTTTTGGAATGCCAACCTGTTGCGGCATACCATCTCGATTAATCGAAGTTTCCGAAGCTCGCTCTGCAAGCGTTGGCATGCCCGCATCGTGCTTCGTTGCCGTTACTGGCTCAACTTCAATTTCTGGTAACTCTGTAAGTGTTGGCACAATTGCCAAAACTAAAAATACAAAACTCGCGAATTGTAAAATATCGCCATCATTTAAAGCAGCTTCTTGTTCAACACGGGTATCATTAATAAACGTACCGTTTGAAGAATTTAAATCTTGCACCCACAACTGCTCTCCTTTGAGTAGCAGTGCTGCGTGACGACGCGAAATATCCGCAGATTGCAATAAAATATCTGCATCCTGATGTCGCCCCACCAACATATCACGCTCAACACTAATCTCTTGCCCTGTAAATTCACCTGTAATGGCTTGTAATTTCCAAGTCATAGATGTTTATCCTTATCATAATTTCTTTCAATCATAACATTGTGACATAAGCGCTTCTGTGCATCTACTGTGAAGACGCAGGACGAATCGTCGTGGTTGTCACTGTATTTTTACTGCGTTCAGTTGCTTTGGCTGGAAGCTGCACCGTTTTTCTTTGTATTTGAGGCTCGACCACAACGACAGGCTTTGTGATAACCACAGCCTCTTTTTGCGTTGTTGTTGGAACTTTTTGGTATGGTGAGCTACTTACAGCAGGTTGTGGGCGATAAATATCCGCAACATTTTCAGGTAATTTTGCAAAATTACCATTTTTATCCATAGACAATTGGAGGCTGTATAGCTGGTTGTAACGTTGTTGAGATATACGTTGCACATCCTCAGCATCACCCACTATGGTTGGATGGATAAATACAAGTAAATTACGTTTTTGATTGCCACGACTATCTGAACGGAACAAACGACCAAGATAAGGAATATCCCCAAGAACAGGCAAACTTTGACGACTAACATCAGTCTGATCGGTAACCAAGCCACCTAACACGACAGTTTGCCCATGATCTGCGAGGACTGAAGTTTTAATCGCTCGTTTACTTGTCACCAAATCAGTAGCCTGACCCTTACTATTTTCAACGTTTGAAACTTCTTGCTCCACTTCAAGTCGAACAGAACCACCTTCACCAATATGAGGGATCACCTTTAAAGTAACACCCACATCTTTACGTTCAACGGTTGTGTAAGGATTCACCGTACTGTTTCCATTCGTCGCAACCGAGCCGGTCACAAATGGAACATTCTGCCCCACTACGATATACGCTTCTTCATTATCCATTGTCACGATAGATGGTGTAGACAATAAATTTGATTTTTTATTTTCTTTTAGCGCTTGAATGAGAGCACCATACAATTTACGCGAGCCATTCGCACCTTCCTTGTATTCACCCAAGATAATGGATGAACCTGTACCAAGTGCGGAACCAACACCAGCCGCCCCACCTGTTAGATAACCTGCCGCGAGCTTAGAGATACTAGAGCCAACATTCGAAAAGTTAATTAATCCAACGCCGCTATTGAGATCACCTAATGCCCATTGCACACCAAGTTGATCAGCATCACTACCTACAATTTCAATAATAGCAGCCTCGATCAAGACTTGCTGACGTCGAGTATCTAACTGCTGAATGGCTGCCTCAATTTCACGCATCAATTGCGGATCAGCTTTAACAACCAAAGCATTTTGAGTGCTATCTGCAATAATACTCACACCAGCACTATTAAAGCTTGTAACACCACTATTTTGGCTATTATTACTGTTATTGTTAAGATTAATTGACGGCGTGGAAATTGAAGAGGTTGAAGTTCCCGTCGATGAACCCGAATTTTGATTATTTGAAACTAGATTGCTAATTGAGTTTGATTTACTAGCACTAGAATTTGATGAGGACGAAACTGACTGCCCTGTGACTAAACCTTGTAGAATTTCAGCTAAGTTCTTGGCACTCGCATATTTCAAACGGAATACTTTCAAACCACCCAAGCGATCTGCCGATGGAACATCGAGCATTTCAATCATCTGGCGTAAACGTTTGCGTGAATCAGGATCACCCTTAATTAAAATACGATTGGTTCGATTATCTGCAATAATTCGCACACGCGAACCAATAAAATCTTTAGAGGCACCTGTTGCACTAATGGTTTCGAGCAAACCAATAACTTCTTCAGCCTGACTTGATTGTAAACTGATCGCTTCAATATCATTTTGCCCTGTACCATCCAAATTACGGATAATATTTTCAAGTTGATAAATATTCGTGGCACGATCTGAAACAATCAAAGCATTGGTGCCAGCAACAGCAGCCAAATGTGCAAATTGCGGCATCAATGGTCGTAACGCAGGAATCAAATCATTTGGATTCGTATTTTGTAACCAAATGACGCGAGTAACAATTTGATCACCACCTGCACGACTTCGTGCATCGTAAGGAATCCCTGAGTTTTTAGCATTGCTATCGGGGACTAACTTGACCGTATTACCTGATGGAAGTGCAACTACACCATTAACATTCAATACACCTAAAAATAGGTCATACACCTCATCTTTATTGAGAGGTTTATTGGAAATAACAGTAACGTTCCCGCGCACACGAGGATCAACTGCAAAGTTCTTACCCGTAATATCAGCGACTTCATTAATAAATGCCGTTAAATCCGCATCACGTAGATTAATCTTCCATGTTTGTGCTTGCACATTGGTACTGATGGTCGCAACCAAAGGTGCGGCAGCAAGTAGTGCCCAAAGTGGACGTTGATGATTCAAGAAAGCCATAACCTGCACTTATTCCTAACTAATGTGATGACGTGTTATCACTAAAAACTTTGTTGTATGGTCATCACTTGATCACCACGTTTTATTTCTATTTTGGCATGTCCTTCACGACGTACTTGCTCTAATAATTGCACTTCGCTAAGACCCTGCCCGACTGTCTGACCGTTGATCGATAGAATACGATCACCAGACCGCAAACCCAAGGTATTTTTTAAATTCGTTGGTGTTCGATCTGAGATTTCGTAACCGTCTGAACCACCACTCACTCCCATATTTTTTAAATACTGCTCACGATTTTCCTGCATTTGTTGGATCGCTTGTCCTAGTGCAGATTGCGATGAGTTTTGAGCAGGCGCAGGTGTTTGAGGTGTTGCAGCTTGAGGGTTTAACACAGGGGTAATTGGCTGGTATAAACCATTATCTAAACCCTTAAATTTAACTTCTCGTGTTGCACCATTACCCTGCTTCAGAATGACATGGTCCCAATACACTTCCGCCAGTTGATAGGAAGTTGAACCGATGGTTTCACCAACACGATAACGTTCAGCAGTATCGTTTAACTTAATAACCGCCGATGACAAATAGCTTGGATAACCCAACAGTACGCCCTGCAACTCCACATTGACATTATCTTGTGCTGTCGTGGCAGCAGGTTCATTAAATAGTGCAAAAGAACTAATATTAGGAACTTGCGCCTGTTGTGAACCTAATGCAACACGATCAAACTGCATCGGCTGAGGTGGAGCCACCACCCACCAAAATAAAGAAGCTAACTTCCAGCACAACCATAAAATTAGTAAGGCTAGGATAAAAGCACTTGTTTTATCGAATTGCTGCCAACGAAACTGTTGTAGTTTTTGTGCTATTGTTTTCATTAAAAACCACCTTGCAACAATGGTTGGCGAGAACTAATCACATAAGTGTCGAGTCCCGCTTTACCTTGATAAGATGGTACATTTAATAACATCCGCTGTGTCAATTGAACATCGAGCATAAGATTCGGGTCTAAACTTAGATTCGCCATTTTCTGACTTTGCTGATCCCGAACATCTATTTGCAATTGTCCATTTTCATCTTTCATTTCTGCAGTTAATGAAGGCATATTCATACGATCTTGGCGTTGACCAAAGGTATAATTCAACTCACCACCACCCCAGTGCAATTTACCTTGAGTTGAAGTAAAGCCTTTTTCTTTTTGATAATTAAATTGTACATCTTTAAGTTGAATTGAATTCTCAGGCCACTGCCAATTGGCAAAATACTTTAAAGTCTCTGGTGCAATTTCACCTTGCAAATCTTTGATCAAAATCTTTTGACCTAAACCGTAACCAAAAATGCCATTAAATTGGGTATTCCCGCTGTGAATATCGAGATTTGCACCAAGACGCAACATTAATAAATCTAAAGGACGGGTTTTCCAATGCACAGAACCACGTAACTGACCTTTTTGCCAATCCGCTTGTCCCTGCCAAATATTGCCGCTAACATTATGTAAGATTTGATTATCTTTAGAAAATTTCGCAATTAACCATGTTGCTGGAATTTGTAAAATAATAAAAATTAAAAATGCAAAAATGGCAAAAACCCACCACTTCCATTGTTTGGTATTTTTCTTCATTCCACCCTTACCAAATGCAAAATATCATCCTTTTAGAGACACTCGCCCCTGAATGACATTATGCATACTTTTTCAACATCGCCAATTCTCTCATATAAAAAAACCAAGCTTTTTAAGCTTGGCTTTAATGAAGCATAGAATCATCGTATGACAAAACGATGACGACTAAAACTTGTTTAGATTAGAAAATCTTCAAGTTTTGCGCCTTTCTCTAATTCAGCAACTAACCAACGTGGTTGCTTACCACGACCAGTCCAAGTTTCTTCAGTGTTGTTTTTATTACGATAGCGTGGCTCGACTGCTTTGCGTGTAGTTTTCTTACGCTTTTGCTCACCTAACTCTAATAATTCTTCAACGCTAAAACCAACGGCTTCAGCAATCGCAATAATTTGATTATAAGCATCTTCAATTGCTTGATCTTTTTTACTTAAAATTAAAGCTTCTGCTTCTACCTGTAAACGTTTTAAATCTTCCACAGATAAATCACTAATATCTGGTTTCATGAGAACCACTCCAACTCAAAAAGAAATATATCACTCAAAATAAAAAATGAATTCAAAGATTCAATTCTATATTAATTTATATACAATTAAATAATCAATATTAAATTAGTCAAATTAATCACAATATAACCATAAATCATCTTATATTTACAATAAAACAAAAAACATCAGCATTATTTGATCAATCAGGCTCTATTTAATTTCAATTCGATTATAAAAAACAGTTCTTACCAAATCTTATCAATATTAATTTTTTCTTAATTTTTGATGGTTTTATGACAATAAGTTTCATATAAAAAGCTTATCTTATTTTTAAATCAATCCTTAAATAAGCAAGCCAATTATATAAAACCAAGCCTTTAATGAATCAATATAGACATAATAGTCTTTATAAAAATTATTTTAATGCAAGATTATTTCCAACACTTTGTTCAATAGCAATAATATTTTGTTTAATCAATTCAGGAATAGCTTGTTTATTGGACGTTAATTTATCAAGACAAACCATCACCGCCTCTCCTGTTGCAACGATTTGGTTTTGTGTTTCACTCCATAAACTATAATGCATTCGAAAAGCACTATTTCTGAGCTCTTCAATACGTGCACCAATATGCAGCAAATCAGGATAAAATACTGGCTTTAAATATTTACATTGACTAGAGGCTACCACCGTCACTATATCTTGATCAAAAATATTTAATGCCATTAAATAAGCAATTCGTGCACTTTCAATATAACGATAATACTGCACATTATTTACATGCCCAAAAGCATCCATATCTCCCCAAGCAATTGTTTGTCGATATACAACAGGGTAGACAGACAGTTCTTTCATATTCCACTCATATCTTAAAGTTTAAAAAATTAACATCATTTTCAAAGATTAAATTCAACTGTCTGATTAAATCCAGATTATCTCCAAGCGTTGATTTAATCCGCAAATAGCTCATTAATATATTATCAGGATATAAAGTTAATAATTGCTCAGCTTCTTCTGAACGTTGAGTTGCAACATAAATATGCCATTTTGCAAAGGTCAACATTGGAACACTCGTGTAACGCTGTTCTAGCTGAATAATACGTTGCTCAACATAGCTATAATCGGGAATTTGCTTCAGTAGTTGCTGTTGGAACCAAAGATAAAAAACCTCTGGATCGAAATTTTCTTGCAATAAATGCAATGCAAGATCCTCATGCTGCAATCCCATTTCTGGCATACGTGCTAATAATTTCAACCACAAAACCTTACTACTATATGGTCGTGCTTGAATTTCATTCTCTAGAGCAATATATCGCTGTTGCAGTGCAGCTAAGTCATCCACAGATGCTTGATCAAACTGTATGAGTAATTGTTGCAACCAAAGATCGCGATGTTCTGCACTTAATAAACCATGCTGAATTGATTGTAAAAATAACCAAGGCTGTTGTAAGGCAAGTTTGCCCCACAAAACAGTAATACGTTGTTGGTAAGCAGTTTCAATCTCAGCCAACCAAGGTGAAAGTTGATGCTGTGCAAGGAATTCTAAATGGGTTAATGCTTTTTCTGTTTCATGTTGTTCTAAGAAAATATCGATCCGCTGTAGTTCTGCAAGCTCAAAGGCCATCGGTGCTGATTTCTCTAGTTTCTGCAAAGCGAGTTGATAGTCACCATTTTTATAATCAAATTGCGCATCAACAATATTACTCAATAAGCCTGATTGAGTAAAAACACGCTCAATAAATTCTTGCTGTTCTTTTGCCGCATCAAGCAGCCAGACTATACCGAGCTGTTCATATGGATGTAGATCTTTAAATTGTAAAATATTTTCTTTCTTACGCTGTTCTCGCGCAAAATATCTGCGACTCACAAACCATAACAACTGTGCGAATAAACTAATCACAATAAAAAGTGCGATTAAGCCCCATAAACTGCTTTGGAACTGCCAATCGCGCCAGTAAATATACACATAGCCATTACCGTAGCCATAGCTCAGCATGGCAAACATAGCAAAAAATAATAGGCTTACAAGTAAATAAATGAGCACCAATTGTTTCATAATTACATTACCCCAGCAAACCAAGGGTCATTAATTTAGGTGTCGGAATAACCGAAAGATTTAACAGCTTTTCTAATTTTTGCTTGATCGTTTGACTGTTTTGATCAGGTAAAATTGATAATAATCGAATTACCTCTTGAACGGATTTGCGATACTCAGATGCCTGCCCTTGATGTAAAGCCTGCGAAGCAAGCAGTAACCGTAACTGGGCTTCCTTTAAAATGAGATGACGATTGATTAAATCAGGCTGTGTACGTTGCACCTTTTCAAATTTGAACCAAGACCACCATGAAGAAGCTTCAGCTTTTTGCATTTTAATAGTTGGGTTATGCACTTCTTGTAAAAGCTTTTGATCCAACTGCTGCAATAAAGTATCAATCTGTTGCTGCTGTTGGGTTTGCATAAGCACATAATGTTGAATAGCTTGTTTATCCTGTTCGATCGCTTTCATCAGACTATGCTGTAAAGCAGGAGAAACCGTATATTGAACAATATGCTGCTGTACTTGATTTAATTGATCAATCGCATAAATGAACTGTTGTTGATCTATTGCGAATTGAACTAACTCTAATTGCTGTTTGATTAATATAACAGGAGCAACACCCGTGACCATACTGGGTAAGCTCGAAGCTTCTGAAGGGTCAGATAAATGAGCATCTTGCAATTGTCGCTGCACAGCGACAAATTGATCATTCAGCAAAGAATAACGTTGCTGCTGCTGTGTAAGCTGTTGCTGGAATTGAGGAACGATCTGAGAATATTGTGCTACGTCATAACTAAGTTTGGCTAACCATAATAAACTTAGTAATAAAATCAGGTAAACAATCTTTCTCATATACGTCCTTGCCAAGCACCGATACGTTGAATAATCTCTGATGTAGATAAATTATCAAGCTGAATAATGTTAATCTCTTGATGTGTTTGCAACCGTGCATTTTTGAGTAACTGTGCTAAACGCTCACCTAACGCCAAATATATCCATTTCGCATCTATATTATTTTGACCACAAAGCTGCTGCCAATTATTCCAACTCGCCTCACTACTAATCAACACCATAACAGGTTGACTTAGCATTATTTTTTTTAAAATTTTTGGAAAAAGCGTAACACTTTGAATTGGGCATTGGCGACGATAAAGAACAAAATTAAGAATCTCGACACCTTGCTGTTGCAACCGGTGCATCATAAACTGCCGTCCCCCAAGACCACGCCAAAAAGCAACTTTATCCAAATGCACGTGTTGATTTAATATCGGGAGATCTAGCATACCTTCTGAATTTTCAACCTCGGGGATGTGGCTGTCTACATTAAATTTTGCGAGTGCTTGGGCCGTTGCTTGCCCCACTGCGATCCATTGCACATGCTTGAGTTGATCTAAGGATATCTTTTGTTGTTGTAAATATTGCATACCGACATCAACGGCGGTCGGGCTGACCACAACAATAACTTGCACCTGCTCAAGTTGCTGATACAGTTCACGTAAATTCAACGAAAAAGGTTCAGCAACAAGTTCCAATAATGGCAGATTGATAACTTGATGACCTACTTCCAACAATGCTTGCGTTAAGTTCACAGCACGGTCTTCAGGGCGCGTATTAATAAAAAGCATTAATAAAGCGCTTTTAACAATTCACCTGCACCTTGCTCCAATAAGCATTGTGCAAGTTGTTCACCTAATTGTTCAGCATCTTCTGAAGTTCCAACCAATTGTTGTTTTAGTAAGATTTTCCCATCAACACTTCCCACACGACCTTCTATGCTGAGCTGATCATTGGCTAAAGTTGCATATCCTGCGATTGGAACTTGACAACCACCTTCTAGATAGGCATTAAACGCACGTTCTGCACGCACACAAATTGAGGTTTCTTCATGCTGTAATGGTTGGATAATTTTTAATAATTCCACATCATCTGCACGGCACTCTAAGCCCAATGCACCCTGACCAACAGCAGGTAAACTTAAAACAGGCGCTAAACAATGACGAATTCGATCCGCTAAACCTAAACGCTTTAGACCTGCACTGGCTAAAATAATGGCATCATATAGACCATCATCAAGTTTTGATAAACGTGTCCCCACATTGCCACGTAAGTCAATAATCTCTAAATCAGGACGTATTTGTAAAATCTGGCATTTGCGACGCAAACTAGATGTACCTACTTTGGCACCTTGAGGTAACTCATCAAAACTTTGGTAATGATTCGAAACAAAGGCATCAAGTGGGTCTTCTCGCTCACAAGTGACAGCGAGCGTTAAACCTTCTGGTAAGTGCATTGGCACGTCTTTCATTGAATGGACCGCCAAATCAGCGCGACCATCTAACAAAGCAGCTTCCAGTTCTTTAACGAATAATCCCTTACCACCAATTTTTGCCAAAGGTGTATCTAGAATTTTATCACCCTGCGTCACAAACTTAACCAACTCAACCGTTAAATCTGGATAAAGCACGTTTAAACGGGAGCGAATATGCTCCGCCTGCCAAAGTGCAAGTGGGCTTTGTCGAGTCGCAATTTTTAAGGTTTTCATAAATTCAAGTTAAGCATGGATCAAAACAATTGTTTCAAACTTAACTTGCTCACCTAAAATTGCAAGCAAAAACTGATTTTTCATCTGACTTAAGCTCAATATTTTATAATTGATGCATACATTCTCTTAAGCTTGGTAAATGACGGCGACTCACAGATAAGCGCTCATCCAACTCACGCAATCTAACCTGATACTGACCCGCCGCAATCAGTTCCAATCCTTCTAAATAATCAAGAGAAACTAAAGCATTACGATGAATTCGAATGAAACGATCTGAAAACTCAGATTCTAGATCTTTCAAAGTTTCATCAATTAATACACTGCCATTCCGATGACGAACAGTGACGTATTTCTGATCTGCTAGAAAATAGTAAATATTCTCGATTGGAATAAGTTCGACCCCGCGATAAGTTTTCGCAGCAATTTGATGGCGTTGAGTTTTAGTATCGTACATATCGTCTTGTTGTTGTAAACCAGTCATTTGTGCTTGTGTAAGTTGCGTCAGACTATTGAACACCTGTTGTAAATCTTGTTGTGCAATAGGCTTGAGCAAATATCCCTGTGCTTGAAACTTAAACGCTTCCAATGCGTGTTGATCATATGCTGTACAAAAAATAATAGCTGGACGAGGGTGAAGATGACTGATCTGCTCAGCGCACTCCAATCCGTTCATTCCAGGCATTTGAATATCTAATAGAACAACATCGGGCGAATCATTTTCTATATGGTTTAACACATCCTGCCCATGATGCGCCGTCGCAATCACTTCATGACCCATTTGGGTCACTAAACGTGACAAACGCTCTACTGCGAGAGGTTCATCATCAGCAATCAGAACTTTCATCCTCTCCTCCTTGTCACCGTTAACTTCATCCGTCATTTTTATGGTTAACTTAACTTATTATTTTACTCGATAGTGATAACTTACCACCGTGGTATATAACGATACTCCCCCATAAACCTGAAACTTCACTGTCTGTCCGTAATAGGCTTTTAGACGTTGCTTCACATTTTCTATTGCAATACCATTCCCTTGTCTCGATTTTATTGTATCGTGAGAATAAGGGTTAGTAATGACTATACTGACTTGATTTTGCAATATTTCAACCAATACACTAATGGTTGAGGGTTGCAAAACTTTTTCTACCCCATGAAAAATACTATTCTCTAGCAAAGGTTGCAATGTTAATAATGGGATTGTGACCCGTTTTAATTCTATAGGTGTTGCTTGTATATTCCATTCTACCTGTAAACGGTCACCTAAGCGCATCTTTTCTATACTTAAATATTGCTGGCATAAATCAATTTCTTCAGCCAAATTAACCAACTTTAGCTCTTGGAAACTGGCTCGAAATAAACGTGACAGACTAATCAACATGTTTTCTGCTTTGTCAGGATCAATTGAAATCAAACTCACGACACTATTTAAACTATTAAACAAGAAATGAGGATGAATACGTGCTTGCATGGCTTGAATCCGCGCATTCAGCTCACTATATTGCTGATTCATCCATTGCTCTCGCATATAGAGATAACGCAAACAGAAAGCACCAAGCAAGATGCCATACCCCAAATGCAGACTTACACCTTGAAATAAGATATCTTCAGAAAACTCATTGGTTGATGAACCCCAATATTGAATTATATTAATGACACAAGTCGTAAGTAAAACAATAAGTTGAAGAAAAATAAAACCTAAAATTAACGCCATTTTCTGACTAAATTTGGCAAAAAACTCTTGAAAATAGTCAACAAAAGCAGAAAACGATAAAATTATCCAGTTAATAAAAAGCATGTATTGAAACACTCGGATACTTTCCACTGCTTGCCAAGAACGGGCTTCTGCAAGTGCGAGTACCATTGCCAAAACATTACTTGCTACAATTAATTCCAATAAGTGTTGCGATTGCCTTATTTTCGTAAAAAAATAGGACCCTGCTGGACTCATTTGACGTGTTTTCGATAACTTCTTGCGTCGAATTTCAGCAACTACGTTTGGATTTGCTATACTCTTTTTTATTTTACTGAGCCGCCATGACCACATCTTCTCAATCCTCTTCTTCAGCAAGCCCTAATCAAACCTCTGGAATGTGGGGCGGTCGCTTCTCTGAAGCAACAGATGCATTTGTTGCAGAATTTACCGCATCTGTGCAATTTGACCAACGTTTTTATAAACAAGATATTGCAGGTTCGATTGCACATGCAACCATGCTTGCTAAAGTTGGTGTACTGACTGAGGCTGAACGTGATGATATTATCCAAGGTTTGAATACAATCAAAGCTGAAATCGAAGCGGGTAATTTCGAATGGCGTATTGATTTAGAAGATGTACACATGAACATTGAGTCTCGCTTGACTCAACGTATCGGCATCACAGGTAAAAAATTACATACAGGCCGCAGCCGTAATGACCAAGTTGCAACTGACATCCGTTTATATTTACGTGATGAAATTGATGACATTTTAGGTTTATTACTACGCCTACAAAAAGGCCTACTCAGTCTGGCAAGTCAAAATACGCATACGATTATGCCAGGTTTTACTCATTTACAAACAGCTCAGCCAGTAACATTTGGTCATCACCTATTGGCTTGGTTTGAGATGTTAGTTCGTGATACTGAACGCCTTCAAGATTGCCGCAAGCGAGTTAATCGCATGCCACTCGGTTCAGCAGCCTTAGCAGGAACAACCTACCCGATTGATCGCGCATATACAGCAGAATTATTGGGTTTTGAAGCAGTTTCTGAAAACTCACTTGATGCTGTTTCCGATCGTGACTTTGCCATTGAATTTAACGCTGCTGCATCATTAATCATGATGCATTTATCACGCATGTCTGAAGAACTGATTTTATGGACTTCGGCACAATTCAAATTTGTGAACATCCCTGATCGTTTCTGCACAGGCTCTTCAATTATGCCGCAGAAGAAAAATCCAGATGTACCTGAACTTGTGCGTGGTAAATCAGGTCGCGTGTTTGGCGATTTGATTAGTTTATTGACCCTAATGAAAGGCCAACCATTGGCATATAACAAAGACAACCAAGAAGATAAAGAACCTTTATTTGATGCAATTGATACCGTTCGTGGTTGCTTAATGGCTTTTGCAGACATGGTGCCTGCACTCGTTCCAAACATTGAAATTATGCGTGAAGCAGCACTTCGTGGTTTCTCTACAGCAACTGACCTTGCTGATTACCTTGTGAAGAAAGGTGTTGCTTTCCGTGATGCACATGAAATTGTAGGTAAAGCAGTTGCGCTTGGTGTGGCTGAAGAAAAAGATTTATCTGAATTGACACTGGAACAGCTTCAACAATTCTCTGATTTGATCGAAGCAGATGTATTTGATAAAGCCTTAACTTTAGAAGCTTCTGTGAATGCGCGTGATCATATCGGCGGGACATCACCAAAACAAGTTGAAGCAGCTATTACTCGTGCACACACTCGCCTAGAACAGTTGTACGCTTAAGGATAAATCATGACTAGACAAGTATTTTGCCGCAAATATAAACAAGAGCTTGACGGTTTAGACTTTGCGCCATTCCCAGGTGCAAAAGGTCAAGAGTTCTTTGAAACCGTTTCAAAACAGGCTTGGCAAGAATGGTTAAAACACCAAACCACGCTTATTAATGAAAAACGACTCAATGTATTCGAACCCGATGCGAAGAAGTTTCTTGAAGAGCAACGTGAGAAGTTCTTCAACAATGACGAAAGTGTTGAAAAAGCAGAAGGTTGGACGGAACAAAAGTAAATCATTTCAACTAACACTACTGAATAAAAGAGAGCTGAATATAGCTCTCTTTTTACGTGACATTTACATAAGCAATAAAGGATTACAGAGTATACACAGTTGTCTACATGACAGATCGACACTCTCCGCTTATATTGAATAACAGAAACACAAAGAGATAGTTAGATGTCTCAGGCAACACATGATATTTCTCTCCCAGACTTTCCCCCGAAGTCTGGGATTTTTTTATTTGTATGATATAAATTTATATTCGCGATTATATTGGGACAATACTTTGCCTCAGCAACGTTGTTCAAATTACGCCTATCCTACAATAAAAATACCTTAGGATTTTGAGAAATTATTGAATGACTACTCTTGAAATTTACCTAATGATTACTTCATTTCCGATGACTTTATGCAACGTATCGGGATAAAAAAAGCTGCTCATTATGTAGCAGCTTTAAATCTTTATTTGGTGATTATTTTTGATTCACTTTTTGTTCAATTTCTTCAATACTGGTATGACGTACATCCATACCTTTTGCCATATAAATCACTTGCTCTGAAATATTACGGGCATGATCGCCAATTCGCTCTAACGAACGTAGCACCCACATTACATTAATCACACGTGAAATATGGCGTGGATCTTCAATCATATAGGTCATTAAAGTGCGCGTTGCCGACTGATATTCACGATCAATGTCTACATCCGCCATCACCACTTTTAAAGCCTGATCAACATCTAAACGCGCGAAAGCATCTAAAGCATCATGAATCATAACGCGCACTTGGTTACCAATATGGCGTGTTTCCATATAACCGCGTGGTGACTGACCTTCTTCACATAAATTTTGCGCAATACGAGCAATCTTTGCCGCTTCATCACCAATACGCTCTAAATCGGTATTGGCTTTACTCATGGCGATTACCATACGTAAATCAATTGCAGCTGGATGACGACGAGCTAAAATTAAAGTTAAGCCTTCATCAATATCACGCTCATATTGATTAACAACGTTATCTTTAAATTGCACATCAATCGCCAAATTTTCATCCGTGTCTAATAAAGCATGAATTGCATTCGCAACCTGTTGCTCTACCAAACCACCCATGGTCATAAATTTAGTATGTACATCTTGTAAGTCTTCATTAAATTGTGAAGAAATATGGTGACTTAAGACAGGATTGCTTGGACTCACAGTATGCCTCCACTAGACACATGGGAAAATGATTGGTGATTAAAACACAGCAATGATGAAACTTTTATGACAATAACACAGCTGAGTCAAAAGTCGATTGGTGTGAATTGATAAAACAAAAATCTAAAAATCTGTTAGTCTAAATATATAGCTTGACGGAGCGCAGTTAATTAACTGCTGAGATTATCTTAATCGCAAGATTTAAAGATGAGTACCGTTGAACCTGATCAGGTTAACACCTGCGTAGGAATCAAGCCCAACAAAAGCCTCGCCTTTATTTATCAAAGAGATAAATTCGCTATCGTTTTTGCTCGTGCTTGATTCGTTAATGTAATACATAAGGATCATGCCATGAACCAATTAACGAATCTTCCCTCTGCTGATATTTCCGCTCAACATGAGCAAGATGCTAAAGATTTAACCCGTATTTTACCTGCTTCACGCAAGGTTTATGTTGAAGGTTCTCGCCCCGATATCCAAGTTCCATTTCGCGAAATTAGCTTGACAGAAACACCGACAGGTTTAGGGGGTGAATATAATCCTCCTGTTATGGTTTATGACACATCAGGTGTTTATACCGATCCTGATGTACAAATTGATTTAAATCAAGGTTTACCTTCTGTCCGCCAAACTTGGATTGAAGAACGTGATGATACCGATGTACTCTCAAGTTTAAGTTCTGATTTTGGTCAAGCCCGCTTAAAAGATATTCGTACGGCTGACATTCGTTTTGCTCATATTCAAAACCCTCGTCGAGCTAAGGCAGGGAAAAATGTTACGCAAATGCATTATGCGAAACAGGGCATAATTACGCCTGAAATGGAATATATTGCAATTCGTGAAAATCAACGCCAAGGTGACGGCGTAGACATGCGTCAGCATGCAGGACAAAACTTCGGTGCGCAAAATCTAAGAGAAATTACGCCTGAATTTGTGCGTCAAGAAGTTGCCGCAGGTCGTGCGATTATTCCTGCCAACATTAATCATCCTGAAATTGAACCAATGATCATTGGTCGTAATTTCTTGGTTAAAATTAATGCCAATATTGGTAACTCTGCACTTGGTTCTTCGATTGATGAAGAAGTCGCTAAGATGACATGGGCAACCCGTTGGGGCGCTGACACCATCATGGACTTATCGACAGGTAAGAATATCCATGAAACCCGTGAATGGATTATCCGTAACTCGCCTGTTCCAATCGGTACTGTGCCTATTTACCAAGCTTTAGAAAAGGTGGATGGCGTTGCCGAAGATTTAACTTGGGAAATCTTTAAAGACACTTTGATTGAGCAAGCTGAACAAGGTGTTGATTATTTCACCATTCATGCAGGTGTATTACTACGCTATGTCCCAATGACCGCAAACCGCTTAACAGGAATCGTATCTCGCGGCGGTTCAATCATGGCGCAGTGGTGTCTAGCCCATCATGAAGAAAATTTCTTGTATACACACTTTGATGAAATCTGTGAAATCATGAAAGCCTATGACGTATCATTTAGTTTAGGCGATGGTTTACGTCCAGGTTGTATTCAAGATGCCAATGATGAGGCTCAATTTAGCGAGCTTAAAACCTTAGGTGAACTCACACATCGTGCTTGGGAACATGATGTACAGGTCATGATTGAAGGTCCCGGTCATGTGCCTATGCATATGATTAAAGAAAATATGGATCTACAACTTGAAGTATGTAAAGAAGCACCATTCTACACACTTGGCCCACTCACCACGGATATCGCACCAGGTTATGATCATATTACTTCTGCAATTGGTGCTGCAATGATTGGATGGTATGGCACAGCAATGCTCTGTTATGTCACACCGAAAGAGCACTTAGGTTTACCAAATAAGAAAGATGTTAAGGATGGCATTATCACTTATAAGATTGCAGCACATGCAGCAGACTTAGCCAAAGGTCATCCGGGTGCTCAAGTTCGTGATAATGCATTGTCGAAAGCACGTTTCGAATTCCGATGGGATGACCAGTTCAACCTCAGCTTAGACCCTGATACAGCACGTAGCATGCACGATGAGACTTTACCCAAAGAAGCACACAAATCTGCACATTTCTGTTCTATGTGCGGACCAAAATTTTGCTCGATGAAAATCACGCAGAATGTGCGAGATTATGCCCAAAATCAGCACAATGCCAAACAATCAAATGATGCTGGAACAGATGTTGAAGCAGGTCTCAATGCGATGAAAACCGCTTATCAGGAACATGGTCAAAAATTGTACCACAAACTGTAAATCGACTAAAAAAAGATTTGCCCACGAATCATTCTCGGTTAGGATGAGATATGTACAATCTCATCCTGATTGAAGATGAATATTCTTGACCACGCCAGCTATTCAGCATCCGACGTTACGATAGAATCTCGAGAGTTTTTATTCCGAGGATTCATTCAAGTTGAGAAAGTGAATCTTACGCACCGACTATTTCATCGATCTGAATATTCACGAGTTATTCAGCGTGAACTTATACATCGTCCAGAAGCTGCTGGCGTTTTACTTTATAACAATCAGCAACAACGTTTCGCACTGATTGAACAATTTCGTGTTGGTGCATTAAATGACTCCGAGTCAGCATGGCAACTTGAGATTATTGCTGGTGTACTGGATGGAAATGAATCTCCAGAAACCTGTATTCGTCGTGAAAGTCTAGAAGAATCAGGCTGCGAAATTAATGAATTGCAGCATTTATTTAGTTTTTATCCTTCTGCTGGCGCATGCGCTGAGTTTTTTCATTTATATGCTGCAGAAGTTGATTTACCAAGCAGTGGGGGCATCTTTGGCATTCCAGATGAAGGAGAAGATATTCAACTCCATTTGTTTGATTACGCTGAAATCACGATGTTATTCAAAAATAATCGCTTGAAGAATGCCCCTGTCATCATGGCATTACAATGGCTTAGTCAACATATACAACGACAATAAATCTGAAAGGGGTAAGACGGTGACTTTTCAAGTCTCAAAATTATCACAAAAAGATTTTGTGATTATACAAATTACTGATACTCATCTATTGGAGTATCCGCATTTAGAGTTTGTCGGGATGCACCCTGAACAAAGCTTTCATGCAGTAATTGACTTGATGCGCCAACAACATCCGCAGATCGATATGATTGTACATACTGGGGATTTAGCACAAAACCCAACAACTGTGACTTATGATCGCTATCTTAAGCATATGCAGAGTATAGGTATTCCCTTTTTTCAGACGCCTGGCAATCATGATGATGTATCTCACTTCCCTTTTCATGGAGCAGATCCACATCAACCTACTGTGGTAGAAATTGGCGATTGGTGCATTATTTTACTTAATAGCGCACAGCCAACAAGAATTGATGGCAAAATTGCAGTGGCTGGCCTTGAACAATTAACAGAATTATTAAAAAAACATCATGATCGGCATATTATGATTGCCTGCCATCACCATCCTTTTGCGATGGAATCTGCTTGGATTGATCAACATAAACTAAAGAACTCATCTGATTTACTCGAAACGATTCGACCTTTTTCAAATATCAAAGCCATTATCTGTGGTCATGTCCACCAAGACTCTATTAACACATGGCAAGATATTCAATTTTTATCAACGCCATCAACCTGCATACAGTTCAAACCTAAAAGTGATAAGTTTGCACTTGATGAAGAACATCCCGGTTACCGCTTTATTAAACTCAAAGCAAACGGAGAAATCGAAACTCAGGTCTATCGTTTATCAACTTCACAGCGAATGAATAGCTCTGAAGTCTTGGGATATGACTAAACTTTTGATTACAAAATACATTATCGTTTTCTCACAAAATCTGGACGGGAATGACTACCATCTTGCTGAAAAACTCTATATGATGTCGACCCTTGATGGAAAAAACCATCTTAGGTTTCTATAAAAACACTTGCATATCACCATATTTTTTGCGTATAGATAGTACGTGTAAGATGAGGAATGCCCTATATGGCGAATGACAACCAAAATCAAGTCTTGGACGAACAGACAGAAGTGATCGACGATCAAAAATCGGCTGTGAAACGCGTACGTAAAACCAAATCAAAAGCTTCAGAAGGTGGTACAACTGCAAGCTTATTTGGAATTGCACCTTATCAGCCGAAGAAAAATGAAGAATATATGTCTGAAGGACAACTTGAGCATTTCCGCCAAATTTTGAATGCATGGAAAGCTGAGTTAATGTCTGAAGTTGATCGTACATTGAACACAATGCAAGATGAATCAAGCGCACTTCCTGATGTCAACGACCGAGCAACGCAAGAGGAAGAGTTTGCGATTGAATTACGCACACGTGACCGTGAACGCAAACTCATTCGCAAAATCGAACAATCACTTGAAACAATTCAAAACGAAGATTACGGTTTCTGTGAAACATGTGGTATCGAAATTGGCTTGCGTCGTTTAGAAGCACGTCCAACAGCGACTTTATGTATCGATTGCAAGACTTTGGCTGAAATCAAAGAAAAGCAAAATAACGGTTAATAATCCCTCCCAACCTCCCTTTGAAAAGGGAGGAATACTACGAATTGAAAGATTTATGATATTCGAGTATTTCCCTTCCTTTATAGGAGGGACTGGAGAAGGATTGAAATACACAACCATAAAATCTTTATGCCTTACATCGGACGATTTGCCCCCTCTCCAACTGGCCCATTGCATTTTGGCTCCCTACTCACCGCAGTCGCAAGTTACTGTGATGCCAAAGCCAACCACGGCAAATGGCTAGTTCGAATTGAAGATACCGATATTCCTCGTATCTATCCCAATAGTGAAAACCATATCCGATCTTGTATTGATGCCTTTCAGTTTGAACCCGATGCAGAAATTATTTGCCAAAAAGATCGTTTAGATATTTATGCACAAGTTCTTGAGCAGTTAAAACACTTAGATGCGATCTATGCCTGTCAATGTACCCGTAAAATGCTCGGTTCAAATCATATTTATGTTGGTACTTGCCGCGATTTACATCTGGATTTCAATGATCAAGCTATTCGCTTGAAAGTTGCTGATCAATTGATTTGTTTTGAGGATCGCTTACAAGGTCAGCAATCTTCCAACTTAAAACATGATCTAGGTGATTTCGTACTGAAGCGCCGTGATGGCATTATGAGCTATCAATTGGCTGTGGTCGTAGATGACGATCTACAGGGCATTACTCATGTGGTACGTGGCGCAGATCTATTGGATAACACCGCTCGACAAATCTGGTTGGGTTCTTTACTCAATTATCCTAGTCTCAGCTATATGCATTTACCGCTTGCAATAAATGATCAAGGGCAAAAACTGTCTAAACAAAATCTGGCACAAGCACTAGATATCAGCAAAGCATCAAACCTATTACAGCAAGCCATTTTAGCTTTAGGGCAACCGTTGGTTGAACTTGACCAGCCACGTATCATGCTGCAACAAGCTGTTCAACAATGGGATATCAATTTAATTCCTAGAGGCATCCATCTCACAGGTACTTTCTTATAAGCCATAAAAAAGCCCTACTTAAAGTAGAGCTTTTTATTTTCGATACGATTAGAAATTTGATTCTTCTTTAACTGGATTGAGTTCTTGCGTTGATGCATCAATTTTCAGGATTAGACTAATCATTGCAGCACACATCATTAAAGATGTTCCCCCATAACTAATGAAGGGTAAAGTCAGACCTTTGGTTGGCATCAAGCCCATATTCATCCCCGCATTTACCAAAATCTGCATGAGAAAAATAATACTGATACCGTATGCCAAATAGCCTGCACGCAAGTAATTATGTTGCAAAGCACGATGTCCTATTCGAATACAGCATGCCAGCATAGTAAAGGACAGAACCATCACCAAGGTCACACCAACAAAACCAAACTCTTCACCAAGGACAGCCAACATAAAGTCCGTATGTGCTTCAGGAAGATAGGAAAGTTTTTGCACACTATGACCTAAGCCTGTTCCAGTCCACTCTCCCCGCCCAAATGCCATCAAAGCATTTGATAACTGATAACCGACTCCTAATGGGTCTGCCCAAGGGTTTGTAAAAGAAATTAATCGCTGGAAACGGAAAGGCTCAAATAAAATAAGTGCTGTAATCCCTGCAAGAATTGCTCCTAACATAATTAGGAATTGTGTTGCGGGTGCGCCTGCCAAGAAAAACACACCAACCATCATGAGTACAATTACAACTGTTGCCCCTAAGTCTGGTTCTGCGACAATAAATCCAACCGTTAATGCCATTACTCCACTCAAACGCAATAAACCTTTCCAATGCGTTCGAACTTCTTTAGCACGGCGAACCACATAATCTGCGGTAAAAATTGCCATCACAATTTTAGCAATCTCTGTTGGCTGCAATGTAAAACCACCAACCTTAATCCAACGGTGAGCACCATTCACTTCTGAGCCAACAACCAGTACAGCCAACAACAAGACCATCGTTACTAGCCATAAAGGAAAAGCATTCTTGAACCATAAATTCAAAGAAACTCTATAAGTTAAAAATGCAACGATGGAGGCAACAACAATCGAAATACCATGACGAACCAAGAAATAAAATGGGTTCTCATGAATATATTCGGCATATGGCATCGATGCGGATGCCACCATGACCGAACCGAAACACAGCAAAGAAATGACGCAAAAAATGAGAATATTACGTGCTGTCATTTCTGCAGGAAGCTTGGGCAACCGATTCAATAATTGCGAAATCTTTTGTACCGTATTTTGGGCTAAATCAGCCATAAATCTGTTCCTAATTTTTATTTTCATTCAGGGCATGTACACATGCCACAAATTGCTGTCCGCGATCATTATAGCTTTTAAACATATCAAAGCTCGCACAGGCAGGTGATAATAAAACCACATCTTCAGCTTGTGTGCCATTCTGAGCGAGTGCAACGGCTTCTTTTAAACTTGCTGCATGTTGAATCAAGGTTGTACCTTGAATTGCTTGTTCAATTACAGCGGCATCTTCGCCAATTAAAATCACTGATTTAACATATTTTTGAATTGCACCACGTAAAGCTTTGAAGTCTTGCCCTTTGCCTTGCCCACCCAAAATCAATGCCAGTTTGCCTTTTTTCACCTCAATTGCAGCACCTAGACCATCAATTGCAGCAAGAGTCGCACCGACATTGGTTCCTTTAGAATCATTGTAATAACGTACCCCTGCAACTGTTTTGACGTATTCGCAACGATGTTCCAAACCTTTAAAGTGTTTAAGTGTTTCTAACATAGATGCCGTTGCTAAACCAATCGCCTCACCGAGTGCCAAACATGCAAGCGCATTGGCAACGTTATGCATGCCTTGAATGTACATTTCAGAGGTTTGAATCAAACGCTCTCTGCCACGCGCTAACCACATCGTGCCATCTGCATCACGCAACACACCATATTGATTTAAATCAGGCGCATTCAGACCAAAACTTTGCATTGGTGTAACATCAGGTACAAGCGGACGACTCAAATTGTCATCACGATTATAAACAACCTTTTTTACACCTTGGAAAATTCGATGTTTGGCTTTGTGATAGCCAAACATATCACCGTGACGATCCAAATGATCTTCACTCATATTCAACAAAACAGCCACTTCTGCATTTAAATGTGAAGTTGTTTCCAACTGAAAGCTCGATAGCTCTAAAACAATCAACTCAGGCTGATCTTTGAGTAAATCCAATGCTGGACGTCCAAGATTGCCTCCAACCGCCACTTTTTTACCTGCATCCTGCGCCATCAGCCCAATGAGAGTGGTGACGGTACTTTTTGCATTTGAGCCTGTAATTGCGACAATGGGTACTTCTGTAGCACGGCGTAGCAGTTGAATATCACCAACAACTGGAATACCTTTTTCTATCGCCTGTTGAATTTCAGGCAACTGAGGTGCAAGCCCTGGACTAAGAATAATTTCTTCTGCTTGTAATAAAAGTTCTGTATCTAATTTCCCAAAACTGGTACGCACACCTGTAGGGATTTGATCATGCCCTGGCGGTGTTTCCCGAGAATCCGTTACTGCAACTTGGTAGCCTTGTTCATGTAGGAAGTTGACTGCTGAAACACCCGAAATTCCCAAACCAGCCACAACTTTTAATCCACCACGTTGTATTAACATTTTTGCCCCATTTTTTGCAGATTACAGAATGGCAAAAATGTTAGCACTTTACTGTTTTAAATGCTTTTTCAGTTTTCGTTTTATTCAGGCTTTTTTGTGTCAGTGCGTAAAAGTGAATCTATATCGTGTATAGGGAATTGTTCACATTCAACAGATGTTTGCAATATGAACCGTATAGCGCAAAATTTTTAGATAAAAATACGTTTCGTGAGATTTAGTCATTCTGAATGAAGAAAGATAACGCAGTGACAACAACAATGGT
The DNA here is from genome assembly GCF_027105035.1 of Acinetobacter sp. TR11. Lineage (NCBI taxonomy): Bacteria > Pseudomonadati > Pseudomonadota > Gammaproteobacteria > Moraxellales > Moraxellaceae > Acinetobacter > Acinetobacter sp. TR11. The sequence continues at coordinate 3,064,215 of NZ_CP114256.1, forward strand.
TCTCTGTAGGGCTGTGACTAAAATGCTCACCATTCCCAATTAATCAGGGATAAAATAAGAAAATACCCATAAGATGATCGCAACATACATTATCCCATCAATTTTCTTGGCTGTGGCATTTCGTAGCTGAAAATGAATAATCTCAGGTCTTAACCTTGACATCCTCCCCGACCTGAGAAGCGACTAAAGCTTCGCAAGACTGGGGATTCCTCCTCCGAGACGCTCATGTCCGAGCGCAAGAATATTCAGTGCCGAGTTTATATCTCGATCATGGAGTGTACCGCACTCCATGCACTGCCATTCTCTTATTCCAAGTCCTACTCTACCTTTCGGACTACTGGAGCGTGAGCCACAGCACGAACAAGTTTGGGTGGTATAGGCTTCATTGACTTCTTCAAACCATACCCCTGCGTTCTCGCATTTATACTTGAGCATGGTTCTTAGTGTTGTCCAACTCGCATCTAATACAGACTTGGCTAATTTTGTCTGTGCTAGTGCTTTGGCATTCACATTGCCAACGAAGATGGCTGCATGTTCATTTACCAGTTTATGGCTGAATTGATGCAGCATATTTTGACGTATATTTTTAATCTTGGCGTGGATTGCTTTGACACGCTTTTTATTTCTTGCACGCTGTGCAATTCCTAGTTTTTGTTCATATTGTCGATAGATTTTAGGAGCTTTAAGTTTTACGCCATCTGAACAAGTGGCTAAATCTTTTAAGCCTAAATCTATGCCTATTGAGGTTTTAGCAGTGGTTTTTTCTGTTTTGACGGCATCAACCACAAGACATACATACCAATGCCCACGACTATCCTCTACAAACGAGCCTGTTTTGACATTGTATTTTGATAGTCCGTAACTATCCCATAGTTTGAATTGATGCTTGCCATATTGAACATAACCATCAGCATACTTCACAGCAACTTTTTTGAAAGGTATCCAACCAAGTGAGCATCTTGCTGATTTCTTATTGCTGACACGCCATTTTAATTTAGCTTTTTTAAACTGCTTACGCCTTGTGATGAGTTCTTCTGTCACTGCCTGTATGGTTTGGCTATGCAAGTTACATTCTTTTGATGTGCCTTTGGTGTATTGAGCAATATCGTATGCTGAAAAGAATTGTTGTTTACGCTGTAGGTGCTTGAAACACAAATCATTGACATAGTTCCAGACAAAATTAACTTCGGATGCTAGTTGGTCTAGCATCTTGCAATGTTTGTCTTTTATGCGGAATTTAAGTGTTTTCATAACGTTATTTTAGCAATTATTGTACTAAATCATCAATCTAAAACACACTAATACGACACCAGTTGACGTGTTAACACAGACACCGCATTAGCAATCCTCTTGCGGAACTTTAATCGTTCCTCACCCTCACAAGGGGGACTAGCGGATTGCAGCCTTATATCCCCGCCCTGAAGGGCGAGGTTTTACGGCTATTTGGATAAAATTGCTTTTAAATGATGAGTTTCCGACCAATTTAGAATAGCAAAAATATTCAGCAACACGATGAAACCGAACAAAATTAACTTATGTTTAAGGCTTAATACTTTTGTTTCTATATTTTCTAGTTGATTCATTCGATGACTCTTTATTTTAATTCTTAGGTCATTAAAAAATTGCCCATACCCTAGAATATGAGCACTCATTATCTTTTAACGCCATTTGACCGCTTGAATGGTTTCTTGTTTCTTGGGTTCATTATTATCATCGACAGCACAGCCGCAACCTCCGCCACAACCCACCACGATTTTAGGCTTTAACCACATTGCCAAACGGTGCCAACCCAAACGCTGACAGAGATTCGATAAGGCAAGAAAGCTTGAACTTGCGGTTTTAGGGAACACTTTTTTAAAGACAACAAGCGCGCTCCACAGCACCAATACAGCAATAATCAAGTATTCAAACATAAACCACTCTCCAATCATTAGCTCCCGTTTTAAAGGGATGAGCTACCGTTATGGCAACTCACGGTGAGATTGCTTGCTTAACCCCAAATGCGTGATGCAATTTGGTAAGTAAAGAAAGACATTAAATACGCTAAACCAAATAAATAAGTCGTCATCACTGCAACATGTTTCCATGAACCCGTCTCACGGCGTACCGTTGCTAAGGTTGCCAAACAATGTGGCGCATAAATAAACCAAACCAATAAAGATAAACCCGTTGCCAGCGACCAACCTGTACCATCCATACTGATCAGATGTGATAAGCCTTGTGCCACTGCATCATCATCAGCGCCAGATAAAGCATAGACTGTACCTAATGCTGCAACGACTACTTCACGTGCTGCCATTGCTGGAATCAATGCAATACAAATCTGCCAGTTGAAACCAATTGGGGCAAAAATTGGTTGTATCAAGTGACCTAACATTCCCGCAAAACTATAATCAATTGCAGGTTGTGTCGCACCCTCTGGCGCTTGTGGGAACGTACATAAAAACCAAAGTAAAATCGAAAGGGCAAAAATAATCCCACCCACACGTTTTAAAAAGATTTTGGCACGATCAAGTAAACCAATCCCAACGCTCTTTAAATCTGGAATACGATAACTTGGTAACTCAAGTAATAGCGCATGTTGTGATTTATCTTTTTGTAGAAATTTCATCACAATCGAAACACACAATGCACTTACGATCCCTGACATATATAAGCCAAAGAGTACCAAGCCTTGTAGATTAAAAATCCCCCATACCATTTGACTTGGAATGAAAGCAGCAATCAATAAAGCATAGACGGGTAATCGTGCTGAACAAGTCATTAATGGTGCAACCATAATCGTGGTAAAACGATCACGCGGATCACTAATACTACGTGTTGCCATAATGCCCGGCACTGCACACGCAAAGCTTGAAAGTAACGGAATAAACGCACGACCACTGAGGCCTGCTTTAAACATTAATTTGTCGAGCAAAAAAGCTGCGCGTGGTAAATACCCAGACTCTTCCAACACTAAAATAAAGAAGAACAGAATCAAAATTTGGGGCAAGAACACAACAACGCCACCTGCACCCGCAATAATCCCGTCAACAACTAAACTATGGAGTAAAGGCTGTGAAATATGGGCACCAAGTGTCGTACCTAACCATCCAAAAAGACTTTCAATCCCATCCATAAATGGAGCTGCCCAAGCAAATACAGCTTGGAACACAATAAACATCATCACAGCAAGGCTTAATAAGCCCAATACAGGATGCAAAAATATTTTGTCGAGAAAATCAGTACGCTTATCTTCCTGATCAACAAAGTGAACGACATCTTTAAAAATAACTTGAATTTTCTGATGATGCTCGCCCGTTAATCCGCTGAGTTCGGTATGCGGCACTGTATATTTTTGTTGATCTAATGCGTGCAGTAAGTTCTCAATACCTGAGTTACGCACAGCGACTGTCTCGACCACGGGAACGCCCAATCGCTCTGATAATTTTTGAGTATTGATTTGAATTCCACGACGACGTGCTTCATCCATCATGTTTAACACGACAAGGATGGGACGACCTAACTCAATAATTTCTAGCACCAATCCGAGATGAAGCTTTAAATTAGTCGCATCAATGACACATAAAAATGCATCTTGCTGCCCTTCTTCAGCAATCTTGCCTTGACACACATCACGGGTAATTTCTTCGTCAGGGCTTGTTGCCTGTAAACTATAAGTGCCTGGCAAATCCAGCACACGTACAGCTTTTCCAGAAGGGAGTTGAAAATGCCCGACCTTACGCTCAACCGTAACGCCTGCATAATTGGCAACTTTCTGACGTGTTCCTGTCAGATGATTAAATAAAGAGGTCTTACCACAGTTTGGATTTCCCACAAGGGCAACACGTAACGCATCACTCATGCAGGCGCTCCTTCACGTTGAATTTCAATTTTATCGGCTTCAGCTTTACGCAATGCAAAACGAGTAAAACCAATCTGGATTAGAATCGGGTCACCACCAAAAATACCTTTGGTAATCACCTGTACTTGTGTACCAGGCACAAAGCCTAAACTCTCTAAACGAATAGCCACAAGGTCTGGCTGTTCGGCATCATCTACTAAGCGATTCACTTTAGTAATCATCGCCGTTTGCTTGACTTTTAATGCTGACAATCGCACCGCTTCTAACCCTAAACTCTTTTCTCCTAGAGTATACAGACAAATGAGAATAATTACCAAAAACAATCTCAATGGCATTCGCTTCTGTGACAGATCGACAACAATTCATTTTTCTTTTACAGTGCAGTTGAATGAAGGACTTTTCTGATTATGTTAAATAAAAAACCTCGTATTCCAACTGCAGTCACAATTCCAGAACATCTCAGTTTTTTACACGGTTTCCGTGATTATTTAGTGGCGCAAACCGTGAGTCCACATACACGTAATGCCTATCTATCAGATCTTATTCAATGTGCTGAGTTACATCCAAATGTGACATTAACGCAATGGTCGAGTGATGATATTGCTGATGTATTAATTGCACTCACTAAAGCAGGCAAAAGCCCACGCTCCATTGCACGCTGCTTATCTGCTTTACGTCAATTTTATAAATTTCTGAGAGAACAGAAACTCAGAGATGATAATCCCGTTGCAAACCATCGTTCTCCTAAAATTGGACGTGCTTTACCCAAAGATTTATCAGAACAAGATGTAGAAGCATTAATCAATGCACCCGATGTCAATACAGCGCTAGGTCTACGCGATCGTGCGATGTTCGAAGTGTTATATGCCTGTGGCTTACGTGTGACAGAGTTACTGAATTTACGTTTAGAACTGATTAATCTAAAACAAGGTTTTTTACGGGTTACGGGTAAAGGCAATAAAGAACGGCTTGTCCCACTTGGACAACATGCTTGCGACTGGATCGAAAAATATTTAACTGAATCACGTCCACAACTCTATAAAAGTAGTACGGATTATTTATTTTTGACGCAACATGGCGGCATCATGAGTCGGCAAAATTTTTGGTATGCGATTAAACGTTATGCACTACAAGCCAATATTCTTGCAGAGTTATCACCCCATACCTTACGCCATGCTTTTGCAACCCATTTACTCAATCATGGTGCTGATTTACGTGTTGTGCAAATGTTACTTGGTCATAGTGATTTATCAACTACTCAAATTTACACGCATGTTGCTCAGCATCGGATGCAAGAACTACATAACAAATACCATCCAAGAGGATAAAACTACCTTTTATCAATCAACATGATTTCATTCACATGGCATCAGCAAGATTTAACGAACTCAATTTAAATTTTTGGTATGCTTGGTCAAACTTATAAATACAGTATGAAAGGTTGTTTATGTTGTTTACTCGGTCTCAGTTGTTTATTGCATGTGCATTAACTTCAACACTCTTGATCAGTGCTTGTTCAAAAGAAAATTCAGCACAAAAGCCTGATGCTCTGACAGCGAGTGCGCCAGCTACTGGTGAAGCATCAACGTTAAATGAACGTAATACGCAACAACGTCTAGTTTCTACTTTAGAAAAAAATTTTAAAACCGCCAATATCAACGCCAAAATTCTTGCCATTAAAAAAACTGAGGTTCCAAATTTATTTTGGGTCAGCCTAGAAGGTATGGGATCGGTTTATGCGACCAGTGATGGGCAATATATTATTCAGGGCGATGTCATTCATCTTGGAGAAAAACAATTACGTAATGTGAGTGAAAGCTTACAAGCGGGTGAAAATAAAAAGCACTTAGCTACCCTTAAAACTGAGGACCTTATCGTTTACCCAGCACAAGGGGGTAAAGCGAAACACGTCATTTATGTATTCACCGATTCAAGCTGCCCTTATTGTCACAAACTACATGAACATCTTGCTGAAATTAATGCAAAAGGCATTGAAGTCCGTTACATAGCATGGCCACGCGGAGAGCAATTTATGCCAACCATGCAAGCGATTTGGTGTAGTCAAGATCGTAAAGCTGCATTCGATCAAGCTGCGCAAGGCTTACCAGTTGCATCAGCAGAATGTAAAAATCCAGTTCGTGATCAATATCAATTAGGCTTAAATATGGGCGTGAATGGCACACCTGCAATTTATAATGTTGAAGGTGTGTATTTAGGTGGGTACATGACTCCAGATGAAATCATTAAACACCTAGAAAAATAAAACATTCTCTACACCGTCTCACCACGACTCGGGCGACAGATTAAAGATGATCTTAGCCCTAGTGTCTGCGCACTTTTTTAGCTATGATCAAGCTTCATTAAAATGATTGAATAAAATGGAGTGTGACGTGAAACCAGTTCGTCTGGCGATACTCGGTCTTGGTACTGTAGGTGGTGGAGCCCTTAAATTATTACAAGAAAATGCTGCTGAAATTAAACGCCGTACCGGTCGCGAAATTCAAATTACACATGTAGGCACACGCCGTCCACGTCCAGATTTACAACTCGAAGGGATCAAACAAAGTGATGATCTCATGGACATCGTACGTCAACCTGATGTTGATGTCGTAGTCGAAGTGATGGGCGGTATTCATCCTGCCTATGAAGTTATCATGGAAGCCATCAAACATGGCAAGCAAGTTGTCACTGCCAATAAAGCACTACTTGCAGAACATGGTAATGAGTTGTTTAAAGCAGCTGAAGATAATGCTGTTCAAATCGCTTATGAAGCAGCGGTTGCTGGTGGTATTCCAATTATTAAAGTCATTCGTGAAGGTCTAGCTGCAAACCATATTCAATGGCTTGCAGGTATCATTAATGGTACAGGTAACTTCATTCTGACTGAAATGCGCGAAAAAGGCCGTGCATTTGATGATGTGCTCAAAGAAGCTCAAGAACTCGGTTATGCTGAAGCAGATCCAACTTTTGATGTAGAAGGCATTGATGCTGCGCACAAACTCACTATCTTGGCGTCATGTGCTTTTGGTATCCCATTACAGTTTGATAAGGTCTACACAGAAGGCATTAGCAAAATTACAGCACAAGATGTGAAATATGCTGAAGAACTTGGCTTCCGTATCAAACATTTGGGTATTGCACGTCGTGCAAGTAATGGTATTGAGTTACGTGTTCATCCTACACTGATTCCAGCAGAACAACTGATTGCCAATGTGAACGGTGTTAAAAATGCAGTATTGGTACAAGCACATGCCGTAGGCCCAACACTTTACTATGGTGCTGGTGCAGGTGCTGGTCCAACGGCTTCTGCAGTTGTTGCTGATGTGATTGATATCGTACGTGATATTTCTTATACCGAAGATGGTGCAGGAACGATTCCACAATTGGCATTTGAAGCACTAACAAACATGCCAATTCTCAGTCGCGAAGAAATGACGACTGGATATTACATCCGTTTAAATGCTGAAGACCAAACGGGTGTACTCGCTGATGTAACCACCATTCTCAGCCGTGCTGGTATCAGTATTGATGCGATCATGCAGCAATCTCGCTTGAAAGATTTGATTCCTATCGTGATTTTAACAGATCCAATTGTTGAATCAAAAATGGATGAAGCACTTGCTCAAATTCAAGCATTACCAGCTATTCGTGGCGAAATCGTAAGAATTCGTTTAGAATCGCTCGATAGTTAATCAGTTTAAATCTCCCCTCACCCCTCTTTATAAAAGAGGGGGAACTCCTCCCTTTGGAAAAGGGAGGTTGGGAGGGATTTTCTCTCTACCTCATATTGGAACACCATCATGTCGAATGCCAATCGTTATACTGGTCTTGTAGATCGTTATCGTGACCGTTTACCTGTGTCTGCAACTACACGTGCAATTTCTCTAGGTGAAGGAAATACTCCTCTTATTAAACTTGAGAATATTCCACGTATTATTGGCAAAAACGTTGAAATCTATGTGAAATACGAAGGTCTTAACCCAACAGGTTCATTTAAAGACCGTGGTATGACGATGGCTGTAACAAAAGCTGTTGAAGAAGGTTCAAAAGCGATTATCTGTGCATCTACTGGAAATACTTCAGCAGCAGCAGCAGCATATGCAGCACGTGCAGGTATTAAAGCGTTCGTATTAATCCCAGAAGGCAAAATCGCAATGGGTAAAATGGCGCAAGCGATGATGTATGGTGCGATCACCATGCAAATCCGCGGTAACTTTGATGATGGTATGCGCCTCGTAAAAGAAGTTGCAGATCAAGCGCCTGTGACGATCGTAAACTCAATCAACCCTTACCGTTTGCAAGGCCAAAAAACGATTGCTTATGAAATCGTAGAAGCATTGGGTCGCGCACCTGACTATCACTGCTTACCAGTTGGTAATGCAGGTAATATCACGGCTCACTGGATGGGTTATACCGAAGCAGTTGCAAATCAACCTGCTGATCAGTTTGAATCTGTTATCTATGATGCTGCAACAGATCAATTCACAGGTCCTAAACCAGAAGGTTTACCGACGATGGTCGGTTATCAAGCTTCTGGCGCAGCGCCATTCTTACGTGGTGCTCCAGTCGAAAGCCCAGAAACGATCGCAACGGCAATTCGTATTGGTAACCCACAAAGCTGGAACCATGCAAAAGCAGTCGTACGCGATTCAAAAGGTTGGTTTGATGAACTTCAAGATAGTGAAATTCTTGAAGCACAACGCTTACTTTCTATGTATGAAGGTGTGTTTGTAGAACCTGCTTCAGCAGCGTCTATTGGCGGTGCAATTCGCGATATTAAAGCGGGTAAAATTGCTGAAGGTTCTGTAATTGTATGCACAGTAACAGGTAATGGCTTAAAAGATCCAGATACTGCAATCAAGCAATGCGCTGATGCCGTGATGCTGTCAATTGATGCAACAATGGCTCAAGTGAAAGATTCAATTCTTTCAAATATGTAAGCATAAATTTTTACAATATAAAAAACCAGTTGCCCGCAACTGGTTTTTTTATTGACTAAAGTACAAACTTATTCTTCATCATAGCCATATTGCTCCGCCAATTCTTTTTCAATCGTCTGAATTTCATCTAAACTAATTTCTTTGATTTCAAATAAAGGCTGTTTTAATAAAGGATTAACCGCATACAACCCCTCCTCTTCCCAGCCTTGCATAATAATTAATGTTTGACTTTTATTGTTATATTTTAACGCTTTATTATTTTTTATTAAGGCTTGTAATAATACAGGTTGTTCCGATAAATCTTCGAATGAACCTTTCAATTCAATATCATCATAATCGTAATCTGCAAAAATAGTTCCGACATTCGTTTTTAATTGTTCAGGTTGATCTGCATACACTAAACCTGCAAAAAACTCATCATGCTCTTCCACCCATGCTTGTTTTTTCACTGACCATAAACCATAGAACTTAATGTCTTGATCAAAATGAATTAATTGATAACTTTGCATGTTAGCAAGCTGAATAAACTCAAAAGTATCTTCATCATTTAAGCTTTCAGGCAAGGTTTCTCGAGAAACCTCTCCCTCCTGATAAATATGTTCACCACAACGTGAAAAGACAAAATCATCTAATTGTTTTAATAATGCCTCATCTGCATCAACTAATGATTCAACTTCATATAAAAAAAAGTTACGTGCAGCTTTAATTTCAAGTTGTTTATAGACCACTTCGGCTTGCTGTTTATCATCAAACACATTGCTCATACGATGTCCAATTACATAAAAAAACTCATCGTTATAACCAAAGCTTTTTTCACGAATAACATATTTTTTCATTTTAATTTCCCAATTTCAGTGTGTGATTTTTAAATATTAAGAATGATAATTTAACAAAAATTGCTCAAAATAGAAGTGATAAAGCATTTTTCACGTCATAAAATGTCGTTCCATTATATAAAAAAGCTCCTCAGTTGAGGAGCTTTACGTTCATAAGCAATTAAATTCTTCTCGGTAAAGTACTCAGCCAAATTAATAGGTTGGTTGCATCATTGGTACGTGCCTGAGAAGTTGAAGCTCCGAGCAATACGACAACAGCTGGACGAGAATTCACTGTGGTATGCATCACTACACAACGCCCAGCCTCACCGATATATCCTGTTTTAGATAGATTAATATTCCAACCACCATTACGTACCAAGGCATTGGTATTATTTGACTTAAGCACACGATGACCTAAATTAAAATCATAGGTCGGGGTCGTAGAAAATTGACGAATCAGTCCATACTGCGAAGCTTCACTCACCAAAATCCCTAAATCTCGTGCAGATGATACATTGTGTGGGTCTAAACCTGTTGATTCTGCATAATGCGTAGATGCCATACCAAGTTTTTTAGCTTTAGCATTCATTGCTGCAATAAAAGCAGGACGACCACCTGGATAAGTGCGTGCTAATGCTGCCGCTGCAGGATTTTCCGATTTCATCAAAGCGAATAACAACAGTTCCGCACGATTCATCGTATACCCTTCTTTCAAGGTCGAGCTTGAATTCTTCCCACCTGCACCCGCAAAGTCAATTTTCTGTAGCGTAATTTCTTCTGACATATTCAGCCGTGCATCTGCGGTAATCACAGCCGTCATCAATTTGGTAATTGAGGCAATTGGTACAGACATATTACTGTTTTTACTAAACAGTACTTCGCCCGTTTGTGCATCCATCACCAAGGCTGCACGTGCATTTACAGCGGGTTGGCTACCGAAATGAGAGGTATCTCGAATCTGTATGCTTTTTTGTGGCGTTGTAGATGAACTAATACTTGCGGAACCACCACTTCGTAAGGTGGTCGTAACCGAAGTTGACCCTTGCGGGCTGATCTCTAATGAATCATCATCTTCCATCAATTGGCTTGCATCACTTGCAGACCAATTTAACGAAGCTGAAGAACTATTCGCATTTGTAGAGACTGGATTGTTATTTACAACCAGCTCAGCATAACTTGTTGAACTAAGCGCCAACAAAATAGACATGCTCAAGGCATGCATGATAGATTTTTTAGAATTTCTCACGACACAATACTCAACTCGGGACGCTGCACATTTGCGCTTAATAACATTATGCCTTACATTTGAACAAATCGGGTAAAGCTTTTATAGACACAATTGTGTACAACTATTCTCTAAACATGGAGAATAGGATTGCTAATTTTGTCGTTTGATTGCAAGCTCATTTTTCTTTATGTAACAAAAAAATCGTTTTTTTAAAAAAAGGAGGTCTTCTTGATCACTGTTCTCGTTGTTGATGATCATGAACTCGTACGTACAGGCATTTGTCGTATGCTGGAAGACCATCCAGATGTAGAAGTCATTGGACAAGCTGAATCTGGAGAAGAAGCGATTGCTTTAGTTCGATTAAAGCATCCTCAAGTTGTATTATTAGATGTCAATATGCCGGGAATTGGTGGCGTAGAAACAACACGTCGTCTTTTACAAACAGCACCTGAGACTAAAGTGATTGCTGTTAGTGGTTTAGCGGAAGAACCCTACCCATCGTTGTTATTAAAAGCAGGGGCAAAAGGCTATATCACAAAAGGTGCGCCTATTTCAGAAATGGTACGTGCAATCAATAAAGTGATGCAAGGTGGTAAATATTTCAGTGCAGATATTGCCGAACAGCTTGCGAGTTCTTATCTTTCAGATACGCAACAATCCCCTTTTGACGCACTTTCTGAGCGTGAAATGCAAGTCGCAATGATGGTGGTTAATTGTATTAGTGCTCAAGAAATCGCCGACAAATTATTTGTTAGCGTTAAAACTGTAAATACTTATCGCTACCGTATTTTCGAAAAACTAGCAATTGATAGTGATGTAAAATTAACCCATCTCGCCATTCGTTATGGACTCATTAAACCTTAATCATATTAAGTGATCGCTTATGTTGGGAAAAATTGCGTCATCAGTGTCCCAAACCGTTTATCGGCTCGGAATTTGGTATAGTGGATATCGACTGATTATTTCAATCAGTCTAATTCTTATTTACTTACTCACTGCGGAACAGCTTTCCACCAACTACGATTACCCTTTTTTATATTTCTATACGTTAGTCTGCTATATCTGTATCAACATTTTTCAACTCTTCATACTCAAGCTCATTCCATTACATGTTACGAAACAACTCATTTTCGTCTTTATTGTGGATATTGCCTGCTTGAGTATCATTACCTTCTCTGCGGGAGGACCCAACTTACAACTCAGTTTGCTGTATGTGATTATTATTTTCTCATCTGCAATTCTATTAAATGCCCACCTATCTCTCATCGTGACGCTTTTTGCTGTTATTATGGTGGTTTACCAGCGTTTCCTTGGCAATTTCTTCGATTACAATAATTTAAATAACTTAGGCAATAGCGCATTTCTTGCCTTTTTATTTTTTGTGGTTCATGCAATTGGTCGTATTGCCGTTCAAAGATTTAAGATTTTAGAAACACTCACTTTTCATCAGTCTATTGAAATTCATCAGCTGCAAAATATTAACCGCTATATTTTGGAGCAAATCGAAGATGGCTATTTGGTATTAGATCATAGCAACCATATTGTGTTGAGTAACCCAGCAGCCAACACATTATTAGGCATTCAAATCCCTGTTTCTCCAGAAAAAACTCCTCTGCTCAAATGGCAACCTGATTTATTTGAACTGATTAAATTTAGTGATTTAGAAGATGGTGAAGAATTTAGTTTTGAATCACAACAAAGTCCTTATACGATCAATGTCCGTGTTAAACACCTAATCGTCCCCGAACAATCATTAATTTTACTTATCTTGAAAGATGCACAAAAACTCACGCAACAAGTTCAACAATTAAAACTGGCCGCGCTTGGTCAACTCTCTGCAAGTATTGCACATGAAATTCGCAACCCTTTAGCGGCGATTGTGCAGGCCAATGAATTATTTAAAGAAAGTGATAGTCATCAACAAGAAATGCTCTGTCGTATGATCAGCAAACAAGCTAGACGTATTGATAATATTGTACAAGACACATTAGGCATGGCACGCAACAAACCAACTGAGCCACAAGTCATTCAACTTGCTGATTTTTTTGAAAGCCTATTGAATGAAGATCTAGTCGATGCGAAACATATGATTAAACTCAATCTTGCAGAACGAATTAATATTCTTTTTGATGAGAAACAATTACGTCAAGTTTTAATTAATCTGATTCGAAATGCCCTGCGGCACAATGCAGCTGATGCTCAATTTATTGAAGTGAATGTAGACTTAAAAGATGGCAGAACATGTATTGATGTGATTGATTTTGGTACAGGGGTCGCAAAACGAGATATTTCTCAGCTATTCAAACCATTTTTTAGTACCGAAATTAAAGGAACTGGTTTAGGATTGTATTTGTCTCATACTTTTTGTGAGGCAAATCATGCAAAGCTCACTTACGTAGAGCGACAACAAGGAGCATGTTTCAGGATTGAATGCTCAAAAATTCATTGATTAGATTAGGTTTTTCGGGGAAATGGCAATTAAACAACCACTCGTCTTACTCGTAGACGATGAAGAAGACTTATGTCTTTTAATGCAAATGACGCTCGCACGAATGGGCATTAAAACTCATCTTGCCTATCGCGTAGAGCAAGCAAAAAAATTCTTTACCGAGTTTCAGTACGATGCTTGTTTAACAGATTTGAATCTCCCAGATGGCAACGGTCTGGACTTGGTTAAACATGTCACACAAAACTATCCCAACACACCGATTGCAGTATTAACAGCGTATGGCAATATGGATATTGCAATTGCTGCATTAAAAGCAGGTGCTTTTGATTTTGTCAGTAAACCTGTCAATCAAACTCACCTAGATCAATTGATTCAAAAAGCATTGAATCGACCACAGCCTGAACAAGAAGCTGCTGAGAGTGCACTAGAAAATAAACTTCTGATTGGTCGTTCTACGCCTATTCAACAATTACGAATTGCTTTAAAGAAAATTGCTCGATCTCAAGCCCCTGTCTTTATTACCGGTGAATCAGGGACAGGAAAAGAAGTTGTTGCCAATTTAGTTCATCGTCTGAGTAATCGTAGCGAAGGACCTTTTATTGCGATCAACTGTGGTGCTATTCCAACAGAGTTAATGGAAAGTGAATTATTTGGTCATAAAAAAGGCAGCTTCACAGGCGCAACCCAAGACAAACAAGGTCTCATTCTTTCCGCACATGGGGGTAGTTTATTCTTAGATGAGATCGCTGAATTACCCTTAAGTATGCAGGTAAAACTGCTTCGTGCTGTACAAGAAAAGAAAATTCGCCCTGTTGGCTCAGATCAAGAAATTGATGTTGATTTCCGTGTCATCAGTGCAAGTCATCAAGATCTCGAATTACTAGTACAACAAGGTCGCTTCAGACAAGATTTATTTTTCCGTATACATGTAATGGATATTGTGCTTCCACCATTACGCGAACGTGGACAAGATATTTTACTACTTGCAAGCCACTTTATTCAAAAGATCAGCCAAGAATGGGAAGTATCGGTTAAAACCCTCTCTTCTCGCGCAGAACAGTTCTTATTGCAGCAATATTTCCCAGGTAATGTTCGTGAACTTCGCAACATTATTGAACGTGCAATTACGCTCAGTGATGATGAAACTATTGATCTAGCCCATCTTCAAACAGCTCCTCTACGTAGCCCTATTGCAACGCCAATAGTCTCATTTTCAACACAAGATGAAAATAATGATCATGCGGTAAGCACTAGCCCTATGGGTTCTAAAAAGCTACCACCTGAAGGACTGGAGCTCTATTTAGAAAATATTGAAAAAGAAATTCTTCTCAATGCACTAAATTTAACCCATTGGAATCGAACATTAGCGGCTAAAAAATTAGGAATGACCTTCCGTTCTTTACGCTATCGTTTGAAGAAGTTTGGTTTAGATACCGAAGATGATGAATAAGCGTTAACAATAAAGCCCCTAAATAGGGGCTTTATTTTTTAATTAAATCTTACTTTTTATAACCAAATCTGTGACATGTTCCAAATAACTATCTTCTTTCATTTCAGGTAACAACGGATAAGTTTGATTCGGTTGAATTCCTTGCCCTTCAATCATATTACCATTCGGCGTGTAATAATGTGACACCGTCATTTGCAGTGCAGCACCACTCGGTAATGGAAATAATTTTTGTACTACACCTTTTCCATAGCTATTTTCACCTACAACCCATGCACGTTTATGTTCTTTTAATGCTGCGGTGAATACTTCAGCTGCCGAGGCTGAACGATGGTTAATTAAGATACCTAATTTTATATTCTGAAATTCATTTGAGGGTAAAGCCTGAAATTGTTGATCTCCTTCTGAACGACTCTTTGTCGTTACAATCAATCCTTGATTTAGGAATAAGTCTGTCGATTCAACAGCCGAAGACAATAAACCACCTGGATTATTGCGTAGATCAATAACCACCGCTTTTAGTTTAGTTGAACTATATTCTTCAATTAAACGTTTAATCTCATTGGCTGTATCTTGTTGAAAAACCCTAATTTTCAGCACAAGTACCTGATTATGTAGTAAAACAGGTTCAATATCTGTCTCAACTTTTTTATTTCGAACCAAAATCACCGTACTATTATTATTTTCTGGTTGTATTTGTACGGTACTGCCTATCGAGCCATAAAGCAGACCTTGCACTTGATCCTGATTTAAACTCTTTAATTCTTGATTATCGACTTTGAGTATGACCTGCCCATTACGCAATCCCAACTTACTAGAATCAGATCCTGATTTTAGGTCTTGAATTTGCCATAAACGAGTATGAGCATCGTAATTTAAATTAAAATCAACAGAAGCAAGATCACCTTCAGTGTATTGTATAAGCTGGCGGTATTCTTCAGCCGATAAATAACGAGAATAACGATCTAAACCACTCACCAACCCTTTGATTGCTTGCTGAAAGAGTGCATCGTCTGTTTTTTTATCAACGTAGTTATCTTTCACAATCCCATAAATCTGTACAAATTGCTGAATAGATTCAAGTGGCACTTCAGCATTCCGACTTGTAGTCTCTTCCCCCCATCCTGAGGCATGTGTAATAGGTGCAGATAACGTATGCGATCCCCAACACATCAACAAACTCGCAAAGAACCCTCGATAAATGTTGTTGTGTTGGGTCATAAGTTCACCTTATTTTAAAGTAATTAAATTCTTGCCTTGCATATCGGAAGGTACAGGAATATTCATCAAATGAAGTAATGTTGGTGCCACATCAGCCAATACACCACCCTCTGCAATCGTTGCTTGAGTTGGGCCCACATAAATAAATGGCACCAATTCAGTGGTATGTTGTGTATGAACTTGTCCACTGTCGTAGTCTTGCATTTGCTCTACATTACCATGATCCGCTGTAATTAACATATGACCTTTGTTTGCCATAACTGCCTCATAGACACGCCCCAAACAAGTATCAACGGTTTCCACGGCTTTCACCGCAGCATCAAATACGCCTGTATGTCCAACCATGTCACCATTGGCGTAATTGACAACTAGAAGGTCAAACTCACCCGAATTAATAGCATTTACTAATTCATCGGTGACTTCATAAGCACTCATTTCTGGTTTTAGATCATAGGTTGCGACATTTGGAGAGGGAATCAAAATACGCTTCTCTCCCAGGTATTCATCTTCACGACCACCGCTGAAGAAGAATGTCACATGTGCATATTTCTCTGTTTCAGCAATACGCAATTGGGTTTTGCCCAAACCAGATAAATATTCACCAATGGAATTTTTAAGCTCTTCTGGCATGTATGCAACTGGTGCATCAATACTTGCCTGATAGCGTGTTAACATCACAAATTTAGATAAACTTGGAACGACTTTACGCGTGAACCCAGTAAAATCTTTCTCAACAAAGGCACGGGTGATTTCACGCGCACGATCAGCACGGAAGTTCATGAAAACCACACTATCGCCATCTTGGATTTTGGCAATTTCACCAATACGTGTTGCTTGAACAAACTCATCATTTTCTTCTGCTGCATAGGCTTGCTCCAAGCCCTCAACTGCTGAATTTACAACACGTGCCGCCTCACCTTCTGTCATTAAACGATAAGCGAGTTCAACACGATTCCAGCGGTTATCACGATCCATTGCAAAATAACGGCCAATCATCGAAACGATACGACCTTGATTTGGATACTGGGCAAATAAAGCATCGAATTTTTCTAATGAAGGCTTTGCGCTACGTGGAGGGGTATCACGACCATCAAGGAAAGCGTGTAGATATACGGTTGCACCACGTTTTAATGCCAACTCACACATCGCCACAATATGATCTTCATGCGAATGCACACCACCTTGTGATAACAACCCCATGACATGAACGGCACCATTCTCTGCTTTGGCTTTTTCAACCGCATCAACTAACACTTCATGCTCAAAAAAAGCACCTGTGCGAATATCTTTAGTAATCCGTGTAAAGTCCTGATATAAAACACGACCTGCACCTAAGTTCATATGACCAACTTCAGAGTTGCCCATTTGTCCATCAGGTAGGCCTACATCTTCGCCAGAACCTGAAATCAAACTATTTGGATGCTTTGCTTTCATCGCAGTCAGATTTGGTGTTTTTGCTGCTAAATATGCATTATCTTCAACTGCTTCACGATGTCCTACACCATCCATAATTACAAGAACGTGAGGAATTTTGCCAGCATTTGCATCCGTCATAATGGACTCTCTGTTTGTCTATCATTTGATCGGCGTATTTTACCCAAATTTACTGTAATTCTCTATGGCGTTACTGATGGCTTTCATCAATCAAAAGCATCGGGAATCATCTTTATATTCAAGTTTGGGGCTGATATTGATTAATTATTTTATTGAGCATCTGCGTGATGACTTGTTGGGTATAACTATGTGCCTGAGGCAAACTCGCCCCTTTGGGACCTGCGACATTTAAAGTAGTAATATTATTCTGATGACAAAATAAATAGATCCGCTCTGCTGCTCGCTCAATCGGAACCTCATTTCCATCAATAAGCAAATATGCTTTGGACTGCTTGATACATTCTAATAACGTAAGCTCTGTACCACCTTTGGGATAAATATAATCGAAATAGATAATGACCGTTGCATCACTATCTCGAACATTCTGCTTAGTGCGCTTTCGATAGCCACTCTCTGCTAAAATAATTAAAGGATACTTGTCTGGAATTCTTCCATCTTCTGCCATTCGATCCTCGGGACACCAACCACCACACGGCCCTCTAAATCTAATGCGGCATCTAAAGCACCTCTATCAACTCCGGTTTGTCCACCAGATATAATTTTAATGTGCATAGAAATCTAATTTTCTACCTTGCTCGATACAATAAGTAACTACCAACCATGAACATCAATACCACTGGTAATAATACAAACCAAGCAGGTGACGGTGCATAAACTAAGCTTGCATAACCTAAAAAGTCTTGTAAATAGAAGAACCCTAACCCAGTGAAAAGCGCAATAACCAAGCGAAAGCCCATCGACTGCTGACGCAATGGGCCAAAAATAAATGAACAAGCAATCAAAACCAAAGTAATTAAAGCGAATGGTGCTGTGACCTTTTGCCAAAAAGCCAATTCATAGGTTTTTGGGACTTGGCTATATTCCGCTAAGTACTGCATAAAACTGATCAGTTGACTTGGAGATAAATCGTCTGGATCCAAAGTCACCATATGTACATATTTAGGTTGTAAAGCCAATCCTAACGCTTGTTGCTCGTGGTCCGTTTTAATCGCATTGCCTTGAGCAAGTAAATCAACCTGATGTGATTTCTCTAAAGTCCACTGACCATCTTTTAAAAATTGGCCTTTTTCAGCAGTGACAAAGGACTGCAATCGATAGTTCTGATCAAAATCAATCGCTTGAATATTGCGCAATTGACCTTGGGAATTCGCATAATCAATATAGATAAAACGTTGACCTTCACGCGACCAATAGCCTTTTACCTCACCCAGTGCAGCAACACTACGTTGATTTTTTATACTTTGTGCTTTTTCATTGGTATAAGGAATCACCCATTCACTCAATACAAAAGACAATAAAATTAAAAGTAAAGCTGAGCGCATCACCCAACCCACTATACGCCACAAGCTGATACCAACCGAACGCATGACGATCAGTTCACTATTCGAGGCAAGAGCACCTAAACCTAAAACAGAACCAATTAACGCTGCAACAGGTAAAATATCATACAAATAACTCGGTGCGCCCCATATCACATAAAGAAATGCTTGCCACGCAGTATAAGTTGGTTTCAGCGAGCCTAATTCACCTAAGTAAGTGAATAATATTTGTAAAAAAGATAACACGAGCGTTGTGCCCAGCATTGCAAGGACTGTAGTTTTTGTCACATGTTTGGCGACTATTCGACGTGCTAACATTACAACCCCACTCGCTGAATACTTTTCTTAAGTTTTGGTGCTAACTTTTGTTTCCGTGCAAAAATTGCCGCCGCAATGGCATAAATCATTAATGCGACAGGATAAGCCCAGATGTCTAACTCACCTTTACTAATTCGCGTTTTAATCGCGATCATCAACACAATTAAACTCGCGAAAATAAAGATTGCAGGAAGCAAACGGTAATATCGACCTTGACGAGGATTGACCTCTGATAAAGCCACCGCGAGCATTAATGCAATGATAATTACAAATGGACCAAAAATACGCCAACCAAGTTCACTTCGAATCACAGCATCATCGCGCTTCTGCCATAGCTTAGACATGGGTAAAGCTTCAACATCATCGCTTTCAAATTTTACATCTTTATCATTTTCCAAACGTAAACGATAAGATTGAAATTCTGCTTGAGTATATCGTGGCTGGTTTGGATAAATTTCGTAACGACGACCTTGAACTAAATCAACAACATTCGCAGTATCATTTGCCATTTCGACACGTGTCGCTTCTTTGGCTAAAATCATGACATCTGGTTTATCTTCACGATCGGCTTTCTGATAATAAAAAATATCTTTTAAATTTTTTCTATCTTCAGAAAGTGAACCTGCGTAAATGGTATAAGGACCTGAAGAAATAAATTCTTTAGGTCGGACCAAATCAAAACCTGCTCGCACTGCTTGTGTTTGCATCAAGCTTTCGTAAGCACGAATTCCAGATGATGAACCCCAAAACATTAATATTGCTTGGACGATCAAAAAAACAAATGTCATCGGCAATAAAAGTTTGGCTAATTGATTACGGCTAACACCACTGCCATTTAAAACCGCCATTTCATGGTCAACATATAGACGACCAAAAACCAGCATGAGTCCAATAAAGAAACCCAATGGCAAAATTAAAGTTAGAAACTCTGGCAAACGATAAGCAATGATACTCAGCAACACACTAGCGTCTAAACGACCCTGTGCAGCTCGCCCAAAAATCTTGATTAACTGCCCACCCATAATAATTAAAGTGAGCAAAGCAGTCACAACCAAAGAGGTGGAGACCACTTGTTTGACGAGATAACGCCGAATAATCAAAGTAATGCTTCCAAAAATAGACCAATCGAGGGGTAGTGCTAGTTTACCCGAATGTTAAAAATATAAAACCTATCGCTTGTTGCGGATTGCAACCTCATATCCGAAAGTGTTTAATGGACTTATCTTTCTTTTTTGCTGCTTAGGTTCTATACAAACAATGAAATTTACCCTTCATACCGCATTCCCAACACAGTCGTCTAGTGAATCTTTGTGGATTTTGGTTGATTCAGAACAATTACAACAGAACTTAAATAGTTATCAAATCAACCATCTAGAAGATGTTCTGAATGCCACACAATTCAAAGCTGGTTTTAATGAAAATATTGCACTGATTACCAATATCGCTGTGCAAGCCAATGCACATTTACTCGGTTTAGGCAAAAGTGCAGAATTGAAAGCGACAAAATTAGCAAAACTCGCACAAACGATTATCAAATCATCACAAAATAAATTTAGACAAATCACTGTAGATCTCAGCGCATTACCAACTGATTTACATTATTTATTTGCCTTAAGTTTAACCCAAGCTGCCTATGCTTATGATGAGTTTAAATCAAAAAAAAATGAGTTCATCTTAGAAACCATTAATCTGGTTGCAAATAAAACTACACTTGATGATGCTCAATTAAATTTAATTCACGCAGTTCAATCTGGACAAAACTATGCTCGAGATTTAGGCAATCGTCCAGGAAATATTTGCTTCCCTGAATACCTTGCAGATCAGGCGATTGCTCTTGCAGCACAATACCCTGACCTATTAAAAGTCACCATCCTGAATGAACAGCAAATGGCTGATTTAGGGATGAATGCTTTTCTTGCTGTCAGCAAAGGTTCTGATCGTCCTGGTCGAATTATTACCCTTGAATACAACACCCAAATTGATCAAGCACCTGTCGTATTGGTCGGTAAAGGTGTGACCTTTGATACAGGGGGTATTTCATTAAAACCGGGCTTAGGCATGGATGAAATGAAATTCGATATGTGTGGTGCTGCTTCAGTGTTAGGTACTATGCAAGCACTTTGTGAAGCTCGCCTGCCAATCCATGTGGTTGGCGCAATTGCTGCGGCAGAAAATATGCCTTCCGGCCATGCAACTCGTCCGGGTGATATTGTGACGACCATGAGTGGTCAAACTGTAGAAATTTTGAATACGGATGCAGAAGGTCGTTTGGTTCTATGTGACACCCTCACTTATATCAAACGTTTTAATCCTGCGCTTGTGATTGATATTGCGACACTTACAGGTGCATGTGTTGTTGCGCTAGGCAAAGTCGTCAGTGGGCTATTCTCTCCAGATGATGAACTTGTACAAGAGCTACAACAAGCAGGTGAGCAATCGCTTGACCGTGTATGGCGTATGCCTGTGATGGAAGAATATCAAGAATTACTTGATTCACCTTTTGCCGATATTGCCAATATTGGTGGTCCTTACGGCGGTGCAATTACCGCAGCATGTTTCCTTGAGCGTTTCACGCGTGATTATCGTTGGGCGCATCTTGATGTGGCTGGGACAGCATGGTTATCTGGTGCAGCCAAAGGTGCAACAGGTCGTCCAGTACCGTTACTTATGCAGTTTTTAGCTAATCGCACAGAATCGAATAACTAACACATGACACAAGTTAGTTTTTATCTGTTTGAAAATAGCATAGAACGGCAAGTCGAAAGTGCTTGCCGTTTATGTCGAAAAATTTTGAATCAGCACCCACAGATTTGGTGGTATTGTGTTGATTCAAATTTACAAAATGAGTTGGATGACAAGCTATGGAGTTTTGATCCAAGTAGCTTTATTCCTCATGGAATTGATCAGTTGAATAGTCCAGTATGTATTTCAGCTGAATTACCTCCATCCAAGGATTGGATTGTGTTTAATTTTAACAATCATGCACTTGAACAAACTCAAGATTTTCGCCACATTATCGAAATTATTGAAAATAATGAAACTGCAAAACAGATCGGGCGAGAGAAATTTAAGATGTATCGTCGTTTAGGCATTGAGCCACGCACATTTAAATTATAAGTCTGTAAACAATAGCATCATGTAAGGAGTGTCGTGTGGCATTAAATGTAGGACAGGATTTTAAAAAGCGTTGGTTAAATACACCTGAAACGGTACGTCAGACCTATCAGGAAGATTTAGCTCGTATCTGTGATCTACTATTACCACAAACACAAATTCAGACATGGGTACATCACGAAGAAAAAGCTCAACAACGCTCTCAACAACGCATTGATCAAGCCTATGCCAATCTAAAAGCTGAGTTGATTGAACAAGCACGTATCCGTAAACAATTGGCTTTGGAAAAAGCCTTGGAAGAAAAACGTGCTGCCCAAGCTGCTTATGCCGCGCAACTGCAAGCAGATGAGTTAAATCAGTTCGAACAACAAACAGAAAATCTTGTTGCCCTTCGACAGCACATTGATCAAGAAATTGCACAACAAACTGAGCGTTATCAAGCGAATCCTGAACAGCCAAGCATTGATTATGCGCAGGCTCAACGTGTTCGAATTGATGACCAACAAATCTTGTCTGAACTCGAAAGTGTGCGTGTTCGCTTAGAACTAGAAGCGGAAAGCTTGATAGAACAAGCCGTAACCGTATTCCGAGCAAAACTACATGCACTTGCCCAAGATGAAATTGATTACATTCTAAAGGACAGCAAATTTTCAGACGAGAAATAATAAACCAAACTCGTTGAATTCTCAGCCATAGACTTATATATCTGAATTCGAAGCTGAACCCAGTTGTTTAACTCATGAAATATTGAACAACTTTTATCAACCAACCCGAAATCAACAAAAATACTCCAATTTGACCTAAAGTATGAGCAAAAATGCCTAGAGGTGATAGATATATTTTTTGTTCAGAAGTTATAAAGTTTCTTAAAGTGACCTTTGCACTCAGTTGTTCATAGGTCATCAATACACCCATCGAAACACAGCTAAAAAATAATCCTATTTGTTCAAGTAACCATAGCCATTCAAATGGTTGATTGAGTATTTCACGTAAAATATTGATTAAAATTATGCTCGCGAATAAAAGGCAAAAATATTTAAAATATTGTTCTAATTTCATTCATTAATCAAAAAATAAGTAGCTTATAGGATTGTATAACCTTCATTCCTACTTCGCAACAATTCATCTAAGTCCCACAACCACTCTGACATTACCCCCTTTAAGTTAGATGGTAATGTCAAATAGAATAAGACTTAAATCGGGTAATTATCTTAAAAAACCATTCTCAGCTAAAAATGCCATACTGATGTTTGACTCAGTTTTTTGTTCCGCTGCTCTATCACCCAACAATAAGCGCTCGATATAACGTGCCAGCACATCAACCTCTAAATTAACTTTTGTACCAACTTGCCATGTGCCAATATTGGTACGCTCAGCAGTATGAGGGATGAGATTCAAACTTAGAATATTGCCACGTAGATGGTTAATAGTCAGACTAATTCCATCGACAGTTACAGAACCTTTTTCAGCTAGATATTTTGCCAACTCAACAGGCGCTGTCACCTCAAAATACAACGAACGTGCGTCTTGTCGAACGACTGTAATTTCTCCAAGACCATCGACATGCCCACTCACAATATGCCCACCAAAACGAGTTGTTGGCAACATTGCTTTTTCGACATTGACGGATTGACCCACTTTCCATTGACCTAAAGTCGTTCGATTTAAGCTTTCACGAGACACATCTGCAGCATACCAATTGCTTCCCCACTCGATCACTGTGAGACAAATTCCATTGGTGGCAATTGAATCACCTAAATGCACATCAGACATATCCAAATCAGTTTGAATACGTAGACGTACATCACCGCCTACACTTTGTAAGCTCTCAACCTTACCTAAACTTTCAATAATGCCTGTAAACATGGGAGTTCTAACCTAATCTTATGCAATATATGCCATAGTGAATCGAATACCTTAAAGCAAAGCCCTAGAGATAACAAGGGACTCCAAGTTCAAATACCTGCAATAAAAAAGGCGATCGATTGATCACCCTTTGATTATTTTCAATCTTAAATTACTGCATTTCAGAGACACGTTTATTGGCTGTCTGTTTAAGCTCAACCGTATTATTTAACAAGAAATGGCTAAAAAATAATTTATAGCCTAATACACCTAAGCAAGCGCCAACAATCGGCGCAAAGATAGGCACAATAAAATAAGGAATATCACGACCGCCAGTAAAAGCAATTGAACCCCAGCCCGAAAAATAGGCCACAACTTTTGGACCAAAATCACGTGCAGGATTCATCGCAAAGCCTGTTAATGGACCAAAAGAAGCGCCAATCACAGCAACTAATAAACCCACTAAAATTGGTGCTAAAGCACCACGTGGCAAACCATTATGATCATCACCAATCGCCATGATGAGCCAAAGCAATAACATAGTGATAAACATTTCCACCATAAACGCCTGTCCAATAGACAATAAATGATGTGGATAGGTTGAGAAAATTCCAGCCAACTCCAAACTCTCTACACTCCCCCGTACCATATGGTGTGTTTGCTCATAATCCATAAATAGATTGCTATACAAACCATAGACCAATAGTGCGCCTAAAGCAGCACCAGAAACTTGAGAAATAATATAGAAAGGAACTTTACGTTTATCGAAACCAGCAAACAGCGCTAATGCGATCGTAACGGCAGGATTGAGATGAGCTCCAGAAATACCTGCCGATAAATAAACAGCCAATGCTACAGCCAAGCCCCATACAAGACTGATTTCCCACAACCCTAAACTTGCTCCTGCAAGTTTAAGCGCAGCCACAACACCAATACCAAAAGATAAAAAAACTGCGGTAGCAAAAAATTCAGCTATACATTGTCCCAACAAGCTGGGTTCCGAGCGACTCATCACAACCTCTCTTGGTCAGTGCTGCGTATAGGCATGACCTGAAATAAAGCTCGGCAAAATATATTCATTTTCGAAAATGATCAATATTCTTCTGATAGTTTTTCAACCAAATAGTAAAATATTTTTTGTAAATAAAAAAGATTAAGTCACACAACAAAATATATAAGTAATTGTTTTTAATTAATTTAAAGGTAAATGATTATTCAGAAAGACTTATTTAAATTCAATGACAATTCATGTAAAAACAATCATTTATTTTATAAAATTATATGTATTAGCAAGAAAGTGAAAAAAATAGAAAATTGTGAATAGACACCACTTTATCCAAAAATGGTGTCTACTTGAATTTACCAAAGTGCAAGCTGAGTACTATTGCCTGTCGTATCAACACCACCCAACTCAGCAAAATGATATAACTGCCCTAAAAGTTGTCGTAATGGAGGGCCAGACTTCGCATGGGTATCCGTAATCACAATAAACTCAAGAACACGTGCACGTTCTGATTGACGCTGTTTACTCACTCGATAACGCGGTACATCTTGAGTTAACAAAGTCACTTTACCGCGCTTTAAATTAGCAGTAAGCAAATCTTTAGGCTCAATATTTCCATCAGTCGAATAACTAGTCAAAATATAGCGAGCATTAATGGTTTCCAATAACTTTTCATAAGCTTCTTTCGCATACTTAGAAGAGTTATAAGGACTTGGGCGTTCTTTACGCCATGCTCGATCAATTCCACTCTTAAAGCCTTTGGTATCAGGTGATGGTAAATCCACTTGATCCCATAAAGTCAGAGCATTTAAAACATGGTAGTTACTGCTGTAGGCATGCTGATTATAAGGTGGATCAAGATAGGCAACATCGACTTCAAAACCACTCATTTGATTGGCTAAATGCTGTGCATCGACACACCACATTTCCGCCGCAGGACGTTTGGGATCACCAATCTCACAGAAACGACTCGGTGTAAGCCATATTAATGACTCGATTCTTTCTAGCGCTGTTTGAGTTCGACCGCCCCAACCCTGATGAAAGCTCTTAAATACACCACTGGTATTACTCACAAAACTTGCCGAATATAAAAGTGGTGCCAATAGAGCACTCATTTCCACATCATTGATTGCACCTTGTGCTTGCCAAGTTGCGATCTGTTGACGAATTGCATCAATACGCATCCCATTGCGGCGTTTGAAAAACAAACGGTCACGAGCAGGATCATACACATCATCATTACGTGGACAAAGATTATGTGTCACCCAGCCTTTGACTTCTGGCAATCGATTCAAATAGTCGATCGCTTTTTGATAGCCACCTAACTCTTTAAATGCGGGTGCATCAACACAGGCTAAAATCGCATTGTTCAATGCATGGCTATACGGTTCCCAGTCATTTGCAATGACACGATAGCCGTTTTGACGTGCTAAACGTGAGACCACGCCACTCCCTGCAAAGAAATCAGCAAAAATCGGTGGATTCTTTTTTTTACTATTCAGTGTGCCCGTAATCTCAAGTGCTTCCAAAATGAGATGAAGCAGTCGACGCTTATTGCCTAAATAAGGTACTAACTGATGAAAAAGATATTCGTCAGTCGTACGTGCTGCATGACGACGCTTGTGATAAACCGATGGTTCTGGATTCATATCATCTCTTGGATAGGGAGCAATCTTAGGCGAATATCTTGCCCAAGTTGGGTTACATCGACTAAATCAAAACGCAATTGTTCTGCCATTGTACTAAATTCAGCATTAAACATTGCACGAGCAGATTGACCAAGTAAAGTCGGTGCAACATAACTGATCATTTCATCAACTAAACCCTGCTGTAAAAAAGCCGTTGATAAAGTTGCGCCTGCTTCAACCAACACATCATAAATTTGATGCTGTTGAGTTAAGGTCTGCAATAAGTGACTTAAGGGTTGCGGCGCCAATTGTATCACGCCTAAATCAGCAAGTTCTTGACGAAATGGTGTCATCACCATCACTGTTTCAGGATTTTTCAAAATCTTAGCTGAAAGTGGTAACTGTCCTTGGCGATCCAATACAATACGCTTCGGCTGAACCACGGTACTTAGCTCAATACCGTCCAATTCACGTACATTCAGCTCACAATCATCGGCTAAAACGGTTTGAATACCAGTAATCACAGCACCCGAAATTGCACGCCAATGTTGTACATCTTGTCTAGCGATTGCTCCAGTAATCCATTTTGATTCTCCTGAAGCCATTGCAGTACGTCCATCTAAACTTGATGCAATTTTCAAACGCACATACGGCGAACCCGTAGACATCGCTTTTAAAAAGCCCAAATTGAGCGTTTTCGCAGTTTCTACACAAGTTCCTGTTTCAACTTCAATACCCGCTGCTTGTAAAATTTGAACGCCTTTTCCCGCGACTAATGGGTTTGGGTCTGAACAAGCGACCACGACTTTCTTCACCTGAGCTTTAACCAATGCTTCTGCACAAGGCGGCGTTCTACCATAATGTGCGCATGGTTCCAAAGTCACGTAAGCTGTCGCACCTTTAGCATGTTCGCCCGCTTGGCGAAGTGCAAAAACTTCTGCGTGAGGTTGACCCGCTTTAGGGTGATAGCCCTCTCCAATCAACTGCCCATCTTTGACAATAACGCAACCCACATTAGGATTCGGCTTGGTTGAATATTGCCCTAGTCGAGCCAACTCAATTGCTTGCTGCATCCAATATTGATCTTGGGATAAATGATTTTGCGTGAACTCAGACATGATTTCTCTAACTTATGCTTCATTTTCACGTTGTTGCATTTGCTCAATCTGACGACGAAATGCTTCAACATCTTGGAAATCTTGATAAACAGAGGCAAAACGAACATAGGCTACATGATCAAGTGCGAATAAAGCCTGCATTACAATCTCACCAATTGTTCTAGACTTTACATCTCGCTCACCTAAACGTCGAATTTGTGATTGTATATCACTTAAAACCGTTTCAATTTGCTCTTGGGTTACTGGGCGTTTCTGTAAAGCATGCATCAATGAGCGGCGCAATTTTGCTTCGTCAAATGGTTCGCTTTTTGAATCAGATTTAATGACCCGCGGCATTACCATTTCATAACTTTCAAAGGTGGTAAACCTTTCACAACAAATCGTGCATTCTCGACGACGACGGATTTGACAACCCTCAGCCGCAAGGCGAGAGTCGATGACTTTACTATCAGCAGCGTTACAAAATGGACAATGCATAATTGTGCGATTATTTACTCACTTTGCTTAAGTGTAGCAAAGTTTCTGCAATTGCAGAACTAGCACACGAAAGGCATAAAAAAACAGCCTTATTCGGCTGTTTTTTAAACTTCAAAGAATAATGAATTATTCGATACGTTCGCCATGTTGGCTAAGGTCAAGACCCATGCGCTCATCATCAGCACTTACGCGGATACCAATCACAAGATCAATCACTTTAAGGATAATGAAAGTCACTACTGCGCTATATACCATCGTTGCGAGTACACCTTCAACTTGCACCCATAATTGACCTGCAAATGTTGGAGCAAGCGCAACGTTAGCAGCTTTAATGATTTCATTACTGTAGAACACACCCGTAAGAACCGCACCAACGATACCACCAACTGCGTGTAGACCGAAAGCATCCAATGCATCATCTGCTTTAAGGAGACGTTTAAGTGCTGTAATACCCCAGAAGCACACTACACCACCGATTAAGCCCATGATTAATGCACCACCTACACCAACAAAACCAGCAGCAGGAGTGATTACAACCAAACCAGCAACCGCACCTGATGCACCACCAAGTACTGAAGCCTTACCACGAACGAGACGTTCAACAATCAACCAAGAGAATGCAGCGGCAGCAGCAGCAACTTGAGTTACAAGAATTGCCATACTTGCACGAGCACCAGCACCTAAAGCACTACCACCGTTAAAGCCAAACCAACCTACCCAAATTAAGCTTGCGCCAATCACAGTCAGAGTAAGGTTGTGCGGTGCCATTGATTCGCGACCTAGACCAGCACGTTTACCAAGCATATATGCAGCAACTAAACCAGCTACACCTGCGTTGATATGTACAACTGTACCGCCTGCAAAATCTAAAGCACCAGCTTTGAATAACCAACCATCAGCAGCCCAAACCCAGTGAGTAATTGGTGCATAAACCAAGACGATCCAAACTGCAATAAACGCCATGAATGCTGAATATTTCATACGATCAGCAATCGAGCCGCTAATAATTGCAACAGTGATGATGGCAAATGTCATTTGGAAAATAACAAACAAGCTTTCTGGAATAGTTCCACTTAAGGCATCAAATGCCACGCCATTTAACATGACCTTCGCAAAATCACCAACGTAAGCACCTGACCCAGAGAATGCAAGTGAATAACCCGCAATGACCCAAATCAAGCTGACTAAAATCGCCGCAGAAAGGCTAAACATCATGGTGCTGAGTACGTTTTTCTTACGAACCATACCACCATAGAATAAAGCCAAACCAGGAATAGTCATCAACAGAACCAGTGCTGTTGAAACGAGAATCCAAGCTGTATCGCCTGTATCAACTTTTGCAACTGGTGCAGGAGCTGGAGCAGCTTCTACAGGAGCAGGAGCTTCTGCTGCGACAGTCACAGTTGATGCAGCCACCGTATCAGACGCTGCTACAGTTTGTTCAGCAACGGGTGTTGATGCAGCATCTTCTGCCCAAACCATCGCTGAACCACCTAAGAGTGCGCCAGATAGACTGAGCGCCATAAGCATTTTTTTCATTCGTGTCCCCCAACCTTATTTTGTGAGCTATTTCTCTTAGTTCTAACTCAGCAAACTTTGTGCCAATTTAGACAGCATCTGGTCCAGTTTCACCAGTACGAATACGGATGACTTGTTCCAAATTCGTGACAAAGATTTTACCGTCACCAATTTTTCCAGTGCTTGCGACACGAGTGATAGATTCAATAACCGCATCGACCATTTCATCGCTAATCGCAATTTCAATCTTTACTTTCGGTAAAAAATCAACGACATACTCTGCACCACGATACAGTTCAGTATGACCTTTTTGACGACCAAAACCTTTTACTTCAGTTACGGTAATCCCTTGAACACCAATATCAGAGAGTGCTTCACGCACATCATCGAGTTTGAATGGTTTTACAATTGCAGTTACAAGCTTCATGTGTGTTTTCCTTCGGCTTATTTTCACCAGTAAGGTTTTATGTTCAATTTTCATGCCAATATTTAAAGGTTGGGGATTTTCAAACCATCAGCAAGAGCTTTCTTTATAACCTATTTGGACGTCAAGATGTAGATATTCAATCGAAAATAAGTTTCATTTGCTCCTGTTTAACTGAATTTAGATATCGGTGACATCAATGCGTTGAACAGGGCTATGGGATTACTACAAGCAATGGTACACTTGCCTACAAATACATATAACCTATTGAGTGCTTCATGATTGAAACTCTTTTACAAGCCATTCTTGAACAAGTTGATCAACCTAAAAAAGATTTAGAAAAAAATTTACGTGCTTTGCTCAATGAAAGCGTCGAAAAATTAGAGTTAGTCTCTAAACAAGAGCTGGAGCGCCAGAAAATAGCGCTAAATTTGGCAAACCAACGCCTCGCTGCGTTACAACAGCAAATGAGCACTCTAGAAAAAATGGTGCAAGATCAAAAATAAGCACCAGTTTAGCGCAGAAATCAACAAAAATGATTAAAAATAAAGCACCATGATGGAACAATAATAAAATGTCTTTCGCAAAAATTTACACGAGGGGTTTATTAGGTTTACATGCCCCTCAAATCGAAGTTGAAGTTCATATCAGTTCAGGACTCCCCTCCTTAACCATTGTAGGTTTAGCAGAAGCCGCTGTAAGGGAAAGTAAAGATCGTGTTCGATCAGCAATTATCAACAGTGGTTTCTTGTTTCCAACCAAACGTTTAACGATTAATTTAGCACCTGCAGATCTTCCTAAAGATGGCTCCCGCCTAGATTTACCGATCGCACTAGGAATTTTAATTGCTTCAGGTCAACTTCCTGAAAATTGTACTGACGGCTTTGAATTTATTGGTGAACTTGCATTAGATGGACATTTACGCCCTGTTACTGGAATATTGCCAATTGCGATGACTTGCCAACAAGCCCAACACCGCTTATTGGTTCCTACTAAAAATCTAGAAGAAGCCAATCAACTTCCGCAGTTTGAAGTTTATGCTGCCAATCATTTACAAGATGTATGTGCACACTTTTTGGGCACTTCTCATTTATCAACTGCACCCAAACAAGAAAATTTAAACACTACTCAGTATCAATTTGATCTTGCAGATGTCAAAGGTCAATTACGTCCTCGTCGTGCACTAGAAATAGCAGCAGCGGGCGGACATTCTTTACTTTTCAAAGGTCCACCTGGTACAGGTAAAACATTACTGGCTTCTCGGCTACCTTCTATTTTGCCACCACTCAATGCCCAAGAAAATTTAGAAGTCGCAAGTATTTATTCGGTTGCAAATGCTCAACATACTTTTGGACAACGCCCCTTCCGCGCACCACACCATACTGCGTCAGCGATTGCATTAGTTGGAGGCGGTTCACAACCTAAACCAGGCGAAATTACACTTGCACATTTAGGCGTATTATTTTTAGACGAATTACCTGAATTTGACCGCAAAGTTTTGGAGGTTCTCAGACAACCGCTAGAGTCGAAAGAGATCGTCATCTCCCGTGCGGCAAGACAAATGACATTCCCAGCGAATTTTCAATTTATTGCAGCAATGAATCCATGTCCTTGTGGTTACGCATTTAACCAAGATAGTCGCTGCCAGTGCTCAGCAGAAAATATTCAACGCTATCAAAATCGTATCTCAGGTCCATTACTAGATCGTATTGATTTACATATTGATGTGCCACCTTTGCAGACCAAAGAACTACAAGATCAAAGTCCGACAGAAAGTTCTACAATTGTGCGGCAACGCGTGATGAAAGCTTATGATAAACAAATGTTAAGACAGCAATGTTTGAATCAGGCACTTTCTCCAAATTTGCTAGAACAATATGCTCAATTAGATGAAAATTCAGCCAAAATCATCGAAATGGCTCAACAGCGACTTAATCTCTCAGCACGCGCCTATCATCGTGTACTTCGTGTTGCACGAACCATCGCCGACTTGGCCGAAAGCGATATCATTTTAACAACCCATTTAACAGAAGCCTTGTCTTATCGAGGCTAGATAGAAAATTACATGAATCAAAAATTGCCTTTATTAAAACTAAAACCTAGCGACATTAAACATGGAATAAAAGTCGTCAATCGTACGAAACGTTTTATTGTTTTTGTTCCTGCCTTATTACATGGCGGCGAAGCACTGATTTTTCCATCGCAAAGTCGTTACTCAGGTCAACAAATTAAGCAAGGGAGAGGTATTGTTTTTTATAATGGGGTTGACTCTGCATGGCAAGCAGCTCTCGGTAATGGTGAAGACTGTATTATTATTAATGACATTACTACATCACAAGCATCGTTATTACTCGAAAAATATCATGCTCTTTTAGGACAAAATAAAAATCTGAACTTACAAAGTATTAAGACGCTTTTATCATACGCCAAACAAGAATTGAACATTATTGATTTTTATAATAAACGTGCATCCAGTGTATTAAGGGATACTAAAATTATTGATGAAAACAATCCATTCTTTATGGAAGTAACCAAACAAGAAATTCACAAAGCATTATATATTCCACATGGATTTATATTTGATGGTCCCGTCCAACAAGTATACCCTCAAGGAGCAGTGATGGTGAGTGATAAGAAAAGATGCTGGGGTGTAGGAACAGATGTATTTCTAAGAGGTTATCGAAAAATAGAAAATGGCAAAGAATACAATTTAATAAGTATTGAAAATGATTTTGGAGAAAGGTTTACTTTCTCCAAATAATCAAACCCATATAAAAAGGCTGAGATATTGCTCAACCTTTTTATTAAATAAAATGTCTTTAAAAAGCGTAACCTAAACCCAAAACAACTTTATTTTTTTGCTTTGTCTCATCACG
This sequence comes from Acinetobacter sp. TR11, assembly GCF_027105035.1. Classification (NCBI taxonomy): domain Bacteria; kingdom Pseudomonadati; phylum Pseudomonadota; class Gammaproteobacteria; order Moraxellales; family Moraxellaceae; genus Acinetobacter; species Acinetobacter sp. TR11. Next base: position 3,097,416 of record NZ_CP114256.1, read on the forward strand.
AGTATAGCCACCAAAGATATAATCTAGGCTCCAAGTTGCACCAGTATTTCCTAAAGGATGTGACAATCCAAGAGTTGCGTGACGGAAAGCAAAATCAGTTTTGGTGACATCTCCTGCTTTAGCTTGATAAGCTAAATACTCATCATCATCACCATAATAATAGGCTGCTAATTGAGCTTTACCCGTAAAGCCACCAGCTAATTTTGGTGCGTAGGTTGCTAGGAAATAAGTATCACCTTTATTTCCAAAAGTGACATTATTTAATAAAGTTTGGGCTGTAATACTCAAATCTTTATAACTTAAGCCGACAATGGTTTCATATCCTGTTGATTCCCAACCTGGATAATAGTAATAAACCGTACCGCCAATTTGATAACCAAGATCATCTGTAATCTTACCTTTATAACCAGCATATAAATCATTTTCAAATGACTTCTTATCTTCGTTTACATAAGTCGGTGAGGTATTTAAATCTGCATATGCAGCAGTTAAGGTCGAAAACCAATATCCCAAATACAATCCACTATCATGCGTATAATCAAGTCCACCTTGTACTGCAGGTGTATCACTTTCAGGTGAATTTGTCATACCACGTAGATTATAACTAGATACTACGTTTACATTGCCTGTAATCGTTCCTGGAAATGGTAGCTTTGTTTCTTCAGCCAAACTTAAAGTTGATGTTGTAAATACCATCGCTAGAACTGTAGCTTTGCATGCAAATTTCATCATATTGATTTCCCCCATGATTTAGATATTCAACTGATTTATGTTCTAAATTGCATCATGATGAAATTTGCAAATGCTGTGCCAAAAGTAAGAACTAAGTTAAAATTAAGTATAAACTGTTGATTATAATCATTTTTAAAAAAATTATTTTATTATTCTATTAATCAATCAATCTCCCACGATAAGAGTGCGATAATAAAATGCATCTTTAAATATAGAGGCGCACATAATTAGCACCTATTCTGAATATAAAGTTTTCGCTTTTCTTTTCTAAAAATAAATAAAAAAAGCCAGCATATACGCTGGCTTTTTAAAGGTTTATAAGTGTTTTTTAAATTAGAATGTTTTAGTCAAACTAAATAAAACACCTGTGTCATAAGGTTTTTTGTCATTATCACTCATATCTGAAGTACTTACATTTGTTCCAACAACATCAACTTCAGCGAGGATACCTAAGAAGTTATAATTTACACCAACTTTGTAGTCGATATAATTATCATCTTTTCCAGGACCACCAGCAACAATACTTAAAGAATCTTTATTTTTTAATTTATTGTACCCTACTGAAGCTAAACCTGTTAAACCAGTGCTTGCAATTGGCGCTGAGTAACCTAAGTTAAAATACCAAAAATCATCAGTTCTCCCCCAGTAATCAGGTGAATAATTCACACCTACACTTAGAGCATCGCCTGCTAATAATGTTTCAGGGAAAGTTAACTTACCAAATACTTCTGTAAAAGCTAAACCTTTCTTATCATTATATTTATTCACAGCATTAGATTTGGAACCTATATATCCATAATGAATTACACCTACATCATAGATTGGTTTAATTTTATCTGTTAAAGCAAAACTATTAGTAAAACCTAATGTAGCATCAGTTTCAGTTGAAACACCAGGAATACTAAAGTCAACACTTGAACCCCAAAGTGCTAAATATGCACCCGACGTATGTGAAAATGTAAATCCACCTTGAATCGCAGGATTATTCGAAGATTGTGTCACACCACGAAAACGATAATCTGTTACAGCTGAAACATTGCCCGATGCAGTAATCCCATATAATGAAGGTTTATCTTCTGCCATAGCAAAAGTCGAAGTCACAGCAAAAATACTTAACGCGATCGCCTTACATGCAAATTTCATCATATTGATCTCCCCCATGATGGATATTCGACTGAATTTATGTTTTAAGTTGCATCATTATGTGAATAGCAAATGCTATGCCAACTTCTTTAAAGCACTATAAAACCTAGGTTTGATGTCATATCTTTGTCATGAAATATATAAAGAGAATAAAAAAGGGCTATTTAAGCGTTTTAAACTGGATTTTTTGATCCATTTTTAAGCAAAAAATAAGATTAGTAATTAAACCGCACAAAAATAATGCAACAATACTGCTCGACAATCGATCATTGTTAAACATTTAAAGTATTGGCTTAAAAAGCGAGGAAAATTCGCACAACATAAGTGCAACTTCTAAAAAACGAGCGCTTTTTGATACAAAAATCTTACCACTCATCGGGATGTCATTTTTTGCAAATCAACTCAATCATTTTTTAATCAATTACAAAATAACTCATTAAATTTGAAAAGAAATTATCAATATAGTCACATATTTTAAAAAGAAAATATCAAAAAATAATCAATTTTAATTACAGGAATTATATTATATTTTTTATATAAAAAATAATTATTTAAGTTTAATTTATCTATTTTTTATACAAGAATAAAAACAAAAAATCTTATCCTATTTTTGTGTAAATTTAATTAAAATATTTTAATAAAAATCTATCTTTTTTATGCATAACTTATACAATTGGTCAAAATTTCGATTCTGACCGAAATTGATCTTATTTATTATGAGGCTACCTATGCCAAAGGCAAAAAAACTAACATTAGCGGTTTTGATTAATGCCGCATTGATCTCCTCAACATACGCAAGCGAACAAAGCGAAGCAAAAGGTTTTGTTGAAGATGCAAATGGTTCAGTATTGTTCCGCACAGGCTTTTTAAATCGTGATAAAAAAGACGGTTTAACAAATGATACAAGCTCAACAGCGCAAACTGCCATTTTTGATCTTCAATCAGGCTTTACAAAGGGTGTTGTTGGCTTTGGTGTTGGCGTAGTAGGTGATGCATCTTTCAAGCTTGGTGCGAATAAGAATACAGGTAATCAAATGATTCCTGTAGATGATCGTGGATTTGCTTATGATCATTGGGCTCGTGGTGGTGCCAATGTGAAAGCACGTATTTCCAACACAACCGTGACTTATGGTACACAGGTGTCAACACTTCCTGTCATGGCAAGTAATCAAGCCCGTTTAGTGCCTGAGTATTACACAGGTGTTTTCATTGAAAGTAATGAAATTCCAAATCTAAATGTGGTTGCAGGTAAATTCACAAAAAACCAAATGTCAAACCAAATTAGTACCGATAAAGATGTGACAGGTCAAGGGCTTGATCGTGCAGTAGTTTGGGGTGCTAAATATAAATTTAATGATCAACTCAATTCATCGTATTATGGCTTAGATGTTCAAGATAAGTTAGAACGTCATTATGCTAATGTAAACTTTACCCAAGGCTTAAAAGACAAGAGTACCTTAACACTTGATGCCATGGGTTATCATACAAAATGGGATAAAGATGCGCTCACTGATTCACATACCACAGATGATCTAGCAAACCGTAAAAACTCGATTTGGGCTGTTTCAGTGGGCTATGGCAAAGATGTACATAATGTCATGCTTTCTTATCAAGATAACACAGGTAATACTGGATATGACTATGGCTATAATGCTGATGGTTTACAAAGTATCTATGTCCCTAATTCCTATTTAGGTGACTTTAATGGTAATGATGAAAAATCTGTCGGGCTACAATATAACTACAACTTTAAAAATCACGGTTTACCTGGTCTAAACTGGACAACTGCATTTGTTTATGGTTGGGATATTGATATCGCTAAAATAACAGATCGCTCAAAAATCATTGACCAAGCCGAAGAACATGAGCTCTTTAACCAAGTCAAATATACAGTTCAAACAGGTACATTGAAAGATGCAAGCCTACGTGTTCGCTATTCTTACTTACGTTCAAGTGATACCTATAATAATGTTTCTGGTCAATATGTCAGCAATGTCATTGGCTCAACCAACGAATGGCGTATTTGGCTTGATATTCCTGTGAAATTCTTCTAATTCACAGCTTTATTTAAGTCATAAAAAAACCTCCATTCAATTGAATGGAGGTTTTTTTATCAGCTAGACTTTAAATCATAAAATCTAGCTGAATCTATTCAGAAAATTACTTCTTAGCAGCTTCGATTGCTTTTAATACTTCAGCTTTCGCAACGTCAGCACCTTCCCAACCACTGATTTTTACCCATTTACCAGGCTCTAAATCTTTATAGTGAGCAAAGAAGTGCTCAACTTGGCTAATCAATAAAGGTGGAAGATCTGTATATTCTTTCACATCTTTATAGAGAGGAGATAACTTCTCATGTGGAACTGCGATGAGTTTCGCATCGATACCACCATCATCTTCCATTTTTAATTTACCCACTGGGCGGCAACGGATGACTGAACCCGCAGCAACAGGATGTGGAGTTACAACAAGTACGTCTAATGGGTCGCCATCTTCAGATAATGTATTTGGTACATAACCATAGTTAGCTGGGTAGAACATTGCTGTACCCATAAAACGGTCTACAAATAACGCATCAGAATCTTTATCGATTTCGTATTTGATTGGCGCTGCATTTGCAGGAATCTCAATGATGACATAGATGTCATTTGGTGCGTCTTTACCCGCAGGAATATTGCTATAACTCATATCAACACTCGTTTATCTTGTGAACTTAGATGTAAATCCGACAGATTATAGCGTGAATACTATAAAAATGATGCTAGATATGCTGAGCGTTAATGAATTTTATACTCAACATCGATTTAGGTCAGTTTAATCGTAATCACAAACAGTAAAATTGGACAAAATATTGAAAAAAACCAAATAATCGAACGTAAAGTAGCTAGATTCGCTAAATAACAGATGCCATAAATAATGCGAAATATAATATACGCCCAGCCTAAGCTCAGAATAAATTTCTCAGGCACAACCATATATTCAGCCATTAAAATTGCAGCGATAAATAAGGGTAAACTTTCAAAACTATTCTGTTGTACTGCATTGGCTCTTGCAGCTAGACCTGTCGTTTTCGCCAAAAAATCACGCGGATTCTGATTATCCTTTGCTTGGAAGCCACCTTTTGCTTTTGCAATTAAGGTAAAAACATATGGCAATAAACACGCAACGATAAGAATCAATATAATGCCGCTAATACCTTGCATGCTGATATCCATCATTTGAAGTTCTTGTGATCATGCTATCATAACTTATAATTTATCAAACTTTCATTTGTGCTTGTTCAACAAGCACTGCTTTTATATATTCTGCTAGTTTTAAAAGTAGTTTTCTTTGATTCAATCTCAAGGTCATGTTATGCCAGCTCAAGATCAAAACAAATTGTTTGATGTTCTTGCTCAACAACGACAGCATCAGCTTTTAGTTGACCGCGTTCTCAAAGTAGTGTTGCCCATCATCGCATTTCTACTCAGCGTGATTTGTGCAAACCTCAATTGGCAATCAACTTTGGGGACTTTCGCGATTCTCACACTTGCATTTTATGCGGTTGGAATTAAAAGGCTCACACTTTGGTATTGGCTAACGATAGTTGTTCTCTACGTTTTTGCGGACAATTACTTCAGCTTTAATGGAATTGACCCAATTCGGTTACGTTTTCAACTTGCGACCATGCTTGTATTTGTCGGCATTGTCGGTATTGGACGGCCTTATATTGATCGTTGGTTGATGAAATCAAATAATACTCAATAAGCCCAAATAAAAAAAACGCCACAATTGTGGCGTTTTTTTATTTCCAATAGCTCCCTTATTTTAAACGGAGGCTAAGTGGGATTCTTAAGCTGGTTTACGTAAATCTTTACGTAAGATCTTACCTACGTTCGATTTTGGTAGATCATCCATAAACTCAACATAACGTGGGCATTTATAGCCTGTTAAGTTTTGTTTTGCATAAGCAATAATTTCTTCAGTTGTTAATGAAGGATCTTTTTTCACGATGAATAATTTAGGCACTTCACCTGATTTTTCATCTGGCACACCAATCGCAGCAACTTCCAATACTTTTGGATGCTTCGCAATCACTTCTTCAATTTCACTCGGGTAAACGTTAAAGCCTGAAACCAAGATCATATCTTTTTTACGGTCTACAATTTTGAAATAACCGCGTGAATCCATGACACCAACATCACCCGTACGGAAGAAACCGTCTTTGGTCATGACTTTCTCAGTTTCATCAGGACGATTCCAGTAGCCTTTCATTACCTGTGGGCCACGAATCGAAATTTCACCCTGCTCACCAAATGCCACTTCGTTACCATCATCATCAAGTAAAGCAACTTCAGTCAATGGTAATGGGATACCAATCGTGCCGCTAAACTCAGTCGTTGCAGGAGGGTTTGCTGTTGCAACTGGTGAAGTCTCAGACAAGCCATAACCTTCAATGATGATGGTGCCTGTTACTTTTTTCCACGCTTCAGCAGTCGATGGCAATACCGCCATACCACCACCCATTGCCATCTTCAATTTGCTATGGTCAAGCTGTTTGAATTCTTCGTTGTTCACTAAGGCATTAAACAAGGTGTTTACTGCTGGGAAGAAAGAAGGTTGGTATTTACGCAATTCGCCAACGACTGCTGGTAGGTCACGTGGGTTCGGAATCAAGATATTCGCTTGACCTTTATACATACCGTAAAGCGCGCACACCATGAATGCAAAGATGTGATAAAGCGGTAACGCACAGACGATACGCTCATCTTTTGAACCATCACCTTCACCAAACTTGCTTGAGAAGATGGCTTCACATTGCAAAAGGTTTGACACAAGGTTACGGTGCGTCAGTTCAGCACCTTTAGAAACACCTGTCGTACCGCCCGTATATTGCAGTACAGCCGTGTCACTTAAAGTCAGGCTTGGACGTTTGTAGTTGCTTGGGCTCACCTTGTTCAACGCAGTATTGAACTTCACATGGCCAGGGATGCTCCATGCTGGAATTTGTTTACGTACTTTGCGTAAAACGAAGTTTACAATTGTACCTTTCAGTGTACCGAGCATGTCACCGACAGAAGCAACCACAACATGCTTCACTGGTGTTTTACCAATAATACTTTGATAAACACTAGCAAAGTTTTCGATGATTACAAGAGCTTCTGCACCTGAGTCATTTAACTGATGCTCAAGCTCACGTGAAGTATAAAGTGGGTTTACATTGACCAATACTAAGCCTGCACGGAATACGCCGAGAGCAACTACTGGATATTGAAATACGTTCGGCATCATCACCGCAACGCGTGTCCCTTTAGCCAAACCAAGGCCTTGTAAATAAGTCGCAAACTTACGACTAGCGACTTCTAATTCATTGTACGTTAAAACTTTATCCATGAAGATAAAGGCATCACGTGAACCAAATTTTTGGAAATTGCGTTCAAAAATATCAACAAGTGAGGTGTTTTCAGCAGGCAGCGCAACTGTTTCTGGAATTCCTGTCTTTTGGTATTCTGCAAACCAAATCTTTTCCATAATGCCATTATCTCCGAGTAGTAATCCTTAAAAATGTAACGACGTTACTTTCCATGACAAAACTTTTTTTTAACTTTTGAAATTGCCCTGTCAATCTATTCAAATAATATGAATACCTTGTCATATATAACGTATTTTTATCACAGAATACTAGCCTTATCTCTGAATGAGGAGTCTATTTGCTTTTTGATATCCCCGTGGTAAAAGTTGCCCCTTTGTTGCTCTTTTTCCTATATATTTTTGGAGATCATCCCCTTTCAGTTTAAGGTGTTGTTGTCCTGCAGCGACTTGGATTATTTCATCTAAACTAAGTGTTGTCATGGATAAAATTTGCTCTTTTTCATCAAGTTGTATCAACTTGTTACCTTTTCCTTTATTTAGAATCGGTAATTCAGCTAAATCAATAATCAATAACCGCCCTGATGAACTCAGGATTGCAACATGTGTGGCTTGTTGAATTGGCAATAAAGGTAAAGCTGTTGCCTGATCTGCGACTGTCAAAAAGGCTTTACCTGCTTTAGCATTCGTATCTAACTGCGCCGCTTGCGTTTTAAATCCATATCCATTTGAACTGACAGCAAGTAACTCATTACTGTCTTCATCAACAAATACTTGAATAAATGACACGCCGCTAGCTGGTGCAAGTTTCGAACTCAATGGCTCGCCTAAGCCACGTGCAGAAGGGAGACTACTAATCGGCAGCGCATAACTCCGCCCTGTTTCATCTAAAAAGTAGACACGTTGATTGGTTTTTCCGACTGCATGACTCAAATATTGATCACCTGCACGGAAATTTAGATTTGCTGCATCAACATCACCACCTTTGGCAGCTCTCACCCAACCTGCTTCTGATAAGACCACAGTTACCGTTTCCGCAGGCATTAAATCTTGTTCTTTGATTTGTACCGCATCTGCACGAGTAACAATCGGTGAACGGCGATCATCGCCAAACTTTTTCGCGTCTTCTTTTAACTCACCAATAATTAAATTCTTCAATGATTCAGGATTTGCAAGTTGCTCGCGAATAATGGCAGCTTTTGCTTCCAGTTCTTCTTGTTCACGGCGGATTTCCATTTCTTCAAGTTTAGCCAAATGACGAAGCTTGAGCTCCAAAATCGCTTCAGCCTGAATATCATCTATCGCAAAGTGCTGTATCAAAACAGGTTTTGGCTGATCTTCTTCACGAATAATCCGAATTACAGTATCAATATCTAAATAAGCAATTAAAAGACCTGCCAAAATGTGCAAACGCTTTTCGATTTTAGTTAAATGGTATTGCAAACGGCGCGTTACGGTTTGCTTACGGATCTCAATCCATTCCAACAAAATACGGCGAATCGATTTGACTTGCGGACGACCATCTGCACCAATCATGTTTAGATTGACACGATAGCTTGATTCTAAATCAGTGGTTGCAAATAAATGGCTCATCACAGTTTCAGCATCTACACGATTAGAACGTAATACAATGACTAAGCGTGTTGGATTTTTATGATCTGATTCATCACGAATATCTGCCACCAAAGGTAACTTTTTCGCAATCATCTGATCCGCAATTTGCGTGACGACTTTTGAACCTGAAACTTGATAAGGTAGTTCAGTAATCACAATCTCATTTTTTTCGACCGTATACACTGCACGCGCACGATAGCTACCACGCCCTGTGGTTTGGATTTTTAGTAATTCTTCTGGTGGTGTAATGATTTCAGCTTTGGTCGGTAAATCGGGGGCTGGAATATATTCTGCTAATTTTTCATCAGTGGTTTCAGGATTTCGAATCAGTGCAATCGTGCCTTTGACCACTTCACGTAAGTTATGCGGTGGAATATCGGTTGCCATCCCTACCGCAATACCCGTAGTACCGTTCAGTAGAATATTGGGAATACGTGCAGGCAAAGTAATCGGTTCTTTCATCGAACCATCAAAGTTATCTTGCCATTCACTAGTACCCTGTCCAAGTTCGCTCAGTAATAATTCACTATAAGCAGACAGTTTGGCTTCGGTATAACGCATTGCAGCAAATGACTTAGGGTCATCAGGTGAACCCCAGTTGCCTTGACCTTCAATCAATGGATAACGGTAGCTGAATGGCTGTGCCATTAACACCATCGCTTCATAACAGGCTAAGTCACCATGCGGATGATATTTACCGAGTACATCACCAACAGTACGTGCTGATTTCTTGGGCTTACCAGTGGATTTTAAGCCCAGCTCACTCATTGCATAGACAATACGACGTTGTACAGGTTTTAAACCATCGCTGATATGCGGCAGTGCACGATCCATAATCACGTACATGGCATAATTTAAGTAAGCTTGTTCTGTGAATTCGGCTACGGAGCGGTTTTCGGTTGCATGATGTGCAAGGCTGGTCATTTCAGCAAGTCATCCAAAATCATTGTTATCGTCAATGTTTTGTATGCTATGTGGATGAAAGCATTGTGACAAGTGCTTGTTGTTGTTTAAACGTCAAATGGTGTCTTAACAAGATTATTTTAAAACCAGATTCGTTATGATTAGAAAAAATGTACAGATTGCAAAAGGTATATACAGTTTTCGATGTTCTTGAGTTTCTTCTTTGAATAGGAGCATTAGCCCCATAATCACACCAAAGAGACTCACATCATGTAGAATATTAAAAAAATCGAATTTAAATCTATAATTGGTATTTGCATAAATAATCAGCAATAAAATAAAAATTCTTCTTTCGTACATAAAACCTTCTTATCAAAATCATTGTAAATTATAAGTTTCCATAAAAGACCAAATATTCAGCATCTTTTAATTGTTGCTCTAACCAAGTTATAACCTCTTGCAAAAAATTTTTGAGAGGTTGATCATAAGTCTCAATTTCTTTGATTTTTTTAATAATAATTTGACAATTCAGACAATCAATAAAGTTATGTCCACAAATATCGAAACTTTGATCTTCAGTATAAATTGGATTTTCTAAAGGGAATACACCATTAAATATATCCAATAAATGCTTAAAATCATCTAAAGGAATAAATGCTCGTTGTTCTCTTTGATCTATCGGTTTAGGCTCTTTCCAAACAAAAATTCCAATCTCACCACTGATCTTTTGTTTATTCACACCTGTTGTAAAAATCACTGTACTTGGTTCACGTTGTATGGAATGAATCCTGCTTAATGCCTTTTCAAGGTTACAAGCAAATGCCTGATATTGTGTTTGCGCAAGTATTGGTTCGCATTGGGTCATCTCAACCAATTTTTCAATATTATCTTTATGGAAATTAATTATTGCGGCAGGTACATCATTTTGGTTTTCTTTTAAAAGCTTTATCGCATATGTAAGTGGAATAGAGAGTTCTTTTCTTATTTGCTCAATTTTCTCTCTATCCATTTTAGTCTCAATGCTCATCTGTTGAAGAAGCAGATTCCGCATCATCTTCTTTATAAATAAATTTCGGCATTTCCAAACCAAAATAAATGGCAATTACACGTAAAGTAAAACCAAATACTAAGGTGAAAATCACGGTAAGATCGTGCTGCAATCCAATCTCTAAACAGACCCAATAACAGATCACTGCAACAAAAGAAATACTAGCGTACAACTCACGGCGGAACACTAAAGGCACATCGTTACACAAAATATCACGCAAAATACCGCCCGATACCCCTGTTAACACGCCTGCCACCGCAGAAACTACAAAACCATGACCCATCGACAATGCAATTTGACAGCCGATGATGGTAAAACCAATTAAGCCCATAGCATCAAGCAATAGAAACACGCTACGTAAATGTTTCATCCATTTGGCAATAATAATCGTGACAAATGCAGCACAACACGTCAGAACCAAATACTCAGGATGCTTCACCCAAGTTAAAGGATAATGTCCTAATAAAACATCTCGAACTGAACCACCACCCAATGCTGTTACACAGGCAATCAGTGTCACACCGAACCAATCCATACTACGGCGACCTGCTGATAACGCCCCTGTCATCGCTTCCGCAGTAATGGCTATAATATAAATCACGGTGAGTAACATCTGCCGACATCCCTAAATCAGGCATCAAAGTGTGCGCTATTTTAAGGTAAACTTAGATGAATTGTGCACAACATTGTTTAAATTTTTTCCCTGAACCACAAATACAGGACTGTTTCATGGTGATTTGCATATCCAAGGTTGGATCAAGAAAGTACCAGTGTTGTTGATGCAAAACAAAATGTGAAATTTCATGATGAATATGCGCCTGTTTGTCACCCTGATTTTTATCACAGTAATGCGCTTTGAACTCTACCAAGGCATGGGTTTTATCTAGTTTTGGCTGGTGCTGCACGACTTCTAATTTTAGCCACTGATTGGATTGACTCCAATCTGCAATTGCATCTCGATCCAAAGCAGCTTGCTGCCCCAAAGCGGTGGTTTGCAAAATATAATCAATCTGTTGTAAAGCAAAAGCACTGTAACGCGAACGCATTAATTGCTCTGCATTTTGAGCAAATTGTTGTTTCAAATGCAAAGGCTGGCAGCATGTTACATATAGTCCATTTCCACATGGGCAATTGTCTGTCGATGTCATTTCAATACTCAAATAAAAATAGCCTTGAGCAAAACGACCGCAATCACGATCGTAAAACTCAGAGGCTATTTAAAATAAACTTAATTATTTATCGGCTAACTTTTCTTTGGCAATAATACGCACTTTTTCAATCTTGTGCCCATCCATTGTAACAACTTCAAAGCGATAGCCATCAGCTTCGACCATTTCCCCATTTTCAGGTAAACGACCTAAATGGAATAACACATAACCAGATAAAGTTGAATACTCTTCACTTTCATCAACCAGATCTTTACCTAATAACAGTGATACATGGCGAATGTCAGTTGAACCTTCTAATAACATTGAACCATCATCCAAACTGGCAGCCACAGCTTCCAATTCATCTTCGTCAGGGAATTCACCTGCGATAGCTTCTAACACATCAATCGGTGTGGCAATTCCTTCAATTGAACCATATTCATTCAGTACAATTGCCAACTGCAATGGTGCTTGACGTAATTGTTCCATCACCATCAAGACTTGCGCATTTTCATGCACAATAACGGGTTCACGTAGGTGTTTGCTGAAATCAATTGATCCAGTTTCAATGTATTCATTGAGTACTTTATGAGTTAATACAATACCTTCAATATTATCTAACTCACCACGCGCAATAATCAACCGCGAATGGGTCATTGCCATTAAACGTTCTTTCAATTCTGCTGGATCAGCGTCTAGGTCTAACCATTCTAATTCAGGACGTGGTGTCATTACCGACTTTACAGGTCGTTCAGATAATCCTAAAACCCCTTGTACGAGTACACTGTGGTAAACACCGTTGTCTTCATCAAACACTTCGTTGGCATAGGCTTGAGTTGCGAGAACATCACCCACTTCTTTATTTTGCCCTTCTGAACTGCCATTACCTTTGTTTCCAAGCATACGCAATACTGCTGATGCGGTACGGTAACGTAGATCTGTCGTCGTGACTAATTTCTCTTGATTACGACGCATGGTCTGGTTGACCATTTCAACTAATACAGAGAAACCAATCGCAGCGTATAAGTAGCCTTTCGGAATATGGAAACCAAAGCCTTCAACCACCAATGAGAAACCAATCATCATCAAGAAGCCAAGACACAGAATGACCACTGTTGGATGCTTATTGACGAAGTCCATGAGAGGTTTTGCTGCCAACAGCATAATACCTACAGCAATAATCATGGCGAGCATCATGACACTTTGGTGCTTCACCATACCAACCGCAGTAATCACACTATCTAAAGAGAAAACTGCATCCAAAACGACAATCTGAACAATAACCATCCAGAAAGTCGCATGTACAGGATTTTCTTCTTTATGCGTTTGATGACCCTCAATTCGCTCATGCAGCTCCATGGTTCCCTTAAATAATAAGAACACACCACCGAATAATAGAATCAGGTCTCGTCCAGAGAAAGCATGATCGAACACATAAAATAATGGTTCAGTCAGCGTTACCACCCATGCAATGGCAGCGAGTAATCCCAAACGCATTAATAAAGCGAGAATCAAGCCGACTCTACGAGCAGTATCACGTTGTTCTGGCGGGAGCTTTTCTGCTAAAATTGCAATAAAAACAAGGTTATCAATACCCAGTACAATTTCTAGTACCACTAACGTTGCTAAACCTACCCATGCAGAAGGGTCAGACATCCATTCGAACATCATTAAAATGACTCCTCTGCAAAATCAGCAATATCGTTATTAAATTGAACATTTAAAAGATCGGCACAAACAGCCAAAACATTTTTTTTAGGAAATAAGATCAAAGCGGAGCGACAACAACCACTACTCATAGAGGGACATAAATTAATAAAAGGATTTTCAGTATAGGCAAGATTTCATCGAAATTCATCTATTTTATGTGGATGATGTTTTCAAATTCTTTCTAAAGTTTGTAAAAGCACATTGTATGTAAAGTGTGCATTAAACTGTCATAAAAGTCATTTAGCCTAGACAAGCACAATGAAAATGATAAGGTGAAAATAAACCAAATGAATAGCGTATTTAGAATGACAGATAAAAAAACCATTTCTTCTACTCCCAGAAAAACCACTCAATCTCTGATTGCTTTATATTGCGGTTCTCGTACAGGCAACAAACCCATTTATCGAGATAAAGCCATCGAACTTGCTCAACATATCGCAAATCAAGGTTTTGGAATTGTCTATGGCGGTGCCAGTATTGGTTTAATGGGACAAGTTGCAGATACTGTATTGGAACATAGCGGTGAAGTTGTCGGTGTGATTCCTGAATTTATGTTGGACTACGAAATTGCGCACAATAAATTAACGGAGTTGCATGTCGTCCAAACCATGCATGAGCGTAAAGCTTTAATGGCTGAACGTGCCAGTGCTTTTATTGCTTTACCTGGTGGTTTAGGTACTTTTGAAGAGATTTTAGAAATAGCGACTTGGGGACAACTCAATCAGCATCAAAAACCGATCATCATTTATAACGTTAATCATTTCTATGATGCACTGATTGCACAACTGGATCATGCGGTAGAAGAAGGTTTTTTACCTCCGCAACATCGTGCCAAAGTGATTATTTGTCAAAGTCTAGATGAAATTTTCAACGTTATTCAAAACCTAAAAACACCAAAACAATTTGTGATTTAACTCTAAATTTTGTTGAAACGGATCAGTCTGATCCGCTCTCTTTAATGTCCGCCTATTGTGTATTGACTGGGCAAACTGTGGTTGAACCACCTAACTTATTAGCCACGACTAATTTTTATGGATCTTTGACAGCTTCAAAGTAAATCACAGTGGCATTGAATTTGCCTGTAGAGAACGTCATATTAACGGTATAGAATCCTTTTCGGGCTATGCGAAAAAATGGCTCAGCAAGTTTAATGGAATTGACAAGAAGATGTTTTATTTGCATCTTAAAGAGACGGAGTATCGCTTCAATCATCGGCATGATACTTTATCCTCGATTTGCTTAAATGACTCCGTAACAACCCTCTTTCACGTCCTAACCCCCAATTTTATTCGTAACTAGTATTGTTAAATACCATACTCTGGTTATTTGAAGGATAAAATGAAAAAACTATTATTATTAAGCGTGATATTATTAGCAGCTTGTAATAAACAAGATGAGCCTAGTGTTGAGCCATCAAAAGCCACCATCATTCCTTATGTAAAAAAGCACCATGCTAAATCTGACCCACCAGCCCAGCTTGATTTCCTTCAAGTTGTCATTAGCAGTTTTCCAAATGCGCAAGCAAGCTATAACAGCAATGCGACAGAGCTAAGACTTTTATCTAAGCATATCCCTTCTGATAGTAAATTTAAGACCTATGAGAACTGGTATAGTATTAAAATTACGAGAAATATAGACTCAGAAAATTGGAGTAATTTTCTTGTTGAAATACGAGATAATCAAAGTTATGAACAATCAAAAACTGATGCTTTTAATGCCTGCAAAGATGTTTGGCGAAATATAGATCACCGTGTACCGACTGTGATTAATGAGTTGGCAAGTAGAATTAATAAATATGGAAAAAATAGTTCTTCCGCAACGGCTCAGCATATTATCCGCTATGGTTATCTTTTTAATTTAGATGCAAGTCATTTTAATGATGGTTATCCTGTATCTTGTTCTATTTCATACAATAACAAATAAACGGAAGCCTTTCCATATGACATCATCATTTGATGATGTTTTAGTTATGGGCAAAAATACATTTTATCTGGACTCAGTCTAAGCCGCGTGGTTGGACTTCAAGCAAGGAGTGCAGCAATCGTAAAGCGTGCAATCGAGATCATTAAACAAGATTTTATAGTCATTAAAAGTGTGCATTCAAAATAGCAATCCTTTCTTAACTACAGCAATTGAAAAACGAATTTATCTCGGTGCACATCAATATAACGAAGTACTCTAATCTTTGAACTCAATGACACTTTAATGTCAGTTCCATGACCACTCTTTGACAATTTTGGTCTTTATTTCCAATAGGGTTGCATTAAACTAGAACCGATTTCTTATGTGTCAGAACTCATGACAACGACAACACACCAAGCTGTACAGCCCGAATTTCGATGGTTGGTCATATTGGTTTCGATTGGCTTTTTTATGCAAGCCCTAGACACCACCATCGTCAACACGGCAATACCAGCCATGGCTGTTCAGCTTCATGAAAATCCATTACAAATGCACAGCGTAATTGTCGCTTATGTATTATCTGTTGCAGCCTGTATTCCCTTGAGTGGCTGGTTAGCCGATCGTTTTGGGATTCGTAATATTTATCTCAGCTCTATGGTGATTTTCAGCTTGGCATCATTAGGATGCGGCTTGTCTCAAAATCTAGAACAACTCCTGTTTTTCCGTGTGATTCAAGGCATCGGTGGTGCATTGCTGATGCCTGTAGGCCGTTTGGCTTTATTAAAGCTAATTCCACGCTCCCAATTTCTTTCAGCCATGAGTCTCATGAGTCTTGCGGGTCTCATTGGCCCACTGATGGGCCCTACTTTAGGAGGCTGGTTGGTTGAGGTGGCCACATGGCATTGGATTTTTCTGATTAATCTTCCGATGGGTATTCTTGGTATGATCATGACATTGAAAATCATGCCGAATCAGAAAGAGCCAACGGTCAAAGCATTCGATTTAAGCGGTTTTATTTTACTCATGGTGGCAATGGTGGGGCTGTCTTTAGGGATTGAAAATATTGCTGCATCACAATATTCAAATCTTGTGAGTATCAGCTTATTGTTGATTGGTATAATTGCCACAGTTAGCTATGCCTATCATGCGCATACCCATCAAATTGCGCTATTTCATGGGCGTCTATTCCGTTACAAAATCTTCTCGATCGGTGTATTAGGTAATTTCTTTGCGCGTTTAGGCAGCAACGCAATTCCGTTTATTTTACCCCTCATGCTGCAAGTTGCTTTTGGCTTCGAACCGTTCGTTACAGGATTGATGATGATTCCGATGGTACTCGGTTCATTATTTTCCAAGCCCATTATTCGCCCATTGATTCAACGTGTGGGGTATCGTCGTTTTCTACTCACCAATACCGTTTTAGTCGGACTGTGTATCGCCAGTTTCTCGTTAATGACCGCAATAACGCCACTTTGGCTGAAAGTCTTGCATCTGTTTCTCTTTGGTACGTTGAACTCACTACAATTTGTGGGCATGAATACCCTGACTCTGAAAGATTTGCCACAACACGATGCAAGTAGTGGTAATAGCTTTTTATCAATGATTATGATGCTGTCTATGAGTATTGGTGTCGCAATGGCAGGCACATTGATTAATCTATTCAGTCAGCATTTTCCAACAACATCAATCACGACCGCTTTCCATGCCACCTTGATTACACTGGGTTGTATGAACATCATTACTGCAATCATCTTTTGGCAGATCCCGAAAGAAACTACGGATGAGTCTCCATAACAGAATGTCTAGGATTACTCTCAATACATCATGTAAATTTGTGGAACAATTGAGCCATCAGATGATCAATCTAAAAGCTAAACCGAGTACAATCAATGTATGATCCATACTGTAAATCTAGCACTCAACTCGATATTGCATAGTACAAAACCTCATTATGGCAAAGAAAATACCAAAGTATCCACTCTCTCAGTATTATCCAGCACTGACTAGTATTGCTTTAACAGTGATGCTTGGGCTTGTGAGTTATTTCGGTGTGTTCTATCAACAAAAAGCCGTAGCACAAGATTATTCAATCCGTGGATTTGATGTTTCACATCATCAAGGTGAGATTAACTGGAAAAAAATCTCTCCGATGCAATATCAATTCGTGTATCTCAAAGCCACTGAAGGCGGTGATTTTAAGGATCGTAACTTTCAGCAAAACTGGCTTAAAGCACGTGAAAGAGGTTTACATGTCGGTGCGTATCACTTCTACCGTCTCTGCCGTGATGGCACCGTTCAGGCTGAAAATTTTATCGCTACTGTGCCAAAGAAAGCAGATGCCTTACCGCCTGTGATTGATCTTGAATATGACAGTAATTGCATTAATACCTATACCAAAGAACAGTTACTCAAAGAAATTCAGATCATGAATGATCAACTCCATAAACATTATGGCAAACAACCTATCTTTTATATTTCTAAGACTTTTTATCACATTGTACTCATGGGTAGTTTTAGCAATACCCCGTTATGGGTGAGAGATTATGAGGGTAAACCTGAACTCAAAGATGGACGACAATGGCTATTTTGGCAGCATAGCCAAAGTGGAAAGATAGATGGGATTCCCAAACCTGTCGATCTGAATGTCTATGCAGAATCGCCAAAACAGTGGCGAATCTTTTTAAAACAACAAGGCATCGTAGATGCCAAATGAGCTGCGCAAAATCATCCATATTGATATGGATGCCTTTTATGCATCGGTTGAACTCAGAGAACGCCCTGATCTCAACGGCTTACCTGTGGTGATTTCATCTCATCATCCGCGTGCGGTGATTGCAGCAGCATCGTACCCCGCTCGTGTCTTTGGTCTACGCTCTGCCATGTCGATGGGGCAAGCTAAAAAGCTCTGCCCACAAGTTATGGTGATTGAGCCTAATTTTGAAAAATATCGTGAAGTCTCAGCACAAATTCATCAAATTTTCCAACAATATACCCCCCTGATTGAGCCCTTATCTTTAGATGAAGCTTATTTGGATGTCACTGAAAATTTAAAGAATATTCCTAGTGCGACTGAAGTCGCGGCAGAAATTCGCGCTGATATTTTTGCGGTGACAGGACTCACTGCATCCGCTGGTGTAGCACCCAATAAATTTTTGGCAAAGATTGCCTCTGATTGGAACAAACCCAACGGTTTATTTGTGATTAAGCCCCATCAGGTACTCAATTTTATTCAGGATTTAGCCCTCAATAAAATTCCAGGAGTCGGTAAAGTCACACACGAAAAATTGAATCAGTTGAATTTACATACGCTCGGTGATCTACAAAAGATCGAAGAAAATGTCCTGATTCATCATTTTGGAAAATACGGCAAACAACTATATTTATATGCTCAAGGGATTGATCATCGTCCCGTCAAAGCAGAGCGAGAACGCCAACAAATTTCAAAAGAGATTACCTTTGACGATGATTACACACTTGAGCAATGTCGTCACACATGGCAGCCCCTAGCTGAACAAGTATGGCGAAGTTTGAATAAGAAACAACTCACGGCTCGCGGTGTGAGCGTCAAACTAAAATTAAAAAATTTTCAGGTCTTACAGCACAGTAAAAGCTTCAAGCAGGCATTACAATCTGAACAAGACTTAGCACAAGTGGTTTTGCAATTGCTCAATGAAATGCATATTGACCCTACGTTTCAATTCCGTTTAGTCGGCGTAGGCGTCTATCAATTACAACCCTTGCAGCAAGAATCACAGCTTTCTTTATGGTAGTGTCGTTTTTTTACACAAAAGCACGATTCAGACTAAAATTTATGTTTGCTTTTTATTCGGTTTTCAGTACTCTAAGCGGCGCAGTAACTTTATCCTTGTTGCTTGCCCTTGCTAAAGAAATCCTCGCTTTTAGCATTTGCTCCTGTGGTTGGCGTGACGATCAAATCCGAATATTACAGGGCACTTCAGGTGTCCTTTTCTTATTTGTCTTTTATAAAAATTCTGAATACGGCTTTCCTCTTTCCTGACTTCAGTTAAACTAACAACATAAAATTAGAAAATATTGATTACTGATCATTATGAATCAAAAACAAATTCTCTGTATTGAAGACGAAGCCGCAATTGTGTTGCCACTACGTTATGCGCTTGAACGTGAAGGTTGGAGTGTCAGTTGGGCAAGTACAGGAACGCAAGCACTCGAATTACTTGCGCAACAGACTTTTGATTTTATTATTTTAGATGTGGGTTTACCTGATCTCAATGGTTTTGAAGTCTGCAAACAACTGCGTCAAAAATATCAAACACCTTTATTATTTTTAACCGCGCGTGATGATGAAATTGATCGTGTGGTCGGTTTAGAAATCGGGGCTGATGATTATTGTACTAAGCCTTTTAGCGCACGAGAAATTGTGGCAAGAATTAAAGCAATATGGCGCAGAATGGAAGTACAAACGCAAAATATTCCACCACAACCACCAATCATTCAAACAGAAATTACGCTACACTCTGCCACTTGGATGTGTAATCCACAATCTCTACAAATTCAATATCATGGGCAAATGCTGCAACTGACACGATATGAATATCGTTTGTTGTTTTTACTCATTCAGCATCCAGAACAAGTGTTTAGTCGTCAGCAACTCATGGATCATATTTGGGAACATCCTGAGCATAGTTTAGAACGGACGGTAGATACACATATCAAAAGTTTAAGGCAAAAGCTTAAACAGATTACCCCCGATGATCCGATTCGGACACATCGAGGGTTTGGGTATAGTTTAAAAAATAATTAATTATGGATTAGCAAATGAATAAAACTATAATTCAAAACCCATCAAATTTATTCACTCTATGGCAACATGACAAGAAGCTAGCTTTAATCACATTTTTACTTTTTCATATTGTTTTTTTAGGCTTTTGTTTAAGAGAATATTTAACAAATTCACATGAACGTTATTATCCAATTTCTAGTAATATTGGACGTTTTGTATATTACCCAAACTTTTCTCTAAATTGGTCAATCATTCTATTTTTAGCGGTATTCTTTTTATTTTGTCCAACACGCATCTTTAACAAGATTTCATTCTGCTTTTATAGCATTGCTTTTATTTACTTTATGGGATTTTTTCTCTTTTTTGTTGGATCATTCTTTGGCATAAGCTTCTTTACATTTTACAGTCTATTATCCATTCCTTCGCAGAAAGAAACCGCTTAAATGTCCATCTTTATTCGCATTTGGTTTTTCTTTAGCTTGGTGGTGGTACTGAGTCTCAGCTTTATTGCCTATACCCTGACCCAACAAGTCAAACCCAATGTACGACAAGTGGTTGAAGATACACTGGCTGAAAATGCCAATATTATTGCGCAACTGATTGCCGAAGATGTACATCAACAACAGGTCAATACCCCTGAGTTCGATCAGAAGATTCAAGCTGCTTTATCACGTCAACTTGATGCGACGATTTGGCAACATAAAAAAGATGAAATTAACCAACAACTATATATTACCAATCAACAGGGGATTGTCATCTACGATTCCGAAGGACAAGCTGTTGGGCAAGATTATTCTAAATGGAATGATGTTTACCTAACGCTACGTGGCAAATACGGCGCACGCTCTACTGCAACCGATCCTAATGATCGAAGTAGCAGCGTCATGCACATTGCTGCACCCATTATCTATAAACAACAATTGCTCGGTGTGGTGAGTATCGGGAAACCAAATCAATCCGTACAACCTTATATTGAACGTGCCGAACAACAACTCATTCATCAAGCCTTATGGATTGCAGCGCTCAGCTTATTACTTGCCAGTATGGTGGCTTATTGGCTCAAACATAGTATCGACCGAGTACGACGCTATGCCCAAGCGCTCGCGCCTGTGAATCAAGCACCGTTTTTCTATTCAGCCAAAGAACTGAATCAAGTGACACAAGCCCTCAGTGACATGCGAGAAAAACTGGAAGATCGTGCTTACGTCGAAAACTATGTCAATACACTCACTCATGAGCTAAAAAGCCCACTGACTGCCATTCAAGCCAGTGCAGAATTATTACAGGATGATCTACCTTTAGAAGATCAACAGCAGTTTGCAACACATATTGTGCAACAAGGTCAGCGTCTACAATCATTAATCGAACGCATGCTATTACTGACGCGGCTCGAAAAAAATCAGCATGTTTTAGAATTTCAAATGCTCGATCTAAGCACGCTGATTCAACAATGTTTTCAGCAACAACAAAGCGCATTACAGCGTAAAAAAATACAGGTGCAACTTGACCTTCCTGAGCATTGCTCAATCTATGCTGATCCATTTTGGCTAAAGCAAGCCCTCAACAATCTATTGGATAATGCGAGAGATTTCTGCCCTGAACAAGGCTTGATTGCAGTTCAAGTGAAAGAACATAGCGTTACGAACAGTATTGAAATTTCCTTATTTAATGAAGCTGAAGCGATTCCTGAATACGCCTTAAAGCGTGTTTTTGAGACTTATTTTTCGCTGCCACGCCCGCATAATCAACAACGAAGTACAGGAATTGGTCTTAGCATCGTGCAGCAAATTATTCAGCAACATCAAGGCAAAATTAGCATTCAAAATATCTCAAAAAATACTCTCGATTTCTTAGGAAATCATAGTTCTGGCGTACTGGTCACACTGACACTTCATACAAACTTCACATAAGCTTCAAGCGGAACTCATCCGAAGCGCATCTCAATTCAGGATACTTGTCATATCACAATGACAATGGATTCCACCATGCGCCGTAATTTTATTAACCTCAAAATAGGAGCAATTCTGTTTCTGATTTTGGTCTTTTATATTGGTCTTTTCTTTATTTCCAACTTGGTGACTGAACGCCAAAGCTATCAACAACAAGTCATCAAAGATATTGCCAATGAACAAATCCGACCACAGCAAGTCATTGCACCTTATTTAAAACTTCCTTATCAAATGCAAACCAAATGTACCAATGAAGAAAAGAAGACTTATGATTGTACTCAAACCGTTTTTGTTACTTTAGGAGCAGAAACAGCAGACTGGACAGCACAATTTGACGTATCAGACAGCACTTACAAGCGTAATATTTATAAAGCCATCAGCTATCAAAATACGATGTCTGGTAAGGGAGTATTTAAAGCGGTCGGCAATGAATCTCAACGCAACTATCTCTGGGATCAGGCTGAAATTATTTTCCCGATACAGGATGCACGTGGGTTAAATGCCAAACCCATGTTTAATATTGATGGTAAAGCCTATAAATTCGACTTTGCTGAACAAAGCCAAGGTCAACAAGGCTTTGATCTGATGCATATCAC
Organism: Acinetobacter sp. TR11; assembly: GCF_027105035.1. Lineage (NCBI taxonomy): Bacteria > Pseudomonadati > Pseudomonadota > Gammaproteobacteria > Moraxellales > Moraxellaceae > Acinetobacter > Acinetobacter sp. TR11. Next base: position 3,120,272 of record NZ_CP114256.1, read on the forward strand.
AGCAAAACAATATCCTGAGTTAGTCCAAAAATTTCAACAAGGGTTTAAATTCAATCTGCAATTCAAGCTAGAAGGACTGAATAAATTTACATTTCTTCCCACTAGTAATGAAATGACCTATCAAGCCGCAGGTAACTGGGGCGATGTCAAATATGATGGACAAAGTTTGCCGTTTCAAAAGCCCCGTAAAAAACAACAATTTCAAGCGAACTGGAAGAATATCGCTTTAGGCAAACGTAATTTAGACAGCATTTCCATGTGTGAAAACAGCCAGTGCTTTTATCAACTTCTAAACAATCAAAGCTACCCTGTCAGTGCTGTAGATGCTGCCTATGCTGCTAAAGATACATCTACAACCAATGTTTCAGGGATTTCTACTCAATTTATAGAACCTGTAAATATCTATACCCAAACTGATCGCGCGATTAAATATGGCATCATGATCATTATTATTACCTTTGGGTGCTTCTTCTTATTCGAGGTTTTAAAAAGCCTTAAAATTCACCCTATCCAATATGCGTTAGTCGCTATGGCTCAAGGCGTGTTCTTTGTATTATTACTTTCAATCAGTGAATATTATGCGTTTGCATGGGCTTATCTAGTCGCTGCAATTGCCTGTATCAGTTTAATTACATGGTATTTGTACTTTGTTGTTCAAGGTTATAAAGCAGCATTACTATTTGGTCTTTTGCTGAGTACGCTATACGGCATGATGTATCTACTTCTGCAATCTAGCGGTAAAACCTTTTTATTTGGTTCTATTCTTTCCTTCATTCTTATCGCCTGCGTCATGTTTATTACTCGTCATGTCAATTGGTATCAATCAGAACAACAAACCATATAAATCGAATTGGGCGAAATTCTCATCTCGCCCAAGCACTGAATCATATTGATAGGAATAAAATGATGTACCAAACTACTTATTCAGCATTAAGCCAAATAAAACAACTCTGCCCAATGCACAGTTCTATCGCAACTTGTCTAAATCGGCTACGCCAAGCCAAAATCCAATTTCTTAACCTCGGTAATATGATTATTTGTCCACAACAACATTGTATTTTGTTTTTTCAACAGCGTAATTTAATGGAAATAGAAACTTATTGAGTTTGGTTTAAACAAAATTACACAGCGACAAAATGTCATCAAGTACAATTCTAGTTATCCATTTTAATTAGGTAATTCTTTATGACTGTGCAAAGACTGCATGTCACTTCACGTTATTGCGAAGTCGCAATTTCAGGAAATTTAGTTCATTTGGCAGGTCAACTGGCAGATGATACCAGTACCGATGTTACTGCACAGACACAACAAACTTTAGATAATATCGATCGTTTACTCGCAGAAGCAGGTACAGACAAAACAAATATTTTATCTGTCCTTATTTTTCTAAAAGACATTGAACAAGATTATGCAGCAATGAATGCGGTTTGGGATGCATGGATTGCTGAAAGTCATCCCCCAGCACGTACCTGCGTAGAATCTAAACTGTATACACCAGATGTTTTAGTCGAAATGACCGTAACAGCAGTACGTCCATAATCAATTAAGATGATTTTGCTGCTAGAACATTATATTTCATAACCCGTTCCGTTTGCGGCATTGTGGTTGCTGTAATTGAAACAGGCATGATCGGTTCAAATAGATCAGGAACTAAGTTCTCACGTAACTCCTGCTCCGTTGGAATACTGCTATAGCGCAATACTCGATAACCCGCTAATTCTAATAAGCTGTCTTGATAATGCTTTTGATGTAGACGATTCACATATGACTCGTCTGCAATCTCAATAATTGCAAGCACTTGGTGTTGCTGATCGAGTACGACAAAATCAGCAACTAAACCTTGATATTTACGGCGCGTATGCGCAAATTTTGTTGTTAATAGCGCATCAAAAGAAACATGCGCCAAAATCGTATGACGAGGTAATACAGCTTGTAAACGCATCAAAGTAATTTGCTCAGAAATATTGAGAATACCACGGCGTTTTAATGGACTATCTTGACGCCGATTAGGATGTAGGCGTCGAAACACAAGTGCTGTAATCAACAGCAATCCAACTATTGTTATGAAATAATACATTTCTAACGAATCCCTTTAGATTTTTTATAATCATTTTGGCTTTGAGCCATTTTTTTAATCAGTAATAACGATAGTTAAAGTCATTTTAGCAGTGTAACTTAAATTTTTTTAATCGCGTTTCCCTCGTCGACCAAAGTCGTAAAAGCATCCTGCATCTATATTTATAATCATCAGTAGGCAAATATTCAAGCGGATATTGTCAGTATATGTTTCGATAAATTGTACTTTTATAACCAGATTGTGACTCCCCTACCATTTATGTATAAAAAAGAAGGCATCATGATTGATGCCTTCTATTTATCCATTTAACGCTTTGGTTTCACTTTAGGTTTTGCTTTTCCTGAGAATGGTTTTTTGTCACCTGTTTCACGTGGCGGTAAACCTGTATGTTGCGTTAAAATCTGCCCTTTTTGTGGACGTTTCTGACCTGATTGTGGCTGAGATTGCGCTTGACCACGTTTCGCTGAATCACCTGCAACAGTTGAGTTCTTTTTACGTGCCGATTTATATTCACCTTCAGCCGTACCTTGTGGCTGATAGGTTGGGATCAGATGCTGCTTCGAATTACCAATTAAATCAGAACGCCCCATCTCTTTCAATGCTTCACGTAACAAAGGCCAGTTATTTGGATCATGGTAACGCAAGAATGCTTTATGCAGACGACGGCGCTTTTCACCTTTCACGATATCAACATTTTCAGTATAACGTGCCACTTTAGACAATGGATTTTTGCCCGTGTAGTACATCGTGGTCGCAGTGGCCATTGGTGATGGGTAGAAGGTTTGTACCTGATCGGCACGGAAACCATTCTTTTTCAACCAAATCGCCAAGTTCATCATGTCATAGTCGGTCGTACCTGGATGCGCCGCAATAAAGTAAGGAATTAAATATTGTTCCTTCCCTGCTTCCTTACTGAAACGCTCAAACATTTGTTTAAAACGATCATACGTACCAATTCCCGGTTTCATCATCTTCGACAATGGACCTTGTTCGGTATGTTCAGGTGCAATTTTTAAATAGCCACCGACATGATGCTGTACCAGCTCTTTCACATATTCAGGGTTCAATACCGCAAGGTCATAACGAAGACCCGAACCAATCAAAATTTTCTTCACACCTTTGATTTCACGCGCTTTACGATAAAGCTGAACAAGAGGCGCATGATCGGTGTGTAGGTTTTGACAAACACCTGGATAGACACAAGATGGCTTACGACAGTTCTTTTCAATCTCAGGATCATTACAGTGCAAACGATACATGTTTGCAGTTGGGCCACCTAAGTCCGAAATAATGCCTGTAAATTGAGGTGCCGTATCACGAATTTTTTCGATTTCACGCAAAATCGAATCTTCAGAACGGTTTTGAATAATACGACCCTCATGTTCAGTAATTGAACAGAAGGTACATCCACCAAAACAACCACGCATGATATTGACCGAGAACTTGATCATATCAAAGGCTGGGAAACGTGCATTTCCATAAGAAGGATGCGGTAAACGTGCATAGGGTAAATCAAACACATAGTCCATTTCCTCAGTGGTCAGAGGAATTGGTGGTGGGTTGATCCAGACGTCCCGCTCACCATGACGCTGAACCAAGGCACGTGCATTGCCCGGATTGGTTTCAAGATGCAAGATACGGTTGGCATGGGCATACAACACATGATCGTCGGCCACTGCTTCAAAAGAAGGTAAACGAATCACGGCCAATTCACGTGGAGGTAATTTATGTTTAATCGCTTTTGATGGTGCAGGCTTTAACTGCACAATCTGTGTATCTGGATCGAGTTGGTCGCCTTCACGCACGATTGGATTGGCAACGATTTCTTTTTGGAAGTTTTGATACTGCGCTAATGAGTTACCTTTTTCTTTTTCAACTTCACAGCCATCAATATCTTCAGTCATAACATAAGGATTAATAATTGGATCAACACGTCCAATGGTATCCACGTCATTACTGGCAATTTCAACGAATTTCGCTTTAGATGCTTTATTATGCTTATTAATAATAAATGCTGTACCACGAACATCAGTAATCTCGTGGATTTTCTCACCTTTGGCTAAACGATGCATCACATCGATAATCGCACGCTCGCCATTACCATACATCAATAGATCAGCTTTTGAGTCCATCAAAATAGAGCGGCGAACTTTGTCAGACCAATAATCATAATGTGCAATACGGCGCAAGCTGCCTTCAATACCACCGAGTAAGACCGGAACGTCAGGAAAAGCTTCACGGCAACGCTGACAGTAAACTGTTGCTGCACGGTCTGGGCGCTTATTTGCTTCATTGTTTGGCGAATAGGCATCATCGGAACGAATTTTACGATCTGCCGTATAACGGTTGATCATTGAATCCATGTTCCCTGCAGTCACACCCCATGCAATGGTTGGCTTGCCTAGAACACGAAAGCTCTCTGCATTGGTCCAGTCTGGCTGTGCAATGATCCCGACACGGAAACCTTGTGCCTCAAGTACACGCCCAATTACACCCGAAACAAAAGACGGATGGTCAATATAGGCATCACCACAGACCAAAATAAAGTCACACGCATCCCAGCCGAGTTGATCCATCTCTTCTCGTGACATCGGCAAAAATGGTGCGGGTTCAAAACACGACGCCCAATATTTGTCGTAATCAAACAACGCTTTGGGCGCGGTCTGCATGGTATAGGCAGTAGACATGGCTTGCGAATCTCGGCTAGCTGAAATGCTGGGATAGCATCAAAGATGAAAGCCGATCATTTTAACATGAATTCAATTCATTTTTATAGGTTAAAAAACAAACAGAAGCATTTCCCCAAAAGTATTTGTAACTTATGGAGGAAATAGCATCATAAGATGTTGATAATTACTCTTCTTCGTTCAAGAAGCCTTCTTTAATTCCAGAAGGTAAATCTTGATGCCACCATGTATAAATAGAAGCTTTAATTTCTTCATCTTCATCAGGATCATTCAATGGTTCATCATCTTCACGGATAAGCTCATCGCCATCAAATTTGAACCAAAACTCCCATGGATCATCATCACCACAGCCCCAAGCTTGAGCATGAATATCAGGTAATAATCCTTTTAAAAATAATAAAATATTTTCAATGTTTTCATCACCATTTGAGCCATGGGTAAAATCGAGTACAGCAAACCCATCAATATAGTGTAATGTTTCTGGCGCAAGATCATGTTCAATCGAATCAATCAAATCAACTAGCTCTTGAGTAATCTCATCCGCTTGCGGATTAATGAGTAAAGCTGTCTGAATGAACTTTTCTTCATCTCCATGATGTGTCGTAAATAGGACCTCTAATTGTCCCATGATTGTTGAGTCAGGATGTTTATAATAAACTCGACTATGTAATTCCATCTTATCTCCCCCAATTTTAATATTATCTCTACACCCAAATAGGTGCTTATTTAAATTACTAAATTTTCAGGACTTTTATCAAGTTTATGCGACTTTATTTGTCGTTTTAGTTTCGTTTTTTCATTAAGTGTATCGCGAGCGCAAAACCAATCACTAAGACCACTCCGACACTCAAATTAATTCCAATCCATCCAAAATGCTCCCAGACCAAACCACCACTACTCCCAAGCAAACTTGAGCCGATGTAATAGCAAAATAAATACAGCGAAGAAGCAACTGCCCGATATTGCACAGCTTGCACTGAGACCCAACTACTTGCAGTTGAATGTGCCGCAAAAAATGAAAAAGTGAAAATCGTCAATCCCAGTAAAATTGCCCAAAGCGAAGGAATAAGCGTAATGAACAGGCCAACCATCATGCTAAATAATAAAAAAGGCAGCACTTTTGCTCGACCATATTGATACCCCCATTGCGCAGCTTTCGGTGAACTATAAATTCCAGCAAGATAAGCAATCGAAATCAAACCAATCCAAGTTTGTGATAAATGAAATGGCGCTTCTAATAAGTGATAACTAATATAGTTAAAAACTGTGACTAGACAGCCCATTAAAATAAAGCCTTGGGCAAATAAAATTCGTAGTTTCGAGTCTTTTAAATTTTGCTCAAACGCTGCTTTAAAACGGGAAAATCGGAACGGATATGGTTTGAAATGCTCTGATTTGGGCAACAATAAATAAAATAAACAGGCAATAATAAAATTTAGAAAACCAATGATATAGGTTGCAGATTGCCATGAAATAAAGTCAACCAATACCCCTGCAATTAAACGTCCACCCATGCCGCCAATCGCTGTGCCAGAGATATACAATCCCATCGCAAAACCGATATCTTTCTGCGCAATTTCTTCGCCGATATAAGTCATTGCAACAGCAGCCACACCACTCACGGCTAAACCAATAAAAATACGGGTGCTAAGAAAAATTTCCCAAACTGGAAATGAGGCACTGATTAACAATAAAATCGAAACGAGGAATAAGGCACAAACCATAATTGATTTACGCCCAAAGCGATCAGAAATAAAGCCTGTAAACAGCAGTCCTATCGCCAAAGCAACGGTTGAAAAAGATAATGGAAAACTACTATGCGTCGGCGTGACCTGAAAGAATTTTGCAAAAATTGGCATCATCGGTTGTACACAATACAACGATGAAAAGGATGCAAAACCAGCAAAGAACAAAGACCATAAAATCGCAGTAAACGATTTCGAACCATATTCAATATGGGTTGGGCGTAGCACTGACTCAGACATTCGGACTCCTTATGCCTGATCAGTATACGCTTTCAGCCAAAATGCGGAATGATCATTTCGGCTATTTTTACCGTCAACTTAAAATAACGCTTTCGGCAAACGAATCTGAATGATTTCATTATCATCAGCTTGCTTCGAATTACGTCCTGATGATCCAGGGAAGTTATTGTCATTCAATACAGTCAACGTTGTACCATTTTCAATAATCACATCTTCAATGGTTTCAAATGGGAAAGCAAATACAGAACCTGTACCAATATCTCCTTCTCGTACTGTACCAAAAAGAGCATTAGGATTAGATATTTTGATTAAATCGACGAGATCTTCACGTGCAACCGCTTGTTTCGGTTCGTTAAATTTCACACGAATCAACTTCTTATAACCGCCTAAATTATTTTGACTTGCATCACGTTCAATGATGATGCCTTCTTTGTCATTAAAAAGTTGAAAATCTCCAATATTGGTCGCTTTACTATCAAGCACAAACCAATAGTACAGTCCCGTATAGGCTTTTTTCTGGAGATCGAACTGAGAAATCAACAATTTCCCCGTCGAATCATTCACCAAGGGTTTTTCAAGCAATGGATATAAATATTTACCATCAGGTGAAATCGCCATACCTTCAAAACCACCACTTCGTTGGACTAAAGGTTCAACATAATTGATCTTGGCTTTATTGAACTGGTTTTGTGGTGAACGCAATTCTTGTGTTGAATTCAATGGATTTGGGAGCGGAATAGGTGCATCTAACAATATTCCCTCTGCTGAGAAATGTAACAGATACGGACCAAACTCATCCCCAATCCAATACGTTCCATCTGCCGCGCGTTGCATCGATTCAGGATCAAAATCCGCTCCCGTCAATAAGCGGTCTGCGGTATTTCCATTCACGATCTCAAAAGAAATACGTTTATTAGGATCACGTAACTGAATAAAGCTTTGTACAGTGACCTGTCCTGTACCTTTCGCTTTGGTTTTAAAGTCAGGTTTTAATTTATAAATCCGAAGTAAGAAATCAGCCGAGTTATCTTGTGTACCAAAACCATTATCCGCCATCGCCATATAGCTGCCATCTTCATTTTTTAAAGCAGCAGAGAAACCTTGTACAGGCTGTCCTTTAAACGGTGGATAGATGCCATTCGCACCACTCACGGCTTTACCAGAATCAGGACCTACCGCATAAGTTGCCACAGGAAGTTTGGCAAAAGAAATAAGTGTTGGTTCTGTCACGGTGTCTGTCGATGTAGTTTGCTCTTGATTATCATCATTACAAGCGGTCAGACCCAAAGCGGTACAGCAGAAAAGCATCACTAAAGTTGTCTTGTTCATAATTTTATACGTTTGGTAAAAATTAGAATAAATTTAAACAAGCTTTGATGACGTTTTTACTGCAATAAAATGAAGTCTTTATGGCGAAAAGATGACAACCCAAAACCGTGATATATCACATCACTACAAAGTAGCGAGTAGAAGTCACCTCTCCATGTAATAAAATTTTGTACGCAAAAACGTACACCGCTTGCGGTGATTGACGAATATACAGCAATACATTAAATGTCTAATATATAAATCATAGAGAGACAGGATGTCTCATTCAGAACAACAAGAAACACAGGATGTGGTCGTTGACAGGAGTTAACGGCAAGAAACCAAATATGAGAAAGCCTCGACAGGATGTCGGGGCTTTTTTATTAATCAATTATCATATTCACATATCATAAAATAACTGTTATTGACTCATCTATGTGCTGTTAATACCATCCATTTAACTTAACGCTAACGGTTCATTATTTTGCAACTCATCTCCATTCACACTGATCAACAACGATCTATAAAAAAATTAAAAAGGCTGATTCTTCAAATAAGTTTGATCGTGATTGCAATCAGTATGGCTGCGTGTAGTAGTTTAAGTGGATCATTTGCCAATCGCTCTAATCAATTGTCATCAGGACTACAAAATGCCTATTCTGTTTCTCCAAATACAGCAAATCGTTTATCCCCAATGATCGTGCAAAACGCAGAGCGTTATGACGTATCACCCACTTTACTCGCTGCACTCATTCGCCAAGAATCAAATTATAATAGTTCAGCACGCTCCCCTACAGGTGCGATCGGTTTAACTCAAATAGTTTCGACTCATTGGCGCCAGTCTTGTCCTGGCAATCTTTATGATGAAAATACTAATATTAATTGCGGTGCATATATCCTATCGACCTATTATAAATCAGCTGGCAGTTGGTCAAAAGCCGTGGCGTATTATAATGTTGGGCCATCAGGTTATGAACGGAGTTTTTGGACACGCCATAAAGGTAAAAAGTATGCTCGTTCAGTAAAACGTCATGAAAAAATCTTAAAAAAAGCCCTATAAAATAAAGAGTAAATAAAAAACCATGCTCTTAAGCATGGTTTTTATTGGCTGAATAATGAAATTACGCTTCGTCAAACAAACCTTCAAATAACACCGAAGACAAATAACGTTCACCGCTATCAGGTAAAATTACTACAATCGTTTTGCCTGCATTTTCAGGGCGTTCAGCAATTTGTGCCGCCGCCGCCAATGCTGCACCGCTTGAAATACCCACTAAAATTCCTTCTTGCGTTGCACATTTTCTTGCCCACTCAATCGCATCCGCACTATTCACTGGCAACACTTCATCGACCAAGTCTAGGTCTAGGTTTTTAGGAATAAAATTCGCACCAATCCCCTGAATTTTATGCGGTGCAGGTGTGATGCTTTCACCATTTTTAGTTTGAGTGATAATTGGAGATTCTGCTGGTTCAACCGCAACTGAATAAAGAGGTTTATTCTGGACTTGCTCAAAATAACGTGAAATTCCTGTAATTGTTCCACCAGTACCAACACCCGCCACAAGAATGTCCACTTGACCATTGGTTGCCTGCCAGATTTCAGGACCAGTCGTATCGACATGAATTTGAGGATTGGCTGGATTCTCAAATTGTTGTGGTAGGAAATAAAGCTCTGGATTTTCAGTCGCTAAACGGACAGCCTCATCAACTGCACCTTTCATACCTTTTGCTGGCTCGGTCAGAACAAGATTTGCGCCTAAAGCTTTCAGTACTTTTCTACGCTCTAAGCTCATACTTGCTGGCATGGTTAACGTAATTGGATAACCTTTTGCTGCTGCAACAAATGCTAAAGCAATCCCTGTATTACCGCTAGTCGGTTCCACAATATGCATACCTGTTTTAAGTACACCACGTTTTTCCGCATCCGCAATCAACGCTGCACCAATACGGCATTTTACTGAAAATGCAGGATTACGGCTTTCCACTTTTGCCAATACTGTAGCATCTGATTTAATCAAACGATTGATACGAACTAAAGGTGTATTGCCTATCGCTTCTGCATTGTTTGCATAAACTGCGATACCAAGGTTGGCAGGCGTTGGAAATTGTTGATCGGTCGACATGTTATTTCCTTATTAGATTTGGAATGCTTCTTAAGCATTATAGGCTTGTCAGCCAAGGAGGAAAGTAGAAAACGTTAAGATTTATGAAAAGTTTTTCCCATATTTATAGTTTTCTTCGCCGGTTATGCACCCGTAAACCATGAGAAAAACACATACTCATCGGAAGTTTCATAAAATATCTCTACCTCATTCCAATCTGCTGTTAATCCTAATGCTAATTTTATATCTGAAGAAATAGGTAAAGTAAAACTTTCAACTGGAGTAACCTCCACATCGTTATGATAAATTCCCCAACGATCAGAGTATTTTAGATTTTTCGCATTCTGATTTTTCTTTATTAATTTTTGGATAGAATACACTATCCATTGTGTTTGTTCTTGTACTTCCAGTTCAGTTAGTTTTTTAAAATTAGCTTTCTCTAATATAGGTAATAACCAAATATCAAAAATATTTTTTAAATCTGTTGTAGTTGTTTCAAGAATATCCCATTCTTCATGAAAATGAAGTTCATGAATAACCAGTGTTATAAATGCTTCTAATGGATTTAAACCTTGTGATTTTTTACAAATAAAATAGACAGCATCACACATCCCTTCATCGAAAGTCCTATATTCAGCTCGATCAATGTGTACACGGGTAGAATTAGATAGTATATTTTCTACTTGTTTAAAATTTGATTTAATTTTTTCTAATGAGATTCCATCCATAACATCTTCTTAATCAACAACAATCATATAATTAAAATAAATGTAACATAAAAAACACCCCCAACTGTTAGGTTGGGGGTGTTTATTATTTAAAAGCTGGCGATGACTTACTCTCACATGGCAAACGCCACACTACCATCAGCGCTAAGAGGTTTCACTTCTGAGTTCGGGAAGGGATCAGGTGGTTCACTCTTGCTATTGTCGCCAGCAAACTGTTTATGGATACTTGCTTTGGTCTTATCTATGCCAAGGCTTTTTCCAAATGAGTTATTAACGGATTAGATATTGAGTCTAACTTTGTGTTCAGCATTTTAACTAGTTTTCACACTAAATCAAGTTATGTATTGAATTTATCTTGAATACAACAACTGTTTGGGTGTTGTATAGTCAAGCCTCACGAGCAATTAGTATTGGTCAGCTTCACACGTCACCGTGCTTCCACACCCAACCTATCAACGTCCTAGTCTCGAACGGCTCTTTAGAGGAATAAATTCCTAGGGAAATCTTATCTTGAGGTAGGCTTCCCGCTTAGATGCTTTCAGCGGTTATCCCTTCCGAACATAGCTACCCGGCGATGCGACTGGCGTCACAACCGGTACACCAGAGGTTCGTCCACTCTGGTCCTCTCGTACTAGGAGCAGATCCTCTCAAATTTCCAGCGCCCACGGTAGATAGGGACCGAACTGTCTCACGACGTTCTAAACCCAGCTCGCGTACCTCTTTAAATGGCGAACAGCCATACCCTTGGGACCTGCTTCAGCCCCAGGATGAGATGAGCCGACATCGAGGTGCCAAACACCGCCGTCGATATGAACTCTTGGGCGGTATCAGCCTGTTATCCCCAGAGTACCTTTTATCCGTTGAGCGATGGCCCTTCCATACAGAACCACCGGATCACTAAGACCTACTTTCGTACCTGCTCGACTTGTGGGTCTCGCAGTTAAGCGCGCTTTTGCCTTTATACTCTACGCGTGATTTCCGACCACGCTGAGCGCACCTTCGTACTCCTCCGTTACTCTTTAGGAGGAGACCGCCCCAGTCAAACTACCCACCAGACATGGTCCTCGCCCCGGATTACGGGGCAGAGTTAGAACCTCAACATTACCAGGGTGGTATTTCAAGGACGGCTCCATTGGAACTAGCGTTCCAACTTCAAAGCCTCCCACCTATCCTACACAAGTAAGGTCAAAGTTCAATGTCAAGCTGCAGTAAAGGTTCACGGGGTCTTTCCGTCTAGCCGCGGGTACACTGCATCTTCACAGCGATTTCGATTTCACTGAGCCTCTGCTGGAGACAGCGCCGCCATCATTATGCCATTCGTGCAGGTCGGAACTTACCCGACAAGGAATTTCGCTACCTTAGGACCGTTATAGTTACGGCCGCCGTTTACTGGGGCTTCGATCAAGAGCTTCGCTTACGCTAACCCCATCAATTAACCTTCCAGCACCGGGCAGGCATCACACCCTATACGTCCACTTTCGTGTTTGCAGAGTGCTATGTTTTTAATAAACAGTTGCAGCGGCCTGGTTTCTGTGGCTGCCAATAGCTCAGGGAGCAAGTCCCATCACCGTCAGCAGCGTACCTTCTCCCGAAGTTACGGTACCATTTTGCCTAGTTCCTTCAGCAGAGTTCTCTCAAGCGCTTTGGTCTACTCGACCTGACCACCTGTGTCGGTTTCGGGTACGATTCCTGTGTAACTGAAGCTTAGAGACTTTTCCTGGAAGCATGGTATCAGCCACTTCACTGTACAAGTACAGCTTGCTATCAGTTCTCAGCATAGAGTACCCCGGATTTGCCTAAGATACATGCCTACAACCTTCCACCTGGACAACCAACGCCAGGCTGACTTAACCTTCTCCGTCCTCTCATCGCATTACACAGAAGTATTGGAATATTAACCAATTTCCCATCGACTACGCCTCTCGGCCTCGCCTTAGGGGTCGACTCACCCAGCCCCGATTAACGTTGGACTGGAACCCTTGGTCTTTCAGCGAACGGGTTTTTCACCCGTTTTGTCGTTACTCACGTCAGCATTCGCACTTCTGATACCTCCAGCATACTTCTCAATACACCTTCATCGGCTTACAGAACGCTCCCCTACCACTTGACTATTGTCAAATCCGCAGCTTCGGCACATAGTTTTAGCCCCGTTACATCTTCCGCGCAGGCCGACTCGACTAGTGAGCTATTACGCTTTCTTTAAAGGGTGGCTGCTTCTAAGCCAACCTCCTAGCTGTCTATGCCTTCCCACATCGTTTCCCACTTAACTATGATTTTGGGGCCTTAGCTGGCGGTCTGGATTGTTTTCCTCTTGACTACGGACGTTAGCACCCGCAGTCTGTCTCCCGGATAGTACTCATTGGTATTCGGAGTTTGCATCGGTTTGGTAAGTCGGGATGACCCCCTAGCCGAAACAGTGCTCTACCCCCAATGGTATTCGTCCGAGGCGCTACCTAAATAGCTTTCGGGGAGAACCAGCTATCACCAGGCTTGATTAGCCTTTCACCCCTATCCACAAGTCATCCCCTGGCTTTTCAACGACAGTGGGTTCGGTCCTCCAGTTAGTGTTACCCAACCTTCAACCTGCTCATGGATAGATCGCCTGGTTTCGGGTCTATACCCAGCAACTAAACGCCCTATTAAGACTCGATTTCTCTACGGCTCCCCTATACGGTTAACCTCGCTACTGAATATAAGTCGCTGACCCATTATACAAAAGGTACGCAGTCACCGAACAAGTCGGCTCCCACTGCTTGTATGCATGCGGTTTCAGGATCTATTTCACTCCCCTCACAGGGGTTCTTTTCGCCTTTCCCTCACGGTACTGGTTCACTATCGGTCAGTCAGGAGTATTTAGCCTTGGAGGATGGTCCCCCCATATTCAGACAAGGTTTCACGTGCCTCGCCCTACTCGTCATCATTGTGTGTGCCCTTTCGTGTACGGGAATATCACCCTCTACGTTCGCACTTCCCAGAGCGTTCCACTAGAACACACACAACTTAATGGGCTACTCCCCGTTCGCTCGCCGCTACTAAGGGAATCTCAATTGATTTCTTTTCCTAAGGGTACTGAGATGTTTCACTTCCCCTCGTTCGCTTCATAAGCCTATGTATTCAGCTTATGATACCCGCCTTATAGCGGGTGGGTTCCCCCATTCAGAAATCTCCGGATCAAAGGATATTTGCCGCCTCCCCGGAGCTTATCGCAGGCTATTACGTCTTTCATCGCCTCTGACTGCCAAGGCATCCACCACATGCACTTAATTACTTGACTATACAACCCCAAACAGTCGTTAACACATACAAGTCAGTGTTAGCGTTGCAAACTTAATTGCTACTATTCGTTGTCTGTGAACTTAATCACCATACAGCTTCAATCTAAATTCATATACCAAAACGCTTGATTCAGTGTTTTTGCTAGTTCTCAGATTAAATATTAATTTAACAATTACTTGTTATCTTCCTATTTAATCGAGTTTGAACAATTTATTTCAGACTCAAATTCTAATCTGTTAATGATTAACTACAGCCTCGTCAGCTTGCAGTAAACTGTGATAAATCACAGAGATTAATAAACCAGTCAAATTAGACTGTATTCACTAAACTCTATAATCTTCTTAGCTTTGAATTAATTTTGTTTTAAAAACTCTTTTAATTCATGGTGGAGACTAGGAGAGTCGAACTCCTGACCTCCTGCGTGCAAAGCAGGCGCTCTACCAACTAAGCTAAGTCCCCAGCTTATCACTTAATGAACGATATATCTTTCAGATTTGGTGGGTCTGACAAGACTTGAACTTGTGACCCCACGCTTATCAAGCGTGTGCTCTAACCAACTGAGCTACAGACCCTCAGATACATCTTCGAAGAACAACTTGTTGTGGATTCTTACCGATCGTCAATCTTTCGTTAAGGAGGTGATCCAGCCGCAGGTTCCCCTACGGCTACCTTGTTACGACTTCACCCCAGTCATCGGCCACACCGTGGTAAGCGTCCTCCTTGCGGTTAGACTACCTACTTCTGGTGCAACAAACTCCCATGGTGTGACGGGCGGTGTGTACAAGGCCCGGGAACGTATTCACCGCGGCATTCTGATCCGCGATTACTAGCGATTCCGACTTCATGGAGTCGAGTTGCAGACTCCAATCCGGACTACGATCGGCTTTTTGAGATTAGCATCCTATCGCTAGGTAGCAACCCTTTGTACCGACCATTGTAGCACGTGTGTAGCCCTGGCCGTAAGGGCCATGATGACTTGACGTCGTCCCCGCCTTCCTCCAGTTTGTCACTGGCAGTATCCTTAAAGTTCCCGACATTACTCGCTGGCAAATAAGGAAAAGGGTTGCGCTCGTTGCGGGACTTAACCCAACATCTCACGACACGAGCTGACGACAGCCATGCAGCACCTGTATCTAGATTCCCGAAGGCACCAATCCATCTCTGGAAAGTTTCTAGTATGTCAAGGCCAGGTAAGGTTCTTCGCGTTGCATCGAATTAAACCACATGCTCCACCGCTTGTGCGGGCCCCCGTCAATTCATTTGAGTTTTAGTCTTGCGACCGTACTCCCCAGGCGGTCTACTTATCGCGTTAGCTGCGCCACTAAAGCCTCAAAGGCCCCAACGGCTAGTAGACATCGTTTACGGCATGGACTACCAGGGTATCTAATCCTGTTTGCTCCCCATGCTTTCGTACCTCAGCGTCAGTATTAGGCCAGATGGCTGCCTTCGCCATCGGTATTCCTCCAGATCTCTACGCATTTCACCGCTACACCTGGAATTCTACCATCCTCTCCCATACTCTAGCTGACCAGTATCGAATGCAATTCCTAAGTTAAGCTCAGGGATTTCACATCCGACTTAATCAGCCGCCTACGCACGCTTTACGCCCAGTAAATCCGATTAACGCTCGCACCCTCTGTATTACCGCGGCTGCTGGCACAGAGTTAGCCGGTGCTTATTCTGCGAGTAACGTCCACTATCCCAGAGTATTAATCTAGGTAGCCTCCTCCTCGCTTAAAGTGCTTTACAACCAAAAGGCCTTCTTCACACACGCGGCATGGCTGGATCAGGCTTCCGCCCATTGTCCAATATTCCCCACTGCTGCCTCCCGTAGGAGTCTGGGCCGTGTCTCAGTCCCAGTGTGGCGGATCATCCTCTCAGACCCGCTACAGATCGTCGCCTTGGTAGGCCTTTACCCCACCAACTAGCTAATCCGACTTAGGCTCATCATTTAGCGCAAGGTCCGAAGATCCCCTGCTTTCTCCCGTAGGACGTATGCGGTATTAGCATTCCTTTCGGAATGTTGTCCCCCACTAAATGGCAGATTCCTAAGCATTACTCACCCGTCCGCCGCTAGGATCAGTACCGAAGCACCTCACCCCGCTCGACTTGCATGTGTTAAGCCTGCCGCCAGCGTTCAATCTGAGCCATGATCAAACTCTTCAGTTTAAAATCATTAGTAGCTTATGGCTACAAATCTTGGCTCATCAATTTTCTGACTAAAAATTCGCTCAAATAAACTTCGAGAAATTTCTACCTTTCAATCAATGAAATATTTTCGATCGATCAACCAGTAAAAATCCACACAAGTTGTTCTTCTATTCTCTTAATGATCTTCTCGATGATTCGTCATCATCAAGCTAGGTCGGCTATGTTACTCTAATCTAAACTAAAGTCAACAGGTAATTTCGATATTTTTAAACCCACTAATCAATCCAAGAATCTAACCCTTCTAGCCAAATCCTTGTTTCTCAACAAGTTTTTATCTGCATCACCGCCGATGGATGTGCATTCTACAGCATTTCACTACCAACGCAACACCTTTTAAAAATTAAATGAATCGGTTGTTTTTTTTTTAAACTTTAACTTACCTAATTTACTGATTTATATAATTTAAAATTTATTAATTATCTTAAAAGTGAATTTAAACAAACTAACTAACTGAAATTTAAACATTTTATTAAAAATCTGTTTTTATTATCAGCAATAATGCAGCTTTATTTTTATATTTGGCTTTTATTTTAACCAC
Source organism: Acinetobacter sp. TR11 (assembly GCF_027105035.1). Taxonomy (NCBI): domain Bacteria; kingdom Pseudomonadati; phylum Pseudomonadota; class Gammaproteobacteria; order Moraxellales; family Moraxellaceae; genus Acinetobacter; species Acinetobacter sp. TR11. Next base: position 3,137,184 of record NZ_CP114256.1, read on the forward strand.
CTTACTCCATGCAAAAATCTGTCTCTTATTCGATTGATGTTTGAAATTTCACCATCCAAAATAAAAACAACGGCTTTGATCGCTCAAAACCGTTGTTTTCAGTATTGCAATAAGTACTTTCTCTTAAGAAGTACTCCCTCTCACAATATTCAAGAAGTATAGATGACGTTCATATTGATCAATAATGTCTTGGATTAAATCTTCTTGCGTCCAATCCATTACATCATAGTTTTGTCCACCCTCTCTTAAAAAGACTTCTGCTTGGAAGTAATTGGCCTCATCTTCCTCTGCTCGTCCCAACATGAAGCTTGGTGGAACAGTAGAATGTGAGATCACTTTATAAGTGAAGTTAATTTCATGATGATGATCGACATGCAGTTGCAGACCATTTTCGATTTCACGAATCCCCACTTCCAAGTGACGGCGTTTGAATTCACGCTGAATACTTTCAAAAGCCATACGAACTTGTGTGTCGATATAGTGCTGAACTTCAGTTTCAGTATGCGGATAATGCATGATTAAACCTAAACGCTGTTGCCAACTGCGTGGATTATTGATGGCACGTGGCGTAATACGCGCCTCTTGAATGGCATTCATTTTGGTGACATCCAATTTTAAGGCTTTGAGCAAACCCCAACTCATAAATAACATGACCAATGTAAATGGCAATGCACTCATAATAATAGAGGATTGCAATGCAGACAGACCACCAACCAATAGCAGGATAATGGCCAAGGCTGCCATCAATACGGTCCAAAATAGTCTTTGCCATGTTGGAGAGTTTTCAGTCTTAGCTGTGAGATAATCGGTAACCAAAGCACCCGAATCCGCAGATGTTACGAAAAAGAGCATCACCAATACGGTTGCCAGCAAACTCATCACACCCGAAAATGGCAAATGATTTAAAAACTCAAATAAAGCGACTGATGAATCGTGCTGTACTGCTTGAATTAAGGCAACATTATGCTCTTGCATAATGCTAAACAGTGCTGCATTCCCTAAAAACCCCATCCAGATGATGGTAAAACCTGTTGGAATCAGTAACACACCCACAATAAACTCACGGATGGTTCGACCTCGTGACACGCGCGCAATAAACATACCCACAAACGGCGACCATGAAATCCACCATGCCCAATAAAGAATCGTCCAACCGCCAATCCAGCCATTAGGTTGATAGGCATATAGGTTGAAAGTCATGCTAAATAAATTCGAAATATACGATCCTGTATTTTGAATCGTCGTTTGCAGCAAGTAGATACTTGGGCCCGCAATAAATACAAAGGCGAGCAATACTAAAGCCAAGATTAAATTCAGTTCTGAGAGACGTTTTACACCTTTATCAAGTCCTAAAAAAACAGATAAAGATGCTAAAACACTGACAAAAATAATCAGGATTACCTGAACATTGCTGCTTTGCTCAACCCCAAATAGATAATGCAGACCTGAATTGATTTGCGTCACACCAAAACCTAAAGAGGTCGCAACCCCGAAAACCGTACCAATGGTCGCAAAGGTATCAATCCCATCCCCCCAAGGACCATAAATTTTCTTACCAATAATGGGATATAAGGCGGAACGGGTTTTTAACGGCAGATTATGACGATAAGCAAAATAGGCCAAGGCCAATCCAACCATGGCGTAAATTGCCCATGCATGTAAGCCCCAATGGAAAAAGGTAATCCTTAAGGCTTGTTGCGCAGATGCAATACTTTCAGAATCTCCACTCGGTGGGCTGACATAATGCATCACAGGTTCAGCAACACCAAAGAACATCAGACCAATTCCCATTCCTGCGGTAAATAACATGGCAAACCATGAACCATTACTATAATCAGGTTGGCTATGATCGGGTCCTAATTTGATTTTTCCACTGGCAGAACAGGCAATATAAATGAGTAAAATCAGAAAAATAGCGACAGATAAAACATAAAACCAGCTAAAGGAATCTGTAATCCATTGTTTTAACTGTTGGGTGAGAAATTCAAATGAACTGGGTGCGATAATGACAATTGCGATAAAAATCGCAATGATAATCACCGTGCTTAAAAACACGTTTGGATTCACATTCGCAAACTGCGAAGATGGCTTGGAAGGCATAATTCCCCCATATTTTTTTAATGATAACGACAGACCCTAAGGGTCAAATAAGACATTCACAATGTGAACAAAAGCGAGTTTAAATTTTGCAAAAACTCGATATAAATTATAAAAAATGTGAAAAATAAAGCAGTTGTAATGCTGTAACTGTATTTATTCTTTATCGCTCGATTGCTTAGGTAAATGGGCAATATATTGCAATGCAATTAATCGAGAAACTACGACAGCGAGATACATCACCCCACCAAACATTTGTAGCATGGTTAATACTCTAGCGGCTGGGCTAATTGGCATCAAATCAGATAAACCCGTTGCTGATTGCAGACTAAAACTCAGAAATAATAAATCGAGCCAAACTTGTAAATCTTGTGGCTGATTTGGGTTTTGAAAACTATTGGGTAAAAGCAACTGGCAAATACTATATAAAAAGGCGAATGCCCAAGCGATGAGAGTAAAAACTGCACCTGCAGCAAATAATTCATCTTTGGTGAGATAACGATCTGCAAACATATAGCGTAATAATCCATAAGCCGCATAAAAATACGCTAATGCTTCAAAACTATAAGCGATGATTTGGATTGTCGAATTGTCATAGCCAATAAAAATTAAAATTGAAAACAGAAAAGCGCCACTGACAAAGATTAAGCCCCAAAATGTGAATACTGGTGTTTGGCGAATGACCTTAGCAATAATTAAGAGAGCTAAAACACCTAGTGACCAAGTTAAAGCACGATATTCACTATCTCCATAAGTCAACATCGCCATAACTAATAATGCCAATTGCACCAACAACAACCACGCAGAAGGTAATAAACGAAAACCACCCCAAAATTGTTTTAAGCTTTGCATGTTGTTTTCCTTGTGATTGTTATGATTTTCATTAAGTTAATGGCATCACACCGTATCTAAAAAGGCAACAATCATTTTAGAGAGTTCTTGTTGCAAACGTTGTTCTTCAATTAAAAAGGTATTTTTACTGGCATAACGCATCATGGTAAATAAAGTACTGTTAATAATCACAAAAGACTTGTGTTTTAAAGTCTCAAAATCCCAATGGGGGTAGTAACGTCCAAATAAGTACATCCCCACTTCCAAGAAATGCTGCTCCAATACTTGTGCCGCTTCTGAATCACTATAGGTATGCCAATTTTTTAAGATTTCGATAAAAAAACCATGATCTGATTTCAATGATTCAAAACCAAAAGTGATACTTAATGTGATGATGTCTTGAATAGCTGTTTGTTGTTGGAGCATCACTAACTGCTTTAGTGCTTGCCCTAAATTTTCGCTTTTACGTAACAATAGTTCAGCAACAATCTGTTCTTTATTTTCAAAATATTGATAAATTGATCCGACACTTACCCCTGATTTTTCAGAAATTTTAGGTGTAGTTAATTGTAATACACCATATTCAGAAATACATTTTTGCGTTCCCTCCAGAATACTTTCGACGATCATTTTTGCACGTTGCTGCTGGGGTCTTTTTCTCATGTTCAGCCTTTATTAAAACGCGAATTGAATACGAATATTTATTCATATTAAGCTTTGATTAAATAACAATCAAAGGCTTTCTACAATGCAAAGCATCGTTAAACCTAAACGCTTAGCAGCGTTTGAAGACATGATTCAATCGAATATTAAAACCAAAATTCTTGGTTATATGACGCATCAACAAATTCAACCGAATTATCAAGAATATCTCGCCTTGAACACAGCCTTGCAAAGTGGTGATGCACCAATGGATCAACTGCTACTTTGGATACTTCAAAATCCCAAACAGCATCGAAAATATTTTGAAACGGCGCTGTATGAAGGTTTAGATAAGCTGCCGCTTGAAATTCCTGAACTGACTGCCTTCTTCCAGTTGGTGGGACAAAAACCTGATTGGTATGAGCAAACCAAAGTCGATGAAGCACTTAAATTTACCTATCGCCTAGGCATCAATAACGGACTGATCCTACGAGATCTATCGCTAATGACAGGTTATTTGTACCCTGGTTTTAATCAGCCATTGGTTCTTACGGGGGCATTAAAGAAACAGGCGGGAACACGCTTAGCCGAAACAACTAAATGGTGGGTCGATATCACCGAACAAGATGGGTTTGAACGTTTTAGTAAAGGCTTTACCTCCACGATCTTTGTGCGTTTTATTCACTCACTGGTACGCCATCAATTACAAAAATCGGAGAAATGGGATGCCGAGACTTGGGGGCTACCTATTAACCAATATGATCAGGCCATGACCAATATTGCCTTTAGTGGCGTGGTATTGATTGGTATAAGGGCATTGGGGATTTTTCCTAGCGCACAAGAAGTTGATAGTTTTTTACATTTTTGGAAATATGCGGGTTGGTTGATGGGCGTTGAAGAAAAATGGTTAGTGGATAATGAAACTGACGGCTGGAAACTCATGTACTGGATGCAGTTTTCACATCCTCAATCTGATGAGAGCAGTATTTCTTTGGGATCTAGTCTTTCAAAAGAACCCTTTGAACGGAAATATCGTTACTTACGCTCTTTTCAGCAAAAACTAGCCTATAAGCAACACCTCGAAATTACCCAGTTCTTTATTGGTCGCAAGAAAATGCAGAAATTGGGTTTAGCACCTCAGTCAGCCTCATGGTTTGCTTATTATTTAATTGGTCGAAATCTAGCACTTTATACAGGTGCGAAACATATTCCAAAATTAAATCAACTGCTTGAAGAAAAAGGGCGGCATTTGCAACGAATCGGTTTGTCACTCTATCATAATCAAGCTCAACAACTGGCCAGTATGCATCAATAATAGAAAAAGCCCTCAAAATTGAGGGCTGTAATTTTTAGGATTCGATCTATTTAGTGATCAGATGCACCAGAGATACCAATACCTGTTTGTGAACGAACAAACTGAGCATCGAACGCTTTACGCTCTTTCTCTGCACGTGCAGTTTTATCAGTTACTGAGAAGAACCAGCAGCAAAGGAAAGATAATGGCATCGCGAAAATTGCAGGGCCATTGAATGGATTCACTGGAGTATCTGAAAGTTTCAAGGTGTCAACCCAAACCGCTTTAGACAGAATGATTAGGGTTACAGCAGTCACTAGACCAACAACACCACCGATCACCGCACCGCGTGTCGTTAAACCTTTCCAGAACATAGACAATACAAGTACTGGGAAGTTTGCACAACATGCAACAGAGAATGCTAAACCAACCATGAACGCAACGTTTTGTTTTTCGAACAAAATCCCTAGAATCATGGCAAAGATTGCTAAACCTAAAGTCGCAATTTTTGACATACGTAATTCAGATTGAGGCGTTGTTTGACCTTTTTTGAATACGTTTGCATATAAGTCATGTGAAATCGCAGATGCGCCTGAAAGTGTTAAGCCTGCAACTACAGCGAGAATCGTTGCGAATGCAACCGCTGAGATGAAGCCCATGAACAAGTCACCACCGACTGCATCACTTAAGTGAACCGCAGCCATGTTGTTACCACCAACCAACTCTAATTTACCTGTTACCGCTGCTTTCGCAACATCAAGGAATTGAGGGTTGTTTGAAACGAATAAGATCGCACCGAAACCAATGATGAAAGTTAATAGATAGAAGTAACCAATAAAGCCTGTTGCAACAACAACTGATTTACGTGCTTCTTTAGCATCTTTAACCGTAAAGAAACGCATTAAGATATGTGGTAAGCCCGCAGTACCAAACATTAATGCAAGACCAAGTGATAAAGCATCAATCGGGTTTGCAGCCAATTTACCAGGCCCCATGATTTTTGCAGCTTCATCCCAGCTAATGCTGTGAGATTGGCTATACACACCAATCGCTTGATTGAACATGTTTGAAAAACTAAAGCCAACAGCTTTCATCACCATGAATGCCATGAATGTTGCACCACTGAGTAACATTACGGCTTTAATGATTTGTACCCAAGTGGTTGCTAACATACCACCAAAAATTACGTATGCCATCATCAACAAACCGACGATTACAACCGCAATATTATAGTTCAAACCAAAAAGTAATTTGATTAACTGACCTGCTCCTACCATTTGAGCAATCAGATAAAATGCAACCACAACTAAAGAACTTAATGCAGCTAAGGTACGAACTGGTTTTTCTTCCAAACGGAAAGAAACTACATCAGAAAGATTATATTTACCTAAGTTACGTAAACGTTCAGCAACAAGGAAAAGTACGATTGGCCAACCGACCATGAAACCAAGTGAATAGAGCAAACCATCAAAGCCTGAACTGAACACAAGTGCTGAAATACCGAGGAACGATGCGGCTGACATATAGTCACCTGCAATCGCTAAACCATTTTGGAAGCCACTAATTCCACCACCTGCGGTATAGAAATCAGCTGTATTCGTGGTTTGTTTTGCTGCCCACTTAGTAATAAACAAAGTGAAACCAACAAAAATGGTGAACATGATGATTGCATGCCAGTTTGTTGCCTGTTGCTCTGCTGCACCTAAATCAGGGCTAGCAAATGCAACGTGAGAACAACATAGGCTTGCAAGCGCGAACAGTTTCGCTTTGAATGACGTCCCTTTCATCTCAGTGCATCCCTTTTTCATGTGTGATTGCCTCAACTTCCTTGAGAGCCTCTTCATTCAACTGATCAAGTGTATTATTGGCGATGTATGAATAGACACCACACAATAAAAATGACAGTACGATAATGCCTAAACCGAGGGGCATGCCCCATGTTGTTACACCACCACTAAAAGAACTTGCTAGGAACTCTTTGTTATAGCCAACTAAAAGCATAAATCCGACATAGATAAACAACATGATTGCTGTTAATGTCCAACTTAATGTACGTTTTTTGCTGACCATTTCTTGAAACTTTGGATTGTGTAGAATGCGTTCTACCTGTGAGTCATCCATCATTAACTCCTTATTTTTGTGTCCAGCCGTGGACCCCTTTTTACTAGGGATTTTTCATTATTTAAATTAACAAGATTATGCTTGACTCGTAACTTAGACTTTGGTCTCTAAATACAAATCTCTGCTCATAACCCTTTTGATGCTTCGGGTATGATAGAAAATGGAGTTTGATCACGTGAGCAATATGAACAATTGGCTTATTATTGGGGTACTTGCCCTATATATCGTGCTGTTATTTGGCTGTGCTTTTTTTGGAGAAAAACATGCCAGTCGCTTAAGCACACGTGGTCGTATGTTGATGTTCAGCTTAACTTTAGGCGTATATTGTTCATCTTGGACATTTTACGGCGCAACAGGTGCAGCAGTCCGTGAAGGTATTATTTTCCTCCCGATCTATCTAGGTCCGTTGCTATTTATTTGGTTTGGTTACGATATTTGGAAACGTTTGGGTCGGATTCGACAGCATCATGCGATTTCGTCAATTGCCGATTTCGTTGCTGCTCGCTATGGCAAAAGTGGCAGCTTAGCGGCACTAGTCACCATTCTTGCAGTGATTGCAATTATCCCTTATCTCGCTTTGCAATTAAGAGCGATTGCATTGAGTGCCTCCGTTGTACTCGAACAGAATGCACATGTTCATACCACCACAAATAGTGTGTTATTACTTACAGCAGTACTTGCGATTTTGGCTATGATTTTTGGCACTCGGCATATTGCACATACCGAACAACACGGCGGCTTAATGCTTGCAGTCGCTTTTGAATCTTTTGTGAAACTGTTTGCGTTACTCAGTGTTGCAGTTTTTTTCTTATTCCAATCCCCCGAAAATATCAAACAAGTCAGCAATGATATCACTCAACATTTTCAAGATTTGCAACAATTAGGGGTTCCTGAAACCTTCTGGGTACAAACCTTACTCGCTGCGCTAGCTATGATCTGTTTACCGCGACAGTTTCATGTTGCCGTAGTCGAATTGCGTGATGAAAAACATATTCGTGGCGCAAGACGTTGGTTTGCAGCGTATTTGATTTTGACCATCATGGCGATTATTCCTATCGCCAGTTGGGCCTTACACTCCCTTCCTGATACATTAGGTACACCTGATATTGCGGTATTGGCCTTACCACTCAGCTATCAACAAGATTGGTTGGCATTACTCGCTTTTTTAGGTGGTTTCTCTGCTTCAACAGGTATGTTACTGGTTGCCTCAGTCGCACTTTCTATCATGCTCAGTAATGATTTAATTATGCCTGCTTTATGGCACTTTAAGATTATCTCTCGACACGACCAACAATTACCCAAAGTACTCAAACTGACTCGAAGAATTAGTATTATCAGTGTGATGTTACTGGGTTTTTTATTCTTCCACTTTTTTAATGACATTAATCAATTATCAGTATTTGGCCTATTGGCTTTTAGCGCAGTTGCGCAATTTTCGCCAGCCCTCATCGGTGGTTTATATTGGCGTGGTGCAAGCCGTCAAGGTGTCTATGTCGGTCTGATCATAGGCTTCATAATGTGGAGCTACACACTATTATTTCCTACTTTGTTGCGTAGCCTCCCAGAACAATATCAAGCGTTCGCACAACATTTATTATTGTTTGGGCCTTTCGATATTAATAGCTTACGTCCAGAAGCTTTACTTGGTTTTGAATCTTTTGCACCATTGACCCATGGTGTCATGTGGTCTTTGGGACTGAATATTATTTGCTATATTTGGGGTTCTCGTTTGTATCGCCCAAGTGTTGCGGAACAGATTCAGGCTGAAAGCTTTTTCTACTATGAAAGCAAACCTTTACCCTCTACCCAGACAAACCTTGATTTAACCGATTTACCGCAAAATGCAGCGCGGCTCAAAGTTGGCGATCTATTGGCTTTGGCTAAACGTATTACAGGTGATCGCCCTACAACACAAGCGTTCCAGCAATTTTGTGAACAAAATCATGTCGTACTCAATGAAAATCATGTTGCAAATGGCATGTGGTGGCGCTTCACTGAACAATACTTGGCAGGCATTATTGGTGCTGCATCAGCACGTACTTTGCTCACCACTGCCATGATCAATAATGGATTAGCACTGGGGCAAGTCGCGAATATTCTCGATCAAGCTTCACAATGGCAACGCTTTAACCAAAACCTTTTGATGACCATGATCGACCACATGACTCAAGGGGTGAGTGTTGTTGATAAAAATATGTGTTTGGTTGCATGGAACAATCAATATCTTACCTTATTTGATTATCCTAAAGACCTTGTTTATGTCGGTTGTCCAATTGCAGATTTAATTCGATATAACGCAGAACGTGGAGAATGTGGACCCGGTTCAGTTGAAGAACATGTCCGTAAACGAATTCACTGGATGAAAGTCGGTAGCGCCCATGAATTTGAACGTATTCGTAAAGATGGCTTGGTCATTCAAATGCGCGGTAATCCTATTGAGGGTGGAGGATTCGTCACAACCTTCGCCGATATTACTGCGTTCCGCGAGAATGAAGCGATTCTTGAAGAAAGAGTGAGTGATCGAACTCAACAGCTTGCAAATGCACTAACTGAACAGCAACTTGCCCGTGAACAAGCCGATAAAGCCAATCAATCTAAAAGTCGATTTTTGGCAGCGGCCAGTCACGATTTACTGCAACCGATGCATGCAGCACGTTTGTTCAGTACAGCATTAGAACAGAGTGTCAGCTCAACTGAAGATCAACAAACCTTACAACAACTTGATCGCGCACTGTATGGTGCTGAAAGCATGCTCTCTGCCCTACTCGATATTGCCCGTTTAGAAGGTGGAACCATCCAACCAAAACGCCAAGCCTATTCATTACATGACCTCTTAAATGATCTTGAATTGCAATTTAAATCAATTGCAGCGCAGCGTAATATTCAACTGTCTGTACACGATACTCAATTCTGGGTTGATACCGATCCACAATGGATGCGACGAATTATTCAGAATTTCGTTAGTAATGCATTGCGTTATACAGCACAAGGTCGTGTCGTTATTGGTGTATTACGTTCTGCACAAAGACCAAACCATATTCGAATCGGTGTTTGGGATACAGGACCTGGCATCAATGAACAACAACGGGTGAAATTATTCCAAGAATTTGAGCGTTGCGGGCATACCTCACCTTGGGGTGAACAAGGACTTGGTCTTGGTCTTGCGATTGTTCAACGTATGACGAGCCTGCTCGATTTTCCAGTGCATGTCTATTCAGAATTAGGCAAAGGTTCTTGCTTTATGATCGAAGTACCGCTAGCCGAAGCACCAAAAATTCAAGTGACTACAGCGCATGTGACCGCACTGCAACATACTGCATATAAAGTGCTTTGTTTAGACAATGATGAAACTATTTTACAAGGTATGCAGACTTTATTAAGCAAATGGGGCTATCAAATTTTTACAGCAACTGAGCCATCGGAAGCACTAAAAATAATTGAACAAGAAGATATTCAAGTGTGGTTAATCGATCAGCATTTAAATCATGATCAACGGGGATTAGATTTTATTGAACAATATCGACCTGCACATATTCCAGTTGCATTAATTACAGCAGATTCTGATCCTGAGTTGCCTCAATATTTGAAACAGCAAAATATTGTTCTATTGAAAAAACCGCTCAAACCAGCGGGATTACGTGCTTGGCTTTCTGGTTTAAAAATTATGCCGATGAGCTAAATGGCAAAATATTTTGAAACATAGGCAAAAACCATCAAAAAAAGAGTGCTGAAATGACAAAAAATTGACCAAAGTGCTCAAAAGCTTATTGGCTATGGCAAAAACGTTCACTTACACTAGTGAACGTTTGTACACTTACTTACAATTAATTAAGATATTGTTTTTATTAATAAATATTACCACAAAAACCACATCTACAACTTTAGTCGTATTCTAGTTGTTTTCTGAATAACGCATAAATTGATCAAAATGATAGGAACCTATGTCTTTGCTGTTTTAGGTTTCTAACACAATCGCCATAAAGGACATGATCATGAATAGCAATCAAGCCACTTCAGAACATAACGAGTTACAGTTTTATCGCCAATACAGTGCAAATGCATTATTACCAGAGCTCAACTGGCAGGATATTTTTGTACAGAGCAACTTAGATGATACTCATCTAAAAGCATTGAATACACTTTATCAAGCAGCCGTCCCCCTTGCCCTCAATGTATTCCATGAGCTGAATTTTGATGTATTTGCACCAGCAGCTTATCAGCCACAAGGTCTAGGACTATTTGAAAAACTAGCGTTGCAAGAACAAAAATTCTTGGATGTATTAGAAACAGAATCCGCTCATTTAGATCATGAAACACGTCATCAAATGTGGAGTATGCTACTTCGTGGTGGTGCCGTGTTAGTCTTTAAAGCATGGTTAGGTCATGTCAAAGATGGCGAAAATCAACTGGATAAAAGTCAGTTCGATGAACTATCAGATTTATTATTTATTAAAACTCGCCCAGAGCAATTAGCACAGCGTTTAAACGTAGATGCCAATGCAGAACTGACACACATTTTTTTGATGCATGAAAACGATGTATTTTTAGATCATTTCAATAGCTTGGAAACAGCGGCTTTATTTGTAGATTTAGGTGTGTATGACGCTGCTTTCTTAAGTTTACGTGATGATCGCGTCGCAGAATATCTCATCGCAAAAAACTATGTAACTCAAGAACAAATTGATGATTTGCAGTGTGCATTAAATCCATTGTATTGCGATAGTTTGATGCCTAAGCAAGACTGTTTGGCTTAACTTAAAAATAAAAACAAGGTGGAAAACCCACCTTGTTTTTTGTTAATTAGAACTTCATGCTCATACGCATCCAGTAATTTCGACCCGTATTATTGAATTGCTCTTCACTGGCAAAACCAAAACCCGAACTACCGGCTTTATTGAGGTGCTCGGTATAGGTCTTATCCAAAACGTTATCTATTCCTACAGAAAGATCGACATTTTTATTAAGACTATAACTACCATTCAATGAAATCGTTGAGAAACCTGCACTTGGTTTCAAGTCATAACCGACGATGTTACCTTGATGCAAACTAATGCGATTTTGCTGATCCACCACGCGCCACAACATACCGAGCGTATATTTATCAGCGACATAACGTAGATTTACACGCCCTTCTAAGGGTGCAATTTGTGGCAACGGAGTATTATCCGTGGTATTTTTCCCCCACGCATACATCGCACTTACATCCGCTTGAATGTGATCAGTAAATTGATAACCAATCCCTACCTCAGCACCCGCAATGGTTGCATCCACATTCTTCGCGCCAGCAGTAATGTCACTGCTACCATGCCCGCCATGTCCACCTGCATGCATATGGCTATGATCGTGATAATTCATCAGAATATAGTCATCAATCAGCCCTGCGTATGCCGACACCCATGAGTTAAATGCCCCCTGCTGCTGAGTGAAACCCAGATCTAACTGCAAGGTTTTCTCTGGGCGTACCCCATTAAAGGTATTGCTTGAACCAGCATTACCATGCTCAGGACTGAATAACTCCCAATAATCTGGCATACGTTCGACATAGCCCAAACCCACATAACTGTTCAAGCCATGCTCGACATTTTGATTTTCCAAACGAACAAAAGCACTTGGTAAAGTTTTTTCAAGCTGGGTATTGAAGCCCTTATTTTTAGAATCAGCACGCTCATCATCAACAGTGACTTGGTCTACGCGAGCACCTGTCACGATCTTATTCTGCGGATTCAATTGATAAGTCAACTCACTAAAAGCACCATAAGACTGGAAGCGCATATCCTGACGGAAGGGTACATTCATCGATGGCATGGTCGGCGAGAACATACTGCCGCCATGTTTATTAAACTGAGAATCGACCCCAGTCATTAAACTCCATTGATTCCATTCAGAAGTCATGGCCAAACGCGAGTTCAAGGTACGGCGTGTCACTTGCATGGCCATCGGGTTTGGCATCAACATGCTGTGTCCACCATGTTGCATTTCAACCAATGGTGGTGTGCGCAAACTATAATTATCCATGATATGGTCGTTATAGCTGTAATTCACCTGAGCTTCAATTTTCTTGATTATATCAGTGACATTCTTCTTTTCAAAACGCAGACCTAAACTTTCACGGGCGAATTGTGCACCATCCATTCCACGCCCAGCATATTCAGCCTCACCATCCGCTTTACCACCTGTCAACTCAAGCCAAGTGTTTTCATCTGGTGTCCAGCCCAATGCAACATCGGCATTCCAGCGTTCCCATGAAGAAGGTATGGTGTTGCCATCCCCATCTCGATAACTATTCGATTCAGAACGGTTGGCATTTAAGCGGATATATTTTTTCTCGTCACCAATCGCCGCTTCAACATTCTGATCTAAACGCCCAAATGACCCCCACAATACACTCGCCTGTCCACGATATGGTTTTTCTTGCGTGAGTTTTTCAGGTTCACGTTCAAAAATCACTGTTGCTGCTGAACCAGTATTAGCATATTGAACCGTTTGTGGCCCTTTAATCACTGAAATCCGATCATAGCTTTCAGGAGAAATATAAGAGGTCGGTGCATCCATACGTGCAGGACATGCACCAAGATTCTCCGTACCATCGGTTAAAATCTTGATGCGGGAGCCAAACATACCGCGGAAAGTCACATCTCCATTGGTACCACCGCTTTGTATTGAGTTAAACCCCATAATACTTTGTAGATAGTCGGCACCATCTGTCGCAGGGATGGGTTGAATCGGTTTCTTAGGATCGGCTTGCACCACTAAACCATTGCTCTCATTCGGTTGTTGTGCAGTGACCACAATCGGTGCCAGTGAGACATGTGCCTGCTCATGCTGAACAGGTTCTGCCCACGTCATTGCGGTATTTGAAGCAGCAAGAATCGCAAGTACTAGTGGTTGTAATAAAAATTTAGGTTGAGCCATGATCGGTCTCTCTTAAAACATAAGTAAAACTAGGCTAGAGTTTTGAAAACCCTAATAAAATTGACGTTTTAATTTATGCAAAGAGTGGCGGTGCTCGCCCTTGAGGCAATAAAAACAGCCGTTGCAGTGCAAAATAAACATGCTTAAATGCCTGTTGATACGCAACTAAACGGATTTGGATTCGAACTAAAACCTCTTTCACGCCGAATTCAGGCGGTAATACCAAATTGGCATACACCGTACAGTATTGACACTGGTGATTTGGATCGTGATGGTCATGTTTCGACATCAAGCTTTGATGTTGTTCAAGCTGATGTGAATGATGATGCATATTGTGCGATACAGACTGCTGTTCAGATTTTAATTTAGGCAACAATAACGCTTGGGTAATCGTTTCACAGACAGGTGCAATCTGATATTGCTTCGGAAGCAGTGGCTGCAAAAACACCGCAATCTGTAAACAGACTGCGGTGAATGCAAGCATTAAACCACTACGAAGCAATAAAGGCATTTAAACAGACCTAATATAATTTCTTAACGTTTAACCGCAACTTTTTCTTTATCGCGTTGACGTACAACTTTTTCAACTTTCTCACGTGCACGTTGACGTTTCAATGGCGATAAATAGTCTACAAACAGTTTTCCATTTAAGTGATCCATTTCATGTTGGATACAAACTGCGAGAAGTTCGTCAGCTTCTAATTCAAATGGTTGACCTTCAAGGTTAATTGCCTCGATTTTTACACGTGACGGACGCGCAACTTTATCGTATATTTGAGGCACAGAGAGACAGCCTTCTTCGTACGGCTGCGTCTCTACGGTCAGTGGAGTGACTTTGGGGTTAATGAACACCATCGGTTGGTTTTTCTCTTCAGAGATGTCCATAACAATAAGCTGAATATGATGATCAACCTGAGATGCCGCTAAACCTATACCCGGTGCCTCATACATGGTTTCAAACATATCTGCTGCAAGCTGACGAATATCATCAGTGACTTCTTCGACTGGCTTAGCAATGGTTCGAAGACGGGGATCAGGAAAACTTAAAATAGGTAATAAGGCCATACCGTTCCTCATTTATGCCATTGATCAGAAAACCAACTGAAGGGAATGCTTGATCAAAAAATTGTGTGTAAGGTCGTTATTATAACGCAACTACACACATAATTTTTAGGAATTATGATAATGAAAAAGGTTTTAAACGGCATACCATCATTTCATGCCTTGGGGTTAAAAAAACAACTGATTGCTGCTGCAATTTGTGCAGGATTAGGCATGAGCATAAACCTTACTCATGCGGCAAGCCCTAATGCAAACCCACCATCCGTAAAAGCGGGTGCACCACATGTCTATGTGGTGAAAAAAGGGGATACGCTTTGGGATATTTCAGGCAAATTTTTAAGCAAGCCTTGGCGCTGGCCTGAAATTTGGGCAAGCAATAAACATGTCAAGAATCCACATTGGATTTATCCTGATGATCGCTTACTACTTTGTAGTTTGAACGGTAAGCCACTCATTGGTAAAGATGAAGGCGATGGTTGTGATGGTATCATTCGCCGTTACTCTGGCAGTGGATCTACTTTACGTCCAAAAGTTCGTATTGAGGCGCTCAATAATAGTGTTCCTGTAATTCCACTGGCACATATTCAACAATGGTTAGAACGTACCTCTATTCTTCCAGCGAATTCGATTGCAAATACCCCATATGTATTGGGTACAGCAGATAATCGTGTGTTGGCTGGTAAAGGTCAGAACATTTATGTTCGTGGTCAAGGTATCGAAAATGGTCAACGTTATGGCGTATACCGTGAAGGCGAACCGTATATCGTGCTTGATGAAAAAGGGAAGAAACAGAATCTAGGTGTTGAGCTCACGCAAGTCGCTTCTGGTGTTGCGATTACCAATGAAAAAGACATTACTACCTTTGAATTAACTGATAGTTATAATGGTGAAGTACGTCGTGGCGACCGCATCATGCTTGAACAAGATGCGATGTTACCTACTTTATTCTATCCAACTGAACCAAATCAGGTGAAAGATGGTGGTAAAGTCATCCGCGTGATGGGATCTCTGGGTACAGCAGCAAAAAATGGTGTTGTCACCGTTGATCGTGGTACAACGGATGGGATTGAAATCGGACAAGTCTTTAGTGCTTACCAAGATGGCGAAACTGTACGTGATCCAAAAACCAAAGAAAATGTGAAATTACCAGGGCAATATGTTGGTAGCATCATGATCTTCAAGAGTTTTGACCGCATCAGTTACGCTTATGTATTAGAGAGCGAATTACCAATTAAACTTGGTTCAAATATCAAGCCGCCTCGTCTTGATAACTAAACGCTAGTTAGAAATGTTGAATCAGTTACTACCCCATCATTATCATACTGTGTTGGTGTGGTATCTGGTTCAACACTCGCTTTCTAGTTTTCAAAAAATTCGAAACTATTTCGGTAGTTGTACGGAAGCAGTCCAAACACATCGCCTTTCTGAATGGCAACAGCTCGGTTTACACAAAAATCATTTAAAACGTCTAGAAGAATTCCAAACCCCACATGGGAAACAGCAATTTGACCACATGGTTCAATTGATTTGTCAGCATACTGATTTTATTTTAACCCCTGAAGATATCGACTACCCTACTCAACTTTTACCTTATTCAGATCATCCTCCAATTTTATTTGGTCAAGGTCAAGCTCAAGCATTATTACAACCCCAAATTTCCATGGTTGGCAGTCGTAAACCGAGTCCTCACGGGAGACAGGTTGCCTATGATTTTGCTTATTATTTAAGTGAAAAAGGATTTTACATCAGCAGTGGTTTAGCGCATGGAATTGATGAAGCAGCCCATCGTGGTGGCTTAGCCCATCATCGAACAATCGCTGTGACAGGAACAGGCTTAGATACAGTTTATCCTTCGCAGAACATCAAACTTGCACAACAGATTACTCAATCAGGTGCGATTGTCACCGAGTTTCTCCCGACGACAATGCCTTTGCAACAGCATTTTCCACGTCGTAATCGTATTGTTAGTGGTTTAAGTCTTGGTGTGGTGGTTGTAGAAGCGGCATTAAAGAGTGGCTCACTCATAACTGCAAATGAGGCAGCAAATCAAGGAAAAATGGTATTTGCTATTCCAGGGCACATTTATAGTGAGCATCATCAAGGCTGTCATCAATTAATTCGTGAAGGTGCAACCTTGGTCGATCATCCTGAACAAGTCATTGAAGACTTAGCTTTACCTACACAATGGCAAGTACAACAACAAATTTCCGAAGAACCTGTAACCATCACGCCAAGCTTACCAACACATTTGATTGCTCTTTATCAAAGTCTTGACTGGGTTGGACAAGACTTGGATGAACTTTCTCAACGTCATCCAATTCCGATTGCAGAACTCACAGCCCAATTAATGGAATTAGAATTACTCGGTTTCTGTATACAACAGGGCGGTCGCTATTTACGTTGTCGTCCAATTCATTAAAATAATCTATCTTTGTCGCTAAATATAATCCCATGATTACCTCATCAATTTCGGAAGCAGCACAGCTTTTGAAGCAAGGACAAGTTCTTGCTTATCCAACAGAAGCAGTTTGGGGCTTAGGCTGCGATCCATTCAATCAACAAGCTTTTCAAAACATTCTTGAGCTAAAACATCGCCCAATTGAAAAAGGAGTCATTTTATTAGCAGGTCACTTAGGGCAAGTTGAGCATTTATTACAAAGCTTAGCCCCAAAGATACGTAAGCAAGTGATTGATAGTTGGACGGATCGTGTAGCAACTGAAAGAGCAACTACGTGGTTACTCCCCGCTGATGAGCACATTCCTACTTGGATTAAAGGTCAACATCCATTGGTTGCTGTACGTGTAACCACGCATCCTTTGTGCGTCGAACTCTGTAATGCTTTTGGCGGCTTTATTGTATCGACCAGTGCCAATCCCGCGGGACTAAATCCAGCACAAAATTTAGAACAAGCTCAAGGTTATTTTGGTCCATCCCTGAATTATTTAGAGGGTGATTTAGGACTTAGCCAAGAACCTAGTCGAATTCTCAACGCTTTAACTGGTGAAATCATTCGCGCTTGATTATGTAAATAGCGGACAAAAAAAAGCTCAGTTATATAGGGATAACTGAGCATAAAAAGGATGTGTATAATCACATCCAGAGGGTCTGCAAATTGGTTGAGTATATTCATCATTAAAAATGAATCTAGCTACTCTGAAAGCTATTATGGATCAATCATTTGATTTATACAAATATATTATTTCTCTAACAAAAAATGTGAAAAGCGTACCATTTTTGTCAGTTTTAAAATTTCAATAAAATTATATTTCTATTTTTATTGAAATTTTTTTGATCACAAACTTGATAAATATCTAAAATATATTTGAAAATCATATAGAAAGAATCTTCATTAAATAAAAATTTTGATGTGTTTGTCGCTATTTCAAACAATTTTATACCATCATTTCATATTTAAGTGGAGCTTTCAATCCATTCTACAGGTGCTTTCTCCGTTTTCTTTTGCGCTAAAATGATACCGACCAAAATCGTCACACCGCCTAAGGTATGGTAGATCGTCCAATGCTCAGATAGCCATACACTTGCAATAATTGCAGTAAATACAGGCATCAAATTCATAAAAATACTAGTACGGTTTGGACCAATGGATTGAACAGCAACCATCCATAATAAAGGTGCAATCAGCGATGGAAACACGCCTGCATACAATACACTTGCTGCATTATTTACATTAATTGCATCTAAGCCCAACCAAAGTAGAAATGGAAGATGGTATAGCAATGCAAAGGCGATTTGGGTATAGAGACTGGTCATCAATGGCAATTGTACTTGCCATTTTTTTAGAAAGACGCCATAAAATGCATAAAATCCTACAGCCAAGACCATGACAGCATCTCCCCAATGGCCTCCTTGATCAAATAAGCGAGAGAAATGCCCTTGGCTCATCACATAAAGTAGGCCGAAAAATGATAAGAAACTGCCAAAGATTGCAAATCGATTTGGTTTATCTTTTAAAATAATATAAGAGATAAAAATGGTAAAAACTGGAACAAAGGCATTTACAATACCCATATTTGTTGCAGTGGTATAATGTGCTGCTGTATAAGAAAGCCCTTGATACAACACCATTCCAAAAGCGCTCAGAACTGCTAATTTAGGAATATATGGGCGAATCAAAGCTCGCTGTTTCCATACTTTAGGCAACATAAATGGTGTCAAAATGAGAAAGGCAACAAACCAGCGATAAAAACTAATACTGACGGGTGAAATATAGTCCGCAACATAACGAGTCACTGCAATATTTAACGACCAAATTAAGACTGCTATCAATGGCAGTACAAATGCCCATTTTTGGTATCTACTTAACTGAGTCATCAGCCATCTCACAATATTTCTAGATTAGGAATATTCTGAAAGATGTCTAAAATAATTGAAATATCGTATTTCAGACATTTATACCGCTATGTCGACATTAAATCTAAAAGCAGATCCAAATTTACAACTTGAGACTTATACGCTTGATCATTTCAATAAAAATATCTTAATTTATGCTGTAATCAGCTTTATTACCTTCGTCTGCATCCATCTTTTCACTTTAGTAAAAGGCTTGAATACTCCTCAAATCAGTTTTGAAAACTCAATGAGATCCCTAAATGAAACCTGATGATATTGAGCAATTCCCTCTTTTAAATGGCATAGAAGTACATGAGTTTCTCTACCAAAAAGATGATATTGTCAGCCCTCATTCTTCACTTTGGGGTGATTTTAATTTTAGTTTAAATGGCACTTTAGAATTTGATATTGAAGGAAAATATTATCTATCACCACCCAGTTATGGACTTTGGTTACCTCCACGCACTGAACACCAATCGCTCCCCGTTGCACATGAAATTCATTATATTTGTATTCGCTTACATCCTAGATACGAAGATTTTTTAGGGGATACGTGCCGCTGCTTCAGTATTGAGCCATTTTTTCGTGCTTTGGTCGTTCAAATCTTAGCGCAAC
Source organism: Acinetobacter sp. TR11 (assembly GCF_027105035.1). Lineage (NCBI taxonomy): Bacteria > Pseudomonadati > Pseudomonadota > Gammaproteobacteria > Moraxellales > Moraxellaceae > Acinetobacter > Acinetobacter sp. TR11. Next base: position 3,157,109 of record NZ_CP114256.1, read on the forward strand.
AAAAACAGAATGCTTCACCTGAATATCTCGAGCATTTACTGCAAGTTTTATTTGACCAATTGAAGCAAACGCCAGCACATTCTCACTATTTACCTCAAAGCAACCACCCAATCTTAGCACCGATCTTAGGAAAACTTGCGGATCCTGAACAATTCAATATGAGCCTACAACAAGTGTTGTATAACTTTAAGGTCAGTGAGCGCCATGTGTTACGGCTGAGCCAACAAGAACTCCAACTTTCTTTATCAGAATGGCGGAATCGAGCCAAAATCATCTTTGCGATCAATCAAATTCGTCAAGGGATGACCATTAAACAACTGGCATACGTTTTAGGCTATCACCATAGCTCTAGCTTTATTGAATTCTTCAAACGCTATACGGGACAAACCCCAATCCAACTTAAAAATGCCTCAATATAAAGGTCATGCCTACTTTTACGCATAATTTGTATGGATTCATCTCAAGAGCATTGCACTCCACTAAATTAGCAGTTAAAACAAACAAGTATTTTCACAACAACAAATTAGGACGTAACCAATGAGCCAATCGGTTTATCACATTCCAGTGAAAGATATTAAAGGTCAAGAGGTTGATCTTGATCAATACCAAAGTAAGGTTTTACTGATTGTTAACGTTGCATCTAAATGTGGCTTAACGCCACAGTACGAAGGTTTAGAAAAACTTTACCAAGCGAAAAAAGATCAAGGTTTAGAAATTTTAGGCTTCCCTGCGAATAATTTCTTAGAGCAGGAGCCAGGCACAAATGATGAAATCGAACAATTTTGTTCACTCAACTATGATGTACATTTCCCTTTATTTGCAAAAATCTCTGTTGCAGGTGAAGACAAACATCCTTTATATCAAACACTCACACAAGCGATCCCAGAACGTCTTGGTGAAGGACCTTGGTGGAAAGACCTCGTTGATTATGGCTTAACACCAAACAATCCACCTGAAGTATTATGGAATTTTGAAAAATTCTTAGTCAATAAAAATGGGGAAATCGTAGCGCGTTTTGCACCTGACATTACCGCAGATGATGAACGTATCGTGACTGCGATTGAAGCTGAACTAGCCAAATAATTTTTATAAGTTTATAGAAAAGAATATCTTACCTATTCTTTTCTTTTAAATAACTATTATAATTTTAGTTTAATTCATGATATTTAAAATAAAACTGGAGTTCTATGTCAAGGTTTCTGAATACAAGCGCAACTAATTTTTATCTAGAAGAATTAATTAAGAATGCTAAAGAAAGATTAATTTTAATCAGCCCATTCCTAAAGCTTAATGATCGTATTAAAGAACTTTTAGAGGATAAAAATCGCTTAAAAATAGATATTCGTATTATTTATGGTAAAAGTGATTTACATCCAGATGAAATCAAATGGATGCAAAAACTCGAGTATATTAGAGTTAGCTTCTGTAAGAATTTACATGCAAAATGTTATATCAATGAGTCGACCTGTATTATTTCAAGTTTAAATCTTTATGAATTTAGCCAAGTAAATAACAATGAAATGGGTATCCTAATTACAAAAGATCAGGATGAATCCGTATTTAAAGATGCTTATGAAGAAGCTCAACGGATTATCCGTATAAGTGATGAAGTTCGTATTTCATTAGATGAAGTTAAAGAAGTTGAAATTGTTCAAGAAAATAATGAACAAGAAGATCTCAGTAAGCTAACGACATCAAAATTAGCCGCAAAACATAAAATCAAAACGAATGAGCTTTTAGAGCAATTCGTACATAAAGGCTTTTTGATCTTAAATGATAAAGGTAAACACCAGCTTACTGAGCAAGGAAAAACTATTGGTGGCGAATTCAAATTCAATAGTTATGGTGGATATTTCCTTTGGCTTGCTGATATGAACATCTAAAGCAAATGATCTAAGTCCAAATACAACACAAAATATTTGGGCTTAACCTTCAAATAAGTCTTTCCATGACGTTCTTTCATTAAAATGTTGGTGAATTGCAACAATCATTTTTTCTTCATTTTTATCATTATAGTGCTCGCTTCTCATAGGCTAGTATCTTTTTGCCATGATGGAAAATTTATCTATCAAAGCCACTCTCTCATCCATAACACTTTTGGCAGCATCGTTTTTATTTACAGCTTGCGATCAGACTCCACCAGAAAATAGCTATAGTAAAACTGTTTAATTATTCATACATTTGTTGAAAAATAACCGAAATAATTGATCAATTGAATCAACCAACCACTCTTTACGCTTGCGTTTAACCCATGCCCACATCTTTTCTATAGGATTTAAATCAGGACTGTATGCAGGAAGCCAAAGTATCTGATGCCCTTGTTGTTCCACGCTCTTTTATACGGTTGATTTGCATACTGCAAACGAAATGCTAGGCACTGTTCAAACCATGCAAAATGATGAGCATGTTGCTTATATTTAGGAATAAAAGTACGAATAATTAGCTCGATCAAGCGTAATGAACATACAATCTCATCAGTTGTATGATGCTGAAAATGCCATGTTTTGGGTAAAGTCAGCTGAAGCAGTGGGAATAAAAGCCTGCTGTTAATTCTGGCTGAGCTAATGTAACAAGCTTCAGTTGATTTCTAACTGATAAATGATGCCCTTGTTGCTCAATGCGATCTAAACGCAACTTTAAGACATTACTTGCTAACATACGCTTCCCAAACCTATTTCTTCTATCAGATTGATGAGTTTCTATTCTGGATTTAAACTAGTAACCCAATCCTCATAAATCTTTCGACAATCTGGTGGTGTTTCAAAATGTATGCTGATCATTTTAACATCACTATACAAAACCGTGGTTAATGTAAAAGAATCCAAGATTAAAAGCTTTTACATGATTCAATACCTTCTTCGAAAAACAGCATGTTCTTCTTACTGCTCGCCTTATGCGGTGTCTTAATCGGCAGTTGTTTCCTTCTATCCCGACTGTATAATATTTCCCTTCTTGGTCCGGCTTAAAAATTTTGATGAAACTTTCCCAATGATCACTCGATATACAATCATAAGTAATACCCAGTTCTTCTAAACGGTTTTTTAGCCTTTGTGCTGTATGAGCATCTCTTCCTCCCCATACAAAAGCCACTATTTCTCCGCTACTTCTATCATAGACGTACTGTAGCCAATGCTTATCTTTCTTGTTGCCTACAAATGTCCAAAATTCATCAACTTCCAAGCATTTATAATGAGTTCTTTGAGGAATTATTTCATGATTTGATTGTGTAAGCGTTTTAAGTATCTTGCCAATACTAAACCTCGTAATCTTTGCAATATCCCGAATGCCACAACATCGCACAAGCATAAGCAAAATCAATTTGACCGCTTTTGAATGACAGCCTAAATACGTCAAATTATGGTCACCCACAAACTGCCTATTACATTCTTTACAACGATAGTTTTGCTTACCATCGTGTTTAATGCCATTCTTCTTTATACTTGTACTCTGGCATCGAGGACAATGAAGTTCTATTTCGATTTTCACACATTTAAATATAGCTGAATTGTTCCTCGTTGCCTCCTTTTCTTATGAGCATACTTTTTAGAACACCACCGACAATCTTTGTCCTTAAATATATCCTTAATTCGAGTATCTCGCACATAGAACCAAATAAAAAACTTTAAGTGGCCAAACTCTTGAATTTGCTTTTTTTTGGGTTGATGGTCTTTATAACGAGTATCTTTTTCTTCTACTAATCTTGTTGTGCCCTCAATAAAAAACCACGTTTCTTCTGTATTTTTACGTTTAACTCTTATCTTATACATATCGATAGAACGATAATAACTCTCTCCTGTACTAACTGCCGAATAGCCATGAACTAATTGAACCCCTCCCAAATATTCACCTGTTTGCTTTATTACAACCTGATTCTTTGATTTCTTAAAAAGTTTCTTCAATTGCTCAATAGATACTGCAATACTAAAACAAGGACATCCTTCATCAACTAATCCATTATCATGTATATATACAATAGACAGCCCTCTCTCATTCCAATATGGTAACATACGATAAGGTTTTAATAATCGCGCAGTACCTAAGTTCCCCTCAATTTCAACATGACCGTCAATATAATAATAATTTTCGTATTTCATTATTGTTTTCTCAAGTTTATCAATAAAAAAGCCACCATTCGGTGGCTTTCTCAATCTTAAACCTGCAATTACATTGCACGATTCTTGATTTTACGGATGGTTTCAAGCTGAGCCGCAGTTTCTGCAAGCGCAGCAAGAGCAGCAGCCGAGTCCAAATCACTCTTTTGATTTGCTAACAATTGTTCAGCTTGTTTACGAGCTTCCATAATTGCAGCTTCATCTAAGTTGTCAGCACGGATTGCAGTATCTGCAAGCACCGTAACAACATGAGGTTGAACTTCTAACACACCGCCTGATACATACACGATTTCTTCTGTACCATTTTCCAACTGAACACGGATCGGTCCCGGTTGGAGTAAAGTTACAAGTGGTGCATGCCCTGGTAAAATACCTAGCTCACCACCCGCACCTTTTGCGATTAACATCGTAACTTGTCCAGAGTAAATAGACTCTTTAACACTTACGACATCACATTGCATAGTCGCCATGAGATGATCTCCTTAAATTAGAGTTTCTCAGCTTTAGCAATCACTTCGTCAATACCACCAACCATATAGAACGCTTGTTCTGGGATGTGATCGTATTCACCAGCTAATAGACCTTTAAAGCCACGAATCGTTTCTTTAAGTGGTACTAATTTACCAGGAGCACCAGTAAACACTTCAGCTACGTGGAATGGTTGAGAGAAGAAACGTTGGATTTTACGCGCACGGTAAACAACCAATTTATCTTCTTCTGCTAACTCATCCATACCCAAGATTGCGATGATGTCTTTAAGCTCTTTATAACGCTGCAATACGTTCTGTACAGAACGTGCAATTTCATAATGCTCAGTACCAACAACCAATGGGTCTAACTGACGTGAAGTTGAGTCAAGTGGATCGATCGCTGGGTAAATACCAGAAGATGCGATGTCACGGCTCAATACTACTGTTGCATCTAAGTGAGCAAACGTTGTTGCAGGTGATGGGTCAGTCAAGTCATCCGCAGGTACGTATACAGCTTGGATCGATGTGATCGAACCAGACTTAGTAGACGTAATACGCTCTTGAAGAACACCCATTTCTTCTGCAAGTGTCGGTTGGTAACCTACCGCAGATGGCATACGACCTAACAATGCTGATACTTCAGTACCTGCAAGTGTATAACGGTAGATGTTGTCGACGAATAATAATACGTCACGACCTTTACCATTTTCGTCTTTTTCATCACGGAAGTATTCAGCCATAGTCAAACCAGTTAACGCTACGCGTAAACGGTTACCTGGTGGCTCGTTCATCTGACCGTAGACCATTGCTACTTTGTCAAGAACGTTAGAATCTTTCATTTCGTGATAGAAGTCGTTACCTTCACGAGTACGCTCACCAACACCAGCAAACACAGATAAACCTGAGTGTGCTTTCGCGATGTTATTGATCAACTCCATCATGTTAACGGTTTTACCAACACCCGCACCACCGAATAAACCAACTTTACCACCTTTCGCAAACGGGCAAAGTAAGTCGATGACTTTAATACCTGTTTCTAAAAGATCAGTAGAAGCTGCTTGTTCAGCATAAGAAGGCGCTTGACGGTGAATTGGCAAACGCGCTTCAGTCGCTACAGGACCTGCTTCATCAATAGGGCGACCTAAAACGTCCATGATACGACCAAGCGTAGCTGGGCCAACTGGAACAGAAATCGGTGCATTTGTACTGGTTACATTAAGACCACGTTTAAGACCTTCTGTAGAACCCATTGCGATGGTACGAACAACACCATCGCCAAGCTGTTGCTGAACTTCTAATGTAGTTTCAGTACCGTCAACTTGGAGAGCGTCATAGATCTTAGGAACGCTATTGCGCTCAAACTCGACGTCGATAACCGCGCCGATGATCTGAATGATACGACCGCTACTCATTGCTGTCTCCTCAATTCAAACTTAATAATGTTAAACGGCAGCGGCACCGCCAACGATCTCGGAAATTTCCTGAGTAATCGCGGCTTGACGCAGCTTGTTGTAAATGAGTTGTAGGTCTTTAATCAATTGTCCTGCGTTGTCCGTCGCTGCTTTCATCGCGACCATACGAGCAGATTGCTCACATGCAACGTTTTCAATCACACCTTGATAAACCATAGACTCGATATAGCGAACCAACAAACCATTTAACAATTCTTCTGCTTCTGGTTCGTAGATATAGTCCCAACCATAAGTACGGTTGAGATCATCGCCTGCTTGCGCTGGTGCTAAAGGAACAAGTTGTTCTACTTTAGGCTGTTGAGTCATTGCATTGACGAAACCATTTGATACGAGATAGATACGATCTAATTCGCCTTTATCAAATGCATCAAGCATTACTTGTACAGAGCCAGTTAACTGTTCCAAACTCGGCGCATCGCCAAGTTGGGTCGTTGCACCAAGCACTTTACCGCCGTAATTCTTAAAAAACGAAACCGCTTTTTGACCAATCAAAGCAAATTCAACTTCAATTGACTGCTGTTGTTGTGCTTTGACATGCTGCACAACTTTCTTGAACAAGTTAATGTTCAAGCCACCCGCCAAGCCACGATCTGAAGACACTACGATATAGCCAACACGCTTAACTGGGCGGTCAACCATATAACGGTGTTTGTATTCAGGGTTTGCTTGAACTAAGTGAGCAATTACACGGCGCATATTATCGGCATACGGACGGCCCTGAGCCATGCGCTCTTGCGCACGACGCATTTTAGAAGCAGCTACCATTTGCATCGCGCGAGTAATCTTTTGCGTGCTCTTGATACTAGCTACTTTGGCGCGAATTTCTTTTAAATTTGCCATACGCTTAACCTAGTATTCGAAAGCCCTTTCGAGCTTTCGAAGGTTGATCCGTGAACCAAACTTAACTAAAGGTAAACTTAGTAAGTTTGAGTCGCTTTGAAGCTCTCAATACCTGATTTGATTGCTGCTTCGATGTCTTTGTTATAATCACCAGTTTCATCGATCTGTTGCATTAACGCAGCATATTCAGAACGGAAGTAAGAAATTAACGCAGTATCAAAGTCTACGATTTTCTTCACTTCTACGTCAGCCATATAGCCTTCGTTAGATGCATAAACAGAAACAGCTTGGTCAGCAATTGAGTAAGGAGCATATTGTTTTTGCTTCATTAACTCAGTTACACGTTGACCATGCTCAAGTTGCTTACGAGTTGCTTCATCAAGATCAGAAGCGAACTGAGCAAACGCAGCCAATTCACGGTATTGTGCTAAAGCAGTACGGATACCACCAGACAATTTTTTGATGATCTTAGTTTGAGCAGAACCACCAACACGCGATACAGAGATACCCGCGTTCACAGCAGGACGAATACCTGCGTTGAATAATGATGTTTCTAAGAAGATCTGACCGTCAGTAATCGAAATTACGTTGGTTGGTACGAATGCAGATACATCACCCGCTTGAGTTTCAATAATCGGTAATGCAGTTAAAGAACCAGTTTGACCAGTTACTGCACCGTTAGTGAATTTCTCAACGTAATCAGCTGAAACGCGCGAAGCACGTTCAAGAAGACGTGAGTGAAGATAGAATACGTCACCTGGATACGCTTCACGACCTGGTGGACGACGTAATAACAATGAAATTTGACGGTAAGCAACAGCTTGCTTAGACAAATCATCATAAATAATTAACGCATCTTCACCACGATCACGGAAGTATTCACCCATTGTACAACCAGAGTACGGAGCCAAATACTGCATTGCTGCAGGATCAGCGGCCGCAGCTGCGACAACAGTTGTATACGCCATAGCGCCAGTTTCTTCTAGCTTGCGTACCACGTTTGCAATTGTTGATTGTTTTTGACCAATCGCAACGTATACACATTTAATGCCAGAGTTTTTCTGAGCGATGATCGCATCGATCGCCATTGCTGTTTTACCAGTTTGACGGTCACCAATAATCAACTCACGCTGACCACGACCTACAGGGATCATGGTATCAACTGATTTATAACCAGTTTGAACAGGTTCGTCGACAGACTGACGCCAAATTACACCTGGTGCTACTTTTTCAACAGCATCAGTTAATTTCGCATCAATTGGGCCTTTACCATCAATTGGATTACCTAAAGCATCTACGACACGGCCTAGAAGTTCTGGACCAACCGGAACTTCTAATACACGACCTGTACAACGAGCTTTTTGACCTTCTTGCAGGCTTAGGTAGTTACCTAAAACAACGGCACCCACTGAATCCTGTTCTAGGTTCAGTGCCATACCAAATAAGCCGCCGTCGAATTCGATCATTTCACCGTACATTGCATCCGCAAGACCGTGAATACGCACGATACCGTCAGATACCATGACGATGGTACCTTCATTCTTCGCGGTCGCGCTGGTGTCCAGATCGCCGATACGCTGTTTAATGAGCGCACTGATCTCGGATGGATTCAGTTGTTGCATTGCGCTATTCCTCAATCTTTTTTAAGTTCAGTCTTTTTGCTATTACGCAAGAAGACGAGTCCGCATTTTTTCAAGCTTGTTAAGCGCAGAGTCATCTATCACTTGGTCGCCTGCATGAATCACAACACCTGCGATTAACGCTGGATTAACGCTAACAGTCACATGAACAGTTCTGTTAAAACGTTTTTCAAGCGCATGAGCTAAAATATGCTCTTGTGTCGCATCTAATGGAAAAGCAGATTCAATCTCTACTTCCAAAGTGTTGTTGTTCTGCGATTTAAGTAATTCGTATTCTGCTGCAATTTCAGGCAATAAAACTAAACGATCATTATCTGCAAGTAATGTCAAAAAGTTCGACACAGCTTGTGATTGATCTTCACCTAAAACTTTCGCAAAAAGACTTACCTGCTCCGCAGGAGTCAACTCAGGGCGATTTAAATAAGCGGAAAATGCTTCATCTTGCACCGCAGCACTGAGCAGTTGTAATGCATTTGACCAAGAGTCAGTTGCATTTTGCTCAGATGCATAAGCAAATGCTGCCTTAGCGTATGGGCGTGCCAACGTCAAGAGTTCAGCCATATTTCGCCTCGCTTAAAGTTTAGCAGCCAGCTGAGTCAGCATGGCATTATGAGCTTCTGCGTCAACTTGTTGGTTCAGAATTTTTTCTGCGCCAGCAACTGCCAAAGCAGCAACTTGTTGACGTAATTCTTCGCGAGCAGCATTGATGTCTTGATCAACAGTTTCTTTCGCCTGTTGACGAATACGCTCACCTTCAGCAGATGCTTGGGTACGCGCTTCTTCTACCAATTGTGCTGCACGACGGTTCGCTTGTTCGATCAATTGAGCCGCTTGTGCTTTTGCTGCGTCTAATTCTGCCTTAACTTGTGCTTGCGCATCAGCAAGGTCAGCTTTTGCTTTTTCAGCAGCATTTAAGCCATCAGCAATTTTACGCTGACGCTCACTAATCGCATTGATTAGTGGTGGCCAAACGAATTTCATACAAAATGCGACAAAAATCGCAAATGATATCGCCTGACCAATCAATGTGAGGTTGATATTCATTTCGCTATTCCTCAATATGTGGATTTAGGAATTAAGCTATTAACCTACAAATGGATTAGCGAAGATGAAGAACAAGCCAATACCAACACCGATCATAGGCACAGCATCAAGAAGACCCGCAATTAAGAACATACGAGTTTGAAGTTGTGGAGCCAATTCTGGTTGACGAGCAACAGCTTCTAAGAAGCGGCCACCTAAAAGACCGAAGCCAATCGCAGTACCTAAAGCACCAAAAGCGATCAAGATAGCAGATGCAATTGCAACTAGACCTAAAGTGAGTTCCATGAAAAATTCCTCAGAGGTTAGGTTATTACCAAATTAAACTAAAATTTAAGCCTAACCATCGATTGATAATTAGGCAATACCATTAATGCTTTTCGCTTGCCATGCTCAAGTAAACGATGGTTAGCATCATAAAGATGAATGCTTGCAACGTGATTACAAGAATGTGGAAAATAGCCCAAGGCACAGATAACGCCCATTGAATCCAGAACGGTAATAACGCGATTAAGATGAAGATTAACTCACCCGCATACATGTTACCGAACAGTCGTAGAGCCAACGAAACTGGTCGAGCAAGAAAAGTTACTAATTCCAAAATCAAGTTCACTGGAATCAATAACGCTTTTGCAACTGGGTTACTTGGGTTAAATGGGTTAAGTGCCAACTCGCCAACGAATCCACCAATACCCTTTTCTCGGATACTGTAGAACAAGATTAAAACAAATACTGACAATGACATACCTAAGGTAATGTTTGGATCAGTAGATGGAACAACCTTGAAATAAACGTGGTGAGGGTCCATACCAAATACGCTTGCGCCGATGTGTTGAGCGATGAAAGGAATCCAGTCAACAGGGATCAAATCCATTGTATTCATGAGGAAAATCCACACGAAAATCGTCAATGAAAGTGGAGCAATTAAGCGTGATTTGCCATGAAAAGTATCACGGACACTTGAGTCCACAAACTCGATAATCATTTCAATTGCAGATTGGAATTTAGTTGGAACGCCAGCATTTGCAGCTTTCGCAACTGTCCAAAATAACAAACAGAAAATAACACCAAGTCCGATAGACCAACCCATTGAATCCAAGTGAATTGCAGTGAACCCCATCGAATGAGCTTCTTCAGCAGTCTCAGCCAACTTCCATGAACCATCTGGCATTTTGCCATAGGTCATATTGGTCAAGTGATGCTTGATATACTCGGTCGAAGTCAGGGCATGTTCTTCAGCAGCCATAAATCACACCTGGTCAATGTCAATCATTAAAAAGAAGCGAAACAAATCATGCGAACTGCAACGATCTCGTTTCTACTTCCAAAAATCTCAAAATGTGTCTTACACTCGTTTCTGTAATCGTGATGCCCAAAAAGGTGCAACCCACGTCATTGCCTGAACAAGTATAAATCCACCAAACAATGCAACCGGTGACAGTGGCTTAACATTGCTTAAAATTAAAATAAAACCCACAATCACAATTGCAAACTTGCCGAGCATCCCTCGATACATATTGAGCATGACTTGTTTTGATGCTCTTGCGCCTGCCGTTCTAAACGACTGCCAAGCAAAATAACAATGTGCTAACCAACAGACCAAAGCCCCAAGTGCAGCACTCAAAGCAGCAGTTGTGTCTTTCATCATCCACGCAAGCAAAGCTGCAACTGGAATCATACACGCTTGTAAGAAGACCAAAGCTTTTGCTAATCGTCGGTCAATCATGCGACTAGTTTGGCTCATTTTTTATCCACTCACAACATAACTGCTTGACAAGTTTTATTGATGATCGTTTCGAATCGCAGGCATTATAGAGTTACACCCCTGAACATGCAATCTTTTCTCGACCTAAGTCGGTTTTTTTCGTTAGCATATTTTCTGACGATAGAGTCAACTCATTTTTATTTTTTTCATCATTTTTGCGTACTTAATATGCATTTATCGGTTTTTGAAGCCAATTTTTTCCATGCAGTAACAAAATTATCTTCACCACGCATACTTTCATCTACAGCTTGAAACTCTACTGGATTCAACTTTTGATATTGACTACGACTTGCTGACACTTCAGCCAATAGACACATTTGTGCTTTAGGTCGATTATCTTTTAAAAATTTAATTTGGGTAACAGTAGGTGCAATATGCGGATCATCTGTTAAAGCACCTGCAAATTTTAAATTGAGCGCTCGCTCTAAGTATTGATAAGCATCATGATACGACCAATAAGGTTTGGCTTTATTCGAGCTTTCATATTGCTGTGAAGCCTGTAGCATTTGTTGCGAAAACTCTTTCGCATTTGCCATGTACTTGGCTTTATTTTCTGGATATTGTTGTGAACGTAAAGTTGCAATAAAGAAAGCGATTCGCACTGCATTATTTGGCTCTAACCACACATGGCTATCTACAGTGTTTGCTAATGCAGCACCACGTAAACTTCTTTGTGGCAAGATCGTCAAAATACCTGAATCTAAAAGTGCAATTGCTTTAGGATTTTTATTAAGTAACTTTTCTAAAGGTGCTTCATGCACTTTACCTAACCATAACACCAATGAAGCGTCTTGAATTGCCTTACGATGAGCAGGTGTGAGTTGTACATCATGTCCGCTTTGATCACCAAGTAACAGAATAGGTTCTTCCACACCTGCTGTAATCTCTTTAGCAATTAAATAAATCGGATGTGTTGAGACCACCAAACTTTGAGTCCATCCCCATGTACTTAACATCGAAAAGAAAACAAAAACAAAAAGGCGTAACATCTCAACAGTACTCAATTCAGCAGAACACGTTATAATATAACAAAAGTTAAAAAATGCCTATGGCTATTTTAAGATTCATTACTCTATCCGCCACGCGCTTAACTTATATATAGCTCGTTATCCTGAATTGCATGTTATGATAGCGAGTCTATTGAAACGTCAATAAAAGCTACGGCTTATGAACAATCAATAGATTCTACAAAAATAATGGGGTCAACTTATGGGTTCTTGTTCTCATGAACATGACAATGCTTTACATGGTGTCCACGGTCATCACGATATTAAAGCTCGACTTGCTGAAGCAGAAAGTTTATGTGCTGCGGTTGGCGCTCGCCTAACCCCTTTGCGTAAAGAAGTGCTTGAACTCATTCTAAATGCTTCTGCACCGATGGGGGCTTATGATTTATTGGCTAAAATTAAAGGACAAGCAGACCGCCCTGCTGCCCCACCTACGGTTTATCGTACTTTAGACTTTTTACTAGAAAAAGGCTTAATTCATAGATTAACCTCTATCAATGCTTATATTCCGTGTTGTCATCCACGTGAAGGACACCAAGCTGCCTTTCTGATTTGTACTGAATGTCATTCAGTGAAAGAGGCTTCAGCACAAGGCTTGATTCAACAGCTTGATCAACTTGCTGCTTCTGATCAATTTTTTGCACAGCACAGCATCATTGAAATTTCTGGAAAATGTCATCAGTGCAACACACGTCAGTAAGCACTCCACTTATTCAATTGGAGAATATTTCTGTTCGACGTGATGAGCGGGATATTTTGAGAAATATTGATTTTGCATTACAAGCAAAAGAAATTGTAACGCTCATAGGGCCAAATGGTGCAGGTAAGTCGACGTTAATTAAAGTCTTACTCGGCATCATGTCACCCAATAAAGGAAAAGTTCACTTTTCCAAGAAATTAAAACTGGCTTACGTCCCACAAAAATTCAACCCTTCAGCCAGTCTTCCCTTACGTGTTCAAGACTTACTTGATTTAGAAATTTGCACTGCTGATTTACGTGAAGAAATTAGTCGTGATACAGGGATTCAAAAACTACTGTCCTCCAAAGTACAACAACTGTCAGGCGGTGAACGACAACGGGTTTTACTGGCACGTGCTTTACTACGTCAACCTGATATTTTAGTGCTTGATGAGCCAATGCAAGGTTTGGATATTCAATCCGAAGCTGAGCTTTACGACTATGTTAGAAGCCTACCTGAACGCTACGGTTGTGCAGTGTTAATGGTCTCCCATGATTTGCAATGGGTGATGCAAGGTACGCATCGGGTGGTCTGTCTCAATAAGCACATTTGCTGTAGTGGTTTACCTGAAAGCATTCAGCAGCATCCTGAATACCAAGCGATTTTTGGTACGCAACGGATGTTCTATCAGCATCATCACAATCATTGTGGGCATAGTGACCATGCCGAACCCTGTTCTCATGATCCACGCCCACATATTCACCCCGAACCAAAGGTCTAAGCAATGATGGAATGGTTACAACTACTATTACCTGCTTGGATTATGGGGTCGCTACTGGTATTCCTGACAGCACCACTCGGCTGCCTGATGCTTTGGCGCAGAATGTCTTTTTTTGCCGACACCATGGCCCACGGAACTTTACTGGGTGTCGCGATTGCAGGTTTATTGCATTTACCTTTTTGGTTAGGTGTAGCCAGTTTAGCTGCATTATTGGTAGCAATTTTATGGGTGCTGCATGATTCTCGCCTACCCAATGATGCCCTCCTCGCTCTAAGCTCAGCAACCTTACTCTGCTCAGGCTTGCTCTTGATTCAGCATATTCCGAGTTTACGTCCCGAATTATTGAGCTATTTGTTCGGTGATCTACTCAGTATAGAGTGGGCTGATTTACCCATGTTTGCCGTGGTCATTGTGAGTTCTCTGGCTGTGCTTTATCGCTCATGGTCAGCGCAAATCCAAATTGCGATTGACCCTGATATTGCCATGAGCGAAGGAGTCAGTGCCAACTGGCAACGTTTAATTTTCATGCTATTACTGGCTTTATTTACTGTACTTGCGCTCCGCGCTGTCGGCTCACTCCTTATGGGTGCATTACTGGTGATTCCTGCACTAAGCGCACGCTTACTTGCACATTCACCTAAACAAATGGTGATTTGGGCATTTATACTGGCTCAATTGGGTGTGACGGTTGGCTTATGGTCTAGTGCGGCGTTAAATATTGCCACAGGTCTGAGTATCGTTTTATGTATGGCGCTTTGCTTCGCAGTTATTTTTGCAGTACAAAAATTCATACCAAATTTTAAAACCAATTAAATGTTTCCAATCTTAGCATCCAATGCTTGGATGCTATGTCGACTATTATTTAACGATTATCAATATCGTAAAAATCGTCAAAAGTAAGCTATTAAGCACTGCTCACATCGGGCAAAATCATATCTTTGTATCATTTAAAAATAACGAACCAAGGAGAGCTTCATGACTGCTCAATCCGTCATTCTTCCATTACCATCCGACCATGCTCGTTTTATTGTTTTGCGTTTAAAAGATTTAAGTATTTCGGAACTCAAGCAGCAGATTGAAGCTCTGCTTTCAACTCGTGATCGTCTTATCACTCAACACCCAAATGATCAGATTAAAACTGCGATTGCATTTGGCCCTGAGCTTTGGTCGAGACTTTATTCACAAACGCCTGAGGGGTTTAAACAACTCGACCCTCAACAAGGGGCGTTTAATATGCCTGTCGTACCCGCCGATGTGTTTATTCATATCGCCAGCGCTCGTGCCGATATTTGCTTTGCCATCAGTCAAGCATTCTTCAGTGGCATTCAAAACAAAGTTGATGTTTTAGATGAACGCGCGTGTTTCCGTTTCTTTGATGGTCGCGATATGACAGGCTTTATTGATGGTACAGAAAATCCTCAATTTCCAGATGACCGTGCTGAAGCTGCCCTCCTTGCAGAAACAGCTGGCGCTTTTGCAGATGGCAGCTTTATTTTCGCACAACGCTATATTCATGATTTAGCAAAATGGCAACAACTCAAAGTCGATGCTCAAGAACATGTTTTTGGACGTACCAAACTTGAATCTATTGAACTTGATGATGACATCAAACCCCAAAATTCGCATGTCGCTCGTACTGTAGTAGAAGATGAGGATGGCGAAGAAATGGAAATCTTGCGTCACAGTTTGCCTTATGGTGATGGTAAAGGTGAACAAGGTCTATTTTTTGTTGCCTATACCAATAATTTGAGCATTATTGATGCCATGTTAAAACGAATGTTTGGTACCACAGGTGACGGTATTCATGACCGTTTATTGCATTTCACTACTGCGATTGATGGAGCATATTATTTCGCACCGAGTGATGAATTACTCGAACAGGTTTTACAAGCTTAAAGAGAAAAATGCTATATCTATCGTCGATATAGCATCCCCATCACCACACTGAAAAATAAAAGTCTGAAAAGATTTATGTGAATATGTTAATTCCACTTCAATCACTCTCCCCTTAAGCCCTCAAAATTTGCTATATTTGACGTTTTTCCGCGACATTTATTTCGGTAACTATGAATACGGCAATACAAGCAGCTCTTGATCATGCGGTGCAATCCCTTCAACAACAAGGGGTACTTCCTTCAGATTGGACAAACACGAGCCATTTAACCCGTACTAAAGACCGAAGTCACGGTGATTTTGCTTCAAATATTGCCATGATCGGCTCTAAAGCTGCTGGTATGAAACCACGTGATCTAGCTGAAAAAATCTTAGCAGCACTGCCTGAAGTCGCTGACATTACAAAGGCAGAAATCGCAGGTCCTGGTTTTATTAACTTCTTTTTAAATGCAGACCAACGCTTCGCTGTACTTGATCAAATTCAAGCACAAAAAGATCAGTATGGTCGCACTCAAGCCAATGCAGCTAAAAAGATCCAAGTTGAATTTGTTTCTGCAAACCCAACATCTAGTCTACATGTAGGACATGGTCGTGGTGCAGCTTACGGCATGACTGTTGCCAACCTTTTAGAAGCAACAGGTGCAAAAGTTGACCGTGAATATTATGTCAACGATGCAGGTCGTCAAATGGATATTTTGGCAACCTCAACGTATTTACGTTATTTAGAACTCACGGGACAAACACTGGTTTTCCCTAAAAATGCTTATCAAGGCGACTACGTCAAAGAAATCGCACAAAGCATTATTGATAAAGATGCAGATGCGCATGTTCGTCCAGTTGCTGACATTTATAAAGATGTGCCTGAAGACGTTCAATATGCCGAAGAACTCGATGCTGAAGGCAATAAAGTTGTCCTTGCTGGCGATAAAGAAAAACACATTGATGGCTTAATTGCCAATTCACAACAACAGTTAGGTGCGGGTTATCGTGTATTTCACCAAGCGGCTTTACATGCCATTTTGGATGATATCAAAGATGACCTTGCTGACTTTGGCGTGACTTTTGATGAATGGTTCAGCGAAGCTTCGCTAACCGAAAAAATTGATGAAGCACTTGCGACGCTTGATCAACGTGGCTTTCTCTATGAAAAAGATGGCAATATTTGGTTTAAATCAACTGAATTTGGCGATGAGAAAGACCGTGTAGTCAAACGTCGTAATGGTCAAACCACTTATTTTGCATCTGACATTGCTTACCACTTAAATAAGTTACAACGTGGCTATACCGACCTGATTGATATTTGGGGTTCAGACCACCACGGCTATATCTCACGTGTGAAAGCAGCCATTGATGCAATGGGTTATGACTCGAAGAAATTGACCGTGCTTTTGGTTCAGTTCGTGAGCTTATGGCGTGGTGGCGAGATGGTGCAAATGTCATCTCGTTCGGGTCAGTTCGTGACTTTACGTGACCTACGTAAAGAAGTCGGTAATGACGCAGCTCGTTTCTATTATGTGATGCGTAAATCTGAACAACACATCGACTTTGACTTAGACCTTGCCGTTTCTCAAAGCAAAGATAATGCGGTGTACTACATTCAATATGCGCATGCCCGTGTGAACCGTATGGTAGATATTCGTGCACCAGAAAAGAATATTCCATTTGATCGCACTGCTCTACAAAATTATGATGCAAAATTACTGACTTTAGAGGCAGAATTTGAAATATTAGCTAAGCTCTCAGCTTATCCAGATATATTAGTACGTGCAGCCAATGCGTATGAACCGCATCAAATTGGCAACTATCTGAAAGAATTAGCTGCGTTGTTCCACGGTTGGTATAACTTGGATAATGTTAAAATTCTAGATGAAACAAATATCCCTTTATCTCAAGCACGTTTATTACTTTCAATTAACGTACAGCAAGTTTTACGTAATGGTTTAGACTTACTGGGCGTATCAGCGCCTGAGACAATGTAACTAGCAAAGCAACGCTTTGCACATTGTCGCAAGACAAGGGCTATGCCCGCGTAGAAATGTAATCAGCAAAGCAATGCTCTTGCAACATTACCCAGATCGTAAAACAAACAAAGCATTATTTTAAACATAATGCTTTGTTTTTAAGCAGTTTCAAGTTACAAATAACCTAATAGGATTAGGATCAAGAGGAATTTCAGGTGTTTGGAAAAACGCAACGTGGTGTATCTGAACGACCAAACAAGCCCAAAAAACCACTTGTTCCCAAGTGGTTAGGAATGCTTGTCGCAATTCTTGCGATCCTTTGTGCAGGCGTCATGTTAATGCTATGGCAGCCGTGGCAACCCGTCCCCGCAAAGAATCAAGTCACTTCTGAACATTACGAAGAAGACACCAATAAGGACTATCGTTTCTATGACTTGTTACCCCAACAACAAGTCACGCCAATTCCTGAACAGGCTGTCCCTGAAACAAAACAAGAAGGTAATGTTGTGATTATCGAATCACCAAAACCTGAAACAACCACAGCAGACCCAACAACCATCACATCGACTGAAACAACCACACCAGTTCAAGCCAGTTATATCTTACAAGTACGTAGCTATCCAGATCCAGATAGCGCTGATGCACGTCGTGCGGAAATTATTTTGAATGGTTTATCTGCCGATATCATAAAAACCGTTGAGAATGGGCAAACATGGTATCGTGTTTTCTCTGGTCCTTATGATAGCCAAGATGCAGCACTTGCTGCTCAACAAACCTTGCAACACAGTGGTATTGATTCAATTGTAATTAAACGATAAAAATCTTCATGAATGAAAAAAGGGAGAACCCGTTGTTCTCCCTTTTTTCATGTTTGAAAATTTATGCACACTGCGAATGCAAACTTTTTTGCTCAGCGTGCTGAAATGCTGAACGCTGCTGAACACGTTGGACAAAGGCTTGAATATTCGGATATTTACCATGTAAACGTTTTTGGATTGCAATCAGTGGAAATGCCATTTGAATATCTGCAAAAGAAAAGTCTCCCGCGAAATAATCATGTTCTGCCAAATACTGTTCAAGATAGAGAATATGTTCTTTTACACGAGGACGAACAAAACCAGCTTTTATACCATTGGTAATTTTTTCAGCAACAGGGCGAATAACCCACGGAACATGTTTGCTTACATTATTGATGACGAGAGTCATCACCAACAATGGCATAAGAGAGCCTTCTGCATAGTGCATCCAATAGGAATATTGCCGCTGGTCTTTTGCTTGTTCTGGTTTAAATTTTTGCTGCCCATCATACTGCTGTTGCAAATAATCCAAAATAACAGCAGATTCTACAATAACCTCTTCATCATCAACCAGAATTGGTGCTTTTCCTAAAGGATGAATTTGTTTAAGGCTTTCAGGGGCTGCATAACTAGGTGACCTTTGATAATACTCAACTTGGTAATCCACACCAAGTTCTTCTAATGCCCACAGGATACGGAATGAACGTGAGCATTGTAGGTAATGTAAGGTAATCATTTTTGTGCCTGCTTTTTTACTGTGTAACTGCGGTTCTAATCCCTCTCACAGTTACACTTAGAATTATGTTTCGCCCAAGCACAATAGCACTTTAGTCTTAAACAATCACGGTCTGTATGTCTAAACTGCGTAACAAAGTTTTAGTAACTGGTGTTTTGCTACATACATTGAGAAATTTTTCTTGTAAGTCTTGTGAAATCGGTTGTTTAAATATTACTCGACGTTCGATTCGTTCCTGTTGTTCACGATTGGTGTGAAAATCGACTTCTACGCTAAACTGACCCAAATCAATTTGCTTATGCTGTGCATACATGCGTAAGGTAATCATGGTGCATGATGCTAGACTTGCAGTCAGAAAATCATAGGGCGCTGGCCCTGTATCATGACCTCCAAAAGATTCGGGTTTATCGGTTAGAAATTGGTGTGTTCCACTCGTTACTTCCCCTTTCCACGGTTCAGGTAAAGTTAGAACTTTTGCACTTGCGATAATACTCATTTCGATGCCCTCATTTGCTCAGGCAGTACAGGTGCTTCGAGACGCTTACCTTGATAATCAGGAATTTCACCAAAACGGGGATCATGATTGACCCAATCTTCTCGTGCTTGCTGTAAATCTTGCATGGTACGTCCAACGAAGTTCCACCACAGCAAAATTGGCGACTCAAACGGTTCACCCCCGATGAGTAACACACGATGACCTTCTGTCAGCTCAACTTCGATTTCAGTCAAGCCTGTTTCCAAGATCACCATATTATCAGCATTTAACTCATGTCCATTAACACGAGCAACACCCTCTAATGCCATAAAGGCATATTCAAATTTTGGATTCAGTGGAATACGGGTTTTCGTATTGGCTTGTGCAGTGAGGTCAACACCGACCAAAGGCGTATGTACTTGAACTGGTGAGGTTGTTTCCAAGAAATCACCGACCAACACGGTAAACTCAACCTGATCCTTACTCACCACAGGCAATTCTGGATAGTGCTCAAATTTAGGATCTATGTTGAGCTTGTCATCTGGCAAAGCAATCCAAAGTTGTGCCGCATGCATTTTAGTTTCAGTCTCAGGTGCAACTTCAGTATGAGAAATTCCATGACCTGCCGTCATTAAATTCACTTGCTTTGGACGAATCAGTTGTTTTGAACCCAGACTATCAGTATGCATCATGGTGCCTTCAATCATCCATGTAAATGTCTGCAAACCAATATGTGGGTGTGGCCCAACATCTAAACCATCTCCCGCAGGGAAACTCACAGGCCCTGCATGATCAAGGAAACACCACGCCCCCACCAAACGCTTCTGACGACTCGGTAAGGCTCGCTTAATGACTGTACCCTTACCAATTTCCGCTGATCTAATCGTAAATTCTTGAATAAACTGATTGATATAAGTTTCACAATCTTTGGAGTTAGAAATATCGTAATCGTTATTATTGCTCATGATATCGCTCTCTTTTACCTATGCTATTGCAATGAGTTGTTTTACTGATCTTAACAATACAATCATCATTCAATATAGTCTTTTGGTAATACGCAGAGTGCTATCAATGAGACAATCTTGCATTTATTTTTCACAATGCATGAACAGGATCAATCAATGTGATGGCATCTCCACAATTAAGCCTGTCAAACGTCTAACCAAAGGTAGAAAAATCAAAACTACAGGATAAGCAATCAACCAAGATAGCATCCAAGCATTTAACCAGTGGCTTATAAAATTTGTGGTTAACCCTAAATTAATCAGCATATTGATCAGTGACAAAGTGCCACTCATTAAACCTGATAGCAATAAAGGCATAATCCAAGCAGCATATTTTGCAGGTAATTTAGTAAAGAAAGTCTTCTTTGTTTGTTGCATGCCATTTGCCCCCACACTCATTCAACCTGTTTCTTTACATGTTGCTTTAGATTCTTCATAAATTGACCGAACTGCGGCAAGAATTCTTCGAATAGTGGATGATCTTTATTTTCCAGCATCACTTCACTAAAAAGTTTTAGCCCCACTGCAAAAGATTTTGTAGTTTGATCATCGAACAACTCGGCTTTTTTCAAACGCTCAACGATCTCAAAAATATCGTCATGATTCCCTGTATAGAACTCTAAACGCTCGGTATAGGTCGAGGCGTGCCCTTTTGCATCTTTTAAATGCTGTACCGTGACATGGTATTGATGTTGTTTCATCATTTGCTCCAATCAATTTTTAATTAAGGATTTTCTTTGATTTCGATCTGCATCAAATCAATTTGAAATTGGGTAAATACGGCTTCTAAGGACTGTAAAAATCGTGCTTGTTTTGCTGTGGTTAAATCTGCACAGCGAATTTGTAGTAATTGATTTTTAGAAACCCTTGGAAGATTAAATTTCGTTTCCGCACGATGAAATTGATAACTCACCAATAAACCTGCCAAGACAAGATCACTCACCACGCGATAGATGGTTGCCAAACTTAACTGCTGCTTTTGTAGATTTAGACGTTGGTAAATTTGTTTCACGGTGAGGTCATCCGTCTGTTGTGCCAGTAAAGATAAAACTGCCATGCGTGGATGCGTCACTCGTAATCCTGCCTGTTTAATTTTCTGCTGTAGCGCTAACATCCTTCGCCCCCAACTTATAAACGTCCAATCGCAATTGCGGCTTGATCAATCTTTTCAGCAATTTGATAAATTTGTTCTTGCTGTAGATCAGCAATACTGAGTTTTAATCGTAATGCTGTTTTTAGATTTTCCATTGCTCGATGGATCTCTATCAGTTGATCGTTGTTATGAATTTCACGTCGAATCCGTAGTTTTTCCAACAAAGCGGTCAGCATTTCCTGCTGATCTTTTAGATAAGTCTCGCCATATTCAGTGACTTGGTATTGCTTACGTTCGGCATCCAGTAAAGAAATACAGTTCATTTCTTCTAAGCTAGTCAGTGTTGGATAAATTGTTCCTGCACTTGGTGTATAGCCATCACCGACTAAATCACTAATTTCTTTAATAATTTCATAGCCATGTTTAGGATTTTGCTGAATTAAATGCAGAACTAACAGTTTCAT
The DNA here is from genome assembly GCF_027105035.1 of Acinetobacter sp. TR11. NCBI lineage: Bacteria > Pseudomonadati > Pseudomonadota > Gammaproteobacteria > Moraxellales > Moraxellaceae > Acinetobacter > Acinetobacter sp. TR11. The sequence goes on from NZ_CP114256.1 coordinate 3,179,340, forward strand.
ACGTCCTGATTCAAATAAACGTCCACGGCGCCCTGTACGGTGATGCTCTCGATGGTGTGTATCATGTTCATTTTCACGATGATCTGATTGATGTCTCATCTTTATTTTTCTCATACTGCTTAATTTATGATAAATAAGATATATCTTAATTATTCTTATGGCAAGTTAAGATATCTTTTTAAATTTTATAATTTTGATATTTAATGATTTATTAATTTTTTATAGAGAAATTTTATAAAGTTAAGTAATAAAAAAGAGCGACTGAGCGCTCTTAAAAACTATCTTCATCAAACCGATCTTGATCTATTTTATAAATATAAAAACTTCGCTCAACTTGCACACCTAAACCGAACTCGATCATTAAAGAAGTTAGCTTTTCTCCATCAATTAAGACAATTCCAGATTTTTTTGCAGATTCGACTGCTTCTTTGCTAAAACTTGAGGTCGTAATAAATACACCTTTCTTAGCAACCTGATCGGCTAATGCACCTTTGAACTGTTGTATATTTGGGCGACCAACGGTATCTTCCCAGCGCTTTGCTTGAATATAAATTTTGTCTAAACCCAAACGATCTTCACTGATGATTCCATCAATACCACCATCACTTGTTTTACCTATTGCTTGTGCAGCATCTTGATGTGAACCCCCATAACCCATAGCAACAAGCAAATCTACAACTAATCTTTCAAAAAACTGCGGAGAATTGCCTTTAATTAAATTTAATAGCTCAATTTTCAAATCATCATTTAATATTTTAGCTTGCTGAGAAATAATTTCTGGGGGTGTTAACTCTTCAGAGTCTTCATCATCTTTTTGCGTGCTTTCATTTCTTTGTTCTTTTCTATCTTTTGTATTTATTTTTCTAAATTCACTAAAAGTATCAAATTGAGATAGATATTGAGCATCTATTTTTTTAATTTTACTTAGATCCAAACTTTTCCCTAAATTAGACAGATTAAAATGCGCTCGTTTAGGATAATCAATTAATCCAGCTTTCTTTAAATAAGTCTTGGCCCATTGCAAACGATAAAATATAACATTTCGCCCATCTTCCATTGTTTCATTTCGATCTTCTTCTGAACATTTTAATTCTTGAAGTAGTATTTCATAAGCTTCTTTTAAACTATAAGTCACATCATGTGATTGCATAATACGGAGCAAAGGCAGCATCAAATCATAATGTGTATACATATAAACCCAAAATAAAATACTAATTTTTAAAACAGTATAAAAGAAAAAGAGCGCCTAAGCGCTCTTTTAAGAGTAATTTTCTAGGGCACTGCCAAGAACACCTTACGCATCATTTTTAAAGTTTCATTTTAAAACTCATTCATGGCATAAAACTGGCACTAGGCTTCGTTTCTTGAAATCCTACTGCCGCGGGCACAGCTCTTGGCGTAAATTTGGCAAGCAGCGTTGCTGTTTGAAACCCCAGTTTTACTCCCACTCAATCGTTGCTGGTGGCTTAGATGACACATCATACACCACACGTGAAACATCTTTGATTTCATTCATGATACGCGTTGAGATTTTATCAACTAAGTCATACGGTAAATGAGCGAAACGCGCTGTCATAAAGTCAACCGTTTCAACCGCACGAAGCGCAATCACCCATGCATAACGGCGACCATCACCAACAACACCCACAGATTTTACAGGTTGGAATACTGCAAATGCTTGCGCAGTTTTATCATACCAACCGCTTGCACGAAGCTCTTGCATAAAGATGTCATCAGCAAGACGTAGAATATCAGCATATTCCTTTTTCACTTCACCCAAAATACGCACACCCAAACCTGGACCTGGGAATGGATGACGATAAAGCATTTCGAATGGAAGACCGAGTGTCGTTCCTAAACGGCGTACTTCATCTTTAAACAAATCACGAATCGGCTCAACCAATTCAAAAGCTAAATCTTCTGGTAAACCACCGACGTTATGGTGTGATTTAATCACATGTGCTTTACCATTTTTAGTGGCAGCAGATTCGATCACATCTGGGTAAATCGTACCTTGAGCAAGGAAATTTACGCCATCAAGTTTACGTGCTTCTTCAGCAAATACTTCGATGAATTCACGACCAATAATTTTACGTTTCTTCTCAGGATCAACTTCACCCGCTAACGCCGTTAAGAAACGCTGTTCAGCATCGGCACGAATCACACGGATGCCCATGTTTTTTGCAAACATGTCCATCACTTGTTCACCTTCGTTTAAACGAAGCAAACCATTGTCTACAAATACGCAAGTCAACTGATCGCCAATCGCACGGTGTAAAAGTGCAGCAACAACAGAAGAATCAACACCACCTGAAAGACCTAACAAAACTTTTTGATCACCAATTTGCTCACGTAATTGTTCAACACGCAAGTCGATGATGTTTTCAGAGTTCCAAAGATTGCGGCATCCGCAAATCCCATGCACAAAGTTCGATAATAACTCTGCACCTTTCGCTGTATGTGTCACTTCAGGATGGAATTGAACACCATAGAAACGGCGTGTTTCATCACTTACCGCAGCAAATGGACAGCTTGGTGTACTTGCAGTAACAGAGAAACCTTCTGGAATCACACTGACTTTATCGCCATGACTCATCCAAACATTAAGCTTGTCGTCACCATCATTGAGATCACCCAACAATTGATCACGAACCAATACATCAACAGCAGCATAACCAAATTCATGTACTGTACCTGGTTCTACTTTACCACCAAGCTGTTCAGACATGGTTTGTAAACCATAGCAAATACCTAAAACAGGTACGCCTAATTCAAATACCAACTGCGGTGCGCGTGGACTACCTTCTTCATGTACGCTTTCAGGGCCACCTGACAAAATAATCCCATTCGGATTAAATGCACGAATATCTTCTTCAGACATATCGTATGCATACATTTCAGAGTAGACACCTGCTTCACGCACACGACGTGCAATCAGCTGGCTATATTGAGAGCCGAAATCCAGAATAAGGATGCGATCTTCAGTAATTTGAGTATTGGTCGTCATGGCTAATCAGAAAGGCAAATGAATTAAGCGCCATATTCTAACATTTTTCACGCTTTGGCGCATCGCAATTCATCATCTATCTTATTTTTTAACTTTTATCACCAATCATGACTGATATTTAAACTAAAATTTCATAAAATGATGCCTAAAAAGAGTGTTAAATCAACTCTTCTTGGCGATTCTGATCAACAAAAAATAGAATTTGGTGCTAAGATGATGAGCCGAAAAGATGCATGACCACGGAAAGGTATGCTGTCGGCATCATCGTTTCCTTTTTGTGCGACTGCACTATCCTTGGAAAGAGGAAAATAAAAAGGTAACTAAAAGCCTAAAAGATATTGGCTCAGTCAATATTGTAAAATATTTCACTATCATCTATGGCTTGCCCTATAACGAGCAACAATTAGGACTTGAAGGACCAATAAAATAATGTTTCAAGAAATGATTGCGGATTTTCAACAGAATTTCTGGTTATATATTTCAATCCCGTTTATTAGTGGCTTTATTGGCTATGTAACCAAAGTTATTGCCATTCAAATGATGTTTGCACCACTTGAATTTAAGGGACTAAGATTATTTGGTCTTCCAATCGGATGGCAAGGCATCGTCCCTCGCAAAGCTGAAAAAATGGCGACCATAGCCGTTGAGTTAATGACCTCAAAGTTAATTCAGCCACAAGAAATTTTTGCCAGACTAGATCCGAAAAGGATTGCTCAAGAAATTGAAAAACCACTAATGGCTGCCGCTGAAGACATTACCCGTGAAGTTGCACAACAATATCAACCGGGTTTATGGGAAGGTATGCCTGAGTTCGCACGAAAGAAATTAATTAAGCGAGTTCAAGCCAAAGCCCCTGAGATTGTTGAACATATCATGGGCGAAGTGCAAAAAGATGTCATCAAATACTTTGACATCAAACACATGGTGATTAGCAATCTCCTCAAAGATAAGCGTCTTCTCAACGAAATTTTCAAAAAAGTTGGCAAACAAGAGTTTAAATTCTTTAGTAACGTCGGTTTTGTCTTTGGCTTCGCTATTGGTGTGGTGCAAATGTTGTGTTGGGTAGTCACTCAAGGAAAATATCCTTGGATGCTGCCAATGTTTGGTGGATTTGTTGGCTTTTTCAGTGACTGGATGGCTTTACAAATGATGTTTAGACCACTGTATCCCAAAAAGGTATTGGGTTATACGTGGCAAGGTTTATTCATCAAACGTCAAAATGAAGTTGCAGCTGATTATGCAGCCTTAATTTCCAAGCAATTGCTTACATCACGCAATATGATGGAAGAACTTTTTTCTGGAACCAATTCAGATAAAGTGATCGAACTCGTCAGCCGCCATGTCAAACAAGAAATTGACCTACAGGCAGGTATTGTTCGTCCATTGGTTGTTTATGCGATTGGTGGTGAAAAATATCAAAATCTGAAAGCAGAAGTTGCTGAGCGTATTTTAAAACAACTCCCAGAAACGATGCGCTATGTAGAGTCTTATGCCGAAGATGCCATGGATGTTCGCACGACCTTAGTCGAACGAATGCAAAAATTAAGTCCTGAAGAATTTGAAGGCATGCTCCGCCCTGCATTTAAAGAAGATGAATGGTCATTGATCATTGTTGGCGCAGTACTAGGTTTCCTTGTTGGGGAAATGCAAATTCACTTTATGCTCTAAAGCAATACCATCAAAATCAAACAAGGAAGCTTCAGCTTCCTTGTTTTTTTATGACTAGTGCATCTACTTTTCAATTTTGATCACTTCAATGTCAGTGGGTTTATAGCGGTGGGTATCCACCTCTCCCACTAGCCGAACATGATCACCGACTTTCAAGCCTGCTTTACGCCAAATATCATCATCAACTTCAATGCCAATCGTGCCACTCTGATCTTTAAATTCGTAATGATCACTTCGCAAATGTTTCGTAATTTGACCTGTTAAAGTAACACCTGTTTCATCAGCCAGTTGAGCAATCTGATTCACCGTTATCACATTTTTTGCTGCTTCTTGCACAAGCACGTGATCATCTTTTCCTGCCCATGTGAACGTTGACAATCCTGTTAACATGACGATCCCACAACTGACTAGGATTTTTTTCATCGTACTTCCCTCATGGTTTTAACATCTTATTATCTAAACAGAAATAAGCCCTTGCTTCGGCTTCTGTTTGTAATTAAGCATTAACTTTATCTGTATAAAAACCGATCCCCACTCATTGACGTGGGGATTGTTTTAAATGGCTCATTATTTCTCAATCACATGATCTAAGCTCAAACGACCAGCACCATGCAACATTAAATAAAATAAACCACCAGACATAGCTAAGTTTTTCATAAAGTTGATTTGTTGCATTTGATCATCTGCGCCATGGAAAATGAATGCGGTAATAATGCTAAAGATACCTAAACCAAATGCAGCTAAACGAGCTTGAAAACCAAATAACAGCGCAAGTCCACCACCAAACTCAACCAAAATAGTTACTGGTAACAATGCCGCAGGCACACCCATCGATTCCATATAACCCGCTGTAGCGCCATAAGCGCTGAGCTTGCCCCATCCTGCAATAATAAAAATATAGGCCATTAGGATCCGTGCAACAAGCGTAACGATATTTTCTACACCTGACTGCGTTACGATATTTTTTAAGATAACATTTGGATTAAACATAATTGATTCCACACTAGTTGTTTTTTAATATAGAAACAGTTTATGTGTGTTTTATTTTGCAATAAACATTATATTAGTTAATGCATCGTTCTATATTTGCAACAAATATTGTTATTCCAAATCAAAATTAATCATGTCGCTACTCAATCAATGTTACCAATTAAATTGGTTTTTATACTGACATTCTATAGTTGCACTGCTAGGATTTAGCTCAAATTTATACTGTTAACAGCTTCATGGAACTTATTGATTTTATTCTGCACGTTGATGAACACCTTTTAGAATTCATTACCAATTATGGCGTATGGATTTATGCCATTTTATTTTTAATTATCTTCGTTGAAACAGGCCTCGTAGTGATGCCTTTTTTACCTGGAGATAGCTTATTATTTGCTGCGGGTGCACTAGCAGCATCAACTGGTGCGATGGATCCGTGGGTGCTCGGTATTTTATTATTTATTGCCGCAGTATTAGGTGATACCGTAAATTACCATATTGGGCGTTATATCGGCCCGCGTGTATTCGAAATGAATTCACGATTCATCAATCAACAACATTTACTTAAAACACAGCAGTTCTTCCAACGTCATGGCGGTAAAACTATTATTTTTGCCCGCTTTGTTCCGTTTGCACGTACCTTTGCACCATTTGTCGCAGGTGCAGGCAGTATGAATTATAAATTTTTCCTCACCTATAACGTAATTGGTGCTTTTTGTTGGATCGCATCATTTATTACGTTAGGTTATATCTTTGGTAATATGCCAATCGTTAAAGATAATTTCACCTATTTAATTTTTGGCATTATTATCATCAGTATCTTGCCGGGCGTTATTGGTTTTGTTCGGCAAAAACTCAATGAGCGTAAAGCTCAATAAATTAAAATAATCGAAAAATCATTGGCAACATACAGATCAGTAATAACATTGCCGACCCTTTATATAAATGGTCGGCTGTAATTCCATTAAAACTCCCAACCAGAAGTGCTCGTCCGAAGTACATCCAAAAAACACTTACAGGGATTAAGATCACACTAAAAATCGCAAAAACTAGCACTGCATTTTCAACCGAAGTCCACGTTTCAACAGGAAAAATACCTGCCGCTAAAAGCACTGTTTTTGGATTTTTTAAAGTCGCGCTAAATAATTTTGTCTTACGTATCTTCTGATGGCGTTGATCATATTTTTGCAAATGCGCACTTTTCCAAAGATGAAATGCCATCCAAAGTACCAATGCTAAACTCACCGTATGTAAAATCAGATCTAAAGCTGGCCAAATCGGCTCAAAAAGATGAATAAATAATGCCCACAAACTTATGCCATATACATATCCCAACCATTCAATTGGAATGAAGATTATCGTCTTAAAAGCCCCTTGTTGATGAGTTGCACTGGCGAGCAATGCATTGGTTGGACCTGGAATAAGTAACACCGCCAACATCGCCAAAACAAAAAACCAACTGTCAATCATAAAGATACCGAACCACTATGTAGGTCGCCACCTTAAACGAATTTGAAGCAAAAAAACAAATTTAGGGGAGAAAATTAGGCTATAAAAATTAAAGAAATGAATATAAAGATTACTAAGATATTGTTTTATATATTTTTATATTGAAACATTTTGCTAAAATTTAGTTATTTATCACTGTAATAAATTACAGTGATAAATAAATTTCAACTTATGACTTTGAACGTGGCTTGACCACAATTGCACAACCTTTGAACTGTGCAGCTTGGACAATTGCATCTTGCTGACCGAGTAGGTTGGCAAGTTCAGTATTCTTGGTATTCATCGACTGCCCCATATTGACAGAGATTGTTGGGGAAATTCCCCAGCCGCCACCTCTCGCCCAACCGCCGCCGAGCCCAACACCGACACCCACCCCAGTACGCTTAGGTGTCTGCACACCATTATCGATGTATTGTTGAACACGATTATATTCAGCTTGCAACTGTTGGCAGTTTAAAGCTTGGTACTGAGTTGGTGAAACATAAGACGGCTTAACCGTTGATGCGCAAGCACCTAATAACATACTGAGTGCTAACACAGGCATCCAATATAAGCGTTTCATAAGATTCTCTTATTTTTTTGATTCAATCTCACCAAATAAAGTGACGTAAGCTAAGGTCAACTTATGTTCTGATGCCAAGTGAATCAAGGGTAAATTCTTTTGATGTGATTCTTTCATCAACACGGATGGCGGTAACATGCTTGCTAAAACAGGTAAACCTTCATCTTTTAATTGTTGAACCACTTCACGCGGTAATTTTGCCTGAGATTGGAATTGATTCACGACGATTCCCTCAATCTCCAAGCGATCATTATGATCATCTTGGGTTTCGAGTACATTTTCAATCAAAGTTTGTAACGCACGTTTCGAAAACACATCACAGTCAAATGGAATCAAGACACGATCTGCGGAAATTAATGCCGACAAGGTAAAGAAATTAAATGCGGGCGGTGTATCAATGAAAATACGATCATAACGCGCACTGAGTGACTGAATCGAATCACGCAATTTATAGATTTTATGTTTGCTTTCTAAAGCATGTTCTAGCGCGCCAAGGCTTGGGCTGGCAGGAATCACATCTAGATTTTCAAAAGATGTCCGATGAACATAACTCTCTAAACCTTTGCCTCGTGGTGCTTTTAGGATCGAGCCGATGGCATTGCTAATTAATCCCTTCTGCTGCGTGCTGCCTAAAATATCATCAAAGAAATTTTCAATGTTTGGCTCTAATGCTGCTTTGTCAGCAGAATATGTTGCATCTTCACCTAAAAGGTATTGGCTTGAATTTGCTTGTGGATCAAGATCAATCACCAAAGTTCTTAAACCTTGCTTAGCACTAATTGCAGCTAAGTTGACTGTAATACTTGATTTCCCTACACCACCTTTTTGGTTAAACACCACACGAGTTAACATGATTTCCCTCTACAAGATTTTTGTAAACTGCACGCAGTTTAACTTAGTGCCAAAACAATTACTAAAACAATGTCAAACAATTACGCAAAAACAGGTTTAATGATGACTAAGCCAATAATACCAACTAATGCCACTGTACCGACCAACAAACCTGCACGGCGCTGTTGTAACAACACGCTGTTGTCTTTTTTATAAATTTTGATTAAAGATGACCAAAGTACAAAAAAGAGAATCACTTTGGCATAAAACCAAGGTGCTACCTCAAAGTTCTTCATCACAACTAAAATAGCCCCTGTCAAAATAATCAGGGTCAGCGACAAATGTTGTAAACCGACGAGACCTTTAAAACCTTTTGGATTGGGTTGTTGGTTTTGTACACCGATAAATAAAGTCGCTGCACGAAGAACAAAAGCAATGATCAACAAGCTCACTGCGGACATATGAATAATTTTGGTGAGTAAATGTGCGTCCATGATCAATCCTTAACTTTTAGGTGCATGCGCGCATTCAGGACTGGCTGGCGCTTGCCCTTGCCATTCACTTGCCACATAAGCATGAATCGCTAAAGCATGGATTTTCCCAGGATTCATTAACTCAGTCGCAACAGCATAGATTTTTTGATGACGCTGTACCAAACGTAAGCCCTGAAATTCATCACTCACCACAATCACTTTAAAGTGTGATTCTTTACCAGGAAAATAACCACCATGCCCTGCCGACTCATTGATAACTTCAAGATGGGTAGGTGCTAAAGTTTGCAAACGTTCAATCAACTGTTGTTCTAAGTTCATCAGTCACTCTATTAAGGTCAGATTGAGATAGCCCATTAGTATACATGACCCGACCTCTAGAGAAAATTTTGTACAAAATTTTGCCTTTCCGCTTTTTAAAAGCGTAGAAATGCTTTTATTTTATGCAATTAATCATTTTCTTTGCATAAAATTATTGACCCTATTTTTGCATAATGTATTATACACGGCATGCGGGAATAGCTCAGTTGGTAGAGCATAACCTTGCCAAGGTTGGGGTCGGGAGTTCGAGTCTCCTTTCCCGCTCAAATTTTTTAGTGTAAGTTTTAGTAAAAACTGCTCAATAAGCGGGAATAGCTCAGTTGGTAGAGCATAACCTTGCCAAGGTTGGGGTCGGGAGTTCGAGTCTCCTTTCCCGCTCCAGATTCAAAAAAACCCTAATCGAAAGATTAGGGTTTTTTTCTTTTTGATTATTAATAATATTTTTTCTAAAACCTATATATTTTAGCTTTATAAGAAGCCCTAAGAATTTTTAAATAACGTGTTTTTTATACAAGTACGTGGCTTTGTTGCACAAAACTATTCTTGAAGGCTTCATCAACAATATAATTTCTAGATGAAGAAGCCTGCACCTAAAATCTACCGTACAACCAATTGGTCCTCGTATAACCAAGCTTTAATCAAGCGAGGAAATATTTCAATCTGGTTTGATCCTAAGACCCAATGGTATGCACAGCCACAAGGCAAATACGGACGAAATCAAACTTATTCCGATACAGCGATTCAATACTGTTTAATGATCAAATCTCTATTCCATCTTTCTTTACGCATGGTCACTGGCTTTGCTCAAAGCCTGATTAAACGCTGTGGTTTGAATTGGACAGCACCAGATTACTCCACCCTCTGTAGACGACAACAGCATATTGATATTGCGATAAGCTATCAGAAAAGTCGTGATGGGTTACACCTACTCGTCGACTCTACAGGGTTAAAATTTTTAGGTGAAGGCGAACGGAAGCGTAAGAAACATCAACCTGAATATCGTCGCCAATGGCGCAAACTTCATATCAAATACGAGCAGTTCAGCTCACAACAAACAATGTGGCAACGGAAACGACTCTACTCGGGGACTGGATTATCAAAACTCCTTCTTCCAGACATGCTTTTGTTGCGCTAAATGAATATTCTATGATGCCCCTTGCCAAAACGGTCGGAATAGATGTCCCTGAGATTCGCTTAGTGGATATGGCAATTTTACAAGACCTTCCACCATTAAATTTACCCCAAGAGCAATATGCTTTCGCAATCAAAAGATTTGATAGAGAGAGTACTGCTGATACTACAGAGCTTATTCACATCGAAGATTTTGCTCAGATCTTCAGCGCATATCCACATCAGAAATATAGCACCACAAATTATGAGCAGATAGGAAAGATCATTTATCAATTTTCAGATAAAAAAATTATTGATATTCAGCAATTTGCTAGCCGTTTACTCATAAATATTTTACTCGCCAATGGAGATGCACATTTAAAGAACTGGAATATAATTTATTAAGATAAAAGTGCACCAAGATTATCACCCGCATACGATATATTAATGACTAGTGTATATATTGAAAATGAGCATCATTTCGCATTAAATCTTGCCAAAAATAAAGATTGGTATCTAGCTGAGATAAAGCATTTTAAGCAATGGGCAGAAAAAGTAGGCGTTCCATGGCGTATCATCGAGAAGCAACTTCACGATATTATGGATAATGCTCGACCATTATGGCCAGCGCTATTACTAGACTTACCTATAACTTCCGCTCATAAAGAAAAATTAAGAGCACATTGGGAAAAATTTCATCCAGACTTTCTGATACTTACAGATGATTAGGGCAACCAGTAACAAGACTAAAATTTTTCAAACAAGTTCATCACGTCATTTTCCGTCAGTTTCACTTCGCCTTCATGATCTGTACTTAGAATAGAGTGTGCCAGTTTTGCTTTATTTTGCTGTAAGGCAAGAATTTTTTCTTCTATGCTTTTATTGGTAATCAGCTTATACACAAATACCGACTTGTCCTGTCCAATTCGCCATGCACGATCTGAAGCTTGATCTTCAGCAGCAGGGTTCCACCATGGATCATAGTGAATGACTGTATCTGCGGCAGTTAGATTCAGACCGACCCCTCCTGCTTTCAGACTGATTAAAAATACCGACACTTGTCCAGACTGAAATGCTGTAATGACTTCATCTCGCTTTTTGGTCTGCCCAGTCAGCTTCACATAGCCAATTTCTACATGATGGAGCTGTTGCTCAATCAGTTCCAACATTGAGGTAAACTGAGAGAAGATAAGAATTTTTCGCCCCTCTTCCACCATTGGAACGACCATATCCATCAACTGTTCAAGTTTGGCAGAATGTGCCTGCGCGGTTTTCACTGAATCCAGCTTTAGTAAGCTAGGATGGCAGCACACCTGACGTAGCTTCAGTAAGGCATCTAAAATTTGAATTTGACTACGTTTAAAGCCTTTTTCTGCCACAATTTTCTGAATGCTTGCCTGCATCGTGGCGCGAACAGCCTCATATAACTTAGATTGCTGGTCATTCATATCAATATTGACTTCAATCGTGGTTTTTTCTGGCAACTCTTTGACTACGTCAGTTTTCAAGCGACGTAAAATGAAGGGCTTAATCCGGTTGACCAGCTTTTGTCTTAACTGCTGATCACCGCGTTTTTCAATCGGATGACGGTATTTTTTATTAAAAATTTCTTGTGAATATAAGAATCCTGGCATCAGGAAATAAAATAGTGCCCACAGCTCACCCAAATGATTTTCCATCGGGGTACCTGTTAGACACAAACGATGTCGTGCTTTTAATTGCCTTACTACCTGTGCAGCTTTGGCACGCGGATTTTTGATATTCTGCGCCTCATCCAAAATGAGTTGATGATATTCATATTGCTTTAGTTGTTCTTCATCTCTCGCCAGAAGCGGATAGGTGGTTAACACAATGTCATAGTGCGGAATCTGCTCAAAATACTGATGGCGGTCGGCCCCCTGTAGCAGCAATACCTTGAGTTCAGGGGTAAATTTCTCTGCTTCTTTGAACCAGTTATGCATCAGCGATGTGGGTGCAACAATTAGGGCAGGACTGTCATGCAAATATCCAGCCTGTTTTTCCATGAGTAAATGGGCTAAAGTTTGTGCTGTTTTCCCCAAGCCCATATCATCTGCCAGAATCCCGCAATGCTGGGTTTCCCTTAAAAACTGTAACCAGCCTAAACCCTGCTGCTGGTATGGACGCAATTCCCCCTGAAAACCTTGTGGTGTCGGCAGTTGTTGCTGATAGCCTTGTTTGAATTTCTGTACAAATTGTTGCAGACGATCACTGACCTGCCATGTCATCCCAAGATTATGCTGCAATTCTAATAATTGACTCGCATCATAGCGATCAATACTGCGCTCTTCTTGCTGTAAAATGCTCTGCAGATGCAACAATACCGGCTTAATATCCCTAACGGATAAGGCCAAATCAGGTTGATCAACTGCAGTTTTCACGGTGAAAATTTGACTGTCATGCAGATGAATAAAAGTCCGCGGATCAAGTAAATCAGGATTTACTCGCACCAAAGCTACGAGCGCATCAAGCAAATTATAAGAATTGCCTGCACTGTCTTGAACCGTCGCACCGATATTGAACCAGTCCTGCTGACCTTCAGATTCAGTGATAGAAATATTTAAATTTTCAACATATTGCACATTAAAAGGGCTGTTCTCCAGATGCTCTATCTGCCAGCCCATCAGCTCAATTTGATTGATGGGCATCAGCTGTTTGATCCAGTCTCCATAGAAAGCAAAAACCATAGAATCAAGACGTTGTTTATCCAATTTTAATTGCTGGTCATAACTAAAATCTTTCACCCACTTCAGTGATTCGACCAATAGCTGTAAACGCTGGATTGACTGTTGTTCCTGAACTAAGTCCCGAAGCTGTCGCACCATTTTACCATGCTGTTCACCAATAAAACTGTCACCTGATGTACCTGCTTTAATTCGCCCACCTGCATAGGAGAATTCAATTTCAGCACAAACAGACTCTTCCCATTTCCAATCAAATTTATCTAAAACACCGAAGCGTAAAATTGGCTGGGGACTACCCTTAATGACATCAATATGCTGAATAGACTCGGGCTGAGGCAATTTTTTCACCTCTGAATATTGATGAGTCAGTTGCTCAAACTCTGGAAAGAGCATAGTTGGAAGATCAGGCATCTGTAAAAAATGGTACAGAAGATTTGCCGTATATTCACCATATAACTGGCCCACCGTGTTCTGTTGAATATCCACATAACATGGTGGATGGCTCGCGAGAATCTGAATATGTGGATTTGATTTTAAATCGAGTCGAATATCACCATTGACCAATTCAATGTTTAAATGCTCTGTCTGTTTGTTTAGACCTTGTTGCCAGATCAGTTCGATGTGATAGCCTTGTTCTGACCATTGAAGTGCAGCATGGCTCTTTTTTTTCCAGTACACATCGCCACTTTGAATAAAAGATTTGAAATGCTCCAATAAAATGCTTGAGATATCAAGATTGCTTTGATAAAAGCGTTCGTCGCTGTTTATTTTGGCGTAATAATAAATCTGGTTAAATAATTGTCGTTTTTGTTCAGGTAAAGTCAGATGCTTTCTGGTGATATTTTCATATTGGGTATAATAACTTTCCCCTGCAATTGAGCCGTTTTTATTGCGTCTAGCCTTCTGAACATCAACTGTCAATTTCTTTAAGCTGACAGACTGATCTAGCAGGTAAATTAAATAATTGTTTGTTTTGACAGATTGCTCAGGTTCAGTCTGTTGTAAATACCGTTTAAAATCATTCAACCAGCGCTGCGCCTGATCATCCCCCCATTGGCGTTTTGCGATTCCTTGCGGAGATTGAGATTCAGCATAACGCTGTTGAAATTCCTGACGATATTCTTGAAAGAATAACCGCGCTAAAGCAGCAGCATGTTTACAGTTATATCCAACCGGACAAGTGCAGTCGTCATCGATTAAACGGTCTTTTTGGGGATTATAGGTAATCGCAGTATCATAATAATCTGTCCCTTCAATTTGGGCATACATGGTGACACCATCTTTTTCCTCAAAGAACTCAATCGTTTCCCTATCAATGTGTTTAGCATAGCTAAGACTACGCTGAATAGTTGCAGTACTAAAGCGAGATAGAAAATTGATCAATGAGGACATAATTACTAGAGACTAAAAATATTTATACAATTATAACGGACAAAGCTGTCATTTCAGAACAGTAGGGCTTTATTGCACAAAGATTTATAATTTGAAGCATCCCCCAACTTACCCAAATGTAAATTATAACTCGCTATCTGGTAGTGAACTTTGATGTTTTTTCTATTGGCTGGCGTAGATACTTCTAAGCTGCCTAAGGTATCAGCAAAGGCAGAGCCCTGCCCATCGACCTCATTGCTTCAGACCACTGGTGCCAGATATTCCAGATTGAACTGATAGCAAATCCCGGTTCCTCGTGACACCATGCAAAATTAATAGAGCTTAAAGCAAGTTGTTAGACTCTGTTAGATTTTAAATATCTAATTAGACTTCTTTAATCTAATAGGATCTAATCAGCCCATAAAGCACCTCATTACCGATCAACGAGCACAGTTCATAACTCCATTATTTTGTGGTTTAATACATATATATAAACATAAGACACAATATTATGGATTTAAAATTCAAAAAACCTGAAGAGGTTGTTACTTTATTATGTGAAAGGCTTCGCAAAGAACGACTTTATCTGGAAATGACTCAGGCAGACGTCGCTACACGTGCTGGTATTAGTGTGAATACAGTATCTAATCTGGAAGCTGGTCGAAATGTTTCATTTGAAAATTTAGTACGCGTTGCCATGGTATTGGGCCGATTAAAAGAATTAGAGGAACTCTTCAAACCTCATTTAAACAGTGTAAATGACATTCTCCGCTATGAGAGCAATACGGCTCGCCAACGTATCAAAAGGAAATAAGTCCATGCTCAAAAAACTTAATGTTTACTACAATGGATGGGGTGAATATTGGCTTTGGGGTACACTGGTCTCCTCAACCGCAATCACAGGTCGGCCATTAATCGCCTTTGAATACAGTGCAGAAGCGATCAGTAAAGGTTTAGAACTTTCCTCTTACCTACTTCCATTAAAAGGTGACTCATTAAGAACGAACTTTCCTACACATCAAATGGGATTGCCAGGTCCTATATATGATGCCTTGCCCGATGGTTGGGGCATGCTTCTTATGGATCGCTTATTTAAAAAAAATGGACTCAATCCAGCACGGATTGGGCCATTAGAACGACTCACGTATATTAATACACATGCAATGGGGGCATTATCCTTTGAACCTTCAGCACCTGAGTTAGCATTAACTGAAAATATTCCACTGATTAAACTCGCTCAAGAAGTTCAGGAAGTTCTCAAAGGAGAAGGTGCAGAATTTTTACAGCATTTATTAATTATGGGTGGATCTCCACAAGGTGCAAGGCCAAAAGCGCTCGTCTACCGTGATCCTGTCACCAACGAATTCTCAACAGTTAGCTCACATCAACATGAAGCATGGCTGATCAAATTTCCCGCTCAGCAAGAGCATCCTGAAGTTTGTGCAATTGAAGCTGTTTATGCAGAATGCTTACGTCATTGTGATATTGACACCCCTGACACTCAATATTTTACTCTTCCGAATGGATTAACCGCATTTGCATCAAAAAGATTTGACCGCCACGATGGCATGCGTATCCCTATGCAAAGTTTAGCTGCCTTCACCGGAGCTGATTTTAAATCACCAGGGAGTTTAGACTACAGTAACTTTCTCCGCGCTACACACTTTTGCACCAATGATGTTCGCGAAAAAGCAATTGCATTCAAGCGAGCTGTTTTCAATGTAGTCTTCAATAATCGAGATGATCATTGCAAAAACTTTTCATTTCTGATGTCCCAAAATGGGCAATGGAAACTCGCCCCTGCCTATGATGTTACTTTCTGTGAAGGGCCAGGGGGATATCATCAAATGGATATCATGGGTGAGGCACTGGATATTCCTCGACAAGCTCTTGTAAAACTTGGTACTCAGGAAGCGGAACTTTCTGCCCAAGAAGTCGATGAAATTATTAGTTCGATTTGTAAGGTTGCAATCCGATTCAGTGATATCGCTCATGATCTATTACCTGAACAAATTCAAACAGAGACTCTCCAGATGATCCAAAATAGGATTGCGCATAATATTCATTTATTGAATTGAATATAAAAAATTTTCATCAGGATTAAGAATCATTATATTAAATTATATACTGTTATTATTTCTCATGAAAATTAGCACCAAAATATAGGTGACTTTTATAGACTAGAATCTCCAATATGAAGTGACCAAAATACCATTAAATGATCTAAATTGCTAAAAATTTTACCCCACAAAAAACCACACTATACCAATTAAATCATACACTTATAATTAACATCATTTAATGGAATAAATCTCGGCGACCTTGCCAAGGTTGGGGTCGCGAGTTCGAGTCTCCTTTCCCGCTCCAAATTTAAAAAGCCCTAGTCGAAAGATTAGGGCTTTTTTCTTGCCGAGATTTCTTTAATACATCATCTCATCAATAAAAAAGGTGTTTCCATTTGCATAGAAACACCTATGTTGTTATTTAAGCCAACATCTCAAACTAAGCAGCAGACTTTTCCTGTAATCGGCGCATTCTTGGTTTATACAGCACACGATAGGTCACACTTAAAATCACAATCCAAACGGGACTGACATACAAGGCTTTCAATGTATCGGGTTCAAGGGCCAAAATCACTAAAGTAAACATCAGGAAGGCGATCACGACGTAAGACATGAATACCCCACCCGGCATTTTGAATGTTGATTGGGCATGTAATTCAGGACGTAACTTACGGTAGCGGATATAACACACCATAATCAGACTCCAGACGCTGATAAATAGGATCACGCATAAAGAGCTTGCTAAGGTAAATGCTTCAATCGTGTTTGGCACGAAGTATTGTAGAACCGCGCCTCCCATGATGAATACGCAAGAGAAGATTAAACCATTGGCTGGAACAGCGCTCTTTGACAACCGACCAAAAGCATTAGGCGCCTGACCATCTTTCGATAAACCAAATAACATCCGACTCGTTGAGAATACACCACTATTCATGGATGACATCACCGAAGATAACACCACAAGATTCATGATAATTGCAGAGGTGACAATTCCTGCATTTAAGAATAATTCAACAAACGGACTTTTATCCGCACGAATATGATCCCATGGCGTCACAGACATCACGACCAACAACGCCAATACATAGAACAAAATAATACGAATCGGAATCGCATTAATCGCCTTGGGTAAGTTCTTATGTGGATCTTTGGTTTCAGCCGCAGTCGTTCCAATCAACTCGATACCAACAAAGGCAAAAACTGCAATTTGGAAACCTGCCAAGAAACCATCGACACCTTTCGGGAACATGCCCCCATGCGACCAAATATTGCTGAATGAGGCAACTGTGCCATGCGGTGCGGTAAAATGACTGAAAATCATATAACCACCCACCGCAATTAATCCCATAATTGCTAAAATCTTAATTAAAGCAAACCAAAACTCGACTTCACCAAACAATTTGACGGTAAGTAAATTCAATGCCAAAACGAATAATACGCAGCCTGCACTAATCATCGCTTGTCCGACTGGTGTAAAGGTCATACCTTCGGGCAGCCAAAAGCCCAGATAGTTAATCACCGCAGCCAAGTCTGCTATCCCGACCAAAACCCAACCGAGCCAATAAGTCCAACCCAAATAATAACCAGCCCATGGACCAATCAGATCATGTGCCATATCGACAAAAGATTTGTACTGTAAGTTTGCAAGTAATAACTCTCCTAATGCACGCATCAGGAAAAAGAACATCCCACCAATGATCATATAAATGAACAGAATAGATGGGCCTGCAAGGGAGATCGTTTTACCTGAACCCATAAAGAGTCCTGTACCAATCGCACCACCGATCGCAATCAATTGCAAATGGCGATTGGAAAGTTTCCGTTGTAAGTCTTGAGGCGCTTGTTCGTCCTCTGACTGATTTTGAATCACCGTCATAATAAAAGTTCCTTTTTACTATTTCCTAAAATAAATCCGCCGATAATTTATGAGCTTAGCCAGCTGTCTTTTTAAATAACGGATCTATTTTGATTACTCGAAAATACGTATCTGAACCCATTTTGGCGATTACAAATACGTGAATTTTCTTGTTTTTAAGCCTATTTAAACAAAAATAAAGCTGATCGCTTTATTTTTGTGCTGCAATCACTGCAATTTCAATCAGCCATTTTGGATTGACCAAATCGGCTTGAATGGTGGCACGCGATGGTGCAACACTGCCTTTTAACCAATCCACATAAATCGCATTAACCTTTGGAAAATCAGCAAGGTCTTTCAGAAAAAGCTGAACCGAAAGTAATCGCGATTTATCACTATTTGCTAAAGCAAGTAATTGTTCAATCGTTGCAAGAATATCTCTCGTTTGCCCCTCAATATCTAAATCGGGGTTTTTAGGGACTTGTCCTGATAAATACACCACTTGATTAAAGACGGTGACAGCACTCATCACTTCGGTGCTATTGATTTTCTGGATATCTGAATGTGACATGATGACTTCCTTAGTCTTGAGTGATAAATGGAACTCGTGCAGTTACACCACACATGAGTTCATAGCCAACTGTGCCTGAGGCTGCTGCAACATCATCAATGGATAGAATTTGTCCTGTTTTGGAAGTTCCCCAAAGTACAACTTCACTGCCAATCTCAGCATTCGGTACTGGCGTTAAATAAACTGCCAACATATCCATACTGACTCGTCCAATAGTTCGAGTACGAATTCCATTGACTAAAACAGGGGTGCCTGTAGGAGAAATACGCTGATAACCATCTGCATAGCCACACGCCACAATGCCAATGGTCATCGCATGCGCAGCGACAAAATTCGAGCCATAGCCCACACTTTCATTGGCATTTAACTGTTGGATTGCAATCAGTTCACTACGCAAACTCATGGTCGGGGCAAGCCCCCAATCTTGGATATTATGCTGAGGATAATCGGGAGAGCTTCCATACAGCATGATGCCGCCACGGACATAATCAGAGTGCAGTTGAGATGAATATCTGAGGATGGCTGCACTATTGCTCACCGATCTTTCCCCAGGTAAATCTTGAATGGTGCTTTCAAATTCTGTGAGTTGATAGTCCACGCCAGCTTGATCAAAACGCTCCCCATCTGCATCAGAGAAATGCGTCATATGCGTGATTTTAGCAACATGATTAAGGCGTTGCAGATGCTGCCAGACTTTGCGGTATTGTTGTGGCTTGAAACCTAATCGGTTCATACCACTGTTCATTTTTAAGAAAATATCAAACTGTGCAGGGTAAATGTGCTGCTGCACCCATTCAACTTGTTGCTCATTATGAATGGTAAAACTGAGTTGATACTGGACACAATCAAATAAATCTTGAGGAGAGAAAATCCCTTCGAGCAATAGAATAGGCCCTGTCCAACCAAGTGCTCGTAGTCGTTTTGCTTCTTCAATATCCAGTAAAGCAAAACCATCTGCTGTTTTAAATGATTCATAAACACGTTCAATACCATGTCCGTAAGCATTGGCTTTGACTACAGCAAACACCTTGCTATCTGGAACACTTGCTCTCAAGACCTCGATGTTTTGACGCAAAGCCTGAGTATGGATGACCGCAGTAATTGGGCGAGGCATAATAAACTTCCTTGTACGCTGTAATTATGCTGCGTGTGAATAGCGCTGAATGGACAAACCATCCGTACTAATATCTGTGCGATGGTTCATCACCAGATCACTAATTAATTTTCCTGAACCACATGCCATCGTCCAACCTAAAGTGCCATGTCCAGTATTCAAGAATAAATTTTTATACTGAGTCGCACCGATAATCGGGGTACTATCAGGTGTCATTGGACGTAAGCCCGTCCAGAAAGAAGCTTGCTGTAAATCACCACCCGGGAATAAATCTTGAGTCACCATTTCTAAAGTGGCACGACGGTCTTCATTCAAGCCCAGATTAAAACCACTCAATTCCGCCATACCACCAACACGAATACGTTGATCAAAACGTGTAATCGCAACTTTGTAAGTTTCATCTAAAACGGTGGATTGTGGTGCAAGTGCAGGATCAACAATTGGAATTGTTAATGAATAGCCCTTCACTGGATATACAGGCAAATTGAGCGCCAATGGTTTGAGGAAGTCACGAGAATAACTACCAAAAGCAAGAACAAAACGGTCGGCTGTTAAAACTGCTCCATTGACCATGACGCCTTTGATTTCATCACCTTCAACAATTAAGTTTTCAACATTCTGATCAAACTTAAACTCCACACCCAAATCTTGTGCCAGTTTTGCCAAAGCATTGGTGAATAAATAACAATCACCTGTCTCATCATTTGGCAAATGTAAACCACCCACTAATTTATCGGTATGTGCTAAAGCAGGTTCTACACGTGCTAACTCTTGTGCATTAAGTAAATCGAAATCCACACCACATTCTTTGAGTACTTGAATATCACGTTGCACCGCCTCTAGCTGAGCGTCATTACGGAATACTTGCAACGTACCTCTAGAACGATTTTCGTAATTAATGCCAGTTTTTGTTCTTAGATCACGCAGACAGTCACGGCTATATTCCGCAACACGCATCATGCGCTCTTTGTTCACTGCATAGCTTTGTGGATTACAGTTTTTCAGCATTTGAGCCATCCACTGTAACTGCCACATACTGCCGTCAATATTAATGGCTAGTGGTGCATGATGTTGAAACATCCATTTAACTGCTTTAAAAGGAATTCCTGGCGCTGCCCACGGTGTCGAATATCCTGGGGAAATTTGCCCTGCATTACCAAAGCTGGTTTCCTTGGCAGGACCCGATTGACGATCAAGCACAGTCACTTGAGCACCTTGCTGTGCAAGGTAATAAGCACTTGCTACACCAATAACACCACTTCCTAAGACGATGACGCGCATAACAATCCCTCACGCACACTAGTTTATTTAACTAGTATATTTTTGCATCAATAGTTTTTTTCACTATTTTTAGGCTTATAATCTAGGTAATTTCATGTTTTCGTCGTGAAAAAATTAAAATAGAAGGGAATAATCTATGCGTAAATTAGACCGTATTGATCGCCTGATTTTAGATATTCTGCAACGTGAAGGTCGGATTGCGATTAGTGAGCTGGCTTTACGTGTCAATTTGTCCACCACCCCGTGTTCAGAACGTGTTAAACGCTTAGAGCGTGAAGGGATCATTATGGGTTATTACGCGCGACTCAATCCTGCCCATGTTGACCGCAGTCTTTTGGTATTTTTAGAAATTAAACTTTCAGCCAAATCTGGTGATGTTTTTGATCAAGTTGCACGTGACCTTGTTGATATTCCCGAAGTTTTGGAATGTCATTTGATCTCAGGAGAGTTTGATTATTTAGTCAAAGCAAGACTAAAAGAAATGAGTGCATACCGACGATTATTAGGTGATTTACTGAAAAAGCTGCCTGCTTCCGCATCTTCACATAGCTATGTGGTGATGGAGGAAGTCAAAGAAGGCTTATACCTCGATGTCAGCAAATAAAGTACGCACGGTTCAGAGCGTACTTTAGAGCTAAAGTCAGAAGAGCTAAAAATATTTTAAGATCGAAATCTGTTTATTTTGATGCTTAAAATTTGAGAACCATTGCACTACAGGATAAAGTGCAAAAGACAGTGCAATACTCATCAGCCACATGATCCAAACATGGTCGACAGAAAAATAGTGTCCATGATTGAGACCCCAGATACTCACTGAAAGCACATACAGCAGTTTCAAGACATATAAATGCAAGAGATAAAAGAACATTGGCACAGAACCAAATACAACCAGTGGTCTAAACCATCGTTGTTGCTGCCAACGCTCAAACAGCACCAAAATAATCAGCCCAATACCAACATTCCATAAAATAAAAAGCAATGACGGTGGGTATTTGGTCAAATTAAAAAAGCTCATGAGACTTAATGAGAATGTGTCAAAGTGCTGCCAAGGCTGGTCACCATAGATATTGATCAAACGTAGTACAACAAACAAACCAATACTGAACACACCCATTGAAACCAAGTAGGTATTTCTTTGTTTTGCCGTATATTTTTGACTGAAAAAATGTCCCAAAGCAAAACCTAACAAAATCACACCGATCCACGGTAAAACAGGATAAGAACTTCGCAATTTGATCCCAGCAAACTCCATCCAACCACGTTCATGTAAGATCAGCCAAAGTGTCTGCATCCAACTTCCTTCGGCAAAATGAACCGAGTCCAGTAAGTTATGCCCAAAAATAATTGCACATGCACTCAGCACAATTATCGGTAAAGGCAGGCTAATACATGCTGCCAAAGCCAACATGCTCACGCCAATTGCCCAAATGACTTGCAAATAAATGACCTCAGGTGGAAAAGTTGCAGTCCAAGCAAAATTAACCAACGTCAGCTCAAGCCCAATCAGAAATAAACCACGTTTGAATAAAAAAGTTCGCGTTTGCTGCACGCTTTGCGTCTTTGAATAAAACAAAAATGCTGAAATACCCGTTAGCAGCACAAAAACTGGTGCACAAAGATGTGCCAATAAGCGACTTCCAAACAATGCAGGTTCGGTCATGACGATGTCCATCGGGTCACTGACCTGCTTATGCAGATAAAAGGTTTCCCTCACATGATCGAGCAACATAATCAGAATAACCAAACCACGTAATGCATCTATCGACTGTAAACGTTGCGTATTTTTTTCGACTCGCATAGTAAAAATAAACAAATTAATGTAATGTTATACTATTACATTAAATCTATTTTGTCTTTATTTGGCTGATCATTTATGCAATACAAACTCGGATTATGCTCATGTTTGGGGCTTGGTTTTATTTCCACTGCGGCGTGGGCAGAAGATAAAACCGCTGTACTTGCTACCATCCATATTCAAGCAGATGCGACACAACCCAGTCATGAAACAAGTCCTGCAACCACGAAGTTCTCTCATGATGTAGTCGATGTCCCCTTTAGCCGTTCATTCCTGTCGAAACAGCAACTCGAACAACAGGATGTACAACGGATTGATGATGCATTAACACTGGTCAGTGGGGTCTTTCACCAAAATAGCTTAGGTGGAGGTTTTTGGGATAACTACTCAGTACGAGGATTTAGCACAGATCCCAATTGGGGAGCAGCCATGATCCGCAATGGTTTAAGTGTCAATCGTGGCATTAGCGCACCTAAAGATATGGTCAATATCGAATCCCTTGATTTCTTAAAAGGCCCAATGGCAGCTTTATACGGTCGTGGAGAAACAGGGGGATTACTCAATCTGAATAGCAAAAAACCACAATGGCAAAACGAAAATGAAGTGAATTTACGTGCAAACAGCCTTGAAAAATACCGCATCAGTATCGAACACACCGCTCCCATCAATGATGAACTTGCTTACCGTTTCGCCATCGCCCATGAGGACAACCAAAGCTTTCGAGAAAATGTGAGTAGTAAACGCTGGTTTTTTTCACCCCAACTGACATGGAAAATTTCAGATCAAACTCAACTTGATTTTGATAGTGAATTGACTCAACAACTGGGTACTTTTGATCGTGGTGTCAGCACCTTTCAGAAAAAATTTGTGATGAACCCCAAAACATTCACAGGTGAACCAAATGATGGTGACATGCGAGTGAAAGATCATTTCTATCAATTTCGTCTAAATCACACCTTCAATGATACGTGGACACTAAACAGCGCGCTCAGTTATAAAGACGCGCAACTGGTTGGCTTCTCTACCGAACCACGCCGTATACAAGCCGATGGACAAACGTTAGAGCGTCAGCGTCGCTATCGTAATTATCAAAGTGAAGACCTACTATTGCAAACTGAACTACTAGGCAAATTAGAACATTCATGGGCAAGGCATGAGCTTTTAGTGTCCAGTGAAATTGGGCAACTGGATTATCGCCAGTACCAACAACGTCGTAATCACAGCGTAAGCAATCCAAATACCATCAACATTTACCATCCGATTTATGCGCAATATCTTCCAAGTCTCGCTCCCTTTACGGATACAGATGAACGCCAACGCTATTTCGCCCTCAATCTGCAAGATCAGATCTTTTTCAATGATCAATGGAGTGTGTTGCTCGGTTCACGTTTTGATCAAGTTGAGCAGAATTTTGAAAATCATCGAACCCAAGCTCAGCATAGTCAAACCTTGCACCAAGCCAGTCCACGTGTTGGGATTAATTTCAAAGTATCAGATCAATGGGCATTTTATACAAACTATGGTCATTCATTTGCCATGAATAGTGGTATGAACCGTAATGGAGAAAATTTTGCCCCTGAAAAAGGACGAAGCTATGAGATCGGGAGTAAATATCAAATCGATGACCAGAGTTTAGCCAGTGTTGCATTATTTAAAATGCAAAAACAGAATGTCCTTACCACAGACCCAATTGATGCAAATTTTCAAACGGCTGCAGGAGAAGTGAGTAGTCAAGGCATCGAGTTCGATTTTAATCGTCAGTTCAATGATCAATGGTCATTCAATGCCAATTATAGCTATACCGATGCCAAGATTGAAAAAGACCAAGACTTAGCCGAGGGCTCTCGACTCAGTAATATTCCTCAGCACCAAGCTTCGATGACGAGCAATTATGAGTTTTTACAACAAGGCTCAACGAAAGCAGGTGTAGGCGCAAACATCAGTTATGTTGGGCAACGTAGTGGACATAATTTAGACAATGGTTTTAATTTGCCGAGCTATACTTTGGTCAATTTAAATGCGTATTACGCCCCTTCAGATCGCTTACGCTATCAGTTCAATCTCAATAATCTATTGGATAAAACCTATTATCTTTCTAGTTATAGTGATCTATGGATTCAACCTGGCGAACCGATCAATGCTTCAGTTTCAGCACAGTTTAAATTCTAACTCAACAATCTTCAGCCTGCTTAGTACAGGCTGAAGGTTTCAATATTAAAGTTATTCAGCTTCATCATCATAAATATAGCTCATACAACCCCAACCGTCATATTCACCATCAAACTCTTGTGCAATACGTGTCATCCACTCTTCTAAATCAGCAATATCTTCATACGCAAGCATCATATTGATATGGATATTGAGTACCCACATATCCGATCCATCAGAATGTAATTCTTCTTGATACAGCGAAATTTTTTGCTCTTGATGTAACAGGTGCAAGGCACATTTTTCAACTTGTTCTTGTTTCTCAAACACAATTGAAAATTCGACCTCGTGCGGTTCACTCAGGTCATTGCCATCTTCAACCATCTGCCATAAGACATTGCCATTATCATTTTCTGGAAATTGCTCGTAGTCGCGAGTCATATAAGTATCCTTTGTTATGTTTTGACTTCATTATTGGCTATAGATTAACCTATTTTTATGTCAATTTTTAGACACCTAGAGATTATTTAGACCAAAATTCACGCACAATTTAAGTCTACATCGCATCAAACTGCCTCTCATTCAGTTTGTGATTACTCTGCCAATCTTATCAATTATTGCTATTGGATCAAATACCTATTTTTTTTCATAGATTGTTTTTATTAAAATGTAACTTCTGAATGAATTTCAAGTGCATGCATTTTCAAAGGGTGCTTAAATGCAAGATAAGCTGCATGTAGTGCCATACGTTTTAAATCAAATTGGGCTGGTTCAGGATGATACAACTTATCTCCCATAATCGGATGACCAATGTGCATCATATGCACACGAAGCTGATGAGATCGCCCCGTTACAGGCTCTAAACGCACTCGACTTTGATTGGTTTCAGCATCATATTGCATCCGTTGAAATAAGGTTTTAGCGTGTTTACCTAATTCAAAATGCACCATCTGACGTGGTCGATTTTCCCAATCCGTAATCAATGGGACATCCACACTCCCTTCCACCTGAATCTGCCCCTGCACCAAAGCAACATAGTACTTTTTTACAGTTCGTGCTTGGAACATTTTGCTAATCGCAACTTCAGCATCTCTATGCTTTGCGAACATCAACAACCCCGACGTTGCCATATCTAAACGATGCGTCACTTTTGCAGTTGGATGCTGGTCTAACACACGCAAATAGGCACTATCTTGATGTTCTGGCAAGCGCCCCATCACCGACAATAAACCAGCAGGCTTATTCACCACCACCAAGTCTTCATCTTCATACATGATCTCAAGCGGATCTTGTGGTGGCATATAGATAAAATTGTCATTTAAGGGCATGGGAAATAAACAAATTGAATAAAGCACGGCAATTATAGCGAGTTCTTAGCCAAAAACGAATTTTGAGATGAAATCGTGAACAAAGAACTCGTTTTATTGAAATGTTATTGAAGATGTCTAGAGTTAATGCCGTTGCCTGTTTTGATTATTATTGTTGCGACATTAACTCGTATATTTTTATGATGCTGTTTTTATCGCTTTATTTAAACTGTCTTTATAAAGCTGCTCTAAAGTTGCAATGTCTCGATTTAAAAAAGTAATCAAATATTCTTTCGCACGACTCAACGTTAAATGATTAAAAGAAATCGTATCTTTGCTCTTACGTGTCACCAATCCGAATAAATCTTTTTTAGGAATAAACACAGGAATATCGCTTTCTAATTTAAATTCAAGTTGCTGTGTTTGTGAAAAGGCATCTATTGTGATGCGTAAGGTTTGCTCAGTGTAATCATCTCGTACAATAAAGCTGGTACTTGCACCATCTAGCTGTAACTGACGAACCAATTGCTGACGCCATCCCATCTCATCGAAACGAGCAACGATCGTTTCTAAATCAAAAGCACCCAAATGATCAGCTTCATTTCGATTAGTTTGATGCGGATAACGTATTTTAAGATCGAATTCTTTCATTATTTTTATGACCTCTTCCAATATGATCAATTTTCTAGTTTCAATTATATCATTTTGTTTTTTATTATAAAAACAGAAGTTTATATTCAAAAAATAAATATTCTAAGACCTATTTCACACTTATATTTAAATTCATTGATCGGGTTTTTATTATTTATATCTGATTGGTCACATTCTGTTTATATTAAATTTTTTAGGGTATCAAGGGAAAACATGTTGTTTACTTCAACACCTATGACTTTGTAAGCCATAACCTTTGCCTATAGACTTTTGATCTATAGCGTCCTAAGCCGAATCGAGACCTTTTGGGTTTGTACACACTTGCTTTATAAGCATCGGTGCATGCTACTCTTTTCGATCCCTTTCACACCCTTGAGACATAGTTTAGGCAGATCAGTGCGGGATTGTTTTCCTAAAAACTGGTATTTTTCGCCACTAATGAAATAATTTTGCATATCTCATATTACAATCAGAATTATTTTCCATTTCAATAAAAAATAGCTCATTTAAATTTCAATATATTCCAATTTAGATGTGTATTTTTTCATTTAAAACCTAAATTTATGCCCAGATGACCATAATAGCTGCCACAATTACCAGCCATAAACCTAAATGATCTGTTTTAGCGAGTTTTTCTTTAAAGAAAAATGCTGAGATCAGTAAACTAAATAAAATCTCAACCTGACCCAGTGTTTTGACAATCGCCACCGTTTGCATACTCATGGCACTGAACCACCCCACAGATGCTAAAAAACTGCAAACACTCACCCGAAACGTCAGCCCAAGACGTTGCCACATGTTATACAGCGTTTGACGACTAAAAATACCCAAGTAGAGTAATAGCACAATGCACTGAAAACTAATCAAGCTACACAACACCCATCCTGCACGATGCAAAAAGGGCAACATGCTCAACTCTAAGCTGGCTTCACGTACCAGAAGTGAAGTAATGGCAAAACATAAACCACTGCCTAAACCAATCATTAAGGTATTGAATGAAAGTTGCGTACTATGCCGACCTTTACTTAGTAAAAAAACTGCAACCGCACCAATCATCACCCCGACCCAACCCCAAGTGGTCAAACGTTCTTGCAAGAATAAAACGGCAATAAGAGCAGCCAAAATCGCTTCGCTTTTAGCCAGTCCGATGCCAATCGCATAATTTTTTTGTTGAAATAGTTTCACCATCAACGCTGTCGCAAAAATTTGGCTGATTCCTGCAATCACCACGTAAAGCCAGAATATATTGGAAAAATGGACTTGAGCAGTGACAGGTTGATGTAGATAGAGAAATGCTAAATAGCTAAAGGCAAAAATCGGAGCAAAGATAAATCGAGCCAATGTCGTACCATAAGCATCAACTGTGGTACTGAGCTGTTTCTGAAATGCGTTGCGCCACGCCTGCATAAACGCAGCCATGATCGTAAATAGAATCCAAGTAAAAGCCATAAGCTTGAACGTCATCTTAAAAAGTGGGTGTAATTTACTCTGTTCTGCTTACTTTTTCGATAGTGATCAATTTTTAAAAGCTCAAATCACTCAAGTCTTTCACTTTGGATAAATAGATCGGTGCTTGATTAAAACTGCTCCATGTTTCTTCAAACTTCGGATCAGCGTCTTCATCTGCACTTAAATTTTTACGAATAACTTTTTTGCCTGTTAAAAAGTTAATACTGGTTTTACTTTCAATATAGGGCCCATGATTATTGGATTCATCATAACCAATAAGACGTAAGTCATTTCCTTCTAACCTAAACAGATAATGCCAATCGCCATATCATCCATGGGCATAATGCACATCCAATACATTGTTTTTGATCTCTAACCATAGTTCAGGTGCGAAATACACACCACCATCTTCATTTTCTGAACTAAAACAATCTAAGTGGCGAACAATAGGTTTGTATTTGCCTTTTTAATTGAGTAAAACAATCATGCCACGGCGGTTTCGGTCTAAACGCCCTCGATATTCATCATCGACAAAGGCTTTAGGATTAGTTGCTTTGACGATTAGCACGACATCTTTCAAGCCATCTTTATTTAAATCACCCTCAATCGCTTCAAATAAATGATATGTCGCTGGGATATAGGCTTTATAAATGTCTTTATCTTTACGTAATTTAAGTTGTTCTGCTGTCTGTTGTTCTTAAGCAAACGTTGTTTGTGGAAGTATAAATAGGCTTGAGCAAGCCAAAATTAGGGCTATGTATTGCGTTCTTATCATCATCTTTAATTCATCATTCAGGTTGTTATTGGTGTCATTACATTTATAAGGAATGGCTGATTTTTTGTTGGCGTTTTGAGTGAATCCAACGTACAACCACAATCACCAGAATAATCACAAATACCGTAATCATGACTGGCATCACAAATGCCAAGATCGACAAGACAATTGAACCAAGCAATTCACCTGTTGCCACCACAAAATTGCCCAGTCCACCCGTGGTCGCCGTTGAAACGCCACGTGCAGCTACCGTACTCATTTGCACCACGCCTGCTGTTCCGCCCCCCACGATCAATGCGGCTGCCCAAGTGGCAAATTGTGACATTTCTCCACTACTGACTGCCATCGTACTCAGTGTACCTGCCACTACAGCAGCAGGTGTAGCAATGGTATCCAAGAGATTATCGACCCACGGCACATAGTAAGCTGCGATTTCACAGATGGTTGCAAATCCAAGTGCAGCGCATACAGATGGAATGGCTAACCATTCAAAGCCTTTAGCAGGTTCATACCAACCCAACAAAGTTGCAATGCTCATCACCAATAAAGGAACAAAGACACGAAAACCACAGGCTGCGCTTAATCCTACGCCGATACAAAGTCCTAAAATTGTTTCCATCTGGGTTTTCCTTATTTTTGTTGGATAGAGCTATCTTGTTATTTCATATTTTACAGTAACAAAAAAGCCCTATCGAGTGACAGGGCTTTCATCAAAACAGTGGGTAACTGTTTGGTGTTTGCGGCTTAGGCATTCTTACTGTTGAATTGATTGCCAAGGCATTTGGTACACGGAGGTAAACGATCAGTACCAATTTCTAAATAGGTGCGGTGTCCGCATTGAACACAAAAATAGAAGCCAGTTCCAGGTTTTTCGCCAGCAGTAACCATCTTTGTTCTCCATAGATTTTAGAAATGGTTCATATACTATAGCGTGATAGTTTTGATTATTTATTGACCTTTCTGACGAGTAGTGGTGGCATTTTGGCAAAATAACATCCCAATAGTCTCAAATTTTATGCTCCTGTTTAATTTCTAATATTTAGAATATTTTTTAGATCTAATTATTTGACTTATAAATAAAAACCAATAATATTTTAAATGTTTTCTTTAAAGCACTAACTATGAGTATTATTGAAATTCCAACAATTAAAAGTGATGAAGCAGGATTTGAGTGTATTCTCAAAATATTCCAAGAGATTTGTAATGATCCAGTGGACTATTTTTTATTTGATTTTAAACATTGCTCAAAAATTTCACACAATGGGGTTGTACTACTTGGAGGTTTAAGTCGATATATTGCCAATCAGAAACTAACCTCAACCGATCTACTGAAGAAGAAAATTCCTTACATTGGATGCAAATTTCTCGTTGAGAGTATGTCTTCTGTCGTATCCGACAACCTTATCGGAAATAATTTTTTAAGTTATTTTTCACCCATTGATGTAAAAGAAAAACCCTATCCCAAGGGAGAGTATATTGGTTATCGTGAACATGATATAACACTTGATGACGGAGCATTAGCCGAACATTTAGAAAGTGAATGGTTATCTGATGATAAATTAAAGTTAAGTGATAAATTGAAACAAGCAATTATTAGTAGAATTCTTGAAATATTTATGAATGCTTACGGCCATGGAGTATCGAAACAACTGAATTCAAAGTTGAAAATTTATAGTTGTGGTGAATACGACAAAAAAAATAAAAAACTTCATATAAGTGTCTTAGATTTTGGTCCAGGGATTGTTCATAATGTAATTAAATGTACAGGTATTAAAGATGATATAGAAGCAATGATTTGGGCGCTCAAACAAGGTAATTCAACAAATACTGATAGCTCTAATTACAATTTGGCTAGAGGCCTAGGATTCGAACTATTGAGACAATTTGTTAGAGTAAACAAAGGTGAACTACGAATTTATAGTAATAGAGTTAAAGTATGCACAGATCAATACGGCGAATATAAAGTTACAAAACTTGCAGATTTTTTTCCAGGTACCTTTGTAAGTATCACTATAAATTGTGATGGGAAAAATTACTGTTTTTCCTCAGAACAACCTCAGAAAAACTCTTTTTATCAGTAAATTATTAGGATATGACGAATGAATACGATAAAGGTATACGACCTAACTGGTAGAAATGCTATTTCCATGCAGAAGGGAGATAAAATCTATCAAATTTTAATTAAAAATATAACGGAAAAACAAAAAACTATACTAGATTTTAAAGACGTTTCTTTATTTGCATCTCCATTTTTTAACGCGGCAATTGGTCATCTACTTAAGGATATAACAATTGATGAGTTATTGATTTATATGGAGCCAACAAATTTAAATGATACAGGTAAAGAACTACTTAACCTTGTAATATCAAATGCTCTTAGCTTTTATTCTGAAAAGGAAAATAAGAGTGAGTAAAGCAGCTAAAATTTTTGACATATCCCACTCTTACCCGCAAACAAAAGATCAATACTTCTTGGATACAAATGTATGGTATTGGCTTACTTATTGTGGATCAAAAAATTTTTATAGTTCAAGAAAACCTGCACCTTATCAGCTTGAAAAATATCCTAATTTTGTAGAAAAAATACAGGATAAAGGAGCAAAAATTTATCACTGTCCCCTTACATATACAGAATTAGCAAATATTATTGAATCTGCTGAATATGAAGAATATTTAACAAAAAACTCTCACATAACAAAAAAAGCATTTCGTAAGATCGAGGCAGAACGTAAAAATGTAGTTAAAGAAATCGATGCCGCTTGGAAGACAATCTGCTCAATGTCGGAATGTTTGACCTTAGAGATCAATGCTGACACTATTAACGCTACGCATAGTTTTTTATCTACATCTATTCTTGATTCTTATGACGCCCTTTTTATTCACTTTATGAAATCCCATGATATAAAAATGCTTGTTTCAGATGATAGTGATATGGTTTCTGTTGAAGTAGATAAATTTTTTACAGCCAATAGAAAAGTTTTGAGAAAATAACCTCTGCTTTTATAAAGTGTTACTAATATCTAGATACTAGTAACACACTCATCCTTTAAACCACTTGACCTTCTAAAAAGTCTTGTGCAAAACGCTGTAATACACCGCCCGCTTCATATACAGAAACTTCTTCTTCTGTATCTAAACGGCAAGTTACAGGTACTTCCAGAATCTCTTCCTTACCGTCCGCTGTGGCACGCTCAATCACTAAAGTCAAAGTCGAACGCGGTGAGATATTACCAATCACGCTATACAGCTCAGTACCATCTAACTTCAACGTCTTACGGTTCACACCAGCTTTAAACTCAAGCGGTAAAACACCCATACCGACTAAGTTAGTACGGTGAATACGCTCAAAACCTTCGGCAACAATCGCTTCAACACCTGCAAGACGCACACCTTTGGCAGCCCAGTCACGGCTTGAACCCTGACCATAATCCGCACCCGCCACAATGATTAATGGTTGCTTACGGTTCATGTAAGTTTCAATCGCTTCCCACATACGCATCACTTCGCCTTCAGGCTCTACACGCGCTTTTGAACCTTGTTTAATGGTGCCGTCTGAACGAACCACCATTTCATTAAACAATTTCGGGTTAGCAAAAGTTGCACGTTGTGTGGTGAGATGGTCGCCACGATGGGTTGCATATGAGTTAAAGTCTTCCTCAGGCACGCCCATTTTCGCCAAATATTCGCCTGAAGCACTATCTAACACAATCGCATTCGATGGTGATAAGTGGTCAGTCGTGATGTTGTCACCCAAAATTGCAAGTGGACGCATATTGGCTAAAGTACGTGGTGCAGCCAATGCGCCTTCCCAATACGGCGGACGACGAATATAAGTACTCATTGGACGCCAGTCATACAATGGGCTTGCCGCTTCTTCATTCACACCCAAATCAAACATTGGAATGTAGATTTTACGGAACTGTTCAGGCTTCACTGCTTCTTTGACTAGCGCATCAATTTCAGCATCCGAAGGCCAGATATCTTTCAGGTAAATTGGATTACCGTCTTTGTCATTTCCAAGCGAATCTGTTTCGATGTCAAAACGAATCGTTCCTGCAATCGCATACGCCACCACCAGTGGCGGAGATGCCAAGAACGCTTGTTTTGCATAAGGATGGATACGACCATCGAAGTTACGGTTACCCGAAAGTACTGCTGTCGCGTATAAGTCACGGTCAATAATTTCTTGTTGAATCACTGGATCAAGTGCACCTGACATACCATTACAAGTAGTACATGCATACGCTACGATACCAAAGCCAAGTTTTTCTAAATCACCCAATACGCCTGCTTCTTCTAGGTATAAAGCCGCTGCTTTAGAGCCTGGTGCAAATGATGATTTCACCCAAGGTTTACGTACCAAGCCCAATTCATTGGCTTTACGTGCCAATAGACCAGCCGCCACGGTATTACGTGGGTTTGATGTATTGGTACACGAGGTAATCGCCGCAATAATCACAGCACCATCAGGAATTAAACCTTCTGCTTCTTGTGCTTTCGCAACATCCAAATTCCCTGCAATACCTTTGGCTTTCAAGTCAGCAGTAGAGACACGTGCATGTGGGTTTGATGGACCTGCAATGTTACGAGTGACTGTTGAAAGATCGAAACGAAGTACACGTGGGTACTCAGCTTGGGTCATATCAGATGCCCAAAGACCGATTTCTTTTGCGTATTGCTCAACCAACGCCACTTGTGCATCTTCACGACCTGTTAGGCGTAAATAATCAATGGTGTTTTGGTCGATGTAGAACATTGCCGCAGTTGCGCCATATTCTGGGGTCATATTCGAGATGGTGGCACGGTCGCCCACAGACATGCTGTCAGCACCTTCACCGAAGAACTCTAAATATGCACCCACTACACGCTCTTTACGTAAGAACTCAGTTAAAGCGAGTACGATATCCGTTGCAGTAATGCCTGCTTGACGCTGACCGACAAACTCAACACCAATAATGTCAGGTAGGCGCATCCACGATGCACGACCAAGCATGACATTTTCAGCTTCCAAGCCACCCACGCCAATTGAAATGACACCAAGCGCATCGGTATGTGGGGTATGTGAATCTGTACCAACACAGGTATCAGGAAAAGCCAAGCCATCACGATTTTGAATCACTGGAGACATTTTCTCCAAGTTGATTTGGTGCATGATGCCGTTACCCGCAGGGATCACGTCAACATTTTTAAAAGCAGTTTTCGTCCACTCAATAAAGTGGAAACGGTCTTCGTTACGACGATCTTCAATCGCACGGTTTTTCTCAAATGCATCAGGGTCAAAACCACCAAATTCCACCGCCAAAGAGTGATCCACGATCAACTGCGTTGGAACGACTGGATTGACTTTAGATGGATCGCCACCTTTTTCAGCGATTGCATCACGTAAGCCCGCAAGGTCAACGAGTGCTGTTTGACCTAAGATGTCATGACACACCACGCGCGCAGGATACCAAGGAAAATCCAAGTCCTGACGGCGTTCGATCAATTGCGTTAAATAGGCAGTTAAATTTTCTGCATCAGCTTTACGTACAAGCTGTTCAGCGAGCACTTTCGAGGTGTATGGCAAGGTTGCGTATGCGCCTGGCTGAATATCTTCAACGGCTTGACGCACGTCATAGTATTCGAGCTGGGTATTGCCATTATCATTTGGCAGCGGTTTACGGTATTGATTTGACATTAGCCACGCTCCGCCAATGGTTTGAATTCTAGGTTTTCAGGACCAGTGTAGTTCGCGCTTGGGCGAATGATCTTACCGTCTTGACGTTGTTCGATCACGTGTGCTGACCAACCCGCTGTACGTGCAATCACGAATAATGGCGTGAACATTGCTGTTGGAACACCCATCAAGTGATAGCTCACCGCGCTGAACCAATCGAGGTTCGGGAACATGTTCTTCACTTCTTTCATCACTGACTCTAAACGCTCAGCGATGAGGTACATCTTGTTGTTCTCTTGCGCTTCAGCAAGGTCATACGCAACTTTCTTGATCACTTCGTTACGTGGATCAGAGATCGTATAAACAGGGTGACCAAAGCCAATAATGACTTCTTTTTTCTCTACGCGGCTACGGATGTCTGCTTCTGCTTCGTCAGCGTTGTCATAACGTTGTTGAATCACGAATGCAACTTCGTTTGCACCACCATGTTTTGGACCACGCAACGCACCAATACCACCAGTAATTGCTGAATACATGTCTGAACCTGTACCTGCAACAACACGTGACGTAAATGTAGATGCGTTGAATTCATGCTCAGCATACAAAATCAAAGAGGTATGCATTGCTTGAATCCATTCTTCAGATGGCGCTTCGCCATGAAGTAAATGGAGGAAATGCGCAGCAATTGAATCGTCATTCGTTTCAACTTCGATACGACGACCGTTGTTGCTGAAATGGTACCAATACAACAACATTGAACCCAAGCTTGCCATCAATTTGTCAGCGATGTCTTTTGCACCTGCTTCATTGTGGTCTTCATGTTCAGGCGTTAAACAACCTAAAACTGACACACCTGTACGCATCACGTCCATTGGGTGTGCAGATGGCGGTAACTGCTCAAGTGCAGTTTTTAATGCAGCTGGTAAGCCACGCAGTGCTTTAAGTTTTGCTTTATAGGCTTTAAGTTCAGCTTTGTTTGGCAATTTGCCATGTACCAGTAAGTGCGCCACTTCTTCAAATTGGCTACCGACTGCAAGGTCAAGAATGTCATAACCACGATAGTGCAAGTCATTACCACTACGACCTACGGTACAAAGTGCAGTGTTACCTGCCACTTGACCACTTAACGCAACTGATTTTTTTGGCTTGAAGCCTGTTGGAGTTTCATTACTGCTCATAAGATTGTCCTTTTTATGGTGTTTATTTGTTTACTTTTAAGACCCCTCCTAACCTCCCCTAAAAGGGGAGGAATTGCACAAATCCAATTAATTATGATTCGTGTTATTCCCTCTCCTCTGAGGAGAGGGTTAGGGAGAGGTGAAGAACGGGGAAATTATTTATTCTTCGCAAAAGTTCCATCAAGATACTGTTCAAACGCATGGTAGTTAATGCGCTCATACAATTCTTGACGGGTTTGCATGGTGTCAACAACGTTCTTTTGTGTGCCTTCTTTACGCAGAGTTTCATACACATTTTCCGCCGCTTTGTTCATCGCGCGGAATGCTGAAAGTGGATATAACGCAATGCTGACATCCGCAGAAGCCAATTCTTCAGTCGTAAACAATGGTGTAGAACCAAATTCAGTAATATTGGCTAATACTGGAACTTTGGTCAGATCAGCAAACTGCTTGTACATTGCCAATTCAGTAATTGCTTCAGGGAACAGCATATCCGCACCTGCTTCAATGTATGCCCCTGCACGGTCAATCGCTGCTTGTAAGCCTTCAACCGCTAAAGCATCAGTACGTGCCATGATCACAAAGTTTTCATCAGTACGCGCATCGACTGCCGCTTTAATACGATCCACCATTTCTTGTTGCGTAACAATCGCTTTATTCGGACGGTGACCACAACGTTTTGCGCCCACTTGATCTTCGATGTGCATCGCTGCTGCACCGAACTTAATCATTGATTTAGTGGTACGTGCAATGTTGAATGCTGAAGCACCAAAACCTGTATCCACATCAACCAATAATGGTAGGTCACAGACATCCGTGATACGGCGTACATCCGTTAATACATCATCAAGGTTACTAATCCCCAAATCAGGTAAACCTAACGAACCTGCGGCAACACCACCACCTGACAAATAAATTGCTTTATAGCCTGCACGTTTTGCCAATAACGCATGGTTGGCGTTAATCGCACCGACCACTTGTAATGGTTTTTCATTTGCGACCGCGTCGCGGAATAGCTGACCAGCAGATTTAGCCATGTTGATGTTCTCCTTGGGTTTGCAGCAATGTTTGCTCAACAATTTTGTAGGATGCATTGATGTGACGGTGCATTAGCATTTCAGCAAGCTCACCATCACCCTCTGCAATCGCATCTAAAATGCGAATATGTTCATCCCAAGCTTTGCTTGGTCGATCAGGGGTATTTGAAAATTGAATTCGGTACATACGGATGAGGTGATACAGCTCATCACATAACATTTTTTCGAGGGTTTTATTGCCACTGCTTTTGATAATGCAGTAATGGAAATCGTCTTGACCTTCTTGCAGATAGTAGCCCTTACCTGCTTTAAAGTTTTCATCTTCAGCATGCATTCGCAGTACATCACGCAATGCTAAAATTTGTTTTTTATCAATATGCTGAGCTGCTAATTTACAGGCTAAACCTTCAAGTGAAGCACGAATTTGGTAAAGCTCTTTAAACTGTTGTAGAGAAAGAGAAACAACTCGCGCACCCACATGTGCCGTACGCTCAACTAACTTCTGTCCTTCCAGACGATGTATCGCTTCACGCAATGGACCTCGACTGATCCCATAAATACGCGCTAGTTCAGGTTCAGAAATCTTACTGCCCGCAGGAATTTGTCCTAATACAATCGCCGACTGAATTTGCTTAAATACGTGTTCCGTCAAAGTAATACTCTGACTCGTGCTGATGGCTTGAGGAACAAGGGTATCTTGCATATTGTCGACAATCTCTACAGTTTTGATGATTTTATAACGAGATAGAAGAAAAAATGCAATAGGATTGTCGACAATAAAATAGACTGATCCAGTCAATACTATTCGCTTGACTCACAATAGAATGTTCTGAAAAAGGCACTAAAAATATAAAATAATTATATATAAAACATATTCTTACTAAAATTTAAGTACTTTATTTCAATTGATCCAAGGCATTTTTCCTATTATTTATATTACGTATGCTACGACCATGGTATGACAGCTTGATTGTAGACAATCCTTATAATCGATCGATTTTCTACGAATTTTTGTAAGTAAATACTGCACCAGAAATGTAAATAACAGCGTGCTTCATAAGCGCTTTATTGGTACATTATTGGGCATCTGGAGTCATGCTCCGCAAGACACATCCATGCACCTTGTTGAATAAAAGGACATTGTTAATGTTTCAACATATCCCACCTTATGCAGGCGACCCAATTCTCTCTTTAATGGAACAGTTTAATGCTGATCCACGCGCTGAAAAGGTTAATCTAAGTATTGGTTTGTACTATAACGAAGACAGTATCGTTCCTCAGCTTGATACCATTATCGAAGCGCAAAAACGTATTGCACCTAAAAATGATAAAACCAAACTTTATCTTCCAATGGAAGGCTTTAAACCTTACCGTGACGCAATTCAAGCTCTATTGTTTGGCGCAAACAGCCCTGCTATTCAACAAGGTCGTGTTGCAACCATTCAAACGCTTGGTGGTTCAGGTGCATTAAAAGTCGGTGCAGATTTCTTAAAAACTTATTTCCCAAATTCAGAAGTGTGGGTGAGCCAACCAACGTGGGATAACCATGTTGCGATCTTCAACGGTGCTGGAATCAAGAGCAACTACTATCCATATTTCGATGCTGAAACACGTGGCGTTGATTTTGATGGTATGTTGTCGACATTAAAAACTCTGCCAGAGCAAAGCATCGTATTGTTACACCCTTGCTGCCACAACCCGACAGGTGCGGATCTAAATCCAGCACAGTGGGATCAAGTGATTACGGTATTAAAAGAGCATAACTTGATTCCATTCCTTGATATCGCTTATCAAGGCTTTGGCGATAGCATGGAACAAGATGCTTATGCGATTCGTGCTTTAGACCAAGCTGGTTTAAACTTCATCGTCAGCAACTCGTTCTCTAAAATCTTCTCACTTTATGGTGAGCGTGTTGGTGGTTTAACTTTCGTGTGTGATGATGCTGAAGCAGCAAAATGCACATTCGGTCAGTTAAAAGCAACGGTACGTCGTATCTACTCTAGCCCACCAACAACGGGTGCATGGTTGGTTGATCAAGTCTTAAATGACGCTGATCTAAATCAACAATGGCAAGGCGAAGTCAAAGAGATGCGTGAGCGTATTATCAAAATGCGTAGCATCTTAAAAGATGAATTGACTAAAGCATTGCCAGACCGTGATTTCAGCTATCTTGTCAATCAAAAAGGTATGTTCAGCTATACAGGGTTAACAGGTGAGCAAGTTGACACCTTACGTGAAGAATATGCAATCTACCTCGTTCGTAGTGGTCGTATCTGCGTTGCGGGTCTAAATATGAATAATATTTATAAAGTGGCAAAAGCAGTCGCAGAAGTTTTAGCGAAATCAGCTTAAAATTCCCTTGCGGAGCTATAATCGCTCCTCATCTCCCTTTTAAAAGGGAGACTTTATGGATCAAAAAAGGTTGTTTCACGTGGAACAACCTTTTTTGTTTTTACATGATGAGAGTCTTTTAAATTTAAGATTGGTCATCTAGCTGAAACCAAGAAAAATCACTAAATGATTAAATCTGTATCTATGAATGTTCAAGCCCAGCGAGTCTTTGTATACTGCAACACATGAATAAACAACAAACAGCACTTTTGAACATGACTCAACTGACTTGCTTTAAAGCCTACGATATTCGCGGAAAACTAGGCACTGAACTCAACGAAGAAATCGCCTATAAAATCGGTCGTGCATACGGACAAATCTACCAACCTAAAAAAGTTGTGATTGGTTGTGATATCCGCCTCAGCAGTGAGGGCTTAAAACAAGCCACCATTCGTGGTTTAAATGATGCGGGTGTCAATGTGCTTGATTTGGGTATGACAGGCACAGAAGAAGTTTATTTCGGTGCTTTCCATCTCGATGTGCAAGGTGGGATCGAAGTCACGGCAAGCCACAACCCAATGGACTATAATGGTATGAAATTGGTACGTGAAAATGCACGTCCAATCAGTGCTGATACAGGCTTAAAAGACATTCAGGCATTGGCCGAGTCTGGTGATTTTGTAGAAGTAGAACAAAAGGGTTCAACTGAAAACTATAATATTTTGCCTGAATTTGTCGATCACTTATTAACATATATCGACCCACAAAAAATTAAACCCCTCAAGCTGGTGGTGAATGCTGGCAATGGGGCAGCAGGTCATGTGATTGATGCGATTGAGCAAAAATTTCAAGAACTCAATATTCCTGTTGAATTTATCAAAATCCATCATGAAGCCGATGGCAATTTTCCAAATGGGATTCCAAATCCAATCTTAATTGAAAATCGTGACAGCACCCGTGATGCTGTACTTGCGCACCATGCAGATATGGGCATTGCTTGGGATGGTGACTTTGACCGTTGTTTCCTATTCGATGAGAAAGGTCAATTCATAGAAGGCTATTATATTGTTGGCTTATTGGCACAAGCATTCTTGATCAAACAATCAGGTGAGAAGATTGTGCATGATCCTCGTCTGGTCTGGAATACCTTTGATATTGTTGATCAATATCAAGGTATCGCGGTGCAATCAAAATCTGGGCATGCTTTTATTAAAGATGTGATGCGCGAACACAATGCTGTTTACGGTGGAGAAATGAGTGCTCACCACTATTTCCGAGACTTTGCTTATTGTGATAGCGGTATGATTCCTTGGTTACTCACGATTGCCTTACTCTCTGAAACAGGTCAATCACTCTCAACGCTGGTTGAAAACATGATTGCCAAATTCCCGTGTAGCGGTGAAATCAATTTTAAAGTGGCTGATACTCAAACAACAGTACAAAAGATTTTTGATCATTATGCTGACCAAAATCCACAAGTAGACCGTACTGATGGCGTGAGTCTTGATTTTGGTGTATGGCGTTTAAATGTTCGGGCATCTAATACTGAGCCTTTGCTTCGCCTGAATATTGAGAGTCGTGCCGATCAAAATCCACAATCAATGCAAAGTTATGTGGATGAGTTAACTGCTTTAATTCAAGGATAATCTAAGAGTTAAAAAACAGGGAGCTGTTGCTCCCTGTTTATATGAAACAATAATTATTGATATCCATTTGGATTTTGTTTTTGCCAATTCCAACTATCCGCCAGCATATCTTGCAAGGTATATTGTGGTTTCCAACCCAATTCTTTCTTCGCGCGAGAGGCATCCGCATAAAAAGCTGGTAAATCGCCTGCTCTACGTTCGACGAATTCTGTTGCAATCGTTACACCATTGACTTGTTCAAATGTCTCTTTAATTTGTAATACTGAAATTGGCTTA
Source organism: Acinetobacter sp. TR11 (assembly GCF_027105035.1). Taxonomy (NCBI): domain Bacteria; kingdom Pseudomonadati; phylum Pseudomonadota; class Gammaproteobacteria; order Moraxellales; family Moraxellaceae; genus Acinetobacter; species Acinetobacter sp. TR11. The sequence continues at coordinate 3,221,032 of NZ_CP114256.1, forward strand.
CCTGTACCAATATTCCAAGCTCGACAACCTTGATTTGCGAGGCGATTAGTAATCGCAAGAACATGTGCTTTAGCTAAATCAACCACATGAATAAAGTCTCTTTCACAAGTACCGTCTTGAGTTGAATAGTCCTGACCAAAAATCGATAGTTTTTCACGTCGTCCTACTGCAACTTGGGTGACATAAGGCATTAAATTATTTGGAACCCCTTGTGGATCTTCACCAATTAACCCACTTTTATGCGCTCCAACAGGATTAAAATATCTTAATAAAGCGATTGACCATCTATTATCAGCTAAAGCTAGTTTCTCAAGCATTTGTTCAATGACCAATTTTGTATAACCATAATTATTATTAGGTAGACTTAATGGCATATCTTCCTGATAAGGAGATGGATTTAATTCACCATACACCGTCGCCGAAGAACTAAACACAAGAGTAAAAACACTCGCTTTCTCCATCGCCTTCACAAGTTGGATACTACCCGAAATATTATTATCGAAATAGATTAAAGGCTTCTCCTGACTTTCACCCACTGCTTTTAAACCAGCAAAATGAATCACCGCATCGATTTGATGATCCTGAAAGACCTGATCCAACTCATGCTGATTTCGGATGTCACCTTGCACAAATACTAAACTTCTATTTGCGAGTTGCTGTATTCTATTTAGAGACTCTACACTGCTATTTGATAAGTTATCAAAAACAATGACATCATGATCTGCTTTCAATAACTCTAAACAAGTATGGGAGCCAATATAGCCCGCACCGCCAGTTACTAAAACTTTAGCCATCAGTTTTTCCTAATAATATTTTCAACAAACCTTGTGTTGATGCATCAAAACTCGATAGATCATCTTGCTCGCGGTTTAAAATCGGTAACAGCTGATTGGCAATTTCTTTGCCTTTTTCAACACCCCATTGGTCAAAGGGATTAATACTCCATAATACTGACTGTACAAAAACCTTATGTTCATACATCGCAATCAGCATTCCTAAGCTATAAGGATTCAGCTCTTTAAGTAGAATAGTGGAGCTAGGTTGATTGCCTTCATATTGTTTATAAGCGGGTAAGCCTTCCAGTTCATCTACTGCCAATGCTTGATTCCCAAAGGCCAACAGGCGCGACTGTGCCAAACAGTTGGATAAAGCCAAATGATGCTGTTCTACCAAAGCTTCAGCACTTTCAGCATAAGTGAATTGATTGGAATTATAACGCTTCACAGGCGCAATAAAGTCACAACTAACCAAATGTGTACCTTGATGCAGCAGCTGATAGAATGCATGCTGTGCGTTAGGTCCAACCTCACCCCACACAATTGGACAGGTCACGGAACCAACTTTTTCGCCGTTGCGTTGGATCGATTTGCCATTGGATTCCATTTCAAGCTGCTGCAAATAAGCCGCGAAATATTTAAGTCGGCCATCATAAGGCAGTACCGCATGGGTATGAATATCCAGAAAGTTATTATTCCACGCGCCTAATAACCCCATCAAAACAGGAATATTCTGCTGAAAGGGTGCTGATTGAAAATGCTGGTCAATCGCATAAGCACCTGCTAACAGTTGCTTAAATCCCTCAACGCCGACAGTCAGTGCAATTGGCAAACCAATACATGACCACAGTGAATAACGACCGCCGACCCAATCCCAGAGCAATAGCTGTTTATCAGTAGCAATGCCCCACTCTGTCATCTTGTCAGGCTTAGTCGAAACCCCGATAAAATGATTTTGCAGAATCTTCTCATTTTGCCCCAATGCCTTTTCTAACCATTGACGTACGGTTTGCGCATTAGAAAGTGTATCAATGGTACCGAATGACTTTGATGAAATAATAAATAGAGTTGTTTCAGGGCGGAGTTGATGCAGTAACTCAGACAGTTGACTACCATCCATAGTCGAAACAAAATGTACATTTAAAGGTTTTGTAGTTGCGACCTTAAAGTCAGACAGTGCATGGGTCACCATGAGTGGACCAAGATCAGAACCGCCCACACCAATATTCACCACATCTTGAATGACCTCACCCGTTGCACCGCGATACTGCCCAGCATGGATTTTATCCACTAAAGCATACATTCGCTCCAACTGCTGCTGCACTAGCTGATTCACATCAGAAAAGTCTGGACTCGATTGTGGTAAACGTAAAGCCCAATGCATTGCTGCGCGGTGTTCAGTATAATTAATCGGTTCAGATGAAAAGAGCTTTTTAATCCAGCCTTTTAAATCTTGTGCCTGAGCTAAGTCCACTAAGTTATTTAAAATCGTTTGATCAATACGATGCTTACTGAAGTCCAAAACAATTTGGTCATACTCAACCGAAAAACGTTTAAAGCGTGCAGGATCTGCTGCAAATAAGGTATTTAGATGGACCTTTTTAAATTGCTGTTGTAAAGATGAAAGGTGCTCCACGGCGGAAGCTTGCTCTTTTACAGCAAAAGACTGAATCTGCTTGATCATCTTTAACGCCCCACACCTATATATGCAAAACCTTGTGCTTTAACATAGTCAGGATCATAAATATTGCGACCATCCAGAATTAAAGGGTGTCCCATCAACTGTTCAAGCTGTTTGAATGCTGGGCTCCAATATTGTTTCCACGCCGTAAGCACACACAGACCATGCACATTTTTGACCGCATCATACTGATCTTCGCAAAGAATCAGATCGTCACGTTGTCCATACATCTGCTTAATTTCATCCAAGGCTTGTGGATCATGCAGATAAACCGTCACTCCTTGCGCCCACAGTGCTGCAAGCATTTGGTGAATAGGTGATTGCTGAATACTTGAGGTATTTTCTTTAAAAGAAGCCCCCCAAATTGCAACAGATTTTCCCTGCAAATCCCCATGATAATAGTTCCAAAACTTACGGAACAAGATTTCTTTTTGTTGCTCATTAATTTCCCATACTTGTGCAAGCAATTGGCTTTTAACGCCTGTATTTGCAACTGTATTAGAGAGTGTCAGAATATCATGAGAAAAATTTTCACCGCCAAAACCAGCACCAGGGGCTAAGTAAGCTGAACCAATACGGTTATCCGCTGCCATACCCTGACGTACTGATGCAATATCAATCCCAAGTTTCTCAGCAACCACGGCCAAATCATTGATATAGCTGATCCGTGTTGCCAACATACCTGAGATACTGAGTTTGGTAAACTCAGCATCTAAAATCGGCATAAATAGATATTGCTGTGCCAAAGGGAAAAAAGGGCGAAGTAACTCTTTTACTTTGGTCTGAACATTAGCTTGACTACATCCGACTATCAGCTGCTTAGCTTGGGTCAGACTCTGTAACGCATTTCCCTCTTGGATGGTATCTGGTAAATAGACCCAGTGATCTTCAAAAAGGATTTGTTGAAAATGCTCAGTCCCATGTAAGCCAAAGGTAGATGCATTGATCATCAATTTTGGATGAATAATCGGACGCTGTTTTAGTGATGCTAACAGTTGAAAAACTTGTTGTTCTTGGGTTTGATTAAAACTAAATAAGTAAGCATCAATGTCTAAAGGAATACTATCCAGATCACGATAAATCAGAAATCCACTACTGAGCTGTTTTTCAAGTAAGCGACTGACATTTTCATCATGAAAAGAATATTGCTGACCATTTTCATTTGGGTTGAGGTGGGAACACCAATATACAAAATGCCCAGATTCAGACAATAATGCAGACATCACGCCTGCATATAATGTATTGCCAAAGATTGCAACTTTCATAACCACACGCCCTAAAACTATAGGGCTAATTCTTGGATTAAGCCCTTAAACTCTACGCCCAATTTTGGATGCTCGATACCATAGTGTAATACAGCTTTTAAATATCCAAGCTTACTACCACAATCAAAGGTTTGTCCCTTCATACGGTAGGCTTCCACAGTTTCTGATCGCTGCAATGCTGCAATCGCATCGGTCAGCTGAATTTCATTACCTGCCCCACGTGGGGTATGTGCTAAAAGCTCCATAATCTGAGCTGGTAGAATATAGCGACCAACCACAGATAAGTTTGAAGGTGCTGTATCCACCGCAGGTTTTTCAACGATTCCCTGCATCACAACGCTTTCGCCTTCATTCGGTGAAACCGCGACATCCACAATACCATATTGATCAACCAAATGATCAGGAACTGCTTCTACCATGATCTGTGCTGCTTGGGACTGTTCAAAACGTTGAATCATGAGAGATAAATCATTCTCATCGGTCCGATTTTTAACTAAAACATCTGGCAATAACACTGCAAAGGCTTCATCACCCACGATATCTTTCGCACATAATACCGCATGACCTAGTCCTAGGGGTTGTGGTTGGCGTACACTGACCACACTGACATGCTTCGGTAAAATATCAGTAATTTCTTTCAGCAGGTCAAATTTCTTTTTTTGTTCTAAAGTTGTTTCAAGCTCAAAATTACGATCAAAATAATTTTCAATTGAAGCTTTTGAGGAATGAGTGACCAAAATAATTTGTTCTATACCTGCCTCAACTGCCTCACGTACCACATATTCAATTGCGGGACGATCGACAACCGTAACCATTTCTTTGGGAATAGATTTACTTGCTGGTAAAAAACGGGTGCCTAAACCTGCGACGGGTAAAATTGCTTTTTTGATCATACAATACTCTCTTAATTAACTCGTACTTCGCCGCTACGTTTATAGCCATCAACATAATATTCTAACTGACTTAAAGCCCAATCTACATCATGATCCACTGCTGTCATTTGATTGATTTTACTGAATACCAATTGAATCTCTTGTAACGGATAATGCTTTTCAAAAGAACGTAAAATACGAGTATGCTCTGTATAACCTGTGTTATCTTGATCGATGAGAAGTTCCTCGTAAAGTTTTTCTCCCGGACGTAAACCACTATAAGCGATTTCAATATCACCATCCATTGTATTTGCTTCTCGAACTTTTAAACCACTTAAAGCGATCATTTGTCGTGCTAAATCCTGAATTCGAACAGGTTCACCCATATCGAGTAAGAACACATCACCACCTGAACCTAATGCCCCAGCTTGGATGACTAACTGAGAGGCTTCAGGAATCGTCATAAAATAGCGCGTTACATCAGGATGAGTCACCGTAATTGGACCACCTTTTGCAATCTGCTGTCTAAATAAAGGTACAACCGACCCAGATGAACCCAATACATTTCCGAAACGCACAATGCTAATCTGCGTATTTGGTTTCGTCTCAGCCACGGCTTGGCAATACAATTCAGCCATCCGTTTCGATGCACCCATGACGTTAGTCGGTCTAACTGCTTTATCAGTTGAAATCAATACAAAGGTTTCTACGCCTTTTTTTACAGCGGCATTTAAACTATTTGCGGTTCCAATTGCATTATTTTTTAATCCAGCAATTGGATTACACTCAACCAATGGAACATGTTTATAAGCGGCGGCATGATAGACTGTCTGCACATGATATTGTTCGATGATACGTTCTAATTTTTGTTGATCTTGTACAGTCCCTAAAATGGGAACAATGTCGCAACTGGCAGTTTGCCTTAACTCTTTATCAATATCATATAATGCAAATTCAGTTAATTCATATAAAACCAGCATTTTAGGTTGATTTTTTATGATTTGTCGACAAAGCTCTGAACCAATCGATCCGCCAGCACCTGTCACCATAACAATTTTATTTTGAATATTTTTAGCCAATAAATGAGCAATAGGTGGAACAGGATCTCGTCCTAAAAGGTCGATAATATCAACCTCACGGATATCTGAAACTCGAATATCACCATCAACAAGTTTAGTTAGCCCTGGCAGTTCTGTGACTTTCACAAATGCTGGTTCTAGTTGTTGAATAATTTCACTTTTACGTACACGCCCCACAGAAGGTAAAGCAAGTAAGATTTCATCTATCTTATATTTTTTAAAATTCCGTAGTGCTTTCGCAGTGGAATAAACCTTTAAGCCACCTACAAGTTGATCTTGTAATGAAACTTTATCATCAATAAAGAAAACTGGCGTATGGTCATCTGAGCGATGTAAAGCTGCTGCGATTTGCTGACCAGCATCACCTGCACCATAGATTGCAACCCTTTTACAACCACCATGAGTGTGCAAGGTCGCTTTCACAATAAAACGAATAAATGCTCGACTACACCATATCCATGCAAACATCATAAAGCCGAACATAAATGGAATCGACATCGGGATATATGCATGACTAAATGCATTAAATCCATACAGTATTATCATCATACTGCATACAGCAAATGCCAGTTTGACAATGAAGACTTCATCAAATGTTCGAACAATAAAATGATAAACGCCTGTCAACAATAAGCTAATAATTGAAAAAAATGTGATTAAAATTACACCGTGGTTAAGTCCAGGTACAACTTCTGCTCCTAAATCAAATAAGCGAATGACATAACACAACCATAAAATCACAGGAAATGCGACTAAGTCTAAAAATATCAATAGAGCCTGTTTTGCTAGCCTTGGTGCTGATGCAAGCTGATAAATAATCTTTTTCACAATAATCTTCTAATTATCCCACTAAGCATGCGCACGTTATACGCAATTCTTCCACAAGCTGAAATGACGATCTTGCCTTAATAATACAACGATAAAGCAAAAAGCTAATTTATGATTAACTGCTTTAAACTTTATCGCCTATTCGCTCATCACTGATCTAAAACTTTCTTTAGTTTTTCAATCGCATCAACTGTTTTCTTAATATTATCTTCGCTCAGTGTTGGATGTACTAAAAACATAAGACTAGTTTCACCAAGCTGCTGAGCATTTTTCAAACGTTCTTTCGGTCGCCAATTCGTATTATCAAAAGCATGCTCTAAATACACTTCAGAACATGAACCACTATAACATGGTACGCCTTCTGCATTGATAAATTGCATGATTCGGTCACGAGACCAACCACTTGGTAACGCATTTATATTGACTTGCACATAACATTTATATTGTGCATGTAGATAATCATCTGTTGGTCGGTTTACAGTAAAATAAATAGAATCAGCAAATGCTTTTAATATTTTATCTGCATTTTCAATCCTATTTTTCGTCCAATCTGCCATATAAGTGAGTTGAATGCGACCAATAACGGCTTGCATTTCCATCATACGCCAGTTTGTTCCAAAAGAATCGTGTAACCAACGGAATCCTGGCGGATGTTGTTTATTGTAGACACTATCGTAGCTTTTGCCATGATCTTTATAAGACCACATTTTTTTCCACAGGCTCTCATCGTTAGTGGTAACCATTCCACCTTCGCCACCCGTAGTCATAATTTTATCTTGGCAAAATGACCACGCAGCAATGTGACCGATAGAACCCGCAGGCTTACCTTTATATTTAGCACCATGCGCTTGAGCACAATCTTCTATGACATATAAACCCTTTTCAGCTGCTAATTGCATAATTGGATCCATATCACACATCCAACCAGCCAAATGAACACAAATGATTGCCTTCGTATTTGGTGTTAATACAGCTTCTATCGTTTGTCTTGAAATATTTTGTGAATCTAACTCAACATCAGCAAAAATTGGATTCGCTCCAGCTGTAACAATCGAACTTGCTGAAGCTAAGAAAGTACGTGAAGTTACAATCACATCATCACCAACACCAATTTGTAATGCTTTCAGTGCAACATCAAGTGCAACAGTCCCATTTGCTAGAGCAACAGCATATTTTGTACCAGAAAACGATGCAAATTCCTTTTCAAATTCACGGCATTCTTGTCCTGTCCAATAATTTACTTTATTCGAAAGCAATATATTTTTAACTGCATCTGCTTCTTTCTCTGTAAAGCTTGGCCATGGTTCAAATGCTGTGTTTAACATACTCTCATCCCTTTATATTGCTGATAAAATCTATTTTTTCTCTAAAATTCGTGCAGGATTTCCAACCACTGTGACACCAGCTGGAATACTCTTTGTAACGACTGCCCCCATACCGACCACCGCACCTTTTCCAATTACTAGAGGTTTATCTGGTGTACCTTGCTTAATGATAGCGCCAGTACCGATATAAGCATGGTCTTCAATATGAATATTTCCGTTGCATTTTACACCTGGTGCAAAAGTCACATAGTCGCCAATCACACAGTCATGAGCAACATAGCTATAAATATTGGCATGAAAAAATTTTCCAATTTTAATATTTGAAGTCAGACAGGTAAATGGACAAAGTAAGCTACCTTCACCAATTTCAACATCATCCAACACAACCGTATTTGATGCTTGAATTGATAAGTGTTGGATATTATCTTGGTTTAACTGAGTAACTAATTTTTCACGGACACTGCTATTCGCAATTGCTATTGTAACAAGCTTATTTGATACTGGCTGTTTAATAAAATCTGTATAAGTTAGAACTGAGTATCCATTTAAATGAGTTTCGGCCTTTCCATCATCAATAAAAATAAAGTTTTCTTTAGCTAATATTGGAAATTGCTGGCGAACCAAAGGCATGACTTCCTTACCAAAACCACTCGCACCATATACACCGATTAGCATTGTCATTAACCTACTCCTTCTCACTTGAACCTGTGAATTTGCTCATTGTTGCTTCACCAGCTTCATTAATATCATCCTTAGCAATGACTTTTTTGACGGTTTTAAGCATAATTTTGAAATCTAACCAAACTGATTGATTTTCTACATACCAAGTATCAAGTTTGAATTTCTCATCCCAGCCAATCGCATTCCGACCATTCACTTGGGCATGACCAGTCATACCAGGACGAACATTATGTCGTTTCGCTTGTTCATTATTATAAAGTGGTAAATATTCCATGAGTAATGGACGAGGCCCTACAATACTCATATCACCTTTGATGACATTCCATAACTCAGGCATTTCATCCAGACTTGTTGAACGTAACATTTTTCCAAAAGGGGTTAAACGTTCGTGATCAGGTAATGGATTCCCTTGTATATCAACTGCATCTTTCATCGTCCTAAATTTAATCATTTCAAAAGGTATCCCATTTAACCCTGGACGTACCTGACGGAAAAGAACTGGGGAGCCTAGATTTTTTTTCACTTTATAAGCTACAAAAATGTATAAAGGCGATAGAATTACCAATGCAATTGATGCAATCACAATATCAAGTAAACGTTTAAGCATCTTTCACCCTTTTGAAAATTTCAATAAATTGTTGTGTCCCATAACTTAAAGATAATTTTTCATCATAAAACTGCTTAGCATTCAAACCTAATTGATGTTGTCCATCAGTAGGTAAATGATATATTTCCAGAATAGCAGTTTTAATATTATCAACATCCTCAGATCTTGCTATACGACCACATTGAGCTTCTTGTACAAGATCCGCTGCATCTCCAGATACAGCCATTAATAGTGGCTTGCCTATTGCCATATAGGCTTGTGTTTTAGATGGTACTGTAATTTCAAAAAGTGGATCGCGCTTAAGATGAACTAATAGCACATCTGCATAATCCAAGACACCACCAACTTCAGACATTGGCAATCGAGGAATGAAAACTATATTTTCAATACTTTCATGAATTACCCTTTGTTTAAGTCGATCGGTTTCAGTTCCCGCACCCACAAAAACAAATTGTATTTTTGATTCTGATTTTAATTCTTTTGCAACATCCAAAATCGTATCTAATGATTGGGCTTTACCCATATTGCCAGCGAATATAATATTGAAACGATCCTTCAATAAATTCTGATAATCAACTTTGATTGGTTCCGCTTGTGTCAAACTATTTTCATCACACCAATTGTAAATTACACTGACTTTATCTTCTGATACGCCTCTTTCAACTAATAACTTTTTAAATCCGGGGCATAAAACCACGATATGGTCAACACAAGAGTAAACTAAACGGCATACGTGACCCACAATATTCAATATTTTCTGATTGTTTAGCATTCCCGTTGCTTTAAGCGTATCAGGCCACATATCCTGAATATCATATACAATAGGGATTCTTCTAAATAATTTAATGAAAATTGCAGCTAAACCAACTGTTAACGGCGGGTGATAAGCATAAATAACATCCGCTTTTTTAGTTGCAAAAATACCGAAAAGCAATGCCATAAAAGCAAAACTAATATAATTTAAAATCCTTTTTAACGCAGAGCTACCATGATCAGGAAATAATGCAACTCGTAAAACCGAAATTCCATCAATTTGTTCACGTTGGTACAATTTCAATTTATAACCATCATAAATTTTTCCTCCAGGATAGTTGGGAAACCCTGTTAGAACTTGTACTTGATGACCTTGTCGTTGTAGCTCCCTAGCAAATGCTAAACCTTTAAAAGTAGGCTCAGGATCAAACCATTGCGTTAAAAGAAGAATTTTCATTACTTAATATTTTTTCCATACCACGCGATTAACATAATCGGTATAGCTCATGATGATACGAACAACCTTATCACTCACATTTGGCATACTGTAGTCCGCCACCAAACGTAATAAACGCTCTTCTCCGCGTGCCTGAGACTCTAAAATCTCCAAACCTTGTAGAATTCGTTCGGCTGTTAATCCCACCATCATCACCGCTGCTTCTTCCATGCCTTCTGGACGCTCATGTGCTTGACGTAAATTCAATGCAGGGAAATTCAAAATCGAAGATTCTTCATTGATGGTGCCACTATCAGACAACGCGGCTTTAGCTGATAGCTGTAGTTTATTATAGTCACTAAAACCAAGTGGCTTTAATAATTGCACCAATGGGTGGAACTCAATATTAAGTTGTTCAATACGTTTACGTGTTCTTGGGTGTGTAGAAACAATGACCGGGAACTGATACTTTTCAGCGACTGCATTCAACATTGCTACAAGATCTAGAAAGTTCTGATCAGAGTTAATATTTTCTTCGCGATGCGCACTCACAATGAAATATTGCTGTTCTTTCAAACTCAATCGTTCAAGAACATCTGATGCTTCAATCTTTGCCTTATAATGGTTCAGCACTTCAAACATCGGACTACCTGTTTTGATGACTAAATCAGCAGGCAACCCTTCAGCCAACAAGTAATCTCGAGCAATCGTACTATAAGTCAAGTTGATATCAGCAGTATGATCTACGATTCGACGATTGATTTCTTCTGGAACACGCATATCAAAACAGCGATTACCTGCTTCCATATGGAATGTTGGAATTTTACGACGTTTGGCAGGTAGTACAGCCATACAACTATTAGTATCACCAAGAACCAGCAATGCTTCTGGTTGTACTTCGTCCAAAATCTTATCAACGGTAATAATCACATTACCAATTGTTTCTGCACCTGTTCCACCTGCAGCATTTAAAAAATGATCAGGTTTGCGAATCCCTAAATCTGTAAAAAAGATTTCATTCAATTCATAATCATAATTTTGCCCCGTATGTACCAAAATGTGATCAAAATATTGATCACATGCTGCCATCACTCGAGACAAACGAATAATTTCAGGACGCGTACCTACGACGGTCATTAACTTTAATTTTTTCACAACGATTCAACTCTTAATCTGTTATCGGCATTGCATAAGTATCAGGCTTACTACGATCAAAAATTTCATTTGCCCATAGCATCACAACCATTTCATCATCACCAATATTGGTAATGTCATGTGTCCATCCAGGAACTGTCTCAACAATTCTCGGCTCATCCCCATGCGTTTCGAGTTGATAAAATTCACCTGAAACTACATGCTTAAATTTAAATAGGGCTTTACCTTTAATTACAAGGAATTTTTCAGTCTTGGTATGATGGTAATGTCCACCACGAGTAATGCCCGGGTGTGCAGTAAAATAGGAAAACTGCCCAGCATCAGGTGTTTTTAACATTTCAACAAAGACACCACGCGCATCGCCATATTTAGGCACGCTGTAATCAAACTGTGCAGGTCTTAAGAAACTTAAGTAAGTTGAATATAAAGCTCGCGTTAAACCTGTTCCGACACGATCCGTAATTAGCGTATCTCTTGATCCTTTAAAACCATTTAAAGTCTCAGCTAAATCACCGACAGTGATCTGATACTCAGGCTGAATTTGGAAACTTTGATCAACACTAATCGAACCATTGATCATATTCCAAAAGGTCTCAACAACATCGTCAACATACACTAATCGAATAAGAGCATTTGCATCATTGATTTGAAGTGGCAAATCATTTGCCACATTATGGCAAAAGGTTGCAACAGCAGAATTATAATTTGGACGAGACCACTTACCAAAAACATTAGCTAAACGGCAAATGTAAACTGGATTTCCTTGATCTGCATGTAATTTCTCAAGAGCTTGCTCACCACCAAGCTTACTTTTCCCGTAAGCGTTATCACGATCAGCTTGAATAGATGACGATAAGATAATCGGTGTTAATTTGTGTTCTGCTCTGAGTGTTTGAGCAATTGTCTCTGTGAGCGTAACGTTACCATCAATAAATTCACTTTCATTTAATGGGCGATTAACGCCTGCTAAATGAACAATCCAATCAGCAGCTAAAATAGAGTCTTTTAGTTCTTGCTCAGATGATTCCCGATGAATTTTTAAAACTTCAACTTCGGTTTTTTCAGATAAAAACTGAATCAAATTTTTAGCAATAAAACCATTTGAACCTGTTACCAAAACCTTCATATTAAGCCTCTGGATCTACATATTGTCCTTGTGTAAGTGCACGAATAAACTCTAACTTGAGTAGCAGTTTCTTCATGCCTTCTACATCTAAACGCTCGGTATTATGCGAATTATAATCTTCGAGTTCAGTAATTTTTAAATCACCATTCTCAACATATTTTTCATAATTAAGGTCACGCTGATCGGCTGGTACACGGAAATACTCACCTTGATCAATTGCCACGGCCATTTCCTCACGGCTCAACAACGCTTCAAATGCTTTCTCACCATGGCGAGTCCCCATGATTGAAATCGGATACTCTTCAACATTTAATAGTTCTCGTAAAGCTTTTGCTAAAACCTCAATCGTTGCAGCAGGTGCTTTTTGAACAAAAATATCACCATTTTGGCCATGCTCGAAGGCGTATAGTACTAAATCGACCGCATCTTCCAACGTCATCATAAAACGAGTCATGTTCGGATCAGTGATCGTTAATGGCTTATTTTGACGAATTTGATCAACAAATAATGGAATCACAGAACCACGCGATGCCATTACGTTACCATAACGGGTACAACTAATAACTGTATCCAAACCCTCTAAGTTACGGGACTTCGCAACAATAACTTTTTCCATCATTGCTTTGGAAATGCCCATTGCATTGATGGGATAAACTGCTTTATCAGTACTCAAGCACACAATTCTTTTAACATGATTTTGAATCGCTGCTTCAAGTACATTTTCTGTACCAATTACGTTTGTTTTAACAGCTTCCATTGGATGGAATTCACAAGAAGGGACTTGCTTTAATGCAGCAGCATGATAAATATAGTCCACACCACGAGTAGCATTTAAGATACTGTTGTAATCTCGTACATCACCAATATAAAATTTTAACTTCGATGATTGATACCTTTTACGCATATCATCTTGCTTTTTCTCATCCCGACTAAAGATTCGAATTTCTTTTATATCAGTTTCTAAAAATCGCTTTAAAACTGCATTCCCGAATGATCCAGTACCACCTGTGATCAGTAAGACTTTATCTGAAAACATAATTTTTCTCTCAACGACGCAATAATTGTTTAATCATATAATTAATTTTTTCACCTACAGCGACTTCAGAAGCTTCCTGCTGGATAAATTTCTGAGCGTTAGAGGCAACTAATTTTCTTTCCACAGGATCTATTGCCATTACCCTTACAATAGCTTGCTGAATACCACTCTCAGACTCATCATCAATATAATAAAAGAATTCTTCGTAGCATGAAGGAATACTAACGATCTTTGTTGTCAATACTGGTATTCCTGTTGCTAAATATTCGATAAGTTTTGAAGGAAAAGATAAGCCCGAAAACTCTAAAGAAGTTGGTCTAGGATTTATTAATAAGTCAGCTTTTAGGAGCTGGGGGATCAACTCTTCATTACTTAAAAAACCACCATACTCTACCCTTGAGTCAACTTTAGAGCTTTGTTTTATATATTCTAACTGATCACCTTTACCAAGAAAAAGCATTTTAATGCTTACGTCTGGCGGCAAAGTTAAAATAGCATTCACCAATTTTTTTATTCCATATATTTCGTGCAAGCCGCCAGCGTAAACGATTCTGAAAGTTTGATTATTTTCTTTTTCTAAATGATTGGCAAGAATCCCCTCATTAAAACTCTTATTCAAAATGCCAGGAAAATTAAGTTTTATAATTTTTTTATCATAATTTTCAACCAATTTCGGAGCCAAAGAAATTAAAATATCAGCATTATTAATAAAAAAATCAATAATAGATTTATCTATTTTTTTCAAAAATTTAGATAAGAAAGAATCAGTATCTAATTCAACACCTGCTGGGTCAGTCAAAATAATCGCAGACTTAAAACCGAATAGTTTGAAAAAATTAGCTAGTATAAGATAAGGTGTATGAACACCATGAACAAAGATAACTTCAGGTTTTTTAAATACACATACATACAATAAGATAAAAAAACCAAAAAACAATCTGAAAAAATGTTTTAAAACTAGAATATTAATAAATGGGATAAAATAACCATTAAAATCTTGATCTTTAAAACTACCACCTTGAATAAATAACTTATCTACGAGCGGATAGTTCTGAATTGGAACTGAAGAGATCAAAATAACTTGATTATGTGTTGCTAATGAGCGAGCAAAACTCCATGCAAACTTATGTGTCTGTATTGCAGGATTAGGATCCTTTCTAAAATAATCATGTGCTAATTCTTCAGGTATAGTAAAACCTAAAAAAACAACATTTTGCTTATCCATCTTTGCCCTCTAACAATATTTGTTCATATAATTTCTCCCAAGATATAACCATCTTTTTAATCGAGTAATTATTTATAATATTTTGTCTAGCTAACAGACCTAAACTATTTGTCAATTTGGTTTCATGAAGAAATTTCTCTATAGAATTTGCCAATTCATCGACATTATTGCTTTCAATTAACACCCCCCCACCCTTTTGAATGACTTCAGAGTTACCACCTACTGCAGTTGCTATCGCAGGAATTTGATAAGACATAGCTTCGATTAAGGCATTAGACAAATTTTCATGAAAAGTTGGAAAAATAAAAAAGTCACTAATTGATAAATATTCATTTACATTTTTAACATGTCCAATAAACTTAACTTCTATATTCTTCAAACCCAAATAAGATTTTCGAATAGAATGATCATCATCTCCACCACCAACAATTAATAAGAGAAATGGACTTCCCTCCTTATCAATCTTTTTTAAGGCCTCAGCCAAGATGAGATATCCCTTTTCAACTGTTATTCGGGAGACACAAACCCCTATTCTTTTTTCTGTAGAAATGCCTAATTTTTCTTTAATTTCTAATATAGTATTTTTAGATAATAATTCGGGTATTTCTGCACCATTTGGAACAGTCCCTCTTAATTTACTTTTGTAAGGCTTCAAGAAATCTCTTGTAGCCGCATACTCGCAAACAGTCACTATATCAGTTGCAAAATTTAAAGTTAATCTTTCGAAAATATTGACCATTATCCATTTTTTTAAAGGGTTTGAGTGATATTTCAAATCTCTATGTGTACCATGTATAGAAACAAGAATATTCGGCACACCCATAATTTTAGCAGCAAGTGCTGCATGGAAACCCTCATTACCTAATCCTCTAATATGTATAAGATCAGGTTTTTGCTTTTTAATTTCTGTAATAAAATGATTTATAAGTTTTTTATTTAATCCACCAGCCGGTTCTATTTGACGAATAGTAGAATACTGATATTTTGAATATTTAATTAACCGATTAAATGCATTTATGGGACCACCAGAATTATCAGCTCCAAAACAGTGTTGCATAATCTTAGACATAATATTTCTTCTTCATTAATTCACGGAATAAAGCTGCTAAAAGGAGCGTAAGTATTACCCACAGACCTTGGCGCTGCATAAAAATCTGATTATTAGCAGGTAAATACAAAAGTAAAATGAATAGTTGGCCTAATAAAGCATAAGATAGTATATCAACATGTGTGATAGCTCTTATCCATGTTCTAGCAAATAAAAAGCCTATAAAAAACATAAATAATATTACACCGAAGTAACTTAAATCGGATGCAAACCAAGGGAAAGCTGTTGCCCAATACATCCCTGCAGGCCAACCCGTTGCGACTTCAGTTCGAAACGGATAAGTTAAATCGAGGTTAGACGTGCCACCAAAAAATTGTAATCTATAAGACTCGAAAGCTGGAGAAAGACCAGCTCCATATGAAAATTGAAAATCCTGTGTCATATTATAAGCAAGACCAGCATAACCATGACTAGGATAGCTTATAGCATTGTAAAAACCTATTGCAGATTGTTCACCAAATATCGATGCCATCAAACTATTTGAAACATCGCCATATAATAATGTAGTTTGTTGTCCAAATTCAGAGACCCTAGATGATTGAGTAAAAATCATATAAATAAATAGAATAAAAATAAAAGCAAAGATAAACGAATAAATTTTTATTCTTGTTGCTCTTTTTAACTTATTACCAGATGCTAAAAACAAGGAAAAACCGACCATTATATAAATAATTACATCACCAATGCCTTTTTGAGTGCCAATATATAAGAAAGATGCTAGGTAAATTACAATTGCAAACAAGCCGAATAATTTTGTTTTTAATTTCAACTTATTCCAATAAACAACAAAAAGAATAACAAAGACAGACCCAAAAAAACTCAAAAGAATAAGAATTTGTGTTAACCGGTTCACCGAGCTATTTAATACTCTACTCTCAAACACATCAAATTTATTTTTATAAGACTCTCCAGGATTCATTATATTAGCAACAACATTACCAATACTGTTTGCACCAAAATCAATCATTTGATTGACCCCCCAAACAATATAATATGCAGCTCCAATAAGAATTAGAATGTTTGCCAATTTTTTTTTGTCAACTTGATCTTTTATTATATAGTTATTACCTTTAGTTTTAACTCCAAACCAATAACCAAAATACAATGAAATATAAGAAAAAGAAACAAATACAATAACCGTTATTGTATTTGGTAAAGTAGCAGCTAAATCACTAGTAATAAATATAAGAAACGTTAAAATATAATAAAGCATAAAGTATTTAATAGGCTTCATTCTTACATCATAAGATAAATATTTTTTATCAACCATATTCACCTCGATGATTTACCATGAATTCTAAATAAAAAATTATTTAACTCTTCAGAATAATTTTTGTAATAAAAATATTGAAAAAATGTTTTCCCGGCATTATCTCTCATGGTCAGACGTTCATGACTATTTTGAGAAAAGATGATAGAAAGCTTTTCAAAAAAGCTATTTTGACCACTATCCTCTATAATAAAGCTGTCTTTTCCATCTGTTAAATACAATTTTATATCACTAAAAACATTACAAATAATAGGCGTTCCCAATGATAAACTTTCAGGGATTTTAGATGGAAAACCTGCATTAGAAAATCTAAGGTTGGGTCTAAAAACCAACATAAAATCAGAGGCTTTTATGATATTTTTTGCAACAATATTTGGAACTTTCCCATGAAATCTACAATAATCCTCATTATGAATAAATTTCACGTCATGATATCTATTAACAAATAGTTCTTTGTTCATCCCAACAAAATCAAATTTGAATTTTACATTGGATTCATATAATTTATCTAAAGCCTTAAACAAAAAATTAAAATCCTCTTTTTTACCTGGAGTACCAACATAGCACAATGTAACAACAGAGTTTTCAATTCGATCATCTAAACTCTTAATTGACTGAAAAACTGGTGGAATTAAAACTATTTCTTCCACACTTTGATTATAGTATTTTTTTAAATACTCACTTATAGTTATTATACCGTCTACTTTTCTAACGAAAAATCTCATACTAAGTTCATTCATTATCGCAAATGGACCTAATAATCCACCTGGTAAGTGACGAGGGTCATACCACTCAACCACATCTAAAATTAACTTTATATTATATTTCTTAGTGAATTTTAACAACCTAATTAAATATCCTAAATGAGTACCATACAATATAATTATATCTGGTTTTTTTTCCAATGATTCTAACCATGCTATTGTATTATCACCGACAAACATCCCCCTAATAGAACTTAATTGGGAGAAGAAGCCCGACTTATATTCATTTACGACCTCAACTGACTGTTCACGATCTATTTTTTTAGTACCAGACACTAAACCCGGACAGATAGTGACATTATGACCTAAATTCTCTAAAATACGGACTACACCATCAACTCTTAAAGAATTAGCATTTGAATCAGGATAGGCAAAAAGACCTGTATAAATTATATTCATAATATATGCCTAAAATGTCCACCCCTTTTTTCTATAAATTTCTTTTATAACTTCTGCCTTTTCTTCACCTTGTAAATGCCCACATTTTAGAGATTTTTTCTCCATTTTTTCTAAGTATTCATCAGTTGTACAAATGAATCTAGCTGGGACACCTGCATATACACTATTATCTGGTACATCTTTAGAAACAATAGAGCCAGCACCAATAATACATCTATTTCCAATCTTAACATTTGGTAAGATAATACACCTTACCCCTATATATACATCATTTCCTATTTCTATTGGGGCAGTCCATTCCAATGTCGGAATTTCTTTTCTTAATATTAATGTACCGCCATCATGATTAATAAACTGAACTCCTGCTGTAATATAACAGTTATCCCCTATTGAAATTAGCCATGGCTCCGACCCAAACATGCTCCTATTGATACCATAAAATCTCACATTATTGCCGACTTTAACACCTAAGCTTCTTGCAAATTCAATTGGCTTTCGAGCAGCATATAAACGCTCTAATATTGACATAAAAATCGATTTAAAAATTTTTAGCATTTACTTTAATTCCTTAAAAACATTTAATATAGAATATATAAGTATTGGAATTACAATAAAAAAATATGTACCACTACTTATCAAAGCAACAACCCACAATGCCGAGCCATCTAAAAATATTAGCTTTAATGCAATAGATATAAATAAAAAAATCACCCATATTTTTATTTGGATTTGAATTCGACCTAAACTATTTAACAACATCTGTAACGGAGATGTAATAGCCATGCCAAGAGACAATAAACATAAAAAAATTAAAATTTCTTGCTGATTTTTAAACTCATGCCCCATCCACAAATTAATAATTTCTTTGTTAAATAAAATTAAAGGAACCGAACACAGAAAAACAGCTAATGCACCTAGGAACACCATCTTCTTTGTTGTTTTCAAAACCCAATCATAATCTTTTTTTGCTATTGCCTCGCCATTCGCAGCCCATAATGGTAGAAACAATGTGGTTACAACCACACTTAATAATGAAGCAATTTTTGCCGGAACTACAAAATCAGTAACTGCCTCCGATCCTAATTTAAAAGAAATAAGTACATTATCTATATTTAAAGCTATTGAAGTCAAAATAGAGAGTACTAAAAACTTTGAACCTATCTTTAAAAGGTCTAAAGATTTTTCTTTAGAGAAGGAACTTAATTCGGGTGAAATTTCTTTATTGTCATTAAAAAATACGACTGTCGCAATAATTAATATAATTAATGGGGGGGCAGAATAAGCAAGAATAATTAACCAACTGCTTAACTTTAAAAGCACAGCAATATAGCAAAAGAATAATGAAAAAAAAGCACCAGAAATTTGCCACAAATTAAATTTTAAAATTTGCTGCTTAGCATACATAATTCGTTGAATAACAGAAATAGGTATACCTAAAACAAAAATAATAGCACTTGCAAATACAATATATAATGCCTCTTGATTCTTAAGATCTAGAGAAAAAAAATGAAAATTTGTTAAAAAGAACAATAAAAGTAAGATACTCACCAAAATAAAAGCTATTACAGTCAATGAGATATATGCACTGATTATGTATGCTCTCATTTCTGAATTATTATTTAAGCCATTTGCATATGAAAGTTTTGTCAATAAACCATTACCTATGCCAAAGTCCATAAATAATGCCATTGTTGTAAAAGATAATACTGTCATCCATACACCAAAAAGATAAGCACCAAGTGTATGCAATATGATTGGCATGACAATAAACGGCGCTAGTAGTGAAATACTTCGACCTAAAGCTCCACCTAATATGCCTGTTACTATACGGCGATTTCTTTCTGAGAGGCTAGCTAACATTCTTTGACACTTAATGCATAGTCGTTAATAAAATAGTTTCATGTTTCTTGATTTCATCATCAGAAAACCTATATTTTATAATTTTTGCTGGATTTCCACCTACAATTGCATATGGAGGAATATCCTTAGTCACTACGGCTCCTGCTGCAATAACTGCACCATCACCAATTACGACACCTGATAAAATTATAGCTCTCGTCCCAATCCAAACATCATTTCCAATTATTACACCTTTGTCATCTGTTTCTCTTTTTTCATGATCTTTAATGCTTACCATAGTTCGCCCAACAATATCTATTCGGTGGTTCCCTCCCCGAATAGTAACTTCTGGGCCAAACATAACATTATCACCGATAATAATTTCTGACCTAGTTGCTAAAATAATAGGGCGATAGCCTAAATTCACATTATGGCCAACGCTAATCGTTGAAAAACTATAAACACCATACGGATCAAATGAAAAATTCTTTCCATAAGATTTAAACAGTGTTTTATAGTAAATAGATAGACTTCTAAATATAAGTTTCCTTAAATGATGAATTAGAATTCCTATTATCATGAAAAAATATTTCATTTTAAAAAACCTATGTACCAAGGCATTGCTTCTTTAATCCCTTGAAGCACATTGTATTGCCCCTCGTAACTCAAGTTTTTATTTATTTTACTTACATCAGCTTGCGAATGTCTTACATCACCAGCTCTAAAATCTTTGTATAATGCATCTTTATTATAAACAACATTATTTTCATTTAGCTCTTCACGAATAGCTTTAAATAAATCATTTAGTGTTGTTCTATCACCAACAGCGACATTATAGACTTGATTTTTAGCTTCTACATTTTTAGTTGTAGCTGCAAGAATATTAGCCTGTATTGCATTTTGTATATAACAAAAATCTCGACTAGTTTCACCATCACCATTAATAGTAACATCTTGATTTTGGATCATCGCCGAGGTCCATTTAGGAATCACTGCAGCATAAGCACCATTCGGATTTTGACGTTTACCAAAGACATTAAAATAACGTAAGCCTATAGTTTGAAAACTATATGTCTTCGCAAAAACATCTGCGTAAAGCTCATTCACATACTTGGTAACAGCATACGGCGACAAAGGCTTACCGATGTTTTCCTCTACTTTAGGTAGCGCGGGATGATCTCCATAAGTCGAGCTACTTGCTGCATATGTAAAGCTTTTTACATTAGCATCTCGAGCAGCAACCAACATATTTAAGAAACCTGTAATATTGGCACTATTTGTCATAATAGGATCTGCAATTGATCGTGGTACAGACCCTAAAGCGGCTTGGTGTAATACATAGTCAACAGTAGCACATACTTTTTGACAATCTTCTAATAAACGAATATCACCTTCAAAAAAGGTAAAATTCTTCCATTGCTGTTCTGATACTAAACTTTGGACTTCATCTAAATTATGTTGAAACCCAGTCGCAAAATTATCTAAACCAATTACTTTTTGATTTAATAACAATAATGTTTCTAAAAGGTTGGATCCAATAAAACCAGCAACACCCGTAATCAACCATGTTTTAGGATTATTTTTTAATTCTTCACATACTTGAACAAATTGAGTCATAACGTACTCTCTCAAAAAAATTATAAACGAATATCAGATTCTTGCTGTGTGAGTACATATTTCAGATCATATAAGACATGCTCAGCTTTACCGAACTTTCGTATTTCTTTAGCCCCCATTTGTTTAAATTGCTCATGGGCAACAGCTAAAATTATGGCATCATACTCTGCTGATTTAGGGTTATTTATAGGCTGAATATTGTACTCATGTTCTGCTTCTGCTGAATCAACCCAAGGATCATAAACATCAACCTCTATGTGATATTCTTCAAGCTCTTTCACAATATCAATAATCTTAGTATTTCTAATATCAGGACAATTTTCTTTAAAACTTAATCCCAATAATAAAACTTTTGCTCCTTCAACTTGGATCTTCTTCTTAATCATTTTCTTAACAAGTTGAGTAACAACATAAGCACCCATACTGTCATTTAATCGACGTCCAGCTAAAATAATTTCTGGATGATAGCCAATAGACTGGGCTTTATGCGTTAAATAATATGGATCAACACCGATACAGTGACCACCAACTAGACCTGGGCGAAACGGTAAAAAATTCCATTTTGTGCCTGCTGCCTTTAACACATCTTCAGTATCGATTCCCATTCGGTTGAAAATCAAAGCCAGTTCATTAATTAAAGCAATATTTACGTCTCGTTGAGTATTCTCAATTACCTTAGCAGCTTCAGCCACTTTAATAGTTGAAGCTTTATGCGTTCCAGCCTCAATAATTAAATTATAAATTTCATCAATAAACTCAGCTACCTCTGGAGTAGAACCTGAGGTAATTTTTAAAATATTGGTTACCCTATGAAGCTTATCACCAGGGTTAATCCGCTCTGGGCTGTAACCTGCAAAAAAATCTGTATTAAATTCTAAACCTGATACCTTTTCTAGAACAGGAATACAAACTTCTTCTGTAGCACCAGGGTAAACCGTCGATTCATAAACGACGATATCACCTTTTTTGAGAATTTGACCAATGCTTGTCGATGCTTTAATTAACGGCGTTAAGTCCGGTTGCTTGTAATCATCAATAGGTGTTGGAACAGTGACAATGAAAAAGTTACATTCTTTTAATTTTTCTAAATCGCAAGTAAATGTTAATTGAGAAGCTTGTTGTAATTCATTTGGAGAGACTTCAAGAGTATGGTCTTGCCCATTTTTTAGTTCGCCAATTCGTTTGCTCGAAATATCAAAGCCAACAACGGACACCTTTTTTCCAAACTCTACGGCTAATGGTAAACCTACATAACCCAAACCAATAATTGCTATTTTTAATTCGGCAAGTCTCATAAAATTAGCCTTAATCCCTAAAATATATTTAAAAACTTAAATGAAAGACATAAAAACCATCAATTTTTCTGCGCACAATATAGCAGAGTTTTGCTAGACACTATAACGAAATTGTATAACGTATTTTTCTTTTGAGCTGATTTATTCATAAATTTTACTAAAATGCAATATTATCAATAATTAACAAAACTTTCTCTTTTTATGAGATAAACTTAGCATACAAAGCCATGCGATTAATCGGTGATTTTTTAGGTTTTTTGAGCTAGAATTGGCAAAATTCTAAGTCTAAACACAGATGATTGTGTCTAAACTGATATTAAATTAGATATAAATATTCAAGGGTAAAGTGTGAAGCATTATCAACTATTTTCCATCCTTGCAATTAGCATAAGCGCTGTAGGGTGTGCTGTCACTTCTGGTTTACAAACCTATGATATTCCGAGTGAAGGGATCTATAAAACTGATCTTGGAACCACTGTAAGTGTAATAAAAATTACTCAAGATACTTTGCAGACAATCAAACCGACACAACTCAATAATCAACAGAACTACACCTCGCTATTCACACAACCTCAGCAAATTTATCGTTTAAGTTCAGGTGATGTTTTATCCATTCAACTTTGGGCATACCCTGAAATCACCCCACCTGTAAACAATCTGACGAATGATCAATCGATTCAAGCCAATGGATACCCTATTGATTATAATGGATTCATCCAATTGCCCTTAGTAGGTCGATATAAGGCATCCGGTAAAACTTTAAGTCAATTAAATTCGGAATTACGAAATCAATTTGCTCATTATTTAAAAACTCCTGACGTAATCGTTCGAGTCTTAAACTATCAAGGACAACGTTACTCTGTTCAAGGAAGTGTAAGGAAAGGTGGTCAATTTTATTTAAATGACCAACCTATTAACATATATACCGCACTAGGTATGGCTGGTGGTGTCTCAGATCAAGGTGACAACACATACATACAATTAGTCCGTAATGGCATCACTTATAACCTCAACACACTTGAATTAGAAAAATCAGGCTATTCGCTACACAAACTTTTAATGCAACCAAACGATACAATCTACGTTAGTACCAAAGAAAATCAGAAAATATACATCATGGGTGAATCGGGTAAAAACCAAGCACTACCAATGCGTGATCAGGGCATGACTTTAAGTGATGCTCTTGGGGAGGGTTTGGGTCTAAATCCTTTATCCGCAAGTGCTAGCCGAATTTATGTATTACGCACTAATGCAAATGATCGACGAACTGAACTTTATCATTTGAATTTAATGAGTCTAGGTGACTTTGGGCTAGCAAATCAATTCCGTTTGCGTAGTAATGATATTGTTTATATTGATGCAACAGGCTTAACTCGCTGGCAACGTGTTATGAACCAGATTGTACCTTTCTCCAGCGCACTTTATAGCTTTGATCAGCTAGGTAAGTAATCATGCAGATTCGAAGTATTTTAGTGGTTTGCGTTGGTAATATTTGTCGTAGCCCTATGGCAGAGTATCTACTCAAACGAGACTATCCTGAGTTGAATATTGAATCTGCTGGTATTGCTGGTCTTACAGGTCACCCCGCCGATGAAAAAGCTCAATTGTGTATGCAGCACTTAAGTATTGATATGAGTGCCCATATTGCCAAGAAACTAAACTCTGGGCATTTAAAACAAGCTGATTTAATCCTCGTCATGAGTAAAAATCAGCAAGCTCATATTGAACAAACTTGGCCTTTTGCTAAAGGAAAAGTTTTCCGCTTAGGCCATTGGCAAAATAAAAATGTGCCAGACCCATATCAGCATGATCAGGCCTTTTTCGATGAGACATGTCAGCTTATTCAACAGTGTGTCACTGATTGGAAAAATTATATTTAACTTTTAGATTAAGATTATGAGCCAAAATACTAATACTGAAGACACAATTGACTTGAAAGAGCTTTTTTTCTCTCTTATTGCTCAATGGAAATTAATTGCTTTATTTATCATTCTTAGTCTTGTATGTGCACTTTTGTACCTTCGTGCAACACCTGATACCTATTCAGTTGATGCCTTAGTTCAAGTTGAAGACAGTAAGGGAGCCTCAGCTGCTTTATTAGGCGACTTGTCACAAATGATTGATCAAAAATCACCTGCTCAGTCTGAAATCGAAATTTTAAAATCCCGTTTAGTCTTAGGATCAGTGATTCAAGCACTTCATCTTGATCTCAATATTTCAAGTATAGAAGATACTTTACGTAATCGTTTATTGAAAAAACCACATTTTATGACTGAATATAATTCTAAGTCAGTCATTTTTAAAGATAATACCAAGCAGTTTGAAGTCCGAGATTTTCTAATACCAAATCAATTTATTGATAAAGGACTTAACCTTACTTTCAAAAATCGGGACTTTTTCTTAGTAAATCCCCAAAATGATCAAATTATATTTACCGGCATCATTAATCAATCAAACTCCATTCAAAATAAATATGGCTCATGGAAAATAAGTGTTTTTACAAAAGACACTTTAACCAGTGCATATCGAATTCAAAAGAAATCTTTACCCGCTGCTGTCAATGCTCTTAGTTCAAATTATACAGTTGCAGAAAGAGGTAAAATGACTGGAATTCTTGGTTTAAGTTATCAAGGTCAAGATAAACAACATATTACCAAGGTTTTAAATGCAATATTATCAGCTTATAGTGCTCAAAATGTTGCTCGTCGTTCAGCGGAAACAGCTCAAACACTTAAATTCTTAGATGAACAACTACCAGAGTTAAAAAAACAGCTCGATGATGCTGAACGAGAATTTAATAAATTTCGTCAAAAATATAATACTGTTGATGTCACCAAAGAATCTGAACTTTACCTTACTCAGAGCATCACGTTAGAAACTAAAAAAATAGAATTACAACAGCAACAAGCAGATTTGTCAGCGAAATATACAACTGAACATCCAGCGATGAGAGAAATTAACGCTCAAATTTCTGCAATTAATAAACAGATTGGTGAATTAAATACTACATTAAAACAATTACCTGATTTGCAACGCCAATATTTACAACTTTATCGTGAAGTTGAAGTAAAAACCCAACTTTACACTGCTTTATTGAATTCGTATCAACAACTTCGAATTGCAAAAGCAGGAGAAATTGGTAATGTTCGTATTGTTGATACTGCGGTTGAACCAGTTGAACCAATTAAGCCGAAGAAACTACAAGTGCTTATTCTTGCTATGTTCTTGGGTGGCTTCTTAGGCACAGTAATTGCATTATTGCGCAATATGTTACGTACGGGCATCAAAGATAGTGGGCAAATTGAAAACGAATTTAATTTACCTGTTTACTCAACTGTACCTCGCTCTCCGATTCAAGAGACACGTATCAGTATTTTAAAGAAAAAGAAAACTATTCCTATCCTTGCGGTTAAGCATAATGATGATATTGCAATCGAAAGCTTACGTAGTATTCGAACTGCGATTCATTTTGCACTCGCAAGTGCAAAAAACAATGTCATTGTGATTGCAGGCCCTTCTCCTGAAGTTGGTAAATCATTTATCTCAACCAATTTGGCGACTATCTTTGCACAGAGTAACAAGAAAGTTTTGTTAATTGATGCAGATATGCGTCGTGGCTACATGCATAAATATTTTAATTTAGACGTAAAGCCTGGTTTATCTGAATTTTTAAGTCATCAAGCTGATTTAAACCAAGTCGTCAATACAACTGAGGTGTCAGGCTTAAGTGTTATTACACGAGGTAAAAGTCCTACGAATCCTTCAGAAATGTTAGGATCTGAGCAGTTTGAATTATTACTTAATCAATTAAGCCAAGAATATGATCATATTATCATTGATACACCGCCTGTACTTGCCGTGACCGATGGAATTATCATTTCTCAATATGCGGGTGTAAACTTACTTGTAGCGCGCTATGCTAAGTCACAAATGAAAGAACTTGAACTGAGTTTAAATCGTTTTGAACAAGCGAATGTTAAAGTAAATGGCTTCATTTTAAATGATATTCAACGTGCAAGTGCTGGTTATGGATATGGATACAATTATTCCTATGCTTACAAAGCAAATAACAATGATTAAAAATCCATCATGATAGTCATGTCAAAAGGCCAGATCTCAAAGTCTGGCTTTTTATTGATAAACACATAAACTATATAAAAAATACACGCATTTTTTAGCTGAGTTATTCAATGCTTAAGCTTAGACATGCTAAGATCATGACCATATTTTTTATTAAAATCTTACTTCGGACATCTCATGAGTAAAGCTTTACCTGTCATTGCAGCAGTCGTTTTAGGTGGCGCAGCCCTTGTTCCTGTTTACTATGCTACTCAGCATCCAACGACTGAACTTGGATCAAAAGCGGATAAGAATGCAGCACCTGTTGCAAAAATCAGTTATGCCTTAGGCTATGAAGTTGCAAAACAAACACCACCTGAATTGGAAACAGCTGCATTTATCACAGGTTTCCGTGATGGGCATGCCAAAAAGCCTGCTGCATACACCGAAGAAGAATTACAAGCTGCTTATATGGAATTCCAAAAGGAACTTCAACAAAAACAACTTAATGAAACAAAAAAAGCTGAAACCACAAACAATAGTTTTTTAGCTGAGAATGCGAAAAAAGAAGGTGTGAAAACAACGGCTTCCGGTTTACAGTACAAAATTATTAAAGAAGGTACTGGCAAACAACCTGTCGCAACGTCTGTTGTGAAAGTTCACTATAAAGGTCAATTAACAGATGGTAAGGTCTTTGATAGTTCTTATGACCGTGGTGAGCCAATCGAATTTCCACTCAACCAAGTCATTCCGGGTTGGACAGAAGGTTTACAATTAATGAAAGAAGGTGGTAAAGCAACGTTTTATATCCCTTCTCAACTTGCTTATGGAGAACAAGGCGTTCCGGGTTCTATTCCACCAAATAGCACATTAATTTTTGATGTCGAGTTAATCGCTGTAAAATAATTAGTAACAAGGAGAGCATAAGCTCTCCTTTATTTTGGAAGAAATAATGAAAAAACTAAGTTTGATTTTAATTGCTTCAATGCTGGGGACAGCACATGCAGCACCCATTACTTTAAAAAGCCCACAAAAAGATCAGTTGGGATATAGTTACGGTTATTTAATTGGTAAGAGTTACGCTGAGACATTAAAAGATCTTGATATTGCAACAATCTCACAAGGTCTAGAAGAAGCGATACAAGGTAAGTCTGCATCGTTAACTGATGAAGAAATGATTAATCTATTAAGCCAATATAAAAAGCGTCTCGAAGCAAAACAACTGGTAGAATTTCAGGAACTTGCTCAAAAAAATGAGCAAATTGGAAAAGCATTTTTAGCTGAAAACACAAAGAAAGCTGAGATTATAACCACCAAATCAGGTTTACAGTACCAAGTGATCCAAGAAGGCAAAGGCAAATCACCTAAAGCAACTTCAACAGTGAAAGTAAATTACGAAGGACGACTCTTAGACGATACGGTATTTGACAGTTCAATTGCACGAAATCATCCAGTTGAATTCAAACTTAATCAAGTCATTGCCGGTTGGACTGAAGGCGTTCAAACCATGAAAGTAGGTGGTAAGAGTCGTTTCTTTATTCCAGCAAATTTAGCATATGGCGAAGTGGGTTCAGGTGATGTGATTGCACCAAATAGCACACTAATTTTCGATATTGAATTACTAGAAGTGAAATAAGAAAAAACCTCCTGTACAGGAGGTTTTTTATATTAATGCTTAAGTTGTCTTGGGCGAAAGCCTGTTGCAAAAAGCCCAATAGCATACGCAATAACACCAATTACACATAAACCAGCCACTTCAGCGATGCGTAACCATTGTGAAATATCGCCTTGATACCAACTTAAACCATACCAAAGCGCGACAATCATAGTGATGTTCGCAATTGCATATTGGAACGCTAGTTTCTTCCAATGCGCACCAAATCGATAAATATTCCGTTTATGTAAATAGAAATATAGCATACCCGCATTCACCAAAGCTGAACCTGATGATGCTAAAGCTAAAGCCATATGTTCTGCATGCCAATCAATTAACTTAAACAAGCCAATAAAGACGACGTTTAAAATCGCATTCGCAGCCACTGCCATCAAACCTACACGAACAGGGGTTTTGGTGTCTTGCTGAGCGTAAAACCCAGGTGCAAACACTTTGATCAACATAAATGAGATCACGCCTGCACTCATACATTGCAAGGCTAATGCTGTCATTCGTGTATCTTCCAACGTAAATTCACCACGTTGGAACAAGGCTTGAATAATCGGTGTAGACAACATAAATAATGCGATGCTCGAAGGAATACCAACAAGCATGATAATTTTAGCAGCCCAGTCAATCATGCCCTTAAACTTAGCTTGATCTTGTTCCGCATGACGTGCTGAAAGTGAAGGTAAAATCACCGTACCAATCGCCACCCCGATTAAACCGAGTGGTAGCTCTGTCATACGTTCAGCACTATATAACCATGACACTGAACCATCTTGCATGAATGAAGCCCAAATCGTATTCAGCAATAAGTTGATCTGCGTGACTGATACACCAAATAAAGCAGGTAACATCAGTTTTAAAATACGGTTAACACCTTCATGTTTAAAATCAACTTTCGGGGGAATCAGTAAGTTCTTATTCCATAATTCAGGAATCTGAATCGCGAGCTGCAAAACACCTGCAACCACAACAGCCCATCCTAATGCCATAATCGGTTCAGCCATATACGGCGTTAGCCACCACGCCCCTGCAATCATTGCCAGATTCAGCAACACAGGTGAAAAGGCTGGCGATGCAAATGAACCATAACTATTTAAGATGCTACTCGCAAAAGCCGTTAATGACATGAACATCAGATAGGGAATCGTAAGACGAAACATATCAACAGCGAGGTCAAATTTCTCAGGATCGTTATGAAATCCGGGTGCGTAGATATAAATAATTGCAGGTGCAGCAACCATTGCGACAAACGTCAATAATGACATGGCTGTGAGTAGACAACCAAAAACTCGACTAATGAGAATCTGAACTTCGGCATGCGCACGACTGGTTTTATATTCAGTTAGAACAGGAATGAATGCTTGAGAAAAAGCCCCTTCTGCGAAGAGTCGCCGAAAAAAATTGGGAATACGAAAGGCAACGACGAAAGTATCGAAGTCCTTGCCCGCACCAAATACATTGAGTAGCACAACATCACGCACTAATCCCAAAATTCGGGATAACATCGTCATTGCACTGACAATGACAGTCGATCGCCACAATGCCATCGCATTCACCTACGGCTTATCTTTTAAAAAGCGTTATTGTAATGAAAGTCCAAATAGATTTCGTTGTGAAATCATAAATCCGACGAAGTTTTTTTAGCGAGTTGTTGGCGGAACAACTGCCAATCAAAATATGGTCCTGGATCTGTTTTACGTTTTGGGGCGATATCAGAGTGACCTGCAATATGATTCTGAATTTTTGGATAGGCCTGTCGCAGTAGTGTTACGACTTCTACCAAAGCCTGATATTGTTCAATTTCAAAAGGCAAATCATCGCTGCCTTCTAATTCGATGCCAATCGAATAGTCATTACATTCTTTTTGAGCCAGATAACTGGAACGTCCTGCATGCCATGAACGGTCATTAAAGTTTACAAATTGAATGACCTCTCCTGTACGCAAGATCAGCAAATGTGCGGATACCTGCATCCCTTCAATGGTCTGAAAATATGGATGGATAGACCAATCTAATTTATTTTGAAAAAACTGCTGAATATAGCCTCCACCAAACTGTGAGGGTGGCAAACTAATATTATGAATAACAATTAGTTGAATATCCGTATCATCAGGACGAGTATTAAAATTAGGTGATGCAATCTGGGTCGCACCGATTAATTTTCCATCTTGCACTTGAGTAAATTTAGCCTGTTGCATTATGACCCGAATCAGCAATTTAATGTTTATCTACTGCATTCTGACATGCTTTATCACGAATAATCGAGATGAAATACTTATTTTTTATGAGGAGGGTGCTAATATATCGCACAAGTTTTTTGGTCATAAATATACTGGAACGGGTATGAGTATTCCTCAATCTTTGCTTGAACAATCTATTCAAATCAATATTCAACAAGCATTACAAGAAGATATTGGGGATGGTGATATTACCGCAATGCTTACCCCTGAAGAAGAGCAAGCAACCGCAACGATTATTACCCGTGAAGATATGGTTTTAGCTGGTCAGCCTTGGGTCAATGCGCTGATTCAAGCGTATGATGACTCCGTACAAATCACATGGCTTAAACAAGAAGGTGAGCATGTTGCTGCAAATGAGGCTTTTTTAAAACTCGCTGGTTCTGCGCGTAGTTTACTGACTGTGGAACGCCCTGCTTTAAACTTCATTCAAACTCTTTCTGCTGTGGCGACTAAAACTGCAAATTATGTGCAACAACTTGAGGGTTTAAATACCAAATTGCTTGATACACGTAAAACCTTACCCGGTCTACGTATTGCACAAAAATATGCAGTTGCTGTGGGTGGTGGACAGAACCATCGTTTAGGTCTATTTGATGCATTCTTAATTAAAGAAAACCATATCATGGCAGCTGGTGGTATTGCTCAAGCGATTAGCAAAGCACATGACATTGCACCAGGTAAACCTGTCGAAGTAGAAGTTGAGACTTGGGACGAGTTAAACCAAGCACTTGAAGCTGGTGCAGATATCGTGATGTTAGATAATTTTAGCCAGCAACAAATGATTGATGCGGTCAAGCATGTTGCGGGGCGTTGTAAATTAGAGGCTTCTGGTAATATTACAATTGAAAACTTGCGCGAAGTTGCAACCACAGGCGTCGACTATATTTCAATGGGCGTACTCACTAAAGATGTTCGCGCTGTAGACTTATCTATGCGTTTTAATGCTTAAATATTCTAAGCATCATCATCCGATGACTGTGTTTTAAGTTCATCAGAAGTCGAAATGTTTGTTGTTTCGACTTTCTCAGTCCACGCTGATTTAGCTTCAGCTGAATCAGTAGGTCGTGGATCTGCCGCCATTAGCACAAAAGTCACTGCAGTTAATAACACTAGAAAAACTTGTACCATGTTCCCCTTCCTTATTTATTCTTAATTTTTCTAGTCTATCAATCCAAAATGAGTCAAATAAATGGGTTATGTGACAAACTGCAAAGATTGTGTGATTTTATGTTGAGGAATAAATTGACCTGTTTATTTTTTGCTTGCTGTTACAGCCCTTGGCAACAGGTCAGTGTTGATATGCTATGGTTGGACTTTTGACTTGGTTTATACTCATTTTCCTGGGTATTTATAGGTTTATGCTTCATTAGCATCTAAATTGATAAATAAAAAAAAGGCGGTCTAAACATACCAGACCGCCCGCACTATCAACTGGAGATTACCAACCGAGTGCCTGCTGTTGCTTCTGAATCAATTCTGCGATTCCTTTTTCTGCAAGCTCTAACATGGCATTAGACTGCTGGCGAGTGAACGGTTTCTCTTCTGCCGTTCCTTGAATTTCAATAAATTCGCCCGCTTGTGTCATCACCACATTCAAATCCGTTTGGCAATTTGAATCTTCTTCGTAACACAAATCGAGTAGAACTTCGTCTTGGTACATTCCTACTGAAATTGCTGCTACGAGACCTTTTAATGGGTCTTGTTTAATCTTTTTATTGCTCAGTAACACATTCATGGCATCAACTAAAGCCACAGCTGCACCTGTAATGGCTGCTGTGCGAGTACCGCCATCTGCTTGAATCACATCACAGTCAATCGTAATCGTGTTCTCACCCAACTTCTTCAAATCCACCATGGCACGAAGACTACGACCAATGAGACGTTGGATTTCTTGGGTACGTCCTGTTTGCTTACCGCGCGCTGCCTCACGGTCACTACGGGTGTGGGTTGAGCGCGGTAACATACCGTATTCAGCAGTCACCCAACCTTGCCCTTTACCTTTCAAGAAACGTGGAACTGAGTTATCAATACTTGCTGTACACAACACTTTGGTATGACCAAATTCAACCAAAACTGAACCTTCTGCGTAACGGGTATAGTTACGGGTGATTTTTACTTCACGTAACTGGTCTAATGCTCTTTGGTCAATACGCATAATGATTCCTTAAAACGATGGCACAAATATAATTGCACCATAGTATATCTCAATTACTCGTACTTTCCCTTTTACTTATTGGTGATGAGCATCGCTTGATGGCTCAAACGACGCTCAATCTTGATTAAGCAGCTTTACCAAACATACTTTTCACTGCGTCAACAAGGCTATGCTTGATCGCCCCCAAACGGTCAACCACATTGTCAGGCAAAGAATGAATCGCCAAACGTTTATATACACTCACAATTTGAGATCCAAACGGCGCTGTATTGTACTGTTGACCAAACTCTGCACAGACTTCACGTACTTTAGGTGCCATTTCTTGATAGCGGTTGGCAGGTACATCAGGGAACAAGTGATGTTCGATTTGATGACTCAAGTTACCACTCAAGAAGTGCATGATTTTACCGCCAGTAAAATTTGCTGAACCACGAATCTGACGTAAGTACCACTCTGCTTTGGTTTCATTATCAATGTTGTCAGTGATAATTTCAGAATCTTCTGTAAAGTGACCACAATAAATCACGGTCGATGCCCAGTAGTTACGAATCAGATTGGCAACAAAGTTACCCGCTAATACTGGCAAGAACATTGGGCCCGCGATCAATGGGAACAATACATAATCTTTACCAAACTGACGCACCATCTTTTTACGTAGATTTTTTGATTCTACATACACTTCTTTCCAAGTTTTGGTGCCATCAAACAACACTTTTTCCATCTCTAGACGTTGCAAAGCCAGTAGCCATTCAAAACCCGTTGATAATACAAAACCTGTTGGTACGTTGAATAAAAAGCGAGGTTCCCACTTTTGCTCACGACTCATGCGCATTACGCCATAACCGCTAATGTCATGATCCATGCCAACAACATTGGTATAGGTATGGTGCTTATAGTTATGGGTATATTTCCAATCTTCACCCGTACACACCGTATCCCAGTCGTAGGTTGCACCGTTCAAGGTTGGATCATTTAGCCAGTCAAACTGACCGTGCATCACATTGTGACCGAGTTCCATATTTTCAACGATTTTAGATACGCCTAGCATAACGGTACCCAATAACCAAACAGGTGGAATCCAACCACCAAACATCAACATGCCACGCGATGCAATTTCGGTGTAACGTACAAAGTTACGTACTTTATAAATATAATCAGAATCTTCTTTGCCAATTTTAGCCATGGTTTCAGTACGGATGGCATCAATCTTACGGCCAAACTCTTGTACTTCTTCTGGTGTTAATGCACGGCTTGTGTTACCGCCAAATTTGATTGGAGGAATCGTTTTAGTCGGATTTACTGTCATCATGTTCATAATATTATTCTCTATCTGGTCAATATGAATTAAAGGTCAATCTCAACAGGACTGACTGCTTCACTCACACACAACTTGATTTGCACATTGTTTTGGTTATCGATTTCACCTGTAAGTTGATTTTTCACTGCACCACTGACCTTGGTACAAACACAGGTATTACAAATCCCCATACGGCAACCAAAAGATGGTTTCAAACCAGCAGCTTCAGCGCTGGCTAACAAGTTGCCACGGCCTTCAAACTCTTGCATACTGCGACGGAAATTGACCGGTTGGATTTGGGCATCCACATCCATCGTCACTGGCAAGAAGCTTTCTTGTGTTAAACGGTCTAACCAACCACGCTTCGCCCAAATTTGACGTGTCGCTTTCATCAATCCTGGAGCAGCACACACATAGGTTTGACGTTGAACAGCATCGGCACACAAACGGTCCAAAGTTTCTTCATCAAAATAAGCAGGTTGTTCAGCACTATCGACAATAATGTGTAGGTCAAAGTGCGCATATTCTGCTGCCAGTGTTTCCAATTCAGTACGGAACGCTGGATCACGTGAGTAATAAATCAATGTCACAGGTTGATTTGAACGTGCTAATGCCTGTTTCGCAATCGGAATAATCGGCGTAATACCACTACCTGCAGATACCAAAAGAATTGGTTGTTTACCTTCTTCTGTATCAAAGTCTTTTAGCGTAAATTCGCCCATCGCCTGAGTAATTTCAATCACATCACCAGCACATGCGCTGTTGGCTAAATAGTTAGATACTCGACCTTGTTTTTTGATACCTAATACCAATTTGTCGTGACTTGGTGAACTCACCAAGCTATACGCTCGTTGATGCTGCACACCATCAATACGAACCGTCACCATCACAAATTGACCAGGCTGGTAGGTTGTAAATTTATTGTTACTGCTTAAAGTGACCTTGATCATTTCATCGGCAATAGGCTCAATCGCTTCGATTTTTGCCATAATGCGGCGCAAAGTCCACATCGGGTTAACCTTTGCAAGGATAAAATCCACAAAATCTTCGCGAATCCAATGTGGCTGATAACTTAACTGTGCGTTCATACGTTCCTCGTTTTGTATCTGGCTATTTATTTTGAGTGAACAAATGTTCGTGTAGTGAACATATGTACACTATATTTATTTGCGTTCACTGAGTCAACACTTGTACACTTATTTTTTTGAATATTTTTTGTTCGTTACTATAAACATTTCAATTTTCTTGAAAATTGATCACGATCTAGCATTTATTATTTTTTAAAAAAACGATTTATTTTGCTAAAACCACAAATGCATATGATTTAGCAATGGATAAAAGCTAAAAAAATCATGTTTTTTTTGCTAGACTCTAGCGTATGGTTTTAATGGATCTTATTCATGTCGATTAGAGATGAACGAAAACAACAGAGTCGTCAGGCTTTACTTGATGCAGCGCTCCACCTCAGTACTTCTGGGCGTTCATTTAGTAGTATTAGTTTGCGTGAAGTTGCACGTGAAGTTGGCTTAGTCCCAACGGCATTTTATCGTCATTTCCAAGATATGGAGGCATTAGGGCAAGAACTGGTTGACCAAGTGTCTTTGCATTTAAAAAGCTTGATTCATCAATTGGGGCAAAGCTATTTAAAACATAGCGGATCTGCTAAAACACGGACAAGCATTGAATTGTTTGTACAGGCCGTCAATCACAGCCCACAACAATGGCAATTTATGATTGCAGAACGTTGGGGTGGCTCTGAAACCGTTCGTATCGCAATTGCGCGTGAAATTGAATTTTTGATTGAAGATCTTGCAATTGATTTGTGTAAACTCGATACCTTTAAACACATTCAAGAAGCCAAAGATTTACAAGTGTTATCCACGATTTTGATTAATATGTCATTTACATGGGCAATGACGTGGATCAACTTACCGAAACAATTTCCAATTGATCGTTTGTTAGAACAACAAAACTTATTTATTGACAATGCAGCGACTCAAGTCCGCTTACTTTTCCGAGGTATCTCGAACTGGGAACCACAAAACGCCTGATCTTATCAAAGCTAAAGTTTGATATATAAAAGCATTGCTTAGCGTTATGATTGATAAGACACTAATGCAAATGCCGTTTAGAACACTATGAGGAGCTTATAAGCATCATGAATCCTGATCGTCATACTCAGTTCTTAATTCGTAAAGAAAAAATTTTGCAGGTTGCGGAAAAACTTTTATTAGAAAATAACCAAGAAATGACCTTGGATGAACTGGTTGCCGAGCTAGATATTGCTAAAGGTACTTTATATAAACATTTCCGCAGTAAAAATGAATTACTATTGGAACTGATTATTCAAAATGAAAAAGAAATTTTAAAAATTTCAGAAAAATATAACACTGATGTTAAAGAATATGCGCCTCGTTATATGCTTTATCATTTAACCTCACCAAGTCGCACGATTTTATTGCATCAGTTAGAAGAGCATCTGACGATGACCGAGTCCAAGCTCAAACATTTGTTCGATGAGCTTTATGCGATCCGTCAACAGCGTATTATTTCGCTCAAAGATATGACTGAAAAATATTTAAAATCACAGAATTATGATATGTCGATTCGTGATTATCTTTCCTATATTTGGTCTCTGACTTACGGCGCAGCTTTGCTATTGAAT
This sequence comes from Acinetobacter sp. TR11, assembly GCF_027105035.1. Taxonomy (NCBI): domain Bacteria; kingdom Pseudomonadati; phylum Pseudomonadota; class Gammaproteobacteria; order Moraxellales; family Moraxellaceae; genus Acinetobacter; species Acinetobacter sp. TR11. The sequence continues at coordinate 3,258,247 of NZ_CP114256.1, forward strand.
TCAAGCTATTACCAGCGTTCAATTGGTTCTCGTGAGAAGCTGATTAACCTGTATGTAAACCAAGCTCTGTCTTTACCGACACAAAAAGTTCAAATCGATCTGGATGAGTTTCTGAAATAGCAAAACTCATCATCTAATGTGTGACACGAAATATTACCTATTTCAAAGATTTCGAAGTGAAACCCTTTAATCCTTTTGATGATGGCTGTTAAGGTGATAATGATTTTTAAACCATCTGTCTAGATGGTTTAATTTGGTTCTATATATTAAAAATAATAACTTTTTGATTTTTGGGGATACAATGAAAAAAATGATTTGTGCATCGTTACTATCGATCACAACTTTAGCTTATGCAGGCACAAATGAAGGTGTAGCTGCTCAGAACAAAGACAATTATCAAACTGCTCTAAAAGAATTTAAACCTTTAGCTAAACAAGACGATTCTTCGGCTCAATCTAATTTACAACTTATGTCTGCTAATGGAAAAGGGGATGCTCAAGCTTATACTCCCGCCATCTATTGGTTTAAAAAAGCTGCTGAACAAAGAGATGCTTCTGCTCAATTTAATTTAGGAGTGATGTATAAGAAAGGACAAGAAGTTACTCAAAATTATACCCAAGCTATCTATTGGTTCAAAAAAGCTGCTGAACAAGGATATGCTCCTGCCCAATATAATTTAGGAGTGATGTATAAGAAAGGAGAAGGTATTGCCCGAGATTACAATCAAACCATCTATTGGTATCAACAAGCTGCTGAACAAGGTCATGCTCCTGCTCAAGACGGCTTAGGAACTATGTATCTTAGGGGCGGACTAGATTTTTCACCAAATTATACTCAAGCCTTCTCTTGGTATCAAAAAGCGGCTGAACAAGGTTATGCTGCAGCTCAATCTAATTTAGGATTTATGTATAATCAGGGGCTAGGAGTTAGTAAAAATTATACTCAAGCCATTTATTGGTTCAAAAAATCGGCTGAACAAGGTCATGCTTCTGCACTATATCAGTTGGCTCTTATGTATAGTAAGGGACAAGGAATTCCTCAAAATTATAAAATCGCTTATATTTTATTTGATCTTGCTAAAAGTAATGGTTCAAAAAAGGCAGAAAATCGGGATATTGCATCGACCAAACTTAGCCCAGAAATGCTTGTAGATGCCCAACGTATCACCACACAACTCTCTCATTCCAAGAATTTTGCTGCTGATTTATGTAAATTATTAAATTCTCAAAACTAGCGTCCATTGATTTAGCTAACTCAAATGATGAACATGGAGTTATCTAATAAATTTGTATTATCGCACTGATATAAAAAAACCCCATCATCACGACGGGGTATTTTCAGAACAAAAAATGAAGCTACTATTTGCCCTTACGTTCTTTTTCTAATAGATAATCAACAACTTGTGTCACTTTGCCATCTTCACCTTGCACAACATACTTACCGTTTACAACAACAGCAGGTACGCCCGTAAGTTGATATTGCTGTGCCAATTTATTTGACTCAGCCACTTTTGCAGTAATTGGGAAAGAGTTAAACATACTGTTAAATTTCTGTTCAGGCACGCCATAACGGGCAAAGAATTTTGCTTGTGATGCTTGATCAAAAATTTGTTGTCCGCCGTCATGGATGGCATGGAATAATGGAATATGGGTTTTCTTACGTACACCTAGTGCCTCAGACACATAGTAACCTCGAGCACCCTGCTCCCATACTTTATTCATAGCTGCAGGCGTACGGAGGAAATATACATCGCTTGGAATCTTCTTTAACCACGTTTGCATATGTGGTTCAAGCTTAAAGCAGTGCGGGCAACCGTACCAAAAGAATTCACGTACTTCAATTTTTCCCGCTGGCGCAGCTGTTTTACCCGGATTGGCAACCACGGTATAGTCTTTACCAGCAACAAAATCAACAGCCATTGCATTCATCGAAAATGCCATTACAGCTGCACTTAAACCACCTAATACTAACTTTTTCATTGAGTTTGCTTTTCCTCTAAGCATTTTTCGTAAGTTTATATGCTAAATATAAATCAAACACGACTAATTCGTTTTGCTTGTGTGAAGTTTTTTATTGGATTTATCGCTTTTTTTTCAAGAAGCGCTACACTAACAACAGATTAAACCGAAATAATCATCCTAATACAGAGGTATTTCCATGTCACAATTGAATGTTGACCCACAAGAAATCGCAAAATTTGAAGCATTGGCTGCCAAATGGTGGGATCAACATTCTGAGTTCCGCCCACTTCATCAAATCAATCCTTTACGTTTAAATTGGATTGACGAACGTGTTGGTGGCTTAGCAGGTAAGAAAGTGCTTGATGTTGGCTGTGGTGGCGGTATTTTGGCAGAAAGTATGGCTCGTCGTGGCGCTGATGTTTTAGGGATCGACATGGGCGAAGCCCCGCTTGCTGTAGGACGTTTACACGCACAGCAAGACAATGTGCAAAATATTGAATATCGTCAAATCCCAGTCGAGGAGTTAGCGCAACAACAAGCAGGACAATATGACGTAGTGACCTGTATGGAAATGATGGAACATGTTCCTGATCCAGCCTCAATTGTCAAAGCCTGTCAAACACTGGTTAAACCGGGTGGACACGTCTTCTTTTCGACCATTAATCGCAATCCAAAATCATATTTATTCGCAATTATTGGCGCAGAATATGTCCTACGTTTGTTACCAAAAGGTACGCATGATTATCATAAATTTATCCGTCCTTCAGAAATGGCGCATGATATTCGTAACGCAGGCTTGAGTCTAAAAGAAATGACTGGCTTACATTACAACCCTATCACTAAGCATTATTGGTTAGCGCCCAACGTAGATGTGAATTATATGGTTTATACCACAAATACAGGTGCCTAATGAAAGCCGTTTTATTTGATCTTGATGGTACTTTGATCGACACTGCTGCAGATTTTATTCGCATCATTCAACAAATGTGCCGTGATGAACAGCGTCCTGTTGTTGATGCAGCAACCATTCGCACTCAAGTGTCTGAAGGCGCACGGGCAATGGTCAAATTAGTGTATCCAGAATTGGATGTGACCGATCCCATCTTTCTAGCCCATCGCCAGCGCTTTTTAGATGTATACGGTGACAATATTGTGGTGGATACGGATTTATTTGTTGGGATGTATCCTCTGCTCGAAGAACTTGAAGCAAACCAGATTCCTTGGGGAATTGTGACCAATAAACCACGTGGTTTAAGTGAATCATTATTGGCTGAATTAAATTTAACCGAACGCTGTGCAGTTTTGGTTTGTCCTGAAGATGTCACACATACCAAACCCGATCCTGAACCGATGTATTTAGCAGCTCAGCATCTCGGCATCGATGCAGAAAAAATTATTTATGTGGGTGATCATCCACGTGATATTGATGCAGGTCGAAATGCAGAGATGTATACCATTTTGGCAGCTTACGGGTATTTACCAATAGAATCTCGTGATGATCTGAACGCTTGGCAAGCAGATGCAATTATTCAAACTGTCCCTGAATTACACCAACTGTTAAAACAGAAAATCTCTGCATTATCAGAAAATCAGGGTATGATGAGCTAAACATTCAATATAAGAACTAGGAGGCATAACAATGAAATATTCAGAATATCAACCTCGTCCAGATCTACTCAAAGATCGTATCATTCTCATCACGGGTGCAGGTGATGGAATTGGTCGAGCTGCTGCTCTTAGTTATGCCCTTCATGGTGCAACTGTGGTTTTGCATGGACGTAGCCTGAATAAACTTGAAGTCATTTATGATGAAATTGAAGGTTTAGGTGCACCACAGCCTGCAATATTGCCATTACAGCTTTCAACTGCATCCAGTCATGACTATGAGCTTCTTGTCGATACGCTTGAGCAACAATTTGGTCGCTTGGATGGAATTTTACATAATGCGGGCATGTTAGGTGATCGAGTTGAACTAGCGGATTACCCTGTTGATGTTTGGGATGATGTCATGGCCGTAAATTTACGTGCACCTTTCGCGTTAACTCAAACATTATTACCACTGCTTGAAAAATCTGAACATGCTTCAGTGGTATTTACCAGTTCGAGTGTAGGTCGTGAAGCTCGTGCTTTATGGGGAGCATACTCTGTTTCTAAAGTTGCAATCGAAGCAATGAGTAAGATTTTTGCAGCAGAAAACACCTATCCAAACATTCGTTTTAACTGCATTAACCCAGGCGGTACCCGTACAGCGATGCGTGCAAAGGCTTACCCAGAAGAAGATCCAAAAATTCTTCCAACGCCGGATAGTATTATGCCTGCTTATCTTTATTTGATGGGTGATGATAGTTTAGATATGAATGGGCAAAGTATTGACGCTCAATCTTAACTAATTGAATATAATAAATTTAAACGATATTAAATACGGGCTTCGATGATGCTTTTCTAGAGAAATTGCTTAAGGATCTCCATCTTTTTAATGGAATAATGAATTGATCTTCACAGTTTCTCTGCATTTTTAAGGTACAGTTTTCACATGAGAGACATCCGAAGTCCATAAGGTGCATCATGAAAAAATTTTTCATTATCTTGGTTTTAGGTTCAACAACCCTATTGAGTAGTATGGGTAGTTTTGCAGGTCCACATTTTGATGGTGATGATGACTCACGCGGTGGTGGCTGGCAAGGTCGTAACTTTGACCGTCCAGATGATGAAAACCGTATGCGTGAACGTCGTATGCGTGAAGAACGTGGTGTCGAGCGTTTAAAACAACATCGCTGGCAAGCAGGTTACGTCATGCCACAGCATTATCGCGGAAACGGCTACAAAGTTGATTATAAAGATAATAATCTCCCACGTCCCGGTCGTAATGAGCAATGGTATAAAATCAATAATGATTTTATTTTAGTCAACTCTGATGATAATAGTATTATCCGCATCATGGGGTTCTAAACACGTTCTCAGACGATGACTGTACAAAGTTGAAGCGTTGTTTTAGGAATAGATTTATCTTTTTATTTTTTTCGTTAGAATCAGATAAATTGATGTATATCTGAGATGAACATGGCGAACCAAATGACTGAAACTTCACATAGTACAACGCAAGATTATGTGCATTGGTTTCGCCACTCAGCACCATATATTAATGCCCATCGTGATAAAACCTTTGTGCTTATGTTTGGCGGTGAAGCCGTCTTACACCAGAACTTTCAGCATATTATTCATGATATTGCCCTATTGCATTCTTTAGGGATTCGTTTGATTTTGGTGCATGGCGCACGCCCACAAATTAATCAAAATCTTCGTGAAAGCCAAATTGAAACGCCTTTTCATCAAAGTCGTCGTGTGACAACTCGTGCATCACTACGTAGTGTCATGAATGCAGTTGGATCGATTCGTTTAGAAATTGAAGCTCTTCTATCAATGGGCTTAGCAAATTCACCCATGTATGGTGCTCGCATTGATGTGGTTTCGGGTAACTTTGTAACGGCTAAACCCTATGGCATTCGGGATGGGGTTGATTTTCAGCTCACAGGCGAAGTCCGTTCAATTGATACCGATGCGATTCAACGCCACTTAGATAATCACAATATTGTGTTACTAGGACCTACAGGTTATTCAACCACTGGAGAAGTATTTAACTTATTGGCGGAAGAAGTCGCGACCAAAACAGCAACTGCATTACAAGCCGATAAATTGATTTTCTTGGGTGAAAAACAAGGATTAATGAATGAGCAACAACAATTATTACGTGAATTAAGCTCGTATCAACTTGAACCTTATATTCAACAATACCAAACACAATATCCAGAATTCGCCTTACACCTCAAACAAGCTCAACAAGCTTCATTATCTGGGGTGCACCGTGTTCACCTCATTTCATATACTTATGATGGTGCTTTGATTGAAGAACTATTTACACGCGACGGGATTGGCACTTTAATCACAGATGCCCACTATGAAGAAGTACGCATTGCTAATATTCATGATGTGGGTGGTTTAATCAACTTATTACGTCCACTCGAACAGGAAGGTATTTTAGTCTATCGTTCACGTGAACGTCTTGAAAGTGAAATAGAACAGTTCGCAGTGATTGAACGAGATGGCATGATCTTAGCCTGTGCAGCACTCTATCCACTTCCTGCTGCAATTGGCGAAATTCAATCCGCTGAAATTGCATGTGTCGCTGTCGACTCGAGTTATCGTAAATCGAACCGTGGTAGCCAAATTTTGCAATTTTTGGAAACCAAAGCAAAACAACAGGGTATTCAACAACTGTTTGTTCTCACGACCCGTACCGCACATTGGTTTTTAGAGCAGGGTTTCAGCCCAGCAAGTGTTGATGATTTACCGAATGCTCGACAAGCGCTGTACAATTATCAGCGTAATTCTCTAGTCTTTAAAAAAGTTTTGCTCTAATAACATCTGATCTGAAGATATCTTTATTTCTGATAAAGATATCTTTTGACTTCTTTCTTTTCTATTTTTATTCAGCTCATTAGAAAAATAAGCGCACTGATTTTTTAAAAATAAAAATATAAAACAAAAACTTAAGTGCTAATTAAATTTCAATGCTTATTCATCTTCTCAATAACATTATCTATTTTTCTATTTTGCAATTTTCATCATAAGCAAAGCCCAATTATTTATTTTTTATGCATTAAAAAAAGTTTTAGTTTAATTGCTCAACTTATTTAGATCTTGTAATTTTCTGGGGAGCACAATCAACATGGCTATTTTTATCAATCGCTCATGGGCAACTTCAACCATCATCGCAGCAACTATTGCTGGCTTAATGGGCGTTGCAGGTTGTGCAAAAAAACCTGAGCAGCATGCAACACCAAAACAAGAAACCACCACATTAAATATCGGCTTTCAAAAGTATGGCATTTTGCCGATTGTCAAAGCAAAAGGTGAATTAGAAAAGAATCTTGCTGCTCAGGGTGTCAATGTAAAATGGGTTGAATTTCCAGCCGGCCCCCAACTTTTAGAAGGCTTAAATGTAGGTAGTGTCGTATTTGGCGAGGCCGGTGAAGCGCCTCCGATCTTTGCCCAAGCAGCAAATCCTAACTTGGTCTACGTCGCAAATCAGCCACCTGCACCGAAAGCAGAAGCCTTAATCGTTCAAAAAGATTCACCAATACAATCTGTACAAGACCTGAAAGGTAAACGTATTGCATTGAACAAAGGCTCAAACGTTCATTATCTTTTATTGAAATTACTAGAAGCCAATAATTTAACTTTAAATGATATTCAGCCTGTTTATTTACCACCGTCAGATGCACGCGCAGCCTTTGAAAAAGGCGCAGTCGATGCTTGGATGATATGGGATCCATTCTTCGCAGCAGCAGAGCATCAAATCCATGCACGTGTGATCGCAAACGGCGAGCATTTGGTCAACAATCATCAATTCTATTTAGCTGATCGTAAGTTTGCGGAAGGACATCCCGAAGTTCTAAAAACACTGGTGACAACATTGAATCAAACCACAGATTGGGTAAAGACCCATCCTGATGATGCTGCAAAATTACTCGAAAAACCAACCGCACTTGAACTCGATGTTTTAAAAACTTCAATTTCTCGCATGGGTTTTGGCGTTCAGCCAATTTCTGAAAAAGTCGAAAAAGAACAGCAGTACGTCGCTGATGCCTTTTTTGCTCAGAAATTAATTCCAAAGCAATTGGTCATTGCAGATGCTGTATTAAAAAACCAAGTTCAATAATTGAGAGTCTACTTTAGGTAATTTCTCATCGGTTTTGATTGTGATCAATCAAAGTGCTTTATCCCCCATGCAGATTGCAATCTAAAACACGATGCAATCTGTCTCATTCACATGATCTCATTCTTCATAAGGAATATCGACATGAATATTTTCTGGTTCATCCCCACTCATGGTGACAGCCGTTACTTAGGCACCAGCAAGGGCGCACGTCAGGTCGATCATGCTTATATGAAACAAATCGCCGTTGCTGTCGACAACCTTGGTTATGCTGGCGTACTGATTCCAACAGGTCGTTCTTGTGAAGATCCATGGATCACAGCAGCCAGCCTCATTGATGCAACCAAACAATTAAAGTTTTTGGTGGCGCTACGTCCCGGAATTACGACACCAGCATTGGCAGCGCGCATGGCTGCTACCTTTGATCGCCTATCCAATGGTCGTATTTTACTCAATCTTGTAACAGGTGGTGATGAGCAGGAACTCAAGGGCGATGGTCTATATGAAGATCACAGCACGCGTTATCAGACTGCCTCTGAATATGTCAAAATTTGGCGTGAAATTCTGACTCGCTCCCATACAGGTGAGTCGTTTACTTTTCATGGTGAACGACTCAGTGTCGATGAAGCAAAATTACTTTATCCACCTGTGCAAAAGCCCTATCCACCCCTTTGGTTTGGTGGATCATCCGCAGACGCGACTGAACTTGCAGCCGAACAAGTCGATACTTATTTAACTTGGGGTGAACCGCCTGCGGCAGTAAAAGAAAAAATAGACCATTTAAAAGCAAAAGCCGCAGCCAAAGGGCGCATCCTGAATTATGGTATTCGCTTGCATGTCATTGTTCGTGAGACCAATGAACAGGCTTGGGCTGCTGCCGATGAACTGATTCAATATTTAGATGATGAGACTATTGCAGCAGCGCAGAAAAAATTTGCACAAATGGACTCGGTCGGGCAGCAACGTATGGCAGCTTTGCACGGCGGGCGTAAAGATCAATTAGAAGTCTCACCAAACTTATGGGCAGGTATCGGTTTAGTTCGTGGCGGTGCGGGTACGGCTTTAGTCGGCGATCCAGAAACTGTTGCTGCACGTATTCAAGAATATGCTGACTTGGGGATTGATACCTTTATTTTCTCAGGTTATCCGCATTTAGAAGAGTCGATTCGTTTTGCAGAATTGGTATTTCCTCTTCTGCCACTCAAAACTCGTGAGAAATTGGCACAGCCACATCTCACAGGTCCTTTTGGTGAAATCATTGCCAATAACTATGTGCCTGAGGTCAAAACACAAAAAGGCTTGGTTAAGGAGGAGGCATGAGAACAACGCCATTTCTAAATAATGTTTCACGTGGAACACAAAAATTAGGCAAAGGTCTCCTGCCTTGGTTGTTTCCAATTTTATTGCTGCTGATTTGGCAAGCTGCTTCAAGTTCAGGTCTATTACAAAGCCGTGTGTTACCTGCTCCAACTGCTGTAGTGAGTGCTTTTTGGCACTTACTGATCAGTGGCGAACTTTGGCATCATGTTAAAGTCAGCGCAGGTCGTGCACTGCTTGGTTTATTGGTCGGTGGTGGTCTCGGAATACTTTTAGGACTACTTAATGGTTCATCACGCATTGCATCGACCTTACTTGATACTACATTGCAAATGATCCGTAATATCCCTGCGCTAGCACTCATTCCGCTAGTAATTTTGTGGTTTGGTATTGATGAAACAGCCAAACTCTTTTTAGTCGCGGTAGGTGTATTTTTTCCAATCTACATCAATACCTATCATGGTATTCGCTCGGTAGACCCTCAGTTGATTGAAATGGGTAAAAGCTACGGACTTAATCGCTGGCAATTGTATAAAGAGATCATTCTACCCGGCGCAATGCCTTCTATCTTAGTGGGACTGCGCTTTGCTTTAGGTTTGGTTTGGGTACTGCTTATCGTGGCAGAAACGATTTCCGCTCAAGCAGGAATCGGTTATATGACCATGAATGCACGTGAATTTTTACAAACCGATATCGTTTTGGTCGGTATTTTACTTTACGCCATACTTGGAAAATTAGCGGATGTATTGGCGCGAGCGCTAGAGCGATATTTATTACGTTGGCATGCAGGCTATCAAAAATAAAAAGGTCAACTATATGAGCAATCTAAATTTAAATTTCTATGAAAATCCCTTGATTCAACCCCTTGGTGAATCTGAAGCATCGACTACTGCAAGCCATAGCAATGGTGCAAATATTCTGATTGAACAACTGTATAAGTTTTATGGTGAAGTCAAAGTACTTGAGGACTTAGACTTAAATATTCAAGCAGGTGAATTTGTCGCCATAGTAGGTCGCAGTGGTTGTGGTAAAAGCACCTTACTTCGATTAATTGCCCAACTAGAAAAACCTAGCTATGGCGAGATTAAATTCCAATCCGCAAGAAACTTTCGTGAAGGCATTAGCAGTGATGATATTCGTGTGATGTTTCAAGATCCACGTTTATTACCTTGGAAAAATATATTACAAAATGCACAATTAGGTTTATCAAAAGATAAATATCAACTTGCAGAAACACTATTAGAAAAAGTGGGTTTAAAAGAAAAGGCGAAGCAGTGGCCAACTCAACTTTCAGGCGGTCAGCGTCAAAGAGCGGCTTTAGCGCGTGCTTTATCACATTCGCCAAGAATTTTATTGCTCGATGAACCATTAGGTGCTTTGGATGCTCTAACGCGTTTAGAAATGCAAAGCTTGATTGAACGCCTTTGGAAAGAACAAGGCTTTACTGCAATTCTGGTCACACACGATGTGAGTGAAGCGGTACAATTGGCAGATCGAATTATTTTGCTAGATCAAGGACATATTGCACATCAATTTCAAGTGAATTTACCACGACCACGTAAGAAAACTATTGCATTTGCGCAGTTGGAACAACAAGTGTTAGATGCGGTTTTAGCAACTTAAAACCGCACTATGATCATAAAACCTGCTGGATATGCATCAAAAAATGAGCTTATTGATCAGCATTTAACACTGAATTGTTTACAAAATATGTAATTCATTTTTTAGATTTCAAGTATTATCAATTAGATCGCTTCAATTCATCTTAGAACTGCGTATTTTTCGACAAAAAAACTGTGTTATTGTGCACAAATCGGACAATTTATCTTACAATGTCAATGACATTTTTTGAATCAAGCTCGCAGATGGAACAGAAAAAAAGTACACAAAAGCGCAATCAACTGCTGAATGCTGCCCTCGATGTTTTTTCCGTCTATGGGTTTAGCGGTGCCAGTTTGGACGAGATTGCACAGCTTGCTAATATGCATAAGTCTAATATTTTCTATTATTATGAAAATAAAGAGTCACTTTACGTTGAAGTACTGACAACCGTACTGCAAAAATGGCTCGCGCCTTTACAAACCTTAGAATCAGAACTTGAGCCGACTGAAGCTCTGACTCACTATTTAATTCAAAAAATTGAAAGCTCACGTGATCAGCCAAAGGCTTCTCGTTTATTTGCCCTCGAAATTATTCAGGGCGCACCGCATATTTTGCCGATCTTAAAAGGCCCTTTGAAGAAGTTATTTAAACGTAAAACTAAAGTCATTCAAACGTGGCAAGAGCAAGGTAAATTATCAGCAGAAATTGACCCTGAATTGTTAATTATTAATATTTGGGCAATTACGCAAAACTATGCGGATTTCGCAACCCAAATGGAAATGGTTACGGGCAAAACCTTGCGTAACCGTAGTATGTACCAACGTACCATCGAGCACACCGTTCACCTGATGCTATATGGCGTGATACCACGTTAAATTTTATTCCGTTAAAAGCCTTAATTTTAGCGATTGAAATACATTAAAAAAGCGACTTTGTTAGTCGCTTTTTTCTTGCCAAATGGTTAAGGTGATTATTCAACTAAGCTAATCAAAAATGTGGAACATTGATTAAGAAACATACATGGAAAATGAATAGTCACGAAAAAGCCGCTCCAGTGCGCTGAACTCTAGAATGGCTTACTTTAAGATATTGATGCTAAAGAGGAAACTTCAAACTGTTATTCACCAATTAAAATGTCTATGCGATAAACCATTTAAAATGTCCTGTTTTTAACCACAAGAGTCAAGAACAGGATTTAAATTTCTTTGTTCAATCACAGCTTTCTGAGCTTTACGGCTTGGCATACTTTTCTTGGCACGAGTACGTTTATTTTGTTTTTCCAACTCTTCATGTTGTTGCTGAATATGGGCCAGAACTGAGCCTAATCTTTTATTCTCAACCACTTCATTCTGCTGTAGTCCAGCCAGTTTATTGAAGACGCTATAGTTAATCTTCCGTCCTTCATGCATGATGGCCACAGTGCCATCCGGGTACTCCAGAAATGAAATGTAGTGCCCAACAAGCTTATGATTGATTGGTGTTGGCTCAAGCAGATAAATACACTTGTCATAGGTGATGGTCAGGTTCTTCGTGACTTTACGTGGTTCCTGCCAGGTGAAAATATCATCTAGCTCAGCATCAGATTCCGTTAAAGGGCGATGCAAGTTTTTTGGGTTTCTCGCACACTTGGCGAACTTCTGATTGAACTGCTCAATGAAGCAGGGTAGCCAAGCATTGGCTTCGGCAATCGAACTAATACCTTCCAGACGCATATCCTTGATCAGGCGATCCTGAAGTGTTCTGTTGGCACGCTCTACACGACCTTTGGCCTGAGGTGAGTTGGCAAAGATAATATCTATGTTTAACTCGTTCAGAATCCGCCCAAATTGCGTGATCTGGCTATCTTGGCTCGATTTCTGATTCACTCGGAATACCGAGTGTTTGTCGCTATAAAAAGCCAGAGGCTTGCCATATTGTTCAATGTAGGCTCGGGTGGAAAGCATATAGTCGAAAGTGGTTTCCGCCTCACAAAAGCGCAGATGCAATAGTTTTCCAGTGGCATCATCGATATAAACCAACAAGCAGCATTTGGCTGCTCGTCCTTCAAACCAGTCATGATAAGAGCCATCAATCTGGATCAGTTCACCGAAGCAATCTCGGTTATAACGAGGCTGATATGGACGTTTCAGGCGCTTGGATCGCGGAATCCAGAGATCATTTACCGTCATCCAGCGCCGAAGCGTTTCTACCGGGATATTCAGGTCAAATATGCTGCTGAGCTTCTCATGGGCCAAGGTGGGTCCAAATCCCAGCAGATGCTCAGAAATAATGGAAAGACATTTTGATTTTAATAAATCATCATGGCGATGATGACCTGGTTGACCACGACTGGCATGCGCCATACCTGAAACACCATCTTGATTGAGCTTTTGTAATAACCGGGTAATTTGACGAGTTGAAAGATTGAGGATTTCAGCAGCACGAACTTGGGTAATACGTTGATCTCGAACGTCTTGCAGGACTGCAAGACGTTGTATTTCTTTGTCAGACATAGTGATCAGCATCTATATTTCATATCCAGTCCATGATGGTTAAACCATCATAAACTAGACATTTTTATTGGTGAGAATATAGACATTTTAAATGGGTTCTAACACAAGCATTTCGCATAAGGCGTATTATGTTAATTTTAGAAATATTTAAAAATTATTTTCTTTCAACAATGCCATAAAAGAAGTGAAACTGTCTGCTAGCTTTATAGTTCTTAACTTATTTTCTGTTGGTGATATTTCGATAAGGTCATCATGATAAATTAGAGCAATATGTGGCTCATCCGTATTAAAGTTGTCTCTATAATCAAAAGCTATTTGGTCACCACCTGCACATTCTCCAAAAATCACCATATGTTTATCCATAAATTCATACATGTGTTCATCAGGCTGATTTAATTCAATAGCTTCATATTTTTTGATAGAATCCTCATACTTTTTACGATCTTCTTCATCCCAAACTTCTATTTCTTCGTACCCATAGCTATAAAAATATACGTCTCTATCTGTGATCTCATTGTTATGATCTTGAAACTCAAAATAGTTCTTTTCAGGTGTTAATCCATTGTGTTTACTGAGTAATTCAACATAAGATTTGGGGAATTTATACCCAATCGATTCAGCATAATTCTCAATAATTTTTTTATCAATTTGACCACGATCTCTGCTTGCATCAATATTCATTTAGTCCGCTCAATTAATTTTTTGGTGGTGTTCTAAAAAGTATGCTCATAAGAAAAGGAGGCAACGAGGAACAATTCAGCTATATTTAAATGTGTGAAAATCGAAATAGAACTTCATTGTCCTCGATGCCAGAGTACAAGTATAAAGAAGAATGGCATTAAACACGATGGTAAGCAAAACTATCGTTGTAAAGAATGTAATAGGCAGTTTGTGGGTGACCATAATTTGACGTATTTAGGCTGTCATTCAAAAGCGGTCAAATTGATTTTGCTTATGCTTGTGCGATGTTGTGGCATTCGGGATATTGCAAAGATTACGAGGTTTAGTATTGGCAAGATACTTAAAACGCTTACACAATCAAATCATGAAATAATTCCTCAAAGAACTCATTATAAATGCTTGGAAGTTGATGAATTTTGGACATTTGTAGGCAACAAGAAAGATAAGCATTGGCTACAGTACGTCTATGATAGAAGTAGCGGAGAAATAGTGGCTTTTGTATGGGGAGGAAGAGATGCTCATACAGCACAAAGGCTAAAAAACCGTTTAGAAGAACTGGGTATTACTTATGATTGTATATCGAGTGATCATTGGGAAAGTTTCATCAAAATTTTTAAGCCGGACCAAGAAGGGAAATATTATACAGTCGGGATAGAAGGAAACAACTGCCGATTAAGACACCGCATAAGGCGAGCAGTAAGAAGAACATGCTGTTTTTCGAAGAAGGTATTGAATCATGTAAAAGCTTTTAATCTTGGATTCTTTTACATTAACCACGGTTTTGTATAGTGATGTTAAAATGATCAGCATACATTTTGAAACACCACCAATTTTTTTATAGTATAAATTATGAATTAATATTTTTATTTAACACAATGGGCGTTATATGAAATTTTTAAAAAGTATATTAGAAACGGGAGCTTAAGACACCTGTTTTCGATCTCGTATAAGGTGTATTATGTTAATTTTAGATAAATTTAAATATGTGGAAAATATATAAAGAACAAAGTTCTGATCTTGGATTTGCTATTGGGTGTCTATTTTCAGAAGCAATTAATTTAAATGAGTTTAGACAATGGATTGAGCTTTGTATCAACGATTTAGATCAAGATGAAATACCGCTTTATATGTTTGATCTTATAAATTTCGAAGACTCACTAGCGAAGATTCATTTAGTTATTGGCTTTGTGCCAAGCTCTGGGCTATCAAAAACAGAAAAAATAGCGTTAGAAGGCATCTCCTATCTAAGGGGAGTAGATATTTTTGACCCTATTTCTACGCAAGAACAATCCATTGAATATCTAAAAAATAATCCACATATATCCGAGAAATTTAAGCAAACTTTTCCTTTTATAAATTTTATTTAACATAATGAACATCATACAAATAAATAAAAATATTATTTAATTTCAACAATCTACCGATACGCAAAAGTCCACCCATACACACTACAGCGTTAGACCTTTGCCTTTAAAAATGCGCTTGATACAGCGCCAGTAATTTTTGTGCACCCAGCAACAGGTTCTCTTCCCAGTCCAGATGCGCAGTATCATTGGCGCCATCAGTAATATATTTAACTGAAATCAAACGCACTCCGAGCTTTTGACACACTTTGGCCAAAGCATAAGCCTCCATATCGACAAGGTTACAACTGACTTTAGGAATCCCTGTTTCAAACGAATCGCCCGTACCACAAATGCCTTTGGGTAAAAGCTCAAAATGTGGCTGAGTATGAATCTCTGCTGGAATCTCATCATCCATTGGCGTGACACCCACGGCAAAACCTAAGGGAGATACATCCATATCACGCTGCACGAAAGTAATCACCTCAACCAAACTATGTGCATCAAAGTGCGAACTCCCTGCACTGCCTAAATTGATCAGCGTTTTACATCCCGTCTTTTGAATCACCTCAAAGGCTTTGAATGCTGCATTAATTTTGCCGATGCCACTGTAATGGACTTCAATGCCCGCTTGTTCAAACAAACCTTTAGATTCATTCGGTAAGGCCATAATCAAAGCAATATCAGCATTCATAAAAAAGACTCGTTCAAATCAAAATAGAGACACAAAAAAGGTGTGCTTCGGCACACCTCGATATTATTGCATCTTCTGCTGTAAGGCGACCAAACAAGGAGAGAAAAATAATTGACCACTATACGCCCCTGCCAACGTTTTTTTCATCACCAATGCCCACAAACCAACTAACAATACACTTAAGATCACCGCCGCATACTGTAAAAAATCAATATTTAACTGATGCGCCAAATTAAAGATCGCCAAGATAAATACACCGAATGGGAAAGTCAGTCCCCACCAACCCAAGTTAAATGGAATGCCAGTGCGCATATGACGTAGTGTGGTCAAAATCGCAATCCCAAACCACCATAAACCAAAACCTAATAAAACCAAACTTGCCACAATGCCCAAGGCTGGAAGTAATGTCGCTAAACCTTCGAAACCCATCGCCTGCATAATACGTGGTGCTTGTTCACCCAGTAATAATAACGCTAATGCCCCTGTTCCAATCGGCCCTAAACATAACCAGCTAGAAATTGCGACCTCTTTTTCAGGTAACTGGTGTAAAGCCAGACGCAACATCAAAATCGTTAAGATTGCAAAAGCAGGTAATACTGAAATACCCCACAACACATAACCTGTGATCAAGATCGTTAATGCATGTTGATCGGCAGCTAAGTGCTCTAATAGTAGACCCGCAGAACTAGCAGCGACTTCACACGCTACGATCGGGAGTAACCATACCGCAGTCATCCGTTGTAATTGATGATCTTGGCAGCTAAACATACAGAATGGCACCACCCACGCAATCACCACCGCAAGAACAACATCGATATACCAAAGGTAAGTGGCAATTTGAACGGCAATATCACCATATAAATGCGTACCGAAACTGAGAAAACCATTGGCAATCGTGGCTAAGCCCATCGGAATAGCACCCAAAAATAGGCTCATATTCGGATGAGTAAAAATCTGCTTGGCTTCGGTTGGAAATAGAATCCAGCGTAAGCCATAAAGAATAGTGAATGTGCTAAATAACAGGATATTGAATTGCCATAATTTAGTCGCAAGCATAAATAACAGAGATGAAGCAAAAGGTAGCTGTGCTAAAATCATCGCCACCACACCCGTACCCATGGTTGCAGTAAACCAGTTTGGGGTAAAATGGCGAATCACATCTATCGTTTGTTCTAGCTGATAAAACGGCTTTTTCATCTCTTTCTCAATATCAAGCGACTATGAAGTTATTTTAGTTCAATCCAAAAATAAGAAAAATTGATTTATTTTTATTTAATGAATCATTTTAATTGATATAAAACTTCTAAATATTGAAAAATTCCTGTGTAAAAACACAACAACAAGACGAAACGCTGAGAATATGGCAATATATAGCCTCTGCAAAATTCGCTGAATTTAACGCCCATGAAGTTGCTTCGTCTCAACGCATTATCGCCAGATTTTCAGTTACCCCCAACTGCGGTAACGATTGGCAATTTTGATGGTGTCCATCTTGGCCATCAAGCGATGATTAGCCAGCTCAAAACATTGGCAGATGCCAAAGGCTTAAAAACATTAGTGATGATTTTCGAGCCACAACCTCTTGAATTTTTTAAAGGTTATGATGCTCCACCACGTATTAGCTCGCTTAGAGAAAAAGTAGAATATTTAACAGAGCTCGGTGTAGATTACATTGCTGTCGCAAGGTTTGATCAATATTTTAGAAGTTTGAATGCGACAGAATTTGCCGACCTACTCAAATTAAAACTCAATGCACAAAGCTTAGTACTGGGTGATGATTTTCATTTTGGCAAAGACCGCCAAGGCAATAGCGAATTCTTGCGTAACTACGGCTTTGATGTCACTAATTTAAATACTGTGGCTTTAAATAATGAACGTGTCAGTTCAACCCGTATCCGTCAGGTTCTACAAGAAGGTGATTTGGCATTAGCGGCAAAATTGTTGGGTCGCCCTTATAGCATTACAGGGCGTGTGCAATATGGCGATCAGATTGGTCGTACCCTTGATTTTCCAACGATTAATGTTCGTTTAAACCGTCATAAACCGTGTTTAAACGGGATTTATGCAGTGGATGTGGTCTGTGAAAATGCCTCACTCACTGCAAAAACAAAACACACTGATCCTGCTTTGAACGGAATTGCAGGCTATCAAGCTGACAGTTTATTTGGTGCAGGTCATGTGGGGACACGCCCAGCCATCAAACAAGAGCAGCCAGAGTGGCGATTAGAAGTACATTTTCCTGATGTTTCTGCTAATCTGTATGGCTTATTGATGCGGGTCACTTTCCTTCACTATCTACATGGTGAACTGAATTACCCTTCGCTTGAAGCACTCAAAGCTGGAATCGATGATGATGTGCAAAAATTACGAGACTATCGTGAACGCACACCAAAATTTCCTTTTTAAATTTAAATTTCATTTGTAATACATGTCAGTTTAGACTGATAAAACTGGAAGAAAACTTGCATGAGCGATAAGCAAACTCCTGAAAATGCAGTGGATTATAAAGCCACACTCAATTTGCCTGATACTGAATTTGCCATGAAAGCAAATTTGGCTGTGCGTGAAGCCAAATGGTTAGAAGAGTGGTATGCCGACAACATTTATCAGCAGATTCGTGCATCGCGTATTGGCAAGAAAAAATATGTGCTTCATGACGGCCCTCCTTATGCCAATGGTCAAATCCATTTGGGTCATGCCGTCAATAAAGTCCTCAAAGACATTATTATTAAAAGCCGAGTTATGGATGGCTTCGATGCGCCCTATGTACCAGGTTGGGACTGTCACGGTCTTCCAATCGAACTGAAAGTCGAAGAAAAAGTCGGTAAAGTAGGCGTTAAAGTCGATGCCTCCACTTTCCGTAAAGCGTGTCGTGAATATGCCTACACCCAAGTCGAATTACAGAAAAAAGACTTTGTGCGTATGGGTGTATTTGGTGACTGGGATAATCCATACCTCACCATGAACTTTAAGCAAGAAGCGGACATTGTTCGTTCGCTTGGCGCAATTGCAAAAGCAGGTCATATCGAACCAGGCTTAAAACCAGTGAACTGGTGTTTGGATTGTGGTTCTGCGCTGGCTGAAGCAGAAGTTGAGTACGAAGATAAAAAATCAGATGCGATTGATGTTGGCTTTACGGTTATTGATCTTAAAGATTTAAGCAGCCGTCTTGGTGTAAATGTCCAAGATGTAACGGATATTGTGATCTGGACAACTACACCTTGGACATTGCCTGCCAACCAAGCAGTTGCAGTACATGCCGATATTGATTATCAACTTGTGCAAGTTACAACTGACCGCGGCTCACAAAACTTTATTCTTGCCAAAGATCTGGTTGAATCTGCAATTGAGCGTTATAAGCTTGAAAACCCAGTGGTATTGGCTGATTTTCAAGGCTCGGCTATCGAAAATGTTCTATTACAACATCCTCTAATTACTGATCGCCAAGTGCCTGTTATTTTAGGTGAACACGTTATTGCAACCAGTGGTACAGGTGCCGTACATACCGCTCCTGGGCATGGTGTAGACGACTATAAAGTGGGCTTACTGTATAACTTAAAAGTTGAAAATCCAGTCGGTGGTAATGGCGTATATTTACCAACTGCACCGATTTTTGCAGGCGAACACATTTATAAAGCCAATCCAAAAATTATCGAAGCTTTGGGTGCAGTCGGTCGTCTGTGGGCGCATCAGCCAATCAAACACAGCTATCCGCATTGCTGGCGTCATAAAACTCCGATTATCTTCCGTGCAACACCACAATGGTTTATCAGCATGGATGCCAAAGGCCTGCGCCAAACGGCACTGAATGCAATTGAAAATGACATCGAATTTGTTCCAGATTGGGGTAAAAATCGTATTCAATCGATGATTGAAGGTCGCCCTGACTGGTGTATTTCACGTCAACGTACTTGGGGTGTGCCAATCCCATTCTTTGTACACAAAGATACCAATGCTTTGCATCCTCGTACGCCTGAATTGATCGAAGAAGTGGCACAACTGATCGAGCAAGAAGGGATTGATGGTTGGTATAACCGTGATGCGAGCGATTTTATTGGTGCGGATGCTGAACAATATAATGCAGTACGCGACACCTTAGACGTTTGGTTTGACTCAGGTACTACACATTACGCAGTATTGCGTGAACGTGAAGAATTACAAGATCCAGCAGACTTATATCTTGAAGGTTCAGACCAACATCGTGGCTGGTTCCAATCGTCATTGCTCACCTCAATTGCGATTAATCAACGTGCACCATACAGAGGTCTTCTCACCCACGGCTTCGTGGTAGATGAGAAAGGTCGTAAGATGTCTAAATCATTAGGCAACATCATCACCCCACAAGATATTATCAAAGATATGGGTGCAGATGGCTTACGCTTCTGGATCGCATCTGCTGACTATCGCTATGAAATGACCGCAGGTAAAGAAATCTTTAGCCGCGCATCAGATGGTTATCGTCGTATTCGTAATACCTTACGTTTCTTGTTGGCAAACTTGAATGGCTTCAAACCATCAACAGATGCTTTACCAGTCGACCAGTTGATCGCATTGGATCAATACATCTTACAACGTGCTGCTGATGTTCAAAAAACCATTCAGCAAGCCTATGAAGAGATGAATTTCCATATTGTCACCAACGCATTGACCAACTTCTGTATCAATGATTTAGGTGGCTTCTATCTCGACATCATCAAAGATCGTCAGTACACCACCAAAGCGGATTCTCAAGCACGCCGCTCTGCACAAACTGCGCTATATCATATCGTGCAAGCTTTTGTTCGTTGGATGTCACCGATCTTGAGCTTCACCGCGCAAGAAGCTTGGTCACTGATTCCTGAACAAACAGGTAAATATGTGTTTACCGCTGAATGGTATGACATCCCAACTGCATCAACAGCAAACTTACTGTCTGAAGCAGATTGGCAAACATTGATTAGCGTAAAATCAGCAGTAAATAAACAGATTGAAGCAGCACGTAACGCTAAACTCATCGGCAGTAACTTATCTGCAAAAGTTGAACTTTGGGCAGATGAAGCATTACAAACATTGTTAAACCAATTGGCTGATGAACTACGTTTTGTCTTGATTACTTCTCAAGTCATCGTTCACCCTTATGCTGAACAAGGTGAAAACACGGATCTTGCAGGATTACGTGTCCAAGTCTCCGCAGCAGATGGTGAAAAATGTGTACGTTGCTGGCATGTATTGCCAGATGTAAATACACACGTTGGTCATACTGGATTATGCGCTCGTTGTATCGTCAACGTCACTGGCAGTGGCGAAGTGAGAAAGTATGCCTAATACACAAGCAAAAAAAGGCTTGTTTCAATTTTATCCGCACAATTTACTTTGGCTCGGGCTATCGGTCCTTGCCATTGTGTTGGATCAATGGACTAAATGGATTGCGAGCTCACATTTAAATTATGCAGATCCCGTTCCAGTACTGCCTTTTTTGAATTGGACTTTACTCCATAATCATGGTGCAGCCTTCAGCTTTTTATCTGATGCGGGTGGTTGGCAACGTTATTTATTTACCTCTTTGGCGGGTGTGGTATCCATCATTTTTATTTTTTGGTTGATGCGTATGCCAAAGAAAATGATTGTATTACCAATGGCGATTGCGTTAATTCTTGGTGGTGCAATTGGCAATTTAATTGACCGTGTTAGCTTAGGTTATGTCGTCGATTTCATCCACGTTTATTATCAAAATAACCACTTTCCTGCGTTCAATCTTGCGGATAGTGCCATTACCTTAGGCACGATTCTGCTACTGATTGATACCTTCTTCCTTGAAAAGAAACGCACCCCAAACATGGAAAATTAAGATGACTGAAATTATCCAACCAAACGAAGAAATTCGTATTCAAGATGGCTCAAAAGTCGACTTACATTTTTCTGTTTCTATTGAAAATGGTGTTGAGATTGACAATACACGTAATCGTGAAGAACCCGTCAGCCTCGTGATTGGCGATGGTAACTTATTACCTGGCTTTGAAAAGGCATTATTTGGTTTACGTGCTGGCGATCGTCGTACCGTACATTTACCCCCTGAAGATGCGTTTGGTCCTTGGAATCCTGAAAATATCCAAATCTTCGATACTGTAAAATTTGAGCAACGCCCTATCGTTGGTCATATGATTGAATTTGAAGACAAAGCCAAAGCAACCTTGTTCGGCATCGTAAAATCCGTCAATGACGACACTACAGAAATTGATTTTAACCATCCTCTTGCTGGTAAAAATATTACCTTTGAAGTAGAAATTTTCAGAGTCACCCCGGCTGGTCAGCAAGGCATCACATTGATGTAACAAAAAAGCTCTCAAATGAGAGCTTTTTTTTACGCTAAAGAAAAGTATAAGATCATTTAAAGACATTCATTTTTAAAAATCAAAGCAATAACACATAGGAATTTCAATATGCTCATTTATATTATTGTTGGTAGTGTTCGCGAAGGCCGGACTGCAATTAAAGTGGCCAATTGGGTACAACAAGCAACGACTGAACTTGCATTAAAAGATATTCAAACCGAAATCGTCGATCTTAAAGAGTGGGGCTTACCTTTATTTGCAGGCTCTCACCCACCAGTGACAGGCATCTATGATCAACCTAAACAACAGCAGTGGGCAGATAAAATTGCTGTTGCTGAAGCGTTTATCTTCATTAGCCCTGAATATAACCATGGCTATAGTCCAGCACTGAAGAATGCCTTGGATTATGTCGGTAAAGAATGGCAAGGCAAACCTGCGGCTTTTATCGGCTATGGTTCAACCAATGGCTCACGTTCAATCAGTCAAATTCGTCAAGTAACCTCAAGCTTAGGTCTAGTTGATCCAAATGCTGTGATTGAAATTCGCGACATCTTTAAACGTAATAAAGACGAAAATTTTGACGCCAACGAATTTGAAGTGAAAGGATTAGCAGCACTCGTTGCCAAATTACAGAAGTATCATATCGCTTAGTTGTACGCCTAAGCGTACGTTGATTAGGTTGATTGACGTCTGTTCCACTGCCAACTTGATCGCTAATATATAAAGCATAGAGAGACAGGAAGTCTCATTGAAAATAAGAACACACAAGACGTGGTTGTTTATAGGAAATAAGCAACAATAAACTGAATATGAAGAAGCCCCGTCAGGATGATGGGGCTTCTTTTTATCTGTTGTTGTATGTTCTCTTTTATACTTCATCGATTCAAGTTTAAAAGCTTTTTAGATAAGCCACCACTTCGGTATTTCCAGCCATTTCTGCAAGCTGTAATGCAGTATATTCATTCTTTATAAGCTCATTTTACCTTATTAAAATCTATAGTCACAGAAATCGTAAATTGTTATAAGTGATAAGGTATTTGTCACATACGATACTAAATTAAAATTTCACGATGGAAAAACTGCATGTTCTCTATCTAAAAGAACCAAAAAAAATGCTGACTGCGATTGAAAACCATGAACTCTTAATTTTTCTTGATTAACACGTAATTCGAAAAAATCAATATCTTCTGATATAAGAGTCTTAACACGCTCAAGTGCTTGTTTTGCCTTTTGCGATTTTACGTCTTTAATATTGTATTTTGTATATGCTAATCCATGCTTAGGACATCTACTACCACTATCATATACCGAACGCCATGTGTGTTCAGATAAACGACCGAGAAAAGATGTCCATTGCTGTAATTCAGATTTTTCCCAATCTGAAAAGCATTGCCAATTATCTTGATAATATTTTAATACAACATATGGTTTCTTATTTGGAACATCAGATTGTTTTGCATCTGCTGCAACAAGGTCAAAAATTTTTCTTTCTTTTAATGATACTTTTGCAGAGATAGCCTCAGTATCAATTTTTTCTTTCGGTAATACTTTTTTAACCATCTAAATCATCACCATACTTAGCTATAAAATATTTTTTAATCTCTTCTTTAGGAATTACATTTTCAGGTGGTGTTCTAAAAAGTATGCTCATAAGAAAAGGAGGCAACGAGGAACAATTCAGCTATATTTAAATGTGTGAAAATCGAAATAGAACTTCATTGTCCTCGATGCCAGAGTACAAGTATAAAGAAGAATGGCATTAAACACGATGGTAAGCAAAACTATCGTTGTAAAGAATGTAATAGGCAGTTTGTGGGTGACCATAATTTGACGTATTTAGGCTGTCATTCAAAAGCGGTCAAATTGATTTTGCTTATGCTTGTGCGATGTTGTGGCATTCGGGATATTGCAAAGATTACGAGGTTTAGTATTGGCAAGATACTTAAAACGCTTACACAATCAAATCATGAAATAATTCCTCAAAGAACTCATTATAAATGCTTGGAAGTTGATGAATTTTGGACATTTGTAGGCAACAAGAAAGATAAGCATTGGCTACAGTACGTCTATGATAGAAGTAGCGGAGAAATAGTGGCTTTTGTATGGGGAGGAAGAGATGCTCATACAGCACAAAGGCTAAAAAACCGTTTAGAAGAACTGGGTATTACTTATGATTGTATATCGAGTGATCATTGGGAAAGTTTCATCAAAATTTTTAAGCCGGACCAAGAAGGGAAATATTATACAGTCGGGATAGAAGGAAACAACTGCCGATTAAGACACCGCATAAGGCGAGCAGTAAGAAGAACATGCTGTTTTTCGAAGAAGGTATTGAATCATGTAAAAGCTTTTAATCTTGGATTCTTTTACATTAACCACAGTTTTGTATAGTGATGTTAAAATGATCAGCATACATTTTGAAACACCACCCATTTTCACAGCGAGCCTCTTCAGATAACCCTTTTCTTGCATCTATCCAAGGAGAATCTAAATGAGTCATATTTTCTAAGTTTTTTGCAGAAAACTCGCCATAAATATCATAAACTTGTTCAAGCACATCTAATATATTAGCATCAAACGACGGAATAACCTCGGGTGCTGGTAAAGGGTGCCATCCATATTCTTTAAAGGCATGAAATACTTCAGGAACAACTGGTCCATGTGCCCATGCTTGAATATCTTCAATAAATAGTGGTTCATTACAAATTATTTGAGTCCAAGCCTCTGCATAGTACAAAAGTTTTTGAACCTTTAAATGTGTAACCAGATCCCCATGTTCACAAAATTTACTCACAAACCACATAGCAACATCTAGTGCCCTATATTCAGCCATATTAAAACCTCATCGAAATAATACTTTCACTAAATCATTTTTGTTTGGTTTAAAATTATAGTATAAAAAGCCCCCACACTATCAATTATATTTTTGCTAACGACAGATTATGTCACTTACAATTTATTCCTAGATCCGAACATCATTTTTTTAATAATATTACTTTTGAAGGTAGCTCTATTAACCATAATGGTACTGTAACTACAACATTAACTAAACCCAATAACCTTCAATATTAAATTCATAAAATTGTAGTTATAAGACCCATCAATTGGGCCTTTTCACATCACGTTTTATCTTTTCACCCCCATAGTTATACCGTAATTTTCCCCAATTTATTTATTAGACCTCTTGCGAAAGTTATTTTTTAATCATCCAATTGATAAGCCCAGAAATTAAATTTACTCTTAATCCGAATCTTTTTCGTCTATTTCTATATCGTTCACTCAGAATACGAAAGACTTTAAGTCTTGAATTGATATGTTCAATCGGAATTCGACGACGACTTATTTCCTTGTTGATTTGCTTAGCTTCTTTCGGTAAGCTCATCTTCCTTGGTTTTTTAATTGGAATTAATAACTTACTCTTTATTTCTTTGAACCCTTTATAGGCCAAATCCCCCAAAACACATGTAAAATTGGCAAATTCTTTAGCATATTTTCGAGCTATTTTAAGATCATGTATTGTCCCTATTTCAACTTGAATACTCACAATTTGATTTAATTTTGGACTAAAAATAACCTGTGTTTTTAATGTATGCTTCTTCTTTTTCCCACTATAGAATTTTCTTTGTTTTTTTGGGACGTTCAATTTGTGATTCTGTAACATCTATGATTACAAAATCATCATTTGCCACATGTTGATTTCGTTTAGGTAAAGCAAAATATCGAGATTGAATCAGGGCATTTTCAACTTTTTGAATCGTGCGATTAACATTACTTTCAGCTATACCATAATCAACTGATAATTCTAGCTGTGTTCTATATGATCGTAAGTAATTCAAAGATAATAATAATTGATCTTCTAAAGTTAAAGAATGCGGACGCCCAGATTTTTTCTTTGCGCGCTCAGAATTTTCTAAAATCGTCATCATTTTAGAAAATAAAGGACGAGGAACCCCAACTAAACGTTTAAATTCTTCATCATTAAATCGTGTTAAATTTTCATATCTCATAGAAAATAGTATAAACGATTTTATACTTTCGCAAGAGGTCTATTCTGCCCCAATAAAAAACACCCCTCAACCGTTAGGTTGGGGGTGTTTTAGAATTAAAAGCTGGCGATGACTTACTCTCACATGGCAAACGCCACACTACCATCAGCGCTAAGAGGTTTCACTTCTGAGTTCGGGAAGGGATCAGGTGGTTCACTCTTGCTATTGTCGCCAGCAAACTGTTTATGGATACTTGCTTTGGTCTTATCTATGCCAAGGCTTTTTCCAAATGAGTTATTAACGGATTAGATATTGAGTCTAACTTTGTGTTCAGCATTTTAACTAGTTTTCACACTAAATCAAGTTATGTATTGAATTTATCTTGAATACAACAACTGTTTGGGTGTTGTATAGTCAAGCCTCACGAGCAATTAGTATTGGTCAGCTTCACACGTCACCGTGCTTCCACACCCAACCTATCAACGTCCTAGTCTCGAACGGCTCTTTAGAGGAATAAATTCCTAGGGAAATCTTATCTTGAGGTAGGCTTCCCGCTTAGATGCTTTCAGCGGTTATCCCTTCCGAACATAGCTACCCGGCGATGCGACTGGCGTCACAACCGGTACACCAGAGGTTCGTCCACTCTGGTCCTCTCGTACTAGGAGCAGATCCTCTCAAATTTCCAGCGCCCACGGTAGATAGGGACCGAACTGTCTCACGACGTTCTAAACCCAGCTCGCGTACCTCTTTAAATGGCGAACAGCCATACCCTTGGGACCTGCTTCAGCCCCAGGATGAGATGAGCCGACATCGAGGTGCCAAACACCGCCGTCGATATGAACTCTTGGGCGGTATCAGCCTGTTATCCCCAGAGTACCTTTTATCCGTTGAGCGATGGCCCTTCCATACAGAACCACCGGATCACTAAGACCTACTTTCGTACCTGCTCGACTTGTGGGTCTCGCAGTTAAGCGCGCTTTTGCCTTTATACTCTACGCGTGATTTCCGACCACGCTGAGCGCACCTTCGTACTCCTCCGTTACTCTTTAGGAGGAGACCGCCCCAGTCAAACTACCCACCAGACATGGTCCTCGCCCCGGATTACGGGGCAGAGTTAGAACCTCAACATTACCAGGGTGGTATTTCAAGGACGGCTCCATTGGAACTAGCGTTCCAACTTCAAAGCCTCCCACCTATCCTACACAAGTAAGGTCAAAGTTCAATGTCAAGCTGCAGTAAAGGTTCACGGGGTCTTTCCGTCTAGCCGCGGGTACACTGCATCTTCACAGCGATTTCGATTTCACTGAGCCTCTGCTGGAGACAGCGCCGCCATCATTATGCCATTCGTGCAGGTCGGAACTTACCCGACAAGGAATTTCGCTACCTTAGGACCGTTATAGTTACGGCCGCCGTTTACTGGGGCTTCGATCAAGAGCTTCGCTTACGCTAACCCCATCAATTAACCTTCCAGCACCGGGCAGGCATCACACCCTATACGTCCACTTTCGTGTTTGCAGAGTGCTATGTTTTTAATAAACAGTTGCAGCGGCCTGGTTTCTGTGGCTGCCAATAGCTCAGGGAGCAAGTCCCATCACCGTCAGCAGCGTACCTTCTCCCGAAGTTACGGTACCATTTTGCCTAGTTCCTTCAGCAGAGTTCTCTCAAGCGCTTTGGTCTACTCGACCTGACCACCTGTGTCGGTTTCGGGTACGATTCCTGTGTAACTGAAGCTTAGAGACTTTTCCTGGAAGCATGGTATCAGCCACTTCACTGTACAAGTACAGCTTGCTATCAGTTCTCAGCATAGAGTACCCCGGATTTGCCTAAGATACATGCCTACAACCTTCCACCTGGACAACCAACGCCAGGCTGACTTAACCTTCTCCGTCCTCTCATCGCATTACACAGAAGTATTGGAATATTAACCAATTTCCCATCGACTACGCCTCTCGGCCTCGCCTTAGGGGTCGACTCACCCAGCCCCGATTAACGTTGGACTGGAACCCTTGGTCTTTCAGCGAACGGGTTTTTCACCCGTTTTGTCGTTACTCACGTCAGCATTCGCACTTCTGATACCTCCAGCATACTTCTCAATACACCTTCATCGGCTTACAGAACGCTCCCCTACCACTTGACTATTGTCAAATCCGCAGCTTCGGCACATAGTTTTAGCCCCGTTACATCTTCCGCGCAGGCCGACTCGACTAGTGAGCTATTACGCTTTCTTTAAAGGGTGGCTGCTTCTAAGCCAACCTCCTAGCTGTCTATGCCTTCCCACATCGTTTCCCACTTAACTATGATTTTGGGGCCTTAGCTGGCGGTCTGGATTGTTTTCCTCTTGACTACGGACGTTAGCACCCGCAGTCTGTCTCCCGGATAGTACTCATTGGTATTCGGAGTTTGCATCGGTTTGGTAAGTCGGGATGACCCCCTAGCCGAAACAGTGCTCTACCCCCAATGGTATTCGTCCGAGGCGCTACCTAAATAGCTTTCGGGGAGAACCAGCTATCACCAGGCTTGATTAGCCTTTCACCCCTATCCACAAGTCATCCCCTGGCTTTTCAACGACAGTGGGTTCGGTCCTCCAGTTAGTGTTACCCAACCTTCAACCTGCTCATGGATAGATCGCCTGGTTTCGGGTCTATACCCAGCAACTAAACGCCCTATTAAGACTCGATTTCTCTACGGCTCCCCTATACGGTTAACCTCGCTACTGAATATAAGTCGCTGACCCATTATACAAAAGGTACGCAGTCACCGAACAAGTCGGCTCCCACTGCTTGTATGCATGCGGTTTCAGGATCTATTTCACTCCCCTCACAGGGGTTCTTTTCGCCTTTCCCTCACGGTACTGGTTCACTATCGGTCAGTCAGGAGTATTTAGCCTTGGAGGATGGTCCCCCCATATTCAGACAAGGTTTCACGTGCCTCGCCCTACTCGTCATCATTGTGTGTGCCCTTTCGTGTACGGGAATATCACCCTCTACGTTCGCACTTCCCAGAGCGTTCCACTAGAACACACACAACTTAATGGGCTACTCCCCGTTCGCTCGCCGCTACTAAGGGAATCTCAATTGATTTCTTTTCCTAAGGGTACTGAGATGTTTCACTTCCCCTCGTTCGCTTCATAAGCCTATGTATTCAGCTTATGATACCCGCCTTATAGCGGGTGGGTTCCCCCATTCAGAAATCTCCGGATCAAAGGATATTTGCCGCCTCCCCGGAGCTTATCGCAGGCTATTACGTCTTTCATCGCCTCTGACTGCCAAGGCATCCACCACATGCACTTAATTACTTGACTATACAACCCCAAACAGTCGTTAACACATACAAGTCAGTGTTAGCGTTGCAAACTTAATTGCTACTATTCGTTGTCTGTGAACTTAATCACCATACAGCTTCAATCTAAATTCATATACCAAAACGCTTGATTCAGTGTTTTTGCTAGTTCTCAGATTAAATATTAATTTAACAATTACTTGTTATCTTCCTATTTAATCGAGTTTGAACAATTTATTTCAGACTCAAATTCTAATCTGTTAATGATTAACTACAGCCTCGTCAGCTTGCAGTAAACTGTGATAAATCACAGAGATTAATAAACCAGTCAAATTAGACTGTATTCACTAAACTCTATAATCTTCTTAGCTTTGAATTAATTTTGTTTTAAAAACTCTTTTAATTCATGGTGGAGACTAGGAGAGTCGAACTCCTGACCTCCTGCGTGCAAAGCAGGCGCTCTACCAACTAAGCTAAGTCCCCAGCTTATCACTTAATGAACGATATATCTTTCAGATTTGGTGGGTCTGACAAGACTTGAACTTGTGACCCCACGCTTATCAAGCGTGTGCTCTAACCAACTGAGCTACAGACCCTCAGATACATCTTCGAAGAACAACTTGTTGTGGATTCTTACCGATCGTCAATCTTTCGTTAAGGAGGTGATCCAGCCGCAGGTTCCCCTACGGCTACCTTGTTACGACTTCACCCCAGTCATCGGCCACACCGTGGTAAGCGTCCTCCTTGCGGTTAGACTACCTACTTCTGGTGCAACAAACTCCCATGGTGTGACGGGCGGTGTGTACAAGGCCCGGGAACGTATTCACCGCGGCATTCTGATCCGCGATTACTAGCGATTCCGACTTCATGGAGTCGAGTTGCAGACTCCAATCCGGACTACGATCGGCTTTTTGAGATTAGCATCCTATCGCTAGGTAGCAACCCTTTGTACCGACCATTGTAGCACGTGTGTAGCCCTGGCCGTAAGGGCCATGATGACTTGACGTCGTCCCCGCCTTCCTCCAGTTTGTCACTGGCAGTATCCTTAAAGTTCCCGACATTACTCGCTGGCAAATAAGGAAAAGGGTTGCGCTCGTTGCGGGACTTAACCCAACATCTCACGACACGAGCTGACGACAGCCATGCAGCACCTGTATCTAGATTCCCGAAGGCACCAATCCATCTCTGGAAAGTTTCTAGTATGTCAAGGCCAGGTAAGGTTCTTCGCGTTGCATCGAATTAAACCACATGCTCCACCGCTTGTGCGGGCCCCCGTCAATTCATTTGAGTTTTAGTCTTGCGACCGTACTCCCCAGGCGGTCTACTTATCGCGTTAGCTGCGCCACTAAAGCCTCAAAGGCCCCAACGGCTAGTAGACATCGTTTACGGCATGGACTACCAGGGTATCTAATCCTGTTTGCTCCCCATGCTTTCGTACCTCAGCGTCAGTATTAGGCCAGATGGCTGCCTTCGCCATCGGTATTCCTCCAGATCTCTACGCATTTCACCGCTACACCTGGAATTCTACCATCCTCTCCCATACTCTAGCTGACCAGTATCGAATGCAATTCCTAAGTTAAGCTCAGGGATTTCACATCCGACTTAATCAGCCGCCTACGCACGCTTTACGCCCAGTAAATCCGATTAACGCTCGCACCCTCTGTATTACCGCGGCTGCTGGCACAGAGTTAGCCGGTGCTTATTCTGCGAGTAACGTCCACTATCCCAGAGTATTAATCTAGGTAGCCTCCTCCTCGCTTAAAGTGCTTTACAACCAAAAGGCCTTCTTCACACACGCGGCATGGCTGGATCAGGCTTCCGCCCATTGTCCAATATTCCCCACTGCTGCCTCCCGTAGGAGTCTGGGCCGTGTCTCAGTCCCAGTGTGGCGGATCATCCTCTCAGACCCGCTACAGATCGTCGCCTTGGTAGGCCTTTACCCCACCAACTAGCTAATCCGACTTAGGCTCATCATTTAGCGCAAGGTCCGAAGATCCCCTGCTTTCTCCCGTAGGACGTATGCGGTATTAGCATTCCTTTCGGAATGTTGTCCCCCACTAAATGGCAGATTCCTAAGCATTACTCACCCGTCCGCCGCTAGGATCAGTACCGAAGCACCTCACCCCGCTCGACTTGCATGTGTTAAGCCTGCCGCCAGCGTTCAATCTGAGCCATGATCAAACTCTTCAGTTTAAAATCATTAGTAGCTTATGGCTACAAATCTTGGCTCATCAATTTTCTGACTAAAAATTCGCTCAAATAAACTTCGAGAAATTTCTACCTTTCAATCAATGAAATATTTTCGATCGATCAACCAGTAAAAATCCACACAAGTTGTTCTTCTATTCTCTTAATGATCTTCTCGATGATTCGTCATCATCAAGCTAGGTCGGCTATGTTACTCTAATCTAAACTAAAGTCAACAGGTAATTTCGATATTTTTAAACCCACCAATCAATCCAAGAATCTAACCCTTCTAGCCAAATCCTTGTTTCTCAACAAGTTTTTATCTGCATCACCGCCGATGGATGTGCATTCTACAGCATTTCACTACCAACGCAACACCTTTTAAAAATTAAATGATTCGGTTGTTTTTTTTTTAAACTTTAACTTACCTAATTTACTGATTTATATAATTTAAAATTTATTTAATTGCTTAATAGACAGCTTTAACAAGCTAAATATTTGTAATTTAATGACTTAATTCAAAATATGGATGTAATTCCACCTAATTTTGGTGATCAAATAAATTAAAGCAGAAATATTTTTAAATATTTCTGCTTTAATTTTTACTTCTTGTTCTTTATCTGAACACTAATGATTTTAATCGGCTGTTTAGGGACATTTTGGTGCATTCCATAATTACCTGTAGGAACACCAACAATCTTATCAACAATATCCATTCCTTTCGTTACTTTACCAAATACAGCATAACCAGCATCCATTTGTGAACGATTTAGGAAAGTGTTGTCAGCAACGTTAATAAAAAATTGACTCGTAGCAGAGTTAGGATCACTAGTACGTGCCATTGCTAAAGTCCCGCGTGTATTTTTCAAACCATTATTTGCTTCATTACTAATAGGTGCTTTAGTTACCTTCTCAATCATATTGGCATCCATCCCCCCTCCTTGAATCATAAATCCTGGGATGACTCGATGAAAAATAGTTCCAGCATAAAACTTACTTTTTACATAGCTTTCAAAATTTTTTGCTGATACAGGTGCTTTATCGTTAAAAAGTTCAATTTCAATATTTCCCATACTGGTTTTCATATCAACCATTGTATTGGCAAATAAATGGCTGCTTATTAATAGTAGACTGGTTGTCATCAACAACTTTTTCATGATTGCTTTTCTCTGATTTTAACGAGTGATTTGTTGTACTCTACAATATTAGTTTTACAAATTTATTTTTGCTATTTCTATTTGTTATCTACAAATAAAAAACCTATGTTCCACGTGAAACATAGGTTAATTAATTTAATTGTATTTATCCCAAAACTTTCTGAAGTTTTTAGCGATTTCGATTGTATTGCGTTTAGCTTTACTCGAAATCGGGGTGAGATTAATAAATCCATGCGTTTGATCTGGATAATCGACATAATGCACTTTAACACCATTTTGTCTTAGTTTATGGCTATAAATCTCACCTTCATCATGTAATAAATCATGCCCAGCTGTTACCACAAATGCTGGAGCTAGTTTTTTCAGACTTCCGTACGTTGGTGAAATTAATGGATCATCTAACGCAACTTGATGCTGTGTTGAATAATATTTAGTAACGTAATCTACATCTTTACTGGTTAACACCAGACCCTGACCATAGGCATAAAAAGAAGGATGTCTACTTTTAAAATCTACAACAGGATAAAACAGCAACTGAGCTTGTGGTGCATATGATTTACCAACCGCATGCTGTGCAACTACAGTACTAATATTTCCTCCTGCACTATCTCCAGCAACAGCGATACGATTTTTATAAATTTTTAGCTGACGACGATTTTGATACACCCATGCTAATGCGTCATCACAAGATTTAATGAGTAATTGCGGAGATACTTCTGGTGCAAGCGGATAATCGATACTCAGAACTTGTACTTTTGCGTACTTGGCAATGAGGCGACAGGCTTCATCATGCGTATCTAAACCACCAACGACAAAACCACCACCGTGATAGAACACGATCATCGGTAATTTTTTATTAGGTGCAGGATGATAATGTCTTGCGAAAACAGTGCCACTCTGTAAAGGCAGACGTATATCTTCTACCGATTCTACGGAAGTCGATTTATTTAAAATCGCTAACATTTGTGTATCAAATTGACGGCGAGACTCGATCGGATCATCTCCAATAAAACCAACACGCCCTTGTTTAATTTGAACTGCCATTAAGCATTTTGTAAAAGCATCCAAATCTGGATATTGATATGGGTAGCCTAAAACTTTCGCCAATGATTCTTGTACAATCTTAGGCAGCTTATCCAGCGCTCGTGCAGCAGGACCTTGTCCTTTATCTAAAATCGTTTGAATTTTTTGAGGTAATGCTGACACGTTCTTCCCCTTTTTCGCTCTGTCCATAGTTCTTGTTCATATCGACTATATGCTGTTATAAAGTCGTAGATCAAGATAAAGAATTCAAAATCATGCTGTAACCTAAATGGCTTATCTTAAAAAGTCATTAACCATTTTGCTAATCACTACTTGCCTTTTATGCCAATAGACAAGCTCAAGCACAGATAAAAGAGGTATTTTCTGATTTTTTAATATTTCTAATCAAAACACATTTAATAAAAAACCCAGCTTTTGTTCAGATCTTTCATTGTTCAATCTATTCATTAGTTTGATCTTATTTATCGAATAGACAATCATGAACATTCAAATCAATTTATGTTCTTATAATTTGTTCATTTATTCATATTTACTTTAGAAAAGACGAGCACAAAAATTTAATTGCCCAAAAACTAAAAACGAGAATCAAAGGTTTGACTCTCGTTTTTCAATTCTTAAATCATGAATCAGGTTTAACACATCATATATAGCAGTATATGTAAAGATTAGGGATTGGCATCAGTATCCTAATCTATCGTGCTATGAACCTAAATCCAATTTATTGTCCTGATGCATCTGTACCAGCAGATCCAGAAACAGAACCTGAAACACCAGCTGAAGCTCCATTCGGTTGAACATCAACAGATGTACCTGCTTGCACGCCTACTCCGCCTTGTACATTTGCTGGACTTGCACTCGTTTGAGCCGAACCAGAAGCATCCAAGCCTGCTTGTGTCGAACAACCTACGGCTGTGAATGCAACACCTGATACAACCATTGAAATTAAGGCTAACTTTTTCATTGTATATTTCCTTTCATTATGACGAAAAGCAAAGTTATCTTTGCGTTGCCTATCATTCACAATTTTTTTATGTATCGTGATGTGGATTAGTTGCCGTTTGTTATTTATGCAGCATGTTTTTGCAATTTTTATTAAACCAATTCAATGCAGGATTCACCCTTTTTTATTATTTTAAAAGTTCAATTAAATGATTCTCTATTCAAAAGTTTTACTTCTATTCGCATCATGATTGCATCAGAAAAGCATGATCATCTTCATTTTTTATAATTTATAAAAACATTATCAAACCCTACTACAAACTTACATTGTAATTTACCTCTAAAAATTCGGAGTTTAGAAAAATAAAAACCGTGACTTCTCATCACGGTTCTTCAATTCATTTATTAGGTTTTAAGGCCACTGCATCTCGCCTTTAACCACTTTAGCACCCAACTCTAGGCTGCTTGACTCGCCTAAGGTTGGATATTGTTTTTGCATAATTGCAATTAATTCAGCTGAATTTTTACTGGCTTTTACCGCTTTCTCATATTGCTTTAAATAGTCGATTGAAAAATTCACTGCATCAAGACCTTCAGCCGCGCCTGCTTTCATATGCGCAGGTACAACCACTTGAGGATTTAAAGCTTTGATATTTTCCAAAGTCTGCACCACTTCTGCACGATCTTTCGCTGTTGCGGTATCCGCAGTCCAAAGATGAATACCTGATGACACTGGAATACCCCCAACAACCGCTTTGGTACTCGGAATCCATAAATAAGTCAGTTCTTTCTTACCTTTGATTTCGATATTTTCATTTTCGAGTTTTAAGGTTTTAGCCATATACGCTTGCGGAATAATAATTTTGCTCGGTGCATTGGCTCCCATTTTCGGTCCCCAATACGCGACTTTCAACGCTTGCGTATCTTGAATATGTTTTACCGTCTCTGGTGTCGCAATAATTTGCACATTAGGAAAATACTGTTTAAATACATCTAAACCAAAATAGAAATCTGGGTCGCCATAGCTGACAAAAATGGTTTTTAAGGTTTTACCGCTATCTAAAATATCGGCCGCAATACGTAATGCTTCTGATTTAGAGAATTGCGCATTCACCAATAATACTTCTTTATCACCTTCAATTAAGGTCGAAGTCACACCAAAGTGTTCAGGTTGAGCCAAAAAGTTCTGGATTTTTAAGTCTTGTGCAAAAGCAGTTGATGTTGCCGCCAAAGTAGATAAAGCAATGATGTAGGGTTTGGTATTCATGTTATCGTCTCCAATCTGATAAGAGACACTTTAAATTGCAATTCTTGCTGAATAAACACTCTAAATTAAGATAAAATGTTGCATAAATTGCAACAATAAGAATTTTATATGGATACTTTAAAAGCCATTCAAGTTTTTGTCTGTATTGCGCAGCAAGGCAATCTGAGCAAAGCTGCTGAACATCTCGATTATTCTAAAGCGATGGTCTCCCGTTATTTAGATCATCTTGAACATACTTTCTCGACTCGACTTTTCCAACGTAACACGCGCAAAGTTTCACTCACCCCTGCGGGTGAAAAAGCGTTGGTCTATTGTGAGAATATTTTACAGCAACAACAATTGCTTGAAGGTTTGGCTGCCCCTGAACAGCACAGTGGTACGATTCGTTTCACCTGTGGCTTGTTTCTGTTCCAACTGGGTGTGAATGAATGTATAAAACAATTTAAGCAACGTTACCCACAGATTCATTTTGATGTGTATTTAACTGAAGATACCGTCGATCTCATGGATGCTCAGGTTGATCTAGCATTACGTATTACCCAGAAAGTTGCAGATGGGCTGATTGCCCGACCAGTTTGTCAGATCGAATCTATCTTTTGTGCACATCCACATTATTTACAAGATCACACTCTCCTATCGCATCCCAGCCAGTTAATCCAACATGATTGCATTGCTCATCATACCCATAATCAATACTGGACCTTGTTTGATACAGATCAGCAACCGCAAAACTATCCTTTAAATGTTACGTTTAAAAGTAATGATGTGATTGCGCTTTATCAAATGTGCCTTAAAGCCCAAGGGATTGCCATGTTGCCAACATTACTGGTGCGTAAAGATATTGCACAACAGCATTTACATCAGGTGTTTACCGACTTTTCGGCACCCGATCTGACCTTGTCCTTAGTCTATGCATCTAGACAACATTTACCGAAAATCACCCAAGAATTTATTGCTTTTGTTATCGAAAACTTAAATTTTTACTTAAATCAGCAAAATTAAAAGATTTAAATCGACCTGAACGCTTGAATTTTGTCGCCTTGCCCATACTTCATCCCTATCTATGAATGACCAAGATGTGGCAGTTCGGGTTTAACCCTATGAGCATTCACGCCAAAAAGGACTGTACATGTTTAAGAACCTTTTTCAACGGAGATCATCAATGGCTAATGAGCACAATGAGCAAGCTCAAGACATTCAAAATGAGCAACAGACTGAACAAACTCAAGCTGAAGGTGTAGAGCAGGCAAACGAGCTTAGCGTTGAAGATTTACAAGCGCAAATCACTAAACTCGAAGAAAGCCTGAAACTAGAAAAAGCACGTACTGCCAATGCTGTTTATGAAGCGCAGAAGAGTGTCGAGCGTATTCAACGCGAATCTGAAAAGCACAAAGAGACTGTGCTGGAAAAATTTGCCAAAGAATTATTGGATTCTGTCGATAATCTTGAACGTGCAATTCAAGCCGCTGGCGAAGAAGAAACACCTGTGCTTGAAGGTATCAAGCTGACTCTGAAATCATTACTGACCACACTGGAAAAATTTGGCGTGCTTGAAGCAGATACCCAAAATGGCTTCAATGCAGATTTACACCAAGCGGTTGGGATCGATCCAAATGCCAAAGCTAACCAAATCGGCACTGTTTTACAGAAGGGTTATACCTTAAATGGTCGCCTACTCCGCCCAGCGATGGTCATGGTGGGTCAATAATCTACAGAGCAAAGTATTTATTTGCTCAAAAGTGCAGAATTTTGAGAGTTTTTTGATTTTTTTTCATAAAAATGCTTGAAAAAAACTGATTGACTCTCATATCGAATAACAAGCAAAACATTGCAACAAAATTTTAGAGGAACATCCCAAATGGCAAAAATTATTGGTATTGACTTAGGTACTACCAACTCATGTGTTGCTGTACTCGAAGGCGATAAAGTAAAAGTAATCGAAAACGCTGAAGGCGCACGTACAACTCCATCGATCATCGCTTATAAAGATGGCGAGATCTTAGTGGGTCAAAGTGCTAAGCGTCAGGCAGTAACTAACCCGAAAAATACATTATTCGCAATCAAGCGTTTAATCGGTCGTCGCTACGAAGATCAAGCGGTACAAAAAGACATCGGTCTTGTACCTTACAAAATCATCAAAGCAGACAATGGCGATGCTTGGGTTGAAGTAAACGATAAAAAATTAGCGCCTCAACAGATCTCTGCTGAAATCTTGAAAAAGATGAAGAAAACTGCAGAAGACTATTTAGGTGAAACAGTTACTGAAGCGGTAATTACCGTCCCTGCTTACTTTAACGATGCTCAACGTCAAGCAACTAAAGATGCAGGTAAAATTGCAGGTCTTGATGTTAAACGTATCATTAACGAACCAACTGCTGCGGCACTTGCGTTCGGTATGGACAAAAAAGAAGGCGACCGTAAAGTTGCAGTTTACGACTTAGGTGGTGGTACTTTTGACGTATCAATCATTGAAATCGCTGACCTTGATGGCGACCAACAAATCGAAGTGTTATCAACAAACGGTGATACTTTCCTTGGTGGTGAAGACTTTGATAACGCATTAATTGAATTCTTGGTTGAAGAGTTCAAGAAAGAACAAAGTGTGAACTTGAAAAATGATCCACTTGCGTTACAACGTTTGAAAGAAGCTGCTGAAAAAGCAAAAATCGAGCTTTCTTCATCAAATGCAACTGAAATCAATCTTCCATACATCACTGCTGATGCGACTGGTCCTAAACACTTAGTGATCAACGTAACACGTGCAAAACTTGAAGGTTTAGTTGCTGACTTAGTTGCTCGTACGATTGAACCTTGCCGTATCGCGCTTAAAGATGCGGGTCTTTCGACTTCTGACATCTCTGACGTGATCTTGGTGGGCGGTCAGTCTCGTATGCCAATGGTTCAGCAAAAAGTACAAGAATTCTTCGGTAAAGAGCCACGTAAAGACGTGAACCCTGACGAAGCAGTTGCGATTGGTGCAGCAATTCAAGGTGCAGTATTGTCTGGTGACAAAACTGACGTACTTTTATTAGACGTAACACCGTTAACACTTGGTATCGAAACCATGGGTGGCGTATTAACAGCGATTATTGAGAAAAACACGACGATTCCTGCGAAGAAATCACAAGTGTTCTCTACTGCTGCTGACAACCAGCCTGCTGTCGATATTTCGGTTTACCAAGGTGAACGTAAAATGGCTCAACAAAACAAATTGTTGGGTAACTTCCAATTAGGCGATATTCCACCTGCTCCACGTGGCGTACCGCAAATTGAAGTATCGTTCGACATCAACGCTGATGGTATCTTGAAAGTATCAGCTAAAGATAAGAGCACTGGTAAAGAGCAATCAATCCAGATTAAAGCAAACTCAGGTTTGTCTGATGCTGAAATCGAAGCAATGATTAAAGATGCTGAAGCGAATGCTGAAGAAGACCGTAAATTTGAAGAGTTAGCGAAAGCACGTAACGAAGCAGATGCTTTAGTCTCTAGCTCAAACAAAGCAGTCAAAGATCTTGGTGATAAAGTCACTGAAGATGAAAAAACTGCGATTACTACTGCGGTGTCTGAGCTTGAAGCATCGACTAAAGAAAATGATGTTGAAGACATCAAAGCGAAAACTGAAGCTTTACAAAACATCTTGATGCCAATCACCCAACGTGCTTATGAACAAGCACAAGGTGCTGGCGGCGCAGAAGGTTTTGATCCAAATGCATTCCAAGGTGGTGATGCGGGTCAACAACAAAAAGCGGACGATGGCGTTGTAGATGCTGAGTTCACTGAAGTAAAAGATGACAAAAAATAATTTGTCTCTTTAAAAAAACCGCGCGAAAGCGCGGTTTTTTTATATTTTAAGATGAATTCTTTTGCTCAAAATAAAGTTCGCCCAAAATCGGCATAAATAAAGGTATTACACCACACGCTTTTATTTCTTCAATAAACTCAGGAATATTCACCCCTGGCAACAACTGAGGAACGTCATCAATCGGCGTCACCATGCTATCCCAATGACATGGAATAATGTATTTCGGTTTCAGTAGTCGCACCACATCTTTGACATAGTTCGGACGATATTTCCGTCCAATCGCACACAGGCACACGATATCTGCCCGTTTACCCTGCAACTCTTGTTCAA
The DNA here is from genome assembly GCF_027105035.1 of Acinetobacter sp. TR11. NCBI lineage: Bacteria > Pseudomonadati > Pseudomonadota > Gammaproteobacteria > Moraxellales > Moraxellaceae > Acinetobacter > Acinetobacter sp. TR11. The sequence goes on from NZ_CP114256.1 coordinate 3,298,355, forward strand.
TAAAATCGGCGGAATCAATGTGTACGAGACTAAGTTGTCCTGTGCTAATCCACCAATTAAAAACTTGTCCATGTCGTAAATGATGAAATTTCGGCGGATAAGGCGGAGGTGTGGTCATATCCCCTGGTAAAGGCACGCGACCAAACAAGGCTTTGCCATGAATGGATAGCAAACCAACAACTTGCCATTGACCACAATCAATGATTTCTCGTCCCTTTGTTTCAAGCATTTGCGATTCAGACAAGCCTGCTGATCGTCCATACATTAAAGTCGCTTTGGATCCAATTAAACGTGCTCCTGTTTGCTTACAAACCTCAGGTGCATCTAAAATGTGATCATAATGAGCATGCCCAATCAATACATCATCTGCATTTGGTATATGTTGTCTGACTAATTCAGAATCACTCAATAAAGGCTGAGTAAACGTTTGAGTTAAGTTTGGACGACTGATAAAAGGATCAAGCACAACTGTACGATGCTGATCAGAAAGAATGAATCCCGCCGTCCCCAAATATTTGATTTTTAAATTTTCAACTTTTGCCTGAGCTGGAGAAGTGGCAGCCCATGTTGAATCAGGCGCTTTAAGTAAATATTTCAGCATATTGTCCCTTAATCTTTATTTTATTTATTCCTTCAGAATATGCATTAAAGCAGAATGTGATACATGTTGATATGTTTTCCAGATATCTCTTATTCTTGTTATAGTTCAATTCATTTAGATCAAAAGTCTCTCTTAAACTGATTCATCTCATTTTCAGAAGAATAGAAAATACAATCATGCGCTTTTTAATTTTTTCAGGGTTAATTATTTTCTTATTAGGGTTAAGTTATCAAACTCAGAAACACCCTCAACTAAAATTCAATTCATTAGCTGACCGTATCACTCATCCAATAGATACTCGCCTGCGTTATCGAATCGCTGAGGTAGATCCTCGTTTTAAACTCAGTATTGAACAAGTACAAGAAATCAGCCAACAAGCAACTCAAATTTGGAAAGATGGTACAGGTCAAGATTATTTTGTTTATGATCCGAATGCCCAGCTTGCAATTCATCTCATTTACGATGAACGCCAACAAGAAAGTGAACAACGCCGAGAACATATAACTCAACTCGAAGCGAATCAACAGGTATGGAAAGATAAAAAACAGCAATTAGATCAAATTGAACAAGAAATTATGCGGAGTAAGCAATTTTTAGATTTAAAACAACAACAACTCCATCAACAAATTCAGCAATATAATCAAGAGCAGCTTTCTGCTCAACACAACCAATCTTTATCTGGGAATTCGACATATTTTCAGCAGAGACAACAAGAGCTACAAAGTAATATTGAGTTAGTGCAACAAGAAGTTAATCAATACAATCAAAGAATTACTCAATTAAATCAAAAAATAGATGAACTTAATTCACTGGATCAACAACTAGATGCTTCAGTCAAACAATATAAACAACGCTTTCAACCACATTTATTTCATAAAGGCTTATTTAATGGAAAACAAATTTTAATCTATGAGTTTGAATCAGATAACGATTTACGATTAACACTAGCACATGAACTAGGACACGCCCTTGGTTTACAACATGCAAACAGCCCTCTAGCTTTAATGTACCCTATTATGAAAGAACAAGAGATGGACAATTTCCGTCTGACTCAAGCAGATCGTAATTTGTTGTTAGCGAGATAAGTTCAACAAGGCTGATGATCTCATCAAAGCAGTTGCTACATCATTAAAGCTAGAAAAAAGCATACCGAAATTAAGCAAATACAACCTTAGAAGCTTCCCAAAATTGGTGATCAAACATTAAAAGATGATGTTTTTAAAAGATAACAAGAATGAGCAATTCTTTTGATTTATTCATGCTATTGTTGTGTCAAAACATCATCTTAGTCTTAATGGAGATCAGCATGAGCTATTATCATATCTTAATTGAAGTGAGTGACCACATCAGTACGATTGAACAGACTCGTGATATTGAAATTTTGGATATTCAGGATCTTAGCCCATATCTTCATTCAATTTTGATCCCCTATTTCAATGAACATGAATTAGAGCTTGAAGATGAAAATCTTGCGTATAATGAAGTGTTGCATCTCGAAATCAAACAAACGCTCTTGCCAATTGAACACTTGATTGAAGAAGAACAAAAACAACTACCAAGTGATACCGATGTCACCATTACTGCTTATGAGATTTTTAATGATCGTGATTTAAGCCAAGATGTCACTGCTGTAATTTTTGATATTTTAGAAGCTATAAAGCTAGATGCTGCTCCCTAAATCAAAAAGGTCTGCTCATACGCAGACCTTTTGACTTGCTTCAATAGATTTTTATTGCATCATTTGCTTGGCTTGCTCTTGTCTAAATGCACGTAAAATCTGCTGCCCAGCGCGACCTGTTGGATTCAAACCTAAACGACTTTGCTCTTGGCGAATGGCTTGACGACTTTTGTCTCCAATCAATCCATCCACCACACCAATATCATAACCTCGCTTGACCAAAAACTGCTGAATTTCGCGACGCTCTGCTCGAGAAGTCCCTGCATCATCCGTTGGCCAAGACGTTAAAAATGCTGTTCCACCACGTAAACGATCAGATAAATGGGCAATCGCCAAACCATAACTTTCAGCGGCGTTATAACTATAAATCGCATCAAAATTTTTAAAGACCAAAAATACTGGGCCATTTGCTCCTGCTGGTGAAATCAACCCCGCTGGCGTACTACCCGATAAATTACCTTGAATTAAAGCTGTACCATCAGCACGTATCACTCCTTGCTCAATCCAACTATTTAGAGATTTTTTATTACGACGGCTTTCACCCACAATCGACACACCTTGTGGAATTTTGACTTCAAAGCCCCATGGCAATCCTGTTTGCCAACCTGCTTGCTTTAAAAAGTTTGCAGTTGAAGCCAAAGCATCTGCTGTACTTGAAACTAAATCACGGCGACCATCACCATCAAAGTCTACCGCCAAACGTTCATAAGTCGATGGCATAAACTGGGTATGCCCAAATGCACCTGCCCAAGAACCATAAAGTTGATCTTGGGTTAAATCACCGCGCTGTAAAATACGCATCGCGGCAAAAAATTCACCACGGAAATAACTCTGACGGCGTCCCTCACAACTTAATGTACCTAAAGCTTGTAATAAAGGATATTTACCTGAAATATCTCCATAATTACTTTCTACCCCCCAAACGGCCACCACAGTTTCCGCAGGTACGCCATAAGCTTGCTCGACTCGATTCAAGACAGCACGATGTTGAGCAAGTTTTTGTTTGCCCGCTTGGACACGCTCATCATCAACCAAACCAGATAAATAATCCCAAATTGCAGTTGAAAACTCAGGTTGATAATTTAATTTATCAATCACTGAATAATCTGGGTTTAGGTTTTGGGTATAGCGATCATAACTCGAAGCCGAAACACCTGAAGCAATTGCTTGCGAGCGTAAATTTGCTAAGCAACCTTGAAAATCTGAATTTGAAGTATATGCACTCGGACTTGGAACAGTCGTTGCAGAAGGAGAAAATGCTGCACCATTAATCACAAGTTCAGCATGTGCCTGACTGAAAAACGTAAAAATGGCAGTGCCTAGAAAAAAAGAAAAATAATGTTTCATGACTTAACCAAAATATTTGAATTCAAATTTCCATATCACCTTAACACGCTGCTTGAGTATGTATCGTTTGGAAACGTAACTTTGAATTCATTTATTGTCTTTTAAATTTAAAACCTAATTTTTAAATTCATAATTCTACCGTCGTTTTAAATTTAAAGTTATCAACACCCTTCATTTAAATTCAAAACAAGCATCAATCACTATCTGTATTTTTGAATTTAAAAATAACTTCATATCGACCATATTTTTTGAATTCAAAAACTCCCATTCAATTTAAATTCATTCCAACCGATTAAAACAGCTTAAACCCACACATTATTCCTTACATTTCATAAAATTGAGATCAAAAATAGATATCCACAATCTCAAAATTTAAATTAAAAACACAGTGATACCTTTAGCTTTAAATTTAAAAACTGCATGTTTTTGAATTTAAACCACAACACTCAATAACCCACCATAGTTTAAATTCAAATTTTTCACACTATTTTAAATTCAAAAGCCCTGCTTAAAGTTATCCACAGCACACCCAAAGTAGTATCGCGCATCTTTTGAATTTAAAACTTTAAATTTAAAATAGTAGACGATAAAAAAGCGATCCGAAGATCGCTTTTAGATAATGTGGATAAGTTTAGAGGTCCATATCCGCTGTTAATGCCAATGGCACAGGTAAAATCTGAGCTAATTGGCGGCATAACACGGTCAATTCATCACTATTGTTTGGCATCAAAGTAATATGACCAAGCTTACGACCAGCACGCTCAGACTTATTATAAAGATGTAAATGCGCACCTTTGAGTGCTAAAACATCTTCTGATTTAGGATGTTGACCAATAATATTAATCATCACTGTTGGACGCACAACATCGGTTGAACCGAGTGGCAAGCCTGCTACTGCACGAATATGGTTTTCAAATTGCGAGCAAATCGCACCTTCAATTGACCAATGACCTGAGTTATGGACACGGCATGCCATTTCATTGGCATATAAACCTTGCTCAGTCACGAACAGTTCAAGTGTCAATACACCCACATAATTGAGATGATTCAACAAACGAGTAATATAATCTTGCGCAACTGGCTGTAAATCTGTGCTATTTGGTGCAGGAACAATGGAGTGTGACAAGATACCATTGTGATGGTGGTTTTCTGCCAAAGCCCAAGTTTTCACATCACCATTTTGTCCGCGCACCGCAATAATCGACACTTCACGGCTGAATTTCACAAAACTTTCAGCAATCAAGCTTTTTGCAGGCCCTAATTCAGCCCAAGCCGTATCAATTTGATCCTCTGAACGTAACACAAACTGACCTTTACCATCGTAGCCACCTGTTACGGTTTTTAAAACGATAGGTAATCCAAGCTCAGCCACGGCTTGCTTTAAGCTCTCTAAGCTATCCACAGCACGATAGGGTGCAACTGGGATAGCCAATTGATCAAATAAAGCTTTTTCAGCCAAACGGTTTTGAGCGGTTGCCAAAGCAAGGCGAGGAGGGTGTAGTGTTTTGGTTTGGGTCAACACATCTACGTCGGCAACAGGTGTATTTTCAAATTCAAGACTAAAGACATCGGCACTTGCGATGAAATCTTGTAAGCCTTGTTCATTTTTACTGGAAAATACAGGACCTAAAATTGCTGCAGGACAATTTGTTTCTGCTTCAAAAAAAGTACATTGAAGATTGAGTGGTAAAGCTGCTTGCGCCATCATGCGTCCAAGCTGTCCGCCACCAAAAATACCGATGGTTTTATTCATGATTGGCCTCGTTACACTTGACCAGGAATATTATTGCTCGATACTTTTTCCGTTTGTGCACTACGGAAATCAGCCACATTTTTAGCAATATCTGGACGTGTTAAACCAAGAATTTGCGCCGCAAGAATCGCAGCATTGGTTGCACCAGCCTGACCAATCGCTAAAGTACCTACCGCAATACCCGCTGGCATTTGTACAATCGAAAGCAATGAATCTACGCCATTTAAAATTGAAGATTTAACAGGCACGCCAAGCACAGGCAAATCAGTTTTAGCAGCACACATTCCCGGTAAATGTGCAGCGCCACCCGCACCCGCAATAATCACCTGAATACCACGATCACGTGCTGTTTCAGCATATTCAAATAAACGATCTGGCGTACGGTGCGCAGAAACCACTTCAGCTTCAAAAGGCACACCCAATTGTTTGAGCATGTTAGCAGTATGTTCAAGTGTTGCCCAATCTGATTGAGAACCCATGATAATTCCGACTAAAGGTTGGCTATCTGTTGCGACCGCATTCATTGGCTTTTCCAAAACATGATAAAAATAGAGAAGTATCTCGACTTACGCCAAGTACAAAGGAAGAAATTGGCAAATATTATAGCGGTTTTTTCAAGCATCCCCAACTAAAGAACATTTTTACTGATTCCCCAAAATTAGCTTTGATGACGAAAAACAAAATAGACACAGCCCATTAAGCAAAACATCGCCCAGACATAATCCAACTTGAATGGTTGTTTAAACAGAAAAATCATAAAGGGCACAAACACAATCAGCGTAACAACTTCTTGGGTGATTTTCATTTCGCCCAAACTCCAACCCTGTTGATTTAATAGTTTAGTTGCAGGAATCATAAAACTATATTCCAATAGGGCAATCAACCAACTAAACAAAATCGCTTGCCAAAGCGGCGCATTGTGTAAAATTTTCAAATGCCCATACCATGCTAAAGTCATGAAGCAATTGGAGATAATTAACAATAAAAGGGGGAGCGATAAAGCCATTTTTAGCTCAAATGATTTTTGGAGTACTTTTATATTAAAATGAAAAAATTTACTAAGGGTAGTGATATGAAAAAATTAATTTTGTTAATTCTTTTAGTGCTATTCATAAATCATAGCTACGCTAAGGAGCAAGTAATGGAAAATCAGAATGATGTATTCAATGACTTTGCGACTCAACTCATTCAAGATGATAAAAATCCAACTTTTAATCGAGAATTTTTAAAGCCAAAACAATTAGATTACTCATTGGAAAGTTTAAACTTTATAAATGAATTCTTAATTGATGCAGATAAAAAAGAATTACATTTAATGCCTTATGAAGACGTTGTTCGCCTTGCTTTGCGTACAGGGGCTTATGTAGGTGAAACTGTTCGAAAAAATGATAAAAATATAGAATGGAATTGGGTTGAATATGATGAAGCAATCAAACTTCATCCTGAAATTGGTCAATATCAAGAAAAATCACTAGGAACTCGATTTCTATTGATTGGTACAAGTAAAAAGGATACTTTCGTGCATTTTTCATTTCCAATCAATAAGGTTTTAAAAAACTTAGAAAATGGTGATGAAGACAGTGTATATGCTTTCGCATTAACGCAAGTGAAATTACAAGATGAAATGCAGAATTTAGAAATCGATGCAAATAATCTAAATTAAGTCACTATCTTTTCCCCTTAACCCTTGCTATCGTTGCTTTCAAATCGAATTAATCACGACAACAGCACAACAAAAAGTGATGTGTCTAAAAAGCAGTGGAGTTAAAAAGAATGCATCTGCATATTCTGGGTATTTGTGGCACCTTTATGGGGTCTTTGGCTCTACTCGCACGAGATTTAGGACATAAAGTCACAGGCTCAGATGCCAATGTTTATCCACCGATGTCAACTCAACTAGAAAATGCGGGTATCGGGTTAATGCAAGGCTATGATCGTAGCCATTTACAACCGCATCCCGATCTTGTCATCGTCGGCAATGCCATGAAACGTGGTATTGATGCCATCGAATACATGCTCAACGAAGGACTCCCTTATATTTCAGGTCCACAATTTCTAGCTGATCATGTACTACAAGGCAAACATGTCCTCGGTGTGGCAGGTACACATGGTAAAACCACAACCACAACCATGTTAGCTTGGGTATTGGATCAAGCAGGTTTAAATCCGGGTTTCTTGATCGGCGGCGTACCGCTTGGTTTTAGTGAGAGCGCACGTCTAGGTGGTGGAAAATATTTCTGTGTAGAAGCCGATGAATATGACTCTGCCTTCTTCGATAAACGTTCTAAGTTCGTTCACTATCATCCAAAAACTGCGATTTTAAATAATCTTGAATTTGATCATGCCGACATTTTTGATGACCTCGCTGCCATTCAAAAACAGTTCCATCATTTAGTGCGTACCATTCCAAGTGAAGGTCGTATTATTGCGCCAATTACTGAAACCAATATTGATGAAGTACTAGAACAGGGCTGTTGGACGCCTGTGGTTCGTACTAGTCTTGAGCCAAATGACCAAGCTGCTTTATCTGCGGCGCTGATCAGTGCAGATGGCAGTCATTTTAACGTGCTTGAACACAGTCAAGTGATCGGTACAGTCAAATGGAATATGACAGGGCAACATAGCGTTGCCAATGCTTTGGCGACGATTGCTGCGGCACAACATGTGGGTGTAACGATTGAACAAACCTGTGAAGCTTTATCCAACTTCGGTGGTGTTAAACGCCGCATGGAGCTGTTAGGCACGGTACGTGGCATCGAAGTCTACGATGACTTTGCCCATCACCCAACTGCGATTGAAACCACTTTGGACGGCGCACGTAAGCGTCTTGGTGAACGTAAGCTATGGGCGATCATTGAACCTCGCTCTAACACCATGCGTATGGGCAGCCATAAAGATGGTTTGGCACATTCAGCTCGTTTAGCGGATGAAGTGATTTGGTATCAGCCAGAGGGCTTGGATTGGGATCTACAACCTGTGATCTCTGCGTCATCAAACAAGGCTGAAGTCAGCCGTTCATTAGATGACATCATTGCCCGTGTGGTGAATGAAGCAGGTGAGGGCGATGCTGTGGTCATCATGTCCAATGGTGGCTTTGGTGGATTACACCAAAAGTTGATTAAGGCTTTATCGTAATTAACCTCAACACTTTCTCTAACTTATTGAAAAACTATTGCCTCAACGGAGTCTTGCAAGTTCTTATCTAATTTCTGGATCAGCCTGCGACTCGCCCTACTTTTCTTTCGGGAAAAGTAGGCAAAACCATTGTCATCTGCAAAACCTGTCCTCTTCTTGCATTAATCAACATATATCGCAGAAACAGTCTCTTACTTAAACCACGCAGGTTGCAGATGACGTTTCCGAGTATCACATTTCCTCGAAGTTATATTAATTCAGATCGTGTCAGGCGGCATGGATGCCGCCAGTTGAACAGTTCTTGCGCTGCTTTTCAAAGCAGTGCTTTGAAAAATTGCTCAGGATGTACCCTCTGCTCAACAAAAGATTTTTGTTACTTTTCATCTTTGAAAAGTAAGGAAACGCCTATACCCAAACAACTCGACTATTCAGCCTATATGAGGCTGTGAAATATTGCCGAATAAACATATTTGTCCATGCATTTAAAATTGCAATCAACTCAGTTTATTCACCAATTTTAACGGCAAAATCTTCATTGCAATCCCCATTGGCAACCATGGCCACTGCGGCACATAAGCCTTCACTGGTTCCTTCTCAATCGCTTTCACCAAAGCCTTACTTCCCGTTTTCTCATCCACCTCAAATGGTAACTTCTTCGCACCTTCATTCAACTCAGTTCGAATATAACCAGGGAAAATCGTCGAGACTTTGATTGGAGTATGCAGCAACTCAGCACGAATCCCTTCAGCCAAATGTGCCACCGCTGCCTTACTGGCTGCATAGGTCGATAAATGCTTGGGTAAACCACGCATCGCACTCATGGACGAAATCATCACCAAATGGCCTTTATTTTGCGCTCTAAAGATTTCAACCGCCGCTTCACACTGTGCCAGTGCCGAAATAAAATTGGTTTCAGCCGTAGCGCGGTTTACATCAAAATGCCCTTTACCGATACGACGACCTTCGCCTACACCTGCATTGACAATGATTCGGTCAATTGTCCCAAATTCTTGCTGAAAAGCATGGAATACCGTAAACACATCATCATAATGGGTCACATCAAGGGTTTTAATCTTGACCTGTATTGAAAACTGCTTTTGCAGCTGTTGTTGTAAGGCTTCCAAACGCTCTAAACGTCGTGCACAAAGGGCAAGATTATAGCCTTTGGCGGCAAATTCACGCGCCATGCCTGCGCCCAAACCCGAGCTTGCCCCTGTAATTAAAATCGTCTTTGCCATGCCTGCCACCTATTTTTTAAATCCATGTTAAGAGTTCAGCATCACGCGCTTTCAAATAATGATGCTCATTAAAACTGAGTAATTGCAAACGACCATCTGTCCAACGCAATGTGGTGATACTGGCATTGGCAATCGACCAATTCAGCGCAAAAATCTGTTTAGCATTCAGTCCCAACACCTGACCAACTGCCACAGAAATCACACCGCCTGAACTAAACACCACCGCCTGACGGGGTTGCGTAGCATCAATCTTCTGACACAAACTGTGCAATGCACTTTCTACACGCGATTGAAAGCCTAACCAAGTCTCATGATATTCATGGTCATATTGCTCTCCAATCCAGCGATCAATCGCGCCATCAAAAATTTTGGCTAGATAAGCACGTGGATTGGACATCAATTCAACATCCTGTTTCAGCAATTCAGGTTGATTAAAACGCGGTTCGTATTGTGCAAACACCTGTTGATGATCAAACTCATTCCATGCAGATTCGGTTTGAATGGATGCATTATGGAAACTTTGCGATAAAGCGAGTTGCGCAGTCTGCTGATGCCGCTGCATTGAACCTGCCACAATTAGCGGCGTTTGCTTTAGGGTCTGTTTAAAAAAATCACCGACGACATGTGCCTGCTGTTCACCCTTGGCTGAAAGCTGGTCATAACTTGCCGCACCAAATGATGCCTGCCCATGTCGTACCAAATAGATTGTGGTCATCGTTTTAAAATATCCTGTAGTTTTGCGCCATATTCAGGAATTAACTGCTGTGCTTCAGCATTGTTTTGTGCAATTAATTTAAGTGCCCGAATATGTAAGGCATGAATCATAATCCAGAAATCTTTAAAGGCTGGATTATCGGTTTGTTGATGGTAATAGCGATAATAAATCTGTTGGGCAATCACGGCTAAACGGAATAAACCAAACACTTCATAAAATGCCCAGCTATCAGGCTTTAGACCTGTTTTTTCCAGATAATAATCCACGACTTGTTGTCGTGTCAGCATGCCTTTTAAATTGGTCGGTTGGCGGCGGCTCGATTTCATCAAGGCATCATCATCCTCTTGAATCCAGTAGGCGAGAGCACTGCCCAAATCCATCAATGGATCACCGAGCGTCGCCATTTCCCAATCCAGTACCCCAATCACTTGTGTCGGCTGTTGTGGAGCTAAAATGACATTATCAAAACGCCAATCATTATGAATCACGCAGGTTTTTGCATCAGTTGGGATATGTTGCAGCAACCATTCACGCACAAAAGCAAAATCAGGCACATTTGGCGTCAATGCCTTACTGTAACGTGCATCCCAGCCTTCCACCTGACGGCGGCAGTAGCCTTCGCCTTTACCCAATTTTTCTAGCTCTGTGCCTTGATAAGGTACTTGATGCAGCTCGATCAATTTATCCAGAACATTCAGACACAACTGCTGTACCTGCGGCTCATCCAGCTGTAATTCCTTGGGTAGATTCGCACGTGGAATAATGCCCTCAATCCGCTTCATCACATAGAAGTCACAGCCAATCACTCTGTCATCTTGGCACAGCGCAATCATTTCAGGCAGCACAGGGTAGAACTGTGCAAGATGCTTCTGCACATTGTATTCACGCGCCATATCATGCGCTGATTTGGCTTTAGTGCCTTTCGGTGGACGACGTAAGATCAGATCAGCATTGTCATATTGCAAACGATAGGTCCAATTCGAAGCACCACCTGAGTATTGAGTGACTTGTGCTTGACCTTGCAGTTCAATACCTTGATCCTTTAACCATTTTTCAACAGCGGAAATATCCAATTCTTCACCGTGACGAACCTGACCGCCAACATCAATTACTGCCATTTGCTTTTATCCTTATCAACGACCATAGCCACGTTTTTTGAGTTCTAATTTGGCAATCATGCCTTTATGAACCTCATCTGGTCCATCAGCTAAACGTAAACTGCGTGCTTGGTTAAAAAATGCAGTCAGTGGGGTATCACGTGAAACACCTTCGCCACCGTGGATTTGAATCGCCATATCCACCACGTTTTGTAATACAGTCGGTGCAACCACTTTAATTGCTGAGATTTCCGTAAGTGCAGCCATATTACCTAAAGTGTCCATCTTGTAAGCGGCATACAGCGTTAATAAACGGGCTTGGTCGATTTGCACACGTGCTTCCGCGACTCGTTCTAAATTGCCGCCTAATTTAAGTAACTCTTTACCAAAGGCTTTACGTGACATGCCTCGATCAATCATCAGCTCCAATGCTTTTTCTGCTGCGCCAATACAACGCATGCAATGATGGATTCGCCCAGGCCCTAAACGCCCTTGTGCAATTTCAAAACCTTGTCCTGCACCACCAATAAAGTTGCCGACAGGCACACGTACATTGTCAAAACTGACCTGTCCATGTCCATGCGGTGCATCATAGTCACCAAAGACTGGCAACATTCTTTCAATCGTCACACCTTGCGTTTCAATTGGAACAAGTACCATTGAATGTTGATGATGACGGTCTTTGTTAGGATCTGGGGTATAGGCCATGAAAATAATCACTTTGGCATTGGGATCACCCAAGCCCGATGACCACCATTTACGCCCATTCAAGACAATTTCATCACCTTCAATCACTGCCGTGGCCTGCATATTAGTAGCATCACTAGAAGCCACCGCAGGCTCAGTCATACAGAACACTGAACGGATTTCACCAGCAAGCAGGGGTTGTAACCATTGTCGTTTTTGCTCATCGCTACCATAACGCCACAACACTTCCATATTGCCGCTATCAGGCGCATTACAGTTAAATACGGTTGGTGCAAGTAAGCTACGTCCAGTCAGTTCGGCAATATGCGCATATTCCTGAACCGATAAACCAGCACCCAATTCCGCATCGGGCAAAAACATATTCCATAAGCCAGCCGCTTTAGCTTTATTCTTGAGCTGTTCGAGTTGCGCTGGCCATTGCCATTTGGTCCAGTCCCCATCGACATTTAAATGATGCACTTCATCCCAAAATGCTTTTTCAATCGGTTCTATTTCTTGTTGAATAAAGGCTTGCGTTCGTGCAATAAAATCCTGTGCGCGTTCAGATAATGCAAACATCATCATTTCCCTCAATGTAAAATGTGGCGAATATTGATTCGCTGCTTTACATCACCATAAGCGAAAATTTATTATGAATGAAATGATTTTATTTTATTCAAAACTATGAACCAGATTCATAATAGCAACCCATTGGAAGTGGGACATTTTCATCGAATTGATATTAATTTATATCCGCTTTTTATTGCGATTTTTGAACAAAAAAGTATTTCTAAAGCTGCACAACTGCTCTGTATCAGCCAATCTGCGGTCAGTCATGCTTTACAACGTTTACGTGTACAACTTAAAGATGAACTGTTTGTGCGTAGTGGGCAAAAAATGCTACCCACCCCCTATGCCGAGCAAATTTATCAGCCGATTCAAATGGCTTTATTGAGTATTCAAAAGATCGCTATGCCTCAGCAAGATTTTATGCCGAGCATGCTACAAAGTATAAAAATCGCGATTCATGATGAAATCGAACCCATTATTTTTCCTCAATTGGTCAATCACTTTGCGAAACAAAACCTGAATATCCAGTTTTTTAGCTCTAAACTCGATCGTAAAAATATGTTGGCTGATCTTTCTGCACAACAAATTGATTTTGTAATTGATTTAGTACAGCCATATCAAGCCAATTTACAGTTTGAAAACCTGATTGAAGATCATTTTGTGGTCTGTACTCAGCAAGCTGAAATGGATTTATCTCTGTATTTATCATCACCACACATTGGTGTCTCATCACGGCGTACAGGCTTATTATTGGAAGATATTTATCTTAATCGCCAACAATTGTCTCGGCAAATTTTTCTACGCTGCCAGCACTATTCGACAGCTTTACAGGTATTAGCGCAGCATCCAGATGCAATACTGACTATCCCTCAAAGTATTCTAAAACATTTACACTATTCAAAAGATTTACAGATTCATGCACTTCCGATTGAATTACCCAAAATCAATATGGGTATGTATTGGCATGAGCATGTCAAACACAATGCAAGACATCAGTTTTTACGCGCAGAGATTTTGAAAATTTTTAATCGTGACTTAATTTGCTGAAGATTTGCACATTTGCTAAAAATGTGTAATTCTATATACACATTTGGATGTCACCATCCATACAGAATTAGTTTGACAAGGGGAGTAGCCTCCTCCAAACCTAGGTAGTGTAGTTTAAATACTTAGGTGTCAGAGCTTCGTCATTACACTTTGCAAAAAGTCGGACTCTGAGCATCACAATCAATTTGTGATGTAGGCAAGACCTTGATCATGTTGAAACAGATGTATTTATTCATCTAGCAACTGGTCAAGGTTTTTTTATGTCCAGTTGCTAGATAGGGAGTTGTGATGGAAACTATCGGTAATCTATGGCTGTATGTCGTATTCTTCGGCCTTGTCACAGTCATGCTTTTGGTCGATTTTTTAGGCTTTAAACAAAAACAAAATCAAGATGTTCCAATCAAGCAAGCCGCTTACTGGAGTATTGCTTGGGTCACTGTAGCAATGCTATTTGGTGGGGGCTTGTGGCTCTATCTACAGCAAACAGTAGGACTCACCCTTGCGAATCAAAAAACCATGGAATACTTCGCAGGTTATCTACTGGAAAAATCACTGGCAATCGATAATGTCTTCGTTTGGCTGATGATCTTCGCAGCATTTGCAATTCCATCTGCATTGCAACGTAAAATCTTACTTTATGGTGTATTAGGTGCGATTGTTTTAAGAACCATCTTTATCTTTATTGGGGCTTGGTTCGTTCAAGAATTTTCTTGGGTACTTTATATCTTCGGTGCATTCCTTGTGTATACAGGTTTTAAATTCCTGAAAGGTCAAGACGAAGAAACCAATATTGAAGATATTAAATTACTGAAATGGTTACGCAAACACATGCGTATTACCCCTCAACTTGAAGGTAATAAATTTTTCGTCCGTCAAAATGGCGTGTTATGGGCAACACCTTTATTTTTAGTTTTAATCTTAGTTGAAGCATCTGATGTTATTTTCGCGGTTGACTCTATTCCTGCGATTTTCGCGGTAACCAGTGACCCGTTCATTGTCCTGACTGCAAACCTGATGGCGATTCTAGGCCTACGTGCAATGTTCTTCTTACTTGCTGGCGCTGCATCTAAATTACATTATTTGCCTTATGGTTTAGGCATTATCTTATTGTTTATTGGTGCGAAGATGTTATTGCTTGATGTATTCCATATGCCAATCTGGATCTCACTCGGCTTTATTATTGTAACTTTGACAATCACTGCTTATTTGTCATTACGTCACAACAAAAAACAACCGCAATCTTAATACATCATATAGGGCATCTAATAAAAATTTGGATGCCCTATTATTTAAAATATAAGAATAGACTATACATTAAAAAAACAGATCAATATGATATGTCGGCTTATCACTTTTATCTTTCTTAATCAGAAACATAATAAACAAGACTTGCTCACATATTTATGTCGATCAAGCAAATTAAAATGAGTGGGGTCTCATGCGTTCTAAAAAAATTAATCTTGTAGTTGTACCATTATTACTGAGTGCTTGCAGCCATAATGATGGGCCGCTAGTACAAGATGTTTATAACAATCAATATGATTGTGCAACAGACTGGAATACTGAAACTTGTGAAGAAGAAAATAGCTCAGGGAGTGGAAGTTCTACTGCTGGCGTTCGTTATTATGGTGGCTTTGGTTCTGGGCGTTATTTAGGACCACAATATTATCAACATAATCGTGAAGTCTCTTTTAAAGGCAACACCTTGAGACCACATACCAATCTCAGTGTGGGACAACCTTCAATTTCAACCACTGCAAAACGCTATTCTGTATCATCACCTATTCGTGGCGGTTTCGGTCGTGGCGGCTCATCATTTGGCGGCTAATTAAAAGACTGAAACTCAAGATGAAAAGAAAAATATTAGCACCCCGCACAGACTGGCAACTCGAACACCAAAAAATTGGTTTTGATTATTTTAATTTACCTTCACTTGATGGCTCAATTTACTGGTCAGAAGGAATTGCCTACGAATTTACACTGAAGCAAATTGAACAGCTTGAAGATGCAGCCAATGAGCTCCACCAAATGTGTTTAGCTGTGACAAGTGATTTGATTCAACGCGGAAATTATCCTGATTATTTCCAGATTCCAGCTGCTGCAATTGCACAAATCGAGCAGTCTTGGCGACAAAATGCGCCAATGCTATATGGACGCTTTGACTTTGCCTATGATGGGCGCAATATCAAAATGCTGGAATACAATGCTGATACTCCCACAGGACTGTTAGAGGCATCAGTAGCACAATGGCTCTGGATCGAACAAGTATCTGGGATTTCGAATCGAGATCAGTTTAACAGTATTCACGAAGACTTGATTAAGCGTTGGGGAACGATTCTACCGCGAGGAAGTCACGTGCATTTTGCAGCCTGTCAGGAGGCAGGGCGAGAGGATTGGGGCAATCTAGAATATTTAATGGATACGGCTTTTCAAGCGCATCTACAAGTTTCTGAACTTTCAATGGAAAATATTGGCTGGAATGGACAAAGTTTTGTTGATCTGAATAATCAACCGATTCAAAACCTATTCAAGTTATATCCTTGGGAATGGATTTGGGAAGAATCATTCTCTCAATATCTGAGTCCGCAATCGAATTGGATCGAACCATGTTGGAAAATGCTACTCTCCAATAAAGCGATTTTAGTCGAACTTTGGAAACGCTATCCAAATCACCCACTTTTGGTCGAGACTCATCATTTTGATCCACAGCAAAAATTCTTTGGCAAATGGGTGAAAAAACCGATCTTAGCAAGGGAAGGGGCGAATATCCGAGTATTGCAAGATGGTCAAGATCAAGGAGCTGCTTCTGGTAGTTTCTATTTTGATGACTATGATAAATATGGCTATGTGGTACAAAAATGGGTAGAGACTCCATTATTTTCAGGACAGCTACCAACGCTCGGTTTATGGATGGTCGGACATCAATGTGCTGGCATGTCTATTCGAGAAGACTGCTATGACATTATCGGCAATGATGCCCATTTTGCTGCGCATTATTTTGTGGAGTGAAATAAAAATAAATCAAGCAAAAGAATTGAATCAAGCTCTCAGAGCCTTTTGCTATTTTTCTTTGATTTAGCCTTTGCTTCAATCTTAACAGGCATTTATGACAGGCTGTTTGGTGATGCAGAATAAGATCAACAACTCAAGCAAGTAGACACAAGGACAGAAATAGTATGCTCACGTTATTTGAGATGTTCTAAAGCTGTATCTTTGATTGGATTTCTACGCCAATAATAGGGCTGAAAAAAGCGAATCAATAATCGCCATGGTGTCATCCATACAATACGTACATTCGTCTTTTTATTATTAATTATTCCTTGAGCTAAATAGGCACAGACTTTTTCTGGAGGATCAATAATAAATAAAAATAGACGTTTCATTTTTTTCCAGTTCTGGACATTACCGTTTTGCCATGAAGAAATCAGTAAATCGGTAGCAACCATACCAGGGCTGAGTGTTCCAACCAAAATCGGAGTAAATTTACTTTCTCTATAAAGTGCCTGACTAAAATAACCGATTGCTCGTTTTGTCGTGCCATACACCGTCATGCCTGCACTCCATTCACCTCGACTACCCCAACCCTCCATATTAAAAATCTGTCCAAAGCCCTGTTTTAACATACCTTGTAAAGCAATTTGTGAACCTAACATCGTTCCTAAAAGATTCGTCTGTAGTACGCTATCCAGTTCATATTCCGTCATCCCTATAAATGCTTGGGTGGCATGACAATTACCTGCATTATTAATCCAGACATTGATTCTGCCAAAATGCTGAATGGCTGTATTCCATAACTGCTGTAACTGATTTTTTTGTGTGACATCACAACATAAACCTAAAATATTTTTGCTCTCAAACTGCTCAGTTAATTGCTGAATTGTTTGTTGTATTTGTTCTTCATTTCGAGCTGAAATCACCACAGCCCATCCCAAATTCAAAAAGGCTTTTGCCAACCCCAAACCAATCCCTTTACTGCTCCCTGTAATCACCACACAATCCAGCGAACCGACATTACTCATGCATCTATACCTCTAATTTAAGTCTGGCTGACGAGATAGCATCAAGAAAATACAAGATAAACTGATCATAGCAAGATTCATGACGACAGGATTAAAAGCTAGAAGCAAAGTATCTGGAAACAATAGCCCAATTAAAATAAGCAGAAAAAATAGTCCTAACATACTCAGATAATGCATAATCTTGTGAGAAATCACCATAAAGCAAAGCCCAAATAGTATTTCCGCAACTCCTGTGGCTTGACCTGCCAACTTAGCAAATTCAGGTGATAATCCCATCCATTGCCAAACTGCAATTTCATCAGGACTGGTAAAAATTAGTTTAGGAATCAAACCTTGATAGACCCATAAAACTGCCAAGATGAAATTGATAAATTTTAGAATAATGGCATCTTTCATGGCACACTCTCAGATCAAAATTGTGCTGATTTAAATCCTATGCGCTGCAACCCGTTTTATATAAGACACCAAACGAGTAAAAAATAAAATTTGCAGAAAAATGGTAAAAGCCGAAACACACCATTCGTACCACATTTCAAATACTGTTTGCGCTAAACCGAAATATTGATAAATTCCCAATAAAACTAGCCCAAAAACAATTCCAAACACAGTATTTTGCATCAAAATAGGAAAAGACAACGCCGTGACTCGATTTAAGAAATGGACACCTTGATCAGCGCCATTGGCTTGATAAGTCCGTTGAATCCCAATCAGCATAATCAATAGGGTCAACGCAGCTTCAATCCCAATAACTCGAATATCAGAATAAGGGGAATACATACCGTAATAGTACACAGCACTCACCACCAATGCCGCTGCGAGATAATAGTTTTTATAATGTTGTTTACTTAGAGTGTCCTCAGCCAACTTATGTGCTAATGCTTTGGTATTCCAATAATACATCTTTATTTTTTCCAAAAAGTATAATTATTGCTGACAATTTACGTATTTACACCGAAAAGTAAAGTGAATTGATTCAATCAATTACTCATACCTCGCTCGGCTTTCTATACTTAAATTAGACGAATAATCCAGTAAAACCAGCAAAATCGAGTACAATCAATCGAAAAAAGTAAAATTGTAGGTTGTTATGACTTTGGCTACTCCCATCACTGTTATCCGTGGTCGCTTCTTAGATATTCAAAAAACTGTTGCTCAAGCAAATCAAATTGCAGATCAAGTCCGTTATCTCGAAGATGGTGTCATCATCACGGAACAAGGCAAAATTCGCTGGTTTGGCACGTGGAACGATGCTCAAGACCATCTTCCTGCAAACGTTGATATTCAGCATTATCCAGAACAATTGATCATCCCAGGCATGATCGATACGCATATTCACTTTCCACAAACGGAAATGGTCGGTGCTTACGGCGAACAACTTTTAAGCTGGTTAAACACTTATACTTTCCCAACTGAAATCCAGTTTAAAGACAAAACTTATGCGAGCGAGATCGCCAAGTTTTTTGTGAATGAACTGCTTAAAAATGGCACAACCACTGCACTGGTATTTTGTACGGTTCATCCTGAATCAGTAGATGCTTTATTTGAAGCCGCAGAAAATCATCAGATGCGTCTCATTGCAGGTAAAGTCATGATGGATCGTCATGCATCTGAAGCCCTGTGTGATACCGCAGAGAGCGCCTATGATGATTCTAAGGCACTCATTGAGAAGTGGCATGGTCAAGGTCGTGCTTTATATGCCATCACCCCACGCTTTGCTCCAACCTCTACACATGAACAACTTGAAAGAGCAGGGCAACTCAAAGCTGAATATCCTGATGTTTATGTACATACTCATCTAAGCGAAAATAAAGATGAAATTGCATGGGTCAAAGATCTATTCCCAGTACAAAAGGGTTATTTGGATGTCTATCATCATTATGGCTTAACGGGTCAGCGTTCCGTATTTGCTCACTGCGTTCATTTAGAAGATGCTGAATGGCAATGTATGCATGAGACTGACTCTGCAATTGCGTTCTGCCCAACCTCAAATTTGTTCTTAGGCAGTGGTTTATTCCCATTGAAAAAGACATGGCAGCAACAGGTTAAAGTCGGTTTGGGAACCGATATTGGGGCAGGGACTTCTTTTAGTCTATTGCAAACGGTCAATGAGGCTTACAAAGTACAACAGTTGCAAGCTGACAAATTATCAGCTTACGAATCGCTGTATCATGCGACCTTAGGCGGTGCAAAAGCCTTAGATCTCGATGACAAGCTAGGTAACTTCAATGTGGGTAAAGAAGCTGATTTTGTGGTGTTAAATCTCAAGCCAACAGCATTGCAACAATTACGTCAGTCTCGTGCTAAATCACTTGAAGATAGTCTATTTGCATTATTTACCATGGGGGATGATCGAAATGTCGAGGCAACCTATATCTATGGACAAAAAGCCTATAGTCAAAACTAAAATTTTAAACAAACAAAAGTTTGGATTTTTATTGTTGGCTATTGGATCTGTAGTGCTATTGAAACGTGACAGTACATCTGCTCAAAATGAAACATTTTCTTCACCATCAAAAGGTGCATGAAATCTGATTTTGTTTTAAAATTGCCATATTAGCTCAAGATTACGAGGTGTTGCAGGTCAACACCTTTTTTATTTTCCCTTTTTTAAGTTTTAGGAATCTACCGATGACCATTGCAATGCGCATTATGATTTCGAGCGAAGAGATTCAAGCCAAAGTCAAAGAACTTGGTGAAAAGATCAATGCACACTATGCTCAAAGTGATAAAGAACTGGTATTGATTGGCTTACTGCGTGGCTCAGTCATTTTTATGGCAGATTTATGCCGTTCAATCGAAAAACCACACGAACTCGATTTTATGACCGTGTCTAGCTATGGTGGCGGGACGGTTTCAACCCGCGATGTCAAAATTTTAAAAGATCTTGATGGCGAGATTCACGGTAAAGATGTGCTTGTTGTTGAAGATATTATTGATTCAGGCAATACCTTGAGCAAAGTGGTTGAAATGCTTAAAACACGTAACCCGAATTCAATTGAACTGTGTACTTTGGTGAGTAAACCATCACGCCGTGAAATTGATTTGGACGTAAAATTCTTAGGTTTTGAAGTCGAAGATCGCTTTATTGTTGGTTATGGACTGGATTTTGATCAGAAGTATCGTCACCTTCCTTTTATCGGTGAAATTGGTCTTTAATCACTACATGCTCTAACGATATATAAATTATAAGCTTCATCTTGCGCTGTAATCGAAGCAGCGCATGACTCAGGTGCTAAAAGCGCCTTTTTTATTCTAGCTTGTTAATCAAAACACGATAAAGATTGCACAAAAATACGACATAACTCAGTAATCCACTACAGACAGAGTTAGGCTAAATCTAGCAGGATAATAACAAACAAATACTATGGTAAAACAAGGAGAAAAGGTGATGTGGTCTCTCATTGTAGCGATTGTGGTCGGCTTTTTTGCAGGTTTAATTGCCCGTGCGTTGCATCCTGGTGAAGATAAAGCAGGATTTATTGTTACCACCTTATTAGGGATTGCAGGTTCATTATTAGCAACCTACGGTGGCCGCTTACTTGGATTATATGGTGAAAACTCAGCGGCTGGCTTTATCGCATCCGTCATTGGTGCCATTATTATTTTATTCATCTACAATCTAGTCACCAAGAAAAGTTAGAACAAAATAAATTAAAAATGCCCAAATCATTTTATTACAATGCATTGGGCATTTTTATTTATAAACCGAGTTCTTTCCAAATCATCCGAATGTCTTCAGCACTCCGCCCGCCAACCATTTTCAGGCCATTCCCGAATATCAGCGTTGGCGTTCCTTCTATACCTAATTTTTTCCCTAATTCTAGATTGCGATCAATCGGATTAGCACAGTTTTTTTCTTTAGGCTGTACATTCTTTTGCAATAAATTTTTCCACGCGTAAGCTTGGTTAGGATCACACCAAATCGATTTTGAGACCGTAATCGATTGTGCTTTTAATGGGTAGATAAACGTATAAATGGTGACATCATTGAGCTTATCCAGTTCAGCTTCTAATTTCTTACAATATGGACAATTCGGATCTGAAAAAATAGCGAGCTGCTGTTTGCCATTACCCTTTACCGTTTTTATTGCATCTTTTAAAGGTAATTGTTTCCATTCAATTGAATTTTGCTTTAGAACCAAGTCCTTGGTCAGATTCTTTTGATCTTTTAAACGAACCATCGAACCAATAAACATATGTTGGGCATTTTCATCCAAATAAATAATCTGATTGTCTAAATTGGCACTATAAAGTCCTGTCATTTCTGTTGCTTGAATATTGCTAACATGAATATTGGGATATTGCTGATTTAAATTATTTTTTAAGGTTTCTACATTTGCAAAAATCATCGCAGATGTGCAACTCAATAATGAAAATAAAGCGATTCTTTTTAACATGTCTCATACTCAACTCATAATTAGCGCTATTTTAATCAGGCTTATCCTCATAAATTGCACAGCTTACTCAGTCACAACCAAAAGCCAACCAATCATCGTCATGTTTCACGTGGAACATCTGTTTTTTTTAAAGTGGTTTCAAATCACAGATAAAAAAGCTCGTTTTGGTAAAAAAATGACAAAAATTCTCACATTGTATTGATATTCATATAATAAATAAAAATCAAACTAGATCGTTTGGTTTATTTTTGGAATAATTAAAACAGAATCAGCAAGGCAACTTCTGTTTTTTCATTATGCTTGAATAGACAGAGATGAATTACAGAACTTTTGGGGCTTCATTTTAAAGAAATAAGGATATGTTTTCCTTTGCATGATTAGTTTTAACTTCACATCCTCTGACTATGTTCAGTCTTGTCTTAAAATTTAGGTATATCCATGTATAATTCGGAACTATTAGAAGAAGCCAAAACGTTTATGTTTCATATGCTGACCAAAGTGGTCGAATATGGCGGCTCAGATTTATTTATTACAGCAGACTTTCCACCGAGTATAAAATTACAAGGTTTGATGCGTCCGTTGGGACAGCAAATCTTAACAGCAGAAAAAACCAAGCTATTTGCATATAGCCTAATGAATGAAAAACAACGCCAAGAGTTTGAAAACGAATGGGAATGTAATTTCGCAATCAACATTCCTGATGTATCTCGTTTTCGTGTTAATGTATTTAAGCAACAACTACAAATCGGCATGGTCATCCGAACTATTACCTCAGAAATACCCACTTTCCAAAAGCTCAAACTTCCAGAATCTTTGAAAAATGTCATGATGGAAAAACGTGGCTTAGTATTAGTCGTAGGAAGTACGGGGTCAGGTAAATCAACCTCATTAGCGGCAATGATTGATTATCGTAATGAAAATTCGGCGGGGCATATTATTACGGTTGAAGACCCCGTGGAATATGTACACAAGCATAAGAAATCAATGATTACCCACCGAGAAGTAGGTGTAGATTGCCATACTTGGCACCATGCCTTAAAAAACACTTTGCGTCAGGCACCTGATGTAATTCTGATCGGTGAAATCCGTGATACTGAAACCATGGAACATGCGATTGCTTTCGCTGAAACAGGGCATCTGTGTTTAGGGACGCTCCACGCAAACAATGCCAACCAAGCCTTAGATCGAATTATCAACTTCTTTCCAGATGAACGTCGCAATCAATTACTAATGGATCTTTCATCCAATATGAAAGCCATTATTTCTCAACGCTTGGTCCGTACTCAAGATGGTCAAGGTCGTCGTGCAGCCGTAGAGATTCTACTGAATACACCATTAATTGCAGAAAATATTTTAAAAGGTCAATTTCATAATCTTAAAGAAATTATGACTAAATCTCGTGAACTAGGTATGCAAACTTTTGATCAGGCCTTGTTTGATTTATATAACGAAGGTGCAATTAGTTATGATGAAGCGTTACGTAATGCTGACTCATTGAATGAGTTACGCTTACAAATTAAGCTGAAAAGTACTCGTCAAGAAGGTGTTCCAGCCAGTGCAGCAACTTCTTTAAATATGCTGAAAGAAGACTCTGAAGAGCAAGAAATGCAAGGCGTTTAAACATAAAAAAACAGCCTAAATAATAGGAATTATTTAGGCTGTTTTTTAAAAAATCTAAAGATTTATATTCAATATTTTAGGAATCAATTGAAAATTTCTTCTTTAAAGCATGCCAATAACGAATCATTTTATTCTTAAAATTTATGATAGTTGCTTTAAAACCGACTTCTTTTTTCGGCTGGTGCTTTAATCTCTCTTGTAAAAGTTTTTCTTTTTCCTGAATTTCAGCAAGTTTACGTTCTTTTGCTTGTTGTTGTTCTTTCACCTTATCAGCTACAGTCTGACCTGTACCTTTGCAAGGTTTGGATTGGAATATAACAGATCCATTCTCTTTACATTGATAGATCTCTGTTTTCGCATAAATAAATGTTGAAAACATACAAAAAAATACAGCCAAAATAAAATAGTTCACGGTATATAACCTAATATTAATTTTAGAATTTAATCAGTTTCTCATCACTAATTTTAAAATATATTAATTTATATTCACAAGATAAATTCAAGCTATATAAGCAAAATAATGAAACGAATTAATAATTTTTAAGTGTATTTAGGCAATTAAACATACGTAAAAAATCAAAAACCACCATAAGTGATTGTATTTTATTTATTAATTTAAACAACATACATGTTTACTTTTTAGCTGTTACTTATTAATCTAAAAAAATTAATTCTTTATTTGGGATAAAATACGCAATAAATTCTACAAAAAAAGCACTAAGAAGATATTCTTAATGCCTATATAAAATTTTAGACTCTTAAAAAATTACTTTCCAATACAGAATGTAATTTAACCAATTAAAATAAATAAAAACAATTACTTAAAAAACTCATATTTTTATTGAGACTAATGTGGGACTAATTATGTCAACGCTAGGCTGTTTTGCGCTGTCATGATTGGCGGCTCAGGTATGGTTATCTTGACCACTGGGGGGAGGGGAAAATTTCAAAATTATTTTATTTAGAAACCGCCCGAATAATCACACTATAACTCTATTGGGATTTTAAGAATTAAAACCACGTTTTACTCTCTCCCTCGCGCGCGCGCGCGTTTTATTGATTATTGTCTGACGGTATAGCGGTTTGCTGTGTTTTTTCGCTCCCATCATTTAATTGAAGCGGAATAGAGTATTTAAAGCTGCTCCTCTATTTAGTGGCTCAGGTGGGATTAGATTTAGAATCTTATCCATTGTGAGTAGCTTAAAGATACTCACTAACTATCTTTGAGCTAGTCACTTGCATGGGTTTCGGTGATTACCGAAACGATAACGTAATCCTAAATTAACTTAGCCGTCCAAGTGGCTGATTAAGTAGCTTGGTTGTTTAGATGCGCTCAAATTTGAGCATATTCCCCCCAGTGGGGTAAATGTTCTTGATCCGCTACTACACTTTAAATGTAGTTAAGGGATAACCTCAATTTTAAGGATAAACATTGTTTTAAACTCTCATCAATGGTGAAAGTTAAGAGATGCCCCACTGAACGAAATTTTTCGCTGTCCGACTTCATAAAACTTCAGTTTCAAAAATACAAAACCTTATAAAACCTAGTATTCAAAGACGCCATGCTGTTAACAATTGTTGATATTCAAAACGCTGCACATATTAGTAAATGTTAGTCAAAACCTATCAAAACCTATGGTTATAGACTGCATAAATACTAAGTAATACTAAGTTCACAACCTGATAAAACCTGAAATCATTACGGCATCATTACGGCATCCTTTGCGGTGCTGCCTGTTATCAATTGTTATGGTTTGAAATACTACAAAATACTACTTTCCACTGGCTGCTCGGACTTGTCAAAACTTGACATTGATAACCTGTCAAAACCTGTTATTCAAAACCGTGTCATTTTTTTTAAAATAGTGTTTTGGGTGCGCACTTCACTGTGAACTTGTTCTTTGCGTACCAACTTATCAGACTGTCAGAACATGAGTTTTCCGTAGTAGTTGCTAAGAAATCCTAAGTAATCCTAAGTTCAAAACATGACAAAACGTTACGTTTAATATTCTTATGGTCATTCCCAGTGTGCTTCATGCTCACCTACACCTTGATGGTGAACTTGCTCAACCGCTTGGGCGGTCAAGTCTGCTTCATGCGCCCTCACACCTGACTTGATTCACTACTTGGTGAATTATGAGAGCATAAGACTATATTTCTTCATTCTCTAATAGGTCGCTAAGCTGTGCCCCAACGATGCGCCTTGTAATGATGATTTCACGGTCTTTTTGTTCTTCTTCCGTTGGTGCTTCGATCAAACTAGCTTCACCATACTTTTTGGGTGCAAGTCTGCTTGTTATGTATTTACGAGCGTCAATCATGAGCTTGGCTTTCTGCACTTCGGCTGGGTCACAAGTGTCTGCAATGTGCTGTATTTCGTCAAAGATGCAATGAGCGTACATTTCTTTAGCTAAAGCATATTGCTTTGCAAACTCTGGATAATCATGTAACCACCGCATCACAGTAGCGACTGAGGGCATATCGACTTGAGAACATATGAATCGGATTGGCTGACCATCAATAACAAGGTCAATTATCTTTTCTGTGATTTCAGCATTGTAGCTTGTTGGTCTGCCGACTGGATTACTCATTATTTTTAACCTCATAAAAAAAGACTATAGGGGGGAGGGTAAAAGTTTTTAGTGGCTCGTTGATAGGACACCGCCCAGTACCACACTCACAAAAAAAATCTGATTTTCAAAAATAAGTTAAAGGTGTCTCAATTAAACAATCCGCTTTATAGCTTCTTTCTGTTCTTTAAACATTGCATTTGCCTGTTTTACTAACTCGTTTATGTTTGATGCTATACCGCCCTTGTAGGCGTTGCGGCTAACTGTTGCCTTGCCTGCTGCCGTTTTCGCACCTGTAGACTTTAACCACGGTTTGACTGCGTTGATTCTGTCTCGTTGTTCTTGGCGGCGTTCTTCTGTCCAGTAGTGTTTATTGCTCATATATGCCTCGCACGTGAGAAATATTTTAATTTAAACAAACAAACTATATTGCCTTAACCTTTCTAGCGGTAATTTTTG
Source organism: Acinetobacter sp. TR11 (assembly GCF_027105035.1). Lineage (NCBI taxonomy): Bacteria > Pseudomonadati > Pseudomonadota > Gammaproteobacteria > Moraxellales > Moraxellaceae > Acinetobacter > Acinetobacter sp. TR11. Next base: position 3,325,288 of record NZ_CP114256.1, read on the forward strand.
CATCTGTAACCGTTGGTATGGCTTGCTTTGGCTGTTGCTCAATAGCAGATTGTGCATGTTGTACTGGTTCGCTTGTTTGCTCACTTTGCGCCGTACCTTGTGGGCTATTGTTTACCTGTTGGTTATTGATTTGTTGATTGTGGGCAATGTTGGCGTGCTTAGCGAATATGACTGGGGGATTCTTGATATTGGACAAGGTTTCCAGTGTTGCCCTGCACTGGCTTTGTGCTTTGAGTGCTAGCCTTAGAAGTTTGTCCATATTCGCCACATATTCTTGCCTGTTAGCTCTTTTTGCCATATCACAAAACACGGCGTTAAGACTTTGCGCCTGTGACATTAAAATACGCTCCGCTAGTAACAAGGGAGTGTCGCTTTGTAGCTGTTCGCTGCTTTGCTGCAATGAGTCAATAATGCCGCCAAGTTCTACACGTTCGCCAAAAAGGTTTCCTTTGAATGAATCAATCACAATGGCGTTGAGTGTTTCGGGATTCTGTAGAAAGTCCTCAATCGCTTTGTCTGAATCGCTTTTTTTTGATTTGATTTTGCCGCCTTTATTTATCGCAACTTCGTTTTGATCTGTTTCGTTGGTCATCTCTGTTCACCTTGTTAAATTTTCAGCGTCTAACACAATCTAATTATTATCGTTACCGTGTAACAGTGTCATTTATGGGGCATTTTTTCACTCTACCTTGATGGAATTAAGATATAAAATTATCTATAAATAACCGTTTAAACCTTGTCATATATACGTTATAGCGTGGTTTTAAGTGTGTTTTTTAAAGGGTGTCGTCAGGGTAATAAGTTAGTGATTGTGAGTTTTTTTTCTGTTTTTTCAGCATTTCAAAATGCCCACTACATAAGATTCTTCGTCTATTGGTTGTATTCCTGTTGACCTTAATAGGATTAGGGTCAATAAAGTCAGGAATGTGGATACACATCGCTTTACGGTTCAGCTTATTTAGAGCCTTGATAGACTTCCAGCGAAAATACAAGAATATACTGCCAACCAAAATGGAAAGAGCAGTAACCCCAATTATGATGTGAATGACATTTGTCATGTTGTTCTCTCGTTTAGCTGTATGTATGTGCCTTTTTAGATGGGACGTGTGGGACTTTTGGGACGTGCATAGATAAGATATTGATTATATATAAAAAACATACGTCCCACTCTATAATAAATACGTCCAAAATATCAGTATGATACTTGGGACACAATGGGACGTATATTAAATGACGTCCCACACGTCCCATCTATGTCCCACATTTAAAAACCATATAATTTAATTAATGTGACGTTATAATATTTATATATAACAATGTATTACATTAAAATATATTGATAACGTCCCACACGTCCCATCTTAAAAACGCTATTTTAGGATTCATCATCAAAGCTGTGCATGACATCAGCCTTAAAGTGCATCATTCTCGGGCGGCTGCCATCGGGTAATTTTCCGCCCATGCGCTTCACTACTCGGTCATCTTCACCCAGTACAAGCCATCCATTTGCTTTAAGTACCTTTTTGGCGGTGGCTTCATTGATTCCGATACACATTTCCTGTTTAAACATAGTGCTTGATACAAGGTAAATACGCTCATCAGGGTCATAGTAGCCGACACGGTTGTTAATGCGTGGTCTAATCACTTCACCATCAGGATGGCGGATAACGGTTAGGCTTTCAAAACGGCTTGTCCCATGTGCTTCAAAGAATGCCTTGAAATGCTCCAGTATCTTGGTTTCTTCAATATTTCCGCCGTTGCCTAATGTGCCTAGCCAAGTATTAAAACATTGCCCTACAGCGTCAAAACTTCGCCCTTGCTGCCATCCTGTGATGCCTGCCTGTGTTGCTAATTCACCTGCAACTGCCACCAGTGCAAAACGGCGTAATACTCGCACCGCTTGGCTGTTTTTGGTGGCATGTTTGGCTATGAAGTCATCGAGCATGGATTGCGCTTGTAGCATCAAGTCATCTTTATTGGCGGTCAGATATTCAAGCCACTTGATGCCTGCATGTCCGTAGTGTTTGGCGGATAGCTCATTAATGCGGTTACCAACATCACTGGAGCTATTGCCATAATTGATACGCTCAAATACGCCGCATCCTTTGCCTGCATCACTGGGAATATGAGCAAAGCGGAGCAATAACCCTGCATCCATTTCGATGCCGCCACGTCTTAAATGATCTTCTAAAGCAATCTCACCTGTAGAGGTATACATCAGGTTAAAATGCTTGGTGTCTCGATTTTTACCCGATTTACTGCCCCGTGCTTTGCCCTGTGCGCCTGTCAGCATATACACAATATCCGACACGGCTTTCGGGACTGCCTGCCGTAGTTCATCGAGATTGAGATAATTATCATTGCGGAGTTCTGCATCATTTTCCAAAGCGTTGTCAGTCGTGCGCCATGACTTCGACACGTCTTTCGGTCTGCCCCATACGCTACAAGCTGCCTTTGTAATCGTGCTTTTGCCATCGGTTGAAGTACCGTAAATATGAAAGCCGCCGCTTTCTATATCTAGTGGTGTCACCAATTGCCCCGAAAATGCACAGGCAAAGGACAATACAGCAAGGGCATGAGGTTCAATCAATCGGCTTAACTCTTGCCATCCCTCGAGCGTTCCCATTGTGCTGTAAGGGTCTTTCATTTCACTATTGAATAATAGCTGCTCATCGTCTTGGCTGCCGTAGGTGCGGTTGGTGGTGACAAAGGTATTGCCATACCATCCAGTACGATCTACACAACGAAAACGCTTCTCGATGGGGTAGTCTTGAATGTAGTTGATGAATACATTTTTCTTGTAGGTCTGACGTGGCGGCATCAATCCATGACTAGCAATTAACTTTAAAGCGTCTTGAGCTTCACCCATGAAATGCTCATAAGGGATAATCAATGTATGCAAAGTACGATCTTTATCGTGGAACTGAATAACACGTTTCCAGTTGTCATTTTTAAGGCTTCGAGCTTCTCCCAAAATAATCAAAGCATTTGAAATGAGTATTTTGCTTTGCTTGGTTTCGCCGTTCTCGTCCTGTTTTTCCTTGATCTGATATAAACCGCTTTCCAATACATGCAACCAAGAACCATCATCCATTTTGAACGGTTTGGCTAAATGTCCTTTGGGTGGGGCTTTGGCTTGTTCAATTGCCACCTGAATTATGCTATCCAGTTCATCTTGCGACATAGCAAGGTTAGGCGGTTCAGGAATAAATGCTATTTTGACATCGAGGTCAGTATAACGGCGTTGTATGTCGTCCTGTTGATGGACTGGGGCAATCACACATAGGTCAGGATGTGCCTGCATTAATGCCTTGAGGGTATAGGCTTTGATCTTGCTATCACTATATGGCGCATAGACTGGATATGTCGTTTTAAATGCAAGGTGAATGTCATCAGTCACGAGCAATGGTAATTCATTCAACTTTGACCGATTGAAATACAAGCCACCATGACCAAAAACAATATCCTTAAATCCCTCAATTGTTGGATTGGTAAATACTGCCCCAGTCGGTTGTAGGTTTTCGTCAAAAAGATCAAAAACTGCCAAGCCATATAGGGCGTTATCATCAGATTCACCATACTGGGTGGCGTTCTCAATCAATGAACGGCGGATTTCTATAGAACAACCGCCCATCATCTTAACCATTGCACCGTGTAGCGGATTGTTGTTAAATAATAGGACTGTATGTTCTTCAAGTGCTTCAACAATTGAATTGCTTGCATCATTGCCCACTTCCTCAAGTGGGCTTTGTTGTTTCTGAGGGGTAGCATTTGATAAACCGACTGCAACATCATAGATATTATCGGTCATGGGTTGGTTGTCGGCTTGAGTTGCGGATCTAAAATCTATTTCGCTCATGCTGCCACCTACTGCACACGGTTAAAATTAGAGTTCGGATTAATCAAAACCCCATCATTTGATAAACCGACCTTTTGGCGGTTATCCATCATCTGCAATAAACGCTGTTCTGCTTCTTCAAAACTGATGCCAAAATGTTTGGCTATATCTTCAAGGCTATACATCGGGTCGCCCTCATCGGTGTAACCACTTGGCTGTGGTAATAGGTTTAATTCCTTAGCCTTTTGGTGCATTTCTTCTTTGATATGCTCAGGCGTGTAGTGCATTGTTAAAATGAATGCCTGCTCGGTGATAGGGTGGTCATCACCGTACTGCTTAACCATGTTTTTGTAATGGTCAAAGGCTTTGAAAAACTCAGGGTTTACTGGTTTAGTCATGGTGTAACCCCTCAAAAGTTAGCTGTAAATTTGCTGTGCATGTGGCAATCCGTAGGTTTAAATCTCGCATTGAATAACGATGATTTACCAAGCCAGTGCCATGAAATGAGCCTTTAGCCTTTTGGGTCTTTGCTTGCATACAAAGGCGGTTGAGTTCCTCATAAGCGGTTTGTCGTGCGTGTGGTGAACTGTATTCACCTGTCTTTCTAAGTATTGGCAAAACTTCTGCAAATACCCAGTTTTGGAAATTAATCGCTTCGGGTTTGTTTGATCTAAAAATGACACGGTATAGATTTGGTTCACTGATAAAAATCAGTTTTTGATTTCCGCCATTAGTAGGGATGTGGCAATCCGCCACACCCTTTGGGTCAAGTTCACGAAATAGGCGTGATGTACGGCTTATGTCTAAAGCTTTGTATACATCCGCCAAACAAAATAAAGGTTCGCCGTTGTCATCTAAAACAATACGAACGCAACTGGATTTAAAATCGAAATGGGTTAAGGCGTTCATGCTGCCACCTCTTTTAATTCGTATCGGGCATGTGTGCCTTTGCTGTTTAGGTTCTTTTCGTTATGGGTCACGATTTCAAAACCTTGCTTTCTTAATCGGTCAATGACAGCCGAAAGGCGGTAGCAGTCGCATAGCTCTATGGCTTCGGCTTGGCTTATGGTTTTGCCTTGTTGGAGGTGGTCTAGGATGGTTTGGTCTTGAGTAGTTTTGTTCATGTTATGCCCCCATCGTTGCAATGGTGGCTTTGTGCTGTGCAATACGATTAGCAATCCACTGGTCAACTTCTGATTCAATCCAAGCGACACGGCGTTCGGACAGATTCAAGCATTGTGGAAATTCACCATTTTTCATCATGGCGTAAATAGATGACGCACCAAGTCCAGTTTTGGTTTGGACTTCTTTGCGGCGGATTAAGCGGACGTTTTCGTTTTGCTGTTCTTTAGATAAATTCATCTAAACGTTCTCCAGTATGGATACGCCTAGACACAAAATAGGAAATAGAAAGTAATTAAGAGGGAAAAACTAATTATTATCAGACAGATAAAGCTATTCAATAGATTCAATCGCAAACAATAGTGTTTAGCTAGGTAAACAATCTGTTTGCATCAATTAATAACTATAGTTATAGTTTCATCTATAGGGTAAGCTCGCTTACCCATATCGGAGTACCGATAAAACTTGTTTTTTAACTGTCTTACATTTCCAAAAGTTCCTTTATTTCTGTGTCGGCTAGGACTATTTAATTTAAGAGCTTCAACATTTGCATAGCAGTTTTAAGACATCGACACGAAAGAATTGGCGTTCCGCCGTGTCACCAAAAGAGTTAAGAATTGGCGTTCTTAGCTCTTTTTTATTGTCCGCTTTCTACATAGCAAAGGCTTAGACTCAACGATTGTTTAAATAGTTTATGTTTTAGATGCAGTCGGTTGGGAGTAAGTCAGTATTTAATATTTCATTCATCAGTATATTCACTTAGTCTATTCGTCAGTTTGATCTATCAATTTCACTTTGCCCCAATCTTTTAGGCTGTACTTTCAAACTTCACTATCTGTATACCCACTGCCTGCATTTGAATTTGTTACAGCTCAATGAATAAATTAATCTTAATTGAGTTTTGTATAAATGGCTACCTCTCTACTGTTTAGTAAATCGCTAACTGCGCTAAATCTTGTCGTCCAATATCATTAATGCACTGTTTTGAAACGGACTTAAACGGATTGAAACGGACTTAAACGGACACATCCTATCTATTTGACTTGATTAAATAAGCTATAACAAAAATATAAGTAAACTTATATAAGTTGTTCACTTTAATGAATATTTTATTCAAATTAGAATAATATTGTTATCATGTGATTGATTACAACTCGTTACAAATATATCCTGTTTTAGGCTTAATTCCCTCGAATTCGAGGGAGTTAAAATCAAGATTTTTTGCGTGGTTGCTGCTTAGCGATTTGTTCTACGTCCTTAATAGCTTCTTCAAAATGCCGATCTACAGGCGTTTGATAATCAATGTATTGCTGTTTATAAAGTGCATATTCTGACTTGGCTTTATTTTCAGCTTGTTGGTGTGAAATCTTGCCATAATGGTCTAATACTTCACGACCATTAAAACTTAAAAACTGATCAAGCTTTGCTAACCAATCTTTCATATACATTTGAATGCCATTCATTGCCTGCATTTCAGCAAAGTCTAGGTACATGGTCACAATACGGTTAAGTAGGTCTATTTCTTTTTCATCTAAATAATTTTTTGCTATAGCAATGTCTTTGGACTTAGGATGTCCCGAGCCACTAAAACTAGTCATTCCCATGTTTGGTTTTGTACCGTCTACACGGTTAAAAACTACTTCGGCTGCTGTATGCCCATGTGCTGCCCAGTGCATTTTATTTTGCACGGTTTGAAAGAATTTTAAAGATTCTGCTGCTTTATGGTCATAATCAACACTAGTAGCATAAATGTCTAAAACCTTTCGATAAAACATCTTTTCCGATGCTCGAATGTCTCTAATACGTGCAAGTAATTCATCAAAATACTGGTTATTTCCGCCGTTTTTAAGCCTTGCATCATCCATTGCAAAACCTTTGACAATGTACTCACGCAATACCTTTGTTGCCCATATACGGAACTGTGTACCACGATTAGACTTAACTCGATAACCAACGGAAATAATGACGTCTAAATTATAATGCTGTGTATCATAGCTTTTACCATCACTAGCAGTTATCCGAAATTTTCGGATAACTGAATTTTGATCAAGTTCACCCTCATCAAAGACATTTTTAATATGGTCGCTAATGGTTCTAACGTCTTTCTGAAACATCTCAGCCATTTGTTTTTGGGTTAGCCATATTGTTTCATCTAACAATCGGACATCAATTTTTAACTCACCATCTTCGGAGACATATAAAATAAATTCACCAGTATTTGTACTTGTCATAAGCTACTCCAAAATTATTATTTAACTGCTTTTACGCTGCTTTACTTCATTAAAAAATATGAGATTCGGTTCATAAATCACACTAAATACAAAATCACTCCATTTCTGCATCATCTTGATTCGTTCCTCTGCATACTCTGCCTTGTTATATACGCCACGTACTCCAGTCGCCGTGTGGTTTAAGCATTTCTCAATTGCATCACGGTTAAAACCTTGTTCATTTAAATGTGTGCTTGCTGTGCGGCGTAGATCGTGAATCGTGAAGTTAGGAATATCGGTTAATGCCAGTGCTGTCTTTTGCGCTGTGTTAAATGCGTTTGCACTGATATGTGTGCCACGTTGACGACCAACAAAGACATAAGGTTCACCGCCTGCAATGGTCTTTAATTCCTTGAATATCTCAATCACTTGGCTAGACATATACACGACCATTTCACGGCTATGTCCAGTCTTGCTATCTGCTTTAGTTTCGGGGATTAGCCATATCTTTTGATCAAAGTCGATATGCTCCCACTTAGCCCTCAATAGCTCGGACTTTCTAACCAATGTCAGCAATGACAGCAACAAGCCTAATTTGCGTGACTTATAGATACGTGAATCGAGTAGAGTAGTGTAGTAGGTACGGATTTCTCCAGTAGACAGATAGCGGTCTCTAGGTTTGGCTTTGAATACATGACGTGTTGGTATAGCTAAAACAGGGTTATGCGGAACTAATCCAAGCGTCACTGCATAATCAAACATACGCTTTAATAAACCTCTGACTTGGTTAGCTGCTGCATCATATCCCTGTTCTTTTTTGCGCCATATCGTGCGGCGTATATCATCTATACCAATGTCTTTCATAGCGATATGCCCTAGCATGGGATAAATGTCATTATTGAGATACATCAGCATTGATTCAGGGTTTGCACGATCTTTTAGTATCACTTCTTTGGTGTAGCGTTCGCCGTAGTCTCGAAATAGTATCGTTTCAAGCTGTCCTTGTTGTTCTTTGATTTTTTGCTGTTGTGGTGAGATACCTTTAGCAACTTGGTTTGCTGCTTCATCTCGTGCCTGCCTAGCATCTTTAAGAGATAGATCAGGATAGCGACCAAGTGTTAGCTTTTCTTGCTTAGCGTTGAAAGTGTAGCGATATGCCCATGTTTTGCGTCCAGTCGGTCTAATCTCTAGGAATAGTCCATTATTCGACTTGTCTTTTGCTGTATAGATTTTTTCCTGTGGTTTCAGGTTTAGAACTTCCCGATCTGTACCAAAGGTATAACCATTGTCTGTGGGCATATATTTAGTCTCAAAATTACATTTATCCTAATCTCAATCTAAAGATACTACATCGAGACTAAAAAAATCATAGCACTGTATGAATGTATTGAATACTATTGAACAACTAAAAGGCATTAAAAAAGCACTAAGCCACTATAACTTAATGCTTTATATATTCTCTTTAAAACACACTGGAACTTATTGAACAATACCAAAATATGAAATTACTTTCCAATACAGAACGAACCAAAAATCTTTCCGAGTAAATCATCGGCACTGAAATCACCAGTGATTTCGCCCAACGCATTTTGAGCCAGTCGCAGTGATTCAGCTACCAGTTCACCTGCATTAAACACAACTAACTGCTCACGTGCTTCTGCAAGATAACGCTGAGTACGCTTCATTGCATCTAAATGACGTGTTCGGGCGATAAAGGTGTCTTCCTCAGGTTGGAAGCCCGCATGCGTTGTAATCGCCTCTATGAGCGCCTGAACACCCATATCTTGTTTTGCGGAGACACTGATATGACGGAAGCCTTGATAATCACTTAATGTGGCATCTTGCCCCGTTAAATCGCATTTATTGCCAATCAATAGCAACCTTTTGGGTTCTAAATGATCAGCAAAATACTCATGTGCAAGCTCCAATGGTTCATCACCTTGATTCAAGTCATACACCAACAGCAATAAATCTGCCTGTTCGATTTCCTTGATTGCACGACGAATCCCTTCTTGCTCAACGATATCGCCAGTTTCACGCAAACCTGCAGTATCAGTTAGGGTTATCGGCAAGCCATTTAAACTGATCTTTTCATGTAGTACATCACGAGTAGTACCTGCAATATCAGTCACAATGGCACGCTCATGGCCTGCGAGCGCGTTCAACAGGCTGGATTTACCTGCATTTGGCTTACCCGCAATCACCACCTGTAAACCTTCACGCAATAGCTGTCCTTGACGAGCAGACTGCTGTACCGCTTGAACTGAGTCCTGTACCTCATCCAACAAAGCCAGAATCTTGCCATCGGCAAGGAAATCAATTTCTTCTTCAGGGAAATCAATCGCCGCTTCGACATGCAAACGCAAGTGAATTAGTTTTTCTAAAACTGTATTAATTTTGGTTGAGAATACACCTTGCAAAGAGCGGACGGCAGAACGTGCTGCCGCCTGTGAAGTGGCATCAATCAAATCGGCAATTGCTTCTGCTTGCACCAAATCCATTTTGCCATTTTCAAAAGCACGCATAGAAAATTCACCTGCTTTTGCAGCAGTAGCACCCAAGTCAAGTAAACGTGCTAATAACGCATTCTGAATCACAGGACCACCATGCCCTTGTAACTCCACCACATCTTCACCCGTAAACGAATGTGGGTTAGGGAAACATAATACGATCCCTTCATCCATCACCGAGCCATCGGCATCACAAAACTGACGGAAGCCTGCCATTCGTGCAGCAGGTAATTGTTTTTGGGTCAACTGTTCAGCAATGGCATAAGCTTTAGGGCCAGAAAGTCGAATCACGCCCACACCACCACGACCTAATGGGGTAGCAATCGCAGCAATTGTGGTTTGATGTTGCATGTTAAATTCACCTAAAAAACACAAGGGTTATGAAACAGGAACCCTAAATACAGACAAAGAAAAATCCGCCTAAGATTACCATCTTAAGCGGATTTATTCAGTAAAAGTTCGAACTTAAGCGCTCGGCTCAACTTTGTTGAGACGGTCTTTTTCGACACCTTTGTTAATAAACCATTGTTGCAAAATGGTAATACTATTGTTGACGATCCAGTAAAGCACGAGGCCTGCAGGGAAGAACAACATGAATACCGTAAACATAATTGGCATGATACGGAATACTTTGGCTTGCATTGGATCAGTTGGTTGAGGGTTCAACATTTGCTGAACGAACATGGTCACACCCATGATCAACGGCAAGATAAACCATGGATCCATCGCAGATAAATCTTGAATCCAACCTAACCACGGTGCATGACGGAGTTCAACAGATTCCATCAATACCCAATACAAGGCTAAGAAAATTGGCATTTGTAATAGCAATGGCAAGCAACCAGACAATGGGTTAACTTGTTCACGCTTATAAAGTGCCATCATTTCTTGAGAGAAACGCATGCGGTCTTCGCCAAATTCTTCTTTCATGCGTTGCATTTCTGGTGCAATCACACGCATTTTCGCCATCGAACGATAACTTTTTGAAGAAAGTGGCCATAAAATCAACTTCACTAAGATCGTCAATAAGATAATTGACCATCCCCAGTTACCGATAATGTTATGGAAAAATTGCAAGCCCAAGAACAATAATTTAGCGATCGGCCATAACCAACCATAGTCTACAGTTTGGTTTAAACCAGCAGCTAAATCTTTAAGTTCAGATTGAACTTTTGGACCGGCATACAATTTTGCGTCTACTTCCATTGAAGTACCAGCAGGGACATTGATCACAGGAGAGGTAAAGCCCATGATATTCATTTTATCATTAGACTGACGTGATTCTAATTTCGCAGCATAAGGCTGACCATCAGCCTGAGTCAGTTTTAAATTCCCAGGAATCCAAGCACTGACAAAATAATGCTGAACCATGGCAACCCAGCCACCTTTGGCTTCAACATTTAATTTTTCGTCATTAAAATTGGCAAATTTTAACTTGTTATAATGCGCTTCTGGTGTACCCCAAGCGCCACCAAGATAAGTACCTAAGGTGAAAATACCTTGTGAAGACTTGCCTGGATCATCCGAATTATCACGCTTTAACTGACCAAACATTTGACCTTGCCAGTTTTGCTGACTACGGTTAATAACTTGATGTTTAACAGTAATTGGGTAATCGCCTTGCGTGAAGGTGAACGACTTGATCACTTCCACACCTTCAGGTGTTTTAAATACCAACGGCACAGTCAACACTTGATGTGTTTTACCATCTTTCGACGCTACACTTTTCGCATCTGCCAAGGTGTATGCTGTTTTCTCAACATCATACATTGGACGGCCGCCACGGCTGCTATCTGGCCCATTTAAACCAATTAACCCCGATTGAGCGACGTAGGTACGTTTCGCATCACTTTCCAGCATGACAAACGGTTTGTCGCTGTCTTTGCTTTCATCATGGCTTAACAATTCAATACGGACGATATCACCACCTTTTGGATTGATCCAAAGGTGATAAAGGTCAGTTTGTACTGAAATCAGTTGCTGACTCACAGATGTATTATGTTCTGTGGTTTGTGATGCAGTCACATTTGCTTGTGGCAAGTCTGAAGCCGCTGTTGCATTTTGAGCGTTTGGCAAATCTGCTGATACTTCATGTGCAGTCACAGTCGCCGCTTGTTGTTGCGGTGCTGGTGCAGCATGACCATAATCTTTTTGCCAAGCCAAAATAAGCAAATATGCGGTAACAAACATGGCTCCAAGAATTGCAAATCTGGCCCATTGTTGCATATCTATAATCCCAAATGGTTAGAGAGATTTTGCTTGAATAAACGATCACGAAAGGGTACAGCAACGTGATGCATTTGAGAATCTATTTGATGAAACGAAATAAAACGAAGTGCTTTGCGTGGTACTGGATCGTAGCCTGAGCCGCCCCAAGGATGACAACGGCAAATTCGTTTAGTCGATAACCAGACACCTTTGACCGTACCATGTGTTTGCAATGCTTCAATCGCATATTGCGAGCAAGTAGGAATATAGCGACAACGAGGACCCAATAATGGACTAATAGCAATCTGGTAACATCTTATCAACCAATGTAGTAATCGTACCATTGGAGATCTCTAATTTTGTGAGGATGTTATAACAGCTTTTGAATGCTTTTTTGCTAAGCGTTGTAATTTTTGCCAAGCAAACTCTAATTGTTGATGTAATTCTTGATTTGCGATTGCTTCTATACCAACTTTAGGCATTACCACAATATCGATATCAGCATTAAATTGCACTTTGTGTAAGCGAAAGCTCTCCCGAGCAAGACGTTTTATTCGATTTCGTTCATGAGCACGACGCACTTTCTTTTTAGCAACGACAATACCCAAACGGCTATTTGGCTGTTCGGTTAATTTTGCTAAAAAAAGGAAATGGGGCTGGTGCACTTTAAAAAGTGCACCATCAAATACACTTTTGTAATCAGCGGCACAACGAATACGAGATTCAATGCCGAAACTGTAAAGTGCCATCACCCAAATCTGGTCAGCTTAACAGTATTAAACAGTTAAGCTATGACGACCTTTTGCACGACGACGAGCTAAAACTTGACGACCTGCTTTAGTAGCCATACGAGCGCGGAAACCATGAACGCGTTTACGCTTTAATTCAGATGGTTGGAAAGTACGTTTCATATCGAAACTCCCAAAATGATCTTTCTATAAAGGTCCGCGATTTTATTGTGCAATGTTTACGCTGTCAATGGAAAATCAAAAACTTTACATTTTGTTTGTTCTGTTTTGAAGCAATAAGACACCTAGTAAATATCTCACATAATGGAAAACAAAAAATATACACAGGCTATCTCTTTATATTATATCAATATTCAACTATATTCACAGCTTACATACAGACTTATCAATAACCAAGATGCTAATTTAAATTTAATTCTTGGATTTTAAATTTAAATTTCGATATGCTTAGTTATCCACAATCCAACCCTACCCTATAAGTAAATTCAAATTTTAAAATTTAAATTTATTCTTATTAGCATCCAGTTTTTCTGTGGAAATTGATGTTTTTATATTAGTAAACATAAAGTTAATTTGTGGATAACCATGTTTTTATTAATTTTATAAATTGTGGATAACTTTAAAGCCAAAACTATCCACAACTTGTGCAAAAAGTTATACACAAGTGGTTTTAAATTTAAATTTATAATCGAATGCTTTCTTTTTCGGCAAAAGTCTCATAAATTTGCCTGACAGATGTGGATAACTTGGTTAGAATGGCGACCCCTTCGAAAGATGGGGTTGGTGGTTTCTTTATTTTTGAATTTAAAATGGATATTAGGGGATGCAC
>NZ_CP114257.1:0-12888 GCF_027105035.1 Acinetobacter sp. TR11
TTGTTCATTTAATTTTTAGGTTGAAATTCATACAAACCTATTTAAATCAGAAGCTTACAAAATCTTTATGCAACAAAGCCCATATCAGATAAAAAAGTAGAGGAGCTAATACTAAGCCGTGATTTCTTGGAAAAGCTGAAAGAGCTAGTTAATCGAACAGAAATACCATGTAGTTAACTATCCATTTAACATAATGGTGGTTATGCGAAATCATTTATAAAAAGTTATTGTTTTTCAAATATTTAAAAAATTAGTCATGACTAAAAAATAGCTAAAAAGCCGACTCCGAAACAAGTCGGCTGCTTTTTAAGCACTTTTGTCACTTTTAGCCAATAAAATTGGTTAAAAAATATTCAAAAATCCAAATTTTCCTGATTTCTAAAGGCTCTCATTTCTGAAATTATCCCCATTTCCTGCGGACAATTCTTGGGATAATTTGAGGATATATGCATGTGCGTTCTGGCGTACAATCATTCAGGAAATCGACCAATAGGCAGATACCCCTAGATTGCATATCATGGCTTCATTGAGAACAGGATGTTCCAGATAAAAATAAGAAGATCAGCGACAGGACGCGAGGGATGACAGGAGTTGACCCTAGTACCAAATACGAAAAACCCCGACAGGATGTCGGGGTTTTTTATTGTCTGAATATTTTCGGATAATCCGTATTATATTAATTTTAGTTGAACTTAAAACTAGGCATAAAGACAAATGAAAATAGGGATCTTTTGGTACTGGAATAATCAAGTCATTGGTATTGCACATTCCTTTAATATTACGAAAGCAGACTCTATTGGCCTGATTGATAGCCCATATACACATATTGAATATTGGATTACATTGCAAGAAAAGTATTCTGAACTACAAAACTATGAGTATGAACAGATCCCAAGAGGTCGAGTAATTTTTGATACCAACAAAGAAAAATCAATTATTTATTTGGATAAGACATTGTTATATAAATCAAAAATTAATAAAGTCTATGATTTTTTTAATTTAAATCCAGAACAATCGGTGCTAAAAAAAGACTCACACTATCAAATTTGACCAACACTACTGTTAGATCAACAAACTTGCGTTAAAATACACACGATCACTCTTAGAATGGTAAGCGATATGAGAAAACGTCTTAAAGATTATAATATTGAACAAGTATCTAGTCGTGAAAAGGTTTCTGGACAAGTTTTACCTATAAAGTTTAGTAATGATGAAGCAACTAAACGAGTTGTTATGCATAGTGCTAGACGAGTGATCCAGCAACATAAAGCAGAAATACAAGAGTTAGCTTATAAATGAGCTTGATTAGTTCGACATTCGTAATTGCTGTACATGACGAGATTTTGCTTCAAACAGGTGTAGGTCGATCTGGTTGCCAGATTGAGAAACTGGAAAGCGTCCTAAACCGTATAGATCAGCAAATGTATTACAGTAATGTGAGTGATATCTTTGAAATTGCTGCATGGTTTGGTATTGCAATTTCTAAAGGGCATGCATTTGTCGATGGAAATAAAAGAACAGGGCTAGCAGTGATGCTAACTTATCTTGAAATCCAAGGTGTGACCATTCAAGAACACACGGGTTTAGATGATTTAATGGTTGATATCGTTGAATCCCAAGAAGATCATGAGCTTTTAGCCAAACTGGTAGCAGGATTCTTATATGAGCTATCTATAATTTAATTTATTCAATCTGTATTTTTATTTTTGGGTCGTTAATGTTAGAAAGTATCTCCTTATAAATTAAATAGTTTTCATCATCTCGGCATACAAAAAATACTTCTTCAACACAGTCATATTGGGGAAGTGTTGAAAGTATGGTACCAATTGCAATTTCGGCTGCCAGTTGGCGAGGAAAACCATAAACACCTGTACTGATGTTTGGAAAAGAAATAGTTTTTACACCAACATGGTTAGCTTTCATAATCGCATTACTATAAGCATCACAAAGCAATTGTGGTTCATTACGCTCACCATCTAACCATCTTGGCCCAACAGCATGAATAAGATATTGGGCAGGCAGGTTTCCAGCAGTAGTAACTTCTGCTTGTCCAGTTGAACACCCGCCTTTTTCTTGATGAAGTTGAATACATTCAGTCTTCATCAAAGGTCCTGCTTTTTTATGAATGATATAATCAAGCCCACTGCCACCAAGCAAAGACTTATTCGCTGAATTAACGATAGCCTGTACAGCGAATGTTGTAATATCTGTTTGGATTAAAATAACTTTCTTAAGATTACTCATTTTATCACTATAATAAAATCGCTAAGGTAGCAGTAATTTTTTGGAAAACCAACATGACTGAAAAAGAACATATTAATCAATATATTAAGAGCACGTGTGATTTAATCATTCAACATGTAAAAAACATTATCACTCTTCAAGAAAACATTAATAAACCATGGGGATATAGCTCCAGATTAATGGAGCATTTATTTCATCCAGAAAATGAACTGCTTTTTAAAGGATACTCAAAGAATATTTTTAATAATAAATCAGCAATGGCTATTAAGCCATGGAAAGAACATATTGTTCCCATGGCTTATGTCTTTAACAACTTATGGGTATTAATTGAAAGCAATGAATTATCAGATGCTGAACTCTCCAAAATTCTACAAAGAAATCTTGGTGTAGCCCATATTTCCTATGAAGAACAGAAAAAGTTAGATACTAAATTTTCAGGATTAAAAACAAATATGCCTAATGGATGGTGTTTGAAAACAGGTGATCCTATAGATCGTTTAAAAGCAGTTGGTATTGAATTAGTTGATGAAAATGGGGTTGAAATTCAATCTTTAATTACCCCTATTTAACATAAAATCTCATCTACGAAATGCAGCTGTTAGAACCCAATTAAATCTTTAATTGGGTTAACGTCAAATACTATCTTGATCACGGAAAGCCCGAACTCTCTCAAAAATCGGATAAAAGTCCAGACCATCATCCTTCATATCTGAAATTACGATTGCAATCACTGCAATGCTAGTGGGCACTTTACCGTTCTTTTTATAGTTGGTAATTGAATTCGCATTCATATCTAAAAGTGCTGCAAATTCTTTAATAGAAAGGCCAGACTTACCTATAAGTCTTTGAAATTCTTCGTAAGGCATAGTTTAAAAAGCAGAATTGTTTTGATAGAAAAGTATAGCACAGATTATTTATTTACATTTAAACACATAAATAATGTTATTGACACATTATTTATGTGTTTAAATACTCTTATCAAGCAATTTTACTCTTTTGATAGGACTTGTTTTATGAACCATTTCGTACAGCCCAAGCTTCTTATTTCTTCTCAAGCAAAAAAGATTGGATTGACATTAATTAATGATCTTGAACTTTGCATAACAGCACGATTGGCTTTTTATCTGGATGTAAATCCTTGCTATGACGGCCATGAAGCAACATTCATTTGGACCGAATATTTTTTACAAGATCACCCTCAAGCCGAATTTTCTGAAGTTAGAGCAGCCTTTCTACAACTTATCCCAGGATGTTAAACGATGATAATGAAATCTGTATTTTATGAGTCAAATACAGATTTCAAATTCTCTTTTTTATAAGACTATGAATTAAATTTTCTCAAATAACTCTGCAGCAATCTTCCTAGCTAAATTATCTTTATCAACATCTAGTTCTGATAAATCTATAGCATATTGAATTGCCTCACGACCTGCGATTTCCATAGGTCCATAGTCATCATAATCCTCACCTGTATAAGCATTGTAGGCTCTAAAATCATCCTGCGTGAAATCAACTCCACACATTTGAGCTAAGTAGATGTATAACCATGCTTCTCCATGATTTTTGAAAATTTCTTCATACAGGAAGTATTCAATAGCACTCGTATCACCTCGATTACACAAGTACAGAATCTGGTTGTAAACTGTTTCCTTGTCTGCATCCAAATTAATTTCATGAAGATTCATAGGTGAATTTTTAATATAAGATTCAAAGTGTTCAGCTTGCTTTATGTATTCTTCATACTTTTCTTTATTTTTCTTAGTCTCATCAGAATTGATATATTTTTGTTTATGATTGTCCCAACGACTCCCAAAATTTGATTCATGTCGACCATAAGGAGCTATTTGATTTGCTAAATAACGATAATAAGCACCTAATAGAGCATATGCATCAGCATTCTTACGGTCTTTCGCATAAGATAAAATCTTTTCAAAAGCCTCCCCAATTTCTGAAAACTCGAAATATTCACCATCAAGTTCTAGGTGATCTACCATCCCATTTTCAAAATCGATATAACTTAGTGCTTTTCTTACGACATTAAAGTTAATAACTTCTAAGTTAAGCCATAAAAGTTCTCGATAGACCGTTTTAGAAATCGATAAATATAATTCCTCTGACGCATCGAATTTTAGTAAATCCTTAAGTCTTATGGTGATTTTTTTAATCTTTTCCAGTAAAGCATTACCTTCATAATCATCCCAATGAAGGTCATCTTCACTATAATTTAGATAATCTGTTTCAGGCGGATTTTTCAATATTTCTAGAGTTAGGGCATCAATTAATTCATGCTGATAATATTCTTCAGAATCATCATATTGAGCATCAAGTAAAAGATTTTGAGCAACAAAAGAGCTATAGGTCCTATAGTCCTGATCTAAAGCAATTAATTCATAAATATGTGAACGGCTAATCTTTACAGAATGCTGTTCCTGAATTTTTTTAGATAATTGAAATGCGAATTCTTGAATAGACATAATTTTCTCTACTTCCAACTCTAAACTCTTTATACAAAGAATCTTTGGTGTCATAAGACTTCTAGCAACGCATGTTTAAATGCTAAGAACCAAACGAGTTGATACTTAAGAAAATTAAATTTTAGATATGGCTTTAAAAATTAAACCTATGGTTTTTTATCCCTTTTCTACTCATGCGTAAGTACGGTAGGCGACCTTATTTTTAAAATAATAAATTTCGCATAAATTTACAATTGCCAAAATAGAAAAGTCAGCTAAAAAGCGGACAGTCAAAAAATTCATTCTTTTTCAGACCTACTTTTTATCTTTTTTTGAGCATCTATAATCGCTAAATCGAGAAGCGTTAAAGTCTGCCCTTTTAGGCTATATCCAGACAGCTGATGGAGAACCTCAAAAAGTAGTTGATACTTTTCTGTATTTGGTCGCTCTAGTGCCCAAACCTTTTTATAAAGTTGAGATTGACGAAATTTCCCGGCAAGAAAACGGTCAATTTCGATTCCTTTTAGAAACTTTTTACTGTCTAAATTTTCATCATCTTTTACTTTATAAAGACTTAAAACCCCACCGCCCACTTCAAACTTACGTTGATTTTCAGCTTTACGTTTTTTCCCGGCATCCTTTTTCTGAATCTGACTCAAATACAGCTCCAAGTCACTGTATTCAAGCTTTTGCGCTTTAAAATTCAGATAGCGCGTACACATTGTTTTCAGGATATTCATTTCAGCTGGATCTAGATCATCTTTTTTATAATCTTGGTACAGCTCCAAAAATTTTTCTTCATACTTAGTCCTTCCCGGAGTTCTCACCAACTCATCAAACAACAACTGAAGCTTCAAATGCTCACGGTACGGTTTTAACGCTTCTTTCACAAGAATCTGCTGAGCTTCAGACAACATTTCAAAGTTAAAGTCTTCAGCTTGTAGTGCATCAATAACCTGATTTTGAAGTTCCGAACGAGGATCTTTTTCTAATAAAAACTCAACGAAAGCATGTAACTCTGCCATTTGTAAAAGTTGAGAAGGTCTACCACGCTTTTTTGCTTTTTCTAGTGTCATATCATCGGCCACCAAATTTTCAGAACTGCAACCTCTTTAAATATGGTTTTACCATATTTAAAGAGGGCAGTCTGAAAATAATTATTTAAATAAAAAATAAAATTTCTTGAAAAGAATTTCTATTTTTTATTTAAATAATTCGCACTTGACAGTTTCTCCTCATCGGAGAAACTAGTACGCAATGGGGCGCTTCCCCCTTGACCCCCTTCAACCGGATTTTTCAGCCATTGAGGCATTCCAAATCCGGGCGGTTTTCATTTCGTTTCACTCCATAAAAACCGGTCCAAAACCATTTAGAGGTGAACATGGCCAGCTACCATTTCAGCGTCAAAAACAAAAATAAAGGTTATGCAATGGGCCACTACCTCTATATTTCCCGACTGATGCAATACGAAAACGTCCGCAAGAAAAGTGACGAAATTTTAGAATACGTTGAACCTGGCAAATGCATGCCGTCCTGGGTAAAAGATCCAATTGAGTTTTGGCAAGCCGCTGATACTTTTGAGCGAGCCAATGCCAAAGTCTACATCGAGTATGAAATTGCCCTTCCCAACGAATTCACGCCAGACCAGCGTAAAACGCTCATAGAGACGTTTTTAGACAAACATATAGCTCCACAGCAATATCCACATTCATACGCCATACACAACGTTAAATCGCGTCTCAGCGGCGAAGAACAGCCCCATTGCCACCTCATGTTCTCCCTCAAAGCCGATGACGGCATTGAACGCACAGCCGAACAGTACTTTAAACGCTATAATCCCCAAGATCCGGCCAAAGGCGGTGCCAAGAAAATCCAGCTCCAGGATGGCCATGCTGATTACACCACTTACCTCCTGCATATCCGAAAAGCTTGGGAAAATCACCTGAATGACGCATTGGCAGAACATAGCCCAACCGTGACTTACCAGATCGATGGCCAGGAGATCCAAATTAAAAATCAAGTTTCGGCAGACAACTACGAAAAATACAACGAGATACACGGCACCCTCTACCTACCAGAACCCAAACTGGGGACAGGCAAACAAAATGAAACTGTGGAATACCTGACGGAAATCCAGAAAATCAGACAACACAATGCCAAAGAACGAGAACTGGAACAGCGCCAACAACACTTTGATCAACAGCATGAATACTACTACAGCTGCTCAAACGAACCCTTCAGCTCTCCTGAAGTGATGCACTACCTCAATCACCTCATTAAAAAAGCCAGCAACAAAAAAGAACTGGGCCACGATATCAACGAAATTATTCAAACCCAGCAACCGATCCTGCATCACGAAAAATGGGATATCGATACCATCAATTTTAATCTCAACAACGCCAGGTTATACCCTGAACCGGACATGGAGTTTAAAGTCCTATCTGTACAACCAAAACCAGTGATTGAACCAACATCACAGCCGAAGCCAAAACCTGAAATACACCCCTCACAGCTTGAACCGAAACGAAATGATTATGATGGTCTGGGTTTTTAAAAATGGATCTGGATCAGAAAGTACAGAGCGAGTGTCTACGAGCGATATCACCAAAAGTCGCGCCTCGGCCCTCTGAAAAACCGCTTTTTTAGGTTAACAAACCTAAAAAAGTGAAGTTTAGATGTCGAAATGAGAGCCTAGACCGAGCGAAGCGAGCATAAAGTTTTATGAGCGAAGCGAATTCCGAGTTGCTTTTGCTTTTTCTCAAATTCACGAAGGAATTAACCGAAAAATTGCCCCTGAATCGAGCGAAAGCGAGATTCAATAGAGTTTGAGCGTAGCGAAAACCACGGGCAATTTTTCATTCTCAATGTTTTTAATAATTTTTAATACTTTTAAATACTTTTAGAGTAGCTGAAAGCCTCTAATAGCAATAGTTTTAGAGGTAATACCACTACGTTTATCGACCTATATCACTACGTTTATCGACCTATATCACTACGTTTATCGACCTATATCACTACGTTTATCGACCATTTGACTACTTCAATATTTGATGTAGTATTACTACATGATTTTATGATGTAGTAATAAGAATAATGAAAGACTTAGTTGTCAAAGATAATGCTCTAATTAATGCAAGTTATAATCTTGATTTAGTTGAGCAAAGGCTAGTTCTACTAGCAATTATTGAAGCTAGACAAACAGGTAAAGGAATCAATGCTAATGATGCTTTAGTAATTCATGCATCCAGCTATATAGAGAATTTCGGTGTAGAGAAACATACGGCTTATGCTGTTTTGAAAGAGGCAAGTAAGGTCTTATTTGATAGGAGGTTCACTTATCAATCTTTAACAGATAAAGGGAATGTAAAAACTACTCATAGCCGTTGGGTAAGCGAAATTAGCTATATTGATAATGAAGCATCAGTAAGTCTTATCTTTTCACCAGCTGTCGTCCCATTAATTACAAGGCTTGAGGAACGATTTACTAGTTATGAACTAAAGCAAGTAAGTCAATTGACAAGCAGATATGCCACTAGACTTTATGAACTACTAGTTGCTTGGCGTAGCACTGGTCAAACTCCAGTATTTGAGATTTCAGAATTTAGGCAGCAACTTGGTATTGCGGATGATGAATATACGCGCTCAGATAATTTCAAAAGAAGAGTTCTAGATATAGCTATATCTCAAATCAATACTTTTACGGACATCAATGTTAAGTCTGAACAGCATAAAACTGGACGATCAATTTCAGGCTATAGCTTTTCATTTAAGCCAAAGACGTCAGTTAAAAATATTTCTAAAACAAGGAGTGAACAACTAGAACTGATTGGCCAATTGACAGATAAACAGATTCTTTTGTTCTCAGGTAGGTTAGCTTATGAACCCACATTCGCATCAAAATATAGTAAAGCAGGTGAAAGCTATGATGACTTTATAATTAGAATATCTAGAGACTTAACAGATCCTAAAAAAATTAAAGAATATTCTCCATATCTTAAAGAATTAGGATTCAAATAGGTTTGTAAATTGACTTTGTCAACTTAACAGTGAAGTATTAACTCAATTTAACTCCCAGTTTACAATATGAAAAAATTATCAGTTTCAGAATTAGCTAAGCTGTATGGATATTCAAGACAAGCTATATATGCTCATATAAATAAAGGAAATTTATCGAAAGGTTCTGATGGATTAATTGACTTTTCAGAAGCTTTAAGAGTATTTGGAGAACCCCAAAGTAAAGTATCAGATGTCAACTTACGTCAATCAACTAACAGTCAAAACTTGACTGAAGTTGACTTATTAAAACGACAGGTTGACATACTTGAAAAACAATTGAATCAAGCTTTACTTAGAGAAAACCAATCATTAGAGCGTGAATCTTTTTATCAAGAACAAATTGAAGCTATGCAACGTCTTTTAGAGGCCCCAAAACCTCATATCCCTACGTCTGTCGACCCAGAACCCACTCAGATGACAGAGGAAAATGAAGAAGAAGAAGTCGCAGCTATGATGCAAAAAGAACCAGAGGCTAGTGAAAATAAGCGCATTCCTGTGCCTGAGCACATTGAACCAGAGCCTGAGAAAAGGGGGTTTTGGAGTCGTTTTTTTAGACCCTATGATTAACCACGATTGTTTAACTGAGATGAACAAAGTTGTGCAACATTGATCAAAGAATAGGCGTGGAACGTGAAAAATCATAAAAAAAGCCCACCTTGGGGAAGATGGGCTATCAACTAGAAACTACAGCATTGATTTCTAAAGAGAATTATAACGCATTTCGTATAAGGCGTATTATGTTAATTTTATAAAAACTTAAAAATAGATATAGAATTTTTTAATTATAAGCTTTTATCAATTATTAATTTTATAAAGGCTTCTTGTCATTCTATATACTATAGGGTACTATACTATAATAAAATTTAAGGAATTAGCTTTATGCCAAATCAAGTCGAAGATAAAAAAAAGATTCTGACGCGTGTCAGACGAATCAAGGGTCAGGCTGAAGCGATTGAAAAAGCTTTAGAAGACAATGTGGAATGTGGTGCAATTCTGCAACAAATATGCTCTGTGCGTGGTGCTATTAATGGTTTAATGAATGAAATGTTGGAGGTTCATTTAAAGGACACTTTAGTATCAGGTGAAACCACAGAACAACAACGAAAAGAAGAATTGGCTGAAATCGCCAAGATTCTAAAATCATATTTAAAATAGATCTGTATAAGGAATTATTCCATGAAGTCACGTGCTGCTGTTGCGTTTGGTCCTGGTCAACCTCTTCAAATTGTTGAGGTTGATGTTGCACCACCGAAGAAAGGTGAAGTATTAATCAAGATCTCCCATACTGGTGTGTGTCATACAGACGCATTTACTTTATCTGGCGATGATCCTGAAGGCGTTTTTCCGGCTATTCTCGGGCATGAAGGTGCTGGTGTTGTAGTTGAGGTTGGTGAAGGCGTGACTAGCGTCAAACCAGGTGATCATGTTATTCCACTTTACACTGCTGAATGTGGCGAGTGCGTATTCTGTAAATCTGGAAAATCGAACTTGTGTATTTCCGTTCGCGAAACTCAAGGTAGAGGCGTAATGCCAGATGGTACCACTCGCTTTTCCTACAATGGTCAACCGATTTACCACTATATGGGCTGCTCAACGTTCAGTGAATACACTGTAGTGGCAGAAGTATCATTGGCTAAAATCAATCCTGAAGCCAATCACGAACATGTCTGCTTACTGGGTTGTGGGGTAACAACCGGTATCGGTGCAGTACATAACACGGCTAAAGTACAAGAAGGTGATAGTGTTGCGGTCTTTGGTTTAGGTGGTATTGGTTTGGCAGTCGTACAAGCCGCACGTCAAGCTAAAGCAGGGCGTATTATTGTGGTTGACATGAATCCAGATAAATTTGCGCTGGCAAAAGAGTTTGGTGCAACGGACTTCTTGAACCCTAAAGACTACGATAAACCAATCCAGCAAGTCATTGTCGAAATGACTGGCTGGGGTGTAGATCATTCATTTGAATGTATTGGCAACGTGAATGTAATGCGTGCAGCCCTTGAAAGTGCACACCGTGGCTGGGGACAATCCGTAATTATTGGTGTAGCTGGCGCAGGTCAGGAAATCTCTACCCGTCCATTCCAACTGGTTACTGGTCGTAAATGGCTAGGTTCTGCCTTTGGTGGCGTAAAAGGTCGTACGCAACTTCCAGGAATGGTTGAAGATGCCATGAAAGGTAAAATTCAATTAGAACCATTTGTGACACATACGATGGGCTTGGATCAGATCAATGAAGCCTTTGATCTAATGCATGAAGGTAAGTCAATTCGCACTGTCATTCACTATTGATCCACGGATCAATACCTAATTTTTCAAAACCAACCATCAAGGAAACACTTTAATGGCTACTCCAGTAATTTCCGGTAACGATATTTTCTCCCATGTCTTCCTCGGCGCAGTCGACCTTAAGAAGTCGGTTGTATTCTACGATGCCGCTCTAGGTGCCCTCGGCATTAAAAACCTAGGCCATTCGGTAACGATTGGGTTCTGTACGGTCGCGACAAACCTGCTTTCATGATCACCCGCCCAAGCAATGGCGCAGAACCCACCAGTAATGGTGTGACGGTAGGCTTCGCAGCTGCCACCCCTGCAGAGGTAAATGCATTCCACGCAGCCGGCCTCGCCGCTGGTGGCACCGATGAAGGTCAGCCTGGCCCACGTGGCCACCTGCCGGGTGCTTACGCGGCCTACCTGCGTGATCCGGCTGGTAATAAGGTCTGCGCCTACACCTTTGTCTAAAACCTAGGAGAAGTGAGGTCATTGTGTAAGGACTGGTTCCAGCCAAAAACAATCTCATCTTCCACTGCAACCGTGTGGCATGCCCGCTCATGCCACACGGTTTACGGTACTCTGAGCCTCTATCTGCTGATTAGAGCTCAGAAAGGCTGTTACCTCGCCTTCATAGCCAAAGACGGTCAATGAGCACGATCGGACTGAAAGTTCGGTGCGTGATGCAAGAAACACAGAATCCAAAATGAGCATCGCGGTAGTGGCTCCCTGAATTACACACTTTATTGTTTGTACATTGAAGTCGACATCCGACCTTCGTGGTGTGGTGGCGTCTGGGTTTGTAGCAGCGATCTTCATGCCAGCGACAACGCTGAAAACCTGCTGAGTGGTGCGGTGAAGCATTTTTAACTAATCCTGGATGGAACGAAAATTCGTCTTGATTGGCGCCTGAGCACCACCTCGTTGAAATAAGGAGAAAATCCGTGGAACGCATTGAACATCACGCCAGCTTCGAGGGTTGGCAGGACGTTTTTCAGCATGAGTCAACAGTGCTTGGCTGCATGATGAGGTTTGGAATCTATCTTCCGCCTCAGGCTGAGCATGAAAAGCTCCCAGTTCTGTACTGGCTCTCAGGTCTGACCTGTACCGAACAGAACTTCATCACCAAGGCTGCGGTGCAGCGGTATGCCGCGGAGCACGGAATCATTGTCGTAGCCCCAGATACCAGCCCGCGCGGAGAAAGCGTTGCAGACGATGCTGCCTATGATCTAGGTCAAGGTGCGGGTTTCTATGTAGACGCCACAGAGCTACCTTGGAGCGATCACTATCAGATGTATTCCTATGTGGTCGACGAATTACCAGCGCTGATCGAAGCGAACTTCCCTGCGTCGTCAAGACGCAGCATCAGTGGGCACTCCATGGGCGGTCATGGCGCTCTGGTTATTGCGCTTCGCAACCCCGGTCGCTATGCAAGTGTCTCGGCGTTCTCGCCGATCGTGGCGCCTACGCAAGTTCCATGGGGGCAGAAGGCTCTGGCGGCTTACTTGGGCGAAAAGAATCTGGAAGCCTGGAAGCAATATGACACGGTCGAGCTGATTCGCGTGGCGCAAGAACGCTTACCGCTGCTTGTCGATCAAGGGCTGAGCGATGAGTTTCTCGAGCACCAGCTTCGACCGCAACTGTTGCGTACCGCGTGTGAACAGGTAGACCACCCGCTAACGCTCAATCTGCGGCCTGGTCATGACCATAGCTACTACTTTATTTCGACCTACTTGAGCGAACACATGGCCCACCATGCGGCTGCATTGAATCGCTGAACATTGGGAGACCCTGACTTGGAAATGTCTGTATAGGACATTTCTATTTGGTTTTAAGGGGCTTTGTTGCATAAATACATAACCAACTGATT
>NZ_CP114258.1:0-10958 GCF_027105035.1 Acinetobacter sp. TR11
ATGAGAGAATTAGTGGTAAAAGACAATGCCTTAATCAATGCAAGCTATAACTTGGATTTAGTAGAACAACGTTTAATTTTATTGGCTATTGTTGAAGCAAGGGAAAGTGGGAAAGGGATTAATGCTAATGATCCCCTTGAAGTACATGCCGAAGGCTATATCAATCAATTTGGTGTACATCGCAATACTGCCTATCAAGCATTAAAAGATGCCTGTAATGATTTATTCGCTAGACAATTTAGTTATCAAAAAATAAATGAAAGAGGGAATATTGAGAACTATAGATCCCGTTGGGTTAGTGAAATTGGATATGTAGATAATGAAGCAGTGGTTAAGCTTATTTTTGCCCCTGCCATAGTTCCATTAATTACGCGCTTAGAAGAGCATTTTACTAAATATGAATTGCAGCAAGTTAGTAATCTAAGTAGTGCTTATGCTGTTCGTTTATATGAGTTATTAATTGCTTGGAGAAGTACGGGCTCTACTCCAATTATAGAGCTAAGTGATTTCCGTCAAAGAATTGGCGTACTCGATAATGAGTACAAGCGTATGGAACGCTTTAAAACTAGTGTACTTGAGCTCGCTATTAAACAAATTAACGAACATACAGATATCACAGTGAAGTATGAACAACACAAAAGAGGTCGATCAATTTCAGGTTTTTCTTTTACGTTTAAACAGAAGAAAAAGGATAATCCATCAATAGAAAGAGATCCGAATACCTTAGACCTTTTTTCAAAGATGACCGATGCTCAACGGCATATGTTTGCAAACAAACTTTCAGAACTCCCTGAAATGGGTCGCTATTCACAAGGAACTGAAAGCTATCCTCAATTTGCTGTTCGTATTGCTGAGATGCTACAAGACCCTGAAAAAATCAAAGAACTATCCCCATACCTAAAAAAAGTGGGATACATGCCATCAAATAAAAAGGACACCGTAAATGGCTAAGTTATCACTAAGTGAAGTATCTAAAAAATTTCATGTGGATAGATCAACCATTTACAGAGCTGTACGTAATGGACGTTTATCACGCTCCAGTGATGGCCAATTCGATCTAGCAGAGGTCATCCGATGCTTTGGAGAACCTGAGCAAACATCTCAAAAAATTGAATCATCTAAGCAAGAAGGTGATGAATCTACAAAAAAACTTATTGCCCATTTAGAAAATGAAGTCAAAAAATACCAAGAACGTGAAGAACGGTTAATGCAACAAATTGACCGTATGCAAACACTCATTGAGCTGAAAAGTGTTGCACCTGCCACAGCATTACCACAACAAGATGCTACGGCATGCGACACCCACATGCCACAGCATGCGACAACACAACAAGACAATGATAATAAAAAGAATAATGAATTCAATATTGCAGAAAATGTGGCAGTGCCACAGCAAGAAACTACGGCATACCACACCCAAACGCTACAGCATGCCACGTTGCAAAATGTGGCAGTGCCACAACACAAAAAGCGTGGCTTATTTGGCCGTGTGCTGAATGCTGTTTTTGATAATGACTAAGGAAGAGAGATCATGCCGAAACTGAAAGACATTGCCCTAGGAATTATTGTGGCCCCGCTGCTGATCCCGATCATGCTGATTGCATCCTACCAGGATAAAAAGGCACTTAAAAAAGAGCTGAATGAACGCCAAAAAGAAAAAGACCAAGCATCCTGATTATTCAATTAACCTAAACAAAGTCGTGAAACATTGATCAAAGAATAGGCGTGGAACGTGAAAAATCATAAAAAAAGCCCAAACAGTGATGTTTGGGCTATAAACTTTGAAATAAGTATTTGAATTTCAAAATAAATTATAACACATTTCGTATAAGGTGTATTATGTTAATTTTAGATAAACTATAGAATCCATTAGTTTTTAAACCAATAAATTAAATATTTTATGGAACTCCAGAATATTTATTCAGGCGATACTTAAGCAATAAGGGTAGGGTGATTACATAAAGTATTGCAGCTAATGCCCATACCATTCCAGGAGCTGATGCCTGAGTCATAAAATAGAGGCTAGTAACTAATACAGGACCAATTATAGCCCCCAGACTATTAAAACTGCTTAATAGCCCTTGTAATTCACCTTGTCTTTCATCACTAATACCTCTGGACATCATTGCTTGCAAAGCAGGAACGGCTACTCCACCAAGGGCAAACAATGGTAACAACGCAAAAGGCACCCATTCTTCAACAGCAATAGATAAAAGAAGTAAACCAATTGCATCGCAAGCTATTCCACATAACAACGTATTTTTCTCTCCAAACCTCTTTACCATAGGGGCGATAGCAAAAGCCTGTGCAATAGAATGGCATATTCCATAACTAGCAAGGGAAACACCTGCAATAAATATACTCCAGCCATAACGATCCTGCCCATAGATAACCCATAAAGTTGCGGGGACTTGTGAAACCAATGTGATAATTAAAAAGATACCAAGCAATGGAGCCATATTAGGTTGAGTGATCAAATAGGATAATTTCTTTAATATTGATTGCTCCTGAACCTTCTCAGTCATTTTATTGCTGTGTTTTGATTCTTTTAATAAGACTGCTGTCATTATTAAATTAATCCCATTCATAAAAGCAGCAGCAAAGAACGGTGCATGTAAGTTCCATTCACCCAAAACTCCACCTATTACCGGACCCGCTATAAACCCAATACCAAAGACAGCTCCAAGGAGACCAAACCTTTTTGCACGCTCATGGGCTGGAGTAATATCTGAAACATAAGCTGTTGCAACAGCCATGTTGGCACCTGTAATTCCCGCAAAAATACGACCAATATATAGCCACAATAGAGAAGGAGCAGCAGCCATTAGGAGATAATCAGCCGTTGCACCAGCAATTGAAATAATTAATACAGGTCGACGTCCAAATCGGTCACTCAACGCTCCAAGGATAGGTGCAAAAATGAACTGCATCAGAGCATACACAGCTAATAAAGCACCATAGTGAACACCGCCTGCTTCAGCTCCAGCCAATGACCGTAATAATTCAGGCAAGATCGGCATAATTAAACCAATCCCAACAGCATCCAGAAATATAGTGATTAAAATCACGCTCAATGATTTCTTCACAAATGCCTTCTCTAGCAATGATAGAATTAATATTCTCTCACACACTCCCTATCAGTGATAGATTTATGAGTAAAAAAGATATTGCACCTCAACGTCTGACACGTGAAATAGTCCTGCGTACCGCATTGGATATGTTGAATGAAGAAGGCATAGATTCAATAACCACACGCAAGCTAGCTCAACGATTGGGTATTAAATCTCCAACTCTATATTGGCATTTCAAGAATAAATCCTTGTTAATGGAAGCAATGGCGGAAACCATTATAAATGAACACCATTTAGTTTCTTTACCCATCGATGGGATGACATGGCAAGATTGGTTGCTCGCTAATTCTGTAAGCTTTCGTCGAGCACTACTAGCTTACCGTGATGGTGCTCGTCTACATGCAAGAACTAGCCCCAGTCAAGGACATTTCAACACGATTGAGGCCCAAGTTGCGCTGTTATCTCATGCTGGGTTTTCTCCTGTTGAAGCAGTTGCATTACTTATGACATTAGGAAGGTTTATTGTTGGGTGGGTCCTTGAGGAGCAGCAAGAAGAAATAAGATCAGACCCACCATTCGAAGCCGATCCAACTATATATCCACTCATGCTCCAAGGAGTGAATACCTTACAAAATATGAATGCGGATGACATTTTTGAAAATGGGATTCGTATGGTGATTATCGGTGCTGAAAGACAACTTGATATTAAAATGCAAACTTAACTCTATACTGCTTTAAGCAACTGTTCTATTTAGTAATAAAGCTTTTATCCTTAATTATTTAACATAATAGAGCTTATACGAAATGCACTATAAAAATACGTTGTTTTTCATATAGTTAAAAATTTTTGACTGACCTCGAAAACAGCAAAAAGCCGACTTAGAAACAAGTCGGCTTTTTTATGAGCAGATTTGATACTTCTTGCCAATAAATACGGTTAATATTTAATCAAAATGAAGCTTTAGTGTGTGTTATCAACCCACTCAGGACTTAAATCATCCCCAATTTCTGCGGACAACTCTTGGGATAAAAATAGGCCAACTATGTAAGCTAAAACTTACATAAATTTAAGGATTTTGCGGATTGGTAATTCAATGCATTAATCCTATGATGGCTATATAGGGAACAGGATGTTTCCAGAAAAACAAGAATAAGAAAGTAGCGCAAGGAATGGGCAGCACGAGATCAGCAAGACGAGCAACCCAATCTAAAAAAGCCCGACAGGATGTCGGGCTTTTTTACTATAAATTAGATATCTATATTAGTTAAACGTTCTAATTGATTTAACCAATTATTAAAACCAACACATTTTTCTCTCATTTCATTAATACCAACATCTAGCGCAATTAGAGATCCCAAAAATACTTTGTCGTATCCACGACTTAAGTTTTTGAGTCGTTTGCTTGGAGCTGTTTGAGGACTATTATTAATATGTTCGGGCGTATCAAATTCATTAATAATAGTTTCTACAGAAGATAAACTTACTCCCAGATTTGAAGCTATTGCTTCACTAGCAGAGAATAATAACCCTTCAAACTCATACATTTGCACGTAAGGTATGAATCTTCTAATTTTGTTTTCACCTAGATCATCAGATAATTTTTGTAAAAATGCATCTTCTAAGACTTGTTTTTTACTATTTAAATTAGTATGCCCTAAAGCTATTTGTTTTCCTGGGAAATCTGGATGGAGGCCATAGAAATCGAAAAATGTAGTGCAATATGCTTCTTCATCATTTAATCGATTTTCAATATCCGTTTTCATTCTACTATATTTAACATTACCACCTTTATGACCCGGCCTACCAATTAGAGCTGGATATAAATAAATTCCTTTACGGCTAAAATCAGGCATAAGAACTTCATTAATAAAGGTTTCTTCTGTTTGACCTTCACAGATAATATGAACTCTTACCATGCTGTAGGTCTCCCACCCAAAATATTTTTTTCCCACAATTCGCCTGTAGAATAATCTTCTAACCAGCCTTCATATTCTTGTATCTCTAATTTTTTAAACTTAGTACCGTCCTTATCTCTTTCTACAATAATTAAATCTTCAAGTTCAAATTGATCAACCAATGGAACTGATTGAGTAGAAATAATAACTTGCATCCTTTCTGAGGCAGATTTCAACAATCCCCCCAATAAAGTTATGGCATAGGGATGTAAGCCTAATTCAGGCTCATCAATAATTATAGTTGTTGGTGGATCAGGCTGTAATAATGCTGTAGCCAAGCATATGAATCTTAAAGAACCATCAGAAAGCTGACTAGGCCATAATTTATAATCACTGTCTTTTTGCTTCCAAATGAGTCTTAATTGTTCTTCACCAGTTGGAAGTTCCTTTGGTTCTAAAACAAAGTCATCAAAATACGGAATTGCTAACCCTATAACTTTTACTATTTTTTTGTAGTGAAGTTCATTTTTCTCTCTCATCTCATATAAAAATGCTGCTAGGTTTTCTGCTGAGGGTCTTAAATAAGCATTATCATGTACAGAACAAGCCCTTTTTACAGCGGCTGTATCGCTAGTATCATGAAAGTGATATATACGCCATTTTTTGATGGCATCATAACAATACATTGAGATTGGATCTTTTTCTTTAACGTATTTAGGCAATAGCGCTTCTGTATGGCCACTACCTAATAGCTTTCTACTAGTAAAATTACCAGCAAAATATGTTCTTTCTTCCTCAAAATATAATTCACCATTAACAGTAGGTTTTAAGGTCAAAAGATAACCATTATTCCCAAAATACACCTCTGTTGATATTGCATCAGTATATTTAATTCCATCACAAAGAAGTCTCTCTGCTCCCCCTTGTTGAGAAACAAATATTTGTAATTTTCTATCTAAGATGGCGCTTAACAACCTAAAATAAGAGACTAGATTACTTTTACCAACCCCATTTGCACCAATTAAAACATTTAGGTTTTTTAGCTCAAGATCCACATTTTTCAATGATTTATAGCCAGAAATCTTAAGGTGCTTAATAGGTCTACTCATTTTACTAATACCTTAAAAATTGCGTAATGTTATTATTTTAAACTGCTAATTAAAACTTTAATTACTTAATATCGTATTTTACTACTTTCATTTAACATAAAATCTCTTATGCGAATTCTAGCCCTGCATAGTGCTAGATATAGCGATTAGACCCAATTCTCTAGCTTTAGACCATCAATCCGTTCAAATTCTTTTGTATTGTTCGTTACTAATACAACATCCAATGCCAAAGCATGAGCAGCGATCAGCATATCTAAGCTGCCAATCGGTTTGCCTATGGATTGAAGATCTTGGCGTAATTTGGCGTAATGCCAAATTGCTTGTTCATCGTAAGGAAGAATCTCTAAAGGTGACAAAAACTTGTTTAATGCCTGTTTATTGCGTTCAGATCCAGACTTCTCTACACCGAAAGCCAGCTCAGATGCCGTGATACTTGAAATCGCAAGCTGGCCGAGTTGATATTGCTTAAAGCGTTCAAAAACGTGTTGAGGCTTGTTGTTGATGACATAGATACAAATATTTGTGTCTAAGAGGTAAATCATTTGAACTCCTCACGGAACTGTTCGCCTTGATCAGCTCGCTCCAACTGGAATCCAACCTCAAACTCATTGATGGCTTCTAACATGACATCCCAAGGGTTATCGATTGGCATCAACAAAACGCCACGTCCGAAGCTTTTGATGGCCACTTCAGTGCCATTGAAACGAAAGGCCTTAGGCAAGCGAACCGCTTGACTGCGACCAGTTTGAAATACTTTGGCAATTTCCATGTTGACCTCCAGATACACAAGATATATATCACTGATATATACCATAGCATTAAAGTGTGTAGAGTCAAAGTACAATTAAAATCATGAGACAATAAAAAACCCCGACATCCTGTCGGGGTTTTTCGTATTTGGTACTAGGGTCAACTCCTGTCATCCCTCGCGTCCTGTCGCTGATCTTCTTATTTTTATCTGGAACATCCTGTTCTCAATGAAGCCATGATATGCAATCTAGGGGTATCTGCCTATTGGTCGATTTCCTGAATGATTGTACGCCAGAACGCACATGCATATATCCTCAAATTATCCCAAGAATTGTCCGCAGGAAATGGGGATAATTTCAGAAATGAGAGCCTTTAGAAATCAGGAAAATTTGGATTTTTGAATATTTTTTAACCAATTTTATTGGCTAAAAGTGACAAAAGTGCTTAAAAAGCAGCCGACTTGTTTCGGAGTCGGCTTTTTAGCTATTTTTTAGTCATGACTAATTTTTTAAATATTTGAAAAACAATAACTTTTTATAAATGATTTCGCATAACCACCATTATGTTAAATGAGGTTTGATAAAGGTCTGAACTACTTAAAATCCGAGTTCTATATTTATCGTATCTCGCTTCTTATCAAGCTCTGTAATGATAGTAAAACCTCTACTTCGTAATTCATTTTCGAGAGCAACGACATGTTCTGAGGCAGTGGCACCAGCAGGAAATAAAAATAAACCGCTACGTCTTCCAACTTTAGACAAGCTTTCTGCCCCTGTTAGAATTTTATTTAACATGTCTGAATAGCTTACTTGTATTTCAGAAGCATTCTGACGTGCTTGTTCTGCATTAAATGAATTTGTCATTTTTGTGGCTCTTCTTATTTGCAAAGAGTGTTATAGCAATTTAACTTGAAGAATTAAACTTAATTTTGGTTCTTTTGGGGCTGAAAAAATGAGTATTTTGTTATAAGTTTTTTCACTAATTTTAAGATTCTCTAAAATTAACATAATACGCCTTATGCGAAGCTATGAGTCCTTATTCTGTAAGGCATTCATAGCTCGCCACTTCATCATTAACACCTCATCTTCCTCCTCAAAGGTCGACTCACCTGAAGCAATCCGCTCAATCATCGCATCGACATACACTTGACTGGCATCAATCACATGCTGCTCAAACTCATGCTCCACGATCCCTTGCGTTGCCTTAAAAGCAGCTCGAATTCGATCTGCATCTACTGGATTTTTCATACTTGGTCACGCTGCTCTGATTTATAACTTGGATGATCTTTGAGATAGGCAATAAAACTGTCTAAACGTTTGCTATCCAATCGTGATTCATCAGGATGATCCACATGCTGCAATAGGTTCTGACCTAAAAAAAACTGCTCAAACTGTGCCTTAAAATACTCAGGAATATCAGACACCAATACATAGCTATCATCTGATTTCAGTTGATACCGTGGGATCTGAATCAACTCAAGTAAATGTTTCTTCCACAATAGACTAGCCCGAAGCTGATCATTCACTGGATGATGGGGATCATGTGCAGCAGCACGTTGATCGTCAAATAAACCCTCAAGAATTTGTTTTCCAGTCTTCATACGACCTCCAAAAGCTTTATTTAAAACCTCACAATATTCCTAGAACCATGATGGCGTATAACTATCATCACGATCCAAGTCTTGATTTTTACGCTGCTCTAAGGCTTGGTTGTACTCCTTTTGATAGATCTGGAGCTTGTTAAATTGTCGAATCTGTTGAATGGTGTGCTTCTGTGCCTCAACTTCAAGCTGAATCATTGGATCAGCACTTTTCAACTTCCATCGGTAAATCTGTGGGACATCCTGCAATTGCGTTCCGTACTTCTGGTTAAATTCCTGATTGGACAAATGACTCACTCGATTCGGAACAACAATCTCCATACCCTCCAGAATTAGGGTTTTCATCGGTGCATGCATTTCCAAAGCCTGATTAATCAGCTGCTCAGTTTTTTCTCGAAAGGCTTTGACCTGATCACGGCCAAAGCCCAACGCATCAGCTGTTAATTTCTGTGCGCCACCCTTAGTGGGATTCTTTGGACGATACTGCTTAAAAAACTGCTCTGGCGGACGTTCAATCCCATCGGCCAAACTCCGTTCAGAATACATCAGATGTAAATGCGGTTGATCTTCACCTGTCAGCTCACTCGGATGATTATGCACCGCTGCGGTATAAGGGAACTGATACTGATCAGCAAATTCCTGAATAAAGGCCTCGACCAATTCTTTACGCTGCTGTTTCGACAATTCTTTTGGCAAAGCTACGGTCAACGTTGAACTGGTTCGACCTCGAGCAATCTCATAACGATCCGCACTATGCCAAAAGCTTGCAGGCGCATCGACAGCCCAAGCAGGCATATTTCCAGAACGCACAAACTCCAATTCTTCATCGGCCTTTTGCTCGGCAAAATGCGCGGTTCGAGTCAGATAATGGAAGGTATTCTTGGAACTGGAATCCTTCTTCACATTGTGCCGAATATTCATGTAAAACATGCCGAATTCACCTGAGATCCAATTCGCAAAGGAGGCTCTCCGCAGGAGCGAG
The DNA here is from genome assembly GCF_027105035.1 of Acinetobacter sp. TR11. Classification (NCBI taxonomy): domain Bacteria; kingdom Pseudomonadati; phylum Pseudomonadota; class Gammaproteobacteria; order Moraxellales; family Moraxellaceae; genus Acinetobacter; species Acinetobacter sp. TR11. The sequence goes on from NZ_CP114258.1 coordinate 9,409, forward strand.
GAGGAGTGTCTTTTTTTGACAATAATCGCTTTAGCGGTTGTTGTCAAAAAAAGACACGGAAACGAGATAAACTATTTTTTATGCATAGCAGAAAAAATAGTTTAAACGCCCACAACATGACGCTAACATGGAGCCAATTCACGGCAAAATGAGATCCAAATGGCAGGACGCAAAGCGTTAGTTCTCACAGCAAAAGAAATCAACGAACTCGGCACGCACATCCTCAATCTACCGTTCAAACGCCGAGTTGAAGAACGTTGCTTGCACATGCTCAAAAACAAAAAAAGCCTTCAGGATCTCAGTGAGCAAGACCGACAACTCATCCAGAAATGTCGCTATGAACGCAATGCCTACAACAAACGCATGCTTCAGCTGCAACTGATCCAACAGACAGAACCTGCCAAACAGACCGCTCTGGAACAAAACATCCTCAAGCTCCATCAAAAACATGACATCGATGCCTACTTTGCCATGCACGATGCACTGGATGAGATCCTCAAAACGCAACGCCACCAGACCGCAGCGAAAAACCTGAATCAGAAAATAGAAAAAGCCCTGAATCCAGAACAACAAAAGGAAAAACAAAGTCAGAAACAACAGAAAAAACGAGAAGACCAGATCAAATACTTTATCGGTTCACTCTATCTAGGTATTTTTGAACGAGCAAAGTTTCAAATAACCCACTCCAATCAGGACTTGGACAACCTGAAAACCTTATTTCGTATGGCCTTGATCGGTAAAACTATGCAACAAACTAACAAGGATCTACAGACAGTCACCCAAGAAATTGCCAACTCAAGCCAATACCAAGAAATTGAACGATTTATACAAGAAGCCAAACAAGATCCAAGAAACCCATTCAACAAAACACCAGAGCAATAAACAAATATCACGTTTAAACGCTGTATTTTCGCCATAGTACGATCATTTCAAACTGAACTAGAGATCAGTACCCAAAAAACAAAAAAGTGCCTCTAAACGCAAATAGAAGCAAATAACACTGCATCTATAAACGATAAGAACAGCTTAACCAAGCGAGTGTCTACGAGCGACATCCCCAAAATTCGCGCCTCGGCCCTCTGAAAAACCGCTTTTTTAGGTTGATTAACCTAAAAAAGTGAAGTTTAGATGCAAAAATTTGAGCCTAGACCGAGCGAAGCGAGCATAAAGCTCTATGAGCGAAGCGAATTCCGAGTTGCTTTTGCTCTTGCCTTTGCTTTTTCTCAAATTCACGAAGGAATTAACCGAAAAATTGCCCCCGAATCGAGCGAAAGCGAGATTCAATAGAGTTTGAGCGTAGCGAAAACCAAGGGCAATTTTGACCAGATGAGGCTTTTAATTATTTTTAAAGTTTTTAAATGCTTTTAAACATGCTGAAATCCTTTATTTACAAGGGATTCAAAACCTATATGACACCGTTTACCTTGCAATATGACACCGTTTACCTTGCAATATGACACCGTTTACCTTGCAATATGACACCGTTTACCTTGCTTATAGCACTAAAATTAATTACTGTGTCATAGCATAATAATTAATACTGGTGCTTC
>NZ_CP114259.1:0-9330 GCF_027105035.1 Acinetobacter sp. TR11
AATATACACATATGGAATATTGGGAGAGAATCAAAGCAGATATCTCTGAATTACGGTATATGGAATATGATGAAGTTCCAAGGGGAAGAGTTATTTTTGATATCAACAAAAATAAATTGATTATTTATCTAGATAAGAAATTATTAAGTAAAGGTAAGGTGTCAAAAATTTGTGATTTTTTTGATGCTGAATATGATGTGAATACAGTATTACGCTTAGATCCTCATTATAGAACTTAACAGAAAACTAAATTTGGATTAGAAAGATTTTCTAAAATTAACATAATACACCTTATACGAAATGTGTTATAATTTTCCTTAGAAATCAATGCTTTAGTTTCTAGTTTCTAGTTTCTAGTTTCTAGTTTCTAGTTTCTAGTTTCTAGTTTCTAGTTTCTAGTTTCTAGTTTCTAGTTTCTAGTTTCTAGTTTCTAGTTTCTAGTTTCTAGTTTCTAGTTTCTAGTTTCTAGTTTCTAGTTTCTAGTTTCTAGTTTCTAGTTTCTAGTTTCTAGTTTCTAGTTTCTAGTTTCTAGTTTATAGCCCATCTTCCCCAAGGTGGGCTTTTTTTATGATTTTTCACGTTCCACGCCTATTCTTTGATCAATGTGTCAGAACTTTGATTAGCATGCCTAAACAAGTCTCTTAGCCATTCGGCAAGAAAAACCGGCTTAACCAACCTCTTTTCGGCTGCTCCAGTTCAACCTGCTCCGGTACTGGAATGCGCTTATTTTCTGTTTCGACCGGAGTAGTCAATCCGTCATCTTTCTGGCCTGGTTCTAGTCTAGGATTCTCTGTCATCTCAGAATGAACAGGAGGAGCAACTTTGTGCTCTTCTACCTCTGTTTTTGGTTGTTCAAGCTGACCTTTAAACTCAATTCTATGAGTCAAATCTTCTATGTGTTGCATCAAAGCCTTTTCTCTATGATTGGCTAAGTCCAATTGATTTTTGAGTAGAGAAATTTGATCTTTCAATACATTTTCAATTTCAGATTGAACACGTACTTGTACATCCTTTTGAACGTGTTCAGTACGTGTATTGGACTGAACACCGATAGGGTTACCATAGACCCTGATAAGTTCAGATAAATCTATAAGACCATCATGATCCCTTGATAATTCACCATTTTTTATAGCTTCATATATTGTTGTTCGTGATTTTTTAAAAGCTTTACTTGCGTCCATGACGCTGAATTTTGTTGTGTTCAATGTAATCCCTCAGTGCATGTACAAGGATGTTTAGATGAACATCCTACCTGAACATGAAGTTTATTTTGTACTAAATCCTACTTTTTTAAGATGTGGCAAAAGCTCTTCAAACTTCTCTTTATCTTTTAGCATTTCAGCAATTCGAACTGCAAATTGTGGGTAGCTTTCTGTACCTTGAGAATATTTATTCATGTCTGGAAGTTCAGAAAGTTTATTAGCAAAAAGGTGACGTTGTGCATCGGTCATTTTTGAGAAAAGTTCAAGTGAAGTTGAACTTTTAGAGGTGATCACTTTCTTTTGCTTAAATGTGAAAGAGAATCCTGAAATGTTACGGCCTTTTTTATGTTGCTCACATTTAACGTTAATGTCTGTGTGCTCATTAACTTGGGCAATAGCTAGATTTAACACTCGATCCTTGAAGTTTCCCATTCTAGTGTATTCATCATCGAGAACACCTATCTTCTGCCTGAACTCTGCTAGTTCAATAACAGGTGTTTGGCCAGTACTACGCCAAGCAATCAATAATTCGTATAAACGTACAGCGTAAGCACTACTAAGATCGCTAATCTGCTGTAGCTCATATTTTGTGAATTGTTCTTCTAAACGTGTAATAAGAGGCACGATTGCAGGTGCAAATATTAATTTTACTGTTGCTTCATCATCAATGTATCTAATTTCACTGACCCAGCGGCTTAGGACATTCTCAATATTTCCTCTTTTATTTACTTCTTGATAGCTAAATTGGCGTGCGAATAAGTCTTTACACGCATCTTTGAGAGCTTGATAAGCTGTTTGTCGTGCAACATTAAACTGGTTTACATAACTCTCTGCATGAACCTCTAATGGGTCATTTGCATTGATACCTCTGCCACTACCTCTTGCCTCGACAATGGCCAATAGGATTAAACGTTGTTCTACTAAGTCCAAATTATAGCTAGCATTTATTAGAGCATTATCTTTAACAACTAAATCCCGCATCTTATTTATCTACATTATTATTTATGAATATAAGTCTATATTAATAACTATGTAGATTTATGCAAGGTAAACGTAGTTAAATCTACAAAAAATATTATAAAGACTTATGGTAGGTAAACGTAGTCATATTGGTAGGTAAACGTAGTCATATTGGTAGGTAAACGTAGTCATATTGGTAGGTAAACGTAGTCATATAAGCTCTACAGGCCTTTAAAATAAAGGTGTTCAGCTAGTCTAAAAGCATTTAAAAACTTTAAAATTATTAAAAGCCCTGGCAAAGAAAAATTGCCCTTGGTTTTCGCTACGCTCAAACTCTGTTGAATCTCGCTTTCGCTCGATTCGTGGGGCAATTTTTTAGATCATCCTGTTGTGACTTTTAGAAAAAGCAAAAGCAACTCGGAATTCGCTTCGCTCATAAAGCTTTTTTACTCGCTACGCTCGATCTAGGCCCAATTTTCTGCATGTGATTTACGCTTATTTAGGCTTCACAGCCTAAAAAGCTGTTTTTCAAAGAGTCTAGGTGCGAATTTTGTTGCTTCGCTCGTAGACACTCGCTCTATTCATCCCGATTAGAACAAAAATAGCCTCTATTTAGCCCTCATTTGCGTTTTTTGACCTGATTACTCATTTCAATAGTAGATTCTATGTTTTAAGTAAAAATGTGGCTGAAATCGCATGTAATAGCGTTTTAACGTGGGTTTTATTTTTGATCTGTAGGCTAGAGTTCCCGTTTATAGATTTTTCCCTTAGAAACACAATAGCCAGGATCTCTTTTGGTCAAGCACTATCTTTACTGTCAGTTAAGTCAATTAAATGGATTGGGAGCCGGTACATACCGGCAATTTTTGGTTCACACACCACGCATCTAAAGATAAAGGCTCTAAAGCCTTATGCTATAAGGGATACAGCGGTTTTTCATCTGCCTGGAAAGCGTTTACGCTTTTAGCATGATTTTTGTTATCTTTCATAGACTTAGCTGTAAACACTTTTTATTGCGAATAAAGTGCAATATTTACTTACAAAACAATAAGATAGATTGTAATCACCTTTGTTTACGCTTTTATGTGAATTTCTCTTTTTATATTAGCTATTTAACCTGTAATCATTAAAACTTAACACAGTGTTTACTTATATTTGATAGTTACTTTTTAGAAATTAGGTGCTTAGATTGAAAACAAATGATAGGAGTTTTTCATGAACAGTACTCGAACGGTTGCCGTCAGATTAGACAATCAAGTCGCACAAGAATATGAGCGTTTGGCTCAATTGAAGGGCGATAAACTCGGAACTTATTTACGGGATCTGCTGACCAGTAATTTACAGATGGCCAGCATTGAGAGACAAGTCAGTCGGATTGAAACACTGGTGAATGATTTTGAAAAAGATATTAATCGATCATTGGATCAATTTACTCAGGCTAATTCTTTGAATGAAAATTTATTAGGAGATTTGGGGGAAATATACATGTTTCAAATAGGCATTCTTATGAAGCTACAAACAGAGAAATATGAGATTCGAGGAATGCAGGCTAAAGGAAAAAGTCATGCCAAGGCTAGCTATCTGAAAGGAAAAAATCATGAGTAATATTATTCAACTTTCTAAACCATGTGCTTTCTGTGATTCAAGGGAAAACGTACAGCTTTTTGCAGGGCTGATGCTTTGCGAAAATTGTCAGAACAATATCCAGATTACCAATCCTGGTATGTTTGAGGCCAAGGATCAGATTGAACAAAAAGCCCAGGATTAACCTGGGCTGCGTATAAGAGACGACTTAACTTGTCGTCTTTTTACTCAGCCAAACTATATACCCCAATTTATAATTGACTAATATAGTAGTATAGCCGTTCCATAAATTTGTACTTTGATGTTTGATACTTTAATGGCTCTTAATTTTATTTCCTTATTTACAGGTGCTGGTGGGTTAGACATAGGCTTTAAAGAAGCTGGACATAACTGTTTGTTAGCATCGGATATCATGAAAGAAGCTGAATTAACGTATTCTTATAATTATCCATCTGTACCATTTTTTAGAGAAGATATTCGACAAATTCCTTTGGATAAATTTAAAAAAGTTATTGGTGATAAAGAAGTTGATGTAATTATTGGTGGACCACCGTGCCAAGGTTTTTCAAACATGGGCAATAAGAACTCATCTGATCCACGTAACTATTTGTTTGAAAATTATGTATCTTTAGTGAATACGTTTAAGCCTAAATGTTTTTTATTTGAAAATGTTAAAGGTCTTTTAACAATGTTTGAAGGGCGGTTTTTTGAAAACATTGTTAATTCATTTTTATCAATAGGTTATAGTATTTCATATACCCTTATTGACTCATCTTTATATGGTGTTCCTCAAAAAAGAGAACGTGTGTTTTTAATGGGAACACGTCTTCAACATAAAAAATTCAATTTTCCAAAACCTGATGTAAAGCCATATGGTTTTTTGAAATCTTTTAAAAATGTTGGTGATGCAATTAATGATTTAGCAAATTTTGAGAATGAAGAATTTCCAAATCATATTATTTTAAATCATAGTGATATTGTTAAACGTCGTTATGAGTTAATTCCTGAAGGCGGTAAATTACCGAAACCTGAAGATCTCCCCGAAGATATTAGACGTAAAAACTTTGGCAATACTTATACAAGATTAGATAGAAAAACTATTTCATCGACAATTGTTCCTGGGAATAATGCATTGCCAGTACATCCATATCTAGCTAGAAGCTTAACACCTAGAGAAGCTGCACGTATTCAAACCTTTCCTGATAATTTCATCTTTAAAGGGGACCGCCGATCACAATGTATTCTTGTTGGTAATGCTGTTCCACCGTTATTAGCAGCTAAACTAGCTGATTCTATTGAGAAGTTTATTAGTGATGTTGATTACGAAAGTATTGATACAAATCATATATTTATTGGTGAAAAATTTAAATTAACTAAGACTAAAAATAGTAAAAATTCAGGACGTGTATCCCTTAGATTTGCTGATCTATTCAGTGGAGTTGGAGGATTTACTGAAGGTTTAAAAAGTGCTGGTTTAGATTGCATATTAGGTGCAGATTTTGATCGTTATGCTGTTGAAGCATATCGGAAGAACCACACTGATCATGAATGTCTTGAAGCAGATTTAAGTGATGAAGAAATCCAACATAATATCGCTATGCGCTTAAAAGAACAGAAGGTTGATCTTGTTGTTGGTGGACCACCATGCCAGGGTTTTTCTATCTTTGGAAAAAGACGTTTTGTTAATACAAAGAATCATCAAATTAGTGAAGATAAAAGAAATAATTTAGTTTTTGCATTTGCAAATATTGTTATTAAATCAGAAGCTAAATGGTTCATTATGGAAAATGTTCCAGGTATTTTATCTGCTCAAAATGGAGAATATGTAAAAGCAATTCAAGAGTTTTTTGCAGAGAATGGATACAGAACAGAATGTAAGGTAATAAATGCTGCTGATTATGGTGTTCCTCAATTAAGAAAGAGATTTTTATTAATTGGAACTAAAACAGATTTAGTTATCCCATTTCCAAAGCCAAAATATTTCTCAACACCTGATTCATGGCAATTACCATATAGAACTGTTGGGGAAGTTATCACAGATCTGATGGACCCCTCATCTTACGATTTACTTTCGCACCATGTTCCAGCTAAACATGCTCCTACTATTGTCGAAAGATACTCTTATATAGAAGAAGGGAAAAAGTTAGATATTGAGCGACTACCTGAGCATTTAAAAACAGGGACTAAAACAGGTAAGCCTATTGCAAACTTTAGTCATGTTTACAAAAGATTAGATCGAAAGAAACCATCTTCAACGATTGTTCCAGGACATAATGCTTTTCCTGTTCATCCTGTCTTGAATAGAACCTTGACAGTAAGAGAAGCTGCACGTATTCAAACCTTCCCTGATCATTATCAGTTTGTTGGACCTATTATTAATCAATGCTTACAGGTGGGAAATGCTTTTCCCTGTCTAGTTGCTCAAATTTTTGGTGAACGTTTAAGAACAGTCATTAATAATGAATGGAAAGAAGAAAATACAACGCATCTAGCGAAATATTCTATGCTTGAATAGGTTTTTATTATGTCAATGAATCATCATATGCTGGCTAAAACTACTACTGATGCAGTATTAGCCAATTTTAAAAGTGGAGCATGGGGATGCTTAGAAGAAAACATTGGTCCAAGTTTATATAGAGTTGGTTGTGATAGTGTTTTTCCATCACCTGATGCATCTTTTTATGATCCTAATACAAAGAAGCAAATTAATTTTGAATTCAAGCCTGATACTGAAACTAAAAGAGGAATTCTCACAGGCTTAGGCCAAACTATTGCTTATCTAAAAAAGTCACATGCTTCTTTTCTAGTTATTCCAGAATATATTGAAGATTTTGCAATAGCTAATTATATGGAGTCTATCTTCAATGATGTTATTGACAATAAATTAGCGGTAGGGCTAATTGCTTTTCATAATAAAGATCCAAAGCAAGTAAAGATTCTAAGAAATGTAAGTGTATCTAATGCATTAGCTCAAACGTCTGACATGGTAAATAGTCGATTTTGGGCAAAGCATCAGGACCTACCAATACCTTTATTTCATTTAATACTTCACTGTTTTTATCTTAAAAAAATTAAAATTATTAATGTAGATGCTTATGAATATTGTTGGGACAATTACATTGCTCCACCTAGTATATTAACAACTTTTCTACCCCAACCTATTTTTGATATACAAGGTAATTCGATAAAAACATTAGGTGGAAAAAAAGATATTTTATTTTTTGAAAAAAATTTAGCAAAGATAAGAACGTTGACGGGATCTGATAAGTTAGATGCTATAACGAAACTCCATAAAGATATGGACAAAAAGTTTGTTGGCGATAATTATTTTAATTCAATCAAAAAAAACTTTATTACATTTTGCAAGCATGTGAAGGTTATTGATTCTAATTATGAATTGACAGAACTAGGCTTGAAAATATACCACTTAGGAGTGGTGAATGGACCTAATAGTAGGTTATTTAAAGACTATTTTTTGAACTTAATTCTTTTACATGGTAAACATCTAGACTTAATTTTTGATTTAGATAAGCTAAGTAGTAATCCTATAAAATATAATCTTTCATTTGAAAAATTGAAATTAGAATTAGAAAGTGATTATGAGCTGAAAGGTATGATAAAAAGAAATACAAATAGGCAAGCTCGCAGTTCTAGCACAGTAAGTTTCCTGAAATATGAAACAATATTGTGGAAAGCGTTAGATATTTTTACGATGGAGGGGAATCGACCTATTTTTAATTGGAAGAAAATCGTAGAAGTATGTTCATTGCCAGAGCTTTGATTAGTTATCCTACAATTAACATAATACACCTTATACGAATTCAAAAATGGGAGCCTAAGCTCCCATTTTTATTGATGATTTTTTAATTCTTTGAGCATAGCATCCCGTAAGATTTCATTCATACGTGTTTGATAACCTTTTCCCTGTGCTTTGAACCAAGCAAGCACATCAGCATCTAACCGAATTGAAGTTTGTTGCTTTACTGGACGATAGAATTGATTGTGGCGTACAGCATTACTCCAGTCGGTAATTTCAGGTATATCTGAGAGATCTAGCTGATCGTCAGCAACCGTTCCCTTAGCAAGCAAGCGTTGAATTTCAGCATCTTGCTTGTCGCTGAATTTTTCATTCAGTTCTTTGCGTGAGTATCTAACCATGCTCATATCTATCTCGCTCCGCCTTAGTTACTTGTCTTGCACTAATGATTCGTATGATTTCACAGTCATCTTCATCAAAGATGGTGTGAGCTACTAAGAGCATTAGTACGCCTTTTACTTTTCCAATGGTTTGCCAACGTTCTTCACCATCGGTATGTCTGTCTTGGATTGAGATCCTTAATGGATCATCAAAAACAAGGCTTGCTGTTTCGAAAGAGACATCGTGCTTTTTCTGATTCTTTCGATTCTTTGCCTCATCCCATTCGAAATACTGTTCCATAAAAAACATTCAAATTTGTATATACAATAATGTATCACAAAATTGTATCACTCAAGCTGAAAAGCGTAATTTTTAGTCAGATTTATTGGCAAGAAGTATCAAAACCGCTCATAAAAAAGCCGACTTGTTTCAAAATCGGCTTTTTGAGCATTTTTGGATTTTTAAGGTTTTATTAAGTATCTGATATTTAAATTAATATACAAGTGTATTGCGTATAATCGCCATTATGTTAAATAAAATATAAACTTTATTTTAACTTTAAATTTTAAAGTTGTTGACTTTGTTTTGTAAATCTATTAAATTGTTTTTAACTTTTAAAAGGTGATAATCATGAGTCTCATAAAAAAACTTCACAATAAACAAGCTACGGAAACAAAAATGATTTCAACATCAATAAAAATTCCTCAAGTTATGGATGAAATAATTTCAGACTTAGCTGTATTTTTTGATTCAACTAAGCAAGAAGTAATTCTTGATCTATTATCTGATGCAATAGATAACTATAAAGCTGAAGAAAAAAAGCTTTTGGAACAACAAGAAAATGAGATTGATGAGGATGAAAATAGCTCTATAACTAATCAAGAAAATATTGCTATTAATCATAATTATTTTCTTTTAAATACTTGTAAACGGTATTCAATAGATGATCATTATTTCATGATTAATAATGGATATGCGGCTGCATTTGATGATGGATATAAACAACAAATAGAACGAATTAAAAAAGGAGATGTTGTATTTTTATATGCTAACGGAAAAGGGATTTCAGGCTACGGTATAGCATCAGGTCAAACCATAAAAATTGAGCATGATGGTGTACCAGAAAATTGCTACTATCAAGTGCTAGAGGACTATCAACTACTAGATACGCCTTTAAAAGCAAAAGATATTCGAGACATTTGTAGTAGAACTCCAGTATTTTTAAAGACACTGTCTAAAATTAATAAAAAAGATGGTCAGATTATTTACAATAACTTGAATAATTAATTATATAAAACAGCCAATTAGAACTAATTGGCTGTTTTAATTTAGGGGTAGGATCAAAAATGAAGATAGGTATTTTTTGGTTTTATAGCGATAGAATTATAGGCATTGCTCATGAATTTAATTCTAATGAAAAGGATTCTATTGGGTTAATTGATAGTA
>NZ_CP114260.1:0-6346 GCF_027105035.1 Acinetobacter sp. TR11
AGATCGATATGTTGTAATTCCAGCACTCCAACTTGAAAAAGTTGAGTTTTCTTTCTCATTCTTCTCAAGGATAGATGTTTCCAAAAAAGCAACTAAGGCAGGATACTTTGCATCCTGTAGAAATTGATAATTTAGTCCGATGGTAATATCTGAAATATCAGTCTCATTTTTAGATTTTTCTTCAGAATTCACATCTAAGAATCGATTTGATGTGTAAAGCAGATTGGTTCGTAAACTGACATCCAAGTCATTGATCAGTCCATACTTAAGACCAAGTGTTGTCACAAGATACTCATTTTGGAGCTGTTCACTTCGAATATTGGTTGGTACATTAATAAAAGATGAGTCAGCGATTTGAACAGGAATATAGCCACCCACTTTTGTGTTGTTTATCTTGTTGTTGCCATAAGTCAGACCAAACTCAGTTGTTATCTTACCTTTATCTGAGATCAAGTTTTCAACAGTAAGCGGAAGATCAGCATGTGAAAGCTGAAAAAAGCATAAAGAATATAAGGCAAGAAGTTGTTTCAATTTAATTTAAATCCTAGATTGTTATTTTATAAAACAGCGGTTTTTTATCTTAAAGAGGCTATTAGGTCAATATTTTTTTATTTTTCAAGAAAAAAACCCCTCAAAGTCTTGCAACTGAGAGGGGTTTTCAACTAAATTCAGTGGGTACAGTTATTTGATGCTAAACCATCATCTAACGAAGATCATAAGGTTTGGCGACCGTTATGATTTCACCTAAAAGGCTTGATGTACCACTTTCTATTTTAAAGAAACAGAACAGTTTGGCAAGCCCTTAATTGAAAATCTTCGTTAAATAAGCTTCTTAAAGCATCAAATAAGCACCTAACGGTCGAGCCTTATCAGCTTCTGTGCGCCCTTTTCAAAGGAAGATATACGGTGCATGTGGAGGGAATAAGTGTCACTGGTGCATCGTAGCGATAGTGAAAGCTGAAAAGCTGGAGCTGAACCGTTACAGGGGAATCCCACAAAAGCGGAGCGTTGAGAGTAGTTGTATCGGTTGGTTAAGTTGTATGTTGGGTGTTTACCCTCGCAGAGATACCACCATACTTCGACAGGGAGCGCGTGGGGAGAGGTGCAAGATCCTTTAGTCCTTGTCTGCCATGTATGTTAAGCATGGTGCGGATACGACCGATGCGTGGCTCCGTCAGCCCATTAGGTTAAATCGGCAGTACTTAGGGGATGTGTCATTTTTTTAGATGACCGCCCTTAGGGAAAGTATTGCCGAAACTCTCTCAACGTTCACCATCAGCCCAAGCAAAGCGAGGGATGTGGGGTACGGTGAGAATGAGTTGAGTGCCTTTTATTTTTCAATATTCGTGCCAACCTAGCAAATATTTACTAGAGTTTATATACCGTGTCATTTGATTAACTTTTATCGAATTTCACTCGTCTATTTTTAAATAAGCAAGGATACACAGCTACCCCTATTTCACTTCGTTCAATAGTGCTAAGCTGTGACCTTGATCAGGGGCTTCACCCCCGATACCCCCGAAAACCGGCTTAAAGAAAAATCAAAGATTTTCCATTAAACCTGTTTCATACCGAGAATTGGATTGATCAAATGGAAATAGATTCAGTAATTAAACAGAAAGTAGTTCGGGAAAGAACTTTTAAAGTCAGACTTTCAGAATCAGAGTACCAATTGCTCGATGCCAATAACCCTTATGGTTCAATCGCAAAGTTGCTACGTCAGTCCGCAGTAGAGAAAGCGACCAAGATTCATAATTCCAAAGCAGATGATGAGCAAAAAATTAAACCAACAAAGGTCGTTGAATCTTCGTATAGCAAGACAGAACGAGTGTTAATTTTAGAATTAAGTCGTATAGGAAATAACGTTAATCAAATTGCTAAAGCGATTAATACAGATATTGCAGGGACAGGAGCGTTTGACAAAGTAAAGCTACTTCATTTGCTGATTTCGATAGATCAGCAGCTTCGGGAGTTACGTCCAAATGATCGTTGATTTTTTCAGACATGGTTCAGGATTATCCAAAGGTTGTCTCGATTATTTATTGGGTGAAGATCGAGAGCGTGACAATGCCCTTGTGTTAAGTGGTGATGTTGAGCTGACAGCACACTTGATTGATAGCAGTCCTTTTGCGAAAAAATATACCAGTGGTTGTTTATCCTTTTACGAGCATGATTTATCTGACCAGGATAAACAGCAGATCATGCTGAATTTTGAGCAATGTCTTTTCCCTGGTCTTGATCAAGATCAGTATCAAATTTTATGGGTGCAGCACCAAGACAAGGTGAACCAAGACACTGGAGAGACAAGGCTAGAGCTGAATTTTGTGATTCCAAACGTTGAGCTTTCAACAGGCAAACGGCTACAGCCATTCTATGCACCTGTGGATCTCGATCGAGTGGATTTGTTTAAGAGAATTACCAATGCAGAACATCGGTTGTATGACCCCGATGACCCGAACAATCAGCAGCTTTTAATCAATAAGAAGAACTTACCTAAGGATGTGAAGGATTTTAAAGATCAATTACACCAACGGATTTGCCAAGCTGTGATTGATGGCAAATTTGCCGATCGGCAAGAATTGGTACAGTGGCTTGAAGCTAATGAAATTAAAGTCACCCGACAAACCCAAAAATCAATATCAATCGAAAACCCATACGAGGGCGCAACACGTCCTATCCGTTTGAATGGAGAGGTTTATGAGCAAGGCTTTAGAGCTACTGGCGAATATCGACAAGAAATACAACAGCGAATTGCAACGTACCGAGGAACAACTTCTGAGCGGTATCGAGCAAACGTCACAGACTATCAAAGACAGCTTAAGCACAAGAGCCAATATCACAGCGACCGCTATCCAACAGTCAGACGAGAAATTAGCGCAGCACATACAGAACAGCTCACAGCAGCTCGAGAAGCACCTCGAGCAGTACCAAGCCTTGCTACAGTCCAAATTGAGCCGTTTAAAGCAAATGAACGAGCAAATCCAGACCCAAGAACAGCAAGTTCAGAACAAAAGCCTACTGAAACAGCTTTCCATGTTGAATATAGGACTGATTTCAGTAGCAGTTATTTTGCTTATAGCGATTTTCTCGTTCGGTCTCGTCAGCAAAAACAAGTACAGCGAAATACAGACCCTGAATATGGCAATCAACGAGAAGCAAATGCGAGTGGATCACCTGAACCGATCGGGGGGCAGTTTGACGTTCAGCACATGCCGACAGCAAAACAGCAAAGCCCAACGTCTGTGTATTCAGATCAACAAGAACGCAGGGGAATGGCAGAACGGTTACATGATTCCGATGGGGTATTAAGCGATGACCGAATTAGAAACACAGTTATTGAGAATCATCGAAGAACAACAACAGCAATTACTGCAACAACAAATGCAGTTGCAGCAGCAACAGCAGAGTTTAGAGGTGATGCAAAACAAAATTATCCAAGCCTTATCAGCACAATCAAAGGCAATGGAGAGCGTACAGAAAGACTTAGTGCAAACACAAAAGTCATTGTCGACAACACAGACACAATTTCACGAGCTAGAACGCAGTACAGCCACCTATATCGAGCAGATCAATGGCAAAGTCAGAGAGATGAGCCAAATTACAGCGAACTACGAGGACGTACTGGAGAAAATCTCAACAGTACAGCGTTCAGTCTCGTCAGAAGTAGCCAAAGCTCAGCAGAATTTGCTCGAAACGTCCGAACTATTGAAGCGAATATCGTCCAAATGAATGAGCGGAAAAAGGAAATGGAACAGCCCCAACCTAAGAAAAGTCGTGGTATGGATTTTGGGATGTGAAACGGAATATAGTTATTTCATACAGTAGGTAGTAAAATTGCTTAATTAGGACTCAAAAGGGTTCCACATATGAATACAAAGTTTGATCCGATCGTGTCTGAGTTTGAAAATTCTGATCAAGAAGAAAGTTATAACAAATGGTTTAAAGCCAAGGTTGAAGCCTCTTTAATGGATACTCGTCCTGTTGTTGCCCATGATCAAGTTGTTGCTCGTATGAAAAAGCTTCGAGAGGAACGTCTAAATAATGTTAATCGTTAATTGGAAGCAAACAGCAATTAATGATTTGGAAGGTATCACAACTTATATATTTGATCATAATCCAATAGCAGCTTTAACTTTAGCAGATGAGATATTACAGACTGCGGAAAGATTAGCTGATATGCCTTATAGTGGTCGGCTTGGACGTGTTGATGGAACGAGAGAGAAAATTTTACATCCAAACTATTTAGTTGTGTATCAAGTCACCTCAACAGCTATTAATATTTTAAATATCCTACATACAAAACGAGAATATCCTTAACGTTGAGATGCGAGTAATTTAATTGCCTGTGTCGTTGCGAGCCTGATATCTTTCGAGAAAAATGTCGAATTACTTGATTGATCCTTAGGAAGAATCACTAAAATTTTTCCCTTTAAGTGATCATCAGCACGAGTTTCCCACATTTCTTTAAATTGGTATGTACTTAGTGTTCTTTGTCCCAGCGATGGGTCAGAAATTCTGACGAAATTGTTATTAATGCCTGAAATAACGGTAAAATGATCATTTTTTCTATGCTTGATATAAGCAATGACTGGGATTTTCAATTTCTCTAAGGTTTCTAGTGAAACAGCATAGCCTTTTGCTTGGAAGCCTAATTTATTTAATGCTTTCTGCATATCGTCAAAGGATGCCATAAGGTCACCCTTATCCATGATTTTTAAAACTTCTTCTTCAGTTACTTTTTGGTTGTAATAACCATTAAGAAGGGTTGCAATCGATGCAGCGCCGCAAGAAAAATCAAGATCTTGTTTTACGACATTATGATCACGGATTTCTTTCCATGATTTTACTTTAATCTCATTGTGGTAGTGATTGAAGTAAATGGGATTTGCATGAGTGAATTGTGTCATTAATATTAGGCTAATGAAAAGCTTATTCATAAATAATTCTTAGTAAGTATGTTGTATTTCATATATATTCCTATTTTTTATGATCAAAAATATATAGAATTAGTATCATAAATGAAAAAAATATACATACTATTAAAGAAAGAGCCATACTATCTATGAATACAAATGAAATTTTTTTAATAAAAGCATTTAACTCAAGTGGAATCCTATTATTCTTGTAGTCTATGAATGTAAGACTTAAAAAGCTTATAATAGTAAATAATATAAAAAAATATATGGCAGCAAAAGTTTTATTCTTATTTTTAATTTTCTCCAGTATCTTACCAATAATAAAAAATCCAATAATTGTACTGATAACTGCATTCAGTGTTAATGATAGTAAAACATTTACTTCCATAGAATTCCTTAATTTTCATATCCTGAATTAATTTTTAATTAATTCAGGATGCTAGATTGTAATATAATAGATTTATCTAAATCTATTATATGTTTGGTTAGCAGCAAATCCGACCCCACTTCCTGTTACTTTGATACCAATTCCCACAGGATTTGTCCATGTTCGTTGTATATTTCTTGTTGTATTTGCAATGAATCCTCTATTTGCAAAAGTCATTTGCCCCCAGTTTTGCGTAATTCCTGTGCTGCGTAATGCAGCTCCACCTACGCCACTAGTGAGAGCTCCGACTCCTGTAGAAAAAGCAGCATTTGACCAAGACCAAGAATTTGAATAATTATTAACAAAATTTGTGCATAAAAAACAACCAGAAGCGGAATATGCATTATATCCATTTGAAAGGCTATAACTACCAAAACCTATTCCAGCTCCTATAGCAAAGTTTGCAACAGCCCCTTGAGTATCTTTCATTTCTTGATTAGAAAGTTCAGTCGCTTGAATGTTTTCGAACTGAGAAGCATCAAAAATAGTGTTTAATTCTACGGTATTTAAAGTCGTTGATGCTTGTAATGGTTGTTGAGCCATTGTTGATGTTGCAATCATAGCAGTAGAAATTAATGCTGTTGATATTAATAGTTTCATATTTCACCCTTGTTAAAAAATATTTTTAGTTTAAGTTTATAATTAAGTATTTATTTTATCAGAATTTTCTATTGTAATTCAAACGAATCTCATTTGAATTATTAAAATCTTGGCGGGAGGTTGCCAAAATACTGAGATTAGACTTGTCATCTAAGCCTAAACCTATTCCAAAACTATAATCTATATTATTACGTTTTTTTTCCATAATTTGCCCATTGAGCTTTTGAGTATCGATAGTTTTGAAGTTTAAGCCTGCAATCAACGAAATAAGATCATTAGCAGAGAAAGCAATTTGTGGATTGAAGAAAAATAAATCAGCAGGTTTATACTCATCTACAGCATTAATATTTCTTTCAAGGCTGTACTTATATCCAGTCGTCAGTGATAAAACGATAGGATCATA
>NZ_CP114261.1:0-5770 GCF_027105035.1 Acinetobacter sp. TR11
TATACATTGTGGATTCAGTTACTAACAAGTCGACTGATGAAGCCAAAAAGAAGCCATTGTCGTCGAAAACTGGGGCTTTTTTTTGGTCTGTACTTTTTCTAATTCAAGAAAATGTATGTAATTGCACTCAATTTGAATCTACTCTACAACTATTGCAAGATTTTTTTCCGTTTTGGTCGTAAATTTTAAAAAATAAATCTGTTACCACATCAAAACCTGTAATTTGTTTAAAAATAAGACAATTATTTAACAGAAATTTTCTCAACGTAGCTAAAAAAAACGGCTATTTGCATTCCAAAGTTGGATTAAAAAAAGTTACTCTCTTAGAGCATAGGTTCTATGTCGGCAAAACAAGCCAACGATTCAAGTGATGAAATCATTGGCTTAAGTAAGATTCGGGTTAATTACAACTATAGATATTTACTTGTTTTGCTCTAATAAAACTTGGTCAACCAATTTCCAACCTTCGCCATCAACATTTTTCAATGTATATCTAAACTTGTTTGCTGGAAAATTATTTCCACCATCTTTCCCTCCAAACTTATCATCAGCATAATTCCAGCTTATTACTTCTAATGAGTTATTTTTATTTTTTATAGATTCAATAAATCTATAATTTGTAAATGATGTTCCATTTGTCCAAGATTTTTCATTATTATCACCTAATGCATCGTCAGTATTAACTAAAAATGGTCGACTTGATGAGTACCTTGATACTTCTGAAATATAACTAGACATCGTACCTGATCCACCTTCGCAACCTTTATCTCCACTCCATAAAACATAATAAGTTGAACCCGTATAGTCTTCTTCAGGAGGGAAAATACTCACGATATTATTAATTTGAACTTTACTAGTTGCACAAGCAACAGCATTTATATAGTTATTCATCAGTTTCATAATTATTTGTTTATCTTGTAACTCTGATGCAAAAACTGTATTAACGCTAATTCCTAACAAAAATGTAGTGGCTATAGCTTTTTTAAACACCTATTTCTCCTAATAAAATCAATATCTTAAATATACATCATATTAATTCAACCATTTTTTAATAAAAAGCTTAATTTATTAAAATTATTTAAAAATTAGATATGGCGAAAACTATGCGCCATATTTAGCACCATTGATTAAATATTTCTTGAAGTATGCAAAATTCTTAAAATGAAGACTTTCTTTTTTTCTTCATCAATTTGAATAATGGCACGGTATGGACTGTCAGAAATGAGCATTTCTCTGGTTCCTAAGCTTCCCTTTCTCTTAGTACGGTTGGGCGAGAAGTAGAGTGTTTCTAACTGATCAGTAATTTTTAGATACATACTTTCAGCTAGTTTTTCGCCCCAGTTTTCGATGCCATACGCCAAAATTTCAATTAAATCTTGTTCTGCTTGTGGCAAATAGGAAACTTCATAGATCATCTGTTACGGCTCGCCACTAATTCTCGTGCTTTTTGCATCGCTGTAGCATGTACCGTTTTCATCGCTGTGGTTTTTGATGGATGTGATTTCAAAGAGTTTAACGCTTCTGCAATTTTTTCTTTTTCCCAATCTTCATAATCATCACCCTGAATATCAAAAAGGCTTTCTAAGTGAGTACCTTTCACATCTTTTAATGATAAGAAAACACCAACAGGACGTTTATTCTTGGTCACTAAAACTGGCTCTCGTTGCATGGTGTCGAGTAACTCACCAAAACGTGATTTTGCATCTTTTGCTGTAATAATTTGCATTTTAAAACCTCATAAAAGTAGGCGTTTTGTCTATTCTAAGCTCTTTTGTAAGGCAGTCTACTATTATTTGCGATGCTTTTTTTTTGAGTACAAAATAATAAGAATATTATTCTTATTATTTTACGCAGAAAAAGAAAGCATCATTAAAATGGTCTTGGTGAGTCATAGCCATTATCATTTTTAAGCGCTTGTTCTCTTTGCAGTTCTCTACGCCTATCAATCTCATCTAAAGCCGTGAAGATATTTGTTGGATTAACTCTGCTAATTTTTGTTGATATTGCTCTACTGAACTCATTCTCTTGATTATTTGCTCTGTCATCGGCTTCAATTGCTGTTCTATCTCTGCTTGCACCATATTCGGTAGCTCTTTGCGGATGATTTGCTTCACTTCTGAATCTATATTCAAACTCATCACTAACTCTTTCAAATGTTCTTGAAGCTGAGATTCCAGATTTTCGTGTAGTTTCTGAGAAAAATTTGGAGAAATAGTCTGTTCTGATAGATTTCGCACGATTTGCTGATACTTCTGCACTATCGTAACTGCTTCGCTGTGCTTCTCGTTTAAAGTCTTCGTGTAGCCGTTTAACTGCTCGATAGTCGCTGATTGCACTTGTATAAGCTCTAGTGCTTTCTGTTGTTCTTGCTGTTGTTGCTTCAACTGCAATTGCTGTTCTTCTATGATCTTCAAAAGTTGGGCTTCTAAACTCATTTTCTAGTCCTTGAATGCAATTTGCGGATATTTCTTCTGTAACTCGGCTTTGCTCAAACTTAAAGCTTGTTTCACTTCTGCTAGCTTCGCTTGCTCGGTCTGCTGTAATGTCTTGATCTGGTTTAGTTCTTTGTAATTTGTTTTGTTGATATAGCCTAAAAACATATTGCTGATAAGCAAAATAAGTAGCACTAAAATCAGGGGAAAAATTGATAAAGTAAGGGCTTTTTTCAGCTTCGCTTGTTCGATTGTTTCTTGGCTTAATGACTGCAATGTCTGCAAATGTAGTTTCATGTCTTGAATCTGCTTCTGAAGATCCATGTTCAATACCTGAGTATTGCTGTTGAAGCTGCTCGCCACTTTGCCTATTTTCGATTGCATTTCTGTTTTTTGGTTCTGTAAATTTTGGGTCAAGTCCGTTTCTACTTTCTCTATTTCCATTTCCATATCGTTCAAGATGGTATTTGCTCTTTGCTTCACAAAGTTTTTCGTGTCGTTCAAGGCAAGTCTGATACCGTTTTTCAGCTCGCTGTCTATATCTTCCTGATGCTTCTGCCTTAAGCTCTGTGCTTTTTGCAGTATTTCTGAAGTTCTGCTCATAAAATTCGCCTTTAAAAACTTCTGGTCGCCCTGTTTCTGGATTTTTAATTGATATTTGTTTCTTTGTTATCTTCGTAACTTCAAAACCAACAGTTTCACACCAATCTAAAAGGGTTTTGCGGTCATAAATAAGGTCATCACATATTGCGAGTGTGATTTCATCATGCACCTGAGCTTTAAATTCTTTGCTTTCTTTAGGTAGATTCTGTGCGATTTTGACTGATCGCCTGTTTATAGGGTCGTCAGGGTCAAAAAGATCATATTCGTAATTAACTATTTTTTTGAATGCATCAACACGGTCTAAATCTGCTTTTGCAAAAAATGGCTGCAATCTTTTTCCCGACTCAATTTCAATATTGGGAATTAAGAAATTCAGTTCTAATCTGCGCTCTCCAGTTTCTTCATTTATTTTATCGCGATGCTCAACCCATAAAATTCGATAGTTTCCAGTAGTTAGACCAGGGAAAAGAGTTTTTTCAAAATCACGCATAATTTGCGCTTTATCGGCTTCGGTTAAATCACTCTCATAAAAAGACAGACAGCCACTTGTGTAGCGCTTCTCATACGGTGAACAATCTATAAGTTCGGCTACTTCATTAACATCACCAAGTAAAATTTTGGCATGTTCCCTATCTCTGTTTTTACCGAGAAAATAATCTAAAGGGCCACTAGCTTCACCTGTTCCATGTTCGAAAAAATCGACAATCATTTCACAGACTCCCGAAGTTGTTTTAAGGTTTCATCAATACCAATCAGGAGATGCAAAAGCTTAACGGCATCAAGTGGTTCTCTAGCAACAAGGTCTGTATTTATTGCTCGTGCAATTTGATTGATGTTTGTACCCACACGACTAAGTTCCAGAACAAATGAACGGTCTAATTTTGTGTATGTTCCAACTTTCTTCTTATATTCCCCCTCATCACTAACTGCTTTTAAAGCAGACTCGCGCATTAACTTAGCAACCGAATTAAAGGGGTTTTTGGATTCAAGAAGTTCATACTCAGAATCAAACAACGTAACTTTGACCGTTTTAGTTCGAACAGGTCTTTTACGCTCATGATTAATTCTAACTTTATGTTGTTGAACCATTTACACCTCAGCAGATTAAGTGATGGTTTTGGGGGGTATCGGGGGGCTTGTCCCCCTGATCAAGGTCACAATAGGTAACTTTGAAAATAACGCAGTTATTTAAAAAAGTACCTATTGTGTATCCTTGCTTAAATTACAATAGCATCTTGAATTTGTAATAACAATGTTCGGTACGAATGTTGTTATAAAAGTTCAAAGGCTATCTGTAATTGCGGTATTTTATTTTGAATTATTTAAGGGGGGAGAACAAAAGGAATAGAAATATTCGGATGTTTTACAGTTTGAATATTTAAAATTTTAAGACTTAAAGGCTTTAAGAAAAGATTTGACTCGCTTCGCTCGCATACAAGATGTGAATTACTTCGTAATTCTTTTACCAAGAGCATACTACACTGATAGCTATTTGCACAAAATAGGGGGTTAAATACATGATATTTAATAGTTTTTTCAGTTGGTTTTTGAACTGTTTTTTCAGTTGGTTTTTCTTCACTAATAGCATTGTAGACAGCACGAATTGATAAACCTGTAATTTTGGCTATATCTTTAGCTTTCTTGCCCGTCTTATGCAGTTTTCGGGCTTGTTGGCGTTGTTGTGCGTACTTATAGCCTTTTGCTTTACCGCCTTTTTTACCGCATTTAGACGCTATCTTACTAATTTCTGATTTCGTATATTTCTGACGTTCACCAAATGAGCCATAACAAAAGCTCACTATGCTATGGCAAATCGTAGCAACTTCACTAATTTCAAGCGGTGGACTACATTTCGCTTGATTCAGTTCTTGAGCAAAATCATTAATGCAATTTTCAAACTGTTGACGTGTCCAATTCTTCGAGTGCTTGTTATAGAGTGAGTAAGCACGTACACGCACAGTATTGAATAAGAAGTCATTACGTTCACCGCTTCCAACCGTTGCACGATCTGACGCTTGTTTCAGGGCTTTATCTGTTTGCTTCGACTGTAATCGCTCAATGAATGTTGTGCTTTTGACTTCTAGTTCTGAAATTCGAGCAAGTTCATACATCTCATAGCTTGTTGAACGCATCCCTACAACGTCCCACTGCTCGCTATAGGGGTTTTTAGCGATAAAGTTATGATAAGCATCATCACCGCCAAATATGGCGTTTAAATGGCGTTTAAGGGCTTTATAGAGGCTGTGTGCTTTTGCGCTATAGTTACCTTTCGTATTCCGCACATCAATACAGACCCAGTTTTTCAAACAATAGACGAGCTGAACATGCTTATTAGCTCGATTTTTAATAATTAAGTTTGGAATAGGGGCATTTAAAGTGCCATAGATAAAGGCTTCGATACTGTCTGCAATCGGTTTATCTATATCAATGATAAGTGTGCCTACTTTAAAATCTGTAGCAGTTTTTAAGTATGCGAAATCAGTAAAATCAGGCTCATCTTTGTGAAACCAAGTTGGTTTTTCACCTGCTAGGGCGATTTTTGAAGTCCATAAAGGGCAATTATCAGGAATTGAAAGGCGAAAAACGCTAAGAGATGCGTCAAGATCAGACTTTTTAGTCTGTTGTTCTTCGTAAATTAAGGCTTTTTTGCGTAATTTAAACGCTGTCACATTTTTTAGCATAAACAAGTCTGCTGCAAGACTTGTCAATTCACTGTATCCATCGCATAATATTGC
>NZ_CP114262.1:0-4323 GCF_027105035.1 Acinetobacter sp. TR11
GACCCGACCGAGAAGCCATACAGCAACAACATGCGAGTAGTGAAGGAAACAAATTAAATGAATCTCGAATCGCAGTTATTGAAAATCATCGAAGAACAACAGCATCAATTGAAGCAACAACAGCTAGAGCAAGAGAAAGCACTGCAACTTATTCAATTGCAATCACAGACAATCGAGCAGTTAAAGAGCTACACGAGAACTTTAAACGACAAGCACAGCGAAACAGTGAAGATCGTGCAGAATCTATCAGAACAGACTATTTCTCCACATTTTTCGACCAAACTGCACGAGACCTTAGAGTGTCAACTGCACGAGCGACTGAGCGAGTTAGTGACCAGTTTGAGTCTAGATTTAGAAGTGAAACAACTGATCCGCAAAGAGCTACCGACTTTAGCTCAGATCGAGATAGAAAAGCAGTTGAAACCTATGTCAGAGAAGATTACAGAGAGAATGCATTCAGTCGAGCAGTATCAACAAAAATTAGCGGAGTTAATCCAACAGGTATCCTCAAGGCTTTAGATGAGCTAGACAGACGTAGAGAGTTGCAACTGGAGCAACAACGTAAAAATGATCGAGGCTATGATTCACTAAGCCCATTTTAAAACTTAGGATTATTTACTGATACAATAAAGCATTGAAAAATCAGTGATTTTAAATGCATGAAAAATATGATAGATTTCTTAAAGGCGTAAAAAAAGCCACTTTGGCGAGTGACTTTTTTTACTTTGTTTAACAAATACTTAAAGCATCTGTGAAACTCTAATTCGTTACTAGTATTTTACCGATGTTTTGAGCATTTGCAACATGTAGGACGTTGCAAAAGATGAATAACGCTCAATTATGCGATTTTTTTGAAAATCTTGCTCATAAACCATACTGTGCAGATGAGTTACTGTATGGATTACAAATAAGACCGAAAAAAACGGCAATTAATATGCAATATATACAAGGTAATCAGCCTTGTATGCTTCATTACTTCTTTTTTGACATAGATCGTTCAGATGCAGTCATGGCATGGCATGACGCAAACCTACCAATGCCTTTTTGGACAGCACAAACACAAAAAAACGGTCATGCTCATATCTGCTATAAATTAGAAATTCCACTGTGTACCAGTGAGTTTGGCAGTCAAAAAGCACTAGCCTACGCATCAAAGGTACAAGCAGGACTAGCCAACAAACTTGGTGCAGACGTTGGCTACAGTCATCTCATTACGAAGAATCCATTTCATAAAGATTGGCGTGTCACTTTTTGGAGTGAACAAGCCTATACACTCGATTATTTAGCTGATTTTGTAGAGTTACCGAAGAAATTAAGCAAAAAACAGGAAGTTTTAGGACTTGGGCGCAACTGTACCATGTTCGATACAGTCCGTTTTTGGGCGTATAAAGCGATTAGAGCGCATCGGGGCAGTACATTTGATGTTTGGCTAGGGAAAGTCCTAGAACAGTGTTTAAGCGTAAATGAGACGTTTCTAGAAGCATTACCATATTCGGAAGTCAAAGCTACAGCTAAGAGTATCGCTACGTATTGTTGGAAGAAAGACGCTTATTGCTACCAAGAATTTATAGACCGTCAGAGTCGTAAAGGAGCAATAGGCGGTAAGAAGTCTAAAGGTGGTGGTAGACCATCGCTAGGTAAGCCGTGGATAGAGTTAGGAATTGGTAGAACTAAATATTTTGAACTAAAAAAGAAAAATTTACTATAAAGTAAATACAGTTATAGATTAGAGGGAGAAACGGGTGAAAAATACTTTTGTTAGCTTAGGTATATGCAGTGCATTAGCATTAACCTGTACTGTAGCAAACGCTGAAATGTATAAAGTACATGTGAAAAGAACAGACAGTAATTTATATATTGATAGAACCAATAAAATTTTAATCAAAACAAAATACTGTTATGAATATACATATGGAGATGATGCAATATTGATATATGAAAAATATTCATATGATAACAAGCTAGTTTTTGAGAATGGAACATCTTGTGATGTAGAGTCTGTTTCATCATTCTGACATTCCGAACTAAACAAGCCTAAATCAGATAACAGCCTTTTTTGGTGTTACGTGTAACAGTGCAAGCCTCTTTTTAAAAGGGGCTTTTTTTATTTTCTTAATTAAGTTTTTAAAAAATTATTATTGCAGGGAGTTAGCAAGGTTGTGGGCAAAGACAAAACCTGTGCATCAAACCTGTTGGTAAGTGTGGAAATAAATCTTTGATTTATTCCGCATCTTATCAATAGTGTTTGTGCATAGATCAGTTTTGGTGGTGCGAAGCATTGTCCATAACCTTGCAACGACCAGTACCACAATTCACAGCTAGCCTTTGTTTTGTGCATCAACATTTGTACCAAATCTTGAATGCACGAAAACAAGATGCTATCGTGAATTAAGCAAGCCTACCCCGTAGCCACAAAATCATGCATTGCTACGCAATTTTGATTTTCTGTCACGGGGGCTTGTTAGGGGTTTCCCCTAAGACCCCAAACCACGAATCCACTTTGGGACTTGTCATGGCAAAGAAAGAATTGAAAACCGTAGTTAAACGCTTGCGTTTAACTGAACTTGAAGCCAAGCAATTAGAAAAATATTTAGATGACCATGACCAGAATTTTAGTGAGTTCGTGAATGCTTTGATTGGTCAAAAAGTTATGTCTGAGTTTCCAACGGTTTCTGCCGATTCTGCCGAACCGTTGGACGTTGCTATTGAAACGAAGAAAAAGCGAGAGCAAATCAAGCAGCCACCTAAAGCAGACCCAGCAGTACTTTTTCAAATTGGTCGAATCGGGAACAACCTCAATCAACTAGCGAAATCGTTAAATATTCTCAGGCAAGACCCAAGTGTTTCTACGTTTTCATTTCTTGAGTGCTTTCACTTATTGAGTCAGATGCAAGGCGATCTACATCACTGGCTTGGTGAGCTACCAAAGATTGAGCGCAGCCCTGAAGCTGTCAAAAAGGCGAGGGAGCGAGCAATGGCAAAAAGGAGGGTTGACGAGGATGTACATTAAGTTTCTGAAGCACGGCAAGGGCGACCCTGCAAAGGCTGCCAGTTATTTAGTTGATGACGTTGATCACCTCAACCGTCCACGGCCACATATTGAGGTTTTGAGGGGAGATCCGCAGACCTTTACCGCTATTGCTGAATCTATTCAAAACGAATGGAAATATACGAGTGGCGTTATTGCTTGGTCGAAAGATGATGCCCCCACTAATGATGAAATTAACGAGGTACTAGATACCTTTGAAGCACACGCTTTTTCAGGCTTAAAGCCTACGCAGTATCACTTCACAGCCGTTTTACATGAAGAAGATGATGGCTCGAAACACGTACATTTTTTAGTGCCGAGGCTAGAACTTGAAACAGGCAAGGCCCTCAACATTGCGCCCCCAGGTAATCAGAAGTATTTCGACCCTTTGAGGGATTATTTTAATTACTCAAAAGGCTGGTCAAGACCCGATGACCCTGCTTTACAGCGAGACACACAAAAGCCTGACTATGTGCATTTTGAAGACGCTGCTGCACTTCGAGCAGGTTTAAAAAATAAGGCTGTAAAAGACATTCGTGAAATCGTTGGAAGTTATATAGAACAACGTGTTGAGCATGGTTTTATTAGAGATAGAAAAGACGTTTTAGATGCTGTTTCAGAGTTAGGAACAGTGACCCGAACAAGTGATCAATTCATTTCATTAAAAATTGATGGTTCAGATAAGGCGATACGCTTAAAAGGTGCATTTTATGAGTCAGAATTTAGTGTCGAATCTTACATTGAGAATCGAACAAGAAAAGAAAATGATGCAGGAGCATCAAATACAAGTCGATTCATTTCAGAACAAGACAAAGAATATGCTGAAGAACTCCGAGCTAGAGTTACAGAGCTTGCAAAAAAGCGCGCAGCATACAACGAGCACCGTTATGGACTTGGCTCAACAAGCTCAAGAGAGCATGACTTTAGTGCAGTCAGAGAGCAAGAACTTAGCTCAATCCTTACAAGCTCAAGCCCAAGCAACAACCGACCTTTGTTCACAGCAGATGCAACAGCTACAACAGCTCAAAGCACAGTCAGCGCAGTTGAGCAATATCAGTCAAGACATATTCAAGACAGCAAAGCTCAAGAAAGCCCTTTTTACATCAAATGTGATTTTAGCTTCGATAGCTCTTATTTTGCTTATCAGCAGTTTTGCACTCGCATACGTCAGCAAGAGCAAATACAGCGATATACAAGCGATGCAGAACAAAGTCGATTATCTAAAATCGGAAGGGGGGAGCTTGAATATTCAGAAGTGCGGAACAGAGAAGGAATGGCGTTGGTGCGTTCAGATC
>NZ_CP114263.1:0-2372 GCF_027105035.1 Acinetobacter sp. TR11
ATAACAGGGGTTTTTTAATGTCTTTTTGCATCAAATTTTGTCCCCGAATTAGTGAATAGTATCAAGTAAAAGAAAAAACAGCGAACTTACTTCGTAAGTTGCTGTTTTTTAACGAGTATCAAACTGTATTTAAGAGCTTTGGTGTAGCACCTTTCGCAACATAAAAAACAACATTTCGACCTGAAGCAAGCGCACCGCATGGAATGCTGACACGCTTGTTTTTTAGACTTTCATACTCCTTACCGTTTTCAACAGTAAGGTCTATTAATTCATTTTTTTTATCGCCATTAGGGAGTTCAAATTCTCCCAATAGCTGAATTTTGTCTCGATCTGCAAAAGCTTCACCAGTTTTTTTGTCTTTACCGCCTTGCTGAGTAAAGACATTGATGATTGTTCCCTCAAGTTTGATCATTTTTATTTACTCCAGGCTTAGCAGGGAAAATACCATTACGCGGTGTTGCGAACTGATAGAAGCCGTGATCACTTTCAATGTGTTCTTGAATTGCCTTTTCATCTTCTTCCATTAACTGTTGCGAAATAGAACGAAGCAGTGACTCAACCTTGTTTCGAACTTCTTGATTATCAGTACTGGAGAAGATTAGTTCCTGTAAAGAAACCGACGGGGAAGATTCCGTATAACCGATTAAGAAATCGGTTAATGCTTGCTTGAAGTTAGAACGAATTAAATGGGCTAGAAAATCTTGACGAGTTAGACCCATAGCCTTAGCAACTGCGTCATAGAGTTGAACTTCACCATCAGTTAAACGAATAGTCACAGGCTTAGCATCCTCAGAGTTAGAAGCATTATTAGTAGCGGAAGCGATTCCAAGAGATTTAAATAACATATTTTAGATTCCGATTAGATTCTACTAGATTGTTTTTAGAATATTATAGATTTTAATTAGAATGTCAATCTGTCGCCACCCATGCGGGATGGCTCGGTTCTTACCGTTTTCTCACCCAATGGGAGCTTGTAATCAGGGAAAAGGGAGTTTGAGAGTCGTAAAGTATCAATTCACTCGTAGACACTCGTTCTGTAATTTTTATCAGGAATGCACGCTTCCGCGTTTCTCAAGAAACAGGCTAACCAATGAAAGCCAATATCCTACGTTCAACATATGGGAATAGGTCAATATTATATAAATATCCGCCCCATCTTCGGATTCGTTGCCGAACCCGAACACGGGTTACTGGTGATAATTGCCAATGTTGCTTTTTGCGTCCTCGTTTCGTGGCAACACTGATCGCTTGCGTGCCCTCAGCCGACAGTGCGCCCCTCACATCGTCCTTTATCGCCACTCGCTCTATTTCTCTCATATCGTGTCGGTCGGTCGGGCACTCCTCCTCACTCATTCGCTCAATGTTCGCTTGTGGCTCAACGTGTCGTGTCATGGTTAAGTCGTAATAAGACTGTTTGCCAAAAACAAATTTATAGAGCATTTCTAAATACGGTAAATCTTCTTGTAAATCATCATCTGTGGTCGCTTCATCGTCCATTTTGACACCACGCAACAAACCAAAAGAACCGCTAAGCCGTAAACCAACTTTTCGATCACCCTTAAGAACCATGTAGGCTTCCCAAGTCTTTTCTACGGACAGATCACCAAATTTAAGGGCATATTTGCAAACTTCCGCTATCGCTTTGCCATAGCCTAGTTGTTTGTGTTTTCTAACTCGACGGATATCTACAATAAAAGAATCACATGTGATTTCGTGCCATGTTTCTGCTAGTGATTCCTGATCTATCCATTGCTCCAGAACGCCGAAAATATGCAAATGCGGATGCCATTCGCCTGTTTTTTCGTTGTATGTATTTTCGTAAGAATAGAAACCACCTAACAGCTTGCAAAATTCATTATAGCCACGACCTTTTTTAAGCCAATCCTGACGACGATTTATAAGCGTTCTAAATGCGTCCATAAGATGCTTCTGACGTTCCGCAAGGTCTGAACCATTGGCAACGGTTAAAGTAAGCAAAACGGGCTTTAATTTGCGATTCTGGCGCAATATCTCGGATACCCTAGGGGCATTTCTCTGAATTGAGCGTGATGCTCGAATTGATGCACAAAAAGGGCATAAAAGATGCTGATTACAGACACGCATCTTAGTTAGTTTAACTTCGCCTACGGTGTAATAATTTTTAAATAGCAAATAATTACCGCATTCACTGAGCTTGTGAGCGGATTTTATAGCGAGATAAGATTGTTTGTCTTTGGTGTCTTTATCAGTATCAAATGCAGCAAGAGACCATAAATGATTTTCTTGTAACTTCGATCTATGTTTCAAAAGTCCAAAACGTGTTATTCTATCCCTATGTTGATCTGCATTAGCAGATTGCAAACCCTTGTTATCACCGACCGCCAAATCGCCCG